>NZ_CP149573.1:0-3970597 GCF_038396325.1 Brachybacterium sp. GPGPB12 | reverse complement strand
TTTTCAAGTTCTTCGCCCTGAGGCAACCCGTCTAACTTAGGACTTCCGCTCCCCCGAGTCAAATCGCTGCGGTGTGATCCGCGCCGCGATCCTCTTCCGAGAACCTTCCGCCCCAGGTCAGGACCAGTTCCAACCTCTCGACCATGGGCCGATCCGCTGTCCCGATCTCCTGGGCACGAGGAAGAACATTACGGGGGTTCCGAGACCCCGTCAAGCCAGAACGGCTCTTTTCGAGGTGGCCTCGACCACATCGCTCCCCGTCGAGGCGCGCATCGGCCCCGTCGCCGATCCTCGTCTCGCCTGTCCGTGCAGGTCAGGGCGAGGATCGAGGAGGTCAGCGAGCGGGCACCACTCCACGGTGCAGGGCGACGATGCCCCCGCTGAGGTTCCGATACTGGACCTGCTCGAGGCCGGCCTGTGCGAACCATCCGCGCGCGCCTCCTGGTCCGGCCAGTCCAGGATCGACTCGGCGAGGTAGTCGTAGGCGTCGGCGCTCGTGGCGACGCGTCGTGCCACGGCGGGCGCCGCACGCAGCAGGTAGTTCTCGTAGACCGCCCGGAAGGGACGCCACGTCGGGGTCGAGAACTCGCACACCACGACACGGCCGCCCGGGCGCACCACCCGGGACATCTCGGCGAGCGCCCGCCGCGGCTCATGGACGTTGCGCAGGCCGAAGGAGATCACCGCGGCCTCGAAGGAGTCGTCCGCGAAGGGGAGGTGCTGGGCGTCGGCGCCCACGAACGGGACCGGCGCACCTCGTCGGCGGCCCTCGGTCATCATCCCGAGCGAGAAGTCGGCGGCGACCACCTGCGCGCCGGCGCGGGCGATGGCGGCGCTCGAGGTGCCGGTGCCGGCGGCGAGGTCCAGGACCTGGTCCCCCGCAGCGATGTCGAGGGACTCGACCATCTTCTCTCGCCACATCCCGACCTGCCCCATCGCGGCGACGTCGTTCATCAGGTCGTAGCGGCGGGCGATGCCGTCGAACATCGTCGCGACGTCGTACGGCCGCTTCTCGAGATCGGCACGGCTCATGCCCTGATCCTCGCACGGACCGTGCCCCGGGGAGCGCACGCCGGCCCGCACCCCCGACGCTCCCCGGACCGACCGAGGCGTCGGAAGACGTTCCTGGAAGAATGCCCCCGGGCCGCCTCGTGACCGGGCGGCCCGGACCGTCCTCGTGAGGAGAGCTCGAATGACCGCTGCCAGCACCGCTCGCACCGACGCCCTGCGCGCCCTGACCATCCCCTCGGAGTCGCTTCCCTCCGACGGACGCTTCGGCTCCGGTCCTTCCCGGGTGCGCGATGCGCAGATGGACGCGCTCTCCTCGGTATCCCGCACGGTGATGGGCACGTCCCACCGTCAGGCGCCGGTCAAGCAGGTCGTCGCTCGTGTCCGTCAGGGCCTGGCCGAGCTCTTCTCCCTTCCCGAGGGGTACGAGGTGGTGCTCGGCAACGGAGGCTCCACCGCGTTCTGGGACGTGGCCGCCTACGGGCTGATCGAGAAGCGCTCCCAGCACCTCGTGCTCGGCGAGTTCTCGCAGAAGTTCGCCGCGGAGTCCTCCGGCGCACCGCATCTCGCGGAGCCCGAGGTCATCCGTGCTGAGCCGGGGAGTCGCCCCGCCCCGCGCGTCTCCGAGGACGTGGACGCCTATGCCTGGCCGCACAACGAGACCTCGACCGGCGTGATGGTCCCGGTCGCCCGTCCCGAGGGTGCGCGCGAGGACCAGCTCGTGCTCGTGGACGCGACCTCCGTGGCCGGCGCCGCGCAGGTGGACGTCTCGGCGACGGACGCGTACTACTTCGCGCCGCAGAAGGCCTTCGCCTCCGACGGCGGGCTGTGGCTCGCGCTCCTCTCCCCCGCCGCGATCGAGCGTGCGGAGCGCCTCGGCACGGCGGCGGACCGCTGGATCCCGTCCTTCCTCTCCCTCACCGCCGCGATCGACAACTCCCGCAAGGACCAGACGCTCAACACCCCGGCGGTGGCGACCCTTGTGCTGATGGCCGAGCAGATCGAATGGATGCTCGCCCAGGGCGGTCTCGCCTGGGCCGACTCCCGCACCCGCACCACCAGCGGCATGCTCCAGGCCTGGGCGGAGCGGCGCGAGGAGATCACCCCCTTCGTGACGGATCCGGCGGCGCGCTCGCAGGTCGTGACCACCCTCGACGTCGACGACTCGATCGATGCCACGGCCATCACCTCCGTGCTTGCGGGCCCACGGGATCGTCGACATCGAGCCCTACCGCAAGCTCGGACGCAACCAGTCGCGCATCGCGACCTTCCCGGCCGTGGACGAGCAGGACGTCGCCGCGCTGATCGCAGTCCTGGACCACGTGCTCGACCGCTCGGCCGACGCCGTCTCCTGAGCACCTCGCCGGGCCGGGCGGCTCCCGCGCGCGGACCGCTGCGCGTCGGCCCGCCCGCGGGGATCACGCGTCCCACAGACCACGAAGGGCCCCATCCGCGGACGGGACCCTTCGTGCGTGCCGCACGCGCGTGCGAGGAGTCGTTGCGGCGCCGCGGCGAGGCACTTCGCGGTGCGGGCGGGGGCGGTGCCGCGCTTCTGCGTCGCCGAGCTTCTGCGTCGCCGTGGTCCCGGGGCGGCGCCCCGCTCGCCCGCGACGGCATCCCGGCGCCACCGTCTCTGCGTCCCTCCGCGCCCCGTCAGTCCCGCGGCGGGACCAGCGTGCGCCGCGACAGGGCGGTCGCCTCGCCCAGGCTCTCCCGCTCCGCGGCGCTGATCCCGTCGAGACGGGAGCGCGACCAGGCGTCCCGCTCCGCGCGGCCGGCCCGCACGAGCTCCCTGCCCCGGTCGGTGAGGGTCACCCGCACCTGCCGACCGTCCTCGGGGTGGGCGGAGCGGCGGACGAGCCCCGCCTCCTCGAGGCGGCCGAGCACGCGGGTCATCACCGGAGGGCTCACGTGCTCGAAGTCGGCCAGCGCCCCCGGGGTGGACTCCCCCGCCCGGTCCAGGTGCGCGAGCACCGAGAACTGCGAGGCGGAGACCGCATGCGAGGCGGTATGCGAGCGCAGGATCCGCGAGGAGACCAGCGACAGGCGCTGCGCGAGCTCGGCGGCGAGCTCGGCGATCTCGGTCTCCGCCCCGGGATCGGTCACAGCAGCAGGCCCTCGACCGCGCCGCGCAGGAAGTACGCGACGAACATCAGGGCGATCACGTACATCAGCCAATGGATCGAGCGTGCCTTGCCCCGCACCAGCTTCAGCGAAAGACATACATGATGAAGCCGGCGCCCATGCCCACGGTGATCGAGTACGCGAAGGGCATCAGGATGATCGTGAGGAAGGCGGGGATCGCGATCTCGACGTCGGTGAAGTCGATGTCGGTGATCTGGGTCATCATCAGGAAGCCGACCATCACCAGCGCCGGGGTCGCCGCCTCGTAGGGCACCATGCCCACGAGCGGCGAGAGGAGGGTCGAGAGCAGGAACAGCACGCCGACGACCACGGCGGACAGCCCGGTGCGCGCGCCCTCGGCGACACCGGAGGTGGACTCGACGAAGCTCGTGTTCGAGGAGACTCCGCCCATGCCGCCGGCGATCGCCGCGGCGGAGTCGACCACGAGGATCCGCTGGGAGTGCGGGATGTCGCCCTGCTCGTCGACGAGATCCGCCCCCGCGGCGACCCCGACCATGGTGCCCATGGTGTCGAAGAAGTCGGCCAGCAGCAGCGAGAACACGATGACGCTGGCGCCGACCGCTCCCGCGGCGGTGATCCCGCCGATCGGGTCGACGGTGAAGAGCGTGGAGAAGTCGGGGAGCTGGACCGGGAACTCGGAGACGGCCGGGACGTTCATCGCCCACCCGCCCGGATTGCCGGGGCCGTCGGCGCCGTCCGGGGCGAAGGCGCCCAGGTGGAGCACGCGCTCGATCACGATCGACAGCGCGGTCGCGGTGACGATGGCGATGAGGATCGCGCCGGGGACCTTGCGCACCCACAGCACGAACATGAGCAGCGACCCGGCGACGAACACGAAGGTGGGCCAGCCGGTGAGGGACCCGTCGTTGCCGAGCTGGACCGGGGTGCCGTTCGCGGTCGTCACGAACTTCGCGTTGTACAGGCCCAGGAAGGCGATGAACAGCCCGATGCCGACGGCGATCGCGGTCTTGAGGAAGGCCGGGACGGCGTCGAAGACGGCCTTGCGGAAGCCGCTGAGCACCAGCGACAGGATGACCACGCCCTCGATGACGACGAGGCCCATGGCGCCGCCCCAGGTCATGCCCGGCGGCGGGACGACGGAGTAGGCGAGATAGGCGTTCAGCCCGAGCCCGGCGGCCAGAGCCAGCGGGAACTTCGCCCACGCCCCCATGAAGATGCTCAGCAGTCCTGCGATGAGCGCGGTGCCGGCGGCGACGGCGGGGAGGTTCGGCTCGGTGCCGCCGCCGAGGTACATCCCGGTCGAGTCCGGGACCGTGCCGATGATCAGGGGGTTCAGCACCACGATGTAGCACATCGAGAAGAAGGTGACGATGCCGCCGCGGATCTCCCGAGGGATCGTCGAGCCGCGTGCGGTGATGCGGAACCAGCGGTCCAGGGCGCCGCGCGGCTCGGGGGTCGGGGTCGCGGCGTCGGGGGCGGTGCGCGAGGAGGAGGAGGGGGAGGGATCGGCCTGCTGCATGAGGGCGATCGTATCGGCCCCTGCGCCCACCGGGGCTCTGCCGGGGAGGGTGGTCCCGCCCGGGACCCGGTGGTCTCGGTCTCAGTGGGAGCGCGCGGCGCGCTCGGCCTCCTCGAGGCGGCGCTCGTGGCGGTAGTCCTCGTGCGACTCGAGGCGGGAGGCGGCGGCCTCGTCGGCGACGACGACGACCTCGGGGTGCATCTGCGGCACGGTCGCGGGCCAGCGCGCGCTGATCCCGCCCTCGACGAGTCGCGCGATGGCCGCGGCCTTGTTCTCCCCGGAGGCGACCAGCACGATCCGCCGCGCCTCGAGGATGGTCCCGAGCCCCTGGCTGAGGGCCTGGATCGGGACGTCCTCGCGGCTGGCGAAGTAGCGCGAGTTGTCGGCGATGGTCGAGCGGCTCAGGCCCACCACGCGGGTGCGGGAGCCGAGGGAGCCGCCGGGCTCGTTGAAGGCGATGTGGCCGTTCGAGCCGATGCCGAGCACCTGCACGTCCACTCCCCCGGCGTCACGGATGCGTCCGTCATAGGCCACGGCCTCGGCGTGCGGGTCCTCGGCGGTGCCGTCCGGGGAGCAGACCCTCTCCCCCGGCAGGTCGATGTGGGAGACGAGGTTCTCGCGGATGAAGCGGTGGTAGCTCTGCTCGTGCTCGTGGGGCAGGCCCACGTACTCGTCGAGGAGGAAGGCGCGGGCATCGGCGAAGGAGAGCCCCTCCTCGCGGTGGCGGCGGATCAGCTCCTGGTACGCGGGCGGCGGCGAGGAGCCGGTCGCCAGGCCCAGCACCGGGCCCCGGTCGCCCGTCCGCTCGAGGACGCGCTGGATCTCGTCGGCGACGACGACGCCTCCGGCCGCGGCGTCCTCCACGATATGGATCTGCATGGTCCTGCCCCTCTCTGGCCGTGCGCCGGATGCTCAGTGCCGCGACTCTGCCGCGTGCGCGAACGTGCTCGTTTGCGTGACCATCCGAGGATACTCGCTCACGGAGGGTCCGAGCCCACAGAGGTTCCGGACGCGACGACGCCGCCGCCCCCTGAGGGGCGACGGCGTCGTGTCGGGGGACGCTCAGCGTCGTCCCGCGCGGCTCACTTCTTCTTGCCGGAGCTCGCGGCGAGCTCGAAGGCGGCGCGCGGGGTCTCCGCCTGGGGGATGCCGATGATGTCGCGGCGGGAGACGAGGTTGCCCACCCAGCCTGCGGCGACGGACACCTTGCGGCCGATCGTCGGCATCGCGTACAGGTGGTACGAGCGGGCCATCGCCCAGGCCGGGAGGCCGCGGATGTCCAGCTCCTTCTCGCCGAGCATCAGGCGGCCGACGCCCTTGTACATGCCGAGGGTCGCGAAGACGCCGAGGTTCTTGTGGTAGTAGTCCACCAGCGGGCGGCCCTGGACGGAGCGCGCGATGTTGTCGGCCAGGCGCTTGGCCTGGCGCACCGCGTGCTGGGCATTGGGCGGGCAGAACTTGCCCTCGCCCGAGGCGAGATCCGGCACGGCGGCGCAGTCGCCGGCGGCGAAGACGTCGTCGAAGGGGCCGTCCTCGCCGTTGACGCGCAGGTCGGGCAGGACCTGGACCTTGCCCATGAGCGGGCCGCGCTCGGTGACGATCGGGAGGTCGGAGGTCTCCTCGTCGAAGAGTACCGGGTTGGGCTTCACGCCCGCGTTCCACACGAGCAGGTCGGTCTCGAACTCGTCGCCGTCGCTGGTCTTGATCACTCCGTTCTCGGCGGAGTTCAGGAAGGTCTCGAGCTTGACCTCGATGCCGCGCTCGCGCGACTGGTTCAGCACGTAGGCGCGCTGGTCCTCGGTGAGCTCCGGGAAGATGAAGGGAGCGCCGTCGACGAGCACGAAGCGGATGTCGGAGGCGTGGAGGTCGGGGTAGTAGCGCAGGGCATCGCGCACCATGTCCTCGGCCTCGGACACGGCCTCGCCGCCGGCGAAGCCGCCGCCGATGAAGGTGAAGGTGAGCAGGCGCTTGCGGAGCTTGGGATCCTTCGTGGTCGCCGCCTCGGCGAGGTTGGCGAGGATGCGGTCGCGGACGGCCGTGGCCTCCTCGACCTGCTTGAAGCCGATCGCGTTCTCGGCGAGGCCGGGGATCGGGAGCAGGCGCGGGACGGCGCCGAGGCCCACCACGAGGTAATCGTAGGAGATCTCGAGCCGCTCGCCCTCCTCGGTGTCCACCACCACGGTGTGCTCGGCGCCGCGGATCGCCGCGACGGAGCCGGTGACGACCTTGGCGCCGGTGAGGACCTTGCGCAGCGGCGCAAGCACGTTGCGGGGATCGATCTGCCGCCGGCGCCGACCTCGGGGAGGAAGGGCGCGTAGGTCATGTACGGGCGCGGGTCCACGACGGTGATCGCGACCTCCGCTCCGAGCGTCTTGCGCGGCTCGGACGCGGTGGTCATGCCGACGGAACCGCCGCCGAGGATGAGGACATGGGGCTTGCCGCCGAGGGTGTTCGTCATGGACCCCAGCCTAGGACCGTATGGTCGCTGAGACAAAAGCACCTCGTCAGATGGTCACCGCCTGACGCGCTGAGGGTCTCAGGGCGCGTGGTCCAGCAGATCCAGCGCCATCCCGTCGAGGATGTCGTGCTCGCTCGTGCGGGTCTCGACGATGCCGGAGGCGGCGGCGACGCGCTCGACGATGCGCGACCAGATCAGCGCGCCCGCCCCGATGACGTCGATGCGCCCGGGGTGGATCACCTGGTGGCGCGCCCGTTCCTCACGGGTCTCCCGCAGCGGCGTCCCGCACAGCGCGCGGACCTCGTCGACGGGAAGGGCGGCGCCGTGGGTGACATCGGGACGATAGTCCCGGATCCCGGTGGCGACCGCGGTGACCGTGGTCACCGTCCCGGCGACGCCGACGAGCGAGGCGACCTGCTCCAGCGGGATCGCCGCCGCGGCCTCGTCCAGCAGGGCGTCGATGTCCGCCGCGGCGGCGGCGATCTCGGCGTCGGCGGGCGGGTCGGAGCGCAGGTGGCGCTCGGTGAGGCGGACCGATCCCATGTCCAGGCTGATGCGGTGGGTGGGGGCGGTGGTGCCGAGCACCAGCTCGGTGGAGCCACCGCCGATGTCGACCACCAGCGCGGGCCCTGCGGGCAGGCCCTCGACGGTGCTGACCGCGCCGCGGTAGGACAGCTCCGCCTCCTCCTGGCCGGAGATGACCTCGGGGTCGATGCCGAGGATCGCGCGGATGCCGGAGATGAAGTCCTCGCGGTTGGAGGCGTCGCGGGTCGCGGAGGTGGCCACGAAGCGGACGTCCTCGCGGCGCACGCCGTAGTGCTCCACCAGCGCCTGGTAGCGGCGGGCGGCCTCCAGCGTGCGCTCGACGGCGACGGGGTCGAAGCGTCCGGTGCGGTCCACGCCGAGCCCGAGGCGGACCATCTCCAGGTGCCGCTCGAGGTCGACGAGGCGCCCGGTGCCCTCGTCACGCCGGGCGATCAGCAGGCGGATCGAGTTGGTGCCGCAGTCGATCGCGGCGACGGGCGCGCTCATCGTCCCTCCTCGCCCTCGTCGGTGCCGTGCTCGTCGACGTCGGTCCCGGGCTCCTCGTCCTGGCGGCGGCAGACGAGCTCGGGCACGGCGCCGTCGATCATCGCGAGCACCTCGTCGCCGACCGGGTTGACGCCCGGACCCTCGGCCAGGGACTGGCCCGCGAGGGCGTGGAGGCACTTGACGCGCGTCGGCATCCCGCCGGCGCTGACGTGCGCGACCTCCTCCGCCTCGCCGATCTCGGCACGGCGCGCCAGGTAGCGCTCGTGCGCCGCCCGGTACGGGGCGGCGAGCCGCTCGTCGCTCTCGAGGCGCTCGGTGAGCTCGGCCATCAGCCCGGTCGCCTCGAGCCGGGAGAGCTCGAGGGTGAGCCAGGGAAGGGTGAGGTACAGCGAGGTCGGGAACGGGGTGCCGTCCTCGAGACGGGGAGCGGTGCGCACCACGGCGGGGCGCCCGCAGGCGCGCGCCTGGCGATCGAGACGACGCCGCGCATGTCGCGGCCGAGCTGGAGGCGCATGATCTCGAGGTCGCGCGGCGAGGCGGGCGTCTCGTGGGGAAGAGGGGCGAGTGCGGTCACTGGTCGTCGTCCTGATCGGTGGTGTCGGCGGGGTCCTCGGCCGGGACGTCCTCGTCGGTCGAGCCGGTCTCGTCGGGGATGTCCTCGGGGGTCAGGCGGCTCGAGCCCTCGACGCTCTCCCAGAGGGTCGAGAACCACTCGCCCTCCTTCGCGGCCTCCTCGGCCTCGTCGCGCCTCGGTGAGGGGGACGTCCTGGCCGGAGGTGTCGGTGAGGCGGTACTGGGTCTCCCCCGGCATCGCGAACAGGAGGCGCTCGCGGGCGCGGGCGGCGACGTAGGTGGGGTCCTCCCACTGCGCGACCTGCTCGCGCAGGTCCTCGACCTCCGCCTCCTGCTGGGCGACCTGGCCCTGCAGGTCGGAGAGCTTCTGCCGCTGGGCCACGTAGGAGTTCACCGTCGGCACGAGGGCCGCCAGCGCCACTACGACAAGGGCGACCAGCACCAGGGTGCGGCGCGTGATCGTGATGCCGGGCCCGTCCGGCCCGTCCGTGCGGGACTGGGCGGTGGCGGGGCGGGAGGCGGCGGCGGGGCCCCGGCCGCGGTCGCCGCCGCCGCCTCCGGAGGCGGACTGCCTGGTCCCGCCGGGGCGGGCGGCGCCGCCGCGGCCGGGGGCGGCCGACGGGCGCGAGGTCGAGCGCGCACCGGTGCGACGGGCCCCGGACGCGGCGACCGGGCGCCTCGTCGATCGCGGGGCGCCCGGTCGTCTGTCGCTCATGCGCTAGAGGATACGGCCTCCGCCTGGACGCGCCGCGCGGGAAACGCGGTGCGCCCGGGCGGCGACGATCACGCCGTGTAGCGCGGGAAGGCGGAGGCGCCGGCGTAGCGGGCGGCCTCGCCGAGCTCCTCCTCGATGCGGAGCGACTGGTTGTACTTGGCCACGCGCTCGCCGCGGGCGGGGGCGCCCGACTTGATCTGACCGCAGTTGGTCGCGACGGACAGGTCGGCGATGGTGGTGTCCTCGGTCTCGCCGGAGCGGTGGGACATCATGGCCTTGAAGCCCGCGCGGTGCGCGAGGTCCACGGCGTCGAGGGTCTCGGAGAGCGAGCCGATCTGGTTGACCTTGACCAGCGGCCGCGTTGCCGGCGCCCTCGTCGATGCCGCGGCCGAGGCGCTCGGGGTTGGTGACGAAGAGGTCGTCGCCCACGAGCCGCGTCTTGGTGCCGAGGCGCTCGGTGATGGCCTTCCAGCCGTCCCAGTCCTCTTCGTCCAGCGGGTCCTCGATGGAGACCAGCGGGTAGGCGTCGACGAGCTCGGCGTAGTAGTCCACCATCTCGGCGGAAGACTTCTTCGCGCCCTCGAAGGTGTAGGCGCCGTCCTCGAAGAACTCGGAGGCCGCGACGTCGAGCGCGAGCGCGACGTCCTTGCCGGCCTCGAAGCCGGCCTTGCCGATGGCCTCGACGATCAGATCGAGCGCGGCGCGGTTGGAGTCGAGGTTCGGGGCGAAGCCGCCCTCGTCGCCGAGACCGGTCGCCAGGCCCCGCTCCTTGAGCACGGCCTTCAGCGCGTGGTAGACCTCGGCGCCGACGCGCATGGCCTCGGAGAAGGTCTCCGCGCCGATCGGCGCGATCATGAACTCCTGGATGTCGACGTTGGAGTCCGCGTGGGAGCCGCCGTTGAGGATGTTCATCATCGGGACGGGCAGGATGTGCGCGTTCGGGCCGCCGACGTACTGGTACAGCGGCACGCCCGCGGAGGCCGCGGCGGCGCGCGCCACGGCGAGGGAGACGCCGAGGATGGCGTTCGCGCCGAGGGTGCCCTTGTTCTTGGTGCCGTCGAGATCGAGCATCGCCTGATCGATCGCGCGTCGCTCCTGGACGTCCATGCCGTGGATCGCCGGCAGGATCTCGGTGATCACGGCGTTGACGGCGTCGAGCGTGCCCTTGCCGAGGTAGCGGTCCTTGTCGCCGTCGCGGCGCTCGACGGCCTCGAACTGGCCGGTGGAGGCGCCGGAGGGGACCGCCGCGCGCTCGAACGTGCCGTCGTCGAGCAGGATCTCGACCTCGACGGTGGGGTTGCCGCGGGAGTCGAGGATCTCTCGGGCGAGGAGTGCTTCGATCAGGGTCGCCATGGGCTGTTCCTTCCTTCGGTGATGAAGTTCGAATCGTCCGGTCGGCGCTGACCGTCCGCCCGACAGTCTAGGCCGAGCGACGCCCGCCACGCGCCCCCGTGCCCGCGGTTGCGGCCGGAGGGGGCCGACGGCGGACGAGTGCCCCGGTCAGGCGCCGGCGCCCTGCTCGAGCTCGCGGAAGGTCCTCGCGAGCAGGGCGCGCGCGCGGTCTCGGGATCGTCGTCGCGGCCCTCGGCGGCCACGACCAGGTCGAGCGCCGCCCGGCCGAGGTCGCCGCCCCAGTCGTCGGCGTCCTCGGCCGAGGCCGCGGCGTCGGCCGCCTCGAGCAGCCGCTCGAGCCCGCCCGCCGACCGGGCGCGGTGGACGATCTTCGCCGCGGTCTGCAGGGCGGGCGACTCGGCGGGGATCCCCTCGGCCCAGCCGAGGGGGCGCGTCGGAGCCGCCCCGGAGCCGCCCTGCTCCTGCCGGCCCTCTTCGCTCCTGCTCGCTTCTCCTGCGCCTTGACGGCGTGCCACTGCGCGATGATCTGCTCGACGTCGGCGGGGTCCTCGAGCGCCTGCTCGGGCGCGTCGCCGAAGACGTGCGGGTTGCGCCGCTCCATCTTCGCGACGAAGGAGCGGGCCACGTCGTCCACGTCCCAGGCCGGCTCCTCCTCCTGGCCCACGCGCGCATGGAAGAGGATCTGGAACAGCAGGTCGCCGAGTTCGTCGGGCGGCGCCCCGGGGCCGTGGCCGGCGGGGTCGTCGATCACCTCGAGCACCTCATAGGCCTCCTCGAGGAGGTAGCGGGCGAGCGAGGCGTGGGTCTGCCGGTGGGTCCAGGCGTCGCCGCTCGGCGCCCGCGCCGCCTCCATCACCTCCACGGCCCGCGCAGGGCGCGCCGCGCGGGGCGGGATCGGACGGGACGGGGCGGCGCGCGGTGCTCACGGGGGCGAGGCTACTTCCTCGCCGGCCCCGACCCCGCCTCCGCCTGCACGACGGGCGCGGAGATCTGCTCGGCCGCGGAGGGCACGAGCTCGCGCAAAGACCTCGCGCGCCCACTCGAGCAGCGCGTGGTCGCGCGGCTCGGTGCCGCCGAAGCGGGAGGTCATCGGGCGGGGCACGAGCACCTGGCGCAGGGCCGGCTTGAGCGGCGTGCCCGGGTACAGGCGCTTCATCCGCATCGCGACGGAGTCGGCGGGCTCGAGATGGGCGAAGCGGATCATCTTCCCCTGCGCCTGGACCTCGTCGACCCCCGCGGCACGCGCGTCGATCCGGAAGCGGGCCACGTCCAGCGAGCACCTCCACCGGCGCGGGCAGCGGGCCGTAGCGGTCGGCGAGCTCGGCGCGGACCTGCTCGATCTCGGAGATCTCGCGCACCGCGGAGAGCTTCGCGTAGGCCTCGAGCCGCAGGCGCTCGGAGCCGATGTAGTCGTGCGGGACGTGCGCGTCCAGCGGCGCCTCGACCCGGATCTCCTTCTCCGGCGCGCTCGCCTCGCCGCGGAAGGCCGCGACGGCCTCCCCGACCATGCGCACGTAGAGGTCGAAGCCCACGCCGGCGATGTGCCCGGACTGCTCGCCGCCGAGCAGGTTGCCGGCGCCGCGGATCTCGAGGTCCTTCATCGCCACCTGCATGCCGGCGCCGAGGTCGGTGTTGGTGGCGAGGGTGGTGAGGCGGTCGTGGGCGGTCTCCGTGAGCGGCTTGCCCGCGTTGTAGAGGAAGTAGGCGTAGGCGCGCTCGCTCGAACGGCCCACGCGCCCGCGCGCTGGTGCGGCTGCGAGAGCCCGAAGCGGTCCGCGTTCTCGACGATCAGGGTGTTGGCGTTGGCGATGTCCAGGCCGGTCTCGACGATCGTGGTGCATACGAGCACGTCGAAGTCCCGCTCCCAGAAGTCGACGATCACGCGCTCGAGCTGGTGCTCGTTCATCTTGCCGTGGGCGACGGCGACGCGGGCGTCCGGCACCAGCTCGCGCAGGTGCGCGGCGACGCGGTCGATGTCCTCGACCCGGTTGTGGATGTAGAAGACCTGCCCCTCGCGCAGCGGCTCGCGCCGGATCGCGGCGGCGATCTGGCGGTCCTCGTCGGCGCCGACGTAGGTCAGCACCGGATGGCGCTCCTCGGGCGGGGTCGCGAGAATGGACATCTCCCGGATGCCTGTCACGGCCATCTCGAGGGTGCGCGGGATGGGTGTCGCCGACATGGACAGCACGTCCACGTTCGTTCGCGGCGCCTTGAGCGTCTCCTTGTGCTCGACGCCGAAGCGTCGCTCCTCGTCGATGATCAGCGACCCCAGGTCCTTGAAGCGCACGTTGCCCGTGAGCAGGCGGTGGGTGCCGATCACGACGTCGACGTCGCCCTCGCGCGCCCCCTCGACCGTCGCCTCGGAGTCGGCGGCGGACTGGAAGCGGCTGAGCCCCTTCACGGTCACGGGGAAGCCCGTGTACCGCTCGGAGAAGGTGTCGAGATGTCTTGCTGGGCCAGCGGCTGTCGTCGGGGCTAGCACGGCGACCTGCTTGCCGTCCTGGACGGCCTTGAAGGCGGCGCGCACCGCGATCTCCGTCTTCCCGTAGCCGACGTCGCCGAGGATCAGGCGGTCCATCGGGACCGGCTTCTCCATGTCCTTCTTGACGTCCTCGATGGTGGAGAGCTGGTCCGGGGTCTCGACGAACTCGAAGGAGTCCTCGAGCTCCCGCCGCCAGGGGGTGTCGGGGCCGAAGGCGTGGCCGGGCGCGGACTGCCGGGCGGAGTACAGGCGCACCAGCTCGTCGGCGATCTCGCGGATCGCCTTGCGGGCCTTCGACTTGGTCTTCGCCCAGTCGGCGCCGCCCATGCGGTTGACGGACGGCTCCTCGCCGCCGACGTACTTGGTGACCTGGTCGAGCTGGTCGGAGGGGACGTAGAGCCGGTCGCCGGGCTGGCCCCTTTTCGAGGCCGCGTACTCGATCACGAGATACTCGCGGGTGGTGCGCTTCGCGCCGGTGCCGACGGTGCGGCTGGTCATCTCGACGAAGCGGCCCACGCCGTGGTGGGCGTGGACGACGTGGTCGCCGGGCCGCGGCTGGAGCGGGTCGACGACGTTGCGGCGGCGGGAGGGCATCCTCCGCTCCTCGCCGCGGCGCGCCCCGGACTTGCCGGTGAGGTCGCGCTCGGAGGCGAGGACCAGCTTCAGGTCCTCGGCGACGAGACCCTCGGCGAAGGGGCCGACGGTGACGACGGCCTCTCCCGGGGATACGGGCCCCTCGAGCCGCTCGGCGAAGACGGCCGCCATGCCCTCGCCGCGGAGGTTCTCGGCCGCGTGGCGGGCCCCGCCCGTGCCGGCCATGGTCGCGACGACGGACCAGCCGTCGGCGCGACGGCGCTCGAGGTCCTTCGCCGCGTCGGCGGGCTTGCCGGAGTAGCCGGGGTGGGTGGACGTGCCAGAGGTGGTCAGGTCGAGGTCGGCGTCGAGGCCGAAGGCGGCCAGGGTGAACCAGGCGCGGCCGCCCTCGCGGGCGTGGCCCTTCGCCTCCGACAGGGGCACGAAGCTCGCCGCCCCCACGTCGATCGGGAGTCCGCCGCCGGCCGCGGCGCTGGACCAGGCGGCGGCGAGGAACTCGTCGGTCGTGGCGACGAGCTCCTCGGAGCGGGCGCGGGCCTTCTCCGGGTCGACGACGAGGAAGCGGGCACCGGCGGGGAGCACGTCGGCGACCTGTTCCATGCCGTCCACGAGGACGGGGCTGAGGGACTCCATGCCGTCGGCGGCGATGCCGTCGGCGATGCGCAGCAGCAGGTCGCGCACACCGGGCGCTCCTCGGCGCGGGCGCGGGCACGCTCGCGCACCGAGGGGGTCAGCAGGATCTCGCGGCAGGGCGGGGCGTCGAGCCCGTGCGGGACGGGATCGAGCGAGCGCTGGTCGGCGACGGCGAAGTACCGCACGTCGTCGATCTCGTCCCCGAAGAGGTCCACGCGCACGGGATGCGGCTCCGTGGGCGGGAAGACGTCCAGGATCCCGCCGCGCACCGCGAACTCGCCGCGCTTCTCGACCATGTCCACGCGCACGTAAGCGGCGTCGACGAGCTCCTGCTCGAGCTCCTCGAGGGGGTGCTCCTCCCCCACCAGGGCCCGGACGGGACGGAGGTCGCCGAGGCCGGTCGCGATCGGCTGGAGCAGGGAGCGCACGGGCATCAGCGGCACGTGCACCGGGTCCTCGGTCTCCGGATGGGCGATGCGGCGCAGGGTCTTCAGGCGCTTCGCGACGGTGTCGGCGCGCGGGGAGAGCCGCTCATGGGGCAGGGTCTCCCAGGCGGGCAGTTCGGCGACGTGCGCGGTGCCGACGAGGGAGCTCAGCGCCGCCCGGAGGTCCTCGGCGGCGCGGGTGGTGGAGGTGACCACGACCAGCGGTGACTCGGCGCTCGCGCGTCGCGCGAGATCGGCGACGACGAAGGGAAACAGCGCGGTCGCGGCGACGATGTCCCCGCCCGGGCCACGGTCCTCGTCCGCGCCGGCGGACTCGACGAGCTCGCGGATCGCGGTGAGGTCGGCGCCCTCGGCGAGGCGCGCGAGCGACGGGGCGAGCGGCGCGGCGGACCGCTCGGCGCTCACGGCATCAGGGCCTGCGCCGGCGGCCCGGTCGGTGCGGGGCAGGTCGGTCGGTGCGGTCATCGGTCCTCCCGGGAGTGGAAGCGCCGCTGGGCGGCGGTGAGGCCCTCGAGGACGACGGCCTCGACGGCGTCGGCGGCGTCCGAGATCAGCGACTCGAGCGTGCGGCGCTCGGTGGAGGTGAAGGGGGCGAGCACGTGGTCGGCGGTGTCGCGGTCGCCCGGGGCCGGCCCACCCCGACGCGGACGCGCAGGTAGTCCTTGGTGCCCAGCGCCTTGGAGATGTCACGCAGGCCGTTGTGGCCGCCCTCGCCGCCGCCGCGCTTGAGGCGCACCGCGTCGAAGGGGATGTCGACCTCGTCGTGGACGACGACGATCTGCTCGGGGTCGATGCCGTAGTAGGCGGCCAGCGCCTTCACCGGACCGCCGGAGACGTTCATGTAGGTGGTGGTCTTCGCGAGGATCACCCGCTCGCCGGCGCCGGGGGCGCCGAGACGACCCTCCAGCACGACGGCCTGCGCCCGCTTGGCGGCGGCGAATCGCCCGCCGGCGGCGTCGGCGATGTGGTCCAGGACCATCTGGCCGATGTTGTGCCTGGTCGCGGCGTACTTCGGGCCGGGGTTGCCCAGGCCCACCACCAGGTACGGCCCGGGGCGGCGCTCGCTCACGGTCATGATGCTCCTCGTTCTCACCGGTGCGCGGCGGCGCACGACCCCGGACACCGTACCGGGGCGCCGCGCGATGCGCGACGCCCCGGCAGGCGGTGTGTGAGCAACGGAGCGGGACGGGGAGCCGACGGGCGTCGTGCCCGCGCTCCCCGGCCCGGAGGGGTCACTCCTCCTCGGAGCCCTCGGAGGACTCGGCGTCCTCGCCCTCGGCGGACTCGCCCTCGGCACCCTCGGCGTCCTCGTCCTCACCCGGGGTCTCGAGGTCGGCCTCGTCCACGCGCGGCACCATCACGGAGACCACGAGGATCTCGGCGTCGGTGAGGAGCTCGGCGTCGCCCGGCAGGACGACGTCGCCGGCGAAGAGCTGGTAGCCCTCCTCCTGGCCCTCGACGTCGATCTCGATCTGCTCGGGGACCTTCAGCGCGTCGACCGAGAGGGTCAGCGACTGCAGGTCGACCATCGCGACCGCGGGGGACACGGCCTCGCCGGTCAGGACGACGGGGATGTCGACCTCGACCTTCTCGCCCTTCCTGACGATGATCAGGTCGAGGTGGTTCAGGGTGCGCTTGAGCGGGTGGCGCTGGATGTCCTTGATCAGGGCGAGGTGGGAGGTGCCGTCGGCGAGCTGCAGCTCGATGAGGGCGTTGGGGTTGCGGGCCGCGAGCGCGGTCTCGTGACCGGGCAGCGACAGGTGCAGGGGGTCCTCGCCGTGGCCGTACAGGACGGCGGGGACGCGGCTCTCGGCGCGCAGACGGCGGGCGCGCGCCCTTGCCGAAGTCCTCGCGCAGTTCGACGTTCAGCTTCTCAGCCATGGTGGTGCTCCTCGTGGATGCGGGGCTCGACGATGATCGACGCCACGGGGCACAGGGAGGGTACTCCTCCCGGAGATCCGCACCGCGTCGATCACGGAGGGGCAGGACCCCTCCCTCGCCGAAGTGACGCGCAGACATTACCACGCAGGCCTCCGCACGTCGCCCGATGGAGGCTCGGAGGTGAGCGGCGCCGCATGGCGCAGTGCCTCCCGCCCTCTCACTCCTCCCCTCGCCCTACCCCCTCGCCCAACACCCCGGAACCAACGTCCCTGCAGGTCAGGAGCAGAAATCAGCGACCTTGGTCCCCGCGTGGACCCGTCGATCGGGCCTACCGTTGTTCTTGTCAGACAGACACCCCGAGATCCGATCATCGACCGGGTCGACACCGAAAGGCCCCTCCCGTGAGCGCCACCGCCGCCACCCCCGCCGCTGCGACTCCCGCCCGCCCCGCCGCCTCCGAGGTCACCGCCACGCGGAAGGCCGGCTGGGGCTACACGCTCCTGGGCGTGACGCGCCTGATGGTCGGCTTCACCTTCCTGTGGGCCTTCCTGGACAAGACCTTCGGCCTCGGCTTCGCGACCCCGCCCGAGGGCGCCTGGCTGAACGGCGGCTCCCCCACCGCCGGCTTCCTCGGCGGCTCGATCGAGGGCGGCAACCCCTTCGCGGGCGTGTGGAGCTTCTTCCTCTCGATCAACCCGCTCACGGACGTGCTGTTCATGCTCGGCCTGCTCGGCGTGGGCCTGGCGTTCATGCTCGGCATCGGCACTCGCGTCGCCGCCGTCTCGGCCGCCGCGATGTACACGCTCATGTACCTGGCCGCGTTCCCGATGTCGACCAACCCGCTCTACGACACCCACCTGCTGCTCGCGGTCGCCGTCCTCGCGATGGCGGGCCTGGCCGCCGGTGACCACGTCGGCCTCGGGAAGCAGTGGAGCCGGCTCGTCAAGGGCAACCGGTTCCTGATCTGAGCCCCGCTCGGCGCCACTGACCGCTCGGCGGAGCGGCCCCGTCCCCACCTGGGGGACGGGGCCGCTTCCGCGTCGGGAGCCCGCCGCCGGGCACCGCGCCGAGAGGAGCCTCCGGGCCAGAACAAGCTTCCGGGCCGGGAGGAGCCGTCGGCTCAGACCTCGCCGTCGAAGAGGCTCGTCACCGAGCCGTCGTCGAACACGGCGCGGATCGCCCGCGCCAGGAGCGGCGCGATGGAGAGCTGGGTGAGGCGGTCGAACTGCTTCTCCGGCGGGACCGGGAGGGTGTTCGTGCACACGACCTCGCGCACCTGGGAGTTCTTCAGCCGCTCGGTCGCAGGGTCCGAGAGGATCGGGTGGGTGGTGGCGATGACGACGGAGGCGGCGCCGTTGGCGATCAGCGCGTCGGAGGCCTGGACGATGGTGCCGGCGGTGTCGATCATGTCGTCGACGAGGATGCAGGTCTTGCCCGTGACGTCGCCGATCACGCGCTTGGCGACGGCCTGGTTGGGGCGCGTCGTGTCGCGGGTCTTGTGGATGAAGGCGAGGTTCACGCCGCCGAGCCGCTTGGACCACTGCTCCGCGACGCGGATCCGGCCGGCGTCCGGGGAGACCACGGCGATGTCCTCCTCGCCGTACTTCCTCTGCACGTAGTCGGCGAGGATCGGCGGCGCCATCAGGTGGTCCAGCGGCCGGTTGAAGTAGCCCTGCACCTGCGGGGCGTGGAGGTCCACGGAGATCATGCGGTCCACGCCCGCGGTCTCGTACAGATCCGCCATGAGGCGGGCGGAGATCGGCTCGCGGCCGCGGTGCTTCTTGTCCTGGCGGGCGTAGGGGAAGCTCGGCGCGATGGCGGTGATGCGCTTTGCGGAGGCGCGCTTGAGCGCGTCGATCATGATCAGGTGCTCCATCACCCAGGTGTTGATCGGAGCGGGGTGGGACTGGAGCACGAAGACGTCGGTGCCGCGCACGGACTCGCCGTATCGCACGTAGATCTCCCCGTTGGCGAAGTCCCAGGCGTCCATGGGGAGGACCTCGACGCCGAGCTCCTCGGCGACCTCCTGTGCGAGCACCGGGTGGGCCCGTCCTGAGGCGAGGACCAGTCGCTTCTCCCCGGTGGTGACGATTCCGCTCATCGCTGCTCGTGCTCCTTGTGCTCCTCGGCGGCAGTTCCTGCGGGCGTCTGTGCCGCGGACCCCTGCTCGGCGTCGAGGGCGGCCCGGGCCGCGCTCTCGGCCGGGGTCCCCGCACGGCGTCGCAGGGTCCATCCTTCCATGTTCCGCTGCGAGACAGCGTTCACGCCCAGCGCTCCGGCGGGGACGTCCTTGCGCACGGTGGTGCCGGCGCCGGTCGCGGCGCCGTCGCCGATCGTGACCGGGGCGACGAGCACGTTGTCCGAGCCCACGCGCGCGTGGCGGCCGACGGTGGTGCGGTGCTTGTTCACCCCGTCGTAGTTCGCCACGATCGTGCCGGCGCCGATGTTGGTGCCCTCGCCGATCTCAGCGTCGCCGATGTAGCTGAGGTGGGGAACCTTCGCGCCCTCGCCGATCACCGCGTTCTTCGTCTCGACGAAGCCGCCGATCTTGCCCTTCGCGCCGAGGTCCGTGCCGGCGCGCAGGTAGGAGAAGGGGCCGACGGTCGCGCCCTCGCCGATCACGGCGAGCGGCGCATGGGAGCGGACCACCTCGGCCCCTGCGCCGACCTCGGTGTCGCGCAGGGTGGTGTCCGGGCCGATCACGGCCTCGGCGCCGATGTCGCTGGCGCCGTGCGGCTGGACGCCGGGGAGGATCGTCGCGTCCTGGCCGATGGTGACGTCGGCGTCGATCCAGGTGGTGGCGGGGTCCACGATCGTGACGCCGGCGCGCATGTGGCGCTCGAGGATGCGACGGTTCATCTCGGCGCCGAGCTGGGCGAGCTGGACGCGGTCGTTGACGCCCTCGACCATCATCACGTCCTCGGTCACCACGGCCCGCACGGAGCGGCCGTCGGCCCGCGCGATCGAGAGGACGTCGGTGAGGTACATCTCGCCCTGGGCGTTGTCGGTCGTGGTGCGGCCGAGCGCGTCGCGCGACACGGCGAGGTCGAAGGCGTAGATGCCGGAGTTGATCTCGTCGATCGCGCGCGCTCGTCGGTCGCGTCCTTGTGCTCGACGATGCCGAGCACCTCGGAGCCGTCCTCGCTGCGCAGGATCCGGCCGTAGCCGGCGGGATCCGGGACGCGGGCGCTGAGCACGGTGACGGCGGCGCCCTCGGCCTCGTGGGCGGTGACCAGCTCGCGCGCGTCGCGGGGTCCAGCGGCGGCACGTCGCCGTAGGTCACCAGCACGGTTCCCTCGCCTGCGGCGACCTGCTCGAGGCCGCACTGGACGGCGCGGCCGGTGCCGGGGATCTCGTCCTGGTCGGCGACCCGCACCTCGGAGGCGTGCTCGGCGAGGTGCGCGGCGACGCGCTCGCGCTCGTGGCGCGACGACGACGACGAGCTCGCCGGGGCCGGTGCCCTCGGCGGCGGTGAGCGCATGCACGAGGAGCGAGCGACCGCCGATCTCGTGGAGCACCTTGGGGGTGCGGGACTTCATGCGGGTCCCGGCGCCGGCGGCCAGGACGATGACGGCGACGGGTGCGGTGGTCTCGGCAGTGGCCACGTCGGCGCCTCCTAGAGATCGAGGGTGGGATCGACGGGTGTCGGCCGCGCCGCCCGGAGGACGGTGAGCGTTCCGCCATCAGGACTCGAACCTGAAACTTCAGAACCAAAATCTGAGGTGTTGCCGATTACACCATGGCGGAGCGCGCCCGTCGCGGAGCGCCTGCGAGCAGGCGCGGGGCACCGCCGGACGGGGCCGACGGGCGCACGGACGCGGGGCGATCCTACCGCCCGGGCGGCCCCGACCAGCGCCCGTCGACGCGCCGGGGGCTCCGCTGACCCGCCGGTCACCGTGCGGTCGCCGTATGGGAGACTCGCCGCATGGCGGAGAACGGGGCCCCTCGCGGCCGGTCGACCCGGATGACGGGCAAGGAGCGGCGGGAGCGGCTCGTGCTCGTCGGCCGACGGGTGTTCGCCGAGAAGGGCTTCGACATGACCTCGGTCGAGGAGATCGCCTCGCGCGCGAAGGTCTCCAAGCCGATCGTCTACGAGCACTTCGGCGGCAAGGAGGGGCTGTACGCGGTGGTCGTGGACCGCGAGGTCTCCACCCTGCTCGCCGCGCTCGAGGAGTCCCTCTCCGATCAGCGCGCGCATCCGCGGATGCTGATGGAGCGCGCGGCGCTGGCCTTCCTCGCCTACATCGACGAGAACGAGGACGGCTTCCGGATCCTCGTGCGCGACTCCCCCGTCAGCCATTCCGTGGGGACCTTCTCCTCCCTGCTCACGGACGTCTCGCGCCGCGTCGAGGTGATCCTGGCGAGGCGACTGCGGCCGCACTCGTACCCGATCAAGGACGCCGCGCTGTACGCGCAGATGCTGGTGGGCATGGTCGCCTACACCGGCCAGTGGTGGCTCGAGACCCGCAAGCCCTCGAAGGAGGTCGTCGCCGCGCGGATGGTGAACCTCTCCTGGTTCGGGCTGAGCTCGCTGGAGAAGAAGCCCGAGCCGCGCGGGGAGACGAAGGGCTGAGCGTCTCGGTCGGAGCGGCACGTCCTCCGCGTCGCCCGCGTCGCCCGCGTCACCCGTGGCGACCGCGGCCCGGACCGAGAACCTAGACTCGCCCCATGCCCACGACGCCTGCGGACGACTCCGCGCCGCCCCATGACGAGGTCGACCGGGTCCTCGCGGGCTGGGAGCTGGCGCGCGAGGACCTCGACGTCTCGCCGCTGGCGGTCCTCTCCCGCGTCTCGCGCCTGACCCGCTATCTCGAGATCGCCCGGCGCGAGGCCTTCTCCGAGGCGGGGCTCGAGGGCTGGGAGTTCGACATGCTCTCCGCCCTGCGCCGCGCCGGCGAGGACGCCCTATCCCCCGGCGCGCTCATGCACGAGACCCTCGTGACCAGCGGCACCATGACCACCCGCATCGACAAGCTGGTCACCCGCGGCCTGGTCTCGAAGAACCGCGACCCGCACGACGGCCGCGCGGTCGAGGTGCGCCTGCGTCCCGACGGCGTGGCCCGTGTCGACGCCGCGATGGAGCGCCTGCTCGAGGCGGAGCGGGAGCCGCTCGGCCCGCTCGCCGCGGCCGAGCAGGCGGAGCTCGCGGGCATGCTCCGCACACTGCTGCTCACCTTCGAGTCCGACGACCCCCTCGGAGGCTGAAGCCGGCGTGCGGCGCCCGGTGAGCGTCCGCGCCCGCGCCGCCCGGCACCCTCCGACCCCGCTCCCCGTTCCCAAAAGGACCCCAACCCCATGGCTCATCTGCTCGGCACCCAGTCCCTCCATGTCGCACTGCCCGATCGCGTCGCGCTCGACGACGTCACCGTCGGCATCGACGAGGGCGACCGCATCGGCGTCGTCGGCCGCAACGGCGACGGCAAGTCGACGCTGCTGCGCCTGCTCGCCCGCGCGCAGGCGCCCGACGAGGGACGCGTCACGGTGCGGGGCGGGGTGCGCGTCGGTGTCCTGACCCAGCAGGACGAGGCGACGGTCGGGGCGAGCGTCCGCGACCGCGTGGTGGGCGACCGGCCCGAGTACGAATGGGCCTCCGACGCGCGGATCCGCGACGTGCTCGCGGGTCTGCTCGGCGGCATCGCTCTCGACGCACCGCTGACGGACCTCTCGGGCGGGCAGCTGCGCCGCGTGCATCTGGCGGAGCCGCTGGTCGGCGACTGGGACGTGCTTGCTGCTGGACGAGCCGACGAACCATCTCGACGTCGAGGGCATCGCCTGGCTCGCCGAGCACCTGCGGCGGCGCTGGAGCGCGAAGGACGGCGGGCTCGTGGTCATCACCCACGACCGCTGGTTCCTCGACGCGGTGTGCACCCGGATGTGGGAGGTGCACGACGGGATCGTCGAGCCCTTCGAGGGCGGGTACGCCGCCTACGTCCTCCAGCGGGTCGAGCGAGACCGACAGGCCGCCGCGATCGAGTCGAAGCGGCAGAACCTGATGCGCAAGGAGCTCGCGTGGTCGCGTCGCGGCGCGCCGGCGCGGACCTCGAAGCCGAAGTTCCGCATCGACGCGGCGAACGAGCTCATCGCCGGCGAGCCGCCCGTGCGCGACACGGTCGCGCTGACCCAGCTGGCGACCTCGCGGCTGGGCCGCGACGTGATCGACGTGCTCGACGTCGACGCCGGCTACGGCGGCACGACCGTGCTGGAGGACGTGACCCTGCACATCGGCCCGGCGGATCGGATCGGGATCCTCGGCCCGAACGGCGCCGGGAAGTCGACTCTGCTGGCGCTGATCACCGGGGACCTCGAGCCGCTCGCCGGGCGGGTCAAGCGAGGCAAGACGGTGACGGTGCGGCAGGTGTCCCAGCGGCTCGAGGGGCCGCAGGAGCATCTGGACTCCCGGGTCAGCGATGTCGTGGGGCGATACCGCACCACGTTCACGGCCGGCAAGGACGAGGTCTCCCCCGGTCAGCTGCTCGAGCGTCTGGGCTTCACCGCCGCGCATCAGAAGGTGCAGGTCAAGGCGCTCTCGGGTGGTCAGCAGCGTCGGCTCGACCTGCTGCTGACGCCGCTCGAGGAGCCGAACGTGCTGGTGCTGGACGAACCCAACAATTCGATGGGTTGTTCGTTCCGGACACCTCGATTCTACCGTCGTGGCAGGGCGACGTCACGCCCTGATGCTCGACGCCGGCTCCTTGGGAGGCGGTATGGCGTGCCGTGTCGCACCGCGCCGGTCGGGAGGGGTGGTCGCTGATGGCTACACCGCTTCTGGGGGCCGAAGGGTCGCACTTGGAGTACCCGACGCGGGTGGTCTTCGACTCGCTCTCGGTCGGGATCGAGGAAGGCGACCGGATCGGGATCGTCGGCCGCAACGGTGATGGCAAGTCGAGTCTGCTGGGGATGCTCTCGGGGCAGATCGAGCCGCAGGCGGGTCGGGTCACCCGACGGGGCGGCGTGCGATTCGGGGTCCTGGGTCAGAGCGATGATCTGGACCCGGAGGCCACGGTCGGGTACTCGATCGTCGGCGACGCTCCGGAACATGAGTGGGCCAGCGATGCGCGCATCCGCGATGTGATCGGCGGTCTGGTCGCGGACATCTCCTGGGATGCGATGATCGGCCGGCTCAGCGGCGGGCAGCGACGACGCGTTGCTCTCGCGGCCCTGCTGGTGGGTGACTATGAGCTCATCGCTCTCGACGAGCCTACGAACCATCTTGATGTGGAGGGCATCGCCTGGCTGGCCGACCATATGAAACGACGGTGGCCCAAGAACTCCGGTGGGGTCGCTGGTCATTACGCACGATCGCTGGTTCCTCGATGAGGTCTGCACCGAGACCTGGGAGGTGCACGACGGCATGGTCGAGCCGTTCGAGGGCGGCTATGCCGCGTACGTGCTCCAGCGGGTGGAGCGGGATCGAATGGCGGCCGCGGCCGAGAGCAAGCGGCAGAACCTGATGCGCAAGGAGTTGGCCTGGTCGCGCCGGGGCGCTCCGGCGCGGACGTCGAAGCCGAAGTTCCGGATCGACGCGGCCAACGAGCTGATCGCTGACGTGCCGCCGGTGCGCAATCCCATCGAGCAGCAGCGGGTCGCGGTCGCTCGGCTGGGCAAGCAGGTGGTGGACCTGGAGGACGTGAGCGTGAGCTTCGGGGGTCGGACGGTTCTCGATGAGGTGACCTGGCGTATCGCTCCGGGTGAGCGCACCGGCATCCTGGGCGCGAACGGCGCGGGCAAGTCCACGCCGCTCGGGCTGATCTGCGGCACTCTGGAGCCGACCGAGGGCCGGGTCAAGCGGGGTAAGACGGTGCAGGTCGGCACCCTCGATCAGCAGTTCTCCCAGCTCGCCGACATCGGCGGGGACCGGGTGCGCGAGGTGCTGGCCCGCACCAAGACGACGTTCCAGATCGACGGCAAGGACCTCACCCCGGCGCAGCTGCTGGAACGCCTGGGGTTCGCCCGCGAGCATCTGTCGGCGCGGGTCGATGACCTCTCCGGCGGGCAGAAGCGGCGGCTCCAGTTGCTGATGCTGCTGCTCAGCGAGCCGAATCTGTTGCTCCTCTCGATGAGCCGACGAACGATGTTGACGCGGATATGCTCGCCGCGCTGGAGGACCTGCTGGACTCCTGGCCGGGCACGCTGATTGTGGTCTCCCACGACCGCTACCTGCTGGAGCGGGTCACCGACCAGCAGTACGCGATCCTCGATGGCGGGTCACGGCATGTGCCCGGCGGGGTGGACGAGTATCTGCGGCGCGAGCCGCACAGGAGCAAGAGGCCGTGACACCGTCGCCGATGAGCGCTCAGAGCAGCGAGGAGAAGACGGCGTCGTCGTCTTCGTCTTCGGAGTTGTCGGGTGCGGAGCGCCGGGCGGTGCAGAAGGAGATCGGTGCGATCGAGCGCCGCCTGGAGAAGCTGTCGAGAAGCATCGACCGCATCCACCAGCGTCTCGCCGACCACGATCAAAGCGACTACGAGGGCCTGCAAAGCCATACCGATGAGCCGCGCCAGGCAGAGGACGAGGTCGCCGAGCTCGAAGAGCGGTGGCTGGAGCTGTCCGAGTCGATCACCTGACGGACCAGAACTCACGTCCCGCAGACAGAGGTTCGCGCCTGCCGCTTCGTGAGCGACAGGCGCGAATGCTGATCCCGATGACCGGGGTGATCAGGCCTGCGGCGGTCTGTGCTCGTTTCCTGTTTCGGCGGGGGTGGGTTCTCGGTAGGTCTCGGGAACCTCTCCGGCGCGACGACTGGCTCGTGATTCTCCGATCTCCTGCAACGTGAGACGGATCAGCATCTCCGACAGCTTGTGCAGATCGGGTGGTTCGCGATGCACCGCCCTGATAGAGAAATGTCGTTCGTCGTACCGACGCCGCGAGGTCTTCTTCACGTACTTGCCCATCGTGCACTCCTACGCCGAGACCGTCGGTTCGGCGATAACGTGCTCCCGAGAGTTACGCTCCGTGCGCCGCTCGGTGTGCTCGTGGATGCGCACGCGGGCGAGCAGAACCAGGCTGACGGGGCCGATCCAGAGCAACTTGAGCGCCGACCAGATCGCGACCAGCACGATGAGGTTGAGCCAGCCCGGCCCGCCGTCACGGATGATGACGGTCAGTAGGCTCGCGGCGTAGAGGTAGGGGATCGCGAGCAAGATCGCCGGGATGCCCCACTTGAGGCCGCGACGGGTGCGGACCTTGTCGAGCACGATGTTGGTCGGCATCCGGCGGCGCATGAAGACGCGGATATGGATGCTGGCGAACCAGATGAGTCGGAACATGATGCCTCCAAGCACGTAACTGTGGTGAGGCAGTACGTGTGGAGTGTCCCGAAGGACGGCCCCAAAAAGGGGGCCTACATGGTGAGGGGCGAATCTGCCTCTGTGCTTCTCACTCTACGCCGCGCGTACGACGCGCGGTAGCCCCCGCGGGCCGTGCTCGGCCGCTGGCGGTGCACCTTGCCGGTGACCGTCTGGGAAGGGACACAGATCATGGCGAAGCTGGCAGAGCAGGCGAAGGGTGAGCGGCAGGCACGGATGATGCTGTCGATGATCGCCGAGCCTGACGACGCGGCCACCGGCCGCATCCTGCACCGACTCGGTGGGGTCGAGACGCTCCGGTCGCTCGAAGACGACCAGGCCGCGGTGCCGGAGATGAACCGCGCCGATGCGATCGCCTGGCGCAACCGCGTCGCCCCGCGCATTGAGGGCGACATCCCCTCACGGGTCGCGGAGGCGGAACGAGCCGGTATGTCCACGCTCATCCCGACCGATACGGACTGGCCGCACGCGCTCAACGACCTCGGCTCCCGCGCCCCGTACCTGCTGTGGACACACGGGGCGACCTCCTTCCTCGCAGGCGCTCTCACGGATCGGGTCACGATGACCGGCTCCCGGGCGGCCAGCGAGTACGGCGTCCAGGTCGCCGGGCATCTCGCCGGAGACCTGGCCCAACAGGAGCGCACCATCGTCGCCGGCGGCGGCTACGGCAGAGACGCCGCAAGACACCGGTCGGCACTCGCCGGCGGTGGAGGCACGATCGCGGTACTGGCCGGCGGCATTGACCGTCCCTACCCGCGCGGGAACTCGGACCTGCTGGCCCGGATCGGCGATCTGGGGATGCTGGCCAGCGAGGCTCCTCCGGGGGCGACGCCGACCCGGTGGCGGTTCATGGCCCGCGCCCGTCTGCTGGGTGCGCTCTCGGGCGCGACGGTGATCCCAGAGGCAGGCTTCCGGTCGGGATCGCTGCTGGTGGCAACAGAAGCCCACCGGCATAGCCGCGCCGTCGGAGCGGTCCCCGGCCCGGTCACGTCGGCGGCGAGCGTGGGGCCGCATGAGCTCATCAAGCGCGGACGCGCCGAGATCATCACCGATACCGCGGACGTGACCGTCCTGCTGGATTCGCTGGATGATCCGGGCCGGCCGCTGAACCGCCAGGCGACCTATCGGCCGTTCGAGACTCAGGAGCCCGCTTCTTTCGGGTTGCCGACAATTCGTCAGTTCTAGGATCGCCACGCTGAAAACGTCGAGACCACACGTGCGAGAAGCCGTCTCTGTGGAGCGCAGTCATCCCGGCAGAGGTGCCCTTCACTCGGTTGATGGGTTGAGTGCGCGGAAACTAAATCGTTGCCACTACTTCTCCGAGAAGCGAACGTTCAAAACTAGTAAGCGGTATTCTCTCTGTGCCACGCAACACCTGAATTGCTTCAAGCATCTCATCGAGACTTCGGAAGTTCCCAAGTCCGCGTACCAACTGTCGCGATATCTCAAGAGGCAGGCCGTACTCCTCCAACGTAGTGAGATGCGGAGCGGAGAACATGCTCTCAACTCGGGCCGCGAAACCGTCGAATGACCCAGATTCCAATCCGCGCTCCTCAAGAATCTCACTCACGACTACATCGAGCGCCCTCAACGCAGTGGGAAAATTGTGGTCTAGCCAGTACCGCACGAAATCGAACGCCGCCTCAATCTTCTCGTCAACGCTGGAAGATTGGTCATGCTCGTTCTCAACAAACCCCGCGATAATGTCCTTCATTCGGCCTTCAACGAGAGACGCTTGATTGACTTGATAAGCGAGTTGTCGCGCGCTGTATGCGCCGTGCCCACGATGATACGAAGGAGGAATGTAGTTCCATATCAGTTCGCAGACTGCCCGAAGCTCCGCCCATTTTGGGTAGGAAGTAGACCACTGCGGCGGCTGAAGCCGTGACGTGGGCGACGTGCGAATATGCTTCGCAAGCTCGGTTGCGGCTTCCGGTTCCACCCCCTTTATCGAGCGCAGAACCTTCAGGCTAAGGCCCGACTCTTCTAATACAGGTGACACCCGCTCCCTGGTCTCGTCGCTCCAATCTCCTTCGTCGATCTGCACGAGTAGTGAACTCGGGGCAATATCGCTTTGGCTGACACCAGGAATGTCAATCTCGGGAAACTCTCTCGTCGGGGCATCATGAAAGAGTACGATCTCACCCACGAAATGCTTAAACATTCTGCCAACACGGCCACGTATGTTAGCGAATGTGAAGTAGTTGTATGCCCTATTAGCAACTTTGCGATCAAGAATTATGATGCGTTTTGCTCGGGTATTGACTCCTTCGATCAGAGAGTTCGTGCAGACAAGCGTGTCAAGATCACCGTCTTCGAATCCCTGTACCATCTTTTGTGCGAGCCAACGAGGAAGGCGTCCATGATGCACACCCACACCACGTCGCAGCGCTCTTGAGACAATCCAATCCGGATGGTAGTTCTCTTCGATCCACTCGGCTACTTCCGGTAAGCCCCGACTAACGGTCGCGCCACTTGACCGCTGTTCGATCAGCGCTTCCAAAACCTTTCGCGTCTTTGCTGGGCTTTGGCAATATACCAACGTGGGGTCACAGGACGAACCAATCAATTCGGCTACTATCGCGAGGCGTTCTTCGTCGTTTGAAGCCTTGATTTTTCTGGTGTCAGCGACAACGGTGGAGAAATCAGTTCTGATGAAAGAAGCACGAAGGTTAGAAGGGAGGACCGATGCGAGGCCCTCCACGACTGGACCCGCAAAGTAAAACTGGGCGCCAGTCTTAGCGAGTCGCAAGAATGCCTGATTCAACATTGATGCGCGTTGTTCTAGAGTGCCTTCGCTCTCCTCCGCAAGCTTGTAGAACTCGTCAATGAAGAACAAATCAACCGCAGGGAGTTGAGGAACCGCGAGCAACCGCTCCTGTGTCATGACCAGGATGTTGCGTTCACTCAACTCCTGGTTCGGGTGGGTGACAATCTTGTACTCACGAAATTGGGAGAGGCGTCGGCGGGTCTCATCCAGAAGTGCGATGGTAGGAACCACGAGTACCAGGTTCTTGTACCTGCCAGTTTGAACTAGTGCATCTATAACCACGCTCTTTCCAAAGCTGGTTGGCGCCGAGAGAATTACATTCTCTCCTTCAACCAGGCGGTGAAATACTTGAGACTGAATGCGGTGGAAGACGGTCTCAGAGGCTGGGTTGGGTCGGTTCATTTCCATGATGACCGCATCCCGAAGAGAGTCATGGTCTGCACCTTGAACGGCATAGGGGTACAGTCCGTGCATCATTGCTAGACTTCGAAGGATTTCGCCCTCGGGTCCCGTCCTACTGATTTTCTCAAGCGCTCGAATTACAAGATCCGTGCTTTCAGATCCGATGCCATTAATTGAAGTGAAAGCGACAATATCGGATAGGATCTCAAACTCGTCGTCAACCTCACCGCGTAGCAGAGATGTCAGTTCTGCGTGAGAGCCTGCCATGCTTTCAACCTCCCATCGAAAGCGGACGTGAGTTCGGCCTTGGTGTCCATTGGGAAGAAAAACACGTGTGCCCTGATCTGACGAGGAAGTGTCCAGTTCTCGTACCTGTCTCGCAGGCTCTTCCAGTTGTTCATGACCTCGGTTCGTAGATCAGCGAGGTACTCCTCAGTGCTCTCCTTGTGCCTGCCCGCGACTTCGCTGTCATAGGAAATGAAGATAGGAACTACGACACTCTTGAATGTTCTGTCCAACGAGGTCTTTCGAGACAACAGCGCGGTGATCTTGTCCCGGTGAGGATAGTCGTCAGGAATCTTGTCGGTTATGGCGGCAAATTCGTACCGCAGGTAGTCGCGACTGAGATGTAGCTTCAGCTCATCATATATTGCGCTGGGCGCACCGTAGCTGTCCTTATAGAGCTTCGATTCGCCAAGCCAGAGTTCTAGTTCCCCGGAGGCTCCTGTATCGACAATGTGGGCACAGTCGAAACCTTTGACAGTGTCGTTGGCGGCGTCTTTGAAGTAGATCCGGGATATAAGTCGCGAACTTCCATAGAACTTGCGCAGAATCATGTGAAGGAGGAGTTCACCAATTTCTCCTCTTCTCTCAAAGTCGATGGTGGCGTAGACACGACTGAGAGCCTTCCCGAGCAGTGCTGTGCCAGTAGCGTGGTTGTACCCTTCCAGTTCTTGCGTAGGAAGAATCCAATCTCTTTGCCCAATTGATCAGGTCGACGCTGAGGTCATCGGAGCGCCATGTTCCATCTTCGAAACCGGCGCAAAACGTTGCAGATGGTAAGAGACTGTCGGTGTGATCTACGACGAGTTCAAGGATCGTCTCAGGAACTGGGAGCTTCGTAGCCATTGCCGACAGTTACCTCCGTGGATAGCTGAAGACGCTCAACGGAGGTGCCCATGAGGTCGAAGTTGCTGTCATAGCTACGCGTGCCGCGACCATGCGGTTGAGTCACATCCTATCCTCTTCGGCTGTAGCCAAGAGGTCCTCTGGCGTGAGTGTCACCAGATGTCACAGGGATCGTTCTTGCCTCCTGACGCTGACAGAACGTTGGGCGACAGAGTCTCCGGTCTGAGGAGTATCCGCAGCTACCCGACGTATGGCGCCCGGCCGCGCGGGCGCGGTCAATCTTCTGCGCCGCGCTCTGGGGTGCCGGGCCGAGTGGGGTGTCGTCGCTGATTTGGTAGCGGTCGCGGTAGGCCGCGATGGTCCGGGCGTCACGTCGCCAGCGTGCCTGTTCGCGGTCACTGGACGGCGGGTCACCGAGCGGCTGGGTCCACGGTTCGCCGGTCTGGCGGGCGGTGTCGAGGATCGCGTCGGCGCGGGTCTCGATCAGCTCTCGTCGCTCGGTCAAGGCCTGGAGCATGTCTGCCGCGATCGGGCCCTGCACGTGCGGGATGAGGCCGGCGATCAGCCGCGGGGTCTTCCTCGTGCGCCCCGACCCGGCCGGCTGGGCGGTGGCGCGTGCGAGACGGTAGTGCATGACCTTGGCGATGTCCTCGGCGTCATCGAAGCCGCGAGCGACCACCAGGCGCGGGAAGAGTGTATCGACGTCGTGGTGGTTGGCCTCGGCGCGGCGCGGCTCGGCAGTCAGCGCTCCGAACGCGACCGAGCCCAGCGTGGCGTCGGCCTGCTCTTCGGTCAGGCCTGAGTCGCGGATGAGGGCGGCCCAGCGGTCGTGTTGGGCGGTCGCGGCGATGGTTTCGTACTCGGCGGCGAGCTGAGCGATCGAGCCCCACTGGTCCTGCTCGGCGGTGATCGTCTCGTGCGCGGAGAGCTCGGCTCCCGAGTGCTGCAGCACTCCGTAGAGGACCGAGCGGCCGGTGGCTTCCTCGTTGTCCGAGGGGTGCGGTGCGGCGTGGTCGTCGGGGCGGTCGAGGACGACGTAGGCGTGGTTGGACTCGCGGCCGCGGGTCATCGCGACGTAGACGTTCTCACGGGTCGAGGACGGCTCGACCAGCACATGTGCGGCATCGACCGTGATGCCCTGCGCCCTATGCGCAGTGACGGCGTATCCCAGATCGACGTGCTCGGCCACGTAGTCGGCCGGCGGCGACGATCGACCCGAACCTTCGGCCGGGCTTGCGGATCGTGATCGACCCATCATCGCGCACGTCAGTGACCTGCCACCGTTCGCCGTTGCGCACCCACCCCCGGCCTGTGCCGGTGCGCAGGCGCCGGTCGTTGCGGCGGGTGATGATCGTGTCCCCGACCCCTGCGGACGTGCGCTCGGCCAGCGCGACCTCTCTGGTGGGGCGGATCGTGCCGTCCAGGATCAGGTCGGCACGGGCCCTCGCGTTCAGCGCGGTCACGTCCTCGCGGGTCTCGGCGATCAGCACCGACGCCCGTCCGGCGTCGCGGTCGGCACGCCAGGCGGTGTAGGCGGCGTCGATCATGTCCTCGGCGTCACCATCGCTGATGCGGCCGTGACCTGCGTAGGTGTCGATCACGCGGGTGCGGCCGTGGCGCAGATCGAGGAGGCGGTCTTCTCCCATTCGTGGACGAAGCGGTGCACGTCCACGAGCTCGGGAGCGTCGTCGCGGTCGGCCACGAGCATCCCGAAACTCCCGCCCGCATCGACCGACTGGAGTCGCCCGTAGTCGCCGACCAGCGGCACCTTCGCACCCGCGCCGGCCGCCAGGGCGGTGATGCGATCCAGCGACAGGGTGCCGGCAAGGGAAGCCTCGTCGATGATGACGAGCTGACCTTCCTCGAACGTGGTGCCCTGGGTCAGATGGTTCTGCCACCATTTCGCCGTGTTCTCGGTCGCGATCCCGAGATCCTCACCGAGAACTTGCGCGGCCACCGCCGACGGCGCAAGCCCGACCACCGAGCCCTTCCCGTCTCGCTTCTCCCATGCCTGGCGCGCCGCGCCGCCATGGCGGTGGTCTTCCCGGCACCGGCCGGGCCGACCAACACGTCGAGAACCCGGCCGGAGACTGCGATCTGGGTGAGCGCCGCCGCTTGGTCGTCGCCGAGCAGGTGCCCTTCCCGGTCGGGCTTCGCGGTGATCTTCTCGACCGTCTCGACCTCGACCATCGGGCCGGTCAGGGTGCGGGAGCGTTCCAGGAGACGGTCTTCGGCCTTCAGCGGCACCGTGGAGGAGAACACGGTCGAGTGGCGGCGCCGGAACACGCTGGTGCCGTCTGGGCGGCGGAAAGCGGCCGGGCTGGTAGCGAGCTCGGGCGGCGTCAGCCGCAGTGAGGCCTGCTCGGCGGCATCGGCGATCATCCCCACGGTGGCCTCCCGGTCGCTCGCGGTCGCGAACCGCCATTCTATCGACTGTCGGCTTGCCTCGGCGTGGAGGTTCCATCGCCGCCAGGTCGAGCGCTTCTCGCCCACAACCTCGACCACCGAGGCGCCGAGCTCGGCGATCACCTCTAACGGCACATCATCAGTCCGCAACGGCCGCACCTCTTGCGCCGTGGCGAGGAGACCACCGGCCCAGCCGGTCGCGTCCTCACCCAGTAGACGGCCGGCCCGCTCGCGCCAGCCGCTCGTCAGGTCGGCCAGGGAGTGGACCTGCTTCTCGGGGCGGGTGGCGAGGGTGGCCTGGGCGCGCAGGCGCACGATCGTCCGCGCCGAGGGCCGGCGACCGTGCTCGGCGGTGTAGGCGGCGATGAGCCGGTCGGCCTCGGCATCGATATCGCGGGCGCGGGAGGAGAACTCCTCGATCAGCTCCTCGCTGACCCCGGTGATCTCCCACGCCGGGTTACGGTCCCGGCCCCGATCCCGCGCCTCCCACTCCACGCCGAGCGTGCCGGTGAGGCGGTCGGCCAGAACCGCGTTGTAATGCTCCGAGAGCGCGACCACCGCCGCATGCATGGGCCGCCCGTCCAGCGACCGCCAGCGTCCGTCCAACGCGGTCTGGACCTTGTTGGAGATCACGACGTGGGTGTGCGACTGCGGGTCCCCGGAGCGGCTGTCGTAGTGATCGAAGGCCGTGGCGATCAGGCCGGTCACGTCGACCTGGGCGACCGCGCCATCGGCGGCGGTGTAGCCGGTGCGGGTCGCGGCGACCTCGCGCTCCATGAAGTCCACGACCTCGGCGACCGCGTCGTGATGCGCCTGAGCGATCAGGGCCTGCGTGCCGGCGTCGGCCACGCCCCACAGCACCGAAACGGACTTCGGCACCGAAAACGTGTAGTCGAAGCCCGCAACCGAACGGCGGTTGCCCCGCTCGATCTCCTCGGCCTCGATCTGGCTGATCTGCTCGGCACGCTCACCCATCCCCAGGCCAGGGTCGAGGTCCGCGACGCGCCGCTCGATCCGTTCCGCGACCGAGACGTACCGTGGGAAGGCCCGCCCGAGCGGGTCGCCGCTGACGGGGTCGCGGCCCATGCCGATCAGCAACTGCAACTGCGACTCTGAGACCTCATCGCCGTGAACGATCTGCCCGTCGCCGAGGCCGTGCAGAGCCGACCCCATCCAAGTGCCCGGTGGTGTTCCCTCCTCCGTGTAGTACCTGGTCAGCGGGGTCGAGAGGGAGCGATCGCCGTCGGCGGCGCGATCGTGCGAAGCAGGTACTTGTACCCGTCACCCGCACTCATCACCCGCATCGAGACCGTCATGCAGATCAGGTGAACCGCGCAGTCACCATGCAGAACGGTGACAATGTCCGAGCGGCGTGTCTTTCTCTGTGTATAGACGGTTCAGTATCGATCGCATTATGTTAATCGGGGTCGTTCGCCTTTGCTGTCGCCATGATGAAAGCAGAAATGAGTAGTGATTATGTTCTCAATTGCGAGGAGACGTTGCCGATCCAGCGTCGTTGTTCCGGGGTTTCCACCGCTTGCGGATGGTAGTTCTTTCTTACCCAGGCCACGGCGGCATTGGCGGGTACCCCACCGATGATGGCGAGCGCGGCTAAGGCCGTTCCCGTTCGGCCTATGCCGCCGTCGCAGGCGATCTCGACCCGTTCGATTGCGGCTCGTTCGTACGCCTCATGGAGTCTTGCGACGGCGTCAGCCGTGGAGGTCGGGAGGGAGAAGTCCTGCCATAGAACCCAGCGGTGTGGCCAGAGATCGATACGCGGGGCGCGTCCCAGGAGATAGAACCCGAACTGAGGATCGAGTCCGTTGGGAAGCGGCGCGAGTAGGCCACGCCCTCGAACCCGGCGGCCATCGGGAAACTCAACCACGCCGTTACCGGTTTCCCATGTCTCGATCGCGTTCATGTCGCGGTGCCTATGCTTCATTTCGTCGGTCGATACAGAGGGTTGCGACGAGGTCTTCGTGGAGTTGGAACCAGACGCGGTGGCAGGAGTCGATGTCGGTCTTGTCGATCCAGTCAAGTTCCCCGCTCATGGCCCTGCGTAACGCCGACTCGTACCGCGCGACGTAGCCGTCGAACCTTGCGAGAACGGCAGATAGATTCTCGATCAAAGGAGCAAGTTCCGTTCCGAGGGTTGCGAGTTCTTCGAGAACGCGCCCGTCCCATGCGCGATCGAAATGATCATTGGGGGCGAATTGATCCGCTTCGGTCGGTTTGATCTGCCAGTCCGTGACGGCTCGCAACAAACGAGCGTTGAGTGGGAGGAAGACCCGATAGGTGGCCGCAACTACGCCGTCGGGGTCGGCGCTCCCGCGTTCTGCCATGAGTTGGCGCTCGTTCTCTGCCTTGCCAGAGTCGGTGAGCGACCAGCCATCGAGGTCAGCGAACGCGACGTCTTGCACCCACCCCGCATGTTCCGCGGCGCTCAACAGGCGCAGTGTGTCGGTGTGGCTCGTTCCGGCACGCTCGGCAACCGTTTCACTGTCGGCGAACCCCACGAGGCGCACGGCGTGCGGCACGAGGAGTGACGCCGCGGAATGATGGGTCATACTCGCTTGTCCTGCCTGGCGCTGAGACGGTTGACGTACTGCTGGCAAGCCTGTGGCGAGCGGAACCCCATCGCCTCGGCGATCTGCGCCCACGTCAACCCCTCGTTGCGAGCGGCGAAGAGCAGACCGACCTCCACGCTCTCGACCTCGGCGCGAGCGGCCGGGAGCAACGAGAGCGCTCCCAGGAGTTCATCCGGGGTCAGTTCGGATGAACGCCACAGGGCGTACTGCGTCAGCTCGACCGCTGACGGCGGAGCCGGTTCAGGTCGCCACGGCCGCGGCTCCAACTGGTCTGCACCTTTGTCGAGAAGCATGCCTTGGGCGTTGCGCTCACGCTCGGCCTGCGCATGGTCGGCGGGGCCGGGTCGTTCGAGGTCGTGCTTGCGTTCCATGCCACCCATCCTGCTACGATCAACACAATGTTGTCAATACTTCATTGATTGGTGGTGTGATGCTCACAACGCTCTCCGAGGCGAGCCGGACGGACACGGGCGGGAAAGCGGCGACGCTCGGAGTGCTTTGCTGCGCGCGGGGCGCCGGTACCCGATGGGTTCGTCGTGCCGAGCGGCATCCAGCAGACCGGCATCGAGGTCGGGCGCTCGTTGCGCGATGCGGTTGCCCGTGAACTGGCGCGGATGGGCGACCCTGTGGTGGCCGTGAGGTCATCGGCGACGGACGAGGACAGCGCAGAGGCGTCGGCCGCGGGCCAGTACGAGACCGTCCTCGGCGTGCGCGGCGCAGACGATGTGTGCCAGGCGGTCGCGACCTGCTGGGCTTCGGCCCGCGCCACGCGAGTGGGCGACTACTGGACTCGCTCAGGTGACACGTCGCCGCAGGCTTCGGGCATGTCAGTGCTCGTGCGGCCGGTCATCGAGGCCGATGTCTCAGGAGTCATGTTCACCCCTCAGCACGCCGATGAGCCGACGCGGATCGAAGCGTCTTGGGGGCTGGGTCTGCCAGTCGTGGGCGGTACCGTCGCCCCCGACGCCTACGAGGTCACCCCGGACGGGATCGTCGGCTTCTCGGCGGGAAGCAAGCAGACCCGTGTCGACCTGGATCACGAGCACGGCGGTGTCGCGACCAGTGCCGTCGCCCCCGACCGGCAATCCGCGCGCACCCTGGACGACGCCACGGTCACAGCCTTGGCCGACCTGGGAGGCTGGATCGCGACTGCGCTTGGCGGGCCGCAAGACGTTGAATGGGCGGTTGCTGACGGCACTGTCTGGATTCTTCAAGCACGTCCGATCACCGCCGCGCTTCCGGCCCGCAAGGTTCATGATTCGTCCGATCAGGCCGGGGTGCTGAGCGGCACTCCGGGTTCTCACGGAACCGTCACCGCGGCGGCTCGTGTCGTGCGCGGGCCTTCGGACTTCCCGACTGTCCGCGCGGGTGACATCGTGATCTGCCCGTACACCGGTCCCGCTTGGACGCCGCTGTTCACTGTCGCCGCCGGGGTCGTCACCGAGACCGGCGGCGCGCTCTCGCACGCCGCGATCGTCGCCCGCGAGTACGGCATCCCTGCCGTGCTCGGCATCGACGGCGCCACTGCCCATATCGAGAACGGTGACCGAATCACGCTTGACGGGACAGCCGGAACTGTGACCGTTCTTTGACCTCAAACCCTACCCCCGACTGAAAGGAGAGCGGGAGCATCGTCATGATGCTCCCGACCCACTCATGGCAACCAGGTATCTCTACATTGCCCGGCACGGTGACGCCGACGCGTTCGGCAACCTCACCGACACCGGGCACGAACAGGCCCGCCTGCTGGGTCAGCGATTGGCGCATCTTCCCATCGACGCCGTGTACCACTCGCCTTTGCCACGAGCCGCCGATAGCGCCCAACAACTCAACATCTTCCTCACTGGCACTGCGCCCGTCAGCGGAGCACCCGAGCTGATCGACCACGTACCCTACGTGCCCACACCGGAAGAGACTCCACCGTCGTGGGTGCCGTTCTTCGACGGCTACGACACCAACGAGGCCGAGGCCGGGCACAAGATCGCCCGGAGCCTCACCGCGAGATTCGCCACACCGCCCGAGGGCGACGACGATGCGCACGAAGTGCTCATCACCCATGCCTACCCGATCGCGTGGCTCATCCGTCATGCCCTGGACGCACCGGCGGTGCGGTGGCTCGGCCTCAGCGGCGCCAACGCCGCTCTGACCGTGATCGAGAACCGGCCCGAGCCGCCGCCGAGCATCACCATGTTCAACGACATGAGCCACCTTCGCCCCGAACTGCAATGGACGGGTTTCCCCAAGACGCCGCGCGCCCCTGAACGCCGCGAGAAAGACAAGGAGATTCGAGTGAGTGACTATGTAATCGAGGCCGAGGGGCTGGTGAAGCGGTATGGCAAGCACACTGCGCTGGACGGCGTGGATCTGCGTGCCCGCCCTGGAACCGTTCTCGGCGTCCTCGGCCCGAACGGGGCCGGGAAAACAACGGCGATCCGCATCTTGGCGACCCTGACCGGCCTCGATGCCGGAACCGCCAGAGTCGGCGGCATGGACGTAACCCGCGACGCGGCCAAGGTGCGACGGATCATCGGTTTGACCGGCCAGTACGCGACGCTGGACGAAGAACTCACAGGAGTAGGCAACCTGATCCTGATCGGGCGTCTGCTCGACCTGCGGAAACCCGAGGCCGCCCGCCGAGCAGACGCGCTGTTGGATCGTTTCGGCCTGACGGAGGCCGCGGGAAAGCCCGTGGCTACCTACTCCGGTGGGATGCGCCGACGCCTCGATCTGGCGGCAAGCCTGGTCGGTCATCCTCGCGTCGTGTTCCTCGATGAACCCTCGGTCGGCCTCGACCCCGGCAAACGCGAAGAACTGTGGCGGATCATCCGCGAACTCACCACGGATGGCGTCAGCGTCCTCCTGACGACGCAGTACCTCGAAGAAGCCGACGCGCTGGCCGACGAGATAAGCGTGATCGACCACGGGCGCGTTATCGCCCACGGCACCCCGCCTGAACTCAAGCAGATCGTCGGTGGGCAGGCCATCGCCATTCGCCCCAAGAATCCCGTAGACGTGGAGAAAGCCGCCGCCATCCTCGCCGCTGTTTCCGGCCACCCGGTCGAGCACGCCGCTCAACAAGAGTTGGTCGCGCCAGTTGACAGTGACCGGGCGATGTTCGACATCGCCCGCCGCTTCGAAGCGGAGAGCATCGAGGTTGCCGAGTTCGCGTTACGGCTCCCCAGCCTTGACGAAGTGTTCTTCACCCTGACCGGCGCACCCGCCACCAGCGGCAAGACCGACGAGGCCGAAAGGAGCCACGCATGAGCACCGTCTCCATCACAGCCACCAGTTCTGAGAGACGCCCAGCGGGGCTACTACGGCACAGCCTGATCCTGGCCCGCCGGAGCCTGGCCAAGTCCGCCAGGAACCCCGGCGCACTGGTCAACGGAGTCGTCACACCAGCGATCTTCCTGCTTTGCTGTTCGTCTACCTGTTCGGCGGCTCAGTAGCAGGCTCCACCGACGACTACCTGCTCTATCTCTTCCCCGGAATCGTGGTCATGGGCGCAGGACTCTCAGGGATGCTTTCCAGCGGCCTGAGCATCAACATCGACATGAAGAAAGGCGTCTTCGACCGATTCCGCGACCTGCCCATTGGACGATCAGCACCACTGCTCGGGTCGATCATGGCGGACATGGTGCGCTACGTCATCGCCATCGCTTTGCTGTTCGGTATCGGCTACCTCATGGGCTTCCGCGTCCAGACGGATACCGGATCAGCCTTGGCCGCAGTCGCGCTCGTGCTCGCGTTCGGATTCTGCCTGAGTTGGGTGACGGTGTTCCTCGGGGTGCTGGTCAAAGACGAGGGCGCAGTCATGGCGTTCGCGTTCATCGTCTTCATCCCACTCATGCTCGGTTCCAGTCTCGCGGCCCCCATTGACACGCTCCCTGAATGGCTCCAAGCCTGGGCGAACGTCAACCCCGTTACTCACGCGATGGACTCTGCCCGAGCACTGCTGGCCGGTGCGCCGACTGGAAACTCGATCATCCAGACCATCCTCTGGTCGGCTGGAATCTTGATCGTTTTCTGCCCGCTGGCGATCGCCGCTTACAACCGCAAACGTTGATAGTCGCACCGTTACCTCACCCGGGCGCGGCGCGGGCCATAGCCGACAAGCACTCACCCTTACCAGTCGCCCGACCCACCGCCGCGCCAGACTCGTCACCGATCTCAAACTTCTGGATGTACGGGGTTCTGCGGAGTCACAAAGCCAGCGACTCTTGACTGGCGACTTCCTTGATTATGGACAAGAGGAAGAAGTCCACAGCGATCGTTGGACCCGTGCCGCCTTTGGTGACCACCGATGCTGAGCGAGAACTGTCCGACACCATCTCGTGCTTTCTGGCTCAGCTACGCGATCTGCCATCGGAGAGACGCCGTTGACAGAGGTCTGCATGACTTACAGGCAGTCGGATGAAAGCCGGAGGTAACGGCTTCCAGCCTCTGCTGGCGCGCACTCACACGATCCATCGCCCTATCGGGCCGCTGGCGTATGACTGCGTGAAGGTCATCATCGTCAGAGATGGATCAGCGATCTTGTTCAGTGAGTTCGGGCAGAAGCCGGTGCGCCCCGGCGACGTGATCCTGCTCGGACCGAACGTCCTCTGCGGTTCCGAGCCCGAAGGTCACATCACGGTCACCACGATCTACGCGGACACGGACTATGTGATCGATCAGGCGTTCTGGCAGTACGCCGGCATCGTCTACGACCGGCTGGATGCGCCGGTGTTCGTCAAGGAGACCTTCACCGAGCCGGCGCAGATCATCCGCCTCGGCGAGCGAAGACGCGGGGCTACTCATGCCGTGGCTGGATGAGCTTGTCGGGCTCAGCCTCGATGACGCGCACGCCCGGTTCCATCGGATGCAGGCACTCTGGTTCAACGTGATGGATCGCATCGCCCCGCACATCCGAGTGACCGACCATCGGGTCTCGCCCTCGCAGCGGGCGCGGAGCCTGCCGGTGCATCCGCGAGTGCGGCGCTTCGCCCCGACACGGGCGGAGGCCGACATGGTGCGTGCCGCGCTCAGCGGCGCGATCGCCAACCCCTGGACGCTGGATGATCTCTCCGAGATGGTGCATCTATCCACCAAGCAGGTCGCACGGGTGTTCGCCGACGCCTACGGGAAGACACCGCTGGCGTATCTGACGATGCTTTGCGGGTTGAGGAGATGGCGCGGTCGCTGCGGGAGACCGATCTGACGATCGAGCAGGCGGGCCGCAAAGTCGGATGGCAGTCACGCAACCGCGCCTCCGAAGCCTTCCGACAGGCGACCGGCCTGACCCCGAGCCGCTACCGGATCATGCTGGCTACGCAGTACCGCCGCCATCACGACCAGCCCCGCGGCATCGCCGGTTCGACTACAGCGTGCGTCCCAGGCCTGTCCCACTCGGGCGTCGAGACTGTCCAGAATCGAAGGTCGAGCTGAACGGGTTCGGGAGCCGTCTGCGCTTCCCGCCCTGGTTGCGCAACTGCTCGATTTGACGCTGCTGCGCCGTAACGCGCTCGTTCAAGCTCTCCTGGTCGCCGTGCAGTTGCACGAGCCGCTGGCTGAGTGTGGCGTTCACTTCTTCCAGTCGTTGCGCAAGCGCCGCTTCAGCCGGCGCGGTTGCGACGGGTTGCATCTCCGCATTGACCGCAACGGCCTCGTCCAGCGCATCCGCGGCAGAAGCCTGGGTCAGGCGGCGGTGCGCGATGCGGCAGAACATCGCCGTGCGCGCGACCTCAGGGGAAAGGCCATCGGGGTAAGCCTCTGACAGGGCGTCTTCGATGAGCTGGATGCTCGGAAGGGTCAGCAGAACCGGAGCGGTGCTCTCGAACGCGGCGGCGAGAGATGCGCAGTCCTCGCCGACAGTGATGTGACCGTCGATCATCTTCTCCACCTGCGGCGTGATGCCCGCTGGGTCGGGTTCGCCCGGCTCGGGGAGGACGTGCGAGTCCCAGAGGTCGGCGCCGATGTCCTCGCGGTAGTTCCCGTAACGGCGCGGCTCCTGAGCCACCGCGCTCCGCTCGTCCTCGGCCAACACGAGCATCATCTGCTCCGCCATGACGGTCTCCTCTACGCCCGCACGACGCGTGCCGGCACGACCCTTCGACACCCAGGTGATCGGCTCCCTCCCGACCAGACTGCACCGTGTCAACCTAGGTTTCCCGCGATTTGCAAGAGGTGTGGACCAACTCTGAGCGGTAGGTGATCAGGCTGGCGACGAGAGAACGCCGAGCCAAAAATTATGCCGTGGGAAGCCCGGTAAGGGTCGCGCAGGTGACAGGGAGGTGAGTGGGAAGCGCTGGAGAAGTTCGGCGCCGGAGACGGACTCGCTTACCTGGCGACAACCAGACCGGTAGGGCAGGCAACCGCTCAGCACCGGGAAAGCCAATCACCCGGAGCAACTTGTGTCTGCACGTCGCACTTCCCCCCGTTTCCTCGCCGCGAATTGGCTCGACCTTCAGCGGGTACGGAGGGCTCGACCTTGCCGTCGAACACGCCACTGGTGGGGGATACGGTCTGGTTCTCCGAGATCAACACCTCGGTCGCGCAAGTCTTCTCTCACAATTGGTCGGATGCCCCAAACCTCGGCGACATCTCCGTCATAGACTGGAGTACCGTACCGCCGGTCGAAATCGTGATAAGCGGCTTCCCCTGCCAGGGCGTCTCAATCGTCGGCAAGGGTGCAGGCATCGCGCCAGGTACTCGCTCGGGGCTCTGGTCGTGCATGGCACGCGCAATCGAGGAGCCGCAACCCGCGTGCGTCGTGATCGAGAACGTAAGGGGTTGCTCTCGGCCCCCGCTACCCGACCCGCGAAGGGGTATCAAGTGGACCCGTTGACCGTGATCCTACAGCCGCTGGCCATGCAACCGTTTGCGACTTGGCATCCGACCCGTGCGGTCTGGGGGACGCATCAGCCCGACCTCTTCGGACGGCAGGCGCCGTACTCGGAGACCTGGCCGACTTGCGGTATGACGCACGATGGATCGGCCTACCGGCTTCACTTTCCGGCGCTGATCACCATCGCTTCCGTATCTTCATCGTCGCCTACCGCAGGGGCGCTGTTCCGGACGCCGCTAGCAACGGACTCCTCTCGGGGCGGAGAGACGATGGAGACGGTCAGAGCCCGCGGCGGCACTATCGCACTGAGTCATCAGATAATCGACCTCGCACTTAACGGACCGGGCGGCTCGACCATCAACTCGAACGCGCGGAGACCCTGTTCGCGCTAGTCGACAGCATCTTCGTCGCTGGGGGCGATACGCCGACGCCGTCGCACGATGGGAGCACATCACCCGACGCGGCGCCCCTGCCCCCGCAGTTCTGAACGAGGACAGAGGGCCACGTTCGTCGCCGGAGTTCGTGGAATGGCTTATAGGTCTGCCAGTCGGATGGATCACCGACCCGATGGGTGATCTGACTGCAAATCAGCAGAACACCGCGTTGGGTAACGGGGTCCTGCCACTTCAAGCGCTCCTTGCCCTGCGCAGTCTTGGACTACGTATGGAACCACGCTGATTTGGGCGATCGTCAACTGCCGCGCAACGATCGGCGGAGTTCGGGAACAGTTCGACGGCCGAGCCTCAGATAATACCGTCGAGGCGGCTTGCTCGATCTGCGGCTTCGGCATCGCCCCGATGATCTCGCGCACGATCTCACCCTTGTCGAAGACCTTCATCGCAGGGATCGAACTGATGTTGTAGCGCGAGGCGATGTCGGGGTTCTCGTCGACATTGAGCTTGGCGATGAGAAGCTTTCCATCCTGCTCGGCAGCAATCTGGTCCAGGACCGGCGCGATTGCACGGCACGGGCCGCACCAGGTCGCCCAGAAGTCCACGAGAACGGGAACGTCGCTCTGGAGCACAACCTCATCGAAGGTCTGGGTGTCGACGGTGGTGACTTCGCTCATGGGACTGATTTCCTTCCTGTTACACGTTGCGTGCGATAGACCGCACGCACACCACAACACCCTACCCCCTGGGGGTATTCCCGTGGTGCTGGTTTCAGGCCAGTCGCATCGTGGTCAAGCAGGTTTGCGCATCGTCGTCGACGCTCGAAAGTTTGGAGGTGGCGGTCTGGCCGTCGTGGGTGATCGAGATCGACGTCTCGATGCCTCGGGGCGACCAGATCCCGACGAAGCCGTTGTCGAGGGTTCTCATCTCCTCGTCGACGATCGTCTCGCCGGTCGTCGCATCCGTCACCGTGACGGCCACGTCTGCGTTGCGCGCTCACCCAGGCATCCGGTCGGGCTGTGGTAGTAGCAATCATGGGTCTGCGACCGATACGGGGCGACGGATACGTAGATCTCGTTACTTGGCAACCGCACCTCTGCCGTGTGTTCGTGCTGATCGGTGAGCGTGACCGCCTCCGCAGTGATCGACGTGGTCAAGGTCTCCGTGCGTTCGTCCAGCGGGATCGCATCGAGCGTTTCGACCAGCTCACGCACGTCGAGGCCATCGAGACCGTTCTCGGCAAGGATCTCGGCTCCGCTGGCCGAGGAGGCTGAGGGTGAGTCGTTGGCGGCCGTGCATCCGGTGAGCAGGAAAGCGCCGACCACGACGGTGATTGCAGCGGTTTTCGTTCCGCCGTACTTCGGGAATGGCCTGAAGTTTTTCATGGGATTCCTTGCCGTGTCTGCCGTGGTGCCAATTGGCCATACTACCCCATAGGGGTAGTGCCTACCTGCGTGACGCGGAAGCCCCCGGAACGAGCCCGGGAGGGGGCACTGCGTTCAGTCGTGCTTGCTGATTTCCGGTTCATGTTCGGCAATGTGCTCGGTCTCGATCTGGAAGGTCGAGTGATGGATGGAGACCTCGAAGTGTCCTGCGACGCAATCTTTGATCTCGTGGAGCGTCTGCGCGGCATGACCGTCGGTGAAACACTCGTCGTCGACGACGACGTGGGCGGTCAGGGTCGGCAGGCCGGTCGCCACAGTGGAGGCGTGCAGGTCATGGACATCTTTGACATGGTCAAGTTCGAGGATGTGCGAACGCACCTTGTCGAGGTCGAGGCCCTTGGGAGTGAACTCCATAAGGACGCCGGTGGTCTCGCGCATGAGCTTGAACGCGCGAGGCACGATCAATGTGGCGATAAGCAGTCCGGCGATGGCATCGGCCTGCATGAACCCGGTCGTGGCGATGACGATCGCCGCGATGATCACTCCGAGCGACCCGAGGGCATCATTGAGAACTTCGAGGAACGCGGCACGCATGTTGAAGTTCGAACCGCGGCTGGAGGCGAGGATGGTGATGGCGATGATGTTCGCGACCAGGCCGATGATGCCGAATATCAGCAGTTCGCTTGCGGGCACCTCCGGCGGCTCGAACAGTCGCCGGATGCCTTCGATGGCGGCGTAGGTGCCCACCGCCAGCGACAGTGCCGACTGTCCGAGGGCTGCGATCACTTCGATACGCCGGAACCCCCAGGTGCGCTTGGAGTTGGCGGGCTTGAGCATCAGCGTCGCGGCGATCAGTGCGACCAGCGACCCGGAGGCATCGGTAATGGCATGGGCGGTGTCGGTCAGCAGTGCGAGGTCGCCGGTGATGATCGAGCCGATGGCCTGGGCGACGACGATCGTCGCGGTGATCGAGAATGCGATCCAGAGTTTCTTGCGGAAATCTCCGGGGTGACCGGTCTCGCTGGCGGCGGGGCCGTGATTGTGTCCTGCGCCCATGTCTACTTCTTGTCCGTATCTGTCGCGTGGTGGGTATGTGGGAGTCGCAGGTGCGTGCAGAGCAGGGCCTGCGTGCCGGTGGCATCGAGGAGGCGTTCGGCGGCGGCGATGAGGGTACGCAGGAGCTCGGACTGTGCCAGCGAGTACCAGGTGGAGCGCCCTTCCGGGCGCATCGTCGCCAGGCCGCACTCGACGAGGAAGCCGACATGCTTGCTCACCGTGGACTGGGCCAGGCCCATGTGCTCGACCAGGTCCCGGACCCGGTGCTCCCCGGAGGCGAGGTCTTTGCACGATCGCTAACCTCGTCGGCTCCGCAAATGCCTGGAACAGGTGGGCGTACGCTACTGTCGCCACTTCGTCGAGGGTTGCCCCCTCCTCTTGAATCATCGTCATAGGGCGATCATATCGCGCTAGAGCGATATTGTCGAGTGTGATCTGTTGCTCCGACACGGAATGAAACTCAGGGGTCCCGTCGCACCCGAGGATGGGCTACCTGGGGGATGGTCGGTCGCATAGCTGCAGTGGGGAGCTACGTCAGCTGACCATCGGCCCCGGTGGAGAGCAGGCGGGGTGGGGAGCCGATGTCGATGAGTCGGGTGAAGTAGTCCTGTGCGCAGGTGGCGAAGACCCCTACCTGCGGGTGGCTCCTCCTCTGCCCTGGCCAGGTCAGCGCCACGGTCACCCGTGGGGCATCCTCGATGGGCAGATAGACCACCTCCGGCGCGCGGTGATTGTGCGTTGTCGCCTCTGCAGTGATGCCGATGGCGTCGCCGACAGCGATGCGGGTTAACCACTCGTCCGTGTTCGCCACCGAGATCGTGCGCGGCATGCGAGCAGTCGTACTCCACAGCTCCCCGGTGGCCGTCGGAGCGGTCGCGCAGACCGCCACCGGCCCGTCAGCGAGATCGGCTAGGGTCACCGACTCCTGCCGGGCACGCGAGTCGGTACTCGTCACCGATGCAACCAGGCGTTCGGTGAACAGCGGTAACCGCTCCAAACCCGGACCAATGGCACGTTTGGGTGAAGAAGAGCGGATGAGTGCGGCATCGATCGCCCCCGTCGCGCAGGGCCCAGATCGGGTCCGTCGGGCGACTGTATTCGATGAGCTCAGCGTGCCCACGCTTCCATTCCTGGAACAGAGGCAAGGTGTGACGGCCAAAGCCGGCCCAGGCGCAACGGCACCAGGATGCGCAGTGAGGCCGTGGTGCGATCTTCCAGGTGAAAAGGTAGGTTTGAATCCGGTTCCGAGAAGGGCACATGGGCCTGGGTCCGACGATCAGACTCTGTTGTGAGCCGCGGCCCGCCCTCGCCCTCGCAACGTTCAAGTGAGTAGATCCTGGAACGGCCGAACTTCAGACGGATGCCGTAGCCGCCGTTGGGTCCGTCAGGCAGAAACTCTGCCCCAATTCTTCGAGGGCGGCCCGCACACGCTCCTGCTTCTTCTACGACAAGTCGTGTCGCCCCTTCTCGAAGTCGCGCAACTCTTCCTTGGTCACGTTGGCTTCACGGGCGATATATTGGGCGCTCACCTTCACGAGGATGCGCGCGGCGCGTGTCATGTCACCGTTGAAGATGTGCTGGCTCTCCATCACTCGCCTCCAACGACGTGTGTCCTATTGGGCTCAGCGGGAAGTGGAGGTGCCTACGGGATTCGAACCCGTGTAAACGGTTTTGCAGACCGCCGCCTATCCTCTCGGCCAAGGCACCAAGTCGCCGGCGAAGTCAGTCGCCCGGCGTGAGGCCAGCAACCAGGTTGAAGGCGCCGGTGAGAATGTTCAGCGACACGACCCCGACGACATCAGAGATCTCACGGTCGCTGTACCCGTATCCCCGAAGCTCGTCAATCTGCTCGTCGGTGATCGACGTAGGCTCACGGTAGACCTGGAGGCCGAGCGCGATCATCGCCGCGACCGGGCCGGTCATCGCCGTACCCTGCTGGGCGAGTGCGATCTCGTCATCGCTGACCCCGAGCGATCGTGCCGCGCTGATGTGCGAGGCCAGGCACATTCCGCATCCCTGCTTCGACTGCACGGCGATCGAAACGAGCTCGCTGACCTTACGGTCGAGCTTGGCGCGACGCATGGCTTTGCTCAGCGCGCAGATAGCCGCCGAGCACCGCCGGGGAGTGCGCCATCGTCGAGACCATGTCTCCGACCTGGCCGTGCCGCTCGACGAGATCGCCGAGCAAGTCTCGTGAGGCCCCCACTGCGGTCTCAGGGGTCAATCGGGAAAAACGGGGCATGATGCCTCCTCTGTCAGTTCGGTCGCGAGTTCGAGGTGGGAGAACCCGCACGAGTGCGTTCCTGCTTGCTGATGTTCGGCATGGAAGATCGCGACCTCAGCCAGCGCCCCGGCATGCACACCGTTCAATAGGTAGAAGTCGCCGGACTCGCGTCGCTGCCGACTCACGATCCCGGCCGACTCCAGGCGGTGAAGCTCGTGGGAGGTCTGGTCGACGGGAAGGTCGACGATGTCCGCCAGGTGATTGGCAGAGACCTCGATGTCGCGAATGGCGAGGATCATCTTCACACTCACCGGATTCGCCAGCAACGCGAAGACTCCGACCGCCGCATTCAGATGCGGTGTGTCATACGTGGCGTGCACGTGCTCAACCTTTTTCATAGTCATCAATACTACCCCATACCCCTATAGGGTATCAAGGGTTATTCAATCGATGTGACGGACTCGGAAACGCGTGGCCGGGTGCGGCGGATCGGGGTGAGGCCAGAGGCGACGGGTCCGCGCAGGAGCACGTGTCCAGTCGGGAGGGTCAACCGCGTCCAACGGCCGGCGGTTGAGATCGTGGCCCCGTTTCCTCGGCTGAGGAACCCGAAGACGTAGGCGGCGAACGCAACGCCTTGTGGCAGCGATGCGAGTGCCGTGTCCGGGGTGCCCCAAACCGTGCCCCGGATCTTGCGGACGACATCGTCGCCGGGTTTGTCGGGAAGTGCTTGGGCGACGGCCTCGATGCCGGCACGGGCGCGCGCATCAGCGTCAGGCTGGACACATCCGCAATAAGTCTCCACCCGTGTTGCGGGGGTTCGACGCTGGTCCAGGCGGGTGCCAGCGCGGTTTCCGGCAACGCCAGGGTAAGAGGGACGGCGGTCGCGGTCAACGTTTCCACGGTGACGTCGCACTGCGACTGAGGGTCGGAGCGGAGCGTGCGAAGGACGAGGATCGTAGGAGTGCGGTCGAGCGGACCACGGGGCGTTAGCGCGGTCGCGCTCATGCGCAGCGACCCGGCCGCGGCCTGCAAGCGCACGCCATGGGCACCGGCCTGCGCGGCCCGCTTAGCGAAGGTGAGCGCGTCGCGGGCGGACGGCGCGTCGGCAAGGATCAAGCGCGCTGGCATCCTGAGGGTTTGTGCCCGCCGTGTCCTGGAACGCGGTGATCGGGGTCCGGGTTCAGGAGCGAACGAGCCGGTTGATGGCGTCGGTGGCTTCCTGGATCTTCTCGACGGCCGCCTCGTCGCTGAGCTTGGCGGCATCAAGCACGCAGTGCTTGAGATGGTCGTCGAGCAGACCAGTCGCAACCCCCTGGAGGGCACGGGTCAGAGCGGAGACCTGGGTGAGGATGTCGATGCAGTACTTCTCCTCATCGATCATCTTCGCGATCCCACGCGCCTGTCCTTCGATGCGCTTCATGCGGCCGAGATAGCGCTCCTTGTCGCTGATGTAGCCGTGCTGGTGGGAATCGGTATCGACAGACATGGGCATGTCCTTACTTCTGGCGCTCCAGGACGGAACGCGTGCTGGCTTCGGGTGTGAGGTCGATGCGCCGCAGCGGCTGGGCGTTGAGCGCGACAACCACGGTGGAGGCTGACATCAGGATCGCGCCGATCGACATTGGCAGGACGAATCCCACCGGTGCCAGGATACCGGCCGCCAACGGCACCGAAAGAAGGTTGTAGCCGGCGGCCCACCACAGGTTCTGCTTCATCTTGCCGTATGCGCGTCGCGACAGCTGGATGATCGAGAGCACGCCGCGTGGGTCGGAACTGGCCAGGATCACCCCGGCCGAGGCGATGGCGACATCGGTGCCCGCGCCGATCGCGATGCCGACATCGGCCTGCGCCAGAGCCGGGGCGTCGTTGACGCCGTCGCCGACCATCGCGACCCTCTTGCCCTCTTCCTGCGGCTGGGAGACCTTCGCGGACTTGTCCTCCGGGCGCACGCCGGCGAAGACGCGGTCGATGCCGAGCTCCAGTCCGACCTCGTTCGCGACCGCCTCGGCATCGCCGGTGATCATGACGACCTCGACACCGAGGGCGTGGAGGGCGTCGACGGCGTCGCGGGATTCTGGCCGGACCTCGTCGGCGAGCCTCAGCCCGCCGACCACCTGGCCGCCGCGGAGAACGTGCAGAATGATCGCGCCCTCGGAGCGCCATGCCTCGGCCGTGCCGACCTCGTGCTGACCGGTCTCCTCGAGCGGCCGGGGCCCGCCGACGCGGACCTTCTGGCCGGAGACGGTCGCGGTGACGCCGACGGCGGGCGAGGATGAGAAGCCGCTGGCCTGCTGGAGGGCAAGGCCCTTGTCCTTGGCGGCGGTGACGATGGCCTTGGCGAGCGGGTGCTCGCTGTCGGCCTCGGCCGAGGCAGCGAGGGCGAGGACCTGGTCGGCGTCGAGTTCGCCGGTCGGCTCGACGCCGGTGACGGTGGGCTCGCCCTTGGTCAGCGTGCCGGTCTTGTCGAACAGCACCGCGTCGACCTGCCGCATGGACTCCAGCGCCAGGCGGTCCTTCACTAGGACGCCTCCGCGGGCGGCTCGCTCGGTGGCGATGGAGACGACCAGCGGGATCGCCAGGCCGAGGGCGTGGGGGCAGGCGATGACGAGCACGGTGATGGTGCGCACGACGGCCTCGTCGGGCATGCCGATGAGCGTCCAGACGACCGCAGTGACCAGCGCCGCGCCAAGAGCGAACCAGAACAGCCAGGCCGCGGCCTTGTCGGCGATCCGCTGGGCGCGGGAGGATGAGTTCTGCGCCTCGGCGACGAGCCGGTTGATGCCGGCCAGGGCGGTGTCGTCACCGGTGGCGGTAATCTCCACCCGCAGGCCGGAGTCGGTGGCGACGGTGCCGGCGGTGACGGTCTGGCCCTCGCCGCGAGAGACCGGGCGGGACTCGCCGGTGATCATGGACTCGTCCATGTCGGCGCGGCCGTCGACGATGGTTCCGTCGGCCGGGACGCGCCGCCGGGGCGCACGATGACCACGTCGCCCACGTCGAGGTCGGCTGGGGCCACCTTGACGACGTTCTCGCCCTCGACGCGCTCGGCCTCGTCTGGCGGCAGTGCCGCCAACGAGTCGAGCGCCGAGGTGGTCTGGGCCAGGGAGCGCATCTCGATCCAATGGCCCAGCGAAGATGATGACGATCAGCGGCGCCAGTTCCCACCAGAATTCGAGCTCGTGATGGACGAGCCCGAGCGTGGCGGCCCAGGAGGCGAAGAAGGCCACCGTGATCGCCAGAGCGATGAGCAGATCATCCCGGGCTTGCGGGACTTCAACTCGCTGACGGCACCGGTGAGGAAGGGCCTGCCGCCCCAGACGTACATGACGGTGCCCAGTGCCGCGGCGACCCAGCCCGCCCAGCCGGGGACCTCGTAGCCCAGCAAAGATGGCGAACATCGGTGAGAGGGCAACCGCGGGGATGGCGATGACGAGGTTGATCCAAAACAGCCGGCGGAACTGGCCAACGTGGTCCCCGTGCCCGCCATGGCCGCTGTGATCTCCGTGCCCACCGTGCTGGGCATGCTCATCGTGGCCGCCGTGCTCGTCGAGGCCCGTGTGGCCTGAGTGCTCGCCCGTGGTCCATGGCGTGGCCCTGATGCCCGGTGTGCTGACCCTCGCGCGTGCCGTGCGCATCCGCCGAGGCGTGCGCGGACACAGACCCGTGGTGATGCTCGCCGTGGGCGGGTGTATCGGTTTCGTGGCCGTGGTGCTGGTGTGAGTTCGGGTCCGTCATGATTCCTCTCCTCCGTCATCGAGCCAGGCCGATTGCCGCTCACCCGGTGGCCGGGCAAGCGAACGTCGGCTCAGGACGCTGGTTGGATCTCGCTCTCGACGACCCACTTGTGGTTCGTCATCTTCATGCCGTCCGTCTCGTAGTCGACCATGTAGACCGTCTCATCGGTGGACGAAGCGATGGTGGCCTTTACGCCTTCCATGCCTTCCATGTGCTCGGCGAGCAGAGTCACCTCTGTGCCGTCGGCCAGAAGCTCGTCGCCGGCATCCTCAATTTCTTCCTGCACGACCCACTTGTGATCAGTGACGGGGTCGCCGCCACCTGCGGGCGTGTAGTTCACGGAGTACGTGTACGTGTCGAATGCGCCGGAAATCGTTGCTGTAGCCCCTTCCATGCCTTCCATGTGGTCGGCCGTGAGTCGCACCTCGGTACCGACAGGGTAGGTGGGCTCACTGGCTTCGGCGATACCCTCGGGTGCCGGTCCGCCGTCCATCGGGTGCTCCATCTCCTCATCACCGCTTTCTGCGTTGTTGCCGCCGTGGCCCTGATGCTCCTCAGTAGCCGAAGGGTCGGTCTGCTGGTCGTCGTCTGCTCCGCTGGCGCAACCGGCGAGCACGAGCGCCACTCCGAGCGCTCCCGCCGCCAGTCCTGTTCGCAGTCTCCTCTGCATGTCATTTCCTTTCATCAATATGCCTACCATATACCCCTAGGGGGTACTAGTCAAGGCTTGTGTGTTGTGTCGGTATGGATCAATCGGAAGCCCCTTCTCAGAGGGTCTGCTCGTGTTGGATGGGCAATGCGGCGATGAGGGGATGGTCGAAGCCCGTCGGTCCGATCTTCGCGGCTCCTCCGGGAGAACCCAACTCGTCGAAGAACTCGACGTTGGCCTTGTAGTAGTCAGACCATTCGTCGGGCAGGTCGTCTTCGTAGTAGATGGCCTCGACGGGGCAGACCGGTTCGCAGGCTCCGCAGTCGACGCATTCGTCGGGGTGGATGTAGAGCGAGCGTTCGCCCTCGTAGATGCAGTCGACAGGACATTCGTCGATGCAGGCGCGGTCCTTGACGTCCACGCAGGGAAGCGCGATCACGTAGGTCATGGTCGCTCCTCTCGGTCGGGTGCGGATCGGCGGTGAGAGCCGGTGGGAGGCTCGGGGAAGTCGTCAGTCTCTGCCGGGCCTGCGGCCGGGTGCGGGATGCGCAGGCGCAGGACGGTGGCGACGAGGCTGAGGGCGATGATGATCGCACCGAGGATCGTCATCGTCCCCGACAGGGTGAGCACCGGCACGAGCAATCCGGCGACGATGGTGGGCACGCCGAATGCCAGGTAGGCAACTGTGTAGATCACAGCCATCACGGCGGCGCGTTCCGACGATGCCGTGTGGGGCATGAGTGTGCGCAGTACCCCGAGGAACGCTGTGCCGAACCCGGAACCGACGATCGCGACCGAGGCGACATAGGCTGAGTAGGAACCGAGTGCGAGGGCGCCGATGCTCACTGCGGTGCCGAACGCCAGGGCACTGGTCGCATACAGGCTGATGGTGCGGGCGGAACGCCGCTGTAGGACGGACGAGGCGGTGACTCCGGAGATCGCCAGTGCGAAGATGACGATCCCAGCTTGGGTGTGCGTGGAGCCCCCAAGCTCACTGCCGACGAGGTCGGCTCCGAGCGCGAGGAAAAGCCCGTTGGTCGCCCACCCGGCGATGATCACGGGCACTCCGGCGGTGAACATGCGGCGCAGGTGCGGTGGCACGGTGAACCGCGGACGGAGGTCGCCACGTCGTATCCGGGTCTTCGGGGCCAGTTCCGGTGTGCTCCACACGACCGTTGCCACGATGAGGAAGGCAAGCACGAGCGACCCGAAGACGGCAGTTGTCGGTTCGGAGGTGAGATCGAGGAGAAGCGCGAGCACCGAGAGCCCCGGCCCCAAGGCCAATCATCGGGCCGATCGTGTTCCACAGGGCTGCGATGTTCCGATGCGACGGGGACTCGAAGTCGATCATCATCGCCGACAGCGCCGGGATCAGCAGACCCGCTGCGAGCCCTTGCAAGGCTCGGGCGACCAGGAGCGCCGCGAGGCTACCGGCGAACCAGAACATGGCCACGCTCAGCGCCAGCGCCAAAGAACCGGCGGCCACGACCGGACGTCGGCCGACGTGGTCGGAGAGTGGTCCGAGGTAGAGCGACGCGGCCAGGAGGGTGAAGGTGTAGACCGCGAACACGAGTGTGGTGGCGACGGGGATGAGTCCGAGCCGTTCGGCGATCTGGGGGTAGAACAAGGACGGCGCGCTGGCGGCGGCCATCATGAGAATGGTCGCTGCCAGCGAGAGCACGAAGCCCCGCCGTGGGATCTGCCTAATACAGTCTCCCGCCATCGCCTATGCCCGCACGCCGTGGAGCTGCTGCCCCCACTGGTAGACGGTGCCGACTGCGTCGATGCCAGTGACGCCGACGACGATGCCGTCGGTCTCGTGGCGGACGATGAACTCCTCACCGGCTTCCAGGTGGGCGTCTGCGCCGGCTGTGTACCCGACTCCGGAGATCATCTGACCGTAGACCATTGCCATGTAAGGGCCGCGTGGCAGGTAGGCGCCCGGATCGTCGCTAATGCCGAGGTCGTGCAATGCGGCCTGCGCGGCATGCGCACCCTGTGCGGCGGCGTCTTCCCAATGGTCGATGCGCCAGGCGCCCAGTGCCTCGTCGTGGTGCGTGGCCACACCTCCGGCGCGTAGACGTGTTCTGCCGCGGCGCGGAGGTGATCGTCGACGTCGATACCGTTCGTCCACGGTGACGGGGCCGCGGGCGTCGTGCCGAGCGCGAGGAGAAGGAAGTCAGCCTCGACGGGATTTCCGTCGTTGAGGGTGATGGTGACACCGGATTCTGTTTCGTCGACATGCTGGAGAGTGCGACCGAATCGGGCCTGCACCTTGGCGGCATGGTCGGCGGCGAGGCGCTCAGCCACGGGCGCCCCAAACGCTCCGACGCCGGGAACTGAACTGCGGGAGACCAGCGTGACCATGCGTCCGTCGGCTTGCAGAGACGAGGCTGTCTCGGCTGCGATGATTCCACCGCCGTAGATCGCTACCCGCGCGGGTCGCCCCAGTCCGGTCAGCGGCTTTCGGATGCCCAGGGCATCCTCCACGGAGTGAAGAGCGGTGACCCGCCCTTGTCCGGCGTCTTCGCCGCCGAACACGTCAGCGGGCAGGGAGCGAGGCATACTCCCGGTCGCGACGATGAGCGCGTCGTAGGAGACCTGTGCGCCGGAGGTCAGCTGGACCTGCTTCGCCGAGGTATCGACTTTGAGCACGGTGTCGGCGATGACCTCGATCTGAGGCGCCGGGAGCTTGATCATCTCCGGCGGTGTCGGACCGAACGCGATTCCCTTGATGAGCATCCGCGTATAGGGCGTCTCCCCGGTGCGGGTCACCAGCGTCACCCGGACATCGTCGCGTGAGGCGAGAGTGCGGGCGGCGCGGCCCCCGGCCGCTCCCGAGCCGAGGATGAGAACGTGCTGTGGGGTCATAGAAGAACTCCTGAACTGCTGGTCGTGATCGAACTGATGCGCCGGCGTCAGGAGCGCACGAGGCGGGCGATGGCCTCGGACGCCTCGCCGAGCCTCTGCTCGCTCACTGGTCCGCCGGCGAGTGCGGCGTCGAGGACACAATGCTTGAGGTGATCGTCGAGCAGGCCGAGGGCGACATTTTCGAGTGCCCTGGTGACTGCGGAGATCTGGGTGAGGATGTCGATGCAGTAGCGGTCCTCGTCGACCATCCGATCGATGCCGCGGATTTGGCCTTCGAGGCGCCGCAGACGATTGCGGTACTTCGTCTTATCGCTGATGTATCCGTGGACGGACGCGTCGCCGTCGCCTCCTGCGGGGCAGGTGTCGAGGTGGGTTTCGGTGGTGGGAGTCGTAGTGGTCATGTCGGTTCGCTCCGATCAGGTGGCGGGGTGCCGCAGCGGTGCCGCGGCACCCCGCACGCTGGTGGATTACGCCATGTTGGCGGCGTACTTGGCCGGGTCCGAATCGAACGCAGGCCCACAACCAGCGCAAGAGAAGTAGTAGCGCTCATCCTCGAAGTCGCGGTAGAGGCCGGCGGCCTCGGCGGTCTTCTTGCTGACCGGGGTGCCGACCATGACCGGGCAGGTGGTCATGTCATCGGCGCCCCCGCCAAGAAGGTTCTCGCGTCCACCGTTCTCCACGGCCGGGTTGGTCTCGTTCGTCTTTGCAGCAGCAGCTGCTCATTCTCTGGTGTTCCTTCGTTATTGGATTCGTGTGGATGGGTGGGTTCTCGTACGTCACTTCGAGGCGACGCTCGTGAACCCGCGCAGGCGGAGGCTGTTGCCGACGACGAAGACGCTGGAGAACGCCATCGCCGCACCTGCGAGCATGGGGTTGAGCATGCCGAGCGCAGCGACCGGGATCGCGGCGGTGTTGTAGGCGAATGCCCAGAACAGGTTGGTCTTGATCGTCGACAGGGTCTTCCTGGACAGGCGGATCGCGTCGACGGCGGCCCGCAGGTCACCGCGCACGAGCGTGATGTCGGAGGCCTCGATCGCGACGTCCGTGCCGGTGCCCATCGCCAGGCCCAGATCAGCCTGCGCGAGCGCGGGGGCGTCGTTGACGCCGTCGCCGACCATCGCGACGATCTTGCCCTCTTCCTGGAGGCGAGTGACGACGTCGACCTTGTCCTTGGGTAGCACTTCGGCGATGACCTCGTCGATGCCGACCTCGGACGCGATCTGGCGGGCCACGGCCTCGTTGTCACCGGTGAGCGGCACCGGGGTCAGGCCGATCTCCTTGAGCCCGCGGATCGCCTCGGCGCTCGTGGGCTTGACGGTGTCGGCGACGACGAGGATGCCGCGCGCGGCACCGTCCCAGCCGATCGCGACGACCGTCTTGCCCTCGCCCTCGGCCTGGGCCTTCGCCTGTGCGACCTCCGGAGAGAGCTTCTGCGACCAGTCCGCCAGCAGAGACTCGCGGCCGACGACGACCGGGGTCCCCTCGACGATGCCCTGCACGCCCTTGCCCTCGACATTGGCGAAGTCCTCTGGAGTAGGCGACTGGCCGACTTCCTGGGTCGCGCCCTTGGCGATCGCCTGCGCAATCGGATGCTCCGAAGAGTCTTCCAGTGCACCGGCGAAACGCAGCGACTCCGTACGATCCACACCGGGCTCAGTGATCACGTCGGTCAGAGTCATCTTGCCGCTGGTGACGGTGCCGGTCTTATCGAGCACGACGGTGTCGACCTTGCGAGTGGACTCCAGCACCTCCGGGCCCTTGATGAGGACGCCCATCTGCGCACCGCGCCCGGTGCCGACGAGCAACGCGGTCGGGGTCGCCAGACCCAGCGCGCAGGGGCAGGCGATGACGAGCACAGCGACCGCTGCGGTGAACGCGGCGGCGACGGGGAACCCGCCTCCCAGCCAGGCGCCGAGGGTGATGAACGCGACGACGATGACGATCGGCACGAAGATGCCGGAGATACGATCGGCCAGACGCCGCACACCTCGGCCTTGCCGGTCTGCGCGTCCTCGACGAGCTTCGCCATCTGTGCGAGCTGTGTGTCCGAACCCACACGAGTCGCCCGCACGACCAGGCGGCCGCCGGCGTTGACGGTGGCACCGGTGACCGAGTCGCCCTCGCGGACCTCGACCGGCACGGACTCGCCGGTGAGCATCGAGGCGTCCACCGCGGAGGAGCCGGAGGTCACGAGACCGTCGGTGGCGATCTTCTCGCCTGGACGGACGATGAACTCGTCGCCGACCGCCAGCTCAGAGGTGGGGATCTTCACCTCTACGCCGTCGCGGAGTACGGCGACTTCCTTCGCGCCCAACTCCAGGAGGGCGCGCGCCGCGGCCCCGGCCTGGCGCTTGGATCGCTTCTCGAAGTAGCGGCCGGCGAGGATGAACATCGTCACGCCCGCGCCGACTTCGAGATAAATGTTCGCCGCGCCATCCGACGGAGCGATCGTGAACTCGAAGGGGTGCGTCATGCCGGGAGTGCCGGCAGTGCCGAGGAAGAGCGCATAGAGCGACCACAGCGGCGCGACGGAGGTACCCATCGAGATGAGCGTGTCCATCGTCGCCGCACCGTGCTTGAGGTTCGTCCACGCCGCCTTGTGGAACGGCCAAGCTCCCCAGATGATCACCGGTGCGGCCAGGGCGAGTGAGGCCCACTGCCAATACGTGAACTGCGGCGCGGGGATCATCGCCATCGCGATCACGGGAACAGTGAGCACGATCGCGCCGATCAGCCGATGCCGCAGCGAGGTGAGCTCACTGTCTTCCTCCTCCCCGGCCTCGGTCTCCGACATGTTCGCCGTAGTGTCCTTGGGCTTGGGCGGGAGTGCGGCCGTGTACCCGGTCTTCTCGACCTCGGCGACCAGCAGTGACGGATCGTAGCCGGCAGGCACGGTGACCTTAGCCTTCTCAGTGGCGTAGTTGACGGTGGCCGCGACGCCATCGAGCTTGTTCAGCTTCTTCTCGATCCGGTTCGCGCAGGAGGCGCAGGTCATCCCGCCGATCTCCAACTCGATGTCCGGCCCACCCGTTGGGGGCGCTGATGTGCTCATCCTCTTCCTTCTTTCTCAGCTCTCGTGCGACGCCAGGCCCTGCGGGTCAGTGGCCGTCGGAATGCGAATCGTCTGTCTTCGAGCCGTCACCGTGCTCGGCGTCGATCACGAACTCGGCGGTGTGCACCTGCCCGTCGACCTGGAAGTCCAGGTAGAGCAGGTAACGGTCGGCGGTCGGGGCCTCCGCTGCGAATCGGATCTCGGGTCCGGCCGTGTCCCCGGCCTGGGGCTCGTCGCCCTCGGCGTGGACGTGCAGGTAGGCGAGGTCACCCTCGCGCGCGCGCCACCAGGTGGCCGAACGCGCCCAGGTAAGGCTCCAGCGTGGTCACCGGCTGACCGTCACGCTCGACCGAGATGGTGAGCTCGCTTGAGGTGCCCGCAGTGAGGTCGCCGTTGAGGGAGACGGTGTATCCGTCGACCTCGTCGGTGGTCTGCGCCTCGGTCTCGACAGGGGTGAAGTCGCCCGCGACCTCGATTGCGCGGGTGAGAGTGATGCCTTCGGCTTCCTCGCCCGCGGGTGTGAAGTCGGCGTACACGCGGTAGGTGCCCGCCTCGTCCCAGGTCCACGGCACCGACCAGGTGCCTGTGCTCGTGTCGAGTTCGGGGTGCACGTGCTGGAAACCGGCGCCGTCGGTGCGCACGGCGATCAGATGCAGGTCCTTCTCGTGCGCGGTGGTGTACTCGGTCACCGGTTCGCCGGACTCGTCGAGGATCTGGAAGCTCAGGTCTCCATCCTCGCCTGCGGCCGTGGGGGCCTGGACCGGAGAGAGCACGAAGCCGTCCGCGCTTGCGGAGACCCCGTTCAGAGCGGGCTCCGCGGTTTCCTGCGCGCCGTCGCCGTGCCCTTCACCGTGTGCGTTCACGTTACTTCCTTCTGCCCATGCTTTGCTGCGAAGCTATCGGGAATGACGGCGCCGGCGAGGCCGAAGGCCCCGCCGAACGCCACCACCAACCCGGCCCCGTAGAGCGCGAGCCGTCCTCCGGCCTTCATCAGACGCGCACCGCCGAGTAGCCGGCCTCCTCGACCGCCGCGAGGACCTTGGCGTCGTCGATCTCACCCTCGGCGGTGACGTTGAGCTTGCCGGTCTGCGCGCTGACTTGGATGTCCTGGACGCCGGGGATCTCGCTGACCTCCTCGCGGATCGACATCTCGCAGTGGCCGCAGGTCATGCCCGTCACCTGGTAATCGTTCGAAGCCATCAGGTATCCTCCTTGTATGTCGGTAGTACCCCTACCGGGTACGTGTACAAGTCAACGCTATACCCCTGTCAGGTATTCCGCAAGGAGGGAGGCGATCGTGTGAGCGCATCGCGCAAGTGCTGCAAACGATGGTTGGAGCGTCCGAGGTGTGCCTTGTGGTGCACCGATGCTTTGCGGGGCGATCCGCTGGGTTTTGTCGATGCGCGTCGGAGAGTAGTGACCCCTCGGCTCATCAGAACCGTGGACTGCCTTGCCGCATCGACGAAGGCGGCGAAGACTGGTACGAAACCGACTCCCGCCCCACAGCGATCATGCGCTATTGCTGTTGGTTCGGAACTGGCGAGCTCGTCCGGCTCCACAGGCGTTCGAGATTAGTGAGCGGATCAGACAAGAGCCAGCAAGAGTGCGCGGCCACGCCAGAGGCGACGAGGCACTCCTGTGATGCACATTGGCGTAGCCCGCTGGTCGCCCAGACGCTTGCCGTCCACCGGCCTGTCGGCCCGGTGGTTTACGACTGCCTCAACATCTTGTTCATTAGGTCGGGCTCGGCAATCATGTTCAGCGAGTTCGGTCGTCAGCCGGTCAGCGTGGGCGATGCGATCCTTCTCGGCCCGAACGTATTGTTCAGTCGTGAGCCCGAGTGCCAAGTGTCGGTGACGTCGATCCGTGTCGATACCGATTTCGCTCTCGATCAGTTCTTCTGGCGGCACTCTGCGGTCTTTGCACGATCGGCTTGACGCCCCCGGTTTCGCGGAGAAGATCTACTCTGAACCAGCGCAGATCCTGCGACTCGGCAGAGATCGGGCCGGGATGGTTGTGCCGTGGATTGATGAGATGGTCGCGCTCAGCGTTGAGAGACGGTTCCGAGAGAGATTCAACCGACTCCAGGCACTCTGGTTCGCTGTCATGGATGTGCTCGGACCATTCATCCGGGTCTCGCCTGCGAGGCTGACACCATTGCAGCGTGCACGCGCGCGTCCAGTGCCGCCGCGCAGTCGCAGGTTAGCCCCTCTCCGTCCGGAGGCGCCGCTGGCACGGGAGGCACTGCATGAAAACGTCGCCTATAGGTGGACACTCCACGAGCTGTCCGAGAGGGTGCGGCTCTCCCCGCAGCAATTGACCCGTGTGTTCGTCGATGCCTTCGGGAAGACCCCGATCGCGTATCTGACGATGCTTCGCGTGCAGGAGATGGCCAGGCCGCTGCGCGAGTCCGATCTTTCTGTCGCAGCAGTAGGTCGTTGCGTCGGCTGGTCCAGCCGTTCACGGGCGACGGAGGCATTCATCGAGCACGTCGGGCTCAGCCCGAGTCGCTACCGCTCCATGCGCCCGGTTGTCGCGGATAGATAGCGACAGAGTCGTCCGGGAAATCATCACTTCGTCCGGCGTCCGACCGGACTCAGCCGCTTCCAGCCCTACGCAGGCTCTGAGGCTGATACGCCAGTAGGTCCACGTCAGGTGCCGCCCGTGTCCTGACGGCCAACCTACCGACTGTTCCGTTCGCTGACCGTCTGACTCGCCGGAAGCTCCTGGCTCACCTCGCTGGTGCAAGGCCAGCCGCGACCTCGCGGCTGGCCTGCCGAGAGGAGGCCGACGATGGCGACGAGGGAGGAAGCCCGCCAACAGCGGGAAGCGAAGCTCGACGAGCTCCACGAGAAGCTCACCGGTGCCGTCGAACGGCTGGTCACCGGTGAGGACTGGGCCGATGCGATGCGGTTCGCTGCCCGGTTCCGGTCGCGGAGCTTCAACAACGTCTGCCTGATCTGGGAGCGAGACCAGGCCGCATTCGAGGCCGGCGGGGTGCCCGAACCGTTCCCCACCCTGGTCGCGGGATACAAGCAGTGGCAGCAGCTGGGCCGACAGGTCGAGAAGGGCCAGGCCGGGTATCAGATCCTCGCCCCGGTCACTGGCAGGTTCGCCTCGACGAACCCGGCCGATCCGGACTCCTGGCGGCGTCTGAACCGGGGTGAGAAGCCGAAGCCCGGTGAGGTCGTGCGCTCCCGCATGGTCGGCGTGCGCCCGGCCTACGTCTGGGACGCCTCCCAGACCAGCGGCGATCCGATCCCCGAACGGCCAGCGCCACGGTCGCTCGCTGGCGAAGCCCCCGAAGGTCTGCGCGAGGGTCTGGCGGAGCAGGTCACGGCGGAGGGGTTCGAGCCGCTGTGGGTGCCGCACGAGGGCATGATCGGCGGCGCGAACGGGCTGACGAACTACTCGACCCGGCAAGTCGCCGTGCGCACGAACATGGACGACGCCGCGCAGGTGAAGACTCTCGCCCACGAGCTCGGGCATGTGCTGATGCATGGGCCGGACCAGGAGGAGGCGCGGCGAGCATCGCGGGATCGGTGAGGTCGAGGCCGAATCGGTGGCGCTGATGATCGGCGCCGCCCACGGCATGGACACCACGGGCTACACGATCCCGTACGTGGCCGGGTGGGCGGCGAACGTCGACGGGAAGAACCCGGTCGAGGTCGTGCAGGCCGCCGGTGAGCGCATCCGCAAGACCGCGCTCAGCATCCTCGACGGCCTCGACACGAACCAGGTGCCCGACGGCACACCGCCCGGGCTGGAACGCGACGGCCCGGCCCCGAAGAGCCCACGGCAGGACACGCCCGGTCGGCAAGTGGCGCCGTTGCCGGCGCCGGAGCGGGCCGCTGCGGTCGTGTTGGGGCGGGGGCTGTGATGTCCGAGAGCAGGTTTACTCGGGCGGTCCGGCAGATGGATGCGTCCTGGCCGCTGGGGCGGGCCGCGATGGTGTTCGCGCAGTCCGGGGTGCCGGTGTTCCCGTGCGCGCCGGAGGGCAAGCGACCGATCACCCGACGCGGCTTCCACGACGCCACCACCGACCCGGCGCAGGTGGAGGCCTGGTGGCGCAGGTTCCCGGCGGCGAACATCGGCATGCCCACCGGCCGAGCCTCGGGCGTCTCCGTGGTGGATGTCGATGTGCACGGCGTCAACGGCTTCGACGCGATCCGCGCCGCGCGGCGGGAGGGGCTGGTGCATGGCTGGGAGACGATGGTGCGCTCACCGACCGGCGGCCTGCACATCTACTTCCCGGCCGCCGACAGTGAACAGCCGTCGTGGCAGGCCGGCCGTGCCGGGGTGGATTTCCGTGGGGATCGCGGCTACATCATCGTCCCGCCCTCGCGCCGCCAGATCGACGGCGAGAGCGTGCTCTACCGCCCCACCTCGTTCGCCCCCACCGACGGGCGGGCGCTGGATGCGCGCGCCTGCGGGAGTTTCTCACCCCGCCCCGGCCCCGCCCGAAGACCGGCCCGATCTCGGATGCAGGGGCGATGGTGGATGCGGGTCGGATGGCGTCCTGGCTGAGCGGGCAGTCCACGGATCGCAATCTCAAGCTGTTCTGGGCCGCCTGCCGCCTCGCCGAGGGCAATGTGCCGGTCTCCGAGGCGCTGGATGCGTTTGCGAGCGTGGAGCGACCGGATTTCGGGCGCGGGAGATCACTCGCACCGTCGAGTCCGCCTACCGCACCATCACCACCGGTGTCGGCACCTCGACCCGGGCCGAGTCCGTGCCGGAGAGATTCGGGCCGGTGCCGGCTGCGACGCGGGCGGGCCGGGGGCTGTGATGGGCGGGCTGTCGGGGCGGCGATGGGCGGTGGTCGCGGCCGCGTCGGGGACGGTGCTGATCGGCGGCGGCGCGTTCTGGCTGAGCTTCGTCGCTCTGGCCGATCTCGCGGTGCGCTCGGGCATCACCAGGAACCAGGCGTGGATCTGGCCGCTCTTGGTGGACGGGCTGATCGTGGTCGCGACCGTCGCGGTCGTCGCCCTCGACGGGCATCGGGCGGCCTGGTACCCGTGGGTGCTTGCTGATCGCCGGGGCGCTGATGTCGGTGAGCGCGAACGCCGCGCACGCCCTCGTCGCCGCTGACGCCTCCGTGCCGGGCCTGCTCGCGGCCATCGTCGCCGCGGTCCCGCCGCTCGTCTTGCTGGCCTCCACGCATCTGACGACGGTCCTGACCCGCTCCACCAGAACCCCGGTCCCCACGCCGATCACCCCCACCCCGGAGTCAGGATCGGCGCTGGAGGTCTCCGAGACCGCTGGCGCGCAGGCACAGGCCGCACCGCTCCTTCTGCCGGAGCTTCCCGAGCGGCCACGTTCGGCCACGGGCATCGCGGTAGCGACACCGCCGGCCCCGGCCGCCAAGGTGCTGGGCGAGCAGACAGAGCCTGACCGATCGGATGTGCCCGTGCTGGAGGCGGTGGCCGAAACCCCATCGGCTGAGCCCGACCCGCCAACGTTGGCAGGTGCTGGGCGGCGGGAACGGGCGGCAGTGCTGCGGGGGCGGGGCTGGTCGAACAAGGCGATCGCGCGCGAACTCGGCGTGCACGCCTCGACCGTCGGCCGCTGGTTCCCCCGCACCGATCCCGCGCCCGCCGCAGACCAGGAGACCTCGGCAGTGCCCGAGCACCACAACGAATCAGATGAGGAGAAGGAGCAGAAATCATGAACCCCTACGAGCAGAACAACCCCGGCAGGCAGGACACGCCCCCGCCGGAGACGACCCGCCCTGACCGGGCGGAGACACCGGGTGCTCCGGAGGCGATCCAAGCCGCCGACGTCACCCGCACAACCGGTGCCAAGACTGAGACTGCGGATGTTGATCCGGCACTGCGCAAGGCGCGCGGGGTTGACTGGGTACGCACCTCGGACCTGATGGCGAGAGGCACCGGGCAGATCTCACGCCTGGCGATCGACTTCGAGGCGAACCTCGCACACAAGGCCCACGACGGCCTCGCCCGCGGCGTCACGCGCCTGGGTGCAAAGGAGCGTGAGTCGCCCCCGATCTCGGCGTTCGGCCGCAGTACGAGCCGTGACGGGGCCGGGCGCGGCCCGGTCGGAATGAACTGAGGTGACCGGCCATGACCACGACCATGCCCGGCGCCGAACGCCGAGCACCAGGTGTCGGAGAAGGCGAGTGCACCTGCCTGCCAGGAGGTGCCGAACCCATGACGACCACGACTCACACAGGTTCCCCGCGGCGGGGGCCTGAGAACTACACGACCAGCGCCGGGTCGCGTGCCCTGCTGGCCCGGCTCCACGCGGCCGGGCCCGGGGCATGGGCGCGGGACCCGGTCGCCGGCGAGCTGATGCAGTATGCGGCGCAGAAGTACGCCGCGCTGGCGCGCAAGCACTCGTTGGACCCGTGGGAGGCCGCCAGCGCCGCGTTCGATGTGATGCGCACCCGCTCCGCCCGGGAGGCGATCGACCCGTGGGGCGTGGTCACGCACGCGGTGCGGATCACCTGCATCGCCGAGGAGCGCGCCCAGGGGCCGCTGTGCTCGACCCATCAGGCCCGCCGCCCGCACATCTCCGCGTTCCACGACGCCGAGCGAATCTCCGACAGGGAGACGCCGCTGTCGGAGTATCACCCCGCGTTCCAGGTCACCGACCCCGAACCCGATCCCGACGGCACCGGAGACGCCGGAGACGGTGACGGTGGCGGTGGTGGTGTGGTGGGGGTGGCGATGTCGGCGTCGTCGGCGGCTGAGGACGCGATCGCGCTGGTGACGATGCTCGGCTGGGAGCCCGCGACCGCGCGGGCGTCGGTGGAGCACATCTGCGGGGCGCTGGCGAAGGCCGGGGCGCGGCATACCGCGTTCGAGACCCTGCGACGTGACCAGCACGCCCGCGCGCCGCTGGATCTGCCGGGCCGGTCCTGGACCGGGTCGCTCAAGGCGCCGCTGGGCAACCCGCACCCGGCGCTGGCGGCGACCAGCGCGGGCCGCGGGGTGCTCGCTGCGGGCCGCTGATCGGCGAGACGATCCCGATGCTCGCTGCGCGATGACGATCTCGTGCTCACCATCTGCCTGGCCGCCCCACGACAGGCCCGGAAGTAACCGGGGACCACGAAGAGAGGACTGAGAGGGGTGAGTGGTGATGAGTATCGAACTGCAACGCACCGTGGAGTCGATTCAGGTCGGTGCCCGTCATCGCGCCGACCTCGGCGATATCCAGGCTCTGGCTGACTCGATCCGCGAGCACGGCCTGTTGCAACCGATCACGGTCACCCCCGAAGGGGTGCTGGTGTGCGGGCGACGCCGGCTGGGAGCGATCCGGTCGCTGCACTGGCGCACGGTCAGCGTGTGGGTGCGATCGGGTGTCTCGACCCGGTTGGGGCATCTGCTGGCCGAGCAGGACGAGAATGCGCACCGCAAGCCGCTCAACCAGCTGGAGGCCGCCGCCCTGTACCGCGAGCTCAAGCGGCTCATGACCGAGGACGCCCAGCGCCGCGATGTCGTAACCCGCTTCTCGGCGGAGAATCAGCCCGGTGCTGACGGGGGTGCCAAATTGGCACCCCCGTCAGGGGGTGTCGGTGGGAGGAGCCGCGCGCAGGCCGCGCGGATGGTCACCGGCCGCGCCTCGTACACGACGCTGGAGAAGATCTCGGCGATCCAGGCCATGGCCGAGAACCCCGAGAATCCCGAGGCGCGCGAGCAGGCGACGACGGAGCTGGCGGGGATCGAGGCCGGCGGGCCGGTCGACCCCGCCTATCAGCGCCTGCGCGGCCAGGTCGAGCAAGCGGACGCCTCTCGCCAGGCGTCGCTGCGCGCGATGGCCCAAGAGGCCGTCGCCCGTGTCACCGCCGCTGGACGCACCAAGCCCCGCACGCACACCTCGGCCCGGCCGGCGGTGGTGCCGGGGCGGTGGCCGGTGACGGCGTTCGTGCAGACCTGGACCTCCCTGGCGGAATGGTGGACCCACTACGACGTGGACGAGCTCGCCCGCGACCTCACCGAGGAGCAGGCCGGCATCTTCCTCGACGTCGCCGACGGCACCAGCGCCTTCGCCGCCCGCCTGCGCATCTCCCTCGACACCACCGGCCACGACGTCGAGACGACAACCGAGGAGCCCCGCACCGACGAGGACACCGGCCCCGGCGCTGATGCCGAATCAGGCGAGAGCGTCTCTCGGCGACATCTGCGTGCTCTGTGACCGGGTGCGTGCACCTGGGCGGCATGAAGACTTTCGCTGACTCCCGCCCGCGCACCCGCCTGATCGTCCTGCTCGCCGCCGGCCTGGTGATCGTGCTCCTGGCCGGCATCGGGATCTACGGCCTGATCCTCGGCCCCGACACCAGCCCACCCCACGACCGTGACCCCGAGCCGGGCGCGTCGTCGAGTCCGGTCGAGTCCGGCACGCCACGGCCGGGGCGGATCGCTGCGGTGGTCGGGTCCGGGGACCCGGAGGAGTTCGCCCGCAACGTCGCGACGGCGGTGTTCGCCTGGGATACCGGGTCGGGGCTGATGCCGCTGGACTACACGAGCGTGCTGATGGAGGTCGCCGACCCGACCGGCACCGAGCAGGCCGGCCTCGCCTCCGATATCGCCGCCTATCTGCCCACGCGGGAGGCATGGGTCGAGCTGCGCCAGTACGCCACCACCCAGCACCTGGAGATCACCGATGCGTTCGTGCCCGGAGCGTGGGCGACCGCGCAGGAGCAGGCGCGCCGGGGCGACTGGTGGAGGGGACGACGGCGATCACGATCGAAGGCGTCCGCCACCGTGCCGGGGTGTTGAACGACGAACCCGTCGACTCCGCGCACGAGGTGGCGTTCACCGTGTTCGTGGTCTGCGAGCCCGCCTACGACACCTGTCATCTGCCGCGGCTGTCCGAGCTGGACAACCCCCTGCGCTGACCCGAGAGGTCTGGGGAGAAAGGAGGGGCGTGGTGCTCAAGAAGCTCGCTATCGGACTGCTCGCACTGGCGCTGGTAGCACCGTTCCTGTCGATGGTCGGGATCGGGTCGCTGATGAACCCCGCCGCGACCTGGGCCTGCACCGTGCCCGGCGGCGGACTGCAAGTCGGCGAGGTGCCCGACGAGCTCGCCGTCGAAACGCGCGATGGGGAGTCGTTCACGCTGAACAAGAAGCAACTCACGCACGCGGCCACGATCATCGAGACCGGCTCCGGCGTCGAGGGCGTGAACCGTGACGGACTCCAGATCGCGCTGATGGCCGCACTGACCGAGTCGACCCTGCGGCGGCTGTCGAACACGAGCGTCTACCCGGAGTCAGCGGACTACCCGAACGATGGCGATGGCAGCGACAACGACAGCCTGGGGTTGTTCCAGATGCGCCCGCAGGCCGGGTGGGGGTCGGTCCCAGAGCTGATGGCCCCCGAGTATCAGGCGCGAGCGTTCTTCGGCGGCCCGGACGGCCCGAACCATCCCTCGCCGCGCGGGCGCGCTGGACATCCCCGGCTGGCAAGACATGGGCAAAGGCGAGGCCGCCCAAGCCGTGGAGGTCTCGGCGTTCCCCGACCGGTACGAGAACTACAGCCCCGTCGCCGTCACGATCCTCGACACCCTCCTCGGCACCACAGGCACGAACGTCGAAACTGACCCTGGTGTGGTGCCTGCTGTGGCCGGGGCGGCGGAGTCTTCGCGGGTGGTGTTCCCTCTGCCCGAGGGCACGTGGACGGCGACCGACCCGTACGGGCCGCGCACCCACCCGATCACCGGGGAGCAGTCCTTCCACACCGGCGGCGACTTCGCCGCCCCGGACGGCACGCCCATCCTCGCCGCCGCCGACGGCACGGTCACCGTCGCCGAGTACACCGATGCGTGGGGCGGGAAGGTCGTCATCGAACATCAGGTCGGCGGCGAGCAGGTCGCCACCGGGTACATCCATTCCTGGGCCGACGGCATCCACGTCGAGGCCGGCGATAGGGTGCGGGCCGGGCGAAGACATCGCCGACGTCGGCTCCTCGGGCCAGTCCACCGGCCCGCACCTGCACCTTGAGGTCTATGTCGGGGGCACCGGCGGTGAGCACACCGACCCCGCCGCCTGGCTGAACGCCCACGACGCCGCGGACCTGCCCGAGGCCGAGACCGGCCCACCGGCCGGCGACTGCGACCCCGACAGCAATGGGCCTGGTGGGGAGCCTGACCCTGCCCCGGCCGGTGACCCGGATGAGCTGGTCGACGACCCGACCAGTAACGGGCAGATCACCCGCCGCACCCTGCACCTGTATCAGCAGACGATCGCGGCGTTCCCCGAGACGACCTGGTCGTGCTACTCGCCACGGCCGGGCACGGTCTCGGAGCACCCGCTGGGTCGGGCCTGCGATATCGCGTTCGGCAACGCCATCGGGCAGATGCCCACGCCCGCGCAGATCGAGGCGGGCTGGGAAGTCACGAACTGGATGAAAGACCACGCCGAGACCCTCGGAGTCGACTACCTCATCTGGCAGGACAAGATCTGGTCCCTCGCCCGTGACGACGAGGGCTGGCGCGACTACACGCGCGGCACCGATATCACCACGAGGCATCAAGACCACCTCCACGTCACCCTCGCCGATTCGGGTGGTGGGGCCTGATGGACGTGTTCCCCGATTTCGAGGGCCTGGGCGGCATCGGCGACCTGGAAGAGGTCATCGGCGCCCTGTTGACGTTCGTGCTCATCATCGCGGTGCTGATGCTCATTATTTCCGGCATCGTCTGGGCGATCGCGTCTGCGTCCGGGAACTACGCCGCCGCCGGCAAGGCCCGCACCGGCGTGCTCGTCGCCCTCGGGGCGGCGATCCTCGCCGGCGCCGGGGTCACGTGGATGAACTGGTTGATCGGCATCGGCCAACAACTCTGAACCCCTGCGCTGAAGCCGCTGCGCCCGCCCCCGGTCTTGTGGGGGCGGGCGCTGCTGCGTGTCTGGCGGGGTCGGGTGCACCTGGTCGAGAGAACACCTCTGTCTCATCTGTCGAAGGAGCGCCCTGCCATGACCATCACGACCCTCGCCACCTGGACCCTCGCCCGCTTGGCGATGCTCCCGATGCAGATCGACATCGACCCCAACGACTCGGGGTCGCCCGGCATCGACCAGCCGCGCACCATCGTCGGTGCCGTCATGACCGTCGGCCTCATCCTGTCCGTCCTCGCGCTGATCGTCTCGGCGATCGTGTGGGGCTTCGGCTCCAACTCCAGCAACCCCCACCTGGCCGGCCGCGGCAAGATCGGCGTCTTGATCTCCTGCGGTGCGGCGGTGATCTGCGGTGCCGCGGTCACGCTGATCAATTTCTTCTGGGGCGTCGGCCAGGCCGTCTGAACCCGCCTATCTGTGTGAGGGAGGTCTGTGATGGCGCTGTGCGATGTTCCCGTCATCTCCACGGTCTGCGACTCCGCCGGTGAAGCGGCCGCGTCGCTGATCGCCGCCCCGTTCGACTGGTTCGCGCAGGCCGTCGGCGGGGCGGCGGGCTGGCTGATCGAGGCCATGTGGACAGTGTTTGACACGACCACGCTGGTCGACGTCACCCAAGAGGGGTACGTGTCGGTGTACAACCTGCTGTTCGGGATCGGCGTGTTCATCGTGCTGATCTTCTTCTGCTTCCAGCTCATCCTCGGCCTGATCCGCCGCGACCCCACCGCGCTGTCCCGCGCCGCCCTCGGGGCCGGCAAGGCCGTGCTCGGCTCCTTCGTGGTCATCACCCTGGCCGCGCTCGCGCTGGAGATCACCGACCAGTTGACCATCGGGATCATCCAAGCCGCCGGCGAGACCACGGCCACGATGGGCGACAAGATCATCCTGCTGGCCGCCGGACTGACCGCCATCAACATCTCCGCCCCCGGTGTCGGGGCGATCGTGACGATCTTCCTCGGCGGGCTCATGGTCGCCGCGGTCGCGATCGTGTGGTTCTCGCTGCTGATCCGCAAGGCTCTGCGCTGATCGCGATCGTGCTCGCCCCGCTCGCGTTCGCTGGTGCGGCGTGGGATGCCACCCGCGGGTGGATCGGGAAGTGGGCGGCGTTCGTACTCGCCCTCATCATCTCCAAGCTGGTGCTCGTGGTGGTGTTCCTCATCGCGATCACCCAGATGGCAACCCCCATCGAGGCGGACCTGACGGCGATCACCGAGCCAATCACCGGCATCGTCATGCTCGCGATCGCCGCCTTCGCCCCCTACATGGTCTACCGGGTCATCGCGTTCCTCGGCTTCGACCTCTACAACACCATGGGATCGGAACAAGAAGCCAAGAACGCCATGAACCGACCCGTCCCGGTGCCCGGCACACCGCAAGGCGAAGGCCCGAAGAAGATCCTCGACACCAACGGCAACGGCGGCGGAGGAGGTGGGGGCGGGGGTGACGAACCGCCCCCACCCGGAGGCGGAAACCCACCCGGCGGTGGCGGCGGCGGTGGGGGCACGCCGCCACCACCAGGCGGCGGAGCAGATGCCGGAGCAGGTGCGGGCGGTGCGGGCGCCGGCGGTTCGGCGGCCGGTGCGGGAGCCGCCGCGGGACCGGTCGCGGCGGTGGTCATCGGCGCGGAGGTCGCGAAGAAGGCCGCGACGGCCGGCCCCGAGGCCGGCAAGCAGATCGGCGCCCAGGCCGAGGCCGCCACCGACGGCGCCAACCAGAACACCGGCAACACCAACACCAGCGGGAACGGTGAGAGCGGTGGGAGTGGGCCGGGCGCGCAGGCACCGCCGCGCGAGACCCCGCGACCGAACCTGCCGACCGGCCCGAAGCCCGACGACGGGCCCAGTAAGCCGCCGACCGGTGGGAAGGAGTGATCCTCGTGAGCAACAAGCACAGCGCCGAAGAAGCGCGTACGGGCACCGACCTGGTGCCGGTGAAATTCAGCAGATTGACTCGCCGCGGCATCTTGCTGGGATTGTCCGCGACCCAGCTGGCGACCCTCGCCGTCGGAGTGCTGTCCCTGGTGGGCGCGTTCTACGCCGGCGGGATGCTCATCGCCTACACCGCCCCGATCTGGGTGTCCTCGATCGTGCTGACCTGGATGCCCGTCGCCGGGCGCCCGGTCGTGGAATGGGTGCCCGTGGCCGCCTGGTGGCTGTGGCGGACCACCGGCGGACAGTTGGCCTACCGGCGCCGCATCGTCGCTCCGAGGCCGGCGGGCACGCTCGCGGCGCCCGGTGACATGGCGCGGCCGCGCGCGAGCACGTCGACCCGCAGAGCGGGGCGGGCATGATCCACGACCCTCACCAGGCGACGCTGACGGTGGTGTGCGAGATCCGCCATCCCGCGTTCGTGCTCCTCGATCCCGGCGAGCAGGCCCGCCGGGTCTCCTCCTGGGGGCGGGTGCTGGCCAGCGTCTGCCGGTCCGGGCGGATCGCGACCGTGCAGGTGCTGGAGCGCACCCTGCCGGACTCGGGCACGGGCCTGGCCGAATGGTGGGCCGCCCACGGCGACCAGGACGACTCCTTCGCATCGAGGACGTATGCCGAGCTGATCGAGCGCGCCGGGCCCGCCGGGGAGCGTCACGCCACCACGATCAGCCTCAGCCTGGATATGAAGACGGCGGCCCGGCAGATCCGGACCGCCGGCGGCGGGTCGCGGGGCGCGGCCGCGGTGTCGCGCCAGGAGATGAGCACACTGACCGCGGCGCCGCGCTCGGCGGACCTGACCCCTGCCGGGTGGCTGAGCCCGGGGCAGATCGCCGTGATCCTGCGCGGCGCCTACGACCCGGCCGTCGCCGCGACCCTGGAGCGGCACGGGGAGATCGGCCAGTCGCTGGCCACCGCCGGCCCGGTCGCGGTGACCGAGACCTGGACGAGGTCGCGCACCGATACCGGCTACCACGTCGTGCTCTGGATCAGCGAGTGGCCCCGCTCGATGGTGTATCCGGGGTTCCTCGCCCCGCTGGTGCTCTCCTCAGGGATCGGGCGATCCCTGTCGCTGCTCTACACCCCGCCGCACCGATCAGGTCGCCCGTGACATCCGCAAGAAGAAGGTCGAGCACATCTCCGATGCCGCGCGCGCCGCCGGATCGGACAGATCGAGGACGCCGCCCAGACCGCCGAATACACCGACGTGCTCCAGCAGGAAGCTGACCTCACCGCCGGGCACGGCGTGCTTGCGCGTGACCGGTCTGGTCGCCGTCTCGGCGCCCACCATCGAGGAACTGGACGCCGCGGTCGCCGCGGTCGAGCAGGCCGCCATCCAGGCCTCCTGCGAAACCCGCCGCCTCGTCGGCCAGCAGGCCGCCGCGTTCACAGCCGCGGCCTTGCCCCTGACCCGGCCCGTATGAGCCGGCTCAGTTGTCCTTCGGGGGCTTCTCCTGTGCTAGGAGTTGGGAGAAGTGCGCGTCGTTTGGGGCGATATCTGGTCGGAGCCAGTGCATGACCTGATACGTGTTGTTCACCAACATGAAGCCGTCCGACGCCATCGCACCGGCGGAGAAGACAACCTGATCATCTCCGAGCGCGTCCAGCAATTCGGCGTTGTCATCGCCATGGACGAGGTCACCGTAGAGGAACATACGTGCGATCTCGTTGTCCCAGGCATTGACACGAACCCCGGCCGCTTCTGGGTCGATCGGGGCCTGCATAATCCGCATTCGGCGAGGCGGGTACTGCGCCCAGTTCTCACGCAACTGTGTCAAATGCTCAGAGACATTGGTGGCGTCCGCCGGCCGAAAGTACTCCAACGCGGCAAGAACCGTTACCCATGCGAGCCGGTCGCCCTTCTTCGTGAGCGTGAGTGGACGGATCAGTGTGAGTGCGTAAGCCACCTGCTCTTTGGGAGGAATGACCTGGCGAATGCCTGCCAGAGACGACTGGCCTGTGGCTTGATCGACAACGAAGTTCATGTGCGGCTGTTGCCCCAGGTTCATCGCATCGTCACGACGTGCGAGCTCGCACGAGAAGAGCTCTTCCGCTCGGCGTTTGAACAGTCGCAGGGTCTGAGTGTGCCTCGCTGCGAGCTGATCGCTGGCCCTATCCTCACCGCTCATGTGCTCCTCCGGCTGGTTCGTGCTCTGAATGCGTACCTCTCGATCACCACAGTCAAGGGGAGGAACCGTGCCTACATTCTACGATCCCGTCGCCGACGCCGAGGAGGCATCGCAGGCGCCGCGCGGCCTGGCGCACGCCAGCCGCGACTTCACCCACCCCGAGGACGCCTACGGGGTGATTGGGGACCTGCTGGCCGGGGTGCGCTCGATGCAGCAGTCGATCCAGCGACTCGCCACCCGCCACGCCCGCCATGACGGGCGCGCCTTCGACGATGCCGGAGACCCCGCCGCCGGTATCCGTGATGCCCGCCTGGCCGCCGGGGAGCTCTCCGAGGCCGCCGCCGCCCTGGACCGTGTCGAGGAGGGGCTTAACCGTGCCTCGCAGGTCGCCGGTCGCATCGCCTGGCACCCCGCCCCGCCCGCACCCGCCGAGACGGAGATGACCAGGGTTCAGGGGCCGGTGTCGCGGTGGGTGAACATCGTCTTCCTCCAGGGCGGTGAAGCCGATGCGGTGCTGTGGCTGATCGACTGTGACGGCCCGGACGCCGCGATCGAGCACCTGGCCGGCTTCGACTACGGCGAGGAGACCACGGACGCGGCCATGCTCAACGGCTACGTCTACGACACCCCACCGATCGGGGCGCTGGACAAGGAAGCACGCACGGGAGAGTACACGCTGACCTACAACCCGGACCTCGGCCACGTCGCCCTCTACCGCCACCACCAGATCGCGCCCGAGGACAGCCTCGACACCGACACCCCCGCACCGACCATGGACCCCGACATGGGCAGTGCCGGCGGTGCCGCCTCGGCCGGGACTGCGATGGGCGCGGCGGGTGTCGCCGCTGCGGCGCTCTCTGATCGCGGGGTACGCGCCACCGGACGAGAAGCGGGCAGTGCCGCCGGGCGTGGGCCGGTGAGCGAGGGGTCCTGGTTCGAGCATCCGGGCGTCGCGGCGGTCAAGCGTGACCGCGGCCTCGGCCTCTGACCCGACTACCTCCCGTGGTGCCGCCGCCCTGTGGGGTCGGCGGCACCGGCATGTCCGTGACCGGGCGGGTGGGGTGCACCTGCACCACATCCCCGTCGTTCTCGTGCCTGGGAGGCCATCATGTCCGCCGTCTACTATCCCGCCGCGTTCGCCACCGAGGCCGCCCGCAACCTGCGCCACCTCGCCGCGGACAGTGAACTGCAGGCCACGGGTCCCGGCACCGCCACACTGCTGGGCGACCTGCGCGATGCGGCCACGGCGATGCGGGAGGCGATCGACCGGATCGCCGTCGCCCACACCCTCCCCGGCGCCCCGGCCCTCGCACGGGATACCGGGTCGCAGATCGGTGACGAGCTCCATCAGGCCGGCACCGCACTGGAGGAGACCACGACCCGCCTGACCGGTGCCGTCACCGCCATCGAACACCCCACCACCGTTCCGAAGCACACGACGCGGCGTTCCCTGCGCGCGGGGAGGCAGGCGCGGGTCGCGCGACCGGCAGGGTCGTGGTTCGACCCGCACCCCGCCGGGTCCAGCAGAGGTCAGGGGCGGGGGTTGGGACTGTGAGCGAGAAGGAACGCCTACATACCTCCGTGCTGGTCGCCCCGGCCACCGAGCGGCGACGGCGCGCAAGCGACGCCGCCAGGCCGCGGCCCGGTTGCAGGCCGAGCGGCGTCGCCGCGAGGTCGCGGAAGCGAAAGCCAAGGCCGAGGTCGAGCGGGCCGAGCGCAAGGCCACTCGGTATTTGCCCGCCGCCGGGGAGCCCGGCAAGCAAACGTTGCGGACGCCGGGCCGGTTCCGGTCGCCCCGCCACCAGGACACCTCCGCGACCCTGTCGGCCCAGTACCCGTTCCTCGCCGAGGGCGGCCTGGGCTCGGCGGGCGTGTTCGTCGGCCAGGACCTCTACTCCGGGGGCTCGTTCGTCTACGACCCGTGGGTGCTGTATCAGACCGGGGTCATCACCGCCCCGAACGTCGTGGTCGCAGGGATCGTCGGCGCCGGCAAATCCTCCCTCGCCAAGAGCCTGTACACGCGCGACCTGCCGTTCGGGCGGCGGGTCTACGTTCCCGGTGACCCGAAAGGCGAGCACACTGAGATCGCCCGCGCCGTCGGCGGGCGGGCGATCCAGCTCGGCCACGGCCTGCCCACCCGCCTCAACCCCCTCGACGAGGGCTACCGCCCCTCCGGGCTCAGCGATGCGGAGTGGGAGACGACGGTCGCCTCCCGCCGCCGCGACCTGATCGGCGCGCTCACCGAGACCGTGCTGGCCAGGCCCATGTCGCCGCTGGAGCACACCGCGATCGACACCGCCCTCGCCGAAACGGTACGGGAGAACGAGGTGCCGATCCTGCCGATGATCGTCGACCACCTCCTGTCTCCCTCCCACGACCCTGACGGGCGGCTGGCCGAGGACGGCCGCATGGTCGGACACGCGCTGCGACGACTGGTGGCTGGGGACCTCTCCGGCCTGTTCGACGGCCCGTCGACGGAGGTGTTCGACCCGACCCTGCCGATGGTGTCCCTGGACCTGTCGCGAGTCACCGAGAACTCCACGCTGGTGTCGGTGTTGATGACGTGCTCCAGCGCGTGGATGGAATCGGCGCCGCTGGACCCGAACGGCGGGCGCCGCTGGTGCATCTACGACGAAGCCTGGCGCCTCATGTCCGAACCCGCGTTGCTCAAGCGCATGGATGCGCACTGGCGGCTGGCGAGGGCGTACGGGATCAGCAACATGCTCATCTTCCACAAGCTCACCGACCTGGAAAACGTCGGCGACCAGGGCTCGGCCATGCGCTCGCTCGCGAACTCCCTGCTCGCCAATGCGGAGTCCCGCATCATCTACCGGCAGGAATCCGACCAGCTGGGCACGACCGCGAAGACCCTTGGACTGACCGGCACCGAGCGCGAGCTGCTGCCGACGCTGGGCACCGGACAAGGGCTGTGGCGGATCAAGGAACGCTCCTTCGTCGTCCAGCACCAGCTCCACCCGGCCGAGTACGAGCTCTTCGACACCACCAGCCGCATGTCCGATCCCGGAAAAAACCAACCCCGCGTAGGGTAAGAATCCGCGTGATTCCGCGGATCTCCAGACGTTCTGACCTTGACTGTGGGGTCGCATGTTCGTTACAGATGCAACCGTACGAGCGATCGGATCGATCTTTGTCGAAGCGGTCGTGGAGGGCATGAGCGCTCCCTGTGCTCATCGCTTGTGAGCTTGCACGAGAGTGCGGGACGTAGCGCTCCAAGCAGTGGTGGCGAGGACCGCGCCGAGAATGCCGATACCGACGAGGACGAGAGCCACGGCGGGAAGGCCGATAGCGGCGCCGAGAACACCGGCGAGGGGGTACGTGATGAGGAAGCAGGCGTGGGACAGGGAGAACTGCGCGGCGAACACCGCGGCCCGATTCTCTTCCGTGCCGCCTCGCCGCAGCGGCCTGGCGGAGGGGGTGAGGATCGTGGAGGTTGCCGCCCCCATCAGCGCCCACACGCTCAGCGGCCCGACCCACTGGGGCGTGCCATCGGTCCAGGCGAGCACCCCGGCTCCGGCCAGGAGAAGGACGGGCAGGGCGATGCCGCCGGTGAGCATGACTCGCCGGTCCGAGACGGCTTCCAAGAGCTTGGGCATGGTCAGGGCCACGATCATGGAGCCGCCTCCGTAGGCGGCGAGCAGGAGCGCAGCATCGGACTGGGTGCGGCCCAGATCGCCCAGGACGAGGACAGTGGTGTTGACGATCACCATCGCCGTGGTCGTCGCCACGACGAGGTTCAGCGCCATCAGGCCCTGCGGCTCCCGGCTGGCCCAGAACGCACGGGCGCCGCGGGTGAGGCGATCGAAGAACGGCGCCGGAGCGGGAGCCTCGAAGCGAGGAAAGCGGGAGACAAGCACCAGGGTCGCAGAGGCAAGGAACCCGACCACGGTGCCAGCGAAGAGATTGTGGAAGCTGACGACCGTCAGTAAGGCGGCGGCGAGCATCGGGCTCACCAGCGACTCCAAGTCGTAGGCGAGCCGCGACAGCGACAGGGCACGTGTGTACTGTCCCTCGTCCGGGAGCACGGACGGGATCACGGCCTGAAACGCGGGCGTGAACGTCGCCGATGCGGACTGCAACAGGAAGATCAGCACATAGATCTGCCACACCTCGGTCACGAACGGCGCCGAGAGCGCGACCCCAGCCCGGATGAGATCGGTCCCGATGAGTAGTGGCTTTCTCTTGAGACGGGTGGTGAGTGCCGTCGTGAGGGGGGAGACGGCGACGTAGGCCACCATCTTGATCGTCATCGCCACACCCATCACCACGCCGGCGTCGCCGCCGGCGATTTCGAAGGCGAGCAGTCCGAGCGCGACGGTGAGCAGGCCCGTGCCCAGCGGCGCGATGACCTGCGCGCTGAACAGTTTCGCGTAGGTGGGATTGCGCAGGACAGCAAGCATGAGACGAGGCCTAACGAACGAGAGTTTGTGCGACGAACGGGCTACTACTGCCGGGGTGCGTGGTGGTGGGGCGGGATCTGCCCGTTCGCGACCGCGTGCTCGGCCTGCTTGATCGCCTCGACCACCAGGGCGACCGCGTGTTCGTCGGTGAGGCGGTAGAGCACGCTCGTGCCCTCCTGCCGGGTCGTGACCATCCGCGCCATCCGTAGTCGGGCCAGATGCTGCGACACCCCCGAGGGCTTCTTCCCGACCAGTTCCGCCAGCGCGTTCACCGGCAACTCGTCGGCCTGGCGCAGGGCCAGCACGATCCTGATCCGCGTCGGATCGGACAACAGTCCCAAGACCTCCGCGGCGAGATCGACGTATTCCGACGCGGGATCCATGCCGCACATCTGCTTATCTGCATCCATACGCAGATACTAACAGCGGCGTATGGGTGAGGGAACCCTGCCGTCGTGTGCTGGACGAGGCCCGGCGGCTGCGCCAGCAGCGACCAGGATGAACGGTGCGGGTACGGGATTGTGCACCTGGCCGGCATGAGACGACATGCGAATCTCCCTGAGCCGGTGCCGGTGTCGATGCGCACCGTGATCCTCGATATCCACGCCGACGGGTCGATGACCGTGATGATCGACGGCACCGTGTATCCGCCCGACGACGACCAGCGGCCGTGGTCGCGGGCCGCGTTCCCGCAGATCATCGACCACGCCAGCCAGGAGCGTGCGGTGCCGGTGCGGGTGGAGGTGCACGAGGCCGACGGCACGAGCTTCACCGAACTCGTCGCCGCACAACCACGCCGCGCCGACCCTGCACCCGAGCCGGCCCCAAAGACGAGACGGCCCAAGGCGGTGCCGGCGCTGATCGAGGTCACCGGGGAGGGGTTCGTCGCCGGGGAGGACATCGCCTGCACCGTGCTCGTCTCCGACACCGACGCGGCCGGCGACGGCACTGCACGGGGTCGCTCGATCCGCGACGGGTCGGGGATGCCGGAGAGGTGCTTGCTGGTCGGGCGCGTCTCCGGCACGGTCGTGGCGCGCAGGCTGCGATGAGCGTCCCGCAGGGCCGCCAGAGCGGCGACTTCGGCGACGAGCTGACCAACGCCGCGATGATCGGGCTGGTCGGACTGTTCGGCCTCGCCCTGATCCTGCGCGGCGCCGGATCGGTGGCCGCGTTCCTCACCGGCACCGACCAGCCCGCCGCTGGGCCCGCCTCCGGCATCTCGGTGCTGTTCCGGCCCGGTGATCCTGCCGCCGCGCTCGACGCGCCAGGGATGAGCGCGGTCGCCTACTGGGCCGTGACCGTCGTCTTGCTGGCCGGGCTGGTCGCCGGCGGTCGCTGGGTGTGGACGCGGGCGCGCCGTCACGCCCGCAAGACCGAGGTCGACCCGCACACAACCGCCGGAGTCGCGACCCGCCACGAGGTGGCCACGGTCGCCTCACCTACGGCGCCGCTCACCCGCGCCGGGAACTTGCGACCCTCTCTCTCCAAGCCGACCCCGGCGGATGTCGGCTACCGACTCGGGATGTGCCGGGGCCGGGAGGTGTGGGCCAGCGTCGAGGACTCGATCCTGCTCATCGGACCACCCCGCTCCGGCAAGGGCCTGCACGTGGTAATCCCCGCGATCCTCGACGCGCCGGGGGCGGTGATCGCCACCAGCACCCGCCCGGACAACCTCACCGCGACCCTGCGCGCGAGAGAGAAGCACGGCCCGGTCGCAGTGTTCGACCCCCAGCACCTGGCCGAGGGCGTCCCGGCGGGGATGCGCTGGTCGCCCGTGCGTGGTCGCGCCGACCCTCTCACCGCGATGATCCGCGCTACCGGCCTCGCCTCGGCCACCGGCCTGTCTGCCGGCGGGGTGGAGTCTGGCGGATTCTGGGAAGGCAAGACGAGGACTGCGCCGCAGGCTCTGCTGCACGCACGCCGCTCTCTTGATGGGCGTTCCCCGGCGGAGCTGTTCCGCTGGACCCTGGACCCCTCGGTCGCGGCGGAGGCCGTCGCGATCCTCACCAACAGCCCGGACGCGGCCACGGGGTGGGCGGACTCGCTGGAATCCATGATCGACGCCGACCCCAGGACCCGCGATTCGATCTGGCAGGGCGTCTCTCTGGCCCTCGGTGCTCTCGCTGACCCGCGGGTGCTCGATGCCGTCAGCCCCGGCCCCGGGGAGGAGTTCGACCCCGAAGCGTTCATCCGTGATCGGGGCACCCTGTTCCTCCTCGCGACCGGTGCTGGAGCCGGAGCCTCCGCAGCACTGGTCGCCGCGTTGGTGGAGGATCTCGTGGAGACCGCCCGGCGGATCGCGGCACGCTCACCCGGAGCCCGTCTCGACCCGCCACTGCTTGCTGGCGTTGGATGAGATCGGCAACCTCGCCCCGCCGCCGTCGTTGCCGACGCTGATGGCCGAGGGCGGTGGCACCGGAATCACCTGTTTGCCCGTGCTCCAGTCTCTCGCGCAGGCGCGCGACAAGTGGTCGGAGAACCAGGCCGGCGCGATCTGGGACGCCTCCATCGTGAAGATTCTTCTCGGCGGGGCTTCGAACAGCAAAGACCTTCAAGACCTGTCCACGTTGATCGGTGAACGTGATGAGTACACCGACTCGATCACCCTCGGTGATCACGGCACTCGCCAGAACCAGCGCTCCGTGCGCAGGGTCGCGATCTTCCCGCCCGACCGGTTGCGGACCCTCCCGTTCGGCACCGCGGTGACCCTGCTGCGTGCGGCCCCGCCGATCGTCACCGATCTGCGCGCCTGGCCCGCTCGCGCCGACGCCGACCAGCTCAAGACCGACCGGGCCGAGATCGAGGCGCGCTGCGCCGCCCCGACCCGCCTCGGTAGGTCCGGGACAGCTCGTGTGCACCTGCCTGTCACGACGGCCGCCACGACAGGTGGCCGCATCAGGAAGACAGGAGCGGACGATGGCCGAGCACGAGAACCCAGGAACCGGCCCCGAGACCCAGCCCGAGCAGGGCGCGGATGTCCGCGAGTCCTTCAAGGGACGCATCAAGTCCGAGCCGACGCTGGGCACCACTCAGAAGGGCAAAGCGGCGTTCTACGCGAAGGTCGAGCGGCGTCATTGGGACTACGAGGACGACGGCACCTACACCCGTCTGCCGAACACCTACCACGACCTCGTCGCCTACAAGGGCGTCGCCGTGCGCGCCTACAAGCAACTCGCCAAGAACGACTTCTTCATCGCCGAGGGGCGCATGGAGGACTACCAGTCCAAGAGCACCGGCGAGACGAAGCAGCGGTTCGTCGCGACCGCGCTCGGTCACGACATGGCCCGCACCACCTACGAGGTCGACCGCACCCCGCGCCGCGAACAGGCCCAGCGACCCACCGTCGAACGTGACGCGGCCCAGCAGTCCGCCGGTTCCGGTGTTCCCGAGCGACCGGAACGGCAGGTGGCGCAGCAGCAGACGCCTGCCGCGTTCGCCGCGCCCGAGTACCGGCCCGACCGGCAGTCGCCGGACATGGGCCTGTGAGCACCGAGGAGTCCCGATCATGACCGACGACCGCGACCACGAGACCCCCGGTGAGCCCGCCGTGGAGGAGTCGCCCGAGGACGAGCTCGACCTCGACGACGAGGGGATGCTCGAAGACGAGGACGAGGAGGACCCCGGCCCGCCGCACCCAGTGAACTGGTACCTGCTGCGCGCCGACGAACTCGAAAAGGAGTGGTACGCCCTGAACCGGTGGGTCGAGACGACACGCCGCACCTACGGCCGCCCGCCAGCGTCATCCCACCGTTCTGGCACCGCCACGACGAACTCGTCTGGGAGCTCTCAGCGCTGCATCTGCACTGGCTGTGTGCCTACCACCCCGAGCAGAACGGCAGTGCCCCGTTCGGGTGGCATCGCGACTTCGCCGACGCCCGCGCCAGGCCGCGCGAATGGGTCGCCGCCTCCGGTACCCGCCTGGACCGCGACCGGCCAACCAGGCAGACGACCTGGCCCGGCGAGGACCCCGCCGACCCGGTCGAGGACGTGTTCGTCGCCGACCGCGATGCCGACTTCGTCGAGTACGTCGCCGCACGAGTCGCCGAACGCCGCGCCGCCGAGGACGCCTTCTTCGCAGGCGCCGATCCGCGCACCGGGGAACTGCGATGAGTACCGCAGCTCAGCAGACGAGCGCCGAGCTCTCGCGGCTCCAGGAGCTGGGGCGAGAGCTCGGCGCGTCGTTCCTACCGCCGACTGACCGTCAGGGCGCGGCGGTCAGGACGATTCTGGTCGCCTCCATTGATATGTCTCGGGAACCGAGAACCGAGGAGTGATCTTGATCCGTGCCGGATCAAAGCGGCCGCCCATGGTCTTGGCCTTCTCGATCCGGATGTCGAGCAAGATCTTGAGCATGCGGCGCTTCTCGACCAGGTCGAGAGCTTCCCATGCGGCATCCAGATCCTTCGTCTGGATCAGTGCGAGGAGTTGCCTGTCGGCGACCGGGGGAACGGCGGCTTTCGCGGCACGTTCGATCTCGGGCTTGAGGCGTTCCTCGACATCGGCCAGCATCGTCATGCTGATCCGGCCCTGTGCATACTCGCCCGCCGCGTCGGCGAGGCGCCTGCGCAGTGCTGCGACATGGTCCTGGGCTTCGCGGACCCGCTCGTTCCAGTTGTCGTCCGGGCCCAGAATGACCGCTAGGCTCTCAGGCTTGGACAGCCAACCAAGTAGTGCGCCGGTGACGTAAGCGTCCGTGTAGGGAATGTCGATACTGACCTTCCGGCACCCCACTTTCCCGCAGATGTAGTTGTCTCGAGGCATCCCAGTCCGCTTGCGATCCACGGCACCATGAATGCGCACCAAGGGGTGCGAACAGAAGCCGCACCTGGCAATGAATGACAGCGGCCCACCTGGGGTGACTATGGTTGCCTTCCTCCACGTACCGAGTACGGCGAGCCCGGTCCGCAAGGATCTGGTTGACCTTCTCCCACTTTTCGACCGGAACGATCGCCGGCCAGTCCGCTTCACCGATGACCTCGCCCTGATACATGCGCAGGCCCGCAATCGTTGGACTCTTGATGAGTTGGCGCAGGGTTGAGCTCATCCAACCTCGCGACTGGTCGGACGTCGGCTTCATCGGGGTCGGCACCCCCGCGCGATTCAGGCGAGTCACGATGTTGTTGATCGAGACCCCGTCCAGAATCTCATCGACGGCCGTGATGATGATCGAGGCCTTTCCCGGGTCGATCTCCTGACGAACCAGCGCACGCGTCTGCTCGTCATACACCCTGCGGTACCCGTAGGGGAGCCGACCGTGTGGGCGACCCTTCTGCGCGTTGAGCCGCACAGTGCGCAGTCGCCGGTCCCGGATCACCGCGGCGTCCTTCTCCGCAGTGAGGAACTCCAGCCCCATCATGAAGCTGTCGTCATGGCGGGAAAAGTCATAGACCCGGCCCTTCGTCAGGTAGAGCACACCGGCTTCCTGACAAGCCGCACGCAGTTGCACGTACGCCAGTAGCTCACGTCCGGCGCGGGAGGGCTCCCACGTCACGAACGCGTCATACTTCTTGGAGGCGATCAGGTGGAGAGCCTCCTCGAACCCCTCACGCTCGCGGGTGCGCCACTTCGATGCAGATCGATTGGCATCGGTGATGACCCTGCCGACATTCCACGTCTCGTCGCGCGCACCAGGCGCGGCAGTCCGTCTCCTGATCGTCGGTCGAGCGCATGAGGTAGTGACGATCCATCGAGGCTCGCGTGTATATGAGAGCCTTGATCTCGGAAGCCGGTGGTCGGGTGGGTAGTCGAGTCTCCATGACAGACAGGTGCTCCTCTTGCATCTGCCATCTAGGCTGCTGGGTGAGCCGACCAACGACATGGACACGGACATGCTGGCGGCGATGGAGGACCTGCTGGACACCTGGCCCGGTCCGCTGCTGGTGGTCTCGCACGACCGCTACCTGCTCGAGCGCATCACGGACACGCAGTACGCGGTGCTGGACGGCGGGGTGCGGCACGTGCCGGGCGGAGTGGAGCAGTACCTGGAGCCGCGGGCTGCGAGCGAGGAGGCCGCGACGGGCGGGACGTCCGGCGGCACCGGTTCGGGCGGTGGCAGTCGCGCCGGCTCCGGTTCCGGAGCGGGCGGCGCAGGGTCCTCCGGGGCCGGCGGGTCCGCCTCGGGTGCTCCTGCGCTCTCCGGCGCCGAGGCGCATGCGGCGCAGAAGGAGCTCGGCGCGATCGAGCGGCGGATGCAGAAGCTCGAGAAGCAGACGGAGTCCCTGCACGCGAAGCTCGCCGCGCACGACCAGTCGGACTACCAGGGGCCGCAGGAGATCACCGCGCGCCTGCAGGAGGTCGAGCGGGAGAACGAGGAGCTCGAGGAACGCTGGCTGGAGCTGTCCGAGCGGCTGGGCTGAGCGACTGGGCTGAGCGGCTCGGTTGAACAGCTCGTCGGCCGTGGGCCTGGCGCGGTCCAGCTGAGCAGGGCATCGCTCAGCGCCTGCGGCGCGTCATCGTCCGCGACTGCCGCGCCGCACGATCCAGTCGCCGGGGCGGCCCGGGCAGCGGCGGGACCGATGGGGCTCGGGGATGTCCGTGAGCCGGAGCCGCAGAGCGGTGAGAGCGCGGTGCAGGGTCATGCCGTCGCCGGCCGGTCCGTCCCCCTGCCCGGTCGTCATGGGACTGCTCGTCTGACGGCCTTCGCCCACATGCTCTCTCGTCGTCGAGTAGAGGGGCGCGCCGTGATGCGCGGCCCGGTCGTCCGCCGGGCGCTCTGCCGTCGCGTCGCTGCTCAGCGGGGCTTCTCCGGGGTCCGGGGCCTCTCTCGCGCATCGTCGTCGGTAGGTGCCGAGCGGATCGAGGTTGATCGCGCCCCGGGTCGCGCGCGGCCGTGGCGGGTGGTCCAGCGTACGGTGCGGCGTTCGCCGTCCTCGTCGCGGACCACGCGTGCCGTCTCCCCGGCGAGCTCCTTCTGATTGCATGCGGCGCAGAGGCCGTTGCCGTTGTCCAGAGACGTCGCACCGCCCTTGGACCAGGGCGTGATGTGGTCGATCTGCCGTATCGGGGCGTCACAGTGGGGGCCGCGGCAGGTCTGGTGGGCGAGGGTGAGGAACCTGGTCAGCGCGCGGGGAACGCCCTCGATCGTGACTCCACCGCGACCAGGTCTCCGTGGTCGAGATCGGCGTAGAGCTGACGGATCGTGAGGGCGAGGTCGGTGTCCTCCTCGGCCTGGGCCGCGCGGAGCATCTCCTCGCGCACGTGGTCGTAGGGGACGGTCCCGAATCCTTCGACCAGGGCGGCATCGGCGTGCGCAGGGGCGAGGAGGGAGCGGTCGGTGATGACGATCCCGACGTCGAGCGTCGTGGGGTCGATGCCGTCGCCGCGGCCGATCAGCGCATCGGCGAAGAGGTCGGCCATGATCTGCTGGTGGCCGCGCCGGTCGCCCTGGGCGCGGGCGCTCTCGGCCGCGACGTCGAGTCCCTTGCGGATCCGAGCGCCGTCGATGCCGGGGACGAGGGCGGTGATCCGCGCCATCCCGTGGTCGGTGCGCCGCACCGTCACGTGCCGCTCCCGCTTCGCGGCCTGGTGGCGCGCGGCGGCACCGGCAGGGTCAAGGGCGTGGAGGATCCTCGCCGCCTCGTCGCCCCACTGCTGAGGCCCGCACCCTTCGAGCTCGGCGAGCCGGGAGGTGAGGATCATATCGACCTGTCGACGCCGCTCCGGGGTCGCCGGGCCGAGGACCGAGCCGACCTTGTGGGCGGACTGCGGGAGCATGCGCGCGGAGGACAGCGCCGAGATCATCCCGGGCATGCTCGCGGACGAGCCGACGGGAGGTGGCGAGCGTGCGCCCCGCGACAGAGCGGGAGGACTTCAGCGTTCGCGACGCTTCGGCGCGGGCCACCAGCGCGGCCTGCCTGGGACTCTCCTCCCGTCGGAGGCAGTCCGCCTTCACCGCGTCCTCGAGGTGCACCACGGTCCGCGCCCGCAGCGACTCGAGCGCTCCTTCCAGGCCGACGATGGCCTCGAGGAGCGTCATCGTCCCGTCGATGTCCAGCGAGTCCAGGGGCGCGGAGCCCCGCGCTCCGAGCTCGCCGAGGACCTCGCGGGCGGCGAGGAGGTCGAGCTCGCCGATGGTCAGCTGCTCGGCGTCGACCCGGATCGGCCGGTCCGCACGAGAAGGGAGCTCGCCGACCGGACCCCCGGGAGGGCGACCGTGAGACTCGGACGGACGGCCGTGAGACTCGGACGGGCGGCCGTGATCCTCGGACGGGAAGCCGTGATCCCCGGAGGCGCCGGCGGTGCCTTCGGGGATCTCGCGCTCGTTCGAGGATTCTTCCGACATGCCGCTATTTTCGCACGATTATTCGACGAGGAGAAGGGTCGCAGTAGAACTACCGACCAGGAACTTCACGGTGTGGATAACCGGGTCGCGGGGAGGGAAGGTTGGCGATCACGGCAGACAGCGAGCACCAATGCCTACCCGCCGAACTGCAGGTCCATAGGCGCCTCGGGCGCTCAACTGCGCGCTCTGATCCGAGGCGGAATGTCAAGCACCACCAATTTTTGTGGATAATTCGAATTTCTTCGACGATCTGCCGCGCCGAATTGTGGACAGCGCACTGTGGAGGACCAATACGTGGGGAGGACCCCTCGACACGACGCGGTGGATGACTCCGCTTCGTGGAGGAACCGTCCGTCCCGCACCGGGACGGGGACGCACGCGGAGTGGTGGGTTGCAGCCCGGCTCAGCACTCCTCGGGCACGATCGGAGCAGAGCGGACCGCGACCCCACTCAGCTCTCCTCGAGCACACTCGGAACAGGACGGGCCGCAGTCCCGCTCAGCTCTCCTCGAGCACGCTCGCGCCGGGCGCCGAGCCCCGCGCGATCAGGCAGGACTCCACCAGCCCGCCCTCCGTCAGGCCTGCCGCGATGGTGCGCGCGGCGGCCTCGTCCTCGACCAGCGCGGCGACCGTCGGTCCGGAGCCGCTGACGATCGCGCCGATCGCGCCGAGCCGCTCGGCGGCCTCGACGACCTCCTCGAGCCGGGGATGCAGGGCGAACGCCGCGGCCTGGAGGTCGTTGTGGAGGGTGTCGGCGAGCGGCTCGAGGTTGCCGCCGCTGAGCGCCTGGAGCTGTCGCTCGTCGATCTCGGGTCGCTCCGGCGGCACACGGCCGCCCGCGAGCACGAGCTCGTCGAAGCGCCGGAAGACCTCCGGGGTGGAGAGGTGCCCGCCGGGGACGGCGAGCGACCAGGTCCATTCGCCGTGGGTGAGCACCGTGGTGAGGTCCGCACCGTTGCCGCGCCCGAGCGCGGTGTGGCCGAGCATCGAGAAAGGCACGTCGGCGCCGAGCCGTGCCCCGAGCGTGCGCGCGCCCTCGGCGCCGAGACCCAGCCCCCACAGCCGGTCCAGCGCCACGAGCACCGCCGCCGCATCGGCCGAGCCGCCCGCCATGCCGCCGGCGACGGGGACCTGCTTGCGGACGTGGAGCGCCGCCGCGTCCCGCACGCCGCACTCGGTGCGCAGCGGCTCGGCGGCGCGCAGGGCGAGGTTGGTGCCGTCCAGCGGCACCTCCCCGGGCACCTCGGAGGTGATCTCGAGGCTCATCTCGTCGGCGCGGGTCGCCGTGACGGTCTCGTAGAGGTCGACCGCCTGGAACACCGTCGCGAGCGCGTGGTAGCCGCGGCCGTCCACGCCGCCGACGTGCAGGGACAGGTTGATCTTGCCGGGGGCGCGCACGACCACCCGTTCGAGGGCGCCGCTCACCCTTCGGCTCCCGTCGCGTCGTCCTCGGGCGCGGAGCGCCCCGTCCCTCTCGCCCGCCTCGGCGTCGCCCTCGGCCTGCTCGGCGGCGGCGTGCGCGATGGCGCGGAACTGCTCGATCTCGAGGGTCTCTCCTCGAGCCGACGGGTCGATCCCGGCGGCGCGGAGGATCTCCTCGGCGCGTGCCGCGGCGCCCGCCCAACCGGCGAGCGCGGCGCGCAGGGTCTTGCGGCGCTGGGCGAAGGCCGCATCGATCACGGCGAAGACCTGCTCCCGCTCCGCCGCGGTGCCGAGCGGCTCCTCGTGGCGGACCAGCCGCACCAGGGCGGAGTCGACGTTGGGGACGGGCCAGAAGATCTGGCGTGAGATCCGTCCGGCGTGGACGGCGCGGCCGTACCAGGCGGCCTTCACGCTCGGACCGCCGTAGGTGCGGGAGCCGGGTCCGGCGGTGAGACGGTCGACGACCTCGGACTGGACCATGACCAGCGCCGATCGGAGCGAGTCGAAGCGCTCCAGCATGGTCAGCAGGATGGGGGTGGCGACGTTGTAGGGCAGGTTCGCGACCAGCATCGTCGGCTCCCCGCGCGCGGGCGCGACGCGGGCGACTCGGTGACCTGGAGCGCGTCGGCGTGGACGAGGCGGAAGCGCTCCTCCTCGACGCCGCGGGCGCGCAGGGTGAGGGGGAGCGGCTCGGCGAGGCCGCGGTCGAGCTCGACGGCGACTACGTCCGCCTGCGCCTCGAGCAGGCCGAGCGTGAGGGACCCCAGACCCGGCCCGACCTCGAGCACGGCCTGGCCGGGCTCGACGCCGGCGCGTCCGACGATGGTGCGCACCGTGTTGGGGTCCATCACGAAGTTCTGGCCGCGCCGCTTCGAGGGGCGGATCCCTGCGGCCTCGGCGAGCTCGCGGATGTCGCGGTGGGTCAGCAGCAGGCCGGCGCCGTCCTGCTCGCCCCCGCGCCCCTGCTCCCCCGTGCTCATGCCGCGGCCGCCTCGGGCCAGCCGTACACGTCCTGGGTGGTGACCCGCACCGCGCGGCAGGCCTCCTCGAGGGAGGCACCGGTGGTCTCCGCGATCGTCGCCATGGTCAGCGGGATCAGGTAGGAGGAGTTCGGCCGGCCGCGATAGGGCACGGGGGTGAGGAAGGGCGCGTCGGTCTCGACCATGACCTGTCCGAGGCCCACCTCGGCGAGCGCGGCGCGGAGGTCGGTCGCGTTCTTGAAGGTGAGGGTGCCGGCGAAGGAGAGGTACCAGCCGCGGTCCGCGCACTGGCGCGCGAACTCCGCGTCGCCGGAGAAGCAGTGGAAGACGGTCCGCTCGGGGGCGCCGTCGGCCTCGAGGATCTCGAGCACGTCGCGGTGCGCGTCGCGGTCGTGGATCTGGAGCGGGAGGTCGAGCTCCTTGGCGAGCGCGATGTGGGCGCGGAAGGAGGAGATCTGCGCCTCGCGGGCCTGCTCGTCCTTGCGGGAGGTGCGGAACCAGTCCAGGCCCGTCTCCCCCACCACGACCATGCCGGGGCCGCGCAGCGGCTCCGAGACCTCCGCGATCGCGGCGTCGAGGCCGACGATCCCGCGCCCCTCGTGGTCGTGGCCGCGGGCGTGCGGCGCCGCCTCGTTGGGGTGCACGGCGACGCCGCCGCGCAGGGAGGGCGGGCAGTCCGGGGCGGCCAGCGGCGCCGCGGTCCAGCGCACCGCCTCGAGGTCGGAGCCGATCGTGATCTGCGCGTCGATGCCGGCGGCGGCGGCGCGGTCCACGTGGTCCTGGACGCTGAGCCGCGTGTCCCCGTCGGCGAAGTCGAGGTGGCAGTGGTTGTCGATCACCGGGGACGGCGCGGCTCGGGCGCGGGCGGCCAGGAGCGGTCGCGCTTCTTCCCGCGCGGATCGATGTCCTCGCGGTCGCGCACCGGCGGGAGCGCGGAGGCGGGGGTGTTCTCGTGCGGTGACGGCATGCGACCATCGTAGGAGGGTCGCCGCACTGCTCCGCACCGTGTCCTCAGGAGCGCCCCCGCGGCCTGAGTGGCCGACGGCCATCGCGCCGCCGCGCAGTGCCGCAGAGGCGCCCGACCGGCCGTGTCCTGCACCGCCGGTGTGCTACCTCACGGAGCGCGAGGGCGCGGAATCGATGCGGATGTGGCAGAATGGGTCGTCGTTGCGCGCCCTTTCGTGCACCCGAGCGCCCCGATCGTCGTGTCCCCGGACACTGCAGCGGGTTCGGGTCGCTGCTCGGGACGGACGCCAACGCCGTTCATCCTCCGGACCGTCCAAGGAGCGTCCCATGGCAGTGCCCAAGTTCAAGATGTCCCGTGCGCGCACGCACTCCCGCCGCTCGCAGTGGAAGGCGAACAACGCCGACCTCGTGCAGGTGACGGTCCGCGGCCGCACCGCCAACGTCCCGCGCCGCCTCGCGAAGGCCTACCAGCGCGGCCTCCTCCAGATCGAGGACTGATCTCGCGCGGGCACGGCCCGCACGCAGGACCTTCGAGAACGCCCCCGGCACCTGGCGCCGGGGGCGTTCTCGCATGCGGGGCCCGCACGCCACGGGGCGCTCACACCCCCGGCGCCCCATCGCCGGCGTCCTCACCGCCGACGGGCGGCGAGCGCGAGGTCGTACAGCTCGCTCGCGCCGACGCCCTCGTGGGCCCGGGCGATCTCCTTCGCCGCGTCCTTGAGCCGCTCCCCCGCCGCCGCCCGCTCGAGCACCTCGTCGACGAGGTCCTCGGCGGAGGCGAGGACCGGCTCGGCCCCGGCGATGACGATCACGATCTCGCCGAGGACCTCGGTGCCCTCCGCCCAACGGACCAGCTCGGCGAGGGTGCCGCGCAGGATCTCCTCGTGCGTCTTGGTCAGCTCGCGGGCCACGGCCGCGCGTCGGCCCTCGCCGAAGGCCTCCGCCATCGCGGCGAGGGTCGCGGCGGTGCGCCGCGGCGATTCGAAGAAGACCATGGTGCGTCGCTCGTCTGCGAGCGGCTCGAGGGCGCTCACGCGCCGACCACCGCGCCGGGGCGGGAAGCCCTCGAAGGTGAAGCGGTCCGGGGCGATCCCCGAGGCGGCGAGCGCGGTGAGCACGGCCGACGGGCCGGGGATCACCGTGACGGGCAGGCCCTCCTCCGCGGCGGCGCGCACGGCCTCGAAGCCGGGATCGGAGACCACCGGCATCCCGGCGTCGGTGACCACGAGGACCCGCTGCCCGGCGCGGACCGCCTCGAGCGCCGTCGCGGTCCGCTCGGCCTCGTTGTGCTCGTGGTAGGAGAGGATCCTCGCGCTCGTGGAGACCTCGAGGTCGGTTATCAGCCGGTGCAGGCGCCGGGTGTCCTCGGCGGCGATGAGGTCCGCGGAGCCGAGCGCCCGCAGCAGGCGCACCGAGGCGTCCAGGGGGTTCCCGATCGGGGTGGCGGCGAGGGTGAGGACTCCGGGCTCGAGCATCCCGCCATGCTAGTGCCGTCGGTGCCGGTCCCCACGACGCCGTAGGGCTCCGCGTGCTGTCCGTGGCGCGGCCTGCCGATCACCTAGCATGACCGGGTGCGCACCGAGCTGTCCGAGGAGGAGTCCGCGGCGGAGGCCCGTCGTCGTGCGGCCGTCGAGGACGAGCCGGGCGCGCCGCTGGCCTCCTACCGTCGGCGTCTGCGCGCCGTCGACCTGCCGGTCTCGCGGATGGCCTGGGCCGGGGCGATGGCAGTGTTCGGCCTCGCGCTCGTCGCCGCGGCTGTGGGGGCTGGGCTCCATCGGGGAGCTGATCTTCGACGAGACCTACTACGTCAAGGACGGCTACGCGCTCACGCAGACCGGCGTGGAGATGGACTGGCCCGAGGAGCCCGACGCGGCCTTCGAGGCCGGGGATGTCGACTCCTATGAGGAGACCGGCTCGTACGTGGTCCATCCGCCGCTCGGGAAGTGGCTGATCGGCGCGGGCATGACGTCGCTGGGGGCGGACAGCCCCTGGGGCTGGCGGATCTCCTCCGCCGTGCTCGGCTCGCTCGCGGTGCTGATGCTGACCTTCATCGCGCGGCGGCTGTTCCGCTCCACCACCGCGGGCCTCATCGCGGGGCTCCTGTTCGCCGTGGACGGGATGGCGCTGGTCCATGCGCGCACGAGCCTGCTGGACCCCTTCTTGATGGTGTTCGTGCTCGCCGCCTTCGGCGCGCCGCTCATCGACCGCGACCGGTTCCGGGAGCATCTCGCGCTGACCGCCGCCCGGATGCGCTGGCCTCCGAGGCGCCGCCGCCGCTCGGGGCCTCGGGCGGGCCGCGGCCCTGGCGGATCCTGGCCGGGGCGCCGCTCGGGGCGGGTCGCGCGGTGAAGTGGTCGGGGCTGTACTTCGTGGCGGTCTTCGGGATCATGACCGTGCTGTGGGACTGGTGGGCGCGCCGCACGATCGCCCAGCCCCGCTGGTTCCTCGTCGGGCTGGTGAAGGACGCGATCCCCGCGTTCTTCGCGGTGGTCGGCACGGCGCCGCTGACCTACCTCGTCTCCTGGGCCGGCTGGTTCGCCTCCTCGGTCGGGTACAACCGCCATCTCGCGGTCGACGAGGGCGTCGCCACCGGGTTCGGTCCGCTCGATGCGCTGATCTCGCTGTGGCTGTACCACCGCCAGGCCTACGACTTCCACGTCGGCCTCGACTCCGAGCACCCCTATCAGGCGCACCCGGCGGGCTGGCTGCTGCGCTGCGACCGACGAACTTCTACTACCGCTCCTACGACTACGGGGAGAACGGCTGCGAGGTCGCCAAGTGCGGCGCGCACATCCTCGACGTCGGCAATCCGCTGATCTGGTGGCTGGGAGCGCTGGCGATCCTCGTCGCCGTGGTGCTCGGGATCGTGCATCGCGACGGGCGGGCGTGGGCGTCGCTGTCGGGGATCGTCGCCGGCTACCTGCCGTGGTCGCTGTACACCGACCGCACCATCTTCACCTTCTACGCGATCGCCTTCGAGCCGTGGCTGATCCTGTGCCTGACCTACATGCTCAGCCTCGTGATCGGTCCGCCCGGCGCGGAGCGGGAGCGGCGCCTGGCGGGCGGGCTGTTCGTCGGCTCGCTGCTGGTGCTCATCGTGATGGTCTCGGCGTTCTTCTGGCCGGTGTGGACCGGGCAGGTGCTGGACGTGGAGCAGTGGCAGTACCGGATGTGGTCGCCGTCCTGGACCTGACGGACCGCGGGCGCGCCGGCGTCCCGTGCGGCAACCCCGCAGTCCGGTGCATCACGGCCCCTGACCGCCGCTACGATGACGCCATGGCCTCGGACTCTTCAGCGCTGCGAGCTCTCGCCCACGACCTCGGTGTCAGCACCCGGTACTGGGGGTGGGACGGCACCGAGAAGGATGTCGCGGACTCCACCCTGCACGCGATCCTCGCCGCGCTCGGCTCTCCGGTCGCCTCCGACGGGGACATCGCCGCCGTCCGCGCCCGCCGCGAGCGCGCCCCGTGGGAGCGCACCCTCCCGCCCGTGACGGTGATGCGCGAGAACCGTTCATCGAGCGTCCCCGTGCACGTCGAACACGGCACCCCCGTCACCGTGCACGTCCTGCTCGAGGAGGGCGGCCGGGTCGACCTCGTCCAGGGCGAGGACCACACCCCCGCCCACGACCTCGACGGCACGCGCGCGCGGCCGCGCCCGCTTCCTGTCGCCGGAGGGCGCCGCTGGGCTGGCACCGGCTGGTCGCCGAGACCGCCGCCGGTCCCGCCGAGGCGGACCTCGTGGTCACCCCGGCACGGCTCACCGTCCACGAGCAGTACGCGGCCCGGCGCGCCTTCGGCGTCCAGGCGCAGCTGTACTCGGTGCGCTCGGAACGCTCCTGGGGCATCGGCGACCTCGCCGACATGCGCGACCTCGCCGCGATCACCGGAGCCCGCCACGGCGCGGACTTCCTGCTGGTGAACCCGCTGCACGCCTCCTACCCGACCCCGCCCGTGGAGCCCTCCCCCTATCTCCCGGTCACCCGGCGCTTCACCGCCCCGCTGTACCTGCGGATCGAGGACGTGCCCGAGCACCGCTCCCTCACCGAGGTCGCCCGTCAGAAGGTCGAGCCGCTGCGCGGCACGGTCGAGGACCGCAACACGCGCGGGGACCGGCTCGAGCGCGACGCCGTGCTGGAGGCGAAGCTCGAGGCGCTCGAGGAGCTGTTCGCGGTGCCGCTGACGGCGGGCCGGGCCGCGGCCGCTGGACGCCTACCGGGCGCGGGAGGGGCAGGGGCTCGAGGACTTCGCCCTGTGGTCCGCGATCGCGGAGTCTGTGCGCGGCACGGCCGACGAGGAACTGCTGCGAGCACCTCGACGAGGCGACACTCGAGCGGGCCCGGACCGAGCTCGCCGACCGGATCGAGTTCCACGTCCGCGTGCAGTGGTGGCTGGACGAGCAGATGGCCGCCGCCCAGGCCGCCTCGCGCGAGGCCGGGATGCGGATCGGGATCATGCACGACCTCGCCGTCGGCGTGGAGCAGGTCGGCGCGGACTCCTGGGCGCCGCAGGACGTACTCGCGCGCGGCGCGACCGTCGGCGCCCCCGCCGACCAGTACAACCAGCAGGGCCAGAACTGGTCCCAGCCGCCCTGGCACCCGGAGCGTCTGCGCGAGGCGTCCTACCGGCCGTGGCGGGACATGCCGCGCACACTCATGCGGCATGCCGGTGCGCCGCGCATCGACCACGTGCTGGGCCTGTTCCGGCTGTGGTGGATCCCCGAGGGGCACGAGGCGGCCGACGGCGCCTACGTCTCCTACGACCACGAGGCGATGATCGGAATCCTCGCGCTGGAGGCGCGCGCTCGGGCACCCTCGTCGTCGGCGAGGACCTGGGCACCTTCGAGCCGTGGGTGCGCGACTACCTGGTGGACCGCGGGATCATGGGCACCTCGATCCTGTGGTTCGAGTACGACGGCGAGGGGAAGCCGCCGCGCGCCGAGGACTACCGCACCCTGTGCATGGCCTCTGTGAACACCCATGACCTGCCACCGACGGCCGGCTATCTCGCCGGCGACCACGTCACCCTCCGCCACGAGCTCGGGCCGCTGGAGCGGCCGCTGGACGAGGAGCTCGCGACCGACGCCGCCGGACGCGAGGAGGTGCTGGACGTCTTGCGTGCCGAGGGGCCGCTGGCCCCGGGTCCGGCAGGCGACGTCGAGGAGACGGTGATCGCACTGCACCGGCACCTGGCCCGCACCCCCTCGATGCTGCTCGGCGTCTCGCTCGTGGACTGCGTGGGCGAGCGGCGGATCCAGAACCAGCCGGGCACCGACGAGGAGTACCCCAACTGGCGGATCCCGCTCGCGGACCCGGCCGGCCGGCCCGTCGGCCTCGACGAGATCGCGACCGATCCCCGCACCGCACGGTCGCTCGCCGCGGTGCGGGAGGGATCGGCGGGCGCTGAGCACGCTGTCCCCCGACCGCCGGGACGCTCGACGACGCGCCCCGCCTGCCGTGATCGTGGGAGGCGGGGCGCGTCGTCGGCGGGGCAGGCTCAGGAGGCGGTGACGGTGCCCCACTCCTCGCGCGCCTCGAGGAAGGCGCGGGCCGCGGCCTGGGCGCCCTCGAGGCTGTGGTGGGCGCCCCAGCCGCACTGGACCTCGTTCGCGGCAGGGACCTCGTCGGCCGCGAGCAGGTCGCGCAGGGTCGCCTCGAGGATCGGGGCGAAGCCGTCTGCGTCGTGGTCCCCCACCAGCAAGACGTAGAACCCGGTGCGGCGACCCATCGGGGAGACGTCCAGGACGTCCCCGGAGTGGTTGCGCATGTGCTCGGCCATCATGTGCTCGAGGGAGTGGACCGTCTCGGACTCGAGATGGGCGAGGTTCGGCTGGGTGAAGCGGACGTCGAACTTGGTGAGCACGTCGCCGCCGGGCGACTCCTTGCGGTCGGCGATGCGCAGGTAGGGCGCGGCGACGGTGCGGTGGTCGAGGTTGAAGCTCTCGACGTTCATACGGGGCTGATCGGTCATGGTTCTCCTCTGGTCGGGGGTGGGCGGAGGGGTCAGGGGCCGATGCGGCGGATGCGAGGTCCGCGCAGTCGGCGGGTGCGGAGGCGCGACGCGGGGGCTCTGCGCGGCTCGGGCGCGGTCAGCGGCTCGAGCGGGAGGTACGGCCGCGGACGACGCCGACGAACTCCTGACGGATCTCGTCGTCGGCCGCGCGCGGCCAGGCGAGCGCGATGCGGGTCGGTTCGCCGTCCCGCGCCGGGAGGGCGACGGCGTCCTTGCGACGGTGGAGGCGGGCGAGGGAGAGCGGAACCCGCGTGAAGCCGACGCCGCTCGCGGCCACGGCGATCCGCGAGGCGGCATCGTCGAGGTGCTCCTGCCGGATCTCGGTCTGCCCCGCGAGGTCGGCCTCGACGATGTCGTCGTGCAGGCTCAGCACGTCCTCGTCGCCGACGACCACGCAGGCGCGCTCCTCCCACAGCGCCACCCGGTGCAGCCGCTCGCCCGACTCCTCCGGCGCCGGGAGCCGCACGAAGCACATGTCGACCTCGCCGCCGATCAGCGCCTCCGTCTGGCAGGACAGCGGGACGGGGACGAGCTCGAGCCAGGCGTCGCGGCGGCCGGACTTCCAGCGGCGCAGGAAGCGGTCGGGCTCGACGCCGGGCACGAAGCCGACGCGCAGGGTGGTGTGGTGCATGGGACCAGACTAGGGCCAGTGCCGGTCCGAGGTCGTCCCGGGGCTCGTCGGTCGCTCGGCGCGGGCGAGGATGCGCGCAGGTCCGGGGTGAAGCGCTCGGCGCGGACGAGGTTCAGCATGTGGTTGCCGTAGGGCAGCGGCTCGAGCCGGCCCTGCGGGGCGGCGGCGGTGAACGAGCGCTCGTGCAGGCGCAGCCGCTCGAAGCGGCCGTGGAGGAAGGTCACCGGCGCGGGAATGCGGGACAGCTCGCCGCGCAGGTCCAGGGAGGCGACGGCGGCGAAGGCGGGGGCCACCACGTCGTTGTCGGCCCGGCCGCCGCGCAGATAGGCGCGGGCCCCTTCCCGGCCCAGCGCCCAGGTGAAGGGGAAGTCCTCGGAGCCCCTCCGCATCGCGGGCAGCAGGTCGGTGGCGGTGATCAGGCGGGCGTAGAGCCGGGCGGTGAGCGGGGTGGGTCGCACCGCGGCGCCGCAGGCGACGAGTGAGCCCAGGACGGGCGATGCGCCGGCCCTGTCGGTGCCGGCGTCGGCCCGGTCCGCTGCGCCGAGCCGCGCCGCGGAGCGGATCGCGAGCATCCCGCCGAGCGAGCCGCCGACGAGGTGGACGGGCAGAGCGGTCGCCTCGTGCGCGGTGCGCGCCGCGCCCTCGATGACGGCCTGCGCGGCCTCGAGGGTGAAGGGCTCGCCGCGGCGAGCGCCGTGCCCGGGCAGGTCCGGCGTGAGGACGTGGTGGCCGGCGGCGCGGAGCGCGGGCACCTGCGGGTCCCACTGGCTGTGCGAGGTGCGGGTGCCGTGCACGAGCACGACGGGCCAGGGGCGCACGTGCCCGGCAGGGCCGGAACCGACGAGAACCGCGGGGTCGCTCACGCCGGCACCGTTGCCGCCGCGCAGCGGTGCGCACCTTCGCGAAGCGCTTGGGGCGGGAGAGGTTCGCGATGTGCCCGGCGTCCTGGAGGATCACGAGCTCGCCGTCGCGGGCGGCCTCGACGAAGAGCGCCTCGTGGCGGCGGAAGGGGTCGTGCTCGCCGTTGACGAAGGTGATCGGCACGTCGATCGCGGCGACGTCGGCGAGCAGGTCGAGGGCGCCGATCGTGCGCACCACGGTGCGGATCACGCCGTGGGCTCGGCCGCCGCCGTAGTACCGCTTCGCGGCCTTGCGGGTGTGTCGCCGGGCGAAGGAGCGGGCGACGCGGGCGTCGGAGTCGCCGGGCGCCCAGTCCTTCATCGTCATCCACAGCCCGTACACCCGCGCCATCGCGGGTCCGGGCACGATCGTGCAGTCCGCGGCGACGACGCCCGCGAGCCGGCCGGGGTTCGTGCCGGCGAAGTGGAGGGTGAGATAGCCGCCGAGCGAGAGGCCGACGAGCAGCGGCGGTCGCTGGCGCGGGAGACGGCCTCGTCGATCGTGGCGAGCGCTGACTTCAGGGTGAAGGGCTCGCCGCGGCGGGCGCCGTGGCCGGGCAGGTCCGGGGCGATCACCTCGTAGCCGCGGTCGCGCAGACGGCGCACCTGGCCCTTCCACATGGTGCGCGAGGAGCGCACGGCATGGATCAGCACGATGCTCCGAGTCACGGCGTCCCCTCCCCCGGTCCTCTGCGGCCCGTCCCGCACGGAGCGTACCGGAGCTCTCGGAGCGGGACTAGCCTGGGACGATGCCGAGCTACCGCCTCCACCTGCCGATCGGTGCGCCGCGCGCCGGCTCCTCCCCCGCCGACGTGCTCGAGCAGGCCGCGCTCGCGCTCGGCTCCCTCCATGCCGTGGAGCGGAAGGACGTCGAGGCGCCGCTCGTCGCGGGCCGGCGCGTCGGCCGAGTGGTCTTGCGCTTCGGCGTGGATCCGAGCTCCCGGGCGGAGGAGGACGAGTCGGCACGGCGGGCTCTCGCGGCGGTGGCCCGGCATCTCGAAGAGACGATGTGCGAGGTCGCTCCGGCGAGCGCCGTGGTGCTGTGCCGCGGTGCAGGCGGACGTTTCCGTCCGATCCCGCCGTCCCGCCCCTGGGCCTGACGACGGGTCCCGGGCCTGGGACGGGCCCTGGTCGCGTGGTGGGATGAGCACGGTGCGCCGTCCGTGCGCACCGCGGTCGACTCAGCTCGGGCCGCCGTCCGGGTCGCGCCCGCCATCGGGATCGTAGGTGGAGCGAGCGTCACTGATGATGTCGCCCTCGGTGCGGTCGGACCGATGCATGACCGAGTGACCCCCGTCACACGACGAGACGCAAGGGAATCGATGGCGACATCACCGCGGCCATCCAGCTCGCGAGCACGAAGAACCCCGCCGGTCCGGAGACCAGCGGGGTGATTTTGTGGAGGTAGCGCGACAGTGCTCTAACCTCGCCCCATCCTTACAGTTGGTGATCTCGGCGCATCGCGCGATCCGGCGGCGGCGCAGACCAGCGGTGGTCTCTCAGGAGTTCGCGGAGCGACTGCCTGTCCCTGTGCCGCGGTTGACAGCGGAGATGCTGGACGAGGCAGGGCGCAGGTACGGCAACGGCGAGACGTTGCGCCAGGTCGCGCACGAACTGGGCGTGAGCAGGTCGCGTCTTGCGGATCGTTTGCGCGAGCATGGGGTCGTGATCCGTCGCCAGGCTCCTTCGCCGGAACAGGCGCTTGAGATGGCCCGCCACTACGAGCAGGGCGAGTCGCTAGCGAGGGTCGGTGCGCGGCTTGGCTTCAACGCGGGCACTGTGCGCACGCATCTATTGCGTGCTGGTGTCTCGCTTAGGGATAGCCACGGCCGGGAGAGTTTAGCCGGGCACTTCGGATGAAGATCCGTCGTAGAACCAACGGACCTACCCCAGGACGGCACACGATGGCGCTAAGCGGTCCATCGGGCGACTCTACCTGCGGTGATTTCTAGGTCCGGAACGACCAAGCTCTCGGAGTAGATCACGGCTTCCGTTCCCACGTGTTGGCGATGAGCAGTATGGGCGATATCGAAAGTGGCGCACCTGCCACCGCTGTAGAGCAGATTCGTAATACGTGGGTCATCGTCGTAAGTGAGAATCCAAGGGAATCGGGCGCTCGCTAGAACCCTCGCAAGTTCTAGGTGCGCTTCCGCATCGAATGCGTGCAGGTAAAGACCTTCACCCTGAACGAGGTACGGAGGATCTGCGTAGACGAAAACGTCAGTCGAGACGTCTTGAATCGAGCCTAGAAAATCTAGTGCATCATATTCGGTGACGTAGATACGATGACGCATATCTGCAATAGCCTGGACTCTTGACGAGAGTGATTCTCGATTGAATCGCGCATCAATCTTCCACTTGCCAAGCTGTTCAAATCCGCCGATCGGCCCCGCATCGAGGATTCCCGAACGGTTCGTTCGGTTCAGGTAGAAGGTAGCGAAGCCAAGCTCAAAATCCTCACGGCCTGCGGGAGAGGCATATATTTCAGCCTGCCGACGCCATTCGTCGATAGTTAAAGGAACGGACTGAATCTCCCGGCAAAACTGGTTCGGGAAATCTAATGAGGCCCGCCAAAATGCTTGCTATTCCGGGGTTCAGGTCGTTCAGGTGGATTCTATCTACGACCCCGTCATGCAAGAGATGCAGAGCCGCGCCCGCTCCTCCGGCAAACGGTTCCGCATACTGACGCGGCTCAGGGTCTTGGGCAGTAATGAGCCTTGCGAGATAGGGCGCGAGTCTGGCTTTCCCCCCTGGGTATCGAAGTGGTGACAGATACCTCATTGGATCGGCGTGCTCCCCATATGGGCATTCATTTCAACGAGGACCGGAGCGTAGCGATCTGCCAAAGTCAGAACTTCCGCAGGGGTCCTGCCGCTGTGAATGTCGTGCACTGCGTACTGAGCAAGCCTAATGCTGTCGGGAGTCGTGTCGTGAAACGCCTTACGAAGCGGCGGCGTAGACTCGGCGGTGCCGAGCGCATCAGATGCCTGTGGGTCAATTATCTTGATGGCGCTCTTGATTCTCTTATCAAGGTCCTTGGGCACATTTTGCTGACCATGCGACATGAGGAACTGATAGGCAGTGAGGTCAAGGATGACTCGCGACATCACCGAGACTGTCTCGTTTTGGCGCGCACGCTAAGCAATGATGTCTGGCGCACCATCTCCTGAATACGCGGCGTGAACTTGTCTAGGACGACCCCCCGAAGGATGTGCTCCCGGCCCCGCGCCGGCCGCGGAGGTCGTGGATCATTGGCCTCAGCCTGGCCGTTCCCACGGCTCTGACTGCCGCCTCCTGAGCCCTCGCCATTCGTTGGTGAGCCTCTATCTCCGCTTGAACCAGCACTCGTCGATCCGGCTGGCCCCGGTGTGTCCTGGCCGGCATCGTCAGCGGCCTTGGTACCCGCATCTCCCATGCCTGGAAGGAGATGTGAATACTTGTTGAGGTACTCGCGGAAGTCGTCGACTGTATCCAGTTCCCGCGCCCATGTCTTACCAGATTCAGCCTTCGGTTGCGCAAAATCTGTGAGTACCTGTCGGATGATTGGCAGGGAAAGCTCGGCGCCGTGACGGAACGTCATCTTCCCTTCCGAAAACTCAAGACCGATCATGTCCCGAACAACGCCGCGATCCACAAATCTTTGGATGAACGTGTAGCGGGCACTACGGACCGTCTCGAGAGCTACAAGCACGTCCGGCTCCTCGGCATACTCGCCGGACACCAGCTCAACGAATGCCATAGCGCGAGAAGCCTTAGCCGGATCGTTTCGCGCTCGTCGACGGTCCTTCATAGCGACGCCCCATTCAACGGTGCCTGCACCGCCCGCGCCACCCGTGTGCTTTCTCTCGATCCAGACGTCCGCGTCCGCCTCATCCGGCGCTACAGCCACCCGCAACACTGCTGGCGGAGCGTAAGCGCTATCTTCGATCAGTCGTTCTATACGAGAAAGGTACTGTTTCTCCAGCGATTCATCCTGGCTTAGCAGCGCAGGTTTAGCCCATAGCCGGAGACACGTTAGACGTCGATTGCCTTCCATCATCACGTAACGTCCATCGCGAGCTACAACGATCGGGGTGTCAGAACTATTCATACGCCCAGACCGGGTCAAATCCCTGAGCATGTCGAGGCAGTCATCACCAGCGGTGTTCAACATCAACTCGAATGCATCGGTCTGCGATTGAGCGTCTCGCGGGAAACGAGAGTTCCGTAGATCAAGGTCAATCAGATCAAGGGATATGTCCTCAACTGGAAAAGGCGGTCGCATGGGCTTCTTAGATGACGAATCAGCCATGCACTTCGTCCCTTTCCTACTAGTCTTGACCCGCTACCGGCACGTCAGTTCTCCTCCTGGAGGTCTCCACCACATCATCCCACAGGCCGTGGCCACGGTGCGAGTTACTGGCACAACGCCCTTGCCCAGCCGTGCCGCAGGTGCGGTAGACAGAGCGAGCCCCGCTCCCTGCGGGTCGGGAGCGGGGCCAGACGCCGGGGACTGAGGACTGTTCAGTCGAGCCCACCCCGCATGTCAGTGGTCTTCTCGTTCGCGACGTGGATCGTCACTCCGGCCTCGTGGAGGCGCCGCACCGTGGCGAGGTGATCGTCCACCTTCTCCCCGAGACGTGCGAGGTCATTGACGATGACCGCGCTGACCTCTTCCTGCTGGGCGAGGTCGAGCACGGTGGCAAGGCCGTCGCCGATGCGTCCGATGTCGTAGTAGGACCCATCAACGGTCAGCCCGAGCTCGCGTGCGTACTGGCGGCAGTGGATCTCCTGATCGTCCAGCCATTGCAGATTGTGGACCGCGGCGCGTCGGTAGATCAGGGTGGTCATGATGCGCCTCCCGTCAGTGCTAGGGCGTGTCTCCTAAGTTCGCGAGGACTCGGGGGTGACGGTAGGTGCATGAGCCGACGAAGCGTGTTGTCCGATATCCAATGGGAGACGATCCAGCCCTTGCTCCCCGCTCAGCGCCCCTGGTCGGGGAGGCCGAGGCGGGATCATCGGCAGGTGGTCGAGGGAATCATCTACCGCTACCGGTGCGGGATCGCCTGGCGGGACCTCCCGGCCGACTTCGGGCCCTGGCAGACGGTGTGGAAGCGCCACCGTGCCTGGGCCGCCGACGGCATTTGGGATCAGGTCCTCGACGCGCTCCTGGTCCGTGCCGACGCGGAGGGTGAGCTGGACTGGTCGGTCGCGGTCGACTCCACGATCTGCCGCGCTCACCAGCACGGCACCAACCTCGAGCGCACCACAGGGGGCGCTGTGGAACCACAAGAATCTCCGCGTCGAGCCGGCTGATCACGCGCTGGGCCGTTCCCGTGGCGGGCTCTCGACGAAGATCCATCAGCTCGTCGACGGCCACGGCCTGCCGCTGGTGATCCTGTGCGGGCCCGGGCAGGGCGGGGACTCACCGATGCTCGCCCCACTGCTCGATGCCCTCTCCGTCGCTCGCAAGGGACCCGGTCGGCCACGCACGAGACCGAACATCGCGCGCGGCGACAAGGCCTACTCCTCCCGCGCCACCCGCCAGACTCTGCGCCGTCGAGGGACCAAGGCCGTGATCCCTGAGCCCCGCGACCAGCAGCAACACCGCCGCAACCGCGGTTCACGCGGCGGACGCCCCGTGGGCTTCGACATGGAGGCCTACCGCGGCCGCAACGTCATCGAGCGCGGCTACAGCGACGTGAAGCAATGGCGCGGCCTGGCCACCCGCTACGACAAACTCGGCTTGACCTACCGCGCCGGAGCCGTCCTCCGCGCGATCGTCCAGTGGCTCAAACACCTCGTTTGACGAGCTTCCGAGATCTCGCTCAGGCGGAGATGCGAAGGTGTCCGGAGACGCACTCGACCCGGAGGTTAGCAATGCCCAAGGCCGTGACCCTGATTCGTTCCAACGCGCTGTCGGACGCGCCGGAGTACGCCTACGCTGCAACCGCACCCGCGGAAGCACGCCTGATCTTCCTGGCAGGATCGTGCCCGCTGAACAGCGACGGATCGACCTGCGGTGAAGGCGACTTCGCAGCACAAGCCGCCAAGTGCATCGAGAACATGAAGGTCGCCCTCGGAGAGGCTGACGCCTCACTAGAAGACGTCATCGCCACCCGTGTGCTCGTCGCCTCTTCCGACCAGGCTGATCTCGTGGCGGCATGGGAGGTCGTCCGCGACGCGTTCGGCGACCATGACGTGCCAAGCACGCTGATCGGTGTTGCCGCTCTCGGATACGACCACCAGCTCGTGGAAGTCGAAGCCACAGCCGCCGTGATCGACTGACGACCATCGGCTGGAGCACCTTTGGAGACACGCCCTAGGTGAACGAAGCAATGCTTTGCACGACTATCAGATCTTTGCTTGCTCGCACCCAAACCGTGCACCGACCCGTCGGCCCGTTGGCGTACGACTGCGTCAAACTCATTATCGTCCGGGACGGTTCGACGATCCTGTTCAGCGAGTTCGGGCAGAAGCCCGTGCGCCCGGGGGATGTGGTCCTGCTCGGCCCGAACGTGCTGTGCGGGTCGGAACCCGAAGGGCACATCACCGTTACCACGATCTATGCCGATACCGACTACGTGATCGATCAGGCGTTCTGGCGACACGCCGGCATCCTGCACGACCGGCTCGATGCACGGGGATTCACGGAGAAGGTCTACTCCGATCCAGCGCAGATCCTGCGCCTCGGTGAGCACCGGACGGGCATGATGATGGCGTGGCTGGACGAGATGGTCGCGCTCAGCCTCGACGGGCAGTTCCAGCGCCGATTCCATCGGTCGCAAGCGCTCTGGTTCGCGATCATGGACGTGGTCACCCCCTATGTCCGCATCTCCCCGGCGCGGTTGACGCCGTTGCAGCGGGCACGCTCCCGCCCGGTGCCGCCGCGTACTCGCCGGTTCGCGCCGTTGCGTCGTGAAGCGCTTCTTGCGCGCGAGGCGCTCCACGAGAACGTCGCGCATCCGTGGACGCCGCGTGAGCTTGCCGAGACCGTGCGGCTTTCCCCGCAGCAACTGAGCCGGGTGTTCGCCGACGCGTAGGGCAAGACGCCCATCGCGTATCTCACGATGTTGCGCGTGCAGGAGATGGCCCGGCTACTGCGCGAGACCGACCTGCCCGTCGCCGCCACGGGCCGGCAGGTCGGGTGGTCCAGCCGATCGCGGGCGACCGAAGCGTTCATCGAACACACCGGGATCAGCCCGAGCCGCTACCGCGCCATGCGCCCCATCGGCACCGATCACCGCATGTGACAAGTACTTGGGGGCGAGACGGAGCGACTTCAGACCGTAGACCGTCGGACGATGCACGCGATTTCTCGATACTCGTCACGCCGCTCAGCGTGACCGGATTGACCTGCCGCACCAGCGTCGAGCGGCGATCGCTTGCCTTGCGCAGTCCATCGACCTGATGCTACTGATCCTCCCAGTTGTCAATGTAAGTTGACGAAGCGGGCCACGTTTGAAAGACGTGTGGCGGCTCGTGGAGCGGCGAGAGCGAGAGTCGCGGCGGTCAGCAGGAGCGGCGCTGCGGAGTCGAGGAACTGAGATCGCAAGCGGTTCTGAGGTCCGGCTGTTCGATGCGTACCGGTTCGTCGGTGGCGCACCTGGCAGGTGTTCAGCCCGGCAGGTCGGCGCCCGTTCAGTCGCGTCGAGGTCCGGGGATTACGAAGCCTGCGGAGCCCTCATGCACGACCACCATTCCCATCGCGGCCACCCTCTCCGGGTCGGGTCGCTGTTCTCCGGCTATGGCGGCCTTGATCTCGCCGTCGAGTATGCCACCGGCGGGGAGACGATCTGGTTCTCCGAGATCAACGCCCCCTCCATCCGCGTCTTCGCCCGCCACTGGCCAGGCATCCCGAACCTCGGCGACATCACATCCGTCGACTGGGCGGCGGTGCCACCGGTCGACATACTGATCGGTGGGTTCCCCCTGCCAAGACGTCTCGACCGTCGGCAAGGGCGCCGGCCTCGCACCCGGCACCCGCTCCGGGCTCTGGTCGCACATGGCGGCCGCGATCGACGCACTGCAACCCGAGCTCGTCGTCATCGAGAACGTCCGCGGCCTACTCTCCGCACCCGCAATCCGCGCTCTGGAAGGAGCAACCCCCGATGCACGCAACCCCGACGATGCAACCAACGAGCATGCAACCGCCGTTCGCAACCTGGAACCCGACCCGTGGTCGCTGGGAGACGAGCCAACGCGACCTCTTCGGGCGCACGGAGCCGTACTCGGGGATCTGGCCGACCTCCGGAGAAGTGCACGATGGATCGGCTTACCGGCGTCACTGGCCGGCGCACCGCATCACCGGTTCCGGGTCTTCATCACCGCCTACCGCGAAAGCGCTGTTCCGGACGCCTTTGGCCTCGGACTCCTCGCGCGGCGGCGAGACCCTGGACCAGGTACGGGCACGGCGGGGCACGATCGCCCTGAGCCATCAAGTGATCGACCTGGCCCTGCACGGGCCGCATGGCTCGCCCGCCAGCTGGAACGAGTCGGAGACCCTGTTCGCCCTGATCGAGGACATCTTCACCGCTGGGGGCGATACGCCCACGCCATCGCCCGATGGGAACACATCACCGAACGAACCGCCCCTGACCCCGCGATCCTGAACGAGGAGAAAGGACCACGCCCGGCGCCCGAGTTCGTGGAATGGCTCATGGGCCTCCCGACGGGGTGGGTCACCGACCCCGAACACGGCCTGACCGCGAACCAACAGAACACTGCCCTCGGCAATGGCGTCCTGCACCTCCAAGCAGTCGTCGCGCTTGACGCACTACGGGCGGCGACCGAGCCATGATGAGCGCGGAATTCCTCACCTTGCGTGACAGCCGCGGCGCTGGTGATCGGCCACACGCCACGTCCTCGGAGTTGTGCCGATCTAGAACAGAACGATTTCCCGGGGCACGAGCGGCTGATGCCCGAGGTCAGGTGAGTTGCAGGGTAGTGATGCAAGTCGGGTCGTCTTCGTTCATCGTGGAGATGATCGCGGTTCCCGTCTGACCTTCGTGCTCGATCGTGAGGGTTGCCTCGATGCCGCGGGGCACCCAGACGCCGACGAACCCATTGTCGTAGGTCTGCTGTACCTCGTCGACGAGCACGTCGCCGCCCTTGCTGGTGAGCGTGACCTGGACCTCGGTGTTGGCGAGTTCGCCGAGGCAGGTGGTCAGGCTGTGGAAGTAGCAATCGTGCGTTTGCTCCCGATAGGGGGCGACCGAGATGTACACCTCATCATCGGGCATCGGCAGTCGTGTCTCGCGGTCTTGATCGTCGGTGAGGACGAGGGCGTCGGGTTGCACGGATGCGATCAGATCGGCGGGACGGTCGGCTACGGGCATAGTGTCGAGCCGCCCGATGACCTGCGTGGCGTCGAGTCCGTCCAGGTTGTGGTCTGTCAGGAATTCAGTGTCGACGGCTTGACTGCCGATGGAGATGGATTCGGGTTCGGGCGACGTTGTGGCGCATCCAGTGAGAACGAGGGCCGCGGCAAGCGTTGCGGTGGCAGTGACGATCAGATTTCGGCGCCGCGGCATGGTGGGGTGATTCATGGCGTGATCCTTCAAGGGTTTGAGTGGGTCGGTGCCGGGCGCTCTCGCCCCGGCACCGACCCGAGTAGTCGATCAGAGGGTGGCCAGGAGGTCCTGCATCTCCTGGATCTCAGTGGTCTGCGCGTCGATGATGGTCTGCGCGAGCTCGACGGCATCGGGGTTGCTACCGTCATCGACCTGTGTCTGGGCCATTTCGACCGCTCCCTCGTGGTGGAGGATCATCTGTTCCAGGAACAGGCGTGACACCTCGGCGCCGTCGGCGGCTTCGAGTGCGGCCAGGTCGTCCTCGCTCATCATCCCGTCGCCGTGGTCCATCCCACCCATCTGGTGATCGTCGGGGTCGACGCCCCAGTCCTCCAGCCAGCCCTGAAGCTGTTTGATCTCGGGCCCCTGGGCGGTCTTGATCGTCTCGGCCAATTCGACGACCCGCGGGTCGACGCCGTCCTTGGCGAGGACGATGTCGCTCATCTCGATGGCCTGCTCGTGGTGGACGACCATCATCGAGGCGAACATCTTGTCCGCGTCATTGACGTCCCCGCCGGTGGCGTCCGGCGTGTGCTCGGACGAGCCGTGATCCATGCCCGACATCGCATCGTCGTCTCCGGCGGAGCGACCGGCCAGGGCGAGTGCAGCGGTCAGTGCGAGTGCGGCGGTCGCCGCGGTACGAAACTTCATGAGTGTTCTCCAGTGTCAGCAGTCGTGTCAGTGGCGCGGGACCTCAGGGGCACCGCGTGAGTGCAGGGGGAACCGTCGGCGCTCGCTGCGCCGGGTTCACCGCTCTGTCACGTGCGACTGATGCAGAGAACCTGTAATGAAGGAGCCCTCGACCGCCCCCTGTCGAAGAAGCGGGCGATCGGGAGAGATCGAGGTGCGGTGCGCGGCCATCCCGGCAGAATCCGCGGCGCCACGAGGACGAGCAGGGCGAGCAGCAGTGCGAGCACGCACGCCATCGCCATGCCCAGGTGTCCATCGCTCCCGCAGTCGGTGCAGGAACCGCCGGGATCGTGCGTTGTGCCGCTGGTCGCGTGAGCGCTCGCTGTGTCGTGATGCGCCGCGCCCTGGCGCGCCTCACCAGAATCGGTGACGGAGACCGCGGCGGTGGCCGCGTGGGCGGCGGGTGTGCCGTGCAGGTTCAGCGTGTGCATGGCGAGCAGACCGGTGATGACCGCGGCGACCAACAGGCCGCCGAGCAACACGCCTCGGAGAAGGCCGAGATGACCTCTCCGGGTACGCGTTGCTGCGGTGGACGCCATGCACCCCAGTTTACTGATCCCGCCGACGGCCGCCTGAGCGCCGCGCCGGATCGCCCCGTACGGCGCACACCGTGGGCGCACTCCGTTCCTCGTGGAGCACCGTCGGAAATACCCCAGGAGGGTATAAGGTTGGAGGGGTTACGTGTTCTTGAGAGGGTTTGAGGAGAAGATTGATGCGCCTGTTCGCGATCCGCGACTTCCGCCACCTGTTCGGTGCGCAGATCATCGCGCTGTTCGGCACTGGGCTGGCGACAGTGGCGCTGGGCCTCCTCGCCTACGACCTGGCCGGCCCGAGCGCAGGGTCGGTGCTTGCCACCGCTCTGACGATCAAAATGGTCATGTACGTTCTGATCGCGCCGCTGGCGGCGGCGTATGCTGACCGGCTTCCGAGGCGGATGTTCCTGACACTGCTCGATGTGGTGCGCGCCGGGGTGGTGCTGGTGCTCCCGTTCGTCACGGAGGTCTGGCACATCTACGTGCTCATCGGCGTCCTGCAAGCGGCGTCGGCGGCCTTCACGCCGACATTCCAGGCCGTGATCCCCGATATCGTCACCAAGGAGTCCGACTACACCCGAGCACTGTCCGCGTCGCAGGTCGCGTACACGATGGAGAGCCTGCTCAGCCCGGTCCTGGCGGCCGTCGCGTTGACGTTCATGGCGTTCAACTGGCTGTTCATCGGCACCTCGATCGGGTTCGCGCTCTCCGCCGTGCTGGTGCTCTCGACCCACATTCCCAATGCCACCCCGAGCGGGCACGTCGGCGCCTGGGCGCGGGTCACATCGGGAGTCAGGGTCTTCTTCGCCACGCCCCGGGCGCGCGGTGTGGTGGCCTTGAACCTGGTCGTCGCGGCGGCTGGGATCGATCGTCGTCGTCAACACGGTCAACTACGTCCGCGACCACCTGGGCGGCTCGCAGGCCGACGTCGCGTGGATGCTGGCCGCCTCGGGCGGCGGCACGCCGCTGGTCGCGCTGTTCCTGCCACGCGTGCTCGACCGGATCGCCGAGCGGATTGTGATGATGACCGGCGCCCTGGTGCTTTTGGCCGGAGTGCTCGCCGCCGTCGCGATGACCGCCACCCAAGTCGCATCCTGGATGGTCACCGCACCGATCTGGGTGATCATCGGCGGCGGCATGGCGATGATCGTCACCCCGACCGGGCGCGTCATCCGCGGCTCGGTGGCGAAGCAGGACCTCCCCGCGGGATTCGCCGCACAGTTCTCCCTCTCGCACCTCGCCTGGCTCGTCACCTACCCGATCGCGGGCTGGATCGGCACCGCGTCCGGGTTCACGCTCGCCTGGTCCGTCCTCGCCGCCCTGGCAATCGCGGGGGCGATCGCGGCGCACCTGCTCTGGCCGCGCGAGCAGAAGGACAGCGAGGCCGCCCCGACCGGTGTCGCCGCCGCAGAACCGGTGATCAGTGATCGGGCGGTGCGCGAGGAGACCGAAGCCGCCGAAGGCACCCTCGCGGCGTGCCAGTGCGCCTGCGTGCGCACCGTCTGAACTCCGTTTGACGCGAGGGGCTCATACGTGCTGTCGCGTCACCGGCACAGTCGACTCTGTGACGGGGTCGGAGTGGTGCAGGCGGGGCATCAGCTCACGCAGGTGGCTGGCGACTGTCGACCCCGGTGAGGGCGACAAGCACGTCGCCGAGGTAGTGGGCTGTGATCAATGGCTCTTCGGACAGGACGCGGGTGCGTGTGCCCAGGGCGGGGTGTCCAACACCGGTGAGGGTGTGGCCGTGGATGCGTGCGGAGAACGTCGAGCTCGGCAGGTACTGGCCGGGATCGTCGGCCATGTCGAGGTCGTGCAGCGGCCGCGCGTTCGCAGCGTGGATGCCCTGGGCGGCGGAGTCGTCCCAGTGATCGATCCGGTAGGAGCCGTGGCCGGGATAGTGATGGACCGCGACGCCGCCGGCGGCGTAGATCCGTTGCCGCGGGGCGTGCATGGAGCGCAGGCGGGAATCTACGGGGATGCCGTCGGGCCCGGTCCATGGTGCGGGGGCGGCGGGCAGAGTGCCGTGCGCGACGATCGCGAGGTCGCCCTCGACTCGGTCGCCGTCGTTGAGGGTGATGCTGATGCGGTCGGTGTGGGTGCGGATCGAGCGCACGGTGCGTTCCAGGTAGGCGGCGTGCTGGGGGCGGTGCAGGTCGCGTAGCCGCCAGGCGACGTGTTCGCCGATGGCGTTCGCTCCTGGGATCGCGGCGCGGGCGATGAGGGCGACGTCGTGGCCGGCGTCGGTGAGCAGCGAGGCGGTCTCGGAGGCGACGAGGCCGCCACCGAGCATGAGCACCCGGGCAGGCTGAGTGGTCGCGAGTAGATCGCGGACGCGGACGGCGTCGGCGGCCGAGTGCAGGGTGGTCAATCTGCTTGCGCTGATCGCTTGGTCTCGGCCGATCACCTCCTCATCCAGCGTGCGCGGCCGGCTACCGGTGGCAATCAGGAGCGCGTCATAGGCGCGGCTCTCGCCGGAGTCCAGGCGCAACCGCCGCGACCTCGGGTCGAGGCCGCGCACTGTCTCCGAACGGAGGGTCGCTCCGGTATCGGGCAGGGCCGCCTGGGCCGGTTCGAGCGGCCCGACCGCGATGCCCTTGTTGACCAACGTCCGGTTGAACGGCACCTCGCCGTTTCGGGCGTAGAGGTCGATGTCGACGCCGGAGGCATGCAGGGTTCTCGCGGCCGCGGTGCCGGCGGAACCGGCCCCGATGATCGCGATGCTGGGCGTCCTCATCAGGCTCCTTCCTCAATGGTGGTGCTGGTGGTGGCGGTGAAGGCGGGCGAGAGGATCGCCTCGATGAACCACGGCGCGTCGTCGGCGTCGAGGCGCCCGGCGCGCACTTCTTCGGCGGCGCCGTTCATGACCACGTGCGTGGTGGTCAGCGACCAGGACACCGGCAGGTCAACCCGGAAGACGCCCTCGCGCTGGCCGCGCAGCAGCAGAGCCCGCATCCGTCCCTCAGCCTTCTCGTGCGGCTCGCGGATGCGTGCCGCGGGCAGTTCTTTCAGTGCGGTCGCCAGCGGCCCGCGACTGGTCGACCAGCACCCAGCTGGAGGCCACCAGTCGCCGGAACGCCTCGCCCGGATCACCATCCAGGGGCACCCCGCTGAGCACGTCTTCGCCGCGTTCGAGGCTGTCGACCAGGGCGGCCTCGATCAGCTCCGCGCGGGTCGGGAAGTGCCCGTAGACGGTCACTCTACCCATCCCGGCCTCGGCGGCGATGTCGCCGACCGAAGCGTCGGGGTTCTTGCGGATCGCCGTCGCCGTCGCGGCCAGAATCCTTGCCCGGTTGCGCGCGCATCCGCCCGCTGATTGGCCGCCCGCCCACCGCCGCCTGACGCACCGGTCGTCGTGCCGCGGGGCGTCGCCTTCTTCGCCATCATGATCCACCTCACAAGTCGTACTGGAATGTATGAGATAGTGTAGCTGTTACAACTCGTACACCGATGATCGAGTTCCGGCTCGGAGGGCGAGGCGGGACCGACAGAGAGGAGATGACTACCATGTCCACGACACACATCCCTGGGGGTGCGCGATGAGCGACACCGCCGCGCCGCGTGCCGGCGCCAAGCAGTGGTGGGGGCTTGCCGTTCTGGTGATCCCCTCGACGCGCTGTTCATGATGCTCACGATCCTGTTTCTCGCCGCCCCGAATCTGGCCGCGGACCTGAATCCGTCGAGCACGCGCTGCTGTGGATTCTCGACATCTACGGCTTCGTCATGGCCGGGTTCCTCGTCGCGATGGGCGTGCTCGGCGATCGGATCGGCAAGCGCCTGCTCATGGTGATCGGCGCGATCCTGTTCGCCGCTGTCTCGATCGCCGCGGCGCTGACGACGATCCCCGAACTGATGATCGTCTGGCGGGCCATCCTCGGACTGGCCGCGGCGATGATGGTGCCGGCGACGATCGGGCTGATCTTCGTGCTTTTCGCCGATGCGAAGCGGCGCGGTGTCGCGATCGGCGTGTGGGCCGGCGGCATCTCCGCTGGTGTGGCGCTGGGCCCGCTGCTGTCCGGCTTGCTGCTGGAGGCCTTCGGCTGGCAGGCGACGTTCCTGGTCGCGGTGCCGATCATGGCGCTCGTCGCGATCGCCGCACCACTGCTGGTGCCCGAGCATCGTGACCCGTCGGCGCGGATCGACCTGTTCAGCGCCCTCTTGCTGGTCGCGGGTCTGCTGGCGATCATCTACGGCATCAAGCGCTTCGCCGCCCAGGAGCCGGCCGGCCCCTCGATCGGGCGCTGGTCGCGGGCGCGCTGATCGGGCTGTGGTTCGTGATCCGGCGACTGCGCGCCAGCGACCAGCGCTGGATGTTCGACTGTTCGCCAACCGCACCGTGTCCGGGGCACTGGCAGTGTTCCTGCTCTCGGCCGCGCGCTCGGCGGGGTGTACTCGCTGTTCACCCAGTACCTCCAGCAGGTCCAGGAGCTCTCGCCGTTGCAGGCGGGCCTGTCGATCCTGCCGGCCGCGGCGGTGCTGATCGTCGTCTCGACGCTCTCCCCGGTGCTCGCGCGCAGGTTCCGGCCCGGCAACGTGATCGCGGTCGGCCTGCTCACCCAGGTCGTCGGCTACATCCTGTTCACCCAGCTCGACGCCGGCACGGGTCTGGCGCTGGTGATCGCGAGCTTCGTCATCACCTACCCCGGCGTGGCCCCCTCGATGGCGCTGACCACCGACCTCGTCGTCGGCTCCGTGCCGCCGGAGAAGACCGGCGGGGCCTCCGGCCTCGCCACCACCGCTAACGACCTGGGCATCTCGCTCGGTGTCGCGGTGATCGGCGACGTCGGGATCGCCGCCTACCGCGCCCAGATCGGCGATCTCGCGCCCGGCGGCCTGCCCGCAGATGCCGCCGCGGCGGCATCGGACAGCGTCGACGGCGCCATGGCCGCGGCGGCCCAGGCGCACGGTGCGCTCGGAGAGCAGGTGGTGGCCGCCGCGCAGACCGCGTTCACCGGCGGGCTCAACACTGCGGCCATCGTCTCGGCGGTCATCGCCGGTCTCGCGGCGATCATCGCCGCCACGAGGCGCGCCACGTCCGCCCGACTGGTGAAGCACAGCAGGCCGCCGAGGAGCGGGCCACGTCTTGATCCATACCCCTAAGGGGTATTAGTCTCAACGTAAGTCGTACACGAGTGAAGGAGTTAGAGATGGCGACCACGACCGAGTACCAGGTGACCGGGATGAGCCGCGGGCACTGCGAGAGCGCGATCCGCGCCGAGGTGTCCGAGATCGCCGGGGTGACCGGCATCGAGGTCAGCGCTCAGACCGGGCGGCTGGCCGTGACCAGTGAGCGACCGGTCGATGACGCCGCGGTGATCGCGGCGGTCGACGAGGCCGGCTACACGGCCGTGAGGAGCTGACATGAAGGCACCTGCACGGCTGGGCCTGTACGGGCTGGTGCTGGTGGCCGTGTTCGCCGTGGCCGCGTTCACGGCGAACACGGTCGTCCCGGAGAGCACGGTGCAGGCCTGGGCGGAAGACACCGAGAGCACCACCCACCAAGGACACGAAGAAGGAGGAGAAGACATGGACAGCACCGGGCACGAGGGCCACGACGCCGGGGCCGGGTCGCTCGGCCTGGGCATCGCGCAGGACGGCTACCAGCTCACCGCCGTCACCGCCCCGGACGCCCTCGGCGCCGACGGTGAGCTGTCGCTGACGGTCACCGGCCCGGACGGCAAGCCGGTCACCGACTACGAGCTGGAGCACGAGAAAGAGCCGCACCTGATCGTCGTGCGCGCCGACGGCACGCATTTCCGTCACATCCACCCCGAACGAGGCGCCGATGGCGCCTGGTCGATCCCGTGGCAGTGGGAGGCGGCCGGCACCTACCGGGTGTTCGCCGACTTCGTGCCCGCCGAGCACGGCGAGGGCATCACCCTGTCAACTGCGGTGCAGGTGCCCGGCGACTACGACCCGGCCGCGGCCGAACCGGTCACCGAGACCACGGTCGAGGGGTTCGACGTCACGGTCGAGGGCGATCTGGTCGCCGGTTCCGCGTCGGAGCTGACCATGACCGTCACCCGTGACGGGGAGCCGGTCACCGCGCTGGAGCCGTACCTGGGGGCGTTCGGCCATCTGGTCGCCCTGCGCGACGGCGACCTGGCCTACCTGCACGTCCATCCCCACGGGGATGCACCGAAGGCCGGTGAGACCTCCGGGCCTCAGATCGTGTTCGAGGCGACCGCTCCCACGCCCGGCCGGTACCTGCTCTACCTCGACTTCCAGGTCGACGGGCAGGTGCACACCGCGCCGCTGGTCATCGACACGACCACCGGTGGGGCCGAGGGCGAGCACGGCGGCGGGCATGAGGAAGGAGGAGACCATGACCACGGCGAGTGATCCGATCATCAGCACGAACAGTGTCGAGCCGCAGATCGGCGGGATGACCTGCGCCTCCTGCGCAAACCGGATCGAGAAGAAGCTCAACAAGCTCGACGGTGTCACCGCGTCCGTGAACTACGCGACCGAGAAGGCCAGCGTCACCGCCCCTGCGGACTATGACCCGCAGCCGCTCATCGCCGAGGTGGAGAAGACCGGCTACAGCGCTGAGTCGCCCACCCCGAAGGGAACAGCGGCCGCGCCCGGTGGTGACGGCGAGGGCGAGTCGCGTGAGGATGCCGAGCCGCGCGGCCTGCGGCGGCGCCTCATCGGCTCGGCGGTCCTGGCGGTGCCGGTCATCGCGATGGCGATGATTCCGGCGCCGCAGTTCGACTACTGGGGCTTCGCCTCCCTAGCGCTGGCGGCCCCCGTGGTGGTGTGGGCGGGCTGGCCGTTCCACAAGGCCGCCTGGATGAACCTCAAGCACGGTGCCGCGACGATGGACACCCTCATCTCCGTAGGCACGACCGCGGCGATGATCTGGTCCCTGGTGGCGCTGTTCTTCGGCACCGCGGGCGATCGCGGCGTTGTCCACCCCTTCGAGTTCACCATCTCCCGCTCCGACGGGCTCGGGCACATCTACCTGGAGGTCGCCGCCGGGGTGATCACGTTCATCCTGCTCGGCCGTTACTTCGAGAAGCGCTCCAAGCGCCGCGCCGGAGTCGCCCTGCGTGCCCTCCTGGAACTCGGTGCGAAGGAAGTCTCCGTCCTCCGGAACGGGAAGGAAGAACGCGTCTCCATCGACGAGCTGAGCGTGGGTGATGAGTTCGTCGTCCGGCCGGGCGAGAAGATCGCCACCGACGGCGTCATCACCTCCGGCGACTCCGCGATCGACGCATCCATGCTCACCGGCGAATCCGTGCCCGTCGAGGTCCGCGAAGGCGACACCGTGACCGGTGCGACCGTGAACGCCGGCGGGCGCCTGGTCGTGAAGGCCACCCGGGTCGGTGCTGATACGCGCGCTGGCGCAGATGGCCAAGCTCGTCGAAGACGCACAGTCCGGCAAGGCCGAGATCCAGCGCCTCGCCGACAAGGTGTCCGGGGTGTTCGTTCCCATCGCGATCGCCGTCGCCGTGGCCGCGCTCGGCGCCTGGATCGGGGCCGGGTTCCCGCTCTCGGCCGGGTTCACCGCCGCGGTCGCGGTGCTGATCATCGCCTGCCCCTGTGCCCTCGGCCTCGCCACCCCCACCGCACTGCTGGTCGGTACCGGTCGGGGCGCGCAGATGGGCGTGCTCATCAAGGGGCCCGAGGTGCTGGAGTCCACCAAGAAGGTCGACACCATCGTGCTGGACAAGACTGGCACCGTCACCACCGGCAAGATGACCCTCACCGAGGCGATTCCCGCCGAGGGTGTGGATCGGGGCGAGCTGCTGCGCATCGCCGGCGGCCTGGAGGACTACTCCGAGCACCCGATCGCACAGGCCATCGCCGCCGGTGCCACCAGCGAGGTCGGCGAGCCGCCTGCCCCGGAGTCGTTCGAGAACATCGAGGGCAAGGGCGTGCAAGGCGTCGTCGACGGCCACGCCGTCCTCGCCGGCCGCGAGTCGCTGCTGGCGGACTGGTCGATCCACCTCGACGCCACTCTCCGGGCAGCGAAGCAGGAGGCCGAATCGCAGGGCAAGACCGCGATCGCAGTTGGCTGGGATGGCGCCGCGCGCGGCGTGTTGGTCGTCTCCGACCAGATCAAGCCCACCTCGGCTGAGGCGATCCACCAGTTCAGGGAGCTGGGTCTGACCCCGGTGCTTGCTGACCGGTGACAACCAGGCGGTGGCCGAGCAGGTTGCCTCCGAGGTCGGCATCACGCAGGTCATCGCTGAGGTCCTGCCCAAGGACAAGGTCGATGTCGTCACCCGCCTCCAAGGCGAGGGAAAGACGGTGGCGATGGTCGGTGACGGCGTCAACGACGCTCCCGCCCTCGCTCAAGCCGACCTCGGATTGGCGATGGGCACCGGCACCGACGTCGCGATCGAAGCCGCCGACATCACCCTCGTCCGCGGCGACCTGCGCGCCGCGGCGGACGCGATCCGCCTGTCCCGGAAGACACTGGGCACGATCAAGACGAACCTGTTCTGGGCCTTCGCCTACAACACCGCCGCGATCCCGCTGGCGGCGTTCGGACTGCTCAACCCGATGCTCGCCGGCGCAGCCCATGGCGCTCTCGTCGGTGTTCGTCGTCTCCAACAGCCTGCGGCTACGGACCTTCAAGGCCCGTGCGGACGACGCCTCCACTCCGGCACCGGCCGGAGCGGCGCCGGTTCGCGAGCCGGTGAATGCCTGACCCATCCGTCATCGACACAACACGAAAGGAAACACGATGACTGCATACGAGAACCTGAACCTGACCGACACCTCCTCCAGCGGTGGGAGCCGCTGCGGCCACACGCCGAGCGCCGAAGCGATCGCACAGACCCCCGCCGAGGAGATGACCGAATGCCGGGTGATGGCCGGCACCCCGGTCGTCAAGGCGCAGGCGGAGGAAGCCGGCCTCTACCGCGACTACCAGGGCCAGCGGTACTGGTTCTGCTTGCGCCGCCTGCGGCCCGCTGTTCGACGCCGACCCCGACCGCTACGCCAACGCCGCCTGACAGGCGACCAGAACGACCCGGGTTCCGTGCCTCCCGCCTTCGGTGGGAGGCGCGGAACCACCGAATCCGGTGAAGGAGCTTTCGGATGAATATGAATCGCCCCGGGTCTGGTGGAGGCTCTGATCCCACGGGAGGATGAGGAGCATGGCGGCACCGAGGAAGTACCCCGATGAACTTCGGGAGAGGGCCACGAGGATGGCCGTGGACGCGCGGCGGGATCCAGCGACGAGGTCGGGAACGTTCCGCCGTGTGGGCGAGCGACTCGGGATCAATCCCGAGACTCTGAGGAACTGGGTCGTGCAGGCCGAGATCGACGAGGGCAACCGGCCCGGAACCACGACCAGCGACGCCGAGCGGCTCGCTGAACTGGAGAAAGAAGTGCGCGAGCGCGCCGGGCGAACGCGATCCTGAAGTCGGCCTCGGCTTTTTTCGCAGCGGAGCTCGACCGCCCACCGCGATGATCGTGACGTTCATCGACCAGCACAAGCACGAGTTCGGCGTCGAGCCGATCTGCCGCACGCTCACCGCAGCGGGCACCCAGATCGCGCCGAGCACCTACTACGCATTCAAGACCCGCCTGCCCTCGAAGCGGACGCGCGGGACGAGGAGCCGCTCGTGCAGATCCGGCGCGTGCACGCGAAGAACTTCGGCGTCTACGGCGCGAAGAAGCTCCACCCTCAGCTGCGCCGGGAAGGCGTCTCAGTCGCGCGCCGCACCGTGGAACGGCTGATGAGAGCCCAAGGTCTGCGCGGCATCAGCCGAGAGAAAGGCCCTCGAGCCACGCGCCCAGGCGACGGCCCAGACACACGTCCTGACCTGGCCGAACGCAACTTCACCGCGACGGCCCCGAACCAGCTCTGGGTCGCCGACATTCCCCCGCAAGCGGGTGGTGCCCCCTCCTACTGCCGCACGTTCGCGGGATGGGTGTATGCCGCGTTCATCATCGACGTGTTCTCCCGCCGTGTGGTTGGCTGGCGGCTATCGAAGTCGCTGCGGACCGACCTCGCCCTGGACGCGCTGGAGATGGGGATCTGGACTCGTGAGCACGCTGGTCACGACGTTTCCGGGCTCACGCATCACAGCGACAAGGGGGTCCAGTACGTCGCCGTCCGCTACACCCAGCGCCTCGCCGAGGCTGGGGCCGTGGCCTCGGTCGGCTCGACCGGCGATTCTTACGACAACGCCCTGGCCGAGGCCTTCAACTCGCTGTTCAAGGCCGAGCTGATCCGTAACCACGGGCCCTGGAAGGGCATCGACGAGCTTGAGATCGCGACCGCTGAGTACATCGACTGGTTCAACCACCGACGTCTCCACGGGGAGATCGGCATGATCCCACCCGTCGAGCTGGAGGACATCTACCATCACCACCAGACCGTGCCGGCGACCGCCGACACGGCACTTGCGAGCCTCTAACAAACCCGGGGCGATTCACAGGTTCAGGGCGTGCTCGGGCAGGTGTTCGACACCCTCTCCGAATCCACCAGCGACGAGAAGAAGCCGCTGGCCGGGCAGAAGGCCAAGCTCGAAGCCGAGCAGGTCAAGCTCCTCCAAGCCCACTACGCCGACGCGATCCCCCTCGACCTGCTCAAGACCGAGCAAGACCGCATCCGCGCCAGCCTGCAAGCGATCACGGGTCGGCTCGACACGTTGGAGACGACATACGGCAAGGCGAAGGTCGGGCTTGACGCGATCCTCGGGCTCCTCACCGACATCGGCGAGGTCTACGCGAAGGCTGAACCCTCAGAGCGGCGGATGCTCAACCGGGCGCTGTTCGACCGCATCGTCATCGATGACGAGGACCAGGTCACCCTCGAACCAGCCGAGGCCATCCAGACGATCCTGGCGACCAGCCCCAGGCCACACAACGAAAGAACCTTGCCCCGCGATGATGCGGGGCAAGGTTCGAACGTTCAACTTTACGTGGAGCTAGGGGGATTCGAACCCCCGACCTTCTCATTGCGAACGAGACGCGCTACCAACTGCGCCATAGCCCCATGTCGCTCGGCGACCGCATCAGATTAGCACCCCACCAGGGATGCTGTCGCATCGAGGCGGGCCTCTTGACGAAGGTCACAGAGCGGATGCTCAGCTCCCGACCCGCAGAGCCTGCGGCTCGTCCTGCGGCGCATCGAGCACCTCGAGCCGCCCCTGGCCGGAGCAGGCGACGTAGGCGGGCTGGAGGTGGTCGGGCCGCTCGGCGACCTCCTCCCCGGGCCAGGTGCGCAGGGAGCCGCCGGCGCGGCGGACGATGTGGAAGCCGGCCGCGACGTCCCAGGAGTTGATCGCGGTCAGCGCGGTGGCGTCCGCCCATCCCGCGGCGACGTAGGCGAGCTCGAGCGCGGCGGAGCCCAGGTGGCGCACCGCGGAGACCGAGTCCTCGAGGGTGCGGACGGCGCTCGCGGCGAACTCCGGGAAGCGGGAGCCCGTGCGCTGGCCGGGGTAGCCGGAGAGCACGAGGGCGTCGGGGGCCGGGCGGGTCTCGCGCGGGGTGATCTCCCGGCCGTTCAGGGTCGCGGGGCCGTCGGCCGCGGCGAAGACCTGGCCGAGCACCGGCGCGTCGATCACGCCGGCGACCAGCTCGTCGCCGATGGTGACGCCGATCGAGATGCAGAACAGCGGCAGGCCGGCGGCGAAGTTGCTGGTGCCGTCGATCGGGTCGACGTAGAAGCTGACCTGCTCGGGACCGGAGGGCTCCGCGGCGGGGCGCTCCCCGCCCTCCTCGCCGACGATGCGCGCGCTGGGCAGCAGGCGGCGCGGCTCGGAGACGATGATCTCCTCGCTGCGGCGGTCGTGCTCGGTGACGATGTCGTGGCTGGAGGTCTTGTACTCGCGGGAGAGGTCGTCGCGGTCGAGACCGCGGAGGTACTCGGCGGCGGCATGCGCGGCGGTGAGGGCGTGCTCGAGCGACTGGGCCGGGGACGGGGCGGAGGAATCGGTGGTGTTCATCACCGCCAGGCTAGTCCGCCCTGGTCAGGATCGGGGCGACGGCCCGGAGCACGGACCTCTCCCCTCCCCCGACCTGACCTCCGTGACGCCGACCGGTCACGTCCCGAGCAGATGGCGGAGCGCCGGCGTCATGAGCTGTCCCTCCGGGTCCGCGGTGCGGCGCACGGCGCGGAAGTCCTCGAAGCGCGGGCAGAGCCAGGAGAGCTCGCGGGCGCCCAGCCAGTGCATCTTGCCCCAGTGGGGCCTCGCCCCGAACCCGGCGAGGGTGCGCTGGACGAGCAACAGGTAGGGCCCGGCCTCCTCCCGGTGGTACCGCCCGGTGGTACCGGTGCGCGGCGATGTACACGGTCTCCCGCTCGAACGCGGTGGAGAGCCAGACGTCGTCGGCCGCGGCCCGGCGGATCTCGAGCGGGAAGGTGACGCGCACGTCCTCGGCCGTGAAGCGGGCGCGCGGCGCCGCGAGCGCCGCCTCGAGGTGCTCGGCAGGCGCCGCGCCCACTCCGACTCGTGGAAGCGCACCCGGCGCGGCGCGGCGTACACCGCGGCGGAGTCGTCGACCGTGCGCGGCCCGGCGAAGACGTGGGAGGCGAGCTCGGCGACGGGCCTCGACAGCGGCGGAGCGACCGCTGCGGCGCGGCACAGCATCTCCCAAGCGCCGTTGCCGAGCACCTCGCGCCGCAGCGGCTCGGCGGCGCGCGGGGGCCGCCGCCGGGGCGCGTCGGCCGGGAGACGGGTCATGGTGCGCACGGTCGCGCGATCGGTGCGGGGGAACCAGAAGATCTCGTGGTGGTCCGCGATCTCGCAGGTCGCGAGGAACTCGCCGGCCGCCTCGTCGAGGGGCCGGGTGGTCTCGACCAGCTCGAGCCGGTAGGCGGGCACGCACTGCAGAGTCACCTCGAGGACCACCCCGATCGTGCCGAGGCCGAGCCGTGCCGCCTCGAAGAGGTCCCGGTCCTGGGTCGGCGAGGTGTCGAGGACGGAGCCGTCGGGCAGGGCGATCCGCAGTGCGCGCACCGTGCCCGCGAAGCCGGTGAAGCGCGCGCCGGTGCCGTGGGTGCCGGTCTGGATCGCCCCGGCGATCGACTGCCGGTCGATGTCTCCCATCGTCTCCAGCGCCAGGCCGTGCGGGGCGAGGAGCTCGGCGACCGACCAGAGCCGGGTGCCGCCGCGCAGGGTCACCAGGCCGGTCGCCGGATCGGCGCGGACCAGCCCCTGATAGCGGTCGAGGGTGAGGAGCGACCCGTCGGTCGCCACCAGCGGGGAGAAGGAGTGGCCGCCGCCGATCACGCGCGACGGGAGACCACGGGAGCGCGCCTCCCGAAGCGCGGCGGTGACCTCGTCCTCGCTGGTGGGGGCGAGGACCTCGTGCGGGGTGAAGCGGACCGCGCCGGACCAGTTGCGGTGCGGCCGGGGGCGGCCTGATCGCGGGCGGCGGCTCGGGCTCGTCGTCATCGACGGCTCCTTCCGGGACAGGGGCGGCGGGGCGGCGCGGGCCGGGGTTCAGAGGAAGGTCCCGCCCTCGCCGCGGTAGGTGGGCATCGGGTCCAGGACCTGCTCGCCCTGGACGGGCAGGTAGTGGGAGAAGTGCTCGGCGGGCTCGCCGGCCTTGGCGTGCCGCGACCACACCGTGTCACCGATGCGCAGATCCTCGGCGGCGGGGCCGATCACGGGGGTCTGCACCTCGCCGGCCGCCTCCTGCGGGGCGAGGGCGAGTCCGGGCGGATGGGCGATGGTGGGGAGGCGGTCCGTGCCGGGCGGGCCGGAGGCGATCCACCCGCCGCCGAGCACGGTCGCGACGCCCGGGGCGGGGCGGCGCACGACGGAGGTGCCCAGCCACAGCGCGGGTCGCGGGGAGAAGCCGCGGTAACGGTCGAACAGGCCCGGCCCGATCAGCCCCGAGCCGGCGGCGACCTCGGTGACGGCCGCCTCGGCGGCGCTGGACTCGAGCGAGCCGGTGCCGCCGGCGTTGACGAACTCGAGAGGGGCGAGCTCCTGGACGGCGGCGACCACCTCGGCGCGGCGTGCGGCGATCTCGGGGCGGGAGAGGCGCTTCATCGCGCGGACCGCGGCGCCGTAGGGGGTGTGCGCGGCGTCGGTGACCCCGGCGATGTGCCCCTCGTAGGCCATCAGGCCCACCAGCTGGAGACGGGGCCGGGCGAGCACCGCGCGGGCCAGGCGGACAGCCTGGCCCGCCGTGCGCACCGGGGAGCGCAGGGCGCCGAAGCGGATCCCGGGCGGCGGGGCGTAGGAGACGTCGAGCTCGAGCGCCACGTGGATCCTGCGCCCGCCGGCGCGGGGAGGGAGGTCGGCGGTGGCGTCGAGGACCAGATCCAGGCGCGCGGCCTCGTCGACCATGAGCGTGATCGCGTCCAGCGCCTCCGGGGAGGCGGCGAGGCGGCGCAGTGCCGCACGCTCCGCGGTCGGATAGGCGACCAGCACGTCCCGTGCCCCGTGGGCGACGAGCCACAGCGCCTCGGGGAGGGTGAAGGCGAGGATCCCGGAGATGCCGGGGCGGGCGAGGACCCGGTCCATCAGCCCCCGCACCCGCAGCGACTTCGAGGCGATGCGCACCGGGGTGCCGCCGGCGCGGCGGAGGAGGTCGTCGGCGTTGGCGTCGACGGCGTCGAGGTCGAGGACCGCGAGGGGGCGCTCGGACCACCCTGCCCCGGCCAGCAGTCCGTCGAGTCCCGCGAGGTCGCGCACCGGGTCCGCCTCAGGCGCGGCGGCGGGCGAGGATCTCGTCGAGGTGGAGGTCCTGCGCGGGGGCGAAGCTCTCCTCGACCGCCTCCGCCTCCTCGACGTGCGCGCGCTCCAGCGGCACGGACTCCGGGAGCATCTTGCGGCGGTGGGCGGCGTGACGGCTGGCGAGGTCGTCGACCTCGCCGCGCAGGGCGTAGGTGGGCCGCGGCACAGGCCGGGGCGTCCACTCCCCGGGCGCGTGACCTGCTCGGCCGCGCGCTCCGAGGCGGTCTCGAGCGCGGACGCGGAGCGAGCCTCGGCCTCCGAGGACGCGGCGGGATCTTTGCGCGGCCGAGACGGCCGACGGGGCGGGCGACTCGCGGCCGGTGCTCGCGGGCGCCTGCTCGGCGCGTCGACGCGCCGTCTCGGCCTCGGCCTGCTCCTGACGGACGCGGATCGCGGCGCGGGTGCGGCGGGCCCGACGCTCCAGCTCGGCACGACGCGGCCCCACCAGGAACACGCCGAGCACGACCGCGCCGAGGACCGGCGGCCACCAGGGCGCGACGTTCGCGACCGCGCCGACGACCAGCGCGGCGGTGAGGGCGACCAGCCCGATCAGCACGCCGCGGATGAGGCGGCGCGAACGGCCGCGCTCCTCGCCGAGGTCGACGCGGGTGCCGGGGTCGGTGTCGAAGCGGGGCCGACGGGTCGGATCGGCGGGACGCATGAGCAGGCGGTCCTGGGGCATGGGGGTGGTCACCTCGGCAGACGAGCGGCGGGCGTGGACGGCCTCGGAGAGATCCCGGGCCTGCGGCGTCATCCCGGCCTCGTCCGCGGCGCGGGCGCGGCCCATCACCTCGCGACGGGCGGCGGTGCGCGGCGGCGCGTACACCAGCCACAGCAGCGAGCAGACCGCCGAAGAGGACGGCACCGAGATTGATCGACTCCACACCACCACAGTAATGACACCTATGTGATTCGCCTGGTCACGGAGCGGGCGTGTCGGCGAGCAATTCCGTGCGCCGCGCCACGGCGGGGCTCAGCCGGTCCGTGCGGGGCTCGGATGCTCGCGATGCAGGCGGCGCAGGACCCCGTAGCCGGCGTGGTCGGTCGCGACCTCCTCGACGGTCAGCGCGAAGACGAGGTGGTCGCGCCAGCCTCCGTCGACGTAGATCGCCGCGCGGCGCGACCTCGGGGCGCAGGTTCAGCTTCTGGACCACGCGCAGGCTCGGCGCGTTCTCGGGCCGCACGGTCACCTCGACCCGGTGCAGGCCGAGCTCGGCGAAGAGATGGTCGATCACCAGCGCCGCCGCGCGGGGCGCCAGCCCGCGGCCGGCCATCTCCCGGTCCACCCAGTAGCCCAGCACCGCCGAGCGCACCGCCCCGTACTGGATGGGGCCCGCGGTGATCTGCCCGATCACCCGTCCTCCCACGACCATGGCGAGCGGGAGGGAGGTCCCCAGCCGCGCCTGCTCGTCGGCCCAGCGGCGCAGGGTGCGGAAGTCCGCGGGCCCGCGCTCGCTCAGCGGGTCCGTCGCGTCCCACGGCCGCGACCAGTCGGCGGCGCGGGCGCGCGGCCGCTCGAAGTCTCCGCGGTCGCGCCGTCGCAGCGGGCGCGGCGTCAGCTCCCCGTCGCGCAGGACCAGGGGCCACACGTGAACCATCGCGTCATCGTAGACGTCCGACGGACTCGCCTGCGCGTTCTCCCGCCCTGTGCGACTCTGGGCCCCGGACGCCCGGCCCCAGCCGATGCGCCGCCGCCCGGGGCCTCCCGCCCCCGGGTCGGCTCGCCGGGCGGAGAGCCGGCGCATGCGCAGGCGCAGAGCGCGCGCTGGAGAAGGAGGCACGCGTGGACGAGCGGCTCGTGGACAAGCAGTCGGTGAAGAAGGCGCGCGCACGACGCGCGCGCGGACCGGCGTGCCGTGTACGGCGAGGACCCCGCCCGGCGCTCCCGCGAGGCGGAGGCGATCCTCGCGCATGCCGCGGGGATCGTCGCGGACATCGAGGCGCTGGCCGCTCGTCGGGAGGAGGCCGGGGAACCGGCCCCTCGTGTCGCCGCCTTCCATCCCACCCCGACGGAGGCCGACGTGATGCCGCTGGCCTCCGCCCTCGCCGCGCGGGGCGCGGAGCTCGTGTTCCCCGCCGCCGCCGGGGCGGAGCTCGAGTGGATCCGCTGGGACGGGGTCTCCGACTTCACCGACTCCCCCGGCCGCGGCTTCGGGAAGGAGCCCCGGGGCGAGCGGCTCGGGTCCGATGCGCTCTCCGAGGCCGTGCTCGTGCTCGCCCCCGCTCTCTCCGTGGACCGCTCCGGCACCCGGATCGGGCACGGCGCCGGCTACTACGACAGGGCGCTGACCACGCTTCCGGCCGAGGCGCGGGTGGTGGTCGTGACCCATCCGCACGAGCCGCTCGTCGCCGGGACCCTCCCTCGCGAGGAGCACGACGTGCCGATCCGCGAGGTGCTGACAGCCGACGGGATCGTCTCGCTGGTCACCTCCGATCCCGTCTGAGCGCCGCGCGGTCGTAGACTTTCTGCGGCCGCCCGTGCGCGGCCCGCACATCGACCATCCCGGAGGACCCGCGTGCCCACGTACGTCTATGCCTGCAAGAACTGCGGACATCGTTTCGAGCAGTACCAGAGCTTCAGCGAGGACTCGCTGACCACCTGCCCCGAGTGCACGCAGGAGACCCTGCGGAAGGTCTTCGACTCGGTCGGCATCGTCTTCAAGGGCTCCGGCTTCTACTCGACGGACTCGGCGACCTCGGGCGCCTCCACGATGGGCGGCGGCTCCTCCTCCGACGGCGCGAGCGGCTCCTCCTCGCCCTCCGAGGGCTCCGGCGGCTCCTCCTCGGCCGACTCCTCCGCGAGCGGCTCCTCGACGGGAACCGCCTCGCAGCCCGCCGCCGCGGCCTCCTGACCTCTCCTCCACACCGCCCCGCCGTCCACAGCGGGGCGCGTGGCGTCGCCGCGCCGAGGCGGCGGCGCTAGCTTCGGGGCATGCTCCAGCGACTGCTCCCCCACCTGCCGACATGGCGGCGCGCCCTGCGCAGGCGACGCCGCACCCTCGCCGTGCTCGTCGTGGCCGCCGCCGCGGTGTCGCTGATGCCCTCGCTCGTGCGGGCCTCGGTGGCGGGGACGGAGGTGGTGGTCGCCGCCGAGGACCTGCCGACCGGCACCGCCCTGGAGGCGGGGCAGATGCGCACCGTCGAAGTCGCGAGCTCGCTGGTGCCCTCCGGCGCCGCGACCGCGGTGGAAGATCTCGTGGGCGAGCGCCTCGCCGCCCCGGTCGCCGCGGACGGCCCGATCCTCGCCGGGGACCTCCTCGGCACCGGCGAGGCCCCCTCCCTGAGGGGACGGCGGCGCTGGCCGTTCCTGTGCCGGAGGTGCTCGCTGCCGCATCTCCGATCGGGGACCCGCATCGAGTCGCTGATGAACGACCCCGTCGACGGGTCCGCGACCCGCATCCCCGCCCAGATCCGCTCCCTCTCCGCCGCCGCGACGGGCACGGGAGCGCTCGGCACGGGGTCCGACACCGGCGTCCAGGCGCTCGTGCTCGTGGACCGGCACCGGTCCGGAGAAGTCGCTCACGCTCTCGGCACGTCGAATGTGACGGTGTCCGTGATCCGCTAGAGTCCGAGCGGGCCGTGACTGCGGTTCTCCCTCATCCCCCCATCTTGAGAAGGAACTCCCCATGAAGGGCTTCAAGGACTTCGTCATGCAGGGCAACGTCATCGACCTCGCGGTCGGTGTCGTGATCGGCGGCGCGTTCACCGCGCTGGTCACCGCCTTCGTCGACAACCTCATCAACCCGGTCGTCGCCGCCGCGGGCGGCGCTGACAGCGTCGAGGGCTTCGGCTTCAAGATCTTCGAGAACAACGAGGCGACCTTCATCAACTTCGGTGCGGTGATTTCCGCGGTCATCACCTTCCTGATCACCGCGGCCGTCGTCTACTTCGTCTTCGTGATGCCGATGACCAAGGCCCGCGAGGCGGCCAACCGTCGCAAGGGCGTCGAGGACGAGATCGAGGCGGCTCCGGAGGACATCGTGCTCCTCTCCGAGATCCGCGACCTGCTCAAGACCCAGAACCCCCAGGGCGGCAACCCCCAGGTCTGATCCTGGTCCGATCCACCCCGGCGCGGCATCGCCCGCGCACCCCGACGGGGGCGGCACCACCTGGTGCCGCCCCCGTCGTCGTTCCCGGGGTGGACGTCGTTCCCCGGGCGGACCCCGCGCGCGAGGCCGGTGCCCGCCGCGGCGCCGAGGCGGGATGCGATACCGTCCCCCGGGTGACCCGCTCCCCCACCGCCCCGAAGGGCACGACCCGCCCCGCGGCGCCCGCCGTCCCGGGCACGGAGGACGAGGCCGCTGCGGCCGGTCCCGATCTCGGGACGATGATCGACGCGACGGTCGCCTGGTACGCGGAGACCGCCCGCGACCTCCCCTGGCGCTCTCCCGACACGACGGCCTGGGGGATCCTCGTCTCCGAGGTGATGCTGCAGCAGACCCCCGTGGTGCGGGTCTTGCCTCGCTGGCTGGAGTGGATGCAGCGCTGGCCCGAGCCTGCCGGCCTCGCCGACGCCCCGACCTCCGAGGTCTTGCGCGCCTGGGATCGGCTCGGCTATCCGCGGCGCGCGGCGCGTCTGCAGGAGTGCGCGCGCGAGATCGTGCGCGCGCACGGGGGCGTGGTCCCCCGCGGCGAGGAGCGGCTGCGATCGCTGCCCGGGATCGGCGAGTACACCGCCGCCGCGGTCACCGCCTTCGCCCACCACAACCGCGCCGTGGTCGTGGACACCAATATCCGGCGCGTCCTCGCCCGCGCCGTCCGCGGCAGGGCGCCGCCGGACCGCTCCTACTCCGCCGCCGAACGGGCGCTCGCCACGCACACGCGCCCGCGGAGCGTGAGCGGTCGGTGGCGTGGAACCAGGCCGTGATGGAGCTCGGCGCGCTGGTGTGCACCGCGCGCACGCCCCGCTGCGCCCAGTGCCCCCTCGCGGGGATCGGCCGCGCGTGGGTCGCCGCGGGCCGCCCCGAGCCCGAGGAGGACACACGACGCCGTCAGTCCTTCGAGGGGACGGACCGGCAGATGCGCGGGCGGATCATGGCGCTTGCTGCGCGAGCAGGGCGCGGCCGCTCCTGCGATGCTCGCAGCGCTGGATCCCGAGGACCCGGCGCGGGTGGAGCGCTGCGTGCGCTCCCTGCTGGCCGACGGGCTCGCAGCGGTGGCGGACGAGGCGGGAGGGGCCGCCACGGCGGGCGACGCCAGCGGGCTCCCCGGCCTGCGTCTGCCCTGAGGCACCGCGCATGCCCTGAAGCACGGCGCCGACGGGCTCAGGCGCTCCGGTCGAGCCGCTTGATCATGCGGGTGTTGCCCAGCGTGTTGGGCTTGACCCGGGCGAGGTCCAGGAACTCCGCGATCCCCTCGTCCGGGGAGCGCAGCGACTGGCTGTAGATCTCCGGGGCGACCGTCTCGGCCATCTCCTCGAAGCCGTGCCGTGCGAAGAACTCGACCTCGAAGGTCAGGCAGAACACGCGCTCGAGGCCGAGCCGCACGGCCCGGTCCAGCGGCGCCTCGAGCATCCGGTGGCCGAGGCCCGTGCCGCGCACCGTGTCGGACACAGCGAGGGTGCGCACCTCCGCGAGGTCCTCCCACATCACGTGCAGGGCACCGCATCCCACCACCGTGCCGTCCTCGTCGACCGCGACGAGGAACTCCTGGACGGCCTCGTAGTAGGAGACGAGGTCCTTGCCCAGCAGGATCCCGGTGTGGGTCATCGGCTCGACGATCGCGTTGATGGCGCGGACGTCGGCCGGGAGCGCGGGACGGATCTGTGCGGCGGTGCCTGAGGTCATGCGGGGCTGTCCTCTCCGTGGACGGTGGTGGCGGCGTCGGCCTCGGCGTCCGCGCCGGGGCCGGGGCCGCCGGCGGAACCGGCGCCGACGGCGGAACCGGTGCCGATGCCTGTGCCGGTCTCGACGGCGGAGCCGGCCGCCGCGTCGGCCACGGCATCGTCGCGCTCGGCATCGCGGCGCTCGGCGCGACGGTCGAGCCAGCGGTGCACGGCCGCGATGATCCGCTCGACCACCAGCGCCATCACGATCGCGGCGACGAGCGCCACGGTGATCGCGAGCAGGTGGTTGTTCTCGAACCAGGCGCCGGCGACCGCGCCGATCGCGCAGGAGTACACCGCCCACACGAAGGTGGACAGCACCGAGCGGGGCCAGAACAGGCGATGCGGGTAGTGCACGGCGCCCGCGACGAGGTTCACGGCGGTGCGGCCGAAGGGGATGTAGCGGGCCGTCATGAGGAAGACCAGGGCCCGCTTGCGCGGCCCGTTCTCCGCGGCCTCGACCGCGCGTCGACCCTTGCCCTCGCGCAGGAAGCGGAAGCGCTCCCAGCCGATCTTGTTGCCCAGGAGGTACCCGAGGTTGTCGCCGGTGAAGGCGCCGGCCCAGGCCGCCAGCCCGATCAGGATGATCGAGGGTCTTCCGGAGCTGGACCACAGCGAGGACAGGGACACGATCGTCGACTCGCTGGGCACGGTCGGGAAGAAGCCGTCCAGGGCGGCGAAGGCGTAGACGACGAGGTGGACCCACCAGGCGTCGCCGATCTGGAGGATCCAGTCCTCCAGGACGCCGGTCAGCGAGAGGAGACGATCGAGCGGCTCTCCCATGGGTCCTTCCGGTCAGGGGTCCCGCGGCCCCCGTGGGGGCCGCTGCGCTCCGGGACGTGATCCCGTGGCCGGTGATCCCGGTCCGGGGGTGCTCCGCGCTCCGGCGAGCGACCGGAGGCGGGATCGGTCACGGCCCGGCTCCCTCTGTCGGGGGCCGGGCCGTGACCCGCGCTCAGGAGGCGCTGGCCTCCGCGCTGTCAGGCGTGCTGTCGGCGCCGTCCGCGCCGTCGGCGTGGGTGACGTCCTCGGCGCGGGCCTGGGTCATCGACTCCACGTCGACCACATCGGAGATCGGCTCGAGGGAGCCGTCCTCGGCGCGACGGGCGAAGGTGAGATCGCCCAGCAGTCCCTCGCCCTCGGCGTCGACCACGATCTGGTCGCCGACCTGGACCTGGCCGAACAGGATCCGCTCGGAGAGCGAGTCCTCGATGTCGCGCTGGATGGTGCGGCGCGGCGGCCGCGCGCCCAGCACGGGGTCGTACCCCTTCTCGGCCAGGAGGTCCTTGGCCGGTCGCGTTAGCTCGAGCGTCATGTCGCGGTCCTGCAGGCGACGCGAGAGCTTCGCGACCTCGAGATCGACGATCTGGACGATCTCGGTCCTGGACAGTCGCGGGAAGACCACCACGTCGTCGACGCGGTTGAGGAACTCGGGCTTGAAGTCTTGCTTGAGCTCCTCGTGGACCTTCGACTTCATCCGCTCGTAGTCGTTGGAGAGGTCGCCGCCCGCGGTGAAGCCCATGGAGACGCCCTTGGCGATGTCGCGGGTGCCGAGGTTGGTGGTCATGATGATGATGGTGTTCTTGAAGTCCACCACGCGGCCCTGGGAGTCGGTCAGGCGGCCGTCCTCCAGGATCTGCAGCAGCGAGTTGAAGATGTCCACGTGGGCCTTCTCCACCTCGTCGAACAGCACGACGGAGAACGGCTTGCGGCGCACCTTCTCGGTGAGCTGGCCGCCCTCGTCGTAGCCGACGTAGCCGGGGGGCGAGCCGAACAGGCGCGAGGCGGTGTGCTTCTCGCCGAACTCCGACATGTCCAGCTGGATGAGCGCCTCCTCGTCGCCGAAGAGGAACTCGGCCAGGGCCTTGGCCAGCTCCGTCTTGCCGACGCCGGTGGGCCCGGCGAAGATGAACGATCCGCCGGGGCGCTTGGGATCCTTCAGGCCCGCACGGGTGCGGCGGATCGCCCGGGAGACGGCCTTGATGGCCTCGTCCTGGCCGATGACGCGCTTGTGCGGCTCCTCCTCCATGTGCGGCAGGCGCGAGGACTCCTCCTCGGTCAGCTTCACGATCGGGATGCCGGTGGAGGCGGCGAGGACCTCGGCGATGACCTCCTCGGAGACCGTGGTCACCGCGTCGGACTCGCCGTGGCGCCAGGCCTTCTCCTTCTCGTCCCGCTCGGACTTGAGCTTCTGCTCCTCGTCGCGGAGGTTCGCGGCGAGCTCGAAGTCCTGCCCGTCGATCGCCTCCTCCTTCTTCTTCCGCGCCTCCTCGATGCGGGAGTCGAACTCCTTGAGCTCCGGCGGGGCGGTGAGGCGACGGATGCGCAGGCGGGCGCCGGCCTCGTCGATCAGGTCGATCGCCTTGTCCGGCAGGAAGCGGTCGTTGACGTAGCGGTCGGCGAGGTTCGCCGCGGCGACGAGGGCGGAGTCGGTGATGGTCACCTTGTGGTGCGCCTCGTAGCGGTCCCGCAGGCCCTTGAGGATCTCGACCGTGTGCGCGACCGAGGGCTCGTCGACCTGGATCGGCTGGAAGCGGCGCTCGAGCGCGGCGTCCTTCTCGATGTGCTTGCGGTACTCCTCGAGAGTGGTCGCACCGATCGTCTGCGACTCGCCGCGGGCCAGCATGGGCTTGAGGATGCTGGCGGCGTCGATCGCGCCCTCGGCGGCACCGGCCCCGACGAGGGTGTGGATCTCGTCGATGAACAGGATGATGTCGCCGCGGGTGCGGATCTCCTTGAGCACCTTCTTCAGGCGCTCCTCGAAGTCACCGCGGTAGCGGGAGCCCGCGACCAGGGAGCCGAGGTCGAGGGTGTAGAGCAGCTTGTCCTTGAGCGTCTCCGGGACGTCCCCGGCGACGATCGACTGGGCGAGGCCCTCCACGACGGCGCTCTTGCCGACGCCGGGCTCGCCGATCAGGACGGGGTTGTTCTTCGTGCGGCGGCTGAGCACCTGCATGACCCGCTCGGCCTCGCCATCGCGCCCGATGACCGGGTCGAGCTTGCCGTCGCGGGCGGCCTGGGTGAGGTTACGGCCGAACTGGTCCAGCACGAGAGAGCCCGAGGGCTGGCCCTCGGAGGGGCCACCGGCGTTGGCCGGCTCCTTGCCCTGGTAGCCGGAGAGGCGCTCGATGACCTCCTGGCGCACGGCCGACGGCTCGGCCTTGAGGCGGGAGAGCACCTTGACGGCGGTGCCCTCGCCCTCGCGCAGCAGGCCGAGCAGGATGTGCTCGGTGCCGATGTAGTTGTGGCCGAGCTGGAGCGCCTCGCGGAGGCTCAGCTCGAGCACCTTCTTGGCGCGCGGGGTGAAGGGGATGTGGCCCGAGGGGGTCTGGTTGCCCTCGCCGATGATGTCGCGGACCTGCTCGCGCACAGCGTCGAGCGTCACGCCGAGGGCCTCGAGCGCCTTCGCGCCGACGCCCTCGTTCTCGTGGATCAGGCCGAGCAGGATGTGCTCGGTGCCGATGTAGTTGTGGTTGAGCAGGCGGGCCTCGTCCTGCGCCAGGACGACGACGCGACGCGCCCGGTCGGTGAACCGTTCGAACATGTTCCTCCCCCATTCGGTGGTGGTGATGGATCGAGAGTACGCGGATCGGGCGGGGATTCCCCGTGTGTTCGCCGCTGGCGTGACGTCTGTTCGCCCGGGGCGATCAGAGGCTCGACGGCGTCGTCGGGGCTCGGCGCGCGCCGGTGAGATCCGGTGCCGGTGCGGAGCTCGGACGATGCACGCGCACCGCCTCGATCACGACGCCCTCGCCCTCGGTCTCGAGGCGGAGGTGGCGAGGTAGAGCGCGTCGTAGGCGGCGGGGTCCTCGTACTCCGGCGCGTGGGGGTCCCACGGGGAGAGGTAGAGGCCGAGCCCCATGCCGTGGCGGCGGCGGGCGGCCGCGACCTCGGCGACGAGGTCGCCGTCCCCGCCGCGCCACGGGGAGGAGGAGACGGAGTCGTCGGTCGTCGACGTCGGCCACAGGCAGAACCCGTCGTGGTGCTTCGCGGTGGGCACCACGTAGCGCGCGCCGAGCTCCGCGCCCAGCACGACGACGCCGGCCGCGGGCCGAGGAGCCGCCGCACCCCGCTGAGGGCGATAGTCTGACGCGAGAGATCGCCCGGAGGGTGGCCGCGGCCGACGCAGTCATCCCCCGAAGCGGCACCCGAGCCTCGCCCCGTGCGGCGCCCGCACCGGCGCGAGTAAGCTTTTCGAACGGAGAGACATGGCAGACCTGGACGTGACCCGCGCGGATGCGGTGCTGATCGGCGGCGGCATCGCCAGCGCGACCCTCGCCGCGATGCTCACCGAGCTCGAGCCGGACTGGGACATCGTGGTCCTCGAGCGCCTGGACTCCCTCGGCGCGGAGTCCAGCGACGCATGGAACAACGCGGGGACCGGGCACAGCGCGCTGTGCGAGCTGAACTACACCCCGCAGGACGTGGACGGCTCCGTCAGCCCCGCGAAGGCCATCGCGATCAACGAGCAGTTCCAGGTCTCGCGCCAGTTCTGGGCCCATCTCGTGGAGAACGACCGGATCGGCGACCCCTCCCGATTCATTCACACCGTCCCGCACATGAGCTTCGTGCACGGGATGGAGAACGCTGACTACCTGCGACGCCGCCACGAGGCTCTGGTCGCCAACCCGCTCTTCGACCGCATGGAGTTCACCACCGAGCACGCCCGGCTCGCCGAGTGGGCGCCGCTGGTCTCCGAGGGCCGACCGGTCACCGAGACCATCGCCGCGACCTGGTCGCCCGACGGCACGGACGTCGACTTCGGGGCCCTGACCCGAGAGATGCTCGACTTCGCCTCCCGCGCCGGGACCACCGTCGCCACCGGCTCCGAGGTCGTGGACCTGCGCCGCATGGGCAACGACTGGGGCGTCATGGTGCGCGGACGGCCGACGACTCCCTGCGCGTGGTGCGCGCGCCGTTCGTGTTCGTCGGCGCGGGCGGCTACGCCCTGCCGCTGCTGCAGAAGTCCGGGATCGAGGAGATCCGCGGCTTCGGCGGCTTCCCGATCTCGGGCCAGTGGGCGCGGCCGCACCGACCCGGCCGTCATCGCGCGGCACGACGCGAAGGTGTACGGAAAGGCCGCCGTCGGCGCCCCGCCGATGAGCGTCCCGCACCTGGACACCCGGTACGTCGGCGGGAAGCGCTCGCTGATGTTCGGCCCGTACGCGGGCTGGTCGCCGAAGTTCCTCAAGTCCGGCTCCTACACGGACCTCTTCGAGTCGATCAAGCCCTCGAACCTCACCCAGATGATGGCGGTCGCGCCGCCGAACCTCGACCTCATGGTCTACCTCGGCTCGCAGCTCGCCGCGACCACCCACAAGCGCTTCGAGGCGCCGCTGGAGTACATGCCCGCCGCCGACATGTCCGACTGGGAGGAGGTCACCGCCGGGCGCGCGTCCAGGTGATCGCCCCCGACAAGAAGAAGCATGGCGTCTCGCAGTTCGGCACCCAGCTGATCACCGCGGCCGACGGCTCGATCGGCGGCATGCTCGGCGCCTCCCCGGGCGCGTCGACCGCGACGAGCATCATGCTCACGATGCTCGAGAAGATGTTCCCCCAGCGCATCGAGGCGTGGCGACCCGCGCTGCAGCAGATGATCCCCAGCTGGGGCACCCACCTCTCGGAGGATGCGGAGCTCGCGCATCGCACCCTCGAGCGGACCGCCGCCGTCCTCGACCTCGCCCACTGAGAGCCACCCGGCCTCGCCCACTGCGCGTCGACGACGACGCCTCGCCGCCCCAGGAGAGCTCATGCGGATCTCGCTGATGACCACCTGTCTCGTGGACGTGATGGCCCCGGACGTCGCCCGGGCCACCGTCACCCTCCTGGAGCGGCTGGGCCACGAGGTGGTGTTCGACAGGCGGCAGACCTGCTGCGGCCAGATGCACACCAACTCCGGCTACTACACCGAGGCCGCACCGATCGTGCGCTCCTTCGTGGACACCTTCGAGCCGGCGCTCGAGGAGGTGGACGCGATCGTGATGCCCTCGGGCTCCTGCACCGGCGCGTCCGCGACCAGCACGCGCTGGTCGCCCGGCACGAGGGCGACACGGCGCTGGAGGAGCGCGCCGCCGCGGTCGCCGCGAAGACCTACGAGCTCTCCGAGCCGCTGGTGGACGTGCTGAAGGTGACCGACGTGGGCGCGTACTTCCCCCACTCGGTCACCTACCACCCCACCTGCCACTCGATGCGCTTCCTGAAGGTGGGGCCGCGCCCGCTGAAGCCGCTGCGCGCGGTCGAGGGCATCGAGGTGAAGAACCTGCCCGAGTCCGACACCTGCTTGCGGCTTCGGCGGCACCTTCTCGGTGAAGAACGATGCCACCAGCGACGCGATGGTCACCGACAAGGCCGCGAACGTCGTCGCCTCCGGTGCGGAGTTCGTGGTCGCGGGCGATGCCTCGTGCCTGATGAACATCGGCGGGAAGGCGCACCGCACCGGGGCGGCGCCGAGGTCGGTGCATCTCGCGCAGATCCTCGCCTCGACGAAGGAGGACCCCTTCGTCCCGTCGGAGACGATCCTCGGGAGGGCCTCATGAGCACCAGGACCGGTCGACGAACTGCGAGGAACGAGCGGGAGGAGATGGTCGAGAGCCGCTCCGCCGGTCGACGAACTGCGAGGAACGAGCGGGAGGAGATGGTCGAGAGCCGCTCCGCCGGTCGACGAACTGCGAGGAACGAGCGGGAGGAGATGGTCGCATGAGCACCGTCCAGCTGGGCATGCCGACCGTCCGCCCCCAGCACGCCTCGCCCGTCTCGACCCTGCGGGGCGAGCGCGGGTTCCCGGAGGCGGCGCGGGAGGCGCTGGGCGATGCGACCCTGAGCGCGAACATGCGCCACGCGACCTCGACGATCCAGGGCAAGCGCGCCGGGGCGGTGCGCGAGGTGCGCGACTGGCAGAAGCTCCGCAGCGCGGGCGGCGCCCTGAAGTGGCAGGTCACCGATCATCTCCCGGAGCCGCTCGAGCGGCTCGAGGAGTCGGTGGCGACCGCCGGGGGCGTCGTGCACTGGGCCCGCGATGCCGAGGAGGCCTCCGAGATCGTCACCCGCCTCACCCTCGAGCGCGATGCCCGGGAGGTGCTGAAGGTCAAGTCGATGGCGACCCAGGAGATCGGCCTGAACGAGGCGCTCGCGCATGCGGGCATCCGGGCGATCGAGTCCGATCTCGCCGAGCTCATCGTCCAGCTCGCGGACGACACCCCTCCCACATCCTGGTCCCCGCGATCCACCGCAACCGCGCGGAGATCCGCGAGATCTTCCTGGCGGCGATGCCGGATCTCGATCCGTCGATCACCGACGACCCGGCCGAGCTCGCGGAGGCGGCGCGCCGCTTCCTGCGCGAGAAGTTCCTGGACATGCCCGGCTCGGTCGCGATCTGCGGGGCGAACTTCGCGGTCGCCGAGACGGGCACGCTGGTGGTCGTGGAGTCCGAGGGCAACGGGAGGATGTGCCTGACCCTGCCGCGGACCCTGATCTCCGTGGTCGGGATCGAGAAGATCGTCCCCACCTTCCAGGACCTCGAGGTGTTCCTGCGCTCGCTGCCCCGCTCCTCGACCGGGGAGCGGATGAACCCGTACACGACTCTTTTCACGGGTGTGCACGAGGGCGACGGCCCCGAGGAGTTCCATCTGGTGCTGCTGGACAACGGGCGATCGTCGGTGCTGGAGGACCCCGAGGGGCGCGGCGCCCTGCACTGCATCCGCTGCTCGGCCTGCCTGAACGTGTGCCCGGTCTATGCGCGCACGGGCGGCCACGCCTACGGCTCGACCTATCCCGGCCCGATCGGCGCGATCCTCTCCCCGCAGATGACGGGCATGAGCGGCACCGACGACCCGAACTCGACACTCCCCTACGCTTCGAGCCTGTGCGGCGCCTGCTACGACGTGTGCCCGGTGAAGATCGACATCCCCGAGATCCTCGTGCACCTGCGTGCGAAGGACGTGGACCGGCGCCGCGAGGCGCGCGGCGAGTTCCACGGCGGCTGGGACCTGGCGCTGAAGGGCGCGAGCCGCCTGATGTCCTCCCCTCGCGCCTACGACCTCGCCGTCCGCTCGGCGAAGCCGCTGTCCTCGCTGCTGCCCGGCGCGAACATCGGACGGCTCCCGGGGCGCGCCGATCATCCCGGGCTGGACCGACCACCGCGATCTGCCCAGTCCCTCGCAGTCCTTCCGGTCCTGGTGGGACGAGCGCGAGAAGGAGCGCGTCGCTCGGGGCCCGGAGCGACCGGCGTCCGACGGGCCCGGCGAGAGGGGCCGCGCGCGGTCGGTCGACGGCCCCGCCCCGGACGGTGATGCATCGCCCGTCGGCACCCCCGACGGGGAGGAGCGACCGTGAACGACTGGACCGACGCCCGCCCCGCCCGCACGCCCGGGATGAGCGCGAAGGAGGAGATCCTCGCGCGCGTGCGCACCGCGCTCGCGGCCCCGCGCCGCGATGCGGTGACGGACGCCGAGGACGTGCCCCGCGACTACCAGCGCTCCGACGACAGGCAGGAGCTCGGCACCGCCCCGGAGAAGGTGCGCGACGTGCTCGTCCAGCGGCTCGAGGACTACACCGCGGTGGTGCACCGCACCACGGCGTCGGAGCTCCCGGCCGCGATCGCCGCGGCGCTCGGCGACGCCGCCTCGGCGGTGGTCCCCGCCGGTCTGCCGCCCGAGTGGATGCCGCCGCCCGGCGTCGCTGTCACCGTCGACGACGGCACCGCCTCGCCCCGCGAGCTCGACGGGATCGACGCCGTGCTCACCGGCGCCACACCGCCATCGCGCTGACCGGCACGATCGTGCTGCGGGGCGACGCTCTCGGCGGCCGGCGCGCGATCTCGCTGGTCCCGGACCGGCACGTCGTGGTCGTCGAGGCCGAGCAGGTGGTGCTCGGGGTGCCGCGCGGCATCGAGCGCATGGCCGAGGATCCCCGTGCCGCGTGGACGATGATCTCCGGGCCGAGCGCGACCAGCGACATCGAGCTCGACCGGGTCGAGGGCGTGCACGGGCCGCGCCGTCTCGAGGTCGTGCTCGTCGAGCCCGAGCCGACGCCGACACCCGAGCCGGAGACGTCACCCGCACCGGAGCCCGGCCCCGACGCCCCCGCCCGCCCTCCGGCCGACAGCGGCCCCACCACCCCCACCTCCCAGGAGAGCGACCGATGACCACTCCCCTCACGCCCGCCGACCTCGACGCCCCCGCCGACGCTCCCGGGGACGCGGGCCGTGCCGCCCGCGATCGCGGCGACCTGCTTGTCATCGTCGCCGGGGACTACCGCGCCGAGATCTCCACCGTCGGCGCGACGCTCGAGTCCCTCACCGTCGGCGGTCGGGATCTCGTGCTCCGCGGCCCCGAGGAGGGGCCGATGCTGTTCTACCGGGGCGCGATCGTGGCGCCCTGGCCGAACCGGATCGGGGACGGCACCTACGTGTGGGACGGTGAGGAGTCGCGCACCCCGCTCAGCGAGCCCGAGCGCGGCAACGCCCTCCACGGGCTCGTCTCCTTCCAGTCCTTCACCCCCGCGTCGGTGGGCGAGGACGAGGTGGTCTTGCGCACCGAGCTGTTCCCCACCCCCGGCTATCCCTTCCACCTGCTGCTCACGGTCCGCTGCGCGCTCTCCCTGAGGACGGGCTGACCACCACGGTCACCGCCCGGAACCTCGGCCGGCGCGACGCCCCCTACGGGGTGTGCCCCCATCCCTATCTCGTCGCCGGCCCCGAGCCGCTGGACGAGTGGTCGCTGCAGGTCACGGCGGGCACGGTGCTGACGGTGACCGAGGACCGGCCGCTGCCCACCGGCACCGCACCGGTCCCGCCCGGTGATCCCTTCGACTTCTCCGCTCCGCGCGTTCTCGGCGACCTGTTCATCGACCACGCCTTCACCGACCTCGCCCGGGACGCGGAGGGGCGCCTGGATGTCGCCGTCACCGCTCCCGGCGGCACCGGGGTGGAGCTCACCGCCGGTCCCGAGTGCCCGTGGCTCCAGATCCACACCGGGGACCGCCCGGAGCCGGACCACCACCGCCGCGGCCTCGCGGTCGAGCCGATGACCTGCCCGCCGGACGCCTTCCGCAGCGGCACCGACGTGGTGCGCCTTGCCCCGGGCGACGAGCATGCCGCCTCCTGGAGCATCCGCGGCTGGTGACCAGCTGAACGGCGCGGCGGGCCCGACGGCGGGCGGGGGACGCCGCCCGAAGCGCGGCCCAGGACAGGACGAGGGCCCGTGACCATGACGGTCACGGGCCCTCGTCGAAGGCGTCGGCGGCTCACGGCCGCCGTGCGGGGATCACTCCCCGTGGGCCTCCTCGTACGCCTTGCGGATCGCGCTGGAGATCCGGCCGCGGTCGGGGACCTCGTAGCCCGCCTCACGCGCCCACTCGCGGATGCGCGAGGAGTCGTTCGAGCTCGCACGGGAGCCGGAGGCGGTGCCGCGGGTGCGGCGACCCCCGACGCGGCGCGCCTTGCCGACCCACCCGCTCAGCTCCTCGCGGAGCTTCTCCGCGTTCTCGGCCGTCAGGTCGATCTCGTAGGCGACGCCGTCCAGGGCGAAGCTCACCGTCTCCTCGGCCTTGTCACCGTTGATGTCGTCGATGAGCTCCACGTAGGTCTTCCGTGCCATAGGGGTTCTCCCTCGCTGGTGGTTTCCGGACTTCATCATGAACACATGGGGTGTTCACGATATCGCCCAGTATCCATTACGAGGCCGGTCATTTCAATCTGATTACGGGGCGTGTGGACGAAGGGGCATTCCTCGTCACTCGCGCCGCCGTCTCAGGGATCTTTCCGGGGTCGCTTCCGCTCGAGCGGCTCCTGCTCCGCCTGGCGCTCGGCCTCCCGCTCGCGGCGGTCGGCCCGCGCAGCGAGCGGATCACGAACCAGAACAGCGACCCCACGCCGATCGAGGGCAGCGGCGCACCGGCCTCGAACCAGAACCCGGAGTCCATCTCAGGCCCCCGGCTTCACGAGCGGGAACAGGATCGTCTCGCGGATGCCGAGCCCCGTCAGGGCCATGAGCAGGCGGTCCACGCCCATGCCCATGCCTCCCGTCGGCGGCGGCGCGTACTCCATCGCCTCGAGGAAGTCCTCGTCCAGGCGCATCGCCTCGTCGTCGCCCTGGGCGGCGAGCTCCGCCTGCTGGGCGAAGCGCTCGCGCTGGATGACGGGATCGACCAGCTCGGAGTAGCCGGTGGCGAGCTCGAAGCCGCGCACGTACAGGTCCCACTTCTCGACCACGCCGGGCGTGCTGCGATGGGCGCGCACCAGCGGGCTGGTCTCCACCGGGAAGTCGCGCACGAAGGTCGGCTCGTGCAGGTGGTCGCCCACGCGATGCTCGAAGAGCTCCTCGACGAGCTTGCCGTGGCCGTACTTCGGGTGGTCGAGGTCCAGCTCGAGCGAGCGGGCGATCTCCCGCAGGCGCGCCGGGGTGGTCTCGGGGGTGATCTCCTCGCCGAGGGATTCGGAGAGCGAGCCGTAGACGGTGATCTTCGCCCATTCCCCGGAGAAGTCGTATTCGGTGCCGTCGGCGAGGGTGACGACCTGGGAGCCGGTGGCGGCCTCGGCGGCCTCCTGGATCAGCGACTGCGTGAGCTCGCCGATCGAGTCGTAGTCCCCGTAGGCCTGGTAGGACTCGAGCATCGCGAACTCGGGCGAATGCGTGGAATCGGCGCCCTCGTTCCGGAAATTGCGGTTGATCTCGTAGACCTTCTCGAGCCCGCCCACCGCGGCGCGCTTGAGGAAGAGCTCCGGCGCGATCCGCAGGTACAGGTCCAGGTCGAAGGCGTTCATGTGGGTGACGAACGGCCGTGCCGCCGCACCCGAGGGGATCACCTGCGGCATCGGGGTCTCGACCTCGACGAAGTCGCGACCGCGGAAGGACTCGCGCAGGGAGTGCATGACCTCGGAGCGCAGGCGCACCGCGTCCCGCGCCTCCTGGCGCACGATCAGGTCGACGTAGCGGCGGCGCACCCGCGACTCCTCGGAGAGGTCCGCGTGGAGCACCGGGAGGGGCGCACCGCCTTCGCGGCCATCTGCCAGGAGTCGGCGAAGATGCTCAGCTCGCCGCGCCGGGACGCACCGACCCGGCCGTGGAAGAAGACGTGGTCGCCGAGATCGACGTCGGCCTTGAGAGCGGCGAGGCGCTCCTCGCCGATCACGGCCTGCGAGGCCATGATCTGCAGACGCTCCCCGGCGCCGTCCTGGAGGGTGACGAAGGCGAGCTTGCCCGTGTTGCGCTGGAAGACGACGCGGCCGGAGACGCCGACCTCGTCGTCCGTCTCCACCCCGGCCTCGAGGTGGCCGTACTCCGCGCGGACCTCGGCGATCGTGGCGGTGACGGGGACGGAGACGGGATAGGGCTCCTCCCCGCGCGCCAGCAGGCGCTCCCGCTTGGACCGTCGGACCGCGATCTGGTCGGAGCTGTCGGTCACCTCGGAGGCAGGGGGTTCTCGCTCATGGCTGCGATTGTCTCATCACCGCGCGCGTGACGGCCTCCGGGATCAGGGTGCTGTCGCCACCGCCACAGCGGCGTCCAGCGACCGGGTGCCCTCGACGCGTCCGGCGAGCACGACGAGCACCTCGCCGCGGTGGTCGGGAGCGGCGGGCTCGAGGGTCGCGGGGTCCAGGGCGAGCGCGTAGTCCCAGTCGATCTCGGCCCGCTCCCGCGCGGCCTCCAGCGCGTCCTGGATGCCGGAGAGGGAGGGGGCGGCCGCGAGCGCCGCGGCGATCGTGCGGGACAGGGCCAGAGCCTGCTCCTTCCCGTCCGCGGAGAGATAGGCGTTGCGGCTGGAGCGGGCGAGGCCCGTCTCCTCCCTCTGGATCTCCACAGGCTCGATCCGCACGGGCAGGTCGAGGTCGGCGACCAGGCGCTGGATGATCGCGAGCTGCTGGGCGTCCTTGCGCCCGAACACGCTCAGGTGCGGGTCCGTCAGGCGCAGCGACTTCGCGACGACGGTGACGACGCCGTCGAAGTGGCCGGGCCGGGCGGCGCCCTCGAGGACCGTGCCGGCGCGACCGGCGCTCACGGAGATCGTCGGCGGCATGACGGGGTACATCTCCTCCACGCCCGGGGCGAAGACGAGGTCCACGAGCCCGTCGACGAGGGCGAGGTCCGCCTCGAGGTCGCGGGGATAGGCCTCGTAGTCCTCCCCGGGCCCGAACTGGAGGGGGTTGACGAAGTCGGTGAGGATCACGTGGTCGGCGAGCTCGCGGGCCCTCTCGACCAGGGCCAGGTGCCCGGCATGGAGGGAGCCCATGGTGAGCACCGCCGCGACCGTCCCGTCCATCGCGGCACGGTGCTCGCGCGCCGCGGACTTGGTGGTGACGAGCGTGGTGCGCGGGGTGCTCTCGGGCACGGCGGGGTCCTTCCTCAGCTCTCCTCCGGGGGCGGGGCCGCCTCCAGCGGCGTCCGGATCGTCTCCCGGTCGCCCTCGGGGAGTCTCGCACGCGCGAGCGCGGCGAGGGCGAGGGCGCGGTAGGTGTCGCTCACGTCGCCGGGCTCGAGCGGGGCGGCGGTGGCGTCGAGGTCGGCGAGGGCGTCGAGGTGGGCGGCGACGGTGCCGGCGTCCCCGCGGACCACCGGGCCGGTCAGCGCCCCGCTCCCCCGCTGCAGCGACTCCTCGAGCGCCGCCTCGAGCAGCGGGCGGAGGTAGGCGCCGGGGTCCTCGATGCCGAGCCGGGCCAGCGCCCTGCGGGACTGGTCCACGAGGACCACGAGATGGTTCGCGGCGTGGGCGAGGGAGGCGTGGTAGAGCGGGCGGTCGCCCTCGGCGATGACGACGGCCTCGCCGCCCATCTCCTCCACGAGCGCGGCGGCGACGGGCAGGAACTCCTCGCTGGCGGTGATCCCCATCGGGCGACCGACGAGCCGGGGCAGGTCGGTGCGGGTGCCGGTGAAGGTCATCGCCGGGTGGATCGCGAGGGTCGCGGCGCCGGCGCGGGCGAGCGGGGCGAGCACCTCGGTGCCGTAGCGGCCGGACGTGTGGACGACGAGCCGCCCGCCGGGGGCGAGGCCGGTCGCGGCGATCCCGCTCGCGAGCGGTCCGAGCTGGTCGTCGGGCACGGCGAGCAGCGACATCTCGCTGCGCTCGACGAGGGCGGGGACGTCCAGCGGCGGCACACCGGGCAGGAGCTCCGCGGCCCGCTCCCGGGAGGCGTCGGAGACGGCGTAGGCGCCGGTGAGCGCGTGTCCCTCGGTGCGCGCGCGGCGCCGAGCACGGCGCCGACGCGTCCTGCGCCGATCACGCCGATGCCGAGGCGGGGCGGGGTCATCGGGTCTCCTGCCCGCCGGGGCACGGGCCGGGGGCGGGTGCGGCGGGCGACTCGTGCTCGGGGTCGCTCCCGGGGACGCTGGCGGGGTCACTGCCGGGCGCCGGCGCGGCGGCGCCGACGGGCGCGAGCGCGGGACGGGGCCAGCTCTCGCGATCCCGGTAGCGGCGCAGGGTGCGGGCGTCCGCGGCGAGCACGGCGTGCACGGCGAGGGCGTCCTCGCGGCGCAGGTTCTCCAGCAGGAGCGAGTCCCCCGCGCCCTCGACATGGAGGTCCAGCACGCCGAGACGGCGGGCGAGCGGGCCGTCCTCGAGCCTCAGCTCCTGGATCCTCTCGCGGGGCACGATGCTGAGCTTGCGGGACACGAGGCCGCTGCGGTGCACGAGCGCTCCCGGCGACAGGATGCTCACCTCGGTGCGGCGGGCGATCCAGTACCAGCGCACCGGGGTGCGCAGGCCGGGCAGGTCGCGGGCCCGGGCGGTGAGGAGGTGCTCGATCGTCGCGAGGTCGTCGTCGGTGCCCAGCGGCGCGCTGAGCCGGCCGAGGGTCTGCCGCGACTCCTCGCGGGTGCCGACCGGGAGCACGCTGGTCGCGCCGTTTCCGTCGTCGTCATCGATGCCGGCCACGGTCGCGGAGACCGCGGTCCAGCCGGGGCCGCGCCAGAGGAAGGGGCGGCGCAGGTCGAAGCGCTGGATGCGACCGGCGGCGATGTTGTCGGTGCGCGTGTTGGCCAGGCCCCGACGCATCCGCGACCCGCGCTCGCTGAAGCGGGAGACGAAGCCCCAGCCGGAGTCGATCCGGCCGAAGACGTACTTCGGCACCGCGATCGCGGTGGGCGCCAGCGCGGCCAGGATCGCGATCGAGAAGCCCTCCTGCCACAGGGCGAGGAGCACCGCGACGACCACGCCGACGACGCCCATGACGAGCCCGGTGAGGAAGCCGAGGTCCCGCACGAGGGAGCGGACGAGCCGCTCGGTGGGGATCCTCGCGATGAGCTCGCCGTCGGTCACCCCGTCGTACAGGACCTCCTCGAGGCGACCGCCGTGCTCGTGAGCGGCGCCGCGGGCGTCCTGGCGGCCTGGGGCGGAGAAGCCCTCGGTCGGGCCGCCAGCGTGGGCCGTGGAGGCCTCCGCGCTCGTACCGTCGGCCGGAGCCGCCTCGACGGGAGCGGCGTCGGTGGGCGGGGCCGGCGTCCCGGCCGCGACCTCGAGGATGCCCAGGCGCGGCTCCTCGGCGCGGGCGGAGGAGACGTACTCGATGTCGAGATACGACTCGCCGCCGCCGGCGACCTCGACGCGCACCTTCGCCAGCCCCAGCAGGCGGGCCAGCGGCGGGCGCTCGATCGAGACGGACTCGATGCGTGCCCGCGGCGCGTACTCGCGAGAGCGGCTGATCATGCCGCTGTGCACGGAGACGCCGTCCTCGTCCACCGCGTAGGTGGTGAACCACCAGCTGAGGGCCGACAGGACGATCGCCACGAGGACGACGAGGAGCAGGATGCCCAGTCCGATCAGCGCGCGCCGGATCGTGAACTCGTTCGCCAGCTGGGCGATGTTCTGGGCGGTGAGCACCGCGATGACGCCCACGACGACCTTCCAGCCGGTCACCAGCGGCGTGATCGGATGGGTGCGGTGGCGGGGCGCTCCGGGCACGGGGTCGGGGGCGGGTTCGGGGCCGGGGGCGGTCACAGCGCCGCCATCAGCTCGACGCCGCGCGCGGTGAGCAGGGCGCGCAGGCGCTCGGCCTCGTCCTTCGGCAGGCCGGGCAGGGTGACGCCGGCGCCGTCATGGGCGGTGCTGAGCGTGAGCTTCGCGAGGCCGTAGCGGCGGTCCACCGGCCCCTCGTCGATCTTCACCGACTGCACGCGGCCGTAGGGGATCGTGTGCACGGAGCGGAACATGATCCCGAGGGCGACGGTGAGGTCCTCCTCCCCCTCGCGATAGCCGATCGCCCGCACCCGTCGCGGGGTGAGCGCGAGGCCCTGCACCACCAGCACCAGCGGCACGATGGCCGTCAGCCCCAGCCACCACCATCCGGTCAGGACCGCCGCGACGATCGCGCCGATGGTCAGCGACACCCCGATCACGTAGCCGGGGATCCCCGCGAGATAGCGGGCCGGGACGAGCTTCGGCGAGACCGGTCGCAGACCCTGCTCGCCGAGTCGCGCCCCGGGGGCGTCCGAGACCTCGGTCGGCAGGGCGTCGTGGGGCGTCACCGTGGGCGCGGCGGTCGGGCATCGGGCGCGGAGGAGGTCATGGGGACATCGTGTCATCCCGGGCCGGAGGCGCTGTGCGACGCTCGGCGCCGCTCGCTCCGCCGAAGGTCGGTCCTCGCCCGCGCCCCGCTCCGCCGACCGGCGGCTCGCAGGCCCGCCTCGCTGCGGGGTCGGAGGGCTCGAAGCTCTCGGTCAGGACCCGGCTTCCGCACCCTCGGCGGAGCCGTCGCCGTCGGGCGGGAGCTTGCCCCACCGCTCCACGATCACCCCGAGCACGCCGAGCACGATGCCGGAGACCGCGGCGGCGGCGGTCGGCAGGATCGCGCCGAGCAGGTCGCCGGTGCCGGTGATCAGCAGGAACAGCGCCTGGCCGGTGAAGATCCCGCCCATGATCGCGCCGGTGTAGGCGCAGGCCCGGGCCAGCAGGACCGTGCGATAGGCGGTGGGCAGGTCGATCTGGTGCCGTCGAGGCGTGTAGGACGGCCTGTTGCGGCGCTCCTCGCTCTCCTGGAGGTAGCGGCGCATCGGGAGGCCGTAGGCGAGCGACACCGCGGCCAGAGCCAGCGACACCAGGGTGGTCAGCCAACCCGCGATCGGGAGGAGTGGCCGCGGGCGGCGAGGGTCTCGAGCATCTGGGCCCCGAAGCCCGCACCGATCACGAGGATCAGCACGAGCACCGGGATGTTCAGGGGCCTCACGACTCCGCCGCTCCCTCCCCGTCCGGGAGGCCGGGGTGTCGAAGCCCTCGAGCACCGGGCCCGGGCGCAGGTCCTCGCGGTCCGCGGCGCGGGCGAGGAGCGCCTCGACCGGTCCGCGGCCGGGCGACTCGGCGGCGGGGTCCGCGGCATGCCAGGGGCCGAGCACGAAGGCGCGCTCGTGGGCGCGGGGGTGGGGCACGGTGAGGTCGGGGTCCTCGCTGCGCCAGTCGCCGTAGGCGATCACGTCCACGTCGAGGGTCCGCTCGCCCCAGCGCACCAGTCGCTGCCGTCCGGCGGCCCGCTCGGCGCGGTGGGCAAGGGCGAGGAGGTCGTGGGGGCCGAGCTCGGTGGTCACGCCGACCACGGCGTTGAGATAGGCGCCCTGGCCGTCCGGCCCGCCGACGGGGGCGGTCTCGAGCACGGGCGAGGTCCAGGAGATCTCGGTGCCCGGGTGGGAGGCGAGCACATCGAGCGCCCCGCGCAGATGTGTCTCGCGGTCGCCGAGGTTGCTGCCGAGCGCGAGCACGGCGGGGACGGGGCGCGCGTCGCGCTCGATCGCGACGGACACCCCGCCGACGGGCAGTCCGACCGGGGCGGCGGGCTTGTGCACGCGCACGCCGACGCGGCGCACCAGCGGATGACCGGTCTCCTCGAGGATCCTCTCGGCGATCCGCTCGGCGAGGGTCTCGACGAGGTCGTGGGGGCCGGCGCCGATCTCCTCGTGCACGGCCGTGACGACCTCGGCGTAGTTCACGGTGCGGGAGAGGACGTCGCTGCGGCCGGCCGCAGCGGTCGAGAGGTGCAGGACGACGTCGACCGCGAACTCCTGGCCGATCTCCTTCTCCGCGGCGAGGACGCCGTGATGGCCCCAGGCGCGGATGCCGGTGACCTCGATGCGGTCCAGGCGTCCGATCGACGCCGTCGCGGAGCCGTGATGCGCGCCGCCGTGGCCCGCTCCGCCGTGGTGCGCGCTGTCGTCGTGCGTCTTCGCCGTCGTGCGGGCTCATCGGCGCCTGCTCCGACGCGACCGGTCCCCGACCCGCACCGCGGCGAGGTTGGAGGGACCTCGTGGACGCGCACCGCCCAGGCGCCGTGCTCGGCGCTGTAGGCGCTGATCGCGGCGGTCGCCGCGTCGCGGTCCACGTCGAGGGCGCTGACGAAGCGCTTGCGCGAGGCGCCGATGAGGACGGGAAGGCCGTGGGAGGCGATCGCGTCCCAGTCGGCCAGCAGGTCCCAGTTCTGCTCCCCCGTCTTGGAGAAGCCGAGGCCCGGATCGGCGACCAGGAAGCGGTCCTCGATCCCGGCCTCGCGCGCGTGGTGAGGCGGTCGCCGAGCTCGGCGGTGCTGTCGTGGGCGACGTCCTCGTAGCGCGCGAGGTCGTTCATGACGTCGCTGTGGCCGCGCCAGTGCATCGCGATGAACACCGGCGGGGTGCCCAGGCGCGTGCGCGACTCGGCGACCTGCGCCCCCATCCGCACGTCGGCCTGGCCGGCGGAGACGTCGTTGACGATGAGGGCCCCGGCCGCGATGCTCGAGGCGGCGACGGAGGCGCGCATGGTGTCCACGCTGAGCACGACGTCCTCGGCGGCGAGGGCCTCGACCACGGGGATCACCCGGCACAGTTCCTCCTCCTCGGGGACGCGCGGGGCACCGGGGCGGGTGGACTCCCCGCCGATGTCGATGATCGCGGCGCCCTCGGCGACCAGGCGGCGGCCGTGGGCGATCGCGTCGGGGGCGCTGTCGTGCTTCCCGCCGTCGGAGAAGGAGTCGGGGGTGACGTTCAGGACCCCCATGACGAGGGTGTCGTCCCCGCCGAGGCGGTCCGGCAGGCCCTCGGGGCGGCGCACGGGGATGGGCACGACCTCACCGTCCGTTGATCAGGGCCATGGCCTCGCTGCGGGTGCTCGAGCTGTCCCGGAGCATGCCGCGCACGGCGCTGGTGATGGTGCGGGCCCCGGCGGCGCGCACGCCGCGCATCGACATGCACATGTGCTCCGCCTCGATCACGACGATCGCGCCGGCCGCACCGAGCTCGTCCATCAGCGCATCGACGATCTGGAAGGTGAGCCGCTCCTGCACCTGCGGGCGTCGGGCGTAGACGTGGACCAGGCGGGCGAGCTTGCTCAGCCCCGTGACGGCACCGCCGCCGGGGATGTACCCCACATGCGCCATCCCGTGGAAGGGCAAAGAGGTGGTGCTCGCACATCGAGTGGAAGGCGATGTCGCGCACGAGCACCAGCTCCTGGTGCTCGATGTCGAAGGTCGTCGACAGCGGCTCGTGCGCGTCCTGCTCCAGCCCCTCGAAGACCTCGGCGTACATCCGCGCCACCCGCGCGGGGGTCTCCAGGAGGCCGTCGCGGTCGGGGTCCTCGCCGATCCCGGCGAGGAGCTCCCGCACCGCCGCCTCGACCCGGGGCCGGTCCACCGCCATCTCAGCGCTCCGTCTCGTCGTGGTCGCTGTAGCCGTAGCCCTGACCGGGACCGGCCGGACCGGAGCCGCCGGGGGCACCTCCGGGCGGGGCGCCGGGGATGCCGGGCCCGTCGCCGCCCGGATGGGGCGGCTCGGGGGCGCCGGGCTGCAGCGGCTCGCCCGCGTCGTGCTCCTCGGTGCCGGTGCCGGTCGTGGTCGAGCCGACCGACGGCGCCTCGAGGGAGGGGCGCTCCTCGCTGGAGACCCACACCTCGCGCGGCGGCGGCTTGGTGACGTCCGCGAAGATCGCGGCGAGCTCGTGCTCGTTCAGCGTCTCCTTCTCCAGCGACTCCTCGACCAGGCGGTCCAGCACGTGACGGTTCTGCACGATCACGGACCAGGCCTCGTCCAGGGCGTTGTCCAGGAGCGTGCGCACCTCCTGGTCCACGACGCTCGCGGTCTCGTCGGAGAAGCGGGGGCCCTGCCCCTGCTGCATGCCCACGAACACCTCGTCCTGGTCGCCGGAGAGGGCGACCTGGCCGACGGCCGCGCTCATGCCCAGCCGCATCACCATGGTGCGGGCGATCTTGGTGGCGTTCTGGAGGTCGGAGCTGGGTCCGGTGGTGACGTCGTGGAAGATCGACTCCTCCACCGCGTAGCCGCCCATCGCGTAGGCGAGGCGGTCCAGCGACTCGTTGCGGGACTGGTAGTTGCGGTCCTGGGTGGGGACCACCATCGTGTAGCCGCCGGCCTGACCGCGCGGCAGGATCGTCACCTTGGTGACCGGGGCGGAGTTGTTCATCGCCGCGGCGACCAGGGCGTGACCGCCCTCGTGGTACGCGGTCATCTGGCGCTCGCGCTCGGTCATCACCTTGGAGTACCGCTGCGGGCCCATGGAGACGCGGTCGATCGCCTCGTCCAGGGCGCGGTTGTCGATGATCTGGTTGCCCGAGCGGGCGGTGAGCGAGCGCCGCCTCGTTGAGCACGTTGGCGAGATCCGCACCGGACATGCCGATGGTGCGCTTGGCGACGGCCTCGAGGTCCACGTCGTGGGCCAGCGGCTTGCCCTTGGCGTGCACGCCGAGGATGTGCAGGCGGCCCTTGAGGTCCGGGGCGGTCACCGCGATCTGGCGGTCGAAGCGGCCCGGGCGCAGCGAGCGCCGGGTCGAGGATGTCCACGCGGTTGGTGGCGGCGATGAGGATGACGTTCTGGTTCTCGTCGAACCCGTCCATCTCCACGAGCATCTGGTTCAGTGTCTGCTCGCGCTCGTCGTGGCCGCCGCCCATGCCGGCGCCGCGGTGGCGGCCGACGGCGTCGATCTCGTCGATGAAGATGATCGCCGGGGAGTTCTCCTTCGCGGTGTTGAACAGGTCGCGCACGCGGCTCGCGCCGACGCCCACGAACATCTCCACGAAGTCCGAGCCGGAGATCGAGTAGAAGGGCACGTTCGCCTCGCCGGCGACGGCCTTGGCCAGCGACGTCTTGCCGGTGCCGGGCGGGCCGTAGAGCGGCGACGCCCTTGGGGATCTTCGCGCCGACAGCCTGGTAGCGGCCCGGGTCCACGAGGAACTGCTTGATCTCGTCGAGCTCCTCGACGGCCTCCTCGGCGCCGGCGACGTCGGCGAAGGTGACCTTCGGGGCCTCCTTGTTGAACAGCTTCGCCTTGGACTTGCCGAACTGCATCGCCCGGCCGCCGCCCTGGGCGTTCATGATGAGGAACCAGAACAGGCCGATGAAGATCAGCGGCGGCAGGAAGGACAGCAGCGGCGTGGACCACCACGAGCTGGTGGCGATCTCGTCGGTGTAGCCGCCGGAGGGGGCGGACTCCTCGACCGCGGAGACGATCGACTCGCTGCGCGCGTCGACGTAGGCGAAGCGCACCCGGGTGCCCTTGTTCTCCTCGCCGTCGCTGAAGTCCTCGGTCAAGACCAGGTCGACGCGCCGCTGGTTGCCGCCGATGATCTTCGCCTGCTCGACTGTGTCGCCCTGCAGCGACTCGAGGCCCTGCTCGGTGTCGATCTGCTGGTAGCCGTCACGGCCCAGCAGGGAGAACAGCGCCATGCCCAGCAGCGGCGCGACGACGATCCAGAGGGCGACGGAGGTGAAGGGGCGGCGCTTCCTGCCGCCCGAGCCGCGGCCCGTGCTCTTGGGGGAATCTGCCACCGGTTCAGTCCTCGTAGACCGAGCGTGCGAGGACGCCCACGTAGGGAAGGTTGCGGTAGTTCTCCGCATGGTCGAGCCCGTACCCGATGACGAACTCGTTGGGGATGTCGAAGCCGACGTACTTCACGTCGATCTCGACGCGCGCGGCCTCGGGCTTGCGCAGCGACGTCGCGATCTCCACGGACTTCGGCCCGCGCGAGCGGAGGTTGGCCAGCGACCACTTCAGGGTCAGGCCCGAGTCGATGATGTCCTCGACGATCAGGACGTTGCGCCCGGTGATGTCGCCGGAGAGGTCCTTGAGGATCCGCACCACGCCCGAGGACTTCGTGCCCGAGCCGTAGGAGGAGACCGCCATCCAGTCCATCTCGACCTTGAGGTCGATGGAACGGGCGAGGTCCGCCATCACCATCACCGCCCCCTTGAGGACGCCCACCAGGATCGGGGGCTCCTCGGCGTAGTCCGCGGCGATCTGCGCGCCGATCTCGGCGAGCCGGTCACGGATCTGCTGTTCGTCCAGCGGCGACGCGGTCGACATCGGGGTGGGGGTGCGTCTGGGGCACGCGGATCTCCTCCAGGTGATGTGGTGGGTGCGTCCGCCGCGGCTCACGGAGCGGGACGGCGCCACACCAACAGGCCGTCACGGCGAGCGACCTCGATCCTACCCGGAACGGGCACCGCTGCCTGACCGTGCCATGAGACGACCAGCGCATCCAGCGCGAGCACCTGCCTGCGCAGCAGCGATTTCGTGGATCCACCTGCGTCACCTGCATCGATTGCGCGCTGAGCGGAACGGGAGGCGTCGCGCGCGACGCGGGTGCGCACGGGGGCGGGGACGGCGGCGAGGGCATGGACGTCCAGGTGCGAGCAGGTCTCCCACCTCGGCGAGCTCCCCGGCGTCGCGGCGCAGGGCGGGCAGCGACGCCCGAGCCTCCTCGTCGAGATGGTCCACATCAGGGCGGACCAGGTCGGCGCCGCGGGCGAGGTTCTCGTCGATCTGGTCCCCGAGGATCTCGCGCAGCGAGCGGCAGGGCCCGGTGGCGCACCCGCGAGCGCAGCGACTCGGGATCCGCGTTCATCGGGTCCTCCCACCACTCGAGGTCGTGGAGGGTGCAGATCTCCTCGGTGTCGGCGCGTCGCAGGGCCGTGGTCTCGTCGCGGCCGGTGCCGAGGAAGGGGCGCGACAGGTGGCCGCGGGCGCGGCGGATCCCGGCGAGCGCCCGGGGCCCGGCGCCGCGGGCGAGGGCCATCAGGACCTGCTCCGCCTGGTCGTCGAGGGTGTGGCCCAGCGGCACGGCGAGCGCACCGCGCTCCCGGGCGAGGTGCTCGAGGGCGTCGTGTCGGGCGGTGCGGGCGGCATTCTCCAGACCGCCGGGGGCGGCGAGGTCGACGGACGGCGTGAGCACGTGCGCCTCGGCGCCCAGCCGCTCCGCCTGCGCGGCGGCGCGCGCGGCGACGGAGGCGGAGCCGTCCTGGAGCCCGTGGTCGACGATCGCGGCCTCGGTCGCGAGCCCCATCCGCTCCCCCACCCAGCAGGTGGTCGCCAGCGGCCGCGAGCGAGTCGGCGCCCCCGGAGACGCCGACCAGCAGGCGCGGGGCGAGGTGGCCGGAGCCGGTGTCGTCGGCGAGCCGCTCGAGCCGCTCGGCGAGGGCGGCGCGGACGGCCCGGCGGGCACGGGCGACCACGGGAGGAGGGCCGGCCATCAGTCGACCTGCACCATCTCGGCGGCGACATCGTCGACCGCGGCGCGGGCGGCGTCCGCGTCGGCGCCGTCGAAGTCGTGGACCACGATCGAGTAGCCGACGGTGCGACCGTCGGGGAGCACGGTCACGCCGGCGAGCGTCGCGGCGCCGCCGAGATAGCCGGTCTTGCCGCGCACCTGCCCGGCGGCGGCCGTGTCGTCGCCGTGGCCGAAGCGGTCCGCGAGAGTGCCCGAGAGCGCCGCGACGGGCACGTCGTAGAGGATCTGCTCGAGAGCGGGCACCTCGCCGGAGGCGACCTGGGCGAGCACCGCGGCGAGCGCCGCCGGCGGGACCCGGTTCTCCCGCGAGAGGCCGGAGCCGTCGCGGAGGTCGAGCCCGGCGAGGTCCTCCTCGGGCGACCCCATCTCGGCGCCGAGCTCGCGGATCTCCGCCTCGACGGCGGCGGCGGCGCCGGCGGGGGTGGTCTCCTCGCCGCGGGAGAGCGCCACCAGGTGCGCGAGCGACTCGGCGGTGGTGTTGTCGGAGATGAGCAGGGTGTGGCGCACGATCTCCGAGAGCGGCTCGGAGGAGATCTCCGCGGCGGGAGCGCCCTCCGGGGCGACGGCCGCGGTGATCCCGCCGGCCACCTCGAGACCCTCCTCGCCGAGCGACTCGGCGAAGCGCTGGGCCGCGTCGCCGGCTGGATCGGTGGACTTCGGGCCGTACTGCTCCCCGTCGAGCCATCCCTCCTCGAGCGCGAGGGAGGCGGTGGGCGTGACCCAGCCGCCCGCCGTGCCGTTGTCACCCCAGGCCGGGTTCGCCCCGCCCACGAGATACGAGTCGTCCAGGGCGAGGGAGACGGAGGAGGTCCCCTGCTCGGCCGCCAGCGCCGCCGTCTGCGCGGCGAGCTCGCGCAGATCCTCCTCGGTGAGGGTCATGTCACCCTCTCCCGCCAGGGTCACCACGCCGTCCTGGACGGTCGCTCGGGTGACCAGCACCTCATCCCCCGTGTACTGCCGCGGCGACGGCCGCGGCGGTGAGCGGCTTGAGGGTCGAGGCGGGCACGAGGGCGCTGGATGAGTCCCGCTCGGCGAGCACCTGGCCGTCCTCGGCCGCGACGACGCTGAAGGCCAGGCCCCCGCCCACGACGGGCGCCTCCGCCTTCGCGGCCATGCGCCGCTGCAGGTCGGCGGGGTCGACCGGGGACGGCGAGGAGCCGACGGGGGCCACGGCCTCGGCCGGATCGACCCGCTCCCAGTCCTCCGCGACGGCGCGGGGGCCGGAGCCGGGGCCCTCCTCGGCGCCGCGCACGGTGAGCACGCCGGGGAAGGCGTCCATCAGGTCGCCGAGGACGTAGAAGCTCACGGGCAGTGCCGCGCACATCACGACGGCGACGGTGCGCCACATGCGCTCGGTTGCTCGAAGGGCCATGCCACCACGATATGGTGTCCCGGTCATCGGAAGCGGCCCCTGGGGCCGGAGCAATGAAGTGGCCCACGGGGCCGGAGCAATGGAGCGGCTGTCGTGGAATTCGACGTGACCATCGAGATCCCTCGCGGGAACCGGAACAAGTACGAGGTGGACCACCACAACGGGCGGATCCGCCTGGACCGGATGCTCTTCACCGCGACGCGCTATCCGGACGACTACGGCTTCATCGAGGGGACCCTCGGCGAGGACGGCGACCCGCTGGACTGCCTGGTCCTGCTCGAGGAGCCGACCTTCCCGGGTCGCCTGATCGGCCGCCGCGCGCTGGGCATGTTCCGCATGCGCGACGAGGCCGGCGGCGACGACAAGATCGTCGCGGTGCCCGTGGGCGATCGCCGTCAGGTGCGCCGCCAGGAGCTGACCGACGTCTCGGAGTTCCACCGTCTGGAGATCCAGCACTTCTTCGAGGTCTACAAGGATCTCGAGCCGGGCAAGAGCGTCGAGGGCGCGCACTGGGAGGGCCGCAGCGACGCGGAGGCGGAGATCCGCCGCTCCTACCAGCGTGCTGTCGGCACCGAGCACGCCAACGAGTTCACGCAGGAGGTCTGAGCGCGGTCCGTCCGCGCAGGACGCACGATGACGGGGCCGCTCCTGAGGGACCGGCCCCGTCATCATGTGCGGGCGTGACTGCGGGCGCGACGCCCGGACCTCCCGCTCAGCACCGGGTGAGCTCGCCCTCCGGGCCCTGCGTCCCCTGCCCGAAGATCTCGAGCATCGCCTCGACCACGGAGCGTGCCACGACGCGGGCGCCGAGTCCGCCGAGGACCGCGCCGATCCCGAAGGGCACCAGGCGTGCGAGCCACAGACCGCCGGTGCGGGCCACGACCCGGCGCCGCACGTACTTGTTGACCTGCTTGGTGACGAAGCCGGGCAGGAGGCCCCCGCCGCCGAGGACCGAGTTCCAGCGCATGCCCTGCCGGCCGAGCGCCTTGCCGATGATCTCGGCGCCGCGCTCGCCGCCGAGCACGCCCAGCGACACGAGGCGTCGGGTCTCGCGGTCGGTCATGTCGACGCCGTGGATGTCGGCGGCGGCAAGGGTGAGGAAGGCGCAGGACTCCGCGAAGGAGAGCCCCTCCCCACACGGTGAGGCCGATCGCGGCGGCGGTGCCGAGGCCCGGCGGCGCCGCGACGCCGCCGATGCCGGCGCCGGTCGCGGTGGTCAGCGCGGTGAAGCGCGAGGTGACCTTCTCCAGCGACTGACGGTCCGTCGCCTCCGGGTGCTTGGCGCGCAGGTGCTCGACGTAGGTGCGGGCCAGCGGCGCCTGGACCTTGAGCGCGGCGTCGATCAGCGAGAGCCAGCGCTCGTCGAGTCGCTCGTCGAGGGAGCCCTCCTCGAGGGGGAGGTCGTCGGGTCGCGTCGCGGGGGCTCCGTGGTCGCGCGGGACGGGGCTGCGGGGGAGTTCGTGGCCACCTGGGCCTCCATTCGTCGGGGTCCTGAACAGGGCAACGGTATCGCGCACGGGGCCGCGCTCCTGGACGGCGGGTGCGCACGGCGGACGCCCGGTCCGCGGTCGGCTCCGCGCCCGACGGGGACATGGCGACGCCGCGGATGCCGCACAGCCCCGGCGCGGACCGGGCAGTGCGGACCGGGCGCGCGGCGCCTCAGCGGCGCGGCACGACCTCGCCCTCGCCGAGCTCGGCGATGTCGCCGCTCAGGCCCAGTCGGCGCACGGCCTCGCCGAGGTCGGCGTAGTGGTGGACGTAGCCGGCCTCCACGAAGGAGCGGGGCACCATCCGGTCGTGGCAGAGGATCCCGCCCAGGTGGTCCGTCTCGTGCTGGAGGATCCGCGCGGTCCAGCCCACGTGCTCCTCGTCGACCTCGCGCAGGGAGCCGCCGGGCAGAAGCTCCTGGGCGCGCAGGCGCACCCGGCGCGAGCGGGGCACGATCGACTGCCAGCCGTCAACCGAGAGGCGACCCTCGAAGGCGAAGACGGTCTCGTCCCCGACCGGCTCGACGACGGGGTCCAGCAGGGCGCGCGCGCGAGCGGTCGGCGCTCGAGCGGCTCGTCCTCGGGGTCCTCCCCCTCCTCGGCGGCGAAGGGGTCCTCGACGACGTAGAAGCTCAGCGGCGACCCGATCTGCGGGGCGGCGAGACCGACGCCGGGCGCGTCCCTCATCGTCACGGTCATGGCATCCGCGAGCTCCGCCAGGAGCGCGGGCTCGAGGCGGTCGCGGGCGGCGACGGCGGTGCGGCGGAGGGCGGGGTGCCCTGCCTGCACGATGCGCGCGGGGCGCCCTCGCGGGGGCGTCGGTCCAGGATCTTCCGGGTCAGCTCAGCAGTGTCCACCGCCCCAGTATCCCGTGCCCGCGCCGTGCACGGGAGAACGCCGGGTCCGGTGTCGCCGCGGTCCGCCCACGGGCCGGGCAGGGCGCCGCCGGGACGACGGCGCGCCGTCGGCGGCAGGGCGCACCAGGAGGGTGAGACGTGGGATACACTCTGCCGTGCCGGTGCGATGGAGCACCCTCGAGGAGCTCCCCCGAACCGGTGTCACAGTCACTTCATAACGGATCGTCCGGCACGTACCTGCCGGTGAAGGAGAACCACCATGGCAACAGTCACGTTCGACAACGCCTCCCGGATCTACCCGGGCCAGGAGCGCCCCGCGGTCGACAACCTCAACATCGAGATCGGCGACGGCGAGTTCCTCGTCCTTGTCGGCCCCTCGGGCCGCGGCAAGTCGACCTCCCTGCGCATGCTCGCCGGTCTCGAGGAGATCGACGCGGGCCGCATCCTCATCGGCGATCGTGACGTCACCGACGTCCCGCCGAAGGACCGCGACATCGCCATGGTGTTCCAGAACTACGCGCTGTACCCGCACATGACGGTCGCCGACAACATGGGCTTCGCCCTGAAGATCGCCGGCACCCCGAAGGCGGAGATCCGCAAGCGCGTCGAGGACGCCGCGGCGATCCTGGACCTCACCGAGTACCTCGACCGCAAGCCGAAGGCGCTTTCCGGCGGTCAGCGCCAGCGTGTGGCCATGGGCCGTGCGATCGTGCGCTCCCCGCAGGTGTTCCTGATGGACGAGCCGCTGTCGAACCTCGACGCGAAGCCGCGTGTCTCGACCCGCACCCAGATCGCCTCGCTGCGGCGTCGTCTCGGCGTCACCACCGTGTACGTCACGCACGACCAGACCGAGGCGATGACGATGGGCGACCGCGTGGCCGTCCTCGACCGCGGTGTGCTCCAGCAGATCGACTCCCCGCGCCGCATGTACGACCACCCGAACAACGTGTTCGTGGCCGGCTTCATCGGCTCCCCCGCCATGAACCTGCTCGAGGAGAAGCTCACCGACCAGGGTGTCCAGTTCGGCGGCGCCGTGTCGCCCGTGGACCGTGCGACCCTCTCGGACACCGACCAGTCCACCGTCACCGTGGGCGTGCGTCCCGAGGACCTCGAGCTCGTCGGCGACGAACAGGGCATCGCGGTCGAGGTCGACGTGGTCGAGGAGCTCGGCGCGGACGCGTTCATCTACGGCCGCCGCGCCGGCGCGACGAGACCGCCAAGCCGTTCATCGCGCGCGTCGACGGCCGCCGTCCCCCGGCCAAGGGCGAGACCGTCTACTTCCGTCCCAAGGAGGGCCACCTGCACCTCTTCGACGCGAAGTCGGGCAAGCGCCTGGGCGACTGAGCACCCCCCGCTCCGCATGACGGGCGTCCGGCTCCAGCCGGGCGCCCGTCGTCCGTCCCGGGCGGCTCCGTCGTCCGTCCCGGGCGGCTCCGTCGTCCGTCCCGGGCGGCTCCGTCGTCCGTCCCCGGCGGGCTCGGCGCCGCCCCGTCGGCCCCGGGATGGTTCCCGGCGGCCTCGGGGCCGCGACGACACGACGTCCCGGGCCGTGATCTTCCCGTCGGACCGACGTGAAATGTGGAAGCGTATGGGCCTGGCCCTCGCGCTCGGGAGAGAATGGACCCATGGCACCCCTGGAGATCACCGCGTCCCGTGCAGACCCTGCACTGCTGGATCTGCCCTGGGAGACGCCGCTGGAGCAGTGGCCCGACGAGATCCTGGCCGCGCTCCCCCGCGGCATCTCCCGCCATGTGGTCCGCTTCGTGCGGGTCTCGGGGCGGGTGCTCGCGCTCAAGGAGATCAACCACCACCTCGCCCAGCGCGAGTACGACACGCTCAAGGTGCTCGGCCGGATCGGCATCCCCTCGGTCGAGCCCTTCGCCGTGGTCTCCGGTCGCACGGGCCGCTCCGGCGAGGCGCTGGACGCCGTGCTGATCACCCGTCATCTGCAGTTCTCCCTCCCCTATCGGGCCGTGTTCAGTCAGGTCTCGCGCCAGGACACCGCCCAGCGCCTGCTCGACGCGCTCGCCGTCTTGCTGGTGCGGCGCATCTGGAGGGCTTCTACTGGGGCGATGTGTCGCTGTCGAACACGCTGTTCCGCCGTGACGCGGGGGCCTTCGCCGCCTACATCGTCGACGTCGAGACCGGTTCCCTGTACGAGACGCTCACGGCCGGGCGGCGCCACTACGATCTCGACCTCGCCCGCACCAACATCATCGGCGAGCTGATGGACCTTCAGGCAGGCGACATGATCGACCCCGAGGTCGACCCTGTCGAGATCGGCGACGACCTCGTGGCCCGCTACGAGGAGCTGTGGGAGGCGCTGACCTCCTCGGAGCGCTTCTCCGCCGACGAGCGCTGGCGGGTCTCCGCCCGGATCGAGCGGCTGAACAAGCTCGGCTTCGACGTGGGCGAGCTCGAGATCACCACCGACCTCGACGGCACCACCCTCTCGATCCGCCCCAAGGTCGTCGACGCCGGTCACCACTCGAGGCGCCTGCTGCGCCTGACCGGCATCGACGCCCAGGAGAACCAGGCACGTCGACTCCTGAACGACCTCGACCAGTTCCGCGCGGACACGGAGCAAGCAGGCCGAGGAGGAGGAGTTCGTCGCCCACGAGTGGCTCAAGGATCAGTACGAGCCCGTGGTCCGGGCGATCCCCCGGTCGATGCGCTCGAAGCTCGAGCCGCCGGAGTTCTTCCACGAGGTGCTCGAGCACAAGTGGTTCCTCTCCGAGCAGGCCGGCGTCGACTTGAGCCTCGATGACACCGTGCGGCACTACATCCTCAACGAGCTCATCCACCGGCCCGACGAGAAGTCGCTGGTGACCACCGAGACCTCGGCCCTGCCGATCGTCGAGGCCTGAGCGGGTCGCGAGAAGACCGAGACAAGACGTGGGCGCGTCGCAGCGGCGCTGGCATCCCCGGCTCGACAACCTGTCCCTGCGCGATCAGCTGGGCGTGGACCGGCTGGGGCGTCGGCTCGCGCAGATGATGATCGGGCTGACCGGCTTCGGGCTGTCGCTGGCGATGCTTGCTGCGCTCGGGGCTGGGCGGCGCGCCCTGGGACGTCTTCCACGCGGCGCTCGCCGAGCGGCTCGGCGCGACCGTGGGGGCGATGAGCATTGCGGTGAGCTTCGTGTCGCCCTCCTGCTGTGGATCCCGGCGCGCGAGCGGCTCGGGATCGGCACGGTCGCGAACGCGATCTGGGTGGGGGTCAGCATCGACCTCGGGATGCTGGTCCTGCCGCAGGCGAGCTCGCTGCCCGTCGCGATCGCCCTCATCGCGCTCGGCGTGGTGGTCAACGGGATCAGCGGCGCCGTCTACATCGGCGCGCGCTCGGTGCGGGCGCCCGCGACGGGCTGATGACGGCGCTCAGCCGGGTGCTCTCCCGGCCCGTCGGGCCGGTGCGGATCGTGCTCGAGGTGATCGTGCTGGTGACCGGATGGTCGCTGGGCGGACCGCTCGGGCTCGGCACCGTCGTCTACGCGATCGCGCTCGGCCCCGTCATCCAGCTGGCGCCGCCCCACGTGCTGATCCCGGTCCGCTCGGTGCGGGGCAGGGAGCCCGGCGCCGCGCGCTGAGGCGCGCAGGCCGGGGCTCTCGGGCCGGGCCCGGGCTCTCGCGGCAGGCAGGGCCAGGGGGCAGGCCGGGCCCGGAGGCTCAGGCCGGGCCAGGAGGGTCAGGCCAGTCCGTGCTGGTCCCGGACCCCGGAGATCTCGTAGAGCGCGATCGCGGCGGCGACCGAGGCGTTCAGCGACTCGGAGCGCCCCGCCATCGGGATCGAGACCACCTGGTCGCTGGTCTCCCGCGCGAGGCGGGAGAGGCCCTTGCCCTCGGCGCCGACGACGAGCACCGCCGGCTGGGTGCCGAGCTCGAGCTCGCGCGAGGTGACGTCGCCGTCCGCGTCGAGGCCGAGCACGAACACGTCCTGCTCCTTGAGCGAGGCGAGGGTGCGGTTGAGGTTCGTGACCTGGGCGACGCGGACGCGGCCGGCGGCGCCCGCGGCGACCTTCCACACGCTCGCGGTCATCGACACGCCGCGCCGCTCCGGCAGGATCACGCCGTGCGCGCCGAAGGCGTCGGCCGAGCGGAGGATCGCGCCGAGGTTGCGGGGGTCGGTGATGCCGTCTAGCGCGACCAGCGGCGGCGGCTCGAAGCGGTCCGCGGCGATCTCGAGCGACTCATCGACCTCGGCGTACTCGTAGGGCGGGATCGTCAGCGCCACACCCTGGTGCACCGAGTGGTCGGTCATGCGGTCGAGGTCGGTGCGGGTCGCCTCGACGACCGGCGCCGCCCGCGCCGCGGCCAGGCGCATGATCTCCCGCACCCGCTCGTCGGCGTCGATCCGCACCATGAGGGTCAGCTGGGTGGCGGGGATCTCCTCCCGCGGCGCTTCCAGCACCGCATTGCGGCCGGCGACCTGGTCGCTGCCGGGCGCCTTGCCCTTGGCCTTGGGCCCGCCGCGTCGTCCCGCGGCGCCGGAACCCGAGCCGCCGGAGTACTTCTTGTGGTTCGGGCGCTCCTCGGCCTTCGGGGTCGGGCCCTTGCCCTCCAGCCCCCGTCGGCGCACGCCGCCGGAGCCGACGGTCGCGCCCTTCTTGCCCTTGCGCACCGCGCCGCGGCGCGAGCTGTTGCCTGCCATGGATGGTCTCCTCAGTCCTGCTCAGTCTCGGGTCTCGAGGGTCCAGCGGGCGCCGCCCTGGCCGTCCTCGATGCGGATCCCGGCGGCGGTCAGCGCATCACGCGCCGCGTCGGCCCGGGCCCAGTCCTTCTCGGCGCGCGCCGCCTCGCGGGCGGTGAGCCGCGCGGAGATCAGCGCGTCGAGCGCCGCGTGCTCCGCCCCGGAGGCGCCTGCCTCCCCGCCCCACTGCTCGCCCAGCGGATCCAGCCCCAGCACGTCGAGCATGGCCCGCAGACGGCCGAGGCCCTCGGCGACCTGGGCGCCGCCCGCCCCGCCGCGCGCGGCCAGGAGCGTGTTCAGCGCCGCCTGCTCGCGGTGGATCACCGCGAGCGCCTCGGGGACGGAGAGGTCGTCGTCCATCGCCGCGACGAACTCCTGCGGCGGCTCCACGGCGCGCAGGTCGGCGTCGGCCGCGGCGATCGGGGCCCCTTCGAGCCGCTCGGCGGCGCGGCGTGCGGTCGCGGAGAACCGCTCCCACACCGTCTCCGCCTCCCGCATCGCGGTGGTGTTGTACTCGATCGTCGCGCGGTAGTGGCCGCCGACGAGGGCGAGGCGCACCGCCGCGGCGGGGTGCTCCCCGAGCGCATCGGCGGCGGTGACGAAGTTGTCCAGGCTCTTGCCCATCTTCAGCCCGTCGACCGTGACCATGCCGGAGTGCATCCAGCGCTGGGCGAAGCCGTAGCCGGCGGCGTGGGACTGCGCCTGCTCGTTCTCGTGGTGCGGGAAGCGCAGGTCGAGCCCGCCGGCGTGGATGTCGAAGGTCTCGCCGAGGTACTTGCGGCTCATGGCGGAGCACTCGAGGTGCCAGCCGGGCCGGCCGCGGCCGAAGGGCGTGTCCCAGGAGGCGGTCTCCGGCTCGGTCGCCTTCGCCGACTTCCACAGGGCGAAGTCGCGGCGGTCGCGCTTGCCGGGCTCCATCTCCTCGCCGGCGTCCTGCATGTCCTCGAGGGACTGGCGGGTCAGCGCGCCGTAGGTGGGCAGGGAGGCGACGTCGAAGTAGACGGATCCCGCGCCGTCGGCGTAGGCGTGGCCCCGCTCGATCAGGCGGCGCATGAGCTCGATCATCTCGGGCACGTGCCCGGTGGCGCGCGGCTCGTAGGTGGGGCGGCGGTTCCCGATCCGGTCCAGCACGTCCTGGAACTCGCGCTCGAAGCGCAGCGACCAGGCGAACCACTCGGCGCCCGCCTCGGCGGACTTCACGAGGATCTTGTCGTCGATGTCGGTGACGTTGCGGATGTGCGCGACCTCGTAGCCGCTGCGCTCGAGCCAGCGCACCAGCACGTCGAAGGAGAGGAAGGTGCGCAGGTGCCCGAGGTGGGGCGCGCCCTGCGTGGTGGGACCGCAGACGTACAGCGACACCGCCCCCTCGCGCACCGGGGTGAACGGTGCAGTGGTGCGGGTGGCGGTGTCGTGCAGGTGGAGAGTCACGTCCCCAGGGTACTGCCTGGTGGGGCCGTCTCAGCTCAGAGCGCTCGTCCGACGCGCTCGGTCGGGCCGATCGCTCCCCGGGCGGTCACTCGGCGCGGGCGCTGACCTGCTTGCCGTAGAGCTCCTCGAAGGTGTCGTCGTAGGAGACGGCGTTGCTGCGGCGCTTGCCCTGGACGGCCTGAACCGCGGACTGGGCGGTCTCGATCGTGGTCTCGGGGGCCTTCAGCTTCCTGGAGACCAGGAAGGCGACCAGCCCGGCGATCGCACCGAGGAGGACGAACACCCCGGCGACGATGAGGAAGGAGCCCCAGGCCGGCGACCCGAGCGCCTGCAGGCCGGTCGCGGCCGCGAACAGCGAGATGACCCAGGCCGACAGGAGGAGGAACAGCGAGACGGCGGCCATCGCGGCGATGATGCCGACCTTGATGCCGAGGGCCGTGATCTCCTTCTTGGCGATGTCGATCTCGTGATGGACGACGCCCAGGAGCTCATCGCGGATGGACTGGACGAGCTCGCCGATGGACCGCTGGGTGGGCGGCGTGCTCGGGTCGTTCGTGGTGTTGATCATGATCGGAGCCTATCGCAGGGTGCGGGCGTTTCTGTGTCGGATCGTGCCGGATCGAGGGAGCGGGCCGAGGGCTCAGTCCACCGAGATCCGCTTGCGGCGGGTGGTCTCGGCGCGGGGGCCGGCGGCGGTGGTGCGGCGCGCCACCAGGGAGGGAGCGACCGCGACGTCCCGGAAGGGTTCCTCGTGGCCGGAGACGCGGTCCACCAGCATCTGGGCCGCCAGGGCGCCGAGCCGCTCCGAGTTCGGGTCCACGCTCGTCAGCTCCGCGACGCCGGAGGAGGCGAGCGAGGTGTTGCCGTAGCCGGCGACCGCGAAGGCCTCCGGCACGTCGTAGCCGGCCTCGCGGGCCGCGGAGAGCACGCCGACGGCGGTGACGTCGTTGGAGCAGGTCACCGCGGTGGGGACCTGGCTCCCGCGCAGCAGCATCGACCCGGCGGTCTGGCCGACCTGCTCGGTGAAGTCGCCCGGCTCGACCCGGGCGGAGTCCGCCAGCCCGTGGCGCGCCATCGCGGCGCGGAAGGCGTCGGCGCGCTCGCGGGCGACGGCCGCGCCGACCCCGCCGACGTGAGCGATCTCGCGGTGGCCGAGGCTCACCAGGTGGTCGACCAGGAGGCCCTGCCCGACCTCGTCGTCGATGCGGACCGTGTCGATCCGGCCGACGAGCTCCTTCGAGCGACCGATCCCGACCAAGGGGCGGTTGCCGGTGGCCTCGAAGACCTCGTCCATGTCGGCGAGGTCGGAGACCATCAGGAAGCCGTCCACGCCGAGGTGGACGAGGTTCTCGATCGCGTCGGTGTCCACGGCGACCGGGTACTCCGGCAGGCGCCGACGGGTGGGCACGACGACGGCGGTGCGGCCGGTGGCGGCGAGCTCGATGCGGATCGAGCGGACGAGGTCGGAGATCCAGGTGTTGCGCATGGTGTTCACGAGCACGGCGACGACGCCGCGGTGCTCCGTCTCCCCGCTGAGCTCCTCGAGCGGGAAGTTGAGGCGCTCGGCGGCCTCGCGCACGCGCTCCACCATCCGGGGCTTGATCTCGTCGGCGCCGCGCAGGGCGCGCGCGCGACCGCGCTGGAGATCCCCAGCGAGTTCGCGACGTCGCGGAGGGTGCCGCGGGAGGCGCCGTCGGCGTCGATCTCGGCGGCGGTCGACTCCACGTCCTCGACCATCTGGCCGGTCGAGCCGTCGTCGGCCTCGGCGGCGGCCGCGTCGTTGTGGGGGTCGAGGGAGCTGTCGGAGGAGGTGGCGTCACTGCTCATGGCCTCCATTGAACCGCATCGGCGGCGGCGGCGGCGGCAGGTCCGCGGGTGCGATCGGTGCGGGATGGCTCACCCGGCGCCGGCGGCGCGGGGGATATCCCCCGCGCATGCCGACGGCGGACCCGGTGGGACCGGTCGCGAGGGCCCCTCTAGGGTCGAGCCATGGACGAGACGAGCGAGAGGACCGGGGCGCCCGCCCGGTCCCGGATCTCCCCCGCCGCGCTGGCCTCGGTGGTCGTCGGCGGGGTGCTGAGCCTCACCTGGTGCGTGGCGAGCATCGTCATGCTCGTGACGGGGCTGAGCGCCCTGCCCGCGCTGGGCGCGGGGTCGCTGCTGCTGGTCCCCTGGCTGCTGCTGATGCAGGTCGCGGTGCGGATCGAGCGGCGCCGCGCGGTCGCGGTGCACGGCATCGGGGTGAACATCCCCGCTCGGCGCCGCTCGCTGCGTCGCGGTGCGACCGGCTGGCTCCAGGACCGCTGGTTCGAGCTCGGCACCGGCGGGTTCTGGCGCGGGGTCCTCCACCACCACCTCGCGATGATCGTGGCCGGGGCGTTCCTGCTCGTCGCCCTCGCGATGCTGTGGCTGGGCTGGTCCGGCTGGGAGCTCGCGCCGCTGCACGGCCCCGTCCGGATCGCGAGCCTGGAGCTGTCCCGCTGGGCCCTCGCCGTGCTCGGCACCGCGGCCCTGGCGCTCTGCGCGGTCTCGCTCGCCCTCGGCGCGCTCGCCGACCGCGGTCTCGCCCGCGGCCTGATCTCCGGCTCCGAGGAGGAGCCGCGAGCAGGTGGCGGACCTCGCCGAACGGCGTCAGGGCGCGGTCGACGCCGCCGCCCAGGAGCGGCGCGCATCGAGCGGGATCTCCACGACGGGGTGCGGCCGCGCCTGGTGAACCTCGCCATGACCCTGGGCCTCGCCCGCACCGCGATCCGCACCGACCCGGACCGGGCCGAGCGGCTCGTCGGCGAGGCGCATGCGGAGGCGAAGGCCGTGATGACCGACCTGCGCCAGCTCGCCCGCGGGATCCACCCGGCGGTGCTCACCGACCGGGGCCTGGATGCGGCGCTCTCCGCCCTCGCCGCCCGCTCCCGCATCCCCGTCGACCTCGACGTCTCCCTGCTGGGGCCGGCGCACGCCGGGCTGGACCGGGAGCGGGAGGGCGTGGCCTACTTCGTGGTCGCCGAGGCGCTGACCAACATCGCCAAGCACGCGGAGGCCGAGCAGGTCTCCGTGAGCGTGCGCCAGGACCCGCACGCGCCGCGGGTGCGGATCGAGGACGACGGGCGCGGCGGGGCGCGGGTGCGCCGCGACGGGCTCTCCACCGGCCTCGCCGGGCTCACCGACCGGGTCCGAGCCACCGGCGGCGTGCTCGGGATCAGCGGCCCCGCCGGCGGCGGCACCGTGCTCGAGGCCGTACTGCCCACCGGCGCGCCGGCCTCCGACGCCGCTCCCCTGCGACCGGCCCTGTCCGCCGACCTGACCGCCGTCCCCCTCCCGCGCCCGGCCGACGGGAACGGGCCCCGAGACCAGACCCTGGAGGTCCCCCGATGAGGATCGTGATCGCCGACGACGCCGTGCTGCTGCGCGCCGGGCTCGAGAGGCTCCTGACCGACGCCGGCCACGAGGTGGTCGCCGCGGTGGGCGATGCGGGGGCCGCTCGCCGCCGTCTCCTACCACGGGCCCGACCTCGCGGTGATCGACGTGCGGATGCCGCCGACGTTCACCGACGAGGGCGTGCGGGCCGCGGTGCTGATCCGGCGACAGGATCCCGAGGTGGCGCCGCTGGTGCTCTCCCAGTACGTCGAGGAGCGCTACGCCTCCGATCTCATCGCCGACTCCTCGCACGGCCTGGGCTACGTGCTCAAGGACCGGGTCGCGGACGTCGAGGAGTTCCTCGGCGTGGTCACCGACGTCGGCGAGGGCGGGACCTGGCTGGATCCTGAGGTGGTCCAGCAGATCTTCGTCCGCTCCCGCCGGCGCCGCACCCTCGAGGCGCTCACCCCGCGGGAGCGCGAGGTGCTCTCCCTGATGGCGCAGGGGCGTTCGAACCAGGCGATCGCCGATGCGCTGTTCGTCTCCGCCGGAAGCGTCGAGAAGCACATCTCCTCCCTGCTCACGAAGCTGGACCTGCCGCCCGTGGACGGCGAGAACCGACGGGTCATGGCGGTGCTTGCGCTATCTGGAGTCGGAGGACCGGACGTGAGCACCGTGGACCGCGGGCCCGCCGCGCGCGGCGTTGCCGCGTCGGACGGCGGCGCGGCGCGCGGGAGGTGGACGCCGCCGTGGTGGGCGACGGCACCTCGCGGGCGGGGCGCGGCCTGCCCTCGGAGCGTCGGTACGACCCGCCGCGCCGGCTCACGCCCTCCCGCGAGCGCGACCTCCCCTGGCGGCGGGGCGTCGTCCTCGCCGGCGGCGCCGTGATGCTGGTGGTGATCCTGCTCCTGGCCGCCTCGACGGCCTTCACCTGGTGGAACGGCCGCGCCTACCAGGACGTCCCCGCGACCGCGGGTCTCGGGACCCCCTCCTCGCTGCGGCTGACCAGCACCCTCGGCGATGTGCGGGTGCGACCCTCCGAGGAGGTCGATGAGGTGACGCTCTCGCTCGTCACCCCGGGCACCACGGTCCCGTCGCCGGCCGGGGAGCAGGTCCGCGCCCGTCTCGAGCGCAGCGGCACGGGCTCCGCCGCGTCCATCGCCGTGAGCCAGCCCGAGAGCTACTCCACCTGGCCCGGCCTCGACGACACGCGTGACGTGCTCGTGCTGGTCCCGGTCGGGCACGAGCTGGACCTCGACCTCCGCACCGATGTGGGGGACGTGGTGGCCGAGGGCGACTTCGGCTCCCTCGCGGTGCGCTCCGACGTGGGCGACGTGCACCTGGGCACCACGAGCATCGCGCAGGACGTCACCGTCTCGACCGGGGTCGGGGGGATCGAGGCCGACCTCGCCGCCCCCGGACCCACGGCCGTGGACCTCTCCTCGACCCTCGGGGACATCTCCGTGCGGCTCCCCGCGGAGGCGAGCGGAGCGGTCGGGGCCGTGACCGAGCTCGGCGACGTGCGGATCGCGGTCGGGGGCACCTCGACGTGGCAGGTCGAGACGCGCGACTCGCTGGGCGAGGTCACCGTGGACCCCGCGCTCCGCGGCTCCGAGGCGGAGTCCGCGGGCACGCTGACCGCCGTCACCGAGACCGGGGACGTCACGCTCACCCGCTGAACGTCCCCGGGCCCGGCGTCCCTCAGGACTTCCCGGACATCCCCTGCTGGATCAGGTCCATCACCGAGGCGTCGGCAAGGGTCTGGGTGTCCCCCACCTGACGGTTCTCGGCGACGTCGCGCAGCAGGCGGCGCATGATCTTGCCCGAGCGGGTCTTGGGCGGCTCGGTGACCACCAGCACCCGCTTCGGCTTCGCGATCGGGCCGATCTCCTTGCCCACATGGGCCCGCAGCGACTCCGGGACCTTCTCCTCGCCGCCGGCGGCCGCGATCTCCTCCGCGCTCCCGCCGCGCAGGATCACGAAGGCGACGGGCGCCTGGCCCGTGGTCTCGTCGTTCGCGCCGACCACGGCGGCCTCGGCGACCCAGTCGTGGCCGACCAGCGCGGACTCGATCTCCATGGTCGAGAGGCGGTGGCCGGAGACGTTCATGACGTCGTCCACGCGGCCCAGCGACCAGATGTCGCCGTCCTCGTCACGCTTGGCGCCGTCGCCGGCGAAGTAGAGACCCTCGAAACGGGACCAGTAGGTCTCCTTGAACCGCTCCGGGTCGCCCCAGATGCCGCGGAGCATGCCGGGCCAGGGCTTGTCGAGCACGAGATAGCCGCCCTCGCCGTTCGCGACCGACGTCCCGTTCTCGTCCACGACGTCCGCGCCGATCCCGGGCGCGGCACCTGCGCGGAGCCGGGCTTGGTGGCGGTGATGCCGGGCGCGGCGAGATCATGATGCCGCCGGTCTCGGTCTGCCACCAGGTGTCCACGATCGGGCAGCGGTCCCCGCCGATGACGCGGCGGTACCACATCCATGCCTCGGGATTGACCGCCTCGCCGACGCCGCCGAGCAGGCGCAGGGAGGAGAGGTCGTGCTTCGCGGGGATGTCCTCGCCCCACTTCATGGCGGTGCGGATCGCGGTGGGCGAGGAGTAGAACAGGGTGACCCCGTGCTTCTCGACGATCTCCCACCAGCGGCCCTGGTGCGGGGTGTCCGGGGTGCCCTCGTAGATCACCTGCGTGGCGCGGTTGGCCATCGGGCCGTAGACGACGTAGGTGTGCCCGGTGATCCAGCCGACGTCGGCGGTGCACCAGTACACGTCGGACCTCGGCTTGAGGTCGAAGACGTTGCGGTGGGTGTACGCGGCCTGGGTGAGATATCCGCCGGTGGTGTGGACGATGCCCTTGGGCTTCCCGGTGGTGCCGGAGGTGTAGAGGATGAACAGCGGGTGCTCGGCCTCCACCGGCACCGGCGCGTGCTCGGTCGAGGCGGTCTCCCTCGCCTCGTGCCACCACACGTCACGGCCCTCGGTCCACTCCACGTCCTCGCCGGTGCGGCGCACCACGAGCACCTTCTCGACGGAGTCCGCGCCGCCGGCGAGCGCCTCGTCGACCGCGGGCTTGAGCGGGAGCCGCTTGCCGCGACGGTTCTGCCCGTCGGCGGTGATCACCACGCGCGCCTCGGCGTCCTCGATCCGGGAGCGCGCGCGTCGGCGCTGAAGCCGCCGAAGACGACCGAGTGGGGCGCGCCGAGACGGGCGCAGGCGAGCATCGCGAAGACGGCCTCGGGGATCATCGGCAGGTAGATCGCGACGCGGTCGCCGGTCCTCACGCCGAGGTCCACGAGCACGTTCGCCATGCGGGAGATCTCGTCCTTGACGTCCGCATAGGTGAACGTGGCGTCGGAGCCGTCCTCGTACTCGGCCAGCGGCGCGACCTGGTCTCCGTGGCCGGACTCGACGTGGCGGTCCACGCAGTTGTAGGCGACGTTGAGGGTGCCGTCGGCGAACCAGCGCGCGAAGGGCGGGTTCGACCAGTCCAGCGTCTCGGTGAAGGGCGTCTCCCAGCTCAGCAGGCTTGCGCGCGAGCGCCAGAACGCGAGGCGGTCCCGCTCGGCCTCCTCGTAGAGCGAGGGGCGGGCGACCGCGTCCTGCACGAAATCGGTGGGTGGGGAGAAGGTGCGGGTCTCCTGGGAGAGGTTCTCGATCCCGGTGACGGCCTCGTCAGTCATGAACACTCCTGCTTCACGGGCCCCGGGGCGACCGGGGCGGATGGACGCGAACACCGTATCGCAGGAGATGCACGTCACGCTCACGACGGTCATGGGCGGACCGACGCCCTCCGGGCCGGGCCGACTACCGTGGGGGACCATGGCCCCCGACCCCGCCGTCACCCCCGCCCTGCTCGCCCCGGCGCAGCTGCGTCGTCTCGAGCTGCGCAACCGCATCTGGCTCGCCCCGATGTGCCAGTACATGGTCGAGGAGCGGGACGGGGTGCCCACCGACTGGCACCTGGTGCACCTCGGCGCGCGGGCCGCGGGCGGCTTCGGGATGATCGTCACGGAGGCGACGGCGATCTCCCCCGAGGGACGCATCAGCCCGCAGGACACCGGGCTGTGGAACCGCGAGCAGACCGACGCGTGGCGGCGGATCACCTCCTTCTGCCAGGGCCAGGGCGCCCGCATCGCCGTGCGACTCGCCCATGCCGGCCGCAAGGCCTCCACCTGGCCGGCCCTGCCCCGCTACCGCGCGCGGCGCGGCACGGTGCCGGAGTTCGCCGCGGGCTGGCGCACCGTCGGCCCCACCCCGGAGCCCTTCCCGGGGCTGGATGCGCCGGATGCGCTGGGGAAGGAGGAGATCGCCGGGGTGGTCGCCGACTTCGTCGCCGCGACCGGCCGGGCCGAGGAGGCGGGCTTCGACGCGGTCGAGCTTCACTTCGCCCACGGCTATCTCGTCCACGAGTTCCTCTCGCCGCTGGTGAACACGCGCACCGACGAGTACGGGGGCGACGGGCCGGGACGGCGCCGCCTGGCCCGGGAGATCGCCGCGGCGGTGCGCGAGGCCTGGCCGGCCGACCGCCCGCTGATCGTGCGCATCAGCGCGACCGACTGGATCGACGGGGGCTGGGACATCACGCAGTCCGTCGAGCTCGCCCGCGAGCTCGAGGAGGTCGGCGTCGACGCCCTGCACGTCTCCACCGGCGGTGCCGTCATCGCGGATATCGCGGTGGGGCCCGAGTACCAGGTCGGCTTCGCCCGGACGGCGCGCGACGCCGTCTCGATGCCGGTCGCGGCCGTCGGCCTGATCACCGATCCGCACGGCGCCCAGGAGGTGCTCGAGCGCGGGGACGCCGACTTCGTGGCCGTGGGTCGGGCGGCCCTGCGCGAGCCGGGCTGGCCCCAGCGCGCCGCGCACGAGCTTGGGGTGCGCGATCCTGCGCTCTACCCCGGCGCCTACCACCGCGGCTCCTGGTGAGCGGCACGGAAGGCCGACGATGATCCTGGTGACCGGGGCGAGCGGCGGCGTCGGCACCGCGCTGTGCCTGGAGCTGGCCACGCGCGGCGAGGACCTCGCGCTCACGGCCCGGGATCGGGGCAGGCTCGAGGCGCTGGCCGAGCGGGTGCGCGCGGCGGGCGGCACCGCCACGGTGCACCCCTGCGATCTGCGGGACCAGGAGGCGGTCGCGGAGCTCGCCGCGGAGGTGCTCGCGGCGCACGGGGCGCCCTCCGCGGTCGTCTCCCTCGCGGGCCACTCGCTGCGCCGCTCCCTCGCCGACACGATCGGGCGCCCGCACGACCTCGTGCGTCTCACGGGCACGAACATGCTCGGCCCGGCCGCGCTGCTGCTCGCCCTGCTCGCGCCGATGAGCCGCGCCGGCGGGGGACTCCTCCTCGTGGCGACCAGCGCCTCCGCCCGGATCCCGACCCCGGGCTGGGCCGCCTACGGCGCCTCGAAGGCTGGGCTGGACGCCTGGCTGCGGGCGATCCGGCCCGAGGCGGAGCAGGCCGGGGTGCGGATCACCGTGGTCGAGCGCCGCTGGTGGCGACCGCGATGGCCGCCCCGACCTACGGCGACCGGCCCCGGGGAGCGCTCACGCCCGCGCAGGCCGCCGCCCGGGTGCCGCGGGGGCTGGACCGCGCCCCGGCGCTGGTCTCCCCGCCCTGGGCACGGCTCGCCGCGGTGCTCTCGCAGGCCGCACCCGCCCTCGCGGCCCGTGGTGCGGGCGCCGGGGCGGAGGTCGCACGGAGGCTCGCCGCCCGCGGCTCCGCGCCGTGCGGCCGCGACGGGCAGGGCCGGGGCTACGGCGGGCAGGGCCGCGCCGAGCAGGAGCGACGGCGATGAGGCACCGGACGCCGGCCGGGCTCCGGGGCGGCGGGGAGGGCGGCCCGGGCCCGCGCTTCCCGCCCCCGCGCTCCCCTGGCCCTGCCCGCCCTGGACGTCGGCGCCGCCCTGCGCGCGCGGGTCGGGGCGAGGCCCCGCGCGGTGGTGCTCGTGGACCGACACGGCACCCTCACCGGAGGGGAGCCGCTGGACCTCGTGCGTCTGCACCGCAGCGGCACCGCCACGGCGGACCGCGCCGGCCTCGCCGCCCTGCCGGCCGAGGCCCCGCGCGCCAGGTGCTCGCCGCGGTGCTCGCCGGCCCCGACGTGCTGGAGCCGCGCTCGAGCGGCTCCACCGGTGCTCCCCGGCCGCGCGGCGCGGCCCCCTCTCCCCCGCGCAGGCTGCTCTCCCTGGCGGACCTCGCCCGTCGGATCGGGTCGCGGCCGGGCCGGGTCACGGCCTGCGCCGCGCCGGGGGTGCACGGCCACGGACTGGTCGCGACGCTGGGCGCCCTCACCCTCGGCGCCCCGCTCGTTGACCTCACGCATCTGCCCGCCGCGGAGCGCATCGCCCTGCTGCGCACCGCACCTCGCCCGCGGCGCTCCACCGGGGTGCCGGTGCACCTCGCGGACCTGCTGCGCGCGGACCGGTAGCTCGGCGGCGGGCGTCCGCTCGCGATCGACCGCGTCGTCGCGGGCTCCGACGTGCTCTCCCCGTCTTGCGCGCGGACCTCGCGCGCCACTTCCGGGCCCGGGTCCACGACGTCTACGGCACCACCGAGACCGGCTCGCTGTGCGTGGACGGTCGCCCTCTGCACGGCGTGCACCTGCGGGAACTCGACGGGGCTGCGCTGTGCGCCCGCACCCCGTTCACGGGCGGTCGGGAGCTGGTCACCGATCGCGGGGAGATCACGGCCGATGGGAGGGTGCGTGTGCTGGGCCGGGCGGACGGCTCGGTCTCCTCCGGCGGGATGCTCCACGACCCCGCCGCGACGGTGCGCGTCGCGCGCGCTCCGCTCCCGGCGTCGCCTCGGCGCGGGCGCAGGTGGTGCCCGATGCGCGCTTCGACGTGCGGACCCTCGCCGAGGTGGTCCTCGCCCCGGTCGCGACCGACGCGGTGCCGCCGAGCGCCGAGGAGCTCCGGAGCCTGGTGCGGGACCGGCTGGGCGCCGCGGCGGTGCCCCGCGAGGTGCGGTTCCTGCCGCCGGGCGCGGCGAGCGCGGCGCCGTCGGGACCCGACGGCGAGGGGCCCGCTCCGTCGGGAGAGGGCCCCTCGGGACCCTGGGGCCTCGGCGGGCCGATGGACGGTCCGCTCAGCAGTCCGGGACGCTGACCGGCACCGCGGTGACCGCGAGCCCGCCCATGGCGGTCTCCTTGTACCGCTCGGACATGTCCTTGCCCGTCAGCCGCATCGTCTCGATGACGGTGTCGAGGGAGACGAAGTGCTCGCCGGTGCCGCGCAGCGCGAAGCGCGCCGCGGTGATCGCCTTGACCGCCGCCATCGCATTGCGCTCGATGCAGGGCACCTGCACCAGACCGCCGACGGGGTCGCAGGTCAGGCCCAGGTTGTGCTCCATCGCGATCTCGGCGGCGTTCTCGACCTGGGCGGGCTTGCCACCCATCACCTCGCACAGCGCCGCGGCCGCCATCGAGCAGGCCGAGCCCACCTCGCCCTGGCGACCCACCTCGGCGCCGGAGATCGAGGCGTGCTCCTTGTAGAGCGAGCCGATCGCCCCGGCGGTCAGCAGGAAGCGCACCGCGATCTCGTCGGGGTCCACGCCCTCGATGTAGTTGGTCGCGAAGAAGAGCACGGCCGGGATGATCCCGGCGGCCCCGTTGGTCGGCGCGGTGACGACGCGGCCGCCGGCGGCGTTCTCCTCGTTCACGGCGAGCGCGGCGAGGGAGACCCATTCGAAGGAGTTCATGGGCAGGCGCGCCGGGTCCTCGGCGGAGAGCGAGTCGTACCAGGAGGCGGCGCGGCGCTTGACCTCGAGCCCGCCGGGGAGGGTGCCCGGGGTGCGGATGCCGCGCTGGATGCAGTCGTCCATGGTGCGCCAGATCCTCAGCAGGCCCTCGCGGATCTCCTCGTCGTCCCGCCACTGCCTCTCGCGCAGCGAGCATCGCGTCGGAGATCGAGATCCCCCGGTCCTCGCACACCCGCAGCGGCTCGGCCCCGGTGGTGAAGATGGTGCGGCCCTCGTCCTCCGCGGCGACCTCCGCGATCGAGCGGTCCATGTCCGCTTCGTCGACGACGAAGCCTCCGCCGACGGAGAACATCGGTCGGCGCACGAGCTCGGAGCCGCTCGCGTCCTCGGCGATGAAGGTCATCCCGTTGGAGTGCTGGGGCAGGAAGGTCAGCGGGTGCGGACGATCGAGGAGGGTCGCAGCGACACCTCGTGCCGGCCGTCGAGCAGCGACCTGCCCTCGGCCTCGATCCGCTCGACGCGCTCCCTGCCCGCGACCGGGTCCACGGTCTCCGGATCCGAGCCCTCCAGGCCCATCACGATCGCGGAGAGGGTGCCGTGCCCCTCGCCGGTCGCGGCGAGCGAGCCGTACAGGTGGACCTCCACCTCGGCGACCTGGGGACCCGTCTCCGGGTCCGAGAGCACCTCGTGCGCGAACTGCGCCGCCGCCCGCATGGGTCCCACCGTGTGGGAGCTCGACGGGCCGATGCCGATCTTGAACATGTCGAACGTGCTGATGCTCACCGCAGTCCTCCTCGACGTCCTCGTCGTGTCGATCGTGCCCGCCGCGCGTGCAGGCGGGCACTGCGCGCCGTGACCGGGGGTGCTCCCCCCGACGCGTCACGGCACGACGATCATCGTCCCCCGTGCCGTCGCGGGCGCGGCTCGGCGCGCCGGAGCGGCCGCGGCCGCCCGCGCGTCCGGTGCCCCGGCCCTGGCCGGAGTCCTGGCCGCGCCCCGTGCCGCCGGAGTCCCTGCCGCCGCGGCCGGTGCCGCCGGAGCCCTTGCCGCCGGACCCCTTTCCGGCCGCGGAGCCCTTGCCCGCACCGCGCCCGCCGCCGCGAGCCCCCTTCGCCCCGCCTCGTCCGGCGCCCGCGCTCTTGCCCCGGCCGGGAGCGCCGCCGCGCCGCGGTCCCCCGCGGCGCTCCTGCGGCTCCTCCTCCCAGGAGGCGCGGCGCTCCTCGTTCGTGCGTCGCGCCTCGGCCTTGCGCTCGTCGGCGCCGCGGGAGCGGGAGAGGTCGAGCTTGCGGGGCGCGCCCTTGTACTTCACACGGGCGGGGTCCTCGACGGGCTCCCCGGCCGGGGTGCGGCCGCCCAGCTCCTCGAGCACGGGGTGCTCGGCGTCCTCGACGTCCTCCGCCCAGCGCGGCTCGACCTCCGCCTCGCCCAGGATCCGACGAGCCTGCCGGGTCTGATGGGGCAGGGCGAGGGTGACCACGCCGCCGGCGGCGCCGGCGCGGGCCGTGCGGCCGGAGCGGTGGACGTACTCCTTGACGTCGTCCGAGGGGTCCACGTGCACCACCATCGTCACGTCGTCGATGTGGAGGCCGCGGGCGGCGACGTCGGTCGCGACCAGCACCGGGAAGGCGCCCTGGCGGAAGCCTGCGAGCACGTTCGTGCGCGGCCCCTGCCGCTTGTTGCCGTGCAGGGCCGCGGCGCCGATCCCCACCTCGACGAGCTCCTGGGCGACGCGCTCCGCGCCGAGCGCGTGCGGGTGAACATCAGGGTGCGTCCCTCGCGGGCGCCGAGCTGGGCGGTCACGGCGCGCTTCGCGGCCGGGGCGATCGCCAGGACGGTGTGGTCCATGGTCTTCACCGCCGCGGTGACCGGGGTGGTCTCGTGGCTGATCGGGTCGACGAGGAAGTTGTCGACGATGTCCTCGACCTGCCCGTCGAGCGTCGCGGAGAAGAGCATCTTCTGAGTGCCCATCGGGACGGCGGCGAGGATGTCGCGCACATCGGGCAGGAACCCGAGGTCGGACATGTGGTCGGCCTCGTCGATCACGGTCGACTCCACCAGGTCCAGCTGCGGCGCGCCGCGCTCGGCGAGGTCGATCAGGCGTCCCGGGGTCGCCACCACGATGCCGACGCCGCGGGCGACCGCTTCGGCCTGCTTCTCGATGTTCATGCCGCCGGAGACCAGCTGGGCGGAGATCCCGACCGCGCGGGCGAAGGGGTGGATCGTGTCGACGACCTGCACCGCGAGCTCGCGGGTGGGCACGAGCACCACGCCGAGCGGCCGACGGCGATGCACCTTGCGGCCGCGGAAGCGCGAGGTCATCGCGAGGGTGAAGGCGAGGGTCTTGCCGGAGCCTGTCTCCGCGCGGGCGAGCACGTCACGGCCCGCGAGGGCGTCGGGGAGGATCGCGGACTGGATCTCGAAGGCGCGCTCGAGCCCCTGCGAGGCAAGGACGCCGAGCGACTCGTCGGGCGACGCCATGTCCTCGAACCGCTCCGAGAGATGGGCGGAGCGGCGGCGAGCCTTGGGCATGGTGATCCTCCTGACGACGACGTGCACTCCCATCATCCAGCATCTCGCACTCATGGGATAATGCGAGCGATGTTGCGCACTCTCATGACCTCGAAGATCCACCGGGCCACGGTCACGCAGGCGGACCTGCACTACGTGGGCTCGGTGACGATCGACCCCGTCCTCACCGAGGCCGCGGGTCTCGTCGAGCACGAGCAGGTCACGATCGTGGACATCGCCAACGGCCACCGCCTGACCACCTACGTGATCGAGGGCGAGCGCGGCGGCGGCGTGATCGGCATCAACGGCGCGGCGGCGCACCTGGTCTCCCCCGGCGACCTCGTGATCATCATGGCCTACGGACAGCTGGACGCGGCCGAGATCGCCTCCCATCACCCGCGCGTGGTCCACGTCGACGAGGACAACCGCATCGTCGCGATCGGCGAGGACGGCGCGCGCGCCGGTCCCCGGCATGCCCGATCAGATCGACGGCCGCACCTCCCACGGCATCCGCTGACCCCTCGTCTCCGCGACGTCCGGCCGCAGGGTCCCGGAGGCGGGGCACGGGCCCGCGCCCCTCCCACCGGCCGGCGTCCGACCCGCGAACGCAGGAAGCCCCTTTCCGCCCCTCCCTATAGGATCGGTGCGGTGACCTCCTCCTCGCCCCGTCCTCCCCTGTGAGCGGCGTCCTCGCGGGCTTCTTCATCGTCTGGTCCATGATCGGCGTGGGCTGGGTAGTGGGACGCACCGGCGTGCTCGGCGCCCACGGCCGCTACGTCCTGAACCGCACCACCTTCTTCGTCGCCTCCCCCGCGCTGGTCCTGGTGGGGCGCTCGGCTCCGATGTGCGCTCCGTGTTCTCCCTGCCGATGCTGGTGGCCGGGCTGTCCGGGCTCGGCACCGGCGCGCCGCTCATCGCCGGGGTGGCCCTGTTCACGAAGCGTCGCGGCGCGGATCTGGTGGTCACCGCGATCAGCGGCTCCGTCGTCAACGGCGCGAACATGGGCTTCCCGATCGCCGCCTACGTGCTCGGGGACATCTCCCACGCCCTGCCGGTGATCCTCTTCCAGCAGGCGGTCTACACGCCTCTCTACCTCTTCGTCCTGCACCGGGTCACGGAGAAGGACGCCCAGGGCGCGGCCGGGGTCGCGCGCGCATCGTCGCGAACCCCGTCATCATCGCCTCGGCCATCGGGCTGGTGCTCGTACTGCTCGGGGTGAAGGTCCCGGGCGTGGTGCTCGAACCGGTCCAGTCCCTGGCCGACATGGCGATCCCGGCGATGCTGCTGGCCTACGGGCTGTCCCTGCACGGCTCGCGCCCGCTCGCGAAGGACGACGGATATCGCGGGCTGATCGCCGTCGCCTCCGGTGCGAAGCTCCTCGCCATGCCGCTGATCGCGCTCGGGATCGGGCCGCTGCTGGGGATGCGGGGCGCCCATCTGTACGAGGTCGTCGTCATGGCGGCGCCGCCCACCGCGCAGAACGTGTACGTCGCCGCCGCCCGCTACCGCGCCTCGGAGAATCTCGCCCGCGACACGGTGCTCATCACCACGATCGGCACCGTGCTCGTGCTCGCTGCTCATCTCCGCGCCGCTCGAGGTCTGACCGGGCGGGGCCCTCCGCAACGGACGCGCTAGGATGGCCCGGTGACGGAACGGTCGCTGCTTATGCGCGACCGCGTCGGACAAGGCCCGCGACCGTGTCGCGCTCCTGAGCGAGCGCCCGGCCACGACGAGGCACCGACGCGGCTCCCCTCGCCTGCGCGAGGGTTTTTTCATGTCACGTGACCATCACCCCACTTCCTGACCCACTGCCTGGCGGCCACAGCCGCACTGATCCTTCGGAGGACGATCCACCCATGAGCGAGGCACCCCACCGGTACACGGCCGCGATGGCGGACGAGATCGAGCTGCGCTGGCAGCGGCGCTGGGACGAGGAGGGGACCTTCCACGCCGACAACCCCGTCGGCGAGCCGCGCGGCACCGCCCCCTCGCTCGAGGAGGCCACCGCCGCCGCCACCTCCTCGTCCGAGAAGATGTACATCATGGACATGTTCCCCTACCCCTCGGGGTCGGGGTCGCACGTGGGCCACCCGCTGGGCTACATCGCGACCGACGTGGTCGCGCGCCACCAGCGGATGCTCGGCAAGAACGTGCTGTACACGATGGGCTACGACGCCTTCGGCCTGCCCGCCGAGCAGTACGCGGTCCAGACCGGCACCCATCCGCGCACCACCACCGAGGCGAACGTCGCGAACATGCGCCGCCAGCCGCACCGACTGGGCCTGTCCCATGACGCGCGCCGCTCGCTCGCGACCACGGACCCCGAGTTCGTGAAGTGGACGCAGTGGATCTTTCTGCGCATCTTCGACTCCTGGTACGACCCGGACGCCCCGAACGCCGACGGCGTCACCGGGCGCGCCCGCCCGATCGCCGAGCTGCGCGAGGAGCCGCGCGCCGGCACGATCGATCCCTTCGCCCTCGCCGACCGGCAGGGTCTGGAGATCCCCGCCTCCTGGCAGGGCCGCGCGCCGCCGACATCCCCGGCGCCTCCGACGGGGAGATCGCGCGGCTCGCCGACGGCTTCCGCCTGGCCTACATCTCCGAGACCCCCGTGAACTGGTGCCCCGGACTCGGCACGGTGCTGGCCAACGAGGAGGTCACTGCCGAGGGCCGCTCCGAGCGCGGCAACTTCCCCGTCTTCACCCGGCGCCTGCGCCAGTGGAACATGCGCATCACCGCCTACGGCGACCGCCTGATCGACGACCTGGACCGGGTGGATTGGCCCGAGTCGATCCGCTCCATGCGGCGCAACTGGATCGGCCGCGCCCACGGCGCCCAGATCAGCTTCCCCGTCACGGGCCTCGCGGGCCGCGAGGGTGCCGGCTTCGACGTGTTCACCACGCGCGCCGACACCCTGTTCGGTGCGACCTTCTGCGTCCTCTCCCCCGAGCACTCCCTGCTGACGGACGTCTCCGCCCTGCCGGAGGCGTGGCCCGAGGGCACGCACGAGGCCTGGACCGGCGGCGCCGCGAGCCCCCGCGAGGCCGTCGCCGCCTACCAGGCGCGCGCCGCCTCGCTGGACGAGGACGAGCGCACCGAGGAGGGCCGCGAGAAGACCGGCGTGTTCACCGGGCTGTTCGCGACCAACCCGATGGACGGCCGCGAGTCGCCCGTGTTCACCGCCGACTACGTGCTGATGGGATACGGCACCGGCGCGATCATGGCCGTGCCCGCCGAGGACGAGCGCGACTTCGCGTTCGCGGACCGCTTCGAGTCGCCCGTGATCCGCACCGTTCGCCCGCCGGAGGACTTCACCGGCGGGGCCTGGACCGGCGAGGGCGAGAAGATCAACTCCGCCTCCGCGGACCTGGATCTGAACGGCCTGGACAAGGACGAGGCGAAGGCGCGCGCCACCGCCTACGCCGAGGAGAAGGGCTTCGGCCGGGCCCGCACCACCTACCGCCTGCGGGACTGGCTGTTCTCCCGCCAGCGCTACTGGGGCGAGCCCTTCCCGATCGTCTACGACCCCGCGGATCCCGAGACCCCGATCGCGCCGCCGGAGTCGATGCCGCCGGTGGACCTGCCGGAGGTCGCGGACTTCTCCCCGAAGACCTTCGACCCGATGGACGCCGATACCGAGCCGCAGACCCCGCTCTCGCGCGCCGAGGACTGGGTCGAGGTGGAGCTGGACCTCGGCGAGGGGCCGAAGACCTACCTGCGCGAGACCAACACGATGCCGCAGTGGGCGGGCTCGTCCTGGTACCACCTGCGCTACATCGACCCCACCGAGGACGAGGTCCTGGTGCGGCCCGAGAACGAGAAGTACTGGCTGGGCGCCCGTGAGGAGGGCGGCGTCGGCGGCGTGGACCTCTATGTCGGCGGCGTGGAGCACGCGGTCTTGCACCTGCTGTACGCGCGGTTCTGGCACAAGGTGCTCTTCGACCGCGGCGACGTGACCAGCCAGGAGCCCTTCCACCGCCTGTTCAACCAGGGCTACATCCAGGCCTACGCCTTTACCGACTCCCGCGGCGTGCACGTGCCGGCCGAGGAGGTCGTCGCGGAGGCCGACGGCACCTTCACCTACCAGGGCGAGCCGGTCACCCAGGAGTACGGGAAGATGGGCAAGTCGCTGAAGAACGCGGTCGCGCCCGACGACATGTACGAGGAGTACGGCGCGGACACCCTGCGCGTGTACGAGATGTCGATGGGGCCGCTGGACCTCTCCCGCCCGTGGGAGACCCGCGCCGTGGTCGGCTCGCAGCGCTTCCTGCGGCGCCTGTGGCGCCTCGTGATCGACGAGGAGACCGGGAAGCTGACCGTCTCCGACGAGCCGGCCGACCTGCCCACGAAGCAGGCGGTGCACCGGACGATCGACGGCGTGCGCCGCGACATGGACCGGATGCAGTTCAACACTGCCATCGCGAAGCTCATCGAGCTGGTCAACCACCTCACCAAGCGGCTCACCTCGACCGGCTCCGTGCCGCGCGAGGCCGTGGAGCCGCTGGTGCTGATGGTCTCCCCGCTCGCCCCGCACCTGGCCGAGGAGCTGTGGGTGCGCCTGGGCCGCTCCGGCGGGGTCTCCCGCGTGGCGTACCCGGTCGCGGACCCGGAGCCGCTGAAGGCCGATCAGGTCACCTGCGTCGTCCAGGTCAAGGGCAAGGTCCGTCACCGGATCGAGGTCGACCCCGAGATCTCCGCCGAGGACCTCGAGGCCGCCGTCATGGCCGAGGACCGGGTCAAGGAGCCGCTCGAGGGGCAGACGGTGCGCAAAGTGATCGTCCGCGCCCCGAAGATCGTGAACATCGTGGTCTGAGACCGGGCGACCGACGGCCCCGTCGCTCCCTGGAGCGGCGGGGCCGTCGCATGTCCTGCCGTGGTCGTGTCGGACTCGGACTCGGACTCGGATTCGGATTCGGGCCGAGGGCCTGCGACCGTTCCTCCACATCCGGCCATCGTCCACATCGGGGCCCGGACCCGGGCGGCACGGACCGAGCGATCCCTAGCCTCGCGCCATGGACACCTTCTGCGGATGCGACACCGAGACCCTGGACGATTTGGCCGAGCGGGTGCGCGAGGGCGCGCCGCGCCTGATCCAGCTGATCGAGCCGCTGCGCGAGGCCGCCGAGTCGGTCGACTGGACCGGTCCCGACGCCGATGCCCACCGTCATCGCACCGCGACGATGGCCGACCACGGCCTCGCCGCCGGCGCCGACCTGCGCGCGAAGGCGCTGGAGCTGAGACGCCATGCGTGGGAGCAGGAGCGGGCCTCGGAGCTCGACCCCGGAGCCGCGGTGCGGGCCGAGCTTCCCGGGGACAGGGGCGGCAAGGAGATCTTCGAGGAACCCGGCCGCTGGATCGGCGGCCCGATGGCGCCCGCGGACCCGCGCGATCCCGCCCCGGGCCTCCGCGGCCTGCCGACGACGCCCGGCGGCTGGGGTCCGTGGATCGGGGGGCCGATGGCTCCGGCAGACCCGACTTCCCCGCTGCCTTCGCTGCCGACCCCGCCCGGAGGCTGGGGTCCGTGGAGCGGCGGGCCCTTCATGCCGTCCCCTCCGCCGCCCGCAGTGTCGGGGCCGCGCCCGAGGGTGAGCAGTTCGCGCTGGATCCGGGGATCGTCGCCGAGGCGCGCGGGGACCGCGAGCTCGCCCTCGGCTCCGTCCCGGTCGCCGGTCACATCCAGACCGCGCTCGGGCCGCACGAGGAGCTCGGGCACCTCAACGATCGCCTCGACGAGGCGGCCGGCGGCACCGTCTTCGAGCCCCTGGCCCGCGTCGCGCGAGTTCCCCATACCGTGACCGAACCGGTGCTGGGCGAGGGCTCCACCGCAGGCCAGCTGGCGGGAGTCCTCGATCGGAGCTGGGCGAACGTCCTCCAGACCGGTTCCGAGGTGACCGCCGCCGTCGGCGAGGGCGACCTCGCAGCGGCCGCGCGCGCCGGCGAGCGCGGGTTGTACCGCAGCGCAGAGAACTCCGCGGACCTGCTCACGATCACGCCGATCCCGGCCTATGCGGAGACGGGCGCGGATCTCCTCGGCGAGGGGGCCGACGCGGTCCGGGGGATCAGCCCGGAGGCGGCGCCGCTCTGGAGAGCGCCGAGGCCACGGTCCGGGAGGACGTCGAGGGCCTCACGGACTTCCGCGAGACCCTCACCGACGGGGAGACCTGGTACGACGCACGACGTCGCTACGCGCCGATGCCCTGGGACCCTCAGGGCTGAGCCGTGCGGCCCAGTCCTGAGGGAGGGGCGGCGGGGTCTGTCCGGCGTGGCCGGCTGCAAGCCCGCTCAGTCGGACGGTCGCTCCTCGTCCGCCTCGTCCGCGGGGTGCTCCAGCTCCTCCGCAATGCCGAGCACGAGCCCGTCGCCGTCGGCCGCAGTGGTCACCGTGACCGTCTGGCCGTCCTGCACCTGACCGCGCAGGATGAGACGAGCGAGGCCGTCCCCGATCTCCTTCTGGACCAGGCGCTTGAGCGGCCGCGCCCCGTACATCGGGTCGAAGCCCTCCTCGGCGAGCCAGCGCGTGGCCGACTCGTCGACCTGCGACTCGATGCGCCGTTCGGCCAGACGCTCCGCGACCTCCTGGATCTGCAGGGTGACGATGCGGCCGAGTCGCTCGGGGAGAGCGCGTCGAACAGCACGATGTCGTCGAGCCGGTTGAGGAACTCGGGCTTGAAGGAGGCACGCACCACCTGCATCACACGGTCGTGCTTCTCCTGCTCGGTCAGCGCCGGATCCTGCAGAGCATGGGCGCCGAGATTCGAGGTGAGGATCAGGATCGTGGAGCGGAAGTCCACGGTCCGGCCCTGTCCGTCGGTGAGCCGGCCGTCGTCGAGCACCTGCAGCAAGACGTCGAACACGTCCGGATGCGCCTTCTCGATCTCGTCCAGCGGCACCACCGAGTAGGGGCGTCGCCGCACCGCCTCGGTGAGCTGGCCGCCCTCGTCGTAGCCGACATAGCCCGGGGGCGCTCCGACCAGCCGTGCGACGGTGTGCTTCTCGGAGTACTCCGACATGTCGATGCGGATCATCGCCCGCTCGTCGTCGAAGAGGAACTCGGCCAGCGCCTTAGCCAGCTCGGTCTTGCCCACGCCCGTCGGGCCCAGGAACAGGAACGAGCCGGTGGGGCGGTTGGGGTCGGAGATCCCGGCCCGGGCCCGTCGCACCGCGTCGGAGACCTCGGAGACCGCACGCTCCTGCCCGATCAGCCGCTTGCCGATCAGCCGCTCCATCTGCAGCGACTTCTCCGTCTCCCCCTGCATCAGACGCCCGGCGGGGATGCCCGTCCAGGCGGCGACCACCTCGGCGATGTCATCGGGGCCGACATGGTCGGCGACCATCGGCCGCTCGTCCTCGCCCTCTGCGCGGCCCTCCTGCTCCTCGGCCTCGCGCGGCTGCTGCTTGAGCGAGGGGATGTCGCCGTAGAGGATCTTCGAAGCCGCAGTGAGGTCGCCCTCGCGCGCGCTCGGTCGGCCTGCATCCGCAGGCTGCTCGAGCCGCGCCTTGAGATCGCCGACCAGGTTCAGCCCGGCCTTCTCGCGCTCCCAGCGGGCGGAGAGCTCCTGCATCGCCTCGGTGCGGTCGGCGAGCTGGGAGCGGACGGACTCCAGGCGGGCCAGCGAGCCCGGGTCGTCGCTCCCGGCGAGCGCGAGCTCCTCCATCTTCAGCCGGTCCACCTGGCGCCGCAGGATGTCCAGCTCCTCGGGGGAGGAGTCCAGCTCCATGCGCTGGCGCGAGGCGGCCTCGTCCACCAGGTCGATCGCCTTGTCCGGCGGCTGACGCCCCGCGATGAACCGGTCGGAGAGGGAGGCCGCGGCGACCAGTGCGGAGTCGGTGATGGTGACCTTGTGGTGCGCCTCGTACTTGTCCTTCAGACCGCGCAGGATCGTCACGGTGTCCTCGACGCTCGGCTCCCCCACCAGCACCTGCTGGAATCGGCGCTCGAGCGCGGGGTCCTTCTCGATGTTCTCGCGGTACTCGTCGAGCGTGGTCGCGCCGACCATGCGCGCTCGCCGCGGGCGAGCATGGGCTTGAGCATGTTTCCGGCGTCCATCGAGCCGTCGCCGGAGCCGCCCGCGCCGACCACGGTGTGCGACTCGTCGATGAAGGTGATGATCTGGCCGTTGCTGGTGCGGATCTCGTCCAGGACCGCCTTCATCCGCTCCTCGAACTCGCCGCGGTACTTGGAGCCGGCGACCATCGACGAGAGGTCCAGGGAGATCAGGCGCTTGCCGCGCAGGGAGTCGGGGACGTCGCCGGCGACGATGCGCTGGGCGAGACCCTCGACCACGGCGGTCTTGCCCACGCCGGGCTCGCCGATCAGGACGGGGTTGTTCTTCGTACGGCGGCTGAGCACCTGCACGACGCGGCGGATCTCGGCGTCGCGTCCGATCACCGGGTCCAGGCGTCCCTCGCGGGCCTGCTCGGTGAGGTCGATGCCGAACTTCTCGAGGCTTTGGAAGGTGCCCTCGGGGTTCTGGGAGTCCATCTGATTCATGCGGTCATCTCCTGAGGTCAGTGTGCGGACGGCATCGCGGAGAGCTCGTGGGGTGGCGCCGACGCCGCTGAGCGACCTCGAAGCCGCGTCCTTGCCGAGTGCGATGCCGATCAGCAGATGCTCGGTGGACAGGTAGGTGCGGTGGGCGGCGTCGGCCTCCTGGCGCGCCGCCTCGAGGGCGTCGTAGCCGGTGCCGACGAAGGTGGGCGAGGACTCCGCGCCCTCGCCGGAGACGCGGGGCAGGGAGTCGATCGCCTGCTCCGCGCGGCGGATCACGTCCAGGGGATCGACGCCGACGGCCTCGAGCGCGGCGCGGGCGATCCCGTCGACCTGCCCGGCGAGCGCCCACAGCAGGTGCATCGAGGTGATCTGGGGGTTGCCGAGCTCGACGGCCTTCTCCGCCGCCGCGGTGACGGCCTCCTGCGAGCGAGTGGTGAACTGGAACTCCACGGTGCTCCTTCCGCTGTGCGAGCCCTTCCGGGCGGTGGTCTCGGGATGATCATCCCTGCTCGATGGGGTCAACGTCGACAGGGTTGAGTCTATTCCGCTCAACCTTGTCGATCTCGAGCTGTGCGGGCGACGGGTCCGTCCACAGGCGCTCCGGCCCCCCGGTGCGCGGCGAACCTCCCCTGTAGCATCGTCCCGGAGCCGCGCACCGTCCGTCCAGGGGAACCGACACCGACGGGGTCGTCGGCCCCGCCCGCACCCCCGCACCTCCTCCAGAGACCGAGGCCTCCATGTCCCAGTCCCCGTACCCGCCGCAGGGCGGCCAGTACATGCCGAACGGTCGCCCGCGGCCGGGAGCGCCCCACTCCGCGCCCGGGGCCCCGTCCTTCCAGCAGCGGCCGCGCTACATCGACTACGGCAATCCCCGAGCCTACGACACCTCGGTGCGTCCGGCCTCTGGGCTCACCGCCGCGCGCTTCGCCCCGGCACAGATCCAGCGTCCCGACCAGGCTCAGCCGCAGTCGGCCTGGTCCACCCAGACCCGCCGGGTGCAGGAGGTCTCGCAGAACCCCACGCGACTTCCCGCGGTGAGCATCCTGGTGTGGATCTCGGCGATCGTGCTCGGATTCGCCCTGCTTGCTGGTGCTGGGCTACTTCTTCCTCGAGTTCGTGCTCACCGCGAGCTCGAGCCCGGTGTGGTGGCCGGTGACCGCATTCCTCGCTGGGATCTCGCTGCTGGTGATCGCGCTGGTGATGTTCCTGGCCGACAGGTGGGACCCGCGACCCTTCCCGCTGCTGCTGATCGCGGTGTTCTGGGGCGCGGCGATCGCCGCCTTCGGCGCCTACTGGATCAACACCCTCAACAGCCTGTTGGTCTACATGGTCACCGGCAGTGAGGCGGCCGTGAGCTTCGCAGGCCCGGTGATCAGCGCGCCGCTGGTGGAGGAGACGACCAAGGGCGCGGGCCTGCTCGTGCTGATGCTGCTGGCGCGCCGCTACTTCAACGGGCCGCTGGACGGGCTGATCTACGGCTCCCTGATCGGCGGCGGCTTCGCCTTCACCGAGAACATCATCTACTACACCCGGATCCTCGAGGAAGCCGGCGGCGCCGGCGTGCTCATCCTGTTCATCATGCGCGGCGTGCTGAACATCTTCGGCCACGCCATCTACACCGCCTGCACCGGCGTCATCGTCGGCTTCGTGACCCGCAAGTGGGGCACGATCATGGGCTTCCTGGTGTTCATCCCCGCGCTGATCCCGGGCATGCCGCTGCACGCCGCCTGGAACTTCACCGCGGGCCTCGGCGGCGGGATGGCGATGACGGTCCTGATGTACGGCACCAAGATGGTCGTCTCCTTCATCTTCCTGCTGGTCATCATCGCGCTGATCTGGGACGAGTCCCGGCTGACCCGCGTGCGCCTGGGCGACTACGCGAACCAGGGCTGGCTGACCCACGAGGAGGTCGACATGCTCGCGACCTGGAAGGGGCGCCGCGAGGGCATGCGCTGGGCCGCCCAGATCGGCGCGAAGCCCGTGATGAAGAGGTTCATCCGCGAGAGCGCGGACCTCGCCTCGATCCGTCAGCGCCTCCTGGCCGACGGCGCGAACCCGAAGGTCGTCCAGATCGAGCGGAACCTGCTGCGGCGTCTGACCAGCAACCGCCAGGAGCCGCTCTCCCACGCCCGCTGAGCGGCGCCGACACGAACAGGGCACAGCCCTCGCGCACAGGCTCCGCCCCCGGTGACCGGGTGCGGGGCCTGTGCCGTGAAGGACCACAGGTCAGCGCTCGTCCTCGCTCCAGGGGTGCTGGTCGCGGCCTCGCAGGCGCTCGAACTGGCGCCGCTCGCGCTTCGTGGGCCGTCCGGTCCCCCGCTCGCGGCGGGGCGGCGCCGCGGCGAGCCGCGGGACCGGCTCCGGGCTGTGGTCCTCGTAGGCCTCACGTGCGATGGGGGCGCCGACGCGTTTGGGGAGGATCTTCGTGACGACCACGATCTTCTCCCGGCCCGGGGAGCGCACCCGCGGCTCGTCGCCGACGGAGATCCGCTGGGCGGCCTTGACCGGCTCGCCGTTGCGGCGCACATGGCCGCCACGGCAGGCGGCCGTCGCGGCCGAGCGCGTGGGCATCAGCCGGGCGCTCCACAGCCACACGTCCAGACGCACCGACGTCGGGCCCGACGACGCCCCGGTCCCGGAGGCCTGACCCGCTCCCCCGTCGCTCATGCGGACTGCGGCGTCCGCACGAGCGGCCACGGATCGTGCGCCTCGAGCTGGGCGGCGAGGGCGAGCAGGAGCGGCTCGTCGCCGGGCCGCGTGGCGCCGAGCTGGACGCCGAAGGGCGCCTCCACGCCGTCCACCGTCTCGCGATGCAGCGGCACCGAGAGCGCGGCGGTGCCGAGCATGTTCCAGGTGCTGGTCCACGGGGTGAAGGCGCACTGGGCGGCGAAGTCCTCGGCGCCGTCGTTGAGCTGGAGCGTCTCCGGGAACGCGGGCGGGGCCGCGAGGGACGGAGTGAGCACCACGTCGAAGGAGGCGAAGTCCTCAAGGGTGCCGCGGGCGAGGGCCTGCACGCCGCTGAACGCGGCGGCGAGGTCGACGCCCGTGGACGCCCTGCCCTGTTCGCGCGCCCAGCGGGTCAGCTCCAGCAGTCGCCCCCTCCTGCGCGGGCTCGAGCGGGATGCTCGCCGCGCCGACGGTCCACAGCGGCATGAAGGCGGTCCACTGCTCCGGGGTGAACGGGGCGGGGATCTCCTGCGTGCTGTGCCCGAGGTCCTCCAGCAGGTGCACGGCCCGCTCGAGGCCGGCGAGCGCGGCCGGGTGCACCTCGGTGTCCGCGGCCAGCGGCTCGCGCAAGACGCCGATGCGCGCCCTCTGCGGCGCCGCGCCCTGCTCGAGCCGCGCGAGATAGCTCCCCTCGTGGGCGGGGGCCGGCATGAAGTCGCCGGGGCGCGGCCCGGCGATCAGGTCGAGGCCCGCCGCGAGATCGCGTACCTCACGGGCGAGGACCCCGTCGGTGACCAGCCCCATCCCCTCGCCGCCGTGCGGGCCGGGCGAGACGAGGCCGCGGGACGGCTTCAGCCCCGCGATCCCGCAGCAGGCGGCGGGGATCCGCACCGAGCCTCCGCCGTCGGAGCCGTGGGCGATCGGCACGATGCCGCTGGCGACCGCGGCGGCGGCGCCGCCGCTGGAGCCTCCGGCGGTGCGGCGCAGGTCCCAGGGGGTGCGGGCCGGCGCGCCGGTCGCGGGCTCGGTGTAGCAGGGCATCCCGAACTCGGGGGTCGTGGTCTTGCCGACGGTGAGGGTGCCGCCGTCGAGCAGACGGCCGCGCGACCCCGTCGGTGCGCGTGGCGATGTTCCCGCGCAGCCGCCGCGCCGCCGGCCTCGAAGGGGGCGCCGGCGAGCTGGGTGAGGTCCTTGATCGGCATCGGCACCCCGAGCAGGGGGTGGCGCGGGAGAGCTCCTCGAGGGCGCCGTCGGTGCGGGCCGCTTCCAGGTGCTCCCCGCCTCGCGGGCCTGGGCGAGGGTGAGCTCCTCGAGGACGTGGGCGAAGGCCCCGACCTCGGCGCCGACGGTGCGGGCGCGATCGAGCGCGGTCTCGGCGAGGGAGACGGGATCGAGCTCGCCGGAGCGCAGGGCCGCGGCGGTGGCGAGGGCGCCGAGCGGCGCATCCGTCGGCCCGGAGGCGCGCCGAGGCGCTCCCACTCCCCCGTCGGCCCCCGGGGCCGCGCCTGACGGGTCGCCGGGTCGCGGGGTCGCGGCGGTCACCGCCTGACCCCGTCCTGGGCGCCCTGCTCGAGTCCGGCCCGCACGTGGTCGAGGATCCCGTCGACGGCCTCGGTGATCTGCTCCCAGGTGAGCTCGAAGTCGCTCTCGTCGCCGTACCAGGGATCGCGGATGCCGGTGTCCTCCACGGGCTCGGGGGCGAAGTCGCGGACCATGCGCGCGTCTCCGCGGCCCGGTCGGCGCCGAGCACCGAACGGATCGGGTCGACGTGGTCGTGGTCCAGGGCGAGCACGAGATCCGCGCCCTTCAGCTCCTCGGGATCCATCCGTCGGGCCCGGTGGGCGGAGGGGTCGATCCCGTGCTCGCGCAGCGCTGCCCCGGCGCGCGGATCGATCGGGTTGCCGCTCTCCCAGCCGGTGGTGCCGGCGGAGGCGATCTCCACCTCCCCGGCGAGGCCCTCCGCCTCGACGGCCTCGCGCGCCGCGTACTCGACCAGGGGCGAGCGGCAGATGTTGCCGGTGCAGACGGTGAGGATGCGGTAGGTCAACGTCACTCCTGTCAGGTGGTCGAAGGGGTCGTCCCGGGGTCCTCCAGCAGATCCGCGTACTCGGGATGACGCTCGATGAAGCCGCGGACGAACCAGCAGGTGGGGCGAACCTTCAACCCTCGGGCGCGGGTGTCCTCGAGGGCGAAGCGGACGATAGCCGTCCCGATCCCGCGCCCCGAGCGGTCCGGGGCGACGACGGTCGAGCGCAGGTCGCGCACCTCGTCCTCGTCCTCGAAGGCGAGGACGGCCACGACGGTCTCGCCCTCGAGGGCGGCGAAGCGGTCGCGATCGTCGTCGTGGACCAGGCGCACCGCGCCCCGGTCGGCGGAGGTCTCATCCATGCCGGTCACGGTACACTGCCGCTCATGCCCTCGCCCCTGATCTGGCACATCACCGAGTCGGCCGCCTGGGAGGCGGCGGTCCCGGAGGGCGTCTACACCCGCGCGACCCGCGGCAGGGACCTCGCCGAGGAGGGCTTCCTCCACGCCTCCTGGCCCGAGCAGGTCTCTAAGGTCGCCAAGCGCATCTACCCCGACCGCCCCTCGGACCTCGTGATCCTCGAGATCGATGTGGGCCGGGTCGAGGCGGCCGGCATCGCCGTGGACATCGAGGCCGACGTCGACGGGAAGGGCCGCGGCTACCCTCACATCATGGGGCCGCTCCCGGTCAGCGCGGTGGTGCGCCTGCGGCGCACCAAGTGGATCGGGCGGGAGTTCGTGGTCGTCGCCTGACCCGGCCCGTGCCCGCCCCAGCACCGGCCTCGACGCGCGCCCTGTCCGCGCGGGACCGCCCCGCCCGCCCCGTGCGGGCGTACCATCGGGCATGGCCAGATCACGTCGCTCCGCGAAGTATCTCGACATCCATCCGGAGGATCCGCGACCCCGCCTCATCGCGCAGGCGGTCGCCGCGCTCGAGGAGGGCGGCCTGATCGCCTATCCGACGGACTCCTGCTACGCGCTGGGTCGCCGTCTCGGGGACGCGGACGGCCTCGAGCGGATCCGTCGCATCCGACAGGTCGGCAAGGACCACCACTTCACGCTCGTCTGCGCGGACTTCGCCCAGCTGGGGCAGTACGTGCTGGTCTCCAACCCGACCTTCCGCCTGGTCAAGAACGCGACCCCGGGGCCGTACACCTTCATCCTCCCCGCGACCCGGGAGGTGCCGCGCAAGATGGCCCATCCCAAGAAGCACACCGTCGGGGTGCGGATCCCCGATCATCGGGTGGCCCATGCGCTGGTCGAGGCGCTCGGCGAGCCGATCCTGTCCTCGACGCCGCTGCTCGCCCGGGCAGGAGGACCCGCCCTCGGAGGGCTGGGTGGTGCAGGACCTGCTGGGCGAGCAGGTCGACGTGATCATCGACTCCGGCGAGGTGGGGATCGAGCCGACCACTGTCGTGGACCTCACCGGGTCCGAGCCCGTGATCGCCCGTGAGGGCGCGGGGGACGTCGACCGGATCTGAGCCGCGCGATCCTCGCCCCCTCCGTCCGATCCCGCGGTTCTCAGCCCTGCTGCGCGCTCCGGCGGGTGGAGAGGGCCCCGGAGAACGCGAGGATCCCCAACGCGTAGATCGGCACCAGCCACAGCGCGTAGCGCGCGTCAGCGCGTCCGCGAGCGCGCCGACGAGCGGCGGGGTGAGGAAGAAGCCGAGCCGCGCGAACCAGCCCACCACCGTGATGCCGACGCCGGAGGGCACGCCCGGGAGGTTGTCGGCCGTGCGGAAGGCCGCCGGGAACAGGGTGGCGATCCCCCAGCCCGCCGCCGCGAAGCCGAGCAAGGCGGTCGCCGGTCTGGGCGACACCAGGGCGATGCTCATCCCGACCAGGGCGATGAGGGCGCCGACGCGGGCGGTGACGCGGTCGCCGAGCCGGTCCACGATCGCGTCGCCGGTGAAGCGGCCGATCGTCTGGGCGCCCTGGAGGGCGACGAAGGCCATGCCGGCCAGGAACGGGGTCGCCTCGAAGGTGGAGCGCATGAACAGCGCGCCCCAGGTGTTGCCGGCGTCCTCGGTCGACCCCGCGAACACGAGCACCATGCCCAGCGCCGCCACGAGCCCCAGCGCGCGCAGGCCCATCCCCGCGATGCGCCGTCCCGCGGGCGCGACCGGCGGCACCTCGGCGGCGGAGGAGGCGGACGGACCCGCCGGGGAGTCGCTCGACGTCCCACCGGCACCGTCCGTCGCGGCGACCGGCGCGCGCTCGGTCGAGTCGTCGCCCGGCGCGAGGAACCGGTAGGAGCCCAGCACGAGCGCGCCGAAGACGATCAGGCCCGCCACGCCCTGCGCCCACAGCGGCAGTCCGACCTGCGCGGCGGCCGCGCCAGCGACCCGCCGAGGACCGCGCCGAGCGACCACCAGCCGTGGTAGCTGTTCATGATGGAGCGCCGGTAGCGGCGCTCGACCCGCATGCCGTGCGCGTTCATGGAGATGTCGGTGAGTGCGTCGGCGGCCTGGGCCAGCAGCGGCGCGGCCGTCAGCCACAGCCAGGAGCCGGAGACGTAGATCGCCAGGTGAGAGGTCGAGGCGAGCGGCTGGAAGGCCACGGAGGTGCGGGCCGAGCCGAAGCGGGACATCAGCCGGGCGGCGAACAGCCCCGCGAGCAGTCCGCCGAGCGGCCCCAGCCCGACCGCGAGGCCGAAGGCGGTGTTGCTCAGCCCGATCGACTCCACCAGCTCGGGATACCGCGGCAGGATCGCGCAGAATGAGGCGCCGTTGAGGAAGAAGATCAGCGAGACCGCCCGGCGCGCGAGCATCGCGTCACGCGGCACGGCGGGGCGGAGGGCGTCGTCGGCCGACGGTGAGTGAGCGTTCACGATGCACCATTGTCCGTCACGACGGGGGTCGCGTCACGCCGGGCCCTCGCAGGGGCTCTCCCGGGCGGTCGGGCCGGGCAGGAGCGTCCCGGACATGACCGTGCCCGGCCGCCGCGAGGGCCGCCGGGCACGGTGGAGGATGAGGAGCGAGGGCTCAGGTGAGGAAGCGCGGCACCAGGTCGAAGGTGACGAACAGCGCCACCAGGCACATGGCCAGGCCCGCGATGAAGGTCACGGCGGTGAACATCGCCATCACGTAGAGGCCGGCGACGAACAGGCCGAACAGCACGAGGAACAGCACCACCGACAGGACGACGTTGTTGCCCTTCGAGGTCATGTTCTCGTCCTGGTGCACCCGCGCGCGGCTCGTGTCCGCGACGTGCTCGTTGCTCATCGCCGCCTTCTTTCCTGACTCTGCCGGTCCGCGACCGGTGGTGCGGCGTCCACGGCGCCCGTCATCAGGCGCGGGCGACCGGGTCCATCCTAGACCAGTGCGCGGTCGCTCGCCGCCACGTCCCGGTGCCGGATCGCGGTGAGCAGGCTCTCGAACACCGCAGCGCCGCTCTCGCCGTCGATCTCGGGATGCCACTGCACCCCGATCACGCCGCTGCCCGAGGCGGCCTCGACCGCGAGCGGGAGACCGCTCGCGTGCCGCGCGACGATGCGCAGGTCGCCGCGGACCTCGCGCACGCCCTGGTGGTGGAAGGCGGTGACCCGGGCCGAGGTGCCGAGGGCGAGGGCGAGGTCGCTGGCCGCGTCGATCTCGACGTCGACCGCAGTGGGGGCGAGCCCGGTGGTCGGGTGGGCGGGGACGTCCTCCGGCAGGTGGCGGTGCGACCGGCCGCCCTCGGCGATCGTGATGATCTGCAGGCCGCGGCAGATCCCGAGCACGGGCACGCCGACGCGTCGGGCGGTGCGGTAGAGCGTGGTCTCGAAGGCGTCGCGGGCGGGGTCCGGGGTCATGTCGGTCCCGAGCGCGTCCTCGCCCAAGGCCGCGGGGTCGAGGTCGGTGCCGCCGGTGAGGACGAGGCCGTCGAGCTCGGCGAGCTCCTCCTCGGTCCAGGGGTCCTGCGGGGAGAGGATCACGGGCCGGGCGCCGGCCTCGCGCAGTGCGCGGACGTAGTGCTCGTTGACGACGACGGCGTCGTGACCCTCCCAGGCGCCGGACATCATGGTGCGGGTCCCCGCGGTCACGCCGATGAGCGGGCGACGAGTGCGCCGCGCCATGATGTTGTCCTTTCCGCAGTGGAGCCGGGTCACGTGCCGCCGATCGGCGACAGGACTCAGTCCACCCCGCAGCGACCCCTCCCCGCGAGCTGTGTGGCGGAATGTGACGGCGGCTCAGCGAGCGGGCACTTGGGCGTGCTCCTCGATCGCCCGGCGGTAGTAGCCGCGCAGCCGCTCGCTGAGCACCGGCCAGGTGCGCTTGCGCACGGACTCCAGCGCCGCCGTGCCGAAGGCCTCGCGCTTAGCGTCGTCGAAGAGCAGGTCCGCGGCGCGGTCGCGGAGCTCGTCGAGCATCCCCGGGGTGTACAGCCAGCCGGTGCGGCTCGGGGTGACCAGATCCACCGGTCCTCCCCGGCGCGGTGCGATGACGGGCAGTCCGGAGGCCATGGCCTCCTGGATCGTCTGCCCGAAGGTCTCGAGCTCGCCGGGGTGGACGAAGAGGTCGGCGCTGGCGAGGTGCGCGGCGAGGTCCGTGCCGGAGCGGAAGCCGGCGAAGCGCGCCCGGGGCATGTCGCGACGCAGGGCGTCCCGCTCGGGGCCGTCGCCGACGATCAGCAGGCGCACCCCGGGCATGTCGTGCGCGACGCGCAGATCGGCGACCTGCTTCTCGGGGGCGAGCCGGCCCACGTAGACCACGAGCTTCTCCTCCGGCTCGGCGTAGCGGGCCCGCGACCTCGCACTGCGCAGCGAGCGGGAGAACAGCGAGGTGTCCACGCCGCGTCGCCACAGGTGGACCCGCTCGATGCCGTGCTCGAGCATCTGGTCGCGGGTCGCGGTGGAGGGGGCGAGGTTGAGGGTGGCGCGGTTGTGCACGTCGCGCGCGAGCGCCAGGAGGCGTTCTCGAGGAAGGGCATGCCGTAGCGGGCCGTGTAGCCGGGGATGTCGGTCTGGTACACGGCGACCGTCGGCACCCCGGCCTTCTGCGCCGCGACCACGGCGCGGCCGCCGAGGATCATCGGCGAGGCGAGGTGGATGACATCGGGCGCGAACTCGTCGATGCGACGGCGCAGGGTGGCGGCGCTGGCGGTGGCGATGCGCACCTCGGTGTAGCCCGGCATGGGGGCGGAGGCGATGCGGCGCACCCGGACCCTGCGTCCGCAGGAGGTGCGCAGGTGCTTGTCGGCCCCGGGCCACTTCGGGGCGATGATCCCGAGATCATCGCCCGAGGCGGCGAAGTGGTCGACGACGCGGAGCACCGAGTTGGTGACCCCGTTCATGTGCGGCAGGAACGATTCGGCGACGACGAGGATCCTCACGCCCCCGATGCTCCGCCGCCCAGGTCTCCGCGGCCCCACCGGGGCGTGACGTGTCGTCGACCAGGCGGTGAACTCTCGCCCCGCCCGCGAGCCCGGGCGCGGGGTCCCGACCGCCTCCGATCAGGACCCAGTGGGGCTCAGCGGCGCGCCGGGTTCACAGCCGGGAGGAGGCGAGGGCCGCGCCCTCCACGAGCGAGGCGAGCTTCGCCCAGGCGATCTGCGGGTGGATGCGCCCGCCGAGCCCGCAGTCGGTCGAGCCGATCACGCGCTCGGGGCCGACGATCCGCGCGAAGCGCTCCAGTCGCTGGGCGACCAGCTCGGGGTGCTCGACGACGTTGGTGGCGTGGGAGACGATGCCGGGGACGATCACCTTGTCCTCCGGCGGCTCGAGGTCCTGCCACACGGTCCACTCGTGCTCGTGGCGCACGTTGGCGGCCTCGAAGGAGTAGTACTTCGCGTCGATCTCGAGCAGCAGCGGCGCGATGTGGCGGAACTCGATGTCGGTGGTGTGCGGGCCGTGCCAGGAGCCCCAGCACAGGTGGAAGCGGGTCTGCTCGGTCGGTACGTTGACCAGCGCCCGGTTGACGGCGTCGACGCGCTTGCGGGTGAACTCGAGGTAGTCGGCGACGGAGGGCTCGGGGTTGATCTGGTCCCAGTTCTCGGCGATCGACGGGTCGTCGATCTGCACGGTCAGGCCCGCGGCGGCGATCGCCTCGTACTCGGGACGCATCACCTCGACCCAGGCGTCGAGGAAGGCGTCCTCGTCGCCGTAGTGGTCGTCGGTGATGCGGGAGCCGGAGCCCGGGGACAGCGCGGCGAGGTAGCCGTTCGCGTAGCCGGCGGAGTCGAGCGCGGCGCGGAAGTTCGCCACGTCCTGCGCGACCAGCTCGCGACCGGTGTCGGAGTAGGCGATCGCGGAGGTCGCGGCGGGAAAGGTGGGCTGGGAGCCGACGGTGATGCCCGAGGTCGGGTCCTGGTACGCCTCCGCGAAGAGCGTCCAGTCCCGGCGATCGGGGAAGGTGGTCAGGCGCACGTTCCCGGGGGTGGAGCGCACCGGCTCGGAGGAGAAGTAGTCGCTGCCTGTGATCTCCAGGCCGCTGACCCGGTCGAAGATGTAGGACCACCAGGAGCCGTAGTTCACGGCCGAGCCCATCAGGTGCCCGTACTCGCCGTCGTTGGGGATCGAGATCCCGATCTCGCGCTCGCTTCGCGACGACGTCGACGACGGCCTGGCGCGACACCTCGCGGAACTCGTCGGTGGGGGCGGGGGTCAGCCCGTCCTCGCCGACGGGGCGGGCGGCGTTGGCGGCGATGAGCTCCGGGGTGCGAGGCAGGGAGCCGGCGTGGGTGGTGAGGATCTCGGTCATGGGCCGAGCCTATGAGCAGGGGCGGCCCGGACGCGAGCCGGGCCGTCACAGCAGTTCACGAACTCGCCCGCCCGGGCCGCGGGAGCGGTCCGGGCGGGCGAGGGGCGGGATTTGCCGCGGTCAGTCCAGCGGCCAGGTGGGCACCAGGTTGCGGTCGCCCCAGGCCTGGTCGATGCGACGCACCGGCGGCCAGTACTTCGACTGGATCCGCATCTGGGCGCTGTCGTGGACGGAGTCGTCCTCGGGCGCGGTCCAGGAGCCGGGGTAGACGGCGATCTCGCGGGAGTAGGGGTGGGTCCACTCCCCCGTCGCGATCGACGAGGCCGTGTGCGGCGCGTTCACCAGCGGGTTGTCCTCGGCGGGCCAGGTGCCGGCGATCACCTCGTCGGCCTCCTTCGCGATCATCAGCATCGCCTCGACGAAGCGGTCGATCTCGGCGAGGTCCTCGGACTCGGTGGGCTCGACCATGAGCGTCCCCGCGACGGGGAAGGACATGGTCGGGGCGTGGAAGCCGAAGTCGATGAGGCGCTTGGCGACGTCGTCGACGGTGATCCCGGTGCGCTCGGTGAAGGGGCGCAGGTCCACGATGCACTCGTGGGCGACCAGCCCGTTCTCACCGGTGTACAGGATCTCGTAGGACTCGGAGAGGCGGCGGGCCATGTAGTTCGCCGCGAGCACCGCCGAGGCGGTGGCGTGGCGCGACCCGTCCGGCCCCATCAGGCGGATGTAGGTCCAGGTGATCGGCAGGATCGACGGCGAGCCGTAGGGTGCCTGCGAGACGGGCGCCCCGCCGTGGACCTGCTCCCCCGCCCCGGCGACCGGGTGCGACTCGCGCTGGATCTCGGGGTGACCGGGCAGGAACGGCGCCAGGTGCGCCTTCGCCGCGACCGGGCCGACGCCCGGGCCGCCGCCGCCGTGCGGGATGCAGAAGGTCTTGTGGAGGTTCAGGTGGGAGACGTCGCCGCCGAACTCGCCGGGGCGCGCCACCTGCAGCAGCGCGTTGAGGTTCGCGCCGTCGACGTAGACCTGGCCGCCCGCGTCGTGCACCAGCTCGCACACGGTGCGCACCTGCTCCTCGTACACGCCGTGCGTGGAGGGGTAGGTGATCATGATGGCGGCGAGCTCGTCGCCGTGGTCCTTGATCTTCTGCCCCAGGTCCTCGAGGTCGATGTTGCCCTTCGCGTCCGAGGCGACGACCACGACGCGCAGGCCCGCGTTCACGGCGCTGGCGGCGTTGGTGCCGTGGGCGGAGCTCGGCACGAGGCACACGTCGCGGGAGGACTCGCCGCGGGAGGCGTGATACGCGCGGATCGCCAGCAGGCCCGCGAACTCGCCCTGCGAGCCCGCGTTGGGTCGCAGGGAGACCGTGTCGTAGCCGGTCAGGTCCGTCAGCCAGGTCTCGAGCTGGGTGATGAGGTCGAGATAGCCCGTCACGTCCTCGGCCGGGGCGAAGGGGTGGATCCCGTTGAACTCGGCCCAGGTGATGCCGGCCATCTCGGTGGCGGCGTTGAGCTTCATCGTGCACGAGCCCAGCGGGATCATGCCGCGGTCCAGCGCGAAGTCCCGGTCGGAGAGGCGGCGCAGGTAGCGCATCATCGCGGTCTCGGAGCGGAAGGAGGAGAACACCGGGTGGCGCAGGAAGGGGTCCTCGCGCACCAGGCCCTCCCAGCCGGCCCCGGAGCCGACCTCGGCGAGCTCCTGGCCGGGGGTCGGGGCATGCGGGGCGAAGGCCGCGGCGATCGCCTGCAGGTCCGCGGCGGTGATCGTCTCGTCCAGCGACAGGTGGACCACGTCGTCGCCGAGGACGCGGACCACGAACCCGGCCTCGCGCAGGGAGGCGGCGATGTCGGAGGCGGTGCCGGTGGCCCGCACCTCGAGGGTGTCGAAGAAGGACTCCGCGACCAGCTCGAAGCCGCCGCGGCGCAGGAGGTCGGCGAGGGAGGCGGTGCGGTCGGCGACCGCGCGACCGATCCGGGTCAGCCCCTCCGGGCCGTGGTAGACGGCGTACATCGCGGCCATCACGGCCAGCGAGACCCTGCGCGGTGGTGATGGAGCTGGTGGCCTTGTCGCGGCGGATGTCTTGCTCGCGGGTCTGCAGGGAGAGGCGGTAGGCGGGGTTGCCGTCGGCGTCGCGGGAGACGCCGACCAGGCGGCCGGGCAGCCGCCGCTCGAGGCCCTTGCGCACGGCGACGAAGCCGGCGTGCGGGCCGCCGAATCCGAGCGGGATGCCGAAGCGCTGGGTGGTGCCGACGGTGACGTCGGCGCCGAGCGAGCCCGGGGAGGCGAGCATGGTCAGGGAGAGCAGGTCCGCGGCGACGATCGCGACGGCCTTGGTGGACCTGACCTCGGCGATGACGTCGCGCGGGTCCCAGATGCGGCCGGAGGCGCCGGGGTACTGGATCAGGGCGCCGAAGTAGTCGCCCTCGGGGGCGCCGCCCGTGCGGAAGTCGACCTCGCGCGACTCGATGCCGAGCCCGTCGGCGCGGCCCTGCGAGCACCGCCTTGGTGGCCGGCGCGCGTCGGCGTCGACGAGGAAGACGTTCCCGTTGCGCTTGGCGGTGCGGCGGGCGAGCATCAGCGCCTCCGCCGCGGAGGTCGCCTCGTCGAGGGTGGAGGCGCCCGAGACGTCCATCCCGGTGAGGTCGCAGACCATGGTCTGGAAGGTCAGCGGCGCCTCGAGTCGGCCCTGCGAGATCTCGGGCTGGTACGGGGTGTAGGCGGTGTACCAGGCGGGGTTCTCCAGCACATTGCGCTGGATGACGGCGGGGGTGTGGGTGCCGTGGTAGCCGAGGCCGATCAGGGAGCGGTGCACGGTGTTGCGGTCCGCGAGGGCGCGGAGCTCTTCGAGCGCGGCGGGCTCGGTGATCCCGTCGGGGACGGAGGTCGCGTCGAGCGCCTCCTCGTCCAGCAGGATCGTGGAGGGCACCGCGGCCCGCGAAGATCTCGTCCAGGGACTCGTAGCCCAGGACCTCGAGCATGTGGCGCTGGGCGCCGGGGTCGGTGCCGACGTGGCGGCGGACGAAGGAGTCGTGATCGAGCGCAGGCGTTGCGGTCATGAAGGCGTGTCCCTGGGGTTCTACGTGGAGGTGCGGGGTCGTGGCCTGGGCGCGGGGCGGCCCGGCGCCGGGCCGCCCCTGCATGCTCAGGACTGGGTGAGGGCCTTGTACTCCTCGGCGCTGAGCAGGTCGTCGGGCGACGCCTCGAAGGTGGCCTTGATCAGCCATCCCTCCTCGAAGGGTGAGGAGTTCACGAGCTCGGGCTCGTCGACGACGGCCTGATTGGTCTCGGAGACGGTGCCGCTGATCGGCGAGAAGAGATCGGAGACGGACTTGGTCGACTCGATCTCGCCCATCTCGGTGCCGGAGGTGATCTCGGAACCGACCTCGGGCAGGTCGACGTAGACGACGTCGCCGAGCCGCTCGGCGGCGAAGTCGGTCACGCCGATGACGGCGACGCCGTCGGACTCGACGCGGACCCACTCGTGGTCCTTGCTGTAGAGGAGTTCTGCGGACATTGCTGTGGTCCTTCCTGGGGACGGTCGGGGAACTCGGAGCCGCTCAGCCGCGGCGGTAGAAGGGCGTCTCGACGACGCGGACCGGCAGGTCCTTGCCACGCACGTCGACCACCAGCTCGGTGCCGACCTCGCGGTGGGAGGGGTCGATGTAGGCCAGCGCGATGGGATGGCCGAGGGTCGGCGAGAGCACGCCGGAGGTGACGGCGCCGATCTCGTTCCCCTCCCCGTCGCGGACGGCGGAGCCGGCGCGGGCGGCCCGGCGGCCCTCGGCCGCGAGGCCCACCAGGACGGGCAGTCCCTCGGTCTGCGCCGCCTCGGTGGCTTCCCGGCCGACGAAGTCGCCCTTGGAGGAGAGCGCGACGACGCGGCCCATGCCAGCCTGGGCGGGCAGCAGGTCCCGGCTCAGCTCGTTGCCGTACAGCGGCATGCCGGCCTCGAGGCGGAGGGTGTCGCGGCAGGCGAGGCCGCAGGGCACGATCCGGTCCCCGCCGACGGCGGTGAGGGCCTTCCAGAGCTCCTCGGCGGAGTCGTCGCCGACGTACAGCTCGAAGCCGTCCTCGCCGGTGTAGCCGGTGCGGGCCACGAGCAGGTCGCCGCCGCGGTAGGTGCCCTCGGCGAAGCGGTAGTACTTCATCGAGGTGATGTCCTCGGCGGTGACGCCCTCGACGCCGGAGTCCTCGGCGTCCAGCAGGTCCAGCAGGATCTGCTCACTGGCGGGGCCCTGCACCGCGATCAGGGAGGTGCGGTCCGAGGCGTCGTCGACCTCGACGTCGAAGCCCGCGACGCGGGCACGGATCTCCTCGGCGTCGACGACGGCATTGGAGGCGTTGGCGACGACGAGGAAGTGGTCCTCGGCGAGCCGGTAGACGATCACGTCGTCGATCACCCCGCCCTGCTCCGTCAGGAGCAGGGTGTACTTCGCCCGGCCGACGGCCACGGCGGAGAGCTTGCCGGCCATGGCGTGGTCGAGGGCCTCGCCCGCCTGCGGCCCGCGCAGGTGGATCTCGCCCATGTGGCTGAGGTCGAAGAGGCCTGCGCTCTCGCGCACCGCCCTGTGCTCGGCGAGGTCCGAGTCGTATCGGACCGGCATCCGCCATCCCGCGAAATCCGTGAACGTCGCTCCGAGCGACTCGTGGACCGCCTCCAGTGCCGTGCTGCGAAGGTCCTGGTCGACCATGGTGCTCCTACTCGTCCGGGGACTGCGTGAATGTTCGTCACGACCGACTCGCGAGGCCCGGTGCGGGACCGGGCACCGACGCTCGGCGGCACACCGATGTGCCGCAGAGTCACCATACCGAACCCGGACACGCCTCGCGGTCCTCGTCGCACCCCGTCGCCACGGAGACGCGGACCCCGACGGGCGCGACCGGCCCGGTGCTTGTACCGTGGTGGTCGTGACGAAGGAAGGCACCGCCGAGTGGCCCGTCCGGATCCGCAGTCCCCGACTCGTGATCCGGCCGCCGGGCGACGCCGACCGCACCGCGCTGATCCGGCTGATGACCGACCCGGTCACCCGCGAGTACCTCGGCGGCGCCGTGGACTACGCCTCCCGCCAGGCGCTCGAGCTCTCCCCGCTGGGCATCACCTGGGGGCGCTGGGTGCTCGCCCTGGCCGAGGACGACACGATGATCGGCTCGATCACGCTGGACTACGACCGCGGGGAGCTGGAGCTGTCCTACGCGCTGCTGCCCGAATGGACCGGTCTGGGCTACGCCGCGGAGTCCTGCATCGCGGCCGCTGGACTGGGCGCGCCGCGAGCTCGCGGACGAGGTCGTCATCGCGATCAGCCAGACCCGCAACAAGCGCGGCGTCGCCCTCTTGCGCAAGCTCGGGTTCACGGTGCGCAAGGGGCTCGAGGAGTTCGGCACCCAGCGGCTCGCTGCTGGAGCGCTCGCTGCGCGAGCCGCCGCCCGCCCAGGAGACGACCCTGCAGACCGCGGAGGACCCGCCGCCCCCGACGCGCCGCTGAGGGCGCCGCGCTCAGCGACGGCGACGCTCAGCCGCGTGCGACGGGGCGACTCATGCGGCGCGGACCGCCCCGACCGCGCCCCAGCTCGTCGCCCGCGAACTCGAGCACCTCCACACCCTGGGCGCGGAGGTAGTCGTTGGTCGCCGCGGCCCGCTCGTAGGCGATGACCCTGCCCGGTGCGAGGGCGAGCACGTTGCACCCGTCGTCCCACTGCTCGCGCGCGGCGGCGTAGGCGTCCAGCGGAGGGGTGAGCACCCGCAGGGAGGGGACCCCGAGCCCGCGGGCGAGCACGGCGTCCATCTCGTCGGCCGACCGCGCCCGGGAGACCAGCCGGTCGCCGAGCCGCTCGATCTCGAAGGTCTCCAGCGCCGGCAGGGGGCCGAAGCGGAGCATCGACTCCTCGTCGACGACGGTCGTGACGGTGTCCAGGTGCATCATCGCGCGGCGGTGGGGCGGCGCGATCGCGATCACCCGGTCCACCGCGTCGTCGGCGAGGAGGGCGGCGGCGAGGCGCTCGACGCCGACGGCGCTGGTGCGCTCCGACATCCCGATCGCGACCGTGCGCGGGGACAGCATCATCACGTCGCCTCCCTCGACGCTCGCCGCCCCGGCGCCGTCGCGGCCGAGCAGGCGCCGCGGACCGCCGGGCCGGGCGAAGCGCGGATGGTGGCGGTAGACCATCTCCAGGTGGAGGCTCTCCCGTCGCCGGGCCGAGCGTCGCATGGCGCCGACCGAGACCACGTCGCCGATCCAGGCGGAGGTGTCGCGGGTGAACAGGTGGTTGGGCGCGGGTCGAGCACGAGGTGCTCCTCCCCCACCCGCTGCGGCGCGCGATCGAGCGCGGCTCCGCCCCGAGCGTCCTCAGCTCGCCGACGGTGATCCCGCCGATCAGCACGTCCGCGAGCGCCTCGGCGTCGAGGTCGGCGAGCCCTCCGCGCAGGTCCTGGACGGCGATGTCGCCGAGCACGGCGGGGTCGAGGGCGCGGGCGAGCAGGTGCTCCCGCGGCCCCACGTCCCGCAGGATGTCGACGAGCAGGTCCCGCGGCTGGAGGACCTCGACCCCCTGGCCGCCCAGGAGGCGGGTGAACTCGTCGTGCTGAGCCTCGGCGCGGTCCCGCCACAGCACCTCGTCGAAGAGCGGCTCCTCGCGGGTGTCCGGGGTGAGACGCTCGAGCTCGCGGCCGGGCCGGTGGACGAGGACGGTGCGCGCGGCGAGATCTCGTCGTGCACCCCGTGTACGCCCGCGGCGGGGGCCGCCTCCGGGGTCGGGGCCGTGCCGGTGCCGCTCATGCTTGCGCTCTCCTCGCGGGTCGACGTCCTCGTCCTGCCGGACGCTAGCAGAGCACCGGGGCGGGATGATCGATACGCTGGGAGCACCCGCTACCGTCATCCAGGAGGATCCGTGTCCGAGCTGTCCATCCCCACCACCGCCCTCGCCGACGGCACCGTCTTCCCGCTGATCGGCTTCGGCACCTCCGGCATGAAGGGCACCGGCGGCGCCGACGCGGTCGCGGCGGCGCCGCGCGCCGGCTACCGGCTCGTCGACACCGCCGCCCAGTACGGCAACGAGGCCGCCGTCGGCCAGGGTCTGCGCGACAGCGGCCTGGACCCCGACGAGGCGCTGATCACCACCAAGATCGCCGGCGGCGACCAGGGCCGGGAGGAGGCCCGCGAGGGCCTGCTCGGCTCGCTGCGCCGCCTGGGCCTGCCCCGCGTGGCCCTGACCCTCATCCACTGGCCGAACCCGTCGCGGGGCCTCGCCCTGGACACCTGGCGCACCCTCGTCGAGCTGAAGGAGCAGGGCCTGACCCAGCACATCGGCGTCTCGAACTTCCGCCCCGAGCGGCTGCAGCGCGCTGATCGACGAGACCGGCGTCGCGCCCGAGGTGAACCAGATCCAGCTCTCCCCCGCCCTGCGGCGGCGGGAAGCCGTCGCCTTCCATCGCGAGCACGGCATCGTCACCCAGGCCTGGGGCCCGCTCGGCGGCCGCGAGGGCCTCGGCGAGCAGTTCGCGCCGCGCCGCGTCGCCGAGAAGCACGGCGTGAGCACCTCGCAGATCTCGCTGCGCTGGGCTGCGGACCAGGACATCGTCGTGATCCCGAAGTCGCAGGACCCGACCCGTCAGCGCACCAACGCGACGCTCGAGGGGATCTCCCTGGACGACGAGGACCGTGCGCTGCTGGCCACCCTCGACCTCGGGGAGGACGCCGCCTGGGACTCCCGCGAGCACGAGGAGTGGTGAGCACGGCCGCTCCCTTCGTCCCGGGACCGGAGCACCGTGAGGTCGTCTTCCTCACGGGCTCCGGGCTCAGCGCCCGCACGGGACTGGGCACCTTCCGCGGCCCGGAGGGCCTGTGGGCCCTCGAGCCGGAGACCGAGCAGGCGATGCACGCCTCGCTGCCGCCGGGCTCCCTGCCGCGCTGTGGGCCGTGTGGGGGCGGATGGCCTCGATCGCGCTCGCGCACGGCCCCACTCCGGGGCACCGGGCGATCGCCCGCCTCGGTGCACCGGTGATCACCCAGAACGTCGACGGGCCGCACCAGGCCGCGGGCAGCGAGGTCGTCGCCGAGCTCCACGGCGCCGCCCTGCACGCGGTGTGCCTGGGGCGGCGCTGCGACTGGCGGGCGGTGCTCGCACCGGGCGAGGGATCCTCCCCGAGGACCACGGCGTGCCCGGTCACTGCCCGCGCGCGGGGAGCCGACCCGCCCGGACGTGGTGCTCTTCGACGAGCGGCTGCCCTCCGCGCGCTCGAGCTCGCCATGCGCCTCGCGCGCGTGCGGATCTCCTCGTCGTCGTCGGCACCAGCGGGGTCGTCTTCCCCGCGGCGCGGCTCGCGCCGCTGGCCCGGGAGCACGGGGCGACGACGGTGCTGGTGGACATCGCTCCTCCGCACGGCTCCTCGGAGCTGTTCGACCACGTCCTGGCCGAGGACGCGCACGAGGTCTTTGCCCGCCTGGGAGCGTCGCCTCCACCGCGTCGGCGGGACCTCGTTCCTCGATCCCTTCGGCGCCTGAGCGCAGCGGTCCCGGCGGGCGCGCGCGACCCGCGAGGCCAGGGGCCCCGCGGGTCGTCGGCTCCGGATCAGATCCAGATCGCCGGGTCGGTGTGCTCCTCGGGATGCGCGGCCTCGGGGCGGATCGTCGCCGGGATGCCGACGGCGGTCGCCCGGGCCGGGACGTCCTTGACGACCACGGCGTTGGCCCCGACCTGGGAGCCCTCGCCGAGGGTGATCGGGCCGAGCACCCGGGCACCGGCCCCGATCACCACGCCGTCGCCGACCGTGGGATGGCGCTTGACCCGCTCCATCGACCGGCCGCCCAGGGTCACGCCGTGGTAGAGCATCACGTCGTCGCCCACCTCGGCGGTCTCGCCGATCACGACGCCCATGCCGTGGTCGATGAAGAAGCGCCGGCCGATCATGGCGCCGGGATGGATCTCGATGCCGGTCACCGAGCGCGAGCCCTGGGCGAGGACGAGGGCGGGCGACTTCGCACCGCGCGCCCAGAGCCGATGCGCCACGCGGTGGGTCCAGATCGCGTGCGGCCCCGGGGAGGTCAGCAGGATCGCGAGGTCGTCGGTCGCCGCAGGGTCGCGGCGGTGCGCCGCCGCGAGGTCCTCCCGGACGCTCGCGACGACGCCCATCACCCGGTCCAGGGCGGCCATGGCGTCCTTCCTCAGTCCGCGTACTGCGCGAACAGCGGCGTGGAGAGGTAACGCTCGCCGAAGGAGGGCACGATCACCACGATGGTCTTCCCGGCGAACTCCTCGCGGGCGCCGACGCGGGCGGCGGCCTCGATCGCGGCGCCGGAGGAGATGCCCACCAGCAGGCCCTCGCCGCGGGCCACGGAGCGGGCCCGCTCCATCGCGGTCTCGGCGTCGATGTCGAGCACCTCGTCGTAGACCTCGCGGTCCAGGATCGAGGGCACGAAGTTCGCGCCGATGCCCTGGATCTTGTGGGGGCCGGGCTGGCCGCCGTTGAGGATCGCGGACTCCTCGGGCTCGACGGCGAAGACCTTCACCTCGCCCTTGCGCTCCTTGAGCACCTGGCCGATGCCGGAGATGGTGCCGCCGGTGCCGATGCCGGCGACGACCGCGTCGACCTCGCCCTCGGTGTCCGCCCAGATCTCCTCGGCGGTGGTGCGGCGGTGGATGTCGAGGTTCGCGGGGTTGTCGAACTGCTTGACCTGCACGGCGCCGGTCTCCGCCGCGATCTCCTCGGCCTTCTCGACCGCGCCCTTCATGCCCTTGGCGGCCTCGGTGAGGACCAGCTCGGCGCCGTAGGCGCGCAGCGACATCCGCCGCTCCTTGGACATCGACTCGGGCATGGTGAGGACGACCTTGTAGCCGCGGGAGCCTCCGATCATGGCCAGCGCGATGCCGGTGTTGCCGGAGGTCGCCTCGACGATGGTCCCGCCGGGCTTCAGCTCGCCGGACTTCTCCGCGGCATCGATCATGGCCACGCCGATGCGGTCCTTGACGGAGTTGGCGGGGTTGTAGAACTCGAGCTTGGCCAGGACGGTCGCGCGTACGTCGTCGCCCAGGCGGTTGAGCTTCACCAGCGGGGTGCGACCCACCAGATCGGAGACGTTCTCGTAGACGGGCATGCGGTACCTCCTCGTCGGGCCCCGCACGGTGCGGGGCCAAGGGTTTCTTGCGTCGATCATAACGGGGCGGGGCGTGAAGGGTTCGGGAGTTCGACGGGCGACCCACGGGACGCCGACGGGAGCGGCTGACGGGAGCGGCCGCGGAGACTCCCAGGGTTCTTCCGCAGGTCGACGGGAGGAGGGCCCGACACCGACGGAGGTCGTCCCCCTTCCCGCCGGTCGAGCCGTTACGGTCGCCCCATGTCCACGTCGCGTCCGTCCTCCGCCGCTCTCGGCGCACCCCGCACCCGCCGTCCCTCGAGGACCGTCCTGCTGCTGCTCGCGCTCCTGGCCGTCCTCCTGCCGGCGGCGCTCGCCACCGCACCCGCGCGTGCCGAGCCGCCGGCCTCCGTCGAGGTCACCGACACCACCCGCTCCGTGGACCCGGAGATCCTCGAGCACCGCCTCGCGGAGATCGACTTCCGCACCGAGGTGCGCCTGGTCGTGCTCGTCCTGGACGTCACCGAGCACGGCCTGGACCCGGCGGACGACAGGGCGCTGAACGACGCGGTGCTCGACCACGCCCGCGGCTCCGACCCCTCGCTGCTCTCCGCCGACGGCTCGCACTGGGCCGACGGGACGGTGATCCTCGCCCTGGATCCGAACAACCGCTTCCTGGGCTCCTATGCCGGCGAGGACGTGAAGCTCTCGGACAGCGACTTCGAGGCGGTCCAGGACGCGATGCGCGATCCCGCCCGGGACGCGGACTGGGACGGATCGCTCGAGGCGGGTGCGAAGAAGTACGCCTCACTCCTGCACCGTCCCTGGTGGCGTCATCCCGCCGCGCTCGTCGCCGCGGCGGCCGTCGTGGTCGGAGCCGTCGTCGCGGCGGTCTCGACCCTCGGGCCGCGTCTCGCAGCACGGCGCCGGGTGGATCGTGCCCTGCCTCGACACCGGGACGTCCTGACCAAGCGCGCGATCACCGACGCCGCGGCGCGCACTCTGCCCGAGCACTCCGCCTACGCGCAGGTCGCGGTTCTCGCCCACGTGCGGTTCTCCCAGGACCTCGAGGAGGCGGCCCGGCTCCGCGCCGCCCTCCCAGAGCCTGCCAAGCGCCGCTGGGCGTGGGGCCTGCGCGGCCGCGAGCGGGCGACGGCCGCGGACTTCGAGCGCGTGGTGGAACGGCTCGACGACGCCGACGACGACATCCTCGCCGCCGCCGATCTGCTCCATCGCAGCGGGGAATGGCGAGCAGTCTGGGACCGGGAGCTCGAACCGCTGCGCGACTCCTCGCCGCCCTCGGGGAGGTCGAGGAGGACCGCGGGGAGATGAGCACTGCCGAGCAGGCATCCGCGGACCGTCTGCTGACGCTCGGCGACGGGATCGCCCGCGAGCTGGATCGGCTCACCGCTCGACTCGAGGACGACGCGATCGATCCCGACTCGGCCCTCGAGGAGCTCGACACCCTCACCCGGGAGCTCTCGGCCGCGGTCGAGGAGCTTGCCGAGCACCGCATCGACGTGCTCGCCGAGGACGATGACGAGCGCGAGGTCTTGCGCGACGCCTTCGAGGACGCGGACGGCGGGGAGTACCGCTCCCTGCGCGCCCGACGTCACGCGCTGGCCCCCGGGACGTCACCGGGCCTCTGGCGACTCAGCCCCGTGCTGTGGTATTCGAGCTGGCACCAGGAGTCCGGCTCCGCGCTCGAGACGCACCGCTCGCCCTCCTCGGGAGGCGGCGGCGTGACGGGCTACTCCGGCGGCGGGTTCTCCGGGGCGGGCGGCTCGAGCCGTTTCTGAGCCGGCACCGGGCGCGCCCGCCCGGGCGCGGGCCGCGGACGAGGACGGGCCCGTGGCCCGCCTGCGCAGGTCACGGGCCCGTCCCTGGGCAGGAGCGGTCAGTAGACCATCCCCATGAACTCGCGCACGCGCTGGAGGGTCTCGTCGGCCGCGGCGTTCGCGCGCTCGTTGCCGGCGCGCGACACCTGCATCAGGTAACCGGGATCCTGCTCGAGCTCGGCGCGGCGGGCGCGCGGCGGGGCGAGGTGGGCGTTCAGGGCCTCGGCGGTGAAGATCTTCAGGGTCCCCGCGCCGCGGTCGCCGATCTCCTCGGCGATGTCCTCGGGGGTGCGGCCGGTGGACTGCGCGGCGATCGTGAGCAGGTTCGCGACCTCGGGGCGGTTCTCGGGGTCGTAGGTGATCTGCCGGTCGGCGTCGGTCTTGGCCTTCTTGATCTTCTTGATCGTCTCGGCCTCGCCCATCCGCGACATGACGGTGTTGCCCAGCGACTTGCTCATCTTGTTCTCGCCGTCCAGCCCCAGGATCGTCGGCGACTCGGAGAGCGGCGCATCGGGCTCGGGGAAGTACTCCTCGCCGCCCGCATAGCGCTCGTTGAAGCGCCGGGCGATGACGCGGGTCTGCTCGATGTGGGGCGGCTGGTCCTTGCCGACGGGCACGAGGTTGCCGTGGCAGAAGAGGATGTCCGCGGCCTGGTGCACGGGATAGGTGAGCATGAGCCCGCCCATCGCGGACTTCCCGGCGGCGGCCAGCTCGGCCTTGACGGTGGGGTTCCGCTCCAGCTCCGGCTGGGTGACCAGCGAGAGGAACGGCGGCATGAGCTGGTTCAGGGCGGGCACCGCCGAGTGGGTGAAGATCGTGGCGCGCTCGGGGTCGATGCCGACGGCGAGGTAGTCGGTGAGCGGCTCGCGCACGGAGCCCTGGATGTCGCCGAGGATCTCGCGGTCGGTGATCACCTGGTAGTCGGCGACGATCACCCAGGTCTCCACGCCGGCCTGCTGCAGGCGGACGCGGTTGCGCAGGGAGCCGAAGTAGTGGCCGATGTGCAGGGCGCCGGTGGGCCGGTCACCGGTGAGCATGCGCAGGCCGCTGGGGTCGCTCTCGATCTTCTGCCAGATCGCGTCGCTGCGCCGCTGGGCGGCGTCGTAGCTGGAGGGGGTGATTTCGGGGGTCACATCGGCGACGATATCGGTCATGCCCACCATGCTATCGGCGCCCGCGCGCCCCTCCGACGCGACCGACGACGGCCGGATCGTCGGGTGCCTCACCAGGCCAGGGAGAGCACCAGCACGGCGATGGAGTGGAGCAAAGATCCCCAGACAGTTCACCCAGAAGGCGGGACCGAGGAAGCACGCCCGCAGGTGGGATGCGGCGGCGGGGAAGTAGAAGACCCGGACAGGACGGCGGCCAGCCCGGAAGTCGGCGGTTCGCCGATTGGGGAGCTCGGAGACCAGGGTGGAGGGATAGCGGCCCGTCACGAGGATCGCGACATAGGACCGCGACAGCTCGGGGTGCGCGAACAGGCTCCCAGAAAGGGATCGACCAGCCCGAGCATGGCGTCCGCGACGTCCAGCGCACCGTACCCGGCGGTCTCCGGCTCGTACCCCGCGACCTCCGTGACGGCGGCGTCGTGCGGCGATCACCCGCCGATTCGTCCCTGCGCGCTGTGCGTGCCGTGTTCCAGGCATCGGACCTCCCCGACCGTGGTGAACATGTTCAGTGAGCACGTCCACCGAGGTAAGTGCGACCCGAGATGATCGCACATCCGGACGGAGGAGCCGGTTCTCCTCGGCTCCCTTCCAGGGATGGAAGTCAGGTGATGAATACCGTGCCGTGCGGCGTTGCCGGGGTCGCTCGCGGCGTCCGACCGGGGCGAGGAAGCCCCCGGTCCGCGGCCCCGGGTCAGGCTTCGGGGGCGGAGCCGGTGGAGCCGCGGACGACGAGCTGCGGCCGCACCACCACCAAGGTGCGGGAGGGGCGACGGGACTCCTCGCCGCCACTGAGCGCGGCGCGCACGGCCGCGCGAGCCAGGGCGGGCACGGCCTGGCGCATGGTGGTCAGCGGCGGGTTCGTCAGGGCCGACCAGAACACGTCGTCGTAGCCGACCACGGAGACGTCCCCCGGGATCGTCAGGCCCATCGCGCGCACGGCCTCCAGGGCGCCGGCGGCCATCACGTCGGACCCGCACATGATCGCGGTGGCGCCGCGGGCGACCAGGTCGCGGGCGGCCTCGTAGCCCCCGGCGTAGGAGAAGTCGGTGTAGGAGACGGGGCGCTCCTCGCGGTCGCTGTCGGCGGAGGCCTCCTCGAAGACCCGCACCTTCTCGCGCACCGGCCAGGTGCGCTCGTCCCCCACCGCGAGGCCGATGCGGCGGTGGCCGAGGTCCTCGAGGTCTTTGCAGGGTGGCGCGCACGGCGTGCTCGTCGTCGGTGGACAGGTAGGCGGCGTCCAGGTCCGGGCGCACGCCGTTGACCAGCACCAGGGGCCTCCCGGTATCGGTCACCTCGCGGTAGTGGTCGATGGGGCCACCTTCCTGGGCGTGGTGCCCGGAGACGACGATGATGCCGTCCACCCCGACCGACAGGAAACGCTGCAAGATCTCTCGCTCGCGTTCAGCGGTCCGGGCACGCATGGCCACCAGGCAGTCGGCCCCGCGCGCGAAGAGCTCGGCCTCGATGCGCTCGGCCCAGGAGGTGAAGACCTGGTTGTCGAGGTCGGGCACCAGCATCCCGACCAGCGGCCCGGTGCGGGTGGCGGCGGTGCCGACCTCCCGCCCCAGCCGGCGGGCCGTCTCGATCACGGAACGCCTGGTGGCCTCGTTGACCCCGGGTCGCCCGTTGAGCACCCGGGAGACCGTGGCCTCGCTCACACCGGCGGCCTTGGCGATGTCGACGAGTCGCGCCATCACACTCATCCCCTCTTGTCACGAGCGCCATCGCGCCGTGTCCGAATCGTGTCCTGCAAGTTCTTGCTGATTCTTGCACAGGACGGCGACGAGGATCTATATTTTCTCCCAACCCGCACGGCCACCGACGGCCAGGTGCACCACGATTCGAAGGAGAAGACGTGCAGATCCGTCGCAAGAACTTCCTCGCCCTGAGCGGCATCGCCGCCACCACCGGTGTCCTCGCCGCCTGCGGCGGCGGCAGCGACTCCGGTTCCGACAGCTCCTCCGGCGGCTCGGACGCGGGCGGCTCCTCCGAGGGCGCGGCGCCCGAGCGCGCCGATGCCGACCTCGTGATCTGGACCGACGAGGTCAAGGCCGGCGCCCTCGAGGGCCCGGCGCAGGACTGGGCCGAGGCCAACAACCTCACCGTCGCGGTGCAGATCGTCGCCGACGACCTGCAGGGCAACTTCATCACCGCCAACCAGGCCGGCAACGGCCCCGACATGATCGTGGCCGCCCACGACTGGATCGGGAACCTGGTGCAGAACAGCGCCATCTCCCCGGTGCAGGCTGCCCTCCGGCGCCTCCGACGCGATCGCCCCGGTCGGCCTCGAGGCCGTGACCTACGACGGCCAGACCTACGGCGCCCCCTACGCCGTGGAGACCCTGGTGCTCTACGCGAACAACGAGCTCACCGATGTGCCCGAGCCCTCCACCGTGGAGGAGCTGGTCGAGGCCGGCGAGGCCGGCGGCGCCGAGAACGTGCTGTCCCTGCCGGTCGGCGAGGAGGGCGACGCCTACCACATGCGACCCTTCTACACCTCCGGCGGCGGCTACCTCTTCGGCGAGGACTCCGAGGGCAACCTCGACCCCTCCGACGTGGGCGTGGGCCAGGAGGGCTCGATCTCCGCGGCCGAGAAGATCGTCGAGCTCGGCGAGCAGGGCGTGCTGAAGACCTCCATCAGCAACGACAACGCGATCTCGCTGTTCACCGACGGCAACGCCGCCTACCTGATCTCGGGCCCCTGGGCCCTGGCCGACATCCGCACCGCGGAGGTCGACTTCACCATGAGCCAGGTCCCCGGCTTCGAGGGCATGGACCCGGCGGTCCCCTTCGCCGGCGTCAACGCCTTCTTCGTCGCCTCCAGCGGCGCCAACCAGGCCTTCGCCCAGCAGTTCGCCACCGACGTGGTCTCCTCCCCCGACATCGCCGAGGCGATGTTCGCCGGCAACGAGTCGCCCCCGGTGAACCTCGAGCCGCAGGAGAAGCTCTCGGCCGACTACCCCGAGATCGTGAAGATCGCCGAGTACGCCGGGGACGCCTCCCCGATGCCCGCCATCCCCGAGATGGCCGCCATCTGGGAACCGCTCGGTCAGGCCGAGGCCAACCTGGTCGGCGGCGCGGACGCCGAGTCGACCATGACCTCCGCCGGCGAGCAGATCTCCAGCCAGATCGGCTGACCCTCTCCGCCATGGAGCGGGCGGCGCCCGCTCCCCGGCTCCCCGGACGGGGTGCGACATCACGGCGTCGCACCCCGTCCGACCGACCTGCCCGGTCACACCCGCCACCCCGTGAAAGGCACCGTCGCCATGTCCAGCCCCCTGCCGCCCGTGCACCGCGAGCGCGGCACCTCGATCCCCGCGGTCCTGGTGCGCATCATCGTCCTCGGCGCCGTCCTCGCCGTCACCGCCTTCACCGTGCCGCTGATGATCCAGCAGCAGCAGTGGCTGTGGCTGGCCGTGATGGTCCTGGCCGCGATCGCGATCTTCGTCATCTACTCCACGAAGCGCTTCATCCCCGGGAAGTACCTCTTCCCCGGCACCTTCTTCCTCGCGGTCTTCCTGATCACCCCGATCATCCTCACGGTGGGCTACTCCTTCACCAACTACGGCGACGGCACCCGCGGCACCAAGGAGCAGGCGGTCAACTCGATCATCGCCAATTCGGTGGTCCAGACCGACGACTCCACCTGGTACAACATGTCGGTCGCCACCCAGGGCGACCCCGTCGAGGGCCCCTTCACCCTGTTCCTGGTGGACCCCGCCACCGGCGTCGTCTACTCCGGCGACGAGGAGACCGAGCTGACCCAGGTGCCCGCCGCCGACGTCACCGTCGAGAACAACTACGTCACCGAGGCGTCCGGCTACACGATCCTCGAGGCGCGCGAGGTCAACGACGCCTACAACGCGCGCAGGAGGTCGCCGTCCCCGTCGACGAGAACTCCGCGGTGCGGGTGCAGGGCGCCAATCAGGCCTACGTGGGCACCACCCTGCTGACCTACGACGAGGCCGCCGACACCATCACCGACACCCAGACGGGCGCGGTCTACGCGGTCGGCACCGTGGGCGACTCCGAGTACTTCGTGAACGAGAACGGCGAGCGCGCCTTCAGCCAGTCCTGGCTGCAGAACGTGGGCTGGTCCAACTACCAGCGCCTGTTCACCGACTCCAACATCGCCCGCCAGTTCCTCGCCGCCTTCGTCTGGACCCTGGTCTTCGCCCTCGGCTCGGTGGCGCTGACCTTCGTGGTCGGCTTCGCCCTGGCGCTGATCCTCAACGACGAGCGGCTGAAGGGCCGCCGCCTGTACCGCTCGATCCTGCTGATGCCCTACGCGGTGCCGGGCTTCATCGCCCTGCTGGTGTGGTCGAACTTCTACAACCAGGACTTCGGCCTGATCAACACCACCCTCGGCATCAACGTGAACTGGCTGGGCGATCCGACGATGGCCAAGATCGCGGTGCTTGCTGACGAACCTGTGGATGGGCTTCCCCTACATGTTCATCGTCTCCACCGGCGCCCTGCAAGCGATCCCCGGTGACGTGATGGAGGCGGCCCGCATCGACGGCGCCAGCCGCTTCCAGACCACGGTGAAGGTGGTGACCCCGCTGCTGCTGGTGGCCGTGGCCCCGCTGCTGGTGGCTTCCTTCGCCTTCAACTTCAACAACTTCAACGCGATCGAGCCGCTCACCGAGGGCGGTCCGTTCCTGCCGGGCGAGTACACCCGCGGCGGCACCGACATCCTGATCTCGATGATCTACCGCATCGCCTTCGGCGGCTCGGGGGCCGACTTCGGCTTCGCCTCCGCCGTCTCCGTCGCCCTGTTCGCGCTGACCGGCGTGCTCGCGGCGATCCAGTTCCGGTTCACCAGCGTCCTCGAAGACGTCAACTGAGAGGCGGCCCGATCATGAGCACGCAGACTTCGCAGCAGACCTCCGTCACCGCGCGCGGGCGGATGCCCTTCGGCCGCTGGATGGCCGAGGTCGGGTGGCGCCACGTCGTCGGCATCCTCGCCGTCGCCTTCGCGGTGTTCCCCATCCTGTTCATCATCTCCGCCTCGGTGAACCCGCTGGGCACCGTCTCCAGCTCCGGCCTGATCCCCAAGGCCTTCTCCCTGGTGCACTACGAGTCCCTGATCGCGGGCGATCGCGGGCCCTTCCTGCGCTGGTACGTGAACACGATCATCGTGTGCGGCACCGTCGCCCTGGTGCAGGTGTTCCTCTCCACCCTGGCCGCCTACGCCTTCAGCCGCCTGCGATTCGCCGGTCGCCGCATCGGCCTGCTCTCGCTGCTGCTGGTGATGATGTTCCCGGCGTTCCTGGCGATGATCGCGGTCTACTCGATGGTCTCCGGGCTGGGCAAGGCGATCCCCTTCCTGGGTCTGGACTCGCTGCCGGGCTACATCATCGTCGCCGCTGGGCGGCTCGCTCGGCCAGGTGTGGCTGATCAAGGGCTTCTTCGACACCGTGCCCAAGGAGCTGGACGAGGCCGCCATCATCGACGGTCGCTCCCACTGGCAGGTGTTCACCAAGATCCTGCTGCCCACCCTCACCCCGATCCTGGCCACCACCATCCTGCTGGCCCTGGTGGGTGTGCTCTCCGAGTTCCTGCTGGGCTCGATCTTCCTGACCAGCAACGACACCAAGACCCTGGCCGTGGGCCTGTACGGGATGCTCGAGGGCGACCGCTCCAACAACCTGGGCGTCTTCGCCGCCGGCTCGGTGATGATCATGGTGCCGGTGATCATCCTGTACCAGTTCCTGCGGCGCTACATCGTCGGCGGCTCCACCGCCGGCGCCGTGAAGGGCTGAACGGACCCTCCCGATGAGCGGACTCCCCTCCCCCGCCCCGCGACCGGTCGATCCCGCGATCGAGCCCAGCGGCGTGCCCCTGACCGAGCGGCCCCACCACGACTCCGGCCCGTCCTTCGTGCCGGGTCCGCGGGCGGGCCTCGGCCAGGAGGCCACGCCGCGGGTCTGGGTGCCCGCCGCCTATCCGGCCCGCACCCTGGCCCTGCGGTCCGTGGTGGACGGGGAGATCCTCACCGGGGACCTCACCCCGCGTTCCGCGTCCGACGGCACCGGCACCTGGTGGGAAGCGACCCTGACCGTCGCGAACCCGGTCGTGCCCTACCGCGTCGCCGTGCTCGCCGAGCCCGGTGCCCGCACCGCCTCCGGCGCCCCGGTCCCCACCTACGCCTGGCTCACCGCCGCCGGCCTGGTGCCCTGGGACGTCTCCGACGCCACCGACTTCCGCCTGGTCGCGCACGAGCCGGCCCCGGACTGGGTGGACGACGCGATCGTCTACCAGGTCTTCCCCGACCGCTTCGCCCGCGGCTCCCGCATCCCCGAGGACGCCGAGGGCCGCCCCGTCCCGGAGGACCTGCCCGCCTGGGCGGTGCCGATGCGCTGGGACGAGGAGCCCGCCGTGCGCGGCGACCTCACCGGCGCCCAGTACTACGGCGGCGACCTCGACGGGATCATCGAGCGCCTGGACCACATCGCCTCCCTCGGCGCTGACACCGTCTACCTCACCCCGATCTTCCCCGCCGGCTCCGTGCACCGCTACGACGCCTCCACCTTCGAGGCGGTCGATCCGCTGCTCGGCGGCGAGGAGGCCCTGGCGCGGCTCTCGAAGGCGCCGCACGCGCGCGGTATGCGCCTGGTGCTGGACCTGACCACCAACCACACCGGGGACACCCACGAGTGGTTCCGCGCCGCCCAGGCCGATGCCGGGAGCGAAGAGGCCGGGTACTACCTGTTCACCGAGCACCCGCACCGCTACGTGAGCTGGCTGGACGTGCCGAGCCTGCCCAAGCTCGACCAGCGCAGCGCCGCCCTGCGCGCCCGCCTCACGCGCGGTGAGGGCTCCGTGACCGCGCGATTCCTCGACGAGCCCGTGCTCGCCGACGGCTGGCGCATCGACGTGGCCAACATGACCGGCCGCCACGGTGCTGTGGACCTCACCCGCGAGGTGGCCCGCGAGATGCGCGGCACCCTGCGCCGAGTCCGCGCCCGCACCGGCCGGGACACCTGGCTGGTCGCCGAGCACGGCCACGACGCCACCGGGGACCTGGACGGCGACGGCTGGCACGGCACTATGAACTACACCGGCTTCACCCGGCCCCTGTGGGCCTGGCTGGCCGAGCCCGGCGACGCCCTGAACTGGCTGGGACTGCCCATGACGACGCCGCGGGCGCCCGGCGGTGCCGTCTCCCGCGACCTGCGCGACTACAACGCGCAGATGCCCTGGCCCTCCCGACTCCACTCCCAGAACCAGCTCTCCAGCCACGACACGCCCCGCACCCGCACCGTGGTCGGCGAGCGCGGCCGCCAGCTCACCGCCGTCGCCGCCCTGGCGGCCCTTCCCGGGGTGCCCACCGTCTTCGCCGGGGACGAGCTCGGCGCCGAGGGCCTCACCGGGGAGCACGCCCGCACCCCGATGCCCTGGGCCGCCATCGACGCCCTCGCCGAGCAGGCGGGTGATCCCGGGGACGCCGATCTTCCGGTCGATGCCGAGGTGCTGGAGTCCACCCGCACCCTGCTGGGCCTGCGCCGCGAGCACCCGGCCCTGCGCCGCGGCGGCCTGCGCTGGCTCGCACACCGGGGACGACGCCCTTGTGCTCGTGCGCACCCACCCGGACGGCGACATCATCGTGCACCTGGCCCGGGACGCCCACGATCCCGTCACCTTGGACCTGCGGTCCCTGCCCGGCGTGACCGGTGCCCATCCTCTGGCGGCCGTCGGCGGCGCCACCGCCGCCGCGCACGGACCGCTGCTGCACCTGCAGGCCACCGCGGCCGGCGCCACCGTGCTGGCCGCTGAGCCGACCACGGAACCGACCTCTGTCTGAGACTCCACGAATCCTCCGGGCCGGCACTCCCCGTCGGCCCGGCGCCCCGCACCGCCCCCATCGGAAGGACACCATGACCATCACCCCCTCGCCTGCCCGCGCGACCGCGCGGCCGGAGGCCGGCGCCCCCGAATGGTGGCGCGACGCCGTGGTCTACCAGGTGTATCCCCGCTCCTTCGCCGATGCGGACGGCGACGGCATGGGCGACCTGCCCGGCGTCACCTCCCGCCTGCCCTACCTGCGCGAGCTCGGCGTGGACGCCCTCTGGCTCTCGCCCTTCTACACCTCCCCGCGGCGCGACGGCGGCTACGACGTGACCGACTACTGCGACGTGGACCCGCGCTTCGGCTCGCTCGCCGATGCCGACGAGCTCATCGCCTCCGCCCATGCGATGGGCCTGAAGGTGATCGTGGACATCGTCCCCAACCACTCCTCGAGCGAGCACGAGCTGTTCCAGCAGGCGCTGGCGGCCGGGCCCGGCTCCCCCGAGCGGGACATGTACGTGTTCGCCGATGGCCGGGGGAGCACGGCGAGCCGCCGCCGAACAACTGGACCTCGATCTTCCACGGCGAGGCCTGGACCCGCGTCACCGAGGCGGACGGCACGCCCGGGCAGTGGTACCTGCACATCTTCGACACCTCCCAGCCGGACTGGAACTGGCAGAACCCGCGCGTGCACGCCCTGTTCCGGGATGTCTTTGCGGTTCTGGCTGGATCGCGGGGCCGACGGGTTCCGCGTGGACGTCGCCCACGGGATGGTCAAGCCCGAGGGGCCGCCGGACGCCGCCGTCAACGCCGAGGGGCCGCTGGACATCCCCGAGGGCGAGGTGCCGATCTACTTCGACAACGACGGGGTGCTGGAGATCTACCGCGAGTGGCGGCCGATCCTGGACTCCTATGAGGGCGAGCGGATGATGGTGCTGGAGGCCTGGATCCCCGAGCACCGGTCGCCGCTGTACATCGGCCCCGAGGAGGCGCACCAGTCCTTCAACTTCGGGTTCCTCCAGGCCACCTGGGGCGTGGAGACGATGCGGGCGGCGATCGAGAAGCCGCTGGCCCTGGCCGATGCCGTGGGCGCGCCCACCACCTGGGTGCTGTCCAACCACGACGTGATCCGGCACGCCACCCGCTACGGCTTCCCGCCCGGCTACCGCTTCGGCGAGGGGCTGGGCCGCGAGGAGACGCCGGACGCGGCGCTGGGCCTGGCCCGCGCCCGCGCGGCGACGCCGCTGATGCTGTCCCTGCCGGGCGCCGCCTACCTGTACCAGGGCGAGGAGCTGGGCCTGCCGGAGGTCGCGGAGATCCCCGACGCGGCGCGCGAGGACCCCGCCCATCTTCGGGCCGGGGTGCCCGGCCGCGACGGCGCCGCGTGCCGCTGCCCTGGCGGGCGGACGCCCCGGCGTACGGCTTCTCCCCCACCGGCGAGAGCTGGCCGCCGCGACCGGAGGAGTTCGGGGCGCTGGCGGCGGATGCGCAGGAGGGCGTGTCCGGGTCGACGCTGGAGATGTACCGCGCCGCGATCGCGGCGCGCAGGGAGCACGGCCTGGGCCGCTCGGACGCCCCGGTGGAGTTCCTCGAGGACCTGCCCGAGGGCCTGCTGGGCCTGGTGCGCGGCGAGGTGGTGGTGCTGGTGAACACCTCGGAGGAGGAGCCGCCGCTGCCCGCCGGACCGGACGGCCTCGACCTCGCGGACGCGGAGGTGCTGGTCGGCTCCGCCGAGCCCGTGCCCGGCCGGCTCCCGGCCGACGCCGCCGTGTGGGCGCGTCGGCGCTGAGCCGCCGCTGCGCCGGGGAGGAGCGAAGCACTGACGCCGCCGGCGGATCGCCGGTGAGTCGCGGTGCTCACGTCCGGCCGCGCAGGGCCCGTCCCTGCGCGGCGGGAGCCCGCCTCCCCGCTAGGATCGCGCTCATGCGCTCGCCCTCCGCCCCGGTCGATCCCGGGTTCGACGTCGTCGTCCTCGGCGCCGGCCTGAACTCCCTGAACCTCACCATCGCCTTCCACGCCCAGTACGGGATGCGCCGCACCACCGTGGTGCGCACCCCGGTGGCGATGAACGAGCGCACGGTCACGACGGACCTCGTCACCCTCGGCGCCGACGCGAGCGACGAGGACCTGCGCGATGCGCTGATCGACCTGGCCGCCCAGCGCCCCGCCGGCCGGCCGGCGCTGCTGCTGACCAACGCGGACTCCCTCATCGAGCTGATCGATCGCTTCCGCGCCGATCTGGAGCCGCACTACCTGCTCGCGCAGGTCGACGCCCAGCCGCTGTCGCGCCTGGCGGACAAGGCCGAGTTCGCGGAGATCTGCGAGGAGCTCGGCATCGACACGGTCCCCACCGTCATCGTCGACTTCTCCCGGGCCGGGGAGCCGGACTGGAACGGGCACGAGGAGCCGCCCTGGTCCTATCCCGTGGTCGGCAAGGCCGCGAACACCGCCGAATACCACCACGTCGACTTCCCCGGGAAGAAGAAGGTGTTCTTCCTCGAGTCCGCGGAGGAGCAAAGAGGCCCTCGTGCGATCCCTGCAGGAGGCCGGCTTCACCGGGCGCTTCCTGTTCCAGGAGCTGATCGAGGGGGACGACACCGCGCGCCGCTCGATCACCGCCTACCGCTCCAGCCGCGGGAGGGTGACGCCGCTGTGCGCGGCGCAGGTGCCGCTGGGCGAGCACACCCCCGAGGCGCTCGGCCGGCCCGCCGCGATGGTCACCGGCGACTTCCCGAGCCTCACCGCCGCCGCGGAGCGCTTCCTGGACCATGTGGACTACGTGGGCTTCGCGAACTTCGACGTGAAGGTCGACCCGCGCACCGGCCGGGAGTGCTTCTTCGAGATCAACCCCCGCATCGGCCGGAACAACTACTACGTCACCGCCGCGGGCGAGCCCGTGGCGCGGCACGTGGTCGAGGACCGGGTGCACGGACGCGACATCGCCCAGGTGCGCGTCACCCGGCCGATCCTCTACACGATCCTGCCGCCGCGGCTCGTGCTCTCCTATGTGCGCGATCCCGCCCTGCGCGAGCACGTCCGAGGTGTGGCGCGGCGCGGGCGCGCGCAACCCCTTCCGGTACCGTCCTGAGGGCCTGTGGATGCGCGCCTACTCGGTCGTCTCCGGCCTGAACTTCGTGCGCAAGTACCGCGCCGTGTACCCGCGCCCCACCGACACCGGCTTCTGAGCGTCCGGGCCCGGCACGTCCCGCCGCTCCCCGATCCCACCGCTTCACCCCTCCCGCACCGCGCACGACCGACAAGGACCCCTCTGATGCCCGACACCCCGCCCCGCCCCTGCACCGCCGTGTCGACCCCGGAGGTGGACCTGGTCTTCGCTCGGCGGCGACATCGGCATCTACGCCCTGGCCCGCGCCTTCCACGAGAAGTACGGGATCACCTCGACGGTCGTGACCCGGAAGGTCGCCGGCCCCGTCGCGGACTCCTCGATCCTGACGACCGTGGAGCTGGGCATGGCCGCCTCCGAGGAGGACATGGTCGCGGCGCTGCTGCAGGTGGGCCGCGACAAGGCCGCTCGCTCCGGCGGCACCCGCCCGGTGCCGCTGGCGAACGCGGACTTCCTGGTCGCGGCCGCTGGCCGCGCACCGGGACGAGCTCGGCGAGCTCTTCCACCTGCCGCCGCTGGACGACGACGTGCTCGAGGCCGTCGCGGACAAGGCGACCTTCTCCCAGATGTGCTCCGAGATCGGCGTGGCCACCCCGCGCACCGTCGTGCTCGACTTCGAGGGCGGCACGGCGCCGGAGGTGCCGGAGCTGGACCTCGGCTGGCCCGTGGTCGCCAAGGCCTCCCGCTCCTCCGCGTACAACGCCGTCTCCTTCCCCGGCAAGCGGAAGGTCTTCGAGATCGAGGACCGCGCCCAGCTCGCTCGACCTCGTCGGCCGTCTCACGGAGGCCGGCTATCAGGACCGCTTCGTGGTCCAGGAGATGATCCCCGGCGACGACACCTCGATGCTGTCGGTGACCGCCTATGTCGACACCCAGGGCCGGGTCACCCTGCTCGGCGGGGCGCAGGTGCTCCTCGAGGAGCACACCCCCGGCGCGCTGGGGAACCCGGCGGCGATGTTCACGACCGACCTGCCGGAGGTGTTCGAGCAGTCGGTGCGCTTCCTGCACCACACCGGCTACCGCGGCTACGCCAACTTCGACGTGAAGATCGACCCCCGCGACGGGGTCGGGAAGTTCTTCGAGGTCAACCCCCGCATCGGCCGGAACAACTACTACATGACCGCGGCCGGGGCGAACGTCGCGGCCGCCCGTGGTGGCGGACCTCGTCGAGCGGCGCGAGATGGAGCGGCTGGTGCCGCGCGAGGAGGTCCTCTACTCGATCGTGCCGTGGCCGCTGCTGCGCCGCTACATCATCGACCCGGACCTGCGCACCCGGGTGCGGGAGATCGGGAAGCGCCGCACCGTGCACCCGCTCGCCTACGGGGTCGAGGGCGCGAAGCGCCGCTTCTACGTGCTCGCCGCGAAGATGAACCAGGTCAAGAAGTTCCTCCAGCACTACCCGCGTCCCTCGGCCGACGGCTTCTGAGGGGCGGGAGACCGGCGCGGTCCGGTCGACTTCTCCGCGCGCCCTGCCTAGGCTGATCGGCATGAGCGAGAACGTCACCGAATCCGACGAGACCTTCAGCCTGACCTCCTCCGCCACGCCGGACGGGACGGTGGTCGCCCCGCCGCGGCTCGTCGAGGCCCTCGGCGGGCAGAACCTCTCCCCCGATCTCGCATGGAGCGATGCTCCCGAGGGGACGCGGTCCTTCGCGGTCACCTGCTACGACCCGGACGCCCCGACGGGCTCCGGGTTCTGGCACTGGGTCGCCTGGGACATCCCTGCCACTGCCGCGTCGCGCCGCAGGGCGTGGCCCGCGAGGACGCCGGCTCGCCGATCCGCCAGGCCGTGAACGACTTCGGGAACGTCGGCTACGACGGGCCGGAGCCGCCCGCCGGCGCCCCGCACCGCTATCAGTTCTCGATCCACGCCCTGCCTGTGGAGACCCTCGGCGTCGAGCACGGGGCCGCCAACGTCCAGGCGCGCTTCGCGATCTTCACCCAGCGAGCTGGGGTCCACGTCGCTCACGGCCCGCTACCAGGTGACGGGCTGACGCACTAGGGGGAAACTCTCCGCGACGCGTCGGGCGCGCCCGGTTCTGGCCCCTGGGCACCGGTCATAGGCTCGGAGCATGAGCACGAGGACCAGGCACGACCAGGCGTCGGAGGCAGGATCAGACCACGGTCTGATCCCTCTCCTCCGCTCGGCGGAGGCGCTCGGCGCGACCACGTGCGAACCTCGAGGGGTGAACGTGACCAGGATGCGCCCGAGCCCCCGTCAGGACGCCGAGCCGACCCGTCCCCTGCGAGTGCTCCTCACCACCGACTGGTGGGAGCCGGTGGTCAACGGGGTGGTCGCCTCGGTCCAGACCCTGCGCCGCGAGCCGCTCGCCCTCGGCTGCGACGTGCGGGTGCTGACGCTGTCCCAGGGCATCCGCACCCGCAGCGAGCAGGGCGTCTACCGCATCGGCTCGGTCTCCGCCTCGATGGTCTACGACCGCGCCCGGATCGGCATGCCCGCCAGCCGCCGCGTCGCGCGCGAGATCCTGCGCTGGCGACCGGACGTCGTCCACTCCCAGTGCGAGTTCTCGACCCACGTGTGGGCGCGCCGCATCGCCCGCACCCTCGCCGTGCCGCTGGTGCACACCTACCACACGATCTACGAGGACTACACGCACTACTACTCCCCCAGCCGCTCCGTCGGAAGGAAGGTCGTGGAGACCTTCTCCCGCCGGGTCCTGGCGGGGACGGACGCCGTCGTGGTCCCCACCGCGAAGGTCCAGCGGATCCTCACCGGCTACGGGGTCCGCTCCCCCGTGCACGTCGTGCCGACGGGCCTGGACCTCGAGCGCTTCCGGCCCGCCGCGAGCGAGGCCGAGCACGAGGACGTCCGGTCGCTGCGCCGCGGGCTCGGCATCGCCCCCGAGCAGCGAGTGCTCGTCTCCGTCTCGCGCCTGGCCAAGGAGAAGAACCTCGAGGAGGTCCTCGACATGGTCGCGGGCGCGGACCGGGCGGACACGGTCCTCGTGCTCGTCGGCGACGGGCCCTACCGCCCCGAGCTCGAGGCCCACGCCCGGGCACTCGGGATCGCCGACCGGGTCCGCTTCGCGGGCGTCGCGGATCCCGCCGAGGTGCGGCGCTGGTACCGGATCGGCGAGCTGTTCGTCAGCGCCTCCCTCAGCGAGACCCAGGGCCTGACCTTCATCGAGGCGCTCGCCTGCGGGCCGCCGCTGCTGTGCCGTCGCGACCCGTCGCTGGCGAACGTGGTGATCGAGGGGCGCACGGGCTGGCAGTACGAGGACGCCGAGCAGTTCTCCGCCCACCTGTCCGCGCCGCTGGACGGCCCGCGCCGACGCGAGGAGATGGCGGCCGCGGCCCGTGAGCACGCGCAGGCGACCTGCGGGGCGCAGGACTTCGGTCGGCACGTGCTCGAGGTCTACCGCCAGAGCCTGCGCCGCAGACCCGCCCGGATCATCTCGCGCCCGGTCGTGACCGCATGAGCACCACGACCGGGGCGATCCCCGCGATCCGCACCGCACCGACGCGCCCGGCGACCCCTTCACGCCGCATCGCCGCCCGTCACGTCACCGCCCGGCCGGTCCCCGCACCCGTCTCCCGCCCGGGTGCGTTGCAGGCCCCGGCCGCCCCGGCCCGCCCCGGCGCCGACCGGATCTCCGGGACCGGTGGCCGGGAGGCCGGGATCCGACGGGACCCGCTGCGGATCGCCGCCCGGCTCTCCCCGCTGCTCGGCCTCGGCCTCTCCATCGCACTGGTGGTCTGGGGGCTCGACACGGGGGTCGCCGCGCTCGCTGACGAACCTGCAGGCCTTCATCGACTCGCTCGGCGCCTGGGGCCCGCTCGCCTTCTTCGTGGTCTCCGCCGCCTCGGTCGTCTTCCCCATCGTCCCCGGCGGCCTGCTGGTGATCGCGGGCCCGGTGCTCTTCGGCGCCGTCGAGGGGACCGTGCTGAACTACCTCGCCGTGTGCTCGGGCTCCCTGCTGAACTTCCTGATCGCGCGGCACGTGGGCCTGGGCCTCATCCAGCGGATGTTCCGTCCGCGCACGGTGGAGAAGCCGCTGGGCTGGACGCGCGCCGCGCACTTCACCCGCGCCTTCGCGCTCGCGATCGCGCTTCCCGTCGCGCCCGACGACCTGCTGTGCTACATCGCGGGCACCACCCGCATGAGGTGGCGCACCTACGTCGCGATCATCCTGCTGTGCAAGCCGTGGGCGCTGATCGCCTACGGCCTCGGCGTGAGCGCGCCGCTGCTGCGCTTCCTTCCCTGGTGAGGAGTACTCCCCGATGCTCATGAGCTCCCGCGCCGCGAGGCGCCGCCGCCGGCCGCTCGAGGCGGCCGGCCGTCGTCTGGACCGCATCGCCCGCACCATCCTGCCCCGACGCCATCCCCGCCGCGGGGTGCGCGGCGACGAGCCAGCGCGCGTGCTGATGCCGCGCGGTCTCGCCTCGCTGGCGAAGGAGTCCGGGATCGGCGCCGCGATGCGCCATCAGGAGACCGCCGTGCGGGCACTCGGCCACGAGGTGGTCACCAACCCCCTGCGCCCCTTCGACGTGGTGCACCTGAACACCCCGTTCCCGGACACGCCGCTGCTCGCGCACTGGGCGCGGCTGTGGCGTCGGCCGGTGCTGATGTGGGCGCACTCGACCGAGGAGGACTTCCGCGACTCCTTCCCCGGGGCTAACCGCGTCGCGCCGCTGTTCCGTTGCTGGATCGCACACCTGTACCGCCGCGGCGACCTCGTGGTCACCCCGAGCGAGTACTCGCGCGGGCTCATCTCCCGGCCGCAGTACGGCCTGCGCGCCCCGGTGCGGGTGCTCTCCAACGGCGTGGACACGACCTTCTTCCGCCCCGATCCGGGAGCGCGGAGGCGGCCGCGCGAGCGGCCTGGGCCTTGGACCGGAGGCGCGCGTGGTGGCCAGCGTCGGGATGCGGCTGGTGCGCAAGGGGATCCTCGACTGGGTGGAGGTGGCGAGGCTCGCTGCCGGAGGTGACCTTCGTCTGGTACGGCCGCACCGATCCCCGCATGCTCACCCGGGACGTCGAGCGGGCGCTGGCCTCCGCGCCGCCGAACGCCCTCTTCCCCGGCTACGTGCAGGCGGAGCAGGTGCGCGAGGCGTACTGCGGGGCGGACGTCTTCTGCTTCCTCACCAAGGAGGAGACCGAGGGGATCGTGCTGTGGGAGGCGCTGGCCTGCAAGGTGCCGGCGCTGGTGCGCGCGATCCCGATCTACCGCGACGGGATGCCCGACGGGGTGCTCACGCACCAGGTCGCGGGCGACGGCCCCGGCTTCCCGGGGCGCGCGGCGGAGAAGCTCGCTGCGGCCGCTGGACGGGGAGCTCGCCGACCTCCGCCGAGCGGGACGCGAGGCGGCCGAGGGCGTGGACATCCGGCAGATCGCGCGGACGCTCGCGGCGCTGTACGAGGAGGTCGGGGCGCGACCGCACCGGCCTGCTCCCGGGCGGGACGACTGAGGCCGGACCGCCCGGGCGCGGGTACCGGACGCGGCCCGGCGTCGTCGGCCGCTCGCTCGGCGCGGGCGAGGCCCGGTGCCGGCGGCCCGAGGTCAGCGGCGGTGGCCGGGCCGCCAGACGACGAGCGCGCCGCCGCGGAGCGCGCGGCGGGGACGCTCGCCGCGGCGCAGAGCGCTGATCTCCCCGTCGCGGTCGGCGGTGAACACGCGGCGGCGCGCGGGGCTCATCGACTCGAGGGTCTCGCGCACGCGCTGCAGCTGGTCCTGGAGGGTCTGGACCTCGTCCTGCGACTGGAGGATCCGCTTGATGCCGGCGAGGTTGACGCCCTCGTCCTGGGACAGCTCCTGGATCTCCCGCGCCCGCATCACGTTGCGCGCGCTGTAGCGGCGTCCCCGGCCGCGGGTGCGGCGCGGGACGACCAGGCCGAGCCGGTCGTACTGGCGCAGGGTCTGGGGGTGCATGCCGGAGAGCTCGGCGGCGGCCGAGATGGCGAAGACCGGCGCGCGCTCGTCGAGACGGGACGAGGGGGCCATAGGAGAGCTCCTTCCGGGATGCGAAGATGGACGGGTCGGGACGGGCGCGGCGGCGGGCGGCGCCGATCTCCGAACGGACCGGCCGGAGATCTCCGTCCGGCCCGTTCGGCTACGGTCAGCTGGCGGCGGCCGCGGCGAGCCCGGCGCGCGGGTCCTCGCCCTTGAGCGCCTCGCGGAGGTCCTCCACGGCCTTCTTCGCCTTCCCCTCGACGTGCGAGGGGACCGCGACCTGGACGGTGACGTGGAGGTCGCCGGTGCGCTTGGAGGTCACGAGCCCCTTGCCGCGCACGCGCAGGGTACGGCCGGACGGGGTGCCCGCGGGGACCTTCACCGACACGGTGCCGCCGTCCAGCGACGGGACGGGCACGGTGGCGCCCAGCACGGCCTCGTCGAAGGAGACGGGCACCGTGATCTTCAGGTTCGCGCCGGCGGCGCTCCACACGGGGTGCTCCTCGACGTCCAGCGTAAGCGCAGGTCTCCTGCCGGGCCGCCACCGGGGCCGGGCCGGCCCTTGCCGCGCAGGCGGATCTTCTGCCCGTCATGGACGCCCGCGGGGATGCGGGCGGTGACGGTCCTCCCGTCCACGGTCAGCCGGATCTCGGTGCCCAGCGCCGCGTCGCGGAAGCTGATCCTCGTGCGGGCCGAGATGTCCTGGCCCTTGGAGGGGCCGGGCTGGAAGCCGGCCGGTCCCCCGCCGCCGAAGCCGCCGCCGGCCTGGCCGCCGAACATCTTCAGCAGGTCGTCGAGATCGGGGCTCGCGCCACCTCCGCCGCCTGCGGCGTAGCCGCCTGGGGCGCCCTGACCGGCGCCGAACATGGAGGAGAAGATGTCCTCGAAGCCTGCGCCGCCGGGTCCGCCCTGCCCGGCGGAGAAGCGCGCACCGCCGGAGCCCATGGCGCGGATCGCGTCGTACTGCTCGCGGCCGCTCGGGATCGTTGAGGACCGAGTAGGCCTCGCCGATCTCCTTGAACGTCTCCTCCGCTGCGGGGTCGTCGGGGTGGCGGTCGGGGTGGTACTGCCGGGCCTTCTTGCGATAGGCCTTCTTGATCTCCTGCGCGTCGGCGTCCTTGGAGACGCCGAGGACCGCGTAGAAGTCCTTGTCGAGCCAGTCCTGTCCGGACATCAGCGTCTCCTTCCGGGAGCCTCAGGTACTTCTGCGTCGTTCGTGGTGTTCGTAGGGTTCGTGGCGTTCGTGGGGAATGAGCCGGGGCGGGGCCCGTCGGCGGGACCGACGGGCCCCGCCCCGGCGTCGTGGAGGCGCGTGCTCTCAGGCGGGTCCGCGCGTCCCGACCCGGGCGGGGCGCGCGACGCGATCGTTCATCGCATAGCCCGGCCGCATGACGAGCGAGATCGTGGCGGTCTCGACGTCGTCGGCGTCCTCGTGCATGAGGGCCTCGTGGAGGTTCGGGTCGAACTCCTCGCCCACCGCGCCGAAGCGCTTCAGGCCATGGGAGCCGAGGATCTCCACCAGCTTCTGCGCGATCGAGTGGAAGGGCGTTCCCTCGGCGATGTCGCCGTGCTGGCGGCCCAGCTCCACGTCGTCGAGCACCGGGATCAGAGCGGCCAGGACGCGGCCCACGGCCGCCTCCTTGCCCGCCTCGGCGGAGGCCTCGATCCGGCGGCGCGAGTTGACGTACTCGGCCTGCTCGCGCTTGAGCCGCTCGGTGAGCGCGGTGACCTGGCCCTCGAGCTCGGCGACCCGTCCGGCGTCTGCCGGGGCGGAGTCCCCGCCCTGGCCCGAGGCGGCCTGCTCGAAGAGCGTCGCCGCCTCGGCGTCGATCGGGTCGACCGGCTCCTGGGAGCCCTGTCCCTCGGAGGCGGGGGCGTCCCCGGAGGGACGGATCGAGCCGTCCTCCGGGTTCACCTTCCGCTTGTCGGTGAAGGAGAACCGCGGCTCGCCCTCAGGGCGCTGGGCGTCGTCGGGGTGGCTCTGGTTCTCGGTCATCACTTGTTCTCCTCGTCCTCGTCCACGATCTCGGCGTCGACCACGTCGTCGTCATCGGACGACGGCGCCTCGGTGCCCTCGGGAGCGCCCTCGGCGCCCTCTTGGGCCTGGGAGTAGATCGCGGTGCCGACGGCCTGCGGCGCCTCGTTCAGAGTGTCGCGCTTGGCCTCGAGGTCCTCGGTGGAGGCGTCCTCCTTGGCCAGCTCATCCTTCGCCTCCTTGATGGCGTCCTCGGCCTTCGTCCTGTCGCCGTCGGAGATCTTCTCCTCGTTGTCCTTCAGCGACTTCTCGCCCTGGTAGACGAGCCGCTCGAGGGTGTTGCGGGCGTCGGCGTTCTTGCGGCGCTCCTCGTCCTCGGCGGCGTGGGCCTCGGCGTCCTTCACCATGCGGTCGATGTCCTCTTCGGACAGGGCGGAGCCGCCGGTGATCTGGATGGACTGCTCGTTGCCGGTGCCGCGGTCCTTCGCGGTCACGTGCACGATGCCGTTGGAGTCGATGTCGAAGGTGACCTCGATCTGCGGCATGCCGCGCGGCGCCGGGGCGATGCCGGTCAGCTCGAAGGTGCCGAGCATCTTGTTGTCCCGGGTGAACTGGCGCTCGCCCTGGAAGACCTGGATCGCGACGGAGGGCTGGTTGTCCTCGGCGGTGGAGAAGACCTCGGAGGTCTTGGTCGGGATGGCCGCGTTGCGCTCGATGAGCTTGGTCATCACGCCGCCCTTGGTCTCGATGCCCAGGGAGAGCGGGGTGACGTCCATGAGCAGGACGTCCTTGCGCTCGCCCTTGATGACCGCGGCCTGGAGAGCGGCGCCGACGGCGACGACCTCGTCCGGGTTCACGGACTTGTTGGGCTCCTTGCCGCCGGTGAGCTCCTTGACGACCTCGGTCACCGCGGGCATGCGGGTCGAGCCGCCCACGAGGACCACGTGGTCGATGTCGGAGACCTTGATCCCGGCGTCCTTGATGACCTGGTGGAAGGGGGCCTTCGTGCGCTCGAGCAGATCGGAGGTCATGTCCTCGAACTGCGCGCGGCTCAGCTTCTCGTCCAGGTGCGCGGGCCGTTCTCGGTCATGGAGAGGTACTGCAGGGAGATGGTGGTAGAGGTGGAGGAGCTGAGCTCCTTCTTCGCCTGCTCGGCGGCCTCCTTCAGGCGCCGCAGGGCGATGCGGTCCTTGCCCAGGTCCACGCCCTCCTTGTTCTTCACCTGCGAGATCAGCCAGTCGACGATCTTCTGGTCCCAGTCGTCGCCGCCGAGGCGGTTGTCGCCGGCGGTGGCCTGGACCTGGATGGTCGAGCCCTCGTCGTCCTTGCTCACCTCGAGCAGGGAGACGTCGAAGGTGCCGCCGCCGAGGTCGAAGACCAGGATCTGCTCGTCGTCGTTGCCCTTCTCGAGGCCGTAGGCCAGGGCCGCGGCCGTGGGCTCGTTGATGATGCGCAGGACGTTCAGACCCGCGATCGTGCCGGCGTCCTTGGTGGCCTGACGCTCGGAGTCCGAGAAGTAGGCCGGGACGGTGATGACCGCGTCGGTCACGGACTCACCCAGGTAGGACTCGGCGTCCTTCTTGAGCTTGCCGAGGATGCGGGCCGAGATCTCCTGCGGGGTGTACTTCTTGCCGTCGATCTCCTGGGTCCAGTCGGTGCCCATGTGGCGCTTGACGGAGGAGATGGTGCGGTCGACGTTGGTCACGGCCTGACGCTTGGCGACCTCGCCGACGAGCACCTCGCCCTGCTTGGAGAAGGCGACGACCGACGGGGTGGTGCGGGAGCCCTCGGCGTTCGCGATGACGGTGGGCTGGCCGCCCTCGAGGACGGCGACGGCGGAGTTGGTGGTGCCGAGATCGATTCCGACGACACGGGACATGGGTGCCTGCCTTTCTGCGACGGATGCGCCGCACGGGATCTTCGCTGCCGACCAGCGGCCGACGGCAAGACTTGAGCTGTACGGACTCAAGTAGAGGACCCGAGATCGACGATGTCAATCTCAGCGGCTCCGTTCTTGAGTGCACCCGGCTCAACTCTGATCCGATCAGGTTCATTCCCGGTGCGGCAGGACGTGATGGAGGCCACATCTGTAGGTTCTCGACAAGGTGGCAGTGATCTCAGCGATCTGTCACCGGCGTGGCTGGATCGCTGTTCCTGTCTTGGACCAGGGCATCGATGACGGTGCGGGCTGCGATACGGGTCCGACGCCTCCGGGCCCGGCGACTCCGCGCGACCCTCGCCTCTCCTCACGTCGTCGAACGCGAGGATCGCTGGTTGCGCGGGTCGAGCTCGCCGCGAAGAGAACTGAGGCCGGGCGGAGCGTCTCCTGGTCCTCGCACAGCTCGCTCGTTCTCAGCCTTCGTTCGCTTGACCTCGGCACTCCCTGCGCTGGTGACACCCGGACGAGTCCCGTGGTCGACATCCTCCTGCGCCGGACAGCGCCGCACGGCCCCACGGGACGCCGTCCTGCCGAGCGGTCGCGACCGCTGCGGCGAGGTGGGAGGAGAACTCCCGCGGGAGCTCTCGCACGAGCCGCACGCACCTCGCGCGCGACCGGGGATCGATCTCCCACGGCCGCCCGTCCACCCCCTCGGACCCGAACAGCGGCGGCATCGCACCCGGTCCGACCCAGTGGCGCCGGCCAGCACGTTCAGGCAGAATCGCGCCGTGCCCCACTCAACCTCGCCCTCGCGCGGTATTGCCGGAAGACTCCGCACGGAGTCGGGCTCGGCCGTCCTGCTCATCGTCGTCACGGCCTTCGCTCTCCTCTGGGCGAACTCGCCGCTGTCCTCTTCCTATGTCGAGCTGTGGCAACAGAGCGTCGGGATCGACGTCGGCCCGTTCGGCCTGCACCTGGATCTGCACCACTGGATCAACGACGGACTGATGGTCGTGTTCTTCTTCGTCGTGGGTCTCGAGGTGCGCCAGGAGTTCGCACACGGGGCTCTGCGGGACAGCAGTCGCGCCCGTCTGGCGGCGATCGCGGGCGTCTCGGGGGTGGCGTTGCCCGCGCTGGTGTACGTCCTGGTCGTCGGCGCGTCCGGTGGCGAGGGGCTTCGCGGGTGGGGGCGGTCGTCGGAACGGACACGGCGTTCATGCTCGGTGCTCTCGCGATCGTCGGCCCTCGGCTTTCCGGGCAGCTGCGCGTCTTCCTCCTGACCCTCACGGTGGTCGACGACTTCCTTGCGGTGTCGATCATCGGGGTGTTCTACAGCGACGAGATCCGACCCGTCCCGCCGCTGGTCGCTCTCGGTCGCCTCGTCGCCCTGTGGCTGGTGGGCCGTTCCCGGCAGTGGAGTGCCGCTCCGTATGTGGGGATCGTCATCGTGATGTGGCTGGCGACTCTGTCCTCCGGCATCCACGCCTCGCTGACGGGCATGATCGCCGGCCTTCTGATCCCCGCCTACCCGACGCAACGGCAGGAGGTGGTCGCCGCCCGGCGCCTGTTCCGCGACTTCTGGCAATCCCCGAGCGCTTCCTCGGCGCGTGCCGTCGGACGGGGGCTGTCCAAGGGCGTGTCGGTCAACGAGCGGTTGTACGAGTACCTCCGTCTCCCCACGGCGTTGCTGGTCGTGCCGATCTTCGCTCTGGCCAATGCCGGGGTCGACCTGGGCGGCGGGGTGGTGGCCGACTCGCTGGGCTCGCCTGTGACGTGGGGCGTCATCGCGGGGCTCGTGCTCGGCAAGCTCCTCGGAATCGGGATCGCGACGCTCCTCGCCGTTCGGTTGGGCGCAGGCCGACTGCCGGAGGGGGTCGGAATGGGCGCGTGTTCGGCGGGGCAAGACTTTCGGGCATCGGTTTCACCGTGTCGCTGCTGGTCATCAGCCTCGCCTTCGACTCCTCCTCGGATCTGGGGCGCCAGGCGACGCTGGGCGTGCTCGTGGCGATGGTGCTCGCCACTGTTCTGGGCTGGTTGATCTTCAAGGTCGCGGCCCGCCGGTGGGGAGAGGAGACGGCGGATCTCCCGATGACGCTCGACTCTCCGGTGGACCCCGAGGTGGATCACATCCGCGGACCGGAGGACGCCCGGCTCACCCTCGTGGAGTTCGTGGACTTCGAGTGCGAGTACTGCGCGCACGCCACTGGCTCATGGGAAGACCTGCACGGGCGCTTCGGTGACGATCTGCGCTACGTCGTGCGGCATCTGCCTCACCATCCTCACGGCCCCCTCGCCGCACGGGCCGCCGAGGCGGCCGCGAAGCGACAGATGTTCTGGCCGTGGCTCGACTTCGTGTTCACTCGGCAGGACGCGCTGGAGAGCGAGGATCTCATCGGCTACGCGGCTGAGCTGGGACTCGATGTCGAGGCGTTCATCGAGGATCTCGACAGCGACGAGGTCGCTGCGCGGGTGCGACGGGACATCGCGAGCGCGGAGGCGAGCGGCGCCAAGATGACCCCGACGTTCTTCATCGAGGGTTGCCGGATGGTGGGCAGCTATGACGCGCGCTCACTGACCGAGATGCTGGAATCCAGCCGTCGCGGGGGCCGCACCCAGGCGGCGAGGGCCTGAGGCCGATCCGCGAAACCGGAACACGGTGGGACGCGGGCCGTGCCGGCGCGTATCAGTCACAGCTGCGCGTTCACCGGTTTCGCGTCGGGCTGGTCCTGGACGGCGTGCGGCATCGCCTTCACCGCCGGCCACCAGCTCTTCGAGGTCACGCCCATGAGGCTCGCAGCGCAGCGGGTGCGACACCGTCGCCGACGTGCGGACCGAGGCCCGCTATCGTGTCTGGGCGCTCGGAGAGTGCGCATCATGGGAGTGAGCGATGCTTGCGAGCTCGGCGCGCGTGCGGGCGCCGTATTTCCGCAGCAAGTTGGCCACGTGGTACTTCACGGTGTTGGCCGTGATCCCGAGCTGGTCGCCGATGCGCTGGTTCGAGATCCCGGTCGCGACCAGGCGCGAGACCTGCTTCTCGCGGTCGGTGAGTTCCTCGGCGCCCTCCACGGTGAGCGCTGCGCTGGGTGGGTCCAGTGGGACCTCGATCCGCGCCGTCGTCCCCCAGCCCGGGGTAGTCTCCACGTCCATGGCTCCGTCGAGCGCCGCCACTCGCTCCACGATCGGACGCAGTGTGTCGTCGTGCGCCGTCACCGCGATTCCCCCGTCGTCACGGACCTCCATCAGAAGGTTGCGGCCATCGCAGTCCCAGCCGATCCGGGCGCGTGCGGCGTCCGCGCGGTCCATGAGCGAGAGCACTGCTGTGCGGGAGATGGCGCGGGCTTCCCGAGCGACCGGTCCCGGCGGCGCCCGTCCTCGCGCAGGAGGCTCTGCGAACTGGACCTGCAGGGGCCCGGAGCGGATCAGAGGACGCAGTTCGGTGCGCAGGCGGGAGAATGCCTCGGCTACCGGCTCGAGCACGCTCTCCTCTTGCTCATGGACCGAACGAGCACGGATGAGTGCGGAGGAGGCGATCTCCGTGGCCTCCCTGCGCGCGGCCGCATCCGCGAGTCGGCTGGAGCGGAGCACGGCGAGGATCGATTCGAGGGTGACCGCATGTTGATCAGCCTGCTCGGTCAGGGCACGGTCCCGCGACAGGGAGCGGGCACGTTCCAACGGGGTAGGGAGGTCGCTCACTCCCCTACTCTAGCCCGACCTGGGAGGCCCACCCGATCGGATGGGGCGCCCCGCTCATCGGGCGAGCAGTGGACCGCCGCGGACCGGCCCAAGATGGTCGACATGGAAGAACGAAGCATCCAGGATTCGCTGACGCGGATCGTCAACGAGATCGAGGGGGCGGCTGCCCCCTTCCCGACGCGCCCGCGCTCGCGGCCGCCGTCGAACTGACAGCGAACGCCCGGCGGGTCTTCGTCCACGGCGCCGGACGCTCCGGGCTCGCGCGCGGATGACGGCCATGCGCCTCATGCACCTCGGGTCGCAGGTTCACGTCGTCGGTGAGACGACGACCCCGGCGATCGAAGAGGCCGATCTGCTCGCTGACCGCCAGCGGTTCCGGCACGACCTCGGGAGTGGTGAGCGCGGCCGAGACGGCACGATCCGTCGGTGCCCGCGTCATCGGGATCACGACCGACCCCGAGTCGCCGCTTGCTCAGCTGTCCCACGCTGTCCTGGTCATCCGTGCGGCGACGAAGACGGACCGGTCCGAGCAGCAGTCGGCCCAGTACGCCGGCGACCTGTTCGAGCGACTCCTCGTCCTCGTCGGCGACGCTCTCTTCGACGTCCTGTGGCAGAAGAGCGGACAGAGCGCGGATGCGCTCTGGCCCCGTCATGCCAACCTCGAATGACCTTTCTTCCCCGTTCCATCATCGACACCACCACGAGAAAGAGACACCCTGACATGCGACTGCAGTTCGCCATGGACACCCTGACCACCGAGTCCGCCCTCGACCTCGCCGCGAAGGCCGCACCCCACGTCGACATCCTCGAGCTCGGCACCCCTCTGATCAAGAGCGAGGGCCTCGCGGCGATCACGGCGGTCAAGGCCGCCCACCCTGACAAGACCGTCTTCGCCGATCTCAAGACCATGGATGCCGGCGAGCTGGAAGCTGACATCGCCTTCTCCGCCGGAGCCGATCTGGTCACCGTGCTCGGCGTCGCCGGTGACAGCACGATCGCCGGAGCGGTCGCCGCGGCGACCAAGCACGGCAAGGGCGTCGTCGTCGATCTGATCGGCGTGTCCGACAAGGCCGCACGGGCCCGAGAGGTCGTCGCCCTCGGCGCCGTCTTCGTGGAGATGCACGCCGGCCTCGACGAGCAGGCGGAGGACGGCTACAGCCTCGACGCCCTGCTCTCCGCCGGCAAGGCCGCCGAGGTCCCGTTCTCCGTCGCCGGCGGCGTCAGTGCGGACTCGGTCGAGGCCGTCCAGCAGGCAGGAGCAGACGTGGCCGTCGCGGGCGCGCGCCATCTACAGCGCATCGGACGTCGCCGCCGCGGCCGCCGCCATCCGCTCCGCCATCAGCTGACCACCGCCCTCCGCATCCCGTGGAGAGGGGGCAGGTGACGGCACGCCCGGACCCTGTCCCCTCCCACCGGGTGCGGTGGACTGATGCCGCAGTCGATCCCCGCGTGGCGCGGCGCGCCACGTGACCCTCCTCCCCGCAGGGGGTGCCGAGGCGGGCCCGCGCCGGGCATCGTCCAGGACGGGATCGGCGACGGATCCGTGCACAGAGCCGGCCCGCGACCGCCGCTGGAGCGACGATCGCGGGCCGGGTGTATGACATCCCTGAATCAGGCGGGGATCATGCCATGCGGGTCGATGATGTACTTCTCCGAGACTCCGGTGTCGAACTTCGCGTAGGCGTCGGGGGCCTCGTCGAGGCTGATGACCTGGGTGTTGAGCATGTCGCTGAGGTAGGGCATGCGGTCCCACAGGATCGACATCATCAGCTCACGGTTGTAGTGCATGATCGGGGCCTGGCCGCCGGAGATCCGAGGCGACTTGATCCACGCCTTGCCGAAGTCGAGCGGGTAGGTGCCCTCCTGCTCGGCCTTGGAGGAGGCCAGCGGGTCGGGGCCGTAGACGCCGACGATGCCGGTGGCACCGCCTGCGCGGGTGGCGTCCATGACCTGGTTGATGGCGTGGGCCGGGCTCATGTCCTCGGCTTCGCGGCCGATCCCGTGTGCCTCGTTGCCGACGTAGTCGACGGCGCAGTCCACCATGGGCTCGCCGAGGATGGCCTCGATCTGATCGGTCAGCGGCACGTCCTGGTTGAGGTCGATGGTCTCGCGGCCGTTGTTCTTCATCAGGTCCAGCCGGTCCTGGTGGTAGTCACCGACGATGATGCAGGACGCGCCCAGAAGACGGGCCGCCGCGGCGCCGCGGCGTCCCACAGGTCCGGCGCCGGCGATGTAGACGGTCGAGCCGGGCTTGGCCCCGGCCTCCATGAGGCCGTGGAACGCGGTGGGCAGGATGTCCGAGAGCAGGGCGAGGTCACGGATCTTCTCCATGGCCTGGTCCTTGTCGGGGAAGCGGAGCGACTGGAAGTCGGCGTAGGGGACGAACAGGTACTCCGCCTGTCCGCCCTGGAAGTCGCCCAGGTTGAACCCGTAGGCGCCGCAGGACACGTCGGGGTTCACGGTCTCGCACACCTCGGTGTGGCGGGCGCGGCAGTTGCGGCATCGGCCGCAGGCGACGTTGAAGGGTACTGAGACCAGGTCGCCTTCGGAGAGGAACTCGACGTCGGAGCCGATCTCGACGACCTCGCCGGTCATCTCGTGCCCCATCACCATGCCCTGGGGGACTGGGAAGGAACCGCGGTAGATGTGCAGGTCGGAGCCGCAGATGTTGGTGGCGACGATCTTGAGGATGACGCCGTGCGGGGCGCTCTTGCCGTTCGGCATCTCGAGCTTCGGGAAGTCGAGGGTCTCGACGCGCATGTCCTTGACGTTCTGGAACACGACGGCGCGGTTGCTGCTTGCCATGACGATCTCCTCCGGTTGTGGATGGCCCGGTCGCGGAAGTGCCACGGTCATTCGGATGCCCGTCGCCTGCGACCTCGGCTCTCGTCGAGCATAGGGCAGAAGGAACCTCGTCCTCCACCGAGGTGCCCGCCGTCGCTGCGGCTACAGGCGCCACGGGCAGGTGGACCGTGGAGGACCGGGCCATCCTCCGACCGATCGGTGGAACGCGTTGCTAGTGTCGCCGGCATGGTCGAAGCACGCTGGTCCGCGCCGTCGGACTCCACACCCGTTCAGCCCGACGTGCAGGTTCTCGGCGCGCGCGAGCACAACCTCCAGGACATCGACCTGACGGTCCCCCGCGACGCTCTGGTGGTGTTCACCGGCGTCTCCGGCTCAGGAAAGTCCTCCCTGGCCTTCGGAACCCTGTTCGCGGAGTCCCAGCGCCGCTACCTCGAGTCCGTCGCCCCCTACGCCCGTCGCCTCATCGACCAGGCAGGCGTCCCGGACGTCGACTCCATCACGGGCATGCCGCCGGCCGTCGCTCTTCAGCAGCGGCGTGGGGGCCGCGGCGCGCGGTCCTCGGTGGGCGACATCACCACGCTCTCCTCGCTGGTGCGCATGCTCTACTCCCGGGCCGGCCACTACCCCGATGATCAGTCGATGCTCTACGCCGAGGACTTCTCCGCCAACACGGTGCAGGGCGCGTGCCCGGAGTGCCACGGCATCGGCCGGGTGTACGAGGTCACCGAGGACATGATGGTGCCGGACCCTTCATTGACGATCCGCGAGCGGGCCATCGCCTCGTGGCCGACGGCCTGGCACGGTCATCAGTCGCGCGATGTGCTCGTCGCGCTCGGCTACGACGTCGATGTGCCCTGGAAGGATCTGCCGAAGGAGGATCGGGACTGGATTCTCTACACGGACGAGACGCCGTATGTCCCGGTCCACTCGCGGCTCACACTCTCCGAGGCTCGGGCCGCGACCGCGGCGGGCGTCGAACCGAGCTACTCGGGCACCTTCGTCGGCGCGCGTCGGTACGTGCTCGACACGTTCGCGAACACCAAGAGCGAGTCGATGAAGCGACGCGTGGCGGAGTTCCTCTCGGTCGCTCCCTGCCCTGCCTGCCATGGGAAGCGGCTGAAGCCGGAGGCCCTGTCCGTGACGTTCGAGGGTCTCGACGTCGCAGATCTCTCCGCGCCGCCGCTCGCGGAGCTCTCCACGCTGATCGACCAGGCGGTCGAACGGGCCACCGGCGCTCTCGACGGGGCCGAGTCGGCGGGCCGCTCAGGTGGCCAGGCTGACCGACGCGACGCCGGGCGCGCGGATCGACGCCGGAGGATCCGCCCCCGCGGCCGTCGAGGACGCGCGCATGTCGCCTGACCGCTCGGTCGAGAAGCTGGCCGCGACAGCGCGATTGGGCGCGGAGCTCGTCAACAGACTGCGGCCGATCATCGACCTGGGTCTGGGGTACCTCTCCCTGGGCCGCACCACCCCCACCCTCTCCGGCGGCGAGCCGCAGCGACTGCGACTCGCGACCCAGCTGACCTCTGAGCTGTTCGGTGTGGTCTATGTGCTCGATGAGCCGTCCGCGGGTCTTCATCCGCAGGACGTCAGCGCTCTGCTCGGCATCCTCGACGGGCTCAAGCGCCGGGGCAACAGCCTGTTCGTGGTGGAGCATTCGGTGGATGTGATGCGGCACGCCGACTGGCTGGTCGACATCGGGCCCGGCGCGGGTGAGCGCGGCGGCCGCGTCGTCTACAGCGGGCCCTACGAAGGGCTCGCCGAGGTGCAGGAGTCCGTCACCCGCGGCTATGTCTTCGGGGGCGCGGCCTGCCCCGCCGGACGCCTCGCGAGCCGCAGGGATGGCTGAGGCTCGAGCACGTCACGCGCAACAACCTGCGCGACGTGACGATCTCCTTCCCGCTCGGGGTGTTCACCGCCGTCACCGGAGTCTCGGGATCAGGCAAGTCCAGCCTGGTCAGCCAGGCACTGCCTGCGCCGCTCGGCGAACGGCAGGGACGAGCAGACCAGGCGGAGGACGCCGCCCCCGCCGAAGGGGACGAGCTCCTGCTGTCGGACGAGCCCGACGAGCTCGAGGGAGAGATCCGGGGCGATGTCGCCGGGGTGCGCCGCGTCGTGAGCATCGACCAGAAGCCCATCGGTCGCACCCCGCGCTCGAACGTCGCCACCTATACGGGCCTGTTCGACCACGTGAGGCGGAGGTTCGCGGAGACGCCCGAGGCTCGCGCTCGCGGGTACAAGGCGGGCAGATTCTCCTTCAACGTCACCGGCGGTCGCTGCCCTACCTGCAAGGGCGAAGGATCCGTCATGGTGGAGCTGCTCTTCCTCCCCTCGGTCTACACCGAGTGCCCTGACTGCCACGGCACCCGCTACCAGTCCAGCACGTTGGAGATCGCCTGGCGCGGCCGCAACATCGCGGAGATCCTCGCCATGAGCGTCGAGGAGGCCCACGACTTCTTCCACGGCGAGTTCGACATCATGCGCTCGCTCACGGCACTGGTCGACGTCGGCCTCGGATATCTCCGACTCGGACAGCCGGCCACCGAGTTGTCCGGAGGTGAGGCGCGCGGGTGAAGCTCGCCTCCGAGCTCCAGCGATCCCAGCGCGGGGACACTCTCTACGTCCTGGACGAGCCGACGTCCGGGCCGCACAGCGCCGATTCCGACCGGCTCGTGACCCATCTCCAGACCCTCGTGGATGCAGGCAACACCGTCGTCGCGGTCGAGCTCGACATGCGCATCGTCGCCGTGGCCGACCACGTCATCGACCTCGGGCCCGGCGCGGGAGATGATGGCGGCACGGTGGTCGTCTCAGGGACGCCCGCGCAGGTCGCCTCGTCCGGAGCCGGTGCGTCGGCACCGTACCTCGAGGCCGCGCTCCGGGAGGCCACCTCCCGGATGTGAGAGTCGGAAGGCTGCGACGTAGGCGAATACCTCGCGCAGAGAGCGCACCGGACGAGCAGGTCGCCTCGCCAGATCGGGAGCCCGGGCGCATGCCTTCCCAGCGCGGTCAGCAGGCTCTCCGCGTCGCCCTGCACCCCGGGCCGGCGAGCAGGGCGACGCCGGGCCGGGGCGCGGGCTCGCGGGGGCACGACGCACGAGTCCGACGGGAACCCGCCGGGTCGTGCCTCCGCCGTCTTCGGCGGGCTCTGCAGGGCCCGCGGGCGGCATCGGAGTCGTCGACGTCTCCGCGTCCCGGCGTCCCGGCGTCCCGGATGAGATGGCCACGTGCGCCCCGTCCCTGACGTGCGAGGTCTACACTGGCTGAGGGGCAGACGCTCACATTCGGCCGGGCCCCGGCGAAGAAGGCCCACCGTCGATGGCGGAACGTCAGCGACGACCTCCGGGCCGAAGCTTCTTCTCCGTCCCCCAGGACCCGGCCCGAGAATCGGCGACCACCACCTGCCGAGACCTCGATGAGCGCAAAGACGACTGCACGCGAGTCGTCCTGCACCCGAACCACGCTGTCCGATACGGACAGCGTGCGGCTCGCTCCCACGGGCAAGCCATCATCTCTCGCAGAACGGAGCAGAACATGGCAGACGAATTGCATGGCAAGCGGATCGCGATCCTGGCCGCGGACGGCGTCGAGCGCGTGGAGCTCGAGCGACCGCGACAGGCTCTTCAGGACGCCGGGGCCACGACCGTCTTGCTCTCGCTGCACGAGGGCGAGATCAAGGCACGCGAGAACGACCTGGACGAAGCCGGGACATTCTCGGTCGATGCCCTGGTGAAGTCCGCCTCGGCCGACGAGTACGACGCCCTCTTGCTTCCCGGCGGCACGGTCAACCCCGATCAGCCGCGCGTGGACACCGACGCCGTCGGATTCGTGCGCGACATCATGGTCGCCGACAAGCCGGTCGCTGCGATCTGCCACGGACCGTGGACGCTGATCGAGGCCGGTGTCGCGAAGGGTCGGACGCTGACCTCGTACCCGAGCATCCGCACCGACCTGCGCAATGCCGGAGCGAACGTCGTCGACGAAGAGGTGGCGCGCGACGGGAACCTGATCACCAGCCGCTCGCCCGAGGATCTCCCGGCCTTCAACGCCGCGATGGTCGAGCTGTTCAGCCAGGACAAGTGAGGAAAACATGATCAACACTGCATTGTCAGTCATCGTTCACGCCAAGCCGGGGAAGGAGCAGGACGTCGCGGACTTCCTCCGCAGCGCCCGCCCCATCGTCGAGCAGGAGGAGGGCACGCGAGCCTGGTTCGCCCTGCAGTTCGATGAATCCACCTTCGGGATCTTCGACGTGTTCCCCGACGACGAGGCCCGCCAGACCCACCTCTCCGGTGGCGTCGGTCAGGCACTCGCTGCACAGGGAGCTGATCTGTTCAGCACCGAGCCGAGCATCCAGAACGTCGACGTGATCGCGTACAAGGCGCCCGGCGAGACCGCCTAGAGCATCAGCATCGATTGACATCGGGGTGCGGCCCCGATCGGCTCCACATCCGTGGCCACGGCTGTGGAGCCGATCCCCGGGCCGTCCCGATCCAGGACCGTGCGAGTTGCGCCGCCCGCTGGCGGCCGATGGTCCCCTCAGCGGGGCACCCAGACCGTCATGCCGCCCCGCTGTCGCATCAGCCCCTCCTCGATGGTCGTCAGGACAGTCTTGCCTCCGTGGCGCCGCGCGCCCTCGACGGGCCGTCGCCCAGGCCCACGGTACCGGCGCGGACCTGCGCGCGCTCGAGGGGTCCCCGGGGGAGCTCGGGGTCGACGCACTCCCGTTCCCGTCGGATCCCTTAGCCTCGCTGCATGTCTCCGACCACCGACCCGTCGGCCCCCGCGCCCCGCCCTGAAGACCACTCCGACGAGCCGCCCTCCTCGAGCCGCTTCCAGCGCCTGGACGGGCAGGCGGTGCGCCGCTCGGCCGCGGCGCTCGAACACCGGATCATGACCCGCTTCCCCGATCGCACTCTGTGGGAGGTGTGCCGGGAGGTGGTGGGGCTCGTGGACGAGATCAACGCCGGCACCGGCATCAGCCGCCGACGGGTGCGGCTCGCCCGACTTCTCTCACGGCTCGCGATGCTCGCGGTCGCGCTGTTCCTCGGCGGGGCTGTCGCGCTCGCGGCGGTGGACCTGTTCGCGGAGCGCGACGTGCTGGGCCCGCTGGACGTGCTCCCGCCGCTCGAGACGATCATCAACGACCTCGTCTTCGGCGGGATCGCGGTGTTCTTCCTGATGCGGATCCCCGAGCGGATGGAGCGGGCGCGCGTGCTTGCGGATCCTGCACCGCCTTCGCTCCCTGGCCCACGTGATCGACATGCACCAGCTGACCAAGGTGCCCGAACGCCTCGAGCGCGGCTCGCGCGCGGACGGCGGGCTGGACCTGGACCGCACGGAGCTGACCCGCTATCTCGACTTCTGCACGGAGATGCTCTCGCTCGTGGGCAAGAGCGCGGCGCTCTTCGCGGAACACACCACGGACGGGGACGTGCTGGATGCGGTCGAGGGCATCGAGGCGCTCACCTCGGACATGGCCCGCAAGGTGTGGCAGAAGATCGGCATCATCCAGCAACAGGGATGAGAGAAGAGACGATGGACGGGACCGTCCTGCAGGAGACTGTGCGGGCCCGGGCGCTCGAGCTACCCGCTGCGGCGTTCGAGATGCCCTTCGGTCCGGGCTCCGAGGTCGCGAAGGTGCTCGGGAAGATGTTCCTGCTGCTCACCGAGGTGAAGGGCGAGCCGATCGTGGTGCTGAAGGCCGAGCCGCGCGACGCGGAGGCGCTCCGGTCGACGCATCCGGAGATCACGCCCGGCTATCACATGAACAAGCGGCACTGGATCACGCTGAGCCCCGGCGGGCTCGAGGCGGAGTTCGTGCGCGAGCTCGTCACGGACTCCTACCTGCTGGTCGTCGAGACGCAGCGCCGCAGGTGCGGCGGCCGGTGGATCCGCAGACCTTCCTCGCCGCGGAGGGCGGCACCGGCTCCTCCTCGACCGACGGACCGGCGGCATGACGGGTCGTGCGGTCCGCGGCCCGGGCTGGGTGCTTGCTGGTGCTGGGGGTGCTCTGCGCCGCGTCGCTGCTCGTGCCGCGGCAGGTCACCGTGATCCACACCTGGCACGGGTACCTCATCGCCGCCGCGTCGTTCATCCCGATGCTCGGGGTCCCGCCGCTGGTCGCCGCGCTCGGACTCGTCTTGCTCCTGCGCGCCCGGTGGCGACTGCTCGCCGCGACGCTCACCCTCGTGCTCGCAGCGGTGACGGCCTGGCCGATGCTTTGCCCGGACCGGAGCGGTCGGACACCCCGCAGGTCGCCCCCGAGGGGACGCTCACCGTGCTCTCGTCGAACATCGAGTACGGCGGCGCCGACATCGACGAGATCAGCCGTCTCGCCGAGCAGGGGGTGGACGCGATCGCGGCCGCAGGAGGTGACGCCGGAGTTCGAGGAGGCTCTCGAGACGTCGGGCCTGCTGGAGGCCTTCCCGCATCGTGTCGGCACCGCCCGCGACGGCGCGGCCGGGACGATGTCGCTCTCCCGCACCCCGGTCGAGCTGGTCGACTCCACGGCGGGCACCGTCTTCGACAACCTCCTCGCCACCACCACCATCGACGGCACGCGCTGGCACCTCGGCGTGATCCACACGGCGCCGCCGCAGATGGGCGCGGAGTCATGGACCGCCGATGCCGCTGCGGTCGGCGAGATGGTCTCGCTGGACACCGAGGAGAACCTGCTGCTGGTCGGGGACTTCAACGCGATCGCGCAAGATCACACGATGCGCGAGCTCATGGCCGACGGCTCCCTGCGCTCCCTCGCCGCCCCCGGAGGGGCCGCGGGGAGGGGCTGTGGGAGCCGACCTGGCCCGTCGGTCGCAGCGTGCCGCCCTTCGCCCGGACCTGCCATGCGCTCGTCGGCCCCGGTGGCGAGGGCCCCGTGCCGAGCCGCCTGACGATCCGGGGCGCCGACCACAAGGCGCCGCGGGTGCAGGTCTCCCCGGTCGCGCAGGGCGGGGTCTGACCTTCCCCGTCCGGACGGGTCAGGCGGAGGTCGTCAGGCGCTCGGGGACCAGCTCGGCGCCCTCGACGCCGGCGAGGAGGCCGGGCGCGATCCGCTCACCACGGCGGACGATCGTCAGGCCGCCGCGCTCCTCGAGGATCACGAGCTCCACCTCGGCGGGGTCGAGCACTCCCCCGATGCGCAGTCGATCGTGCGCGGCCCGGCCTCAGTCAGCCCACGTCGGCGCAGGGCCTCTGCACGGTCGCTCCCCTCGAGCATCACGACGCTCGGGCGGCGACGCACGGCCGCGGGCAGGACCGGCGCGATGCGGCGGAACGTCCCCATCAGCGCATCCATCACCATCAGCGTGTTGAGCGCGAGCAGGGCTGCGAGCATCGTCGGCGACTCCCCGAGCATCGAGCGCGCACTGACCCCGCCCACCACGGCGAGCACCACGAAGCTCGCCGTGCTCATCGTCGCCATCAGCCGGGTGCCGGAGAGATGCACCAGCGGCGTGAAGAACAGGTAGAGCACGATCGTGGAGAGCACCACGCCCAGTGCACCGGTCCAGCTGATCCCGAGATAGTCGTGCCAGAGCAGGTCCAGGTCGATCATGTGCGCCATTATCACCAGGCGACGGGGGCCTGCCGCGCGGAGGCTCTCAGCGCAGCACGGCGCGGCGCACCGTCGAGCGGCAGGAGGACGGGTCCGGTCATCCCGGCCGTCTCTCGCGGCGGCCGCGGCGGCGGGCCCGCGACTCCTCCCGGACCCGCCGCCGTCGCTCGTCGGTCGGTGCTCTGCCCGCCCCTGTCGGCCAGGCCCTCGGGGTCAGCCCACGCTCGCGCGCGGCGCGCCGATGCCCGGATCGATCCTCGGCACCTCGCCCGCCCCGGGGCGGATGTCGATGTCGAAGATGTCCAGCGGCAGGTAGACGGTCGCACAGGCGTTGGGGATGTCGACCACGCCGGAGAACCGGCCCTCGATCGGCGCGGCGCCGAGCGACAGGTAGGCCTGCTCGGCTGACCAGCCGAAGGTGGTCAGGTACTCGATCGCGTGCAGGCACGCCCGCTGGTAGGCGAGGTGCGAGTCGAGATAGCGCCGCTCGCCGTCGAGCGTGACCGAGGTGCCGGAGAAGCTCAGCCACCGCGAGTCTTGCGGGGCGGTGTTCCCGGGCATGAAGATCGCGTTCTCGGCGACGTTGTACTTCTCCATCCCGCCGGGGATCACGTCGACGTGCAGGTCGATGAACCCGCCCATCTCGATGCCGCCGCAGAAGGTGATCTCGCCGTCGCCCTGGCTGAAGTGCAGGTCGCCGACGGAGAAGTTCGCCCCGTCCACGAACACGGGGTAGAAGATCCTCGTGCCGCGGGTGAGGTTCTTGATGTCCTGGTTGCCGCCGTTCTCGCGCGGCGGGGCGGTGCGGGCGCCCTCCCCCGCGACCCGGTCGAACTCGCCCTCGGGGACCCCGCCGAGGATCGCACCGTCCGGCTCGGGCGGCAGGGCGAGTGCCGGCACGCGGTCCGGGTCGGTCGCGATGAGCGCCGCCTCGCGGGAGTTCCACTTCCCCAGCGGCTCCGGCGAGGGGCGGTGCCCATGAGGCCGGGATGGATCATGCCGGTGAACTCGACGCCGGGGACGTGGCGGGAGGTCGCCCTCTCGCCGCGGAAGTCCCACACGGCCTTGTAGGCGTCGGGGAACTGGTCGGTGAGGAAGGCGCCGCCGTTGCGCTTGGCGAAGATGCCGGTGTAGCCCCAGCCCTGCCCCGCGAGCGGGCCGTCGTCCTCCTGCGGGATCGGGCCGACGTCGAGGATGTCCACGATCAGCAGGTCGCCGGGCTTCGCCCCCTCGATGCGGAAGGGCCCGGAGAGGGTGTGGACGGTGTGCAGGGGCGCGGTGGCGATGTCCTCGGCGGAGTCGTCGTTCTTGATGTACCCGTCGAACCACTCGCGGCAGTCCACGCGGAAGGTGTCGCCGGGCCTGACGCTGACGGCCGGCGGGATGTCCGGGTGCCAGCGGTTGTGACCGAGGATCGTCTGCTCGGTGAAGGGCTTCGCGGAGTCGAGGGGGAACACGTTCTGGGGCATGCTTCTCCTTCCACAGCGACGGGTCCGCGGATCGGCCCGCCGGGTCCTGGGCCGCGTTCAGGGACGCGGCGACCGCGCGTGGCGCGGGTCCGTCGAGGTGCGGGTCGCGGCGGGCCGCGCGCCGGGGACGCGATCGACGACGGCGGGTTCGTGGGCGCTCTTCGCGGCGCGGTCCAGCGGCTGTCCGGCGGCCGAGCCGAGCCGGCCGAGGCGCGGGGCGCTCATCCGCCGACGGGCCGGCGCACCGCAGTCGGGGCAGAGGAGGTCCTCGTCGCGGGCGCTGATGGGCACCGAGCGTTCGTACTCGTGCGCGCCCTCGCAGCGGAACTCGTAGATCGGCACCGGACCCTCCTGTCGCCTGCGCTGCTTCGCCGTGATGCTCATCATAGGCACCTCGCGGCGGTTGCGCCGCCTCCGGCGGCCGGGCGGTCGCCCGGCGGGAATCGGGCGGGAGCGGGCGGGTGCCGGGCGCGGAGCAGGGGCTGTGCGGGAGCCGGGCTCAGAGCGGGAGCTTGAACCCGAGATGGCTCGGGGCGTAGCCGAGCCGGGTGTAGAAGCGGTGGGCGTCCGTGCGGGCGGCATCGGTGGTGAGCTGGGCGAGGGCGGCGCCGTGCTCGCGCCCCCAGCGATGGGCCCACTGCATCAGCGCGGTCCCGAGGCCGCTCCCCCGCGCGTCGGCGGTCACGCGCACCGACTCGGTCTGCAGGCGCGGCGTCCCTCCGCGGGAGAGGGACGGCGGCAGGGTCAACTGGAGCGTGGCGAGCGGCGCGCCCGCCTCGTCGCGCGCCGCGAGCAGGAGATGCGCGGGATCCTGGTCGATCGCCGCGAAGGCCCGGCGATAGGGGCCGAGCTCCGGGGCCTCCCGCTCCCGGCCCAGCACGTCGTCGGCGAGCAGGGCGACGAGCTCGGGCAGGTCCGCCTCGCTCGCGCGGTGCAGGGCGACGGGGCCGGTGGGGAGGTCCAGGATGTCCAGAGCGGTCATGGATGCCATTGTGGGGGTGCCCGTCAGAAGGCGGGCGCGCGCTCCGGGTACCCGTCCTCGGCACAATGTCCTCATGAACGCCTCCCCCTCCTCCGCCACGCCCTTCGCCTCCGGCACGCCCCGCGGCCTGCGGCTGTCCTTCTCGGACCAGCCGGCCTGGATCGTCGCCGACGAGGTGGTGGGCGGCTGGACCCTCCTGATCGGCGGCGTGGAGCAGTCCCACGTGGACCTCGAGGATCCGACGCGGCTCGTCCACGAGTACCTGCGCCGGATGGGCAACGTGCTGGACCGGGTGCGGCCGGCCGGGGCGCCGCCGCGCATCGCGCACCTCGGCGGCGGGGCGCTAACCCTGGTCCGCTACGTGCAGGCGACCAGGCCCGGCTCCGCGCGCCTGGTGATCGAGATCGAGCGGGAGCCGCCCACCCTCGTCACCACCGCACTGCCGGCGCCGGAGGGCACGGAGCTCGAGGTGGTCATCGGGGACGCGCGCGAGGAGCTCGCCGCGCTCGGGGAGCGCGAGTTCGACGTGATCGTGCTCGACGTCTTCTCCGGTCAGGACTCCCCCGCCCATCTCGCCGAGGCCGCGTTCTACCGCGAGGCCCTCTCCCACCTGGGGGCCGACGGTCTGCTGATGGTGAACGTCGGCGACGACGCGGGGCGCCTCTTCCTCGCCGCGCAGGTAAGGGAGCTCGAGGCCGCCGCTGCGGTGGTGGGGGTGCCGGGGGCGTGGACGCTCACCGATGCGCAGCCTGCTGGCCCGCCCGGCCGACGGGAACATGGTCTTGCTGGCCGGCGGCGCGCTCGCCTCCCCGGCGGTCGAGGACTGGCGCGCGGCCTGGCTCGCGGCCGGGCCGCACCCGGCCGGCGTGCTGGATCCTCACGAGACCGAGGAGGCCGTCGGCCGCGTCGGCCGCTCCTGACAGGTCGCCCCCGTCTGCCCTCCCCTGCCCGGCCGGTGCAGACGGGCCGGCCCCGCCCGGGACGATGACGGCCGCCGCCCCGCTGACGGGGCGACGGCCGTCGTGGCGAGATCGGCTCAGACCAGCTCGATACGGGCGCCGGGATCGTTCATCACGATCACCGGGGTCACGGTCGGGTGCCCGGCCGCACGGATCGCGGCGAGGTCGGCGCGCAGCGGCGGCGTGCCGGCGACGACGCGGTCTCCCGTCTGCACGAGGGTCTCGAAGCCGTGCCCCTTCATCTCCACGGTGTCCAGGCCCACGTGGATCAGCACCTCGACGCCGTCCTCGAGGGTCAGCGCGACGGCGTGACCGGTGGGGAACACGTGGGCGACGGTGCCCTCGGCCGGGGCGAGCACGAGCCCGTCGCTGGGCTCGATCGCGATGCCGGGGCCCATGATCCCCTGGGAGAAGGTCGGGTCCGGCACCTGGTCGAGCGGCACCGAGGTGCCCTCGACGGGCCGGCGCAGGCGCACGAGGGAGGAGGCCCGCGGCGCGGTGGCGCTCCCGCCTCCCGCCTCGGCGGCGTCCTGCTCCTCGAGGGCGCGGACGTCCTCCTCGGCGACGGGCCGGTCCGTGCCGCTCATGATCCGCTCCATCGCGTCCTTCACGAACTGGACGGAGGTCCCGTAGATCACCTGGACGGAGTGCCCGCCGGGCTTCATGGTCCCGGCGGCGCCCGCGCGCTTCAGCGCCGCCTCGTCGACCTTGGAGACGTCCGCGAGCTCCATCCGCAGGCGCGTCGCGCAGTTCTCGAGGTCGGTGATGTTCGAGGCGCCGCCGAGGGCGGCGAGGAAGGCGGTCGCGGTCGCGGCGTACCTGCCGTCGCTCGCGGCGTCCTCCCCCTCGACCCGGCCGTCGAAGGAGTCGTCGCGGCCGGGGGTCTTCAGGTCGAACTTCAGGATGATCCAGCGGAACGCCACGAAGTAGACCGCGAACCAGAAGATGCCCATCAGCGGGATCGCCCACGGGTTCTGCGCCATGGGGTTCACCCAGCCGAGGACCAGGTCGATGAAGCCGCCGGAGAAGCCGAAGCCCATCCGCACCGGCGGCAGCGCGCTGATCGCCATGGAGATGCCGGTGAACAGGGCATGGACGAGGTACAGGCCGGGGGCGAGGAACATGAACGCGAACTCGAGCGGCTCGGTGACGCCCACGAAGAAGGCGGCGACGGCGCTGGAGAAGAGCACGCCGGCGGCGACCTTGCGGCGCGAGGTCTTCGCGGTGACGTACATGGCCAGGGCCGCGCCGGGCAGGCCGAACATCATGATCGGGAAGAAGCCGGTCATGTACTGACCGGTGACGCCGTAGGTGCCGGAGCCGTCCAGGAAGTTGCCCAGGTCGTTGATGCCGGCCACGTCGAACCAGAACACGGAGTTCAGCGCGTGGTGCAGGCCCAGCGGGATCAGCAGGCGGTTGAGGAAGCCGTAGAGGCCCACGCCCACCGGCCCGAGCGTCAGGATGAACTCGCCGAAGGCGACGAGGCCGGAGAACACCAGGGGCCAGATGAAGAACAGCGCCAGGGCCAGCACGAGGGAGAGCCCGGCGGAGACGATCGCGACGGAGCGGCGCCCGGCGAAGAAGGCGAGCGCGTCCGGCGGCTCGGTGTCCTTGAACCTGTCGTAGGACCAGGCGCCGATCAGGCCGCACAGGATGCCCACGAACACGTTCTCGAGGTTCGAGAAGGCCAGGTTCACGGCATCGGGCTCGATGCCCTGGAACAGGGCGACGTTCTCGGGGGACAGCGGCGTGGTCACGACCAGCCAGGAGACGAGGCCGGCGAGCGCGGAGGTGCCGTCGGGCTTCGTGGCCATGCCGAGCGAGACGCCGATCGCGAACAGCGGCGGGAGGTTGTCCAGGAGCGCACCGCCGGCGGTCGTGAAGAAGACGCCGACGAGGTTCGCGTCGTTCCCGGTGGCGGTCAGGATCCAGTAGCCGATGCCGCTGAGGATCGCGGCGACGGGGAGGACGGCCACGGGCGACATCAGCGATCTGCCCAGGCGCTGGAAGAACTTCATCAGGGCCTCTCAGGAGGGAGGGGCACGGCGGATCCCGCGGCGAGGCCGCGGGGCGGGGTGCGCCCGGTGGTGGTCAGGGTCGGTGCGGGGCGCGGTGGGTCCCGCTCCCCGGTCCGGGATCGCGCCGACGTGCGGTGGCGGCGCGGCAGGACCTGCCAGGCGCCCGTCGGACCGGCGGCGTCGCCGAGGTGGGTCCCGGTGCGGGGGCCGACGGCGGTCTCGGGCCGCGTGGACGCTATCACGCCGGTTCCCCGGTCCCGACGGGCCGGGCTCCGGACGACGAGCCACCCCCGCGCAGTGCATACATCGGTGGCACGATTCCCCTGGAATCACCGGTGCTCTCGCACAGGGACGGAAACTTTGCATACACTCATGTCATGCGGGCCAGTGACCGCGCCTACACGGCGGCGCGCGAGGAGATCATCGAAGGCTCCCTCGCGCCCGGCGCCGTGCTGGGCGAGGTCGAGCAGTCCCGGCGACTGGGCCTCTCGCGCACCCCGCTGCGCGAGGCCCTGGCCCGGCTGGTCTCCGACGGGCTCGCCGAGCCCGCCGCGGGCCGCGGGATCGTCGTCACCGCCGTCTCCCTCGAGGAGGCCACCCCGCTGTTCGACCTCCGCATCGCGCTGGAGACCCTCGCCGCCCGCCGCGCGGCGGAGCGCATCGCGCGGTCCGACGGGACGTCCGGCGCGCGGGGCGGGGCCGACGCCTTCGCCGCTCTCGCCGACCGCTTCGCGCAGGCACGCGGCCTCCTCGCCGCCGGCACCGACCCCACCGCCTACTACGCCCTGACCCGCGAGCTCGACGCCGCGCTGGACACCGCCTGCCAGAACGCCTATCTCGCCGAGTCCCTGCGCGGTCTGCGCCTGCACCTGGGTCGTCTGCGACGCCTGGCGCGCAACTCCCCAGGTCGCCTGGCCGACTCCGCCCGCGAGCACGCCGACATCGCCCGCGCGATCGCCTCGGGGGATCCCGAGCTCGCGGCGGCGAGCACCCTCGTCCATCTGCGCCGCGCCCTCGCCCACCTGCAGGACGCGGGCATCCCCACCGACCCCGCCGCATCCGCCGATCCCGCCCGCCAGGAGGCCACCGCATGATCGACCACGACGTCCGCGTCCACCGCTCCGAGGAGAACCTCGCCCACGAGGACCAGCTGGCCTGGAAGATGGCGCAGGTCGCCGTCGACCCGGTCGAGGTCGAGCCCGAGGTCGCCGAGATGGTGATCAACCGCGTCATCGACAACGCCGCCGTCGCCGTCGCCTCCCTCACCCGCGCCCCGATCGTCTCCGCCCGCGCCCAGGCGCTCAGCCATCCCGTCCCCGCCGGAGGCACCGGCTCGAGCGTTGTCGGCCTCGAGACGCGCACCTCCCCCGAATGGGCGGCCTGGGCCAACGGCGTCGCCGTGCGCGAGCTCGACTACCACGACACCTTCCTGGCGGCGGACTACTCCCACCCCGGCGACAACATCCCGCCGCTGCTGGCCGTCGCCGAGCACACCGGCCGCACCGGCGCCGAGCCGCTGCGCGGCATCACCACCGGCTACGAGCTGCAGGTGGACCTGGTGCGCGCGATCTGCCTGCACGAGCACAAGATCGACCACGTCGCCCACCTCGGCCCGTCGGCCGCCGCCGGGATCGGCACGCCGCTGGGCCTGCCCGCGGAGACGATCTTCCAGGCGATCGGGCAGGCGCGCACACCACCACCGCCACCCGCCAGTCCCGCAAGGGCGAGATCTCCACCTGGAAGGCGCACGCCCCCGCCTTCGCCGGGAAGATGGCCGTGGAGGCGGTGGACCGCGCGATGCGCGGCCAGACCTCCCCGGTCCCGATCTACGAGGGCGAGGACGGGGTGATCGCCTGGTCGCTGGGCGGCCCGGACGCCCGCTACACGGTGCCGCTGCCCGGTCCCGGCGAGGCCAAGCGCTCGATCCTGGACACCTACACCAAGGAGCACTCGGCCGAGTACCAGGCGCAGGCCTGGATCGACCTGGCCCGGCGACTGCACGCCGAGCACCCCGAGCTCGCCGACCCCGGCGACGTCGACTCGATCCTGCTGCGCACCTCGCACCACACCCACTACGTGATCGGCTCGGGCGCGAACGACCCCCAGAAGTACGACCCGACCGCGTCCCGCGAGACGCTCGACCACTCCATCCCGTACATCTTCACGGTCGCCCTGCAGGACGGGACCTGGCACCACGTCGACTCCTACGCCCCCGAGCGCGCCTCCCGCGAGGACACCGTCGCGCTGTGGCAGAAGGTCACCACCGAGGAGGACGCGGAGTGGACCCGCCGCTACCACTCCCTGGACCTCGCCGAGAAGGCGTTCGGCGGCGAGGTCGTGATCACCCTGGCCGACGGGAGAACGGCGCGCGACGAGATCGCGGTGGCCGATGCGCACCCCAGGGCGCCCGGCCCTTCGCCCGCGCGCAGTACATCGACAAATTCCGCTCCCTCGCCGACGGCGTGCTCGAGGAGCGCGAGATCGCCCGCTTCCTCGACGCCGCGGAGAACCTCGCGGAGCCGCCCTCCGGGCGGCTGCATCGCCTGAACGTCCTGGCCGCTCCGGGCGTGATCGACCCGTCGGCCGCCCCGAAGGGACTGTTCTGATGCTGTCGAGCACCCGCACCCCCGCCCAGAAGCGGCAGGACCTGCGCTCCCTGCTCACCCCCGGCGCCGCCGCCCCGTTCCCCGGCGCGTTCACACCGCTGTCCGCGAAGCTGATCGAGGAGAAGGGCTTCCCCGGCGCGTACATCTCCGGAGCCGTGATCGCGAACGAGCTGGGCCTGCCGGACATCGGCCTGACCACCCTCAGCGAGGTCGCGACGCGCGGCGCCCAGATCGCCCGCTCCACCGACCTTCCCTGCCTGATCGACGCCGACACCGGCTTCGGCGAGCCGATGAACGTGGCCCGCACGATCCAGGAGCTCGAGGACGCGGGGCTCGCGGGTCGCCACATCGAGGACCAGGTCAACCCCAAGCGCCGCGGGCACCTGGACGGCAAGACCATGGTCGACCTCGACACGGCGACCAAGCGGATCCGCGCCGCCGCCGACGGCAGGCGCGACCCCGGCTTCCTGGTCATGGCCCGCACCGACCTGCGCGCGACCGAGGGCCTGACCGCCGCGATCGACCGGATGAAGGCGCTGGTGGACGCGGGGGCCGAGGCGATCTTCCCCGAGGCGCTGGCGGACCTCGGCGAGTTCGAGCAGGTCTGCGCGGCGCTCGACGTGCCGGTGCTGGCGAACATGACCGAGTTCGGGAAGTCGCAGCTGTTCACCCGAGAGCGACTCGCCGAGGCGGGCGTCGCGATGGTGATCTACCCGGTCACCCTCTGCGCGCCGCGATGGGCGCGGCCGAGCGGGTGCTGGAGACGATCCTGGAGACCGGCACGCAGGAATCCCGTGTCCCGGAGATGCTCACGCGTGCGCGGCTGTACGAACTGGTGGACTATGAGTCCTACAGCCGCTTCGACGCCTCGGTCTTCGACTTCGAGGTCCCCGCCGTGCACGGCACCGACCCGCACGCCCCCGACCGGACACCGCCGTCGACGAAGGAGTGAGCCCCATGAGCCATGCCACCGACACCTCCGAGATCAGGAAGGGCCTGAACGGCGTCGTCGCCGACGTCTCCGCGATCTCGAAGGTGAACCCCGAGACCAACTCGCTGCTCTATCGCGGCTATCCCGTCCCGCGGCTCGCGGCGACACAGTCCTTCGAGGCGGTCGCCCATCTGCTGTGGACCGGGGAGCCGCCCGACGCGGACGAGCTCACCGCGCCGCAGGGGCGCTTCCGCGCCCACCGCGGCCTCGACCCGACGGTCAGGCAGGCCCTCGATGCGCCGCCGACGACCTGCCACCCGATGGACTCGGTGCGCACGGCCGTCTCGGTGCTCGGAGCGCTGGACCCCGACGCGGAGGACTCCTCCCTCGAGAGCGAGCTCGCCAAGGCCGAACGGCTCACTGCGCAGCCGCCGGCCGTGATCGCCTACGAGCGGCGTCGGCGCCGCGCCGGCGGGCCGACCGAGCCGGTCCCCGCCCGCGAGGACCTCGACCACTCCCAGAACTTCCTGTGGATGACCTTCGGCGAGGAGGCGGCGCCCGAGGTGGTCGACGCCTTCCGCGTCTCGCTGATCCTCTACGCCGAGCACTCCTTCAACGCCTCGACCTTCACCGCGCGCGTGATCACCTCGACCCTCGCCGACCTCCACTCGGCCGTGACCGGGGCGATCGGCGCGCTCAAGGGCCCGCTGCACGGCGGGGCGAACGAGGCGGTCATGCACACCTTCGACGAGATCGGGATCCGTCCGGAGGAGTCCGGCGCCGAGGCGAAGGAGCGGGCGAGGGCCTGGATGGAGGACGCCCTCGCGCAGAAGAGGAAGGTGATGGGCTTCGGCCATCGCGTCTACAAGCACGGCGACTCGCGCGTGCCCACCATGAAGCAGGCGCTGGACGCGATGATCGCCCACACCGGCCGCGACGAGATCCTGGGCCTGTACGACGGGCTCGAGCAGGCGATGGACGAGGCGAAGGGCATCAAGCCGAACCTCGACTACCCCGCCGGTCCCGTCTACCACCTGATGGGCTTCGACACCGAGCTGTTCACGCCGCTGTTCATCGCGGCGCGGGTGACCGGGTGGACGGCCCATGTGATGGAGCAGCGGGCGTCGAACGCGCTGATCCGTCCGCTGTCGCAGTACGACGGGGTGGACGAGCGGCCGGTGCCCGGCGCCTGATCCGGCCGGTGCCGCGAGTCCTGGCGCTCAGGAGCCGGGGAGGTCGGGCAGGGCCGCGGCGGCGGCGCGGATGTGCTCCGCGGTCAGCCTAGCGGCCTCCTCGGCCTCCCCCGCCCGGAGCGCGTCGAGGATCTCCCGGTGCTGGGCGCGGAGCATGTCGGCCATCGCGTCCCAGTCCTCGACCTTGGTGAAGGCCTCGAGGATCGGCGCCCGCAGGGAGGCGCGGATCGCCCCGGTCATCTCCGCGAACAGCGCATTGCCGCCGGCGCGGGCGATCGCGACGTGGAACTCGGTGTCCGCGTCGTTGAAGTCGTCGCGGCTCGCGCCGGGACGGTCCATCCTCGTCAGGAGCTCCTCGAGCTCCGCGAGCGCCTCCGCGTCCGCGCGCTCCGCGGCGAGCGCGGCGCTGGCCCGTTCGAGCAGGATCCTCGTCTCGACCACGTCGTGGACGGGGAAGTTCGCGAGGGCGACGTGCAGTCGCAGGAAGCGCTCGAGGGCGGCGCGGGGCGGCGCGGCGACGAAGGTGCCGGCCCCGCGTCCGGAGCCGACCTCGGAGCGGAGCACCCCGTGGGCCTCGAGCACCCGGATCGCCTCGCGCACCCCGGTGCGGCTCACCTGCGACCGGGAGGCGAGCTCCCGCTCGGGCGGGAGCAGGTCCCCGACGGCCAGCGCACCGCTCATGATCTGGTCCTCGATCGCGTCGATCACCAGCTCGTGGGTGCTGCGACGGGACACAGGGCCCCAGGCCGCACCGCCGGCTCCGGCCGTGCTCCGATGCGGTCCGACCTCCGAGTGGTGCGCGTTCTCGACCATGGACCCGTTCTAGCACGGCCGGCTCTGCGAGCGCACGGCCCGCTCCGTCCACCGGCCCTCGCCGGACGCATCCCGTCGAGGTCCCGCTCCGGCCCCGTCCCGTGATCCCGTCCCGTCAGGGGCTTGCCTCGCCGCCGCCCCGGCCCTACCATCACTGTGTGGTCGGACCACATCGTGGTCTTCCGCTTCCTCTCCCCTCACGACTCACCAGGCACGACATCGACGGCGATGCAGTGCGGCACCGCCGCTGACGTGCCTCGGAGGTTCCCATGTACACCCCAGACCTCGCACCGCTGGCCGGCGGCCTGATGCTGTCCTCGCTCGTCGCGATCCTCCCCCTGCTGACGATCTTCGTGACCCTCGGAGTCTTGCGCTGGAAGGCGCACTGGGCAGGCCTCTCGGCGCTGGCCGTCGCAGGCCTGGTCGCCGCGCTCGTCTACGGCATGCCCCTGGACCTCGTCGCCCTCTCCGCCTCGCAGGGGTTCGCCTTCGGACTCTTCCCGATCATGTGGATCGTGCTCAACGCGATCTGGCTGTACGAGCTCACCGTCCGCAGCGGACGCTTCGAGGACCTCCGCCTGGTCATCGACAGGATCTCCGACGATCCCCGGGTCCAGGCGATCATCATCGCCTTCTGCTTCGGAGGCCTGCTCGAGGCCCTCGCCGGCTTCGGCGCCCCCGTCGCGATCACCGGCGTGATGCTGATGGCGGTGGGCTTCACCGCGATGCGCGCCGCGACCGTGGTGCTCATCGCCAACACCGCCCCGGTCGCCTTCGGCGCGATCGCGATCCCGATCATCACCGCCGGCAACCTCACCGGCATCCCCTACCAGCACATCGGCGCGATCATCGGACACCAGGCGCCGTTCCTCGCCGCCGTGGTGCCGCTTTTCCTCGTGGCGCTGGTCGACGGTCGGCGCGGGGTGCGCCAGCTCTGGCCGCTCGCGCTGGTGGTCGGCCTCGTCTTCGCGATCAGCCAGTACGTCTCCTCGAACTTCATCTCCGTCGAGCTCACCGACATCATCGCCTCCCTCGCCGGGCTCGGCGCCGCGGTGCTCATCGCGCGCGTGTGGAAGCCCGTCGGTGGGAAGGACGCCCTGGAGAACATGCACCGCGAGCGCGAGACCGAGCAGGCCGACACCCCGCAGGACGGGACCGGCGCCGTCGCGTCCGCCACCCGCACCCGACCCGACACCGCCCTGACCTCGGGTCGCGTGCTCATGGCCCTGTTCCCCTACCTGCTGGTGATCCTGGTCTTCTCCGCCTCGAAGCTGGTGCCGGCGCTGAACTCCTTCCTCGCCTCGACGGATCTGAAGATCCACTGGCCGGGTCTGGACGGCCGGGTGCTCACCGCCGCCGGGGAGGTCTCCACCAGCACGGTGTACGCCCTCCAGTGGCTCTCCTCGCCGGGCACCCTGCTGCTGCTGACCGGGATCGTGGTGGCGCTGGTCTACCGACTGAGCGCGCGGGACGCCGTCGACGTGTACGTCACCAACCTCGTGAAGATGCGCTGGTCGATCCTCACCGTCGCCGCGGTGCTCGCGCTCGCCTACGTCATGAACCAGTCGGGGCAGACGATCACCATCGGCACCTGGATCGCCGGCACCGGCGCCGCCTTCGCGTTCCTCTCCCCGATCCTGGGCTGGCTCGGCACCGCGGTCACCGGCTCGGACACGAGCGCCAACGCCCTGTTCGCGACGCTCCAGCAGACCGCCGCCGAGAAGGCCGGGCTGGACCCGGCGCCGCTGGTGGCCGCGAACACCTCCGGCGGTGTGGTCGGCAAGATGATCAGCCCCCAGAACCTCACCATCGCGGCGACCGCCGTGGGCCTGGTCGGCCAGGAGTCCGCGATCTTCCGCCGCGTCATCTGGTGGAGCCTCGGCATGCTCATCGCACTGTGCCTGCTGGTCGGGCTGCAGTCGAACGTGCTGTCCTGGATGATCCCCACCCTCTGACCCGCTCCCGCTCGCCCCGATACGACCGCCCGACACGAAGGAGGACCCATGGTCCAGCGTCAGATCCCCCGCCCCTCCGAGCTCCTCGAGCTCATGAAGTTCAAGAAGATCGACCTCGACCCCAAGCGGCGACGGCTCTCCTCGGCGCTCACGATCGAGGACCTGCGCACGATCGCGAAGCGACGCACTCCCGCCGCGGCCTTCGACTACACCGACGGCGCCGCCGAGCGGGAGATCTCGATGCGCCGCTCCGTCGAGGCCTTCGAGGACATCGAGTTCCACCCCTCGATCCTGAACGACGTCTCCTCGGTGGACACCACCACCCAGATCCTCGGCGGCGACTCCGCGCGACCCTTCGGCATCGCCCCCACCGGCTTCACCCGCCTGATGCAGACCGAGGGCGAGATCGCAGGTGCCTCGGCGGCCGGCGAAGCCGGTATCCCCTTCACCCTCTCGACCCTGGGCACGACCTCGATCGAGCACGTCAAGGAGGCCAACCCGCTGGGTCGCAACTGGTTCCAGCTCTACGTGATGCGCCAGCGGGAGATCTCCTACGGCCTGGTGGAGCGCGCCGCCGAGGCCGGCTTCGACACCCTCTTCTTCACGGTGGACACCCCCGTGGCCGGTGCACGGTCGCGCGACTCCCGCAACGGCTTCTCGATCCCGCCGCGCCTCAGCCTCGGCACCGTCGTCAACGCGATCCCGCGCCCCTGGTGGTGGTGGGACTTCCTGACCACGGCGAAGCTCGAGTTCGCCTCCCTCTCGGAGACCGGCGGCACCGTCGGGGAGCCGCTGAACTCCGCGATGGATCCCTCGATCGACTTCGAGGACCTCGCCGAGATCCGGAAGATGTGGCCCGGGAAGTTCGCGGTCAAGGGGGTCCAGACCCTCGAGGACGCGAAGAAGCTCGCCGACCTCGGCGTCGACGCGGTCGTGCTCTCCAACCACGGCGGCCGCCAGCTGGACCGCGCCCCCGTGCCCTTCCATCTTCTGCCCGAGGTGGCGCGCGAGATCGGCAAGGACGTCGAGATCATCCTGGACACCGGCATCCGCAGCGGTGCCGACATCGTCGCCGCGATCGCGCTGGGCGCCGACTTCACGATGATCGGCCGCGCCTACCTCTACGGGCTCATGGCCGGCGGCAAGGAAGGCGTGGACCGCACCATCGAGATCCTCGCGAGCCAGGTCGAGCAGACCATGAAGCCGCTGCAGGTCCCCACCCTCGCCGATCTCGGTCCGCAGCACGTCACGCGGCTCGGCCGCCTCACCCGCCTCGGCGAGGAGGAGAGCCGCTCCCGGGTTCTCTGACCGGCCCGTCGCGGGGCGCGTCGGCCGGTCCGACGCGCCCCGCCGCCCGTGTACATCGGCGGCGCGGAGTCCTAGGGTCGGGCCATGACCCCCGACGACGCCGCCCCTGCCGCTCCCTCCCCCGCCGACCGCCGCGCCCCGGACATCAAGCCGCGCGGCCGCACGGTCACCGACGGCCTGGCCGCCACCACCTCCCGCGGCATCGCGCGCGCGGTGGGGATGGGCGATGCGGACTGGGACAAGCCCCAGATCGGCATCGCGAGCTCCTGGAACGAGATCACCCCCTGCAACCTGTCGCTGGACCGGCTCGCCCAGGCCGCGAAGGAGGGCGTGCACTCCGGCGGCGGGTACCCGCTGCAGTTCGGCACCATCTCGGTCTCCGACGGGATCTCGATGGGGCACGAGGGCATGCACTACTCCCTCGTCTCCCGCGACATCATCGCCGACAGCGTCGAGACGGTGATGCTCGCCGAGCGGCTCGACGGCTCGGTCTTGCTGGCCGGTCTGCGACAAGTCCCTGCCGGGGATGCTGATGGCCGCGGCGCGCCTCGATCTCGCGAGCGTCTTCGTCTACGCGGGCACGATCATGCCCGGCCGCGCCGCACTCTCCGACGGCACTGAGAAGGACGTGACGATCATCGACGGCTTCGAGGCCGTCGGCGCCTGCGCCCGCGGGCTGATGAGCCGGGAGGACGTCGGCCGGATCGAGCGCTCCATCTGCCCGGGCGAGGGCGCCTGCGGCGGCTTCTACACCGCGAACACCATGGCGACGGTCGCCGAGTCGATCGGCATGTCGATCCCCGGCTCGGCCACTCCCCCGTCGGCCGACCGGCGCCGCGACGCCGACGCGCGCCGGGCGGGCGAGGCCGTGGTGGGGATGCTGAGGCAGGGCATCACGACCTCCGACATCATGACCAAGGCCTCCTTCGAGAACGCGATCAGCGTGGTCCAGGCCTTCGGCGGCTCGACCAACGCAGTCTCGCACCTGCTCGCGATCGCGCACGAGGCGGGCGTGGACCTCACCCTCGAGGACTTCGCCCGGATCGGCGCGAAGGTGCCGCACCTCGCGGACCTCAAGCCCTACGGCCGCTACGTCATGAACGACGTCGACCACGTGGGCGGCATCCAGGTCGTGATGAAGACGCCGCTGGACGAGGGCCTGCTGGACGGGGACTGCCTGACCGTCACCGGCCGCACGATCGGCGAGAACCTCGAGGTGCTGAAGCCCCGCCCGGCCGACGGGACCGTCTCGCGCCCGGCGACCGCGCCGATCGCCCCGACCGGCGGGATCACGATCCTGCACGGCTCCCTCGCCCCCGAGGGCGCGGTGGTGAAGTCCGCGGGCTTCGAGGAGGACGTCTTCGAGGGGACCGCGCGCGTGTTCGAGCGGGAGCGGCATGCGCTGGACGCGCTGAACGACGGCACGATCGACCACGGCGACGTGGTGGTGATCCGCTACGAGGGCCCCAAGGGCGGGCCGGGCATGCGCGAGATGCTCGCGATCACCGGCGCGATCAAGGGCGCCGGGCTCGGCAAGGACGTCGCGCTGATGACGGACGGCCGCTTCTCCGGCGGGACGACGGGCCTGTGCGTCGGCCACATCGCCCCGGAGGCGGTGGACGGCGGCCCGATCGCGTTCGTGCGCGACGGGGACCGGATCCGGCTGGACGTCGGCGCGGGCACCCTCGACCTGCTGGTCGACGAGGCGGAGCTCGCCGCACGGCAGGAGGGCTGGGAGCCGCCGCCCCCGAAGTTCACCAAGGGCGTGCTGGGCAAGTACGTGAAGCTCGTGAAGTCCGCCTCCCGCGGCGCGATCCTCGGGGACTGAGCGGGGCGGGGACGGCTCAGGGCTCGGCGACGAGCGGCGACGAGGGACCCCTCGTAGCGCGGCGGCGTGCGCGGCGCGCCGTGTTGGGCGTCCCAGGTGCCGTCGAGCAGGTCACCGGCGAGCTCCCTGGTGAAGCGGTCGATCACCGCGGGGTCGACGAGCGACCAGGCCGAGCAGGCGCGCGGCGCGCCTCGACGTCGAGCAGGTGCTCGGGCCGTCCGTAGTACGCCTCGGTGAACCCGTCGGTGCGACCCTGCGGGATCAGCACGGTGCTGATCGAGACGCCGCCGCCGAGCCCGTCGGCGAGCGCCTCCGGCGACGGGCAGCGGCGCGCCTCGACCTCGAGCACCTCCGGCGCGTACTCCCGCACCCAGAACTCCTGCACGCGGGCCGGGTCGCAGGTGAGGATCACGACCGGGCCGCGCGTCACGCGGCGCGCTCGGCCAGGCCCGCAGGAAGGTCCTGCCACTGGTGGACGCTGAAGGTGGTCATGGCGGCGTCGAAGGAGTCGTCGGCGAAGGGCAGCCTGCTCGGCGGTCGCGTCCACGGCCGGGGCCAGGTGGGCGGGGCGCTGGGCCCGCATCACGGCGGAGGGCTCGACGGCGGTGACCTCCCGGTCCGTCGGCTCGTAGGAGCCGGCCCCGGACCCGACGTTGAGCACGGTGCGCGCCTCGCCGAGCGCCTGGGTGATCACGGCGGCGATCCGCGGGTCGGGGCGTCGGTAGCGGGAGTAGGTGGACCCGAGGGCGCCGTAGTCCGCGTCTCCCGCGCCGCCGTCCTGCCTGCGCTGTGCCATGGGTGTCAGCCTAGTGAGGGGCTCGGGCGTGGACGGCCGCGTGCGGCCGGGCGCCCGGGTCCGTGCGCGTCTCGACATCGAGGACCTCGAACCCCGCCGCCTCCACGAGCTCGGTCATCCGGCCGACGGGCCAGTCTTGCGCCGGCGCGACGGCGTGGTCGAAGGGCTCCTGCCGCGCCCCGTCGAAGAACCCCAGCAGCAGGGTCCCGCCGCGGCGCAGGGCCCGGTGCGGCGCGGCGAGGGCGCCGGGCATCGCCGCGGGCTCGAGGTGGATCAGCGAGTACCAGGCGAGGATCCCGCCCCAGGTGCCCGGGTGCCCTTCGAGGTCGGCGAGCGCGGCCCGGCGATAGGCCGTCCCGGGACGGCGGTCCCGGGCGCTCCGCACGAACTCCGCCACCGGGTCCCAGCCCTCGACCTCGTGGCCGAGCGCAGCGAGGTGCGCGGTCCAGTGTCCGGGGCCGCGACCGAGGTCGAGCGGCGGCCCACAGGCCGTGCGGGCCCAGGTCTCGATCCGTCGGACGTCCGCCGGGGCCATCGCCTCGACGCCGCCGAGCGGCCGCGGTGTACTCCTCGGCGCGGCGGGCGTAGGCCTCCAGTGCGGTCATGGACGAGGATCCTAGGCGGCGGCGGCAGGGCCGCCCTTCAGGCGCGCGAGGACGAGCAACGGCGCGGCAGGGACCAGGACGAACAGGAACCCGCTGGGTCCGAGGATCCACACGCGACCCAGGGCCCAGAGCCCCAGCACGGGCCCGAACGCCGCGGGTGCTCGCCCTCCCTGCCTCCCCAGACGGATCAGCGAGCAGGGCGAGCAGGACGCCGGGGAGGACGAACCCGCCGGGCGCCCCCCAGAACTGCGCCGCCTCGTCGAGGCTCGCCTCGGTGGTGCGCAGCGGTCCGGCGAGCCAGTCGGCCCAGTACGGATGGAGCGAGAAGGCGAGCGTGTGCAGGGCGCAGATCGCGAGGAGGCTCCAGCCGGCGGCCGTCGTGAGGCGGTCGGGACGGGGGCGGGTGCGGAGGGCGGGGGTGTCGGTGGTGGTGCTCATGGGACGAGCCTCGCCCTCGCCCGTCCCGCCCGCCTCCCTCCCGCGAGCGACTCCGCTCCCCCGTGAGGGGGAGATGTCGCTACGGTGGCACGATGGTGCACGAGGAGCCGCTGGATGGCGGGAACGCGACCGCCGGCGTGGTGCGCGTCGGCGACACGGTGCGCAAGCCCTGGGAGCGAGCCACTCCCGCGGTGCACGAGCTCATGCGCACCGTCTCCGCGGCAGGGATCGACGTCCCCAGCCCGCTCGGACGGGACGAGCAGGGCAGGCAGATCCTGGAGTTCGTCCCCGGGACGCTCGCCCTGGAGTCGCCGAGGCTCTCCCTCGACGAGCTCGCACGCGTCGGGGCGATGATCCGCGCCGTCCATGACGCCTGCGAGGCGTTCCGCCCCACGGAGGAGCCGGGCTGGGTCCCGCTGATCCCGTCACCGGGAGCCGAGGCGGACCTGATCTGCCACGGGGACCTCACCCCGTGGAACCTGCTGATCGGCGAACGATGGGTGTTCATCGACTGGGACGGTGCGGCACCGAGCACCCGGCTGTGGGACCTCGCGTACTCCGCCCAGGCCTTCACCCTGAACGACGTCCGGGAGGATCCGGCCTCCGCGGCGCCGCGCCTGGCCGCACTGGTCGACGGCTACGGGGCGGGCCCCGAGCCGCGCGGCGACCTCCCGGAGGCGATGGCGGAGCGCACCGAGGCGATGCACGAGCTGCTGCGCCGGTCCCATGCCGAGGGCCGCGAGCCGTGGGGGACGATGTTCGTGTCGGGGCACGGCGCGCACTGGCGTGCTGCGGCCGATCATGTCGCCCGGCATCGCGAGGTCTGGGCCCGGGCGCTGCGACGCTGAGCGAACGGCCCGCGTCGCTCCGCTCCCTTGTCGCACCCCGCTCCTAGGCTCGTGAGCATGTCGCCGTCGCGCCGCTCCGCTGCGCGCTCCGTCCCCGCCGATGTGGTGCGGGCCGAGCGCGAGCGGATCCGTGCGCTCCTGCTCGCGCGCGCGTCCCGAGCTGGGATCCCGCCTCGCCGTCGGCCCGAGCGGTGCGCTCGTGATCCCGCTGCGCAGGGGTGGGAGCGTCGAGATCGGCAGGATGCGCCGACGAGGCACGCCCCACTGGGTCGTGGTCGCCCCTTCGGCGGCGGGCGCGCGGGTGCGAGAGCCCGCGACGCCGAGCGCGATCGTCCGGGTCGTCCTCGCCGCGCTCGACGAGGACGCGACGGGCAGGTCGCTCAGCGCGGTGCGATGAGGTCCGCGAGGATCTCGATCTGGGGGCGGAGGATGTCCTCGCCGAGGGCGACCGCATCGGGGCCGAGCTGGCCGAACAGGTGGGCGCTGAGGCCGGCGACGCCGCTACCGGCGATCTGGGCGTTCCCGAGCTCGACGATGCCGCGCACACCGGCCCCCCCTCAGCGTCATCGCCTCGGACATGATCGGGCCGAGCTCCGTCGGCACCGGGGCGGCGGTCGCGACCGCGATGGTGATCGAGCCGCTGCTCGCGGGGCGTCGCGCGATCCTGTTCGGCCGGGCCGACGCGCCGCACACCCTCACCCACGTGCCGGATCTCGCGGCGGCGATGCTCCACGGGATCTGCGGGCTCTGGTACGGGCCGTGCGCGCAGGTGCCGGGGCGTCTCGAACGGGAGGAGGGGCTCGTCACGACCAGCTGGGAGGACGCGGTCGGCGCGACGGTCAGGGCGGCGCAGGGCGCTCGCGACACGAAGGCTGTTAGCGTCGCCCCATGAGCGACTCCACCCCCGCCGCCGGCCCCTCCCGCCACCTGTCGATCGTGATCGACCGCCCCTGGCGTCGCGTGTACGAGTACGTGAGTGATCCGCGGAACCTGCCCCGCTGGGCGGCGGGGCTCGCGGGCAGCGAGGTGCGCGGGAGGTCTCCCAGTGGTCGATGAGCTCGCCAATGGGGCGGGTGCTGGTCAGCTTCGTGCCGGAGAACGATCTGGGCGTGGTGGACCACACCGTCACCCTGCCCACCGGCGAGTCCGTGCTGAACCCGCCGCGGGTGCCGCCGCTGACGGAGGAGAGCTGCGAGGTGGTGTTCACCCTGCGCCGCGGCTCGATGAGCGAGGCGGAGTTCACGGAGGACGCCGAGGCCGTCGGCGCGGACCTGGCGACGCTGAAGGAGATCTGCGAGCAGGGCTGAGGGTCGGGGCAGGGATGCCCAGCGATCGAGAAGCACACCCAGCGGCTCTTCGCGAAGCTCGGGCTGAGCGACGACGCGAGCGGTCACCGGCGGGTGACAGCGGTGCTGACGCCGCTGGGGAAATGGTCGAGCGGCCGGCTCGCGCGGCCCGCCTTTCCTCCACAGTCGGGGGCTGTGCACAATTCTTGTCGAGGTATTGACAGGCCCACTTCCTCGCATTTTCCGCGGTCAACCCAAGGCGTCAACATCGAACCGTTTCTCCGACGGGTCCGACAGGGCGCGCGCGACGGGCAAACACTCGTCGCATCGCGCATGACCAGCACTCTCACCGCACAGACGCCGACACGGCCACCTCGACCTCTCCTCCACACACCCACGTTTTCCACAGTTCTGTCCACATTTACGAGAAGGCCGTCGGATTCATCCACAGATTCCCTTCAGTCCTGGTGTCACAAATCGCACACACGTACGATGGAGGCATGGCTCACACGAGACGGCAGGACGACGGGGACCGCCCCGGTGGGGACTCCTGCCGCCCCGGCGCAGAGCCCCCGTCGGCCCGCGCGTCCGGGCCTGACGGCGGTTCTGAGCCGGCCGGCGGTCCTGCAGAGGTCGACGTCCTGGATCGGGCCGCCGCGCGGCTCGCAGGCCTCGGCGCCGACCCGTCGGCCCGCGCGGTCCTCGCCGAGGTGCTGACCTCTACCCTCCACGCCTTCACCCGCACCCGGTCCACGCGCGATCCGTCGCCGGACACTGCCCCCGGCGGCGCCGAGGAGGCCCTCGCCGTGCTCGCCGGGCTCGATCACCTGCGCTCCGCACTCGCCGCGATCGACACGACCTGGCAGGTGCAGGCCGAGCAGAGGATCGCTCGCGACGACGAGGCGCACGAAGTCCCCGCCTCCCGTCGCGGCAAGGGTGCATCCCACGAGATCTCGCTCGCCCGTCGCGTCTCCCCCTCCGCCGGCTCCTACTCCCTCGCCGCGGCGCGGCGGCTCGTCCAGCAGCCGCCCGGCACCACCTCTGTCGCGCGCGCGGACGGCTCACCGCAGAGCAGGCCTCGACCGTCGCGACCACGCTCGACGGCGCCTCCCCGGAGACCTGTGCACGGATCGACCGACTGATCGCCGAGGACCCCGAGGCGCCGCAGGGACGCGGGAGGAAGCGCCTGGCCTCCGACCTGCGCGGCATGGTCCAGCGGCTCGAGCCCGAGGGCTCGCGGGACCGGGCCGAGCGCGCCGCACGCGCACGCCACGTGACGATGACGCCGCTGGCCGACGGGATGGCGCGGCTCAGCGCGGTGCTGTCCGGCCTCGAGGCGACCTCCGTGATGCAGACCCTCCACGCCCGCTCCGAGTCGCTCCGCGCCGCCGGATCCCGCACACCCGCACGCGCCCTCGAGGCGGACCTGCTGGTGGATGCCGTGCTGCGAGCGGCCCCCACGGGCACCGCCCTCACCCCCACCGCCTCCCGGCCACGGCTCGACCTCGGCATCGTCATCACCGACAGGGCGCCGCTCGGTCGCGGTGACGAGGAGGAGTGCGCTCTGCTCGAGGGCTACGGAACGATCCCCGCCCACGTCATCACCGACACCCTGCAGGGCCGGCCTCCGGGACGGATCCGCGAGGTGGGGTCCGAGGATCCGCCGGTCGTCAGCGGGACTCCTGCTGCGGAAGGTCCGTTCGAGGGGCACGATCCCGTAGGGACCAACGATCCACACGGTGCCGGTACCAGCGATCCACCGGACCCTTCCGCCCCGATCGAGCACCCCGACCAGGAAGCCGCCGCCGTCTTCCGTCGGCTGTACGCGAGTCCGCGCCCGGGCGAGCTGGTGGCGATGGAATCCCGGGCGCGCGCCTTCTCCGTCGGGCTCTCCCGGCTGATCCGTCTGCGGGACGTCACCTGCCGCACGCCCTGGTGCAATGCGGTGATCCGCCACATCGACCACGTCGTGCCCCATCACCGCGGCGGGCCGACCAGCTACGAGAACGGCCAGGGCCTGTGCGTGCGCTGCAACCTGGCCAAGGAGCACGGGCAGTGGGAGATCACGGCGGCTGACGCGGAGGCCAGGGCCGACGGCGCGACCCGACATCGCTGGACCAGCCCGCACGGCGCCGTCGGCTACTCGTCGCCGCCGAGCGTGATCCCTCCGCCCCTCCGCGCCGAAGGGTCCGCTCATACCTCTGGGGACGACTCCGCCCCGACGGAGGACGGGGGCTCCCCGCCCGGCGGCGGTGCAGGAACTCCGTGACTCCCGCCGCCCCCGCCGCCTACGCTCGCGCTGACAGCCGACGGAGCGACCGGATCCCGGGTCAGCGGACCTTCCGGGCCAGCGTCGTGATGACGTGCCAGTGCTTCTTCTCCGCGAGGAAGCGGCCGTCCTCGTCGCGCACCGAGCGGTCGATCACGTGGAAGTCGCGGAACATCGCGTCGATCTCGTGGAGCGGGAGCGTGGCGACATCGGGCGACTCCGCCCAGGAGTCGTTGGGGCCGAAGAAGTCCACCGCCATCACGCCGCCGCGCGGAGAGGGCGCCGACGAGCTTCGCCCACACCTCCGGCGACGCCTCCGGGCCGAGCAGGCCCAGGGTGTAGGTCGAGTAGACGATCTGCGCGGACGGGAACTCCGCCACGTCCTGGATGTCGGTGTGGTGGAAGGTCACCGAGCCGCTCATGCGCTCGTTCTCCACCAGGCGGGCAGCGAGGGTGTCGTCGCTGTCGTAGGCATGGACCTGCCAGCCGCGCCGGGCGAACTGGAGGGAGTCGGCACCAGCGCCGGCCCCCAGATCGAGCACGACCCCGGGACGGCGGTCACCTCCGGCCGCAGAGATCGCCTTCCCCACGAGCCGACGGGCGGGACGGCCCGCGGCGTGGGCGTTCAGCGCCGCCCAGTCAACCTTCTCCGCCGTGTCCATGTCTGTCAGGCTCCACTATGCTGTTTCCCAGTTCAACTTCCCGTGACCCAGGCCGCGTCCTATTTCGTCACGGGCGAACAGGAGCCCCTCGGAGGGTCACCGCGCGACCCCTCTAGGATGGCGGGATGACGGCCACCTCCCTGCGGATCGCCGCGGTCTGCCTGCACACCTCACCGCTCACCGAGCCCGGAGGCGCGGACGCGGGCGGCATGAACGTCGTGGTGCTCGAGCAGTCCCTCGCCCTCGCCCGGCTGGGCCACCGCGTCGACCTCTTCACCCGACGCTCCGACCCCGACGCGCCGGCCGTGGTCGAGGTCGCCGACGGGGTGCGCCTGCGCACCTCGACGCCGGGCCCGCCGCCCCCGTCGCCAAGGGCGACATGGACGCGATGATCCGGCCCTTCCGCGAGCGGCTGCGGCCGCACCTCGCCGACGGCGACTACGACCTGGTCCACTCCCACCACTGGTTCAGCGGCGTCGCCGCCCTGCCCCTCGCCCGGGAGCTGGACCTCCCCCACCTGCAGTCCTTCCACTCGGTCGCGGCGCCCGAGGGCTCCTCGACGCTCGAGGCCGGGGAGCCGGCCGAGTCCGAGGGTCGCATCCCCGGCGAGCAGTTCGCCGCGACCGGCTCCGACCTGGTCATCGCCGTCTCCGACGCGGAGGCGCGCACCGTCGTGGAGCGCTACGGCGTTCCCGGAGAGCGCCTCGCCGTGGTCCGCCCCGGCGTGGACGTGGACCGCTTCCACCCCTGCGAGGACGTGCAGGCCCGGCGCCACCGCCCCACCCTCCTGTTCACCGCGCGGATCGAGCCGCTGAAGGGCCCCGACCTGGCGCTCGAGGTCCTCGCTCGGCTCGACCCCGCACGGGGCGCGCGGCTCGTGCTGGCCGGCTCCGCCGCCCCCGCCTTCGCCGAGTACCTGGAGTCGCTGCGGGCCCTCGCGAAGGAGCTCGGCGTCGAGGACCGGGTCGAGATGGTCGGCACCCTGGACCGCGATCAGCTCGCCGAGGCGATGCGCGCGCCGGCGCGCGCTGCTGCTGACCAGCTGGTCGGAGACCTTCGGCCTCGTCGCCCTCGAGGCGCAGGCCAGCGGCACTCCCGTCCTCGCCTGGCGCGCGGCCGGCGGGGTGCGGGAGGCCGTCGCGCCCGACGGCCCGGTGCAGGGCGCCCGCGACCCCGACGTCTGGGCCGAGACCCTCGAAGCGCTCCTCGACGACGAGGACCGCTACGCGGCGGCGGTCCGCGCCGCCCGCGAGTTCGCCGCCTCCCGCACCTGGGAGGCGACCGCCGAGGCGCTCGCCTCCCAGTACACCCGTCTCGTGGAGGAGCGCGCATGAGCACCGACCCCTGGCAGCTGCTCGGGACCGCACGCACCGTGCTCGCCGTCCACGCCCATCCCGACGACGAGTCGCTCTCCACCGGCGCGGCCGCTCGCCGCGCTCGCCGCCGACGGCACCCGCGTCGTGCTCGTCACCGCGACCCGCGGCGAGGAGGGCGAGAGCGTCCCCGGCGCGGTCGCTGACGGGGACGAGCGCCCCCTCGAGGAGATCCGGGAGCAGGAGATCGATGCCGCGACCGCCGCGCTCGGGATCGCCGAGCGGCACTGGCTGGGCACCGCCCCCGCGCTCGCGGCCGGCGCGGCCCCGCGCCGCTACCGCGACTCGGGCATGGCCTGGGTGCGCGAGGGGCTCGCCGGTCCCTCCCCCGACGCCGGCCCCGACAGCTTCTCCCTCGCCCCGCTCGAGCAGGCCGCGGACGACCTCGTCGCCCTCGTCGAGCAGTGCCGTCCGGACGTGCTGATCGGCTATGACGACGAGGGCACCTACGGGCATCCCGACCATGTGCGCGCCCATCACGTCGCCGTCGCCGCGGCCGAGCGGACCGGCGTGCCGCTGGTGCAGATCGCGAGCGACGCCGCGGCACCCGGCACCGTGGTGCGCGATCTCCCGCAGACCGCGGACGCGGTGGAGCGGGCGGTGGACTCCTACCGGACCCAGCTCACGGCCGCGCGGACCGGTCGAGTGCGGGTTCGCGATCCGGCACGTCGGCGGGCAGGACGACACGGTCGCCCTGCGCACCGGACTCCGGGGCTGAGCGACCCGCTCCGGGGTCTCAGACGCTGACGTCCAGCGGCGTCGGCAGGTGATCGCTGGCGCCCGAGAGCCGCTCCTCGCCGACCCGCGCGGTGGAGCGGACGGCCCGCGCGTCGCGCACCCGCACGCCCTCGCCGACGAGGATCGCGTCGATCCGGCGCACCGGACCGGCGGCCGGGAACGTGTGCTCGGACTGCCCGGCCGGGTCCCGCAGCAGCGGGTCCAGCAGACGGCGCGCCGCGCCGTCGGCGGTCTCGTTCAAGTCGCCGCCGACGATCACCGGCGCCCCCGCCCCGCGCACCAGCGCCGCGACGTGCTCGGCATGGCGCAGACGGTTGTCCTCCTGCGGCGCGAAGTGGAGCGAGGAGACGACCACCTCGCCGCCGCCGGGGACCGACAGCCGTACCGCGGCGACCCCGCGCGGGTAGGTGGAGTTCAGGTCCGTGACGCTCTGCGCGACCGGGTGCATGCCGCGGCGGATCACCTGCGCGGCGACGTCCTCGGTCGCGAGGATCGCGAGGCCCCGCCCGCCGAGCCCGCCGACCAGGACCCGTCGGCCGATGCGCCGGGCGAACCAGGCCAGCCGCGTCGTGGGCGGCGACGAAGCGGGGCGCCTCCTGGACCAGGAGCACGTCGGGGTCGAGATCCCCGACCGCCTCGATCAGCGCATGCAGGTCGCCGCGCGGCTCCCACAGGTTCCAGGACAGGATCCGCAGGTCCCAGCCCCCGCGCCCTGACCTGCCTCGGGAGGCGCTCACGGGATCGGCTCCTCGTCCACCTGCGGGGCGATCACCCGCTCGACGAGGTTCGCGAGCTCCTCGACCTCGTAGCCGGGCCAGCCGAACAGGACTCGCCTCCATTCGGGCGGGACGGCCTTGTGGCCGAGCGCCGCCCCCATCAGGGAGCCGGTGATGCACGCGACGGTGTCGGTGTCGTAGCCGGCCCGGGCCGCGGCCTCGAGCGCGGCGACCAGTGCGTCGCGCTGGGCGAACTTCCCCTCGGGGATCGGGCCGACGCCGGCGATCGCCGCCCACGCCGCCTGGAAGGCGCCGACGACCCAGCCGTTGCGGCGGAACATGACCGGGGTCGACTCCTCCGCCTCCTCGATCCGGTCCTGCCAGACCGTGCGGCGCTCGGGCTCGAGCTGGTCGAGGCCGACGCGCACGTCGAGCTCGCCGGTGAGGATCGCGTGGCGCACGGCGAAGCCCCACAGGATGCAGGCCTCGATCGTGTCCGGATGCACGTGTGTCAAGCGGCACACCGAGGCGATCGCCTCGGCCGCGTCCGCGTCCGGGGAGAGCAGATAGGGCGACACCGAGGCGTGGGCGCGCATCAGGGAGCCGTTGCCCGCAGAGGTCGGGTGGTCCTCGTGCGCCTTCGCGGCCGCGGCTCGGAAGTCGACCGCGCGGGGCGCGTAGTGGCCCGCCTCGCGGCCGATGTCCGCCGCGGAGCGCGGCACGTGGGAGGTGAGGTTCCCGATGTCCGGGGTGCCCAGCGACCACGAGTACCACTCGCGCGCGATGTGGTCCTGCGCGGACTCGAGCCGCAGGTCATGGTGGTCGGAGGCGGCTAGAGCGGCTTCGAGCACGACGATCGCCATCGAGGTGTCGTCGGTCCACTCCCCGAGCGCCAGCCGAGCACGCCGCCGCCGATCATGGCGATCTCCTCGGAGTCGACGACAGGGGCCTGGAACTCGTAGGGCGCCCCGAGCGCGTCCCCGGTCGCCGCGGCCACGACGGCGCCGACCGCCCGCCGCCGCTGCGCCGCGGTCAGCCCGGGGGCCTGGGAATGCTTCTCGTCCGTCCTCACGAGCCCATGGTTCCACAGGTCAGACCCGGGCCGGGCCCCGTTACCCTGGTGGGGACCGAGAAGGAGCCCCATGACCGACACCCCCGCGGAGCCCCGCCCGCACTGCGACGACCCCCACGATCCCCATGACCACACCGGCCATGACCATCCCCCCACCGGGGCGGATCTCGTCCGGGACCTCGTCAAGGGCCTGTCGATCCAGGCCCTGCTGATCCCCGCCCTCGCGATCGTGATGCTGGTGGCGATCCTGCCCTTCGCCCCCACCACGCCGGTGCCGCTGCTGCTGGGCATCGGGCTGGGCGCCCTGCGGCTCGTCTCCCTCGTCGCGACGAGCCTCTTCGTCGCCCGCACCCGCCGCCAGCTCGCCGTGAACCCGGGGCTGGTCGCGGTGCGCGCGTGCTCGAGGAGGTCGCGCGCATCGCCACGGTGCTGCTCGCTCTCGTGCTGTGGCCGGCCGACATCCGCTCCGAGCTCGGGGTGTGGGTGGGCGCCGGCCGCGCGCTGGTGTGGATCGTGCTGGCGACCGCGCAGACCGTCGCGACCCGGCGCCGCATCGCCACGCCCGGCGACTGGTCCGAGGAGGCGATCTCGACCCTGCTCTCCCAGCGCGTCGGCGCCCGCGAGACCGTCGTGATGCGCCTGCTGGACGTGCTCGGCACCGTGATGTTCCAGCTCGGCGCGACCGTGCTCGTGATCCTCTCGCCCGTGCTCGCCGTCGGCACCGCCGTGCTCTCGATCGGCACCGGGCTGTCGACCCTCGTCCTCCAGCGCAGGCCTCCGGCGGAGCGCTCCCGCACCCCCTGGGCGTACATGCCCGTCGCCCTCGGAGCGCTGACCCTCGCCCTGGCCGTGCTCGGACTGCTGAGCCTCTGACCGACCGACCCCACCACCCCCGCAGGAGCAGATGATGACCGCAGCCCTCCCCTCCGGACTCGACCTCGAGCAGGTCGACGCCGCCGCCCGCCCCCAGGACGACCTCTTCGGCCACGTCAACGGCCTCTGGCTCGCCGAGCACGTGATGCCCGCCGACCGGTCCAGCGACGGCGCCTTCCACGCGCCGCGCGACCTGTCCGAGGAGCGGGTGCGGGAGATCGTCGAGGAGGCGGCCGACGACGTCGCGCGCGCGCGGACGAGGCGGGGAGCCTGCCGGTCCCGACCACCGACCACGCCCGGATCGGCACGCTGTACCGCATGTTCATGGACACCGAGGCGATCGAGGCCGCCGGCCTGTCCGGCCTCGTCGGCCTGCTCGACGAGATCGGGGCGATCCGGGACCTCGAGGGCCTCGTGCGCCGGATGGCGGCGCCCGACTCGGGGGCCTCGGCGGTGCTCGCCTATGTGTGGACCGACGACCACGACTCCTCCCAGTACCAGGTCAAGATCCATCAGGGAGGCCTCGGCCTGCCCGACGAGTCCTACTACCGCGAGGAGCACCACGCCGAGACCCGCGAGGCCTATGCCGCGCACCTGGCGAACCTCGCCCGTCTCGCCGAGCGCCCCGGCCGTGCCGGGCTCGCCGTCGGCGGCCCCGAGGAGCTCGCCCGCGCCGTGCTCGACTTCGAGACCCGCCTCGCCGCCTGCCACGTCGACGTGGTCCGCCTGCGCGACCGGGAGAAGTCCGACAACCCCATGGACGCCGCGCGCGCAGCGAGCTCGCCCCCGCCTTCCCCTGGGACGCGTACATCGAGGGCACCGGCGCGCCGGCCGCGGCCTTCGACGTGGTCTCCGTCGGCCAGCCCGAGTTCGTCTCCGCCGCCGCCGAGCCGCTGGCCGGGGAGGACCTCGCCGTGCTCCGCACCTGGCTCGCCCTGCACACCGTCTCCTCCTACGCCCCCTATCTCCCCGCCGCGCTGGTCGAGGAGGACTTCGACTTCTCCGGCCGCGTCCTCTCCGGCGCGGAGGAGCTGAAGGAGCGGTGGAAGCGGGGCGTGGCCCTGGTCGAGGGCGCGGTCGGCTTCGCCGTCGGCCGCGAGTACGTCGCCCGCCACTTCCCCGCCGCCCACAAGGAACGGATGACCGCGCTGGTCGACGCGCTGATGGACGCCTACCGCGACTCGATCAGCTCGTTGGACTGGATGACCCCGGCCACCCGCGAGAAGGCGCTCGCGAAGCTCGAGAGGTTCACCCCGAAGATCGGGTACCCCTCGACGTGGCGCGACTACGACGGCCTCGAGCTCGTCCCCGGCGACCTCGTCGCGACCGTCCGCGCCTCCCGCCGCTTCGAGGCGGACTTCGAGTTCTCGAAGGTCGGCGGGCCGATGGACGAGACCGAGTGGCACATGACCCCGCAGACGGTCAACGCCTACTACAACCCCGGCCGGAACGAGATCGTCTTCCCCGCCGCGATCCTCCAGCCCCCGTTCTTCGACGCGGAAGCCGACGACGCCGTGAACTTCGGCGGGATCGGCGCGGTGATCGGCCACGAGGTCGGCCACGGCTTCGACGACCAGGGCTCGAAGTACGACGGGGAGGGCAACCTCGTCTCCTGGTGGACGGCCGAGGACCGCGAGGCCTTCGACGCCCGCGCCGCCCGTCTCATCGCGCAGTACTCGGAGCTGTCCCCGCGCGAGCTCGACGACTCCCACCGCGTCAACGGCGCCCTCACCATCGGCGAGAACATCGGCGACCTCGGCGGGCTCTCCATCGCGGTGAAGGCCTATCTCGCCAGCCGCTCCGAGGAGGAGGCCGCGGCCGAGCTCGACGGACTCACCGGCCTGCGGCGCGTGTTCTGGTCCTGGGCGACCGTGTGGCGGGGCCGGAACCGGCCCCAGGAGGCGATCCGCCGCCTGGCCGTGGACCCGCATGCGCCGATGGAGTTCCGCTGCAACACGGTCGCCGGGCACCTCGACGAGTTCCACGAGGCCTTCGACGTGCGCGAGGGCGACGGCATGTACCGCGCCCCCGAGGAGCGGGTGAGCATCTGGTGAGGCCCGATCCGCCCTTCCACGTCGGGCGGACGGTGCCCTCCTCCGTGGGCTGGACCCGCGTCGTCGTCACGGTGGTGGCGGGCCTGATCGTGTCGGGCCTGCTCGCTGCGGCGCGGCTCGGCGCCGGGCGCGATCGCGGTGCTCGCCGCCTTCGCGGCCGCTGGCGCTGTGGACGTGGATGGGCCAGGCCACCCGCTTCGTGGTCGACGGGAACGGGGTCACCGTCAGCCTCGGCGGCTTCCTGCCCCGCCGGGTCTGGCCGATCGAGGACTTCCGCACCGTGCAGCTGCGCGAGATCCCCACCGGCACCGTGGGCGTCGCCCTCGGCGGCTACGGCTGGCGGCGCGGGAGGGCGATGACCCCGAAGCCCGAGGAGCTCACCCCCGTCGGCCGGCGGAAGATCTTCACCGTCGCCGAGCAGCAGCGGCCCTACCGGATGCTGGTCACCCGGCCGGGGACGAGCGTGGAGATCATCGGGACGAAGGACACCTGCTACATCCTCTCCCCCGTCGACCCCCAGGCGGCCGCCGATGCGATCGACCAGGCCATCCGTGCCCGCCGCTGAGCGTGCTCCTGGGCTAGACTGTCTGCTCGTCATCCACTGACAGGGGAGCACCGTCCGGTGCTGAGAGTGCGCCGACGGCGCAGACCCTCGAACCTGATCCGGCTCGCACCGGCGTAGGGAGTCGGGATTTCCGTGGAGCACCGCCGGTGCTCCGCGCCCCTTCCAGGACCTGGGAGGAGACGTGATGACTCGTTATCGCACCGTCGATCTGCTGGTGACCGTGCTGATCGGGGCGGCCTTCGGGGTCGCCTTCCTCGGCTACGGCCAGCTCTACACCCTGATCGGCCCGCTGACCGCGGCGTTCAAGCCTGCCGAGGGGCCGCTGGCGGGGATCTGGTTCCTGCCGGCCGTGCTCGCCGCGGCGCTGGTGCGCAAGCCCGGCGCCGCCCTGCTCGCGGAGATGGTCGCCGCCGTGCTCTCGATGCCGCTGGGCGACCAGTGGGGTTGGAGCACCGCCGTGTCCGGTCTCATGCAGGGCGGCGGGGTCGAGCTCGCCTTCCTGCTCACCCGCTACCGCCGCTTCACCCTGCCCGTGGCGGTGCTCGGCGGGGTGCTCGCCGGACTGCTCGAATGGGGCTGGGAGAAGATCGTCTACTACCAGGAGATGAGCTGGCTGTTCTCCGGCACGATGCTCGCCTTCTTCCTGCTCTCGGGGCGCGCTGCTGTGCGGGGTGCTGGGCTGGGCGGCGAGCCGGGCGCTGATCGCGACCGGCGCGGTGGACTCCCTGGCCTCGGGCCGGGAGGCGGCCCGCGCGGTGGAGGCCTGAGCACCGGGACCGTCCCGGCGGCGTCCGTGCACGTCGACGGGCTGCGCTGGCGGCCGCTGACCCGGCGCGAGCCGACGATCGAGGGGCTCGACCTCGAGATCCCGCCCGGGCAGCGAGTGCTGCTGGCCGGGGCGAGCGGCGCGGGAAGTCGACCGTCTTGCGGGCGCTGGCCGGGTCGCTGGACCCCGAGGACGGGGACGGCGAGGGGCTCGTCCCCGCGCCCAGCCGGCCCGGGGAGCGGGGCCTGCTGCTGCAGAACCCGGTGCACGCCCTCGTCGGCGCGACCGTCGCCCGCGACGCCGCCTTCGGACCGGAGAACGCGGGACTGCCCCGGCCGGAGCTCACCGAGCGCGCGACCCGGGCGCTCGAGGCGGCGCGAGTCGACCTCGACCCCGAGCGGGCGCCGCTGGACGCCTCGGGCGGCCAGCAGCAGCGGATCGCGCTCGCCGGTGCGCTGGCCCTGCGCCCCGACCTGCTTGCTCCTGGACGAGCCGACCTCCATGCTCGATGCCCCGACAGCCGAGGAGGTGCGCCGGGCGATCCTCGCGGTCACGGGCGGCCGCACCCTCGTCGTCGCCGAGCACCGGATCGGGCCCTGGGCGCCGCATGTGGACCGGCTGATCGTGCTCGGCCCTCGCGCCCGGGTGCTTGCCGACGGAGCACCGGGCGAGCCGCTCTCCCGGCGGCGGGAGGTGCTGGTCGCAGCGGGGGTGCTCGAGGACGGGACGGCCGACGAGGAGGCACCGGGACCGGCCGAACCCGGCGAGACCGTCGCCGCGGCCGCACGGCGTCACCGTGCCCGCCCGGGGGCTCACCGCGCCGCAGGACCTCGAGCCGCGCGCTGGGCGGCTGACCGTGCTGACCGGCCCGTCCGGTGCGGGCAAGACCTCCCTGCTGCGCGTCCTCCTCGGCGCGACGGAGCCGGGCGCGGGCACCGTGTCCCGCCCCGAGCCCTCCCGGATCGCCCTCGTCCCGCAGGACCCCGAGCACTCCTTCGTCGCGACGACCGTGCGGGAGGAGGTCCTCGCCTCCCCCTGGGCCACGGACGAGCACCTCGCGGACGAGCTCCTTCAGCGGGCGGGCCTCGCCCCGCTCGCCGGCGCCCACCCCCACCGTCTCTCCGGCGGCGAACAGCGCCGTCTCGCGATCGTCGCAGCCCTCGCCCAGCGCCCCGGCCTGCTCGTGCTCGACGAGCCGACCGTGGGCCTGGACGCCCGGCGGCGCCGCGAGGTGCTGGAGCCGCTGCGCGAGGCGAGGGCCCGCGGCACGGCGGTGCTCGTCGCGAGCCACGACGAGCTCCTCGTCGCCGCGGCCGACGCGCGCCACGACCTGCCCGCCCCGGCGCCGGGCGCGGTGCCCACGCCCTCGCCCCGCCGGGTCCCGGCCGACGCGCTGAACCCGCTGACGCTGAGCCTGATCGGGATCCTCGCCGCGATCGGCTCCTTCGCCGTGCAGAGCTGGCAGGGCGGGTCGCTCGCCCTCGCCCCGACCGTCTTGCTCGCCCCGCTGGCGGTGCGGAGCCTGCGCGGCGCGGCCCTGCGCCTGCTCCCGATCGTGCTCTCTGCGGCGGGGCTCGCCTGGACCACGGCGGCGCTGGGCGAGGCGCCGGCGCTGTCCGGAGAGGCATGGCTCGTCGGCCTGAAGGAGGCCGCGCGGATCACCGCCTTCGTCGCCCCCGGGGTGCTGGCCCTCGCCTCCGTGCGCCCCACCCCGCTCGGGGACGCGCTCGGCCAGCGCCTGCACCTGCCCGGACGGCCCGTCGCCGCCTCCGTGATCGCGCTGGTGCGGGTGGGGCATCTGGGCCGGCAGTGGGCGGCGATCCTCGAGGCCCGCACTCGCCGCGGTCTCGGCGGTCCCCGCTCCCCCGGGTGCTCGCGGGTGCCACCCTCGCTCTGCTGGTGGACACGCCGCGCGGCGCCGAGCAAGCAGGCTCTGGCGATGGACTCCCGCGGCTTCGCGACCGCGACGCACCGCACCTGGGCGGCGCCGAGCCCCGTCGGACCCGCGGACCTGCTGGGGGTCGTGATCGCGGCGGGACTGCTGGTGTGGCCGCTGATCGCCGAGTCGCTCGTCGGCCCTGCGTAATACGCTGGGGCGATGACCGACGACTCCCTGAATCCCGAGCTCATCGAGCTCGCCAACGCCCTGCTCGACGCCGCCCGGAAGGGCGACGCCGAGACCGTGCGCGCCTTCCTCGACCACGGCGCACCGGCGAACCTGCGCGACGCCTCCGGGAACACCCCGCTCATGCTCGCCGCCTATCACGGGCACGCCGCCCTGGTGACCGAGCTCGCCGCCCGCGGCGCCGACGTGGACCTGATGAACGACCGCGGCCAGTCCCCGCTCGCGGGCGCCGCCTTCAAGGGCTTCACCGAGGTGGCGAGGGCGCGCTCGAGGCCGGGGCGGACCCGGAGCTCGGCGAGCCGAGCGGCCTGGCGACGGCGCGCTACTTCGAGCGGGGCGAGATCGTGGAGCTGATCGAGGCGCGCCGCGCCTGAGCCCTACGCGCGGCCCGGCTCAGGTGCTCGCGGGGCGCGACACCATCGCGACGTGCTCGATCCCTGCCTCGAGGAACACGTCGCTCACCGTCTCGAAGCCCATCGAGGCGTACCACATCTCGAGATATGCCTGGGCGTCGAGGTGCACCTCGGCGCGAGGATCGAGCTCCCGAGCCCGCTCGAGCGCGGCGACCATGAGGCGCCGGCCGTGGCCGCCGCGGCGTCGGTCCGCGCGCACCGCGACCCGGCCGATGCGGAGCGTGCCGTCCGTCTCCCGCGGCAGGCGCAGGTGCGCGATCGGCGCGCCCTCCTCCTCGAGCCACAGCGGCTCCGTGGTCGGCTCGAGCTCGCGCCCGTCGAGGTCCGCGTCGCTCGCGCCCTGCTCCATCGTGAACACGTCCTGGCGGAGCGTCGCCAGGCGGTAGAGGGTGCGGGCGGAGAGGTCGTCGAGAACGGCGCGGTGCAGGTCGGGCGGGGCGACGGGCTGGTCGGGCATGGGGGTCAGGGTACTGCCGTCGGCACCAATCACCGCGCGAGCGCCCAGGGCGCGGCAGGGTGCTCGCGGGTCCATCCCGCGCGGCGGCTGCGAGCCTGTTGGCGGCGCGGGCACCAGAACACGGTGCGGGCGGCGATCTCGCTCGAGCGGATCGTCGTCCCGCACAGCCGGCAGGGCAGGGTCTGGCGGTGATAGACGTAGAAGGACTCCTCGCGGGGCACCACGTCCGGGTCCTCGTCCCCGTTCTGGCGGGTGCCGCGGGAGCGTTCGACGATCCGCGCCTCGATCTGCCGGTGCTCGGGCTGGGTGGTGACGATCCGTCCTGTCCGTGCGCCGTAGGCCATCAGCGCGACCAGGTCCTCCCACATCTCCTCGCACATCCCGGCGGTGAGATCGCGGCCGGGCACGAAGGGATCCAGCCTCGCCCGGAACAGCGGCTCGGCGCGGTAGATGTTCCCGATCCCGGCGACGACCTTCTGGTCCATCAGCGGCGCGCCGATCGTGGTGCGGGAGCGCCGGATCCCCTCGACGAAGCGGCGCCGTGCGGAGCCGTCGGGGTCCGGGCGCGCCGGGTCCGGGCCGAGCCGGTCCAGCACCCGCTGCCGGCCCTCGGCGTCCAGCACCTCGCAGGCGGTGGGGCCGGTGAGGTCGGCGAGGCCGCGGGGGCCGGCGATCCGCGGCCGCACCGTCTCGCGCGGCACGATCCGCCGCCAGTCGACGGTGCCCTCGCTCTCCTCCTCCCGCTCGCCGACGCGCAGGCGCGGGGCGCCGATCGCGTGGGCGTCGATGAATCCGGGGTCGCCCGCGAAGGTCCAGGACCCGTACAGGCCCAGGTGCACGTGGACGTGCCGCACCGAGGGGTCCGCCGGGTCGACGTCGGCCGTGAGGGCGAAGGGCAGGAAGAGGTGCTTGCCCACCGCCTCGGCGCCGAGCGAGACCTGGCCGTCGAGCCGAGCGGCGTCGGAGAAGCGTCCCTGGGGACTGGAGGTGCGCACCCGCTGCCCGCCGAAGCCGCGCGCGAACGCGGCGGCGAGCCGGTGGACGGTATGGCCCTCCGGCATCAGCGCGCGTCGGCGCCGGCGCCCTGGTCCTCGCTGTAGCCGCCGGTGGTCTCGTAGCGGGCGACCAGGTCGATGCGGCGCTGGTGGCGCTCCTCGCCGGAGAACGGCTCGGCCAGGAACAAATCGATCAGCGCCTCGAGCTCCTCCTCGGAGTGCTGGCGCGCGCCGACGGAGATCACGTTCGCGTCGTTGTGCTCGCGGGCCAGGCGCGCGGTCTCCTCGTTCCACACCAGCGCGGCGCGGACGCCGGTGACCTTGTTCGCCGCGATCTGCTCGCCGTTGCCGGAGCCGCCGATCACGATGCCGAGGGAGCCGGGTCGCGCGACGACGGCCTCGCCCACATCGGTGCAGAAGGGCGGGTAGTCGTCCAGGGCGTCGTACTCGTGGGCGCCGTGGTCGGTGACCTCGTGACCCTTCTTCTCCAGCTGGGTCACCAGGCGGTTCTTCAGCTCGAAGCCGGCGTGGTCGGTGCCGATGTGCACGCGCATGTCGTGGCTGTCTTCCTGTCGTGGGGTGGGGGTGGGAGACCCGTCGGGGACGGGCTGTGCTGCGGTCAGCTGAAGTCGACGCCGCCGGAGCGGGAGCGCTTGAGCTCGTAGAAGCCGTCGATCCCGGAGAGGGTCGCGAGCGCATCGAGCGCCTTCCCGGCCTCCTCGCCCTTCGGGGCCGGGGAGACGACGGGGCCGAAGTAGGCGGTGCCCTCGCCGAAGGAGATCACCGGGGTGCCCACCTCGTCGCCGACGCGGGAGATCGCGCCCTCGTGCGAGGCGCGCGCGCCCTGTCGGTCTCGTCGCCGGCGACCGGCTCGTAGGCCTCGATCAGCTCGGCGGGCAGGCCCGCGTCGGCGAGCGCGGCGACGGCGGTCGCGCGACGGTCCTCGTTCTGACCGCCGACGTGGTAGCGCTCGCCCCAGGCGGTGTACCAGCGGGCGAAGGCCTCGTTCCCCTCGGCGGCGTCGATCGCGATCGCCAGCCGGGCCGGGCCCCAGGAGTCGTCGATCATGGCGCGATAGCCGGGATCGAGCTCGCGACCCTCGTTGAGGACGGACAGCGACATCACCGAATAGACCGGCTCGATCTCGCGCACCTCGGCGGCGTGCAGCGCCCAGCGGCTGGTCATCCAGGCGAAGGGGCAGACGGGGTCGACGAACAGCTCCACACGACGGGCAGTCATGGACTCTCCTCGGATCGGGGGTGGTGAGCCCCCATTGTCGCACCGGCGCGCCCGCCGTGCGTCGGCCCGCTCACGGCGAGGGAAAACACCTTGCCCCGCAGGGTCCGGACGGGTTGGATCGGACGAGTGCTCGACTCCTCCCCCGCCGCGGCCGCGGCGACCTCCTCCCCGGCGCGCCCCGTCCCCGGCGTCGCGCGCTCCATCGTGCGCACCCACCGTCGCACCCTCGCGCTCATCCTGCCGCTGGCGACCGTGTCCGAGGGCGTCGAGATGCTCATGCCGATCGTGCTGGGCCTCCTCATCGACCACGGCATCCTCGCCGGCGATCTGCGGCTGACGGTGCTGGGCGCGGCGGGGCTGATCCTCCTGCGCGTGCTGGGCGTCTTGCTGTGGGTGTGGACCTTCCTGCTCTCGCAGAAGGCGGTCATGTACGAGCGGCACCGGTCGCGGGTGGGCCTGACCGGCGCGGTGCTCGACCCGCGCTCGCGCACGGTGCGCCGCCCCGCCGGCGAGGTGCTCTCGATCGCCACGTCGGATGCGGACAAAGCTTCCGACGTGATGGACATGATCCCGTGGGTGGTCCCCTCGACCCTCGCGGTGCTGGGCGCGACCGCCTATCTCGCCGTGATGGACCTGTGGCTGGGACTCGCGATGGGGCTGGGCATCGTGGTGATGGTCGTGGTGATCCGCGTGATCACCCCGACCCTGTCCGCCCGCTACGACGACCAGCAGTCCCAGGCCGCGGAGGCCGCCGCGACCGCGACCGACCTCGTGCACGGGCCGCGGGTGCCGCAGGGCCTGGGCGTGCAGAGCCGGGCACGGGCGACCTACCGCCGCCGCTCCCGCACCGCGCTGGACGCGGCGCTGGTCAACGCCCGCTACTCGGGCCTCTCCTCGGGGCTCACGACCCTGGTGACCGGGACGATGCTCGCGGCGGTCGTGGTCCTCGCCTCGCTGCGCACCCTCGACGGCGCGCTGACCCTCGGCGTGCTGATCGCCGTGGTCGGCCTGGCCCGCTACGTGATGGGGATGCTTGCAGGGCCTCTCCGGCGCCCCGGTGTGGTGGGCCGGCATGTCCACCTCGGCGCGTCGCGTGCGGGACCTGTACACGGACCTCGGCCGCACGGTCGACGACCCCGAGCTGACCCTGGACGTGCTCACCACGCGCCGCGACGACCGCGGCGACCGCGGGACGGGCCGACGCGGCGCCGCCGGCGGCCTCCACCTGCCGCTGCTGTCCGTCGCCGACGGCGAGGTGGTGGCGCTGGCCTGCGCGGATCCGGCCGACGCCGCGGACGTGATCGACGCGGTCAGCGGCCGCGTCGACGGCGGCGCCCGCGTGGGCGAGGTGGCGATCACGCCCGAGGACCGGCTGGGCCTGCGGGCGGACCTGCTCGTCGAGCCGCACGTCGTGGACCTCTTCGACGGCACCCTGCGCGAGCGACTCGCGACCCGCGCCCCCGAGCAGGGCCCCCGCCGGAGACCGGCGACGACGGCTGGGCCGACGCGGCGCCGCACGCCGCCGGCGCCGAGGACCTGCTGCGGATCCTGCCCGAGGGCTACGACACCCGCATCCTGGACCGCGGCGCGAACCTCTCCGGCGGGCAACGGCGGCGGATCGCGCTCGCCCGCGCCGTCGCCGCGGACGCGCCGGTGCTCGTGCCGCACGACCCGACCACCGCGGTCGACGCCGTCACCGAGCAGAACATCGCCGAGGCGCTGGTCGCCGCACGGCATCGCACCGACCGGGCGACCCTGCTGGTCACCCGCGCCCCGGCGCTGCTGCAGGCGGCGGACCGCGTGGTCTTCGTCCGCGACGGGCGGATCACCGCCGAGGGCGAGCACACCGATCTGATGGGACACGAGCAGTACCGGGAGGTGGTGCGGCGATGAGCGCATCGCAGGGATCCCAGGGGACCCGCATGCCGGGCCTGGACTGGGACCGACCGCTCGAGGAGGTCCTCGGCGAGGACGCGACCGCGCGCCGTCAGCTGGCCGAGCACGCGCGGCCTGCCGCCCATCGCGGGCCCCGGCGCCTCGATGCGCTTCATGCTCGCGCGGCCGCGGGAGCACTGGCTCTCGGCCACGGCCACGCCGCTGATCACCGTGGGCGGCGCGGTCGCCGCCGCGATCCTCCCCCGTCTGATCGGCTCCGCCGTGGACGTGGTCGCCGCCGGCGGCTCGAGCGCCGAGGTGTGGTCGCTGGGGCCGCGGATCCTCGGGGTCGGGGTGCTCCAGGCGGTGCTGATGGCGGCGGGCTGGTCGATGATCTCCGCGCTCGGCCAGCGGATCCTCGCCGGGATGCGCGAGGACGTGATCGACCGCGCCCTGGACCTGCCCGCGCAGACCATGGAGCGCACCGGCATCGGCGACGCCCTCTCCCGCGTCGCCGACGACGTGGACGTCGCCGCCCGGGCGGTGAACAACCTCGTCCCGAACCTCATCCAGCTCGGATTCCTGGTGCTGATCACCCTGGGCGGCATGGCGATGCTCTCGCCGTGGCTGCTGCTCATGGTCGTGATCATCGTGCCGATGTACGTGCTGGCCGCGACCTGGTACCTGCGCCGCACCGGCCCGATCTACCGCCGCGAGCGGATCGCGATGGGCGCCCGCGCCCAGGGCCTGCTCTCCGCCATCCACGGCATCCCCACCGTGCACGCCTACGGCATCGAGCGGCGCGAGACCCGCCACGTGGCCGTGCTCTCGGAGACCGCCGCGCCGCTGAACATGCGCGTGATGCACCTGGTCAGCCGGCTGGTGCTGGGCCTGAACGTGCCCGAGAACCTGGCGCTGGCGATGGTGATCGGGGTCGGCTTCGTGCTGGTGCAGACCGGTGCGGCGCCCGTCGGCCTGGTCACCGCGGCGGCGGTGTACCTGGTGACCCTGTTCTGGCCGATGATGGCGGTGATCTTCAACCTCGACGAGGTCCAGTCGGCGCTGGCGAGCCTGGCGAGGATGGTCGGGGTGATCACCTCGATCGACCCCGCGGTCTCCCCCGGCACCGCGGTGCCCCGCGACGCCTCGATCCGCCTCGAGCAGGTCTCTCACGCCTACGGCGAGGACGAGGACGGGAACGAGCGGATCGTCTGCGCGGCCGCTGGACCTCGAGATCGCGCCCGGGCAGACCGTCTCGCTGGTGGGCGCCTCCGGCGCGGGCAAGTCGACCCTCGCCGCGATCATGGCGGGCACCCTCGTCCCGCGCCACGGCCGGGTGCCGCACGGCGGTGCGGATCTCGCGAGCGCGGACCTCGAGGCCGTCCGACGCCATGCCTCGATCGTCTCCCAGGACGTGCACGTCTTCCGCGGCACGCCGCGGGAGGACCTGCGACTGGCCGCCCCCGACGCCTCCGACGAGCTCGCTGCGCGTGGCGCTGGCCAGGGTGGAGGCGCTCGCCTGGGTGGACCGGGCGCCGCAGGGCCTGGACACCGAGGTGGGAGAGAAGGGCGAGCGGCTCACCGCCGAGCAGTCCCAGCGGCTGGCCCTCGCCCGGGTCTCGCTGCAGGATCCGGCCGTGCTGATCCTCGACGAGGCCACGGCCGACGAGGGCTCCTCCGGGGCGCGGGTGCTCGAGCGCGCGGCGCTCGAGGTCGCCCGCGGTCGGACCACGATCATCGTCGCCCACCGCCTCTCGCAGGCGAGGGTCGCCGACCGGATCCTGGTGATGGCCGACGGCGCAGTGGTGGAGGAGGGCACGCACGACGAGCTGGTAGCCCTCGGCGGCGACTACGCCCGTCTCTGGGAGGCATGGTCGGGCTGAGCGGGCTGCGAGGTCAGCGGCGACGCATCCTGAGCACCATGAGCCCTGCGGCTCCGGCGAGCACGCCCACCAGCGTGAGCGACCCGGCACCCGCGAACCGGGCCTGGCGGCCCCAGGAGGCGTCGATCCCCACGGTGGACAACAGGCGGCTGCTCAGTCGCTTCTCCCCGAGCTCGGGCCCGGTCCCCTCCGCCGCGTCCGCCGCCACCTCTCCGCCGATCTCGAGCGTGAACACGACGGTGACAGGGGCGTCCCCGGCAGGCTCCGCACCGTTGGGGCGCTGGAGTCGCTGCGCCGCCACGTAGGGGGTGCCCGGCGACCAGGCCGGGGCGACGGACCGCGCGCTCGGAGCCGCGACTGCCGCGGTCCACCGGAGTCGTCATGCCACCGCCGTTCATCCGATCGGCGGAGTTCGTCGGCCAGGCCCCCACCTGGAAGGTGACCTGCTCCTGGACGGCGTTGGTGACGCCCAGCGCGAGCTGTCCCGCCCCTTCGGGCTGGGAGGTCTCCTCGACCCGCCAGCGGAGCTGTCCCTCCCCACCCCGATCCGCAGGACCCCCACCTCGCCGGGCACCGGCCCCAGGACGTAGGAGCCGGGATCCACCGCGAGCGCCGTCACGTAGGAGCGTCCCAGGGTGAAGGGCTCGTCGTCAGCCGGGGCGACCGGGCGGGCACCGGCGTCCTCGATCTCGTCGGTATCCGCAGGAACAGCTCCTCCCCGTCGCACCATCCCAGCCCGCGGTCCCGGAGGCGGCGCTCGAGGTGGGGGTTCGTCTCCGGTGCAGGGCGGACCGGCGATCATCGCCGAGGCGTGCACACGCTGTCCGCTGGCCCCCGCGCGCGGCCTCACCGCCTGCCGCGCGCCCCGCTCCGCCCGTCGCGCCGCCGGTCGGGAGCACGACAGAGCGCTTCGTCCACGACCCGACCCGTCGGCGGCCTGCGCCGGCGGCCGGCATCGCAGGCGTCGGCACCACTGCCGGTGTCGGCGGCGCTGCGGGCATCACCGCGGCGCCCGCGCCCGACGGCTCACTCCCCGGGCCGCACCAGCCCGGACTCGTACGCCGCGACCACCAGCTGGGTGCGATCCCGCGGCGCCAGCTTGCCCAGGATGCGCGAGACGTGGGTCTTGACGGTCTGCTCGGCCATCACCAGCTCGGCTGCGATCTCCCGGTTCGCGAGTCCGCGCGCCACCAGGCGCAAGACGTCCCGCTCCCGCTCGGTGAGCACCGACAGGTTCGCCTCGAACTCCGCGGCGGGCTCGGGACGGGCCACGAAGTCGGCGATCAGCGCCCGGGTGACGCGCGGCGCCAGCAGGGACTCGCCGTCGGCCACCACCCGCACCGCCTGCACCAGCTCCTGCGGCGTGGAATCCTTGAGCAGGAACCCGCTCGCCCCCGCCCGCGCGCCGCGAACACGTACTCATCCGCATCGAAGGTGGTCAGCATGATGATCCTCGGCGGAGTGCCGGGCCCCTCGAGCGGCGTCCGGGTGGCCTCGAGGCCACCCACCCGCGGCATCCGGATGTCCATGAGCACCACATCCGGTCGCGGCCGGGCCACCACGGCCGTGATGCCCGCACCGTCGGACGCGGTGCCCACCACCGTGATCCCCTCCTGCGCGTCCAGCGGCGCCTCGAAGCCGCCGCGGATCATCGACTGGTCGTCGACGATCAGCACCCGGATGTCGGTACTGTCCGTGGCGGGGACCTCCCCGGGGACGTCCATGGCGGCGCATGCTGGTCGCTCCATGGGCACACGGTATCCCTGCCGACCTGAAGGGAGCGCGGATGTTCCTCATCCCTGACCGCCACGCCCTGCGGCGACTGCGCCACGACCTGGTGCTGGTGATACCCGGCCTACCGCTGACCCTGCTCGCCTCGCTCTCGGCGCCGCCGCTCGTCGTGGCGGCGGCCGCCCTCTCGATCATCTGGGTGGGAGTCTTGCTTCTCCTGCCGGCCCTCACCCTCGCCTCCGCCTGGGCGCGGCTGGACCGCAGGCGGCCGCGCCGGTGGGGCATCGAGGTCACCACCCCCGGTACCACCCCCACGGGGAGGGTGCGAGGGGGATGATGCGCCTGGTCACGGACCCGCGGCGCTGGCTGGACCTGGCCTTCGAGGCGGTGATCGCACTGCCCGTCCGCGTGCTCACCGCGGGGGTGTCGGTCGCATGGGGCGTCGCGGCCGTGGGCGGCTTGACCTGGTGGGCCTGGGGCCGGTTGCTGCCCTCCGGCGATGACGTCTTTGCCCGGCCAGTGGGCGCTCGCGATGATCCTGGGCCTGATGCTCGCCTTGTCCTTCCCCGCGATGGTCCACGCCCTCGCAGTGCTGGACATCGTGGTCACCGCGCCCCTGCTGGGCGGTGCCGTACCCGGCTCCAGCCTGCGCCGCGCCATCCCTCCCGCACGGTCCGCGCAGGCCGACGCCCGGTCGCGCGAGAGCGCCTGGACCCCGATGACGATCGCCTTCGCCGCCTTCGTGCTGGCGGTGGTCGCCTGGCCGGTGACCACCGCGCTCTACGATGTCCCTCCCGGGCCGGCGTTCATCGTGGCGGTCGCGGCCGCCATCGCCCCGCCGCTGGCGGTGCGCTGGCCATGGGCCGGGCTGTCGCTGTCGGTGGTGGCGGTCGCCGCGATGATGCTGGTGACCATCCCGGCGCAGGCGTCCGCGCCCTGGCCGTGGCCGGTGACCTCGCTGCTCGCGCATTGCCTGGCCCTGCTGGTGCTGGCGGTCTTTGCACCGGTGGTACTGGAGCGTCTCCGCCTGGTCGGCCGGCGCGATCCTCACTCTGGTCGCCCAGCCGCTCAGCGGTGCCTCGGATCTGCCCGGCGGGGCCCTGCGCGAGATGATGACCAACGGGGTGGAGCTTCTCGCGGTCAGCGGCGGGGTGGTGGCCGCTGGGCACCACGGTGCGGCAGTGGTCGCTGGTCAGCTCCCAGGTCGAGCGGGCGGAATCGCTCAGCGCCTTGGAGGTGCGCCGCCGGTACGAGCTCGCGGAGCGGGGCCGGATCGCGCGCGAGCCGCACGACGTGGTCGCCCACTCGATGTCTGTGATCACCGTCCAGGCCGGCACCGCGAAGTTCCGCCTGGCGGGAATTGCCCCGGCCACCGCGCAGGAGTTCGAGGACATCGCCGCGTCCTCGCGCCAGGCCCTCGGGGAGATGCGCTCGCTGCTGGCGATCCTGCGCACCGACGAGGACCTGCAGGAGCCGCCGATGCCGGGGCTGGAGAACCTCGAGGACCTGCTGCGCTCCACCCGGGCCGCGGGGACGACGATCACGGCCGAGGTCGCGCCGCCGGAGGTGACCCCCACCGTGGGCCTGACCGGGTACCGGGTGGTCCAGGAGGCGCTGAGCAACGCGCCGCGCCACGCCCGCGGGGCTGCGATCGACGTGCGGGTGGTCCCTGCGGACGGCGCCCTGCTGGTCGAGGTGGTCAACGAGCGTCCCGCCGGCCCGCAGGAGCCGATCCCGGGCTCCGGGATGGGACTGTCGGGGATCGGGGAGCGGGTCCGGGCGATCGGCGGCACCGTGGACGCGGGCCCCACGCCCGACGGGGGGTTCGGGGTGATCGCGCGCATCCCGCTGGCCGACCCCCTACTGCGGTAGGGGGTCGAGGTTCGCTCCCGCGGGGGACGCGCCGAGGCGGGTGCGACCACTAGCGTCGAGGACATGACCACGACTGAAGCACAGCACGCCCCGCGCGCGACCCGTGCCCAAGGGCCCCGGGCCGCCGCCCAGACCCGGGACTACTTCCAGCTCTCACAGCGGGTGAAGGACGCAGGACTGATGGGCCGCAACGTAGGCTCGTACATGGTGCGCACCGCCGTGCTCACCCTCGCCCTGGTCAGCGCCTTCGTGCTCGCTGCTGACCCTGGGCGGCACCTGGTGGCGACTGGCCGTGGCGGCGGCTGCTCGGGATCCTGTTCACGCAGTTCGCGTTCCTCGGCCACGACGCCGCGCATCAGCAGATCTTCTCCTCCGGCCGCCGCAACGCCTGGTTCTCCCGCATCATCGGAAACCTCGTGGTGGGACTGGCCATCGCGTGGTGGAACCGCAAGCACAACAAGCACCATGCGAACCCCAACACCATCGGCCGCGACGGCGACATCGCCGGCGGCGTGCTGGTGTTCATCCCCGAGGAGCGGTCCGAGCGCACCGGTTTCATGGGCTGGTTCGCCAAGCGACAGGGCTGGGCGTTCTTCCCGATCCTGACCCTGTTCGGGTTCGTGCCGCATTACGAGGGCATCACCGCGCCGCTGAAGAACGAGAAGGTCAAGCACCGCCGGGTCGAGCGCTGCTGGTGCTGATCCGCGTCATCGGGTTCCCCGTGATCGTCCTGTCCACCCTGGGGCTGGGGATGGGCGCCGCGTTCCTCGCTGTGCAGATGGCGGTCTTCGGCGTCTACATGGGCTCCTCCTTCGCCCCGAACCACAAGGGCATGCCGCTGATCCCCAAGGGCCTCGAGGTCGACTTCCTGCGCCGTCAGGTCCTCACCAGCCGCAACATCAAGGGCGGGTCGCTGATGAACTGGGCGATGGGCGGGCTGGACCTCCAGATAGAGCACCACCTGTTCCCCCGCATGCCCTCGGCGAACCTGCGCAAGGCCAGGCCGATCGTCAAGCAGTTCTGCGCCGAGCGCGGGATCACCTACGTCGAGACAAACCTGCTGACCTCCTACGGAATCATCATCAAGTACCTCAACCGGGTGGGTCTCGGCCAGGCCGATCCCATGGACTGCCCGCTTGCGGCGCAGCCGCGCGGAGCGTCCGTCTCCTGAGCCGGTCGGGTCCGGCGCGCCGCCAGCGAACACGCGGGACAGGCGGTATGGTCGCCCCATACGCCTACCCCTCCACGGGCAGTGCGGCCCCGGCCCGGTGGCCGGTCGGTACGGGGCGTCCGCGGAGGCCGATCCGGCCGGGACCTCCACCATGTCTTCCACCCCGCGCTGGTCGCCCGGCGACCAGGTGACCTGGACCTACTACACCCCGCGCACCCCACCCGCACCGTCCGCCCCGGCACCGTCGTGCTCGACGACGACCGCGGCGTGGTGGTGTGGATCGCCCCCGGCACCGAGGTGCTGCTGCCCGTGCTCGAGTCCGGGGCGGCGCCGCGCCGCGCCGGCGACGAGGGCATGTTCACCGCACCCCGCGTGCAGTCCAAGCGACTCTGGACCGGCAACGGGATCCTCATGATCGGCCTGCCCGACAAGCCCTACTCGATCTGGCTGTTCTACAAGGACGACGGCTCGCTGGGTCGCTACTACGTCAACCTCGAGACCCCCTACGAGCGGACCGGGGAGGGCGTGCGCACCCGCGACCTGGTGCTCGACCTCGTGGTCCTGCCGCGCCGCGACTGGCACTACAAGGACGAGGACGAGCTCGAGGGCGCCGAGCGCACCGGATACTTCAGCCCCGAGGAGGTCGAGGGGATCCGCGCCGCCGGCCGCGACGCCGAGCAACACATCGCCGAGTGGACCTACCCCTTCTCCGCCGGCTACGAGTACTTCTTCCCGGACCCCACCTGGGAGCCGCCGCGGCCGCCCGAGCACTACAGCTGGGACCTGGACCTGACCCGACGCTGAGCGCAGGGGCCGGGCACGGTGGCAGGATGGCCCCATGTCCTCAGAGAACCTCACCCGGGACGAGGCGCGCCGCCGCGCCTCCTTCCTCAGCACCGACGCCTACGAGATCCGGCTGGACCTCACCACCGACGAGCGGACCTTCCGCACGGAGACCACGCCGCGCTTCGACGCCGCGGAGACGCAGGAGACCTTCCTCGACCTGATCGCCGAGGAGGTCCACGAGATCGAGCTCAACGGAGAGCTCCTGCCCGATCCCGCCTCCCGCTTCGACGGCGCCCGCGTCCGCCTGCCCGCCCTCGCCGAGGGCGCGAACACCGTGCGCGTCCTGGCCACCGGTCGGTACATGAACACCGGCGAGGGCCTGCACCGCTTCGTCGACCCCGTCGACGACGAGGTGTACCTCTACACCCAGTTCGAGGTCTCCGACGCCCGGCGCATGTTCGCCTGCTTCGAGCGACCCGACCTCAAGGCGACGTACCAGCTCACCGTCACCGCGCCCGACCACTGGCGCGTCATCTCCAACTCCCCCACACCGGAGCCGACGGTCGCGGGCGAGGGCACGGCGACCTGGGCCTTCTCCCCCACCGAGCGGATCTCCACCTATCTCGTCGCGCTGATCGCCGGCAACTACCAGGGCGGGACCGGCGAGGTCACCGCGCGCGACGGCCGCACGATCCCGATGGGCGTCTTCGCCCGCGCCTCGCTGGCCGAGCACGTCGACGCCCAGAACGTCATCGACGTGACGCGCGCCGGGATCGAGTTCTACGAGCAGGCCTTCGACCAGGACTTCCCGTTCCGCAAGTACGACCAGGTCTTCGTGCCCGAGTACAACATGGGCGCGATGGAGAACCCCGGCGCGATCACCTACGTCGAGTCCTACGTCTTCCGCTCCGACGTCGCCGACGCGGTGCGCGAGCGGCGCGACCTCACCATCCTCCACGAGCTCGCCCACATGTGGTTCGGGGACCTGGTGACCATGCGCTGGTGGGACGACCTGTGGCTGAACGAGTCCTTCGCCGAGTACGCCTCCACCCTCGCCAGCGCCGAGGTGACCCGCTGGGACGACGCCTGGACCACCTTCGCGCTGTCGGAGAAGAGCTGGGCCTACCAGCAGGACCAGCGCGCCCTCCACCCACCCGATCGTCGCCGACATGGTCGACCTCGAGGCCGTCGAGACGAACTTCGACGGCATCACCTACGCCAAGGGCGCCTCCGTCTTGCGCCAGCTGGTCGCCTACGTCGGCCGGGAGGAGTTCTTCGCCGGCGTGCGCGCCTACTTCGCGAAGCATGCCTGGGGGAACACCGAGCTGAGCGATCTGCTCACCGAGCTCGAGGCCACCAGCGGCCGCGACCTGACCCGCTGGGCGCAGCTGTGGCTGCAGCGCTCCGGCGTCAACACCCTCGCCCCCGTGATCGAGCACGACGCCGACGGCGCCGTCTCCCGCTTCGCGATCCGGCAGACCGCCCCGGCGGAGCACCCGGTGCTTGCGCCCGCACCGTCTGCAGGTGGGCGGCTTCTCCCTGCAGGACGGGAAGCTGGTGCGCACCGAGACGCTCGAGCTCGACGTCGACGGGGAGCTCACCGAGGTGCCCGAGCTCGCCGGGCGCCGCGCCGACCTCTGGTCGCTCAACGACGGCGACCTGACCTACACGAAGGTGCGCCTGGACGCCGACTCCCTCGCCGTCGCGATGGAGCACCTGCGCGACCTCGAGGACCCGCTGGCTCGCACCCTCCTGTGGTCCGCCGCCTGGGACATGGTGCGCGACGCCGAGCCGCCCAGCCGCCGCTTCCAGCGGCTGGTGCTCGCGAACCTCACCGGGGAGAGCTCCTCCTCCGTGGTCCGCACCCTGCTCCAGCGGCTCGAGTCCGTGGCGGGCCCGTACGCCGCCGCGGAGGAGCGCGCCGGCCGCACCGAGCAGGCGGCCGACGCCGTCTGGGCCCTCGCCCAGGAGGACGAGGCCGGATCCGACACGCGCCTGCAGCCGCTGGAGAGCTTCGCGCGCCTGGCCCGCACCACCGAGCACCGCGGCACCCTCGAGGGGTCGCTCGGCGGAGGCATCGCCCTGCCCGGCCGCGAGATCGACACCGATCTGCGCTGGAAGCTCGTGATCTCCCTGGCCGTGCTCGGCGGGATCGACGCCGCCGGCATCGACGAGCGACTCGCGGCCGACGACACCCAGTCCGGCCGCAAGCACGCCCTCACCGCCCGTGCCGCGCGCCCACCGAGGTCGCCAAGGCCAAGGCGTGGCGCCGCACGGTCGAGAAGGACACGCTGGCCAACGAGTCGGTCACCGCGGTGGTGCAGGGCTTCCGCCGCGTCACCGACGAGACGCTGATCGCCCCGTACCGCCCGCGCTACTTCGAGGAGATCTCCCGGATCTGGGCGGAGCGCTCGAACGAGATCGCGACCCGCCTGGTCTCCGGCTACTTCCCGCACTCCTACGGCGGGCAGGGCGTGCTCGAGGCCGCGGACCAGTGGCTCGCCGACTCCGAGGACGCGCCCTTCGGCCTGCGCCGCATCATCATCGAGGGCCGCGACACCGTCGCCCGCCAGGAGCGGGTGCGCGCCGCGGACGTCGAGTGAGCCGACGGTGACGAGCCTCGCCCTGTCCGGACCATGACGGCCCCGGCGGGGCGAGGATATCGTCGAGGACATGCCTGACGACTTCCCTCCCGACCTCGGCCCCCTGCTCGCGACGCCCTCCACGGACGAGGCGCTGAGCCTCGCCGACCAGCCGCTCCAGTGGCTCGCCACCAGCGGCGTGAAGATCGTCGTGATCCTCGTGGCGGCCACCGTCCTCAGCCTGGTGGCCGGCTGGCTGCTGCGCCGCTTCTTCACCACGATGGTCCAGTCCGGCTCCCGGATCTCGAACGCGGCGAGCACCGTCATCAAGCGCGATCCCCGCTCGCAGAAGGCCGCCCAGGCACGTCGCGAGCAACCGCGCCGAGACCCTCTCGAACGTCGCCCGCAACGTGGCCCGCGCCGTGATCTGGGCGATCGCGTTCATGATGATCCTCTCCGAGATCGGCGTGAACATCGCCCCGGTCATCGCGAGCCTCGGCGTGGTCGGCCTCGCCGCCGGCATCGGCGCGCAGACGATCATCAAGGACGTCGTCGCGGGCATCGTGATGCTCTTCGAGGACATCGTCGCCGTCGGCGACTGGGTGGACCTCGAGTACGCCGAGGGCACCGTCGAGTCGATCAACCTGCGCGCCACCCAGGTGCGCGGCATGGACGGCGTGCTGTGGACGGTGCGCAACGGCGAGATCATCCGCGTGGGCAACTACGCGCGCGGCTTCTCCAACGCCGTGGTCACCCTCGACATCGACGCCGGCGCCGACGATGAGACGGTCACGAGGATCCTCGAGCAGGTCACCGCTGATCTCCGGTCCGACCCGCAGTGGAAGGAGCTGATCCTCGCGCCGGCGGACATCAGCGGCATCCTCGACGTCGACGGCAACCGCTACCAGCGCCGCGTCGTGGTGCAGACCGTCCCCGGCCAGCAGTGGGGCGTCGAGCGGGAGCCGCGGGCACGGATCCGCGCCGGCTTCGCCTCCGCCCACGTCGCCTTCGCCCTGCCCCGCTTCGTCGAAGCGGGCAAGTGACCCCCGCCCGCCCCTGAACAGACGGAGCACGACCATGACCACTCCCGCAGGCCGCTCGCCCGAGCAGCAGAGCTTCTACGACGCCGTCGGCGGCGCGCCGACCTTCGCCCGGCTCGTCGAGCGGTTCTACGAGGGCGTCGCCGAGGACCCGCTGCTGCGCCCGATGTACCCCGAGGAGGACCTCACCGGGGCGAAGCACCGCCTGGAGACCTTCCTCGCCCAGTACTGGGGCGGGCCGAAGACCTACGGCGCCGAGCGCGGCCATCCGCGGTCGCGGATCCGCCACGCCCCCTTCCCCGTCTCGCCCTCGGCGCGGGACGCCTGGCCGCGCCACATGCGCGTGGCCCTGGACGAGCTGGAACTCGCGCCGCTGCACGAGCAGACGCTGTGGGACTACCTCGAGCGGGCCGCCCACTCGATGCTCAACACCGTCGATGGCGGCGAGGCGCCCGCGGCCGGGCAAGCAGGTCCCCGACCGGCTCGCCTGAGAACGGTCGATGGTTTGCTTTCCCCCCGGCGGGCGGAGCGGGATAGGGAGTGAAGGGCTGGGGGCTCACGGGGTTCAGTGTGCGCTCGGGGCCGGACAGCCAGGCGCCGGTGGGCTCAGTCGGCGTCGACCGGTGCGATGAGCGAGGGGTCCGTGCGGTCGAGGGTGCGGACGTTGTTGACCTGGCGGTCCACCGGCACGGTCACCAGCTCGGCGGCCATGGTGGTGGAGACCTGGTCGAGCCGCGCGAGCAGGGGATCCTTCTGCTCGGGCTCGAGCTTCCCGGGGACGAGCCAGTCGGCGACGGCATCCTCGGTGAGGAAGACGGGCATGCGGTCGTGGACTTCACCGCTGGCGTCCCGCGCCTCGCGCGTGACGATGGTGAAGGTGACGTCCCAGCCGTCGCCGTCCTCGGCCTTGCGAGCGGAGGTGAGGCCGGCGGCGTGCGGCAGAGCGCGCCCGTCGGGGTGGTGGATGAAGTACGGGTCCTTGCCGCCGTCGTCGGCCTCGACCCATTCGTAGTAGCCGGTCATGGGCACGATGGCCCGGCCGCTCGAGAACGGTCCGCGGAACATGCCGTTGGTCGCGATCGTCTCCAGGCGCGCGTTGATCGGGCGAGGCCCCTTGTCCTTCGCCCACGCGGGGTACAGACCCCAGCGCGCCAGCTCGAGACTCCGCTGCACCTCGCCGTCGTCGTCGACGAACTCGCGCACCACCGGCGCCTTGGTACGCGGCGCGATGCTGTAGACCGCCTCCCACTGCGCCGCGCGGTCCTGCCCTGTGGCCACATAGCCGTGCAGCGCCCGATCTCCACTGCCGGGGGACGGTATCGTTCGGTTGAGCATTGTTCTCGCGGCCGACCCTCGCGCGAAGGTGTTCGGATCTCGTGCCGCAGGTGCTCGGTTGGCCAGGGAGTAGGTCTTCCGGATGTCCTGTTGAGGTGTTCGGCGCCGCATGGCAGGCAGGTCTGTCACGAAAGTCCCGGCGGGGACAGAGCGCTCAAGTTCGAGGCAGTCGGTTACGGGACGGCCGTTTCTTTGGTCCCCGGGACGATTGCGGGCACGATTCGGACGAGGATGACCATGGCGATGAGTTCGACCAGGGTCTGGGTGACAACTGCGAGTGGCGCGATCGCAAATGCGTCTGGGAGGGCCAGTGCGAGGGGAAGGACGACCAGGGAGTTGCGGGTGGAGACGGAGAACATCACCGCCCGCGTCGATGGCGTATCCAGCCTCGTGGCTCTTGAGGCAACCGCACCGATGAGAACAGCCCCAACGACGAATCCGGTGTAGAGGGGGAGGAGGCGTGCCAGGGTCCCGATCTGCGAGCCGACCGCAGCGATCTGGGAACCGATCACGGTCGCGAGGGTGATCATCATCAGCGGAACCATGGCCCGCGCCATTGCGCCTTCGATGGCTCGGCCCGACTGGTGACGGCGCGCCAGCGCCTGCACGGCCGTCGCCGCGGCCAGCGGCACCACGATCAGCGAGACGAACGCTTCCACAAACGGGGCCACGTCGATCACGCCGACGACCTCGCGGCCCGCGAAAACGAACAGGTACAGCGGCAACAACGCCAGTTGGAGGAGCATCAGCAAGGGCGCTGCTGCCAGCAGTTTCGCGTGCGCTCCGCCAGCCAGGCCTGTGAAGACGATGACGTAGTCGATGCATGGGGTCAGCGAGACCAGAAGCACGCCGAGCAGGAGCCCTTGGTCGTCCGCGACGAACCGTGATAGCGCCCAGGCCAGCGGCGGCACGATCGCGAAGTTCGCCACGAGCACGGTGCCTAAGAACCTCCGGTCGCGGAATGCCTGGCCGAGTTCGATCAGGGGCACGCTCAGGAACGTGGCGAACAGCAGCAGCATCAACACCGGCTCGATGGAGTGCTCCAACGTCGGCGCGAGCCCTGGCGCGCCCAGTCCAAGTGTGGCGCCGGCCGCGATAGCGGCCAGGTACAGGGTGATCTGGTGGGTGTCCCACCAGGAGACAAGGCGATTCACAGTCGGGAATCTCCTTCGTGGGCGTCACGGGAGGTAGGGACTGATGCACGGTTACGCACCGGCGAAGCAGTGGAGAGGCCGGTGCGGGAACCCTGGCTCCGGCCATGATCTTCCATAGTGGTCAGCGACTACTGTATGGTCAGCCTGTGCTGACTATTGCTTCTCGTTTGGACATCATGAACCGCCTGGGCCGTGCGATGGCAGATCCGACGCGGTCACGAATCTTGCTGACACTCTGGAGGCTCCGAGCTATCCAGCAGTGCTCTCACGCGAGCTTGAGTTGACGCGGTCGAACGTATCGAACCATCTAAGTTGTCTACGGGACTGTGGGATCGTGGTCGCCGAGCCGGAGGGACGGCAGACCCGGTATGAAATCTCCGATCCGCACCTCACCGCGGCCTTGAACGCGCTGGTCGAGGTGACTCTCGCGGTCGATGAGAGTGCCGTGTGCCTCAATCCTGCTTGCCCGGTCCCGGGCCGCTGCGATGCGGGGGCTCTCGCGTGAGCGCGGTGACGGATCCGCAGGTGAACAGCGTCGACGTCGACGATCACGACGACGGTGACGGGCCCTGGTGGAAGGACCGCGAGGTGCTCCTTCCCGTGCTCTCCGGGATCGCGTTTCTTACTGGCCTCCTTTGTGAGTGGTCCGGCGCGGAGATACCCGCCCTTGCGTTTTTCTGGAGTGGCCTGCTTCTAGGCGCCTCAACGTTCACGCCCGGCGCGATCCGGGCACTGCTCAAGGGCAGGCTCGGCATCAGTCTGCTGATGACGATCAGCGCGGTCGGTGCGGTGATCCTGGGCTACGTCGAGGAAGCCGCGGCACTGGCGTTCCTCTACTCGATCGCCGAAGCGCTGGAGGATAAGGCGATGGACCGGGCCCGTGGCGGGTCATGGGCCCTGTTGAAGCTGGTCCCCGACACCGCGTCCGTCTCCATCGACGGTGCGTGGACTTCGATCGCCGCACGGGAGCTGACAGCGGGTCAGGTGATGCTGGTGCGCGCCGGTGAGCGGATCGCGACCGACGGGATTGTGCGCTCAGGGCACAGCAGTCTGGACACTTCCGCGATCACCGGGGAGTCGATTCCCGTCGAGGTCGAACCTGGCGATGCGGTTTCGGCAGGGGCGATCAACAACGCCGGAGCTCTCGAGGTCGAGGCGACCGCAGCGGGGACGGACAACTCGCTGACCACTATCGTGGAGCTGGTCGAGCAGGCCCAAGCCGAAAAGGGCGACCGCGCCCGTCTCGCCGACCGCATCGCCCGCCCTTTGGTTCCTGGAGTGCTGATTCTCGCGACCTTGGTCGCGCTGATCGGATCGATACTCGGCGATCCGGAGTTGTGGATCACCCGCGCACTGGTGGTACTGGTCGCCGCGTCGCCGTGCGCGCTAGCGATCTCCGTGCCGATCACCGTGGTCGCGGCGATCGGCTCGGCCAGCAAGTTCGGGGTGGTCATCAAGTCCGGTGCGATCTTCGAACGCTTCGGCGGTATCCGCCACGTCGCTCTCGATAAGACAGGCACCCTGACTCGTAATGAGCCGACCGTCGCCGCCGTCCTCACTGCCGACGCCGTCGAAAGCGAGGTAGTGGCCTGGGCGGCCGCGCTCGAGCGAAGACAGTACCCACCCGCTGGCGCCGCGATCACCGCCGCGCACCCGAAGCACCGAAGGCGACCGAAGTGATGGAGCTGGCTGGTCAGGGAATCCAGGGAGTCGTGGGCGGAGCCGTGATCACGGTTGGAAGCCCGCGCTGGCTGGCATCGGGTGCCCTCGCGGAGCGAGTAGAGGAACTTGAGACTCAGGGCATGACCGTGGTCATCGTGCACCACGAGCATGAGCCGGTCGGGGCGATCGGAGTGCGCGATGAGCTACGGCCGGAAGTTCCCGAGGTGATCCGCACTCTCAGCGGACGAGGCATCGGGATCACCATGCTCACCGGAGACAACCTGCGCACCGCGCAAGCCCTCGCAACCCAGGCCGGGATCAGCGACGTCCGGGCCGCGCGCGCCCCGAGGATAAAGCCGCCGCGATCAGCGAGCTCTCCCGCACTGCTCCGGTGGCGATGATTGGTGACGGCATCAACGACGCCCCAGCACTGGCCGCCGCGGACATCGGGATAGCGATGGGTGCCACCGGTTCGGATGCGACCATTGAGTCGGCCGACATTGCATTCACCGGGCACGACCTGCGCCTCCTCCCGGCCGCCTTCGACCATGCACGTCGTGGACGGCGCATCATCACCCAGAACATTGCCCTGTCGCTGTTGATCATCGTCGTGCTCCTCCCCCTCGCACTGAGTGGAGTCCTCGGTCTCGCTGCGGTCGTCCTAGTCCATGAGGTCGCCGAGGTGGCCGTCATTGCCAACGGAATGCGCGCCGCCCGGACACGCGGACACGCCGCCGCGCAGGAGTCATCCAGCCTCGTCAGAGACGATCTGCGAAAGCCGACGACCACAGGAGGACCCGCATGAGCAGGAGTGTCAAGCTCACATTGGGACTGATTGCCGTGGCCGGCCTGGTCTTCGCGGGGTTCGTGATCTTTCTCGACCCCAAGGAAGACCAGACGGCATCCTCAGAGGCCACGGGAACCGCGACGGGTCAGCTCGTTCGAGAGGACAGCCCGCGGCTTTCGGAAGGTGGCGAGGCCGTCTTCGTGGAGTACCTTGACTTCGAATGTGAAGCCTGTCTATCCCTGTATCCCGCGGTCGAAGAGATTCGTGCCGAATACGGCGACCGGGTGACCTTCGTGGTCCGTTACCTGCCCTTGCACGGCAACTCCGTCGAGGCCGCGCAGGCGGCCGAAGCGGCTCGCGAGCAAGGCGAGTTCGAAGCCATGTACAAGACGCTGTTCGACAACGCGGAGGAATGGAGTCATCAGGAGACGTCCCAGCGGGAGGCGTTCTTCGGGTATGCCGAGGAGCTCGGCCTCGATATGGAGCGCTTCGAACAGGTCTACGACGATCCGGCCACCCTCGCGCGCATCGAGCAGAGTGCGACCGACGCCGAGGCGCTCGGAGTCACCAGCACCCCCACCTTCTTCGTCGACGGGGAGCGCCTGGAGCCCACCCGCGTCGAGGACCTCACGGATCCTCTCGATGCCGCACTCGACGGCTGACGGCCCGGCCGCCGGGCCGCCTCGGGAGTCGAGGGCGCCACGCGGCCTGGGGATGCTCTTCGCCGTCACCGGGGCTATCGGCCTGGTCATGGCCGTCGTCGCTCGCTGGTCGAGAAGATCGCTCTGATCGAGGACCCCAGCTACGTCCCCTCGTGCAGTCTCAATCCGGTGCTCTCCTGCGGCTCCGTGATGGACACCCCGCAGGCCTCAGCCTTCGGCATCCCGAATCCGATCCTCGGCATCGCCGGCTTCGCGGCCGTTCTCTCCCTCGGATTCGCGTTCCTCGCCGGTGCGCGCGTGGCGCGGTGGATGAGTGCGCTCATCCAGGCGGGCGTAACCTTCGCGGTGCTCTTCGTGCAGTGGCTGATCGGGCAGATCCTGTACGAGATCGGGGCACTGTGCCCCTACTGCGTGGTCGTGTGGGCAGTGACGATCCCGTTATTCTGGTTCACCACGATCCACCATCTCCGCGCGCTCGCAGACAGCTCCACCTCGGCCAGTCGGCGGGCGCTCCGCCTCGTGATCGAATTCCGCGTCCCGGTGCTCGTGGCCTGGTACCTGGTGATCCTGACACTCATCGCCGTGAGGTTCTGGGACTACTGGTCCACGCTGTTCTAGGCCCGGACGAGCTCACGTCCTGCCCCTCCACCCGACCCCCGCAATCACCCTGAAGGAGCGAGCACATGCGCGCCCACTCCCGGCGACGGATCCTGTACGCCACCGGCCTCTTCGCCACCACCGGCTTGGTCACTGCCTGCGGCGGCGACTGACACCGGCGATCGCTACGACTCCGAGGACGCCGGATACGTCTCCGGCAACGGCGTGACCACAGAGATCGCTCCCGCCGATCGCACAGAACCCGTCGAGTTCACCGGGACCAGCTACGACGGCGAACGATTCGACTCCAGAGACCACTGGGGATCGGTGCTGGTGGTCAACGTCTGGTACGCCTCCTGCCCGCCATGCCGGGTGGAGGCCCCGGATCTTCAGGCCATCCACGAGGAGTACGCCGACCAGGGCGTCTCGTTCATCGGGATAAACGTCCGTGACTCGGCAGGGCCCGCCGCGGCCTTCGAGGAGACCTACGGCATCACCTACCCGTCGCTGCCGGACTCTGACGCAGAGATCATGTACCAGCCGCGCGGCCAAGTCGCACCCAACGCAGTCCCCACCACTCTCGTCCTTGACCATGACGGCCGAGTCGCAGGTCGGATCTCTGGAGCGATCGACCCCTCCATCCTGAGATCGATGCTCGACGCCGTCCTCGCCGAAGGAGCCGCGTGAGCACCAACGGACTCGCGGAGACCTTCCAGTCGATCGCCCTGTCCGGGTCCCTTCTGCTGGCCATCACCGTCGCCGCCATCGCGGGCCTGATCGCGTTCCTCTCACCGTGCGTCTCGCCCATCGTGCCGGGCTACCTCGGTTACGTCTCCGGGCTCGCCGGACAAGGACTGAAGACCACCAAGCCACCCCGGCAAACGCCTGAGAATTCTGGGAAGGCGCAACGACCGACGACCCTTTTCCGTGCCGGAACTGGGAGAATGCTGGGCGGCGGCTTGCTGTTCGTCGCGGGCTTCGCGGTGGTATTCATGGCGCTGGGCGGGTTCGCCGGCGCGATGGGATATCTCCTTCAGGCGCACGCAGTATGGATCAATCGGGTGGCGGGCATCGTCGTCATGTTCATGGGACTCATTTTCATGGGTGTGTTCCCTCGATTGACGGGAAATCTCCAGGTGTCCAGGAAACGTCCTGATGCTGGCCTTCTGGGAGCCCCATTGATGGGCTTCGTCTTCGGGCTGAGCTGGACCCCATGTATCGGCCCTACCTACGCCGCGATCATCGCGCTCTCCCTCGATGCCGGCGCCGACGGAGGCTCAGCGGCTCGGGGCGCGACCCTGGCGCTCGCGTACTCGCTCGGACTGGGTGTTCCCTTCGTTCTCAGCGCCCTGCTGCTCGACAGAGCAATGGGTGTGAGCAGGGCACTTGCACGCCATCGCCGCCTCATCGGAGTCCTATCCGGGGTGCTTGCTCATGGCGATCGGCCTGCTGCTGCTCACGGGGGTGTGGGCCTCATGGATGGATCAGCTGCAAGGCTCCATCGCCACGTTCCAGCCCGTCGTGTGAGCCTCACGAAGGCATTCTCTCCTGCCGATCTCTCGCCGGTGACCGACATGGGGTACGTCCACCTCGACTGCGACTCGTGACGTCTACCCCATTGCGGCATCGGGGTTTGGTAAAGAGACGGTGTGGCCCCGGGGCCCATGTGGCGAGAGTGTTCAAGAGAAGGCGAAATCGTCGGTCGGGGTCGCACATGACGCTATTGCGAGGGTGTTTCGGTCGGTACGTTGGTTCCACCGGTGACGAGGTATGAGAGTTTCTTCGCGATGCTTGCCCAGCTGTCGACGTTGCCGCGACCAAATGCCAGACGACCCCGTGGATACATGCGGGGATATTCACGGAGTACATTCATGGCCACGAGCAATTCCCATCGCGCGGCCGGCCGCGCAGTCACCCCCTCCGCCACAGCGGACGCGCCCTGCGCGGCACCGGAGGCGCCGCCGTCCTCGGCACCGTCCTGCTCGGGTCCGCCTTCGCTGGTGGGGCCGCACAGGCGACGCCCGCGACTCCGGCCGCCGTGCCGTCCGCGGTCACGCAGGCCGCCGCGCCCGTTGCTCCGGCGCCGGCGCAGGTCTTGCCGCACTCTTCCGAGAAGCTTCGCTGGGGATCCCAGGGTGCCTCGGTCGAGCGACTCCAGTCCGCGCTGAACGATGAGGGTTCCTCACTCGCCGTCGACGGGAAGTTCGGCCCGCGTACCCATGGCGCGGTGAAGGACTACCAGCAGGCCAACGGCCTGCAGGTCGATGGCGTGGTGGGCCCCGAGACGCGCGGCTCCCTGAACGGTTCGGCCCCCGGTGTCGGCGGTGGTGGTGCGTCGGTTCCTGCGCCCGCATCCTCCTCGAGCGGCACCGGGCAGGCGATCGTCGACGCCGCACGGACCCAGATGGGTGCCGCCTACTCCTGGGGCTCGAGCAACCCGGGCGTGAGCTTCGACTGCTCCGGCCTGACCCAGTACGCCTACAAGCAGGTCGGCATCGACCTTCCGCGCACCTCCGGCCAGCAGGTCGACGCCGGCACCCAGATCTCCAAGTCCGAGGCGCGGCCCGGCGATCTTGTCGTGTGGCCCGGCCACATGGGCATCTACGCCGGCGGCGACAAGGTCGTCGATGCAGGACGCTCTCCCGGCGCGGTCACGGAGCGCACCATCTGGGGCAATCCCACCTTCGTCTCCTTCCGCTGAGCCCAGCGACCACTCGCGGCGCGCACCCCACCATCGAGGGGTGCGTGCCGTCTTTGCTCTCGCCTGCGGTCAGGAGGCGATCGGATCCGTGGGTGCTAAGTGTGCAAGGGACGTTCGGATTCACCTCGATGCACGGACGGGCTCTCCAGTTGGATCGTGGCGTGCTCGAACGCTATCGGGAAGTGCGTCCTGACGCAGACATGGACCTCTTCGAGGATCCGCAGTGCATGGGCCGATTCGAAGCACTCCTCCCCGACGACGACGTGCGCAGAGAAGATCGGCAGATTGCTCCCGATCGCTGAGGCGTGCAGGTCGTGGACGTCCTGGACGTGGTCGAGCGCGAGGATGTGCTCACGCACCTGATCGAGATCCACACCCTTCGGGGTGTACTCCATGAGGATCCGGAGCGTCTCGGCCATGATGCGGAACGCCCGAGGCACGATCAACGCGGCGATGAACAAACCGGCCAGCGCATCAGCCTGCTGGAATCCGGTCAGCTGAATCACGATCGCGGCAGTGATCACGCCGAGCGAACCGAGAGCGTCATTGAGGACCTCGAGGAACGCGGCACGCATGTTGAGGCTCGAATCCTTGCCTCCGGCCAGGATGAGGATCGCGGCGATGTTCGCGACCAGCCCGATCACACCGAAGATGAGCAGACTCACCCGAGGGGACGTCCGGGGGGTCCGTCAGTCGCGAAATGCCCTCGACGGCGGTGTAGGTGCCGACCACGATCAGGAGCGTGGCCTGGGCCAAGGCCGCCAGTACCTCGATGCGAGCGAATCCCCAGGTCTTACTGCTGCTGGCCGGGCGCAACATCATGGTCGCCGCAATCAACGCGACCAGCAGACCGGAGGCGTCGACAAGGGCATGCGCCGTGTCCGTGAGCAGAGCAAGACTGCCGGTGACGACGCTCCCGATCGCTTGCGCGAGCACGATGACGGAGGTGATGGCGAAGGCGATGGCGAGTCGCGTCCGGGCCGTGCTCGATCCGCTACCGCCGTGCGAATGGTCGTGTCCTGAGCTCATCAAAGGCCCCCGTCCTTGAGGTTCTCGTGATCGCGGTGGTTCTTCAGGGACAGGGTGGTCCCGGAGGTGTCGAGCAGGTCGTCAGCCGCCTCGAGTAGGTCGCTCAGTCGGGGCAGATCGGTGAGAGCGAACCACGATGCGCGGCCTTCAGTGCGCGCGGTGACCAGACCACAGTCGCGCAGGCACGAGAGATGCTTGCTGACGGTCGACTGGGCAAGGTGCATGTGTTCGACAAGGTCGCGAACTCGATGCTCACCGGTCGAGAGGTGCTGGAGGAGAGCCAAGCGTGTGGGTTCGGCGAGAGCATGGAAGAGCGCGGCATGACTGTCTGCCACCTCGAACTGCGGCTCGGCCGGGATCGCATCAATCGTCATATGGCGATGATATCGTCGTGTGGGGTTCTGTAAAGGGGTGGGACTGGACGAGTCGATCCTGGGAGATGAACGAAGGGGTCGCTGGTGGCACGTCGCTACACTCGATGCGCCCCGGTCATGGGGACAAACCGGCCCGCACGAGGGGTCACCCGAGGAGGAGACGTTCATGACGGCGGACACGACGGTCGCTCGCGGAACCACCGGGACGGCGGTGCGGATCATGCTGGCCAGCCTGTTCGGGCCGCTCGCCGCCGTACTGATGCCACTGGTGGTGCCCGCATTGTTGCCCGCGGCGTCGGCGCACGACACCTTGACCTCTTCGAACCCGGCGAAGAGGCGAAAGCCTCGAGCAGGCTCCCGAGGCGCTCGAGCTCACCTACAGCGATGAGGTTCTCAACCTCTCTCCGGCCGTGCGACTGACCACCTCCGCCGGCGAGGAGATCTTCACCGAGACACCCGCCGTGTCCGGCAACACGGCCACGATCGACCTGCCGCCGCCGCCCGCCGATGACTATCAGGTCTTGTGGCGTGTCGTCTCCTCGGACGGCCACCCGATCGAAGGCACGGTCGACTTCACCGTCACAGTCGGTGCCGAGCCCACGGCCACAGCGGACTCCGAATCGGAGGAGCCGAAGGAGAGCGAGGAGCCGACCGCCGGGACGGACGAACCGAGCACGGAAGACACCGCCGCCGAACCGGCAGAGGCTCAACAGAGCGAGGGCGGCCTTCCTCTCGGTATGATCCTCGGCGGCCTCGCTCTGCTCCTACTGCTCGCCGCGATCGGTGCGATCATCGTCCGCCTGCGCCGCGCCCCGGTGACAACACCGACTGACCATCACGAACCCGATCAGGACAACGCATCACGGCACGCCGCGGCGAGCAACAGAACCCGGCTCAGTACCGCGCTGAGGCGGAACGACCTACGGAGAGTCCTTCGCTGCTCCGTCGCGATCGCGAGATGACCGCGCCGTGCAGGACTGCCAGCGTCAGAACCAGCGCAAGCAGGACCCGGCCACCAAGCCTTTGATCTCCGAACGCATCGGGGCCCCAGGTCCGCCCCATGACTGCGAACCAGTCGGGCTCCACGACCGGGAGCGCCAGCACCAGCAGAAGCGCCAGCCCAGCAAGAAAGCCGGCCCCCACAACCAGGGCCACCCAGCGCTCCCGCCCAGCGACCATGCCACCACCCAGCGCCCTACCCTGGAATGGCGGCGCCACAGCGGCACCGGCCACCACAGCGGCAGTAAGCACGATCAGTCGGCCGGGCGCGGTATGCAACCCCGCGCCGAGCGCCGGGGTCAGGTAGATCGCTGCAAATCCCGCCGCGCCGAGCGGCGCCAACACCGCCGGGTGAGCGAGCCACCGACCCGCACGGGAGCGAGGCTTCCAGTCGACGAGCTCGCGCAGTCCCGCCGAACCGTCCGACCGAGGAGCGATCCGATCCCGCACGAGATCACCGAAACGCCCGGCAACCAGTAGAGGCACTGCCACCAGAGCAAGCGGCGCGTGCTGGCTCAGGTGCACGGAGAACTGCACCGGCGCGTACACGCCCGGTGCCCCGTTCGTCACCCAAAAGATGACCACGCATCCCGCTACCCACGCCGAAGTCCTGGCCACGGGCCAGCGTCGCCCGCCAGTGCCCGTCAACGGGCGGCGCAGGTGCACCCAGAGGTAGATGACCGCGAGACCGAGGGCGAGTGCCATTCCGGCGACGTCCACACGCCAGGTCGTCAGCGGCGTCGCCAGCTCAGGCGGAGCAGGCAGTGGATAGTCGGTCAGCGCCTCAGCCGTCGAGGTGACCGGCTCAGGCTCGTCCGGCACCGGAGGCGCCGTGTTCGACAGTGCGGCAGCGAGTCCGGTCGCCGCCGCGATCAGGAAGACTTCCCCCGCGGCGAGCCACAGGAAGTCTCTCCGGCGATCCGAGTCCCGCGACCGGCCCAGTACCCGTCGGCGCCGCCACCAGCCAGCGCCACCCAGCGACACCAGCAACACCGTCTTCAGCACGAGCATCCACCCGTACGCGGTGGTCACAAGGTCCAGAGGCGCGGAGAGCCGGACCAGGGCAGAGGCGATACCGCTGGCGGCCAACGCCCCATAACAAGCAAGCGCCAGGACGCTGAACCGTTCGGCGACATCCCTCAGTCGTGCTCCGAGCCGGCCCGCAACCAGCACGAGCGGCCGCGAGCCCACCCAGCCACACTCCGGCGACCACGAGGTGCACGATCATCGCGCTCGTGGCCGCCTCATGGGAGGTCTGCCCCGAGGCGTGGCCCGTCATCGACTTCGTCACCAACGCCGCGAACACCAGACTCAGCGAGATCAGCGACCCCGTACGGGACCTCACGACGATCAGCATGGTCGAGGCGGCGGCGACGAACACCGCCCCGGCAAGCTGGTATTGACCGAGCTCAAGCCGTGTGATGTACATCAGGAGATCGGAGCCGAACCGCGGGGAGAAGGGTGCCTGGCCCGCCGCCAAAGCGTAGCCAAGCACCATCCGTACGACCAGCGGCGTTGACCACACCATTCCCAGGCCCATACCGATATCGAGCGTCCGCTCGTACGCTGGATGGAACCGAGACACGGCGACGTGTTCCTGATCAGCCTCCGACGCGGACGGCTCCGCACGGCGGGGCGACACGACGAGCGCCAGCACGAGGCACGCCACGGTCGCGGCACCGACCACATCACCGATGGCATCGACGATCGGCAAACCCCACCGCACCACCGGGCCGGCATCGACGAGCTCCATCGAGACCGGTGCTCCCGCCATGGCGGCCGCGATCACCGTCCAGAGCAGAGCCCACGGGGCCGCAAAGACCCACGATGAGGATTCTGGTGCGAATCGAGCTCACCAGCTCGCCCCGCATCGAATCCCGGAAACTGCTTTGCGCCGACAGGCGAGGCGGCCGTCTCGGCGTCGTTGTCTGCCACTCTGTTCGCCGCACGGGAAGCAACCCGGCGCGTACCGATCCTCAACATGCCGCCCAGTCTCCCGTTCACTGTTGCGCCAGCTACTCCACTAGCCCCGGTCAGGCTAGCCATCGACCGGTGCGCGCTGGAACTCAGACGAGCTCACCATGAGCAAGCCCTCCCCGTTGAACGGTGGGAACTCGTCGGGGCTCAGATCCGGACTCCGCTCGGACGATGCCGACGCGACGAAGTGTCCCGGGTCCAGGTTCCGGGACCGATCTATCGAGCCCGGGACCTGTGTTTGCTTTAGCTGAGTCAGAGGCCGAAAGCTCCGCCACTGACAAGGATGACGATGCCGAGACCGATAAGAACGATGGGGAAGAGGATGTGCTCCCAGCGTTCGAGGACTTCGGCAATCGGTGGGCGAGTGGCGACGAACTTTGCCAGGGCCACCAGGACCGCGACGAGGGCGAGGAAGACGATGCAGTAGGCGACTACGGCGAGAGGTTCCACGCTGAGGAAGACAGGGGTGTACACGCCGATGTTGTCGCCGCCGTTGGCGAGGGTGACGCCTGCGACTGTCCACACGCCGACCTTTTTGCCGGCAACCTTGGCCTCGTCGTCGTCATCGTCGTCGTCTCCGCGCCAGGCCTGCCACGCGGCCCACAGGCCGAGGCCCAGAGGGATGAGACCGAAGTACGGGATGGTCGCCGAGGGCAGGAACGCTCCGGCGCCGATGGTCACCAGGACCGCGGCACCGAGGATGCCGGCGAACCCGAGGTACTGGCCGGCCAGAATGCGGGCGGTAGTGCCGCGCTGGCCTGCCCCTCGCGCGAAGAAGAGGGAGAGCACGATGATGTCGTCGATGTTGGTCGCTGCGAACAGGCCCATCGCCTGCAAGACCGAGGTGAGGATCATGCGCCCTCCCCAGGCGCGTCGCATCCGGGAAGCGAGCAGGCGGGATCGATGCACGGGGCGTCTTCGTCCACTGCCAGGGTGGCATCGACCAGTGCCGTCAGCGCCTGCGCCAGGTGCGAATCGGCGATCTCATATCGTGTCCGACGACCCTCGGGCTCGGAGACGACGATCCCGCAATCGCGCAGGCATGCCAGGTGGTTGGACACGTTCGGGCGTGTCAGGTCCAGATCTCGGGCCAGTTCCGCCGGGTAAGCGGGATGGTCGAGCAGGGTCAAGATGATCCGGGATCGAGTGGGGTCGGCCAGTGCACGACCCAGGCGGTTCATCACGTCGAGACGCGAAGCAATAGTCAGCATGCACTGAACTATACAGCATGCACTGAACACTCCGTCCCAGGCGTCAGGCCAGATCTCATGCCCGTAAGGGGAGACTGCCGGGGGAGAGATTTATTCGTGGATGCACTATTCCTCGACGTGGAGCGCGGAGGCCAGACTGACCCACGTCGGGCAATGCGCCCTCTCGTGAGGTCAGCGACCGACAGACAGCTCAATCAGTTGCGGACTGGAGCAGCAGGCGTCGCCGGCTGGCGCGGGGGCGTCGCAGCCGCCGCCGAGGTCGGTAGTGCACACGCCGGTCTCGGGCAATTCGAGGTGGACCGCGTCTGTCGCTTCGCGGTCACCGGCAAGGGCGCCGCAATGGAGCGGACCTGTTCGTAGCCGGTGGCCATGAGGAAGGTGGGGGCGCGGCCGTAGCTCTTCATGCCGACGATGTAGAAGTTCTTCTCCGGGTGGGAGAGGACGCGCTCACCGTGGGGCTCGACGGATCCGCAGGAGTGGAACTCGGGGTCGATGAGCGGTCCCAGCTGTGCGGGTGCCTCGACGGCCGGGTCCAGGGTCAGGCGGAGCTCAGCGAGCATTCCGAGATCGGGGCGGAACCCGGTGGCCGGCACCAGCACATCGACGCTCACCTCTCGCTCCCCGTCCGGGGTCACCGCGTGAACGGTCAACGAGTCCTCGAGGCTGAAGTGGGTGATGGTGAACGAGGTGAGGACTTCGATGCGTCCGGAGTCGACCAGCTTGCGCGACCGGGAGCCGAGTGCCCCACGCGCTGCGAGCTCGTCCTGCTCGCCGCCGCCGTAGACGCGGGTGAGATCCGCGGTGCGGACGGCCCAGAGGATCGTGGTGGCGGCGTCCAGCTCTGCGAGGTCCAGCAGTGTGTTCGCGGCCGAGTGGCCAGCACCCGTCACCATGACCCGCTTGCCGGCGACGCGCTCGCGATCACGGCCCTGCACATCGGGCAGTGGCGGCGTGATGCGACCCGCAGCGAGGGCCTGTCGCTCACCGGGAGCGAGAAGCCCGGCCTGGCCCAGCGGGTTGGGCGTCGACCAGGTGCCGGACGCATCGATGACAGCAGAGGCGAGGACGTCGTCACTGCGCCCGTCAGTGGTCTCGATCCGGACGAGGAAGGGGGTCTCCTCGCGGCGTGCGGTACGGGTCTTGTCCATGCCGGCGCGGGAGACCGCGGTGACACGAGCGTCGTAGCGGATCGACTCGGCGAGCTGAGGAAGGCGCGAGGGGCTCGAGGTACTGCTCGCGCGACTCGTGACCGGTCGGCAGAGCCTCCGCGTCAGGGGCGGTCCAGCCGCTGGCCTCGAGGAGGCGCTGAGCGGCGGCGTCGAGGTTGTACTGCCACGGGGAGAACAGCCGAGTGTGTCCCCAGCCGGCGATCGCCGCTCCGGCTGTAGGCCCTGCCTCAAGGAGGACGAAGGGCAGGCCGCGTTCGGCGAGGTGGGCGGCGGCGGCCAGACCGATGGGTCCGGCACCGATGATGACCACGGGATGCGAAGTGGTGGAGGTGGTGGAGGTAGTGGAGGTGGTGAGCGTGGGATCTCCTAGGTGCCGGGACGGGATCAGTTCGGGGCCTGGGTGAGGTCTGCCAGGAGCGCGCGGACGTGGGCGTCGATGTCATCGCGCACCAGGCGCATGCGTTCCATCCCGTCGATGCCACGCTTCGAGGGTTCATCGGTGTGCCAGGTAGTCACCGGAGCGGTCATGCCCTCCACGGTCTCGATGACGGCTTCACCGCCGATCACGATCACCTGATCGACGCCGCGCAGCGACTCCGGGGTGACCGGTCGCGGAACGGCGGAGGACATGTCCGCGCCGACCTCTGCGATCGCCTCCGCAGACTGGGCATTGATGGAGCCGCCGGGACGGGTGCCGGCGGAGTGGACCTCGACGGCATCTCCGGCGTGGTGGCGCATGAGGGTCGCTGCCATCTGGGACTTGCCGCCGTTCTTCACGCACACGAACAGGACTGCGGGGCGCTTCGTGGTCATCGCGACTGCATCTCCTTCTTGTGGGTCATCGGGTGGGGACGGTGGGGTCACCGGGGAACAGGCGCCGCCCCATCGCGAGGGCGACGTAGACGAGGGCGACCAGAACTGGGACCTCGATCAGGGGACCGACGACACCGGCGAGGGCCTGACCGGAGGTGACGCCGAAGGAACCGATCGCGACGGCGATCGCGAGCTCGAAGTTGTTGCCCGAGGCGGTGAAGGCGACGGTCGTGGACTTCGCGTAGTTCAACCCGATCGCGCGACCGAGGAGGAACGACCCAAGGAACATGACCACGAAGTAGACCAGCGGCGGCAGGGCGATGCGGGCCACGTCCCCGGGAGCGGCGAGGATCGCGTCGCCCTGGAGGGAGAACAGCGACACGATGGTGAACAGCAGGCCGTACAGCGCCCACGGGCCGATCTTCGGCAGGAACCGCTCCTCGTACCAGGTGCGGCCCTTGACGCGCTCTCCGACCACGCGGGTGAGGAACCCGGCGACCAGGGGGATGCCGAGGAAGATCAGCACGCTGAGGACGATCGCGCCGATCGAGAACTCGGCCGAGGTGGTCGGCGACCCCAGCCACGACGGCGCCGCCTGGAGGTAGAACCAGCCCAGGGCACCGAAGGCGATCACCTGGAACACGGAGTTGATCGCGACCAGGACGGCCGCGGCCTCACGGTCTCCGCAGGCGAGGTCGTTCCAGATCAGCACCATCGCGATGCGGCGCGCGAGACCGACGATGATCAGACCCGTCCGGTACTCCGGCAGGTCGGCAAGGAAGATCCACGCCAGGGCGAACATCAGAGCCGGGCCGACGATCCAGTTCAGCACCAGCGAAGAGATCAGCAGACGCTTGTCGGCGCCGATGCGGCGGGTCTCGTCGTAGCGGACCTTCGCGAGGACCGGATACATCATCACCAACAGCCCGATCGCGATGGGCAGGGAGACGGAGCCGATCTTCACCGCCTCCAGAGCCGTGTTCAGGCCAGGGATGAACCGACCCAGCAGGAGCCCCGCAACCATCGCGGCCAGGATCCATACCGGTAGCCAGCGATCCAGGAAGGACATCTCCTTCATCACGCGTGGTCGCTCCACGTCCTTGGTGGTCGTACTCATCAGTGTTCGGGACCTTCCATCGACGGATATCGATGCGAACGCTATGCTGTACATCGATGACTGTCAATGTAAGGTGAGGGCATGTCCACGACAACTGAGATCGCTTCTGCCGGGCTTGACGCGGGTCGCGAGACCGAGGAGTCTGCACGTTGTCGTCCGGGCCGGTCAACAGCGTTGACGCGGAGAGGCTCGCCTCCCTGCTGAAGGCGCTGTCCGATCCCACCCGGCTCCGGCTCCTCTCCCACGTCGCAGCCCAGGGCTGCGATTCGGTCTGTGCGTGCGACCTCACTGAACCGCTCGGGATCGGTCAGCCGACCGTCAGCCACCACATGAAGAAGCTCGTCGACGCCGGCCTGCTCACGCGCGAGCAGAAGGGCCGCTGGGCCCACTACTCCGTCGTCCCGTCGGCCTTCGCTGAACTCCGCGCCTTCCTCGATATCGCCTGATTCCCTACTGCCTGCTTTGGAGATCCTCATGACCGCACGTCCCAGTGTCCTGTTCGTCTGTGTCCACAACGCCGGCCGCTCCCAGATGGCGACCGGGTGGGCGCGTGAAATCGCCGGCGACCGCATCGAGGTCCGCTCCGCCGGGTCAGCGCCCGCCGACTCGATCAACCCCGCTGCAGTAGAGGCGATGGCGGAGGTCGGCATCGACATCTCCCACCAGAACCCGAAGATCCTCACCCCCGAATCCGTCCAGGCCTCCGACGTGGTCATCACCATGGGATGCGGCGACGACTGCACCTACTACGCCGGCAAGCGGTACGAGGACTGGAAACTCGCAGACCCGGCCGGGAAGGGCGTCGCGGAGGTCCGCCCCGTGCGCGATGAGATCCGCGCCCGCGTCGAGGAGCTCATCGCCAGCCTTCTCCCGCAGGGCACCTCGACCACCTCGGCTCAGAACTGAGGATCAAGATGGCATCGCAGCGTGAGACCCCTTCGCTCTTGAGCGCCGAGCACGTCCTCCACAGCATCGCCGGCGATCTCTCTCGCCGCTTCACCGGGGTGTTCGCTGCCGAGACGGTTGACCGGTACGTCTTCGAGTCCTACACCGCTCTGGCTCGCACCTCCAAGATCACCTCCCACCTGCCTTCACTCACCGAGCGCTTCGCCAGAGACCGATTGACCGCCCTCGCACAAGCCAAGGGCGCCGCCCCCCACGACGTCCCCGAAGTCTTGCTGGTGTGCGTTCAGAACGCAGGCCGCTCACAGATGGCCGCCGCGGCTGCTGGATCACCACGCCGCGGGTCGAGTGCACGTCCGCTCCGCCGGATCCGCACCCAGCGACGCACTCCACCCACGCGCCGTGGAAGTCATGCACGAGATCGGAATCGAGCTTGCCTCCGCATTCCCCAAGCCCCTCACCGATGATGTCGTCCGCGCGACCGACGTCGTCATCACCATGGGTCGCGGAGACGCCTGCCCCATCTACCCCGGCAAACGCTATGAGGACTGGGACCTCCGCGACCCAGCAGACAGCACACTCAAGCAAGCACGCGAAGTCCGCGACGAGATCGACGCCCGCGTCCGCCACCTACTGACCGAAATTCTTCCTGCATCCACAACGCCCCACTGACTGACGCGCGGAGAAACTCAGCGCCACAATTCCCTGGTTGCCGGGGGCGGCATCGTTCGCCTGTGCACTAGAGCGTGTCTCCTAAGCTCGTGCCCGCTTGTGCGTGATTCTGGATAGATGAGCCGACGAAGCGTGTTGTCCGACGCCCAGTGGGAAACGATCCAGCCGTCGCTACCTGCCCAACAACCCTGGTCAGGGCGTCCGAGGCGGGATCACCGGCAGGTCGTCGAGGGAATCATCTATCGCTACCGCTGCGGGATCGCCTGGCGAGACCTCCCCGAGGATTTCGGGCCCTGGCAAACAGTGTGGAAGCGGCACCGTGCCTGGGCCGAGGACGGTGTCTGGGATCAGGTCCTCGACGCTCTCCTGGTGCGCGCCGACGACGAGGGGAAGCTGGACTGGTCAGTCGCGGTCGACTCCACGATCTGCCGCGCTCACCAGCACGGCACGAACCTCGAGCGCACCACAGGGGGCACTGTGGAACGGGACTGATGCGCGAACAGGTGACAGCTGCGGTTAGGCCGCCAGGCTGACGGTCGGGTCCATGATGGTCTCGTACTCGATGGGGGTCAATCGGCCCAGACGAGCCTGTCGGCGACGACGGTGGTAGGTGCGTTCGATCCAGGTGATGATCGCGATGCGCGCTCTTCTCGGGTCCGCCACCTCTTGCGGTCCAGGACGTTCTTCTGCGACAGAGCGAAGAAGGACTCCATTGCGGCATTGTCCCCGGCGGCACCGACTTTCCCCATTGACCCGATGAGGTGATACCGGTTCAGTGCGTGCACGAACTTCCGTGACCGGAACTGGGTGGATTCAACTGGTGGACGCAACACCTCAGGTCGAGGAGGGTGTTGATGGGACGACCAGCTGGATGGCTGAAGGAACTCACGGGCCGGTCGGCGATGATCTCGCCAGGCGCCCCGAAGACGCGCCGCGGCATCGAACGCAGGTTCTGGAAAGAGATAGCGACGGGACGCTCCTCGGAGGACGCGCCCGGGAAGGTGGGCGTGTCTGCGACCGTCGGGGCACGCTGGTTCCGACAAGGTGGCGGCATGAGGACGATCGAACTCACCGAGCCTGGCGGACGTTATCTGTCGTTTCCTGAGCGGGAGGAGATCGCTGTCCTGCACGCTCAGCAGGTGGGCGTGCGCGAGATCGCGCGCAGGATCAACCGCGACCCGGCCACGATCTCGCGCGAGTGCGTCGAAACGCCGCTACCCGCGGCGGGAAGCTGGAGTACCGGGCCTCGGTCGCGCAGTGGAAGGCGGAGCTGATGGCGCGGAGGCCGAAGACCGCGAAGCTGGTCGCGAACCCGAAACTACGGAACTACGTCCAGGACCGGCTCAGCGGCGATGTGTGCCATCCAGATGGGTCGATCGTGGCCGGGCCGGACGTACCGGCGTGGAAGGGCAGGTCGAAGCCACGCCGGGCCGACCGGCGGTGGGTCACGGCGTGGAGTCCGGAGCAGATCTCACACCGGCTTGAGATCGACTACCCCGAGGATGAGTCCATGCGTATCAGTCACGAGGCGATCTACCAGTCCCTGTTCATCGAGGGCCGGGGCGCGCTCAAGCGAGAACTGGTCGCCTGCCTGCGCACCGGCCGATCTCTGCGGGCGCCCCGAGCCCGGTCGAAGAACAAGCCTCAAGGGCACGTGACCGAGGATGTGGTCCTCAGTGAACGCCCCGCCGAAGCCGCTGACCGCGCCGTGCCAGGACACTGGGAAGGTGACCTGATCATCGGCACGAACCGGTCCGCGATCGGTACCGTCATTGAGCGCAAGAGCCGAGCCACGTTGCTGGTGCACCTGCCTCGGCTGGACGGCTACGGGCAGACACCGCGGGTCAAGAACGGTCCCGCCCTGGCCGGCTACGGCGCTGTGGCGATGAACGCCGCTTTGACTGCCTCGATGACGACCCTGCCGCGCAGTTGCGCAAGACGCTGACCTGGGACCGCGGCAAGGAGCTGTCTGGGCATGCGCAGTTCACTGTGGAGACGGGCACGAAGGTGTTCTTCGCCGATCCCCACTCGCCGTGGCAGAGGCCCACGAACGAGAACACGAACGGGCACGCTACGTCAGTACTTCCCGAAGGGTACCGATCTCTCACGCTGGACTGTGCAGGACCTCGAAGCGGTCGCGCTGGCAGTCAACAATCGTCCCCGGAAGGTCCTCGGCTGGAAGTCTCCAGCTGAGGTGTTCGCCGAGCAGCTACAGTCACTCGAGCAAGAGGGTGTTGCATCCACCGATTGAATCCACCCTGGGTCCCGCGGTCCGAGTGCACGATGCATCCGGCGGCATCGCTACGACGAGATACTGCGTTGTCCAGGGCGTTCACCGCGAGACGTGCCTTCATCCGGTCGCTGATCGAGTAGCCCACGATCCGGCCGGAGAACACGTCCTTGATCGCGCAGAGGTAGAGCTTCCCCTCATCGGTCCGGTGCTCGGTGATATCGGTCAGCCACAGTTCGTTGACGTCATCGGCCGTGAAATCTCGCTGCACGAGGTCGTCGTGGACCGGCGGGCCCGGCCGTTTCCCGTTCTTCCCCCGCTTCTTCCCGAACACGGACCACCACCGGTTGTCCCGGCAGATCCGCCACGCGGTCCTCTCACACATGCGCTGGCCAGCCGCTTCCGCTTCGCCGGCGAGGAACCGGTAACCGAACTCGGGATCGTCACGGTGGGCGTCGAACAGGGCGTTCGCCCGATACGCCTCGACCAGTTCCGACGGGGTGACCTGCTGTTTCCGCCAGCGATAGTAGGGCTGGCGGGAGAGCTTCAGGACCCGCAGGGACACCGCGACGGGGATCCCGTCAGCGGCGAGCTCGCTCACGAGCGGGTAGAGGATTTTCCCGGCAGATTCGCCTGCGAGAGATAGGCGGCCGCGCGACGCAGGACCTCGTTCTCTTGCTCCAGCGGCCGATTCCGACGACGCAGATCCCGCGGCTCGGAGGACTCCTCGCGGGTGGTCCCGGGACGGGCACCGTCCTCGACATCGGCCTGGCGCATCCAGTTCGTCAGGCAGGACTCCGAGATCCCGAAGTCCTTCGCGATCTGGGAGAGCTTCTGGCCAGGTTCACGGTTCCTCGCGACACGCACGACGTCGTCACGGAACTCCTGGGGGTATGGAGCGGGCATGGTCCACATCCTTCCCTGCAACGCCGCTCAGCGCTACAGATCATGTGACACCTACCCGCGCATCAGTCCCGATGCAGGCCGCGCGCGCGCAGGTTCTCGGTGTGGGCCTGCTGCAGGCCGCGGGGCTCTGATAGGTGGCCTCCACCGAAGTCAGTCCCGGAAGGTCAGCGGCTCGCCCGTGAAGGCGCGCAGCGACTCGCGGGCCTCCTGCTCGAGGCGGACCGGGGAGCCGGTCTCCGCGTCCACCAGCACCATGACGGTGCGGGCGCGGGCGTAGGGCGCCCTCCCCTCGGGGTCGTCGCGGGTGAGGACGAGATAGTCCGCGGTCAGGCTCGCGCCGCCGATCCGGGAGAGCCACAGCCGCACCACCACGCCGTCGCGGCGGTGGCCGAGCTGACGGACGTACTCGATGCGCTGAGAAGCGATGACCGTGGCGATGTCCGTGTCCTCGGTACCGGCGCCGCTGACCGGCAGGGCGGCGGGCGGTCGCTGCGCCCCGAGCGCGAGCTGATCGGGCGCGGGTCGCCAGAAGGCCGCGATGCGGGCCTCCTCGAGCAGGCGCACCATGGCGGCGTTGTTCACGTGCCCGTAGGCGTCGAGGTCGGTCCAGCGCACGGGGACGGGCACGTCCAGCGGTGCGGGGTGCTCGGGCGTGGCGTCGGTGGTGATCGAGAACTGCATGATGCTCATGCTAGTTCGCCGGACCGGCACGGCCTGACCAGTACGATCGGGGCATGACCGCCTCGAACCCCGACCACGCGCGCATCGCCGCGGGCCTCGTCGACCTGCTGGACCTCCGTCCCGTCGATGCCGCGGGGGCGGCATCCTCCCCCACCGCCATCGCCGTCTACGAGGGGGACTCCTCCCCGCGACCCGGCGGTCACGTCTTCGGCGGCCAGGTGATGGGCCAGGCCGTCACCGCGGTGGGCCGCACCGTCCCGGAGGGCCGCCGGATCCATTCGATGTACTCCTACTTCCTCGCCCCGGGCGATCCCGCGCACCCGATCCGCTTCGAGGTCGACGCGGCGCGCGACGGCGGCTCCTTCTCCGTCCGACGCGTGCTCGCGACCCAGCCCGGCCGCACCGAGGAGGAGGGCGAGCGCACGATCCTCGCCATGACCGCCTCGTTCCAGGAGGAGCAGGAGGGGCTCGAGCACGCCGAGCACGCCCCCGAGGCCCCGGACCCCGAGGGGTCGCCGACGACCGCCGAGGTGCTCGCGGGCATCGAGCACCCGGTCGCCGAGTACTGGTCCACGCAGCGGCCGATCGACATCCGCCACGTCACCGACCCGATCTACCTGCGGCCCGACGCGAACGGCGGCACGATCGACGCGCAGATGGTGTGGATGCGCACCCTCGCCCCGGTGGACGCGGACCCGCTGCTGCACGACGCGATCCTCGCCTTCGCCAGCGACTACACGCCCTTCGAGCCGATCCTGCGCAAGCAGGGCCTGAGCTGGATGACGCCCGGTCTGAAGATGGCGACCATCGATCACGCGATCTGGTGGCACCGCCACGTGCGGGCCGACGAGTGGTCGCTGTACGTCCAGCGCTCCCCCTCCGCCTCGGGCGGGCGCGGTCTCACCCACGGGCAGATCTTCGACCGGTCCGGGGAGCTCGTCGCGACGGTCACGCAGGAGGGCATGATCCGCGCGCCGCGCCGGGGCTGATCCGCCGGGGCTGATCCGCCGGGGCTGATCGGGCGGGGTCGTGATCCGGCGGGACTGTGATCCGGCGCGGCCGCCGCCGGTCAGGACATGACCGTGCGGGCGGCCTCCTGGGCGCGGGGCGGCCGCCTCCTCCGCCGTGGTGTCGCCGCGGAACACCTCGGCGATGATCGCGAGGGCCTCGCCGGTCGCCTCCGCGGAGCGGGCCCCGTGCTCGGGGAGGGCCGGCTCCTGCGGCACCTCCACCGCGGAGACGTCCACGCCGACGCCCGCCCAGCTCTCCTCCCACGCGCCGCGCAGGTCGCGGTGCGCGGGGATCCCGAGGCGGTTCTCGGCCAGCGGCCGCGCCCCTCGACCGAGCCGAGCCAGCCCAGCGACCTCCCGATCGCCGCGGCGCGGTCCTCGTCGTCGGGATCCACACCGGCGGCCGCGACGGAGTGCACCAGCGGACGGGCGCCCTCGGGCCCCGCGACCACCGGGTGCAGGGTCCACTCGAAGGCGCCGTCGATCTCCTCGACCAGGGTGTGGAGGTCGTAGGTGCCGGTCTGGAGCGACCCCAGCCGCCCGCCGACGAAGAGGTCCCGGCGGCGGCCGGGCTCCTCGACGGTCTCGGCCGCGGCGGGCGCGAGATGGGAGGAGGCGAGGTCGGCGAGGTACTGGATCGCGGCGACGCCCTGCTCGGTGGCGAGGGTGACGGCGCCCTCCTCGTCTTGCCAGGCCCCGCCCTGCCCGGCGAGGAACGGGCCGAGCACCGAGGAGCGGTCGGGATGGGCGCTGAAGCCGTGGGTGGTGCGGGCGGCGGGGTCGAAGCCCTCGTCCCCGGGATGGCGGCCCTCCCCGTCGGCGGTGAGGGCGGTGGCGAGCTCCCGCGGCGGATCGGAGCCCGCGCCGGGGTCGAAGACCAGCGCGGAGGCGTCCCCGCCCGCGGCGGCGACGAGGCCCTGGTTCGCGATCAGCAGGCTCTGGTCGTAGTACTGGGGCACGCCCCACAGCGTCTCGTCGATCCGGTGGAGGTCGGTGGCGACCTGCTCCCAGGCGGAGCTGTCGCGCCCGACGATCTCGCCGACGTCCAGCGGCACCTCCGCGGCGTGGGTCTCGGCGAGATGGGCGGTGTTCATCCACAGCACGTCGGGCAGGGTGCCGCCGGCGACGTCGAGCGGCGGCTGGGTCCAGTAGTCGTCCCAGCTCAGCACCTCGAGCTCGACCTCGATGCCGCTGTCCGCGGTGAACGCGGCCAGCGACTCCTCGTAGGCGGCGCCGGCCGCCTCGCTCCACACCCGCATCCGCGACCGGTCGCCGCCCTCGAGCTCGGCAGGGGCGCCGCGGGAGCGACCGGAGAGGGCCCCGACCCCGACCAGTCCCATCGCGGCGGCGGTGAGCAGGAGCTGTCGACGGGTCGGCACGGGTTCGAGGCCTCTCTGACGGGTGCGTCGGGCGGTGAGCCTCAGGCGGTGGTCACCAGCCCGAGCTCGGCGCGGGAGGACAGCACCGGATGCTTGCGGGGTGACCCGCACGGTGCGACCCACCCGGCCGGGAACGGCGAGAGCGAAGCGGGCGGCGAAGCGCCCGTCGTCCCCGCGTCGCAGCGGGATCAGCCGCGGATCGATGATCTCATCCCCGTCGGCGACCTCTCCCAGGACCGCCTCGACCAGCACGTCCTCGTCCGCGAGGCCGGCGAGGTCGATCTCGGCCGAGAGGGTGACCTCGGCGCCGGTCGCCACCTGGCCCTCGGTCGTGCCCTCGAGGCGCACATCGCGCACGGCGATCTGCGACCACTCCTGGCCCACACGGGCCTTCCACTCGGTGAACGCCCCGGCCAGCGCGGGATCCGCGGCGAAGGCGCCCGCGGCGCGGGAGGCCGGGAGGTAGAGGTCGGTGACGTAGTCGCGCACCATCCGGGCGGCGGTGATCTGCGGGGCGATCCGCACCAGGGAGGAGCGGACCTTCGTCATCCAGCCGCGCCGCATCCCGCGCGCGTCGCGCTCGTAGAACAGCGGCGCGATCTCCTGCTCGAGGATCTCGTACAGCGCCCCGGCCTCGATCCGGTCGCGCTCGACCTGGTCGGCGACGTCCGCGGTCGGGATCGTCCACCCGGCCGCGGCGTCCTTCATCTCGTCCCACCAGCCGTCGGAGATGGAGAAGGTCAGACCGCCATTGAGCACGGCCTTCATGCCCGAGGTGCCGGAGGCCTCCTCGGGGCGGACGGGGTTGTTCAGCCACACGTCGGCCCCGGCGATCAGCACCGAGGCCATGCGGATGTCGTAGTCGGGCAGGAACACGATCCGGTGGCGCACGCCGTGGTCGTCGGCGAACTGCACCAGCTGCTGGAGGAACTCCTTGCCGGGGCGGTCGGCCGGGTGGGACTTGCCCGCCACGACGATCTGGACCGGGCGCTCCTCGTCCAGCAGGATCCGCTTGAGACGCTCGGGATCCGAGAGCATCAGCGTCAGCCGCTTGTAGGTCGAGACGCGGCGGGCGAAGCCGATGGTCAGGACGCCCGGGTCGAGGATGTGGTCGGTCCAGGCGAGCTCGGCCTCGTCGGCCCCGCGGCGCGACCAGGAGTCCTTCACGTGCTTGCGCGCCATCGCCACGAGGTCCGCGCGCGGCCGCGTCCCGGGTGGAGGTGAGCTCGTGGTCCGTGAGGGCCGACAGCGCGCTCCAGTCCGACATGGAGGAGATGTCGACGTCGCCGAGCGCCTTCTTGTACAGGTCATCCATGTGGGCGGAGGTCCAGGTGCGGCGGTGCACGCCGTTGGTGACCGAGCCGATCGGGACCTCGGGCACGTCGAAGCCCGGATACAGGTTCTGGAACATGGCGCGGGAGACGGCGCCGTGGAGCTTCGCGACGCCGTTGGAGCGCTGGGCGATGCGGAAGCCGAGCTGGGCCATGTTGAAGATGTCGCCGCCCTCCTCGATGCCGAGCGCGAGCGCGGCCTCGACCGGGAGGAGGGGATCAGGCGGGAGAGCCCGTTCTCGTCGGCGTCGAGGTAGCCGCGCGCCTGCGAGGCGTCGAAGCGGTCGATGCCGGCGGGCACCGGGGTGTGGGTGGTGAAGACGGTGCCGGCGCGCACCTCGGCGACGGCCTCGGAGAACCCGGCGCCGGCCTCGATCAGGCGACCCACGCGCTCCAGCCCGGAGAACCCGGCGTGGCCCTCGTTGAGGTGGAAGACGGTGGGGGCCGGTCCGCCGGTGACGCGGGCGTACTCCTGCACGGCGCGGACGCCGCCGATGCCCAGGACGATCTCCTGGACGATGCGGTGCTCGTGGTCGCCGCCGTAGAGGCGGTCGGTTATCTGGCGGGCGGACTCGTCGTTGCCCTCGACGTTCGTGTCCAGCAGGAGCGGCGCGACCCGGCCCACCTGGGCCTTCCACACGGCGATCGCCACGTCGCGGCCTCCCGGGAGGGTCACGCGGACGGTGAGCTGGGTGCCGTCCTGCTCGAGGACGGGCTCGACGGGAAGGTCGGCGGGGTCGTTGAGGCGGTACTCCTCCTCTCGCCAGCCGCTGCGATCCAGGGACTGGGAGAAGTAGCCCCACTGGTAGAGCAGGCCGATGGCGGTCAGGGGGACGCCGAGGTCCGAGGCGGACTTCAGGTGGTCGCCGGCGAGGATGCCGAGGCCGCCGGAGTAGATCGGCAGGGTGGGGGTGATCCCGAACTCCATGGAGAAGTACGCGATCGAGGAGCCCTGGCCGGTGCCCTGCTCGCTGGGGACGGTGCGCTGGAACCAGCGGCCGGAGTCGAGATAGGTGCGCAGGTCCTCGACCTCGGAGCGCATCCGTGTGAGGAAGGACTCGTCCCGCGCCGCCTCGGCCAGGCGCCCGGCGGGCACCATGGGCGACATCGCGAAGGGGTTCTCGCCGCTGTCGACGAAGGCCTGCGGGTCCAGGTCGCGGAACAGGTCGACGGTCTGTCGACGCCAGGACCAGCGCAGGTTCAGCGCGAGATCGCGCAGGGGGGCGAGGGCGTCCGGGAGCTCGGAGGCGACGGTGATCGTGGAGATCGGCTTCATGGCCACCAAGATACCCGAGCCGGGCCTCCTTCTTGCAATGGTCTTGCGTGTCGGGATCACCGAAGACCGGGAGAATTTCTGGACCCTCACCAGCACTGTTGGGGCACCTCCAGTTCATCCGCGCGAGTGGCCGTCACGATCTGTCAACCCTCTTGCAAGAACTTTCAGCGACCCCCGCTCCCCTCCTCCTCCCCCACTCGTCCCCGCTCCGCGCGCTCTGCGCCCGAGACGGCGCTCCTGCCTGCCACAATGGGGATCGGCACCGTGGGGGCGGTGCCGTCGAAGAGAGCACAGCGCATGGAGGGGCCCGGATGGTCAGCGAGGCAGCGACCGGCGACGTCATGGATCTTCCCGGGATCCCGGAGGACACGATCGATCTCGGGGAGCGGCTCGATCCGGTGCGCACCCTCCTGCGGCGCACCGCGGGCGGGGACCGTCGCGCGACCGGTGCGGCGCTGGACGTGCTCGGGCCGCGGATCCACGGTCTCGCGGTCCACGTGACCGGCTCCGCCGCCCGCGCGTCGGCCCTCACCGTCAGCGTGCTGCGCTCGTGCCTGCGCGATCTTCGCCGAGCTCGCCGCGAGCGGCCTGCCCGGCGAGGCGGCGGTGCTGGACCGGGCCCGACGCGCGGCGCTCGCGACCCGTCCCAGCGGCGACGTCCGCTCGCTGGTCTCCCCCGCCGCCGCGAACGACCGCACCCGTGACCGACGGGAGGTGGACGTCGCCGCGGGTCCTGCTCGTCCTCCCGCTGCCCCAGCGCGCCCTCGTCGAGTCCGCCGCGCAGGGCCGCTTCGCAGCGACGGGGGCCGAGCGGCCCGGAGCCGCGACCGCCCTCGCCCGGGTCCTCGACGCGCTCGTGCCCCTCGGCGGCCCGGAGGACCCGGAGCCGCGGGCCCTGGCCGCGCTCGACGCCCTGGCCCTCGCGGACCCCTCGGAGCAGGCACGACTGAAGGAGATCGCGCGAGGTCCCGAGACCGCGGGCGTGCACCGCCACGCGATCGAGGCGGCGGCGCGGCTGACGCTCCTGACCGCCGTCCCGCCCTCGCGGGACCTGCATGTGGCCGTGCTCGAGGGCTTCGCCCCGGAGCCGGTCCCCGCCCCGGCGCCCGAGGCGGCCTACAGCGGCGACTACGCGACCCCGGTGCTGGGCACGGTCTCGCAGCGCCGTATGGTGGGGCCGCCTGCCCGTCCCGGTGCCGCACCGGCCGCGGCGCCCGGGGTGTCGGCCCCCTCGGCCCCGACCCCCGTCCCCTCCGGCGGCGAGCAGTCCGCCCCGGACGCCGCCCCCTCCTTCGCCTTCCGCCCCGGCGACGAGGCGGAGCGCGGCCGCCGTGCTCGCCGCCGGCGCCGACAGCAGGCCCGCGCCGGGACGCGCCGCACGCCCTGGATCTCCCGCACGCTCGCCGCGCTCCTGGCGGTGGCCGCCCTGGTGCTGGGCGGGTCGCTGGTGACCACCCGCGGCGATCTCGCCGAGGCCGAGGAGTTCACCGACACCTGGGCGACGCTCTCCCTCTCCCCCGAGGCGCGGCTCGTGCCGGGGCTGAGCGACAACGGCACCTGGCAGGCGGTGATCGCGGAGGACGGCGTGGCGGCGCGCGCCGAGGGCGTCGCCGGCTGGGACGGCGAGGTGCTCGAGCTGTGGGGCGAGACCGACGGGGTCGCGCGGAGCCTGGGCGTGCTGGACCTCTCCCGCGACGGCAAGATCGCGTTCACCGCCGACGGGACGGCCGATCGTCTGCTGGTCACGCGGGAGATCGCACCGGGCAGCGGCTCCGGCTCCCCCTCCCCGCGGGTGGTGGCCACGCTCGACCCCGGGATCAGCGGCATCTGAGCGAGGCGCTCGTCCGGCGCGGATCGCGGCCCGACGTCGGCGCCCGCTCTCCGAGCCGGCCGGGACGATGCCGGGACGACGGAAGGGGCCGATCACCTCGCGGTGATCGGCCCCTTCCGGCGGCTGGACCGGTGCTCCCGGCCCGGACCTCAGTCGCGGGTCAGGCGGCGGTAGGTCACGCGGTGCGGGCGCGCGGCCTCCTCGCCCAGGCGGGCGACCTTGTTCTGCTGGTAGGACTCGAAGTTGCCCTCGAACCAGTACCAGTTCGCCGGGTTCTCCTCGGTGCCCTCGTAGGCCAGGATGTGGGTGGCGACGCGGTCGAGGAACCAGCGGTCGTGGGAGACGACCACGGCGCGCCCGGGGAACTCCAGCGACGCGTTCTCGAGCGAGCCGAGGGTCTGCACGTCCAGGTCGTTCGTCGGCTCGTCCAGGAGCGACACATTGCCGCCCTGCTTGAGGGTGAGCGCGAGGTTCAGGCGGTTGCGCTCGCCGCCGGAGAGCACGCCGGCCTTCTTCTGCTGGTCCGGGCCCTTGAAGCCGAACTGGGAGACGTAGGCGCGCGAGGGGATCTCGACCTTGCCGACCTGGATGAAGTCCAGCCCGTCGGAGACGACCTCCCAGAGGTTCTTCTCCGGATCGATGTTCTCGCGGTTCTGGTCGACGTAGCTGATCTTGACGCTCTGACCGATCTTCAGCTCGCCGCCGTCCAGGGGCTCGAGGCCCACGATGGTCTTGAACAGGGTGGTCTTGCCGACGCCGTTGGGGCCGATGACGCCCACGATGCCGTTCGGCGGCAGGGAGAAGGAGAGCCCGTCGATGAGCATCCGCTCGCCGAAGCCCTTCTTCAGGTCCTTCGCCTCGATCACCTGGTTGCCCAGGCGGGGGCCGGGCGGGATGGTGATCTCCTCGAAGTCGAGCTTGCGGGTCTTCTCGGCCTCTGCGGCCATCTCCTCGTAGCGGGCCAGACGGGACTTGGACTTCGCCTGGCGGCCCTTGGCGTTGGAGCGGACCCAGTCCAGCTCCTCCTTGAGGCGCTTGGCGAGCTTCTGGTCCTTCTTGCCCTGGACCTGGAGGCGCTCCTCCTTCTTCTGCAGATAGGTGGAGTAGTTGCCCTCGTAGGGGTAGAGGTGGCCGCGGTCGACCTCGGCGATCCACTCCGCGACGTGGTCGAGGAAGTAGCGGTCGTGGGTGACGGCGATGACGGCGCCCTCGTACTGCTGGAGGTCTTTGCTCGAGCCAGAGCACGCTCTCGGCGTCGAGGTGGTTGGTGGGCTCGTCCAGCAGCGCAGCAGGTCGGGCTTCTCCAGCAGCGGCTTGCACAGCGCCACGCGACGGCGCTCACCGCCGGAGAGGTGGGTGACGGGCTCGTCGCCGGGCGGGCGCCGCGGCGCGTCCATCGCCTGCTCGAGCTGCGAGTCGAGGTCCCAGCCGTTCTGGGCGTCGATCTCGGTCTGGAGCTTGCCCATCTCCTCCATCAGCGCGTCGAAGTCCGCGTCGGGCTCGGCCATCTCCTCGCCGATGGCGTTGAAGCGCTGGACCTTCTTGAACAGCTCGCCCATGCCCTCCTGGACGTTCTCCAGGACGGTCTTGGACTCGTCCAGCGGCGGCTCCTGCGGCAGGATGCCGACGGAGTATCCCGGGCTGAGGCGGGCCTCGCCGTTGGAGGGCTGGTCCAGCCCCGCCATGATCTTCAGGATGGTCGACTTGCCGGCGCCGTTGGGGCCGACCATGCCGATCTTCGCGCCCGGGTAGAAGCTCATGGTGACGTCATCGAGGATGACCTTGTCGCCCACGGCCTTGCGGGCCTTGTACATCGTGTAGATGAACTCTGCCAATGTGGTGTCCTTGTCGGAGAGCGGTCGGAGTGCTGGTCTCTCACCGGCGCGCCGCAGGGCGGCGCCGCACGGGAGTCGTCGCGATGACCGACTCTACCCCGCCCGCCCTCCGCGCGACCCGCCCGGGCCCGGCTCGGGCCGCCCAGATGGAGGGCGAACCGGCTCAGTCCGTCGGGACTCCGCGCTCGGCGAGCACCCGCCGGGCGATGCTCACGCCGGGCTCGGTGCCCTCGGGGCGCGGATCGCCGTTGCGGGGCCAGAGATGCGCGTCGATGCCGAGCGCCCGGGCGGCCTGGACGTTCTCCGCGCGGTCGTCGAAGAAGATCACCGCCGAGGGGAGCCGCACTCCCCGGTCTCGTGCGCCAGCACGTCCAGCGACACCTCGTAGATCTCCCGCTCGGGCTTCACGGTGCGTTCCTCGGCGGAGATCACCGCGAGGGTGAAGGCCTCGAACCAGTCGGCCTTCCGCACCGCCTCGCCGAAGGCGGCCGAGGCGTTGGACAGCGGCGCCATGCGCACGTCGTTGCGGGCGAGGTCGTGCAGCGCGCGCGCGGGAATCGGGCTCCACGCGCAGGAAGTAGCGGTTGTCGGCGTCCTGCGGCTCGTCGATCTCCGCAGCGGTGAGCTCCTCCACGCCGGCGGCGCGGGCGACCAACCCCCAGTACTCGGCAGGGCTGGTGCGGGCGGCGTCGTAGTCGCCGCGCTCGGCCCACAGCGCCTCGCCGACGGCCTCGACGTCTCCGCCGAGCCGCTCGTGGATGTCGGGGACCGGGTCGTGGCCGGCGCTCAGCACGCCGCCGAAGTCGAAGACGACGGTGGGGCGCCGCGGGGCGCGTCGTCGGTTCTTCTTGCTCATGGGGTCACGTCCTCACAGGTGGGGAGTCCTTCGACGGTGCCGGTCTCGGCGATGGTGGTCGTCGCCTCGAGGGCCTCCTCGAAGGTGCCGACGGCGACGACCTCGAGCCCGTCGGGCTCGTAGCCGACGACCTCCTCGCAGTTCGCGGAGGGGGCCAGGAAGAACTCGGCGTCGGACTCCTCCGCGCCGACCATCTTCTGGCGGATACCGCCGATGGAGCCGACGGTGCCGTCCTCGGCGATGGTGCCGGTCCCGGCGATGGCGTGCCCGCCGGTGAGGGCCCCCTCGGTCAGCTCGTCGTAGACGGACAGGGAGAAGATCAGCCCCGCGCTCGGGCCGCCGACGTCGCCGACGGCGATGTCGATGTCGAGCGGGAACTCGTGGCCCTCGGCGAGGATCACCCCCATCCGCGGCGTGCCGTCGACGAGTTCGGTGGGGACCTGGAGGTCCTTCTCCACGCCGTCGCGGCGCACGGTCATCTCCACGTCCTCGCCCTCGGGCACGGCGGCGATGAGGTCGCGATAGCCCTGCACGTCGCCGGCGGTCCGCCCGCCGACGGAGACGATCACGTCGCCGCCCTCGAGGGTGCCGGCCGCGGCGCCGTCCTCTTGGACGCCCGCGATCATCACGACGTCGCGGTACTCGATGTCGAGCTCGTCCAGGGCGACCGCGACGGCGTCCTGCTGGGAGGTGCTCATCGCGGCGGTGTTGGTCAGGGTGGTCTGCTCGCGGGTCTGCCCGTCGGGGAAGACCGCCTCGCGCGGCGACACCATCTTGGAGCGGTCGAACCAGGCGGCGACGACCTCGACGGGGGTCACCCTGTAGCCGGGCCCGCCGTCGACGGAGACCGTGGTCATCATGAGCGACCCGTCGGTGGGGTGGGTCTCGGCGCCGTCGATGACGAGGATCTCCTCGTCCTCCCACTCGCCGAGCACGTCGATGGCGGGCCCGGGCCGCTCGATGACGTAGGGCACGGGGAGCAGGGAGCCGCCGAGGATCATCGCGCACAGCGGCGCGAGCATCGTCAGTGCGAGCCGGGGCCGGGCGAGCCGCGCGTCGTCGATCGCGCGCGCGGCCGCCGCGCGCACCCCGCGGCGGCGGGCAGGGGGCGTGGGGTCGTCGGTCACCCGGCCCATTGTGCCGCACCGGGCGGGACGGTCAGCGCGGCCGCCGGGGTGCGGTCGGTACCCTGGGGACCCCACGGACCGCAGGAGGTGGCCATGAGCGATGCCCCGATCCCGGGTGGACCCGGTGACATGGACGAGGAGGCGCTGAAGCGCTTCCTGAAGGAGACTTTCGGGGACGCGCTCCCCGAGGGAGCGCTGGACGGGCTGGACCTCTCCGCCCTGGCGCGAGAGGCGAACCTCCCCCAGGACCCCGCGCAGGCGCGCGCGGCCGCCGCCCAGATGCAGAACCTCTTCGCCGCCCAGGGCGACAGCCCCGTGAACTGGCAGATGGCGGAGGACCTCGCGCGTCGCACCGCCGCCGGGCAGGTGACCCTGCCGGGCGTCGAGACGCCGTCCGGCACGCCTGGCGATCCGAGCCCCTCGGCCGAGCAGGTCGCCGAGCCGCGCCAGGCGGCGCAGGTGGCGCGGCTGTGGCTGGACCCGGTGCTCGCGATCGACGTGCCCTCCGCGGAGCCGCAGGTGTACAGCCGCGGCACCTGGCTCGCGCGCACCCTGCCGCGCTGGAAGCCGATCGTGGAGCCGGTCGCGAAGTACATGGCCGGCGCCATCGGCGAGGCGATCAGCGCGCAGATGGGGCAGATGGGCGATCTGGGCGCCATGGGCGCGGGCGGGATGCAGATGCCCGGCGGCGGCGATCCGGCCGGGATGATGGAGCGCATCGGCGGGACGATGTTCGGCGTCCAGTTCGGTCACGCGATCGGGGCGCTGGCCCGGGAGATCTCCGGCACCACGGACCTGGGGTCGCCGCTCGGCCGCGACGGCGAGCCGGCGCTGGTCGCCGCCAACGTCGAGGACCTGATCTCAGCGCACTCCCTCGACCCGGCGTCGACGCGGATCTTCCTCGCCTCCCGCGAGATCGCGCACACAGCGCTCTTCACCGCCGCGCCGTGGCTGGGACGCGCCCTGTTCTCCGCGATCGAGGACTACTCGCGCGGGATCACCCTGGATCTCGACGCGCTCGACGAGATGGTGCGGGACCTGGACCTCTCGGACCCGCAGTCGATGCAGGCGCGCCGGCCCGAGGAGATGTTCGTCTTCACGCGCCGCGCCTCGCAGGAGCGGGCTCTCGAGGAGCTCGCGACCACCCTCGCACTCATCGAGGCGTGGGTCGACCACGTCACCACCAAGGCGCTGACCGGCAAGGCGCCGGACCTGGAGGCGCCGCGCGAGGTGCCGCGCCGCCGCCGCGCGGCCGGCGGCCCGGCCGAGCAGATGCTCTCGAAGACCATCGGCATCGAGATGCGTCCGCGCCGCGTGCGCGAGGCGCTGTCCTGGTGGGAATCCGTGCTGGCCACCGAGGGCGAGTCCGGCCGTGAGGCGAAGTGGGACCACCCCGACCTGCGCCCACGGCGGAGGTGCTCTCGGGCACGCCGCAGGCGCCGAGGACCGACGCCGCCGCCCCGGCCGAGGGCGCGGAGGAGCTCGCCGACGTCACCATCCCCGCCGACTTCGACGCGGAGCTCGAGAAGCCGCTGGCCGGCGAGGGCGTGGACGACGCGCCCCACGAGGACGAGCAGGGCCGGTCGCGCGAGGACGGCGAGGGCCCGGGCGATGGGGAGTCCACCGACGACGGCGGTTCGGACAGCGGCGACTCCGACGGGTCCGGCACCGACCAGGACGGGAACGGCCCGGCGGGCGATGCCCGCTGAGGTGGACGACGGCACCGCGGACGCCTCGCCGGTGGCGGATCGGGCTCCTGCCGCCGAGCCGCCCGTGAGCGCTCCGACGTCGTCGGCCGCGCCCGAGCCGGCGGCGACAGAGCTCGCCCTCGCACTCGAGGGCGCGGCCTCGACGCCCGCCCTCGCCCGGGAGTTCCTCGACCTGCTGACGGGCGTGCCGCGCGCCCTGTACCGCGACGGCGGGCCGCGCCATCTCACCGCGAGCGCGATCGTGACCGATGCGCCGGGCGAGCACGTGGCGCTCGTCTGGCACCTCAAGGGCCGCTTCTGGGTGCGGCCCGGCGGTCATCTCGAGGACGGCGAGACGAGCCTCGAGCAGGCGGCGCGGCGCGAGGTCGCCGAGGAGATCGGACTGTCGGGCCTGGAGCGCATCGGCGAGGGCCCGGCCATGCTCCACCGTCACGGGCTGGACGCCGCCTTCGGCCGCCGCCAGGAGCACTGGGACGTGCAGTACCTGCTGCGCGCCCCGCGCCCGGCGGCCCAGATGCCGCTCAGGGCGAGCGAGGAGTCGGGGGACGTGCAGTGGTTCCCCTGGCCCTCCCGCACTCCCCTGCCCGGCCCGGCGGCGAAGCTGCTGCCGGAGGGCGTGGTCCCGGACCTGCCCGCCGCGCTGGATGCTGTCGCGGAGCGCTTCGCGACGTCGCTGCGCTGAGCTCCAGCGCTGAGCTCCAGCGCCGCGCGGTCCGGCGCTGGCCTGTGCTCGACGGCGTCCGCGGGCGCGGCACCGCCCGCCCCGGCCGCGCTCAGGCCTCTCCGGCGGCCTCCTCGACGTCGTCGCCGTCCAGCGGCGGCATGTTCTTCACCCAGGAGACCCCGTCGAGGAATCCCTGCGCCTTCTCCGCCTGCGGGTAGGCGGCCATCAGGGCCTTGAACTCGGGCCCGTGGCCGGGCACGAGCAGGTGCACCAGCTCGTGCATCATCACCGAGCGCACCACGTAGTCCGGCATGCCCTGCGGCTGGTGCGAGAGCCGGATCGTGCCGTCTGCCGGGGTGCACGAGCCCCAGCGGGTGTTCTGGCGTGTGGACCACGTCACCGAGGCGGGGTGGGCCCGGCCACCGAGATGAGCCTCACTGACCTCGCGTGCCATCCTCATCAGCTCTCCATCGCTGCGCCTCGCGGGGTGCGCGCGCCTCCCGCGCGACCATCTGGTCGACCATCTTCCGTGCCCAGTCCCGCTCCTGGCGGGCGCTGAAGGAGGCGGGGATCGCGACCACGATGTCGCCGTCGCGCCTCGTGATGGACACGGTGCGGCGGCGTCGTGCGCCGCGCCGCACGAGCACCCGCTCGCCGCGGGGCCCGCTCAGCCGCTCATGGTGGACCAGATCATTCATGGGGCAAGCCTGGCACGCTCGGTCGACGAAGTTTTTTCGTCCACAGCTGTGCACTGCGATTCGGCCGGTCAGAGCGTCGTGACCGGGGACGATGACGGTTCCTCCACAGTGTTCACACCGGGCGGGGCCGGCTGTCCACAGGATGCGGCCGGTTGTCCACAGTCGGTCCCCGGTCCGTCTTTGACCCGCCCGGTCCGCAGGGGCTAGGTTTCCCTGCACGTAGGACCCCGGGATAACTAGCAGGACGCACACGGGGAAGGTGCGCGTGGTGCTGAGCGCCCCCGGGGTCCTACGGCCCAGGTCGGCCTCACGTCGCCGTCGGGCCGCCGATATCGGCTCGTCGTGCGCACTTCCTCGGCTCCCCGGAGCCCCCAGCCTCCCGAAGCGCACGACGGGCCGGTCAGATCGGATCACCCCTCTTCTGCGCCGCGCCGCGGCTGTTCCTGATTCGTGCGCATGTGCGCCCCCGCTACAGTGGTCCGGTCCCGGTCCGCGGCGAGAGTCGTGCGCCGGCGAATGTTCATCACTCACGAACCCACGAGGAGCGGATATGGCCGACGAGACCTATGCCGGAGAGTTCTACTGCGTCAAGTGCCGCGAGAAGCGGGAGGCCGAGGGCAACGTCGTCGTCTCCAACGGTCGTCGCATGGCCAAGGCCGTGTGCCCGGAGTGCGGCACCAAGCTGAACCGGATCCTCGGCAAGGCCTGATCGACGTACTGCGAGGCACGAGCGGTAGGAGATCAGGCAGCAAGCACTGCTGATCGACGTACTGCGAGGCACGAGCGGTAGGAGATCAGGCAGCAAGCACTGCTGATCGACGTACTGCGAAGCACGAGCGGTAGGAGATCAGGCAGACACGACTGCTGGTCGACGTACTGCGAGGCTCTGCCTCCACAGACCGCGGAGGGCGGGGCACCATCGGTGCCCCGCCCTTCGTCGTCCCCTCGCCCGTCGCGGGCGCGCTCATGCCGCGTCGGCGTCGGGGAGGGGGTTCTTCCGCGGGCGGCCGCGGCCGCGCTTGACGGCGATGATGCGGCCGTCCTGGAAGATCGCGCCTCCCCAGACGCCCCAGGGCTCGCCCCGGTCCAGGGCGCCCTGGCGGCACTCCTGGATCAGGGGGCAGTCGGCGCACAGGAGCTTGGCCTGCTCGAGGTCGGCGGGGCGCTCGGAGAAGAAGAGGTCGGCCGCGTCCGCGTCGTGGCACGGCGAAGATGTCTGCGGAGGCGTCCGCAGGGTTCAGGAAGGTGGTCAGTAGAGAAGTCATCGTCTCGCTGCTTCGACGTCGTCGGGAAGGACGGCCCCGGGAGGGGCGGGAGGGGCGGCGCCGGTGCCGCCCCGTGCAGCGAGGGTGGACCTCGTCAGCTCAGGCGGAGCACCGCGGGGGCATAGCCCCGTTCGCGCGGCAGAAGAGCGGGCGCGCCGAGGGGGCGCAGGCCAGCTCCTGCCAGATTCCTGAAAACGATCACGAGACCCACCCCCTTTCTGTGCGCGTGCCCCGGCTTCCCGGCTCACGACCCGAACGATTGACGTAGAGGACTCTACACCCGTCCCGGCGAATGCAGAAGTATTTTTTGACCTGCGGTTTCAGTCCTTCTCGGAGGGGCCGGCGAGGATCTGCAGCGGCGCGGCGCCGTAGGAGGAGACCTTCGCGGGGCCGATCCCGGGCACGGCCAGCGGCTCCTCCTCGGTGCGGGGTGCGCGCTCGGCGACGGCTTCGAGGGCGGCATCGGTGAGCACGGCGTAGGCGGGGACGCCGCGCCGGCCGGACTCCTCGCGCCGCCAGCCGCGGCTCGGCGAGGAGCTCGGGCCCGGCGGTGGAGGGGCGACCGTCGTGGCGGCCGCGCCGCTGCTCGGCGGCGGAGACGAGGCCCTGCCCGCACACCCGGCACTCGGAGTAGACGGTGGCGGAGCGGCGGCCGGTGCGGCGCGGTCCGGGACCGGGCGCGGTGCGCGGGGAGTCGGGATGGGCGAGCACCCCGTCGAGGAAGCGGGAAGGCTTGCGGGAGCCGCGGGCGCCGGGGGTGTGCGGGCCGCGGCCCAGCTGACGGTGAGCAGGTCGCGGGCGCGGGTGAGGGCGACGTAGAACAGTCGCCGCTCCTCCTCGACCTCGGCCGGGGTCTTGGCCATGGAGATCGGCGACAGCCCGTCGCTCGCGCCGACCACGAACACGACCGGCCACTCCAGGCCCTTGGCGGCGTGGACTGAGGCGAGGGTGACGCCGTCGACGACGGGCGCGGCCTGCGACTCGGCCCGCTCCTCGAGCTCGCGGACCACGTCGGCCATGGTCGCCCCGGGGCGGGCGGTGATGGTGTCGGTGAGGCCGACGAGGGCGTTCAGCGAGTCCCAGCGGTCGCGGATCGCGCCGGTGGTCTCGGGGGCCTGCTCGGACCAGCCCTGCTGGGAGAGGACGTCGCGGACGGCGCGGGCCGGGTCGAGCTGTTCGACCCGGGTCGCGGCGCGCAGGGACACCATCGCGCGCCGCACCTCCTGCCGTTCGAAGAAGCGGTCCCCGCCGCGCACCAGGTAGCCGATGCCGAGGGCGGTGAGCGCCTGCTCGAACGCCTCGGACTGGCTGTTGGTGCGGAACAGGATCGCGATCTCGGAGGCGGTGCGGCCCTCGCCGATCAGCGCGCCGATGCGGTCGGCGATCCCGTCGGCCTCGGCGGCGTCGTCGGGGAAGGACTCCACCAGCGGCGGCGGCCCGGCATCGCGCTGGGAGACGAGGGTGAGACGACCGGCGCGGGTGCGGCCCTGCGCGCCGTCGAGGACGGTGTTGGCCATGCGCACGATCTCCGGGGTGGAGCGGTAGTTGCGCTCGAGGCGGATGGTGCGGGCGCGCTTGAACTCGCTGCGGAAGTCCAGGAGGTAGGAGGCGCGGGCGCCGGCGAAGGTGTAGATGGTCTGGGCGGCGTCGCCCACCACGCACAGGTCGTCGGAGGTGCCCAGCCACAGCCGCAGCGGCGCGCGTGCGCAGGGCGGAGACGTCCTGGTACTCGTCGACGACGAAGTGCTTGTACTGGGAGCGGACCTCGCGGGCGACGTCGCCGCGCTCGGTGAGGAAGCCGACCATGTGCAGCGAGCACGTCCTCGAAGTCGATGACGTTGTGCTCCTTCTTCACCTCCTCGTACTGGGTGAGGATGCGGGAGATGGAGCGGGAGTCGAAGCCGGCCACTCCCGGGCGGCGGGCCTGCGCGGCCGCGTCCGGATAGGTCTCGGGGGTCAGCATCGACACCCGCGACCACTCGACCTCGGCGACGATGTCGCGCGCCGCCGCGCGGTCCACGCTGAGGTGCAGGCGGGAGCAGGCCTCCCCCACCGCGGCGTACTTGCTGGCGATGATGTCGGGCATCGACCCGCCGACGACGCGGGGCCAGAAGTGGCGCGGCTGGCGCGCGCGGCGGAGTGGAAGGTGCGGGCCTGCACGGCGGGCACGCCCAGGTCCCGCAGGCGCGAGCGCATCTCGGCGGCGGCCTTCGCGGTGAAGGTGACGGCGAGGACGTGGCGGGGGTTCAGCTGACCGGTGCTGACGCCGTACGCGATGCGGTGGGTGATCGCGCGGGTCTTCCCGGTGCCGGCGCCGGCGAGCACGCACAGCGGCGTGCCGAAGCTCTCCGCCACCTCGCGCCGCTCGGGGTCGAGCGCGGCGAGGAGCGACTCCGCATCTGGCGGGGCGGAGGGGGCGGTGGCGTCGGGGGCGGCGGTCTGGTCGGTCATCGCCCTCCATCCTGCCAGGGCGGTGCGACGCTCCACGGGGTGCTGTGGACGGCGGGTGCCTCACACCTCGCCGGGGCGTCGGGACACGAGCGGCCGCGGCAGTCTCGGCCGGGCACCTCACGGGTGATGGCGCGTGGCGTACCTCTACGCCTCTATAGGCGTAGAGGTACGCCACGCGCCATCGACTGACCATTGCCCTCGCCGACGTCGAGCCGAGGGCGCAGGACCCCGCAGGTCGAGCCGGGCCGGCGAGCGCCGCTCAGGCCTCGGCGGAGCGGCCGTACCAGTCGTCGATCAGGGCGCGGCCCATCGAGGCGGGGCCGGGCGACTCGATCTCGTCGGCCGCGAGAGCGGCGGCGAGCTCCTCGCGGCTGAACCAGCGCGCCTCGGCGATCTCCTCGTCCTGGAGGGTGAGCTCGCCTGCCTCCGGCGCCCAGGCGCGGTAGCCGAGCATGAGCGAGCGCGGGAAGGGCCAGGGCTGGCGCCCATGTATTCGACCTCGGTGACGGTCACGCCCACCTCCTCGGCGACCTCCCGGGCGATGGCGTTCTCGAGGCTCTCTCCGGGCTCGACGAAGCCTGCGAGAACCGAGTGGAAGCGGCCGCGGAAGTGGGCGTTGCGGGCCAGCAGCAGGCGGTCCTGGCCGTCCCGCACGGCCATGATCACTGCCGGGTCGGTGCGGGGGAACTGCTCGACGCCGTCCTCACGGCGGCCGCAGGACCCAGCCTGCCTTCTCGGGCTCGAGCGACCCGCCGCACAGCGGGCAGTGCCGCATCGAGCGGTGCCAGGCACCCATCGCGACCGCGGCCGCGGCGAGGTCGGCATCCGCATCGGCCAGCCGGTCCGCGACGCGCCGGAGGTCGCGCAGATCACGGCCGGGGTCGTCGAGCTCGGGGCTCGGCTCGGGGATCTCCACGGCGAGCACCCGCACGCCGTCACGTCGGCCCAGCGGCACCAGCGGCTGGGCGGTGCCGCCGCGAGGGTCCGCGGTCTCCAGCACGGCGTGCGGCGTGCCGTGCTCGTCCTCGGAGAGGGTGACCGCCCCGGCGCGGGTGACGAGATAGCGGGCGTCCTCGCCGGGGGCGAGCACTCCGTCCTCGCCGCGCAGCGGCGCGTCGCGGTCGGAGCCCAGGAGGGTCAGGGGCGTGTTGAGATGCGGTCCACGGAGCGTCGGCATGGCCTCGAGCCTAACCGGCGGGCGGGGTCGGGACGGGTACGGTGGACGCGTGCATCGCAACTCCTACTCCATGGTCGCCCTCGCCGCGGCGGCGGTCCCCGGGCTGACCCCGGTGCGGGCCTCCTCCATCGCCACCCCGGTCGAGGATCTCGACGTCGCCGGAGTGGTCGCGGAGGACGGCCGCCGAGTGCTGGTCCACTCCCCCGCCACCACGGCGGCAGGGATCCATCTCGAGCGCGACCTGCGCGTCGCCGATGCCCTCACCGGGACCCCGCTGAAGGCCGTGATCCCGCCCGTGCTCGGCTACGTCAAGCTCCCCGAGGGCGGGCGCGGCGCGGTGACCGAGGCCCCCGTCGGCCGGCCGCTCATGCTCGACGACCTCCAGGACAGCGAGGAGCTCGCCCGCTCCCTCGGCGAGGTCCTCGCCCGGATCCACACCGTGCCGCGCTACGCCGCGGAGTCCGCCGGGGTGGAGTCCTTCACCCCGGAGGTCTTGCACGCCCGCCACCGTGCCCGGATCGACAAGGTCCATGCCGCCGGGCACCTGCCCGCCGCGGTCGCGCAGCGGTGGGACACGCCGCTGGCCGATCAGGAGCTGTGGGACTTCACGCCCCAGTTCATCCACGGGGACCTGTCGGAGGAGAGCCTGTTCGTCTCGGGCCGGCGCCTCAGCGCCGTGCGGGACTGGTCCTCCTCGATCGTCGGCGATCCCGCGGCGGATCTGGCCTGGCTGATCTCCTCGCTGGACCCGGAGCGGTTCGACTCCCTGTACGCCGCGTACCGCGAGGAGTCGCCCACCTCGAGCCATCCCCGGCTGATGGAGCGGGCGCAGGCGCTGGGCGAGTTCGCGGTCGCGGAGTGGCTCGAGCACGGCCTGGAGATCGAGGACGAGGACATCGTCGCCGACGCCCGCGGCATGATCGCCGACCTCGACGCGGACCTCGCCCAGATCGCGCGCGAGGAGGCCGAGCGCACCTACGACGAGATGAACGCGCACGAGGACGGCGGGCGGTCCGCCGACAGCGCCCGCTCCGAGGCCTGAGCGAGACCCAGCTCCCTCACCGACATCGGTCATCCGGGAAGGCCCCGGCCGGCATGAGCCCGCGGCGGGCTCAGCCTTCTGTCCGCGTCACTCCCCCGACAGCATCTCCGCGATCCGTTCGCGGGAGGGGTGCTCGGTGACCTCGTGGGTGATCCCGTCGGCCACGAAGTGGAAGGCCGTGCGGATGTTCTGAAGCGGCAGACCGGTCCGCTCGTGCCAGGCCAGGCGGTAGAGCGAGAGCCGCAGCGAGCGTTCGCGCGCTGGGAGGGGCGGGGCATGCGGCCCGTCTTCCAGTCCACGATGATCACCCCGCCGGTGCCGTCGGGCCCTGCCGTGCCGTCGCCGCCCTCGGGGTCTGCGAAGACCGCGTCGATCACGCCGCGCACCCCGATCTCGCCGATCCGGGTGGTGACCGGTCGCTCGACCGCGAGGGGCCGCGGTGCGCCCAATCGGAGGCCTCGAAGGCTTCGCGCAGGGCGCGGGCGTCGGCGAGGGCGCGCTCCTCCTCCGGATCCTCGAGATCGGCGAGGTCCTCGAGGTCCAGCAGGGTCGCGCTCTCGAACCGGGTCTCGAGCCAGGCGTGGAAGGCGGTGCCGCGCACGGCGGCCGGCGAGGGCCGGCGCGGCGCCGGGCGCAGCGACTCGATCGCGGCGGCCTGCGGGTCGCGGGCCTGCGCCACCACCTGGGAAGCAGAAAGCCGCGGTGGGGAGTGCACGGCGGGCGCGGCGGCGTGCTGGGCGAGGTCGGCGAGGCGCGTCGCACGAGCTCCTCGAGCTCCGGGTCGGCGAGCGAGGGCGCCTCGATCCCTGCGGCCGGCGCGGGGACTGCCGGGTCGGATTCCGGAACTGGTCGCTCCTGCGCGACCTCCGCGAGGCGGGCGGCGGCGCGGGCGCGGGCCTGCTCGGCCTCGCCCGGGGCGGGCGGCCAGGTGGCGGTGGGCCGCTCGGACTCCAGCGGGTTCTCCTCCGGCACCTCCTGCGCGGAGCGGAACGCCTCGGGCAGCAGCGGCGCCGCCTCGGTGAGATAGCGGGAGCGGGGCCGCGGGGTGCGCACCCCTCGCGCCAGGCGGCGGAGGTCAGCAGCAGGCGGCGCTTGGCGCGGGTGACGGCGACGTACATCAGGCGACGGTCCTCGGCCAGCGCCTCCTCGCCCTGCGCGAAACGGTACTCCTGGATGATCCCCTCGGCGTCGACCTGGGTGTCGGCCTCGGCCCAGGCGAGCTCGGGCAGGGTGTCCGCATCGCCGCGCGCCGCGGTGGGGACGGAGGCTCCGGAGAGCTTGCCGAGCCAGCCGTCGCCGGGCACGCGCACCCGCCCGGTCTCGTCGGCCTTGGCGCGGCGCAGGTCGTAGGAGGGGACGGAGCCCTCGGTGAGCCCGGCGACGGCGACCAGGTCCCACTCCAGGCCCTTGGCGGAGTGCATGGTCACGATGGTCACGGCGGCGGGGTCGTGGGCCTGCTCGGGCGCGGCGGTGACGGAGAGCCCGGCCTCCTCGTCCTCGCTGATCTCGAGCAGGTCGAGATAGGCGCCGAGACCGCCGCGGCGGGCGGTGCGCTCGAAGGAGGCGGCGTGGTCGCGGAACGCCTCGAGGTCGGCGAGCGCACCGGTGCCCGGGGCGGTCTCCAGCGGCGCGAGGTCCACCTCGAGCACCCGGATCGCGGCGGTGACCAGGTCCGGCAGGGGCGCTGGGAGCAGGCGCCGCATCTCGCGCAGCATCTGCTGGAGGTGCAGCGACCGCTCCCGGCCGACGGGGGTGAGGGAGCGGTCTGAGGGGTCGGTCCAGTCCGCCGGCGGCAGGTCGTCGACCGCGTCGACGAGGGAGACCTCTTCGGCCTCGTCCCGGGCGCCGACGGCCCCGGCCTCGCCCGCGCCGGCCCGTCGGCGGGAGCCCATCCGGTCCCGCCAGCGGCCGAGGACGGCGAGATCGCGGGCGCCGAGCCGGATCCGCGGCCCGGTGAGCAGGCGCATCAGGGCATCGCCGCGGCCGGGGTCGTGGGCGCATTCGAGCAGGGCCCGCACGTCGGCGACCTCGGGGCGGTGCAGCGACCCGCCGAGGCCGACGACCTGGGCGGGCAGTCCCCTCTCCTCGAGCCCGGCGACGAGGGCGGGGATCTGGCGGCGGGCGCGCACGAGCACCGCGGCGGAGGCGGGCGGGGCATCGTCGGGGCCGGCGCCGTCCCCTGCGTCGCGTCCGTCCTCGGCGCGACGGGCGAGGACCCACTCTGCGATCGCCCTGGCCTCGGCCCGCTCGTCGGCCGCCTCGAGGATCTCGCAGGCTCCCTCCCCGCGCCGGGGCGGGGGTGCGGCTCGGGGATCTCTATCCCGGCGCCGGCGGCGCGCGGCGGGGCGGCGACCCGGTTGGCGACGGCGAGCACTGCCTCGTCGTTGCGCCAGGAGGTGGACAGGGTGCGCTGGAGGACCGGCGCGCCTCGGTCGCGAAGGCGTCGGCGAAGCCGGCGAGGGAGGCGGCCGAGGCGCCGCGCCAGCCGTAGATCGCCTGCTGCGGGTCGCCGACGGCGCAGGCGGCATGCCCGGGGCCGAAGAGGTCGGTGAGCATGCGCGACTGGGCGACGGAGGTGTCCTGGAATTCGTCCAGCGGCACCACGCGGTGCATGCGACGGGCGAGGGCCGCGGCGGCGGGGACCTCGCGGGCGATGCGGGCGGCGAGGGAGACCTGGTCGGAGAAGTCCAGTGCGGAGTCGGCGGCGCGGATCTCGGCGAAGCGGCGCAGCGAGCGGGATCAGGGCCAGGCGCCGCTCGAGCTGGTCGATCACCTTCGCGACGTCCTTCGGGGTGGTGCGCCTCCTGCCCTCGACCTGCAGCGGGATCTGGGAGAGGTGGTCGCGGATCTCGCGCAGATGCGCCTCGAGCCGCTCGGGGGTGACGAGATGGTCGGCGAGCGAGGAGCTCAGCGAGAGCAGGGCGGCGGTGAGCGTGGGCGGGGAGGCCTCGAGGTCCAGGGAGTCGTCCCAGCCCTCGACGATCTCGTGGGCGAGCCGCCAGGAGGCGGAGGCGGACATCATGGTCAGGTCCGGGTCGATGCCGACGGCGAGAGAGTGCTCGCGCACCAGGTCCAGGGCGAAGCCGTTGTAGGTGTGGACCAGGGGGCGCTGGCCGACGAGCTCGTCGCCGCCGCGCTCCAGGCCGGGCGGCGGCTCTCCCCCGGCGCCGCGGAGGGCGGCGGCGAGGGTGGCGAGGCGGGCGCCGATCCGCTCGCCGAGCTCGTGGGCGGCCTTGCGGGTGAAGGTCAGGCCCAGCACCTGGCGCGGCTCGACGATGCCGTTGGCGATCAGCCACACCACGCGGGAGGCCATGGTCTCGGTCTTCCCGGAGCCGGCGCCGGCGACCACCAGCATCGGCGCGAGCGGCGCCTCGATCACGGAGGTCTGCTCGGCGGTGGGCGGAGGCCGCTCGAGCAGGGCCGCGAGCCGCGCGGCGGAGTACCGGGCGGCAGGAGCTCCGGGGGCGGAGACATGGACGGAGTCGGTGGTCACAGCTGCTCTCCTTCGGGCTGGAGCGGGCGGCTCGCGCGCACTGCGCAGTGGTCGCAGTGCGCGTTGCGGCGCGCGGTGACGTGCTCTCCGGAGACGTCGCGGGCCACGTCGCGGACGAGCTCGTCGAACCACTGCGGGTGCTCGGCGCGGGGCGGCGCGGTCTGGGTGCGCACCGCGGCCCTCTTCCCGCCGGTGCCGACGTAGACGAGCTGGGCGCCGTTCAGCCGCTCGGGGGCGTCCTCGCCGAGCCGCTCGGCGAGCGCCCCCTCGCGCACGGCGGCCTGGTAGGCGGCCAGCCGCAGGTCCTCCTCGGCCTTCGCGGCGGACTTCGCGGTGCGGCCGGTCTTGAGGTCCACGACCCGCAGACCGGTCGCATCGCCCTCGATCCGGTCGATCTCGCCGCGCAGGCGGACGCGGTCCAGCGCCACCTCGAAGGGCGCCTCGACGGCGAGGGGCTCGCCGGCGACGCGGAGGTGCTCGGTGAGCAGGCGGGCGGCGTCCTCGGCGTGGCGCACGCGGCGGCGGCCGGACCAGGTGTCGGTGCCGGGCATGCCGCGCAGCGAGGGTGTGCGGCTCGTCCAGGAGGTCGACCTCGCCGCGGGGGTGGATCTGGGCGAGGTGGTGGATCGCGGTGCCGAGCGGCTGGGCGGGGCCGCCTGCGCGGGTGCCTCCGGCGCGCTCCATCAGCCAGGACTGGGGGCAGTCCACAGCGCGCTCGAGAGCGGAGGGCGAGAGGCTGATCGGGTCCTCGGGACCGTGCAGCGGTGCGGTGGAGCTGGGCCGCTGGTGGTACCAGCGGCCGGGGTCGGTGCCGGGGGCGCCGGCGCGGCCCAGGGCCTCCAGGGCGAGGGCCGCGTCGCGGGAGCGGACGGGGTCCTCCTCGTGCGGCCGGCGGCGCGCGCGCGGCGACGAGGCGGCGCGCGTCGGGGGCGGGGCCGGGGTCGCGGCGCGCGACCTCGGGGTCGATCCAGGGCTCCCCCGCCGCGTGCTCGAGCACGTCGAAGAGGGCGGAGGGCTCCTCCTGCTCGCCCTCGATCGCGGTGAGCGACGACGCGGGTGCGGGCGCGGGCGAGGGCGCTGACGGCCAGGCGCGGCTCGTCGGCGAGGACCTGCTCGCGCTGGAGGGCGCGCGCGCCTCGGGGCCCGGGGCGGGGTCGGCGGCACGGGGTCCGGCGAGCAGGGAGAGGTCCGCGGCGCCGAAGAGGGTCGAGCGCAGGCGCAGATCCGGCCAGGCGCCCTCCTGGAGGCGGGCGAGGACGACGGTGTCGCGGTGCTCGCCGGCGAGCTGGGCGGGGGTGAGCACGTCGATCCGGCCGCGGGCGGCGGCGGCCGGGGCGAGGGTGTCCTCGACGACGGCCTGGGCGCGGATCTGCTCGACGAGGTCGAGGGCCCCGGCGCCGGGGCGGCGCTCGGTGAGGCGCTCGGCGGCGGCGAACAGCTCCAGCGGCCGCGTCCAGCCTCGCCGCGGCCATCCGGGCGCGGGCGCCGTCCACGTCCCCGGAGTCGCCGAGCGCGGCGCGGCGCCAGCCGCCGGCGAGGCCGGAGGCGTCCCAGGCGTGCCAGAGCACCTGTTCGGCGCCGTCCTCGCGGTGCTCGCGGACGGCGCGGATCATGTCCCGGATCCGGTGCACGGGGGCGGCGGCGCGGTCGCGGGCGTCCGCGGCGGGAAGGCCGGGAACCTCGTCCTCGACGAGGGCGCGGGCGAGCGACTCCTCGCTCGTGACCGGCGGGGCGGGGGCATCCTCCGTGCTGTCCTTCGGTCGGTGCTCGGCCGGCTCGGACTCCTCTGCGCCGCTCTCCTCCGACGCTCCCGATCCCGTCGGGTCCTCCCCTGCCGCGCTCGCCTCCTCCGCGCGGTGGGCGGCCAGCGAGCAGGCGGCGGATGCGGCGCAGGCGCAGGTCGTCGGCGTCGCCGAAGGGGCCGCGCAGCGGCGCGGTCGCGGTGCGGGCCTCGAGCGGGGTGCCGGCGGGGGCGAGGCCGAGCTCGAGGATTGTGAGCAGGTCGTCGACCACGGCGACGTCGCGCGCGGCTGGGGGCGGCGCGGAACCCGCACGGGCAGGCCGGTGCGGGAGAGCAGATCGGCGACATCGGCGACGGCCGCGCCGGAGCGGCACACCACGGCCATGTCGTCGTAGTCGACGCCCTCGCGGTGGTGGAGGTCGCGCAGGGCGGAGCCGATCAGCCGCGCCTCGTCCAGCGGGTCCGCGGCGCGCGCGCGCCACGAGTCCTCCCGGTCGCTCGGCGCGGGGCCGACGGGACGCGGCCGGGGCGCCCGCGAGCGGGAGCCTGCCCCGCGCGCGTCGACCACGGCGACGAGCCCCTCCTCGCCGCCGTGCGCGCCGTCCAGCGTGATCTCGAGCGGCGCGCCGGGCAGGGCCTCGCGCGCCCGGGCGGCGGCATCGGGCAGGGCGCCGCGGAAGGTGTCCACCGCCGCGTCGGGGCGACTGGTCACCAGCACCTTCGCTCCGGACGCGGCGAGCGCGACGACGAGGTCGATGCCGGCGGCCGTGAGGTCCTGCGCGTCGTCGACCACCACGGTGCGGAAGGGGGCGGGGAGGGTCGGGTCCGCCAGGAGCACGGCGGCGCGGCGCACCAGCGCGCCGGAGTCGAGCCGGGGGCCGGCGTCGAGCGCTGCGGAGGCCTCGAGGTCGAGCACACCGAGGTAGTCGCGCAGCGGCGCCGCGGCGTCGCGCCAGGCGGGGCGGTCGTGCTCGCGGCCGAGCTCCTCGAGCGCGGCGGGACCGAGGCCGAGCTCCCCGGCGCGGGTGATCAGATCGCGCGCTCGGTGCGGAAGCCGGGCAGGGTGCGTGCGCCGGGGTCGACGTCCAGGTGCCAAGCCGGGCGCTCGGCGATCAGCTCGGCGAGCAGGGCGTCCTGCTCCGCGCCGGTGACCAGGGTCGGCTCGCCCAGCCCTCGGCGCAGCGCGTCGGCGCGGGCGATCGCATGGGCGAGGGCGGGCGGGGTCATGGCGCGGGCCGTGCCGTGCCCACGGACGGCGAGCGCATCGCGCAGACGCCCGGCGGCGAGGCGGCGCGGGGCCAGCAGCGGCGCGTCCTCCCCGGAGGCGTCGGCCGCGGCGAGCGCGAGGGCGGTGCGGCCGCCGCCGGGCCCGCCGTGGACGATCACGTGGTGACCGGCAGCGACGGCGTCCAGGGCGCGGCGCTGGCCCGAGTCCAGCGCGCGGCGGGCAGCGCGCGGGCGCGGCGCCTCGAGATCGGGTCCGAGCAGGCGGATGCCCTCCCCCGTGATGGTGCCGGTGCGTCGCATGGGACCATTTGACCCCATGGCCCTGACGTCCGGGATGCTCCGCACAGGACTCCGACGGCGGTACAGTGTGCGGGATCACCCGATATCCCTCATGTCGGATTCCGGAGGTTGACCTCATGTCCTCGCCCACCACCTCCCGGATGCCCCGCGAGCGGCGTCGCTCGCAGCCGCTGCGCCTGGCCACCGAGGTGTTCACCGAGAAGGGCTACCAGGCCACCTCGATGGACCACATCGCCGCCGCCGCCGGGGTCACCAAGCCCGTCCTCTACCAGCACTTCCGCTCGAAGGAGGCCCTCTACGTCGAGGTCCTCGACGTGATCGGCGAGTCGATGCTCGTCGAGGTCCGCGACATGGCCGGGCGCGGCGGCGACGCCGAGGACCGGGTCCGGCTCGGCATGCGACGCTTCTACGAGCTCATGTCGCTGAAGAACTCGCTGCGCCTGTTCACCGGCCACGAGGTCGTCTCCGACGAGGTCAAGGAGCGGGTCACCCGGATCCTCGACGAGATGTCGATCGAGCTGGCGGGGGTGTCTTGCTCTCGTATCGCGCGCTGAGCACCGGTCAGGCGAGGATCCTCGGCCGGGGCCTGATCGGCATCGCCCAGAGCACCGCCCAGCGGCTCCATGACGCCGCCGACGACGAGGAGCGAGACGAGATCCTCAGCACCGTGACCGCCGTGGTGGTCGACGGCCTGACGGGCTTCACACCGGTGGAGCAGGCCGGCGCCGAACGTGGGGACGCCGACGACCCGGCACCCGAGCAGGATGCCTCCCGCCTCTGAGCACCGGCTCGCCCCTCGCGGACGGGACGCGGTTCCGCCTGCGGCGTACGCGCGCCGGAGCGCACGGGGGTCCACGTAGACTCGCCATGAACAGCACTCCCGTCTCCGCCCGTGAGCGGAGGGAAGGTCAGGCCATGGAGATCCGCATCGGCATCCAGCACTCCCCCCGCGAGCTCGTGATCGAGTCCGACGAGAACGCCGAGGCGGTGCTCGAGCGCCTGGGCGCCGCGGTCGCCGACGGCGGCCCGGTCACCCTGGTGGACGACAAGGGCAAGAAGGTCCTGATCCCCGGTGCGAAGCTCGCCTACGCCGAGGTCTCCACCGAGGAGCCCCGCCGCGTCGGCTTCCTCGGCTGAGGACTTGACCACCCCCGAGGAGCCGGACCCCGCGGACGACGCCGCGGGAGCGGCGCGAGCGGGTGGGACCGGGTCCCCGGACGACGCCGGCCCCACCGGGACCGACGGGTCCGCGCAGGGCCGCGAGGTCGAGCACCCCGCGAAGTCGGCGCCGACGGACGAGGCGAGAGCCCGCCGTCGGCGCCGTCGGCGTGCCCGGGCGCCGCAGGTGACCGCCACCGCCGTGGTCGCGGTGCTCGGCGCGATGCTCGGGCCGCTGCTGGTGCCGGACTCGAAGGTCGAGGTCGGCCCGCTGACCGCCTCGGTGCACGTGCGCCCCTCCCTCTCCTCGGACACGGTGCTTGCTGTCGCCGCCGATCGGCGAGGTCTCCTTCGACACCCACACCGCGCCGGTGTCGATCGAGGCGCGGGTCAAGGGCGTCGACGTCGAGAAGGCCGAGGCGCTCTTCTCCTCCGACACCGGCTTCGCCGAGCCGCAGAACAGCGCCCCGGAGGCGATCACCGCGGCCGCGGCGCGCAATGCGGCGATGAACGCCCTGTTCGCGGCCGTCGGTGCGGGTCTCGCCGTCAGCCTCACCTTCCGCCGGGTGCGCCGTTCCCTGGTCGCGGGCGGCGCGCCGTCGCGCTGGTCGGCGTCTCCGTCGGCGCGACGGCGGTGACCTTCTCCCCCGCCGCCCTGACCCAGCCCCGCTTCGAGGGGTCGCTCTCCCAGGCCGCGTACATCGCGGACCTCGGCGAGGCGACCGCACAGGACTACGCGAGCTATCGCGACACCCTCGCGGAGTTCGTGGGGCAGGTCTCGGCGCTGTACATCGCGGCGGACAGCCTGCCCGTGGGCCTGGACCAGGAGAACCTGGTCACGGTGCCGCACGTCTCCGACATCCACGACAACCCGCAGGCGTTCGACGTGATCGAGCAGCTGCACACGCAGTTCGCGATCGACGCCGTGATCGACACCGGCGACATCGGCTCCTGGGGCACCCCGGTCGAGAACGAGCTGCTGCACCGGATCGGGACGCTGGACGTCCCCTACGTGTACATCAGCGGCAACCACGACGGCGCCGCGGCCGCGACCACCATCGAGGAGCGACCGAATGCCACCGTGGTCGACAACGAGGTGGTCGAGGTGGCGGGCCTGACGATCGCCGGGATCGGCGATCCCCGCTTCGCGGCCGACGACGACTCCGACATCGGCGCGGCTGGCGAGGAGGGCAAGGACGCGGTCGCCGCGAGCGCCTTCCAGCTCGGCGACACGATCGAGGCGCACGACGAGGCCCATCCCGAGGACCCCGTCGACCTGGCGCTGCTGCACGACCCGACCCAGCCCGACGGCCTCCTGGGCCGCGCCCCGCTGGTGCTCTCCGGCCACATGCACACCTCGAAGGTCGAGCTGGACCGGGAGGGCTCGGGCACCGATTGGCTGACGGCCGGTTCCACCGGCGGTGCCCTCGCCTCCGGAGGCGTCGCCCCGGTGCCGCAGGGCGAGGACCCGCTGGACCTCACCGCGCGGATGCTCTACTTCGACCGCGAGACCGGCCGCCTCGTCGCCTACGACGACATCACCATGGGTGGGCTGGGCCTGGTCTCCGTCTCGATCCACCGCTCCCAGATGCCGCAGGGGGACGCCGAGCTCGAGGTGCCCGAGGGCGCCGAGACCCCCGACGGCACGGTCCCGCCGGAGCAGGAGGTCGCCCCCGGCGAGGGCCTGCCGGACGAGGACCGCGTCACGCCCACCGACCCGGTGAGCCCCGCGCCGGGCGCGAGCGACGGCGGCGAGGGGTAGGAACCGGACCGACGACGCGACACGACCTAGAGCGGCTTCGAATCACCCTGAATCGGCCGTAGGGACTGCCGCATGGATAGGTGACATCTGATCTGGCTTGCCCGCAGGGCGGCCTGGAAGGATGTGCACCATGCCCGCTCCCTAACCCCAGGAGTTCCGCGACGTTGTCGTGCGAGTGGCCCGGTCCCGCGAGGACGGCATCACCATCGCGCAGATCGCGAAGGACTTCGGCGTCCACGAGATGACGCCGCACAAATGGATCCGCCAAGCCGATATCAACGATGGCAACCGGCCCGGCAAGAGCCGGGAGGAATCGGCCGAGCCGCGTGAGGCGCGCAAGCAGATCCGGCTGGTTCAGCAGGAGAACGGGGTCCTCCGCCGCGCCGCGCCTACCTCTCCCAGGCGAACCTGCCGGGAAAAAGCTCTACCCGCTCGTGAGCGAGCTCGCCGCCGACGGCATCCCCGTCGCGGTGTCCCTGCGGGTCCTCAAGCTCTCCTGTCAGTCCTACTACCGCTGGCGGAAACAACAGGTCACCCAGGCCGAGCTGATCGAGGCTTACCGTGCCAACGCCCTGCTGGACGCCCACGCCGACGACCCCGAGTACGGGTACCGGTTCCTGGTCGACGAGGCCGCGGAGGTGAGCGGACCGCGTGGAAGATCTGGCGGGACAACCAGTGGTGGTCCGCCTTCGGCAAGAAGCGCGGCAAGAACGGGGAGCGTCCCGGACCACCGGTCCACGACGACCTGGTCAAGCGCGACTTCTCCGCCGATGACGTCAACGAACTGTGGCTGACCGATATTACGGAGCACTGGACCGATGAGGGCAAGCTCTACCTCTGCGCGATCAAGGACGTGTTCTCCGGCCGGATCGTCGGCTACTCGATCAGCGACCGGATGAAGGCCCGCCTTGCGGTGAACGCCCTGGACAACGCGGTATCGCGTCGTCGCGATGCCGCCGGATGCATCGTGCACTCGGACCGCGGGTCCCAGGGTGGATTCAACTGGTGGACGCAACACCTCAGGTCGAGGAGGGTGTTGATGGGACGACCAGCTGGATGGCTGAAGGAACTCACGGGCCGGTCGGCGATGATCTCGCCAGGCGCCCCGAAGACGCGCCGCAAAGATCGAACGCAGGTTCTGGAAAGAGATAGCGACGGGACGCTCCTCGGAGGACGCACCGGGAAGGTGGGCGTGTCTGCGACCGTCGGGGCACGCTGGTTCCGACAAGGTGGCGGCATGAGGACGATCGAACTCACCGAGCCTGGCGGACGTTATCTGTCGTTTCCTGAGCGGGAGGAGATCGCTGTCCTGCACGCTCAGCAGGTGGGCGTGCGCGAGATCGCGCGCAGGATCAACCGCGACCCGGCCACGATCTCGCGCGAGCGCGTCGAAACGCCGCTACCCGCGGCGGGAAGCTGGAGTACCGGGCCTCGGTCGCGCAGTGGAAGGCGGAGCTGATGGCGCGGAGGCCGAAGACCGCGAAGCTGGTCGCGAACCCGAAACTACGGAACTACGTCCAGGACCGGCTCAGCGGCGATGTGTGCCATCCAGATGGGTCGATCGTGGCCGGGCCGGACGTACCGGCGTGGAAGGGCAGGTCGAAGCCACGCCGGGCCGACCGGCGGTGGGTCACGGCGTGGAGTCCGGAGCAGATCTCACACCGGCTTGAGATCGACTACCCCGAGGATGAGTCCATGCGTATCAGTCACGAGGCGATCTACCAGTCCCTGTTCATCGAGGGCCGGGGCGCGCTCAAGCGAGAACTGGTCGCCTGCCTGCGCACCGGCCGATCTCTGCGGGCGCCCCGAGCCCGGTCGAAGAACAAGCCTCAAGGGCACGTGACCGAGGATGTGGTCCTCAGTGAACGCCCCGCCGAAGCCGCTGACCGCGCCGTGCCAGGACACTGGGAAGGTGACCTGATCATCGGCACGAACCGGTCCGCGATCGGTACCGTCATTGAGCGCAAGAGCCGAGCCACGTTGCTGGTGCACCTGCCTCGGCTGGACGGCTACGGGCAGACACCGCGGGTCAAGAACGGTCCCGCCCTGGCCGGCTACGGCGCTGTGGCGATGAACGCCGCTTTGACTGCCTCGATGACGACCCTGCCGCGACAGTTGCGCAAGACGCTGACCTGGGACCGCGGCAAGGAGCTGTCTGGGCATGCGCAGTTCACTGTGGAGACGGGCACGAAGGTGTTCTTCGCCGATCCCCACTCGCCGTGGCAGAGGCCCACGAACGAGAACACGAACGGGTCGCTACGTCAGTACTTCCCGAAGGGTACCGATCTCTCACGCTGGACTGTGCAGGACCTCGAAGCGGTCGCGCTGGCAGTCAACAATCGTCCCCGGAAGGTCCTCGGCTGGAAGTCTCCAGCTGAGGTGTTCGCCGAGCGACTACAGTCACTCGAGCAAGAGGGTGTTGCATCCACCGATTGAATCCACCCAGTTCCGGTCACGGAAATTCGTCCACGCCCTGAACCGTCACCACCTCATCGGATCGATGGGGAAAGTCGGCGCCGCCGGGGACAACGCCGCGATGGAGTCTTTCTTCGCGCTACTGCAGAAGAACGTCCTGGACCGCAGGCGGTGGCGGGCTCGAGAAGAGCCGCGGATCGCGATCATCACCTGGATCGAGAAGAGTCGCGGATCGCGATCATCACCTGGATCGAGAGGACCTACCACCGGCGTCGTCGACAGGCCCGCCTGGGCCGATTGACGCCCATCGAATACGAGACCATCATGAACCCCGCCGTGGGCCTCGCGGCCTGACACCCCAACTGTCACCTGATCGTGCGGCAGTCCCGTGAGCTCTCGGGAGGCGGGGTCGCACTAGTGGTCAACGTCGCCTCCCGATGCGGACTCGCTCCGCAGTACGAGCGACTCGAGGATCTACAACGTCGCTACCGCGATCGAAGGTTCACGGTGATCGGCTTCCCGAGCAACCAGTTCCTGCAGGAGCTAGGCTCGTCGGAGGCGATCGCCGACTACTGCTCGGCGACGTGGGGAGTGACGTTCCCGATGGCCGAGAAGGTTCGGGTCAACGGGAGGAACGCGCACCCTCTGTACAAGCGACTCACGACCCTCGCGGACGCCAACGGTAAGTCAGGCAAGGTGACATGGAACTTTGAGAAGTTCCTTGTCCATCCCGACGGCCGCGTCAAGCGTTTCCGACCACGCACCACCCCAGATTCTCCCGAAATCCTCGCCGCTATCGAAGAATGGACAGCCGATGAACACGCACATGAGTGACGCCCACCCCGTGCACCGCGGCCGGGCCCGCACAGCGGTACGTTTGCTGCTTGGCTCAGCCCTTACCTACGCCGGTGTCACCCACCTGACATCCGCTCGTGAAGAGTTCCGCGCACAGGTGCCGTCCTGGGTACCGGTCAGCGAAGACGCGACCGTCCTTGCTTCCGGCGTCACTGAAATCGCACTCGGCGCGGCCCTTCTCAGTGGACGACGGCGGCGCGTGGTTGGCGGTGTGGTCGCGGCCTTCTTCGTAGCAGTCTTCCCGGGCAATGTGGCGCAGTGGCGGAACAAACGTGACGGCTTCGGCCTCGACACGGATAGGAAGAGGCTCGCTTCGTCTTCCGTTCCAGATTCCCCTCATCGTCGGCGCGCTGTGGTCTACCCGAGGGCGCAGGCCAGTCCGTCACCCTTCGCCTGAGCAGAGCGTATGAGCGCGGCTTTTCGGGCTCATCGCATTTGAGGGTGTCGAAGGGGTCGGAATCCGCCGGTGTCGAGCAGTGAGCGGATGATGCAGTCCCGCGTCGCGTGGACCACCAGATCGATCCCCGGCCACGCCCCCGCATGGGTCGCCGCGGACCCCTCCAGCACCGGGGCAGGCAGCGAGCCCTCCCACGCCACCGCCACCGACGCGTCCTCGCCCGCAGCGACCTCCGCCACCGGGGCCGGCTCCGCGCTCGACCCCTCGACCTCCCCGGCCAGCACCACCCCGTCCGGCACCGCGGCCGGCGCGATCGACCCGTCCTCCTGCTCCACCAGCGTGGTGTCGTACTCCTGCCACGCACCACGCACTCACCAGGGCACGGCGGTACCACCGACCGAACACAGGGATCTCCAACGGAGGAACTCGTCGCCCACTCGCAGCACCCACGCCGCTCCACCCCTCCGACGCCGGAGAGCCAGCACATCATGCAGTCAACGATCAGCTACCGCACAGAAACCTCGGTCACGGAACGATCACGATTCCTCACTCCCGTCCGGGACTGCCAAAGGCCCTTCCCGAGCGGCCGGTGTGGGCGGTTCGACCCGTTCGTCACCTTCCGGACCTCGGTTCGGGCCCGGGGGCTACCATGGCCGTGCACATCCATGACCAGAGAGTTGAACGGTGCCTGAAACGATCCCGCACACCGATGAGGCCGTGTCGGCCTCCCCCGCCGTCGAGCAGAGCTCCGGCACCACCGACCCGCAGCAGACCTTCGCCGACTTCGACGTCCGCGCCGACATCGTCGAGGCCCTTGCGGCCAAGGGCATCACCACGCCCTTCCCGATCCAGGCGCTGACCCTCCCGGTCGCGCTCCGCGGCCGCGACATCATCGGCCAGGCCAAGACCGGCACGGGCAAGACCCTCGGCTTCGGCATCCCGCTGCTGCAGAGCTCCGTCGCCCCCGGCGAGCCCAACCCCGACGACCGCCCGATCGGGAAGCCGCAGGCCCTCGTGGTCTTCGCCCACCCGCGAGCTCGCGGTGCAGGTCGCCCACGACCTCGAGACCGCCTCGGCGAAGCGCCCGATCCGGATCCTCACCGTCTATGGCGGCCGCGCCTACGAGCCGCAGATCGAGGCGCTCGAGAAGGGCGTCGAGGTGGTCGTCGGCACGCCGGGCCGCCTCATCGACCTGATGCGCCAGAAGCACCTGGACCTTTCCCAGGTGCGCACCGCGGTGCTCGACGAGGCCGACGAGATGCTCGACCTCGGCTTCCTCGAGGACATCGAAAAGCCGCTCCAGGCGGTCCCCAGCAACCGTCAGACGATGCTGTTCTCCGCCACGATGCCGGGACCGATCATGGCGCTGGCACGGCGGTTCATGAAGCGACCCACCCACATCCGCGCCCACGACCCCGGCGACGAGTCCCGCACCAAGGCGGACATCAAGCAGGTCGTCTACCGCGCCCACCAGCTCGACAAGATCGAGGTGATGGCCCGCGTCTTTGCAGGCCCGCGGCCGCGGCCTGACGATCATCTTCATGCGCACCAAGCGCCAGGCCGACCGGGTGGCCGGCGACCTCGCCGACCGCGGTTTCGCCGCCGCTCCCCTGCACGGCGACCTCGGCCAGGGCGCCCGCGAGCAGGCGCCGCGCGCCTTCCGCAACGGGAAGATAGACGTGCTGGTCGCGACCGACGTCGCTGCGCGCGGCATCGACGTCACCGACGTCACCCACGTCGTGAACTGGAACTGCCCCGACGACGACAAGACCTACCTCCACCGCACCGGCCGCACCGGCCGCGCGGGGAAGAAGGGCACCGCGATCACCTTCGTGGACTGGGAGGACCTGGCGCGCTGGGCTCTCATCGCCCGTCAGCTGGGGCTGGAGTCGACCGAGGCGGTGGAGACCTACTCGACCTCCGACCATCTCTTCACCGATCTCGACATCCCCACCGACGCCAAGGGCAACCTGCCGAAGGACAAGCGCACCCGCAAGGGCCTGGACGCGGAGGAGATCGAGGACCTCGGCGGTCCCGACTCGGCCGGTCGCCCCCGCGCGAGGGCGGGCGCGGCGGTCGTGACTTCGGACGCGGTGGTCGGGACGGCGGCCGTGGCGGTCGCGACGGAGGCCGTGGGAGCGGCGCGGGCCGCTCCCGGGGCGGGCGTCGCAGCAGGGACGAGGAGTCCCACGAGCAGACGGCCGACACCGAGAGCAGCGGCCGCACTCGTGGTGAGCAGGACGGCGAGAAGCCGCGCCGCACCCGCTCGCGCTCCCGCACCCGCCGCGTGAACGGCGAGGTGGTCGCCGAGCAGAGCACCGGCGCCGAGTCGTCCTCGACCGGTCCCGAGGACAAGGGCGGCTCCTCCGAGTCCGCCGGCGGCTCCTCGAACCGTCGTCGCCGCTCGCGCGGCGGTCGCGGTCGCGACCGCGGGGGTCGTCGAACAGCGGCTCCTCGAACGGCGGCGGCTCCGAGAGCTGAGTCCTCCGACCTGACCGACGGGCTCCGACACGATCGATCGTGTCGGAGCCCGTCGGCGTTCAGCGCCCACGCCGTCAGGGCGGCACGGGAAGGGCCGAACGGCCCGCTTCGCGTGCGAGCAGAGCGAGCGCAGGCTCAGGGCCTGATGACGCGAGTCCCGCTCGTCGCGCGACGCTCGATCTCCGCGAGCACCGCCGGGTCGGTGAGGTTCTCCGCGAGCAGGTTCGGCTTGCCGGTGCCGTGGAAGTCGCCGCCGCCGGTGACCAGCAGGTCGTGCCGCTCGGCGAAGCTCTGCAACCGCTCCCGCTCCGCGTCGTCGTGCTCGCGGTGGTGCACCTCCACACCGTCGAGCCCTGCCTCCACGAGCTCCTCGAGCGGCTCGACCGGCAGGTCGTCGTCGCGGGTGACCGAGCCGGGATGTGCGATCACGGAGACGCCGCCGGCCTCCCGGATCGCGGCGACCGCCTCGAGCGGGGAGGGCGCGTAATAGGGCACGTAGTACGGGCCGGAGCCGCGTAGGATCTCCGCGAACGCGGCCGACCGGTCGGGCACCACACCGGCCGCGACGAGGGCGTCGGCGATGTGGGGTCGGCCGATCACCGTCTCCTCCCCCGCCACCTGAGCGAGCACGTCGTCCCAGGTGACGGGGTGATCGCGGCCGATCAGCTCGACCATCCGCCGGGCCCGCTCGATGCGGGAGGAGCGCGCCTCCGCCATCTCGGCGGCCAGGGCCGTGCCCTCGGAGGGGTCCACCAGCAGGGCCAGCAGGTGCACGCTGCGGTGCCCGTGCTCGGAGGAGACCTCGATCCCTGGTACGGCCGCGACACCGGTGGCGGCGACCGCGGCGGGCGGCTGCGGCCAGCCCTCGACGGTGTCGTGGTCGGTCAGGGCCAGCACGTCCAGCCCGACCGCCTGGGCCTGCGCGAAGAGGTCCGGCACCGACGTCGTCCCGTCCGAGCACGTGCTGTGCCCGTGGAGATCGATGCGCCGCCTCGCGCCGGAGTAGGACCGCTCACTCATGCGCCCAGGGTAGACCGAGGCGTGAGAACATCGTGGGGTGAGCACCGAGAACAGCGACACCAGCACCGACGCCACCTCCAGCGAAGACGGTATGAAGGACCTCGCCTCGCGCGGTGACTCCCGCTCGCAGCGCCCCGACAGCGCGGCGTTCCGCGAGTTCATCGCCTCCGGCTGGGACGAGACGGTGCCGGACGCCGAGCGGCGCGAGTCCGCGGACTTCACGCCGGAGCGTCGTGACGCGCTGGTGCGTCGCTTGCCGGGGACGCGGCTGGTGCGCGCCCGCCGGTGTGCTGAAGGTGCGCTCGAACGACACCGACTACCCCTTCCGCCCCGACACCGCTTTCGCGTACTACTCGGGGCTGGGCACCGACGAGGAGCCCGACAGCGTGCTCGTCGTCGAGCCGTCGGCGGAGGACCCGACGGTCTCGGTCGCGACCTACTTCTTCCGGCCCCGCGCCGGCTTCGACTCCAACGAGTTCTACGCCGACTCCCGCTACGGCGAGATGTGGGTGGGCCGCCGCCCCACCCTCACCGAGGCCTCCCAGCGGCTCGGGATCGAGGTGCGCCACATCGACGAGCCGCGCGACCACCTCGCCAAGGACGTCGGCGCCCAGCTGTCGCTGTCGGTCGTGCCCGAGGTCGACGCGTCGATCGAGGCGATGGTCCAGGAGATCCGCTCCCAGAACGGTCTGCCCGGCGGGCAGGAGGCCGCCGCCGAGAACGCCGCCCTGCGCGAGGCGGCCAGCGAGGCCCGGCTGGTCAAGGACGAGTACGAGGTGCGCCAGATGCGTCTGGCCGTCGAGGCGACGGCGCGCGGCTTCGAGGACGTCATCCGCAACCTCCCCCAGGCCGTCGGCCATCCCCGCGGCGAGCGGGTCATCGAGGGCGTCTTCGCGGCGACCGCCCGCGCCGACGGCAACGGCGTCGGCTACGACACGATCGCCGCGGCCGGCGACCACGCCTGCACCCTCCACTGGACCCGCAACGACGGCGCCGTGCGGCCCGATGAGCTGGTGCTCGTCGACGCGGGTGTCGAGATCGACTCGCTCTACACCGCTGACGTGACCCGCACCCTCCCCGTCTCGGGCACCTTCTCGCCCGTGCGGCGCAAGGTCTACGACGCGGTGCTCGAGGCCTCTGATGCGGCGTTCGCGGTCGCGCGCCCCGGACTGCGCTTCCGCGAGCCGCACACCGCCGCGATGAAGGTCCTCGCCGCCCGCCTCGAGGAGTGGGGCCTGCTGCCCGGCACCGCCGAGGAGTCCCTCGCCCCCGAGGGTCAGTGGCACCGGCGCTGGATGCCGCACGGCACCAGTCACCACCTCGGCATGGATGTGCACGACTGCGCCCAGGCCCGCCGCGAGATGTACCTCGACGCGGAGCTGGTGCCCGGGATGGTCTTCACGATCGAGCCGGGCCTGTACTTCAAGGAGAACGACCTGCTGGTCCCCGAGGAGTCGCGCGGGATCGGCGTGCGCATCGAGGACGACGTCCTCGTCACCCAGGACGGGGTCGAGAACCTCTCCGCCGCGCCGCCCCGACGTGCCGAGGACGTCGAGGCCTGGATCGCCGAGCTGCGCTCGTGAGCACCTCCGCGCCGCCCCGCTTCTACGCCGCGAGGCTCGTCGGCACCTCCGTCTTCGACCCGATCGGGGACGCGGTGGCGACGGTCCGCGACGTGGTGGTGGTGCCGCAGACCCGCAGCAGCGACGCCCGCGCCGTCGGGTTCGTGGTCGAGGTCGCGGCGAAGCGGCGCGTGTTCCTGCCGATCACCCGGGTCACCTCCATCTCCCCCGGCCAGGTGATCTCGACCGGGGTGCTGAACGTGCGCCGCTTCGAGAAGCGCACCGGCGAGCCGCTGGTGCTCGGGGACCTGCTGGACCGGGTGGTGACCCTCTCCGACGGTTCCGGCGAGGCGACCGTGCTGGACATCGCCCTGGACCAGGACCGCCACCGCGACTGGACGATCTCGCGCCTGCATGTGCGCCGGCGCCGCGCGGGCGGGTCGCTGGGCCGGCTGGTCTCGCGCGGCGAGACGCTCACCGTCGACGTGCGCGAGGTGACGGGCCTCTTCGGCACGCAGGCGGAGCAGTCCGCCCACCTGCTCGCCGCCTCCTACCAGGACCTCAACCCCGCCGACCTCGCCGAGATCATCCAGGAGCTGGAGACCAAGCGCCGGATAGAGCTGGCCGGGGAGCTGGCCGACGAGCGGCTCGCCGACGTGCTCGAGGAGCCGCCCGAGGACATCCGCGTCGAGGTCGTCACGGGCCTGGACGCCAAGCGCGCCGCCGACGTGCTGGACGTGATGGACCCCGACGACGCGGCGGACCTCGTCCAGGAGCCGCCCGATGAGGTCGCCTCCCAACTGCTGAACCTGATGGAGCCCGAGGAGGCGGAGGACGTGCGCCGCCTGATGGCGTACGACGAGTACACCGCCGGCGGCATGATGACGACCGAGCCGCTGATCGTCTCGCCCGAGACCCCGGTGGCGCACTGCCTGGCGATGATCAGCCGCGAGGCGATCCACGCCGCGCTCGCCTCGACCGTGCACGTGTGCCGCTCCCCGCTCGAGACCCCGACCGGCCGCCTGCTCGGGATCGTGCACTTCCAGCAGTTGCTGCGGGAGCGGCCCGACCGTCCCGTCGGCGAGATCATCGACCAGGACCGGGTCGCCGTCTCCCCGACGGTGCCGCTGTCGACCGTGACGCGTGAGATGGCGACCTACAACCTCGTCTCCATCCCGGTGGTCGACGACGACGGACGCCTGCTCGGCGCGGTCACCGTCGACGACGTGCTCGACCACGTCGCCGCCCGACGACTGGCGCGAGCAGGACGACGAGCCCCCCGCGACGACCGGGCAGATCGACCTGTCCGAGATCGCGCGGGCCACCGCGCGCGACAGCGGTGAGGAGGGCTGAGGATGGCGGAGAAGAACGTCGACCCTCTCGACGACCCGGCGCCCCGGCGTCGCGGCCGCCTGCGCAACCCACTGCGCGGCGACGCCTTCGGACGCGCTGCGGAGGGCTTCGCGCGCATGATGGGCACTCCCGCCTTCCTGGTGGGCATGACCCTTTTCTGCGCGGTGTGGCTGACCTGGAACTCGCTCGCCCCGGAGTCCGCGCAGTTCGACCCGCGCGCCCTGAACTTCACCCTGCTCACCCTGATCCTCTCACTGCAGGCCTCCTACGCCGCTCCGCTGCTGCTGCTCGCGCAGAACCGGCAGGACGACCGCGACCGCGTCCAGGCCGAGCAGGACCGCCAGTCCAACGAGCGCAACCACGCCACCACCGACTTCATCACGCGCGAGATCGCCTCGCTGCGCCTCGCGCTCAACGACGTCGCCACGCGCGACTTCGTGCGCGGCGAGCGCGCGACCTCCTCCAGGAGCTCGAGGAGGCCGGGCCGGAGACGGACCGCCCCGAGGCGCCCGCGCTGGACGACCAGAGCCTCCGCGCGATCCTGCGCGAGGAGGTCGAGGCGGCGCTCGAGCGCCGCACCGGGAAGGAGCAGGACCCCCAGTGACCACACCGGAGACGCCCGCCCAGGGCGCGACCGAGGCCCCCGCCGACGAGCGCGTGGAGCGCATCCATGAGGCGCTGAGCGGGGTGATCGACCCCGAGATCCATCGCCCCATCACCGAGCTCGGCATGGTCGGTTCCGTGGACGTGGACGCCGAGGGCATCGCCCGCGTGCACGTGCTCGTCACGATCGAGGGTCGCCCCATGCGGGACCGGATCGAGCGCGAGACCGCCGAGGCGACCGCGACCGTGCCGGGTCTGTCCCGCGTCGAGGTGACCACCTCCGCGATGACCGAGGAGCACGCCGCGAGCTCACGAACCGCCTCCGCCAGGGGCGCCGCCAGATCCCCTTCAACCAGCCAGGCTCCCTCACCCGCATCTATGCGATCTCCTCCGGCAAGGGCGGGGTGGGCAAGTCCACCGTCACCGCGAACCTCGCCGCCGCGATGGCGGCCGACGGGTCGCGCGTCGGCGTGATCGACGCGGACATCCACGGCTTCTCGATGCCGGGCATGTTCGGGATCACCGAGCGACCCACGAAGGTCTCCGACCTGCTCATGCCGCCGGTCGGTCACGGCGTGGCCGTGATGAGCATCGGCATGTTCGTGCCCGAGGGGCAGGCCGTGGTGTGGCGCGGCCCGAAGATGCACCGCGCGATCGAGCAGTTCGCCTCCGACGTGTTCTGGGGCGACCTCGACGTGCTCCTGCTGGACCTCCCGCCCGGCACCGGCGACGTCGCGATCTCGGTCGCGCAGCCTGCTGCCCGGCGCGAAGATGGTCGTGGTGACCACGCCCCAGCAGTCCGCCGCCTCCGTCGCCGAGCGGGTCGGCTCCCTCGCCGCCTCCACCGAGCAGAAGATCGCCGGGGTCGTGGAGAACATGGCGGGACTGACCCTGCCCGACGGCTCCGTGATGGACGTCTTCGGCGGCGGCGGCGGCGACCGGGTCGCTACGACGCTCGCCGAGGCCGTCGGCGAGCAGGTGCCGGTGCTGGGCCGTGTGGGCCTGGACCCGGCGCCGCGCGAGGGCGCGGACCGAGGCGTACCGCTGGTCGTCTCCGATCCCGACTCCCCCACCGCGCAGGCGCTCACGGCCGTGGCGCGCTCGCTGACGCGGTCCCCGCGGGGCCTGGGCGGGATGAAGTCGCCGCTGTCCGTCGCGCGGCACTGAGCCGTTCGGCTCAGGTGGCCTCGTCGTCGAAGGGGGCGCGCTTGGGGCCCTCGTCCTTCGCGGCCGAGCCCGAGCGCTTCTTCGCGCTCTTCGCGGCGCCCGCCGCGGCCGCGCCGCCTGCCACGGACATGGCCTCCTTGCTGGGCAGCGGCTCCTCGATGTCGGTGTCGCCCCAGGCCTCGCGGATGATGCGGCGCGGATCGTACTGGCGCGGGTCGTACTTCTTGAGGTCCTCGATGGCGATGCCCATCTCGTCCTCGACCGTCGAGCGGGAGTCATCCACCCAGCGGCGCGCCTTGCGCACCCACTGGACCAGCGAACGGGTGACCTCGGGCGACCGCTGCGGGCCCACGATCACGAGGAACACGATGAGCAGGACGACGATCTCCCACCCGCCGAGGCCCATGAAGCCGGTGCCGCCCATTGTCCACCTATACGTCTCGAGGTCCGCTGCTGCGGGCCCATTATTGCATCGCGCCCCCTGGGAACGGCGCACGGACTGCGCGTCGCCCGCGCGGCTGTCGTAGGATCGGCCCGTTCACAGGCATGCGGCGAGAGGAAGCGGAGATGTCGTCGGGAAAGGTGGCCTCCTGGGCCCACGGCGAGGAGTTCGTCGACGAGGCGGACCTCTTCGCCGACGACGGCGTCCTGGCCCGCGCCCGCGAGCGCGGCAACGAGCTCGGCGCGCCGCCCGTGCGCCGGGAGCGGGCGCGCTGATGCGCCTGCTCGCCGCGGCGGTGCAGGCCCGCTCGGCGGTCGAGATCGGCACCGGCGCCGGCGTCGGCTCCCTGTACCTGCTCGCCGGGATGCACCCCGACGGGGTGCTCACCACGATCGACCCCGAGGTCGAGAACCAGCGCGCGGCGCGCGAGGCGTTCGCCGAGGCGCGGATCCGCACGCCGCGGGTGCGGACCATCGCCGGTCAGCCGCGCGACGTCGTCGGACGGCTCACCGATCACGCCTACGACCTGGTCGCCTTCCCCGCCCACGCCCCGCACGCGGAGGAGTCGCTCGAGCACGCCCGGCGCCTGCCGCGCCCGGGCGGCGTGCTGGTCATCCCCCACGCCCTCTTCCACGACCGGGTCGCGGACCCGGTCGCGCGCGATGCCACCACCCGGGCGGTGCGGGGCCTGCTCCGCGCGGTCTCCGAGGCGGAGGACCTCATCCCCGCGCTCACCGGCGGCGGCGACGGCGTGCTCGCCGCGGTGCACCGCCCTCGCCGGGGCTGAGAGCCGGCGCCCGGACAGCATCGGCCCCGCACCCGTCCAGCGGGTGCGGGGCCGATGCCGGCGGCGAGTCGCTTCTTGATCACGCCCTCCAGGGCGTCCCGCGACTCCACGGCTTCCGATGCGGCGATCTCGACGACCAGACGGCCGCCCCCCTCGAGCGGGACCCGCATGATGATGTCGCGCCCCTCCTCCACGACCTCGAGCGGACCGTCACCGGTGCGCGGCTTCATAGCAGCCCATGGCGTGCCTCCTAGATGTGTCGCTGCCCCTGAGTCGCTCCCCCGGACGGGGCCTCTGGCGCCGCGCGTACGGTGGCCATTATCTCAGGTCTTCGGGAGTGCTCGCACGCCACGTCCGACGAGTCGTCCGACGGGGCCGCTCCGGCAGGCCGATCCCGTCGCCGAGACGGCCCGTCGCCAACCCCACCATGAGCACCGCCACGACGACCGCCACCAGCAGCAGGAGCAAGACGATCGGGCCGACGGCGGTCACGAGGCGTCCACGACCTCGTCCTGCGCGGCGGTGCGGGCCTGCTCCGCCGCCGGAGCTTCGTCGCCGCCGCGGATCGCCTCGCCGAGCGCGGCCAGCGCCTCCTCGGCGGTGTCCACCACGCGCACGAGGTCCAGGTCGGCCAGGCTGATCATCCCGCGGTCCACGACCGCCGAGCCCACCCAGTCCAGCAGTCCCTGCCAGTAGTCGCGGCCCACCAGGATCACCGGGAAGAGGTCGATCTTGTGGGTCTGCATGAGGCACAGCGCCTCGAACAGCTCGTCGAAGGTGCCGAAGCCGCCGGGCATCACCACGAAGCCGCTGGAGTACTTCACGAACATGGTCTTGCGCGCGAAGAAGTAGCGGAAGTCGACGCCGAGGTCGACGTAGGGGTTCAGCCCCTGCTCGTGCGGCGACTCGATGCCGAGGCCGACGGAGACGCCGCCCGCCTCCTGCGCGCCGCGGTTGCCGGCCTCCATGATGCCGGGGCCGCCGCCGGTGATCACGGCATAGCCGCGCTCGGCGATGCCCGCGCCGATCCGCCGCGCGCACTCGTAATCGGGGTGTCCCTCGCCGAGGCGTGCGGAGCCGAAGATCGAGATCGCCGGGCCCAGCTCGGCCAGCGCCCCGAAGCCCTCGACGAACTCCGACTGGATCCGCAAGACCCGCCACGGATCGGAGTGCACCCAGGCTCCCGGCGCGGACTCCTCGAGCAGACGCTGGTCGGTGGTGCGGTCGGGCCGCTGGGCGCCGCGCGGCCTGACAGGGCCCTTGCGGTGGTGCTCTCGTTCCTCCGGTGTCATGCCGCGATCGTAACGGCCCGGGCTCCCGGGCGTCGGACCGCCGGGCTCAGGCCCCGAGCAGGTATCGCCGCAGTCCCTCGAGCGCGCGGGTGAGGTCGTCGACCGGGACGTGCTCGTCGTCGGTGTGGGCCAGCGGCGGGTCACCGGGCCCGAAGTTCACCGCCGGGGTGCCGAGGGCCGAGAAGCGGGAGACGTCGGTCCAGCCCTGCTTCGCGGCGAGCGGGACCTCTCCCCGAGCGCGGCGAGGAAGTCGCGGGCGGCGGCGGTGTCCAGGCCCGGCGGCCGCGCCGGGCGCCGCGTCGGTCACCTCGATCTCGAGGTCCAGGCCTGCGAGGACCTCGCGCACGTGCGCCTCGGCCTGCTCGACGCTCGTGTCCGGGGCGAAGCGGTAGTTCAGGGTGGCGCTCGCCCGGTCGGGGATGACGTTCCCGGCGATCCCGCCGGTGATCGCGACGGCGTTGAGGCACTCGCGGTACTCGAGCCCGTCGATCACCGCGCGGCGCGCCTCATAGGCGCGCGAGCCGCTCGAGCACCGGGGCGAGGTGGTGGATCGCGTTGTCGCCCACCCAGTCGCGGGCGGAGTGCGCGGCGACGCCGCGGGCGGTGACCTCGAGCTTCATGGTGCCCTTGCACCCGCCCTCGACCCCGGCCGAGGTGGGCTCGCCGAGGATCGCGAAGTCGGCCTCGAGGTGTTCGGGGTGCTCGGCGGCGAGGCGGGTGAGGGAGTTGTCGGCCGCGGCGACCTCCTCGTGGTCGTAGAACAGCCAGGTGAGGTCCATCGGCGCGTCGGCCGCCTCGACGGCGAGCTTCAGCATCACCGCGACCCCGCCCTTCATGTCGCAGCCGCCGCGGCCGACGAGCTCCTCGCGGCCCTCGCGGAGACGCCTCGAGGAGGGGAGGTTCGCGGCGACCGGGACGGTGTCGAGATGGCCGGCCAGCGAGACGCGACGGTCCCGGCCGTGATGGGTGCGAGCGATGACGGTGTCCCCGTCGCGCGAGCACCTCGAGGTGCGGGGCGTGCGCGGCCAGCGCCTGCTCGACGGCGTCGGCGAGCGCCTTCTCATTCCCGGAGACCGACTCGATGTCGACGATCGCGGCGGTGAGGTCGACGATGTCGGCCGACGGGTCCAGGGCGGGGGCGGTGCGCGTGCTCATGTGCGACATCGTGCCACGCCCGGATGGCGGCTCATTCCGCGGCGAGCGCTCCCCCGGCGCGGGCGAGGCGCACCGCGACCGCCTCGGCATGGCGCAGCAGAGCGCGGGGAGGTGCCCGGCTCGGCGGTGATCGCGGAGCCCGGCTGGGCGGTGGAGACGGGGATTCCCACGAGCAGGCGCCGCTCGTAGACGGTGTCGTCGGTGCCGATCGGGGCGTAGAGCCCGTCGACCGCGATGGAGCCGGTGAGCATGCGGCGGCGGGAGCCTCGGGAGGCCCAGTGGTCCTTCTGCGCCTCGCCGCGCTCGCGCCAGGCGCCGAGCAGGGCGGAGCGGTAGGCCGGCAGGTCCACGGGCGGCAGATGCGCCTCGAGCACCCCGTCGCACAGGGTCACGGCCCCGTCCCCGCCGCGCACCGCGAAGCGGCCCGCCTCCTCGTCGATGTCCAGGTGCATGCGCGGGCCGGTGAAGCGCACCAGCCCCGCCTCCTCGAGCGCGAGCACCTGCCGGGCGCGCAAGACGGGAGGGCCCGAGGCCCAGGAGGCGAAGGCGTTGCGGAGGTGGCCGTCGATGTCGCGGCGCACCGACTCGGTGGTGTACGCGCCGAGGTCGATGAGGCGGTTGACCTGCATCCGCAGCGCGAGGAGCACCCGGTGGACGAGCACCCAGGCGGGATCGGGCGCGGTCGCGGCGGTGAGCGCGGAGGCGAGCACCTCGCGGGTGCGACGGTGGGCGTCGGCGCTGTCCCCGCCGCGGCGGCCGAAGGGGAACAGCAGGCGGATCAGCGCCTCGTCGCTCGCGAGCTCGGCGTGCCCGGCCCCGCGCAGGGCACGGCGCGCTCGGCGAGCATCAGAGGCATCACCTCCCCCTCGTGGTCCACGCCCGCCGAGCGCACCGCGAGCTCGAGGACGCGCTCGCTGGTGAGGACCTGCAGCGGGTAGGGGCTCAGGCGCTCCTGGGGCAGGTCGGGCTTGGGGCGGTAGACCATGCCGGAGCGGGAGCCGATCACGAGCACGGGCTCGGCGCCGCCGGGCACGTAGCGCGACCCCGCCTCGGTCTCCGGGGCCTCCTCGAAGCGTCCGCCGGCGGCGGTGGTGAGCATCCCGATCGCGTCGTAGAAGTTCAGGCCCATCCCCTGCACGGCGACCGCCTCGCGGCCGAGCAGGGCGGCGTAGTCGACCTCGAGCGGGTTGGCGGGGCCGAGGTGGACCAGTCCGTGCCGCTCGGCGGCGTCGGCGAGCCGCTGGGAGCGGGGGCCGAGCGCGGTGGGCAGGTGGCCGAGCGCGAGCGCGACCGCGTCGGCGCGCGACACCCGTCCGTCCGAGAGGCGGATCCGCTGGGGTCCGTCGGCCGGGCCGGTGACGTCCACGGCCTCGGCGGGGTGCGGCACGATTCGCGACCGCTCGGGGTCCGCATCGGCGAGCGCGGTCTCGAGCACGTGCGCGAGATAGCGGCCGTGCGCGGCGCGGGAGGCGAAGTCGGAGGGGCCGAGCCCCTCCTCTGCTAGGTGGTCGGCGAGGCTCTCGCGGTGCGGGACGGGCAGCAGCGGATGGCAGGACTCGTCCGGGTACAGGGTGGTCTGGCAGGTGGTGGTGTTCATGAGCGGCACCTCGGGCTGGTCATGGCGCCACACGGCCCCGCCGCGCCCCACCAGCGGGTCGACGAGGTGCACGGTCAGCGGCCCCTGCCACTCCTCCGTGGTCGACGCCGCGACCAGCCGCTCCACGATCGCGGTGCCTCGGGGGCCCGCCCCGATGACGACGACGGTGCGGACGGGGTCGGCGGCGTGGGTCATCCCCCCAGTATGCGGCGCGGCGCGGAGCCTTCGGTCCGTGCGCGCCGTCTGGGATCATGGACCCATGTCATCGACGTCGCCGAGACACCTTCCGCCGCGCACGAGCTCCGGACCCTTCACCGGGGTCCTCTTCGGGCAGGCCGCGCGGGCGCGCGCGGTGGTCAACGCCGATCTCGCGCGCCGCGCGAGCGCGCCGCCGCCGATGCGCTGGTGCTCACCGCCTGGCTCAGCGCCGCCCAGCGCGAGCGCTATGCGCCCTCCCTGCGCGCCCCGGGCTCGGTCGAGGAGTTCGCCGAGCGCCTGGCCGACGAGCGCCGCGTGGTGCTCGAGGAGGGCGCGGACCCGGTCGCGGACGAGGTCGGCGCCGCGGCCGAGGCGGAGCGGGCGGCCAGGCGGCTCCCGCCGCGGCTCCTCGAGGGGGCGCTGCTGCTCGGCGCGCTCGTCTGCGTGGTGCTCACCGTGCCGCGGAGCCTGGAGGCCGCGGATCTCACCTGGCACCTGGCGGCGGAGTCGGGTCCGCTGCTCGGCGGGATGCTTGCTGTGCCTCGTGCTCGCCGCGGTCGTCGGCGCGGTCGCGACGCGCCGCCGGGACCGGGCGGCCGCGCTGGACTGGGCGGTCTCCCGTCCCGGTCAGCTGGGGCGCGGGTCGCCGCTGCGCAGGCCGCTGCAGGGCGAGTCCGCGGGGCCGGTGATCCTCGGGTCCCTGGGCCCGGCGCTCCTGCTCGGCGCGGGAGTCCTCGCGATCGTCGCCGGTGCCGCGGTGCTGCTGCTCTCGCTCATCGCGCCGCCGAGATCGTCGCGACCGAGCAGGCGCCGGCGCCGCTGATCGGCGGGGTCATCGCCCTGGTCGCCGCGACTGCGGCGGTGTATTTCGGCGGGCGGCGCCGGGAGCGGAGGGCTCGGCGGGGCCGGGCGGCCGAGTGGTTCGGACCGGTGTCGCAGGCCGAGGAGCCGCCGGCGAGGTGAGCCGAGGTGCGGTCGGGGAGGCCACCTCGTCCCCTCATTCCGGGACGGAGTAGCCCCTCTCCCGGGCGTGGCGCTCCCAGCGGGCGGAGACGGGCAGGCGACGCAGGTCGCGGGCGAGCAGGCCGATCACCACGCCGAGCGCGAGCACCGCCGCGAAGAGCAGCAGCGTGGTCGTCCGCCGGCGACCTCGAGGCCCCAGCCGGCGAGCGCGGGCGCGAAGGTCATCACGCCGAGGGACACCAGGCGCATCAGCGAGCTGATCCGGCCCTGCATCGCCACCGGCGTGATGTGGGTGAAGAACCCCTGCCCGGAGGCGTTGAAGGCGGGCAGGCCGATCCCGATCGCGGTGTAGCACAGGGCGATCCACACCATCGAGGGCGCCACGGGCAGCGGCACCCCGACCAGGGTCATCAGGACGACGGGCGCGATCGCGAGCGCCCCCGTCGGCACCGTGTCCACCAGGCGCGGGGCGAGGAAGGCGCCGAGCAGGATCGAGGCGGCCAGCGCCGTGTTCAGCAGGCCGATGCGGGAGGCGGGCACCCCCTGGTCCGCAAGGTCCAGCATCACCGTGAACAGCGACCCGTTGGCACCGAGGTTCACGGCGGAGGAGACGGCGAGCATCTGCGGCCGGATCGGCTGGGTGCGTACCCAGGCGAGGGCCTCGCGGAGGTCGTCGACCACCTTCGTGGGCGGGGAGCCCTCGGCCCTCGGCCGGTACCGGCCGCGCATGCTCAGCGTCGCGAGGAAGGAGCCGACGTTCCCCAGCAGCTGCGCGAGCGGCGGGAACACGATCGACAGCCCCAGCGGCGCACCGCCCACGGGCCCGGAGACCATCTCGACCGCGGCCTCGCGGCCCTGGTTCACCGACACGGCCCGCGGCGGCTGCGTCACGGGCACGATCTGCTTGAGCATGGCGTTGGAGGCGCCGCCCAGCGCCGTCTCCCGCGACCGGTCCAGGAAGGCGAGCGAGGCCAGCGGCACGGGACCGGCCCAGCCGCCCAGCGAAGACCACGACCAGAGCGAGCCGCACGAGGGCGCCGGTGAGCCCGGCGAGCAGACGCGACCGGCGACGCTCGATCCGGTCGGCGAGCAGGCCGCCGGGGATCAGGCCGACGACCGCGCCGAGCCCCTGCACCAGGGCGACCAGCCCCGTCGTGCCGAGGGACTGGGTGACCATGAAGGTGATCAGCGGGAAGGCGAAGGCGCCGATCCCGGTGCCGATGTCGAGCGACAGATCGCCCAGCGACCACCGCAGGTACTCGCCGTTGCGGTGGAGAGGAGCATGGCGGGGCGCGTGCGCGTCGTCGCCGTCGGTCATTCGCTCACCGTTCCCCCGGACATCGCGGTCCCTCCCGCTCGGGGCGTCTGGTGCCCCGCGGTGTGCTCTTCGCCGCGCGCGGACGGGCGCATGCTCCCCTGCTGGGTCAGGATTCGTAGACTCGGACCATGACATCCTCGACATCCGAGTCCACCGTCACCGCCGCCTGGGGCATCGCGCTCACGACACTCGGGGCCGACGGTTCCGTCCTCGATGCATGGTACCCCTCGCCGCGGCTCGGCGAGGCTCCTGCTGACCCCGCCGGCCATCCCCTCCACGCGCAGACTGGCCGCCGCCGCACGGGCCGACGAGGTGCGCGGCACCATCCAGGAGGTCGTGGTCCGCACGATCGACCTGACGGGCGCCCCGACCGATGCCGCCGACGCCTACCTGCGCCTCCACCTCCTCTCCCACCGCCTGGTCCGCCCGAACGAGCAGAACCTCGAGGGGCTCTTCGGCACCCTCACCAACGTCGTGTGGACCACCGAGGGACCCTGCGCGGTCGCCGGCTTCGAGGAGACGCGCCTGCGCCTGATCGCCGCGGGCCGCACCCCCACCGTGCTCAGCCTCGACAAGTTCCCGCGCATGGTCGACTACGTGCGCCCACCGGCGTGCGCATCGGCGACGCGGACCGGGTGCGGCTCGGCGCGCACCTCGCCGAGGGCACCACCGTGATGCACGAGGGCTTCGTGAACTTCAACGCCGGCACCCTCGGCGCCTCGATGATCGAGGGCCGCATCTCCCAGGGCGTCGTGGTCGGGGACGGCTCCGACGTGGGCGGCGGCGCCTCCACCATGGGCACACTCTCCGGCGGCGGCACCGAGCGCGTCAGCATCGGCCGACGCTCCCTCGTCGGCGCCGAGGCCGGGATCGGCATCGCCCTCGGCGACGACTGCGTGGTCGAGGCGGGGCTGTACGTCACCGCCGGCACGAAGGTCGAGCCGCTCGGCGAGCCCGGCGCCGAGGCCCAGGGCCCGCACGTGGTGAAGGCGCGGGAGCTCTCCGGCGTGCCGAACCTGCTCTTCCGCCGCAACTCGCTGACCGGTGCGGTGCAGGCGGTGGCCCGCGCGGGCCAGACCGTCGAGCTCAACGCCGCCCTGCACAGCAACTGAGACGCAGCAACTGAGGGGCGGAGGACCGCGAGGATGGCGAAGAGGCTCCCGGGCGCGCGGCCGCGCGCACGGCGGAGTCGGTCGTCACCTCGCGGTCCCTCTGGTCATGGTGCTGGTCTTCGGCGGGATCGCTGGCGGCGCCTATCTCGCCCTGGAGCGCTACGGCTCCCCCGCCCACGAGGGCACCTGCGTCGCCTCGGGGCTCGGCACCAGCCACCGCTACACCACCGATCGGGTCGCGAACGCGGCGCTGATCAGCGCGACGGCGGTGGATCGGGGCATGCCGCCGCGGGCGGCGTCGATCGCGCTGGCGACCGCGTACCAGGAGTCGCAGCCGCAGAACATCGACTACGGCGACCGGGACTCGCTGGGCCTGTTCCAGCAGCGGCCCTCGCAGGGCTGGGGCACCGAGCAAGCAGATCATGGACCCCGTTTACGCCTCCAACGCCTTCTTCGACGTGCTCGAGACCTACCCCGACTACACCAGCGCCGACATCAACGACATCGCCCAGCAGGTGCGGCGCTCCGGGCATCCCGAGGCGTATCGCGACCACGAGACCGAGGGTCGGCTGTACGCCTCGGCCCTCACCGGCCACTCCGGCGCGAACCTGCTGTGCACCCTGGATGAGGTCGGTGCGACCGCCTCCCCGAGCAGCTGCGCGCGCGGCGAGCTCGCGCGGCAGTTCCCCCGCGCGACGGAGTCCGGGCGGGTCACGTCCTCGCTGGACTCCGCCGCCGGGGCCGCCCCGCAGGTGCCCGAGGGCGCCGGCGCGACGGCGCTCGTGCTCGACCCGGGCGGCGACGAAACGCTGGGCTGGTCGCTCGCGAACTGGGCCGTGGCCCGTGCGGCCGACGACGGGGTGGTGCAGGTCAGCTACCGCGGCCGGGTCTGGGACCGCACCGCCCACGGCGAGGAGGCCGGGGCCTGGGGCGACGCCGAGGGCGGCGATCCCGAGCGGGTGGTCGTGCTGGTCAGCGGCCGCTGAGCGCCGCGGATCAGGATCCGGCGCACTGAGCGCTCGCCCCGGTCCGAGGCTCGCTCGGGCTCAGTGCACAGTGAGGCCACGGGCGCGGAACTGCTCGCGCACCCGCTCGACGACCTCCGCGGACGGCGGCGCCGCATCCCGCGCCCGGTACTCCATCCCGAGCGCGTCCCACTTGTCCTGGCCCATGTTGTGGAAGGGCGACACCTCGACGCGCTCGACCACGTCCCGCCAGCGCTCGACGATATCCGCGACCTTCTCGACGTTCTCCGCCGCGTCGGTCCACTCCGGCACGACCACGAAGCGGATCCAGATCGCGGTGCCGGCGCGGGCGAGCCGGTCACCGAAGTCGATCGTGGGCTGCAGCTCCCGGCCGGTGAGGCGCTTGTAGCTCGCCTCGTCGCCGCTCTTGACGTCCAGCGGCCACGAGGTCGACGTCGGCGAGCGGCTCGTCCTTCGCGACCGCGCCGAGATACCCGGAGGTGTCGATCGCGGTGTGGATGCCGAGCTCCTTCGCGGCGCGCGACGTTGCGGGCAAAGGCGGGCCGCATGAGCACCTCGCCGCCGGAGAGCGTGATCCCGCCGCCGGTCGCGCGGAACACGCGTCGGTAGCGGCGCAGGAGCCGCTCGATCTCCTCGAGCTCGACGTCCTGGCCGCGCCGCATCTCCATGGTGTCGGGGTTGTGGCAGTAGACGCGCCGCAGCGGACAGCCCGCGAAGAAGATCGTCAGCCGGGTGCCGGGGCCGTCGACCGCGGTGACCAGCTCCCAGGAGTGGACCGAGGCGAGGCGGCCCTCCCGGATCGCGGCGAGGCGGCCGCTGCGGTCCAGCTCCGCCTCGGCCATCCCGTCGATCCCGGCGCCGGCCCGCCGGTTCCGGGCGGGCCGGCCCAGCAGGTCGATGCTCTGCGTCATCTGCGCTCCTCCCCCGTGCTCGCTGTGCTCTGTCTTCTCTGTGTGCTCTGTGCGCCGGTCGCGTCCGCGCGCCGCTCAGGCGCCCTGGTGGAAGGTGCGGTCCAGGACGTCCAGCTGCTGCTCGCGGGTGAGCTTGACGAAGTTCACCGCGTAGCCGGAGACGCGCACGGTGAGGTTCGGGTAGTCCTCCGGGTTCTCCATCGCGTCGACGAGGGTGTCCCTGTTCAGCACGTTGATGTTGGCGTGGAACAGGCCGGTCTCGGCGTTGTTCGCGGCCCGGCTCGCCTGCATGGAGGCGAGGCGCTGGTCGAAGGTGGGGGTGGTCATCGGGGTCTCCTCGGGGTGTGCGGTGCAGGTTCGGGGATGGAGGGGCTGGTCCGGCGGGGCCGCCGGGTGTCGGCCGGCCGACGGGGCGCGTCGGCCGGCCGGTGCGAGGCTCACTGGTCGTCGATCATGAAGCCGGCGTCGAGGATCCCGACCAGGTTCGTCACCTGCTCGTCCTTGGTGCGGCCGAGCCCCTGCGGGGTGATCGTGTTGGTCAGCGAGATGCCGTCCAGGGCGTCCTCGTAGTCGAGCTTGCCGACCGAGAGCATCGAGGCGACCATGCCGTGGGTGTCGGCGCCGTTCTCCGGGTTCGCGCCCGGGGAGAAGGGGGTGCCGGCCCGGTGCCCGGAGGGGAAGGAGCCGGTGGCCTTGCCGTACACCACGTTCGAGGTGATGGTCAGGACCGACTGCGTCGGGATGGCATCCCGGTACATCGGGATCGCCCTGATCTTCTGCATCACGGTGTGCACGATCGTCGCCGCGATGTCGTCGGCGCGGTCGTCGTCGTTCCCGTAGCGCGGGAACTCGCCCTCGGTCACGTAGTCGACGACCAGGCCGGTCTCGTCCCGCACCGGGGTGACCGTGGCGTAGCGGATCGCGGAGAGGGAGTCCGCGACGATCGACAGGCCCGCGATGCCGCGCCCCATGGTGCGCACGATCTCGCTGTCGTGCGGCGCCATCTCGATCGACTCGTAGGCGTAGCGGTCGTGGCTGTAGTGGATGATGTTCAGCGCCTCGACGTAGGTGCCCACCACCCAGTCGAGCATCTCCTCGTAGCGCCGCCAGACCTCGTCGAAGTCCAGCGGGGCCTCGCCCGTGATCGGGGTGTGCGGCCCGGGCTCGGTGACCTGCTTCCCGGTGACCTCGTCGCGGCCGCCGTTGATCGCGTACAGCGGCGCCTTGCCGGCGTTGACGCGGGCGCCGAAGAACTGCATCTGCTTGCCCACCCGCATCGGTGAGACGCGGCAGGCGATCGCGGCGTCGTCGCCCCAGCGCTCACGGATCTGCTCGTCGGACTCGTACTGGATCGAGGAGGTCTCGATCGAGATCGCGGAGCAGAACTCCTTGTAGCCCTCGGGCAGGGACGGGTCCCAGAAGATCGTGATGTTCGGCTCCGGGGCGGGGCCGAGGTTCCGCAGGGTCTGCGCAGAGACGGAAGGACGTCTTCGTGACCAGTGGCCGGCCGTCCTCGGCGAAGCCGGCATCGGACCAGGTCGCCCAGTAGGGGTCGCCGGAGAAGATCTGGTCGTAGTCGACGGTGCGCAGGAAGCGGACGATGCGCGACTTGATCACGAGCGCGTCGATGATCTCCTGCGCCTCGGACTCGGTGAGGGTGCCGGCGGCGAGGTCCCGCTGGATGTACACGTCCAGGAAGCCCGAGAGTCGGCCGATGGACATCGCGGCGCCGTCCTGGCTCTTCACCGAGGCGAGATAGGCCATGTAGGTCCACTGCACGGCCTCCTGGGCGGTCGCGGCCGGGCGGCGCAGGTCCAGCTCGTAGATCTCGCCGAGCCGCACGAGCTTCGCCAGCGCCTTGATCTGCTCGGCGTGCTCCTCCCGATAGCGCGCCCAGTGCTCGGAGAACCCCTGGTCCGCGACGGCGTCCTTCGCGGCCTTCTTCTCGGCGATCAGGAAGTCCGCGCCGTAGAGGGCGAGGCGGCGGTAGTCGCCGATGATGCGGCCGCGGCCGTAGGCGTCGGGCAGGCCGGTGATGATGTGGCTGGAGCGGGCGGCGCGGATCCGCGGGGTGTAGATGTCGAAGACGCCGTCGTTGTGGGTCTTGCGGTGCTTGGTGAAGATCTCCTTGATCCGCGGATCGGGCTCCTTGCCCGCCTCCCGGATCGCGGTCTCGACCATGCGCCAGCCGCCGCTGGGCATCATGGCGCGCTTGAGCGGCACGTCGGTCTGGAGGCCGACGATCACGTCGTCGTCCTCGCTGATGTACCCGGCGGGGAAGGCGTCGATGTCGGCGGGGGTCTCGGTGTCGACGTCGTAGACGCGCCGCCTGCGCTCCTCCGAGAGGTAGGTGCGCTCGAGGTGGTCCCAGAGCCGGAGGGTCTTCTCGGTGGGGCCGGCGAGGAAGGAGGCGTCGCCCGAGTAGGGGGTGTAGTTGCGCAGGATGAAGTCGCGCACGTCGATCGTCTCCTGCCACGGGCCGGGGGCGAACCCTGCCCAGGCATCGCCCGGGGCGGTCTCGGCGGCGGGACGGTCGGTGGTCGCGGTGCTCATGGCGGCTCCTGTTCGCGGCGCGGGCCCGCGGTGCGGGGCCCTTCGTGGATGACTCCACGCTAGGCACCGCCGAGGCCCCTGACCGGGGTCCAAGGTCCCCGCACGATCGGAGCCGGCTAGCCGCAGGACGTCGGTCCATCGCCGCCGGGACCAAGGGCCTGCCGGGTGCGACGGAGGGCCCGAGGGGCGCGGCGGGGCCGCGCCTGGCACGGCCCCGCCGGGCACGACGGAGGGCCCGCACGATCGGTGATCGCACGGGCCCTCGCGGGTCTTCAGGACGGGGCGGGCGGACCGCCGGAACGCTCAGCTGCGGCCGCTTGTCCATCTCCGCCTTCAGATCCGCGAGGCGCGGCTCGCTGGTGCCGGTGCGTTCCTGCATCGCGGTGTACGGGCGCTCGGCCTCGCCGGTGTAGATCTGGCGCGGGCGGCCGATCTTCGTCTCCGGGTCGTGGATCATCTCCTGCCACTGGGCGATCCAGCCCGGCAGGCGGCCGATGGCGAAGAGCACCGTGAACATCTCGGTGGGGAAGCCGATGGCCTTGTAGATGATGCCGGTGTAGAAGTCGACGTTCGGGTAGAGCTTGCGCTCGACGAAGTAGTCGTCCTTCAGCGCGATCTCCTCGAGCTTCATGGCGAGCTCGAGCCGCTCGTCCTGCACGCCGAGGCGCTCGAGGACGTCGTCGGCGATCTTCTTGACGATGCGGGCGCGGGGATCGTAGTTCTTGTACACCCGGTGGCCGAAGCCCATCAGGCGGATCCCGTCCTCCTTGTTCTTCACCTTCTCCATGAAGTCGCGGGGATCCATGTCGCGGGCCTGGATCTCGTCGAGCATCTCCATCACGGCGGCGTTCGCGCCGCCGTGGGCGGGGCCGGAGAGGGCGCCGATGCCGGCGGAGATCGAGGTGAACAGGTTCGCCTGCGCGGAGCCGACCAGGCGCACCGCGGAGGTGGAGCAGTTCTGCTCGTGGTCGGCGTGGAGGATCAGCAGCCGCTCCATCGCGCGCACGATCACCGGGTCCGCGATGAACTCCTCGACCGGGAAGCCGAACGTCAGGCGCAGGAAGTTCTCGATGAGGGAGAGGCGGTTGTCGGGGTAGAGCAACGCATGGCCCTGCGCGATGCGGTGCGCGTAGGCGGCCATCGTCGGCATCTTCGCCAGCAGGCGCACGGAGGAGATCCGCACCTGCTCCTCGTCGAAGGGGTCCAGGGAGTCCTGGTAGAAGGTCGACAGACCCGACACCCCGGCCTGCGGCACCGCCATCGGGTGGGCGTCGCGCGGGTAGCCGTCGAAGAGGTGCTTGAAGCGCTCGTCGAGCAGGGTGCGGCGCTCGACCTGGGCCTCGAAGTTGTCGAGCTGGCCCTTGGTGGGCGACTCGCCGTTGATCAGGAGGTAGGCGACCTCGAGGTAGCTGGACTTCTCCGCGAGCCGCTCGATGGGGTAGCCGCGGTAGCGCAGGATGCCCTCGTCGCCGTCGATGTAGGTGATCGAGGACTTCGCGTTCGCGGTGTTCATGAAGCCGGGGTCGTAGGTGACCTGGCCGGTCTCCTTACGGAGCGGACCGATCGTGATGCCGGAGTTGCCCTCCACGGCAGGGACGACCGGAAGGTCGAGGGACTTATCCCCGAGGGTGAGGTGGGCAGACGTCGTGGCGTGATCCATGGGCTCTCCGTTGTGCGTGGTCGGATCGGTCCCGGCGCGGGGCCGGAGGTGTCAGGAGCGCTCGAGGCGCTGGGCGGCGGCGGCGATCCGCTCGTCGGTCGCGGTGAGGGCGACGCGCACGAACCGCGCTCCCCCTCACCATAGAACATCCCTGGTGCGACCAGCACACCGAGGTCTGCGAGGCGGTCGACCGTGGCCATCGAGTCCTCGTCGAAGGTGGTCCACAGGTACAGGCCCGCCTGCGAGCCGTGGATCGTCCCGCCCGCGGACTCGAGCGCGGGGGCGAGCTGAGCCCTGCGGGCCCGGTAGACCTCCCGCTGCGCGGAGGGGGCCGCGTCATCGGCGAGCGCTGCGGCGAAGGCCGCCTGGACAGGCCCGGGCGAAGATCATCCCGGCCTGCTTGCGCACCGCGACGAGCTCGGCCACGAGCGACGGGTCCCCGGCGACGAAGGCCGCGCGGTAGCCGGCGAGGTTGGACTGCTTTGACAGCGAGTACACGCACAGCAGACCCTCCAGGGAGCCGCCGTTCACCCGCGGGTCCAGGATCGAGGGGACCTCGTCCACCATCCAGGGCAGCAGCGCGTAGCACTCGTCGGAGGCGACGACGATCCCGCGCTCGCGCGCCCAGGCCAGCGGCGCGGCGAGCTGGGAGGCCGCCAGCACCTCGCCGGTCGGGTTCGAGGGGGAGTTCAGCCACAGCGACCGGATACTGCTCGCGGCGGACGGGTCCGGCGGCGCGGCGTCGCCCTCGGCGGCCAGGCGCGCCATGTCCACCGGCGACGGGCCTCGCGCCGACGAAGCGGGCGCCCATGTCGTAGGTCGGGTAGGCGATGTGCGGGAAGGCGATCGCGTCGCCCGCGCCGAGGCCCAGCTGGAAGGGCAGGTGCGCGACGAGCTCCTTCGAGCCGACGGTGGGCGGCACCGCGTCGACCCCCAGCGCGGCGGGGGCCGCTCGGTGGCGGCGGACGAAGTCCACCAGTGCCTCGCGCAGGGCGGGGGTGCCGACCGTGGTCGGGTAGCCGGGGCTGTCGGCCGCGTCGGCCAGCGCCTGCTGCACGGTGGCAGGCGTCGGGTCCACGGGGGTGCCGACGGAGAGGTCGACGAGCCCGTCGGGGTCTTGCGCGGCCCGCTCGCGGGCGGGCACGATCGCATCCCAGGGGAAGGCGGGCAGGCGCGCGGCGAGGCCCTCGCGTGCGACGGGGCGGGCGGCGGAGTGCGTCGGGGCCACGGCTCAGGCCAGGGGGTTCTCTTGCGGGGGCAGGGCCTCGACGAGGGGGTGGTCCTTGTCGATCACGCCCATCTTCGCGGCGCCGCCCGGTGCGCCGAGCTCGTCGAAGAACTCGACGTTGGCCTTGTAGTAGTCGGCCCACTCGTCGGGGGTGTCGTCCTCGTAGAAGATCGCCTCGACGGGGCAGACGGGCTCGCACGCGCCGCAGTCCACGCACTCGTCGGGCTGGATGTACAGCATCCGGTTGCCCTCGTAGATGCAGTCCACGGGGCACTCGTCGACGCAGGCACGATCCTTCACGTCGACGCAGGGCAGGGCGATGACGTACGTCATGTGCGGCTTCCTTCCGTCCGGGGCGCCCTCCATCATCTCATCCCGGCCCCTCCCGGGAGCGCCGCCGGGACGCGCCGGAGCAGGAGGTGACAGGATGCACACCTGCCTGCGGCGGCCCCCGCGCCGGATCGACGGGCACGGGGATAGCCTGCCCGGATGACGATGCACGAGGGTCACCGGGTCCGCGCCGGCTGGGCGCCCTTCCTCGCCGAGGGGCGACGGGTGGTCGTCGCGCTATGCGATCGACCGCGAGCGCTCCCCGCACGGCGAGTCGATGACCGATGCGCTGGGCACGATCACCCTGGTCGACGACCAGGTGGTGCAGGTGATGACGCGGCGCGGCGAGGTGCGCGTGCCGCGGGCCCTGGTCATCGCCGCGAAGGAGGTCCCGCCTCCGCCGGTGCGGCGGCAGGGGCCCGCCGCGCCCTGACGATGTAGTCCACGCCGGAGCCGACGTGCGGCGACGGCCCCGACCCACACCAGCGCCTGCGCGATCGGCACCAGCGAGGGCGCCCACGCGGCGACCGCGACCAGCAGGAACACCGAGGCCATCAGCACGAAGGTGCGGATCTTGCCGAGCCAGGAGACGGAGATCCGCCCGCCGAGCGCGGCCCGCGTGGCGAGGAGGGCCATCGCCGCGTCGACGACGACGATCACGGCGAGCGCCGCCCAGGGCAGCAGGTCGGCGAGGGCCAGGGTCAGCACGATCGCGACGAGGCCCAGCCGGTCCGCGATCGGGTCCATGATCTGGCCGGTGCGGCTGGTCTGGTCCAGGGCGCGGGCGAGCATCCCGTCGATCCAGTCGGTCGAGGCCCAGACGAGCAGCAGCACCACGCCGAGGGTGTCCGGCCCGTCCGCCAGGCGCAGGCACACCGGCGAAAGAGCGGCGCGAGGCGGACGAGGGTGACGAGGTTCGGGATCGTCGCCCAGTCGGGGCGGTCGGCGGCGCTCATGGTCTCAGCGAGCCCGGGACCGGCCGCGTCCCGCCACCGTGATCACCAGGGCGAGGGCGAAGGGGATCAGGATCCCGATCCCCTGCACGATCCAGCCGGAGTACTGCGTCTGCTCCGCGATCACGGCGGGCATGAGCACTCCCCCGCCCGCGCCCTCGCCGAGGAAGGGCCCGGCCAGCGACCCCCACAGCGAGCCGAGCACCAGGAGCGGGAAGCGGGTCCCCGTCGCGGACCACAGGAACAGGCACACCACGGCCTGGAAGGCGGCGCCGAACAGGAGCCCGGCCGGGAGGTCGGCGCCGAGCACGGTCAGCTCGAAACGGTGGGTGGTGACCAGCAGCGAGCACCGAGACGATCGCGAGCACGATCGCCATCGCGGCCTGGCCGAGCCGGGCGGCGAGGGAGGTCGTGTCGACCGTCGTCGGCCTCTGCTGCGTGCTGGTCACCGCGTCACTTCCCGGACTTCGCCTTGGACTGGGCGCGACGGCGCTCGTTCGCGTCCAGGATCACCTTGCGGATGCGCACGATCTCCGGGGTCACCTCGACGCACTCGTCCTCGCCGGTGAACTCGAGGGACTCCTCGAGGGTCAGCTTCCGCGGCGGCACCAGGTTCTCGAAGGAGTCCGACGACGCGGCGCGCATGTTCGTCAGCTTCTTCTCCTTGGTGATGTTCACGTCCATGTCCTCGTTGCGGGAGTTCTCCCCCACGACCTGACCGGCGTACACCTCCGAGGTCGGCTCGACGAAGAAGGAGCCGCGCTCCTGCAGGTTGATCATCGCGAAGGGCGTGACGTTCCCGGGGCGGTCGGCGACCAGCGAGCCGGTCGCGCGGAACTCGATCTCGCCCATCCACGGCTCGAAGCCGTCGGCGTAGGAGGAGGCGATGCCGTTGCCGCGGGTCTCGGTCATGAACCGGGTGCGGAACCCGATCAGCCCGCGGGCGGGGACGATGAACTCCATGCGCACCCAGCCCGAGCCGTGGTTGCTCATGGTCTCCATGCGGCCCTTGCGCGAGGCCATCAGCTGGGTGACGGTGCCGAGGTACTCGTCGGGCACGTCGATGGTCATCCGCTCGACGGGCTCGTGGACCTTGCCGTCGATCTCGCGGGTGAGGACCTTCGGCTTGCCGACGGTGAGCTCGAAGCCCTCGCGGCGCATCTGCTCGACCAGGATCGACAGGGCCAGCTCGCCGCGGCCCTGCACCTCCCAGGCGTCGGGGCGCTCGGTGGGCGACACCTTCAGGGACACGTTGCCGACCAGCTCGGAGTCCAGGCGGTCCTTCACCTGGCGGGCGGTGAGCTTGTGGCCCTTGCCGTTCTTGCCCGCGAGCGGGGAGGTGTTGATGCCGATGGTCATCGAGATCGCGGGGTCGTCGATGGTGATCAGCGGCGCGGGCGCGGGTCGTTCACGTCGGCGAGGGTCTCGCCGATCATGATCTCCGGGATGCCGGCGACGGCGACGATGTCGCCCGGGCGGGCGGCGCGGGTCATCGGCTCGCGGGAGAGGCCCTTGGTCTCCAGCGGCTCGGTGATCTTCACCGTCTTCGTGGTGCCGTCCTGGGTGCACCAGGCGACCTGCTGGCCCTTGGTGAGCTCGCCGTTCTTGATGCGCAGCGGCGCGAGACGGCCAAGGAACGGGGAGGCGTCGAGGTTGGTGACGTGGGCCTGCGGCGGCACCTCGTCGTCGTAGCTCGGGGCCGGGATCGACTCCAGGATGGTCTTGAACAGCGGCTCGACGGTCTCCTCCTCGGGGAGGGTGCCGTCGGCGGGCTGGGTGGTGGAGGCGCGGCCCGCCTTGCCGGAGGCGTAGACGACCGGCACGTCGAGGACCGCGTCGAGGTCGATGTCGTCGACCTCCTCGGCGAGGTCGGAGGCCAGGCCCAGCAGACAGGTCGGTGGCCTCGCCGACGACCTCCTCGATGCGGGCGTCGGGGCGGTCGACCTTGTTGACCACGAGGATGACGGGCGACTTCGCGGCCAGCGCCTTGCGCGCACGAAGCGGGTCTGCGGCGCCGGGCCCTCGGAGGAGTCCACCAGCGGCACGACGCCGTCGACCATCGACAGGCCGCGCTCGACCTCGCCGCCGAAGTCGGCGTGGCCGGGGGTGTCGATGACGTTGATGGTGATGCCGTCGGGCTCGCCGACCGCCGCGGCCGAGGGGCCGACGTAGCGGATCGCCGTGTTCTTGGCGAGGATCGTGATGCCCTTCTCGCGCTCGAGCTCGCCGGAGTCCATCGCCCGCTCGTCGTGCTTGTCACGCTCGCCGAAGGCTCCGCCCTGGGTGAGCATGGCGTCGACCAGGGTGGTCTTGCCGTGGTCCACGTGGGCGACGATGGCGACGTTTCGCAGGTCGGTGCGGTGCTGGATGGTCATACGCAGGTGCTCGATTCAGATAGCGCGGCGGGGCGTGGACCGAGCGGCGCCCGGTCGCACGGCGGGTGCGACCCGCTCCAGGGCCGCGCCGAGTCTATCGGGCCGGGGCGCTCTGCGACGGGTGCGGGGATGAGAGCTTCGACGCGCTCTTCCCGGCGAGGAGCGCGGCGGGGAGGGCCGAGCCGAGGCGTCATCTCTCGGATCGACGTGGGCGAGGCCCGCACGGATCCTCTCCGCGCGGGCCTCGCCCCTGTCATCGGTCCGACGTCATCGGTCCCCGGTCACCGGCTCAGACGTGCCCGGCCTGGGCGAAGGGATCGATGATGTCGTCCGGCCCGCCGTCGCCCTCGCCGCCGGTCTCGTCGGCCGCACCCTCCGGGGCCTCGACGTCGATCGTCTCCGAGCCCGCCAGCGGGATGGAGCCGCCGGGGATCGCGGCGAGCAGGCGCTTGGTGTAGTCCTGCTGCGGAGCGTGGAAGACGTCGTCGGTGGTGCCCTGCTCGACGACCTTCCCCTTCTCCATCACGAGGGTGTGATCCGCGATCTGCCGCACCACGGCGAGGTCGTGGGTGATGAACAGGTAGCTCAGCCCCAGCTCGGCCTGCAGGTCGTTGAGCGGCTCGAGCACCTGAGCCTGGACCAGCACGTCCAGCGCCGAGACGGCCTCGTCACAGATCACGACCTCGGGGTCCAGCGCGAGCGCGCGGGCGATCGCGACGCGCTGGCGCTGGCCGCCCGAGAGCTCGTTGGGATAGCGACGCATCATCGCCGCGGGCGGCGCGACCTTGTCCAGCAGGTCGCGGACCTTCGCCTCGCGGCTCTTCGGATCCCCGATGCCGTGCAGGCGCATCGGCTCCTCGATCGTGCGGAAGATCGAGTACATCGGGTCGAGGGTGCCGTAGGGGTTCTGGAAGATCGGTCGCACGCGACGGCGCGCGCCTTCAGCCGGCCGCCCCGCAGGTCCGCCACGTCCTCCCCCTCGAAGAGCACCCGGCCCGAGGTGGGCTCGAGCGCCTTCAGCACCATCTGCGCGACGGTGGACTTGCCCGAGCCGGACTCCCCCACGATCGCCGTGGTGGTGCCGCGGCGCGCGCGAAGGAGACGTCGTCGACCGCGAGGAACGGGGTCGACCTCCACGGCACCTTCCCGCGGATCGGGAAGGACTTCGTCAGGCTCTGCACCTCGATCACCGCGTCGGCGTCCGGCTCGGCGTAGCCGAACTCGGGCGCCATCGTGTCGGACACCGGCGCCGGGGAGGTGAGGCGGTCCTCGGCGTGCACCGGCGCGTTCTCCTGCGCCTGCTCCCGGATCTCCGCCCGCTGGGAGGAGGAGACCAGGCGCCGCGAGGCGAGCGACGGTGCGGCGCTGATGAGCCGCTTGGTGTACGGGTGCTTGCGGGTCCTGCAGCGGCTGCGCGCAGGACCGGACTCGACGACCTGGCCCTTGTACATCACCACCAGGTGCTGGGCGCGCTCGGCGGCCAGACCCAGGTCGTGGGTGATCAGCGGCACCGCCACGCCGAGCTCACCGGTGAGGTGGTCGAGGTGGTCGAGGATCTGCTTGCTGGACGGTGACGTCCAGGGCGCTGGTCGGCTCGTCGGCGACCAGCGGCTTCGGCCGGGCGGCCAGGCCCATCGCGATCAGGGCGCGCCGCTTCATGCCGCCGGAGAACTCGTGCGGGAACTGCTCGGCGCGGCGCTCCGCGTCGGAGAGACCCGCCTCCTCGAGCGACCTGGACGGTGCGCTTCCTCGCCTCGGCGCCCTTGGCGATGCCGTTGGCGGCGAGGGTCTCGCGGATCTGCGCGCCCACCTTCCACATCGGGTTCAGGTTGCTCATCGGATCCTGCGGGACCAGGCCCACCTGGTCGCCGCGCGCGCACCCGGATCTCCTTCTCGGAGACGTGGGTGATGTCGCGGCCCTCGAAGAGGATCTGTCCGCCGGTGATCGAGCCGTTCTCGGCCAGCAGGTGAGCGATCGCCATGGCGGTCGTGGACTTGCCCGAGCCGGACTCGCCCACGATCGCGACGGTCTCCCCGGGGTACACCTCGAGGTTCGCGCTGCGGACGCCCTTGACCGGTCCGTTCGAGGTGGTGAACGTGATCTCGAGGTCCTTGATCTCCAGCGGCTGGCGCGCGGAGCCGGCCGAGGAGGCGGACGGGGTGGGGTTCACGGAGGTCGTGGTCATCGCTTCCTCGCCTTCGGGTCCAGCGCATCGCGCACCGCGTCGCCGAGCATGATGAAGCTCAGCACGGTGATCGCGAGCGCCACGGACGGGTAGAACAGCATCGACGGTCGCGCGTGCGCGGCGCGTCGCGGGCGTCGGAGATGTCCCCGCCCCAGGAGACGGCGGAGGTGGGCAGGCCCACGCCGAGGAAGGACAGCGTCGCCTCGGCGACGATGAACACGCCGAGGTTGACGGTCGCGGTGACGATCACCGGGGCGATCGCGTTGGGGATCACGTGCTTGAGCAAGACCGAGGGGCTGGAGGCACCGAGCGCCACCGAGGAGGTGACGTAGTCCTGGCTCTTCGTGGAGATCACGGCACCGCGCATGATGCGGGCGACGTTGGTCCAGCCGAAGATGCTCAGCACCACGATCACGGTCCACATGCTCATCTCGCCCACGCGGGTCGCGACCACGATCGCGCCGAGGATCATCGGCACCGCGAAGAAGATGTCGGTGACGCGGGAGATGACCTCGTCGAACCAGCCGCCGATGTAGCCGGCGAGGGCGCCGATCGTGCCACCGATGAGGGTCGAGCCGATCATGGCGAAGAAGCCGATGATCACCGAGGTGCGGGCGCCCCAGAAGGTGCGGGCCATGATGTCGTAGCCCTGGCGGGAGGTGCCGAAGGGGTGCTCGGCGCCGGGCGGCTGGTTCGCGCGGCCGAGATCGCCGAAGCTCGGGTCCTGCGAGGTGAACACCTGCGGGAACGCGGCGACGAAGAGCACGAACAGGATCAGCGGCGCGGAGATCACGAACACGGGGTTGCGGACCAGGTCGCGCCCGGCCTCGGCCCACAGCGAGCGCGGCGTGCCGGTCGTGTCGACCGCGTCGACCTCCTGCAGCGGGGTCTCCGCGAGCGGCGCGACCCAGTGCTCCGTGCGGGGGCGGCGGGAGTTCTGAGCATCACTTCGCATAGCGGATCCTCGGGTCGAGCACGCCGTAGAGCAGGTCCACGACGAGGTTGGAGAGCAGGAAGATGATCACCAGCGGCGTCACCAGCGACACGATCATCGGGGCCTCACCCGCGTTGATCGAGCTGAACAGCGACGTGCCGATGCCCGGGACGTTGAAGACGCGCTCGGTGACGATCGCGCCGCCCATCAGGGCGCCCAGGTCCGCGCCGATGAAGGTGACCACGGGGATCAGGGAGTTGCGCAGGACGTGCTTGGAGACCACGCCGCCGCGGGAGAGGCCCTTCGCGGTCGCGGTGCGCACGTGGTCGGCGCCCGCCGTCTCCGCGATCGAGGTGCGGGTCAGACGCAAGACGTAGGCGAAGGAGACGCCGCCGAGCACGATGCCGGGCAGCAGCAGGGTTCTGCCAGGACGGGTCGCGACCCACGTTGATCGGGGCGATCCCCAGCCGCAGGCCGAAGACGAACTGCGCCAGGAAGCCCAGCACGAAGGTGGGCGTGGCGATCAGCAGCAGCGAGAGCATCAGCGGCGTGGTGTCGATCAGCTTGCCCTTGCGCAGGCCCGAGATCACGCCGGCGGCGACGCCGAAGACCGTCTCGACGACCACGGCGATGATCGCGAGGCGGAACGTGGTCGGGAAGGCCGCGGCGATCTGGTCCCACAAGGGGCGGCCGTTGAAGCCGACGCCCAGGTCGAAGGTCAGCACGCTCTTGAGATAGAGCGACCACTGGATCAGCACGGGCTGGTCGAGGTTGTACTGCTCGCGCGGCCCGCTGCTCGACCGCCGGGGAGATCGGCTTGTCACCGGCCAGGGTGAGGATCGGGTCACCGGAGGTGTAGAACGCCAGCAGGTAGACGATCAGGGTGGCGCCGAGGAAGACGGGGATCATCTGCAGCAGTCGCCGCCCGATGTACCAGAGCACGTCGTTCCCTTTCGATGGAGGAGGGGCCTCGCGGCCCGGTGGAACGGCCCGGCCGGGGGCCGGGCGTGGAACAGCGGGAACCGGACGCGCCCGGTTCCCGCTGTCACGGGGAGATCAGCAGATCACTTGGTGATGTTGTGGTACAGCGGCACGGTGTCCCAGCCGTACTCGACGTCGGAGACGAGCGTCGAGTAGCCGCCGATGGTGTTCTGGTACCAGAGCGGGAGGACGGGGAGGTCGCGCATGAGCAGGGCCTCCGCCTCCTTCCAGATCGTGATGGCGTCCTCCTCCGTCTCGGCGGCGAGGCCGTCGGCCAGGAGCTGGTCGAACTCGGGGTTCTTGTAGTCGCCGTCGTTGGAGCCGTTGCCGTCGGCCGCGGAGGAGCCGTAGAGCGGGCCGAGGAAGTTGTAGGCCGACGGGTAGTCCGCCTGCCAGCCGGAGCGCCAGGTGCCCATGAGCTCACGGGCGCGGATCTGCTCGCGCATCTCGCCGAAGGCCGGGAACGGCGTGGGCTTCGCCTCGATGCCGAGGACGTTCGCGAGCGAGTTGCAGACCGCCTCGACCCAGTCCGCGTGCGGACCGTCGGCGTTGTAGGCGAGGGTGAGCGGGCCCTTGAACGGGGTGATCGCCTCGGCCTCGTCCCACAGCTTCTTCGCCTCGGCCTCGTCGAACTCGAGCACCTCGGAGCCGGGGATGTCGGTCGCGCCGCCGCCGGGGATCACCGGGGAGACGAAGTCCGTGGCCGGGGTGCGGGTGCCGAAGAAGAGGTTGTCGCAGATCGACTGGCGATCGATCGCGCGCGAGATCGCCTTGCGACGGATCGCGCCTGCCTCGCCCTCGAAGTTCGGGTCGTAGCCGGGCAGGGTGATCGACTGGAACACGGCGCCGGGGGCGTTGACGGCTCGCTCGCCGAGGTCGTCCTCGAAGGTCGCGAGCGCCGAGCCGGGCGACTGGTCGACGACGTCGACGTTGTCCGACTGCAGGTCGAGGTACATCGTCTCCGGGTCCTGGTAGACCGTGAAGGTGATGCCGGAGTTCTTCGGGGCGCGGGGGCCGTCGTAGGACTCGTTGGGGACCAGCACCAGCTCCTGGTCGTGGGTCCAGGTCTCGAGCTTGTAGGGGCCGTTCGCCAGCGGCGCCTCGCCGTAGGCCTCCATGTCGTCGAAGGCCGAGGGCGGCATCGGCATGTAGGCCGAGTAGCCCAGACGGGTCGGGAAGTCCGACTGCGGGGAGACCAGGCGCGCGGTGAAGGTGGTCTCGTCGACGACCTCCAGACCGGAGAGGGTCGCATCGGGGGCGACGTCCTCGGCCGAGAGCTCCTCGTAGCCCTCGAACGGCTCGAAGAAGTACTGGCCGATCTGAGCGTTGGCGGCGTTCGCGCCGTAGTTCCAGGAGTCGACGAAGTCCTGCGCGGTGATCGGGGTGGAGCCGTCGGAGTAGGTCAGGCCCGAACGGATCGTGATGGTCCAGTTCTGGTTGTCCTCGGACTCGATCGACTCGGCGATGTCGTTCTCGATGCCGCCATCGGCCTTGTAGTAGACCAGGCCCGCGAAGATCATCGTGATGATGCGGCCGCCGCCGACCTCGCCGGTGTTGGCGGGCGCAGCAGGGGGTTCTCGGGCTCGGTGGTGTTCGCGTAGATCGGCTCTCCGGTGCCGCCGCCGGCATCGCTGCCGCCGGCTCCGGCGCCGCCTTCGTCTCCGCCGCAGGCGGCGAGGGTGAGGGCGGCCGCGCCTCCGGCGGCGGTGCCCAGCATCATGGATCGGCGCGAGATGGCCATGGGTTCTCCTGGATGGCTAGAGATCGTGATCCGCACCATCGCTGTGCGGTACCGCACCTAGTGTGCACCCTCCGATGTCAACTGCATTCCATCTGTCGGTAACGCTTCGGTCTCGGCGATTTTTCAACCATGAGCGAACCCGGGACGGACCCGGGGCGGAACCCGCGGCAGGAAGTCCCCTCCCAGCGTGCCTGGGTGTTGAATGGCCGTATGACTTCTCTCGATCCCACCACTGCTCCTGTCGACCCCACCACGACCGAGGCCTGGGCCGAGCTCGAGGCGCACGACCTCGCGCTCGAGGGCTCCCTGCGCGAATGGTTCGCCGCGGATCCCGAGCGCGCCGCCCGGTTCACGCACGACGCCGCGGACCTCCACGTCGACCTCTCGAAGAACCTTCTGACCCCCGAGACCATGCGCCTGCTTCGCTGAAGCTGGCCCGCGAGGTCGGGGTCGAGGAGCGTCGCGACGCGATGTTCGCCGGCGCCCACATCAACACCACCGAGGACCGCGCGGTCTTGCACACCGCGCCGCGCCGCCCCGCCGGCTCCTCCCCCGCCCTGATCGTGGACGGGCAGAACATCGACGAGGACGTGCGCGGCACGCTCCACCGCGTCTACGAGTTCGCCGAGAAGGTCCGCTCCGGCGAGTGGACCGGCGTGACCGGCAAGCGCATCGAGACCGTCGTGAACATCGGCATCGGCGGCAGCGACCTCGGCCCCGTCATGGTGTACGAGGCGCTGAAGCCCCTCGCCCAGGACGGCCTCGAGGCCCGCTTCCTCTCCAACATCGACCCCACCGACGCGTATGAGACCACGCGCGGCCTCGACCCCGAGACGACGCTCGTCATCGTCGCCTCGAAGACCTTCACCACCCTGGAGACCCTCACCAACGCACGCCTGGTGCGCGCTGGTCGCTGGAGGGGTCGCGCGAGAGCGCGGGCCTGACCGCCGAGCAGGAGAAGGAGGCCGTCGCGAAGCACTTCGTGGCCGTCTCCACCGCGCTGGACAAGGTCGAGGAGTTCGGGATCGATCCCCAGAACGCCTTCGGCTTCTGGAACTGGGTGGGCGGCCGCTACAGCGTCGACTCCGCGATCGGCACCGTGCTCGCCACCGTGCTCGGTCCCGACGTGTTCGAGGAGTTCCTGGCCGGCTTCCACGCGATGGACGAGCACTTCGCCACCGCGCCCGCAGAGCAGAACGTGCCGCTGCTGATGGGCCTCACGAACATCTGGAACGTGAACTTCCTGGAGGCGGAGACCCACGCGGTCCTCCCCTACTCCCAGTACCTCCACCGCTTCCCGGCCTACCTCCAGCGACTCACCATGGAGTCCAACGGCAAGAGCGTGCGCTGGGACGGCTCGCTCGCGACCACCGAGACCGGCGAGGTGTTCTGGGGCGAGCCCGGCACCAACGGCCAGCACGCCTTCTACCAGCTGATCCACCAGGGCACCCGCGTGATCCCGGCGGACTTCATCGCCTTCGCCACCCCGGACCACGCGCTGGTCGACGGGGAGCAGGACGTCCACGAGCTGTTCCTGGCGAACTTCTTCGCCCAGACCAAGGCGCTCGCCTTCGGCAAGACCGCCGAGGAGGTCCGCGCCGAAGGGACCGAGGGCGCGCTCGTCGCCGCCCGCGAGTTCTCCGGAGACCGGCCCACCACCTCGATCATGGCCCCGAAGCTGACCCCGTCGGTGCTGGGCCAGCTGATCGCGCTGTACGAGCACATCACCTTCGTGCAGGGCGTCGTGTGGGGCATCAACTCCTTCGACCAGTGGGGAGTGGAGCTCGGCAAGCGACTCGCGAAGGACCTCGCCGGCGCCGTCGCGGGCGACGAGGAGAAGATCTCCGCGGAGGACGCCTCGACCGAGGGCCTGATCCGCTACTACCGCGAGCACCGCGAGGGCTGATCGCCCTCGCCGTCGCATCCGTCGACGGCATCGACGAGGGGCGGTCCCGATCGGGACCGCCCCTCGTCTCGCACTCCCCGGCTCAGGCGAGCGCCGTCGTGCCCGATCTCCTGCCGCTCGTTCCTCGCAGCACGTCGATCAGGCAAAGACCCTCCCGCCCGATCTCCTGCCGCTCGTCCCTCGCAGCACGTCGATCAGGCGGCACCCTCCCGCCCGATCTCCTGCCGCTCGTCCCTCGCAGCACGTCGATCAGGCGGCACCCTCCCGCCCGATCTCCTGCCGCTCGTCCCTCGCAGCACGTCGATCAAGCCAGGTAGTCCACGTCCTTGGTCTCGCCGCCGAGGACGAGGGCGAGAATCGTGACAACCGCGGCGACCGCGAGATAGCCGCCCACCAGCGAGCAGCGAGCCGCCCTGCGCCTGCCACAGCCCGATCATCGCGTAGGGGGCCGGGGCCGCGCCGATCACCGAGGACATGTTGTAGCTGACGGCGCCGCCGGTGTAGCGCACGTCGGCCTTGAACATCTCCGGCAGGAACGCGGCCATCGGCCCGAACGTCATGCCCATCAGGGTGAAGCCGAGGATCAGCGCGGCCATCACCCCGCCCGTGCCGGCGTGCATGAGCGGGTCGAGGACGAGCCCGAATACGCCGATCCCGGCGGTCACGGCGAGCAGGAGCCGCTTGCGCCCCAGCCGGTCCGCGAGCGGACCGGAGACGACGGTGAAGATCCCGAAGAAGATCACGCCGATGATGAGCATGGTGAGGAAGTCGGTGCGCTCGTAGCCGAGTCCGGGCACGAAGGTCGCGGCGTTGAAGTCCTTGCCGGCCGTCTCCGCGGCGGCGCGGGCGGAGGCCTCGTCGGCCGCGGTGGTGCCGACCACCATGAGGAAGGCGGTCATGAGGTAGAAGAGCACGTAGGTGGCGACCATCGCGAGGGTCGCGAGCACGAGCGGCTTCCACGCGGTGCGGAACACGCGCGCGATCGGCACGGAGGCGACCCGCTGCTCGTCCAGCACCTTCTGGAAGGCCGGGGACTCCATGAGCTTCAGCCGCACCCACAGCCCCACGACCACCAGGACCGAGGAGAGCAGGAAGGGCACGCGCCAGCCCCAGGCCATGAACTGCTCCGGGGTGAGCCGCACGCTCAGCGGCACGAACAGCAGGTTCGAGAGGATGAAGCCGACGGGCGCGCCGAGCCGCGGGAAGGTGCCGTACAGGGCGCGCTTGCCGGGCGGGGCGTTCTCGGTCGCCAGCGGCGCCGCACCGGACCACTCGCCGCCCAGTCCGATGCCCTGGCAGAAGCGCAGCGAGCACCAGGATCGCGGGGGCGATGACCGCGAACCCCGGGGTCGAGGCGGTGGGCGACACGCCGATGAGGAAGGTCGCGATGCCCATCACCAGCAGGCTCGCCACGAGCGTGGCCTTGCGTCCCACACGGTCGCCGTAGTGGCCGAAGATCAGCGAACCCAGCGGCCTCGCGACGAAGGCGACGCCGAACACCGCGAAGGAGCTCAGCGGCTGGTTCGCCGGGGTCTGCGTGGGGAAGAACAGCGCCGGGAACACGAGCGAGGCGGCGGTGGCGTAGGCGTAGAAGTCGAAGAACTCGATGGTGGTGCCCACCATCGAGGCCGTGATGACCCGGCCGCGGGTGTTGGCCGGTGCGGCCGGCGGCGGGGCGGTGGAGGAGGTCGGGGCGGGGACGGTGTTCACGACGGGCGACCCTAGACCCCGAGGTCCACCATGCGGACCACGCCTCCGGATCGTGAGACGGCGGGTTCGCGGCGCCTGCTCCGCACCCCTACGGCACGTCCCCCGCCCGACGAGGACCGGTGCCCAGCTCCCCCGCCCCGTCGCCTGCGGTCACGCGCGGGTCACCGGTGCCGGATCGGCCTCCCGGTCGGCGGCCGTCGATGAAAGAATCATCGACGGCATGCCTGAACTGACCGAGGGGAACCCATGGAAGCCTTGATACCGATCATCGGCGGCGTCGCCGTCGTGGTGGTCGTCCTGCTCATCCTGCTTGCTGGTGCTGCTGCGCAGCTACCGCATCGCCGCACCGAACGAGGCCCTGATCATCACGGGCCGCAACACGAAGGAGAGTCCCACCGGGGACATCGACCTGGAGTCGGGCGACGCGCGGGTCGTGATCGGCGGCCGTGCGCTCGTGCGTCCCATCGTGGACCGCGCCTTCGTGCTCAGCCTGTCCTCGCGTCAAATCCCGGTCGAGGTCGAGGGCTACTCGATGAACGGCATCTTCCTCCGTCTGCGCGGGGTGGCGCAGGTGAAGGTGGGCGGCAACATCGAGGACGTCCGCAAGGCCTCCCAGCGCTTCCTGGACCAGCAGCAGCAGATCGACCACTACACCCAGGAGATCCTCTCGGGCACCCTGCGCGCCGTCGTCGGCACACTGACGGTGGAGCAGATCATCCGCGACCGCGCCTCCTTCGCCTCGCAGGTGCAGGCCGAGGCCGAGCACTCGATGAACAACCAGGGCCTGGTGATCGACACCTTCCAGATCTCGGCCATCGAGGACGACGGCTCCTACCTGCGTGACTGGGGCCGTCCCGAGGCGGCGCTGGTCGCCAAGCGCGCCGCGATCGCCGAGTCGGACGCGAACCGCGAGTCGACCCAGGCGAAGAACCTCAACCTCCAGCAGGAGGCGGAGTCGAAGCAGGCCTTCGACCTCCGCAACGCGGAGATCAAGGAGGAGACCGATGCGCGTCAGGCCGTCGTCGACGCCGCCGGTCCCCTCGCCCGCGCCGCGCAGCGAGCAGAGGATCATCGAGCAGGAAGAGCTCATCGCGGTCCGCAACAACGACCTGCGCGAGAAGCGGCTCATCGCCGAGGTCCACAAGCCGGCCGAGGCCAAGCGCTACGCCGAGCGAAGCAGGACGCGGACTCCAAGAAGTACGCCCGCGTCGCGGACTCCGAGGCGCGGCTGACCGACGAGCGCAACCGCGCCGAGTCCCGCAAGGTCACCGCGGACGCCGAGGCGCACGCGATCGAGGCCCGCGGTCGGGCCGAGGCCGAGGTCGAGCTGCAGCGCCGTTCGAAGGACGCCGAGGCGGTCCGGCTCGAGGGCCAGGCCGAGGCCGACTCGCTGCGCGCCAAGGGCGAGGCCGAAGCCGCGGCGATCCGCGCCAAGGGCGACGCCGAGGCGGAGACCACCCGTGCCCGCGCCGAGGCGTACAAGCAGTTCAACGACGCCGCGGTCCTGGCCCAGGTGCTCGAGGTGTCGCCGGAGGTCGCCGGCGAGCTCGCCTCCCCGTACTCGAACATCTCCAACCTCTCGGTGTTCTCCACCGATGGCGAGGCGAAGATCGGGCAGAACATCTCCGTGGGCCTCGCCCAGGTGCTCGACATGGTCAAGTCCACCACCGGCGTGGACTTCCAGGACACGCTCCAGCGGGCCGCCGAGGGCGGTCGCGCGGTGCGCGAGCAGTCCGAGCAGACCCGTGGCGAGGGCCTCTCCCCCGCCGCGGACCCCACCGCCGACGAGGGGAGAGGGCGAGGCCTGAGGCCTCTCCCCCGCATCTGCGGCGCCCCGTCCCCTCTGCGGAGGAGGCGGGGCGCCGCTGCGTCATCCCCCGTCAGGTCACCGTCCATCCATCGTTCACCTGCGACGATCCGGGGACCGAGGACCCGCGCAGAAGCTTCCCGGCCCGCCTAGAGTGGAGGCGGAGCACGCCGAGGAGCGGCTCCGCCCCGACGCCCGGACGCCCGAGAGAAGAGAGCCAGCCCGTCATGAAGATCGGAATCCTGACCTCCGGCGGCGACTGCCCCGGCCTGAACGCGGTGATCCGCGGAGCGGTGATCAAGGGCGATCGCCTCTTCGAGGACGAGTTCATCGGCTACCGGGACGGCTGGCGCGGCGTGATCGAGGGGGACTGGATGACCCTCCCCCGCCGTCGCGTGCGCGGCATCGGCCGGATCGGCGGCACGATCCTGGGCACCTCCCGCGCGAATCCCTTCCACGACGGGGCCGACGGCGCCGAGATCGTCCGGCGCCACATGGACGAGCAGGAAGTCGACGCGATCATCGCGATCGGCGGCGACGGCACGCTGTACACCGCGAACCGGCTGTCGGAGGCGGGGATCCCGGTGGTCGGCGTGCCCAAGACGGTCGACAACGACCTCGACGCGACCGACTACACCTTCGGCTTCCACACGGCGGTCGAGATCGCGACCGAGTCGCTGGACCGGTCGCGGATGACCGGCGACTCCCACCACCGCTGCATGGTGGCGGAGGTGATGGGCCGCTCGGTGGGGTGGATCGCGCGCGCACTCGGGGATGGCCGCCGGCGCGCACGTGATCTGCCTGCCCGAGTTCCCGCTGAGCATCGAGGAGATCTGCGGCTACGTGAAGGCGGCCCACGACCGCGGTCGCGCCCCGCTGGTGGTGGTCGCCGAGGGGTTCGTGCCCTCCGACGCGCCCGAGGGATTCATGGACTACGACCTCGACGAGTTCGGACGGCCGCGCTTCGGCGGGGTCGCCGCGGCGCTCGCGCCGCTGATCGAGGAGCGTCTGGGCATCGAGTCGCGGGCGACGGTGCTGGGGCACATCCAGCGCGGTGGCGAGCCGACCGGCTACGACCGGGTGCTCGCCACCCGCCTGGGCACCGCGGCGGTCGACCTGGTGCACGGCGGCGGCTTCGGACGGATGGTCGCGGCGCGCGGCACCGACATCGTGGACGTGCCGCTGACCGAGGCGATCGACAGCCTGAAGACGGTGCCGGAGTCGCGCTGGCACGAGGCCGAGGTGCTCTTCGGCTGAGCCGTCGCCTGTCACGGACGGTCGGGCGCGGGTCAGAGGCGATCGGCCACCGACCGGGGACGGCAGGCCACCAGTCGGCGGCCGATAGCTGTACGCGGTCGGCACCGTCCTCGAGTCCCCGTTCCAGCGGACCTCGACAGTCAGCGCGGGGAGCCGATCTCCCCAGCGGCGCCTTGGCGTAGGAGGCGTGGACGGACTCCTCGTCGGAGGGATGGTAGAGCCCGGCGCGCACGTCGCGGGAGAGGCGCTCGAGCTCGCTGCGGCGGAAGTACTGGGCGCCGCCGCTGGCACGCGACACCTGGTCGACCGCGGCGATCGCGGCCTCGGTGGCGCGGGACTTCACCCCGGAGAAGTGCAGGAACCAGCGCGGCCCGTGGTCGCTCGTGCCCGGGCCGCTCTCCCCGGTCCCGAGCGCGTCGAGGTCGGCGAGGACCTTCTCGGCCTGCGACACCGCGCCGTCGAGGCGGATCGCGGCGTCGGCGAGGCGCCAGCGGATGTCGGGGTCGTCGGCGTGGACGATGCCCTTGGTGGCGTTGCGGCGGGTGGTCGCGATCGAGCCGCCCACCTCCACGGCGCGGCCGCGCGACCCCGGTGTACACCGAGGCGATCAGCGACTCGAAGGCACCGAAGATCCCCATCACGAAGGGGTCGGTGCTCGGGCCGACAGGGGTGGTGGTCAGCACCCGCTCCGCCGTGACGGCGCGCGCCGTCCAGACGCGTCGTGCGGGACTGGGAGGGGCGCATGCCGTGGGTGTCCCAGTCGTCGAGGGTCTCGACGTGCTCGTCGCGCTCGATCACCCCGAACACGAGCCGGGGGTCGTCCTCCCGCGCGACGGCGACCCGGCCGTGCACGACCAGGCGGTCCCAGACGGGGGCGAGGGAGGTGAAGATCTTGGTGCCGGTGAGGCGGAAGCCGTCGCCGTCGGGGACGGCGCGGGTAGCGGAGTCGAAGAGCATCGCGTCGTTGCCCGCCTCGGAGATCCCGAAGGCGAACAGCTTCTCCGCGGCGGCGTCCTCGAGGATGCCGCGCACGGGCTCCGCGCCGAGGCGGTGGGCGTGCGGCGCGGCGCCGGTGACGACGAGGTGCATGTTCATCGACAGCGCCGTGGCGGGGGCGGCGCCGGCCAGGCGGCGCTGGACGCGCGCGGCCTCCAGCAGGCTCCCGCCGAGTCCGCCGAGCTCGCGGGGGACCAGCAGGCGCAGGTATCCGCGCTCGCGCAGGTCGGCGAGGTCCTGCTCGGGGAAGGTGTTCTCCCGGTCGTGGACCACCGCGCGCTCGCGGAAGGTCTCCAGCAGGAAGTCGGGCAGCGGCTCCTCGGCGATGACGCTCATGGGTCCACGCTAGTCCAGGTCGCACACGGTGCGGGGCTCCGGGCCGGGTCCGTGCTCGTGCGGGGCGGTCCGGGCGCGCGGCGTCGCGACGACGGGGCGGTGGTCGGAGTCGGTGAGCGGACCGGTGGCGAGGTCCAGCACCTCCACCGCGCCCCGCACCCACAGCGAGTCGATGCGGCGCACAGGGACGCGCGCCGGGTGGGTCGGGCGCGCCGGGGAGCCCGTCAGCGCGGAGAGCACGGGCAGTTCCCTCAGGCCGCGCCCGGGTCTGCGCAGCGCGTCGGCCGCCTCCCGCCAGCCGGCGGCGGCGAGCGGTGCGAGCTCGGGGCGGTGCGGGGCGGCGTTGAGGTCGCCGAGCGGCGACGGCCGGTCCGGTGATCCCCTCGGCGCGGCGGAGGATGCCGAGCACCTCCGCGGTGCGGTGCTGGGGCAGGTCGTTGTCCAGATGGGTGACCAACAGGTCGAGCGCATCGCCGCCGCCGCGTGTCACCTGCGCGTGCGACACCCCGCGGGGCTCGTGCCGCGCAGTGGTGCCCGGGTGCGCGGGGAGGGCGTGCATCGCGGGGCCTGTCAGCGCATGCGGGGTGAGCGGCGCGACCCCGTAGCGGCGGCGCGGGTCGCCGGGCCGGAGGGGCGGCAGGTCGAGCGCCGCCCCGAAGGCGACCTCCCAGCCCAGCGGCTCCGCGAGCCGGGAGGCCTGGTCCTCGTGCCCCGAGCGGGGCCCGTAGGCGACGTCCACCTCCTGCAGGCCGATCGCGTCGACCTGAAGTGCGGCGATCGTCCGGGCGGTGCGGGCGAGGTCCACCCGTCCGTCGCGGCCCAGACCGTGGCGGATGTTGTAGGTCGCGATGCGCCAGGGCGCGGGCCGTGCCGGGCCGTCCCCGACGCCGCGCGGCACGGGCGGCGTGCTCACGCCGTCACCTCCGCGCCGCCGTGCTCAGGAGAGGCATCCCGGGCCCAGCAGGGCCTTCAGCGAGGCGTACAGCGCGGCCGACGGGGTGACCGCGAGGCGCTTGTCCAGCTCGCATCAGGGTCGTGCGGCCGGGCTCCTGGAGCTTGACCCGCACCTCGGAGGAGCCGGGGTTGTCCTCGAGCACGCCGCGGAGGTCGCCGACCACCTTCTCGGTGGCGCGCAGGGCGGGCAGGGCGATGGTGACGGGGCCGTCGACCCCTCCCCCGGTCTCCGGGATCGTCATCTCCATGACCCGCGGCTCGGGCATGCCCTTGGAGGTGTCGACCCGGCCCTTCATCGAGACGACGAGGTCCTCGGCGAGCTCTGAGGCGACGGTCATGTAGGTCGAGGGGAACATCAGGCAGTCGATCGAGCCCTCGAGGTCCTCGACCGTGGCGATCGCCCACATGTCGCCCTTCTTGGTGGTCTTGCGGCCGCAGGGTGGTGATCAGCCCCGCGATCGTGACCATCTCGCCGTCCTTGACGGCGCCGTCGTCGGCCAGCGAGCTGATGGAGGTGGAGGAGTTCTGGGCGATGACGTGCTCGAGCCCGTACAGGGGGTGGTCCGAGACGTACAGGCCCAGCATGTTCCGCTCGAAGGCGAGCGGCTCCTTGCGGTCCCACTCGGGCAGGTCCGGGATGGTCAGCGTCGCCGCGGAGCCGGAGGCCATCGCGTCCTCGCCCTCGCCGCCGCCCGCGCCGCCGAAGACATCGGCGAAGAGGTCGTACTGGCCCTGGGCCTCCTTGCGCTTGACGTCGACGACCGAGTCGACGGCATCCTCGTGGATCAGCACGAGGGAGCGGCGGTTGTGGCCGAGGGAGTCGAAGGCGCCGCCCTTGATCAGCGACTCGATGGTGCGCTTGTTGCACACCGACAGCGGGACCTTGTCCAGGAAGTCGGTGAAGGAGGTGAAGGCGCCCTTCTGCTCACGGGTGCGGATGATCTCCTCGACCACGTTCGCGCCGACGTTGCGGATCGCGGAGAGTCCGAAGCGGATGTCGTCGCCGACGGCGGAGAAGTACAGGTCGGACTCGTTGACGTCCGGGGGCGGACGGTGATGCCGCGGTGGCGGCAGTCGCCGAGGTAGAGGCCGAGTCGGTCGCGGTTCTCCTGGGTGGAGGTCAGCGGCGCGGCCATGTACTCGGTGGGGTGGTTCGCCTTGAGGTAGGCGGTCCAGTACGAGACCACGCCGTAGGCGGCGGAGTGGGACTTGTTGAAGGCGTAGTCCGCGAAGGGCAGCGTCTCCCACAGCGCCTGCACGGCGGCGTCGGAGTAGCCGTTGTCCTTCATGCCCGCCTCGAAGGAGACGTACTGCTTGTCCAGCTCCGCCTTCTTCTTCTTGCCCATGGCGCGGCGGAGGATGTCCGCCTCGCCGAGCGAGTAGCCGGCGACCTTCTGCGCCGTCTGCATCACCTGCTCCTGGTAGACGAGCACGCCGTAGGTCTCGTCGAGGATCTCCGAGAGCGGCTCCTCGAGCTCCGGGTGGATCGGCGTGATCTCCTGCAGGCCGTTCTTGCGCGCGCGTAGTTGGTGTGCGAGCCCATGCCCATCGGGCCCGGACGGTACAGCGCCGAGACGGCGGTGATGTCCCCGAACTGGTCGGGCTTCATCTGTCGCAGCAGGGTGCGCATGCCCGAGCCATCGAGCTGGAACACGCCCAGGGTGTCGCCGCGCTGGAGCAGGTCGTAGGTCGCCGGGTCGTCGAAGGGCAGGGTCTCCAGGTCCGGCGGGGTCTTCCCGTTGCGGGACATGTTCTCCACCGCGTCGGAGAGGACGGTGAGGTTCCGCGACCCCAGGAAGTCCATCTTCAGCAGGCCGAGCGTCTCGCAGGTCGGGTACTCGAACTGGGTGATGATCTGACCGTCGGAGGGGCGGCGCATCATCGGGATGATGTCGGTGAGGGTGTGGCTGGACATGATGACCGCGCAGGCATGCACGCCCCAGCCGCGGGTCAGGCCCTCCACGCCCTTGGCGATCTCGACGACCTTCTGGACGTCGGGGTCCTCGTCGTGCATGCGGCGGAACTCGGTCGCCTCCGCGTAGCGCTTGTTCTCGGGGTCGAAGATCCCGTTGATCGGGATGTCCTTGCCCATCACCGCCGGCGGCGCGCCTTGGTGATCTTGTCCCCCATCGCGAAGGGGTAGTCGAGCACGCGGGCGGCGTCCTTGATGGAGTTCTTCGTCTTCATGACGCCGTAGGTGACGACCTGGGAGACCTTGTCGTCGCCGTACTTGCGCTCGACGTACTCGATGACCTCGCCGCGGCGGCGATCATCGAAGTCGACGTCGAAGTCGGGCATGGAGACGCGGTCCGGGTTCAGGAACCGCTCGAAGAGCAGGCCGTGCTCGATCGGGTCGAGGTCGGTGATGCGCATGGCGTAGGCGACCATCGAGCCGGCGCCGGAGCCACGGCCGGGGCCGACGCGGATCCCCTGCTCCTTGGCCCACTTGATGTAGTCGGAGACGACCAGGAAGTAGCCGGGGAAGCCCATCTGGAGGATGATCCCGACCTCGTAGTCGGCGCGCTTCTGGACCTCGTCGGGGATGCCGGAGGGGTAGCGGTAGTGCAGGCCGTCCTGGACCTGCTTGACGAACCACGACTCCTCGTCCTCCCCGCCCGGGGTGGGGAAGTGCGGCATGTAGTTCGCGCCCTCGGAGGTGGTGGTGAACGAGACGTCGCACATCTCGGCGATGCGCGGCGTGTTGTCGCAGGCCTCGGGGAACTCGCGGAACAGCTCCCGCATCTGCTGGGCGGACTTCAGGAAGTAGCCGGAGCCGCCGAACTTGAAGCGGTCGGGATCGTTCAGGCGCGAGCCGGAGTTGATGCACAGCGACACGTCCTGGATGGTGGCGTCCTGCTCGGTGACGTAGTGGAGGTCGTTGGTCGCCACCAGCGGGGCGTTCACCGCCTTGGCGACCTCGAGCAGGTCCTTGGTCACGCGCTTCTCGATGTCGAGGCCGTGGTCCATCAGCTCGATGAAGTAGCTGTCCCTGCCGAACATGTCCTGGAACTCGCCGGCGGCCTTCACGGCCTCGTCGAACTGTCCCAGCCGCAGGCGGGTCTGCACCTCGCCGGAGGGGCGGCCGGAGGTGGCGATCAGGCCCGGCGCGTACTTCGAGAGGATCTCGCGGTCCATCCGCGGCCACTTGCCCATCTGCCCGTCGAGGGACGCGGCCGAGCCGAGGCGGAAGAGGTTGTGCATGCCCTCGGTCGACTTCGACAGCAGGGTCATGTGGGTGTAGGCGCCGCGGGCGGAGACGTCATCGCCTGCCGCCTGCTCGCTCCTTGGTGCCCCACTGCACGCGGGTGCGGTCATGACGACTCGTCCCGGGAGTCACGTACGCCTCGATGCCGACGATGGGCTTGACCCCGGCGTCGGTCGCGGCCTTGTAGAACTCGTAGGCGCCGAAGAGATAGCCGTGGTCGGTGATCGCCACCGCCTGCTGGCCCTGGTTCACCGTCTCGGCGACCAGCTTGTCGATCTTCGCGGCGCCGTCCAGCAGCGAGTAGTCGGTGTGGACGTGGAGATGGACGAAGTCATCGGAACCCGCAGAAGCCATGCCCACCAGCGTAGCCGCGAGGGCCGACGGGCGAGCGCTCAGGCGGGGGTCGGAGAGGTCACCCCGGCGCGTCCGGCGTGTCGGGAATCCGCCGACGCACCGGGGCGTTCAAGGGCGCGCGCGCGCGCGGGTGCGGCCGACGGCGCCGAGGACGGCGTTCGCGACCCGGACGAGGTTCGCGGTGTCGGCGGGCTGGACGAAGTGCTTCTCCCCCGCGTCGCCGTAGCAGAGGTGCATGCCGACCTCCACCTCCACGGGGACGGCGTCGACGAGCGCGGCGAGCCGGGCGACGATGCCCTCGAGCACTCCCCCGGTCCACCAGCCCTGCATGATCGCGCCGTAGCCGGAGGCCCCCTCGAGGATGCCCCTCTCGGAGGCGACGTCCCACTGGATCGCGAGGTCCTCGTGCGGGATCTCCTCGAGGATCTGCTCGAGCTCGCCCAGCGGCCGCATCCGCGCGCCCGAGCGGCGGCAGTGCGATCTCGGCGGCCTCGACCTGTCGGCGATCCGCGCGGGCGGGCATCGAGCCCGGCGCCGAAGGGGATCGACTCCGCGCCCACGCGCTCGATTCCGTCGGCCTCGCCGAGCACGTCGGGCTGGAACATGATCCAGTGGAATCGCTTCCCGACCTCGCCGTCGGGGATCCACCCGACGTGCGCGCCGAGGATCTCGACGACGGTGCGCACCGTATTCTCGGCGTCGTCGTAGTTCACGCTGCCCGCGAGGCGGGCGCCCCGTGGAGTCGTCATGGGGCCAGGTCACGGGCGTCCCGGCGCGGGCTCAGAGGTACTCCCACTCCTCCTGGATCGCGAGGTCCTCGAGCTCGCGGAGCATCAGGTCGAGGGGAGGGTTCTCCTCCCGGCGGCGGCGCCGATGGCGCAGCGCGCCCGAACCGCTCCAGGCGTCCGGCCTTCGCCACTATCCCGGCGAGGGCGGAACGGGGATCGTCGTCCGACAACGGCACCCGCCGTTCGGCGCCCCTGGACAGGGAGAGCCACTGCTCGAACCGTGCGCCGTCGGTCCAGGGCGCACCGGCCTCCCACTTCTCCGGATCCCGCCACGCCTCGATCTCGACCCCGGAGGTGTGCAGCAAGAGGTGGATGCCGGAGGCCTGGCGACGGTGCCCGCATCGCTGGAGCGCGGCGGCGAGGACGCCCAGGCAGAGGCCGGTGTGGGGGCTCGAGGACGTCGCGCCCAGTGAGGCGGCGAGCACCGCGAGCTTCAGGGCTTCCGCGGTCTCCCCGTCGTGCATCCGCCGACGCGCGAGCGACCCAGCCATCAGCGCGGCGGCTGCGCTGCGGTCGAGGACGTCGTGCAGATGCAGGGCGCCGAGGACTCGCAGGCCGAGCACTTCGGGGAAGTCGGGGTGGTCGCGCAGGAGCGAGTGCGGGGAGATCCCGCGCGGCGCACCGAGGTCGGCGTCGAGCAGGGCATCGGCGAGCGCGGACGCCAGGTCCTCGAGCGCCGCCGCGACCGGAATCTCAGCCGCGTCTTCCTCGACCCCGTGCCCCGCGACCCGGCACTCCTCGAGCGACTGGGCGATGGCCCTGTCTCCCACTTCCTCGACGAGGTCGAGGTAGTCCTCCTCCGCCGCCGTCCCGGAGGGGAGCGCGAGCGTGTCCGCGGTCGTCATGGGGATACGGTACGGACCCGGGCCGACATCCGGGCCGACGGGGCCGGCCTGCTGAGAGCTGGCGTGCTCAGCCGCGGCCGTCGTCCTCCGCCGCCTGCTCGCGCCGCATGTCGGCCATGAGCGAGTTCATGTAGTCGTGGACGTCCTCGAAGCTGAGGCGTCGCTCGTCGCGGCGCGGAGGGATCCCGCCCACGAAGGCACCGCCGTGCCAGGCCAGGGAGTCGTCCGGCAGGGTCGGGTCGTCGTCGCGCCACAGGTCGATCGGGATCGCGTGGGCGGCGAGGTCTCGGGCGATCTCGTCGGCGCGGGCCGGGTCCCCGGAGCGCTGCGGCACGGAGACCAGCAGGGACTGCGCGGCCCAGGCGAGGGCGTCGTCGTCGCTGCGCTCCCCCGGCTCGACCGACTCCTGCACGAGGGCGACGTAGCTCGCGGCGAGCTCGTCGGCCCCGTCCTCGTAGTGGTCCTTCGCCACGCGCAGAGCGACCTTCGGCACCAGGTCCCGCTCCTCCCACAGCACCGCGGCGCCGACGAGCGCCATGCCCACGCCGGTCGGGAAGTCGGGGTCCAGGGCGAGTTCGGAGCTCGGGGGCCGTCCGGCGCGGCGGTCGTCATCGGCGGCGAGGAACTCCTCGACGGAGCGTGCGAGTGCGGCGCGAACCCGCTCGTCGTCGCGCGGCGCGAGCTCGGCACCCTCGGGGTCGAGGCCCAGGCGGCGCGCGACGCGGGCGACGGGGAAGTCGGGGCGGGACAGGGCGGCATCCCGGGTGGGGGTCAGCGCTCCGGAGGTCTGCTCGTCGGTCATGCCTCGACGGTATCTCGTGGACGGCCGATGCCGGTGACGACGACACCCGGACCGCACAGAGGGCGCAGGAGCCGTGCGCCGCGCCCCGCCCTGCTCAGCGCTCCCTGAGCCGCTCGAGCGCCTGCTGGAGGTCGTCCGGGTAGGTGGAGGTGTAGGTGACCTCGCGCCCGCTGACCGGATGGGTGAAGGTCAGCTCCATCGCGTGCGACCACTGCCGCACCAGGCCCACCTTCGTCGCGAGGGTCGGGTCCGCGCCGTAGAGCGGGTCGCCGACCAAGGGATGTCGCAGCGCGGCCATGTGCACGCGGATCTGGTGGGTGCGGCCGGTCTCCAGGCCCACACGCAGCAGGGTCGCGCCGCGCGCTCCTCGAGGGTCTCGTAGTGGGTGACCGAGTGCTTGCCGTCCTCGCGCACCGCGAACTTGTAGTCGTGGCTCGGCGAGCGGCCGATGGGCGCGTCGATCGTGCCGGAGGGCTGATCGGGCGCCCCCTGGCACACCGCGTGGTACACCTTCCCCACCTCGCGGGCGCGGAAGGCGTCCTTCAGAGTGGTGTAGGCGCGCTCGGTGCGGGCGACGACCATGAGCCCGCTGGTCCCGACGTCCAGACGGGAGACGATCCCCTGCCGCTCGGGGTCGCCGCTGGTGCGGATCGAGACGCCGGCGGCGGCGAGATGGCCCAGCACCGTCGGCCCGGACCAGCCGGCGCTCGGATGCGCCGCGACGCCCACGGGCTTGTCGATCACGACGATGTCGTCGTCCTGGTGGATCAGGCTCATGCCCTCGGCGATCTGGGGCCGGACCTCGACGGCCGGCTTCTCGTCCGGCGGCTCGACGTCCACCATCGCTCCGGGCTCGAGACGGGTGGAGCGGGCGGGGACCTGGCCGTCGACCAGGACGTGCCCGGCCATGACGAGGTCGGCGGCGCGGGTGCGGGACAGGCCCAGCATGCGGGAGATGCCCACGTCCACGCGCTCCCCGGCGAGGCCGTCGGGGACCATCAGGGTGCGGGAGGCGCTCACTTCTCCGCCTCCGGGGATTCCTCCGCCGGGTCTCCCGTCGACGGCTCGGCGGCACGGGCCTGCTCCTGCTCGGCGCGGGTCTGCGCCTGCTCGGTCTCGGCCTGCTCCTGCGCGGCGCGGGCGGGATCGGCGTCGAGGCCGAACAGCCCGAGCGCGATCACCAGGATCGCCCCGGCCACCACGGCCATGTCGGCGACGTTGAAGACGGGCCAGTTCGGCGACTCGAGGAAGTCGACGACCGCGCCGTGGAAGGGGCCGGGGGCCCGCAGCAGGCGGTCGTGGATGTTGCCGAGCGCGCCGCCCATGATCAGACCGAGGGCGAGCGCGTACCAGGGCGAGCGGACCGAGCGGACCGCGAAGACGATCACGCCGATCACGATCGCGATCTGCAGGCAGGTGACCACCGGGGTGATCTCCGCGCCCATCCCCCAGGCCGCGCCGGTGTTGTACAGCAGGGTCAGCTGCGGCACCTCGCCGAGGAAGGGCTGGGGGTCGAGCTCGGGGAGGGTCGCCACCGCCCAGTTCTTCGTCACCTGGTCCGCGACCAGGAGCACGACCGCGAGCAGGCCGACGACGCCGAGGACGGCGGGGCGGCTCAGACGGCGCCGAGCGCCGGACCTCTGCGGGCCGGCGCTCGTCGACGTGGGGTCAGGAGTGCTCACAGACCGAAGTTCGCCTGCTTGTCCTGCGTCTCGCTCGTGTCGAGCTCGCGCAGCTGGTTCTCCAGGTAGTTGCGCAGACGGTTGCGGTAGTCGCGCTCGAAGTTGCGCAGGCCCTCGATGGTCTTCTCGAGCTCTGACTTCTTCGTCTCCAGATCGGCCAGCGTGGTGCGGGACTTCTCCTCGGCCTCGCCGACGATGCGCTTGTGCTCCTCGTTCGCCTCGGTGATGAGGCGGTCGCGCTCGTCCTCGCCGTTCTTGACGTGCTCGTCGTGCAGGCGGTTGGCCAGGGCGATGATGCCGGCGGCGGACTGGTCCGGGGTCTGCGCCGCGCCGGCGGCGGGCTCCTCGGCGACGGCCGCGGGCTCCTCCTCGACGACGACCTCCTCCGGAGCGGCCTCGTCCGCGGCGGCGTCGGCGGGCACCTCGGAGACGACGGTCTCCTCGTCCTGCTCCTCGGCCTCGACGGCGGGGGCGGCGGCCGCGGCAGGAGCACCGGACTCGAGCTCAGCGATGCGGTTGTGCGCCTCCTCGAGCTCCTTCTTCAGGCGCTCGTTCTCGGAGATCAGTTCCTTCAGGCGGGGTTCGACCTCGTTGTCGAGGAAGTTGTCGACCTCGTCCATGTCGTAACCCTCGGAGAACCGGACCGGGGTGAACCGCTGATTCATCAGGTCTTCGGGCATCAGAGCCATGGGTCACCTTTTCGTCATTCGTGAGTCGGTTTGCGCGGTGAGGCGCGGTGCGGACAGCCTAGCGGATCGGCGGCGGACCCCTGCATCGGGGCCGGGAGAATCGCGCACCTCACATCGCAGGGCCGTGGATCAGGCCGCGAGGCCGGCGAGGACGCGCAGCGAGGATCCAACCCACGATCAGGAGGATCATCAGGGACAGGTCCAGGCTCACCGCGCCCAGCCGCAGCGGGGGATCATTCGGCGCAAGAGCTTGACCGGGGGGTCCGTCAGCGTGAAGACCACCTCGAACAGCACCAGCACCAGTCCGGAGGGGCGGAACTCGCGGGCATAGCCCTGGATCCATTCGAGCACCAGGCGCGCCAGGAGCAGGAGCAGGTAGATCAGGACCGCGAGATAGAGGATCCCGGCGACGAGCCGCACGGGAGCCTCAGCTCTGGTTGTAGAAGTCGCCCTCGTCGGCCGAGGAGTCCCCGTCGACCTGGACGAACTCCGGCGACAGCAGGAACACCTTGGAGGTGACGCGCTCGATCGTGCCGCGCAGGCCGAAGACGAGGCCGGCGGAGAAGTCGACCATGCGCTTGGCGTCGCCGTCCTGCATGTCCGAGAGGTTCATGATCACCGGCACGCCGTCGCGGAAGGACTCGCCGATCGCCTTGGCGTCGTTGTACGACCGCGGATGGATCGTGGTGATGCGCCGCATCGACTCCTCCACTGCCGGGGCCATCGCGACCACGTTCGAGTGCTGACGGATCGGGGTCACCTGGGCCTCCCGTTCGGTGGTGGGCTCGGGCGCCCGCTCGGTGCGGCGGGACGGAGCAGGTCGCTCCTCGCGGTACCGCTCGTCCTCGTAGTACTCGTCGTCGACCTCGTTGGCGAGGCCGAGTGCGACCATGGCGTTGCGCCAGGTTCCCATCGCAGATCTCCCAGTCGTTGTTCGCGCTGACCTGGGCCCCGGGGAAGCACGGGGAGTGCGCGGGAGCCCGTTGACTCGAAAGTACAGCAGGCGATTCGAGACGATAGGGACGTCGTCGGCGTGTCGTGCGCGTGTCGCGGCGTGACGTGCACGTCGTGACGTGCGGGCCGCCCAGGTCCCGGGCGGGGCGGCGGAGCCCGACCGTGATCGCCCGGGCCCGGCTCAGCCCCTGCGCGCACCCCCGGCGAAGCGACCCGTGACGGCGCCGCGGCGGTAGGAGAAGAAGCGCTCGTCCTCGAGGGTGCAGGGATGCTCGGCGTCGATCGCCTCGGCAGGGACGCCGGCGTCCTGCGGCGACGCAGACCGCCCCCGCCCGCAGATCCAGCGCCGGGGTCCCCCAGCGCGTCTTCGAGGCGGTCGCGGGCAGGAGGGCCGCGGCGTCCCCGCGCATCTGCTCCGGCACCTCGTAGCAGGCACCGCAGATCGACGGGCCGATGCTCGCGGTCACGTCCGCGGGGCGGGCGCCGAGGGCGGCCATCTCCGAGAGGGTCGCCTCGAGCACGCCGTCCAGCAGGCCGCGGCGCCCGGCGTGGGCGACGGCGACGACCCCGGCGACCGGGTCGGAGAGCGAAGACGGGCAGGCAGTCGGCGACCATGATCGCGAGCGCCACGTCGGTGCGATCGGTGACGATCGCGTCGGCGCGCACGACGGGCCCCGGCTCCCCCGCGGGCCCCGTGCCCCGCCCGGGCTCGGCGTCCTGTGCGGGCGGCACGTGCACATCGGCGGAGTGGACCTGCTCGACGAAGACCAGCGGCGCACCGATCTCCGCGGCCACCCGCGCCCGATTCTCCTCGACGGCCCGTGCGTCGTCGCCGACGTGGCGGGCGAGGTTGAGGCCGGCGTGCTCGCCCGTGCTGACTCCTCCGGCACGGCCCGTGAACAGGGCACGGGCCCCGCGGATCCGCGGGGCCCGTGCGCTGAGGGGGCTCGTCACTTCAGGAAGGACGGCAGGTCGAGGTCGTCGTCGTCCGCCGGGGGCTCCTCGATGTGCGGCGGGCGGGTGGGCTCGGGGGCCCGGGGCGCCGGGCGCGGGGCGACGTTCTGCGCCTGGCCCGCGTCCTCGACGTCCGCGGCGTCCAGCGCCTCGGTCTCGGGCTCGGGGGCGCTGGGCCGCGACGGGGAGAAGGCCTGCTGCGGCAGGCCCCAGGCGCCCGGGGAGGCGGCGGTCGCGCCGGCGCCCTGGCCGGGGCGCCGCTCGGAGGAGGCGGGACGCCGCTGCACGGCGGGACGCCGCTGCACCGCGGGGCGCTGGGCGGGTCGCTCGGTGCGGGCGGCGGGGCGCTCGCTGCGGGGTGAGGTCCTGGCGCGGCTGGGGACCGCCGCCCTCGAAGCCCGCGGCGATCACGGTCACGCGCACCTCGTCGCCGAGGGCGTCGTCGATGACGGAGCCGAAGATGATGTTCGCATCCGGGTGCGCGGCCTCCTGGACGAGGCGCGCGGCCTCGGAGACCTCGTACAGGCCGAGGTCGCTGCCGCCCTGGATGGAGAGCGACACGCCGTAGGCCCCGTCGATCGAGGCCTCGAGCAGCGGGCTGGAGACCGCGAGCTCCGCGGCCTGCGGCGCGCGGTCGTCGCCGCGGGCCGAGCCGATGCCCATCAGGGCGCCGCCCGCCCCCTGCATCACGGACTTCACGTCCGCGAAGTCGAGGTTGATCAGGCCCGGGGTGGTGATCAGGTCCGTGATGCCCTGGACGCCGGAGAGCAGGACCTGGTCCGCGCTCTTGAAGGCGTCGAGCATCGAGACCTGCTTGTCCGCGATGGAGAGCAGGCGGTCGTTGGGGATCACGATGAGGGTGTCGACCTCGGCCTGGAGCGCGGCGATGCCGGACTCGGCCTGGGTCGAGCGGCGGCGGCCCTCGAAGGTGAAGGGGCGGGTGACCACGCCGATGGTCAGGGCGCCGAGGTCGCGGGCGATCTTCGCGACGACGGGCGCGCCGCCCGTGCCGGTGCCGCCGCCCTCACCGGCGGTCACGAAGACCATGTCGGCCCCGCGCAGGACCTCCTCGATCTCCTCGGCGTGGTCCTCGGCGGCCTTCTTGCCCACCTCGGGGTCGGCGCCGGCGCCGAGACCACGGGTGATCTCCTTGCCGACGTCGAGCTTGACGTCGGCGTCGGACATGAGGAGTGCCTGGGCGTCGGTGTTGATCGCGATGAACTCGACGCCCTTGAGCCCGGACTCGATCATGCGGTTGACGGCGTTGACACCTCCGCCGCCGACGCCGACGACCTTGATGACTGCGAGGGAGATCTGGGTTCCGGCCACGTTTGGTCCTTGCTCTTGGCTCTTGTAGGTCTTCCTGGAGAAGGGCCTGGATCGCGCCTGGTCGCGACCGCTCCTCAACCCTGGACCTCTACTTGAGGTTCGGACTTCGGGGCGCCTCTCCCTTCCCTCGACGCTAAGGAGGAGTGCACGCGCACGCAAACACCGAGGGCGCGTGTCGGGCGCGAGCCGGGCCAATGTCACCGTCCGGTCCGCCCGATCCGTCGGTCTGCGGGGTGTCCGCCCGCCCGTCCCCGTCCCGCTCCCGGCGCACGGAGGCCGGCGTCGCAGCGGAGGAGATCAGCGGGTGACGGGTGCGACCGGGGAGGAGACGTCGATGGTCGTGCCGGGTCGGCCCAGCGGCGCCTGCACCACCTCGGCCTTGAGCTCTGCATCGTGCGCGTCGCCCCAGACGACCGTCTTGGTGCCGCCGTCCTCGAGGGTGAGGACGAGGGTGACGTCGCTGGTGCTGGAGGCGGAGACCTCCCGGACCGCGCCGCGCGCGGATCGGGCAGGGAGGCGAGCACCTCGCTCATGGTCGCGGCCGCGCCCTCGGGGTCGGCGGCGCCGCCCTGGACGGTCATCGGCACCAGGGTCGCGCCCTCGCCGGCCGCGGCCGGGAGCTCCTCCCCCGCGGCGTCGACCACGGCGGTGCCGCCGTCGGCGCGGGTGAGTCGCGCGACCGGGGCCGCCTCGGTGACGGTGACGGTCATGCCGTCCGGCCAGACCCGGTCGACCTCGGCGGTGGCGACGCCCGGCACCTCGGCGGCTCGGTCGGCGATGTCGCGGGTGGGCGAGAGCGACACGCTGTCGCCGCTGTGGGAGGCGACGGCCTCGCGCACGTCCTCCTCGGCGACGTACCCGGTTCCCTCGACGGTGATGTCGCGGACCTGCAGGGTCGGGAGCATCACGGCGGTGGCGAGGGCGGCGACGAGCACGAGCGCCGTCACGAGGGTGCCGGCGATGATCGCGCGCCGACGCCGGCGCCACGGGCGTCCCGCGACGAGCTCGCGGAAGCGGTCCGCGGCCTGGACGATGCGGCCGCCGCCCGGCTCCTCCTCCTGCGTGCGGGGCGGGGCGAGCGGAGCCTCGGGCTCGACGGCTGGCCGTCCGAGGCCGCGACCCCGAGACGCGCGCGGCGCCGGGGACGGCGAGGTTGCCGAGTGAGCCGAGGGGGCCGAGCGTGCGGCGCGGGCCGACGGCGCCGGAGCGGCGCTCCGGCCGGTCGGCGCGGCGCGGCCCGGTCGCACTGCGCGGCCCGGTCGCGGGGTGCGACCGGACTGCGGGGGCGGCCCGACCGTGCGGTCCGCGACGGACCCCCGGCGGAGCCGGTCCCTTCCGCGGGGCGGGGACGGGCCTCGCGGGCGGAGCGCCGTTCGGCGGACTGCTCGGGGCGCTCCGCGGGCGGCGTCGGGCGGACCGTGCCGGGACGCGGTCGGGGCGTGGTGGGGCGGCGTGCCATCAGGCGCGGTCCCCGGGGTCCGCCTCGAGCGCGGCGAGCGACGCCGGGGTCGTCTCGACGATGTCTCCGGCGCCCAGCATCAGCGCAGGTCGCCGGGGCGGGCCGCGGCCGGGACCAGGTCGAGGACCTGCGCGTCGGCGTCGAGGGCGACCACGGCCTCGCCCGCGTGGCCGGTGATCGTCCGGGCGGTGGTGGCGGGGTCGGGGTCCTCGCGGGCGGCGTAGACGGGCATCACCCAGGCGAGGTCCGCGGCCTCGAGCGCGGCGGCGAAGTCCGCGGCGAAGTCGCGGGTGCGGGAGAAGAGGTGGGGCTGGAAGACGGCGAGGACGCGGCCCGGCGCCTCCTGCGCCTCGACGATCCCGCGGGCGGCGTCCAGGGTCGCGGCGACCTCGCGGGGGTGGTGGGCGTAGTCGTCCACGACGGTCACTCCCCGGCGGCGCCCGCCACGTCGAAGCGGCGGGAGGCGCCGGTGAAGGTGCCCAGGCCCGCGGCGAGGCGGGCGGGGTCCAGGGACGGGTCCGCGGCGGCGGTCGCGGCGAGGGCGCCGACGGCGTTGAGGATGTTGTGGTGGCCGGTGACGGCGAGGGAGAGGGTGAGCGGGCCGGCGGGGCCCTCGATCTCGACCTCGGCGCCGCGGGCCCGCTGCGCTCGGCGCGCGCGTCCACGCGGTGCCCTCGGCGGTGCCGTAGCCCTGGACGGCGACGCCCCGGCCCCGGGCCCTCTCGCCGAGGGCGGCGGCGCCGGGGTCGTCCTCGCAGACGACGAGGGTGCCGCCCGGTCGCGCCCGGTCCACGAGCGCGTCGAAGGCGGCGGTCAGGGTCTCGGCGTCGCCGTGGAAGTCGAGGTGGTCGGGCTCGAGGTTGGTGACGACGATCGAGAGCGGGGCGAAGGCGAGGAAGGAGCCGTCGGACTCGTCGGCCTCCACGACGGCGGGGCTGTCCGGGCCGCCGCCGCCGGGTCGCTCCCCGAAGCCGGCGTTGCGGCCCAGATCGGGTACGGCCGCGCCGAGCGCCCAGGCCGGGTCCTGCCCGGCGCCGCGCGCGCGGCGACGGCCATGCCGGTGGTGGTGGTCTTGCCGTGGGTGCCGGCGACGGCGATCAGGTCCCGCTCCCCGAGCAGGCCCGCCAGCGCCGCGGCGCGGTGGATCACCGGGATGCCGCGCTCGTGGGCGCGGCGACCTCGGGGTTGTCGGCGCGCACGGCGGTCGAGACTATGACGAGGTCGCAGTCCTCGGCGAGCGCCGCGGCATCGAAGCCGATCCCGATCCGGGCGCCGGCCTCGCGCAGCGGGGCGATGAACTGGCCGTCCTGGGAGTCCGACCCGCTCACGGCGAGCCCGGCCTCGAGGGCGAGCCGCGCCACGGCGCTCATGCCGGCGCCGCCGATCCGCACCACGTGCACCGAGCGGATGCTCTCCCCGCCGGCCAGTCCGGCCGGGTGATCACGTCGCCGGGGCGCAGGATCGTGCGGGGTGCGGGGCCGTGCGGGGAGGCGGGAGTCATGGGGTCACGGTATCCGTGCGCTCGGCGCCGCCGGGTCAGGCTCGGCGTGCGACGCCGATCACGACGTCGGCCATCACCTCGGCCGCGTCCGTGATGCCGAAGGCGCGGGCGGCCTCGGCCATCTCGCCGCGTCGCTGGTCGTCCAGCAGGAGAGGCGACACCTCGCTGCGCAGGTGCCGCGCGTCGAGCTCGGCGTCGGGGACCATCAGCGCGCCTCCGGCGGCGACGACCTCCTCCCCGTTCAGCGCCTGCTCGCCGTTGCCGATCGGGAGCGGGACCAGCACGGCGGGCGCCCGACCGCCGTCAGCTCGCTGACGGTGCCGGCGCCCGAGCGGGTGAGGGCGAGATCGGAGGCCGCATAGGCGTCCTCCATGGCGGAGACGTACTCCAGCACCCGGTAGCCGTCCCTCTCGGCGAGCCCGTCGGCCTTGCCGCGGCCGGTGACGTGGAGGATCTGCGCGCCGGCGGCGGTGAAGGCCTCGGCGGCCTCGCCGACGGCGGCGTTCAGACGCTGGGCGCCGAGGGAGCCGCCGGTGGCCAGCGAGACGGGACGGGACGGGTCCAGCCCGTAGCCGGCGACGGCCTCCGCGCGGCGGGCGGTGCGGTCGAGGTGGGCGATCTCCTCGCGCATGGGCATGCCGATGCGGCGGGCTCCCGGGAGGGTGGAGCCCTCGAAGGCGGTGAGCACGGCGGCGGCGCGGCGGGCGCCGAGGCGGTTGGCGAGCCCCGGGCGACGGTTCGCCTCGTGGATCACGACGGGCAGGCGCTGGGCGGCCGCGGCGAGATAGGCGGGCGGGCAGACGTAGCCGCCGTAGCCGGCGACCACGTCGATACGTCGCTCGCGCAGGAGGGTGCGCACGGCCTTCAGCGTGCCGGCGAAGCGACCGGGGAAGCGCGCCGCGGCCCCGTTCGGGCGGCGCGGGAAGGGGACCTTCTCGATGGTGACGAGCTCGAGCCCGGCGGCGGGGACGAGGTCCGTCTCGAGCCCCTGGGCGGTGCCGAGCACGATGATCTCGGACTCGGGGTCGCGGCGGCGGATCTGCGCGGCAGTGGCCAGCGGCGGCGAGACGTGTCCGGCGTCGCCGCCGCCGGCCAGGAGGATGCGGGCCGGGGTGGGGGTCATCGGGTCCTCCGGGAGGGACTGGAGGCGCCGCGGCGGCGGCGCGAGGCGGAGCGTCCCGAGCGCGAGGAGCGCCCGGCCTTCGCGGCGCGACCGGCCTTCCCGCGGCGTCCGGCCTTCGCGGGACGGGCGGCAGGGGCGTTGTCGCGCGGGGCGGGCTGGACGCTGACGGAGCGGCGCACCGCCCCGAAGCGGGCGCTGATCGCCTCCTGCGCACCGGGCTCGCGGCGGGCGAAGGAGAGCAGCAGTCCGAGCGCGGTCATCGAGGCGAGCAGGGCCGAGCCGCCCGAGGAGATGAACGGCAGGGGCACGCCGATCACGGGCAGCGCCCGGTGACCACCATCATGTTCACGACGGCCTGGCCGAGCGGCCAGGCGCTGATGCCCGCGACGGTGATCTGCATGAAGTGATCCTCGAGCCGGGTGATCATGCGGAACATGATCAGGGCGAGCGCGGTGAACAGCGCGAGCACGCCGAGGGTGCCGATCAGGCCGAGCTCCTCGCCGATGATCGCGAAGATGTAGTCGTCCTGGGCGGCGGGCAGTCGTCCCCACTTCTGCCGCGACTCCCCGAGACCGACGCCCCACCAGCCGCCCTCGGCCAGGCCCATCAGGCCCTGGTCCGACTGGTAGCAGGAGTCGCCCTCGCAGATCCCGTGGATCCAGTTCGTGATGCGAGCCATGCGGTTGGCGCTGGTGACGGTGAGGAAGATGATCCCGATGACCCCTGCGGCGCCGGCGAGGGCGAACCACCGACGCGGGATGCCGGCCACCCACATCGCTCCGGCGACCAGCATGGCCATGATCATCATGGTCCCGAGGTCATGCCCGAGCATCACGAGACCGAGTGCCAGGAGAGCGCCGGGAACCAGCGGGAACAGCAGATGCGCGGGGCGGTGGAGCAACGGCCGCTTGACCGACAGCGGCGCCCCGAGCCACACGGCGAGGGCGAGCTTGAGGAACTCCGAGGGCTGCAGCGTCTGACCGCCGATCATGATCCAGTTCTGGTTGCCGTCCACCGCGACGCCGAGGCCGGGGACGAAGACGAGGCACTGCAGCAGGAGCCCGAGGCCCAGCAGCGGCCAGGCGGCGCGCCGGTAGAAGCCAGGCGGCGACACCGCGGCGATGATCAGCAAGACGAGCCCCATCCCGGCGAAGGTCCCCTGGCGGACCAGGCCGGCGTAGCCGGAGTTGCCGCGGGAGATGTTCAGGACCGCGGAGGAGGACAGCACCATCACCAGGCCGATGCCGACCAGCATCGCGCCGACGACGATCAGGCCGTAGAAGTCCAGCGCCGGGGAGCGCAGCCGAGCGCCGACGCCCTCGCGGACGCGGCCGGAGATGTTCCCCAGGGGCTGGTCCTCGTCGGGCCGGACGACGGAGGTGGAGCGGTCCGCGGGCCGGGTGCCGGAGGCGGACGGGCGGGAGTCGGTGCTGCGACGTGCGTCGCGCCGGGTGTCCTCCATCGTCATGCGTGCTCTCCTGGCAGTCGGGTCACGGCCGCGGCGAACAAATCCCCCGTTCCGCGTAGTCACGGAACTGGTCGATGGAGGCGGCGGCCGGGGCCAGCGGCACCACGTCCCCTGCGGCGGCGAGGGAGCGGGCGGCATGCACCGCGTCCTCCATCAACCGGGTGCGCGCGGCGACGTCGTCAGTCTCGCCCGGATCGATGCGCCGGACGGGGACCTCGGGGGCGTGTCGGCTGAGCGCCTCGGTGAAGGGCGCGGGGTCCAGGCCCAGCGAAGACGACGCCGACCAGGCGGTCCGCGGCGGTCGCGACGAGCGGGCCGAGATCGGCGCCCTTGACGTCGCCGCCGGCGATCCAGACCACGCGCTCGGCCGCCTGGAGGAGGCCGCGGCGGCGGCGGGGTTGGTGGCCTTGGTGTCGTCGACGAAGCCGATGCCGTCGACGGTGGCGAGGTGCTGGGCGCGGTGGGCGCCCATGCGGTAGGCGCGCAGGCCGTCGCGGACGGCATGGGCCGGGACGCCGTGCGCGCGGGCGAGCGCGGTCGCGGCGAGGGCGTCCAGGAGCACGTGGGGGCCGGCGCCCTGGGGGCCCAGGTGGGCGAGGTCGGCGAGGGTGGCGAGCTCGGCGGCGGAGCCGCGGCGCTCGGGGTGGAAGGCGCGGTCGACGAGGATGCCGTCGATGATCCCGAGCTCGGACAGTCCCGGGGCACCCAGCGAGATGCCGACGGCGCGGGCGCCCTCGACGACGTCCGCCTCCTCGACCAGGTGCAGGGTGGTCTCATCGGCGGTGTTGAAGACGCAGGCGGTGCGGACGCCCTCGAAGATGCGTCCCTTGGCGCGGGCGTACTCCTCGGCGCCGCCGTGCCAGTCGAGGTGGTCGGCGCTCACGTTCAGCACCACCGCGGCCTCGCAGTCCAGGTGCTCGGTCCAGTGCGGCTGGAAGCTGGACAGCTCCAGCGCGAGCACGTCGAAGCCCTCGGGGTCCAGGGCCGCCTCGATCACGGGCAGGCCCACGTTCCCGCAGGCGACGGCGCGCAGGCCCGCGGCGCGCAGGATCGACTCGAGCATGGTGACGGTCGTGGTCTTGCCGTTGGTGCCGGTGATGCCGAGCCAGGCGGGGCCGTCGGCGGGTCGCATGCGGCGGGCGAGCTCGACCTCGCTCCACACGGGGATGCCGCGGGCGGCCGCGGCGGCGAGCAGGGGCTGGTCGGGGCGCCAGCCGGGCGAGGTGACCACGAGGTCGATCTCGCGGTCCTCGGGCAGGGCGCGGGTGTGCTCGGCGCCGAGGCGGAACTCCACCCCGAGCACCTCGAGGATCTGGGCGCGCTCGCGGATCTCGGGGGTGTCCGCCCCGTCGACGACGAGCACGCGGGCGCCGCGCCGCATGGTCTGGTCGGCGATCGCGTAGCCGGAGACGCCGAAGCCGGTGACGAGGATCCGCGCCCGGCCACGTCCATCCCCGGCCAGGGACGCTCCTCGGCGGGGAGGGAGGGGGCGCCGCCCGCCGGGGCGGTCATGAGGCGAGCCTCGGCAGGGCGTCGAGGTAGAACAGGCCCAGGCCCACGCCGGCGAGGATCCCGGCGACGATCCAGAAGCGGACCACGATGGTGACCTCGTTCCAGCCCTTGAGCTCGAAGTGGTCTCGCAGGGGCGCCATCCTGAACACGCGCTTGCCGGTCAGCTTGAAGCTCGTCACCTGGATGATCACGGACAGGGAGATGACCACGAAGAGGCCGCCGATGATCGCGCCGAGGATCTCGGTGCGGGTGACGATGGTCAGGCCGGCGATCGCGCCGCCGAGGGCGAGGGAGCCGGTGTCGCCCATGAAGATCTTCGCGGGCGAGGTGTTCCACCACAGGAAGCCGACGCAGGCGCCGATGATCGCCGCGCACAGCACCGCGATGTCCAGCGGGTCGCGGGTGTCGTAGCAGTGCACCAGTCCCCCGGCGTCGAGGTCGACGCCGCACACCTGCCGCCACTGCCAGAAGCTGATGATCAGGTAGGCGGCGGTGAACAGGATGGTCGCGCCGCTGGCGAGGCCGTCGAGCCCGTCGGTGAGGTTCACGCCGTTGGACCAGGCGGCGACCAGGAAGTTCGCCCAGATCGCGAACAGCAGGAAGCCGACGACCGAGCCGAGGAAGGCGAGGTCGAGCCAGGGGATGTCGCGGACGAAGGAGATGTGTGTGGAGGCGGGAGCGTTGCCGTTCTCGTCGGGGAACAGCGGCGCCATCACGGCGAAGCCGGTCGCGACCAGGAACTGGCCCACCAGCTTGTAGCGGGGGCGCAGGCCCGTGGAGTCCTGCTGGGAGATCTTGAGGTAGTCGTCGAGGAAGCCGACGACGCCGAGGCCCACCATCAGGAAGAGCACCAGCACCACGGAGACGCTCGGCGAGGTCCACAGCACGAGGTGGGTGAGGAAGTAGGCCAGGACCACCGCGAGGATGATCGCGACGCCGCCCATGGTGGGCGTGCCTCGCTTGGTCGCGTGGGAGGTGGGGCCGTCGTCGCGGACGAACTGTCCGTAGCCGCGGCGCTCGAGCACCTTGATGAACAGCGGCGTCCCGAAGATGGACATGGCCAGGGCGAGCGCCCCCGCGATGATGATCGCGATCATGCATCGTCTCCCGTCTGGTCGGTCCCGGCGTGCCGGTCGAGCGCCTCCACGAGCGGCTGGGCGAGCCAGCGCAGGCCCGCGTCGCGGGAGGACTTCAGCGACACCGCGTCACCGGGGCGCACGGACCGTTCTAGCACAGCGAGCGCCTCGTCCACGGTGTCGACGTACTCGGACTCCCCGCCGAAGTCGCCCTCGAGGCTCGCCCCGTGATGGATCGGTGCCGCGCCGTCGCCGACGACGTAGAGCTGGGAGATGTTCAGCCGCACCGCGAGGCGGCCGATCTCGTCGTGGAGCCGCGCCGCGTCCGGGCCGAGCTCGAGCATCTCGCCGAGCACGGCGATGGTGCGGCGGGTGCGGCCGAGGTGCGCGAGGGTCTTCAGCGCGTGTCGCATCGAGTCGGGGTTGGCGTTGTAGGCGTCGTTGATGACGAGCGCGCCGCCGGCCTCGAGGACCTCCATGCGGTGGCCGGAGGCGAGCGTCGCCCCGTCGAGCGAGGCGGCCGCCGCCGCGGGGTCGACGCCCGCGGCCAGCGCCCCGGCGAGGGCCGCCAGCACGTTCGCGGCCTGGTGATCGCCGAGCAGGTCGGGGCGGACGGGGAAGGTGCCGGAGGGGATCGGGGTGCCGTCGAGGGCGGTCAGCCCGTCGGGGACGACGAGGTCGAAGCCGATGCGGGCACGGTCGTCCAGGGTGAGGTCGGTGCCGCGCACCGTCCCCTCGTGGAAGCCCCAGGTGAGGACCGGGGCGGCGGAGCGCTCGGCCATCCCGGCGACGAGCCGGTCCTCGGCGTTCAGGATCGCGCGGCCTCCGGGGGCGAGCGCCTCGACCAGTTCGCCCTTGGCCGTCGCGATCGCCTCGACGCCGCCGAACTCGCCGAGATGCGCGGAGCCGACGTTCAGGACGAGCGAGATGTCGGGGCGTGCGATGGCGGTGAGCTGGGCGATGTGGCCGATGCCGCGCGCCCCCATCTCCAGCACGAGGAAGCGGGTGGATGCGGTCAGGCGCGCGACGTTCAGCGGCAGGCCGAGCTCGTTGTTGAACGTGCCGGCGGGGGCGATGGTCTCCCCGGCGGGGGTGAGGATCGTGCCGAGCAGGTCCTTGGTGCCGGTCTTGCCGGCGCCGCCGGTGACGGCGAGGACGACGAGCTCGGGGTTCTCGGTGCGGGCGCGCTCGAGCTGGGCGCGGGCGAGATCGGACAGGGCGGTGCGCACGTCGGCGACCTGGACGGCGGGCACGCCGCGGTCCTCGGTGACGAGCGCGGCGGCGGCGCCGGCGGTGCGGGCGGCCTCGAGGTAGTCGTGGCCGTCGACGTGCTCGCCGGGGAAGGCGGCGAACAGGTCGCCGGGGGCCGCCTCGCGGGAGTCGATGCGTGCGGTGCCGGTGACGGTCTCGTCACCGGTCGCGCCGCCCACGAGGGACCCGCCGGTGATCTCGGCGATCTCCCGTGTCGTGATCTGGAGCATGCTCAGCGTCCTTCGTCCATGTCGTCGGCATCGACCCGTCGGGGCGTCGACCGTGCCGTGTGCGGCGCGTCGCGCGACCGGAGGCGGTCGTCGAACGGATGGACGATACCCCCGATCTGCTGGCCCGTCTCGGCTCCCTTGCCCGCCACCAGGATGGTGTCGGACACGTCGGCCAGGGAGGCGGCCAGCTCGATCGCGGCGCCGCGCCCGTCCACCTCGTGCACCTGTGCGTTCGTGTCCTCGGGAATGCCGGCGAGGACCTCGGCGCGGATGCTCGCGGGGTCCTCGGTGCGGGGGTTGTCGTCCGTGACGATGACCACGTCGGCAAGGCGGGCGGCGACCTCGCCCATCCGGGGCCGCTTGGTGCGGTCGCGGTCACCGCCCGCGCCCATGACGACCACGAGGCGGCGCGTGCCGGGCACGGCGCGCAGGGTGGTCAGGGCCTGCTCGAGGGCGTCGGCGGTGTGGGAGTAGTCCACGATCCCGCGCACCCCGTCGTCGGCGACGAGCTCCATCCGGCCGGGGACGATGCCCTCGGTCGCGAGGGCCTCCACGACCTCCGGGCCGGAGTGCCCGATCTCGGCGAGCAGCGGCTCCGCGGCGAGGGTGTTGGCGACGTAGTGGCGGCCGGGCGGCGCGGCGTGCAGGGTGCGCTCCCCGTCGGGGCCGTGCACAGTGACGGTGCCGCCGTAGCCCTCGGAGCGCGCGGCGACGGCGCGATGGTCCGCCTCGACGCCGGGCAGGGTCGCGTAGGTGGTGACGGGGATCGTCGCCTCGCGGGCGAGGCGACGGCCCCACTCGTCGTCCACGCAGACGATCCCGCGCCGGGCGTGCTCGGGGGTGAACAGCAGGCGCTTGGCCCTGTAGTACTCCTCCATCGTGCCGTGGAAGTCGAGGTGGTCCTGGGTGAGGTTGGTGAAGCACGCGACGTCGAAGACCACCTCGTCGGCGCGGTGGAGGACGAGCGCGTGGCTGGAGACCTCCATCGAGGCGACGGCGACCTCGTCCTCGGCCATGCGGGCGAGGATCCCGTGCGGCTCTGGCGCCTCGGGGGTGGTGCGCACGGTCGCGACCGTGTGGTCCGCGCCGCGGGCGTCGCGGTAGCTGGTGCCGCTGGTGCCGATCACCCCGGCGGGGACGCCGAGGGCGAGCGACGTGCGCGTGATCGCGGTGGTGATCGAGGTCTTGCCGTTGGTGCCGGTCACGCCGACGGTCGCGAGGCGCTCCGCGGGCCGGCCCTGGACCAGGGCGGCGGCGGTCGCGGTGGCGGCACGGGGGTCGGGGACGACGAGGGCGGGCAGGCCCGCCTCGGCGCAGAGCGCGCCGCCGTCCTCGTCGGTCAGGGCGAGGGCGGCGCCCCGCTCGACGGCCTGGGCGGCGAACCGGGCGCCGTGGGTGACCTGGCCGGGCAGTGCGCTCCACAGGTCGCCGGGCTCCACGGAGCGGGAGTCGAGGGTGACGCCGGTCAGGCGCAGGGCGTCGTCACCGTGGTCGTGCGGCGCGGCGCCCAGGGCGGAGGCGAGCTCGGCGACGCTCGCGCCGCGGGGGCGGCGCGGGCGGGCTGGCTCGTGCTGGGGCACAGGGGTCTCGCTCATCGGTGTCCTCACCACTCGTTCTCGAGCTGACGGGCGGGCACGCCCGTCGGGGCGATGCCCTGGTTCTGGAGGGCGAAGGTGGTCAGCTCGGAGAACGCCGGCGCGGCCGCCGTCGAGCCGGAGATGAACGTGTTCAGTCCGAAGAGGAACACGCCGATGACGATCTCGGGGTCGTCCGCCGGGGCGAAGCCGATGAACGAGGCGGTGTAGGTGCCGTCGGGGACCTGGGCGGTGCCGGTCTTGCCGCCGACCGCGTAGCCGCTCACCGCGGCGCTCGAGGTCTCGTCGTCCACGGCGTTGTCCATCAGCGCCTGCATCGTGGCCGCGGTCTCGCTCGAGACGACACGGGTGCTCTCGGGCTCGCCGAGGGGGCGCACCGAGCCGTCGGCCTCCTTGACACCGGAGATCAGCGAGGGCTGGACGCGCACGCCGTCGTTCGCGAAGGTGCCGACGGCGGAGACCATCTGCAGGGCGTTGACGCTGTAACCCTGGCCGAAGGAGGTGGTGTAGCGGGTGCGGCCGGTCCAGTCCGAGGCGGGGTGGACGATGCCGGCGGACTCGCCGGGCGCCTCCACGCCGGTCTTCTCCCCCAGCCCGAAGGCGAGGAGGTAGTCGTGGCGCACCTCGGGGGTGAGCGTCTCCGAGATCTGCACGGTGCCGACGTTGGAGCTGTTCTTCAGCACACCGGCGAGGGTGAGGCGCTGGTCGGGATGGCTGTGGGAGTCCTTGATGCGCTCACCCTCGAAGTACTTCTCGTAGGGGACGTCGTACTGGGACTCGGGCGTGACGGTGCCCTCCTCGATCGCGGCGGCGATGGTGAAGAGCTTGCCGGTGGAGCCCGGTTCGAAGACGCTCGAGATCGCGCGGTTGCCGAGGTCCTCAGCATCGGCGTCGCCCGGCGAGTTCGGGTCGTAGGTCGGGGACTCCGCCAGGGCCAGCACCTCGCCGGTGCGGGGGTTGTAGGCCACGGCGCGCCGCCGGTGGCGCCCCACTGCTCGACGGAGCTGGCGATGACCTGTCGCGCCTTCCACTGCAGGTCGCGATCGATGGTGAGCACCACGTCGCTGCCGTCGACGGCGGGGGTCGTCTCCTGCTTGCCGGTGGGGATGATCTGCCCCTGGGCGCCGCGCTCGTAGGTGGTCTCGCCGTCGGTGCCGGCGAGCTCGTCGTCGAAGGAGAGCTCGGTGCCGGCCAGGGCCGTGCCGTCGGCGCCGACGAAGCCGAGCACGTTGCCCGCCACGGAGCCGGCGGGGTAGATCCGATCGGCGACCGGGTCCGCGCCGATGCCGGGGATGCCCAGGGCGATCGCGGCGTCCCGCACGGCGGGCTCCACGTTCTTGCGGAGGTACGCGAAGCCGGCCTCGCCGGTCAGCGCCTCCTCGGTCTCGCTCACGCTCCAGCCGAGCACCGGCGCGAGCTCCCGCGCCGCGGCCTCCACGCCGGTGACCTCGGCGGTCTTCGAGTTCGCGAGGTAGTCGTCGACCTGGGTCTGGTTGACCCAGAGGTCGTAGCGCCGCACGGAGCTGGCCAGCACTGTGCCGTCGCGGTCGGTGATGTCGCCGCGCGCGCGGGGATCGACCGGGTGACGGTGCGCTGGGCGATCGCCTCCTCGGCCCGGGCGCTCGCGTCCAGTCCCTGCACCCAGACCAGGCGGCCGGAGAGGGCGAGCACGGCGACCAGGACCAGGCTTATCAGGAGGCGGTGGCGGGTGGAGGGGTCACCCACGCGCGCCCGCGGGAGCCGGATCGCGCCGCCTGCGGGGCGTGGACGACCAGCACCTCCCGCGGAGCGGGAGGTGCTGGACCGGCCGTTCCTGCGCGATGGCGACATGTGTCAGGCCCCTTCGTTGCCCATGCCGTGGTACCCGGTGGGCTCGTCGTAGATCTGCGCCGGCGGGACCGCCACCTCGGCGGGCACGTCCGCCAGCTCCGGCGTCCCCTCAGTCTGCTCCGCCGGGGCCGTCTCGCCGATGATCTGGCCCGTGTCGAGGTCGATATATGCCGGATCCGACACCGGGACCATCCCGATCTCGCGCGCCTGGCGCTCGAGCTCCTGCGGGGTGCCGAGGCGCTCGTTGGTCTCCTGGAGGCCCTGGCTCTCCTCGGTCAGCCGCTGCGACTGGCCCTGGAGCCGGGTGATCTCGTAGCTCGCGTCGGACATCTGGATGTTCATGAACAGCGGCGCGGCGAGGGTCGCGGTGACGATGAGCGTGCACAGCGGCGCGAACGGCATCGAGCGCCGCCCGTCTTCGGCGTGGAGACGACGGTGAGGCGGGGCCGGGCGGTCTGGGCGGTGCGCGCTCCGCGAGCAGGGCGGATCGCGGGCGCATGAACGGCGGACGTGCTGGCCATCTCAGTGTGCTCTCTCGGCGGAACGGGTACGGGTCAATGCTCGCAGTCGGACGGACGCGGCACGGGTATTGCCACTCCGTTCGTCCTCGTCGGCCTGGAGCGCGCCGCGGACGAGCGGGGTGAAGGTGGGCTTGTGCTCCTCGAGCTCGACCGGGAGTCCGGGCGGGGCCGAGGAACGGGTGCGGCGGGCGAAGGCCGTCTTGACGAGACGGTCCTCGCCGGAGTGGTAGGACTCCACGACGATGCGGCCGCCGACGTGGAGGCAGTCCAGCGCCGCCTCGATCGCGGAGGCGAGGATCTCGAGCTCCTCGTTGACGGCGATGCGCAGGGCCTGGAAGGTGCGCTTGGCGGGGTGGCCTCCGCTGGCCTTCGAGGCGCGGGGATCGCCTTCTCCAGCGACTCGACGAGCTCGCCGGAGCGGGCCAGCGGCGCGGTCTCGCGGCCGCTCGACGATGCGGCGGGCGATCCGGCGGGCGAAGCGCTCGTCGCCGAGGTCGTGGAGGATGCGGGCGATCTCGGCCTCGGGCGACTCGCGCAGCAGGTCCGCGGCGGTGGGGCCGTCGGAGGTGGCGTCCATGCGCATGTCCAGCGGCGCGTCGACGGAGTAGGAGAAGCCTCGCTCCGCGGTGTCGATCTGGAAGCTGGAGAGCCCCAGGTCCATCATCACGCCGTGGGCACCGGGCAGGTCGAGCTCGGCGAGCACCTCGGGGATCTCGTCGTAGGTGGCGTGGACGAGGGTGGCGCGGTCGCCGACGCCTTCGCGGTCCAGACGCTCCCGGGCCAGCGCGAGCGCCTGCGGGTCGCGGTCGATGCCGACCAGCCGGGCCTTCGGTGCGGCGTGCGGCACGGCGGCGGCATGGCCGCCCATGCCGAGGGTCGCGTCGATGTGGACCGACCCGGGCTCCTGCGACGCCGGGGCGAGCGGCTGGACCGAGGTCTCGAGCAGGACCGGGAGGTGCCTCTGCTCGGCCGGCAGGTCGCCGTGCGTGGTGTCGTCCATCTCGCCCCTCCCCTCGGGTCGTGCTCTCGTGCGATGTCTTGCGTTCTCGGTCCGGATGCCGGCCGGCGCCCCCTGGGCGCCGCCGTCCTGTCAGATTCCCCGTCGTTCCCGACCCGCCACCGGGGAAGTTGCGTCGGGGCGGGAACGACGAGAGGTCTCACAGGACGGATGTCCTCGTGGCCGGGCTCAGAACAGGCCGGGGATCACCTCCTCGGAGGTCTCGGCGAAGCCCTCCTCCTTCTGCTCGAGGTAGGTCTCCCAGGCCGGGAGCGACCAGATCTCGAGCCGGTCGAGCGCGCCGATGACGGCGCACTCCCGATCCAGCCCCGCGTAGGTGCGCAGATGGCTCGGGATGGTGATGCGGCCCTGCTTGTCCGGGATGACGTCCTCCGCACCGGACATCAGCACTCGCAGGTAGTCGCGGGTGCGTCGGTCGGTCGTGGGCGCCCGACGGGCCTCCTCGAGCTTCTGGCGGAACTCCATGAGCGGGTACACGGCGATGCAGTGCTCCTGTCCACGAGTCATGACCAGTCCCGAGGCGAGCTCGTCGCGGAACTTGGCCGGGAAGATCAGTCGGCTCTTCTCGTCGAGCTTGGGCGTGAAGGTGCCGAGGAACATCCGCGACCTCCTTCAGTCGCCGTGACTCGCGATCAGATCTCCATCTCCTCCCAACACGCTCCACTTTACCCCACTACTCCCCACCCATGGCCACAGGAACGGGGAAACCGGGGCACGAGTGTTGGGTCACTGCAGGTCAGGAGGGTGGAGCGAGGTGGGGGGAATCTCGCGTCCGGGCGTGGTGCGAGGGCGCCGCGGGGTGCAGGATCCCGGCCGACAGCGCACCCCTCCCCCATCGCTCCACGGCATATGCCCAGGTCAGCGGATCGGAGCCTTCGGGACGGGCGGCCCGGGACCCGGGGTGGAGGGAGGTGGAGGACACCGGTGGAGCGATGTGGGGAGTCGCCGGGAGCGGGGCGGGGACGGGGCCGCAGGAGCGCCGGCGAACAGGGTGGAGGCTTTCCGAGCGGCCGGGCCGGGCCGCCCCGCGACAGCGCGGTGGAGCGTGGTGGGGACCGTCCGCGCGGTCGACGGAGCGGCGGCGGCAGAGGCGCCGTTCCCGGGAACGACGAAGCCCCGGCTCGAGGAGCCGGGGCTTCGGGGAATCAGGGGCGGGCCGTGGGGCGCCGCAGAACGGTGCGGAGCGGCGGGGCGACCGCGGCCGGGAGCCGAACGGTCAGAGGCGCGGGTCGTCCCCCGCGCGCTTCTCCCAGCGCTCCTCCATCTTGCGCATGAAGCGCCGCCGTCGCCGGTGCCGGGGGCCGTCGGCCCCCGACCGCCGCCGGGACCGCCTCCCGAGCCGCCGGTGCCGGAGGAGGTGCCGCTGGGGCCGGTGATGGCGTAGACCGCACCGGCCACCATGCCGATGAAGGCGATCACGCCGAGCCAGATCGCTGGAAGGGCCACGGCCAGGACGAGCAGGGCGAGGCCCAGCACGACGGCTCCGAGGCCGATCAGGATGCGGCGACCGTTGCGTCGCGGCGGCGCCTTGGGCGCGAAGGCACGTGCGAGGCGCGGATCGTCGGCGAAGAGCTGACGCTCCATCTCGTCGAGCATCTTCTGCTCGTGTTCAGACAGCGGCATGGTCCCGCTCCTTGTCCCCGTCCTCTCGCGCCCTGCGGCGCCCGGTGCACCCGCCGGAGGCCAACAGCCCCGTCGGCGGTTCATCCAGTTTAGAGCGTCTTCCTGAGTTATGGGAACCATCTGTGCGAGGCGCCTCCGCTCACCGTCCCGGTGACGACCCCCCGGCGCGGGCGACTCCGTCGGCGGCGCCTCGGCACGCCCCGGCTCGAGGGTGGACCCCCTGCTCAGGCTCGCGCCGCCGAAGCGGTCGCGGGCACGGTCCATCGCGGCCTCCAGATCGGTCCAGCCCGCCGGCCTCGCGCTGAGCTCCGACTGCAGGGACACTCCGGCGGCGGGCTCGAGCTGGGTCGCGCGGACCCCGGCGAGCCGCACCCTGCGCATCGTCGGGCGCTCCCTCTCCCAGAGCGCGACCACGTGCTCCCTCAGTCGTTCGCCGCTGGCGGTGGGCTGGTCGAAGGTGGAGGAGCGGGAGAGCGTCGTGCCGTCGGGGGCGCGGAGCTTGAGCACGACGGTGCGGGAGACGAAGCCCGAGCGGCGCAGCCGCCGGGAGACCTCGTCGGCCATCATCGTGATGCGCCGCCTCACCTCAGCGGGGTCGGTGAGGTCCTCGTCCCAGGTCCGCTCCGTGCCGAGCGACCGGTCCTTCGTGCGGTGGCCGAGCCCGGTGCGGTCGCTGCCGTCGGCGAGCGCGAGGATCTCGGGGGTGCGCGGGCCGAGCGCACGGGCGAGGGTGCTGGTGGGGACCTCCCGCGGCTGTCCGATGGTGCGCACGCCGAGCCGTTCGAGGGCCGCCTGGGCCTTGGGGCCGACGCCGGAGATCGCGCCGACGGGCAGGGGGGCGAGGAACTCGGCCGTCCGGTCGGCGGGAACGATCAGCATCCCGTCGGGTTTCGCCCGGGCGGAGGCGATCTTCGCGACGGCCCGGGAGACCGAGCCGCCCACCGAGCTGGGCGGCGCGAGCTCCTCGCGGATGCGTCGCCGCAGCGGCTCGGCGATCTCGACGGGCTCGCCGAAGAGCCGGCGCGCACCGCGCACGTCGAGGAAGGCCTCGTCGACGCTGATCTGCTCGATGTCCGCCACGACATCCCCGAGGATCTCCATGACCTGGGAGGAGACCTCGCGGTAGTGCGCGATCCGGGGCGGGATGATCACGAGATCGGGGGCGAGGCGGCGGGCGCTCGCCATGGGCATCGCCGAGCGGATGCCGCGGGCGCGGGCGGGATAGCTCGCCGCGGCGACGACTCCCCGGGCGCCGGCGCCTCCGACCACGACGGGCAGGCCGCGCAGCGACGGATCGTCGCGCACCTCGATGGAGGCGAAGAAGGCGTCCATGTCCAGGTGGAGGATCCCGGGGGTCTCCTCCGGTCCGTCCGCCGTGCGGACTGTGCGCGCACCCGTTCCCATCGCCACCTCCTTCGCCGAGGACTGTACCGGGGCGGGCGCGGGGACGCTCAGCCCTCGGACAGCTCCGCGAGCGGGACGGGCAGGCCCTCGAGGAGCTTCTCGGCGACGCGGTCGAGATGGGTCGCGGTCCCCTCCAGGTGCTGGGCGAGCGGCTCGGGGTCCGGCGGCGCCGAGGCGTCCCGGTCCAGCCGGGTGCGCTCGGCGACCAGGGGGCCGATCGTCTCCGCGCGCCGAGCCTCCTCCCTCCCAGCCGCTCCAGCGCGGTCCACACGTTCAGCGGCGCGCCCGTCGGCGCTCGCGGTTCGCGCGGGCGACGAGCACCCCGGCGCCGCGGAGCGCGGCGCGGTGCACGAGCTCGAAGGCTTCACGAGGGGCGACGAGGGCGAGCTCCCGTCCCTGCTGGAGCAGCCGCCGCGCCCGCTCGAGGTCGGCCTGGTCCTGGTCGAGCCGGGCGAGGAGCGACCTCAGGGAGCGGGCGTCCGAACGCAGGACCGTCTCGGGGTGCCGCCCTCCGCTGCGTGCCGTGGTGGTGCCCATCGCGCTCCTCCTCCTGCTCGGTGCTGTCGTCGGTGCCGCCCGTCGCGCGAGCTGTCCGGCGCTCGCTGGTCTCGTCCCGACCTCGTGCCCTGAACGCTAGGCGGAGGGTGTGACGGACGACGCCCGCGGCGGCCTCGCTGGGGACGAGCGGGGGCTGGGGAGGAGAGGTGGGCCGCACGGACCTCCGCGGCGGCGTCTCCTAGAGTGGTGCGATGCCCCGCCGTGATCGCGCCCCGCGCGCCCCCTTCGACAGCCTCGGCCCGCTGGACACGGCGATCCCCATCTCCACCGGCACCGCGCGGCTCACGGTCGAGACCGACGGCTCGGTCCTGCTGGACGTCAACGGCGTCCCCTCCTCGCATCTGCATCCCGATCCGGAGCACCTGGTGTTCGAGTACATGCGCTGGATGCTGCAGGTGATCGACCTCCATCTCGAGGAGTCCGACGAGGAGCGCGCCGCCCAGCTCGCCCATCTCGGAGGCGGCGGATGCTCCCTCCCCCGTGCCGTCGCGTCCCGCCACCCCCGTGCACGGCAGATCGTGGTGGAGCTCGACGCTCTGCTGGCCGAGCGGGTGCGGGAGTGGTTCGACCTGCCGCGCTCGCCCCGGCCGCGGGCCGCGGGTCGACGATGCGCGCACTGCCCTCGAGGACTGGCGGGAGGACCGCTTCGACGTGCTGGTCAGGGACGTCTTCGCCGGCTCGGTCACCCCGCCCGAGCTGACCGGGCTCGCGGCGGTCCGTGATGCGGCGCGGGTCTTCGCCCCGGGGGCCTCTATCTCGCCAACTGCGCCGCACCGCCCGGGACGCGGCGCTGGCCGACGAGGTCGCGACGCTCTCGGGGGTCTTCTCGCACGTCGGCGTCATCGCCGAGCCGGCGCATCTGACCGGCAAGCGCCGCGGGAACTGCGTGCTCCTGGCCTCGCAGCGACCGCTGCCCGACGGCATCGACCGGGCCCTGCGCTCGGATGCGGTCTCGGTGCGGCTCGCCCGGCGGGACCGGGTGCTCGCCCTGGCCCGGGCCGGGACGGTGCTGGGCGGCGACTGACCCGTCGGCGCGGGTCCCGGCACGGACCCGGCGCGAGGGCCGCACCACGAGGGCCGCACGCCACGAGTGTCGCCTGCTGGGCGCCTCGCCGTCGCTGCGCCGCCGGGTGTGCTGTCGATCGAGCGGATCATCCCCCGACGACGACGAACCGGGCAGGAGCGCGATGCTCCTGCCCGGTCCGTGGGTTCACGGGAGTTCCGTGGTCAGAGCGGGCGGACCTGCTCGGCCTGCGGGCCCTTGTCCCCCTGGCTGACCTCGAACTCCACACGCTGACCCTCGTCGAGGGCGCGGTAGCCGTCCATGTCGATCTTGCTGTGATGCACGAAGACGTCTGCGCCGCCTCCGTCGATCTCGATGAATCCGTAGCCCTTTTCGGCGTTGAACCACTTGACCGAGCCCTGTGCCATACCTGTCACCTTCTGTGTCGTCCATCATCGATCGCACGACGCGATCGCGGTGCCGCGTGAAGCCGTCCCCCGCCGGAGCGGGTGGCGCAATGGTGCGTGCCGTACTGCTGTGCCGGAGGCACCGTCGACGGACTGTCCTGCTGGAACTGCATCACCGCAACGCGCCCATTCTGACACGACCGTGGCCCGCTTCACACGCCGAAGGCGAACACCTGGTCACGAAGACATAACGAACTGTGATCGACGGCTCCCTCGCGAAGGCCCGCGAGGCTCAGCCCTCCCGCGTCCCGTCGCCCGGGTCGTCCTCGTGGTCCGCGAGGAAGCGCTCGAAGTGCTCCCCGATCTCCTCGGCCGTGGGCAGGTCCAGCGTGGTCGCCAGAGGAGAGCGGTCCTCCCCCTCGCTCATCGCGTCGTACTGCTCCTCGAGGGCGCTGACGATCTGGTGGACCTCGCCGTTCTGGGCGAGGGTGCCCTGCAGTGCGACGGTCGCGGCATCGGTGAGGTCGCCGAGGTGAACGAGCGGGAGATCGAGCTCGGCGGCCTCGCTCACCCGACGCAGCGGCGCGAGAGCGCCGGCGGGGAAGTCGGTGCGGGTGAGGTAGTGCGGGATCTGGGCGGCGTAGCCCATCGCCGGGTGCCCGGCCCGCCCCAGCCGGTTCTCGAGCAGCGAGCTGAAGGCGGCGGGGATCACGAGCTCGGAGGCGCCCTCCTCCCCCGCGGAGGGATCGGTGCCCGGCGCCGGCGTGGGGCGCGTGCCGGGCCGGCCCAGCAGCGAGGGGTCGTTGGCGTGCGCGAACAGACCGATCGGCCGGGTGTGCGGGACCGCCATCGGCACGGCCTGCATGCCCACCACCCGCTCGACCTCGAAGTACTCCACGAGGTCGATGAGCGCCTCGGCGAGCCGCTTCCACTGCAGGTCAGGCTCCGGACCGTCGAGGAAGAGGAAGGGGCGGTCGCTCTCGTCGTACATCAGCCAGAGTGTGATCTCCGGGATCGCCACCTCGGAGAAGGAGGTGCCGTCGAAGGTGGCCTGCGGGCGGGAGCCGCGGTAGTCCAGCGGCTCGTCGGTCTCGAAGGAGACCAGGCGCAGGTGGCGCGACTCGTCGCGGAGGTAGTCGGCGGCGATGCGGCAGGCGTTGCCGGCGTCGACCATGCCGGGCAGGGCGTGGACGAGCGTGAGTCCGGAACGGGGCACCGCCTCGAGGACCTCGGTCGACTCGAAGCGGTACAGATCTCGGGGATCGCGCATCGGGCTCTCCTCCCTCGCTGCCGTGGAGATGTCGGTGACCTGATGGCACACGCATCCAGGCGGGTCCACCATAATGGACCACCGTGCCTCGCCGACCCCGGGTCCGCCCGGGAGGGCGCGACACGTGGAGCAGCGAACGGAGGGGGCAGACCAGTGGACGGGACCGAGGAGCAGATCGCCCGCGAGGCCGAGGAGCAGGTCGCACGGGAGATCGCACGGGAGCAGGAGTACGCCGATCTCCTCTACGCCCGGGTCGACGAGCTGATCACCCACGTCGAGCGGAACCTCGACCGGATCCAGGGGTCGCAGCAGGCTTCGACCCACCAGAACCGCTCCGAGCGCGACTCCTTCATGGCCCTCTACGAGGACCGCCTGGCCCTCTTGCGCTCCGTGTCCCGCGGCGTCGTCTTCGGACGCCTGGACATGGACGACGCCGCACGCCACTACATAGGCCGGATCGGCCTGTTCACCCCCGAGCGCGAACAGCCGCTGGTGGACTGGCGCGCCCCGGCCGCCGCCGCCTTCTACCGCGCGACCAGCACCGAGCGCCTCGATGTGCGCCTGCGCCGGCACCTGATCAGCCGCGGCCGCACCGTCGTCGGCCTCGAGGACGACGTGCTGGACCAGAGCGTGCTCGAGGACGGGGAGCACGACGTGGTCCTCCAGGGCGAGGGGCGCGCGCTCGCCGCCGTCTCCGGCACGCGCACCGGCCGGATGGGCGACATCGTCGCGACCATCCAGGCCGAGCAGGACCGGATCATCCGCTCCGAGAACCGCGGCGTGCTCGTGGTCCAGGGCGGACCGGGCACCGGCAAGACCGCCGTGGCCCTGCACCGCGCCGCCTACCTCCTGTACACCCACCGCCGACGGCTCGAGCACACGGGCGTGCTGATCATGGCGCCAACCCCCGGGTTCCTGCGCTACATCGAACGCGTCCTGCCCAGCCTCGGCGAGTCCGGCGTCGTGATGATGACGCCGGGAGAGATGTTCCCCGGGGTCGAGACGTTCTCCCACGACGTCGACGACGTGGCGCGCCTCAAGGGCGACGCCGCGATGGCGGAGCCGCTCTTGCGCGCGGTCAAGCAGCGACAGGCGGTCCCCGAGAAGGACGTGAGGTCGCGGATCGACGGCACGCCGCTCGTGCTCACCCGGGACATGCTCCGCGCCGCCCGGCGCGAGGCCCGCGCCACGCACAAGCCCCACAACGCGGCCCGCGCCGTGTTCGTCCGCGCGGCGATGGACCGCCTGGTCGAGGCGTACGAGCGCGCGCTCGTCGCGCAGGGCTCCACGATCGTGCCGGAGGACCGACCGGACCTGCTCTCCGACCTCCGCCACGACCCCGAGGTGAAGCGGCGGCTGAACCTGGCCTGGCTCCCCTACACCCCGCAGGGCTTCCTGCGGATCCTGTTCGCGCGTCCCGACCGTCTGCGGGCGCGGCGCCGCGCTCCCTCGCCGGTCGGGTCGACCTGCTGGTGCGCCCCAAGGACTCGCCCTGGACGGTCGAGGACGTGCCGCCGCTGGACGAGGTGGCAGAGCTCCTCGGCGAGGACGCCGCCCCGGCCGAGGCGAAGGCCAGGGACGACGCCGAGCGACGCCGGGCGGACGTGGAGTACGCCCGCAAGGTCATCGAGAACATCGACACCTCCGGCATCGTCCGGGCGGAGGACCTCGCCGATCAGGTCGGGCAGATCCGCGACGGCCGCACCCTTGCCGAGCGCGCCTCCTCCGAGCGCTCCTGGACCTACGGCCATGTCGTGGTCGACGAGGCGCAGGAGCACTCCCCGATGAGCTGGCGGGCGCTCATGCGCCGCGCCCCCACCAAGTCCTTCACCGTGGTGGGCGACGTCGCGCAGACCTCCTCCGCCGGCGGCACCGATTCCTGGACCGCGGCACTGTCCCCCTACATCCAGGACCGGCTCCAGGTGGAGCACCTGACCGTCAACTACCGCACCCCGCGCCGGATCATGGACCGCGCGGTCGCGATGGCACAGGCCCACTCGCTGCCGGTCACCGAGGTCAGTTCGGTCCGGGACGGCGAGGAGGACCCGCTGTTCGAGCAGGCCTCCCCCGCCGAGCTCACCGCGCGCGCGCCGAGGCGGTGCGCCGCGTGCACGATCGCCTCCCGGGACGGATCGCCGTCATCGCCGCGGCCGAGCGCCTCCACGATCTCGCCGCCGCGATCGACTCCCTCGAGTCCGTGCCGTCGGTAGGCGTCGGCTCGGCGGGCGTCGACGACGAGGTCGCCGTGATGACGGCACAGGACGCGAAGGGCCTGGAGTTCGACATCGTGGTGATCGTGGAGCCGGCGGAGCTGATCGACGCGCACGGCGCGGGCGACCTCTACGTCGCCATGTCGCGCTCCACGCAAAGACCTCGGGGTGGTCCACGCCCGGGAGCTCCCGGCCGGCATGGCGGGCTGAGCCCTCCGCCGACGCCCCCGGGTCCTCAGGGTCCCGGGACGGCGATCGGCGGCCGTGGCTTCCCCTCCACGACCGCCGATCTGGTGTGCACCTGGTCGGTGCACGAGGAATATCTTAAGCACAGTCCGACCCCCTCTTGCACCATGTCCAGGAATGTCTCCGGATCCGCGCAGACGGCGGACGGCGCTCAGCCCGTCGCGCCGCCCCCGGTGGTTGCTCCCTGCACCTGGGAGCCCTCGGCGCGCGACCGCGCGATCGCGGCCTCGAAGTCGTCGAGGGAGTCGAAGTCCTGGTAGACGCTCGCGAAGCGCAGGTAGGCCACGAGGTCCAGCTCCTGGAGCGGCCGCAGGATCGACAGGCCCACCTGATGGGCGTCGATCTCCGCCTGCCCGCTGAGCCGGATGCTCTCCTCGACCCGCTGGGCGAGCAGGGCCAGCTGGTCGTCGCTGACCGGACGGCCCTGGCACGCCTTGCGGACGCCGGAGATGACCTTCGCCCGGCTGAAGGGCTCGCTCACTCCGGACCGCTTGAGGACCGACAGCGAGGCGGTCTCCGAGGTGGAGAAGCGGCGCGAGCGGCTGGGGCACTGACGGCGGCGCCGGATCGTCGCGCCGTCGTCGGACGTGCGCGAGTCGACGACGCGCGAATCGGGGTGGCGGCAGAACGGACAGTGCATCCGCTCAGGGTACCGGCACGACCCCCGCTCAGCGCGAGGCACCCTCCAGCACGGGCGGCTCGAGCCGCTGACCGGCCGTGATCCGGCCGGTGGGCAGGTGGTTGAGGCCGCGGACCTCGTCGACGAACTCGGCCTCGCCAACGCCCTCGGGGGCATGCTCGGCGACGTAGTCCCAGAGGGTGTCGCCCGCCTCGACCGTGATCACGGCGGGCTGGGCGGGCTCGGTGCCCGCGAGGGCGGCGGGGAGGTCGAGCGCGAGGAGGGCGATCGCGGCGACCGCGAGGCCGAGCAGGAAGGCGACGCCCGTGAGGAGGCGCCGGCCGCGGCGGGTCGGCTCGAGTCGAACACGCGGTCGAGCGACGGACTCGCAGGCCTGCTCGTCCTGCCGCGGGAAGGGAAGAACCGTGGCGGTGTGGGTACTCATCTCCGAACTCCTGTTCGATCGAATCTCTGTGCGACTGTAGCCCGCGCCGCTCGCGACACGCAAGAGGAACATCGAACACATGTTTGGCATCCCTCGCGTGCCGCCCTACGCTGGGCCACGAGGACAACGGAACCCGATGGGTCCGACAGACGACGCCAGGAGGCCGCACGATGACGCCGAGCACCCCCAAGCCGACCAGGGCCCGCGGCGATGCGCAGGCCGACGAGCGCACGGCCGGCCTGACGCGTCGCCAGCGCCTCGTGCTGGAGACGATCAGCGAGGCCGTCGCCGCGCGCGGCTACCCGCCGTCGATGCGCGAGATCGGCGATGCCGTGGGCCTGACCTCCTCGTCCTCCGTCGCCCACCAGCTGCAGACCCTCGAGCGCAAGGGCTTCCTGCGCCGTGACCCCAAGCGTCCGCGCGCGATGGAGGTCGTGATGCCTGAGGCCGACGACGTCCCCGCCCCGCCCGTGGAGATCGAGCCCGGCGGCGGCTCGGTGAACGTCCCGCTGGTGGGCCGGATCGCCGCCGGCATCCCGATCACCGCCGAGGAGCAGGTCGAGGACGTCTTCACCCTTCCCGAGCGCCTGGTCGGCGGCGGGGACCTCTTCCTGCTGCAGGTCGTCGGCGACTCGATGATCGACGCCGCGATCTGCGACGGGGACTGGGTGGTGGTCCGCTCGCAGAGCACCGCGGAGAAGGGCGAGATCGTCGCGGCGATGATCGACGGCGAGGCGACGGTGAAGACCTTCGTGCGGCGCGACGACCACGTGTGGCTGATGCCACACAACCCGGCCTTCGCCCCGATCCTCGGCGACCATGCCGAGATCCTCGGCAAGGTCGTCGCGGTCTTGCGCTCCGTCTGAGCTCCCGGGCTCGCGCTCCTCTGGAGCCCGCGGCGCGTTTCAGGAGCCCGCTGCGAGCCTCCGGAGCGCGCCGAGGGCGACCTCGGGGTCGACCGTCGGCCACAGCGGCGGCATCGACTCGCGCAGGAACGAGCCGTACCGTGCGGTCGACAGACGCGGATCGAGCACGGCGACCATCCCGCGATCCGTCTCTCGCCGGATCAGCCGCCCCGACCCCTGGGCCAGCAGCAGCGCGGCGTGCTGGCCGGCGACGGCCATGAAGCCGTTGCCGCCGTGCTGGGCGATCCGCTCCTGGCGGGCCGACATCAGCGGGTCGTCCGGTCGGGGGAACGGGATCCGGTCGATGGTGACCAGACGCAGCGAGCGGCCGGAGACGTCCACGCCCTGCCACAGCGTGAGCGTGCCGAAAAGGCTCGCGTCCTCGTCCTCGCGGAAGGTGCGCACGAGGTTCGCCATGGAGTCCTCGCCCTGCACCGCGACGGTCAGGTCCAGCCGTGCGCGGACGTGCTCGGCGGCGATCTCCGCGCCACGGCGCGAGGAGAACAGGCACAGCGCTCCCCCGCGCGAGGCCTCCACCAGCTCGGTGAGGTGATCCAGCATCGCGGGCGAGGGGCCGTCGCGGCCCGGCCGCGGGAGGTGGCGGGCGGTGTAGAGGATGCCCTGGCGCCGGTAGTCGAAGGGGCGCCCACGTCGATCCCCGCCCAGGCCCCGGAGTCCTCGGCGGCGGGGATCTCGTCCTCGGCGACCCGTCCCCGGCGGGCGAGGCCCACCTCCCCGGCGGCCGGCTCGAAGCGACCGCCGAGAGCGAGCGTCGCGGAGGTCAGCACCGCGGTGCGGTCCTCGAGGATCGCACCGCGCATCGCCGCGGCCACGCTCAGCGGCGCGACCTGCAGCGAGGCGCGGCCGGTCGCCTGCCCGCGGGAGACGGAGACGACGTCGTCCTCGCCCGGGTCGCTCAGGCGCTCGCACACGTCGATGATCTCCTGCAGGTTCGCCCGCACCGTCTTCCGCGCCCCGGCGGAGGAGTCGTCGCCGGCGTCCCTCGCGTCCGAGTGGGCGGTGCGCGCCTCGACGCGGACGTGGCCGACGGCATCGGCGAGCTGATCGGGCAGGTCGCCGAGCACGCGCCCGTCGGGGGCGAGCTCGAGCGCGGCGCGCGCTCTCCTCCCCCGCATCGTCCAGCGCGGTCGCCGCGACGCCGAGACCGCGCAGGTCCCGCACCGCGCCGCGCGATGCCGGGGTTGAGGACCTCGGTGACGGCGCTGGTGACCCGGGCGGTGAGGTCATGGGCCTCGTCGAAGACGACGACGTCGTGCTCGGGGATGATGCCGTGGCGGTCGAAGGAGTCGATCGCGAGCGCCGCATGGTTCGTCACGACCACGTCCACCTCGCGCGCGACCTCGCGGCGCGCTCGGCGAAGCAGTCCTGGATCATCGGGCAGGAGGTGCCGATGCACTGGTTCCCGGTGACGGACACCTGACGCCAGGCACGGTCCGAGACGGCGTCCTCGAGCGAGTCCCGATCCCCGGTATCGGTCTCCTCCGCCCACTCCCGCAGACGCTTGACCTGGGTCCCGAGCTTCTCGCCGCCGGTGCGGGAGGGGTCCGAGGACGCCTCGGAGAACAGAGCGCCGGGCTCGATGTCGACCGGATAGCCGCCGGCGATCTTGTGCTTGCACAGGTAGTTCGCGCGCCCCTTGAGCGGCGCGAAGGTCGGGGTGCGCGGCAGATGCGGGGCGAGCGCCTCGGCGAGCCGCGGCAGGTCCTTGCGCACGATCTGGGTCTGCGGCGCGATCGTCGCCGTGGAGATGACCACGGGGCGCCCGGTGACGAGCGCGTGCCGCATCGCGGGCACCAGATATCCCAGCGACTTGCCGGTGCCGGTGCCCGCCTGGACCAGGAGGTGCCGGCCGCCGGACATCGCCAGGTCGACCGCCTCCGCCATCGTCTGCTGGCCGGGGCGGGGTGAGCCCCCGACGGCGGAGACCGCGGCATCCATCAGGTCCGACAGCGGGACGTCGGCCGCCGCCGGGGCGACGGGATGCTCGGGTGCGGTGGTCATCGGATCAGCGTATCCGCGCGGGCACCGGGACCCGCCGAGGCGCACCCCGGTGTGCCCGATCTCCCGATGCCCGGGGCCTCGGGATCCCCGGGGCACCCGCGGCACCGGATCGTCGGGGCTCCGGGGACATCCGTCCCACCGCGGCCTCAGGACGAGGTGCGCATCTCCGCGGCGAGGGTCTCGTCCACGAGGGCGTGTACGCGGGTGCCCTCCATGAGGTGCTCCTCGGCAAGGACCTCCCCGGTGGTGTGTGCTCGGGAGACGAGGTCGCCGCGGGAGTACGGCACGACCAGGTCGACCTCGACCGCAGGGCGGGGCAGACGCTCGGCGATCAGCTCGCGCGGCTCCTCGATCCCCTCCCCCGTGCGGGCGGAGACCACGGCGCTGACCTCGACCTGGGCGCGCAGGCGCGCGATGGTCTCGGGCGCGGCGAGATCGGCCTTGTTCAGCACGACGATCTCGGGGACGTCGAAGCCCTCGATCTCGCCGAGCACGGTGCGGACCGCGGTGACCTGCCCCTCGGGGTCGGGATGGGAGGCGTCCACGACGTGCAGGAGCAGGTCCGAGTCGCCCACCTCCTCGAGCGTCGAGCGGAACGCCTCGACCAGGCGCGTGGGCAGGTGGCGCACGAAGCCGACGGTGTCGGCGAAGGTGAACTCGCGCCCGTCCGGGGTGGTGGCGCGGCGGACGGTCGGGTCCAGGGTCGCGAACAGCGCGTTCTCGACCAGCGCCCCGGCGCCGGTGAGCCGGTTCAGCAGGGAGGACTTGCCGGCGTTGGTGTAGCCGGCGATCGCGACGGCCGGCACCTGGTGGCGGCGGCGGTCGGCGCGGCGCGCCTCGCGTCCGGGGGCCATGAGCCGGATCTCGCGGCGCGGCTTCGCCATCCGGTCTCGGATGCGACGGCGGTCCAGCTCGATCTTCGTCTCGCCCGGGCCGCGAGAGCCCATGCCGGCGCCGGCGCCGCCCACCTGGCCGCCGGCCTGACGGGACATGGACTCGCCCCAGCCGCGCAGACGCGGCAGGAGGTACTCGAGCTGGGCGAGCTCGACCTGGGCCTTGCCCTCCCGGGACTTCGCGTGCTGGGCGAAGATGTCCAGGATCAGGGCGGTGCGGTCGATGACCTTGACCTTGACGATGTCCTCGAGGGCGCGGCGCTGGCCGGGAGCGAGCTCGCCGTCGGCGATCACGGTGTCCGCCCCGGACTCGGCGACGATGTCGGCGAGCTCGGCGGCCTTGCCCTTGCCGAGGAAGGTCGCGGGGTCGGGGTGGGCACGGCGCTGGAGGATCCCGTCGAGCACCTCGGAGCCGGCGGTCTCGGCGAGCGCGGCGAGCTCGCGCAGGCTCGTCTCGGCCTCGTCGGAGTTGCCGGAGGTGTACAGACCCGCGAGGACCACGCGCTCCAGACGCGGCTGGCGGTACTCGACCTCGGAGACGTCCTCGAGCTCGGTGGAGAGCCCGGCGACGCGGCGCGCGCCTGGCGGTCGGCGAGGTCGTACTGCTCGCCGTCGGCCTCCGAGGAGAAGGTGGTGCCCTGGACGGAGGCGTCGCCGCGGGAGAGGATCCGCTCGGTGAGCGGGTCGCGACGGGGACCGACGGGCGCGGGGTCCTCCGCTGCGGGAGAGTGCTCGACGGCCCCGGTCCTTCCCGTGCTGGTCCCGTCGACGTCGCGGTCGGAATCGGGTTCGGGATGGAAGGCGATGGGCACGATCGGGGCACTCCTCTGGGTCGGGTGAAGCGGTCGTCCCAGAATCCCACGTCCTCTCGTCCGGGTCGAGGGATTTTGCGCTGGGCGGAGCCGGATCACGGTCGGATCACGCCCCGAACGCGGGGGACGGCCAGGATCAGGGCACGGGCCGCTCCGTGCGTCGCCGTGAGGGGCCGGGGCTCCGTATCCTGCGGGGGTGGACGAGCACTACTTCACCGCGAACCCCTCCGCCCCGGACCGTCGATTCCCGCCGCCTGTGCGTCTGGCCGGGCGGGACCTGGACCTCGTCTCCTCCTCCGCCGTGTTCAGCGGGCACGGGCTCGACAAGGCGACGGCGGTGCTTGCTGGACCGCCTCGACGAGGTCGCGGAGCCCCCGGAGGGCGGCACGCTCGTGGACCTCGGGTGCGGATGGGGGCCGATCGCCCTGACGGCGGCGGCGCGGCATCCCGGGGTCGAGGTGTGGGCGGTGGACGTCAGCGAGCGCGCCCGCGAGCTGACCGCCGAGAACGCTCGTCGTGCGGGCGTGGAGAACCTGCGGGTTCTCGCGCCGGAGGAGATCCCCGGGGATCTCGCCGTGGACACCCTGTGGTCGAATCCGCCGATCCGCATCGGGAAGCCGGCGCCGCACGAGCTCCTGCGCGAGTGGACGGCGCGTCTGCGGCCGACGGGCACCGCCGCGCTGGTGGTGGGGAAGAACCTCGGCGCCGACCCGCTCGCGCGCTGGCTCGGCGAGCCGCTGCCCGCGCGGGAGGTCGGCAAGGCGGCGAGCGCGAAGGGCTTCCGGGTGCTGGAGATCGGTCCCGAGAGCTGACGGGGCGGCGGCGCTCGCTCCCGCTCCGCCGGCGCTCAGGCGTTCAGGCGCTCAGCAGGGTCGTCCCGTCGGCGACCAGCTGGGCGGGGCCGCTGAGCGTGACCTCCCCGTCCTCGGTCCAGCCCACCTCGAGCCGCCCGCCGGGCACGTCCACCGTCCACGGCGTGCGGGACTCGTCCGCGGCGCGCGCCGCCGCGGCGACCGCGACGGCGGCGACGCCGGTGCCGCAGGACCGGGTCTCCCCACCCCGCGCTCGTGGACGCGCATCGCGACGTGGTGCGGACCGCGCTCGCTGACCAGCTCGATGTTCGCCCCGTCCACCGGCTCCGGGTCCAGGGCGGGTCGGCGTGAGAGGTCGAGGCCGTCGAGGTCCACGTCCGCGGGCAGGAAGGCGACGGCGTGAGGATTGCCCATGTCGACGTCGGTCACGTCCAGGCGCGACTCGGCGATCTCGACCGTGCGGGCCTCGGGGACCGTGCGGGAGGCGCCCATGCCGACGCGGACCTGCCAGGGCGCACCGGGGCCCGTCGACCGTTCGAGGATCTCGACGCCGCGCACACCGGCGCGGGTGAGGATCGTGAAGCGGTCCTCGCCGACGTGCCCGGCCCGCTGGAGGTGCGCGGCCAGGACGCGGACCCCGTTGCCGCACATCTCCGCGATCGAGCCGTCGGCGTTGCGGTAGTCCATGAACCATTCGGGGGCGTCGTCAGGGGCATCGATCCCGGCGACGCGGGAGCGGACGGCGCGGATCACGCCGTCGCCGCCGATCCCGGCACGGCGGTCGGCGAGCGCGGCGACGCGGGCGGCGTCCAGCTCGAGCCGGCCGTCGGGGTCGTCGAGGATCACGAAGTCGTTCTCGGTGCCGTGGCCCTTGGTGAAGGCGAGGGGTGCGCTCATGGCGGAAGCCTACGGCCGGGACCCGTCGGCCGCTGTGTCCTGCGCCTCGAGGACGGCGAGCGCTCGCGTGAGGAGGGGGTGCCGTCCGCGTCCTCGTCCGCGTCGAGCCAGTGCACCCGCGCATCGCGGCGGAACCAGGTGTCCTGCTTGCGGACCAGCCGGCGGGTGCCGGTGACCGTGTCCTGGATCGCCTGGGCGCAGTCGAGGGCGCCGTCGAGCACGGCCAGGCCCTGCTCGTAGCCGATCGCGCGGCGTGCGGTGAGGCCGCGGTCGAGCCCCTGCTCCCGCGGCGCGCGGATCTCCTCGAGCAGTCCGCCCTCGATCATGCGGTCCACGCGCACGGCGATCCGTTCGTGGAGCAGGGCGCGGTCGCGGCGCGACCTCGATCTGCACGGTGGAGGCGTCGGCGTACAGGGGGCGGGGCAGGAAGGCGGTGAAGGGTCGCCCGGTGAGGGCGCCGACCTCGAGGGCGCGCACGATCCGGCGTGCGTCGCGGGGGCCGATGATCCCTGCGGCCTCGGGGTCGCTCGCGGCGAGCTCGCGGTGCGCGCCTCCGTCCCCTCCTGCGCGATGCGCCGCTCGAGGCGCTCGCGCAGGGCGGCGTCGGTGGGCGGGAACTCGATGTCGTCGAGCACGGCGCGCACGTACAGCCCGGAGCCGCCGACCAGGATCGGGGTCCTGCGCCGGGACCGGATCGCGGCGATCGCCTCACGCGCGTCGCGCTGATAGGCGGAGACGCTGGCCTCCTCGGTGACCTCGAGGACGTCCAGCAGGTGATGAGGCACCCCGGCGCGCTCGTCGGGGGTGACCTTCGCGGTGCCGATGTCCATGCCGCGGTACAGCTGGAGGGCGTCGGCGTTGATCACCTCGCCGTCGAGCTGACGGGCCAGGGCGATCGCGAGGTCCGACTTGCCCGTCGCGGTCGCGCCCACCACGGCGATCAGCGGCGTGTCCGCCGAGGCGGGGGCGGGGTCCTGCGCGCTGTGCTCCACAGCCCGCACTGTAGTCGTGTGGGAGGTGTCACCGGGCTCCGCGGGGCACGGGCCCTGCCCGGTTCCCCGGTGGAGGGAGTAGGGTGATCGGCGATCCTGGCACGGACACGCCTGCCAGGCCCTACGTCCAACGCCCGAGGTGGGAAGTGACTGCACCGAACGAGTCCCCTGTCAGGACGGACTCGGCCACTGGTCTGGCCCCTGTGAGCATGGCGAGGCTCGAGGAGAGCCTCACGCGCCATGGCTATGCCTTCGTCGAGGACGACGAGCACGCGGAGATCGTCCGCGCGCGCTTCGACGACTACCGCTTCCAGTTCATGCTCACCGGAGAGGGCCTCGGCGTCTCGCAGACCCGCGGCCGCTGGAGCCATTCGGTGGACGTCTCGCGCAAGGTCGAGATGATCAAGCTCTGCAACGAGTGGAACATGAACCGCATCTGGCCGAAGGTCTACGTGCGCCGCGAGTCCGAGGGTCTCCTCGGCGTGTACGGCGAGCTGGCCGCGGACTTCCGCGCCGGCGCCCTCGACTCCCAGATCGACAGCGCGATCAAGTGCGGGCTCAGCACCGTGATCGCCTTCTTCCACAGCCTGGAGGAGCGTCTCGGCGCCGAGCTCGACGACCTCGACACCTGATCCCCGCCTCCGGCGGACCACGGGCCGGGGCCCTTGCGAGCGATCGCGAGGGCCCCGGCTCGTCCCTGTGCGGAGGGTGCGGCCGACGACGGGACCTCGCGCCGACGGCTCAGCGGCGGCGCAGGCTCGGCATCCCGAGGGTGACTGGGCCGGCCGGTGCCGCTCCCTCGTGGCCGGTGCCGCAGGAGCCGCCTGCGTCCAGTCCCTGCACGCCCGCCTCCCAGGCATCGCCGGATCGGGTGCGGCGCACCGAGAAGCGCGGATCCCCCGCGCGCAGGGGCGTGCCCGCCTCGAGAGCGCTGTCGGCGATGAGGTAGTGCGGCGCGGCATGGGTGACCGTCGCGGTGACGAGGTCGCCGGGCCGCGGCCGCGCGCCTCGGGCAGGTCGGTGGGCACGGAGAAGTGCACCAGGCGGTGGTCGCGGGCGCGGCCGGAGAGCCGGCGAGTCTCGGCGTCGCGGTCCCCTCCCCCCTCGGCGACGAGGATCTCCACGCCGCGCCCCTCCTGGGCCAGGTTCTCCTCGTGCGCGATGCGGTCCTGGAGGGCGACGAGCCGCTCGAAGCGCTCCTGGACGACCTCCTTGGGGATCTGGTCCTCCATGGTCGCGGCGGGGGTGCCGGGGCGGATGGAGTACTGGAAGGTGAAGGCGCTGGAGAAGCGGGAGGCCTCGACCACCTCGAGGGTGCGCTGGAAGTCGTCCTCGGTCTCGCCGGGGAAGCCGACGATGATGTCGGTGGTGATCGCGGCCTCGGGGATCCGCTCCCGGACGCGGTCGAGGATGCCGAGGAACTTCTTGGAGCGGTAGGAGCGCTTCATCCGGCGCGACACGTCGTCGGAGCCGGACTGCAGCGGCATGTGCGGCTGGGGCATGACGTTGTCCGTCTCGGCCATCGCGTCGATGACGTCGTCGGTGAACATCGCCGGGTGCGGGGAGGTGAAGCGCACCCGCTCGAGCCCCTCGACGTCGCCGCAGGCGCGCAGCGACTTCGCGAAGGCGCCGCGGTCCCCGAACTCCACGCCGTAGGAGTTCACGTTCTGGCCCAGCAGGGTCACCTCGATCGCGCCGGAGTCGACCGCGTCGCGCACCTCGGCGAGGACGTCGCCGGGCCGGCGGTCCTTCTCCTTGCCGCGCAGGGAGGGGACGATGCAGAAGGTGCAGGTGTTGTTGCAGCCCACGGAGATCGACACCCACGCCGCGTAGGCGGACTCGCGCCGCGTGGGCGGCGTGGAGGGGAAGACGTCCAGGGACTCGAGGATCTCGACCTGGGCCTCCGCATTGTGGCGGGCGCGATCCAGCGAGCACCGGCGCCGAGCCGATGTTGTGGGTGCCGAAGACGACGTCGACCCACGGGGCGCGCTCGACGATCGCGGCGCGGTCCTTCTGCGCCAGGCGACCGCCGACGGCGATCTGCATGCCCGGGTTCGCGTCCTTGCCGGGGCGGAGCCCTCCGAGAGTGCCGTACAGCTTGTTGTCCGCGTTCTCCCGCACCGCGCAGGTGTTGAACACGATCACGTCGACCTCGCCGCGGCGCGGGTCCGCTCCCGAAGGGGCGGCGCTGTAGCCGGAGTCCTCGAGCATGCCGGTGAGGCGCTCGGAGTCGTGCACGTTCATCTGGCGACCGAAGGTGCGCACCTGGTAGGTGCCGCGCCGCGGGGCGGGAGCGGTGAGAGGCATAGTGGTCCCAGGGTACGGCGCTCGGGGCGGGCGGGCCCTCAGGTCACAGGGCGGAAACGATCGCCGTGAAGTGACCGTCCCCACTCCGGATCCGCCTAAGGTGATCATGACCTGCGGGGAAGCCGACGAGACACAGCTGTCCGCCCGGTGCTCGTTCCCCGGTGACGACCTTGACGAGGAGTAGACATGCGAATGCGACGACGCGCTTTGCCGCCCTGGGCGCTTCGATCCTGGGAGCCGGTGTGCTCGCCGCCTGCGGCGACGACGGCGGGAGCGGCGGGGGCGAGGGCGGTGCACCCGCAGAGGGCGGCGAGGGCGACTTCGTCACCGACCTGACCTTCGGCACCGGCGGCACCGCCGGCGTGTACTACCCGCTCGGGGGCGAGTACGCGAGCATCTACCAGGACAACATCGAGGGCATCACCGTCAACTACACAGACTCCGGCGCCTCGGTGGAGAACATCGGGATGATCTTCCAGCAGGAGTGGCGGCTCGGGATCGCGCAGTCCGACACCGCGAACGCCGCGGTCACCGGCTCCGCCGACTTCGAGGGGGCGCAGGTCGACAACCTCGGCTGGATCGCCGCGCTCTATCCGGAGGCCGCGCACATGGTGACGCTGACCGAGGCCGGTTTCACGTCCGTGGCGGACCTCAAGGGCAAGCGCATCGCCGTGGGCGACGTCGGCTCGGGCACCCGTGCGGTCTCCGACGCGATCCTGGCCGCCTATGGGATCGCCGAGGGCGACTACGAGCCCTTCGAGCAGGACTTCTCCAGCTCGCTGGATCTCCTGCGCGACGGCAACATCGACGCCTCGATCTTCGTGGTGGGCACCCCGACCGGCTCGCTCGGCGACCTCTCCGCCACCAACGACGTCACGCTGCTCTCGCTCGAGGAGGACACGGCGCAGGAGATCGCCGACGGCTCCCTGTACGAGGTCTACACGATCGAGCCCGGCGCCTACGAGTTCGTCACCGAGCCGCTGACCACGCTGTCCGTCGCCGCGGCCCTGGTCGCGTCGACCACGCAGGTCAGCCCCGAGGTGGCCTACGAGATCACGGCGGCGACCTTCGAGTTCGCCGATCAGATCACTCTCCCGCAGAGCGAACTGATCACACACGACTACGCCCTGTTCGGCCAGGGGGACGTCCCCTTCCACCCCGGCGCCGAGAAGTACTACCAGGAGCAGGGGCTCCTCTGAGATGAGCACTGCCGACACGCCGTCCGCTCCTCGGCGCGAGGACTCCGCGCTCGACGCACCGCTCGATGCGGAGTCCGTGAAGGAGGCCGAGGAGCAGACGGAGGCGGCTGCTGAGGGAGCACGACAGCGCGAGCCGCTTTCGCACCGGGCTCGGGGCCTGGGTGTGGATCGTGGGCGGTCTCTCGATCGCGCTGACGCTGTTCCACCTCTACACCGGGGTCTTCGGATCGCGCCCCTCCCTCATCCAGGGCGCGATTCACCTCGGCGGCGCGACCTCCATCATCTTCCTGCTCTACCCGATCAACAGGCGTGTGAGCCTGACCGACGGGGTGCCCTGGTACGACGCCGTCCTGGCGATCCTCTCCCTCGGCGCGAACCTGTACATCGTCATCGAGTACCGGCACCTGACCAGCAACCTGGTGCAGATCATGGGGTTCCGGGAGGTCGACTACATCGTCGCCGCCCTGGGGATCCTGCTGGTCCTGGAGGCCACGAGACGCGCGTGGGGGGTCGCCGATCGTGATCATCGCGTCCCTCGCGATCGCGTATTCGATCTTCGTGTACGGGATGAGCTGGCAGAACTACGCGGTCGGCACGTTCTTCACGGCGCGCTCGGGCGTGTTCGGCACCCCGATCCAGGTCTCCTCGACCTTCATCTTCCTGTTCCTGCTGTTCGCGGTGGTGCTGATCCGCACGAACATCGGCGCCTTCTTCAACGACCTCGCGTTCCGCGTCGCGGGGCGCTTCACCGGCGGTCCGGCCAAGGCCGCGGTCGCCGCCAGCGGTCTGCAGGGCATGATCTCCGGATCCTCGGTCGCCAACACGGTGGCCTCGGGGTCCTTCACGATCCCGATCATGAAGAAGGCCGGGTTCAAGCCGCACGTCGCCGGGGCCACCGAGGCCACCGCGTCCACCGGAGGCCAGTTCATGCCGCCGATCATGGGCGCGGCCGCGTTCATCATGGCGGAGTACACCGGCGTGCCCTATGCGGAGATCATCGTCATCGCGATCATCCCCGCGCCGCTGTACTTCCTCGGCGTCATGCTCTCTGTCCACTTCGATGCCAAGCGCAACGGGCTCGGCGGTCTGCCCGCGTCGATGCTCCCGTCCTGGAAGTCGCTTGCGAAACGGGCGGACCTGATCATTCCGCTGGTGATCATCGTGTGGATGATGCTGGACGGCTTCTCCCCGGCCCGTGCGGCGCTGTGGGGCATCGGCGCGGCCTTCGTGCTGAGTTTCCTGAGGAAGTCGACCAGGCTGGGCTTCGTCGGGATCGTGAAGATGCTGGAGGCGGGCGCTCGCACTGCACTGCCGGTGATCGCCGCCTGCGCCACGGCGGGAATCGTCGCCGGCACCGTGACCAGCACGGGGCTGGGCGACCGCCTCGGCGGTTCGATCATCGACATCGCCCAGGGCGACTTCCTGCTGGTCTTGCGCTGATGACGATGATCGTCTGCGTGATCCTGGGCATGGGTCTGCCGACGACGGCGAACTACGTGGTCACCGCGACCATCGCGGCGCCGATCCTGATCAACAACTTCGAGGTGCCGGTGATCGCGGCGCACATGTTCGTGTTCTTCTTCGGCATCCTCGCCGACATCACTCCGCCGGTGTGCCTCGCGGCCTATGCCGGTGCAGGGATCGCAGGTGCGAATCCGATGAAGACCGGGGTCACGGCGGTCAAGCTGGCGATCGCGGCGTTCCTGATCCCCTTCGTGTTCGTCCTGGAGCCGTCCCTCTTGCTCCAGGGAACGATCGCCGAGCTGGTCCCGGCGCTGGCCACCCTGGTCCTGGGGATGATGGTGATCGCGGCCGGGCTCGCGGGGTACTTCTTCGGGCGGACCAGCGCCCTGGAGCGGGCTCTGCTCCTCATCGGCGGCGTGCTGATGGTCTATCCGCACGTGGTCGTCTCCGTGGCGGGCCTCGTGCTCGCGGTGATCGCCGTGGTCCTGCGGCTCATCAGGCGCCGCGGATCCCGCGGTGACAGCCCCTCGGTGGCTGATCGGGAGGACGCCTCCGACGGGGCGGCCTCGACGGGCTGAGACGGGCTGATCCGGGCCCACGTCCTGCGCGGCGGCGCGCCGTGCGGCGCCCGCCTGCTCAGGCGGCGGGGTCCTCGGCCGCGGCGCGCGGCTCGCCCGCGATCACGTGGACGGCGAGGTCGCCGGGGTAGCCCTTGCGGGTCAGGAGCGCGTCGAGTCGGCGCGAGAGCCTCCGGCGGTGGTCGCCGTCGCGCTCCTCGCGCGACCGTTCCCGGTCGCGGTGGTCGAGGCGGGAGCGGATCAGCTCGCGGCGGCCCGCTCTTCGTCGCTCTGCCCGTCCGCGAGAGCGGCCTCGATCAGCTCGGCGTCGACGCGCCGGGCCCCGAGCTCGCGGCGCGGCGCCTCGTCGCCGAGGGCGCGCAGGGAGCGGCGCTGCTGGACCCACTCGCGGGCGAAGGCGGCGTCGTCGATCAGGTCGGCGCGGGCGATGCGGGCCATCGTCTCGTGGGCGATGTCCGCGGGGACCTCCCGCTCGGCGAGCCGCTGACGCATCTCCCCCTCGGAGCGACGCCGCGTGGACAGCAGGCGCATCAGGTACCGGCACTCGTGCACGACCTGCTTCTCCCGCGCGCGCTCCTCCTCGCTCTGTTCGACACGCGGCCGCTCGAGGATCTCCCGGGTGCGGGTGGCGAGCTGCTCGGTCACCTGCTGCGCGGGGCTCGTGCGCCGGGCAGGGGCCGCCCCTGGGGAGCTCTGCCGCGGGGAGGCGGTCGCGGACCGGTCCGCGTGCGGTGCTGTGTCCGGGGGCCGCGCAGGGACGTCGTCGGCGCCGACGACCTGCTGGTCGCCGGCGCCGCCGGGGTGGTGCCCAGGAGTCATCGCTCAGATGGTGGCGGGGACGTCCTCGTCGAGGAACTCGTCCTCGCCCAGCACGTCCTCGGCTCCGATCTCGGTCTCGGGGGCGGACTGCTCTGCGGCGTACTTGCCGACTCCGAGGGTGCGCAGGATCTTCTCCTCGATCTCCGCGGCGAGGTCCGGGTTGTCCTTGAGGAACTGGCGGGAGTTCTCCTTGCCCTGCCCCAGCTGGTCGCCCTCGTAGGTGAACCAGGCGCCGGATTTGCGGACCACGCCGTGCTCCACGCCGAGATCGATCAGTCCGCCCTCGCGGGAGATGCCCTCGCCGTAGAGGATGTCGAACTCGGCCTGCTTGAAGGGCGGGGCCATCTTGTTCTTGACGACCTTGACGCGGGTGCGGTTGCCGACGGCGTCGGAGCCGGACTTCAGGGTCTCGATGCGGCGGATGTCCATGCGGACCGAGGCGTAGAACTTCAGCGCCTTGCCGCCGGTGGTGGTCTCGGGGTCGCCGAAGAAGACGCCGATCTTCTCGCGCGGCTGGTTGATGAAGATCGCGGTGGTGCCCGAGGAGGACAGCGCGCCGGTGAGCTTGCGCGCGCGCCTGCGACATGAGGCGGGCCTGGAGGCCGACGTGGGAGTCGCCCATCTCGCCCTCGATCTCGGCCTTGGGCACGAGCGCGGCGACGGAGTCGACCACGACGATGTCCAGTGCGCCGGAGCGGATCAGCATGTCGGTGATCTCGAGGGCCTGCTCGCCGGTGTCCGGCTGGGAGACCAGCAGGGCGTCGGTGTCCACGCCGAGCTTCTTGGCGTACTCGGGGTCCAGCGCGTGCTCGGCGTCGATGAACGCGGCGATGCCGCCGTTGCGCGCGCGTTGGCGACCGCGTGGAGAGCGACGGTGGTCTTGCCCGAGGACTCCGGACCGTAGATCTCGACGATGCGGCCGCGGGGCAGGCCGCCGACCCCGAGGGCGGCGTCCAGCGCGACAGATCCGGTGGGGATGACCTCGACGGGCGGGCGGGTGTCGTCGCCGAGCCGCATGATCGATCCCTTGCCGAACTGGCGGTCGATCTGGGCGAGGGCGTTGTCGAGGAGGAGCCGCGATCCTTCGCGGTGGACTTGGGGGCGGACTTCGATGCAGCCATGGGGTGTTCCTTCCTGAGGGCCGGGTGGGCCGACGTGGTGACCTTGCGGCCACAGTAGGCGCCGACCCCGACATTCGCCGTTGCCCCGGTGCCCCTGTGGATGACGGGGCGCTGGGGAGGAGAGGTGCTGAGGCGGGCACGATGCCCGGGGACCGACGGACACAGACTACCGAACAGACGTTCGAACTCAAGTCGGCCGCGGGCGTGTCGCGCCGCGTGTTCCGCAGCGATCCTGCGGGGCCGGCGGCGGCGCCGGCCCCGGGGACGTCAGCGTCGTCGCTGCTCGACAGGGATCTCCCAGCGGGCGGACTCGGGGACCTCCATCGCCTCGCACAGCGCGGTCCACACCGCACGCACGGCGACCCCGCGCTCGAGTGCCCCGGCGGCGGTCAGGCCGCCGACCTCCTCGAGCACGAGGTCGTGGGTGTAGGTGCGGGCCAGCGTCGAGCCGAACACGTGATCGGCCAGCTCCGCGAACTCGCTGCGGCGCACCTCAGCTGGCGCCGACCAGCGGCGCGGTGCCGTCGGCGAGCCCCTCGGGGACCGTGTCCGGGATCGTCACGCGCTCGGCGACCGCGATGCGATCGGAGACCTCGCGCAGGACGAAGGACAGCGGGAGACCGAGGGCGTCGGTCACGGAGACGAGCGACTCGCTGGAGGCCTCCTTCTGCCCGCGCTCGATCTCGCTGAGATAGCCCAGCGAGACGCGCGCGTCGGAGGACACCTGCCGCGGCGTGCGGCCCTGGGCACGGCGCGCATCGCGCGAGACGTCCCCCAGCTCCTGGCGGTACAGGATCATGGACCTTCCTCCCTTCCTCTGACTCTGGATGAACTTCTCATGCACCTCTGGGATGCGGTACGTCGTCGTCATCACGTAGAGCCCAACGCGTCCTCCCGCGAGAGTGTTCCCCAGAGTGTAGTGGGCCACGTCCGAGGGTTCGCTGAAGATGTGCACGGTGGACGTCGGGGAGGAGAGGACCGCGTCGTCCCCGGCTGATCAGGACTCGGACGGATCGGCGAGCTCGACGGCGAGCTCGTCGAGGGCCGCCTGGACGGCGAGGGCCCGGATCTCGGCTCTCCCGCCGCAGAGACGGACCTCACGGGTGCGGGCGGGACCGCCGCGTCGGGCGATCCCGAGGTGCACCGTGCCCTCCGGCACACCCCGCGCGTCGGGGCCGGGGCCGGCCACTCCGGTCGTGGACACGGCGAGGTCGGCGTCGTACAGCCGCGCGCGCCCTCGGCCATCGCGGCGGCGACCTGCGCGGTCACCGCGCCGGTGCGCTCGAGCGACCCGGCGTCCACGCCGAGCACTCGGCTCTTCGCCGCGTAGGAGTAGCAGGCCGCTCCCCGGCGACGACATCGCTCGCACCGGGCACGTCGACCAGTCGGGCCACGACCGCGCCGGCCGTGAGCGACTCGGCGGTCGCGAGGGACCAGCCGCGCTCGCGCGCCGCGTCGATCACCGCGGCGGGGGTCCCGCTCATGCCTGCGCGGTCCCCGCCGAGAGCGCCTCACGGCGCAGGCGCAGGCCGTCCTTGAGGTTCACCAGGCCGGACCACACGGTCAGCACCACGGCCAGCGGCACCAGGGCCAGGCCGATCCAGCGCGCCGGGGACCACCACAGCTCGAAGGGGATGAGGCAGAAGGTGATCGCGATGGACTGCACCATCGTCTTCGCCTTGCCGGCCATGTTCGCCGGCGGCGCCCCGTACTTCAGGATGGTGAAGCGCATGACGGTGATGCCGATCTCGCGCACCAGGATCAGCACGGTCATCCACCAGGGGACGTACTCCCACATGGAGAGCATGATCAGCGCCGCGCCCGTGATCGCCTTGTCCGCGATCGGGTCCATGATCTTGCCGAAGTCGGTGATCAGGTTGCGGCCGCGGGCGAGGTGCCCGTCGACGAAGTCGGTGATCATCGCCAGGACGAACACCGCGGCGACGAGCAGACGCCCGCCGACCGAGTCGGGATAGAGGATCGCGAGCACCACCAGCGGCGGCACCATGACGCGGCCGCGGCATGGTGAGGATGTTGGCGATGTTCCACAGCGGGACCTCGGCCTCGGGCTTCGTGGTCATCGGTGCTCCTGGGGTGCGGCGGGACGCGATACGAGGGCGGGACGGGGGCGGGACGCTCAGCGGCCGGTGAGGCTCCAGGCGTCCTCGCTCTCCTCGTCGTCCTCGTCGTAGTAGTCGACGGCGGGCTCGGTGCCGTCGTCGGCGAGCGGGTCGCTGCCGTACCGGTCGGCGCTCCCCTCGCCCACGGGCTCGGTCGGCTCGGGGTCGAGGTCGACGGCCTGGTCGGCGCCGTAGGGCTCGTCGCCCTCCCCGCTCGGGGCCTCCTCCCCGCGGATGCGGGCGATCGCGGTGCCGAGCTCGTCGGGGTGGACGAGCACGTCGCGGGCCTTCGAGCCCTCGGAGGGGCCGACGATCTCGCGGGACTCGAGCAGGTCCATCAGCCGGCCCGCCTTCGCGAAGCCGACGCGCGCCTTGCGCTGCAGCATGGAGGTCGAGCCGAACTGCGTGGTGACCACGAGCTCCGCGGCCTGCAGCGGCACCTCGAGATCGTCACCGATGTCGTCGTCGATCTGCTTCTTCTCCGCGACGACGGTGACGTCCTCGCGGTAGTTCGGCGTCATCTGCGTCTTGACGTGGTCGACGACCTTGTGGATCTCCGACTCGTTGACCCAGGCGCCCTGGACGCGCATCGGCTTCGCCTTGCCCATCGGGTGGAACAGGGCGTCGCCCTGGCCGATGAGCTTCTCCGCACCGGGCGTGTCGAGGATGACGCGGGAGTCCTGCAGGGAGGAGGTCGAGAAGGCGAGGCGGCTGGGCACGTTCGCCTTGATGATGCCGGTGACGACGTCGACCGACGGGCGCCGCGTGGCGAGGATCAGGTGGATCCCCGCGGCACGGGCGAGCTGGGTGATGCGCTGGATCGAGGCCTCGACGTCGCGGGGGGCGACCATCATGAGGTCCGCGAGCTCGTCGACGACCACCAGCAGGTACGGGTAGGGGGCCAGGCGCCGCTCGCCGCCGGCGGGGACCTGCACCTCCCCGGCGCGCACGGCCTTGTTGAAGTCGTCGATGTGCTTGAACCCGAAGGCGGCGAGGTCGTCGTAGCGGGCGTCCATCTCCTTGACGACCCACTCGAGCGCCTCGGCGGCCTTCTTCGGGTTGGTGATGATCGGGGTGATCAGGTGCGGGATGCCCTCGTAGATGGTGAGCTCCACGCGCTTGGGGTCCACCAGCACCATCCGCACCTCCTCCGGGGTGGCGCGCATGAGGATCGAGGTGATCATCGAGTTGACGAAGCTGGACTTGCCGGCGCCGGTGGCGCCCGCGACCAGCAGGTGCGGCATCTTGGCGAGGTTCGCGACGACGAACCCGCCCTCGACGTCCTTGCCCACGCCCATCACCAGCGGGTGCTCGTTGCGGCGGGCTACCTGGTCGCGCGGCGACGTCGCCGAGCGCGACGGTCTCGCGGTCGGTGTTGGGGATCTCGATGCCGATCGCCTTCTTGCCGGGGATCGGCGAGAGGATCCGCACGTCCGAGCTCGCGACGGCGTAGGCGATGTTCTTGTCCAGCGCCGTGACCTTCTCGACCTTGGTGCCGGGCTCGAGCTCGACCTCGTAGCGGGTGACCGTCGGGCCACGGGAGAAGCCCACCACCTCGGCGGCGACCTTGAACTGCTCGAAGACCTCCTCGAGCGCGCTGACCACCCGGTCGTTGGCCTCGGAGCGGGTCTTGTGCGGCGGCCCCTCGAGCAGGAAGGAGGACTCCGGCAGGGTGTAGACCACGTCGCCGGCGAGCTCGAGCCGCTCGCCCGCGCGGGGCAGGTCGCCCATCGGCGGATGCACCAGCTCGGTCGCGTCCTCGGGCTTCTCCGCCGGTGCGGCGGCGGGCGCCTTCTTCGTGGGCATGGGGGTGGTGCGGTCGCCGCCGCGGGCCCCCTTGGCGGGCGGCGCCGCGGTGGGCGCCTCGTCGCCGGTGGGGAAGGTCTTGGCGCGCTGGTTCTCGTCCTCGACGACGTCGAAGACCTCGGTCGCGTCCTCCGGGGCGCCGCGGCGCGGACCGGCGGGGCCGGACTTTGCCGCCTTCGCGCCCTTGCCGGCGCGACCCGGCTTCTTCGCGCCGGGGCGGCCCTCCTCGGCCACGCCCTGCTCGAAGGCCTCGTCGCCGGCGTAGCCGAACGCCTCGTGGTCCCGTTCGGCCTCCGCGGCCTCCGCCTTCTCCTTGCGGGTGCGGCGACGGGTGCGGGTCGCGGGCTGGGCCGCGGTCTCCTGCTCGTGCACTGCCGGGTCGACGCGGCGCGGGCGCAGGCCGAAGGCGATGCGCTCCTCGTCCTCCTCCTCGCTGCGGCCGACCATCACGTCGTAGACGCCGCGCAGGCGGGAGGATCGACTCGACCGGCGTCGCGGTGAGCACGAGGATGCCGAAGGCGATCAGGGCGGAGTGGATGATCACGACGGCCAGCGGCGGCGACAGCGCCTCGAGCGGCGCGGCCGCGAGATAGCCGAGCACGCCGCCGCCGCGGGCGAGGGCGTCGATGCCGTCGGCCGGGGCGGGCGACCGCGCCGAGACCGAGGCGATGGCGGAGATCGCGGTGAGCGAGACGGCGATCCCGATCGAGATGCGGGTGTTGGCGCGCACCTGGTCGGGGCGCCGGAACATGCGCAGCGACCAGCCGGCGGCCAGCGGCGGGATCACCATGGAGGAGATCCCGAAGGTGCCGGCGACGACGGTGTGCACGGCGCCGAGCACGGGTCCGCTGGACTGCCACCACTCGACCACGGCGACGAGCACCGCGATGAGCATCAGGAACAGCGCGTAGCCGTCGCGCCGCCGCTCGGGCTCGACCTCCCAGCGCCGCACCCCGATGCCGCGGACCATGCCGCCGACCATGCGGGCGATCGCCAGATAGCCGGAGCGCACTGCGCGCACCGGCAGGGGGAGCGTCGAGGGGTCGTTCGCCGCGGCTCCGCGGGTCCGGGAGCCGCCGGAGGCCGAGGAGCGGGACGAGCCTTTCGACGCACGTGCGGGGGAAGACGTACGTGTCGCCATGGTCCCGATGGTACATTCCGGCCCCCGCTCGGCCCGGGAGGCGACCCGCGCGATCCGCTCCCCGGGCGCGGATCACGTCGCGGTCGCGGCGGGGCCCCGGCGCCCGCCGCGGGAGCGCGCCGGGCCGAGCCGGCGCGCCGCAGGGGGCTCAGGCCTCGACGACCACCGGGATGATCATGGGCCGCCGGCGCGGCCGCTGGCCGACGTAGCGGCCGACGACACGCCGCATGACCTGCTGCGGCTGGTAGGTGTCGCGGCGGTCCGCCTGGTCGGCGACCGCCTGCTCGAGTGCCTTGACGATGTCGGGCCGGAGCCGGTCGAAGACCGCGTCGTCCTCGGCGACGCCGCGGGCGTGGATCTCGGGCCCCGCGATCAGCGCCCCGGTCTCGGAGTGCACGACCGCGAACAGGGAGATGAACCCCTCGTCGCCGAGGATGCGGCGGTCCTTGAGGTCCGCCTCGGAGATCTCGCCGACGCTCGAGCCGTCCACGTACACGTAGCCGTTGGGGATCTCCCCGACCACCTGGGCGATCCCGTCCTTCAGGTCCACGACCCGGCCGTCGCGGGCGAGGACCACGCGCTCGCGCGGCACGCCGGTGGCCTCGGCGATGCGGCCGTTGGCGATGAGATGGCGGACCTCGCCGTGGATCGGCATGACGTTCCTCGGCCGCACGATGTTGTAGCAGTACAGCAGCTCGCCCTCGCTGGCGTGCCCGGAGGTGTGGACCTTGGCGCGCCCTTGTGGACCACCTCGGCGCCGAGCGCCATGAGCCCGTTGACCACGCGGAAGACCGCGTTCTCGTTGCCGGGGATGAGGGAGGAGGCGAGGATCACCACGTCGCCGGGGCCGACGGAGACGCGGTGGTCGCGGTTCGCGATCCGGCCCAGCGCCGCCATCGGCTCGCCCTGGCCGCCGGTGCACATCAGCACCACCTGCTCGTCGGGCAGGGAGTCGATGCGCTTGACGTCGACGAGGGTGTCCTCGGGGACGCGGAGGTAGCCCATCTCCGCGGCGATGCCCATGTTCCGCACCATCGAGCGGCCCACGAAGGCGACCTTCCGCCCGTGCGACGCGGCGGCGTCGAGCACCTGCTGGACGCGGTGGACGTGGCTGGAGAAGGACGCCACGACGATCTTCTGGCGTGCGCGGGCGAAGATCCCCTTCAGCACCGGACCGATCTCCTGCTCGCCGACGGTGAAGCCGGGGACCTCGGCGTTGGTGGAGTCGGTCATGAACAGGTCCACCCCGGCCTCGCCGAGGCGGGCGAAGGCGCGCAGGTCGGTGATCCGGCCGTCGAGCGGGAGCTGGTCCATCTTGAAGTCGCCGGTGTGCAGAACGGTCCCGGCGGGGGTGCTCACGTGCACCGCGAGCGCGTCGGGGATCGAGTGGTTCACGGCCACGAACTCGCACTCGAAGGGGCCGAAGCTCTCGGTCTGCCCCTCCGCGACGGCGAGGGTGACGGGACGGATGCGGTGCTCGCGCGGCTTCGCCTCGATGAAGGCGAGGGTCAGCCGGCGCCCACCAGCGGGATGTCGGGCTTGCGCCGCGCGCAGGTAGGGCACGGCGCCGATGTGGTCCTCGTGCCCGTGGGTGAGCACGATCGCGGCGACGTCGTCGAGCCGGTCCTCGAGCATGTCGAAGTCCGGCAGGATCAGGTCCACGCCGGGCTGGGACTCCTCGGGGAAGAGCACCCCGCAGTCGACGATCAGCAGGCGGCCCTGGTACTCGAGGACGGTCATGTTGCGGCCCACGTCGCCGAGGCCGCCCAGCGGCGTGATCCGCGGCGTGCCCGGGGCGAGCTCGGGCGGTGCGGGGAGACGGTCGGTGAAGGCGGCGGTCATCTGGGTCTCCTCGGCACTCGGGCGGATCGGGTCAGAGCAGGCCGGCGGCGTCCAGTGCGGCGGAGAGCTCGCGCGACTGGGTGGCGTCGGCGGGCAGGTGCGGCCCGCGCATCGCGGCGTGCGGCGACACGCCCTGCAGGTGCGGCGCGGCCTTCGCGGCGACAGCGCCGGGCATCCGGTTCATGACCGCCTCGACCACGGGCACGAGCCGGAGATGGGCCTCGAGGGCGGCGGGCAGGTCGGAACGGTCCACCGCCTCGACCATCTCCCGCTCGATGTCGCCAGCGATCTGGCTGACCACGGAGACCATGCCGGCCGCGCCGAGCGTCAGCCAGGGAAGGTTCAGCGCGTCCTCGCCGGAGTAGTAGACGAGGTCGGTCTGCGCCATGACGAGGGAGGCCTGCTGGAGGTCGGCCTTGGCGTCCTTCACCGCGACGATGCGCGGGTTCTCCGCCAGGCGCAAAGCAGGGTCTCCAGCGCCAGCGGGATCCCGGCGCGGCCGGGGATGTCGTAGAGCATCACCGGCAGGTCGGTGGAGTCCGCGATCGCGGTGGTGTGGGAGACGACCCCGGCCTGGGAGGGCTTGGAGTAGTAGGGCGTGACCACGAGCGGCCCGTCGACGCCGACCTCGGCGTGCGCGCGGGCGAGGTCGATCGAGTGGGCGGTGTCGTAGGTGCCGACGCCGGCGACCACGGTCGCCCGCTCGCCGACGGCCTCGACCACGGCGCGGGCCAGGTCGATCTTCTCGACGTCGGTGAGGGTGGGCGCCTCCCCCGTCGTGCCGGAGACGACGACGAGGTCGTGGCCGTGCTCGACGACGTGGGCGGCGAGCGACTGGGCCGCGTCGAGGTCGACGCGGTGGCCGTCCTCGCTCAGCGGGGTGACCATCGCGGTCCCCACCGCGCCGAACGGTCGCGCAGGGCGCTGGTCGGTGCTTGCTCATGGTCTCCTCCAGGGGAAGTCTTGCTGCCCGGATCCTAGTGCAGGGGCGGCCGTGTCCCGTGCCGTCCCGGCACGCGGCGGGTCCGTCGGCGCCGTGCCGCGGCGGGCGGCGGCGGGGCGGGCGGCGGCGGGGAGGGCCCGCCGCCGCGAGCTCCTCAGCGCCGGTCCGCGCCGCCGAGGTCGACGAGGATCGCCAGCGGCGTGCGCTGGCGGCCCTGGCCGAGGGGGTTGTCGGCGAAGGTCGCCTCGAGCACCTCGTTCGTGGTGGGCACGTCCGAGCCCAGCACGTTGCGGCCGATGTCGTTGGCGTCCATCACGACCGTGCCGACGAAGCTGTCGCGCGGCCGCGGCGGGGATCTCCGCGCCGCGGATCGCGGCGGAGATCCGCGCGGCGACCGCGTCCGGGTCCTTGGGCGGGAGCTTCGCGGAGACGTTCGAGGGGAAGGCGGAGTACGGGGTGGGCCCGTCGATCGCGCGCACGTTCGCGCCGACGACCTCGTAGAACAGACCGCGCCTGCCGACGACCTTTCCCGCGGCGCCGACGGCGGAGGCGGCGACGACGCGCGGGAGCCCCACCTCGCGGATCGCGAGCTCCATCGTGGTCGGGTCGCCCAGGCCGATGCCGGCCGGGGTGCGGGAGACGAAGCGGCTGAGCACCTTGGCGGAGCGGCGGGGCCTGATCTCCCAGGTGAACCAGGAGCGGCCCTGCGTGATCGCGATGATCTTCTCGCTGATCACGAAGTACCAGGGCGCACCGTCGGGGACGACGCCGCCCGGCAGGGACGCGGCGAAGGCCTCGACCCGCTCGCGGGCGATCCGCTCGACGTCGTCGCCGCGGGCGACCAGCGCGGTCTGCAGCGGCAGGCGGCGCCAGGTGCGGCCGTCGGCCTCGGAGACGAGGTCGAGCCGCTTGCCCTCGTTGGCGACGTAGTCGCTCTTGGGCACGACCTCCTCCTCGGCCGCGGGCTCTGCGGCGACGGCGGCGGGGGCCGGGGCGGCGGCGAGCGCGGCCTCGTCGGCCGAGCCGCCGAGCGCGCGGGTGGCGCCCTCGGCGTCGTCGAAGAAGGTGCGCATCCACAGCTCGACGTTCAGCAGGCGCCAGAACATCAGCGTGCCGTGGTTCTCCGGATGGGCGATGTAGTCGTCGAACAGCGCGAGCACGCTCGGCGCGTCGAAGTAGGGTCGGGAGGCGAAGGATGCGGAGGCGAAGACGTCCCGCAGGCTGCGGCGCGATCGAGCGGAACCACTCCCCCTCGGGGGTGGTGAAGCCGATCTTGTTGCGGCGCTTGGAGATCATGTCGGGGAGGATCCCGTCCATCGCCTCGCGCAGGATCCGCTTGTTCCAGCCGTCGTGGATGATCGCGGACTCGTCGAGGGAGAACAGGAACTTCAGCGGCTCCTTGTCGACGAAGGGGACGCGCCCCTCGATGCTGAAGCGCATCGTGTTCTTGTCCTCGTAGCGCAGCAGCGAGGGCAGGGAGGAGCGGAAGGTGTCCTCGAGCAGGCGCTCCTTGAGGTCGTCCTGGACCGAGGTGACCTTCTCGCCGCTGTGCTCGGCGACGAAGCCGGAGTTCAGCGGCGCCCTCCATCGGCACGGAGGTGCGGCCGGAGAACTTGGTGCGGGCGAGCTTGCGGAGGATGTCGCGGGAGCCGACGACCTCGGAAGCGAGCTCCTTGAACCGCTTCTGGCGGCGCGGCTGGCGCAGGTAGACGTAGAAGTACGGGTTGTACCCGGCCATCATCTCGTCGGCGCCCTGCCCGTCCAGGAGCACGGTGATGTGCTGGCTGGCCTCGCGCATCACGGCGTACTGCGCGTAGGGGCCGGTCGAGATGATCGGCTCCTCCTGGGTGCGCACGAAGTCGTGGAGGTCCTCGAGGAACGCCTCGGGCTGCGGGTGGATCTTGTGGGCCGTGATCTGGCCGCGGTTCTCGTCCAGCGGCGCGTCGACGTAGCGCTCCTCGTCGTTGGAGGAGTTCGGGAAGACGGCGGAGAAGGTGTTCTGGCGGGAGCCGACCGCCTCGTAGCCCGCGTCCTCGGCCGCTCGCGCGGCTGGCGTGCGATCACGGCGGCGACGGCGGAGGAGTCCAGCCCGCCGGAGAGGGAGGTGCCGACGGGGACTTCCGACTGCAGGCGCATCCGCACGGAGTCCTGGAAGCGCTCGCGGTACTCGTCCACGACCGACTGGTCGTAGGGACGATTGGGGCGGGCGGCGATCTCGCGCGGCTCCTCCTTCAACCGGGTGAAGGAGCGCACCTCGGTGCCGTCGGGACGGATCTCGAGCACCTCGCCGGACATCAGGCGGTTCACGCCGGCGAAGAAGGTGCGGGAGTCGTCGTCCTGGACGCGGAACTTCAGGTAGCGGTAGACGGCGCGGTCGTCCGGCGCGGCCTCGAAGGTGCCGGAGGCGAGCAGCGAGCGGATCTCCGAGCCGAAGACGACCTTCGGCGCCCCACCGGCCTCGGAGGCGGGGTCCAGGCGGTAGTAGAGCGGCTTGATGCCGAAGTGGTCGCGGGCGAGGGTGACGGTGCCGGTGGTCGCGTCGTGGATCGCGAAGGCGAACATGCCGTTGAAGCGGTCGTAGGCGGCGGTGCCCCACTCGGCGTGCGCCTCCAGCGGCACCTCGGTGTCCGAGTCGGTGCGGAAGATGTGGCCGAGCCGCTCGAGCTCGGCGCGCAACTCGAGGTAGTTGTAGGTCTCGCCGTTGTAGACGATGGTGTAGCGGCCATCGGCGGTGGTCATCGGCTGGGCGCCGTGCTCGCGGTCGATGATGGCCAGGCGCCGGTGGGCCAGCCCGGCCTCGCCGTCGACGAAGAGGCCCTCGCCGTCGGGACCGCGGTGGGCCAGGGCGCCGCTCATCCGGCGGGCGATCCGCTCGGTGTCAGCGCCGTATCCGTAGGTGCCGGCGATTCCGCACATGGGGCGAGTCCTTTCGAGGGGGACGGTCGCGCCCTCGGTCCGGACGCTCGCCGCCAAGGGGCGACGACGTCGAGGACGTCGTCCGCAGGGCGCGGGACGGACCGGTCGGGCCGCCCAAGGGTATCAACGGGGCCGCGGCCGACGGAGCAGGCGCGGCGCGACGGTCAGCTTCCGCGGCGGGCGAGGACGAGGTCCTCGCCCTCGACGCGCACCTCGAGGTCGTCCAGCGAGGTGACCAGGGCGTCCGCGAGCGGGGACAGCTCCCCGGCGGGGGTGGTCGTGGTCACGGCGACGGTGCGAGCGCCAGCGGCGATCCCGGCGCCGAGCCCGCTGACGGAGTCCTCGAGGACGACGGTGCGGGAGGGCTCGGCCCCGACCCGCTCGGCGCCCAGGAGGTACGGCTCCGGATCGGGCTTGCCGTGGGTGACCTGGTCCGCGGTGACCAGCCCGTCGGGCACGGGCGGCCCGGTGCGGGACCAGCGGGCCTCGAACAGGGGCCGGGTGCAGGAGGTGACGATGGTCCAGCTCGCGCGGCCCAGGGTCTCGGCGGCGGCATCGAGCTCGGCGAGCGACCGCTCGGTGCCGGGCAGGACGACGATCCCCTCCACGTCCTGCATCTCGAGCTCCTCGATGCGGCGGTGGGCCGCGTCGAGCTCGGCCTCGCTCGCCTCGGGCAGGATCTGGGCGAGGATGCGGCGGGCGGGCATGCCGTGATGGGCGTGGCCGAACCGGAGGTCGGTGCCCAGCTCGCGCAGGAGCGTGTTCCAGGACCGCTCGACGGCGGGGCCCGAGTCGATCAGGGTCCCGTCCATGTCCAGCAGGAGGGCGCCGGTGCGCGCGGCAGGGCGGTGTCGGAAGCGGGATCCTGGGAGTCCGTCATGCCGTCAGAATCTCATATCCCCTGTCGGACGCGCGGTGGATGTCGGTGCAGGTGATCGTAGAGTGTCGAGCATCATGACCGCCGCCGCCCCCTCCTCGTCCCCGCGCCACGACGCCCCCGATGCGCGGGCGCGCTCGATCCGTCGCACCGGCTTCTCGATCGGTCTGGCGACGGGGCTGTACGGGATCAGCTTCGGCGCGCTCGCGACCGCTTCGGGGCTCGATGTGTGGCAGGCGATGGTGCTCTCCGCGGTGATGTTCACCGGCGGCGCCCAGTTCGCCTTCGTCGGCGTGGTGGGCGGGGGCGGCTCCGCCCTCGGCGCGGCGCTCGCCTCGCTGCTGCTGGGGATCCGCAACACGCTGTACGGGCTGATCCTCGCCCCCTCCCTGCCGCGCGGCGGGGCGAGGGCGCGGCCCGCGCGCGCTGACGATCGACGAGTCCGCGGCGCTGGCGGCGACGGGCACGACCGAGGCGGAGCGTCGGGCGGGGTTCTGGTCCGCCGGGGTGTGGGTGTACGTCTTCTGGAACCTGTTCACCCTCGCGGGCGCGCTGGCCGGTCAGCACATCGCCGATCCCGCGGCCTGGGGGCTCGACGCCGCCGCGGCCGGGGCGTTCATCGCGGCGCTGTGGCCGCGGCGCGCGCGGCGGGGACGCGGTCGCGATCGCGGTGGCCGCGGCGTTCGTGGCGCCGCTGACCACGCCGGTGCTTCCCGCCGGGCCGCCGGTGCTCGCCGCGGCGCTGGTCGCGGTGGTGGCCGGTCTGCGCCGTCCCGTCGCGGGGCGACGGGGCACGCGCGCCCGAGGTCGGTGCGTCGGACGACGAGCCCGCGACGGACGAGGAGGAGCGGCGATGAGCCTGCTGTGGATCGCGGTGATCGCCGCGTCGGTGCTGTCCTTCGTGCAGAAGTGGATCGGCTACCAGGCGCCGCAGGACGTGCTCGAGCGCCCCCGGATCGCGCGGATCACGCGCCTGTCGCCGATCGCGCCGCTGGGGGCGCTGGTGGCGACCCAGACCGCGGCCGACGGGACGGAGGTCGTGCTGGACGCGCGGCTGGCCGGGCTGGGCGTCGCGGTGGTGCTTGCTGCTGGCGCGGGCGCCGTTCCTGGTGGTCGTGGTCGGCGCCGCCGCGGCGGCGGCCGCGCCGCGGGCGCTCGGCTGGGCCTGAGCGCGGCGTCCTGCTCGTCGCGCCGCTCGGCGCACCGCTCGCCATCGCGCTCGCCCGGGCTCCCGGCGCGAGGACGCCCGACGGGTCAGCGGCGCGCGGCCTCGATCGCGCGACGGGTCGCCATGCGCGCTCCCTTGCGGTCGCGCGGCCGCGTCGTAGGCCAGGGCGAGGCGGAACCAGGCGCTCCACTCCCCCTCGCCGCCGTCCTGGACCGCGGTGCGCGCGGCCTCGAACTCGGCCCGGGGGTCCTCCGCCTCGGCGTCGGCCGGGGGCTCGTACCGGGCGGAGAGGTCGCCGGCGGCCATGCCGAAGAGCACCTCGCGCCAGGTCACCCACACGGTCAGCACCAGCGGCACCACGATGCCGATGGCCAGCCCGTACCCGAGCCCTCCCCCGGCGCGCACGAAGCCCCAGGCGATCCAGCCCAGGCCCCACGCATAGGCCGCAGTGACCAGAACGAGCCCTGCGACCATCAGCTTCTGTCGCATCCCTGTCCCCGTCCCGGGCCTCAGCCGAGGTCCATGTAGCCGTCCAGGCCCACGGTGAGGCCCGGGTGCGAGGCGACCTCGCGCACGCCCAACAGCACGCCGGGCATGAAGCTGATGCGATCGAAGGAGTCGTGGCGCGCGACGAACTGCTCTCCCACCCCGCCGAACTGCACGACCTCGTGGGCGACGAGGCCCCGCTGGCGCACCGCGTGGACGTGGATGCCGTCGACGACCGCGCCGCGGGCGCCGTCCGGGTCCTTCTCGGTGGCGTCCGGGACCGGGCCGAGACCCGCCGCGGCCCGGCCGCGGGCGATCGCGGCGGCGGTGTGGCGGGCGGTGCCGGAGGGGGCGTCGAGCTTGTTCTCGTGGTGCATCTCGATGATCTCGGCGCTGTCGTAGTAGCGCGCGGCGACCTCGGCGAAGCGCATGGCGAGCACGGCGCCGATCGCGAAGTTCGGGGCGATCAGCACGCCCACGCCCTCGGCGCCCGCGAGTCGCTCCCGCGGCGCCTCGAGCGACTCCTCGCTCCAGCCGGTGGTGCCGACCACGGCGTGGATGCCGTGGTCGATCAGCCAGGCGACGTTGTCGGCGGTGGCGGAGGGGACGGTGAGGTCGATCGCGACCTCGGCCCCGGCCTCGGCCACGGCGTTCAGATCGTCGCCGCGGCCGATCCGGGCGACGAGCTCGAGGTCGTCGGCTTCCTCGACGGCACGACAGGCGGCGGCGCCCATGCGGCCGGCGGCGCCGAGCACGGCGACGCGGGTGGGGCGTGCGGAGGACGAGGTGGATGCGGGGGTCATGGCGGCTCCTGGGGTCGTGGCGGTGGGCGGAGGGGCGGGAACGGGGAGGGTCCGCGAGGCGGGATCAGCTCTCGGGGCCGACCTCGACCCGGGTGCTGTACGAGCGGGACAGGCGCGCGGCGAGGTCCCGCACGTCGGCGACGTCGACCTTCCCGATGCGGGCGAGGGTCTCGTCGACGCTGGTGTAGCGGCCGTGGACCAGCTCGATCGTGCCGAGGCGGCCCATCCGGGAGCTGGTGTCCTCGAGGCCGAGTGCGAAGGAGCCGGTGATCTGGCCCTTCGCCCGGATCAGCTCGAGCTCGTCGACGCCCGTCTCGCCCATGCGGCCGAGCTCCTCGGCCAGCGGCTCGACGACCTGGCCCGTGCGGCCGGGACGGCAGGCGGCGTACATGCCGAACAGCCCCGCATCGCGGTAGCCGGCGCTGAAGGAGTAGACGGTGTAGGCCAGCCCCCGCTCCTCGCGGACGGACTGGAACAGGCGCGAGGACATGCCGCCGCCGAGCACGGACATCAGCACCGAGAGGGTGTGGCGGTCCTCGCTGAGCGCGGTGAGGCCCTGCCCGCCGAGGTAGATGTGGTTCTGCTCGGTCGGGCGGGCGAGTCGGTGCGGGGCGAGCGCGCCGACGTCGGCGGCGATCCCGTCGCTCGGCACGACGGTCGCGGCGTGCCGGCCGCGGGAGGGCGACGCGCCCTCGTCCAGGCTCCAGCCGCCGCGGCGCAGGCCGGCGGCCAGGAGGCCGGCCAGCTCGTCGTGGTCGATGTCGCCGACGGCGGTGACCACGAGGTTGTCCGGCCGGTAGTGCTCGCGGTAGTGGGCGCGGACGTCCTCGATGGTGAGCGCCTCGACGCTCGCGGCGGTGCCGCCGACGGGACGGCCGAGCGCCGTGTCGGGGCCCAGCACCTGGGCGAGGAAGGTCTCGTAGCCGATGTCGCCCGGGTCGTCCTCCGCCATGGCGAGCTCCTCGAGGATGACCTCGCGCTCGGTGGCCAGGGCGTCCTGCTCGAGGACGGAGGAGGTGATCATGTCGGTGAGGACGTCCACGGCCATCGGCACGTCGGCCGAGCGCACCCGACCGTAGTAGAGGGTGTGCTCCTTGGCGGTGACGGCGTTGGAGTCGCCGCCCACCTCGTCGAAGGCGGTGGCGATGTCCATCGCGGCCGCGGCGCCGGGTGCCCTTGAACAGCAGGTGCTCGAGCACATGGGTCGATCCCGCATGGGCGGGGGCCTCGTCGCGGGAGCCGACGGGCGACCACAGCCCGATGCTCGCGGCGCGCGCACGCCGCGGTCGGTCTGGGTGAGCGGCCGCACCCCGCCGGGCAGGATCTTGCGCCGCACGCCGGTCGCGGCGTCGAGGATGACGTCGGAGGCAGGATCGTCGTAGAGGAGGTCGGAAGGCATCGCTCGATTGTTCCACGGGTGGCGCGCCGCTCCGAGAGACCTCACTCACCTCACTCGCGGCCGGGAGGAGGGCGCTCCCACAGCGGCTCGAACCACTTCCGGGCGCCGTCGTCGAGGGTGACCACGTCGAACACCGCATCGGAGGTCCGAGACAGCCGCTGGGCGCGCACGGTGCGCCCAGCGCTCTCCAGCAGGTCGTACTCGTCCTGCACGCCGAGCACCGCTATCGGATCCTCCGCGCTCCCGGTCGCGCTGGCACGCAGACCGGCGAGCGCGGGCCGCGCCTGCTCTGCGTCCGCCTGCCCGCCGGCCGCCTCACGGCATCTCCAGCGGCGACCACTCCTGGCCGTCCCACTTGATCACGCCCCACCATCGGGTCACGGCATAGAGGGTGCCGTCGGGGGCCCATGCGGTGCGTCCCAGCTCTCCGGGGGCTCCGATGTCGGGGACGGACTTCGGCAGGTCGATGCGCTCGTGTCCCGCGAGGCTGGCGCTCCAGATCTCGAGAGCCTCGGACTCTCCGCCGGAAACGGCGAGGCGACCGTCCGGCCCCACGGCGAGGTACTCGGGCACGGGGATTCCCGATTCGACGTCCCTGCCGCATCCGGAGTCGGGGAAGCCGGCTGGAGCCGGGCCTCCTCGGCGGTGCCCAGGACGAAGCGTCCCTGGTCGTCGGCGGCGATCCCCACCGCATCCTGCGAGCGACCCTCCAGGGCCGTGGCCCTCTCGCCGGTGCGGGCATCCCAGTGCTCGGCGCCGCGTCCCTGGACAGCGACGGCGATCTGCGAGCCGTCCCGCGAGTAGGCGAGGGCCATCGGGGTCCCGTACGAGACGCGCAGGACCGGCTGGGTCGCGCATGTGCCACCGGTGAGCGACCAGAGCCGGATCGTCCCGTCCGTGCTCAGGGAGGCGAGCTGGTCGCCATCGGGGCTGAAGGCGAGATCCCGGATGACCCGGGAGCGTCGGGAATCGGACTCCTCGTGGCCGCCGAGTGTCCACAGCACCTCACCATCGGGTCGCGCCAGGTGGATCGCGAGCTCTCCGGCCGTCGCGATCAGGTCCTCCTGAGGGTGCCAGACGATGGCCCCGGTCATGGTGTCGTCGAAGCGGGCGACGATCTCCCCGGTGGCGGTGTCCCAGATCGTCGTGCCGGCCGTCTCGCTCTCCGACAGCGCCTGCCGGTGCCACCACTCATGGGCGGCGACGCGAGCACCGTCCGGTGACACGGCTAGGCCGAGGAGTCCGAGCCGCGGCTCCTTGCGAAGGTGGGTCTCCGCTCCGAGCGAGGGGAGGGAGAGCCCTGCTCCGGACTCGACCGGCTGATCACCCTCCAGGCAGATGCTGTCCGGGGGCCCGCCGCCACCACTGAGCGTCCCCGCCCCGATGAGGAGCCCGGCCCCCAGCAGGGCTCGTCGGGTGGTGTCGCTCTCCCTGGCTCACCGGGACACCGGCATCGCGGCGCGCCTGCTGCAGGTCCTCGAAGCTGAACTCGTCGGCGAACTCGTCCTCGCGCTCCCGAGCATTGACCTCCACCTCCTGGTCCAGGTAGTCCTGCATCTGCTCCTGATACTCGGGCGTCGACGGATCACCGATGGGCGGGAACTCGTAGTTCCACGGCCGGAACTCGTGGCGCCACTGCTCGATCTCCCCGCGCGTGAAGCCGTACGCCCGCTCGACCTCGGCGTACTCCTCGCTGTTGTCGTCGCCGGTGACCCAGTCCCAAGGATCGGCTTCGGTGCGGCGGATCATCTCGTACTGCACCTGGTGCCTGGCCTCATGGGCGGCGATCTGCAGGCCATAGGGGCTGTCCAGCGACTCGCTTCCGTGCCCGTAGCGTCCCCTCCGCGCGCCGGACGGCATCGGAGCACCGCAGGGCCTCCTCGGTGTCCGTCCCCAGCATGCCGTTCCTCCCCGCCCCGGCGCCCGGACTCCCGTGATCGGGCTCACCGCGATCACCTTATGCGACGGCACCGGCCCCACCCAAGCACGGCTCGTCGCCTGTGGACGGCTGGCGCATGATGCGCATGGACCGGCTCATGGCGGGGCCGGGAACGGGGCGAGGGCGGCACCCCGAGTGGGGTGCCGCCCTCGCACGAGCGCTCAGCGGGTGAGCGACGGGATCACTCGGCGGTGGTCTCCTCGGCGGCGACGGTCGCCTGCGACTCGACAGCCTCGGCAGACTCGGACTCGTCCTCGATCACGGCGAGGGAGATCTTGCCGCGGGCATCGATCTCGCGGATCTCCACCTCGATCTTCTGGCCGACCTTGGCGACGTCCTCGACGTTCTCGACCCGCTTGCCGCCGTTGAGCTTGCGCGCTGGGTGACGTGGAGCAGGCCGTCCTTGCCCGGGGTGAGCGAGACGAAGGCGCCGAAGTCGACCACGCGCACGACGGTGCCGAGGTAGCGCTCGCCGACCTCGGGCACCATCGGGTTGGCGATGGCGTTGACCGCGGAGCGGGCCGCCTCGGCCGAGGGGCCGTCGGTCGCGCCGATGTAGACGGTGCCGTCGTCCTCGATGGTGATGTCGGCGCCGGTGTCGTCCTGGATCTGGTTGATCATCTGGCCCTTCGGGCCGATGACCGCACCGATCTTGTCGACGGGGATGGTCACCGCAAGCACGCGCGGGGCGTGCGGGCTCATCTCGTCGGGCGCGTCGATCGCCTCGCCCAGCACCGAGAGGATCGCCAGACGCGCCTCGTGGGCCTGCGACAGGGCCCCGGTGAGCACGGAGGCGGGCAGGCCGTCGAGCTTGGTGTCGAGCTGGATGGCGGTGACGAACTCCGAGGTGCCGGCGACCTTGAAGTCCATGTCGCCGAAGGCGTCCTCGGCCCCGAGGATGTCGGTGAGGGCCGCGTAGCGGGTCTCGCCGTCCACCGTGTCGGAGATCAGTCCCATCGCGATGCCGGCGACCGGGGCGCGCAGCGGCACGCCGGCGTTCAGCAGCGAGAGGGTCGAGGCGCAGACGGAGCCCATCGAGGTCGAGCCGTTGGAGCCGAGGGCCTCGGACACCTGACGGATCGCGTAGGGGAACTCCTCGCGGCTGGGCGGCACCGGCACGATGGCGCGCTCGGCGAGCATGCCGTGGCCCACCTCGCGGCGCTTCGGGGAGCCGACGCGGCCGGTCTCGCCGGTGGAGTACGGCGGGAAGTTGTAGTGGTGGATGTAGCGCTTGCGGTCGACGGGCCCGAGGGAGTCGATCTGCTCGCTCCATCTTGAGCATGTTCAGCGTGGAGACGCCCAGGATCTGGGTCTCGCCGCGCTGGAACAGCGCCGAGCCGTGCACGCGCGGGAGCACCTCGACCTCGGCGGAGAGAGCGCGGATGTCGCGCAGGCCGCGGCCGTCGATGCGGACGCCCTCGGTGAGGACCTTCTTGCGCACGACCTGCTTGGTCAGCGCGCGGAAGGCGCCGGAGACCTCGGACTCGCGACCCTCGAGCGCGCGCCCTCGGCGGCGAGCTCGGCGGTGACCTCGCCGAGCAGGCTGCTCGGTGCGCTCCTCGCGCTCGGTCTTCGCGGCGATGGACATGACCTCGGCCAGACGCTCGGTCGCGGCGGCCTCGACGATGCCGTAGGCGTCCTCCTGGTAGTCCAGGAAGAGCGGGAACTCGCGCACGGGCTTCGCGGCCTTCGCGGCGAGCTCCTCTTTGCGCCACGCACAGGTCGCGGATGAAGACCTTGGCGGCCTCGAGGCCCTCGGCGACGACGGACTCCGTCGGGGCGATCGCGCCCTGCTCCTTGATGAGCGTCCAGGAGTTGTCGGTGGCCTCGGCCTCGACCATCATGATCGCCACATCGTCCTCGACGATGCGACCGGCCACGACCATCGAGAAGACGGCCTCGTCCAGTCGCGCGAAGGTCGGGAACGCGACCCACTGGCCGCCGCCCTGCGCGTCGGGCATGAGCGCGATGCGCACGCCGCCGATCGGGCCCGAGAAGGGCAGACCGGAGATCTGGGTGGAGGCGGAGGCGCCGTTGATGCCGACGACGTCGTAGGCGTCCTCGGGGTTGCAGGCCATGACGGTCAGCACGACCTGGACCTCGTTGCGCAGGCCCTTGACGAAGGCGGGGCGCGCCGGGCGGTCGGTGAGGCGGGCGGCGAGGATCGCATCGGTGCCCGGGCGGCCCTCGCGACGGAAGAACGAGCCGGGGATGCGGCCCGCGGCGTACATCCGCTCCTCGACGTCGATGGTGAGGGGGAAGAAGTCGAAGTGCTCCTTCGGCTTGTTCGACACCGCGGTCGCCGAGAACACCATGGTGTCGTCGTCGAGGTAGACGGACACGGCACCGGCGGCCTGCTGGGCGAGGCGGCCGGTCTCGAAGCGGATCTCGCGACGGCCGTAGGCGCCGTTGTCGATGACGGCGGTGGTGGCGGTGATGTCAGGGCCTTCCATGGCCATGGGGGATCTCCTAGGTTGAGGGGTGCCCCTGCCGGTGCGGCCTTCGTCAGTCACCCGCGGCGCCCGGGCGGGACCGGGGTCTCCGGTCGCCCGATCCGCAGGCCACTGCCGAGGACCGAACCTGGTCGGGGCGGACATACGACACCGCCGCCCGCCCTGGGGGCGAGCGGCGGAGGGGATCAACGGCGGATGCCGAGGCGCTTGATCAGCGCACGGTAACGCTCGATGTCGTTCTCCTGGAGGTACTTCAGGAGGCGCTTGCGCTGACCGACCATCAGCATCAGACCACGGCGCGTGTGGTGATCGTGCTTGTGGGTCTTGAGGTGCTCGGTCAGGTAGGTGATGCGGTGGGTGAGCGGCGCGATCTGGACCTCGGGCGAACCGGTGTCGCCCTCGCCGGTCGCGTACTCCGAGATGATCGCCTGCTTGGTGGCGGAATCGAAGGCCATACTGGTTCTCCTCAGGTCGTTGCGCGGCGCGCCGGGGCCTTCTGCCCCGGGCTCTTCCGACGAGCGGCCCCCGAGCGCACCTCACCCCTGCGGGTGGGCATTGGCTGGGGGCGGGATCGCTCTCCGCGGCCGATATGACGGCTCGGGAAGGATATCAGGAGCCCAGGTCGCTCCGGGAGCGCTCCGCCTCGAGAGTGCGGCGGGTCACCTCGACATCCTCGGCCATCTGCTCCACGAGCGCGTCGATCGAGTCGAACTTCAGCGTGGGGCGCTGGAACTCGACGAACTCCAGGCGCACGGTGTCGCCGTAGAGATGGAGGTCATGGTCGCCCAGCACGTACGCCTCGACGGTGCGGCGGGGCGCGCCGTCGGCCTCGAAGGTGGGGTTGGTGCCGATGGAGATCGTCGCCGGGGCGCCGGCCAGCGGCTCGTCCCCCGCGTGCGAGGGGTCCTGGGCGGTGACCGTCGCATAGCCGGCGTAGACGCCGTCGGCCGGGATCAGGCCCTGCGGCCGCGGGCCCAGGTTCGCCGTGGGGAAGCCGAGCTCGCGGCCGCGGCGGAAGCCATGGTGGATCACGTCGGTGACGGTGTGCGACCTGCCCAGCGCCTCGTTCGCGGCGCGCACGTCACCGGCGAGCAGGTCGCGCCGGATCCCCGAGGAGGAGATCCGGCCGGTGCCCGCCCCCTCGGGCCCGAGGTCCGGGGCGGTGACGACCTCGAAGCCGTACTTCTCCCCAGCTCGCGCATGGTGTCGATGTTCCCCGCGTTCGCGCGGCCGAACAGGGCGTCCTCCCCCAGCACCACGCACTTCGCACGAAGCCCCTCGACCAGGAAGATCCGCACGAACTCCTCCGGGGAGTGCTGGGCGAAGTCGAGCGTGAACTCGAGGTCGAGCACGCCGTGCAGGCCGGCGAGCAGGAGCAGGCGGTCGCGGTCCTCGTGCCCGGTCAGCGCGGCGTCGCCTCGGGCGAGCCCATGACATGGCGCGGATGCGGCCAGAAGGTGAGGGCGACGGGGCTCAGGGAGCGCGTCTCGGCGTGGCGGCGCGCTGGTCCAGCACGAAGCGGTGCCCCCGGTGGACGCCGTCGTAGTTCCCGATCGAGACCGCGGTCTCGCCGAGCTCGGCGGGCACCTCCAGGACGGAGTGCCAGATGGGGAGGCGGGTCACGACGCGCTCAGGTCCTTCCGATGCCGGGTGCGGTCCGCGCACCCGTGCTCCGCCGCGCCGACGGGCGGGCTGCGACGGCGGGTTCGCCGGAGGACACTGTAACGCTCGCGGGCCGGGGCCATCCGACGTCGCCACGGCACCGACGCCCCGGGGCGTGCTCCGGGCCACCTGCCCGAGTGCGAGCTGGACCTCGGCTGTTGCAGAGCTGTGACGAAGCTCGGGCCGGACATCGTGGTAGTACGCGGGACGCTCCGTTAGTCTCGGACGGAAGGCGGCGCCGGGGAGGGACCCCTGTGCCCTGCGGCGCAAGCCGAGGGCGGGCACGATGGCCGCCGGGAACGGATCTGGATCCATGACGAACGTGACCGATACGGCCCCGGGTGGCCGCGACCGTCGCCGGGTCGCGCTGATCCTCGTGGCGATCGTCGCCGTCCTCGCCGTGATCCTCACCGGCGGGGCGCTGGCCTACGCCAAGCAGTTCGAGGGCCGCGCGGCCGCCGGGCACCATGGTGCTCGGCCAGGACGTCTCCGGGAAGAGCCCCGAGGAGATCGCCGCCCTGGTGACCGAGCACGGCGAGTCCGTGAAGGTCTCGGTGACCGCCGGCGAGAAGCGGCTCGAGGTGCCGCTGGCGGACCTCGGCGTGAGCGTCGACTCCGCCGCGACCGCCGCCGCGGCGCTCGAGCGCGACGACTCCCTGCCCGCGGTCATCTCCTCGACCTGGTCCGGCGAGCACACCGTCGAGCCCGTCGTCGAGGTGGACGAGGCCGCCGCGGCCGAGTTCGCGAAGGGCCTGGTCCCCGAGGACATGACCACCCCGGTCGATGCGCAGGTCGTCTTCGACGAGGAGGCGCAGGCCTGGAACGTCGAGCCCGGCCGCAACGGCCAGGGCGTGGACCCGCAGACCCTCGTCGAGGCCGTGAAGACCAAGGCTCCCGCCCTCGAGAGCTTCTCCGTGGAGCGACCGATCGAGCAGATCGCCCCCGCGATCACCACCGAGGAGGCCGAGGAGGTCGTCGGCACGATCTCCTCGCTGCTCGAGCGACCCATGTCGATCTCCGGCGCCGACGGCGAGACCCATGAGGTCTCCGCCGAGCGCCGCAGCGACTGGATCTCCGTGACCCCGGACGAGTCCGGCGAGAACCTCTCCATCGCGGTGGACGAGGACGCGGTGCGCGAGTGGGTCGCCACCCGCGCCGACGAGGACGCCGTCGAGCCGGAGAACGGCATCGAGCAGGTCGACGAGGCCGGCGAGGTCGTCAAGGTCGTCTCCGAGAAGAAGGACGGCCTGGAGATCACCAACACCGACGCCGTCGCCGACGAGCTGATCACCGCGCTGATGGGCACGACTCCCCTGGAGGCCGCCTTCGAGACCAAGAAGCTCGAGGCCGAGGTCGACAAGGTCGACGCGCCGAAGGACGAGGAGGAGAAGGACGAGGAGAAGTCCTCGGACGACGAGAAGAAGGACGAGGAGCCCGCCGCCGAGCCGACCGGCGAGAAGTGGATCGACGTCGACCTCACCAACAAGACGGTCACCGCCTACGTCGGCGACACCCCCGTCTGGGGCCCGCGCTCGATGGTCGACGGCAAGGAGGGCAACGAGACCCCCACCGGCACCTACGAGATCTACCTGCGCTACGACCGTCAGGACATGACCAACGCGGCGTACTACGACGAGGACCATCCGAAGTACTACTACACCCCGGACGTCCCCTGGGTGCAGTACTTCCACCACGGGTACGGGTTCCACGGCGCGCCGTGGCGCTCTTCCTTCGGGTACTCCGGCTCGCACGGTCGCATCAACCTGCCGGTCTCCGATGCGAAGTGGCTGTACGACTGGGCCAGCATGGGCACCCGGACGGTGGTGCACCGCTGAGCGGTCCCCGCTCCCCCGCACGGCAGTGAGAGGGCCCCTCCCGGTGACGGGAGGGGCCCTCTCTCCGTGCGAGCCCCGGTGCGGCGGTCCCGCCCGCGGGGAGCTCGGGCGGCTCAGCGGCGGGTGTCCTCGGGCACGACGAGCCGGGGGTGCCAGTCCCGTCCCTCGCGGCGCAGGACGGCCACCAGGCGGCCGGCCGTATCGAGGGCCGCGACCGGGGCGTCCTCCGGGCCGGCGTGCGCGGGATGGGGCCGGGAGGGCGCTCGCAGCTCCTGCGCGGAGCGGATCCGCTTCCCCGTCCCGAGCGCCGCGGCCTCGTCCTCCGAGACGTCCAGGACCGGCGGCACGCGCGCGGCGATCTCGCCGAGCCCGTGCAGGGGCAGGTCCACGTCGTCGCCCTCGCCGCGGGCGGGGACGTGCACCCCGTCCTCGACCGCGAAGGGGCCGACGGCGGTGCGGCGCGGCGCGGTGAGGTGCCCGCCGACGCCGAGGGCGGCGCCGAGGTCGCGGGCGAGGGCGCGGACGTAGGTGCCCGAGGAGCAGTCGACCACGGCCTCGAGGTCGAGGTGCCCGTCCCGCTCGGTGCGGGAGAGGATCTCGAAGCGCGGCACGCGCACGGGCCGGGCGGCGAGCTGGACGTCCTCCCCGCGCGGGCGCGGGCGTAGGCGCGCTTCCCGTCGACCTTGATCGCGCTGACCGTCGAGGGGACCTGCTGGATGTCGCCGCGGAGCCCGTCGAGCGCCTCCTCGAGACGGGCGTCCTCGATCCCGGTGGCGTCGACCCGCTCGCCGAGCGCCTCGCCCTCGCGGTCGTCGGTCGTGGTGGCGCTGCCCCAGCCGGATCGTGGCGAGGTAGGTCTTGTCCAGGCCGACGAGATGGGTGAGCGACCGGGTGCCCTGCCCGACGCCCAGCACGAGCAGGCCGGTGGCCATCGGATCGAGGGTGCCGGCGTGGCCGACCTTCTTGGTCCCCAGCGGCCAGCGCACGCGGGCGACCACGTCGTGGCTGGTGCGGTCCTCGGCCTTGTCGACGAGCAGGATGCCGTGGGGTGCGCAGGTCACGCCCGCTCGTGCCCCGGGGCGGTGCCCTCGTCGTCGTCGAGATCTTCGACGTCGAGGTCCGCGTCGTCGAGGTCCTCGTCGTCGAGGTCCTCGTCCTCCTCGTCGCGGGGCTTGCGGTAGGGATCGGCCTCGCCGGCGTAGGCGGCGCCCTCCTTGGAGCGGGCGAGCTCCGCGTCGCGGCCGCGGGCCTCGCTGAGGAGGTCCTCGATGACGCGCGCGTTCTCGGGCACCGCATCGGCGATGAACTCGAGGGTGGGGGTCAGGCGCACGCCGGTCTGTCGGCCGACCTCGCGGCGGAGCATGCCGGTGGCGCTGTGCGGCGCGGCGGCGGTGCCCTCGCGCTCCTCGTCGGTGCCGAAGACGGTGTAGAAGACGGTGGCGTGCTGGAGGTCGCCGCTGACGCGCACGTCGGTGATGGTCACGAAGCCGAGCCGCGGGTCCTTGACCCGGGTGTCGAGCATGGTGGCGACGATGACCTTGATGCGGTCGGCGAGCTTGAGAGCGCGGGGGTTGTCGTTCATGGGATGGGATCCTCCTGGTCGGCGCCGAGAGCGGCGAGCTCTTCGGCGCGGGGATGGTCGAAGGGGACCGCGAGCAGGATGTCACGGTCGATGGACTGGTCGACGCGGTGGCGGAAGGCGCCGTCGGCGCTGAGCACGCGCGACCCGGCGCCCGCGAGCACCGCGCTCGCCTCGGCGTGGTCGAGGGTGCGGCGGTTGACCGCGAGCGCGACCCCGGCGCCGTCGCGCGCGCAGCGAGCGCCAGCCGGGCGCCGCCTCGCGCGCGACCTCGAGCGGGGAGCGCCGCCAGGCGCCGCCCGCGCGGGAGCCGTGCTGGACGCCGTAGGGCAGGTCCCCGACCAGCGCGTCGACGGAGCCGCCGGGCGCACCTCGCCCAGTCGGGTGGTGTCGCAGCCGAGCAGGGTCAGGCGTCGCCCTCCGCCGGCGCGCAGGGTCTGCTTGTCCGGGGCGAGCTCCGCCTCGGTCCGGTCGCCCAGCCGCTCGCCGTGCACGGTGAGCCGCGTGGTCTCCAGGGTGTGCTTGAAGCGGTGGGTGCGCGACCAGGTGCCGAGGAACGCCCGGTAGGTCTCCACGTCCTTGCGGTCGATCTCCGCGCCGACGGGGCTGAGCCCGAGGCGCGCCGCCCGGTTCAGCGTGGTGCCGCGTCCGCACAGCGGATCGAGCAGGTCGAGGGTCCCGTCGAGGATCCCTGCGCGGCGGGCGGACAGGGCCGCGGCGAGGTTCACCAGCAGGGCGGTGAACTGCTCGTTGGTCTTGCCGGTGTAGCGCAGGGTGGTCTCGAGGTCGGAGGGGTGGCGCGGCACGGCGGGCAGGGGCCGGGGGCGCGGCAGCGGCCGGTCCGGATCCTGGGGGTCCTCCTGTCGCACGTCGAGCACGCCGAGGGTGCCCGAGAGCATCGCCAGCGGCGCCTCGGAGCGCGACCCGCCCGTCGCGCCGCGCACCTCGAGTCCCGCCATCCCCCCGACCTCCCGGTCCCGCAGAGAGGGAACCGCGCCGAGATGGGCGCCGAGCACCCAGTGCGCCTCGGCGCGCGAGAGCGCCCCCGCGGCCTGCGCATAGACGCGATTGGCCGAGGGGGCGCGGAGCAGGAGGGACACCTCGCTCATCGTGGTCTCCTCCCCCGCCGGCGCGGCCGGGCACCCCGGCGAAGGGGTACCCGGTCGTCGCAGGATCAGCCGCGGGGCTTCTCCTGCATCTCGTAGGTGGTGATGAGGTCCTCGAGCTGGAGGTCGTTGAAGGACCCCAGGTTGATACCGCACTCGTAGCCCTCGCGGACCTCGGTGACATCGTCCTTGAAGCGTCGCAGACCGGCGATCTCGATGTTCTCCGCGATGACCTTGCCGCCGCGGGTGATGCGCGCCCTGGCGCCGCGCCTGATGAGGCCGCTGCGCACGATCGAGCCGGCGATGTTGCCGAACTTGGAGGAGCGGAAGATCTCGCGGATCTCCGCCGAGCCGAGCTCGACCTCCTCGTACTCCGGCTTGAGCATGCCCTTGAGGGCCTGCTCGACCTCGTCGATGGCGTTGTAGATGACCGAGTAGTACTTGATCTCCACACCCTCGCGGTCGGCGTACTCCGCGTTCAGGCCCTCGGCCCGGACGTTGTAGCCGATGATGACCGCGTCCGAGGCGACGGCGAGGTTGATGTTGTTCATCGTGATCGCGCCGACGCCGCGGTCGATGATCCGCAGGTCCACGCCCTCGCCGACATCGATGCCCAGCAGCGACTCCTCCAGGGCCTCGACGGCACCGGCCGCGTCGCCCTTGAGGATGAGGTTGAGGGTCTCGATCTTGCCGTCGGCGACGTGCTTGTTGAGGTCCTCGAGCGAGATGCGCTTGCGGGCCTTGGAGAGCGAGGCGGCGCGCTTGGCGGCCTCCCGCTTCTCGGCGATCTGACGGGCGGTGCGCTCGTCCTGGGCGACCAGGAAGGAGTCACCGGCGCCGGGCACCGAGGTGAGGCCGAGGACCTGCACCGGGCGGGACGGACCCGCCTCGGTGACGTTCTCGCCGTTCTCGTCGAGCATGGCGCGCACTCGGCCGTGGCCGATGCCGCACACGATCGCGTCGCCGACCCGCAGGGTGCCCTGCTGGACCAGCACGGTGGCGACCGGGCCGCGTCCCTTGTCCAGGTTCGCCTCGATGGCCACGCCGCGCGCGTCCTTGTCGGGGTTCGCCGAGAGCTCGAGGGCGGCGTCCGCGGTGAGCGGCACCGCCTCCAGCAGGTCGTCGATGTGCAGGTTCTCGCGGGCGGAGACGTCGACGAACATCGTCTCGCCGCCGTACTCCTCCGCGATCAGGTTGTACTCGGTCAGCTGCCGCCGGATCTTCTCCGGGTTCGCCTCGGGCTTGTCGATCTTGTTGACCGCGACCACGATCGGCACGTTCGCCGCCTGGGCGTGGTTCAGCGCCTCGATCGTCTGGGGCATCACGCCGTCGTCCGCCGCGACCACGAGGATCGCGATGTCGGTGACGTCCGCACCACGGGCACGCATGGCGGTGAACGCCTCGTGGCCCGGGGTGTCGATGAAGGTGAGCTGACGCTGGGCGCCCTCGTGCTCGACGTCGACCTGGTACGCACCGATGTGCTGGGTGATGCCGCCGGCCTCGCCCGCACCGACCTTCGCCTTGCGGATGGTGTCCAGCAGGCGGGTCTTGCCGTGGTCGACGTGACCCATGACGGTGACGACCGGCGGCCGCGGCACGCGGTCCGCCTCGTCCTCCTCGGCGAGCTCCGCGTCGAGATCGATGTCGAACTGCTCGAGCGGCTCGCGCTCCTCGTCCTCGGGGGAGACGATCTCGATCTTGTAGCCGAGCTCGTTGCCGAGCGACTCGAAGGTGTCCTCGTCCAGCGACTGGGTGGCCGTGGCCATCTCTCCCATCGCGAAGAGCACCGTGATCAGCGACGCGGGGTTGACGTCGATGCGATCGGCGAAATCGGACAGCGAGGCGCCGCGACGCATGCGGATGGTCTCGCCGTTGCCGCGGGGCAGCGAGACGCCGCCCGGTGCGGGAGCCTGCTGCTGCTCCCATTCCTGGCGCTTCGCGCGCTTCGACTTGCGGGAGCGGGCCGGCTTGCCGCCGCGACCGAAGGCGCCCTGCGTCGCGCCGCGACCGCCGCGACCGCGGGGGCCGGGGCCACCGCCGGGACGACCGCCCGTGCCGCCGCCACCGCCGGGACGACCGCCGGGGCCGCCGCCGCGACCTCGGCCGCCGCCCTGGTTCGCGTCGGCGAGGCCGCCGTGGGAGTGCTGGCGCATGATGCCCGGGGTGGGCATGCCGGGGCGGGCACCGCCCGGACGCGGCGCGCCACCGGGACGGGGAGCACCCTCACGGGGCGTGCGACCGCCCTGCTCGGCACCGGCGCCGGCACCCTGCCCGGGGCGCGGCGGACGCTGGCCCGGACGAGGCATGCCCTGCGAGGTGGCGAAGGGATTGTTGCCGGGACGGGGACCGCCCTGACGAGGGCCGCCCTGACCGCCGCCCTGGCCGGGCTTGCGGCCGGGACGGGGCATGCCCTGCGAGCTGGCGAAGGGATTGTTGCCGGGGCGCGCGGCACCGGGGCGCGGCGCGGGGCGCTCGTTCCCGGGCTTGGGCGCGGACGACTTCTCGCCGCCGGGCTTCGGCGCCGGGGCACCGGGCTTGGGGGCCGGGGCGCCGGGCTTGGCGGACGAACGCGGAGCCTCCGACGCGGGCTTCTCCGCGGCAGGCTTCTCCGCCGCGGGCTCGGCCGGAGCCGCGGCCTTCGGCGTCGGGGCGGCGGGGCCGGGCTTCTGCGGCGCGTTCTGGGTGCCGGGCTTCTGCGCGGCAGGGGCCTCGGCGGCGGGCTTCTTCGCGGCCGGCTTCGCACCGGGCTTCGGCGCGGAGCCCGGCGCGGGGGCGCCGGAGGTCTTCTTGGGGGCGCCGTCGGCCGCCGGGAACTCCTGGCGCAGACGACGGGCGACGGGTGCCTCGATGGTCGAGGAGGCGGATCGGACGAACTCGCCCATGTCCTGCGGCCTTCTGCAGGACGACCTTGCTGGGCTGTCCGAGCTCCTTGGCGAGCTCGTGGACGCGGACCTTAGCCACTTTTCTCCTGTCTCGGTCCGGCCGACAAGAGGGCTCGGACCATTAGTTCCTGAGGGTGCTCATGAGTGAGTACTCATCGGATGTCCATGGGTGCTTCTACCTGTTCCACGTGCGGGTGGGTTCGAAGGCCTCGAGGTCCCGGGCGAGGAGCCCGGTGTCGACCCTGCCGCGGAAGGACCGGGCCGGGCCGCCTCGCCGCAGGGCGAGGTCGAGACATGATGCGTCGGGGTGGAGCCAAGCCCCGCGCCCGGGCGCCGATCCCGTGGGATCGACGCGGACACGTGGGACGACGCCGTCGGGAGCGGGCTCCCGGACCAGTCGCACCAGTCGCTCGCGCGGAGCCGCCTGACGACAGCCGACGCATGTGCGCTCGGGGCGGTGTGCGGTGGAGCGTGCGATGACGCGACCTCCTCCGTTCCGAGCGCCTCCGCCCGGACGGGAGGGCGGTCGACGGGGGTCGATCGCAGTCTCCACTGGGCGAACAGCCTCCCCAGTGTAGCGGACGGGTGCGTCCCGGGCCGCGCTGCGGGGAGGCGTGCGACACACCTCGGCGTCCTGCGGGCCCCGCGGTGCGGACCCCCGGGCGCGGACCCCTGGGCCCGTGGCCCGTGCCCCGGGATCGGCGGCGCACGCCGGGCCGCGCGGAGCTCAGCCCTCGCCCGGCACCTCTCCCCCGCCCTCGGGGCGGATGTCGATCTTCCAGCCCGTGAGCTTCGCGGCCAGGCGGGCGTTCTGCCCGTCCTTGCCGATCGCCAGGGAGAGCTGGTTCTCGGGGACCACGGCGCGCACCGCCCGGCCCACCTCGTCGATCACGGTGACGGAGGAGACCTTCGACGGGGAGAGGGCGCCGGCGACGTACGCCGCGGGGTCCTCGTCGAAGTCGACGATGTCGATCTTCTCGCCGCCGAGCTCGTTCATCACCGAGCGGACGCGCGCGCCCATCGGGCCGATGCAGGCACCCTTCGCGTTCACGCCCGGGACCGTGGCGCGCACCGCCATCTTGGTGCGGTGGCCGGCCTCGCGGGCGAGCCCGGCGATCTCGACGGTGCCGTCGGCGACCTCGGGCACCTCGAGCGCGAACAGCCGGCGCACGAAGTTCGGGTGCGAGCGGGAGAGCATGATCTGCGGGCCCTTCGGGCCGCGGCGGGCCTCGGTGACGTAGGCGCGCGACCGTCGGCCGTGCGAGTAGTCCTCCCCCGGCACCCTCTCGTGCGGGGGCAGGACGGCCTCGACCTCGCCGAGGTCGACCAGCACCATGCGCGGGTCCCGGCCCTGCTGGATGATGCCCGAGACGATGTCGTCCTCGCGGTCGGCGTAGGTGCCCAGCACCGCGTCGTCCTCGAGGTCGCGGATGCGCTGGAAGATGACCTGGCGCGCGGTGCTCGCGGCGACGCGGCCGAAGTTCTCCGGGGTGTCGTCCCACTCCTCGAGGACCACGCCGTCGGCGTCGCGCTCACGGGCGATGACGGCGACCTCGCCGGTGTGCTCGTCGATCAGCACCTCGGAGTCGCGGACCGGATGGTCCGTGTGCAGGTAGGCGGCGTGCGGCGCCGAGCGGATCGCGTCCAGCGGCACGGGCAGGCTGATCTCGCGCTCGCGCTCGAGGGCCCGCAGGGCACCCATGTCGATGTCCATCTCAGCTCTCCTTCGTCGCGGTGGTCCCCGCGGTGGTCTCGGCGGTCGTGGTGTCCGGGTCGGCGGGGCCGGTCCCGGGGAGGTCGGCGGCGGCGTCGGCCAGCAGCTGCTCGAGGTCGTCCGGCGGGTCGAACTCGACCTCGACCCGTGCCGCGTCGAGCTCGTCGATCCGCGGCTCGAGGCGCTCGGCGGTCCCGGCGGGGAGCTTCCGGGGCCGGCCGCGGTCGTCCCGGCCGGGCTCCTGGCGCAGGTGCAGGGTCTCGCCATCGACGGCGAGCAACCGGGCACGGTGCTCGGTCCCGGCGGCGGTGCGCAGGGCGAGGAGGCGGCCGCGGCCGCGGCGGAAGTGGCGGGGCGCGGTGAGGGCGCGCTCGACGCCGGGGGTGGTGAGCTCCAGCGGCACCGGCTCCGGGCCCAGCAGGGCGTCGTCGGCGTCGATCTGCGCCGACAGCTCGCGGGACGCCTCGGCGACGGTGTCGAGGTCGGCGCCGCCGAGCTCGTCCTCGGGCAGGTCCACGACCAGGCGAAGGCGCGGCATCCCGCCCTCGCGCCCCAGCTCGACCTCCTCGAGCACGAGCCCGTGGGCGTCCAGCACGGCGGAGGCGGCCTCCCGCAGGTCGGTCTGGTCCTCGAGTGCGCTCATGGACTGATCGCCTCCTGCTCATATGGGTGACTTCGCCGCCCGGGACGTGCCCCGGAGCGTCGGCACCAGGATAGTGTCCACGCGGCGTCCGCGCTGTCACGGGGCGCGCGGATGCGAGAATCCTCCCGTGCCCGACTCCCTCCGCCCCTCCGATCCCCCGGCCCTGCTCGGCCGGCGGCGCCTGCTGCGCACCTCCGTCCTCGCCCTCGCGGCGGGAGCGCTCGGCGCGGGGACGCTCGGCGGTCGCGGACGGATCGCCCTGGGCGGCCCCGAGGAGTACACCCCTCCCCCGCCGGGCATCGACGACCTCTACCGCCGGGAACTGCTGGCCCTGCTCGAGCGGTCGATCGCGGGGGCCGAGGCGCTCACGAGCACCTCGACCGGCGGGGACCCGGCACTGGCCGCGGACCTCACCGTGCTCGTCGCGGCGCCGCCCGTGCGGCGTCGCGCCCTGCTCACCGGGGCGGAGCAGGAGCGGGAGGTCGAGGCGTCCGAGGACCCCGCTCCGGAGGCGACCACGGCGCCCGAGGCGACGGACGTCCCCGACGACCTCCCTGCGCCGCTCGCCGTCCTGGTCGAGCCGCGGGACCTCGCGTCCGACGCCTCCCGCCAGGTCTCCGGCTCCCTCGCACGTGCCACCTCCGGGCTCGCCGCGCACTCGGCCTGGATCGCGCGCGCCTGCGCACCTCGTCGGGGACAGGATCGGTGCCCGCCTCCCCGTCGGCCGAGGACCTCGTGCCGCGCCGGGACGTGCCCGCCACGGATCCGCCCTCGATCGGGGCGGAGGAGGACTTCCGCGGCGCGATCGAGCGGGCCCAGCAGGAGGAGTGGTACGCGGGCTACGTCCACGAGGTGCTCGCCGCGCGCTCGGAGGGCGAGGAGCGGGAGGCGCACCTGGCGCGGACCGAGCCGCACCGCACCCGTGCCGAGCGGCTCGCCGCCGTCGCCGAGGAGGACGGCGCACCCGTGGTGGTCCGCCAGGCGGTCTACGCGCCGCCCGGCGGTCAGCTCGACGAGGCGCCGCCGGCACGCTCCCGACGACGCTCTCCCAGGGGCTCCTGCTGGACCATCTCGCGCTCACGGGCGCGGCGCCCTTCGAGCGGCGGCCGCTGTCCATCGCGGCGGCCCTGGCCGAGGCGGAGCCGCTGGCCGGACGGGTCGACCGGATGGACCCGCGCCGGGCCTGGTCGCCGAGGACCCACCGCCCGCGGACGGCTGAGCGCCGCCCCGGACGGACGCGGTCAGGCCCCGCGCACCTCGGCGAGGACGGCGCCCACGACCTCCGCCGGGGAGACCTCGCGGATCGTGCCGCTCGCCCGGTCGCGCACCTCGACGGTGCCCTCGGCCAGACCCCGCCCGATCACCACGGAGGTGGGCACGCCCAGCGGCTCGGCGTCCTTGAACTTCACGCCCGGGGAGACCTTCGGCCGGTCGTCGTAGAGGACCTCGAGGCCGCGCGCCTCGAGCTCTGCGGCGACCCGCTCGGCCTCCTCGAAGACGGCCGGGTCCTTGCCGGTGGCGACGATGTGCACGTCGGCCGGGGCGAGCTGGCGCGGCCAGACCAGACCCTTCTCGTCGTGGTGCGACTCGGCGACCGCGGCGACCGCGCGGGTGACGCCGATGCCGTAGGAGCCCATGGTCACGACCACGGACTTGCCGTTCTCGTCGAGGACCTTCAGCCCCAGCGCCTCGGCGTACTTCCGGCCGAGCTGGAAGATGTGCCCCATCTCCATGCCGCGGGTCAGGCGCGGCGGGCCCGAGCCGTCGGGCGCCGGGTCGCCGTCGCGCACCTCGGCCGCCTCGATGGAGCCGTCGGCGGTGAAGTCGCGGCCGTAGACGAGGTCGTAGGCGTGCTTGTCCTTCTCGCCGGCGCCGGCGACCCAGGAGGTGCCGGGCACGACGCGGGGGTCCACGAGATAGCGGATGCCGGACGGCGCCTCCAGGCCCAGGCCCTCGGGGCCGATGTAGCCCTTCTTCAGCACGGGATGCGCGGCGAAGTCCTCGTCGGTGAAGGCGGTCGCGATCGCGGGGGCGACGGCGGCCTCGAGACGCTTGGGGTCGACCTCGCGGTCTCCGGGCAGCGCGATGACCAGCGGCTCGGTGGTGCCGTCGGGGTGGGTGAGGAGGTAGACGAGGTGCTTGAGCATCTCGTAGCGGGTCCACTGCCCGTCCTCGGCGACGCGGCCCTTCCCGGGGAAGGCCTCGTTCGAGAGGTCGGTGAGCTTCGCGATGGTGCTCGCGCCGGGGGTGTCCTCCAGGTGCGTCGCGGGCAGGGCCGAGATGGCCGCCTCGTCCAGCGCCTCCGGGGGCAGGGTGGTGACGGCCTCGACGTTCGCGGCGTAGCCGCCGTCGGAGACGACGAAGGTGTCCTCGCCGACCTCCGTGGGATGGAGGAACTCCTCGGAGCGGGAGCCGCCCATCGCGCCGGCGTCGGCCTGGCAGATCACGGTGGGCAGGCCGAGGCGCTCGAAGGTGCGCTGGTAGGCCAGGCGCGCGCTTGTCGTAGGAGGCGTCGAGCCCTGCGTCGTCCACGTCGAAGGAGTAGGCGTCCTTCATGATGAACTCGCGGGTGCGCAGCAGGCCCGCGCGGGGACGCGCCTCATCGCGGAACTTGGTCTGGATCTGGTACAGCATCGCCGGGAGGTCCTTGTACGAGGAGTACAGGTCCTTCACCGTCAGGGTGAACACCTCCTCGTGCGTGGGGGCGAGGAGGTAGTCGTCCTCGCGACGGTCCTGGAGCCGGAACAGCGTGGGCCCGTACTCCTCCCAGCGGCCGGTCGCCTCATAGGGCTCGCGCGGCTGGAGCGCGGAGAAGAGCACCTCCTGGCCGCCGATCGCGTCCTGCTCCTCGCGCACGATCTGCTCGACCTTCCGCGCACCTTCAGGCCCAGCGGCGACCGCGTGTACACCCCGGCGGCGGAGCGGCGGATGTAGCCCGCGCGCACCAGCGGCCTGTGGCTGGCGACCTCGGCGTCGGACGGGTCCTCCCGCAGGGTGCGGACGAACAGCGTGGACAGACGGAGCATGGGGCGGCCTTTCGGGATGCGAGGGGGCGCGAGCCGGCGATGGGCCGCGCGGGGCCATGCTACTGGTCGGCGCGGTCCCGGCGGGGCGAGGAGTGACCCTGCGGACGTGCATGCGGCGCCGCGGCGGCCCGTCGGTACGCTGACGGGATGCATCGACGACAGCGGCGGGCCCCCGCCCCGGAGGGAGCGGCGCGCGAGGCACGAGGAGGACCGGCGGGCGCCGGTCCCCCGAGCCGACGGCGGCTCCTGCGCGGCGCGGGCGCCGTCGCCGGTCTCGGCGTGCTCGGGGCGCTCGGCACCGGCGCGGTCGCGGCAGGGCGCTCCACCTGGAGCGCCGTCGACCCGCGCACCGAGATCCCGCTGCACGCCGGGACCGTCGCCGTCGGCGCCGACGGCGAGCGGGTGCTCGTCGGCGGTCGCGCCCCCGACCTCGCCCTGAGCCCCGGCACCCGCCTCGCCGCCGCGCCGCTGGAGCACTCCCCGCCCGGGACCGCGCCGCGGGGTTCGCCGCACGGACCGCGGCCTGGCGCGAACGGTCGCGCGCACGGCTGGCGGAGGGCGGCGACGCCCCCTCGGGGGTCGGCAACTCCGACGCCGGGGCCGAGATCTCCGCCGCGGGGACGAGCGGCGCCGCCGGGGACGCCGACCTGCTCGTCGACCTCGCGGACACCGCGCTCGCGGACCTCTGGGTGCTCGACGACGACCTGCCCGCCCCCGTCGCCGGCTGGACCGCGAACTGGCGGTACGTGTGGCCGCGCGATGCGGCGTTCTGCGCCGTCGCCCTGGCCCGGATCGGCGCGGCCGATCGCGCCGCCGACGTGCTCGCCCATCTCCAGGACCTCCAACAGGCCGACGGCTGGTTCGAGGCGCGCTACGTGCCCGGCACCGACCGCGCCCCCGATCGCCGCGCCCCGCAGTTCGACGGGACGGGGTCGCTGCTGTGGGCGGGCGCCGAGGCGGTCGCCGCCGCGGGCGCCGGAGGCGGGGCCGTCGCCGACCGGCTCGCACCGCTGGTGACGACGTCGCTCGCGGCCCTGCACCACGCCACCTCGGGCGGGACCGCGCCGCCGCCCGCCTCCCCCGACTACTGGGAGGTGCGCGAGGGCGCCGCGACCCTGTGGGGCGCGGGAGCGACCCTCGCCGGGTCGCGCGCCGGGGCGGAGCTCACCGGCTCCACCGGCGCGGAGGAGTCCGCGCGCTCTTCGCGCACCTGCTCGAGGGGACCTTCGGGCGCGGCGGCTGGCGGCGCTATCGCGACGGCGGCGGCGCCGACTCCGCACTCGCCCTGTTCGACGCGACGGGCCTGCACGACATGATCGATCCGGCACGCCTGGGGAGCCGCGGAGCGAGCTGTCCCGGCCCGCCGGCGGCATCGCGCCGGGCGCGGCCTGGAAGCAGGACGGGATCAGCTGGACCCCGTCGACCAGCCTGCTGGGCCTGGGCCTCGCCCGCGCCGGGGAGCGCCGGACCGCCCGCGAGATCCTCTCCTGGCTCGCCGCGCACCGCACCGAGCAGGGCTCCCTGCCCGAGAAGGTCGTCGCACGACGGCCGCCCGGCCCAGGTCGCGCCGCTGGCCTGGACCGCCGCGAACACGCCGCTGGCCCTCGACGCGCTCGCCGCCTGAGCAGCCGCACCGACGCGCTCGCTCCCCGCACCGCGCACCACGGCGGCGCGATAACTCGCTGGCACCACGGCCAGGGCGTGCCCTAGCGTGCCCGGCATGGACACCATCGGCACGCCCCACCGCACCGGCGCCGACGACGCACCGGCACGACAGCGCCTCTTCGAGGACAACCGCACGAACTGGGACGACCGTGCCGCGCTCCACGTCGCCTCCGGCTACGGCATCGAGGAGCTCGTGGCCGACCCCTCGCTGATCAGCCCCGAGGTCGCCCAGGACCGCGGACGGCTCGGGGACCTCACCGGCCTCGACGTCGTCCATCTCCAGTGCCACCTCGGCACGGACACGGTGAGCCTCTCCCGGCTCGGGGCTCGCCGGACCGTCGGCGTGGACCTCTCCCCCGGCTCCCTCTCCCGTGCCCGGGAGATCGCGGACCGCGCCGGGGCCGGGATCGAGTTCGTCGAGGCGAACGTGTACGACGCCCGGGAGGCGGTGACGGGCGACTTCGACCTCGTGTACACCTCGATCGGGGTGCTGTGCTGGTCGCCCGACGTCGCGGCGTGGGCACGGGTCGTCGCCTCGCTGCTGCGCCCGGGCGGACGCTTCCTGATCCGCGACGACCACCCGATGTTCATGGCCGTGGGCGACGACGTCTCCGACGGGCTGAGGATCGAGCGACCCTACTTCCAGCGGCAGCGCCGATGACCTGGGACCAGGAGGGCAGCTACGTCCCGGTCCCCGAGGGCACGCCCCGCATGACCCACACCGTCAGCCATGAGTGGAACCACTCGATCGGGGAGATCCTCACCGCGCCGCTGCAGGCCGGGCTGGTGCTGGACTCCTTCGAGGAGGTCCCGTACGCGGCCTGGTGCCCGTGGCCTGATCTGATGGTGCGCGAGGGCGACCGCTACCGGTCGCGGGAGGACCCGGACCGGCTCGCGCCGCAGTACGTGCTCACCGCCCACCGTCCCGCCTGAGCCGACGGGACACAGAGTCCGTCGGCTCAGAACAGCGACGTGGAGAGCTCCCCGACCTGACGGAAGCCGGAGGCGGCGTAGGCGCGACGGGCCGGCTCGTTGAAGTGGTTGACGTAGAGGGAGACCTGCGGGGCGTGGTCGCGGCGCACCTGGGCGACGAGCTCGGCCATCGCGGTGCGGCCCAGCCCGTGGCCGCGACGGTCCGGGCGCACCCACACGCCGTGGATCTGGGCGACGGGGCCGAAGAGCGCGCCGACATCGGCCTTGAACAGCACCTCGCCCTCCTCGATCACCGCATAGGTGCGGCGGCGCCGTATCAGCTCCCCGACCCGGTGGCGGTACGAGCGGCCGCCGTCGCCGAGCAAGCGGATCGATCCCGACCTCCTCGCGGAACATCGCCACCGCGGCCGGGAACACGGCCGCCGCGTCCTGCGGCTCGGCGGCCCGCAGTCCCGCGCCGGGCAGCGAGGGCATCAGCGCCGGCGGGTCCGCGAGCAGCGGCGGCTGGCTCCAGCGGTGCTCGCGCACCTCACGGTCCCAGGAGCGGCCGAGGGTCTCCCACAGCCGTTCGATCGCGGCACGCTCCCCCACCACCGAACTGGCCCGGCGAGGCCTGCCCGCCAGGTGCGCCCCGAACTCGTCGAGCGCGCGCGGCGTCGAGGACAGCGGCGAGAGGTTCACCCCGTGCCAGAGCACGCCCTCGGGCAGGCGGTCATCGCCCACCAGGGAGAACTCCTGGGCGAGGGAGGCGGAGCGGGCGGTCTCCCGCGCGCCGGGCCCCGCCGAGCGCGTTGGTGACCGGGTCCCGCAGGGCGAGTTCCAGCGCCGCGTCCACCGTGCCGGGGCGCACTGCGCGCAGGCGCCCGCCCCGCCGGAACACGGCCTCAGCCCACGGAGACGGAGGGGGCACCGCCGGCCGGGACGTCCTCGCCCATCTCGGCGGCGATGCGGTTCGCCTCGGCGAGCAGGGTCTCCACGATGTCCTCCTCCTGGACGGTCTTGATGACCTCGCCCTTGACGAAGATCTGGCCCTTGCCGTTGCCGGAGGCGACGCCGAGATCGGCCTCGCGCGCCTCGCCGGGGCCGTTGACGACGCGACCCATGACGGCGACGCGCAGCGGGACCTCGAGGTCCTTGAGCCCCTCGGTGACCTTGTCGGCGAGGGTGTAGACGTCGACCTGGGCGCGGCCGCAGGAGGGGCAGGAGACGATGTCGAGCTTGCGCGGCTTCAGGTTCAGCGACTGCAGGATCTGGTTGCCGACCTTGACCTCCTCCACCGGCGGGGCGGAGAGGGAGACGCGGATGGTGTCGCCGATGCCCTCGCCGAGCAGGATGCCGAAGGCGACAGAGGACTTGATGGTGCCCTGGAAGGCGGGGCCCGCCTCGGTGACGCCGAGGTGCGCGGCCAGTCGCCCTCGGCGGCGAGCTGGCGGTAGGCCTCGACCATGATCACTGGGTCGTTGTGCTTGACCGAGATGCCGAAGTCGTGGAAGTCGTGCTCCTCGAAGAGGGACGCCTCCCACTTCGCGGAGGCGACGAGGGCCTCGGGGGTGACGCGGTCGCCGGTCATCATGCGCTTGTCGATCGAGCCGGCGTTCACGCCGATGCGCGCGCGGTGCCGTGGTCCTTCGCGGCCTTGGCGATGTCCTTCACCTGGTCGTCGAAGCGGCGGATGTTGCCCGGGTTGACACGGACGCCCGCGCGTACCCGCCTCGATCGCGGCGAAGACGTACTTGGGCTGGAAGTGGATGTCGGCGATCACCGGGATCGGGGACTTCGCGGCGATCGCGACGAGCGCGTCGGCGTCCTCCTGGCGCGGGCAGGCCACTCGCACGATGTCGCGGCCGGCCGCGGTCAGCTCCGCGATCTGCTGGAGGGTCGCGTTGATGTCGTGCGTCGGAGTGGTGGTCATCGACTGCACGGTGATCGGCGCGTCGCCGCCGACGTACAGGTCGCCCAGCTTCACCTTGCGGGTCGTCCGCCGGGGGGCGAGGACCGGCGGGGGCGTCTTGACGGAGGGGATGCCGAGGCTCACGGAAGTCACCCCTCCATTATGGACCGCCGACGGGCTCCGGCGAGGCGAGGTGCGACACCTCCACCGCTCCTGCACGCACGACGTGGCCCGGGGCACAGCCCCGCGGGGTCCGGTGCGCGCCGCGGACGGGCCGTCGTCGATCGAGCCGGCGCCTGTCGGAGCGGCGCCTGTCGGGCCGGCGCCGGAGCACCGGGCGCGCGGCGGGTCAGGGGAACAGCGTGATCGGCTTGACGATGTCGGCGTAGAGCAGCAGCGGCGTCATCACGATGAACACGAGCGCGACCGCATTGGTCAGCGGGAGCATCCGCGACATGTCCACGGGCCCGGGATCCGGGCGTCCCCGCGACCGTGCGATCCGGCGTCGGAACCCCTCGAGCGACGCCCCGGCGACATGCCCGCCGTCCAGCGGCGCAGCGGGACGAGGTTGAACACGAACAGCGCCATGTTCAGCGAGGCGAGCATCGAGATCATCGTCCCGACCTTCTCGCGCGACTCGAAGCCGGGCTCGTCGGCGGAGGCGACCTCGCCGGCCAGCCGCGAGACGCCGACGACGCCGAGCGGCCCGTCCGGGTCGCGCTCGGCGCGCCGAAGGCGGCCTGCGCCACCTCGTACAGCCGCACCGGGAGGGTCACCACGATCTGCCCGGTGCGCACGAAGGCGTCCCACGCCATCGCAGGCACCTCGGCCGGGGACTGCGGGACGAGGTCGGGGGTGCCGGCCACGCCGAGGAACCCGACCTCCTCGGTGACCAACCTCCCGTCGGCGTCGCGCACCGCGGCGCCGTCCTCGTCCAGGACGGGGCGCGCGTCGATCACGAGGGTCGCCTCGAGCGGGATCTCCCGCCCGTCACGCTCGACGACGACCTCGATCGTGCGGTCGTCCGCGGCGCGGACGGCCTCGGTGACGTCCTCCCAGCGCTGGATCGGGGCGCCGTCGATCTCGCGCGCGACGTCGCCGGGACGGATCCCGGCCTCGAGCGCGGGGGCCGGGGGCTGTCCCTCGCAGGAGACGTCCGCCGGCGCGTCGGCCGGGACCACGCACTCGGAGACGCTCTGCACCGTCGGCGTCACCGAGGGCAGGCCGATCCCGCTGACCAGCACCACCATCAGCGAGACGGAGATGAGCAGGTTCATGGTGGGCCCGCCGAGCATGACCACGAGCTTCTTCGGCACCGACAGCGCCACGAAGGTGCGGTGCGCGTCCTCGGGCCCGTACTGGGCGGACTCGTACGCCTTCGCGTCCTCGGACATCTCCGTCATCTGCTGGAGCAGGCCGGTGGAGTCCTCGCGAATCGTGCCCTCGGGCTCGCCCTTGTGCGGCGGGTACATGCCGATCATCCGGATGTAGCCGCCCAGCGGGATGGCCTTCAGCCCGTACTCGGTCTCGCCGCGGGTGCGGGAGAGGACCGTCGGCCCGAAGCCGATCATGTACTGGGTGACACGGACCCCGAACAGCTTCGCGGGGACCAGGTGCCCGATCTCGTGCGGCGCGATCGAGAGGGCGAGCCCCGCGGCGATGACGACGACGCCGAGCGCGAACAGCGGCATGCTCAGCGCGCCCGGGCCGCGAGGAGCTCGGCCGCGGCGGCGCGCGCCCAGGACTCGAGCTCGAGGAGGGCATCGACGCCGTCGGCGCGCTCCGCGCGCGGCCGCGTCGGGAGCTCGAGCACCGCCCGGATCAGCCCGGTGATGCCGAGGAAGTCGAGGCGCCCGTCGAAGAAGGCGTCGACCGCCTCCTCGTTCACGGCGTTGTACACGGCCATCGCTCCCCCGCCCTCGCGGTGCGCGGCGCGGGCCAGCGCGATCGCGTCGAAGGTGTCCTCGTCCACGGGCTCGAAGGTCCAGGACTGCGCGGCGGAGAAGTCCAGCGGGGCGGCGAGTCCGGGGAGCTTCTCGGGATGGGCGAGGGCCCAGCCGATCGCGTGGCGCATGTCCGGCGGGCTCGCCTGGGCGATCGTGGAGCCGTCGACGAGCGTGACCATCGAGTGGACGATCGACTGGGGGTGGACGACCACCTGCACGCGTTCCTCCGGCAGGTCGAACTGGAAGCAGGCCTCGATCACCTCGAGCGCCTTGTTCACCAGGGTCGCGGAGTTCGTGGTGATGACCCGGCCCATCGACCAGGTGGGGTGGGCGAGCGCCTGCTCGGGGGTGACGCCGTCGAGCTCGGCGCGGGTGCGGCCGCGGAAGGGCCCTCCGGAGGCGGTGACCACGAGGTGGTCGATCTGGTCGTGGCGCACCCCGGCCAGGGCCTGCGCGATCGCGGTGTGCTCGGAGTCGACGGGGAGGATCTGCCCGGGCGCGGCGGCGCCCGTGACCAGGTCTCCGCCGACGACGAGGGACTCCTTGTTCGCCAGCGCGAGCCGGGCCCCGGAACGGAGCGCGGCGAGGGTGGGCAGCAGGCCGACGGAGCCGGTGATCGCGTTGAGCACCACGTCCTGCACGCCGAGGGACCCGGCGAGCTCGACGACCGCCTCGGCGCCCGCGCTGATCCGCGGCGCGGGGAGGCCGACGGCGGAGCAGGCCGCCTCGACGGCCTCGCGCACCGCGACGGCCCGGGCGGGATCGGAGACGACGAGCTCGGCGGGGCGGTGCGCGAGCACCTGCTCGGCGACGAGGCCGGGCCGGGTGCCGCCGACGGCGAGGCCGTGGAGGGTCGCGACGTCCCCGTAGCGGGCGAGGACGTCGAGCGCCTGCGTGCCGATGGAGCCGGTGGACCCCAGCAGGACCAGGCGCCGGGGGACGGCGGTCACGGCACGGAGGCCATCACGTCCGCGACATGGTCGAGGTACACATCGACCACGGCCTCGCGGTAGCCCTCGGGGCCGCGGCGGCGGCCGAAGGCGGCGCGGCGCACGTCGTCCACGCTCATCGGGTGGCCGTCGGTGAAGTAGGCGACGAGCTGGTCGCACAGGGCGTCGACGTCGCCCTTGTCGTAGGCGGGCTCGCCCTGCGCGGCCGGGGCGAAGCGGTCGCCCGCGGGGCGCTCGAGCCGCTCCTTGAGCGTCTCGGCGCGCTCGGTGAGTGCGCGACCCATGCCTCCTCGCCCTGGGCGGCGATGGCGTCGTCGCGGGCCTGCGGCGCGAACGCGTCGGAGAGGCGGTCCAGCGCCTCGTCGACCACGCGCATGTCGTAGCCGCCGCGCTCGGTGCCGAAGCTCGCCGCGGTGATGTCGGAGCCGTCGAAGGACGGGTCGCGGCCCTCGTAGGCCTTGCGGGCGCGGGAGAGGAACTCGTCGACCTCGCGCATGTCGTATCCGACGCTGAAGCGCGAGACACGCTCGAACGATGTGCTCACCTGGTGGTCCTTCCTCGGTGCTGTCGGTGTCCCACTGTAGCGGCGCGGGAGGGGTGTGTCGGGGAGGCGTGCTGGGCCCGGCGGTCCCGGACGGGGCCGGGTCGCGGCGTCAGTCGGCGACGGACGAGGCGACCGCCTCGACCCGGGCGACGCGCGCCTCGCGGTCCTCGCGATGGGCGTCGGACTCGATCACCTCGGCGGCGAGCTGGCCGCAGGCGCCGTCGATGTCGGAGCCGCGGGTGTCGCGGATCGTGGCGGAGATGCCGTTGTCCCGCAGGATCTCCACGAAGCGCTTCTCGACCAGGGGATCCGAGGCGGTCCACTTCGAGCCCTTGACGGGGTTCAGCGGGATGGGGTTGACGTGGATCCAGTGCGCCCCGCCCTTGGCGATCAGCCGGTCGGCGAGCGACTGGGCGCGGTGGGCCTGGTCGTTGATGTCCCGGATCAGCGCGTACTCGATGGAGACCCGTCGGCCGGTGGTCTCGAAGTACTCCCAGGCCGCATCGAGGATCTCGTCGACGTCGAAGCGGGTGTTGATCGGCACCAGCTCGTCACGCGGCGCATCGTCCGGGGCGTGCAGCGAGACCGCGAGGGTGACCGGGATCTTCTCCGCGGTGAGCTTGCGGACCGCCGGGGCGAGGCCGACGGTGGAGACGGTGATGTGGCGGGCGCCCATCCCGAACCCCTCCGGGGCCGGGGCGTTCAGCCGCTTGCAGGTGGTCGCGACGGGGCGGTAGTTCGCCAACGGCTCCCCCATGCCCATGAACACGATGTTCGAGACGCGGCCGGGGCCGCCGGGCGACTCGCCGCTCGCGAGCATCCGGTTCGCGATCCGCACCTGCTCGAGGATCTCGGCGGTGGAGAGGTTGCGGGTCAGGCCCATCTGCCCGGTCGCGCAGAAGGGGCAGTTCATGCCGCGACCCGCCTCCGAGGAGATGCACAGGGTGACCCGGTCGCTGTAGCGCATGAGCACGGACTCGACCATCGGGCCGTCGAACAGCTTCCACAGGAACTTCTGCGTGGCGCCGTGGTCCGCGCTCTGGCGCGAGACGACGCTCAGCAGCGGCGGGAAGAAGCGGTCCACGAGCCGCTGGCGGAGGTCCTTGGGGATGTCGGTGAGGTCCTCGGGATCCGTGGTGAAGTGCTCGAAGTAGTGCACCGAGAGCCGCTTGGCGCGGAAGCCGGGCAGGCCCATCTCCTTCACCGCCTCGATCCGCTCCTCGAGCGTGAGGTCGGCCAGGTGCGCCGGCGGCTTCCCACGACGGGTGGGACGCGGCTGCGGCTGGCCGGGGGCGAGGGCGACCTTCTGCCCGGGGACGGCCTCGCGGGAGAGGTCGGGGTTGCTCGTCCCTGCGGCAGGGGTGCGAGGCGGGGTCTCGTTCATGGCGGCAGTACCTCCAGCATGACGTAGGTGGTGGGGGCGGCAAGGAGGATCGAGTCCACCCGGTCCAGCACGCCCCCGTGGCCGGGCAGCAGGTGCCCCATGTCCTTGATCCCGAGGTCCCGCTTCAGCAGCGACTCGGCGAGGTCCCCGCAGGTGGAGACCACGACCAGCACCGCACCGATCGCGACTCCCACCCACCAGGGCGGCTCGAGCGCGAGCACCGCGATCAGGGTGACCATCGCGGTGCCGAGCACGAGCGAGCCCGCGAAGCCCTCCCAGCTCTTCTTCGGGCTGATGCCGGGCGCCATCGGGTGGCGGCCGAAGAGCACCCCGGCGATGTAGCCGCCGACGTCGTTGCCGACGGGGCCGAGCACGGCGAGCGGCACCAGCATCGCTCCCTGGTCCCGCTGCATCAGCAGGAGCAGGAAGCGACCGAGGAAGGGCACCCAGGCCAGGGCGAACACTCCCCCGGCGACGTCGCGCAGGGCGGTCAGGCCCATCGACTCGCTGACCCGCCACAGGATCAGCACGCAGACCGCGGCGGCGGTGGAGAGCATCAGCCCCTCCGCCCCGAACACGACGGTCGAGACGACCATCCCGATCACGCCGACCAGCGGCGGCACAGCCGGGACCTCGAGCCCTCCGTGGGCGAGCGCCCGGGTGAGCTCGAGCACCGCGGCGACCATCGCGATGGCCGCGACGACCGGGAACGCCTGCGGCACCACCAGCACGGACAGCGCCAGCACCGCCACGAGCGCGAGGCCGACGCCGATCGCGGCGGGGAGGTTCCGGCCGGGGCCGCGCCGCTTGGCGTGCTCGCCTTCCGGCGCGACAGCGACCGCCTCGACGGAGGTCGAGGCGGTCGCTGCGGCGGGGTCCGGCGCGGAGGTGCTCATCGCGGAGCGCTCACGGTCTGCACGGCGGGGCGGTGGCTCCGCGGCTCAGACGGTCTGGAGCTCGGTCTCCTTGAGGGCGAGCGCCTCGTCGACCTGCTCGATGAACTTCTTGGTCAGGGCCTCGAGGTCCTTCTCGGCGCGTGCGCCCTCGTCCTCGCCGATCTCCCCGTCCTTCACCAGCTTCTCGATGGCCTTCTTCGCGTTGCCGCGGGAGCCGCGGATCGCGATGCGGCCGTCCTCGGCCTTGGTGCGGGCGAGCTTGATGTAGTCGCGGCGGCGCTCCTCGGTCAGCGCCGGCAGGACCACGCGCAGGGTGTCGCCGTTGTTGGTGGGGTTCACGCCGAGATCGGACTCGCGCAGGGCGGTCTCGGTCGCGGACATCGCCGTCTTGTCGTAGGGGGTGACGATGACGGTGCGGGCCTCGGGGAACTGCAGCGAGGCCAGCTGGTTCAGCGGGGTCGGCGCGCCGTAGTACTCGACCGTGATCCCCTGGAACATCGCGGCGCTCGCCCGGCCGGTGCGGATCGCGGTGAACTCGTCCTTGGTCACCTCGACGGTCTTGGTCATCTTGGACTGGGCGTCCTTCAGGATGCTCGCGGTGTCGTCGCTCACGGGGTGCTCCTCGGTTGTCGAAGGGTGTTCGGGTCCATTGTCCCGCACGTCGCGGCGTCCGGGCGCCGCGACCTGCGGGCCGGTGTCACTTGGTGACGACGGTGCCGATCCGGTCGCCGCGCATCGCCCGGGTGATGTTCCCCGGGGTGTCGAGGCCGAAGACCATCATCTGCTGGGCGTTGTCCATGCAGAGGCTGAAGGCGGTGGAGTCCACGACCTTGAGGCCGCGCTGGAGCGCGTCGCCGTAGGTGACGTGCTCGAGCTTCGTGGCGTCGGGGTTGGTGCGGGGGTCGGCGTCGTAGACGCCGTCGACGCCGTTCTTCGCCATCAGGACCTCCTCGCGACCGATCTCGAGCGCGCGCTGGACGGCGACGGTGTCGGTGGAGAAGTAGGGCATGCCGGCGCCGGCGCCGAAGATGACCACGCGCCCCTTCTCCAGGTGGCGCACCGCGCGCGCGGGATGTACGGCTCGGCGACCTGGCCCATCTCGATCGCGGTCTGGACCCGGGTGGAGACCCCGCGCCGCTCGAGGAAGTCCTGCAGGGCGAGGCAGTTCATGACCGTGCCGAGCATGCCCATGTAGTCCGCGCGACGGCGGTCCATGCCGCGCTGGGACAGCTCGGCGCCGCGGAAGAAGTTGCCGCCGCCGACGACGATCGCGCACTGGACGCCCTGGGCCACGCCCTCGGCGATCTCCGCTGCGATGCGGGAGACCACATCGGGGTCGACGCCCACGGCGCCTCCGCCGAAGGCCTCGCCCGAGAGCTTCAGGAGGACGCGTCGCCCGTCCTGTCGCTTGGGCAGAACAGGGATGGGGGACGTGAACGTCTGGGTCATGGGAGGGGTCCTTCCGCGCGGGGTCCTCGGCGATGATACCGGCGCGGCCCCGCACCGATGGTGCGGGGCCGCGGGGCGGTGGCCACGCTCACGTGGCCGGCGGCCGGGGAGGACGCGCAGTGCGCCCGGCCCGGCCCGGTGGCGTCAGTTGCCGACGCGGAAGCGGACGAAGCCGGTGACGGTGCCGCCGGCCTCCTCGACGACCTGGCCGACGGACTTCTTCGGGTCCTTCGCGAAGGCCTGGTCGAGCAGGACGTTCTCCTTGTAGAACCCGTTCAGGCGGCCCTCGACGATCTTGGGGATCGCCTTCTCGGGCTTGCCCTCGTTCTCAGCGGTCTCCTGCGCGATGCGGCGCTCGTTCTCGACGAGCTCGGCGGGGACCTCGTCGCGGGTCAGGTACGCGGGGGTGAACGCCGCGATGTGCATCGCCACGTCGCGCGCGACCTCGGCGCCGGCCGCGTCGGTCGCGACCAGCACGCCGACCTGCGGGGGCAGGTCCTTGTTGGTGCGGTGCATGTACTCGGTGACGGCCTCGCCGGAGACGCGGCCGATGCGGCGCACCAGGATCTTCTCGCCCATGGACGCACCGGCGTTGGTCAGCGCCTCGCCGAAGGGGGTCTCGGCGAGCTGCTCGGGCTCGGTGGCGCCGGACTCGACGGCGGCGGCCACGGCCTCGTCGCCGAGCGCCACGAACTTGTCGTTCTTGGCGACGAAGTCGGTCTCGGAGTTGAGCTCGACGAGGGTGCCGGTGCGGCCCTCGGCGCTGTCGCGGATGTCGAAGGCGATGAGGCCCTCGGAGGCGGTGCGGCCCTCGCGCTTGGCGATGCCCTTGAGGCCCTTGACGCGGATGACCTCGACGGCCTTGGCCTTGTCGCCGTCCGCCTCGTCGAGCGCCTTCTTGACGTCGAGCATGCCCGCGCCGGTGGCCTCGCGGATCTCCTTGATGTCTGCTTTGCCGTGTAGTTGGCCATGTTCCTCTTCCTTGTGGGAGCCGCTTCGGGAGGTGGCGGGAGGCGCTCGGCCTCCCCGTGGAGGGGCCCGGGACCGACGTGTCGGTCCCGGGCCCGCGGATCACTCGGCGGCGGGGGCCTCGGTGGAGGTCTCCTCGGAGGACTCCGCGGCGGGGGCCTCCTCGGCGGGCTTCTCCTCGGCGGCGGCGACGGACTCCTCGGCGGGAGCGTCCTGGGACTGGACCTCGGACTGCTTGAGCGGCTCCTGCTCCCACTCGGCCAGCGGCTCGGCGTCCACGGCGGAGACGTTCTTCTCGCCGCCGGTGGACTTGGCGTGACGCTCCTGGAGGCCGGCGGCGACCGCGTCGGCGACCACGCGGGTCAGCGGCGTGACGGAGCGGATCGCGTCGTCGTTGCCCGGGATCGGGTAGGTGATCTCGTCGGGATCGCAGTTGGTGTCCAGGATCGCGACGACGGGGATGTTGAGCTTCCGCGCCTCGTCGACGGCGAGGTGCTCCTTGTTGGTGTCCACGACCCAGAGGGCGGAGGGGGCCTTGCCCATGTCGCGGATGCCGCCGAGGGTCTTCTCGAGCTTGTCCTTCTCGCGGCGCATCATGAGCGACTCCTTCTTGGTGCGGCCGGAGGAGGCCACATCGTCGAAGTCGATCTGCTCGAGCTCCTTGAGGCGGTTCACGCGCGCGGAGACGGTCTGCAGGTTGGTGAGCATGCCGCCCAGCCAGCGCTGGTTCACGTAGGGCATGCCCACGCGGGTGGCCTGCTCCTGCACGGACTCCTGCGCCTGCTTCTTGGTGCCGACGAACAGGATGGTGCCGCCGTGGGCGACGGTCTGCTTGACGAAGTCGTAGGCCTTGTCGATGTACGACAGGGTCTGCATGAGGTCGACGATGTAGATGCCGTTGCGCTCGGTGAAGATGAAGCGACGGACCTTCGGGTTCCAACGACGGGTCTGGTGACCGAAGTGGACGCCGCTCTCCAGGAGCTGGCGCATGGTGACGACTGCCATGATGGTGTCCTCTGTTCTCCGGTCCTGGGCTCGCACGGCGCGCCCGAAGGCGTCCGCGGTCATCGCGCAGGACCTGCTTTCTCGGTTGTTCCCCCGCCACCGGTCGGTGCGGGGCCTGGTGCCCGGGTGTCGGCCGCCCTGCACCTGCCTCCGCACGGGGCGGGGACGGGAAGGACCGATGGCCGACGAGCCCTGGTGGGCACGCGAAGTCATCCGGACGGACCGGATGCTGAGTGGAGTCTATCGGACGCCGCCGCCTCCTCGCGCGCGTCCTGCGTCACCCCCGTCCCGGCGAGTCCTCGCCGGGCCCCCGTGCATCGCCCCCGTCCCGGCGAGTCCTCGCCGGGTCCCCGCGCGACCTCTCCTCCACAGACCCCGCGGGTCCACCGCCGCCGGGCGGGGCTCGCCGAGCCGCGGCGGGGCACGGACGATGCCGACATGATCCCCTCGTCGGCGCCTACGCCCTCTCCCCCGCCCGCCTCCCCGGCGGCGCGGGTGCTCGCGCCGCTGGTCTTGCTCCTGCCGCTGGCCGTGATGCCGTCCGCCGCGGCGCGGGCCGACGGTCCGCGCTGGCAGTGGCCGGTGCCGCGACCGCGCGAGGTGATCGCGCCCTTCGACGCGCCGGCGACGCCCTACGGCCCCGGTCATCGCGGGATCGACATCGCGGTCCCGGGCGGTGCGGAGGTCCGGGCGGTCGAGGGCGGGACCGTGCGGTTCAGCGGGTCGGTCGCCGGGCGCGGCGTCGTCTCGGTAGTGCATGCCGACGGGCTGATCTCGACCTACGAGCCGGTCAACGGGGCGGTGAGCGCCGGCGACCCTATCGGGGCCGGTCAGGTGCTCGGCACCCTCGATGGCACCTCGCCCGCCTCCCACTGCGAGGGTCGGGACTGTCTGCATCTGGGCGCTCGACGGGGCGAGCTGTACGTCGATCCGCCGCTGCTCGCTCGGCGGGCGCGGACCGAGCGTCCTGCTCGCCCTGGGCAGGCGGCGCGTCCGGAGGCGATGCGGGAGCGGCCGGGCCGAGGGCCTCCGCCGATGCCGCGGCAGGGCCTGCGGGGACGGCGTCGGCGACAGGAGCGAGCGCGGAGCCTGCTGCAGGGGCGGGAATGCCGTCCCGGGCGGTCGCTCCGGTCAGCGCTTCGGTCGGCGCTCAGGTCGCACGTCACGGCGCGCGGGCGGTCGCCCTGGCCTGACCGTGCCCGGGGCCGCCGGGGCCGCACGGCCCGGGGCCGTCGGGACCGCGGCGCCGCCGGGGCTCCCGGGCCGAGCACCGTCGGCGATGGTGGCGAGCTCGGCGCGACGGGCGCGGGCGCGGCGCGCCTGCCGAGGTTCAGGCGCGCGGATGCGCCTGCTCGACGGTCTTCGCGCAGTCGCTCTGCGCTGACATGGGTGTAGATCTGCGTGGTGGCGAGCGAGGAGTGCCCGAGGAAGTCCTGGACGCTGCGGAGGTCCGCACCGCCCTCGACGAGGTGGGTGGCCGCGCTGTGGCGCAGGGTGTGCGGGGTGACGTGGCGGGCGATCCCGGCACGGGCCGCGTAGCGGTCCACGAGGGTGCGCACGGCGCGGTCCCCGAGCCTCCCGCCCCGCACCCCGAGGAAGAGCGCCCGCCCCGGCGCCTTCGCTCGGCGCGCCGCGGAGGCCCCGGCCCTGACGTTCCCCGGGGCCTGTGCCGTGCCTCGACCGGCGGCGGTCGCTCCGGCGAGCACCGGCCTGCCCTCCGTCTCCCAGCGGCGCGGCGCCTCCAGGGCGGGGACGCCGACGGGGACGATCCGCTCCTTGTCGCCCTTGCCGCGCACGCGGACGGTGCCCTGGGCCATGTCGATCCCGCCCAGGTCGAGGGCCACGAGCTCGGAGACGCGCAGGCCGGAGGAGTAGAGCGGCTCGAGCACGGCGGCGTCGCGCAGCCTGCACCGCGCGCTGGACGGGATCGACCTCGGAGGGTTCCTCGGCGGGCGCGCCGTCTGCGGTGGCGTCCTCCCCTGCTGTCTCGCCCTCCGTCGCCGTCCCGTCACGCGTTGCGGCGCCGTCCCTCGTCGCCGTCGCGCCCGGCGTCGGGGTGCCGCCTCGTCCCGGGACGGCGTCCTCGGAGTCCGTGTCGGCGCCCGGTGCCGGGACGTCGCTCCTCCTCGGAGCGGGCTCGGTGACGATCCCGTCGAGGAGCGCGCCGGCCTGCTCGTCGCTGAGGACGGTGGGCAGGTGCCGGCCGCGGCGGGGTGCGCGGAGCCGGCCGCCGACGTCGTGCGGGATCCTGCCGGTGGCGGCGAGCCAGGTGGTGAACGTCCGCGCGCGGCGGCGGAGCGGGCGAGGGTGCTCGCGCCGGCCCCGGTCTCCGCGCGGGCGCCGAGCCAGGAGCGCGCGCGGTCACGTCGAGCTCGGCCGGGGCGATCCGCTCGACCTCCCGCAGATGCGCCAGCGCGCCGCCGCGGCCTCGCGGCGGTAGGCCCGGACGGTGTGCTCGGACCTGCCTCGTTCGAGGTCGAGATGGGCGGCGAAGGCGTCGACGATCTGCTCGTCGGTCTCCGTCGCGCGCTCCGTGCTCATCCCGTCATTCTCGCCCATCCTCGCTGCCGGGGGCAGTGCTCCCGCCGAGCCGGCCGTCAGCCCGTGCGGCGGGTGCGCCGCACCCGCGGCCCTCCCTGCTCGATCAGGCCCAGCGGCTCGAGCCGGGCCAGCGCTGCGCCGACCTCGCGCGGCGCGAAGCCGATCTCGTCCGCGAGGCGGTCCGGGGAGATGCCCGAGCGGGGCGGCACGGCATCGAGCACACGCCGATCCGCTGGTGAGAGCAGATCGAGCTCGTCCTGGCGGGCGAAGCTCCCCTCCCTGCGGCGGGCCCTCCGGGCGGCAGGTCCAGCGACTCGGCGGGTTCGGTGACGAGCACCGCGCCGCGTTCGCGGATCAGGCGGTGGCGACCGGCGCTGGCGGCGGAGGTGACCGGCCCGGGCACCGCTCCGACCGGTCGGGAGAGCTGATCGGCGAGCCGCGCCGTGGACAGGGCCCCGGAGCGCCAGGCCGCCTCGACGACCACCACCGCGCGGGACAGGGCGGCGATCAGCCGGTTGCGGGCCAGGAACCTCCACCGTGTGGGGGCGGTGCCCATCGGGGCCTCGCTGAGCAGGAGGTCTTGCTCGCGGATCCGCTCGAGCAGCCTGAGTGTTCCCGCGGGGGTAGAGGCGGTCGAGCCCGCCGGCGAGGACGGCGAGGGTCGCGCCGTCCTGGGCGGCGAGCGCCCCGCGGTGCGCCGCGGCGTCGATGCCGTACGCGCCGCCGGAGACGACGGTCCCGCCGGCGCCTGCGAAGGCGGCGCCGAGGGAGGAGGCGACGTCCTCCCCGTAGGGGGTCGAGGCGCGGGAGCCGACGAGCGCCGCGGCGCGCTCCCCGGCCAGGCGGTCGAGCCGGGCGGGGCCCTGCACCCACAGGCAGTGGGGGGCGGTCTCCTGGAGGTCGTCGAGGGTGCTCGGCCACTCCTCGTCTCCGGGGATCAGGACCCGGATCCGCCGCCGGTCGGCGTCCTCCAGCACGGCCTCGACGTCGACGGCGGCGAGCCGGCCGCGCCAGCGCTGGAGGGCGCGGGAGGCGCGGGCGTCGGGCGTGCCGGCGCCGGGGTCGGCGGCCTCGGCCGGCGCCTGTCCGTCCAGCGCGGCGAGCGGCTCGGTCGGCGTCGCCTCGCGCGCGAGCTCGAGCGCGGCGCGGGGTCCGAGCCTTTCCCGGGCCAGGAGCGCGACGGAGTCGGACGGCTCGGCGAGCAGGGACCAGGTGAGCCGGGCCCGGCGCTCGGCCTCGCGGGTGGAGTCGGGGCTCTCGGGGTTCTCGGGGTTCTCGGTCATCGGGCGTCCGCCTGTCGCAGGGTGAGGGCCTCGCCGATGTGCAGGGCGTCGGGCCGGTCGGCGCCGTCGAGGTCGGCGAGGGTCCAGGCCAGGCGCGACACGCGGTCGTAGCCGCGCAGGGTCAGCCGGCCCTGGCTGAGGGAGTGGCGCAGCGGCCGCGAGGTCCGCCGGGGCGGGGGCGAACTCGGTCCGCAGCAGCGGGCCGGGCAGGTGGGCGTTGGTGCTCCAGCCGCGTCCCTCGTAGCGGCGCGCCTGGCGTGTGCGGGCCCGGCCGACGCGGGCGGCGATCGCGGCGCTGGGCTCGGCGGGCTCGGTGCCGCTGCGGTGGAGGTCCACCGGGCCGACGTCGACGCGCATGTCGATCCGGTCCATCACGGGGCCGGAGAGCCGGGAGAGGTAGCGGCGACGCTGCAGCGGGGTGCAGGTGCACTTCTCGCCCTTGCCCCAGGCGTTCCCGCAGGGGCAGGGGTTCGCGGCCAGGACCAGCTGGAAGCGGGCCGGGTATCGGGTGACCCCGCGCGCCCGGTGCAGGGTGATGTCCCCGGTCTCCAGGGGTTCGCGCGCCGCCTCGAGCACGCGGGCGGAGAACTCCGGTGCCTCGTCGAGGAAGAGCACCCCGCAGTGGGCGCGGGAGATCGCGCCGGGCCGGGCGAGACCTCCTCCCCGCCGACGATCGCGGCGGCGGTGGCGGTGTGGTGGGGGCTCTCCAGCGGCGGGGTGCGCAGGAGGCCGTCGCGGGCGTCGAAGCGGCCATCGAGCGAATGGACGGCGCAGACGTCCAGGGCGTCTTCGGTGCTGAGCTCGGGCAGGATGCCGGGCAGGCGCGCGGCGATCATCGTCTTGCCGGCGCCGGGCGGTCCCTGCAGCGCAGATGGTGGGCGCCTGCCGCGGCGACCTCCGCGGCATGGCGGGCCTGCTCCTGGCCGATCACGTCGGCGAAGTCGACTGTCGTCGCCCGCGTCTCGTTCCACTGCGGCGCCCGCGGGCGCCGGCTCGCGGGCGGGGGACGGCGGGACGTCCGCGCCGAAGCGGTGCAGGAGGGTGGTGAGGTCGGGCGCCGCATCCACCTCGATGCCGCCGACGAGTCGGGCCTCGGCGAGGTTCGCCTCGGGGACCACGGCGCGGGAGAGCCCCAGACCGCGGGCGGCGAGCAGGGCGGGCGGCACCCCGGGGACGGGACGCGACCTCCCATCCAGCCCGAGCTCGCCCAGCGGCACGGTGTCGGAGGGGACGTGGGTGAGCAGGTCGCCCTGCGCGTCGAGGACCGCGAGCGCGATCGCGAGGTCGAAGCCGGAGCCGTGCTTGGGCCGCCAGGCCGGGGTCATGTTCACGGTGATCCGGCGCTGGGCGAGGCGGAGGCCGCTACGGGCCGCGGCGGCGCGGACCCTGTCCTTGGCCTGGAGGGTGGAGGAGTCCGGCAGGCCCACGAGCGAGAACGCGGGCAGGCCCGGGGAGACGTCGGCCTCGACCTCGACCAGGGTGCCCTCGAGGCCGGTGAGGCTGATCGAGAGGGTGCGCGCCTGGCCCATCTCAGTGCACCCCTTCGAGGTGCTCGAGGGAGAAGACTCCGTCGAGGTGGGCGTGCACGGCGATCACGTCGATCCGCACGTCGCGGTGCGGGGTCGAGCGCTCCATCAGGTACTCCCCCGCCAGGCGGCGCGGCCTGCGCGACTTCGCGGGGGTGACGGCGGCCTGCGGCACCCCGGTGACGAAGGAGCGGCGGGTCTTGACCTCGACGAAGACGAGGGTCGTGTGCGCGAGGGCGACGATGTCCAGCTCGCCGTGCTCGAGCCGCAGGTTGCGCTCCACGATCTGCCAGCCGCAGGCCACCAGGTGGTCGGCGGCGAGATCCTCCCCCGCACGACCGAGCTCGAGGGTGGTCATCTCCCGCACGCGGGGCGGTGCCGGGGCCGGGCGCGGCCTGTCGGCGCGGAGGGAGGCGGGCGGGGTGCCGGGGACGGGAGCGAGGCTGTTCATGCCCGTCAGCATCGCCGGAGCGTCCCGGACGGGGAAGCGGCCCCGGGATCCTGGGGACGACGGGGCGCTGTGGAGGAGAGGTCGCGCGGCGCCGGAGGTCCGCGCCTCGGGCTCAGGGCAGCGAGATGTCCTGCTTGTTGAGCTCCTCGATGTTGACGTCCTTGAACGTCACCACCCGCACCGAGCGCACGAAGCGGTTGGAGCGGTAGATGTCCCACACCCACACGTCCGCCAGGCGCGGCTCGTAGAACACCTCGCCGCCGCCCGAGCGGACCTGCAGGTCCACCTGGTTGGCGAGGTAGAAGCGGCGCTCCGTCTCCACGACGTACGTGAACAGGCTGACCACGTCGCGGTACTCGCGGAAGAGCTGGAGCTCGAGGTCGGACTCGTAGTTCTCGAGATCCTGGTCGCTCATCGGCGCTCCTCCTCGTCCTGCAGGCTCCACGGGCCCTCCCACAGTACGCCAGCGGAGCCGGGCGTCGGGACGGTGCCCGCGACGGGTGCCGCGGCGGGGCGGGCGCCACGACCGGCGGCGGGCGCGGAGCCGAGTCGCCAGGCGCGGCGATGGTGCTCGTGCACGCCGATCCTGTCGATCGCCGCGCGGTGCACCGCGGCGCCGTATCCCTTGTTCGAGCCCCAGCCGTACTCGGGGGCCTCCGCGTCCAGCTCGACCATCCGCGCGTCCCGCGCGACCTTCGCGAGGACGCTCGCCGCGGACACGCTCGCGCAGTCCCGGTCGGCGGCGACCCGCGGCTGGACCAGCGGCGCGGGGCGCTCCGCGGCCGTCAGCGCCGGGGTGAGCACGTCCGCATCCCCGTCGAGCAGGAGCGCGTCGGCCTCGACCCCGAGCCCCTCGAGCGCGCGCGCGCGGCGCGGGTCAGGGCGGCCATGATCCCGATCTCGTCGATCTCGGACGCCTCCGCCCAGCCGACGGCGCCGGCCAGCGCCGACTCGCGGATCGGGTCGACGAGCGCCTCGCGGCGGCGGGCGGTGAGCTTCTTGGAGTCCCTCACGCCGTCGGGCAGGGGTGCGACCTCGCCGTCGGTGATCTCGAGGGCGACCGCGCCGACGGCGACGGGGCCGGCGAGGGCGCCGCGGCCCACCTCGTCCAGCCCCACCACGACCCGGCGCCCGGGGCCCGCGCGGCGGGCGAGCTCGCGTTCGAGGTCGAGGGTCGGTGCGGGGGCGGTCACGGCTGGTCGGGCACGTCGGCGAACGCGTCCGACCCGTCTCCGAGACCGGTCCAGCGGCTCGCGGGCCAGAACACGACCTCGGCGCGGCCGGTGATGTCCGACTCGTCGACGAAGCCGCCGTCGCCCTGCACCTCGTGCCAGGCGGAGTCCGCGGAGGCGTAGCGGTTGTCGCCCATCACCCAGACCTTGTCGTCGGGGACGGTGACGTCGAAGGCCGCCTGGCAGGCGGGGGTCTCCGGGTTGATGTACGGCTCGTCGAGGGTGGTGCCGTTGACCTGCAGGGCGGCGCCCTCCTCCTCGCACACCACGTGATCGCCGGGCAGGCCGATCAGCCGCTTGACCAGGTGGTCCTGGGAGGGGTCCGGGGCGAGCCCGATGAGCGAGAGGGCCATCATGACCCGCACCCGGGGGTGGGGTTCTCGGTCGCGTCGCCGGGGATCCAGTCCGCCGGGTCCTCGAAGACGATGACGTCGCCGCGTTCGAGGTCGAACACCCCGGGGCTGAGCTTGGAGACGATGATCTTGTCGTCCTCCAGCAGAGTGGGGTTCATCGAGGCGGAGGGGATGTAGAACGGCTGGATCAGGAAGGTCTTCACGAGCACCGCGATGACCAGCGCGACCACCATGGTCACGAGCGTGTCCAGCCACAGCGGCATCCGCGCCTGCGGCGGTGGGTGCGGCCCTCGCCCTCGGGGCGGTCCTGCGCCGCGGGGCGCTCGTCCCCCTGCGGGACGCGCCCTCGGACGCGGTCGTCGCGGTCGAGGCGTCCTCGGCGGGAGCGGCGTCCCCGGTCGGGGAGCCAGCTCGGCGGTTCTCGTCGGACGCATTCATCGCGGCAAGGATAGCCGCTGGGGGCTGGGAGTCAGAGGGAGCCGCCGCGAGGCGGTGGCCACACGATCCGCTCGACCCTGCCGACCACCCGATCCACGGGGATCATCCCGCCGCCGGGGGCGCCGAGCAGGTGCCGGGAGTCGGTGGAGTCGGGACGGTTGTCGCCGAGCACGAACATGCGCCCCTCGGGGACGACGAGGTCGAACTCGGTGGTGCTGGGCGCCATGCCGCCCGGCAGGTAGGGCTCCTCCAGCTCCTCGCCGTTCAGCAGCGGCGCGCCGTCGTCGCCGCAGCAGGCGATGGAGTCGCCGCCGACGGCGATCACCCGCTTGACCCAGTAGCGGTCGCCGTCCTCCGCCGAGGGGGCGAAGTATCCCCTCCCGTCGAAGACGACCACGTCCCCGCGCTCGGCCTCGCCGGCGCTCGTGCGGTCGGCCAGGAGCACGTCCCCGGCCTCGAGGGTCGGAGCCATGGAGGCCGACGGAACGCGGAAGGGCTGGACCACGAAGTGCCGCACGGCGAGCACCGCGAGCGACGCCAGCACGACGCAGACGGCGACGGCCACCACCGGGTGGGGCCGTCGCCGTCTCGCCGCGCTCACGCGGGTGATCCCGGGATCCGGGAGCGGATCAGGAGTGGTCGCGCTTCTCCTTGATGCGGGCCTTCTTGCCCGTGAGGTTGCGCAGGTAGTACAGCTTCGCGCGGCGGACGTCACCGCGGGTGACGACCTCGATCTTGTCGACCGTCGGGGCGTGCACGGGGAACACGCGCTCCACGCCGACGCCGAAGGAGATCTTGCGGACGCGGAAGGTCTCGCCCACGCCGTGGCCCTGGCGGCCGATGACGTAGCCCTGGAAGACCTGGATTCGGGAGCGGTTGCCCTCGATGACCTTCACGTGCACCTTGACGTTGTCGCCGGCGCGGAAGGCGGGGACGTCCTCGCGCAGGGACGCCTTGTCGAGCTCGTCGAGCTTCTGCATGTCTCTCTCCTGGCCTCCGCCTCAGGTCGTCGGCCTCGTTCGTCGGGCCGCCTCTCGGGCGACCCGTCATGAACCGTCGATCCGGCGGGGAGCTGGCTCCCCGTGCCGGTGTGCTGGGCCTCTGGCGGCGACTCCCATCGCCACGGACCTGCCCGACCGCGTGATGCGCCCTCCCCTGAGGCAGAGAGGCGCGCGGTGCGCACGAGGGGTTATTCTGCCAGCGCACGAGAAGGGGCGGCAAGCCCGCACCGGGGCGTTCGTGCCGGTGATCACCGTGGAGGGCTGTCGGATCGCTCACGTCCGGGTCGGCGGTGCGGAGACCTCCGCGCGCCGGACGGCGCCCTCAGGCCTCGTCGAGCAGATCGGGGCGGCGGCGCCGCGTGCGCTCGAGCGACTGCTCGCGCCGCCAAGCGGCGATCTTCCCGTGGTCGCCGGAGAGCAGGATCGCGGGAGCCTCCCGCACCACCCCGACCGGGTCCTCCCATCGGGCGGGGCGGGTGTAGAGCGGGTACTCCAGCGGCCCGTCGGAGTGGGACTCCTCGACGAGGGACTCGGCGTTGCCGACCACGCCCGGGACGAGCCGCACCACGGCCTCGGTGATCGCGAGGACCGCGACCTCGCCGCCGTTGAGCACGTAGTCGCCGAGGGAGGCGAGGTGGACCTCGCGACCGATGTCGGCGAGGTGCTCGTAGACCCGCTCGTCGATCCCCTCGTAGCGACCGCAGGCGAGGACCAGCCATTCGCACTCGGACCATTCCTGGGCGGTGTCCTGGGCGAAGGGGGTGCCGGCGGGGTTGGGGAAGATGATCACCGGCTCGGTGTCGGCGCCGAGCGCCGCCTGCCCCTCGGCGCGCACGGCGGCGAAGGCCTCCGCCCACGGCTCGGGCTTCATCACCATGCCGGCACCGCCGCCGAGCGGGGCGTCGTCCACGGTGCGGTGGCGGTCGTGGGTCCAGCTGCGCAGGTCGTGGACGTGCAGGTCCACGAGCCCGTCGCGGCGCGCCTTGCCGATCAGGGAGAGGTCGAGCGGGGCGAGGTACTCGGGGAAGATGGTGAGGACGTCGATGCGCACGGCGGGCTCAGCGCTCCGTCCGGGCGGGGCCGGAGGTCTCCGGCTCGGGGCCCTGCTCGTCCTCGGGCGGCGCGTCGAACAGCCCGCCGGGCGGATCGGCGATGACGACGCCGGCCTCGAGGTCGACCTCGGGCACGAGCCGCTCGACCAGCGGAAGCCGCACGCGTCGCCGGTCGGGGGTGCGCACGACGAGGAGGTCCTGCGCCGGGTAGTGGTCCACGCCCGCGACGACGCCGAGCTCGCGCCCGTCGACGTGGCGGACGGCGAGGCCCTTGAGCGCGCGGGATACCAGGCATCGGGATCCTCTGAGGCCTCCTCCTCGGCGTCGACTGCGATCTGGAGGTCCACCCCGCGCAGGGACTCGGCGTCGGTGCGGTCCGCGACCTCCTCGAAGCTCGCGTACCAGCGCTCCTGCTGGAGTCGGGTGCGGGCCACGGTGAGGGTGCGGGAGAGGCCGGCGACCTCGACCTGGAATGCGGTGCCGGGGCTCAGCCGCTCCTCGGGCTGGTCGGTGCGCAGGACGAGGGCGACCTCGCCGCGCAGGCCGTGGGCGCGGCCGATCGTCGCGACGATCACGTCGAGGGTGCTCATGCGGTGGCTCCGTTCGAGGGGGCGGGAAGGGCTGCGAGGTGGGCAGGAGAGCCGTCGGCCGGGTCGGAGGCATCTGCCCGGGCGGGCGCGTCCTCCGGGGCGGGGGCGCCGACGACGGCATCGCCTCCCTCCTCCGCGGGCGCCTGGGCGTGGTAGCCCTGCTCGGCGCAGGCGGTCGCGAGCTGGTCGAGCGGGTCCTGGAGTCCGTCGGACCAGGTGTCCCCGTCCAGGGCGTCGACGAAGGGGGCGCGGACCTGCTCGAGGGCGGTGCGCACGGCGTCGTCGTCCACGGCGGCGATCTGCGCGTCCAGCGGCTCGGCGGTCGCGCGGAGGTCGTCGGTGCGCCCGGAGGGGACCTCGCGCGGGGAGAGGCCGACGAGCTTGAACATGTTCGAGGTCAGGACGTTCGAGTTCGCGAAGTGGGTGAGTGTGCCGGGGGTGTCGAAGACGTCGGCGCAGACGAGGGCGGCGGGCTTGGCGCCGGCCTCCCCTCCCCCGGCGGCCCAGAGCGCCGCGACGGAGACGTCCTGGCGACCGGCGGCGACGCCTTCGAACGCGTCGGCGAAGGCCTCACGGTCGGACTCGGCGCCGCGCTCGGGCTGGGTGCGGAACCAGTCGGCCAGCTCCGTGGCGGCCGCCCGTGCGCCCTCGGGCGCGTCGGCGAAGAGGTCCTCGACGTCGTCGCCGGTCATGGCGTAGAAGCCGGGGTCGGAGGGGCCGACCTCCGGTGCGCTCCCGGCACGGTCCAGGACCTCGCGGGAGAGCGGGCCCGCATAGTCGGGGTCTCCCCAGAACCCGGTGCAGGCCGCGACGAGGGCGGGATCAGCGCTCGCCTCCTCGGACGCGGCCGACGGCGCCTCCGGCTCCTCACCGGGCCCCTCGTCCGTGCGACCGCCGAGCGTGAGGGCGAGGGCGGCGAGCGCGGCGCCGGGGAGGGCGGCGCGGTGAGCGCGGCGACGACCCCCGGACGGCGAGGAGCGGCGGCCGCCGGGACCTCTCGGTCCGCTCGGCGGCGCCGCTCCTCAGGATCCTGCGGGGCACCTCAGCGACGGTCGACGTCGACGATGTCGACCCGCACGTCGTCCTCGGAGAGGGCCGCGGTGACCGTGCGCAGGGCACGGGCGGTGCGACCGGACCGGCCGATGACGCGTCCCAGGTCGGCGGCGCCGACCCGGACCTCGACCAGCGGGCCGCGACGGGTGGACTTCTCCGTGACGCGCACGGCGTCGGGGTCGTCGACGATGCCGCGGACCAGATGATCGAGCGCTTCGGCGCGGGCGCTCATCTCAGGCCTCGTCGGTCGCCGCGGCCTCGGCGTCCTCGGTGGTCTCGCCCTCGGCCGGAGCCTCCTCGGAGCCGGGGGCGACGTCCGCGGCCTCGGCCTGCTCGTCAGCCTTGGCCTTCTTCGCGCCCTCACGGGACTCGGTGGCGGCCTTGTCGGCCTCCGCGATCCGCTCCTCGGCGGTCTGCTTGGCCTCGGCGGTCTTCAGGGAGCCGGCGGCGTCGCCCTCGCCCTTGAACTTCGCCCAGTCGCCGGTGACCTTCAGCGGCGCGGCGACCTGCTCGGACGGCGCGCGCCGACGCCCAGCCAGTACTGGGCGCGCTCGGAGTCGATCTCGATGACCGAGGGGTTCTCGGTGGGGTGGTACTTGCCGATCTCCTCGATCACGGCGCCGTCGCGCTTCTTGCGCGAATCGGCGACCACGACGCGGTAGAACGGTGCACGGATCTTGCCCATGCGCTTCAGACGGATCTTGACAGCCACGTGGGTGGACTCTCCTTCAGGGATGTTCGGGTGAGTCCCGCCGCGACCTGTGGGGTGATGCGGGCGCTGACGGTTCTCGGGGTGTCGCTCCCGGGCGGGTAGAGGGCCGGCCCGGACGCATACAGCACACGATTATGCCAGGGATCCCCTTCCCCGTTCCACCCCGCATCCTGTGCGGCGGGGCACAACGGCCCGAGGGGCAGCGACGACCTCGGCGCGCCGGTCAGACGGGTCCGTCGGCCTCAGCCGGAGAACGCCTCGATCAGCTGGTTCGCGCCGAGCACCACGAACAGCGGCGTCACCACGCCGAGGGCGATGTTCAGGATCGGTCCGTTGCGCCACTTCTCCGGCATGTACCGGGAGTTCATCAGCACCAGCGGCGTGATCGCGAGGAAGGGCATGAAGAACGCGCCGAGGACACCGTAGGCGATGATCACCTGCACCGGCCGGCCGAGCAGGAGCAGCAGCATCGGCGGGAAGGTCAGCCACAGCACGTAGAAGCGGTAGTACTTCCCGCCGATCCTGCGGTCGGGATGCTCCTCGACCTTGCCCCGCAGATGCCCCCAGAAGTCCGCGAACATCACCGAGACGCCGTTACACACCCCGAGCACGGAGGAGAAGGACGAGGCCCAGAAGCCGATCAGGAACATCCAGCTGACGGCGGTGCCGTAGCGGGAGGCGAGCACCTCGGCGAGATCGAGCAGGCCCCGATCCCCCTCGTCGATCGCGATCGAGGAGGAGTACAGCGACTCCGCGCCGACGACCAGCATGGCGATGACGAAGATGCCGGAGATGACGTACGCCATCGCGTTGTCGATCCGCATCACCCGCATCCAGCGCGGCGTGGACCAGCCCTTCTCCTTCAGCCAGTAGCCGTAGGCGGCCAGCGTGATCGTGCCGCCGACGCCTCCGGCGATGGACAGCGTGTAGACGAGCCCTCCCTCGGGGATGCGGGGCACGAGCCCGCCGAGCACCTCGCCGAGGTTCGGGAGGGTGACCACGGCGGCGCCCACGACGGTCAGGAACATCAGACCGACGAGCACCGCGACGATCTTCTCGAGCGCGTGGTAGCGCCCCACCCAGACGAGCCCCGCGCCGATCAGGCCCGAGAGGATCGCGTAGACGATGAACGGCACATCCGCGATCCAGCCGACGTCCCCGAGCACGGGCAGCTGCGGGACGAGGGCCGCGAGCGGGAGGGCGGAGGCGCTCATCGCCGTCGCGCCGTACACGAAGCCCCAGACCATGATGTACGGACCGAAGTACCAGGAGGTCCATCGGCCCACGCGGCGCCAGCCCTCGAAGATCGAGTGGCCGGTGGCGAGGGTCCAGCGCCCCGCACCCTCGACCAGCACGATCTTGATGATCACGCCGGCGACCGCGGCCCACAGGAGCGCGTAGCCGTAGCGGGAGCCGGCGACCAGGGTCGCGACGAGGTCGCCGGCGCCGATGCCGGTCGCGGCGACGAGAAGGCCCGGGCCGACGACCTTCCAGCGCGGCGGGGTGCCCTCGGCGTCCTCGGCGGCGGTGCCGGCCCCGGCGGGATCCTGCGGGACGTCGGACGGTCCGTCCGCGGCGAGGCCGGGGACGGGAGCGGAGGCGGAGCCGCGCGCGCGGCGTCGTCGGCCGGCGGGCTGCGATCCGGTGGGCTTCTCTGCGTCGTCGGAGTGCATTCCCGCACGATAACGGTCGTGTGTCCTGGATCACCGCGCGACGCGGTGGGGCGGCGCGAGGTCGTCCGCTCTGCCCGGTTCGGGTTCCGCGGCCGGTGCCGCTCGGACGATCAGCTCACGCGACCTGGCGACCGCCGAGCACCACGTGGCGCGCTCGCGCAGGATCCGATGGTCCTCGCGCGGGTCGGCGGGGACGACGAGCAGGTCCGCCGGGGCGCCGTCCTCGAGCCCGGGGGCGCCGAGGAAGCGGCGCGGCGCCCAGGCCGCGGCCTCGAGGATCTCGGTCGCGGAGAGCCCGGCCCCGTCGAGCTCGTCGAGCTCGTCGTGGATGATGCCGTGGCCGAGCACTCCCCCGGAATCGGTGCCGACCAGCAGCCGCACCCCGGCGTCGTGGGCGTCGCGGGTGCGGTCGTAGCGGCCGGCGCGCAGGCGGCGCATGTGCGCGGCATAGGCGGGGAACTTCTTCTCGCCCTGGGAGGCGTAGGTCTCGAACTCGTCGACGTTCACCAGCGTGGTCACCACCGGGATGCCCGCCTCGGCGACACGGCGGATCGTCTCGTCGGTCAGGCCCGTGGCGTGCTCGAGGCAGTCGAAGCCCGCGTCGAGGACGAGCGGGAGGGTCTCCTCGTCGAAGGTGTGGGTGGTGATCCGGGCGCCCGCGGCGTGGGCGGCGTCGGCCGCGGCGACGAAGTCCTGCGCCTCCCAGCACGGGGTCAGATCGCCGACGCCGCGGTCGATCCAGTCGCCGACGAGCTTGACCCAGCCGTCGGCGCGGCCGGCCTCTCGGGTGACGGCGGCGGGCAGGTCCTCGGGCTCGAGCTCGTCGGCGTAGCCGATCAGGTAGCGGCGGGTGCGGGCGAGATGGCGGCCGCGGCGGATCAGCCGCGGCAGGTCGTCCTGCTTTGCTGCGGCGGGGAGTTGTCGATGATCGAGCCGGCGTCGCGGATCAGCGGCACCCCGGAGTCGCGGTCGACGAGGGCCTGCTCGCGCGCCTCGGCCAGGGTGGTGCCCCCTCCCCGTCGGCGATGCCGAGGTGGCAGTGCAGGTCGGCGAGTCCGGGGAGCACGAAGCCGTCGATCTCGCGGACCTCCGCGCCGGCGGGCAGGTCGGGCTTCTCGTGGTGGATCCGGCCGCCGACGACCCAGGCCCCGTCGAGCTCCTCCTCGGCACCGAGCAGGATCGGTCCGCGCAGGTGGAGGATCGGTGCGGTGGTCTCGGCGACATCGGTGGAGCTCATGCCCGCGAGCCTATCGATCCGGCCGCGGCCGGGGCAGCGAAGGTCTTTGCCCGGACCGTACGAGTCGGGCGGGCTCGTCGTCGTCTCGGTGGCCCAGGCGTGCTCGAGGCGGGCGAAGAGATCGGTCGGTTCGCGGAGGTCTTCCGAGTACACCCTGAGGACCGCCCATCCCTGGGCAGTCAGGACGGCGCTCTTGCGGTGGTCGTGCCTTACTCGGTCGGGCGCCGTCAGGTGCTCGGCACCGTCGTATTCGATCGCGATGCGTCGTTCCGGATAGGCGAGGTCGATGTAGTAGATGATGCCGGTCGCGGGGTCGACGACCTCGTGGTTCATCACGGTGGCGGGCCGCCCGTACCGCCTCAGCAGAAGGTGCATCTGCGTCTCCCGCGGCGACCATACGCGCTCCCGAGACAGTGCGGCGACCTCCCTGAGTCGCCTCGCCCCGCGACCGCGTGCCGCCTCGGCCTGCTCCCTCACTTCCGAGAGCGGGATGCGCCACGCAGTGCCGAAGCGGTCCGCGACCAGGGAGTCGATGGCGATGACGAGCTCGTCGAGCGTGAGGCGTCCGGCGATCTCCTGGAGCGCCGTCAGCGGTTCGACCATGGTCACCCCGTGGAGACGGATGGTCGGAGGCGGGGCGCAACGGTGGACGACGAGCGTCTCGGTGCGGCGTGGAGAGTCGCCCCCGCTGGTGTCCAGGTGCACGCGTGCTCCGCCCTCACGCCTCGCTCGCCGCGGCGGCCGGACCCCGAACAGCTCGGCCGCTGTCACCCCCGCGACGACCGACGGGCAGTCGAGCAGGTCCTGCGCCTCGAGGGCTACACGACGTAGGTCGGCCGGGTGATCGGTGCGTGTGTAACAGGTGGGGAGCACCCTGGTCATCGCGGGCGACGAGAGATGACGCCGGTGCATCCCGCGCTCGAGAAGCCACTCGCGTCGGTACACCTCACCTCGCTCGAGATCCTCCGGTCTCAGTCCCATGCCCCGGACCGTAGTCGTCACCGGATGACCGCTCCAGATCGGCTCCGGGCCTGGGGACGACGGTGCCGTGGGGAGGAACGGTCGGTCGGCTGACTGCGAGCTCGCTCGTCGGAGAACTCGCCGGCGGCGTCCGGAGCGTGAGGCGGCAACGCTGAATCTCCTCGCGACAGTCGGCGCTCTCCGCACAGTTGATCGACACGAGGTACCAGATAAGTGGTACCGGACGTCGAACAACCCGGCTCGACCGGTACCGGACGTCGAACAACCCCACGCGGAGCAGAGCAATCCACCCACACGGCCCACAAGCGGCTGTCCCGACCAGCAGATCGACGGGAAGCACCAGGAAAGTGGTACCTGACTTCGATCAAGTCGGCCTCGCGCACACCCCGGCACGCGACACGACACCGGAACGCCTGCCCTGGCTCGCTGATCGACGGGAAGTACCAGAGAAGTGGTACCGGACGTCGAACAACCTGGCGGGACCGGTACCGGACGTCGAAGAACTCCCACGGGGCGGCGACGCGCGCGGGACTGGCGCGGCGCGAAACGGGTGCGGGTCGGCTACGTGCGCGGCGTGAGGCGCGGCGTGAGGCGGCTACGTGCGCGGCGTGAGGCGGGTGCAGTGCGGCGTGAGGCGGCGCGGGCGCGGCGCTCAGCGCCGCGGGGTCACTTGCCGCCGAGGAGCTTCTGCATCTCCGGCGGGAGCTGGCTGGGGTCGAAGTCGGACAGGTCCGGCTGACCGCCCTGCTTGGCGCCGCCGCCGAAGGCGGAGCCGCCCTTCCCGCCGCCCTCCGCGGCGCGCTTGGCGGCCTCGGCCTGCTCGCGCGCGGCCTTGGCGGGGTTCTTCGACTTCGACTTCTTGCCCTGGGGGCGCCGCGGGGCCTGCCGGCCGCGGGACTTCTTGCCCATGCCCATGCCGGGACCGCCGGGCATCCCCGGCATGCCTCCGCCGCCGCCGGACATGCCGCGGCCCATGGTGCGCATCATCTGCTGGGCCTGCTTGAACCGCTCGAGCGACTGGTTGATCTGCTGGACGGTGGTGCCGGAACCCCGGGCGATGCGGTTGCGGCGCGAGCCGTTGATGATCTTGGGGTCGTTGCGCTCCTCGGGCGTCATCGAGCGGATGATCGCCTCGATCCTCCCGATCTCGGACTCGTCGAAGTTGTCCAGCGCCTCACGGTACTGCCCCATGTTCGGCGACATGCCGAGCATCTTCTTGATCTTGCCCATGTTCTTGAGCTGCTGCATCTGGTTCAGGAAGTCGTCGAGGGTGAAGTCCTCCCCCGAGGCGAGCTTCGCCGCGGTCTTCTCGGCCTCCTTCTGGTCGAAGGCCTTCTCCGCCTGCTCGATCAGGGTCATCACGTCGCCCATGTCGAGGATGCGCCCGGCCATGCGGTCCGGGTGGAAGCGCTCGAAGTCGTCGAGGCTCTCGCCGGTGGAGGCGAAGAGGATCGGGCGTTCGGTGACGCCGGTGATGGACAGCGCCGCGCCGCCGCGCGCGTCGCCGTCGAGCTTCGAGAGGACCACGCCGGTGAAGCCGACGCCGTCGCGGAACGCCTCGGCGACCCGGGCGGCGTCCTGGCCGATCATCGCGTCGACGACGAAGAGGGTCTCGTGAGGACCCACGGCATCGCGGATGTCCCGCGCCTCGCTGCATCATCTCCTCGTCGATGCCGAGACGGCCGGCCGTGTCGACGATGACCACGTCATCTTTGCTGGAACTGCGCGGTGGAGACGCCGTTCATCGCGACCAGGACCGGATCGCCCACGCCGTTGCCCGGCTCGGGGGCGAAGACGGGCACGCCCGCGCGCTCGCCGACGATCTGCGGCTGGTTCACGGCGTTGGGGCGCTGGAGGTCCGCGGCGACCAGCGGCGGCGTGTGACCCTCGGACTTCATCCACTGCGCGAGCTTGCCGGCGAGGGTCGTCTTGCCGGCGCCCTGGAGGCCGGCGAGCATGATGACCGTGGGCGGGTTCTTCGACCAGTTCAGGTCGCGGGCCTCACCGCCGAGGACCTGCACCAGCTCGTCGTTGACGATCTTGACGACCTGCTGGGCGGGGTTGAGCGCCTTGGAGACCTCCTCGCCGAGGGCGCGCTCGCGCACCGCGGCGGTGAAGGTGCGCACCACGGACACCGCGACGTCGGCGTCGAGCAGGGCTCGACGGATCTCGCGGATCGTCTTGTCGACGTCCGCCTCGCTGAGGCGGCCGTGGCCACGCAGGCCCTTGAGCGACTCTGTGATGCGGTCGGAGAGGTTGTTGAACACGAAGCGCTTCCCCTAGGTCGGTCGGACCGCACCAGTGTAGAGGCTGGGCCGCGCACTCCCGAGCCCTCCCCCGGCGCACGGTGAGCTAACCTGCACCGATGGCACGCGGGGGCGTCGGGACGGCGCACGGGATCACACTGCAGCGGCTGCGCTACTTCGTCGAGGTCGCCGCGGAGGGCTCGATCACCGCTGCGGCGGACCTGCTCCAGGTGTCTCAGCCGACGATGTCCGCCGCGATGAAGGACCTCGAGCGCCGGGTGGGACGCGTCCTCGCTGCGCCGCTCCGTGCGCGGCGCGGCCCTCACCGAGGACGGCATCGAGTTCCTCGGCTACGCCCGGCAGGTGGTCGAGCAGGCCGAGCCGCTCGAGCACCGCTATCTGGGACGCCCGCCGGCCCGCCGCCTGCTGGCGGTCTCCGCGCGACACTATTCCTTCGTGGTCGAGGCGTTCGTGCGGATGGTGAAGGCCTCGGAGGCGGCGGAGTACGCGTTCACGCCGCGCGAGACCCGCACCGCGGACATCATCGAGGACGTGCGGACACTGCGCAGCGAGCTCGGCGTCCTCTACCGCAGCGACTTCAACCGCAAGGTCATCGACAAGCCGCTGCGCGACTCCGAACTCGTCTTCACGCCGCTGTTCCTGGCGAGCCCGCACATCTTCGTCGCCCGCACGAACCCGCTGGCCTCGCGCCGACGGGTCACCCTCGAGGACCTCGAGGGCCTGCCCCGGCTCACCTTCGACCAGGGGACCGACAACTCCTTCTACTTCGCCGAGGAGATCCTCTCCACGCGCTCGGCCGCGCAGGACATCCGGGTCAGCGATCGGGCCACGATCTTCAATCTGATGATCGGGCTGGACGGCTACACGATCTCCACCGGGATCGTCTCCGACGACCTGGACCCGTCCATCGTGGCCGTGCCGCTCGAGGTGGACGAGCGCATCGAGATCGGCTGGATCGGGCATGCCTCCGCGCCGCTGACCGGTCAGGCGGAGCGGTTCGTCGCCGAGATGCGCGAGGTGGTCTCGAGCTTCGGGGTCGAGCCGCTGTCGTAGCGGTCGCTCCGCCGCCGGAGCGCCCAGACCGGGGCCGTCCCCGACGTGGCGACCGCCCCGACGCCGGGACCGATCCGCCACCATAGGCGGCATCTATGAAGAGCCCCCAAGTGTCGTGATGACACTATGGCGGGTGGTCCTGCGTACGCTCGCCCCCACCACGACGACCGGGGGCATGATGACGACCGACTTCTCCTTCAGCATCCGCACGACCCGCTTCGACGAGGACTACGTCCCCTCGAGCGGCTCGCGGATCACCACGAACTTCGCCAACCTCGCCCGCGGGGAGCATCGCCGCGAGAACCTCCGCCGCGCCCTGCGCATGATCGACGAGCGCGCGAACGAGCTCGCGGGCGGCGGGGACCGCTACGCCGTGGAGCTCGACATCGTCTCGGCGGATCTGCACCTGGGCGCAGGGGCGGAAGCCGCCGACGGCGGTGAGGGGCTCCCGCTGATCGAGATGCTCGACGTGCGGATCCTGGACCGCGCGACCGGCGAGCGCCTGCCGGGGATCACCGGGAACAACTTCTCCTCCTACGTGCGGGACCACGACTTCAGCGTGCGCCTGCCCGCCCATCAGCAGGCCGCGGGCGACGCAGGATCAGGCGGCGGCGTGCCGGAGGACTTCGGCGTCGCGCACGGCAGGCTCTTCCGCCGCTTCCTGTCCTCGGACGCCTATCGCGAGCGCTTCGCCGGCCCGCCCGTGGTCTGCATCAGCGTCTCGACCAGCCGGACCTATCGCCGCATCGGTGCGCCGCATCCGGTGCTCGGCGACGAGTACGTGGCCGACGGCTCCTCCCTCACCGATCTCTACTTCGCCCGGATGGGGCCGCAGGTGCGTTGCTTCAAGCCCCGCGGCGCCGTCGCCCCGCTGGCGTTCTACTTCGCGGGCGATCTGCTCGCCGATCACTCCGACCTGGCGCTCATCGGCACGATCGCCACGATGGAGACGTTCCAGCGGATCTATCGCCCCGAGATCTACAACGCCCGCGAGAGCGCCGGGGACGTGTACCGGCCGAGCCTGGGCGGCACCGACCACGCGGATACGGGGATCGTGTACGACCGCGAGGAGCGCGACCGTCTCGGCGTGAACCAGGGCAGGTTCATCCAGGAGCGGCTGATCGCGCCGCACCAGGAGCGCCTCGAGCAGTGGCTGGCCGAGGAGGTCGTCCGATGAGCACCCTCCTTCCCACCTCGATCGTCGGAAGCCTCCCCAAGCCCTCGTGGCTCTCCGAGCCCGAGACGCTCTGGTCCCCCTGGCGCCTCGAGGGCGCGGAGCTGGACGAGGGAAGGCGCGATGCGCCGCACCTCGCCGCGGCCGAGCAGGCCGTGGCAGGCCTCGACGTGATCAGCGACGGGGAGCAGACCCGCCAGCACTTCGTCACCACCTTCATCGAGCACCTCAGCGGCGTCGACTTCGCACGTCGCGAGACGGTGCGCATCCGCGATCGCTACGACGCGAGCGTCCCGACGGTCGTCGGTCCGGTGCGTCGTGAGCGGCCGGTCTTCGTCGACGACGCGGCCTCCCTCCGCACGCGGACGGACAAGCCCCTCAAGTGGGCGCCGCCCGGCCCGATGACCATGATCGACACGCTGTACGACGCGCACTACGGCGACCGCGAGGAGCTCGCCCGCGAGTTCGCTGCCCTCCTCAACCAGGAGGCGCGGGAACTGGAGGCGGCGGGCGTGGACATCGTCCAGTTCGACGAGCCCGCCTTCAACGTCTTCTTCGACGACGTGCGGGACTGGGGCGTGGAGGTCCTCGAGCGGGCGGCCGAGGGGCGCGCGCCGAGACCGTCGTGCACATCTGCTACGGCTACGGCATCAAGGCCAACACCGACTGGAAGGCGAGCCTGGGCACGGAGTGGCGCCAGTACGAGGAGACTTTCCCGCTGCTGCGGGACTCGGTGATCGACACGGTCTCCCTCGAGAGCCGCGGCTCGCACGTCCCGATGGAGCTCGTCGAGCTGCTGCGCGGCAAGAAGGTGATGCTCGGCGCGATCGACGTCGCCGATCCGCGGGTCGAGACCCCCGAGGAGGTCGCCGACACCCTCCGCCGTGCCCTCGCCTTCGTGGACGCGGACAGGCTCTGCCCGAGCACGAACTGCGGCATGGCGCCGCTGTCCCGCACCGTCGCGCAGGGCAAGATGCGGGCGCTCGCCGCGGGGACGGCGCTCGCTGCGCGCCGAGCTCGCGGCGAGCTGAGAACGCTCCGCCGAGGGTCGGACGGAGGAGCCGGGCCCGGCGAAAGGCGCCGACCCCGCGCCGCGACGGAGCCTGCGCCGCAGCGGAGCCTGCGCCGCGGCCCAGCCGGCACGGCGACGCCGAGCCGGCCGGCTCAGGTCGAGGCGGAGTCCATCAGCGCGGCGACGATCCGGCCGACGGTCGGCGGGTCCAGGGCGCGACCGTGCTGGTCGGTCAGGTAGAGCACGTCGACCGCGCGCCGTCCCAGGGTCATGACGTGGGCGCCGCGCACCTGCGCGCCCGTGGACGGTGATCGTCTCGGCGACGTCGGCCAGCAGGCTCGGGCGGTTGCGGGCGTTGACCTGCACGACGGTCGCCTCGCGGGAGGCTCCGGGCAGGACGGTCACCACGGGGGCGTCCTCGGTGGTGCGCAGCGGCGGCGGGGCCGGCGGCGGCTCGAGCACCCTCGCGTCGGCCCGGTCCCGGTGCGCGAGCTCGCGGTCCAGTGCCGTGCGCACCACGGAGGGGTGCGGGAGGTCGGACTGGGTGCCGGTGACCCACCAGGTGTTCACGGCCACGCCGTCCTGGGTGCTGACCACGGCGCTGTGCACGTCCAGCCGCAGTCGCACCAGCACCCGCGCCATGGCCGCGAACACGCCGGGGCCGTCGAGCGCGCCGAGGCACAGCTGGGAGATCGGCTCGTCGTCCAGCGGGGCGGGGTAGATGACCTGGGCGCTGTCGCTGCGGCGCACCGCGGCGAGCACGGCGTCCTGGGCGGAGCGCCGCGGGGCGAGGCGCGTGCGGGGCGCGGTCGCGGTGCCGCGCAGGGCGTCGCGTCCGAGGTCGGTGAGGTGGTCGACGAGGTCGGCGCGCCAGGTGGACCAGGCCGACGGGCCGGCGGCGATCGCGTCGGCCTCGGTCAGGGCTCGCAGCGGCTCGAGGGTGTCGGGGTCCTCGTCCACCGCGCGCAGCGGCTCGCGCAGGGTCGCGGGGTCGGCGAGGTCGCGGCCGGTGGCGAGGCCCACCAGGGTCAGGTGCTCGCGCACGAGGATCGCGATCGTGCGGGCATCAGCCCGGTCGAAGCCGAGGTGCCGGGCCGCGGTCTCGGCGAGCGGCGCGCCTTCGGCGGCGTGGTCGCGCATCCCGGGCCGCTTGCCGAGGTCGTGCAGCGCCGCCGTGACCAGCAGCAGGTCGGGTCGGTTGACGCGGGGCAGGAAGCGCCGCGCCTCGAGCACGGTCTCGATCTGGTGGCGGTCCACGGTGAAGCGGTGCACGGCCGAGCGCTGGGGCCGGTTGCGGATCTCGGCCCAGCCGGGCACCCAGCGGGAGAAGACTCCCTTGACGTCGAGGGCCTCGTAGGCGTCGGCGAGGTGCTCGCCGGCGAGCGCGTCCACCAGCACGTCGCGCTGGGCGGGCAGCAGCGGCGCCACGGGCTCCTGCGCCATGCGGGCGAGGGTCGCCTCGGCGAGCGGGAGCCCCGTGGTCGCGGCGTGGCGCACCGCGGCCACGTCCCGCGGCAGATCGCGGGACGAGGGGTCGACGGACACCTCTCCGGCCTGCACGATCACGCCGTGCCCGGGGCGTTCGAGGGCGGGACGGCGCGCCGTGCCGACGCCGCGGGTGGCGCTCCCGCCGGGGGCGATCGCGGCCTCCGCGGCACGCACCGCGCGGTGCGGCTCCCAGGTCACGGCCCGGGCGGCCTCGGCGAGGACGGCGTGGTGGTCGTCGGCGGTGGCGTGGCCGGTCAGCGCCGAGACCGCGTCCTGGTCGGCGCGGCCCAGGCGCGTGCCCGAGGTGCCGGTGACGGCCTGGAGCGCGTCGCGCGCGTCGCGGAGGGTGCGGGAGGCGGCGTCGACGACTTCGTGGTCGTGATCGGCCAGCCAGCTCTCGGCGAGCGCGCGGATCACGGTGATGTCGCGCGCCCCGCCGCGGTCGGACTTGAGGTTCGGCTCGGTGGAGTGGGCGAGGGAGCCGTAGCGTCGATCACGGTCCGCGGCGAGGTCCACGACCTCCCCGACCCGCCGGCGCGCCTCTCGCCGCCACCGGGCACGGACCCGGGCGGCGGTGTCGAGGGCGAGTCGCTCGTCCCCGGCGACGCACCGCAGGTCCAGCGGCGCGATGGCCGTGCGGAGGTCGGTGCCGGCGACCTCCTCGCACTCCTCGGGGCGCGCACCGAATGGTCCAGGGAGGTGCCGGAGTCCCAGATCGGATACCACAGCGCCCCGGCGAGCGCGGCGGCCTGCTCGGGGCCCACCCGGGCGGGGTCCACGAGCGACACCAGGTCGAGGTCGCTCGCAGGGCCGAGGGAGCGCCGGCCGAGCGAGCCGATCGCGGCGAGCGCCGCGCCGCCGTCCCCGGGCACGGCCTCGCCGGCCCGCTCCCACAGGGTGCGCGACCAGTCGTCGACGAGGTCGGACTGGGCGAGCCTGCGGGAGGGACCGGCGGAGGGATCCGCGAAGCCCTCGTGGAGCACCTGGGTGATCCGGCGGGAGGAGAGCTCCTCAGAGGGCATCCGCCCCCCGTTCCCCGGTGCGCACGCGCACCGCGGTGCCGACGTCGGTGGTCCAGATCTTCCCGTCGCCGATCCTCCCGCCGCGGGAGGCGGCGAGGATCAGGTCGATGATCGCGGGCTCGTCGCTCTCCAGCGCGAGCACCTCGACCTTGATCTTGGGGATGGTGTCGATGGTGTACTCGGCGCCGCGGTAGACCTCGGTGTGGCCGCCCTGGCGGCCGTAGCCGGCGACCTCGGTGACGGTCAGGCCCGTCACCCCGTACTCGCGCAGGGAGTCGGTGACATCCTGCAGGGCGTGCGGCTGGATGATGGCGGTGATCAGCTTCATCGGGGCTCTCCTGCGACGGCGGGACGGGTGGTCTCCTCGGCGGCGTCCGCGCCGGGTCCGGCGGCCTCGCGGACCGGGCCGGGCCCTTCGACGGGGGCCGGGTTGCGGGGCTCGGGACCGGGGTCCCGGGGCGAGAAGGCGGGGGTCGAGGGGCGGTCCCGGCGGGAGGCCAGGGCGCCGACCAGATCGTATCCGGCCTCGGCGTGATGGGTGATGTCGATCCCGGCGCGCTCGTCGGCCTCGGGGATCCTCCATCCCATCGTGTACTTGAGCACCAGGGCGATGGCGAGGGTCAGCACCGCGGAGATCAGCATGGCCACGATCGCGACGAGGGTCTGGACCAGCGAGCAGGCTCGCGCCGCCGCCGAGGAGGAGGCCGCCGTCCACCGCGAGGAAGCCGATCCCGATGGTGCCGACGAGGCCGCCGACCAGGTGCACGCCGACCACGTCCAGGGAGTCGTCGATGCCGAAGCGGTACTTCAGGCCGACGGCGAGGGCGCAGGCGAGACCTGCCGCGAGTCCGAGCACGATCGAGGTGAGCGGCGTGAGCGCGGCGGCCGCCGGGGTGATGGCGACCAGGCCGGCGACGACGCCCGAGGCCATGCCGAGCGAGGTGACGTGCTTGTCGCGGATCCGCTCCACGAGTGCCCAGCCGAGCATGGCACCCGCCGTGGCCACCGTGGTGTTGACCCAGGCCAGGCCCGCGGTCCCGTCGGCCGTGCCGGCGGAGCCGCCGTTGAAGCCGAACCAGCCGAACCACAGCGGCGCGGCGCCGAGCATGACCAGCGGCAGGTTGTGGGGCTTCATCGGCTCCTTGCCGAAGCCCTTGCGCGCTCCGACCACCAGGGCGAGCACGAGACCGGCGACGCCGGCGTTGATGTGGACCACGGTGCCGCCGGCGAAGTCGACCGGCTCGGCGATCGCGGCGAAGGGGCCGTCGCCGCTGAGCAGGCCGCCGCCCCAGACCATGTGGGCCAGGGGTGCGTACACGATCAGCACCCACAGCGCGGCGAAGACCAGCCAGGTGCCGAGCTTGACGCGGTCGGCGATCGCGCCGGAGATCAGGGCGGTGGAGATGATCGCGAAGGTCATCTGGAAGCCTGCGGCGACGAGGAAGGGCACGCCGCTCTCGGCGAGGATGGACTGGTCGTCGGTGCCGGCCAGGCCCAGGAACTCCAGCGGACTCCCGAACAGGCCGCCGACGTCGGTGCCGAAGGCGATCGAGTATCCGGCGACGGTCCAGGCGATCGCGACCACGGCGATGGCGCTGAAGGACATCAGCATCATGTTCAGCACGGTGCGGGCACGCACCATGCCTCCGTAGAAGAGGGACAGGCCGGGGGTCATCAGCGGCACGAGCGCCGCGCTGGTGAGGATCCAGGCGGTCGCCCCCGTGTCGAGGGTGAAGTCCATGGCGGCTCCAGTCAGAGGAGGGGCCGGCGGCCGGGATCGAGGTGCCGACCTGCCGTACGGCCGGGAGGGCCGTGCTCACAGAGTGCGGTAGCGACCGGGAATCACCTAGGCGGAAGGGCCGCCGTGATCGTTCCGTGACCGAGGGGTCCGGGACGCGGGACGGACCGGGCGGAGGTGCTGACCCGCCGCCTAGCGTCGTCCCGACGGCACCCGCCGAGCCCTCCGCAGCGTCGCGGGAGCACTCCGCTCCGCCCCTCGGCGGACGACCTCGAGGAGACGATCCCGCCCGTGACCCCATCGACGACCCCGCCGCCGACCGACGACCTGTCCTCGGACCGCTTCGCGCGGCATGCCGCCGCCACGCTCCGACGCGGGGTGGGCCGGCGGCAGATGCGCGCAGATCGCCGCGGCCCTGGGGGCGGGCGGCGCGCTGATGTCGGCCTGCGCCCCGTCGTCCGGGGAGCCCGCGACCGGGGATCCGACGGCGCCCTCCGGGGCCGGGCAGATCCTGCGGCCGGGACGAGGGGAGATCCCCGGCGACCACTACCTCGGCTCGGAGACGGACCAGGTGATGTGGGGCTATGTGCCCACCGTCCACTCCGATCCGGTGCTGACCGTCGGCTCCGGCGAGACCGTGACCATCGATGCGGTCTCCCACGAGGGGATACTCGAGGATCAGGGCCGGGACCCGCTGGAGTTCTTCGGCGCGCACGGCGTGGAGGCCGGCTCGGTGCTCGAGGACGCGATCGCGATCGCCGCCGACTACGACCGCACCGCCCGTGACTTCGCCGCCGACGGCCCTCACGTGGTCACCGGGCCCATCGCCGTCGAGGGCGCCGAGGTCGGCGACGTGCTGAAGATCGAGACCCTCGAGGCGGTCCCCCGCGTCCCCTACGGCGTGGTCTCCAGTCGGCACGGCAAGGGCGCGCTCGCGCTCACCGCCGACGGCGCCGCGCCGGAGGGTGTATCCCTCGAGCAGGTGATGCCGGCGGCGTCGACGGACGGCCGGGGCACGGCCGACCCGATGGCCTGGGGCAACGTCTCGGTGTTCACCCCGATCGAGGACGGCCTCGGCGTGATGGCCTTCGACGGCGGGGCGGCCCGGTTCCCGCTGAGGCCCTTCATGGGGATGATGGGCGTGGCCCGCGCGGAGGCCTCCTCCCCCACGGATCCCTCCGCCAACTCGATCCCGCCGACCCTCGGGGGCGGCAACATCGACATCCGGCCGCTGGGCCCCGGCTCCACGTTCTACCTGCCGGTCCATGCCCCCGGCGCCCTGTTCTACGTCGGCGACCCGCACCATGCGATGGGCGACGGGGAGGTGGCGCTGACCGCTATGGAGGGCTCGCTGCGCGGCACCTTCCGTCTGACGGTGTGCAAGGAGGGCGAGGGGGACGCGCCGCGGATCGCGCACCGCTATCCCTTCGCGGAGACCGCCGACGCGTGGATCCCCATCGGGCTGTCCGATCCCGACGGGTCGGTCGACGGCCAGGGCAGCGACCTCGACGTCGCGCCGCGCACGGCCGTCGTCAACGCGCTGGAGTTCCTGGAGCAGGAGCTCGGCATGGACCGCGCGATCGCCTACGCCTATCTCTCCGCCGCTGCGGACTTCACGATCTCCCAGGTCGTGGACCGCACCGTCGGGGTGCACGGGATCATCGCCAAGAGCCACTTCGCCTGAGACGCGGGACGGCCCGGGCGATCGCTGGGGATCGCCCGGGCCGTCGGGGTGCCGCAGGGCCTGGTCGCTCAGCCCTCCAGCGGCGCGTCGACGAAGCCGTGCGGGTCGAAGGGCGTGAGGTCATCCATGCCCTCGCCGAGGCCGACCATCTTCACGGGCACGCCGAGCTCGCGCTGGACGTTGACGACGATGCCGCCCTTGGCGGTGCCGTCGAGCTTGGTGAGCACGATGCCGGTGATGTTCACGGCCTCGGAGAACACCCTCGCCTCTTGCATGCCGTTCTGGCCGGTGGTGGCGTCGATGACGAGCGCGACCCTCGGCGACCTCGTCGCCGTGCAGGCCCTTCTCGGCGACCCGGCGCACCTTGCCGAGCTCGTCCATCAGGCCCTTCTTGTTCTGCAGGCGGCCGGCGGTGTCGATGATCACCACGTCGACTTCCTGCTCGATGCCCTTCTTCACGGCGTCGAAGGCGACGGCGGCGGGGTCGGCGCCGTCGCGGTCGGCGCGGACGGTGTCCACGCCGACCCGGGAGCCCCAGGTCTCGAGCTGGTCGGCGGCGGCGGCGCGGAAGGTATCGGCCGCGCCGAGCACGACGGTGCGGTCCGCGGCGACGAGCACGCGGGCGAGCTTGCCGACGGTGGTGGTCTTGCCGGTGCCGTTGACGCCGACCATCAGCGGCACGGAGGGGACCTCCGTGCCGTCCTCGGCGGTGCGGCGGGTCGCGGCGAGGCGGCGGTCCAGGTCCGGGTCGACGAGCGCGACGAGCTCCTCGCGCAACACCTCGCGCACGGCGGCGACGTCGTCGGTGCCGAGCACCTGGATGCGTCGCTTGAGGTTCTCGAGCATCTCGTCGGTCGCGGCCGGGCCGAGGTCGGCCATCAGCGGCGTCTCCTCGACCTCGTCCCAGGTCTCCTCGTCGACCGTGGAGCGGGTGAGGAGGGTGAGGATGCCGCGGCCGAGGGCGCCGGAGCGGGAGAGCCGCTCGCGCAGGCGCGGCATGCGGCTCTCGGGTGCCTCGGGGGTCTCGATGACGGGGCCGGCAGGGGCGGTCGTGGCGGCGTCCTCGGCGGGAGCCTCGGGCTGTGCGGTCCCGACCGGTGCGGTCTCCGTCAGGGCGGTCTCCGTCGGAGCGGCGGTATCGGTCCCGGCGGTGCCGGGCTCCGCAGTGCCGGGACCGGCTGTGTCGGCCGGTGCCGTCCCGGCGGGGGCGTCGGCGGGTGCGGACGCGGCGGGGGCCTCGGGCGCCTCCTGGTCGAAGGGGACGTCCTCGGCGGGGGCGGTCTTCTCCGCGGGTGCGGCGCCGTCCGGCGCCTGCTCGCCCGCGGCAGGCCGCTCGGCGGTCTTCGGGGCCGGGGCGGAGAGGGTGTCGGCCCAGGTCGGGGCGGCGGGTCGCTCCTTGACCGCGGTCGCGGTGCCGGTGGTGGAGCCGGACTCGCTCCTCGAGGAGTCCTCGCCGCCGCGGCCGCTCGTCGCGGTCCGACGAGGAGGACGAGCGGCCGCGGCCGCGGATGTAGGCCCAGGCGCCGACGCCGAGCACGACGACACCACCGCCGCCTCCGGCGATCAGGGCGAGTAGGGCATCGGGATCCACGGGTCACCTCCGAGGTCGGGGAAGCCGGCGATGCGGCGAGGACAGCCGCCAGTCTAGGGCCGTCGCCGGGCCGTCCCTGCGTGAGTCCCGGATCCGGGCGCGACCTGCATCGCCGGGGCCCGATGGACGGGGCGGGTCAGCCGCGGCCGGTGCGGGAGGTGTGGCGCGGATGCTCCGCGGCCGGGCCGTCCTCGTCCTCGCGCGGGAGGCGCAGATGGGGCATCGCGACGGTCGCCAGGATCACGACGGCCAGCACCACGGCGAGGATCAGGAAGAGCACGACGACGAAGGGCGCCTGCATGCCCATATTGTGCACCGACGACGGCGCGGTCCCCGGGAGCGTCCTGGACGGCGCGTCACCGGGAACCGCGGGGACCGGCGGGCCTGCACGGCCCGCCGATCGCAGGGCTCAGCCGAGGCCCGGGAACCAGATCCCGATCTCGCGCTCGGCGGACTCCTCGGAGTCGGAGCCGTGGACGAGGTTCTGGATGACGGGGAGGTCCTGCTCGCAGGCGAGGTCGCCGCGAATGGTGCCGGGCGCGGCCTCGGTGGGGTTGGTGGCGCCGGCCAGGGAGCGGAAGCCCTTGATGACGTTCACGCCCTCGACGACGAGCGCCACGAGGGGGCGGCGCCCATGTACTCCACGAGGCCGGGGTAGAAGGGCTTGCCCTCGTGCTCGGCGTAGTGGGCGGCGAGCTCCTCGGCGGTGGCGGTGCGCTGGGCGAGGGCGACGATGTCGTAGCCCTTCGCCTCGATACGGCGGAGGATCTCGCCGCGCAGGTCGCGCTGGACGGCGTCGGGCTTGAGCAGGACGAGTGTGCGCTGTGCGGTCATGGGATCAGGGTACCCACAGGTCAGCCGTGGTCATGTCAGCGCTCGTCCGTCCCGTCGGAGGCCAGCGACCTCGCGTCCACGGCGTCCTTCTCGCGGTCCAGCTGGTGTCCCTTGACCATGCCGTAGGCGAGCATGGCGGCGAAGCCGAGGCCGATCACCCACATCGCAGAGACCTGGAGGCCTAGCAGGATCGCCGGGACCTGGAGGGCGAGGGCGAGCCAGTACGCCCAGGCACCGCGGCTGAGCGACCCCCGTTCAGCAAAGAGGGCGATCGCGGTGACGAGTCCCCAGGTCCAGGTCAGGGCCCGGTCGTCGGGGGCGAGCTGATGGGCGACGAGCACCGCGAAGAAGACGACGAGCGCCTCGCACACGAGCACCGTCGCGGTGATCATCCGCTGTGCGCCGTGGGAGCGGGTGGAGGGGGTGAGGTCGAGGTCCATCTCTCTCACATCTCCTCGGGGACGCCGAGCAGGTCGCGGACCTCGGCGGCGAGGGTGACGGACCCGGCGACGACCACGCCGCCGAACTGGTCGCCGTCGGCCTCGGCGAGGTCGACCGCGATCTGGATCGCGTCGGGCAGGCTCTCCTGCTCGAGCACCCGGTCCGCGTCCTCGAAGATCTCGCGGGCGATGTCGGCCAGGCGGTCCGCGGGGATCGCGCGGGGGGAGCTGGAGCGGGTGATGACCACGGCGTCCAGCGGCGGCTCGAGCACCTCGAGGATGTCGTCGGCCTCCTTCTCCTGGAGGACGCCGACCACGCCGATGGTGCGGGTGAAGCGGAAGTTCTCGCGCACGGTCGCGACGAGGGTCAGGGCGCCGGCGGGGTTGTGCGCGGCGTCCAGCGGCACCGTCGGCGCCTGGCGCACCACCTCGGCGCGCCCCGGGGAGGTGACGCTCGACAGCGCCGCCTGCAGCGGCTCGCCGTCCAGCGGGGAGGTGCCGCCGCCCAGCAGACGCCTCCGCGGCGGCGACGGCGAGCAGGGCGTTGCGGGCCTGGTGCTCGCCGAGGAGGGAGAGGAACACCTCCTCGTAGCGGCCGGCGATCCCCTGGAGCGAGAGCATCTGCCCGCCGACGCCCGGGGTGCGGGCGAGCACGCCGATCTGTCGCCCCTCGACGGAGGCCTCCGCGCCGAGCTCCGCCACCCTCTCGCGCGCACGTCGGCGGCGTCCTGGTAGGGTCGCTCGGCGAGGACCGCGATCGCCTCGGAGGTGAGGATCCCGGCCTTCTCCCCCGCGATCTCGGCGATCGTGTCGCCGAGGTACTCCTGGTGGTCCAGGGAGATCGGGGTGATCACGGCGACGTCGGGGTCGACCGCGCCGGTCGCGTCCCAGGTGCCGCCGAGGCCGGTCTCGACCACGGCGACGTCCACGGGAGCGGAGGCGAAGGCCTGGAAGGCCATCGCGGTGAGGTACTCGAAGTAGGTCAGCGGCGGGCCGCCGGCGGCCCGCGACTCGGCGTCGACGATCTGCGCGAAGGGCTCGACGTCGCGATAGGCCTGGAGGAAGCCCTCCTCGTCGATGGGCGCGCCGTCGATCGCGATCCGCTCCGTGGGCGAGTGGAGGTGGGGGCTCGTGGTGCGGCCCGTGCGCGACCCGGCCTCGCGCAGGATCCGCTCGAGGATCCGGGCGGTGGTGGTCTTGCCGTTGGTGCCGGCGATGCGGATCGAGCGGTAGGAGTTCTGGGGGTCGCCCATCAGCTCCATCACCCGGCGGATCCGGCTGAGGTCCGGCTCGATGCGGTTCTCCGGGGCGCGCTCGAGGAGCGCGGCATAGACCTCCCGCGGCTCGGGGGACATCGCCGGACGGGAGGAACCCGGACGGGGAGAACTGGGCACTGCGGCTCCTGGGTGCGGGGCGGGACGGGCCGGATCAGTGTACGAGGGGCGCCTGGGACCCGGGGACCGAACGGCCCCGTCGGGCACCGAGCGGCCCCGGGGCGCGGGCGACCGGGGGCCGGACGGCCGGGGCCCCGCGCGACCGCTCCTCCCCACGTCGCGATCGTCCACAGCCCGCCCCTCCCCCGCTCGGTCGCCGCCGCGGCCTCCCTAGCCTGACCGCGAGCGCCGGCGCCGTCGGGGCAGAGGACGCCGAGCCACGGGCTCGGCAGGGCGAGGAGACGGGAGGGACGGCATGGGGGACGGGGCCGACTCGATGCTCGGCATGGACACGGACCGATGCCGCCTGCAGGCCGACCGCCTGGAGGCGGCCGCCGACCGGCTCACGGGGCTGCGAGCGAAAGCCGACGACGCCGTCGGCGCCGCTACCTGGCACGGCCCGGACGCCGACGCCTTCCGGCTCCGCTGGACCCTGCTGTCCCGGGGCCGTCTGCGCGAGGCCGGCGATCGCCTGGACCTCCTCGCCGGCCGGATCCGCGTCGAGGCCGAGGCGCAGGAGCGCGCGTCGGCGGCCGAGGAGCACGGCGTGGCCTCCCCGCACCGTGCATTCGCTCCCACCGGAGCAGGAGGACGTCTCCGCGCGGGTCCCTCCGCCGCGGCGTCCCTCCCCTCCGCCGTGCTCCCGCGCCCGCCGCCCCTGTCTCCGACGCCCTCGGCGCCGGGGTCGCGCTCGGCACCGCGGAGCTCACGGGCGTCGTGGTCGGGCTCGGCGGCGACTCGGACGGGATCGACCAGGTCCGGAACGAGCTCGGGCACCTCGGCGGGATCTTCGAGGTCTGGGGGTCAGGCGGGGACGCCCCCCCCCTCGCCCAGCTCGGCGCGAGCACCCTCCTCCTCAGCGGCGCGATCGCGCTCGCGCCGGTGGAGACCGTGACCGACACCGGTCTCCTCGACCCGCGCACCGACGTCAGCGTGCACGCCGTCGTGGAGGTCCCCTCGAGCACGACACCTCGCAGCCTCGCCGACCTCGTCGCGGCGAACGACGAGGCCCGCCGACCGCTCGCAGGCGTCCCCGCTGACGCCGACCGGGACGGTGCCGCGGCGGGGCGGGTGCGGATCCAGACCGTGCGCGGCCGGGACGGGGGCGAGGCGTTCATCGTCCACGCCCCGCCGACCGGGGGCGCGCCGATCTGGGATCCCGACTCCTGGGGGCCGCAGGGGAACTCCGCCGGCTGGGACTCGAACCTGCGGACCATGGCCGGGCAGGAGTCCGCGGCGATGGCCGACCTCCGCACGGCGATGGCCGCGGCAGGGATCCCCGACGGGGCGCGGGTGATGGTCGTGGGCCATTCGCAGGGCGGGCTGACAGCCGCGCATCTGGCGGCGGACCCCGGCTTCAACCGGGCCGACGGAGCACCGGGCAGCTACGACATCACCCACAGCTTCTCGGTCGGGTCCCCGGTGGAGACGGTGGTGCCGGCGCAGGCCTCGACCTGCACGGTCAACGTCTCGCACAGCTCGGCGCTCGAGCCGTCCCTGCTGCTGCGGCATCCCGCGACCTGGCCGGCGCCGCCGCGGATCGCTGATCCGGTGCCGCCGCTGGACCTGGACGGGTATCGGATCGACGGCGCCCGCGTCTCCTCCCCCGCCGTCCGCGAAGTGGTGCTCGAGGCGCCGGCTCCCGCTCTCGGCGGGGCCTCCCCGCTGGAGAACGCCCATGAGTCGGTCCGCGCACGGAGCAGGGCGTGGACGTGACCGGCGGCTATCACGGCGACCTGCAGGCTGGTTCGGGGACCGACCCTGTGCTCGCCGCGCCGCAGGAGGACCTGGAGGGCGTCTACCTGGGCGACGGGGTCACGCTGGTCGAGGACGTCGTGGTCGACGTGGGCAGGGAGGACCTCCGGTGAGCGCGGAGCAGGACCGGCCTCCGCCGGCGGAGGACTCGGGCGGGCGCCGCACGCCGATGCCGCGGACCCCGGATCAGGTCAGCCCGTATCTCGCGTAGAGAGTGCTCGCGGTCACCCGGTCCAGGCGGTAGTCCTCGACGGGCATGTCCGGGTCGAGGCCCCGGACCGTGAACTCCTCGGCTCCGCCGATGAAGCCCATGATCCCGCCGACGGTGATGTTCCCGTCGTCCCCATCACCGTCGTGCGGCGTCGTCACGACGGCGCGCATGGCCTCGTCGTAGATCTCGAACGCGACGTCACGATCGTCGCTGCCGAGGTCGATCCTGCCGTGCGACAGACGCTGGAAGGTCCCGCTGATGGAGCTGTCGAGCTCGCACCCGTCCACGCCCTGGACCTCGAGCACCGCCTCGGTGACCCGACGGGTCCGCCGGCTCCCGGAGCGACCGGCCAGCAGCGATGCGACCGCGATCCCCGCCCCGAGGAGCGCTGCTCGCCGCCCGATCCTGCCGTCCATGGCCTCCCCCTTCGCGCCGTCGGCCCTCAGGATCTCACCTGACGGTCGAGTCGCCCCCGGGCGAGTTCGCGCACGCGCACGCCGGCGGCCGCGTGAACGGCACTGCGACCGGACCGATCGCGGACGCCGTCACCGCACGCGAGCGCCGCGCTCCATCCCGCTCAGGCGACCTTCCAGCGGTAGACGAAGGCGGCGACGGCGTCGCGCTTGATCGGCTCGTAGGGGCGGAAGGTGCCGTCGGACCAGCCGTTGGCGTACCCCTGGGAGGCCATCCAGCTGATCTCCTTGTAGAAGTCCTCCGAACCCCGGTTCACGTCCTTGAACGGGGACCGGGCCGGCGCGGTGTACGAGGGCTCGCCGGCGGCGCGATACAGGAAGGCGGCCATCGCGTCGCGCTTGATCGGCTCGTACGGACGGAAGGTGCCATCGGACCAGCCCCGCGCCAGCCCCACCGAATGCGCCCAGGTGATCTCCTTGTAGAAGATCGTGTCCTTCGAGTTCACGTCCTTGAAGGGCGAGACCTTCGGCGGGGTGAACGCGGGCGAGCCCGCCGCCCGGTACAGGAACGCGATCACGGCGTCGCGCTTGATCCGGTCGTAGGGGCGGTAGACGGCGCTCGCGCCGCTCCCCCACCCCGTGGAGTAGCCCATGTGCTTCATCCAGGCGATCTCGGTGAAGAAGATCGTGGTGTCGTAGGGGACGTCCGCGAAGGGGTCCGCGGGCTTCTTCCCGAGCGGCGCGGCGACCGGGTACCGCGAGGCGCTCGCGCCCGTCGGGGAGCCGAACCACTGCGAGTACAGGCGGGAGAAGTTGCGGTTGCCGTAGGTGGCGCAGACGTCGTCGGCCACGGCCCCGGAGCCCGCGTCGAGGGTCGCCTGGGTGGGGGTGAAGGGGGTGTAGTTGTACAGCGCGGCGGTGGCCCGGTTCGAGATGGTCACCTTCCCGTAGCCGCAGAAGGCGAAAGGGCTGTACTGGATGTCGTAGGTGCGGCCGGCCCGGTAGCGGTAGCCGCGCTTCGCATCTCCGTACGCCTGCAGGCGCACCCCGGCGTTGTAGATCTGCTGGGCGAAGCCGGCGTACCTCGGGTCGCAGGTCTGGAAGTCGGAGCGGCCGAAGCCGAGCGCCTCCCGCGAGCATCTTCGGGGTCGCATTGCGCGTGGTGACGAGGCCCTGCTCCTTCTGGAGCATGGTCAGGAGCACCTTGGGGCTGATGCCGCAGGCGCGGGAGACGTCCGCGATGATCGTCCCGGCGCTCGCCGCCTTCTTCGCGGGGATCGCGGCGCAGTAGGCGTCCTTCGCCCGCTGCGGGGTGTCCATCCGGAGGTCCTTGAGGCAGTCGGCGCCGTCGGTTCCGCGGGTGCGGCTCGCGCCCTTCTGGTCGAGGAAGGCGTCGACCTGGGCGGCGGTCATAGAGGTGCCCGCGAACATCTGCGCATCGCTGATGAGGGTGCCGGGGACGAAGCCGCCGAGGCCGGCGGGCGGGGTGCGGGCCTCGGAGCCGGGTGCCGCGCCGAGGACGCCGGCTGAGGCGATCAGCACGGCGAGCACGAGGAGCGCGAGACGCCGACGAGCTCGCGGCGGAGCGGTCGTCGAGGAGGACTGGGCGGGGGCGGGCGTGGACATGCGCTCTCCTGGGGATGGGGGATCCCCAGCTGGATCCCTCACCATGATACGTACGACAGATGACCAGAAACCCGCTCTGACCAGCCGATACGCAGTCGTGACCCGAACCGGGCCGTAAATCCTCACGAAGCGGGCGGACCGACGTCCACCGCTGTGATCGGGACGCGCGGGAGGGCCGACGGGACAGCGCGGGCGGGCCGCCGCGACGGCGCGGGCGAGCCGCCGGGACGGCGCGGGCGGGTCGCCGGGACAGCGCGGGCGGGTCGCCGGGACGGCGTGGGCGGGCCGACGGGGCGGCGCTCCTCACGCCGCCCCGTTCCGCCTCAGGCCCGCTGAACCGAGACGGTGACGGTGCCGCCGGTGACCTTCTCGCTAGCCTCGTGCGCGCCCTCGGCGGGCCGCGCGGGGACCGCGAGCTCGAGCGCGAGGACCTCCCCCGCGACCAGCTCGCGGTGGGCGGCGACCGCGGCGACGACGGGCTCGTCGCCGTCCACGGTCAGGCGGATCCGGTCGGAGATGTCCAGCCCCGCCTCGCGGCGCGCGGACTGGATCGCGCGGACCACGTCACGGGCGGTGCCCTCCGCCTCGAGCTCGGGGGTGACCCGGATGTCGAGGGCGAGGAAGTCGCCGCCGCGCGCGACGCCGACGGTCCGGCCCTCGAGGGCGGCGCTCTCACCGGCGACGAGGTCGAGGGAGTACTCGCCCTCCTCGAGCGCGATCCCGCCGGAGGTGACGGTGCCGTCCTCGGCCACGGACCAGTCCCCGCTCTTGGAGCCCTTGATCGCGCCCTGCATCTGCTTGCCCAGCCTCGGCCCGGCGGCGCGGGCGTTCACGGTGAGCTTCTGCTCCACGCCCATGCCCTGCGCCTCCTCGCTGGTGACATCCAGCAGGCGCACGTGCTTCACGTTCAGCTCGTCGGCGATGATCGCCGTGAACGGCTCGAGCGAGGCGGGATCGTGGTGGACGACGGTCAGCTCGGCGAGCGGCAGGCGGGCGCGCAGGCCCTCCTTCTTGCGCGCGCGTTGCCGGCGCTGGCGATCGCGCGCACGTCGTCCATCTGGGCGACGAGCCGCTCGTCGCGGGGGAAGAGGGAGTCGTCGGGCCAGTCGGTCAGGTGCACGGAGCGGCCGCCGGTGAGCTCCTTCCAGATCTCCTCGGTGACCATCGGCGGCAGCGGCGCGGCGACCTGCAGCAGGGTCTCCAGGCAGGTGGCCAGCACGTCGATGGCCTGCGCATCGCCCTCCCAGAAGCGGTCGCGGGAGCGGCGCACGTACCAGTTGGTGAGCATGTCCAGGTGGTCCTGGATCTGCTCGGCGGCGTCGGCGATCGCGAGCTCGCGCAGGGAGGCGCGCACCCCGCGCACCAGGTCGCCGGTGCGGGAGAGGAGGTAGCGGTCCATCACGTCGGTGGACTCGTGGCGGGCTTCGCCGCGGTGCCCCGTCGGCCGGCCCGAGGCGTCCTTATCCCCCGCCGCGTTGGCGTACAGCGCCAGGAAGTACCAGACGTTCCACAGCGGCGACGACGACGTGGCGCGTGGCGTCGCGGATCTTCGGCTCGTCCACGACCAGGTTGCCGCCGCGCAGGATCGGCGAGGACATGAGGAACCAGCGCATCGCGTCGGCGCCGTACTTGTCGAACATCTCGCGCACGTCGGGGTAGTTGCGCAGCGACTTGGACATCTTCTGCCCGTCCTCGCCGAGGACGATGCCGTGGCAGATGACGGAGGTGAAGGCGGGGCGGTCGAACAGCGCGGTGGCCAGCACGTGCATGACGTAGAACCAGCCGCGGGTCTGCCCGATGTACTCCACGATGAAGTCGGCGGGGTTGTGGCCCTCGAACCAGTCGTGGTTCTCGAAGGGGTAGTGCACCTGCGCGAAGGGCATGGAGCCGGAGTCGAACCAGACGTCGAACACGTCGGTGACGCGGCGCATCGTGGAGCGGCCCGTGGGGTCGTCGGGGTTCGGGCGGGTGAGCTCGTCGATGTAGGGGCGGTGGAGGTTGACCTCGCCGTGCTCGTCGCGCGGGAGAGTGCCGAAGGCCTCCTCGATCTCGGCGAGGGAGCCGTAGACCTCGACGCGCGGGTGGTCGGGGTCGTCGCTCTTCCACACCGGGATCGGGGTGCCCCAGTAGCGGTTGCGGGAGACGGCCCAATCGCGGGCGCCCTCGAGCCACTTGCCGAACTGGCCGTACTTGACGTTGCCGGGCACCCAATCGATCTGCTCGTTGAGCTCGAGCATCCGCTCGCGCTGGTCGGCGACCTTCACGTACCAGGAGGAGACGGCCTTGTAGATCAGCGGGTTCCGGCGGCGCCAGCAGTGCGGGTAGGAGTGCACGTAGCTGGTCTCGCGCAGCAGGCGACCCTCGCGCTGGAGGTTGCGGATGATCGGGCGGTTCGCCTCGAACACCTGCAGACCGGCGATCTCGTCGAGCTCGGTGCCGCGGAAGTAGTCGTGGAACTGCGCGCCCTCGTCGACGGAGACGATGACGGGGATGCCGTAGGCGGCGTTGACCTGCTGATCGACCTCACCGTAGGCAGTGGCCTGATGGACCACGCCGGTGCCGTCGTCGGTGGAGACGTAGTCGGCGACGGTGACGATCCAGGCGTTCTCGGTGCCCCACTTGGCGCGGTCCTCGGAGTAGACCGTCCACAGCGGCTGGTAGGTCATGTGCTCGAGCTCGGCGCCCGCGAAGCGGCGCTCCTCGATCGCGGCGACGGCGTCCTCGGCGCTCTCGTAGCCGAGCTCCTTGGCGTGCGCGCCGACCAGCGCGGCGGCCAGCAGGTAGCGGCCCTCGCCCGCGGCGGCGCCATCCGCTGCGCCGAGCGGGCCGGCCGGTAGCACCGCGTACTCGAGCTCGGGGCCGACGGCGAGGGAGAAGTTGGTGGGCAGGGTCCAGGGCGTGGTCGTCCAGGCGAGCGCCTTCACGCCCGCCAGTCCCAGCCGCTCGGCCTTCTCGCCGGTGAAGGGGAAGGTGACGGTGACGGTCTGGTCCTGGCGCTCCTGGTAGACGTCGTCGTCCATCCGCGACTCGTGGGCGGACAGCGGCGTCTGGTCCTTCCAGCAGTACGGGAGGACGTAGTAGCCCTCGTAGGCGCGGCCCTTGTCGTGCAGGGTCTTGAACGCCCACAGCACCGACTCCATGAAGGTGACGTCGAGGGTCTTGTAGTCGTTCTCGAAGTCCACCCAGCGGGCCTGGCGGGTGACGTACTCCTCCCACTCCTTCGTGTACTTCAGCACGGAGGCGCGGGCGGCGTTGTTGAAGGCCTGCAGGCCCATGTCCTCGATCTCGGACTTCTCGGTCATCCCGAGCTCCCGCATCGCCTCGAGCTCGGCGGGCAGGCCGTGGGTGTCCCAGCCGAAGCGGCGGTCGACCTTCAGCCCGTCCATGGTGCGGAAGCGCGGCACGACGTCCTTGACGAAGCCGGTGAGCAGGTGGCCGTAGTGGGGCAAGCCGTTGGCGAAGGGCGGGCCGTCGTAGAAGACGAACTCCTCGGCGCCCTCGCGCTGGGCGATCGAGGCGCGGAAGGTGTCGTCGGTGCGCCAGAACTCCTGGATCGCGTTCTCGAGCGCGGGCAGGTGCGGCGAGGGGACGAGCGGGTCTCCGGAGACCGGGTAGACCATGGGACAACCTCCGAGGCGGAACAGGGGCGGCGGGCGGGCGGACTGCTCGCCCGAGGACGCTCCCGGCACGGGCCGGCGGCGCGGTACCACCTCGGTTGATGCCGCTCGCGCCGGCGCCGCCGACGCGGGGGCCTCCCCTCGTTCCTCAGCTGTGACGGGCTGGTCCCGGCGGGTTCTACTGGGCGCGGCGCCTGTCCTCGCGGACCGTGCTCGTGCTGTTCTTCCCGCGGCTCTCCGGTGATGGCCGGGTCGATGCCGATGGCGTGCAGTGTACGCGGGCTCGCCCACGCGGTCACGACCGCCCCGGGGGAAGAGACGCGAGGAACAACCGCGCTGGGGCCGCGGGGCCCCGCGGCTCGCGGGGCTCCGTCACTCCCGGGTCCCAGCACATGCGGTCGGGATCCTCAGCCGCCTGCCAGGTGGGCGGGGTCTCATGATCACGGCGGCCCCACCGGGGGCGCCGTGGAGGAAGGAGACGACATGGACGACGACATCCCTCATCGACGATCGCGCCTGGGCGCATCGACCCTCTCGGCGGCGGCGGCGCTGGTGCTGACCTTCGGCCCGTCCGCGCTCGCGCTGAGCCCGTCGACCGCCGCCTCCGCGGCCGTCGTGCCGCCGCGCGTGGTGGTCTCCGCCCCGGTCGCGGCCGCGGCCGCGATACAGACGACGCGCTCGCAGGACGAGGAGGACGCCGACGGCACCGACGCCGCCGCATCCACCACCGCCGAGGAGGCGTGAGTCACCTCCTTCGACGGTGACAGTCGTGGAACACTGGTCCTTCCATGGAACCGCGCGCCGCTCGGCGCGGTCGACGCAGAAGGAGCGAGGATGTCGCTGTTCGGAGAGCCCTTCACCGCCAAGTGCCTGAAGTCGGGGATCACGGTAGAGGTCGAGGAGGGCCAGTCCCTCCTCCAGGCTCTGCTCGACGCGGGCGTCCCGATGGACTACTCCTGCGAGGGCGGGGTGTGCGGCACCTGCGTGGTGCCGCTGGTCTCCGGCGAGGTCGAGCACATGGACGAGTTCCTCATGGACGACGAGCAGGACAGCCAGATGATCACCTGCGTCTCGCGCGGCGAGGGTGAGATCGAGATCGACGTCTGAGACGTCGCGACCGCCCGCCGCCTCACAGGCGCGGGCCGGCCACCCACCAGGCGAGGCCGACGACGCCCATGAGCGCCGCGGCGCCGAGCACCGCCACCGGCATCGGCGGCACGGGCCCGACCACGAGCGGCACGAGCACGCCGAGGGCGGCGAGCGCCAGCATCGTCACGAACAGCGCGGGCCGTCCCGAGACGGGCTTGCCGCCCTGGCCGCTCGCGCGGTCCTGGCCCGACATCGCCTTCCGACCCGTCACAGCGCGCCGCCGCCCCATCGCGTCCTCCGGGAGCATCGTGGTCATGCGATGGCCCTCTTCCCCTGGTCGTGCCGTGCCCTGGTGCGGGCGCGGCGCGGGATGCGCCGCCTGAGGGCACGATCCTCCCCCGGTCCGCACGGCGCGCACATCCCGCGCAGGGAGGACTCCCGCCTCCGCCTTTGGTCGTAGGCGCGCCCGCGACGGTCATGGCGTCTTCTCTCGGGCGTCCGCGCTCAGCGGGTGCCTGGGGCGGGAGCGACGGGTTCCGGGTTCGGTTCGTCGTCGCGTCGGGCGTCCTGCTGATCCTGCCGGGCGAGGTCCGCGAACACGCCGCCGAGCGCGAGCGGCTCCTCGTAGGTGCCGCGCTCGACGATCCTCCCCCGCTCCATCACGACGATCTGGTCGGCGTCGCGGACGGTGGAGAGGCGGTGGGCGATCGAGACGGTGGTGCGTCCGCGCGCGACCGCGTCGAGCGCTCCGGACATCGCCCGTTCCGTGGCGACGTCGAGGGCCGACGTCGCCTCGTCCAGCAGCGAGCACCGGCGGGTCGCGGAGGATCGTGCGGGCGAGCGCGAGGCGCCGCTTCTCGCCGCCGGAGAAGCGGTAGCCCCGCTCCCCCACGACCGTCGCGTAGCCGTCCGGGAGGGCGGCGATGTGGTCGTGGATCTGGGCGATGCGGCAGGCGGCGACGAGCTCCTCGTCGGTGGCGTCCGGGCGGGCGAAGCGCAGGTTCTCGGCGATGGTGGCGTGCAGGAGGTAGGTCTCCTGGGTGACCACGCCGATGCTCGCGGCGAGCGAGGACAGCGTGATCTCCCGCAGGTCGTGGCCGTCCAGGGTGATCCGGCCGTCGGTCGGCTCGTAGAGCCTCGCCATGAGATAGCCGGTGGTGGTCTTGCCCGAACCGGTCGCGCCGACGAGGGCCGTGTGCGTCCCGGCCGGGACCTCGAGGTCCAGGTGCGCCAGCGCCGGCTCCTCGGCGCCGGGATAGGCGAAGGTGACGTCCTCGAAGCGGATCTCGCCGCGCACCGTCCCGGGGTCCAGGGCGATCGCGTCGTCGGCGTCGGCGATGAGGATCGGGGTGTCGAGGTACTCGAAGACCCGCGTGAACAGGGCGAGGGAGCTGTTGACCTGGGTCGCGACCCGCAGCAGGCCGTTGATCTGCGGGAACAGGGAGGACTGCAGGGCGATGAAGGCGACGAGGGTGCCGATGGTGATGCCGTCGCCGTCGGGGTCGGCGAACAGCAGGTGGCCGCCGAGGAAGTAGGTCAGCGCCGGGAACAGCGCCATGATCGTGGTGAACACGGCCATCTGCCAGCGGCCGGCCATCTGGGAGCGGACCTCGAGGTCGGCGAGCTCGCGGGAGTCGTCGGCGAAGGCGCTGCTGAGCGTCTCGGTGCGGCCCATCGTCACGCCGAGCAGGATCCCGGAGACGGACAGCGACTCCTGGATCCCGGCGGAGAGGTCCGCGGCCTTCTCCTGCCGGGTGCGGACGATGGTGCGGCGGCGCCGTCCGACGCGCCGGTTCATCCACACCGCGAAGGGCAGGGCGATCAGGGAGAAGAGGGTGAGGCGCCAGTCCATCGCGACCATGGCCACCAGCGCCATCGCGACTCCGGCGCCGGAGGAGACGATCTGGGTCATCACGGAGGTGACCACGGACTGCATCGAGCCGATGTCGGAGAAGATCCGCGACTGGATCTCGCCGGTGCGGGTGCGGGTGAAGAAGCCCAGCCCCATCCGCTGCAGGTGGGAGTAGACCGCCACGCGCAGGTCGTGCATCACCGACTGGCCCACGCGGGCCGCGAGCATCGACTGGGTGACGCCGAGGGCGTTCGCGACCACGGTGACGGCGATGAGTCCGCCGACGGACCAGGCGAGCACGTCGGCGCGGCCGCTCGGGCAGGGCCACGTCGACGATCTCGCGGATCAGGAACGGGGAGACCACCCCGGCGGCCGCTCCGAGCACGATCAGGAAGAGCACGGCGGCGATCGTGCCGCGGTAGGGGCGGAACAGACCCAGCACCCGGCGCACGTCGGGCTTCTGTCCAGGGGCGAGCTTCAGGTCGCCGCCCCCTCGGCCCCCGCCGCCGCCCATGCCGTAGCCGGGTATGCCGCCGTGGGCCATCAGAGTCCCTGGTGGCGTGCCACCCGGTGGGTCACGGCCTGGGCGAGGGGGCGCACGGTGACCAGGTCGAGATTCACGTGGTGCGGGGCGTTCAGGGCGTAGGAGATGACGTCGGCGCAGTCCTCCGCGGTCAGCGGTCGCTCCACCCCGTCGTAGACAGCGTCGGCCGCGTCCTGGTCGCCGAGGCGGACCAGGGAGAACTCCTCGGTGCGGACCATGCCGGGGGCGACCTCGATGACGCGCACCTTCTCGCCGTTCAGCTCGAGCCGCAGGGCATGGGCGAGCATGTGCTCGCCGGCCTTGGCGGCGTTGTAGCCGGAGCCGCCGGGGTAGGCCTCGTGCCCGGCCACGGAGGTGACGAAGAGGAGGTCGCCGCGGCCGCTCGCCCGCACGGCGGGCGCGCGCGCGCGGGTGACGCGGACGGCGCCGAGCACGTTGATGTCGTACATCCGTCGCCACTTCTCGAGGTCGGCCTCGGCGGCGGTCTCGACGCCGAGGGCGCCGCCGGCGACATGGACGACGGCGTTCAGGCTCCCGTCGAAGAGCTCCTCGACGCGGGCGACGAGCGCGGCGACCGACTCGTCGGAGGTGACGTCCACGGCGAGGATCTCGCGGCCGGTCTCGGCGGCGAGCTCGGCCAGGCGCTCCTCGCGCCGTGCGATGGCCAGGACCCGCCAGCCGTCGGCGACCAGGCGGGCGGCGGTGGCACGGCCGATGCCGGAGGAGGCACCGGTGACGACAGCGGTCAGAGGGGCGTCGGCAGGGCTGTGAGCAGTCATGGTGCCGAGCCTACGTCGGCGCGGGCGGCGCGAGCACGGCCATCCCGTCGGCCGCGGGGACCGCCGTCGGCAGGGCCGCCGGCGCGGCCATGGTGGCAGGGAAGGAGGACGCGGCCGGACGACAGGAACGGCCGAGATGACTGGAGCGGCCGACGGCGATGCCGTCGGCCGCTCCTGCGGGATGCGGGGCCTCAGACCCCGTGGACCTGCTCGTGCCGGCCCGCGGTGAGGTCGCCCTCGACCCGGCCCTTCGAGAGCCGGGTCATGACCGCGGCGATCGCGCCGTCGCCGGTGACGTTGGTGGCGGTGCCGAAGGAGTCGATCGCGATGTAGGCGGCGATCATCAGGCCCACGGCCGCCTCGTCGAAGCCGAGGATCGAGGAGAGCACGCCGGCGGCGGCCATGATCGCGCCGCCGGGCACGCCGGGCGCGGCGATCATCACGATGCCGAGCATGAACACGAAGCCCAGCGGCGCCGGGACGTTCAGCTCCATGCCGGTGACGATCATGATCGCGACGGCGAAGGTGGTGATCTTCAGGGTGGAGCCGGCGAGGTGGATCGTGGCGCCCAGCGGGATCACGAAGTCGGCGATCGCGTCGGGGACGCCGTTGCGCTTGGTGCACTCGACGGTGACGGGGATGGTCGCGGCCGAGGAGCTGGTGCCCAGCGCCGTCATGTAGGCCGGCGACATCCGGCCCAGCATCCGCGAGCGGGTTCCTCCCCATCGCGAGGCCTGCGACGCCGTACTGGGCCAGCAAGACCACCACGGTCATCGCGAAGACCAGCAGGATCACGGCGAGGAAGGTGCCGATGACGGTCCAGATCTGGCCGTTCATGGTCAGGCCCAGGAACATGCCGAAGATGTACAGCGGCGGCAGCGGCACGATGATCGCCTCGATGATCCGCACGATGATGGTGCGCAGGCTGCTCGAAGGACTCCTGCAGGGCGCCCTTCTTCACGAGGGTCAGTCCGATGCCGAGGCAGAAGGAGAGCACCAGCGCCGTCATCACGTCGAACACCGGCGGGATCTCGATGTCGAAGTAGGCCGCGATCGCCGAGTCCTCGGGGTTCTCGAGGGTGCCGATGCTCGCGCCGTCCAGCATCCGCGGCGGCAGCACCAGGGAGATCCCCAGAGCGAACAGCCCGCACAGCACGGTGGAGAGATAGGCGATGCCGGTGGTGGCGGCGAGCATCTTCCCGGCGCCGCGGCCGAGCTCCGCGATCGCCGGGGTCACCAGGCCCACGATGATCAGCGGGATGAGGAAGCCGAGGAAGCCGGAGAAGATCCCGTTGAAGGTGGTGAAGACGCGGGCGATCGACTCGGGCATCACCAGGCCCAGCCCGATCGCGAGCACGATCGCGACGAGGATGCGGGGAAGGAGGCCGAAGCGGGGACGACGAGGAGCCGCGGAGGGGGTGGCCGCGGCGGAGTCAGCGGCGCCGCGCGCCGCCGCGGGGTCCTCCGCGGCGGGGTCGACGGCGCTGTCGCGGTTCGAGTTCATGGGGGTCCGGTTCGCTGAGGAGGGACGGGGACCGGGACAGCGTAGACGGCCGGTGCCCGAAGGCGCTCCCCTGCGGGGAGGACCGTCCGAGCGACGGAGGCGCCGACGCGCCCGAGGTGCAGGCCCGCGCGGCGGCCGCCTCTGTCTTGTGGCACGTCCCACAGCGCACTAGGGTTGATCGAGTGTCTGCTCACGGACGGATCGCCGCCGCCGCCTTCCGCCAGTACTCCACCTACCGGATGGCGACCGCCGCGGGCATCTTCACCAACACGGTGTTCGGGTTCATCCGCGCCTCGATCATGTTCGCCGCGATCGGCACGGCGGGCGGCGAGCTCGGCGGGTACACGTTGCTGCAGGCGGCGACCTATGTGTGGCTGGGCCAGGCGCCTGCTCGCCCCGATCGAGGCCTTCGGCACCCGGGAGGTGTCCCAGCGGGTGCACCAGGGCGACATCGCCGTGGACCTGCTGCGCCCGGTGGACCTGCTGAGCCTCCACTACGCCCAGAAGCTCGGCCGCTCGGCGTTCCTGCTTGCTGGCCCGCGGCATCCCGCCGCTGGTGGTGGGTGGCCTCGTCACCGGGCTCGCCCTGCCCGAGGATCCGGTCTCCTACCTGCTCGGCGCCCTCTCGCTGCTCGCTCGCGATCACGGTCGCCTTCCTCGCCGACATGATGGTGAACCTCGCCGCCTTCTGGCTGGTGGAGACCCGCGGGCTGACCGTCGTCTACAACGCGACGATGAACCTGCTCTCGGGCTTCCTCATCCCGATCGTGTGGTTCCCGGACTGGTCGCTGGCGATCGCTCGGGCGACCCCGTTCCCCTCGATGATCCAGACCCCGATCGACACCCTCTCGGGCCGCGTCCCGCCGGCCGAGGCGCTCGGGCTGATCGGCGTTCAGATCGGCTGGACGGCGGTGCTGGCGCTCGCGGCGTGGGCGATCTTGCGCGCGGGCACGCGGAGCCTGGAGGTGCAGGGTGGCTGAGCAGGAGTGGCCGGGCGCTGCGAGCGCAGGGAGCCGAACGGGGGCGCAGGACCGTCCCGTCTCGACCGCGCGCATGGTCGCGACCCTCTACGGCTCGCGCCTGCGCTCGCAGGCGACCTTCCGCACCAGCTTCCTCGCCGACGTGCTCGGCCAGGTGCTGATCGTCGGCACCGAGTTCCTCGAGCTGTGGGTGATCCTCTCCCAGGTCGGCGTCCTCGGCGGGATGACGCTCTCGCAGGTCGCGGTGGTCTACGGGCTCGGTGCGCTCGCCTTCGGGATCGGCGACATGTTCTTCGGGGAGATCGACGGGCTCTCGGCGCAGATCCGCTCGGGGCGTCTGGAGACGCCGCTGATCCGCCCGGTGCCACTGCTGTTGCAGATCTCGAGCCTGGACCTCTCGCTGCGACGCATCGGGAGGATCGCGGTGGGGCTCGGGATGTACGTGACCGCGTTGGCCATCGCGGGCTTCTCCCCGACCCCGGCGCCGCTGCTTGCTCGCGGTGCTGGCCCCGTTGGCCGGGGCGTTGATCTTCGGAGCGCTGTTCACGATGGCCGGGGCGCTGCAGTTCTGGCTGGTGGACGGGCGCGAGTTCGCCAATGCCTTCACCTACGGCGGCAACTACGTCGCCACCACCCCCGGCGCCGTGTTCGCCCTGCCGATGCGGGCCTTCTTCACCTTCGTGATCCCGGCGACCCTGATCGCCTACGCCCCCGCCCTCGCGCCGCTGGGTCTGCCCGGCCCCGCCCTGGTCCCTTCCTGGTCGGGCTGGATCGGCTTGCCGGTGGCGCTCCTCACCTGGACCATCGCCCTGGTGCTCTGGCGCGCGGGGGTCCGTCGCTACACAGGAGCAGGTGGATGACCTCTCAGCCCCTCCCGTCCCTCCCGACCCCGTCGGACCCGTCCGCCGCCCGCGGCCCCGACGTCGCGCCCTCCCCCGCGCTCGAGCTCGCGCAGCTGCGCCGGGACTATGTCGTGCGCGCCGCCGCCCCCGGCTCCCGACGTCGCCGGCGGCAGGTCGTCCGCGCGGTCGACGAGATCTCGCTGCGCATCGAGCGCGGAGAGGCCGTCGGCTTCGTCGGCGCGAACGGCGCCGGGAAGTCCACCACCATCAAGATGATCACCGGCATCCTGCGACCCACCGCGGGCTCCGTGCGGGTGCTGGGGCGCGACCCGGTGCCGGAGCGTCGGCGCCTCGCCCGCGAGATCGGGGTGGTGTTCGGTCAGCGCTCGCAGCTGTGGTGGGACCTGCCGCCGCGGGACAGCTACCGGATCCTCGGCGCGATGCACCGCCTCACCGATCGGGCCGTCGCCGCGCGCCTGGACCGGCTCGTGGAGGGGCTGGACCTCGCCGGGTTCCTCGACCGGCCGGTGCGTCAGCTGTCGCTCGGGCAGCGGATGCGCGGGGAGGTCGCCGCGGCGCCGCTGCACTCCCCCGCGCTGGTGGTCCTCGACGAGCCGACGATCGGGCTGGACATGGTCTCCAAGGAGGGGCGCGTCGCTTCCTGCGCGAGGACCGGGCCGAGCGCGGCACCACCCTGTTCCTCACCACCCACGACATGGGCGACGTCGAGCGGCTGTGCGACCGGATCGTGGTGGTCGCCTCCGGGCAGGTCGCCTACGACGGCGCGCTCGCCGGCTTCCGGGAGCGGCTCGGCTCGCCGCGCGAGCTCGTGCTCGACCTCGCCGCGCCGCGTCTCGAGGCGCTCGCGCTGCGCCCGAGGGGGCGCGGACCCTCGCGATCGAGGCGGAGGGGATCCGTCACCGGATCGCGTTCTCCGGGGCGGAGCTGACCGTGCCGGCGCTGCTGACCAGGATCGGCGCCCAGGCCGAGGTGCAGGACCTCTCCCTCACCGAGCCGGCGGTCGAGGACCTCGTGCGGCGCATCAACGCCGGGGACCGTCCGGGCTGACGACGGGCGGGCGCGCCGGCGCCCTCCTCCCCGGACCGGACCGGCCGATGCCGCACCGGGCGCGCCCCTGCGTTCATGCGGGGACACACCGCGCTCCGCGACCTGCCCTGATGCACACTGGTCCACGGGGGATACTGACAGATCCCGTCTCCCGCCCGGCAGTCCCCGCCGCGGCAGGGCACGGCGCGAGAGAAGGAGGACCATGGCGCGCTCCTACGCCACCGTCGGACAGATGCTCACCTACGCTGTCGAGCGCACGGTCAACGCCCCGGAGAGCGCCGAGCGCACCGAGCGGCCCGTGCGGGCCGACGCGATCCTCCGCCACATGCTCGAGTTCGTGCTGATGGCCCCGCGCGACCGCCGTGCGTTCCTGCGCACGGTGCTCCGGACCGAGCGCACCACCGGCGACATCGTCGCCGCGCCGCGCCTGCACCGCCATTCCCCCGACCTGGTCGCCGAGATCCTCCCGACCTCCCCCGAGTCCGACGACGGCGCCCGCCTCGGCATCGTGGTGAGCACGGACGGGCTCGCTGCGCACCACCCAGCTCGAGAAGCACCTGGCCGCGCTCGGCACCTCGGAGCACCATCTGCTGCTGGCGGTCTCACGCCGCAGCGACCTCGTCAGCGGCGAGGAGCAGCCTGCCCGAGCGGGTGCAGGCCACGAGCTGGCGCTCCCTCGCCCGGCGGATGTCGAAGGCCGATCCCGGCCATCAACCGCTATGGGAGACGATCGGGGAGATCGGCGAGAACTCGGGCCGGCCCATCGTGCAGTACCCGGTGGAGGCGAAGCGGTCGCTGACCAAGAAGTCGGTCGCCCAGGAGTTCCGCGGCCACCTCGACGTCATGCACCGCGCCTCCCGTGACCTGCTGGGCACCAGCCCCCACTTCTCGACCCGGCGCGGCCAGACCGACGCGCACCTCCAGGCGGGGGTGCGCCTGCACCGCACCGGCCTCGAGTTCGGCGAGGTCGAGCAGGGCACGCCCGTGCACCTCCAGCGCGCCGGCCACGAGCCGGTACCGCTGGGCATCGGCCTGCCCCGCACCGACGAGGAGAGGGCCGAGGCGACGGACCGCCTGGAGACCCTCGCCCGCCGCACGGCCTGGCGCACCGACGAGGGCGCGATGCCCGCGCCGCAGGAGCTGATCGGCGCCCCCGCCTCCCCGGAGGTGGAGGGGGCGCGCCTGCTGCTGTGGGCGGTGCTGAACCCGATGCTCGCTGCGGGACCGCGGCTTCGACGCCGCCCCTGCACGGCGACAGCCGGCGCTGACCGCGACCACGATGGGGCCGCGCCTGCTCCATCGCGGCGACGAGACCGGGACCACCTACCGGATCTGGGTGGGCGGCGAGCGGGACTGGACCCATCTGATCCCGAAGGTGACGCGCGAGGCGACGGCGGATCGGCCGGAGGAGACCTATGCGGTGGCGCCCCGCAAGAGCCAGTCCACAGCGGACTTCGTGTGGGAGGTCCACCGGGCGCCGCGCTCGCTGACGATCCCGTGATCTCGCGGCCCGTGCTCGTCGGCCCCGTGCCCCGTCGGCACGGCGACTCCGCATGGCCGGTCGGCGCGGCATGACCCGTCGGCCCCGCCGCGGCCCACGGCGATGCGCGAGGATGGGGTCATGGATGCTTCGAGCGAGACACCGGTGATGCACGGCGAGTACAAGGTCCGCGGCGGCAAGCTCGTCGCCGTCGACGTCACCGCCCAGGACGGCCGGATCGCCACGGCGCACGTGTTCGGCGACTTCTTCCTCGAGCCGGACGAGGCGCTCGAGGACCTGAACGCCGCGCTCGAGGGCATGGCGACCGACGCGACGGCCGCCGAGCTCGGCGCCGCGATCACCGACCGTCTCGCCGCCCTCCCCGAGCCGGTGCAGATGATCGGCTTCGACGCCGAGGCGGTCGCGATCGCCGTGCGGCGCGCCCTCGGGCACGCCTCGAGCTGGGACGACCTCACCTTCGATGTGATCCCTCCCGTCGTCCTCCCCCGGTGATGCACGTGGCGCTCGACGAGGTCGCGCCGAAGGAGGTCATCGCCGGGCGGCGCCGCCCCCACTTCCGGATCTGGGACTGGGACTCCTCGCTGGTGGTGATCGGCTCCTACCAGTCGCTGCGCAACGAGATCGACGCCGAGGGCGCCGCGAAGCACGACATCGGGGTGGTGCGCCGCATCACCGGCGGCGGCGCGATGTTCATGGAGCAGGGCAACTGCATCACCTACTCCCTGGTGGTGCCCACCTCGCTGGTGGAGGGGCTGAGCTTCGAGCAGGCCTACGCGTATCTGGACGACTGGGTGATGGGCGCGCTCGCGGAGATCGGGGTGAAGGCCCACTACGTGCCGCTGAACGACATCGCCTCCGAGCAGGGCAAGATCGGCGGCGCCGCCCAGCGCCGCTTCGCCGGCGGCGTGTCGCTGCACCACGTGACGATGAGCTACGACATCGACGCGGACAAGATGGGCGAGGTGTTGCGGATCGGCCGCGAGAAGCTCTCCGACAAGGGCACCCGCGGCGCGAACAAGCGCGTGGACCCGATGCGCTCCCAGACCGGCCTCGCCCGCGAGCAGATCATCGACGGGTTCCTCGAGTACTTCCGCGCCCGCTACGACACCGTCGACTCGATGTACACCGAGGACGAGCTCGCGAAGGCCCGCGAGCTGGTGGAGACGAAGTTCGGCACCGAGGAGTGGACCGCGCGGGTGCCGTGAGCGTCGGCCGCGTCGCCGACGGGCTCATGGCGGCATCAGATGGTGCATGTGCCCGACCGTGCCGCCACGGACCCGCTCAGGCCATCGGCCGCTCGGCTCGGGAAGCGGGGAAGGCCGTGGCGCGAGAGCGCTCACAGTGCTGACGCCTGCGTTGCACGGGGACGCAGACCTGGAACAATGACCCCCATGACCGACACCGCATCGCGCCCTGACGCCCAGACCTCGATCCCCGATCGCCCCTCCCTCGAGGGCCTCGAGGAGAAGTGGGACGGCGTATGGAGCGAGCAGCGACTCTACGCCTTCGACGAGGACACCACCCGTGACCAGGTGTTCAGCGTCGACACCCCGCCGCCCACGGCCTCGGGCTCGCTGCACATCGGCCACGTCTTCGGCTACTCGCAGGCCGACATGATCGTGCGCTACCAGCGCATGCGCGGCAAGAACTGCTTCTACCCGCTGGGCTGGGACGACAACGGCCTGCCCACCGAGCGCCGCGCCCAGAACTACTACGGGGTGCGCTGCGATCCCTCGCTGCCCTACGACCCGGACTTCACGCCCCCGATGGAGGGCGGCTCGAACAAGTCCTCCAAGGCCGCGAACCAGGTCCCGATCTCCCGTCGCAACTTCATCGAGCTGTGCGAGAAGCTGACCACGATGGACGAGAAGTCCTTCGAGGAGGTCTTCCGCACCCTGGGCCTGTCGGTGGACTGGAACCACAGCTACCAGACGATCGACGCCCACTCCCGCGCCACCTCTCAGCGCGCCTTCCTCGAGAACCTCGAGGCCGGGCAGGCGTACCAGTCCGAGGCCCCCACCATGTGGGACGTCACCTACCGCACCGCCGTCGCGCAGGCCGAGCAGGAGGACCGCGACCGCGAGGGCGCCTACCACCGCATCGGCTTCACGAAGACCGACGGCACCGGCGACAAGGTCTACATCGAGACCACCCGCCCCGAGCCGCTCCCCGCCTGCGTGGCCCTGGTCGCCCACCCCGACGACGATCGCTACCAGGACCTGTTCGGCACCACCGTCACCTCTCCCCTGTTCGGCGTGGAGGTGCCCGTGAAGGCGCACCCGCTGGCCCAGGCGGACAAGGGCGCCGGCATCGCGATGATCTGCACCTTCGGCGACTCCACCGACGTGATCTGGTGGCGCGAGCTGGAGTCGCCCACCCGCTCCGTCGTCGGCCGCGACGGCCGCTTCCTGCCCGAGGCGCCGTGGATCACCACCGACGAGGGCCAGGCCGCCTACGCCGAGCTCGCGAGCCTGACCGTGTTCAGCGCGCAGAAGCGCGTGGTCGAGATGGTCACCGAGTCCGGCGATCTCGTCGGCGAGCCGAAGAAGATCTCCCACCCGGTGAAGTTCTACGAGAACGGCGACAAGCCGCTCGAGTTCGTCACCTCCCGCCAGTGGTACCTCACCAACGGCGGCCGTGACTCCTCCGAGGGCGGGTCGCGCGACGAGCTCATCGCCCGCGGCGAGGAGCTGACCTGGCATCCCGCGTACATGGAGTCCCGTTACCGCAACTGGGTCGAGGGCCTGGCCGGCGACTGGCTGATCTCCCGCCAGCGCTTCTACGGCGTGCCCTTCCCGGTCTGGTACGCCGTGGGCACCGACGGCGAGACCGACTACGACACGGTGCTCACTCCGTCCGTCGACGAGCTCCCGATCGATCCGACGACCGACGTGCCGGCCGGCTTCACCGAGGAGCGGCGGGGCCAGACCGGCGGCTTCGTCGCCGACCCCGACATCCTCGACACCTGGGCGACCTCGTCCCTGTCCCCGCGACTCGCGGGCGGCTGGAACTCGGATCCGGCGCTGTTCTCCAAGATCTTCCCCATGGACCTGCGCCCGCAGGGCCACGACATCATCCGCACCTGGCTGTTCTCCACGGTCGTGCGCTCCCACCTGCAGCAGGACGCGCCGCCGTGGAAGCACGCCTCGATCAACGGCTGGATCCTGGACCCCGACCGCAAGAAGATGTCGAAGTCCAAGGGCAACGTGGTCACCCCGATCGGCCTGCTGCAGCGGCACGGCTCGGACGGCGTGCGCTACTGGGCGGGCCGGGCGCGTCAGGGCGTGGACACCGCCTTCGACGAGGGGCAGATGAAGATCGGCCGACGCCTCGCGATCAAGATCCTCAACGCCTCGAAGTTCGCGCTCGGCTTCGGCGAGGCTCCGGCGGACCCGTCGGGCCGTCTCGCCGCGGATCCGTCGGCGGTCACTGATCCGCTGGACCGGGCGCCGCTCGCGCGCTCGCGGACGTGGTCGACCAGGCCACCACCGCGAACGAGGACATGGACTACGCCCGTGCCCTCGAGGCCGTCGAGCCGTTCTTCTGGGCGTTCTGCGACGACTACATCGAGCTGGTCAAGGAGCGCGCCCACGGCAACTCCCCGGCCGGCGAGGCCGGTGCCGCTTCCGCGCGGGCGGCGCTCGCGATCGCGCTCGAGGTGCTGCTGCGCCTGTTCGCGCCGGTGATCGTGTTCGCGACCGAGGAGGTCTGGTCGTGGTGGCGCGGCGGCTCCGTGCACACCCAGCCCTGGCCGGAGTCCGCGCCGCCGCGCGAGGCCGCCCAGGGCCAGGACTCCGCGCTCGTGGACTCCGTGGCCCAGGCCGCGATCGTGGTGCGGCGCATCAAGTCCGACGCGAAGGTCTCCCAGAAGACCCCAATCCTCGCCGTGACCGTCGAGGCTCCCGAGGCGGCGCTCGCGCACCTCGAGGCCGCCGCGGCGGACCTCACGGCGCTCGGCCGGATCGAGAAGCTCGAGCTGGTCGCCGGGGCGGGCGAGGAGATCACCGCCCGCGACGTCGAGCTGGGCGAGCCGCCGGTCAAGCGACCGCGCAGCAAGGCCTGAGCGACCGGACGCGGGAGGAGCGCGGGCCATGCAGATCCGCACGTACCGTTCCGGGGTCAACCGGATGTTCCTGTGGATGGGCGTGGCCCTCGTCGTGGTCGCGGTCCTGCTCTTCGGCGTGGTGCCGGTGCTCGGCTGGTCCCTCACGCGCGCCCGGCCCTGCTCGGGATGCTCGCTCGGCCTCCCGGTCTTCGGCCTCGCCGGAGCGGTGATGGCACTGGTCGGGGCGCGGCGCCGCGTGCTCGTCGGCCCGGACCGGGTGACCTGGTACGGGGTGCTCGGGGCCCCGAGAGTCGTCCTGTTCTCGGAGGTTGCCCACGTCGAGGTGCCCTCGGGGCGCCGGGGACCCCGCGCCGTCGCGCCGCATCGCCGCGACGGCAGGGTGCAGGTGATCGGCGCGTTGGCCATGTCCTCGGGAGAGGGCGGAAACAGCGCGGACGGAGCCTACCGGGAGGCGGCGAGCGACCTCGTCGCCTCGCATGCCCGGTGGTGGACGCAGGCCCGGGGCCCTCAGCAGGGCTGGACGCCGGGACGACGCTGACCCGCCGCGGCTGACCGCCGGCGCTCGGTGCTGGGTGCGACGGCGATCCGACCGACGGCGACGCCGCTCAGAACGGCCACTTGTCGGAGACGTAGTCAGTGGCCCCCTGGAACGCTCCGGAGGCGTCGCCGATCGCGTCGTCGATGTCGTAGTCGCCGGGGGTGAAGGTGTTCACGATCTGGTTGGGATGGACCGCCACGGTGGTGGAGCCGCCGAGCCCGAGATCCTTCGCGATCGATCCGGCGACGCTGACGGAGATCTCGTCGGTGGAGATCGTCTGCCCCGCGCCCGCCCCGACCCCGTAGCCGACCTTCTCGCTGATCGAGGTCGAGCCCGAGAACCAACCGCCGGGCGCGGTCGCCTCGAAGGTCTGGGTCGCCTGCGCCCCGGCGAAGGCCCGGGCGTCGAAGCCCTGGCTGAAGCCGTTGACCTGACCGTCCTCGTTGCGCGTGACGTGCGAGTACGCGTTCGCGCTGGCGTTCGCTCCGGCGTACAGGTCCTGCCTGGTGGTCCCCGAATTGCCGAGCGGCCCGTCGACGGTGGCGTACTGCGCGGAATAGGCGCCGAGCCCGGCGCGGGCTCCGGCGGCGAGGCCGTCCGGTCCGACGGTGCCTCCGGCCTCCGCGTAGCCCTCCGCGCCCACCCGGGCGCCGGCCTGGATCCCGGTCCCGAGAGGTCCTTCGAGTCGGTCGTCGATGCCGATCTCCGCGCTCCCCGCCCGCCGAGGGTCCCGGTCACGTTGCCGTACGGATCGGTGGTGACGTTGGTGCCGAGGCTGTAGTCGTATCCCGCGTACACGTCGAGGAATCCGTAGCTCTCGTCGATCTCGCGCCCGTCCCACAGCGAGTCGCCGCCGGTGATCTGCTCGCCGATCGGTCGGTCGTCCCCGTACTTCGCGCCGCGCGAGGTGAAGCCGGGATCGCCGAAGAACTCCTGAGGCCCGTCGCCGTCGCCGCCGGTGAACCAGTCCTCGAGGTCCTTGCGGAGGTGGTCGATGACGCCCGGGGTGAGGGGCAGTCCGGGGATCGGCGCGGGCAGCTGGCATCAGCGGGCCCGGGAAGGGCATCAGGAACAGGTCACGCAGGACGTCCGGCAGTCCGTCCCCGTCCCCGGCGGAGGCCTCGTCCTGCTCCTCGGCGTGGCGGCGGATCTCCTCGCCGCGGCCCTGCAGGTCCTCGGCCTTCGCGCGCAGGCCGGGCGCGATCACTCCGTGCCAGAGGGCGCGGAACGCCATCGCGTCCGGTCCCATCCACGGCACGGAGTCGATGAGCCTCGTCGCGGCGTCGGTGATCTCGTCGACCGTCCGCGATCCCTGGTCGAAGGCGGTCCCCTCGTCGCCGCATCTGCTCCGTGTCGCCGCCCTGGAAGCCCGCCATCATCTCTCCCCTGAAGTCCCCGTCGTGCGACGGGACCGTGTCCGCTCCTGCCCCTGCCACTCTGCTTCTGTCGGCCGAGCCGGGCACGGCGACGCCTGCTCAGCCTAGGTATGCCGCTCGGCGCTGGCCATGGGGAGTACTCCCCATCGACGGATCCGCGGGCTCCGCCGAGCCGCCGCGACGACGAGCGAGGACGATGACCGCGCTGATCTCGAGACACCGCGCTAGGGTGAGCGGGCCGCCGTCCTCGACCAGCAGGGAGCTCCGCGTGCAGACCGTGATCCGCGCCGCCGGTGCTCGGGTGAACTTCGTCGTCGGCCCCATGGTGGTTCTGATCGGCGTGGCCGCTCTGCTCGCCGGGGTCGTCCTGTCGGTCGTGATGGAGACGGCCTGGTTCATGATGTTCCTGCTCCCGGCGGCGATGGGGATCGGCGCCGGACTGTTCCTCCTCCGCGGCGCCCGCAGGTCACGCCTGCAGATCGACCCGGAGGGCTTCACCTGGTGCGGGTTCGTCGGCGCGGAGCAGTCGCTGCGCTGGCACGAGATCCACCAGCTGCCGCCGCCCCCGCCCACGAGTCGACGGGTGGTCGCGATCGCGCAGCTGCGCGACGGCCGCCAGGTCGAGGTGCGGGCCCTGTGGGAGTCGCCGACCTCGCCGGCCGTCTTCGCTCGGTCGCCCGGACCACAGCCGCGCCCAGAACGCCCTGCTCGGCGCGCACCGCGCCTGGCTCGCCGGCCACCGCTGAGGCCCTCGGCACGTCGGCGCCCGCCCCGAGCAGTCGGCGCACGCCCCGGGACGATGCCGGGGACAGCGGTGTGTCAGGACGATCCGCGGCCCGTGCTCAGCGCACGATCTCCCGGTGCCCGGCGTCCACGCGACGGGTCCAGCCGCGGCCGTCGAGATGCTCGAGCAGCGGGATCGCGACGCGGCGCGTCGTCCCCAGCGCCTGGCGGGCCTCGCTGGTGGTGAAGGGTCGCTCGAGCCGGGCCAGCTCCCGCATCGCGAGCGCGGGCGCGGCGGGCAGCGAGCACGACCTCGTCGGGCAGTCGCAGCGGCCGTCCCTGCGCCGCGGCGGCGGCGAGCTCGCGGGCACCGAGGCGGAGAGCGGCGAGGTCCTCGGCCTCCGGGGCGCGGAAGGGGACCTCTGCGAGCCGCCGTTCGAGCCGCGCGACCCCTGCCTCGGCGGCGCCGAGGCCTGCGGCGGCGAAGGGGTCCTTCACCCGGCCGACCTCGAGCGTGAGGCCGGTGGCCGCCACGACCGCGTCGAGCGGCTCCGGGGTGGGCGGCGCCAGCGCATCGGCGGCGGCCTTGCGGGGCAGGCCTGCGGAGAGCGGATCGGCGCGGACGGCCTCGGCGACGAGGACGGTCAGCCTCTCCCGCCAGTCGGCGAGCGCCCGAGCGTCGACGAGCCGCACGCCGCGCCGCTCCACCCCGTCGGGCGACTCCTCGGGGACGGCGAGGCCGTAGCGGCGCGAAGACCTGCTCGCTCACGGCGCCGCGGCGTGCGACCTCCCCGGCGAGGTCCCCGCCCCCGGGCATCGCCTCGAGCACGGCCTGGCGCCGACGGCCGTCGCCGCGCCGCGCCAGGGCGGGCGGGTCGACGTCGAGGACGCGCACCCCGGTGCGCACGGCGTGGCCGCCGTCGCCGCGCGCGACGAGCGCATCGCCGACGGCCAGCGGCAAGGGGCGCTCGAGGGTGAGCCGGGCATGCTCTTCGCCGAAGGGGCGCACCCGCGCGGTGACCTGGGCTGTACCCACGTGCGCGATCAGCTCGCCCGGGGCGGCCGCGAGGTCCTCGCCGGTGGTGCGGCGCACGTCGACCTGGGTGCTGAGGTGCCACGCTCCGGGGGTGATCAGCGCGTCGCCGCGACCGACGTGCTCCGCGTCGACGCCGCGGAGGTTCACCGCGGCGCGGCTGACTGGGCCGAGCTCGGCGAGCTGTCCGCCGCGGGACTGCAGACCGCGGACCTGCACCTCGGTCCCCTCGTCCCCGGCCTCCGCACCGCCGTGCGTGCCGATCAGCACCAGCCGGTCCTCGCGGTGCAGGGTGCCCGCGGCGAGGGTCCCGGTGATCACGGTGCCGGCGCCCGAGACGGTGAAGGCGCGGTCCACCCACAGCCGCACCCGCTGCCCGGGGTCGGGCCGGCGTGCGGCGGCGACGAGCTCGTCGAGCCGCGCGCGCGAAGACGTCCATCCCCTCCCCGGTCACGGCAGAGATCGCGAGGGCGGGCGCGGCGGCGAGTCCGGTGCCGGCGAGCTCCGTGCGGGCCTGGGCGATGACCTCCGGGACCCTGTCGGGGGCGAGGTCGGCGCGGGTGATCACGAGCAGGCCCTGGTCGATGCCGAGGGCGGCGACGGCGTCGCGATGGTCGCTGGACTGGGCCTGCCAGCCCTCGTCGGCCGCGACGACGAAGCAGACGATCGGGGCGGGGCCGATGCCTGCGAGCATGTTTCCGAGGAATCGCTCGTGGCCGGGCACGTCGACGAAGGAGACCTCCCGGCCGGAGGGCAGGACGGTCCAGGCGAAGCCGAGGTCGATCGTGAGGCCGCGCCGCTTCTCCTCGGCGAGGCGGTCCGGCTCGATGCCGGTCAGCGCGCGGATCAGGGTGGACTTGCCGTGGTCGACGTGCCCGGCGGTGGCGATGACCTGCATCATCGCTCAGGATCCTTCGCAGGATCCTGCGCGGAGGCGCGAGCGGAGGCGTCCTCGGGGCGACGGCGGTCGTCGCGGACGCGCGACCGTTCCCGCGCCGCGGCGACGGCGCCGACCAGCGTGTCCTCGTCCTCGGCGGGCACGCGCCGCAGGTCCAGCAGGCACGCGCCGCCCTGGACGGTGCTGACGACGGCCGGGTCCCCGGTGCGGAGCTCCGCGGCGAGCTCCTCCTCGAGCGCGATCGCCCAGCCGGGCAGCGGCACCTCGGCCCCTCCCCGCCGCCGACGCGGCCGTCATGGGCGACCGTCGTGCCGGCGAGCCGGGCGGCGAGCGCGTCGGTCCGCTCCCGCGGCGTGTCCGGGTCGGTGCGCGCGCCGCGAGGACGGGCGGGACGGGTCCGGCGAGGGTCGCCTCGATCGCGGCGAGCGCGAGCTTGTCGGCGCGGACCGCACGGGCCAGCGGGTGGCGGGCGAGGCGCGCGATCACCTCGCGTCGGCCCAGCAGGATCCCGGCCTGCGGACCGCCGAGGAGCTTGTCGCCGCTGGTGATGACGAGGTCGGCGCCGGCGGCGAGGGCGGTGGCGACGTCGGGCTCGTCGGGCAGTGCGGGCTCGGGGCGCGGCAGTCCCGAGCCGAGATCGGCGATCAGCGGCAGTCCGTGCTCGTGCGCGAGCGCGGTGAGCTCGGCGATCCCGACCTCGCTGGTGAAGCCCTCGATGCGGTAGTTGCTGGTGTGGACCTTGAGGATCGCGCCGACGGACGCTGGGCCTGCGGTCCGTGCGTCGGCGCTCGGCCCCGCGGCGGCGGCGCCCAGGTCCCCGCCGGTGCCGGAGGTGAGCGCGTCGCGGTAGTCGCTCGCATGGGTGCGGTTGGTGGTGCCGACCTCCCGCACCCGTGCCCCGGCGGAGGCGACGAGCTCCGCGAGCCGGAAACCGGCCCCGATCTCGACGAGCTCCCCGCGGCTCCACAGCACCTCGCGGCCCGCGGCGAGCGCGGTCGTGGCCAGCGACAGGGCGGCCGCACCGTTGTTCACCACGAGCGCGTCCTCCGCCGCGGGACAGGCGGCCAGCGCCGCGGCCCGCCCGCGCGCCGGCGCCGCGGCGGGAGCGAGCACCGGTGGCGAGGTCGAACTCGACGTCGGTGTACCCGGCGGCGTCCTGGACCGCCTGCCGGGCCGCGGCCGAGAGCGGAGCCCGGCCGAGATTCGTGTGGACGATGACGCCGGTCGCGTTCAGCACCGGGCGCAGCGAGGAGGCGCTGTGCTCGCCGAGGGAGGCGAGCACTGCGGCGGTCACATCCTCCGGGGCGATCTCGCCGCGGCGGGCCCGGTCCTGGGCGGCGCGGACCAGGCCGTGCACCACACGCTCCCCCATCGCGCCGCTCGCCGCGGCGACCTCGGGCAGGGCGAGCAGGCGATCCGTGCGCGGGATCCGCCGACGCGGGTCCTCCGCGCCGGGGCCTGCCGTGCCGAGGCCCTTGGCGCCGGGGACTGCCGTGCCGGGGCCCTTCGCGTCGTGGCCGATGGCGCCGTGGCCTCCCCGGCCCGGGGTCGTCGTGCCCTCGGCGTCGCTCGGGGACTGGGGCACGGGACCTCCTGCGCACGGGATCGGAGCGTCCGCGCGGCGGCGGACGGCAGTATTGGCGGAGGCGGACGGGAATCGAACCCGCCAGACCGAGATGCTCGGTCTCACCAGTTTTGAAGACTGGGGCGCCCACCAGGACACGTACGCCTCCGCGGGCGAGGATATCACCGCCGGACCTGGGACAACGCTCGCCCTCCCCCGGCGGCCCGGGCTAGGGTCGGGCCATGAGCGACTCCCCCATCCAGCCCATGGCCCGCCCCGAGATCCGCCTGACCACGATGGCGCACGGAGGCGGTCGCGCCTCGAAGATCCCGCCGGGCGAGCTCGAGGTGGTCGTCTCCTCGCTCGCCGGGCAGCAGTACGACCAGGTGATCGTGGGCCTGGACGACGGGGACGACGCCGCCGCCGTGCGGATCGGCGGGCCCGACGGCGACACGGCCGTGCTCTCCACCGCGGACTTCTTCACCCCCGTGGTCGACGACGCCCACGACTGGGGCCGGATCGCGGCCGCGAACGCGCTCAGCGACATCTACGCGATGGGCGGCGATCCCGTGGTCGCGATCAATCTCGTCGGCTGGCCCCGCGAGGTCCTGCCCTACGAGCCGCTGCAGCAGGTGCTCGCCGGCGGTCTCGCGATCGCCAAGGAGGCCGGAGTGCCCGTCATCGGCGGGCACTCCGTCGACGATCCCGAGCCCAAGTACGGCATGGCCGTCACCGGCACCGCCCGCCCGGACCGTCTGCTGCGCAACGACACCGCGGAGGCCGGCCTGCCGATCACGCTGACCAAGCCACTCGGCGTGGGTCTGCTGAACAACCGCATGAAGTCCACCGGCGAGGTCTCCGCCGCCGCGATCGAGGTGATGACGACCCTGAACCGGGACGCCTCGAAGGCCGCGCTCGAGGCCGGGGCGAAGGCCGCGACCGACGTGACGGGCTTCGGCCTGCTGGGCCACCTGTACAAGATGGGCCGCGCCTCCGGGGTCGGGATGATCCTGGACCGGGCCGCGGTGCCGCTCGTCGAGGGCGCGGCGGAGGCGCCGCGGGACGGGTTCGTCTCCGGCGGGACGCGACGGAACCTCGAGTGGGTGCGCCATGCCGTCCAGGCCGGCCCCGGCATCGACGAGGACGATCTGCTGCTGCTCGCCGACGCGCAGACCTCGGGCGGCCTGCTGGTGATCGGCGAGGTGCCCGGCTATCCGGTGATCGGCGAGACCGTCGCGGGAGAGGGCATCCAGGTCCGCTGAGCAGGCGGTCCACCCCACCTCTCCCGATCGGTCTCCGGCGCGCCACGCTTTTGCGTGCCTGACGACCCATGCGACGCGACGCATCGATCCTCTGGACAGCAAAACCTGCGGGGCGGGCAGGAGGGCGGGCCGAGCCTGCGGGGCGGGCAGAACCTGCAGGGAGGGCTGAGGCGGCAGGGCCGACGGGTGCCTCGCCCGTCGGCCCGCCCGCTCAACCGGCGGTGGTGATCGAGTCGTCGGTGATGCCGGCGGCGCGGCGGGCCGCCAGGCGCGCCTTCTGCGGCTCGATCACGCGGCGCGGGTCCTTCACGGACTCGAGCCCGGCGTTCAGCACCCCGAAGCGGGTCAGCGCCGAGGCGGTCAGCGGCGCGGCGCCGCTCGCCGCGGCGATCACGCGGTCGCGCCCCGCCGAGGAGCGTGCCGACGCCGCCCGCGATCGCGAGGCGCTCCGCCCAGGTCAGGAGCTTGCCCGGCGTCCCGGTCTCGAGCGGCTCCCGCTCCAGGGGATGCATCGACTCCTTCATCAGGTGCATGCTCGCCACGTCCCCGGCGACCCCCGCGGCCGCGAGGAGCCGGGCGGGACCGGCCTCGGCGACAGGGGTGGTGACCATCGCGGCACCACCGGCGGCGAGGCTCGCGGAGGAGGCGAAGAGGTACGGGAGGTGGCCGCGGCCTGCCTCCCAGGTGGGGACCACGGTGTTGCCCAGCGCGCACCGGTGTACGAGGCGAGCGGCGGGGCGAGGGCGACCTGGCCGAGCGAGGCGGGTGCCTCCGCTGCCTTGAGCAGGGGGCGCGGCGCCCCGAGCGGCACCTTCTCCCCCGTCAGACGGTCCACCTCGACCGCGCCGAGCACGCCGGACAGCGAGGCGAAACCTCCCACCACCCAGGTGCCGAGGCTCATGGGACTGGTGACCTTGACCGTGCGCATCATGTTCAGGAACCGCTCGGGGCGGCCGAGATCCTCGATGAGCGCCAGCGTGCCGACACCGACGGTGCCGAGCGCCGTGAGGCGCGCATTGCGCCGCAGCAGCGGGCGATCCGTGCACTGCGCACCGAAGGCCAGCGGCGCCGACCCGCCGGCGACGCCGCCGAGGAACAGGTACACGGCGATCGGCGCCTTCCACGGCGGTGCCTTGACCACGGGCCGACCGTAGTACGAGTCGAACTCGTCGGACCGCTCGAATTCGACGTCCTCGACGACCGCGCCCTCGCGGGAGCCGTCGCCCATCCCGACCTCGCCGAGGCCGCGGCGGCGTCGACGCTTCCCTCCGCCGCGTCGGCGGGGCTTCTCCGGCGGACGGTCCGCGTCGTACTCGGTGATGCTCATCGACGCGCCCCCAGGAAGGACAGCGCGACGGCCGCGACCATCCCCGCGCCCGCGATGCCGGTGCGGGCGTAGAGCTTCGGCGGCCGCCTTAGTGGGCACCTGCGGGTCCGGCGGGAGGCCGTACACCTCGGGCTCGTCCAGCGGCAGAGGAACACCGAGCCGGTGCCGCCCACGCCGTCCTTGGGGTTCGCCCCGTACAACCGCGCCTCGGTCATGCCGCGCTCGTGCAGGTCGGCGACCCGCTGCTTCGCGTCGGCCGTGAGATCGGGGTGGTCGCCGAAGGTGATCGACTGCGTGGGGCAGGTGGCGGAGCAGGCCGGTCGCTCGCCGTCGACCAGCCGGTCGTAGCACAGCGTGCACTTGCTCGCGGTGTTGCGGCGGGGGTCCTCCTCCTCGCGCACGGCGAACGGGGAGACGGTCCCGTCGTCGCGGCGCTCGATGACGCCGAAGGGGCAGGCGCTGACGCAGGTGCCGCGCCCGTTGCACACGTCCTGCTCGCACGACGACGGAGCCGTACTCGGAGCGGAAGATCGCACCGGTCGGGCAGACGTCCAGGCGACCGGCGTTGGTGCAGTGCTTGCACACGTCCGAGGACATCAGCCAGCGGAACTCGGGGGTGTCCGGCGGGGTGCGGTCCACGTCCGAGAGGTCACCGGCGGGGGTCGCGCCGCGCGTGCCGGAGGACTTCGGGCCGATCCCCGGCATGCCGAGGCTGACGAGCTTGCGCCCGGACTCCCGCGCCTCCTCGATCCGCTCCTGGCCCTGCTCGACGAAGGCGACATGGCGCCAGGTGTTCGCGCCGAGCTCGCCGGTGTTGTCGTAGCTCGAGCCGAGGATCTCGAGGTTGCCGTCGATCGGGTTGCGATTCCACTCCTTGCACGCCACCTCGCAGGCCTTGCGCCCGATGCAGATGGAGGTGTCGGTGAAGAACCCCTTGCGCTCGTGGTCGTGGTCCCATCCCGCGTCCGCGGAGGGTCCTTCCGGTCCGGCGAGCAGGCTCATCGGTTCCTCATCTCCTTCATCGACGGCTCCCCTGTGGGCACGGCGGTGGCCTCCTCCGGACCGCGCATCTCGTGCGCGGTCCCGCCCGTGGCCGGGCCGGCACCGGGAGCGCCCTCGGCCCCGTCGACCTGCGGGTGCGGCGCGGGGATCAGCCCGGCCCTGCGGCGGTACTCCTCCACCAGCTCGGCACGGCCCGGCCCGCGGGGGCGGCGCCCGGGCAGGATCGTGCACGAGTTGTTCTTGCTGTTCTGGATCTGCGTGTTGGCGTCGAGGTTCATCCCGATCAGGTCGTTCGCCCCGTCGCCCTGCACCACCGCGGCGCCGCCGCGGCCCCAGTGGAACGGGAGGCCGATCTGGTGGACAGTGCGCCCGCCCACGTGGAGCGGGGTCATCCGCTCTGTGACCAGAACCTTCGCCTCGATCGCGTTGCGGGCCGAGATGATCGTCGCCCACCCGTAGGGCTCGAGCCCGATCTCCGCGGCGAGCTCCGGGGAGACCTCGCAGTACATCTCCGGCTGGAGCTCGGAGAGATAGGGCAGGAACCGACTCATGCCGCCGGCGGTGTGGTGCTCGGTGATCCGGTAGGTGGTGAACACGTACGGATACACCTCACCGCCCTGCGCCGACGCGCCCGGCGAGCTGAGGTTGTCCTCGTCCTGGAAGGTGACCCTGGTGGGGTTGGACTGCTGGGGGTACAGAGGATTGGGGATGTTCGACTCCGGCGACTCGTAATGGGTCGGCAACGGCCCGTCCACCATGCCGGTCGGCGCGAAGAGCCATCCGCGCCCGTCGGACTGCATCGTGAACGCATCGGTCCCCGCCAGCGCCGCCGCGCCGCCCTTGCCCGGGTCACCGGGGTCGTCGGGACGCTTCGTGGGCGGGAAGTCGGGCACGTCCTTCCCGGTCCATGTCCCGGTCTCCTCGTCCCACCAGACCCACTTCTTCCGCTCGCTCCACGGGCGGCCCTCGGGATCGGCCGAGGCCCGGTTGTAGAGGATCCGTCGGTTCCCGGGCCAGGCCCAGCCCCAGTCGGTCATGGTCTCGTCCTGCTCCTGACCGGGTGTCCGCTTCCGGGCACGGTTGATCCCGTCCGCGTAGACGCCGGAGTAGATCCAGCGACCTCCGCTCGTGGAGCCGTCGTCCTTCATCTCCCCGAAGGAGGCCAGCGGTCGCCCGGCCCTCTCACCGGAGATGTGTCGGCCGTTGATCTCGGCGAGCACCGCCTCGGCGTCCGGCTCGCCGTGCTCGTTGACAGGATAATCCCAGGTCAGGTCGAGGATCGGCCGGTCGCGAGGGTCGGAGGAGTCCTTGAGCTTCTCCCGCACGCGGCGTCCCAGCTCGTACATGAACTCGAGATCGCTCTTCGCGTCGCCCGGCGGCTCGACGGCCTGGTCACGCCACTGCACCATGCGCTGGGTCTGCGTGAACGACCCGGCCTTCTCGGTGTGGTTCGCGGCCGGGAGGAAGAACATCTCGGTGCCGATCTGCTCCGGAGAGAGCTCCCCCGACTCGATCTCGGGTCCGTCCTTCCAGAAGGTCGCCGACTCGATCATGTAGAAGTCGCGCACCACCATCCACTTCAGGTGCGTCAGGCCCAGACGTTGCATACGCCCGTTGGCCGAGCCGACAGCGGGGTTCTGGCCGAACAGGAAGTACCCGTCGACCCCGCCCTCGAGCATCCGCATGACGGTCTGGTACGTGCCGTGCGCGCCGGTGAGCCGGGGCAGGTAGTGATACCTCCAGTCGTTCTCTGCCGTGGCGTGCTTCCCCCACCAGGCCTTCAGCAGATTGATCGTGTAGATGTCCGCATTGGCCCAGAAGCCCTTCTGCTCCTTCTTCCCCACCAGTCGCGTGTACTCGTCGAAGTCGTCCTGTCCGGCCTTCGGCATAGGAAGGTAGCCGGGCAGGATGTGGTAGAGCGTCGGGATGTCGGTGGAGCCCTGGATGGTGGCGTGTCCGCGCGCCGCCATGATGCCGCCGCCGGGGCGTCCCATATTGCCCATGAGCGACTGGAGGATGCCGGAGGTGCGGATCATCTGCGCCCCGCCCTGGTGCTGGGTCCAGCCCAGCGCATAGGCGAACATCGTCGTCTTCTCACGGCCCGAGTTCTCCGCGATCGAACTCGCGAGGTACTCGAAGTCCTCCGGAGCGATGCCGCAGGTCTCCTGCACCATCTCCGGGGTGTAGCGCGCGTAGTGACGCTTCAGGATCTGGAAGACCGTGCGGGGGTGCTGCAAGGTCTCGTCCCGCTCGGGCAGGCCGCGCGCGATCGCGTCGGGATCACCCGCATATGCCCAGGTGGAGTTGTCGTAGGTGCCGGTCTCCGGGTCGTAGCCGGAGAACAGGCCGCCGAGGTCCTCGGGATCGCCGTACTCCTCGGAGACGAGCGTCGAGGCGTTCGTGTACGCCTGCACGTACTCCTTGAAGTACAGCTCGTTCTCGAGCACGTGCCGGATCACGCCGCCGAGCGGCGACGATGTCCGTGCCGGTGCGGATCGGGATGTGCCGGTCGGCGTTCGCAGAGGTGCGCGTGAACCGCGGGTCGACGTGGATGACCCGGGAGCCGCGCTTGCGCGCCTCGATCACCCATTGGAAGGCGACCGGGTGGGCCTCGGCCATGTTCGAGCCCTCGATGACGATGAGGTCAGCGTTGGCGAAGTCCTGCACCGTGTTCGTGGCACCGCCACGACCGAACGAGGCTCCCAGACTGGGAACCGTGGCGGAGTGTCATATGCGGGCCTGGTTCTCCATCTGGATGGCGCCCGCGGCGGTGAAGAACTTCTTGATCAGATAGTTCTCCTCGTTGTCGATGGTCGCGCCGCCGAGGCTCGCGATGCCCATCGTCCGACGGAGGGGGTTGCCCTGCTCGTCCTCGTCCTCCCAGTGCTTCCGGCGCGCCTCGAGGAAGCGGTCCGCGATCATGTCCATCGCGGTGTCGAGGTCGAGGTCCTCCCACTCGGTCCCGTAGGGGCGGCGGTAGCGGACCTTCGTCTGGCGCAGGTAGGAGTTCGCGAGTCGCTCGCTCGCTGCGCCCTTGGGGCACAGGCGCCCCCGGGAGACCGGGGAGTCCGGGTTGCCCTCGATGTTGATGACGCGTCCGTCCTTGTGGAAGACGCGCTGGCCGCACCCGACGGCGCAGTACGGGCAGATGCTGTCGGCGACGCCGTCCGCCTCTGCGGTGCGCGGCGCGGTGCTGCGGGTCCGCGGGGACGTGACGGCGGTGCCGCGTCCCATCGGATCCGCCCCGCGCAGCCGCCGGATCACCGGCCAGTCGAGGAACGTCTTTCGAGCCATGTCCCGGATGCTATCAGCGGTTTCGGCTCGGACGGCGCGGTCTGCGAGGAGCGGACCGACCGGATGGGCGAACCGGACCCGTCGGCCGGGCGGAGCGGGCCCGCCGAGAGCCCGTCGGCGGGACGAACGAACCCGCTGGGGACATCAGGCCCCGGCGGCACCCTCGTCGCGGATCCGCTCGTGGTGGCGGATCACCTCGGTGACGATGAAGCGCATGAACGCCTCGGCGAAGGTGGGGTCCAGCCCCGCGGCATCGGCGAGGGAGCGCAGGCGCTCGATCTGCTCGCTGCTCGCGGTCCGGATCCGCCGGCGGCAGGCCGTGCTCGGCCTTCAGCAGGCCCACGCGCTGGGTGTGGGAGAAGCGCTCGGCGAGCAGGTGCACGAGGGCGGCGTCGATGTTGTCGATGCTTTGCGCCGCTCCTCGCCCAGCGGCTCCCGGGCCCGGGCGACGTCCGCCTCGCGCGGCGCGCCCGCGTGGCCGGGTGCGCTCATGCGGTGCGCTCCTGCCGGTCGCTGTCGTGCTCGCGATCCGCGTCCTTGCCGGTGAGCATCAGGGGCGCCCGGCCCTCGGTCACGACGCCCTCGGTGATGACCACCTTGACCACATCGTCCCGGGAGGGGACCTCGAACATGACCGGTCGCAGGGACTCCTCGAGGATGGCGCGCAGGCCGCGCGCACCGGTCTCCCGCTCGACCGCCTTGTCCGCGATGGCCTCCAGGGCGCCGCGCTCGAAGTCGAGCTCGACGCCGTCCAGTGCGAACATCTTGCGGTACTGCTTCACCAGCGCGTTGCGGGGCTCGGTGAGGATCGTGATCAGCGCCTCCCGGTCGAGGTTCGAGACGCTCGTGATCACCGGCAGGCGACCGATGAACTCGGGGATCAGGCCGAACTTCAGCAGGTCCTCGGGCAGCGGCTTCGAGTACAGCGCCTCCTGCGCGAGCGGGGAGTGCGACTCGGAGCCGAAGCCGATCCCGCGCTTGCCGATGCGGGAGCCGATGATGTCCTCGATGCCGGCGAAGGCGCCCGCCACGATGAACAGCACGTTCGTCGTGTCGATCTGGATGAACTCCTGATGGGGGTGCTTGCGCCCGCCCTGCGGCGGCACCGCCGCGACCGTGCCCTCGAGGATCTTCAGCGCCGCCTGCCGCACGCCCTCGCCGGAGACGTCACGGGTGATCGAGGGGTTCTCGGCCTTGCGGCCGATCTTGTCCACCTCGTCGATGTAGATGATTCCGCGCTCGGCCTTCTTCACGTCGTAGTCCGCGGCCTGCAGGAGCTTCAGCAGGATGTTCTCGACGTCCTCGCCGACGTAGCCGGCCTCGGTCAGCGCGGTGGCGTCCGCCATCGCGAAGGGGACGTCGAGCATCTTGGCGAGGGTCTGGGCGAGGTAGGTCTTGCCGCGACCGGTGGGGCCCACCAGCATGACGTTGGACTTGGAGACCTCGATGTCCTCGTGGTCGTCGCTCGCCTCCTCGGCGAGGGTCGCGGCGGCGCTCTTCGCGTTCGGAGCCGCCTGCGCGGCGTCCTGCGCGCGCACGCGCTTGTAGTGGTTGTAGACCGCGACGGCGAGGGCGCGCTTGGCGGGCTCCTGGCCGACCACGTACTCCTCGAGGAAGTCGAAGATCTCACGCGGGGCGGGCGCGGGGCCTGCTCCTCGGCGGCGGGCTGAGCGGCCTGGATCTCCTCGGCGATGATCTCGTTGCACAGCTCGATGCACTCCTCGCAGATGTACACCCCCGGCCCCGAGATCAGTCGCTCGACCTGCTTCTGCGACTTGCCGCAGAAGGAGCACTTGAAAACGTCCCCGTTCTCGCTCGTACGTGCCACAGCTGTCATCCTCCTCGGCGCTCAGGTCCGTCCAGCCTACCCGCCGCTCCTGGCGTGACCGCGCAGGCTCGCTGTGGGCAGAACGACGGCCCCGCCGCAGCGGGGCCGTCGTGGTCGATCGTCGTGCGGCGGAGCCGTCGCGGCGGCCCGCCGACGCGTCAGCGCCCGAGCGCCGAACGCGCCTCCTTGCGGGAGGTGAGCACCTGGTCGACCAGGCCGTACTCGAGGGCGCCCTGCGCGGTGAGGATCTTGTCGCGCTCGATGTCGGCGCTGACCTGCTCCTTCGTGCGACCCGAGTGGTGGGCGAGGGTCTCCTCGAGCCACTCGCGCATGCGCATGATCTCGTTGGCCTGGATCTCGAGGTCGGAGGCCTGGCCGCCGCCACCCTCGCCGCCCATCGCGGGCTGGTGGATGAGGATGCGGGCGTTCGGAAGCGCGAGGCGCTTGCCGGGCGCGCCGGCCGCGAGCGAAGACGGCGGCGGCGGAGGCCGCCTGGCCGAGGCACACGGTGGTGATCTCGGGCTTGATGTACTGCATCGTGTCGTAGATCGCGGTCAGCGCGGTGAACGAGCCGCCGGGGCTGTTGATGTACAGCGTGATGTCGCGGTCCGGGTCCTGGGACTCGAGCACGAGCAGCCGCGCCATGACGTCGTCGGCCGAGGCGTCGTCCACCTGCACGCCGAGGAAGATGATGCGGTCGTCGAAGAGCTTGGTGTAGGGGTCCTGGCGCTTGAAGCCGTAGGGCGTGCGCTCCTCGTACTGGGGCGAAGACGTAGCGGGAGGTCGGCATCTGAGCGGCGGCGGCGGGCGCGCGCCGGCCTGGGCCATGGGCAGAGCGCCGATGGTGCGGGGATCGAAGGTCACGGGGTCTCCTGGTCTCGAAGGTGTCGGAAGGTGCTGGAGGGGGCGATCAGCTGTCGGTGCCGCCGCCGCCCGTGACGTCGCCGGAGCCGGCGACGATCTTGTCGATGAAGCCGTACTCCAGGGCCTCCGCCGCCGTGAACCAGTGGTCGCGGTCGGAGTCGGCGTGGATCTGCTCGACGCTCTTGCCGGTCTGCTCGGCGATCAGCTCGGCGAGCTGGTTCTTCATCGAGAGGATGAGGTCGGCCTGGATGCGGATGTCGGTGGCGGTGCCGCCGAGGCCGCCGAGCGGCTGGTGCATGAGCACGCGGGTGTGCGGGGTCGCGTAGCGCTTGCCCTTCGTGCCGGAGGAGAGCAGGAACTGGCCCATCGAGGCCGCCATGCCCATGCCGACGGTCACGATGTCCGGCTTGACGAACTTCATCGTGTCGTAGATGGCCATGCCCGCGGTGATCGAGCCGCCGGGGCTGTTGATGTAGAGGTAGATGTCCTTGTCCGGGTCCTCGGCGGCCAGCAAGAGGATCTTGGCGCAGATCGCGTTGGCGTTCTCGTCGCGGACCTCAGAGCCGAGCCACACGATGCGCTCGCGCAGAAGGCGCTGGTAGACGTTGTCGTCGAGGCCCATCGGGGAATCGCCGGCCGCGTCACGGGGCGCGGAGGGCTGGCGCTCTGCGGGGTCTGAGAGGTCACGGGGGCTCCTTGATCGCGGGAATCGTCGATGCGTCGACTCTAGGCGCTGGGTGGGAGGGTGACGGGTCCTGTTCGCCGCAGGCGCACTGCCACGGCGTCGCGGCCCCTGTGGCGCCCCGCCCCCGGGAACGTCAAGGAGGGGCGAGAGTCGGTCACGACTTCCTGCCGAAGTGTAAAAAAGAGACAAAGAGCGTTCTCCGGGTCCGCCAAGCGCCTTCAGAACCGCCCGGCGACCCTCCTACCTTGAAGTCACCACCCCGGCCCCAGAGGTCGCGACATCCCGCAGGAATGCCCCCGACCCCCGGTCGGGATCGGAAGGAACTCCCGCTCATCATGGCTCAGCACAACTCCCACCGTCTCCCCGGCCGCGCTCAGCTCCCCACCCGCCAGGCCGGTACCGCGGCCCGCGGCCTCGGCGGCGCCGCCGTCCTCGGCACCGTCGTCCTCGGCACCGCCTTCACCGGCGCCTCGGCCCAGGCCGCGCCCGCCGCCCCGAGCGCCCCGGCCGCTCCGGCCGCCGCCGCTCCGGCCACTGCCGACGCCGCCCCCTCGGTCGCCCCGTCGGCCGCCCTGAACTCCACCCAGAAGCTCCGCTGGGGCTCCCGCGGCGGCGCCGTGCAGGAGCCGCAGACGGCGCTGAACGCGAACGGCGCGGGCCTCGCGGTCGACGGCGTGTTCGGCAAGCGCACCCACGCGGCGGTCAAGGACTACCAGTCCTCCAAGGGCCTCCAGGTCGACGGGGTCGTCGGCCCGAACACCCGCGCCGCCCTGAACGGCGGCGTCTCCACCGGCGGCGCGTCCGCTCCGTCCTCGAGCGCCTCGAGCTCCTCCTCCAGCTCCTCCAGCACCATCGTGAACGCGGCCCGCTCCGCCGTGGGCACCCCCTACTCCTGGGGCGGCTCCTCGCTCAGCGGCATGGACTGCTCGGGCCTGGTGAACTACGCCTACAAGGCCGCCGGCATCTCGGCTGCCGCGCACCTCCGGCCAGATCGCCAACGGCGGCCGCTGGATCTCCCAGTCGCAGGCCCAGCCCGGCGACATCGTCGCCTGGTCCGGCCACGTCGCGATCTACGCCGGCAACGGCCAGATCATCGACGCCTCCGGCTCGAAGCGGCGCGTCGTCGAGCGCTCCATCTGGGGCAACCCGATCGGCTTCGTCACCTACCGCTGAGCCACCGGCTCCCCGGTCCACGGCCCGGCTCCCCTCGCGGGAGCCGGGCCGTTCTCATTCATCCGTCCCCGCTCGATCCGGCCGCTGCACCGTTCCCCGCCGCCCCGCGGGGACGGTAGATCCGGCCGCATCCTGCTTCCGCGCCGGGGATCGGCCCGACCAGCTCCCAGTCGATCCGCCGCCCGCCGGGCACCGAGAAGGCGCGCGTCCCGTCGCCGAGCATCACCGGCGCGGAGAAGATCTGCGGCTCGTCGACGAGGTCGAGCTCGAGGGCCTGGCGGGCGATGTCGGCGCTGATGATCTGCACGTCCCTGCCGCCCGCGAGCTCGTGGGCGCGACGGATCGCCTCGGCCACGTCGACGTCCAGGGCGGTCACCGAGGGATCGCCGGCGAGCTCCTCCGGCCGATGGGTCAGGATGATCTCGACCCCGCTCCATGCGCCGCCGTAGGCCTCCGAGGTGAGCTCGCCGCGCTCGGCCGCCTGCGCGACCGCGGCGTCGTAGCCCCGCCGGCCGGAGATGATCACGCCGACGTTGTCGGCGAGCCGCGCCACGACCTCGCCGTCCATGGGCGGGCAGGCCTCGAGCCACGCCATGTCGTGCTCGGGCCCCGTGATGAAGCCGTCGAGCGAGGCGGTGAACCCCCAGGTGACCCTGCCCCGCGGCGCCCGCATGCTGGCCGTGGCCGCAACGGGGTCGTCGGGGCGGTCGGGTCGGTGCGGTGCCATGCGTCGCTCCCGGGAGTCCGCGGTCCCCGGCGCTCGCCAGGACGGGCAGTCTCCCACCGACGCCGACGGGCCGCCACCCCCGGAAGGGGTGACGGCCCGTCGATCTGCCGTGCGGGGCCAGGCCCCGTCAGCGGCGGAGGGTCACTCGGCGGTCTCGTCCGTGGAGGCCTCGTCCTTCGCCGCCGCCTTCTTGGCGGGGGCCTTCTTGGCCGGAGCCTTCTTCGCGGCGGGCTTCTCGGCCTCCGCGTCCTCGGCGGACTCGTCGGCGGCGGCCTTCTCGGCCGGAGCCTTCTTCGCCGCGCCCTTCTTCGCGTCGGGCTTCTCCTCGGAGTCCTCGGCCTGCTCGGCGTCGTCGGCCTCCTCGGCCTTCAGGCCGAGGTCAAGCACGTCGCCCTTCGCGTTCTTGACGGTGACGTCGGCGAGGACCACGTCGAGCGCCTTGGAGCGCCGCACCTCGGCGAAGATCTGCTCGAGCTGGCCGGACTGGGCGAGCATCTGCAGCGGCTGGTTCGACTCGATGCCGTACTGCGCGGAGAGCCGCGTCATGTAGCTCATGAGGTCGTTCTGGTCGACGTCGACCTGGCGGGTGCCGTTGATCTCGTCGAGCACGAACTGGGCGCGGATCGCCTTCTCGGTGTCCTCGCGGATCTCCTCGGCGTGCGGGTCGCCGGCCTCCTTGCCCTCGTTCTGCAGGTGGGAGAGGATCTCGTCCTCGACCAGTCGCTCGGGCACGGGGATCTCGAGCTCCTCGAGGAGCTTCTCGAGCAGGGCGTTGCGGGCGAGCGCCACGCGGTTGCCCTCGGCGTCCTTCTCTGCCTGGACCTTGAGGTCCTCCTTGAGCTCGTCGATGGTGTCGAACTCGGAGGCCATCTCGGCGAACTCGTCGTCGGCCTCGGGCGACTCGCGCACCTTCACGGACTGCGCGGTGACCTTGACCTGCGCCTCCTCGCCCGCGCGGTCGCCGCCGGCGAGCTTCGAGACGAAGGTGGTGGACTCCTCGGCGGACAGGCCGATGAGCGCCTCGTCGAGGCCCTCGAGCATGTTGCCCTCGCCGATGCGGTAGGAGACGCCCTCGACGGACTCGATCTCCTCGTCGTCGATGGTGGCGATCATGTCGAGGGAGACGAAGTCGCCGTCCTCGGCCGGGCGGTCCACGCCCACGAGGGTGCCGAAGCGCTCGCGCGGCTCGTCCAGGCGCACCTGGACGGCGTCGGCGTCGACCTCGGGCTCCTCGATCTCGACCTCGTAGGAGGCGAAGTCGGGCGACTCGATCTCGGGGCGGACGTCCTGCTCGACGGTGAAGAGCAGGTTGCCCTCCTCGGAGCCGTCCAGGCCCGGCACCTCGGTGACCTCGACCTCGGGGCGGCCGACGGGCTTGAGCTCCGCCTCGGCCGCGGCCTGCTGGTAGAAGTCGGGCAGGGCGTCGTTGACGGCCTCCTGCATGATCGCAGGGCGGCCGAAGCGCTGCTCTACGAGCTTGGAGGGGACCTTGCCCTTGCGGAAGCCGGGGATCTGCACCTGATCGGCGATCTTCGTGGTGGCCGCCTCGACGGCGGGCTTGAGCTCGTCGAAGGGCACCTCGACGGTGAGCTTCACCCGGGTGGGGCTGAGCTTCTCGGACTCGGTCTTCACTGGTCAGGTCTCCCTGTAGATGGACATCGGATGGACGATTCTGGTGGCGCCCCGGAGCTCGCGCGGCGGCGACCCGGCGGCGGAGTCGGGGTGACAGGATTTGAACCTGCGACTTCCCGCTCCCAAAGCGGGTGCTCTACCAAGCTGAGCTACACCCCGGAAGGCAACCCAGGGAATATTACCCGTTCCGCCCGTGCGGCGGCGGGGAGCGCCCGGGGCGCTGTGAGCAGATGCATGTCGTCCCAGCCACGCCGGATGTGCTCGGACGGCTCTGATCTGGTTCAATAGGTGCCGCATGCGGGCGTAGCTCAATGGTAGAGCCTCAGTCTTCCAAACTGATTACGCGGGTTCGATTCCCGTCGCCCGCTCCAGCATCCGGGCCGCATCTCCCCAGTTCAGGGGGATGCGGCCCGTCTCCGTTCCGGCGCTCGTCCCCGCCGTCGCACCGCGGCTCCAACGCCTCGGGCGTGCTCGGATCCCACCCGCTGTCGCACCGGGCTCGGGCCGTTGGGCCGCCGCCCGTCTGCAGGCATCCGTCGGTCAATCGCCGAGGGCGCGCGCCATGAGTCGCGCGATCCGCTCGGCGGCGGCGTCGTCCACCTCGGTGACCGCGAAGGCCGTCGGCCACATGCCGCCCTCGTCGAGGCGGGCGGCGGCGTTGAAACCGAAGCCGCTGTAGCGCTCATCGAACTTCGAGGCCGGCGTGAAGAAGCAGATCACCTCGCCGTCGAGGGCCCAGGCGGGCATCCCGTACCAGGTGCGGGGATCGAGCCGCGGAGCGACGAGGGAGACGATCTCGTGAACGCGATGTGCGTCGCGGCGGTCGCCCTCGGGCAGGCCGGCGATCAGCTCCTCGAGCTTCGTCCGGTCGTTCTCGCGCTTCTTCGCGCCGCGGCCCTGGGCCTTCTCGGCGCGGATCTCCTCGGCACGGGCGCGCATCGCGTCCTTCTCGGCGGCGCTGAAGGTGCCGGGGGTGTCGTCGGCGTCTGTGCTCATGGTGCCCCTCCTGGTGTCGGGCTCGGGTCGGTCAGTCGGTGGGCTGTTGGATGCGGATGAGGTCGCCCGCGGGGTCGCGCACCCGCGAGCACGGCGGTGCCGTCGTCCTCGCCGAGCACCTGGTCCACCGCGCCGAGCCGGCCGGTGGCGCGGGCGACCTCGGCCGCGGCGCGGCACTGCCCGCGGTGCGGCTCCCAGGAGCGACGACGCCGCCCCGGGCGAGGCGGTCGGCGGCTCCGGCAAGGAGCGTGCGGACGTGGTCGAGCCCGTCCTCGCCGCCCAGGAGGGCGGCCGGGGGCTCGTGCTCCCGTGCTTCGCGGGGCATCAGGGCCAGACGGTCCCGCGGCACATAGGGCGGGACCGCGGCGATCACGTCGAAGCGCTCGCCCGGAGGGAGCGCCGCCCAGCCGTCGCCGAGGTGGAGCACCGCCTCCGCGGGGAGGTTCTGCCGGGCCACGGCGAGCGCCGCGTCGTCGACGTCGGCGACGTGAACGCGCGCACCGGGCACGCCGCGGGCCACCAGCGCGGCGACGGGCGCGGCGCCCGCGCACATCTCGAGCACCCGCGGCGCGCGCCGGGCACGGGCCTCCCGCACCGCCTCCCCGATCAGCAGGGCCGTGCGCTGTCGCGGCACGAACACCCCGGGGGCGACGACGAGGCGCTCCCCCATCACCTCCACCTCTTCCACCACCTGCTCGAGGAACTCCCCCGCCTCGCGCCGACGGGTCATCGCCTCGAGCTCGTCAGCGTCCCGGGCGGCCGCGCGCGCGACCTCGGCCTCCTCCTCGGCGAAGACGCCGCCCGAGGCGCGCGACCGCGTCGCCGTCGTGCCCTGCCCGCCCGCATCCATCCCTCCAGTGTCCTCTCCGAGTCCCGGCAGGGCCAGGGAGGCGGCGGGCGGATCTCACTGCGACGCCGCCCGCTCCCGTGCGGCCTGCGTGACACGATGGTGCGATGACCACGACCCCGAGCCCCGCTTCGTTCCGCTTCCCCGTCGCCGCGCGCTACGCGGGGATGGAGTCCTCCCCGCTCAAGGACATCTTCTCCCTCGCCGCCCGCGAGGACGTGGTCTCCTTCGCCGGCGGTATCCCGGACCCGGAGCTGTTCGCGCTCGAGGACGTCACCGCCTGCTACGACTGGGTGCTCGCCGAGCAGGGCCATCGCGCGCCGCAGTACGGGGTCAGCGAGGGCGAGCTCGAGCCGCGCGAGCAGGCCGCGCGCCGTGTCTCGCGCGATCTCCCCACCGACGCCTCCCAGATCCGGGTCACCTCCGGCTCGCAGGAGGGGCTGTTCGTCGTCGCCCAGGCGCCGCTGGAGCCGGGCGACGTGGTGCTGGTGGAGTCCCCGACCTATCTCGCCGCGGTCCAGGCCTTCTCCGTGCACGGCGCGCGGATGATCGGGATGGACACCGACGACGACGGCGTGATCCCCGAGGCGCTCGAGGAGGCGATCCGCACCCACCATCCGCGGATGGTGTACCTGATCCCCACCTTCCAGAACCCGACCGGGAGGACGATGCCGATCGAGCGCCGCCAGGCCGTCGCCGAGGTGCTGCGCAGCGCACCGACGTGCCACTGATCGAGGACGACCCCTACGGCGCGCTGAGCTTCACCGGCGGCACCTGGGCACCGATCGCGGCGCCGCCCGGCATGGCTGAGCGCACGATCCTGTTGAACTCGATGAGCAAGCTCATGAGCCCGGGCGTGCGCATCGGGTGGATGCGCGCGGAGGGCCCGGTGCTCGACACCCTCGCCGTGGCGAAGGCCGCGATCTCGATGCAGTCCTCCGTGGTGGATCAACTGATGGTCGCCCGCTATCTCGAGACCGTGGACCTCGACGCCCACGTCGCGCGGGTCAGCGCCGTCTACCGCGAGCGGCGCGACGCGATGTCCGCGGCGATCTCCCCGGTGCGCCGGACGGCGCGCACGTGACCCGGCCCGAGGGCGGGATGTTCCTGTGGGCCTCGCTCGGCGAGGGCTACGACGCGCAGGAGATGCTCGCCGACGCGGTCGCGGCCGGGGTCGCCTATCTGCCCGGCTGGTCCTTCTACGCCGACAACGCGGACCGCTCCACGATGCGCCTGAGCTTCGTCACCCACTCCCCCGCCGTGATCGAGGACGCCGTCGCCCACCTCGGCGAGGTCATCGCCGCGCACCGCGCCTGAGCCGGCGCCGCGGCTGAGCCCTGCCCCGCGCCTGAGCCCTTCGCTCCGCCGGCGGCACAAGCCGGTTTCTGCTCCCGCCCCGCCCAGCGGATCACGGGGTTCGGCGTGGTGCGGATGTCCATCGCGCGTCTCCTTCCCTCATGCCTGCGGCTCCTGCAGGCGACGACGTCAGCAGCGGCGCGAGCGCGCCGAGGAGCGCCGCCGCGGCGAGCGAAGACGGCCCCGGGACCGGCCGGCGCGACGAGCAGCAAGACGGCCGCGCCGAGCATCGGCACGACGAGGACGTCGGCCTGCCAGGCGAGCATGACCAGCACGGAGAGGTCTCCCTGCGGGGTCGGGATCGGGGTGGCGAGGGCGAGCGGCATGGTGCCCTTGGCCGCCTCGTGGGCCCGCGCGGCGAGGACCACGGCGGCCACGGCGACGGGCAGCGAGCACCGAAGCGGTCCCTGCTAGGTCTCCGATGGTGACGCGGGCGAGAAGACCGCCGAACGCGCCGAGCACCGCCAGGAGCGGCCCGGGCGCGATCGCGTGGAGGAGCAGCTGCGTCCCCGCGCGCTGGCCGAGCAGCGGCGGGGCGCCGAGGGTGTGCACGCCATGACGGATCCCGTCGACGAAGGCCCCGGCCCCGGCCCGGAGGAGGAGAGTGCCGAGCGCGAGCGGCGCCCACGCCGTCGGCCCCGCCGACAGCGCCGCCCCGCCGAGCGCGACCGCGCCGAGCGCCGTGCCGAGCGCGCCGCCAGCGCAGCGGTCCGGGGTGCGCGACCAGGCGACGGCGTCCCGGCGCGCGTACAGCACGGCGAGCGGCCCCGCCCCGATCGCCCGCAGGCGACGGCCCGTCGTGGGCAGGGCGCGGAAGGTGCCGGCCGCCCCGGCGAGATCCGTCGAGGCCGCGGTCGTGGTCGCGGCCTCCCATCGGGCGGCCTGCGCGGCCAGCTCGACCCCGCGCGCCCGGCCGAGCAGGGCCCCGCACAGCACCACACCCGCGGCGCCCGCCGCCGCGAGGCCCGCCGCCCGCACCGTCTCCGGTCCGCTCCAGGTCCCCGCGCCGTCCCGGACCTCGCCCCCGGCGGCGTCCGCCACGGCGAGCGGCGGCGGCACGACGGCGAGCGCCGCCCCGAGACCGACGGAGAGGGCCAGCGACCGCCTTCCCGACGGACGCAGCAGCTGGCCCGCCGACCACGCACAGCCCCACAGCAGTCCCAGCCCGACCCCGCCGAGGACGAGGAGCGCCGCCGCGCCGGCCCCGGCGCGTCCTGCCGCCACGAGCGTCGCCGCCAGGAGTGCGGCAGGCAGTACGGCGGCCAGCGGCGGCGGCAGCAGGGCGCGTGCGAAGGGGCGCCGCGCACACGATGCGGCGGGGCATGGGGCCGGCGGCCAGGGTGGCGGTGAAGAAGGGCGGGAGCAGGGCGGGGCCGCGCACCGCGCCGAGGCCGACGAGTCCTGCCGCGCCGGCGAGCGCGAGGCCCAGGGCCACGCGCGGCGTCTGCGGGCTCAGCAGGAGCGCGATCACGTCCGGCCTGGCCAGCGCCCGGCCCGCCGAGAGCAGCGCCGGCAGTCCGATGACGACGACCACCATCGCAACGAGGTAGAGCAGGTAGAGCAGGTCGCCGCGGGTGCGGGCGCGGGACCGCTGCGCCCACACCTCGCGGACGGGGCCGAGGGAGGCGCTCACCACGGCTCCTCGAGCGCGATCCGCCGCTCGGCGAGCTCCTCGACCAAGCGGGGGCTGTGGCTCGCGAGCACGATCGCGGTCCCGGCCCGTGCCCTGGCGCGCGCGCGCGTCGATCACCAGATCGAGCCGGTCGGGATCCAGGCGGCCGCTCGGGCTCGTCCAGGACCAGCACGGCGCTGGGGCGGGCGAGGGTGAGCGCGAGGGAGACCAGCTGGGACTGGCCGCTGGAGAGCTCGTGGGGGAAGCGACCCGCGAGCGGGAGGATGCGCGCTCCTCGAGGAGCTCCCGTCCCCGCGCACGGGCGGCGGAGGCTCCGCTCCCCCAAGTCGCCCCCACGAACTGGAGGTGCTCGAGGACGGTGAGATCACGGGCGGTCTGCGCGGGGCCGATCAGCGCCGCCAGCGCCTCACGGAAGGCGGGGTCGCGGTCGTCGGGGCGTCTGCCCGCCACGCGCACCCGCCCGGCGGTCGGCGCGAGCAGGCCTGCGAGGACCCGCAGCGGCGTGGTCTTGCCGCCGCCGTTGGGGCCGGTGACCGCCAGGACCTCGCCCGCGGCCGCGCCGCCGCTCGCCTCCAGCAGCGAGACGCTCTCCTCGCGCGACGACGCCGACCGCCTCGAAGGCCACGACCTCCGGCGGGGTCGAGGGCGGCGGGGTCGTCGAGGAGGGACCGGCATGGCCCCATTCCACCGCATCGACCCGCCGCCCGCCCCCGACGATCGTCGGCACTCCGTCGCGCTTCCGGGGAGCGGCGTCGCACGGCCGCGGCCGTGCGATCGCGACCGCCCGATCGCGGCAGTCCGGCCGGAGCGGCCCGGCACGGATGTGACCCATGCGGAAACGTCAGGGCCTGGATTAATTGTCAGATCCGTGAGACCATGGATAGGCGCTGTCGTAGGCTCCGCCACCCTGTCCCTGCAGGTCGAGCGGGGCTCGAGCCGCCCTGTTTCCCCTCGTGGACCGGTCCTTCCCGGGCCGGGCCGAGGTCGCGGGCGGCCGCCTCGACCCCACCAGGGCCGCGGTACCGCCGGCGCACAGGTCCACCGAGGAGGAACCCCCTTGTCCGTTGCCACTGCGTCCGACTCCACCGCTTCGAAGGTCGGCAAGGTGCTCACGCACCCCGTCCACGGTCCGGTGCGCATCGTCTCGACCCTGACCCGCACCGTCAAGGGCGAGCCGCGCGAGTACGTGGACCTGGAGGTCATCGGCGACGAGATGCAGATCTCCGTGCCCGCCGACGGCAAGGACGTCGTCGGCCTGCGCCCCGTGCTCGGGACGAAGGAGATCGACACGCTGATCGCCCAGCTCGGCGAGCCCATCGAGCCGCCGGCGAAGAAGGCGTCCTGGGCCCACCGCATCAAGTCGCTGCAGATGCGCCTCCAGTCCGGCCGTCTCACCGACCGCATCGAGGTCATCCGATCGATCGTGCGCGACTCCGGCGGCACCCCGTCCTCCCTCGCCGAGCGCAACCTGCTCAAGCAGGCCATCGACCCGCTGGCCTCGGAGATCGCCATCGCCCGCTCCGTGAGCCGCGAGGACGCCGCGGAGTCGCTGCAGAGCACCGCCGAGGGCGCGCTGGTCGACGCCGCGGCGTGACCGCCCACCCGGCGCGCTCCAGCTCCAGGAGCCGCCGCCCCGCCCCGTCGCCCCGTGTCAGCGCCCCGGGTCCCCCCGGAGGGTGTGACGCGGGGCGCGTGCGTGAGAGCCACAGCCCGCCCGCGACGCAGAGCGCACCGGTCGCCGCACCCGCCGCGGCGACAGGGGCGACCACTGTGATCGCGGTGACCAGCGACGGGGCGGAGAGCCGCCCGGCGCCGAGCATCGTGTTCCACCAGGAGAGATAGCGGGTGCGCCCGTGCACCGGGGAGACGTCGATCCCGAGGGTCATCACGATCCCGGAGCCGAGCCCGTTGCCGACGCCGATCAGCAGACTGGGCAGCAGCAGGGCGAGGACCGAGGCGGTGCCGCCACCGTCGGCCCAGGCGGTCCCGAGCAGGGCGAGCAGGAGGAATCCCGCGCCCATCACGAGCGCGCAGGGCACCGCGACGGCGGCGCGGCCATAGCGGTCCATCAGGGTCCCGGCCGGGATCACCAGCAGGATCTCGAGCGCCGCGGAGATCCCGAAGACCACCGAGATCCACACCGGGTCCAGGCCCAGCGCATCGCCCAGCGGCGGGACGATCACGGGCCGGTTCACCCGCGCCATCATCACCGGCGCGATCCCGACGCCGACGGCCACCATCCGCCTCAGCACCGCCCGGTCCAGCGTGACCTGGGCCGGGGAGCGCGGGGCGCGTCCGCGTCGGCCCTCCGCACCCCGGGACCGCGCCTCCCCCGGAGGGAGGAACGCGGCCACCATCACGGTGCCGGCCGCGGCGGTGAGCGCGAAGAGCAGGAACACCCAGGCCATCGATCCGGCCGCCATCACGACCGCGCCGAGCGGCGGCCCGATCACCTCCCCCACCCGGATCACCCCGCCGAAGAGGGTCATGCCGCGTGCCCGCATCGTCGCGGGCAGGGCGGTGCCGAGATACGCCTGCCGTCCCAGGCGCCACACCTGGGTGCTCGCGGCCATCACCAGCAGCAGGACCACCAGCATGATCCGGTGCAGGAGGTCGCCGCCGCCCCCGAGCGCGGGCGCGATCAGCACGAAGGCCAAGACGTTCGAGAGCACGAGCAGGCGCGACCCGTGATCACCAGCGCCGCGCGCGCCCCGATCCGGGAGATGAGGCGTCCGGCGGGGATCGGGCCGAGGAAGGAGGTCAGGCCGAAGATGGTCGACAGCGCCGCGGCCTGCGGGACGCTGAAGCCGAGGTCGCGCGCCAGCAGGGGGATCACCGGCATCAGCGCGGCCAGGCCCACGAACTCCAGCAGGCTCGGCGCGTAGACCGAGGGGACCAGCCCGCGCAAAGACCGCCGCAGGTGAGCGCCCGTCCCTCGAGGCGGGGCCGGGGGCAGGGGTGGTCACCGCCCGAGTGTGGCACCGGTTCGTGAGCCGGGGCAAAGACCTCCCGGGGAGCGGACGCCGTCCCGCCCGCTCAGGTCTCCTGCGGGGAGGCCAGGCGGGAGCGGAGCGCCTCCGCCTCGACGCGCCGTGCGACGCCCTCGTCCACCCCGGCCGCGACCGCCTCGGCGGCCCAGCGCACGGACCAGGCGCGCAGGTACCGACGCCCCTCCTCGCCCCGCATCCACTCGCGGGTGGGGACGGGCGCCTCGGCGAGGCGACCGTGGCGCCAGCCGTCGGTGTGCGCGACGAGCGCGAGCGGCCGCGAGCTCCCAGCCGAGCGCCACCTCGCCCGGGCCGCCCCGGTCGAAGCGCTCGCGGGGGACGAGGACGGTGTGGCGCGGCCGCAGCGGCGTCGTGCCGTCGTCCTCCGGGTCCAGCCGGATCTGGAGCGGGTCCTCCTCGCCGATCTGCTCCCACAGCAGGGAGAGACGGTGGGGCTCCTCGACCTCGAGCACGGTCCCGCTCGCGCCGTGCGGCGCGGTGAAGCGCCCGCCCTCGCGCGCTCGCCCCGGACGGGGCCGTACCAGGCCTCGAGCTCCTCGGGGCGGGTCAGCAGGGGCCACAGCTGCGCCGGGGCCAGGTCCAGGTTGGTGGTGAGGGTGAGCACCGCCCGCACCTGCGGGTGGCCGCCGGGGGCCTGCTCGTCGATCTCGAGCTCGCGCCGCACCGCCTGCAGGGCGGGCAGCGACTCGGTGGCAGTCATCGTCTCCTCGGAAGGTCTCGAGCCGTTCCGGGCCGGCGCACGGGCGCGGGCACGGACCCCCGAAGCGTAGCCCACCGCCAGGGCCCGTAGCATGGCCGATGTGACTTCAGCGCGAACCTTCCGACCAGCAGATCTCACGGCTCATCTCTTCGATCTCGACGGGGTCGTGACCCCGACGGCCGAGGTGCACATGCGCGCCTGGGCGACGATGTTCGAGCAGTTCCTCTCCTCCCGCGGCGTCGAGCCGCCGTACACGGAGGCGGACTACTTCGAGCACGTCGACGGCCGCCCCCGCTACGACGGCGTCCGTGCGGTCCTCGCCTCCCGCGGCCTCGAGCGCGCCCGAGGGCGAGGACACCGACCCCGGCGAGCAGAGCGCCGGGGAGGAGACCGTGCGCGGCCTCGGCAACCGCAAGAACCAGCTCGTGCTCGAGCTGCTGCGCCGCGACGGCGTGGCGCCCTATCCGGGCACCGTCGCCTATCTGGACTCGCTGGGCGAGGGAGCGCGCCTGGCAATCGTCTCCTCCTCCCGCAACGCGGAGGAGGTCTTGCGCTCGGCCGGGCCGCGGGAGCGCTTCGAGCACGTGGTCGACGGGAACGTCGCCGCCCGCGAGGGCCTGCCGGGCAAGCCCGCCCCGGACACCTTCCTCCGCGCCGCCGCGCCGCTGGGCGTCGAGCCCGCCGACGCGGTGGTCTACGAGGACGCTGTCTCCGGCGTCGCCGCCGGCGCCGCGGGGCGCTTCGGCGCCGTCGTCGGCGTGGACCGCGGGGCGGGGCGCGAGGAGCTGACCGCCGCCGGAGCCACCCTCGTCGTCGCCGATCTGGAGGAGCTGGCATGACCCGTCTGCGCTCGCTGCCCGAGGACCCCGTGGACCGCACCCGCCTGCCGGTCGACGAATGGCGCCTGGTCGAGTCGCGGCCGGGCGGCGACCTGGGCCTGATGGAGACGCTGTTCGCGACCGCCAACGGCTATCTCGGCATGCGCGGCACGCCCGAGGAGGGCCGGGACGCGCACAGCCACGGCACCTTCCTCAACGGCTTCCACGAGACCTGGGAGATCAACCACGCCGAGTCCGCCTTCGGCTTCGCCCGCACCGGGCAGACGATGATCTCGGTGCCGGACTCCTCCACGCTCAAGCTGTACGTGGACGACGAGCCGCTGCTGCTGTCGATCGCGGACCTCGAGGAGTACGAGCGCTGGATCGACTTCCGCGAGGGCGTCTTGCGGCGCGAGCTGATCTGGCGCACCCCCGCCGGGAAGCGCGTGAAGGTCTCCACCGCGCGGATGATCTCCTTCTCCCAGCGCCACCTCGCGCTGATGACGATGCGGGTGGAGATGCTCGAGGGCTCCGCCCCGATCGCGATCTCCTCCCAGATCGTGAACCGGCAGGACTACCGCGACGACTTCGGCAAGGGCGTGGACGGCGGCCCCGTCACCGACAAGGCCGATCCGCGCCAGACCACCGCCTTCACCCACCGGGTGCTCGAGCCGATGCAGGACTGGCACAGCGAGCGGCGGATGCTTTGCTGGGCTACCGGGTGGCGCGCTCGGGCATGACCCTCGCCGTCGGCGCGGACCACGTGATCGAGTCCGACGCCGAGACCGAGCACCTCACGGACACCTCGGCCGACTTCGGCCGACAGGTCACCCGCGCCCATCTCGAGGAGGGCTCGGTGCTGACGGTGCGCAAGTCGGTGGCCTACCACTCCTCGCGCTCGGTGCCCCATCGCGAGCTCTTCGACCGCCGCCGCCGCACCCTGGACCGGGTGCGTCGCGACGGCTTCGAGGCGCATCTCGCGACGCGCGGGAGTACCTCGCGGACTTCTGGCAGAGCTCGGACGTGCAGCCGCCGGGCCAGCCCGAGGCGCGGCGAGGCGACGCGCTGGTGCCTGTTCCAGCTCGCCCAGGCCACGGCCCGCTCCGACCAGTGGGGCATCCCCGCCAAGGGCGTGACCGGCTCGGGCTACGAGGGCCACTACTTCTGGGACAGCGAGATCTACGTCGTCCCCTTCCTCACCTTCACCCAGCCGCGCTGGGCCCGTAACGCGCCGCGCTTCCGCACGACCATGCCGCCCAAGGCGCGCGAGCGGGCACGGGAGCTGAACCAGCGCGGGGCCCTGTTCCCCTGGCGCACGATCAACGGCGACGAGGCCTCCGCCTACTACGCGGCCGGCACCGCGCAGTACCACATCGACGCCGACGTCTCCTACGCCTTCTGCCAGTACACGGACGTGACCGGCGACGTCGACTTCGAGCGCCGCGACGGGGTGCAGGTGCTGGTGGAGACCGCCCGGATGTGGGCGGACCTCGGGTTCTGGCGGGTCACCGCCGCGGGCGTCTCGAGCTTCCACATCAACGGCGTGACCGGCCCGGACGAGTACACGACGGTCGTGAACAACAACCTGTTCACGAACGTGATGGCGCGCTACAACCTGCGCCGCGCGGCCCGCGCCGTGCGGGACCTGCGCGCGGCCGACGAGGCCGCCTACGAGGCGTTGCGCGTCGAGCTCGAGCTGGACGAGATGGAGCTGGACCAGTGGGAGGCCTGCGCGGACGGCATGTTCGTGGCGAAGGACGACTCCCTCGGCATCCACCTCCAGGAGGATCGCTTCCTGGAGCGGGAGATCTGGGACGTGGCGAACACTCCGGAAGAGGCGTTCCCGCTGCTGCTCGCACTTCCACCCGCTGGTGATCTACCGCTTCCAGGTGCTCAAGCAGGCCGATGTGGTGCTGGCCCAGTTCCTGCGCGGCGGCGAGTTCACCGCGGAGGAGAAGCGCGCCGACTTCGAGTACTACGACCCGATCACCACCGGGGACTCCTCGCTCTCCGCCGTGGTCCAGTCGATCATGGCCGCCGAGGTGGGCCATCAGGAGGCGGCGCTGGACTACTTCCGGGCCGGGCTCTTCGTGGACCTCGGGAACCTCCACGGCAACACCTCCGACGGCGTGCACATCGCCTCGGCGGGCGGGGTGTGGAACGCGCTCGTGCACGGCTTCGGCGGGATGCGCCACGACGAGGGCCGGATCAGCTTCGACCCGCGCCTGCCGGCGCAGTGGCCCGAGCTCTCCTTCCCGCTGACGGTGCGCGGCTCCCGCTTCCGGGTGCGCCTGGTGCGCGAGGAGATCTCCTTCACGCTCGAGACCGGCGAGGAGATCGAGGTCTCCGTGCGCGGCGAGAGCGTGCGGGTGACCGCCGACGGCGTCTCCGTCCCGCTCGCTGACCAGGGCCCGCTGCTGGACGATGCGGTGCTGTCCAGGCCCGTCGGCCTGGGCGATGCCCGCGCGGACGGCTCGATCATGACCTCCTTCGTGCCGGGCGATCCCGAGGACCCGTGGGAGTACCCGGTCGCCTCCGACCCCGACGACATCGTCGACGAGGGCTGAGAGATCATCGACGGAGGCTGACCGGCGCGTCACGAGGGCGGGGCCCCTGCGGCGCGGTGGACTAGGCTCCACACCGCCCGCACGGCCCCCGTCCCTCCGTCCCGACCTCCCGGCCCGGGACCCGACACCCCTCCGGAGCGGCTCCACGGTGACCACCTCCCGTCCGCGTCGGCCACGGCCGCAGGTCGAGCTCGCCCGACCCCGGCTGAGCATCCTGCACGTCCTGAACCGGGTGCGGATGCGGCCGCTGGACATCCAGGTGTGGGACGTGGCCGGGACGATGACGTTCTACCTCTTGCTGTCGCTGTTCCCGGGCGCGGTGGCCGTCGTGTCGATGATGTCGCTGATCGGGATCGAGACGGAGACGCTCTCCGCGCTCTCCGGGCTGATCACCGAGATCTTCCCGACCCTGGATCCGCGTCCCTATCTCGGGGCGATCCAGGCCGTCTCCAGCACCAGCGGCGGCCTGCTGGGCCTGCTGCTGGGCACGCTCGGCTCGCTGGTCTCCGCGTCCAACGGCGTCGCCGCCTTCCACCGCGCGCCGCACAGGGTCTACGACACCCGCGAGGGGCGACCCTTCCTGTGGTTCCGCACGATCGTGTTCGGCGAGACGGTGCTCATCACCGCGGTGGTCTTGCTCGCGATCGGCATGATCATCCTGGGCGGCGAGGCGAGCCAGCGCATCGGCGAGTTCATCGGCATCCCCATGATCGCCTTCCACGCCTGGAACATCGTGAAGTGGCCGGTACTGCTGGTCATCCTGATCATCGGGGTGTCGCTGGCCTACTACCTGTTCCCCAACGTGCGACTGCCCCGCTACCGGCTGATGACGCTGGGCTCGACCCTCAGCGTGCTCACCCTGTTCGGGACCGCGCTGTTGGCCGGGCAGCCGCTCGTCTACGCGACCCGCTTCGCGGAGGTCCTCACCGTCCTCAACGGCCTGATCGCGATCCTGCTGCTGATGTGGATCGCGAACATCGTGGTGATCACCGGCGCGGCGCTGGACGCCGAGTTCCTGCGCGCCCGTCAGCTCGCCACCGGCCTGGAGGCATGGCACAAGCTCGAGCTCGCGCCGCATGCGACCCACACCCTGGACTTCCTCGCCCGTGACGCCGACGAGGCCGAGGAGCTGGGCCGCGCGGTCGCCGAGTCCGTCCGCAGCGGGGAGCCCCTGCGGCGGGAGCGGGGCGCCTGGATCGTCGAGTCGACCAACCCTCTCGCGGTGAACCCGCCGCGCCGACACCGGGTCACCAGCGACCCCCTCCCCGTGGAGAGCACCGATACGGGGCCCTCCGCCGACCCGTCGAGCCAAGGAGGCTCCCCCGCATGACCGTCCGCCCGATCACCATCGCCGGCCACCGCGCGCTCTCGCAGCGCACCCGCCGCGTCCGAGAGGTCACCGACGAGCCGCGCACGCTCGTCGCGGACATGTTCGAGACGATGGACGCGGCAGGCGGCGTCGGCCTCGCCGCACCGCAGGTGGGCTCCCGCTGGCGGCTGTTCGTGTACTCCTGCCCCGACGTGAGCGACACGTTGCGACGCGGGGTGGTGCTCAACCCGGTCCTCGAGCGCTTCGGCGGGATCACCTTGGACGAGGAGACCCTCGAGGGATGCCTCTCCGTGCCGGGCGAGGGGTTCCCCACCGCACGGCACCGCGGCGCCCGGGTGACGGGCACGGATCTCGACGGGGCCGAGGTCGTGCTGGAGGACGAGGGCGGGGTGCTCGCCCGCGCGCTCCAGCACGAGGTCGACCATCTCGAGGGGTCCCTCTATCTGGACCGGCTCACCCCGGCGAGGAAGCGGGAGGCGCTGGACGCGGTGCGCGACCGGGGCTGGCGCGCGGGCGGCATCCTCACCTGGGACCCGAGCGAGATGGAGGCCGCGGAGGTCTGAGCCGAGGGCGCGGCGGCGACGCTGTGCATGCCCCGGCGCGCCCCGGGAGGATCGTGGGACGATCACGACGCGGTCGCGGCGGTCACACCCGCTGCCCGCCGCGCCCCGACGCCCGGCGCCCCTGGCTATCCTGGCGGCATGGAACGCCCCTGCCTCTCCCGCCGCCACGCCCTCCTCGCGCCCGCCTCCGCGGCCGGTCTCGGAGGCCTCGCGGCCTGCGCTCCGGAGGACCAGGGCTTCGGCACGGCCGAGCCGCCGCGCGCGGAGGAGGGCTCGGTCCCGCTGGCGGACGTGCCCGAGAACGCCTCGACGCTGGTGAACTTCGGCGGCCAGCGACCCTTCGTGCTCCTGGTCCGCGGGACCGGGGAGGACGTCTCCGCCTACTCCGGCTACTGCACCCACAACGGTCGCGCCCTCCGCCAGCAGGAGACCGAGCTGGACTGCCCCTGCCACGGCTCGCGCTTCGACGCGACCAGCGGCGAGGTGCTCGTCGGCCCCGCGACCCGTCACCTGCCGAGCGTGGAGATCGTCGTCGAGGGCGATCAGATCCGTCGCGCGTCCTGAGGCGCGCCGTGACCCCGCCCACCACTCCCCCGCCCTTGCATCCCGCCCGACGTGATGCGGGCACCACCCGCCGCGACGTCGTCTCCTTCGTGCGCCGCGGCGAACGGCTGACGCCCTCGCGCCGCGACTCCTGGGACCGGCTCTCCCCGAGTACGTGCTGGACCCGCCGCGCGGCGAGCGCGACACGCTCCCGGCCGACGGGGCCCGGATGGATCTCGAGGAGGTCTTCGGCCGCCGCGCGGAGCTGGTCGTCGAGGTCGGCGACGGCCTGGGCGAGAACATCGTCGCGGCCGCGACCGCGCATCCCGAGCGCGACCACCTGGGCGTCGAGGTGTACCTCCCCGGACTGGCCCAGACGCTCAGCCGCGTCGAGAAGGCGGAGCACCCCGGAACCTGCGCCTGCGCCCCTGGACGCGCAGAGGGCGCGCGCCCGCGATGCGCCCGAGGCCTCGATCTCCGAGCTGTGGGTGTACTTCGCCGATCCGTGGCCGAAGGCCAGGCACCACAAGCGGCGCCTGATCAACCCGCCCTTCCTCGATGCGGTCTCGCCGCTGCTCGCCCCCGGCGGGCACCTGCGCCTGGCCACCGACTGGGCGCAGTACGCCCACCACATGCGCCGCCAGCTCGATGCCAGGCCCGAACTGGAGCTCGTGCATCCGGACGGCCCGCGCCCCGAGGGGGTAAGCTCCGACGCCGTCCCCGAGGGCATGGCGAGAACCGGCTGGGCACCGCGGTACGGAGGTCGTGTGAAGACCAGCTTCGAGTCCAAGGGGATGCAGGCCGGACGCCTAATATGGGATCTCGCCTACCGCAGGCTGTGACCGCCCCGGCGGCACCGGACGAGGGGACCGATCCATGAACCGCAACGACGACGTCGAGTCGCCCGCCGACTGGGACGACGACTCGGACGCCGGCACGGAACGCCGACGAGGCCGCCGCGCGGCGCTCATCGCGTTCGGCCTCGTGGCCGTGCTGGTGATCGGCGTCGGCATCGTGGTCGGCGACTATCTCAACGGGCGCGCGCTCCCTACGAGAAGCGCTCCGTCGTGGACATCACCCGCGCCGAGGGCGAGCGCCCCGAGGCGGAGGAGGGCACCGGGCGGAACATCCTCCTGCTCGGCTCGGACAAGCGCTCCGAGGAGGCCGCGGCCGCGGAGGGCGTCACCGGCCAGCGCTCGGACGTGATGATGCTCGTGCACATCGCCGACGACGGCGAGAGCGTGTACATCACCTCGTTCCCCCGCGACCTCTACATCGACATCCCCGGCCACGGCAAGGACCGCATCAACGCGGCCCTCGCCTTCGGCGGCCCCTCCCTGGCGGTGACGACGGTGGAGGACTACACCGGAGTGCCGATCGACCATGTGGCCCTGATCGACTTCGAGGGCATCGAGGGGCTCGTGGACACGCTCGGCGGAGTCGACGTGCAGGTCCCGACGGACTTCGAGGCGGACGGCATCGAGTACACCGCCGGCACGCAGTCGATGGACGGCCACGAGGCGCTGGTCTTCGTGCGTCAGCGCAAGCAGTTCGCCGACGGCGACTTCCAGCGCAACCGCAACCAGCAGGCGGTCCTCAAGGGCATCGCCGACAAGCTCATCAGCGCCGACACCCTCACCGATCCGCGCAAGCTCGCCGACACGATCGAGGAGGTCTCCCCGTACCTGACCACCGACGAGGGCCTCACCGCCGGCGAGATGACGAAGCTCGGGCTGTCGCTCCGCTCGATCCGAGGGGACGACCTCCACTTCCTCTCCGTCCCCCACGGGGGCCCCACCACGACCAGCGGCGGCGCGAGCGTGGTGGCGACCGACGAGGAGGCGATGGACGTCTTGCGCGAGGCACTGCGCACGGACGACATGGGAACCTATTACGCTCAGTACGCCGGGGCCTACTGAGCCCCTTCGCAGGAGAGAACCCGCGAACCCGACGCCTGGAGGAAACCGTGGCCAATCCGCTCGTGAGCATCATCGTCCCCGTCGCGGGGATCATCGCCGCCTCCGTCGGCAAGAAGGCGGCCGAGACCGGCTGGGGAGTCGTGTTCGGCGAGGACGCCCCGACCACCAAGTCCCAGAAGGCCGCCAAGAAGGACGTCGCCGCGCGGCGCAAGCAGGCGAAGAAGGACGGCGCCTCGAAGGCGGAGATCCAGGCGATCAGGGATCCCGACGACGACCAGCCGGTCTGGAAGCTGATGCTGTGGACGCTGGTCTCCGGCGTGCTTGCTGCAGGGCCTGCGGACGGCGGCCCAGCGCGGGGCGAAGGCGGGCGCGGAGCGGCTGACCACCAGGCGGCCCCGCCCGAATCGCGGCTGACCCGACCGGCCGACGGCCTGTCGGCCTGACGCCGAAGGGGCGCCCCGCAGACTCTGCGGGGCGCCCCTTCGGCGTGCTCGGACCCGTCGGGCTCGGGCTCGGGCTCCGTAGTGCGCGCACTACGTCACGCTCGGCCGTCCGCGGACCCGTCGGGCCCGGGAGCGGTCGGACCGTAGCTCCGGGGCCCGGCTCAGAACTCCGGGACGTCGACGCCCTCGGAGAGGGTGTCCATCGCGTCGCCGGTGACGAGGAATCCGACGCGGCGCACGAGGGAGACCGCGTGATCGCCGATCCGCTCGTAGAAGCGGATCAGCGGCGTCATGTCGATGACCTGGCCGGCGGTGAAGGTGCCGGGCGCGGCCGAGGAGATCTCGCGGGAGACCTGGAGCATGAGCTCGTCCAGCTCCTCGTCGCCCTTCTCGACCTCGGCGGCCTGGGCGAGGTCGCGGTTGGCGATCACCTCGGAGGCCCCCTGAGGGATTCCAGGCCCACCTCGGACATCCGCGCGATCTTCTCGCGGAACTGCTCGGGGACCGCGGCCTCCGGGTGCGTGCGGCGCGCGATCAGCGCGATGTGCGCGGCGAGGTCGCCCATGCGCTCGAGGGAGGAGCTCATACGCAGGGTGGCGACCAGGAGGCGCAGGTCCGTGGCGACCGGGGCCTGTCGGGCGAGGAGCTCGACGGCCTTCGCGTCGAGCTCGAGGTGACGGTCGTCGATGTGGGGGTCGGCGGTGATGACCCGCTCGGCGAGGGCCAGGTCGCCCTCGAGAAGGGCCCTGGTCGCGTCTGCCAGGGCCGTGCTCACCAGCTCGGCCATGTCCAGCAGGTCGTCGACGATGTGCCGCAGATCGCTCTGGTAGGCCTCGCGCATGTTCTCGCTCCTCTGTCTGATGGGGACTTCTCCCCGATCCTCGCAATGCCGGATGAACGTGCATCGCCGTTGGGTGAACTCGAAGCGTAGTCCCCGTGAACTCCTCCCCTCGTTCGTCCCGCCCTGCGACAGGTGGCGGGAGCGCGGAGCGCACGGGGCCTAGGCTGTGCTGGTGCCCCAGTCCGCCCTGCTCCTGCTCGCCGCGGCGATCGGACTCGTGATCGGAGTCGTCGCCACGTCGGCGCCGCGCCGCTCCGAGAGCCGCCGCGCCGAGCAGCCCGCGGCGCGGGACGAGGTGGTCCCCGAGGCCGCCGCGGAGGTGCTCGCGATCCTCTCCTCCGCCTACGTGGTGCTGGACTCCGTCGGCGACGTCCTGCGCGCCTCCCCCATGGCGTACTCCTACGGGATCGTGCGCGCCGCCGAGGGGGACTACCCGCGCCTGGCGAGCACGCGACTGATGGAGCTCGCGTCGGACGTAGGCCGCAACGGCGGGTTCCGCGACGAGCGCCTGACGGTGCGCCGCTCCGCCCAGGGCGACACCGACGCGGTGATCGACGTGCGGATCGGTGCGCTCGGCGAGCACGGCGTGCTTGCTGCTGGCCGACGACCTCACTCGTGCGGTGCGGGTGGAGGAGACGCGGCGCGACTTCGTCGCGAACGTGTCCCACGAGCTGAAGACCCCCGTCGGCGCGATCACGCCGCTCGCCGAGACGATGGAGGACGCCGCTGAGGATCCCGACGCCGTGCGCCGCTTCGCCGAGCGGATGCAGACGGAGACCCGCCGCCTCTCCCACCTGGTGCAGGAGATCATCGAGCTCTCGCGCGTGCAGGGCGACTCCGCCCTCACCGACGCCGAGCCGGTCGAGGTCGACGAGGTGGTCGAGGAGGCGGTGGCGCTGAACCGCAACTTCGCGCTCGGCTCGGACATCGAGGTCGCCGTCGGCGGCGCAGCGGGTCGCGCGTCTTCGGCTCCTCCTCGATGCTGACCACGGCGCTGTCCAACCTGATCTCCAACGCGATCACCTACTCCGACCCTCGCACCCGGGTCGGGATCTCGGTGCGGCGCGACGGCGGCATGGTCGAGGTGTCCGTGAAGGACCAGGGCATCGGCATCGCGAAGGACCACCTCGAGCGGGTCTTCGAGCGGTTCTTCCGCGTGGACCGGGCCCGCTCGCGCAAAGACCGGCGGCTCCGGCCTGGGCCTCGCGATCGTCAAGCACATCGCGACCGACCACGGCGGCGAGGTGACCGCCTGGTCGATGAAGGGCCAGGGATCGACCTTCACCCTCAGACTGCCGGAGATGGGCCGCACCGAGACGATCACCGTCGGCTCCCGCACGCTCGAGGTCTCCGCGAACCCGCGCGCGACCGCCTCGACCGACGCTCCCGGCGACGATCGCCCCCGACCCTCCGACCGACCCTCTGGAAAGGGAAGTTGAGATGACACGCATCCTGATCGTGGAGGACGAGGAATCGTTCTCGGACCCGCTCTCCTACTCGCTGCGGAAGGAGGGCTACGAGGTCGCCGTCGCGGACACCGGCACCGACGGCCTGCGCATCTTCTCCGCCCACGGCGCGGACCTGGTGCTCCTGGACCTCATGCTCCCGGGGATGAGCGGCACCGAGGTGTGCCGGGAGATCCGCCGCACCTCCTCGGTCCCGGTCATCATGCTCACCGCGAAGGACGACGAGTTCGACAAGGTGCTGGGCCTCGAGCTGGGCGCCGACGACTACGTCACCAAGCCCTACTCCTCCCGCGAGCCGCTCGCCCGGATCAAGGCCGTCGTCGCGGCGCGGCCAGGACACGGCCGAGGCGGAGGAGGACACGACCCTCACCGCGGGCGGCATCATGATGGACGTCGAGCGTCACGTGGTGCAGGTGCACGGCACCGAGGTCGCCCTCCCGCTGAAGGAGTTCGAGCCGCTGGAGATGCTTGCTGCGCAACGTCGACCGCGTGCTCACCCGCGGCCAGCTCATCGACCGCGTCTGGGGCGCGAACTACGTCGGCGACACCAAGACCCTCGACGTCCACGTCAAGCGCCTGCGCGCGAAGATCGAGGAGGACCCGAAGAACCCCGTCCACCTCGTGACCGTGCGCGGGCTGGGCTACAAGTTCGAGTCCGGGGCCTGAGCGAGGGCCGGCGACGTCCCGGAACACGCGAGCGCCCCGCGCCAGGCCGCGGGGCGCTCGTCGTCCAGGGGGCTCGCGCGGAGCCGGCTCAGCCGGCGGCGGGCTCGCTCTCCCCGTAGTGGCTGAGGGTGGTCTCGAGCGTGGGCAGCGAGACCGTGGTGGAGAGGTCCCCGGAGCTCACCTCGAGATCGAGGATCGTCCCCGGGAGCACGTCGAGGGCACCGATCTGCACGGCCTGCTGGCCCTCCTCGGGGCCGAGCTCGACCGTGCCCTGCGCCGGGACCTGCACGCGCGTGGAGAACACGGCGACACCCTCGTCCTGGCCCTCGAGCTCGACGACGAGGTCCTCGTCGGAGTAGTTCACGACGGTCGCGGAGAAGGTCGCGGTCCCGGTCTCGTCCATCACCAGCACGGCGTTGCGCACGCCGACGTGGAAGGCGCCGTCCACCTCGAGGTTCGCGTTGGTGCCGTCGCCCGCCTGGTAGAACTCGTGGGTCTGCACCGGGCTCATGAAGGTGCGACCGGACGCCGCGAGGGCGAGGCCCAGGGCGGCGACGGAGAGTGCGAGACGACGGGGACGGCGCACGGAGGACTCCTGTTCGATGCCGCGGAGCGGCGGGGACGATCGGGGACAGCCCTCACAGGGTACCCCACCGCGGCACTTAGGACGGACCGCACCGCAGGTCCGACGACGGGCTCCTCGGCGCTCGCCGCGCCACGCCGGAGGCCGCGGGCCGCCCGGCGGCTCCCCCGCTCAGCACCGCTTTCCGCACCGGCGCCGAGAGCGGGTCGGCGCTGGTCGGCGGGCGTTTCACCATCCGACCCGGATGGTAGGATGAGCGCCGGAAAGGGGACCCACCACATGAACTTCGCTGTCGGCGAGACCGTCGTCTACCCGCACCACGGTGCCGCGCTCATCGAGGAGGTCAAGACCCGCACCATCAAGGGCGAGGACCGCACCTACCTCAAGCTCAAGGTCGCCCAGGGCGATCTCACGATCGAGGTCCCCGCCGACAACGTCGACCTCGTCGGCGTCCGCGACGTCGTGGACAAGGAGGGCCTCGACGAGGTCTTCGAGGTGCTCCGCCAGCCGTACACGGAGGAGCCGACGAACTGGTCCCGCCGCTACAAGGCCAACGTCGAGAAGCTCGCCTCGGGCAACGTCAAGAAGGTCGCCGAGGTCGTGCGCGACCTGTGGCGCCGCGACCAGGACCGCGGCCTGTCCGCCGGGGAGAAGCGGATGCTGGCCAAGGCGCGCCAGATCCTCGTCTCCGAGCTCGCCCTCGCCGAGAAGACCGACGAGGCCGAGGCCGAGACCATCCTCGACGAGGTCCTCGCCTCCTGAGCGCCCCGGTGACGTCCTCGTCCGCCCCGGGGCGGATCCGACCGCTCGTGCTCGCCCTGGCGCCGCCCGCACCGGGGATCTCGCACGACGCCGAGACGCCGTCCCTCGAGACGCTCGGCGGCTCGCGCCTGATCGAGCGGTCGCTGGGCACCCTCCATGCGCTGGGCCTGCCCGCCCCGGTCGTCGTCGCCCGCTCCGAGGCGGCGGGACACCTGCGGTCGCTGCTCGACCCGCGCCTGACGGTCCTCGCGGCCGACGGGGACCGCCGACGGGCGCCGCGTCGCGCTCGAGGTCTGCGACGACCCGCTCCTGCTCGTCCACGACGCCGAGCGCGCCCTGACCCCGCAGACCGTGATCGCCGAGGTGCTCGCCTCCTTGCACGGAGGCCTGGACGCGGTGGTGCCGGTGGTCGCGATGACCGACTCGGTCAAGGAGGTCGCCGCCGGGCGGGTCGCGCAACGTGGACCGCTCCACCCTCGCCGGCCTCCAGAGCCCCCGCCTGCTGCGGCGCGACGTGCTCGAGACGGCCCTCGACCCGGCGCGCCCCCGCGCGGAGCAGGCCCCTCCGTGCGGGCGCTTCGACGAGATCCACGCCGCCCTGGCCGCCGGCGCCCGGGTGGGGACCGTCCAGGGATCGCACTCGGGCTTCGCGGTGCTGGACCGGCTCACCCTGTGGCAGGCGCAGATCTCGCTGGGCCTGGCCCGGGACACCTCGCACCGACGGGGGCTGGCCCGCCGCGGCTGAGCTCAGCCGTCCTGGCGGCCGCGCCAGACGGTGCGGAACTCCTGCGCCATCCGCGGCGGCTTGGACAGCGTGCGCTCGGGGAGGCTGGTCGCGAGCTCGCCCGGATCGCGGCGCGCCGCCGCATGAGCCGGCGCGGCTTGCTGGAGATGCGCTGACGCAGGTCGGGGAGGTAGTCCTCCGAGACGTCCAGCCGGGTCACCGCGCCGCGGCCGGTGCGGCGGATCTGGGACACGAAGCGCCCGGCATAGACCACCTCGTGCTCCGCGTCCTGCTCGCACGCGGTGCACCGCAGGAAGCTCTCCTCGACGCTCATCGTCTCCTCCTCACGAAGACCTCAAACCTAGCGCGCTGACCACGTCCTGGGCCAGGAGGAGGTCCTGGGCGTAGGTGATCTTGAAGTTGGTCTCCTCGCCGCGCACCCAGGTGACCGGGATGTCCGTGTACTCCTCGGCGCAGGAGGCGGTGTCGGTGCCGACGAAGCCGTCGCGCGCGGCCGCCTCGTAGGCGTCCAGGATGGTCGCGGCGCGGAAGCCCTGCGGGGTCTGCACGCGCACGAGCGGTCCGGCGCCCGGCTCCCCCGCACCGGCGCCCTGCTCCCCCGGGCCGGCGAGCCGCTCCCCCGGCGCGACCGGGGCGATGTCCACGGCCGGGATCCCGGGGACCGCGCCGCCGTGCTCGCGCGCGGCGTGCGACACCGCGGAGGCCAGCCCGTGGGAGACCAGCGGGCGGGCCGCGTCGTGGATCAGCACGGTGTCCACCGCGCCGCTGTCGATCCGGTCGGCGAGATGGCGCAGGGCCGCCAGCTCGGACTCCTGGCGGGTGTCCCCGCCGGGGATGATCTCCAGCGGCACATCGGTCTCGCGCGCCTCCACGAAGCGGGCGTGCTCGAGGTCCTCGGGGCGGACCACGAACACGAGGATCCCCACCCCCTCGACGCTGGCGAGGGTGTTCAGACCCCAGGCGGCGATGCTCCGCCCGGACAGCCGCAGGAAGGCCTTGTTGATGCCCGCCCCGACCCGGGTGCCGGAGCCCCCGGCGAGCACGACGCCGGCGGCCCGTCCGACGGGACGGGCCGGGCACGAGCGGCGGGGCTGGTTCACGCAGGCATCGTAGACGGTGGTGGGGCGCGGACCGTCCGGGGAGGGACCTCCGCCTGCCCGGTGCGGACCGGACGTGACAGAATCGACCCCGTCGGCGGACCGTCGGCGCCTTCGTCGCGCCCCGGGACGCCCGCCCCCGCTTCCCCTGCACCAGGAGTTCGAATGCTCACCATCGCCATCGTGTGCGGCGCCGGGATCGCGACCTCCGCGCTGGTCGCCGAGCAAGTGCGCGAGCACATCGCCGCCCGAGGCCGCCGCGTCACCGTCGTGCAGGCCACGGTGATGGACCTGCTCTCCCCGGACTTCCACGCGGACCTCGTGGTCTCCACCGTGGACCTGCCCGACGCCCTCGGCATCCCGCGCGTCTCCGGGATGCCCCTCCTGCTGGGCACGAACCCGAAGGTCACCTTCGACGACATCGACCGCCTGCTGGAGCGCATCGACCCGGACGGGACCCGATGACGGCCGCGGCGCCCAGGATCGGCATCGGCGTGGACGTGCACGCCGCCGCACCCGAGGACTCCCCGCGCGATCTGTGGATCGCGGGCCTGCGCTGGGAGGGCCAGCGGGCTCTGGAGGGGCACTCCGACGCCGACGTCGCCTGCCATGCCGCCTGCGACGCCCTGTTCTCCGCCGCCGGGATCGGCGACCTCGGCACGCACTTCGGCGTCGGCCGCCCCGAGTGGGAGGGCGCCTCGGGCTCCCGGTCGCTCGGGGAGGCCGCGCGCCTGGTCCGCGAGGCCGGCTACGAGATCGGGAACATCTCGGTGCAGGTGATCGGGAACTGGCCACGGCTGTCCCGCCGCCGCGAGGAGGCCTGCGCGGCGATGACCGCCGCCGCCGGCGCCCCCGTCGCCGTCTCCGGCACCACCACCGACGCGCTCGGGCTGACCGGCCGGGGCGAGGGCCTGGCCGCGATGGCGACCGCGGCCGCTCGTGCCCGCGGACGGCGCCTCCGGGACCGGCCGCGCACCCGAGCAGACCCGCCCCGAGGAGGACGGAGCATGACCACCGCCTCCCGCTCCGAACAGTCCCCGCCGCTGCCCGTCCGCGCCCCGGACGTCGAGCAGGCCGCGGAGCGCCTGGGCACGACGGTGCGCCGCACCCCGCTCGAGCACAGCGAGCGCCTGAGCGCCCTGGCCGGAGCGGACGTCTGGCTCAAGCGCGAGGACCTCCAGCCCGTGCGCTCCTACAAGCCGCGCGGCGCCCACCTCTTCCTCGACTCCCTCGACGCCGATCAGCGCGAGGCAGGCGTGGTCGCGGCGAGCGCGGGCAACCACGCCCAGGGCGTGGCCCAGGCCTGCCGCACCCTCGGGGTGTCCGGCCGGATCTACGTCCCCAGCACCACGCCGCGGCAGAAGCGCGAGCGAATCACCTCGATCGGCGGGGACCTGGTCGAGCTGGTGCTGATCGGGGACACCTTCGACGACGCCGCGGAGGCCGCGGCCGACGACGCCGAGCGCACCGGCGCCGTGCAGGTCCCTCCCTTCGACCACCCCACGATCATGGCCGGCCAGGGCACCGTCGCGCTCGAGGCCGCCGAGCAGCCTGCGCGAGGAGCACGGCCGGGAGCTGGGCACGATGGTGCGCGCCCGTCGGCGGCGGCGGGTCGCTGGGCGGCCGCGGCGCCTGGTCGCGGGAGCGCCGCCCTTCCACCCGGATCGTCGGCGTCGAGCCCGCCGGCGCGGTCTCGATGGCCGCGGCGGTGCGTGCGGGTCGACCGGTCGCGCTCCACGAGATGGACCGCTTCGTCGACGGCGCGGCGGTGCGCCGCGTGGGCGCGGGCCCGCCGCGGATGGTGCAGGCGATAGGTCCCGAGCTGGTCGCGGTGGACGAGGGCGCGGTGTGCACCCAGATGCTCGAGCTGTACCAGGTCGAGGGGATCATCGCCGAGCCGGCCGGGGCGCTCGCCGCGACCGCGGTGGCGACCGGCGTGATCGAGGGCATCGCCCGCCCCGGCGAGGACGGCGGGGACGTGGTGGTCGTCGTCTCCGGCGGCAACAACGACGTCTCCCGCTACACCGAGGTGGTCGAGCGGTCCCTCGTCCACGAGGGGCTCAAGCACTACTTCCTGGTGACCTTCCCGCAGGAGCCGGGCGCGCCGCGCCGCTTCCTGGACCGGGTGCTGGGTCCTCACGACGACATCGTGCTGTTCGACTACATCAAGCGCAACAACCGCGAGGAGGGCCCGGCGCTGGTGGGCCTCGAGATCGGGCACCGCGAGGACCTCGAGCCGCTGATGGCGCGCATGGCGGCCTCGAACATGGAGATCGAGCGGATCGACCCGCACGACCCGATCTACCGCTATCTCACCTGAGCGGCCGCTCTCTTCCCTGAACGGGAGCGCTCCCGGCGGCGGCGGGCGCACGCCCGGGACGCCCCACGCAGAGACCCACGCAGAACGGCGCCCCTGCTCCTCGTGGAGCAGGGGCGCCGTGGCATCAGGCGGCAGGGGGTCTCAGGCCTCGGGATACGCCTCGACGTCGGGCGTGATCCCCGCCGAGCGGGCCTCGACCGCGGAGCGCACGATGTCGTCCAGGCCGTGCTCGGACTTCCAGCCGAGGGTCTTCGCGATGCGGTCGGCGGAGCAGATCAGCCGGGCGGGGTCGCCGGCGCGGCGCTCCCCGATCTCGGGGGTGATCTCGATGCCCTTCGCGCGGGCGATCGCCTCGATCACCTCGAGCACGCTCGAGCCCTCGCCGGTGCCGACGTTGAAGGTGCGGTGGGGCCGCTCCTCGCCGCGCAGGTAGTCCAGCGCCGCGATGTGGGCGTGGGCGAGGTCGAGCACGTGCACGTAGTCGCGGATGCAGGTGCCGTCGGGCGTGTCGTAGTCGTCACCGAAGACGATCGGGGCCTTCCCCTGCTCGAGACGGTCGAGCACGATCGGGACCAGGTTCATCACGGCCGTGTCCGCGAGCTCGGGCCAGCCGGCGCCGGCGACGTTGAAGTAGCGCAGGGCGACGGTGCGCATGCCGTGGGCGCGCTCGGCATCGGCCAGCATCCACTCCCCCACGTACTTGGTCGCGCCGTAGGGGTTGATCGGCCGCGGGGCGAGGTCCTCGGTGACCAGGTCCACGTCCGGCACGCCGTAGACGGCGGCGGAGGAGGAGAAGACCACGTCCCGCACCCCGGCGCTCGCACAGGCCGCGAGCACGTTGGCCAGGCCCGCGATGTTGTCGTGCCAGTACATCTCCGGGTTCTCGACGGACTCCCCGACCTGCTTGTGGGCGGCGAAGTGGATCACCGAGTCCGCTCCGGAGGCCCGCAGGTGGAAGGCGAGCTTCTCGCGCGCATCGGGCAGGGTGACGTCGAGCTCGATGAGCTCGGCCCCCTCCGTCCGGTCGCGCAGGCCGGTCGAGAGGTCGTCGACCACGACCACCTGCCGCCCCTGCTCCAGGAGGAGTCGCACCACGTGCGACCCGATGTATCCGGCACCACCGATCACGAGAGTCGTCATGGTCCGAAGCCTACCGGCCGCCGCCGCGCGCCCCGACCTCCCCACGCCCGACCGGCCTGCGGGCGGTGGCCGACCGGGCAGGCCGCTCCGGGCGCGGCGGGGCGACCGGTCGGGAGGCTCCGCCCGGCCACCCGCCGTCGGTCAGCTCCAGGAGCTGACGACCGGACGGCCCTCGGCGTAGCCGGCGGCGCTCTGCGGCCCGATCACGGCCCGCTCGCGGAACTCCTCGGTGCTGGCCGCGCCCGCGTAGGTGAAGGAGGAGCGCACCCCGGCGGTGATCTCGTCGAGGAGATCCTCGACGCCGCCGCGGCCGTCGGCGAGGTACATCCGGGAGGTGGAGATGCCCTCCTCGAACAGGCCCTTGCGGGCCCGGGCGAAGGCGTCCTCGTGGGCGGTGCGGTGGGAGACGGCCCGCTTGGAAGCCATGCCGAAGGATTCCTTGTAGCGGCGTCCGGACTCGTCGGTGCGCATCTGCCCGGGCGACTCGTAGGTGCCCGCGAACCAGGAGCCGATCATCACGTTGGAGGCGCCGGCGGCGAGCGCGAGGGCGACGTCGCGGGGATGGCGCACGCCGCCGTCGGCCCAGACGCGCCGCCCAGGCGGCGGGCCTCGGCCGCGCACTCGAGCACGGCGGAGAACTGGGGGCGGCCGACGCCGGTCATCATGCGGGTGGTGCACATGGCGCCCGGGCCCACGCCGACCTTGACGATGTCGGCGCCGGCCTCGATCAGCTCGCGGGTGCCCTCGGCGGTGACGATGTTGCCCGCGGCCAGGCGCACGGCCGTCCCCTCGCGGGGGCCGAGCTCGGCCCGTGCGGTGCGGATCGCCTCGATCATCTTGTCCTGGTGGCCGTGGGCGGTGTCCAGCACGACCACGTCCGCGCCGACGTCGACGAGGTCGCGGACCCGGCCCGCGACGTCGGCGTTGATCCCGACGGCGACGGCGATGCGCAGGCGGCCCTCGGCGTCGGTGGCCGGGCGGTAGATGGTCGAGCGCAAGACGCCGGTGGCGGTGAGCACTCCGCGCGCGACGCCCTCCGCGTCCACGACCACGGCGGCGTCGTGGTGGGTCGCGGCGATGCGGGCGTGCAGGCGCGCGGGCTCGACCTCGAGGTCCTCGGGGGTCAGGATCGGCACGTCGGTGCTGAGCTCGTCGCCGACCTGGGCGAAGGAGTCCCGACCGGCGATCTCCTCGGCGGAGATGGTGCCAAGGGGGCGGCGGTCCTCGTCGATCACGACCACGATGCCGTGGGGGCGCTTGGGCAAGCAGGTCCGCGGCCTGGCCGAGGGTGCCGTGGACGGTCAGGGTGAGCGGGTGGTCCACGAGCAGGTCCCGGGACTTCACGGAGCGGACGATCGAGTCGATGCGCTCGGGCGCAAGGTCCTGCGGGAGGACGGCGAGGCCGCCGCGGCGCGCCATGACCTCCGCCATGCGACGCCCTGTGACAGCGGTCATGTTCGCGGCGATCAGCGGGATCGTGGTGCCGGTGCCGTCGTCGCTGCCGAGGTCGACGTCGAAGCGGGAGGTGATCGCGGAACGACCGGGCAGGAAGAAGCAGTCGTCATAGGTCAGGTCGGTCGTCGGGGTATGGGCCAGGCGCATGGGCACCATGCTACGTACGGTGCGCGAGAGCGGTCCCGTGCGGTGCCCGGGAGCGGACCTCCACGAGGTCCACACAGTGATCTGTGCGTCCTGTCGCGGGCATATCCCTAGGATGTGGCGTATGACGGACCCTTTCTCGGCCCCGCGCCGCGCCCGCCGTCGGTCCGGACGGCACAGGCAGCAACCGGTCCGACGCGCGGAATCCACGCCGCTCCCCAAGGAGCAGGCTCGACGGAACCGTGACGCGGCCTTCGGCGCCCCGAACCCAAAGCGCACCTGGATCGACACTGCGGCGACGCCCGCCCCCGCGCCCTCGGCACCCGAGGCGCCGGCCGACGAGCGGACCGCAGACGACCGACCTGCCGACGAGCGCCCCGCGGGCCCGCGGGAGACCGACGCCCGGACCGACGAGGCGCGTCCGGCGGAGGCCCCCGCACCCCGTGCCACGACTCCTTCGAGCTCCTCGCGCACCGTCCGAGGCGCACGGTCCGCGTCGCGGGCGTCCTCGGCCTCGACCGGCTCCTTGCCGCACACCGCCGAGCGCCGCTCCTTCCCGGGCGCGCACCTCGCTCGGACGAGCCTGCTGCGACGGCCTCTGCGACCAACGGCATCGCGCCGTCCTCCTCGGGAGCGGAGCAGACCGGTGCGTCCGCGCCGCGGGGGCCCGAGCGGGCCGTCCCGCGCCGGCCCCGTGGACGGCGCGCCGCCTTCCCCCTCGAGCGGCTCGAGACCTCCGCCGACGGCGGCCCGGGCGCGTCGGCACCGTCCCCGTCCCCGCGCGGACGGCGTGCGCGGGCGTCCCGACCCCGGCCGACGGGGCGACGCCGGCGAGCGCCACCCCCTCCGGGAGCGGCTCCGCCAGCGCCCCCTCGGGCACCGCATCCGCCCCGAGCACCGCGGCCGGCTCCGGCACCGCGGCGGCCGCGGGCACCGCGGCGGCGGCCGGCGCCTCGGCGGCGGGCTCTGCGAGCTCCTCCCCGCAGGACGCCTGGACCACGTCCGACCAGACGCCCGCGCCGGCCGAGGCGCCTCTCGCCCCCGGTCACGAGGTCGCCCCCGTCGTCCCCTCCCCCATGGAGCCCGAGGACGATGCGGAGCACGCCTCTCCCCACGACGAGGAGAACGCCCTCGCGCACGACCGCGCCGCACGCGGCACGGGCACGGACACGGACACGGACACGGACGAGCCCGGCACCTCTGCCGCCTCCGCGGCCCCCGCCGCGGACCACGACGCACCGCGGGACGAGGACCGCGAGGAGGACCGGGACCGTCCCGTCGCCGCGGCCGCTCTCGGGGCAGGAGCCGGGGCCACCGCCGCGAGCACCGGCATCGCAGCCTCCGGCGCCGCGAGCACCGGTGACGCCGGCGGCGGCGCGAGCCGCGAGAGCGGCGGTCGGGGCGGAGAGGCCTCCGGCGGAGGCCGCGCGGTTCCGGCGGCTCCGGCGACTCGCGCTCCGGCGGCGACCGTCCCTCGTCGGACGACGGCTCCCTCGCGAAGGTCGCCGGCTGGACCGTGCTGACCTCCGCACTGCCCGGCTCCGGCCTCGTCACCACGCGGATGCGGCAGATCGGCGTGATCATGCTCGCCGTGCTCCTTCTCGCGGTCGCGTCGATCGCGGCGATCCTCGTGATCGGCGACCCGCTGCGGATCGCGGCGACGCTGGGCACCCACCGCGGCGTGCTGATCGGCGCGCTCGTCGTGGTGGTCGTCGTCGGCCTCGTGTGGTGCCTGCAGATCGTGCTGGCCAACCTCGCCCAGACCACCAAGGAGCGGCTCGAGGGCGCCAAGCGGTATCTCGCCCTCGCCCTGGCGGCCGTGATGGTCATCGCGGTCGCGGTGCCCTTCGGCCGCGGCGTGCAGTCGCTCTGGGCGCCGCAGGGCCTGTTCGGCTCCACGAGCGTGTTCGGCGGCGACGGCGACGGCTTCGCCGAGGGCCCGGACCCGTGGGCGGACACCCCGCGCCTGAACATCATGCTCCTGGGCCAGGACGCCGGCGCCGACCGCACCGGCACCCGGCCGGACACCATCATGGTCGCCTCGATCGACACGGAGACCGGCCAGACCGCCCTGTTCTCCATCCCCCGCAACCTCGAGAACGTCGAGTTCCCCGAGGGGACCGTCGCCGCGGAGGAGTTCCCCGACGGCTTCGACTACTACGGGAAGAACGAGAACCTCATCAACGCCGTGTGGGCGTGGGCCGAGGAGAACAAGGACCTGTTCCCGGGCGATCCCGAGCCGGGCCTGACCGCGACCCGCTGGGCCGTCGAGGAGACCCTCGGGATCTCCACCGACTACTACGCGATGGTGAACCTCAAGGGCTTCGAGGACCTCGTCAACGCCCTGGGAGGCGTGGACCTCGTCGTCGAGCGGCGGATCCCCATCGGCGGCGGCGCGAGCGAGGTCGAGGGCTACATCGAGCCCGGCGAGCAGAAGCTCGACGGCTACCACGCGCTGTGGTACGCCCGCTCCCGCGAGGGCTCCGACGACTTCAACCGCATGTGCCGCCAGCGGCGCATCGTGCGCGCCGTGAGCGAGGAGGCGGACCCCACCTCCCTCGCCCTGTCGATCCCGCGCCTGGTGACCGCGACCGAGGAGAACATCCAGACCGACATCCCCGTCGGCAACGTCGACGCCTTCGTGGAGCTCGCTCTGCGCATCAAGGACGGCGGCTTCACCTCGTACCCGATCACGCAGGACGTCACCTTCTCCGGGAACCCGGACTGGGAGTACCTCGAGGAGTGGGTCGACGCCTCCATCCAGGACTCGATGAAGAAGGACCCGCCGGAGTCGGTGCAGGGCGAGACCGAGCCCGGCTCGACCGAGCCCGCGGAGACGGGCGCCCCGCCGGAGGAGGACACCGCGACCACCGAGGAGCCGACCTCCGAGGAGAACACCACGGAGGAGGAGACCACCACGGAGGAGGAGTCCTCGAGCGCGACGACCTCGGCGCCCACCGAGGAGGCGACCCCGACGGACGCGCCGGAGATCGAGCAGGACCCGCTGAAATCCTGCCTGCCGGGCGCGGAGGGCTGAGGACCTCCCTCGACGCGGGGAGCCGGGGGCGGCCCGGGGCAGATGCCCAGGGCCGCCCCCGTTCCGTGTCCCGGGAGACCGACGCTGGTCGGTCCGCGAGCTGGATCAGTCCGCGAGCGGGATCGGTCCGCGAGCCGGATCAGTCCACGAGCTGGAGCGGCGCGTTCTCGATCAGCTCGGGCATCGCCGGATGGATCCAGTACTGGGTGGTGGCGATGTCGCGGGCGGTCTGCCCGGTGCTCATCGCCTGGATCAGCGGCTGGATCAGCGTCGTCGCCTCGGGGCCGATCAGGTGGGCGCCGAGGATCTCGGTGGTCTCCGCGTCCGCGATGATCTTCGCGAAGCCGGTGGTGTCCTCCAGCGCCCAGCCGTAGGCGATCGAGGCGTACTCCTGCACCGCCACGCGCACCTCGCGGCCGCTCGCGCGCGCGGTCTCCTCGTCCATCCCCACCCAGGCGACGTGGGGATGGGTGAACACGCCGCTCGGGACCGGCATCGTGTCGGAGCGCCGCAGGCTGCTCGGGGTGCGAGACGTTGTGCCGCACGATCCGCCGCTCGTGGTTCGCGACATGCTTGAGCTGGTGGGGGCTGGAGAGGTCGCCGAAGGCGAAGACGCCCTCGCGCACCTCTCCCCCTGCGAGAACGCGCTGGTACGCGTCGACCTCGACGCGGCCGTCCTCGGCCACGTCGATCCCCGCGGCCCGCACGTCCAGCAGGTCGGAGTTGGGGCGGCGGCCGACGGCGACGAGCGACTCCTCGGCCCGCGGCGTCTCCTCGCGGCCCTCTTGCGTGCCCCGCGGCTCGACCCCGTCGGCCGTGCGCCGGGCCGAGGTGGTGTCGAAGCCGGTCACCAGGCGCACCCGCTCGCCGAGGATCTCTGTGAGGCGCGCGGAGATGTCGGCGTCGGCGGCGCGCGCACCCGCTGCGAGCGGGCGATCAGGGTGACCTCGACGCCGAGGGCGGAGAGCACGTGCGCCATCTCGACGGCGACCACCCCGGAGCCGAGGATCGCGAGGGAGGCGGGCGCGCCTCCACGCGCATGATCGTGTCGGAGGTGTGCGGGGCGAGGTCCGCGAGCCCGTCGATCGGCGGGAGGACGGGGCGGGAGCCGGCGCCGAGCACGATGGTGTCGGCGGTGATCCGCGCTGGTCGCCGTCGTTGCCGTCGACGTGAAGCTCCTTCTCCCCCACGAAGCGGGCGGTGCCGCGCAGCGGGGTGAGGTTCGCGTTGTCCTCGTGGTCGCGGCGGTAGGCCTCGCCCCCGGCGGTGATCGGGTCGATGCGCCCGAAGATGCGGTCGCGGATCGCCGGCCAGTCCACGTCTTTGCAGGCGCTCGGTCAGGCCGAAGCGGGCCGCGTCCGCGGGGGTCGCCGCGAGATCCGCGGTGTGCACGAACATCTTCGTGGGGATGCGACCCAGGTTCAGGCAGGTCCCGCCGAAAACGCGGTCGGGGCCGACGCCCCGGTCGATCTGCACGATGGTGCGGTCGGCGAGATCGGGGCCCGGGAAGGAGTTCGCCGAGCCGGAGCCGATGAGGGCGATGTCGTAATGGGTCGTCTCAGTCACCGCCTCAGGCTAGCCTCGCGCCGATGCCGATGATGTGGCCCAGATCCCCCACGGACCGTCAAGTCACACCAAGTCGCACCATGCTCGCCCGGCGCGGGCAAAACCTCGTTCAAAACGAGGGGGCGGCCCTTTCAACTCGGTGTTCCTCCCCGGGGCCCGGCTCCTACCGTGGATGCCACGTCCACAGCCCATCGGCCCGGCACCCGCCCCGCGGTGCGGCCGCGCGGCACGGTAACGGCCTCCCCGCCCGGGGAGCCGGGCACGATCCCCCTCCCCGAGGGTCGTCACCGCAGGACGCACGGACCAGCAGACACCCGCCTCGCCCCGAGGCCGTTAGGAACACACCGCATCATGGCTCTGAACAACTCGCACCGCGCGCTCGGCCGCGCCCGCACCCCGCTCCTCCCCGCCCGCCGCGCCGCGGCCGGAGCGGGCGGCGCCGCCGTCCTCGGCTCGGTCGCGCTCGGCACCGCCTTCACCGGCGGCGCCGCCCACGCGAACGACCTGGCACTGATGGAGGACTCCTCCTCCTCGCAGTCCACCTCCGCCGCCGAGCAGGCCCCGGCCGCCGACACCGCCTCCACCTCGGCCGAGACGCGCGCCGCGGCGACTCCGGCGCCTCCGTCGAGCGGCTCCAGTCCGCGCTCAACGACCGCGGCGCCGAGCCGCCCGTCACCGGCTTCTTCGGCTCGATGACCGAGGCCGCCGTCCAGGACGTCCAGTCCTCCGCCGGCATCGCCGTGGACGGCGTGGTCGGCGGCGACACCCGCGCCGCCCTCGAGGGCGGGAGCGGCTCGGTCGACTCGAGCACCGCGACCACCTCCTCGACCACCTCCGTGTCCACCGGCGGCGCGTCGGTCAGCACCGCCTCGACCTCCACCTCCGGCAATGCGATCGTCGACGCGGCCGGCACCGCCGTCGGCACCCCCTACTCCTGGGGCGAGTCCTCGCTCAGCGGCATGGACTGCTCGGGCCTGGTGGCCTACGCCTACGGTCAGGCAGGCATCGACGTGCCCCGCACCAGCGACCAGCAGGCCGCCGCGGGCACCAGCATCTCGCAGTCCGAGCTGCAGCCCGGCGACCTCGTGGTGTGGCCCGGCCACATCGCGATCTACTCCGGCGACGGCAAGATCATCGACGCCTCCGGCTCCAAGCAGCAGGTCGTCGAGCGCGAGATCTGGGGCAACCCGACCGACTTCGTCACCTACCGCTGAGCCGCCAGCTCACCCGCTGAGCCCCGGCTCCCTCGCCGAGGCGCTCGGCACCGCCGCGCCGCAGGCCCGGTCCCGAACCACGGGGCCGGGCCTGCCGCATGTGCCGGGCGAGCGGAAGAAGCCGATCGGCGGCGGACCCGGCGCGTTCTCGGGCGGGACCGGCCGGCCGGCCGCGCCCCGGGCACGTCGGCCGTCTGACGGGCCCGGCGGCGACGCGACGTACGCTGTCGGTCGTGTCCCGTCCCGTCCCCGCCGCCCTGCTCCCCTGGCTCAACGCGCCGCTGTGTCCCCACTGTCGGGAGCCGTTCGCGCTCACCGATCGCACCCTCCGCTGCCCGAGCGGCCACAGCTTCGACCTGGCCCGCGCGGGGTACGTCTCGCTGCTGCCCGGCGGCGCCCCCATCAGCGGGGACGACGACGACATGGCCCGGGCCCGGGACTCCTTCCTCTCCACCGGCGCGTACGACGCCCTGCGGGCGCTCACCGCGGACCTCGCCGCCCGGGCGCTCGAGGGCACGGACGATCCGCGCGTGCTCGACATCGGCCGCGGCACCGGCCACTACCTCTCCTCGGTGCTGGACCGCGTCCCCGGGGCGCAGGGCCTCGGCGTGGACACCGCACCGCGGGCCCTGCGCTTCGCCGCCCGCGCCCACGACCGGGCCGCCGCGGCCGGCTGGGACGTGTTCTCGCCCTTCCCCCTGCGGGATGCCGGCGTCGACCTCGTGATGGACGTGTTCGCGCCCCGGAACCCGGCGGAGTTCGCGCGGGTGCTGCGACCGGGCGGGCACCTGCTCGTGGTGAGGCCCGCGGCCGAGCACCTGGCCGAGCCGCGCGAGCACGTGCCGGGGATGGTCCGGCCGGACCCGCGCAAGGAGGAGCGGCTCGCCGAGGCGCTCGCCCCGCACTTCACCGTCGAGGACTCCCGGCCGCCGCGGCTCACGGTCGCCCTCGACGACGCGATGGCCCGGGACCTGGTCGCGATGACCCCCAGCGCCCGACACGTCGACCCCGCCGCCCTCGACGGCCCCGACGGCCCCGGCGGGGCGCCCCGCGAGGTGACCGTCTCGGTGCTCGCCAGCCTGCACCGTCCGCGCTGAGCGCTCGCCGCTCCCGCCCAGGCTCGACGCCGCCCCTCGCCTAGGTGTAGTTGGCCATGACGTTATCGACGCCGGTATGGAGTCGTGAGGCTGGGGGCTGATCGCTGCAGGCGGTGTGCGGGCGATGGTAGTCGTAGTGGTGGACCCAGATCCTGATCGCGTCTCGCCGCTCGTTCTCTGAGTCGTAGGCGCGGGCGTAGAGGCATTCGTCGGTCATGATCCGCTGGTAGCGCTCGACCTTCCCGTTGTGGCGGGGCGTGTAGATCCTGGTGCGCTGGTGCCGGCCGATGAATGCCCTGGTTGACCGTCGGAATGCCTTGGCGGTGTAGTTGCTGCCGTTGTCGGTGATCAGGCGGGAGATCCGCGTGATGCCGTGCGCGGTGAAGAACGTCCGGGCTCGGTGGAAGAACGCGATGGTCGTTGCGGCGGTCTCGTCCTCGAGTGCTTCGGTGTAGGCCAGGCGGGAGAACCCGTCGATGATCGAGTGGAGGTAGGTGTAACCGATCCGCTGCGAGTGCTTCTTCTTGTCCTGCACGGAACCGCGGCCATGCGCCCACCACCCGCCGCCGTCGCGGAGCTTGCCGATCTTCTTCACGTCCATGTGGACCATGTGCCCGGGATAGCGGGCATGGATCTTCCCAGGTCGGCGGAGGTTCTCTCCGTCCGGGGTGATGTCCCGGACCCGGTTCAATCCGAGCCGGTCCAGCCAGCGAGTCACCGTCCGCACGCGGCATGCGAAGCCGTGGCCGTCGGTGAGTTCGCGGGCGATCCGACGGGCGGACCACTTCTTCTCCCGTCGCCAGGACTCGATCAGTTCGAGCACCCAGACCGGGAGCCGGGTGGGTCGCTTCGCCGGTGCGCTGGAGCGGTCCTGCAGACCGACCTCGCCATGCTCCCGGTAGCGGCCGACCCACTTCGACAGGGTCGAACGGGAGATGTGGAACTCCGCGGCGACGTGCGCGATCGGACGGCCTCTCCCGATCACCTGGTCGACGGCTCGCTGCCTTCCAAGCGTCGTCAGCGGGGCATTACGGTGGGTCACGGAACGGGTCCCCTCCTGCGAGATGGTTGCTTAGACACCACCCATCGTGCCGGTCACGGGGCCCGTTCCCTCATCCCCGGCCAGCGTCCACAACGTCATGACCCGCAACACCTAGGCTGAGGGTCCCGTCCGTCCCACCCCAGGAGCGTCGTGTCCTCGTCCGCCCCCTTCCGCCGCCGTGCCGCCTTCCTCGACTTCGACGGCACCCTCGCCGAGAGCGGGATCGTCCCGCGCGCCCAGGCCGAGGCGGTGCTCGCCGCCCGGGCGGCCGGCCATGCGATCCTGCTGAGCACCGGTCGGCCCGCCTCGATCGTCGCCTCCGACGTCGCCGCGCTGTTCGACGGCATGATCACCTCGGCGGGCGGGCACCTCCGGATCGGCGAGGAGTCGCTGCGCGATGTGCGCTTCCCCGCCGCGCTCGCCCGGCGCACGGTCGAGTCGCTCGAGGCGCACGGCGCCGCCTATGCGCTCGAGGCGCCCGAGGCGCTGTGGTGCTCGGCCTCGTCGGCCGATCGGCTCGAGCGTCGCCGCCGCGGGGCGCCCGTCCCCGCCGCGGGCGAGCTGGGGCGGGGCTTCGCCGACATCCTCGAGGCGATCTCGGTCCCCGAGGATCCGGCCTCCGTCTCCTTCGCGAAGATCTCGGTGTGGAGCTCGCCGGTGCCGATCCAGCGGCTCGCTGCGGAGATCGGTCCGGAGGTCGGGCGCCGCCGAACTCGATCTCGGAGGACGGCCGCGGCTCCGGGGAGCCGCACCTCGTCGAGGTCGACAAGGCCGACGGGCCGCGCCTGGCGGCCGAGCACCTGGGGGTGGGCATCGAGGACACGGTCGCGGTGGGCGACGGACCGAACGATCTGGGGATCTTGCGCGCCGCGGGCACGGGCGTCGCGATCCGCGGCTCCCGTCCCGAGGTGCTCGCCGCGGCGGACATGGAGGTGGCTCCCCCGTCCGAGCACGGCGTGGAGGAGGCGTTCGCCCGCCTCGGCATGCTCTAGCTGCTGCGGCGCGCCTCGATCAGCACGAGTCCGGCGGCGGCGACCAGCGCCCCGGCCCCGAGCATGATGACGCCCTGGGGCATCACCTCGGCGGCGAAGCGCCGCTCGAAGGCCTGCACGATCGGGCCGAGGAACACCGCCTGGTCGACGGCGTCGGGGACGAGGCCCTCGATGCGGGTGGTGGCAGCCCAGGTCGCGAGCCCGGCGAGCACGGTGCCGATCCCGGCGAGCGTGAGCATGAGGCGACGGTGCCCGGCGACGAGGACGGCGAGCACGGCCAGGCCCAGGGCGATCGGTCCGGCCCGGTGCGCCCAGGGGTCCAGCACGGTGGCGCGGTGCAGCAGCGGCACGTCGGGGATGCTGGCCAGGGTCACGCTCGCCTCCCCGGGCGGGGCAGGTCGTCGATCAGCGGAAGGGTGTCCTCGACCCCGGTGAGCAGGGAGTCGATGAGCGGCGACAGGTCCACGTCCAGGGGCGAGGCGCCGGGGGTGAACAGCGCACCGTGCGGCTCGACCATCGCCCGGTCCCACACCTCCGTGTAGGCCTCGGTGCCGGTGACCTTCGAGGCCTGCTCCTGGAGGAGCGGCGTGGCCCGGTCGGCGACGAACCCGGGGACGAGCTCGTGGTCCAGCGCCTCGTCCACGGCGCTGTCGGTGAGGGAGCGCCGCAGGGTGGCGTCCTCGGCGAGCGGCTGGGTGATCGCGAGGAACCCCTCCTGGTCCACGACGTTGCGCTCGATCCATGCGCCGGGCGACCAGAGGGCGCCGAGCGTCGCCGCGGTCAGCGACAGGACGGAGAGCAGGTCGCGCAGGGAGGACACCAGGACACGGTACCGCCGTGCGTCTCGTCCGTCGCCGTGTCCTCGCCCACGCATGTCGACGGCCCCGCCTCGCCCGGGAGGGGCGCGGCGGGGCCGTCGAGGGGCAGGGTCGTTCAGCCGCCGATGCGGATGAAGGTCCAGCCGCCGGAGTAGATGTTGCGCTCGGAGGTGTCCACGCGGCTGTTGCCGGCGTCGACGAACTGGTTGCCGCCGGCGTAGATGCCGATGTGACCGGGCTTGTAGACGAGGTCGCCGGGGCGGGCCTCGGAGCGCGGGATCACGGTGCCGGCGGCGGCCTGGTCAGCCGCGCCGCGGGGAAGGCTGATGCCGTGCTGGGCGTAGACCCACTGCACGAAGCCGGAGCAGTCCCAGCCCGACGGGGAGGTGCCGCCGTAGACGTAGGGGGTGCCGATGCCGGAGCGGGCGGTGGCGAGGATGGAGCCGCCCTTGGCGGCGGACGGGGCCGGGGCGGACTCCTCCTGCTCCTCGGAGGAGCCGCTCTCGGAGCGCTCGGAGCCGCGGGACTCGTCCGCGGCCGCTCTCCTGCTTGCTCGTCCTCGGCCGGCTCCTCGCGCTCGTTGGAGCGGGAGGAGGTCTCCGCGGAGTCGTCCTCGCGGGTCTCGGTCTGCTCGTCGGCGGACTCGGTCTCCTGCGCCTCGGCCTGCTCCTGCGCGGCCTCCTCCTGCGCGGCCTGCTCGGCGGCCTCCTCGCTGCGCGGCCTGCTCGGCGGCCTCGCGCTCGGCGGCCTCGGCGGCGGCGATCTCCTCGGCGGTCGGGCCGACCTCGACGGAGAAGGCGGTGCCGGCGGCAGGGGCGAGGGCGGCGACGGCGGCCTCGTCCCCCTCAGCGTCCTCGGCACCGCCCGCGGCGGGGATGCCGACGGCGGGGGCGGCGACGGCGGGCGAGACCGCGGCGCCGGCGTCGGCGCGGGGGGCATCGGCCTGCGGCTCGGCGGTCGCGGCGGCGGCGCCACCGAACAGCATCGCCGCGGCCATCGCCGCTCCGGCCCCTGCGCGACCGGCGCGGGAGACGGGGGTGACGGTGCGCATGGCGCGGCGGTGGGTGTGGTGCACGGTGTTCGACACGAATCGCTCCCAGCCCCGGGCTCAGCCCCCGCGCGTAGTCACGTCTCGCACCCTGTTCTCCGGTGCGCGGCGGGGCTTCCGGAAGGGATGTCGCGAACCTCTGCGCCGCGACACGCCCTCGAGACTACGGACTGGTCGCGCCCTCGTCAGTATGACTGGAAGCTTCTGGGGAAGGGCTTGACGGAGGCTTTACCCGGCGGCGATCGGGGTCACGTGGAGCTGGTCGGCGTCGAGGTCGCCGAGCGCCACCTCCCCGCCCTCGGGGCCTCGGAGGACGACGCTCGCCCCCACCCGCTCCACTGCGAGCCGTACCCCGGGAAGGATGCCGTGACGTGCGAGTTCGCCGAGCGACTCGACATCGCTCTGGAGCCGCTCGCCGATGCGCTCGAGGCGGACCTCGCGGCTCTGGCCGTCCACGACCGCGCCGCGCGCTCCTGGACCGCGGAGGTCTCGTCTTTACCCTCGTCCGTGGCCCGGGTCTCCTCGATCCCGAGGGCCGCGAGGCCGGGGATGGGGTTGCCGTAGGGATCGACGTAGGGCGGGGTGATCTGGCGGGCGAGGCGCTTTTCGACCTCGAGGCTCATCACGTGCTCCCAGCGACAGGCCTCCTCGTGGACGTGGGCGTAGTCCAGCCCGATCACGTCCAGCAGGTGCCGTTCGGCGAGGCGGTGCTTGCGCATGACGTCGGTCGCGACCTCGGCGCCCTCGGCGGTGAGGCGGATGCGGCGCTGGTCGTCGAGGTGGAGCGACCCGTCGCGCTCCATCCGGGCGACCGTCTGGGAGACGGTGGGTCCGGAGTGCCCGAGCCGTTCGGCGATGCGGGCGCGCATCGGGGCGATCCCGGCCTCGTGGAGCTCGAACACCGTCTTCAGGTACATCTCGGTGGTGTCGATGAGATCTCCGGACACAGGCCCCTCCTCGGTCAGCGCGACTGGCGACGTCCAGCTTATCGGGCGCGCCGACGTCGGACGCCCCGTTCGCCCCGGGCCGAGCGAGGGCAGGATCGGATCGGACCGACGGATCCCCGGGTCGCGGCTCCCCACCCTGCCCTCACCCCAGCGACCCCAGGAGATGGAGCGGCACCCCGAGGCCGTTGAGCAGGACGTGCGCGAGGACGCACACCCACAGCCGTCGCCAGCGCCGCCACATCAGGCCCAGCGCGATCCCGGTGGTGCCCTGCGGCGCGATCACCTGCGCGGCGCTCTCCCACCAGGCCCCTCCCCCGTGGCTGAGGACGTGCATGAGGCCGAACAGCAGCGAGGCGAGCAGCAGTCCGGTCCACGGGCCGAGCGCGCCTCGAGACGGGTCTGCAGGAAGCGGCGGTAGATGAGCTCCTCGCCGAGACCGGCGGTGATCGCGGTCGCCGTCGCCGCGATCAGCAGGACCTCGAGGGGCGGCCAGCTCGCGGGGCCGCCCGAGGAGAAGGGGCCGACGGTCGAGAGCACGCCCAGCACGAGGGCGGGCGGTGCGATCACCGCTGCGCCGACCTCGGGTCGTCGGATCATGATCGAGGCGCCTCTGCGCCGGGCGGACAGCGCGAGCACGACCGACGGGACCAGCAGGAACAGCGCGGCCTTCGCCAGCACGTAGTCCTCCCCGGTGGGCAGCAGCGGCACGAGCGGCGGGAAGGCGAGGACCAGGCCCAGCGGCACCGCCGACTCGGCGCGCAGGGCGGAACCTCGCCGCACGCTCAGCTCCGCCGCGCCGCGTCCCCGCGGCGACAGCGCGGTGAGCGCCATCGCGGCCAGTGCCGGGACGAGCAGGAGGAGGACCGGCATCGGGGCGTAGCCGGGGTCCCGGGAGACCACCACCCCGTCGGGATGGCGCCAGGCCGTCACCGCGATCGCGAGGACGAACAGCGCCAGCAGGATGCCGACGACGGCGGGGCTGTCCGCTCGGGCGGTCCGGCCGGTGGGCCCAGGATCAGCGGGAGGGGCGGCGGGGTCCGCACCGGGTCCGACGGCGGGCGCAGGATCAGAGGGAGGGACAGCGCGGCCTGCACCGGGCCCGCGATCGGAGGGGGCGGGGCGATGGGCGGGAGCAGCGGTCATGCCCCGATCCTGTCCTGCGGCCGCACGGAGGCGCCTCCTCCTCCCGGAGGAGATCCGCACCCTGCTCCTGCGGTCCGGAACGACTCAGCGCTTGAGACCTGCCCGTCGGGCCACGGCACCGCTCCTCCCCTGGACGGCGACGTGCCCCGGAACCGTGCGGGTCCGGGGCACGAAGGCCTCGCGCTCAGGAGCGCTGGGCGAGAGGGATCAGGAGAGGCCCTTGATGATCTCGCGCATGAGATCGGCGGTCTCGGTGGGGGTCTTGCCCACCTTGACGCCGGCGGCCTCGAGGGCCTCCTTCTTCGCCTGCGCGGTGCCGGCGGAGCCGGACACGATCGCGCCGGCGTGGCCCATCGTCTTGCCCTCCGGGGCGGTGAAGCCCGCGACGTAGCCGACGACCGGCTTGGTGACGTTGGCCTTGATGTACTCGGCCGCGCGCTCCTCGGCGTCGCCGCCGATCTCGCCGATCATGACGATGCCGGCGGTGTCGGGGTCGGCCTCGAAGGCCTTCAGCGCATCGATGTGGGTGGTGCCGATGACCGGGTCGCCGCCGATGCCGATGGCGGTGGTGAAGCCGATGTCGGCCAGCTCGTACATCATCTGGTAGGTCAGGGTGCCGGACTTGGAGACCAGGCCCAGCTTGCCCGCACCGGTGATGTTCGAGGGGGTGATGCCCGCGTTGGACTTGCCGGGGCTGATCAGGCCCGGGCAGTTCGGCCCGATGATGCGGGTCGTGCCCTTGGCCTGCGAGTAGTTGAAGAACTCGGCGGAGTCCTTGACCGGGATGCCCTCGGTGATGATCACCAGGAGCGGGATCTCGGCGTCGATAGCTTCGAGCGCGGCGGACTTGGCGAACTTCGGCGGCACGAAGACCACCGAGACGTTCGCGCCGGTGGCCTCCATGGCCTCCGCCACGGTGCCGAAGACGGGCACCTCGGCGCCGCCCTCGAAGGACACGGACTGGCCGGCCTTGCGCGGGTTCACGCCGCCGACGATGTTCGTGCCGGAGTCGAGCATGCGCTGGGAGTGCTTCATGCCCTCCGAGCCCGTCATGCCCTGGACGATGACCTTGCTGTTCTCATCAAGGAAGATAGACATGTCGGGTCTTGCTCACTTTCCTGCGGCGGCGGCCTCGGCGACCTTCGCGGCGCCGCCGTCCATGGTGTCGGCCTGGGTGACGAGGGGGTGGGCGAAGTCCGCGAGGATCTTGCGGCCCTCCTCGACGTTGTTGCCGTCGAGGCGGACGACGAGCGGCTTGGTCGCCGCGTCGCCGAGCTTCTTCAGGGCGCCGACGATGCCGTTGGCGACCGCGTCGCACGCGGTGATGCCGCCGAAGACGTTGACGAACACGGCCGAGACCTGCTCGTCGCCGAGGATGACGTCGAGGCCGTTGGCCATGACCTCGGCGCTCGCGCCGCCGCCGATGTCCAGGAAGTTCGCGGGCTTGACGCCGTGCTTCTCGCCGGCGTAGGCGACCACGTCGAGGGTGGACATGACCAGCCCCGCGCCGTTGCCGATGATGCCGACCTCGCCGTCGAGCTTGACGTAGTTGAGGTCCAGGGCCTTCGCCTTGGTCTCCAGCGAGTCCTCGGAGGTGACGTCGACGAGCTCGGCGTGGGCCTCGTGGCGGAACGCGGCGTTGTCGTCCAGGGTGATCTTGCCGTCCAGCGCGACGATGTCGCCGGCGCCGGTCTTGACCAGCGGGTTGACCTCGACGAGGGTCGCGTCCTCCTCGCGGTAGACGTCCCACAGCTTCTGCGAGACGGGGGCGACCTTCGCGCCGGTCTCGGCGTCGAACTTCGCTGCCTCGACGATCTCCTTCGCCTTGGCCTCGTCGATCCCGACGTTGGGGTCGACGGCCACGCGGGCGAGGGCCTCGGGCCGCTCGACGGCGAGCTCGCTCGATCTCCATGCCGCCCTCGACCGAGCACATGGCCAGGTAGTTGCGGTTGGCGCGGTCCAGCAGGAGCGAGAAGTAGTACTCCTCGGCGATGTCCGCACCGGCCGCGATCATCACGCGGTGCACGGTGTGGCCCTTGATGTCCATGCCGAGGATCTCGGAGGCCTTCTGCTCCGCCTCCTCGGGGGACTTGGCGACCTTCACGCCGCCGGCCTTGCCACGACCACCGGTCTTCACCTGGGCCTTGACGACGACGACCGGGGTGCCGAGCTTCTCTGCGCCGGCCTTGGCGGTCGCGGGGTCCTCCGCGACGACTCCTCCGAGCACGGGCACGCCGTGCTTCTCGAAGAGATCGCGGGCCTGGTACTCATACAGGTCCACGGGGTGCTTTTCCTCTCGATGTCGGCAGTGGGCGGCAGGCCGCACTGGCCTCGATGCCACCCCTGGGAACACCGCCAGGGTAACGCGTCCGCAGGCCCCGCCGGACCCGGGCCCGACACAGAAGGGGACTGTGGCGCGACTCTCATCCCGTCCGGCTCGCGTCCAGGCGCCGCGTCTACGATGGGACGATGAGCCGCCGTTCCCGCGACCTCGTCCAGCGCGTGCGAGACCACCTCGGATTCAGCATCGTCGCCATCGGGGTGCTGTTCATCGTCTTGCGCCTGCTGGGCATGCGCTCGACCCTGGGCGGCTTCGTGCTGTCCGTGGGCATCACCCTCGCACTGAACGTCGCCCTGTCGTACTACTACGAGCGCCGTGCCCGGAACCCGCGTCCGCGGCGGGAGCCCCGTGGCGGCGGGGACATCCGCTTCCGCGAGGACGACCGGCGGCCCCGGGACCACCGGCGCATCGAGCACCTGGACCCGCGGGACCGCGGCGACTGGCACCGCTGAGGCGAGGAGAGCCATGGCCGACTGGAACATCTATGTGAAGGCGGCGCGGAACACCGCCCGCAAGCAGGCCCCTGCCGCGAAGGACGCCGCCCGACGGGCCGGCGACCGCGCCGGCGGCTACTTCCGCGCCGCCGGGCGCGCGGTCGACGAGGGCTGGCGGGAGGACGAACCGCGCACGTCGGCCGGAGCCGACGAGCGCGACGAGCGCCGGGAGCCGCGGAGCGAGCAGGCCCGCGAGCGCTCCTCGGCCGACGGTCGTCCCGCGACCGACGAGCGTCCCGCGCCCGGCGAGCGTCCCGCCGCCGACGGGCGCCGTCCCTCGGACGGGGAGGGCCGGCATCGCTCCTCGGACCGGGACGGCGGGACGGGCACCGCTCAGCGCTCCCGCCCCTCCGGCGAGGAGCGTCGTCGCGAGGCCGCCGCGTACTACGCCGTCGCGAGCCGGCACGTCGAGCGCGCGAACATCTTCCCGCGCATCATGCGCGCCCTGCGCGACGCCCTGCTGATCGGCCTCTCGCTGGTGGTGATCTGGGCGGTGCTCGCCGCCGCCGGGATCCCGATCCCCTTCACCACCGTGCTGATCGCAGTCGGGCTGATCGTGGTGGTGAGCTTCGGCGCGGGTCTGTACGCGCAGTGGAAGCGCGACGAGGGAGCGGATCGACCAGGCCGAGGATCCCCGCGACCGCTGAGCGCGCGTCGAGCGCTGCGCGCACCGCTCCCGAACGAGCATCGGTCCGCCCCGCTCGGGACGCGTGACGACGCGACCGTGACGCGGCGGCCCGAGCGGCCGAGCGTGGTGCCCTGACGTCGGGACCATGGCCGGACGGAGCGTCCTCGGCCGGTCCTAGCCTGGAACGGTCCCTGCCCGTTCCCGACCGGTCGCCTGCCGTCCCGACCGGGATCACGCCCGAGGTGGTCCTGCACCGTGCCGTCCTCCCCTGTGCCGTCTCCTCCCGAGCCGTCGGCTCCTGAGCCGTCGTCCTCCGAGCCGTCGTCCCCCGCCCCTGGTCCTCGCCCCGCCAGGCGCTCCCCCGCCACCGGGCGCGGTGCCTGGCACCGCCGTGCCGCCCGCCCCGTGATGGGCTGGATGCTCGCGCTGGTCATGGTGGTCCTGGTGCACCAGTGGGCGCCGCAGGCTCGCTGGCTGATGGTCCACATGGTCACGCTGGGCCTGATCACCACCTCGATCATGGTCTGGGGGCGACACTTCGCCGAGGCGTCGCTGAAGACCCGCCTGGGCGAGGAGTCCCGGCCACGTCAGCTGGCGAGGCCGCGGCCGCTCACCGCCGGGGTGGTGGTGACGATCGCCGGGATCTTGCCGGGATGGCCGTGGCTGGTGGTGCTCGGCGCGCTGGCGGTCTCCGCGGCGGCGCTCTGGTACGCCGCCGCTCTCGGCGCGCAGATCCGGGCCGCGCTCGCGCCGCGCTTCGCGTTCACGGTGAGGGCCTACATCACTGCGGCCTGTCTGCTCCCCGTCGGTGCGGTGCTCGGCGCGGTGATGGCGTTCGGCCCGGGCGAGCCCTGGCAGGGACGGCTGATGCTCGCCCACCAGATCGTGAACGTGCTGGGGTTCGTGGGCCTGACCGTGACCGGCACGCTGCTGACCCTGTGGCCCACCGTCGCGCGCACGCGCATCGAGCTCGCCGCGGCGACCCGGGCCGCGGGCGGGTCGCTGGGCATGTTCCTGGCCGTCCTCGGCGCGGTCGCCGGGGCGCTGATCGGCTCCACCCTGCTGGGCTGTGCGGCGCTGCTCGCCTATCTCGGTTCCTTCGCCTGGGTCGCGGCGACGCTCGTGCGGGTCGCGGTGCGGGGCGTGCGCCAGGAGCGCCGGGTGCCGCTCGCCCCGTTCCCGATCCTGTCGATCGCCGCGGGGACGGGCTGGTTCGCGCTGACCACCGCGGGCCTGCTGGTGATGTGGTGGCGCTCGGCCGATGCGCAGATGGCGAGCTCCCTCGTCGCCGCCGACGTGCAGCGACTCACCGTCCCCTTCGTCGCCGGCTTCCTGCTTTGCAGGTCTTGCTGGGGGCGATGAGCCATCTGCTTGCCGGTGACCCTGGGCGGCGGTCCCCGCGCGACGACGGCGGCGCTGGCGGTGATGAGCCGCGGCGCGGTGTCGCGCGTGGTGGCGTACAACCTCGTCGTGGCCCTGTTCGTGCTCGCCGAGCGGGCCACGGCCGGCTCCGGGGCGCTGTTCTCCGCGCTCACGCTCGGCACCGCGGACGCCCAGGACGTCGGCTCGCTCTCCCGGGTGGTGCTCTCCCTCCTCGGCTTCGCGGTGCTGGTGAGCTTCGTGGTGTTGCTGGTCCTCGCGGTGCGGACGAGCTCGCGCCTGCGCGGCGCCGCGGTGCCGGCGCCGACGCCGAGCCGCCCCGAGGCCCCCGCACCGGTCTCCCCCGCGCGCAGCGAGCCGCCGTCGCCGTCGGCCGGCCCGTCGCCCTCCGTCGGCCCGTCGACGGGGTCCAGGACCGGGCCCGCTCCCGCCGCCGCGGCGCCCATGGACCGACGCGCGCTGACCGGCGCGCTCCTGGGCCTCGGCTCCGTGCTCGGGGCGACCGCGCTCGGCGGCTCCCTGGACCGCTCCCAGGGTTCGATCCCCGACGCCGCCGGCACCGCGGGCGCCGCCGCGAGCGCCGCCGCCGTGACGCCCACCGGGGAGACCACCACGATCGCGGTGTCCATGGCCGCGATGCGGTTCACGCCCGACAGGCTCGAGGTCCCTGCCGGGAACACCCTGGTCATAGAGCTGAGCAACGACGATCCGCATGACGTGCACGACCTCGTGCTCGCCACCGGCGCGACCTCGGGGCGCCTGCGACCGGGCGAGTCGACGGTCCTCGACGGCGGCGTGGTCGCCCATGACATGGAGGGATGGTGCTCGATCGTCGGCCATCGCGCGATGGGGATGACGCTGAGCATCGTCGCGACCGGTGCCGCGACGGGCACGTCCGCCGACGGGGGCGCCGTGGCCGCGGGGTCCGGGACCGACGAGCTCGCCCGCGTGCCCGCCGACATGATGGCCGCCCCCGGACCGGCGTTCGCCGTGCGCGATGCCCGCCTCCCCGCCGCGACGGGTCCGCAGCAGCGGGTCACCCTGGAGGTCGTCGAGGTCGCCGCCGAGATCGCACCGGGCGTGACCATGGACGCGATGACCTACGGCGGCGCCGTCGTCGGACCGGTGCTGTGCTCCGAGCTCGGGGCGCGCCTGACCGTCGACCTGGTCAACCACGGGTCGATGGGGCACTCCCTCGACCTGCACGCGGGCCGCGTCTCCCCCGACGAGGCGATGCGCACGATCCCGCCGGGTGAGCGGCTGGAGTACGCGATCACCACCGACCATTCCGGGATCTGGCTCTACCACTGCTCGACCATGCCGATGTCGGTGCACCTGTCCGCCGGGATGGTCGGCGCGCTCGTGGTCCCGCCGCCGGAGCTCGCGCCCGTCGAGCGGGAGTACGTGCTGGTGCAGTCGGAGCACTATCTCGTGCCCGCCGGCGCCCCCGGCTCCGAGTCGACGACGCACGAGGGCGCCCTGCCGGTGAGCCCCGTGAAGATCGCCGCCGAGCGCCCCGACCTCACGGTCTTCAACGGCCATGCCACCCAGTACGTCCACTCCCCGCTCGAGGCTCGGGTGGGCGAGCGGGTGCGGCTGTGGGTCCTCGCCGCGGGCCCGTCGCGCGGGATCTCCTTCCACGTCGTCGGCGGGGTGTTCGACACCGTCTTCAAGGAGGGCGCCTATCTGCTTGCGTCCCGAGGACGACGAGGGCGGCGGGGCGCAGGCGCTCGATCTCGCCGCGGCCCAGGGCGGTTTCGTGGAGCTGGTCTTCGACGAGCCCGGCACCTACACCGTCGTGAACCACTCCTTCGTGGAGATGGAGCGAGGCGCTCGCGCCCTGATCCGCGTCACGGCCTGAGCATTCCCCCGGGGCGCGCACGGCCTGTGGCCGGAGAACGCCCGTGCGGCCGCCCGGCGCCCGTCCCTCGGAGAGTCGGCGGTGCTCGGAGCACGCGGGGCCGCGGGATACCGTCGGCCCCATGAACGCACCGCCGCCCTCCTCCGGACTGCACCACCTCGAGCTCTGGACCGCGGACCTCGCCGTCTCGGAGCCGGCCTGGCACTGGCTGATGACCACGCTGGGCTGGCGGGCCGAGCGCGTCGAGGCCTGGGAGCTCGGGCGGATCTGGCGCCACGCCGACGGCTCCTATCTCGTCCTCGAGCAGTCCGAGGACGTGCGCGGCGAGAACGCCGAGAGGCGCGCCCCGGGCATGAACCATCTCGCGCTGCGGGTGCGGGACCGCGAGCTGCTGGACCGGGTCCGACGGGACGGGCCCGGGCACGGCTGGCGGGAGCTGTTCGCGGAGCACTACCCGCATGCGGGCGGCGAGGACCACACCGCCTGGTACGCGGAGGATCCTCACGGCATCGAGGTCGAGCTGGTCGCCGGCCCCTGACCGCCGCGGCTCGCCCCTGCGGCGCGCGGCCCGCGCGCCGGCCTGCTCAGAGCTTGGTCAGCGGGGCATAGCGCAGCGCAGCAGGCGCTTGCGGCCGTGGGGATCGCGGAACTGAACCTCGACCTGCGTCTTGTCACCCTGCCCGGAGACCTCCGCGACCGTGCCCATCCCGAAGGAGTCGTGGGTGACGCGGTCGCCGACGGCGAGCCGCGGGAGCTTGTCGGTGGGCGTGGCGGTGCGGCCGGAGCCGAAGCTGGGGCGCTTCACGTCGGCGCGGCCGCCGCCGACCCCGCCGCTGAAGGACGGCCCCCGGCCCCCGCCGCGACCGCCGCCGAAGCTGGAGCCGGAGCCGCCGGAGAAGCCACCGCCGCCGAACCCGGCACCGCCGAGGGTGGAGCCGGCGCGCGCCACGTCCAGGACCTCCTCCGGCACCTCGTCGAGGAAGCGGCTGGCGGGCATGTACTGGGACTGGCCCCACATCGAGCGCATCTGGGCGCGGGTGAGGTAGAGCTTCTCGCGGGCGCGGGTGATGCCCACATAGGCCAGTCGCCGCTCCTCCTCGAGCTCGTCGGGATCCTGGAGCGTGCGGCTGTGGGGGAAGGTGCCGTCCTCCATGCCGGTGAGGAACACGACCGGGAACTCGAGGCCCTTGGCCGTGTGCAGGGTCATGAGGGTGACGAACTGGTCCTCCTCCCCCGGCGGCTGATCCGCGTCCGCGACGAGGGAGACCTTCTCCAGGAAGCGATCCACGAGGCTCGCCTCGGGATCGTCCGGCGCGGTCAGCGCCGCATCCGGGGCGATGTCGGCGCCGACGGGGTCGGTGGCGGGGGCCGCTCCGGCGACGACGGCGCCGGCCGCGTCCTCCTCGGTCTCGGCGGCGCCCTCCGCGCCCCCGGCCGCGGCGGCGTCGCCCTCCTCGTCCTCCATCTCGCTGGCGAGCGCGTCGAGCTCCTCCATCTGCGCCTCGAACTCCGCGGCGACGCTGATCAGCTCGGCAAGGTTCTCCAGGCGGGACTCGTCCTGCGGGTCGTCGCTGCCCTGCGACTCGGCGTAGTAGCCGGAGCGGGTGAGGATCGCCTCGAGCGACTCGGCGGGGCCGTCGCCGCGCTCGGCCATCTCCTGGAGGTCCTCGAGCATCGCCACGAAGGTGCGCACGGCGTTCAGCGAGCGGGTCGCGATGCCCGGCGCCTCCTCCGCGCGGCGCGGCGCCTCCCCGAAGCCGATCCGGTCCCGCTCGGCGAGCATCGCGATCGCGGCCTCGGCCCGGTCGCCGATCCCGCGCTTGGGCACGTTGAGGATGCGGCGCAGGTTGATCTCGTCGGCGGGATTGGCGAGCACCTGCAGGTAGGCGATCGCGTCCTTGATCTCGCGCCGCTCGTAGAAGCGCGTGCCGCCCACCACGCGGTACGGCGACCCCACGCGGATCAGCTGGTCCTCCAGCGCCCGGGACTGGGCGTTGGCGCGGTAGAAGATCGCGATGTCCCCCGCGCGGCGGCCGTCGTCCACGAGCGCGTCGATCTGGCGGCCGATGTAGCGGGCCTCGGACTGCTCGTCGTCGGCGACGTAGAGGGTGATCTGCTCTCCCTCGCCCTGGTCGGTCCAGAGGTTCTTCTTGCGGCGGCCCTGGTTCTCCTCGATCACGGCGTTCGCGGCGGTGAGGATGTTCTGGGTCGAGCGGTAGTTCTGCTCCAGCACGATGGTGCGCGCGGAGGGGAAGTCCTGCTCGAACTCGATGATGTTGCGGATCGTCGCACCGCGGAAGGCGTAGATCGACTGGTCGGAGTCACCCACCACGGTGAGATCGGCGCGCGGGTCCTCCCCCACCAGCTCCCGCACCAGCTGGTACTGGGCGGTGTTGGTGTCCTGGTACTCGTCCACCAGCAGGTGGCGGAAGCGGCGCCGGTAGCCCTCGCGGATCGCGGGGTTATCGCGCAGCGGCGCGACGGTCAGGCCGATCAGGTCGTCGAAGTCGACGGCGTTGGCCTGGCGCAGGCGCTCGGTGTAGTTCGTGAAGATCTTCGCGAGCGTCTTCTCGAACGGGTTCTTCGCGCTCTCGGCCTGATCGGCGAAGTCGATCGGGTCCACGAGGTCGTTCTTCAGCGTCGAGATGCGGGAGGCGAGCGCGCGGGGGGCGTGCTTCTTGGTGTCGAGCTGGAGGTCCTTGGCGATCGTGGTGATCAGGCGCAGCGAGTCGGCGCTGTCGTAGATCGTGAAGGAGCTCTTCAGCCCGGCCGCGGCGGCGTCGCGGCGCAGGATGCGCACGCAGGCGCTGTGGAAGGTGGAGACCCACATCGAGCGGGCGGCGGGGCCGATCAGCTCCTCGACGCGCTCGCGCATCTCGGCGGCGGCCTTGTTGGTGAAGGTGATCGCGAGGATCTCGCCGGGCGGCGCCTCGCCGGCGCGCGCAGGTGGGCGATGCGGCGGGTGAGCACGCGGGTCTTGCCGGAGCCGGCGCCGGCGACGATCAGCGCGACGGGCGCCCCGGTGCTCGACCGCCTCGCGCTGGGCGGGGTTCAGGCCGTCGACGAGCTCGGCGAGGGCGGGTGAGTCCGCCGGGACCCGACGACGGGACGGCGCCGGGGCGGGCGGGGCGGCGACGGGCGCGGGATCCTCCCGCGGCGGCTCGTCCTCGTAGGGCGGCTCCTCCTCGTACGGGGGCTCCTCGTCCTCGGGCGGCGGCTCGCGGTCGAGCAGGTCCGGGGCCTCCTCCTCGCGGTGCGGCTCCTCGCCGTCGGTGCGTCCGTCGGCGCGAGCGTCGTCGTCGGCCGCGGCCCGGGAGGGCGGGGCCGAGGGCGTCACCTGCACGCCGTCCAGGCGGCGGAAGGCGTCGGGCAGCGAGAGGTCGTCGAAGAGTGAGCTCATGAGGCCTCCAGGATAGGCGCGGGGCCCGACAGCGGGTGTCTTGCCGGGCCCCGTGGGGACGGAGGTCGCGGTGGAGGGGAAGTGGGCTCCCTCGTCGCCGCGCGCACCGCCCGCGGCTCCGCCGCTTGGCGGGAGGCTCCCCGCGGGGATCGGATCAGACAAAGACCGCCACGATGATGTTGACGATGATCGCGGTGGGGATGCCGAACCAGACGGCCGAGGGGGTCTCGGTCTGCTTCCTGTTCGCGATGTAGGCGAGGACGGTGGCGACGATCGCCAGGAGCGACTTGATGCCGAGCTTCATGTGGTTCGGGTCGCCGCCGATGGAGACGAGGGCGGCCAGGACGATGCCGAACACGAGCGCGCCCGCGGTGGCGTGGGCCATCCCCTTGTTCGGGACGCGGGTGCGGGCGGAGGCGACCCAGGTGCCGAGCGCCACGGCCCAGCAGATCATGTGCGGACGACGAAGAGCGAGATCAGAAAGGACATGACACCATGTTAGATCCCGGGCCTGGGAACTCGGGCGACACAGCGTGCGAGAATCACCGCATGTCAGAGGCATCTCCCGGCCCCCAGCACCCCGCACCGGAGCCCCCGAGGGCGCAGAGCCGGCGCGGAGCACGGACCGGGCCTCGCGGGCGGTCCACAGCCCGGAGCGGCTCGCGCCGCTCACCGAGGACCTCGGCTCCGCCCCGCCGGAGCGTCCCGGCGCCGGGCGCCTGCTCGCCGCGGCGGCCTCGGGCCTGCTGGTGATCGCTCTGCTGGTCTGGGGCCTGCCGTGGGCCACCGGCGCGAGCTGGGGCGAGATCGTCGCGAGCCTCGCCGCGGCGCCGTGGTGGTCGGTGCCCGCGATGCTCGTGCTCGGCGCGGGGGCGCTGCGCTGCTGGAGGCGATGACGGTCCGCGCCGCGGTGCCCGGCTCCCGCCCCTCCCCCGTGTTGCAGGGCCACGTCGCCTCCCAGGGTGCCGCGCTCGCCCTGCCGGGCGGGTCCGTGCTCGGTCTGGGACTGCTGGCCTGGGTCCTGCGTCGCAGCGGGATCGCCCTGCCCGTGGTGCTCACCGGCATCCTCGCCGCCTCGCTGGTCGAGATGGCGATCACCTCGGTGCTGGTGCCGCTGCTGGGCGCCGGCTCCTACCTGCTCGGCTCCGCCCTCACCCCGGCCGGCGCGCTCGCCGCCGGCTGGCTGTGGGCGGCCGCCGTCGCCGCGACCGGCGCCGTGATCGCCCTCGTCCTCAGCGCGGTGCTCGCTGCGCCGCGGCGTGCTCACGGCGGCGCTCGCACAGGCCGACGGGATGCTCCCCGCCGGGGCGTCGGCGGAGATCCTCCACCAGCGGGAGGCGCTGGTGGGGATCTTTGCGGCGCCGGCTCCCCGCCCTCGCGCGCCCACGCTCGCGGCGCGGGCGCTCCAGCTCGCCGCTCTGTGGCTCGCGATCGAGGCGGTCGGCGCCGAGGTGCCCGCGCTGTTCGTCCTCGCCGTCTTCGCGCTGGGCAGGGTGCTCGCGCTGGTGCCGCTGACGCCGGGCGGTGCGGGGATCTCCGAGACCGTCAGCGGGGCGGCGCTGGTCGGCCTCGGGGTGGGCTCGGCCGATGCCGCCGCCGCGATGCTCCTGCTTTGCTGGTCGCGATGCTGGTGGTGCCGCTGCTGGCAGGGGCGGTCGCGATGCCCGCGGTGCTCACGCGGACCCCCGCGCGGCGCTGACGCGTCCCGCGGCGGCGGCACGGGCGTCGCGTCGGCACCGGTCGGGCGCGGGCCGGGGCCGCGTCGCCGCTCAGCCCTCGTCGTCCTCGTCGAAGTCGGGGGTCTCGATGCCGAGGGCGGAGGAGGGATGCGCGAGGAATCCCTCCTGGACACTCGGCGCAGCGGGAAGCCGCCGATGCTCGCCCCGTGCTCGGTGCCGACGAAGGCGGGCTCGGCGGCGACGACCGCGGCGACCTCGTGCACGTGGCGGCTCGCCTCCCTGCCGCGCCCCAGGAAGCCGGCGCCGGTGTAGCCGCCCATGCGGCGGCCGCTGAGCCGCTCCGCCCGGACCGCCTCCTGGTCGAGCCGCTTCGCGGCCGCGCGCAGACCCGTGACCAGGCGTCCCAGCTCGGGATGCTCCTCGCGGGTCCAGCGCTCATGGACCTGCTCCCCGATCTCGCGGACCTCGGGCTCCTCGGCGCGACCGGCCTGGGCCAGCGTGTTCGCCAGGCGCAGGCGCAGGAGGGTGAGCCGATCCGCCCCACGGCGCTGGGCATCGGCGAGGGCTCTGAGGCCATGGGGGTCCGCGGTCATCGCGCTCCTCCTTGTCACGAGGTCTCGGGGGTCACGAGGTCCCGGTCTCGGAGGCGTCGGGTCCCGCGGTGCGGCCTGTCCCGGTCATCGTAGGCGCTGAGAGCAGATCCGTGGCCAGCCAGTCGTCGAGGATCTCGATCGCCGTCGCCCGCACCGGCGGATCGGAGAGGAAGACGTCGTGCCGCGCCCCGTCGACGGGCACGATCCGCACCCGGGGGCCGAGCCGCCGCGCCGCGGCGGCGAGGGAGCGCACGTCCAGGACGGTGTCGGCGCGGAGGGCGCGCTCGCCCCGTCGTGACGTGATCGCGGTGCGGTCCGAGTGCATGACCAGCGCCGGTGCGGCGAGCGGGCCGGCCGCGGCCAGACGCCGGTGCCCGTCGAGCATCGCCCGGAGGGTGCTGGCGGGGAAGCGGTGGCCCCCGGGCGGCTTCAGCTCGAGGTCGTAGTCGTAGTCCCCGCCCAGGTCACGATGGGTGGCACGGGCGTAAGCGTCGTCGCCGACGGGGAGGATGGGCCTGCTCCTCAGCCGGCGGGCCATCAGGTGCACCGGGCGCTCGAGCGACTTCCGCGCGCCCGGTCCGAGGTGCATCTCGAGCCACGGCGAGTTCAGGACCAGGCCCCGGACCGCGCCGGGATGGCGCGGCGCGTAGAGCGTCGCGACGAGTCCTCCCGCGGAGTGGGCGAGGATCACCGGGGGCATCTTTGCGGCCGATGCGGCGCAGCGACGCTCCGATCTCCTCGTCGTATCGGCTGAGGTGGTCGATCTCGGTGGGCGTCTGACCGGGCAGGATGCTGCGGCCGTACTTGCGCAGGTCCAGGCCCCAGACGTCGTGGCCGCGGGTGCCGAGGTGATCCATCAGGTCACGGTCGAAGACGTAGTCCGACCAGCCGTGCATGAGCGGCACGGGCGGGGTCCGTCCGGTGCGGGGAGCGTCACCCGGGACGGGCTCGCGGTGGATGAGGCTCGCCTGCAGCGGTCCCTCGTCGTCGCTGCCGAGGTCGATCCGGTGGAGCGTGTAGCCCGCTCCGAGCACCGGGTCGGTGCTCACACGTCCTTGGAGCTCTCCCGCAGCGGCTCGACGACCTCGCCGCGGCGGTAGCGGCGGTGACCGCCGAGGGTGCGCATGTAGGTGAGCTTGCCCGCCTGGGCCCAGCGCGTGACGGTCTTGGGGTCGACATGGAACATGCTCGCGACCTCCGCGGGCGTCATCAGCTCAGCGGCGTCGTCCCCGTCGGGCACTCCACCGGGGTGCTGATCCGTGGAAGCGTTCATCGAGGAGGAGACCTTTCGCTGGGGGAGACGGCTCGAGACGGGACGGGGGTCCCCACTGCACTCGAGTACCGAGATAAGACTACCCGGTACGGTGTATGGGCCGGTAGAAGGCGGGCCGCGAAACGCCCAATTCCTTCGCCGGGCGGTGCTCCGCCCGTCACACCGGGCGCCGCGGAAGGGACGTCGGGCACGTCCGGAGGGTCGCGGTTCGCCGTCGGCCGGAGCGACCATGTACTCTGGGCCTCCGAAACTAATGCCATCCTCCGGGTCGTCGAGAACACCCGGCACCCGACGCACAGGGGGTCAGATCCATGGGTCGCGGCCGACAGAAAGCCAAGCACACCAAGGTGGCACGGGACCTCAAGTACTACAGCCCGCCGACGGATCTCTCGGCGCCGCAGCGGGAGCCGCAGTCTCAGCGGAGCGAGACCTCCTCCGCCGACGGCGACGACTGGGGCGAGGACGCCGAGGACTGGGCCGACGAGGACGCCCCGTCCGCACATCGCCGCTGAGCGGCGCGCGGCAGGCTCCGCGGAGCACCGTGGCACAGCAGGAGGGCCGACCGATGGGTCGGCCCTCCTGCTGTGTGCGGGGTGGCCGCTCAGGCCCAGCCGGGGTGCTGGCCGGCGAGCATGACCGCGCCGCCCTCGACGCCCTTGGCGCCGGCGACGACGTGCTCGAGCGCATGGCCGGGCTCGGGCAGGGACTCCTCGGCCACGACCTCGCCGATCGCGCGGGCACCGAGGCCGCGCTCGGCGAGCACGGCCAGGACCTCGTCGGCCTGCTCCTGCGCGACCAGAGCGACCATGCCGATGCCCATGTTCAGCGTGCCCTCGAGGTCGAGCCGCGGGACGGAGCCCCACCCGGCGACGCGGGAGAACACGGGGGCCGGCTCCCAGAGGGCGCGGTCCACGCGGGCCGCGAGGCCGTGCGGCATGACCCGGGCGAGGTTCGCGGCGAGCCCGCCGCCGGTGACATGGCTGAGGGCGTGGACCGCGCCGACGGTGCGGGCGTCGCGCGCACGGCCAGCAGGTCCGCGGCGTAGATGCGGGTGGGCTCCAGGAGCTCCTCCCCCAGCGTGCGGCCGAAGTCCTCGACGCGGCTGCTCGAGGGTGAGCCCGGCGGCGGAGACCACGGCGCGGACCAGGGAGTACCCGTTGGAGTGCAGGCCGGAGGCGTCCATGCCGATCACGACGTCGCCCTGGCGCACCCGGTCGGGGCCCAGCAGGTCGTCGGCCTCGACCACGCCGACCGCGGCGCCCGCGACGTCGTAGTCCTCGGCGGACATCAGCCCCGGGTGCTCGGCGGTCTCCCCGCCGACGAGGGCGCGACCCGCGAGGCGGCATCCCTCGGCGATCCCGCGCACGATGTCGGCGATCCGCTCGGGCACCACGGCGCCGCAGGCGATGTAGTCGGTCATCGCCAGCGGTGCGGCGCCGACCACGACGATGTCGTCGACGACCATGCCGACCAGGTCCTGGCCGATCGTGTCGTGCACGTCGAGGGCGCGCGCGATCGCGATCTTCGTGCCGACGCCGTCGGTCGAGGAGGCGAGCAGCGGGCGGCGGTACTCCTTCAGCGCGGAGACGTCGAGGAGCCCGGCGAAGGCGCCGATCCCGCCGAGGACGTCGGGGCCGTGCGTCGCCGCGACGGCCTCCTTCATCAGCTCGACGGCACGGTCGCCCGCAGCGGTGTCGACACCGGCGGAGGCGTAGGTGATCGCGTCGCCCGAGGCGGGGCGGGGGTGGTGTTCATGCGTCCTTCCCGACGGCGGCCGGCTCGCCGGGGCGAGCCTGGAGGATGCCCTGTGCCCGGGCGACGGGCTCCGGCAGGGCGACCGGGTACTTCCCGGAGAAGCAGGCGGTGCACAGCCGCTCCTCGGGCTGGCCGCTGGCGGCGATCATCCCTTCCTCGGAGATGTAGCCGAGCGAGTCCGCGCCGAGCGAGCGGGCGATCTCCTCGATGCCCAGGCCGTTGGCGATGAGCTCGGCCCGGGAGGCGAAGTCGATGCCGTAGAAGCAGGGCCAGCGCACCGGCGGCGAGGAGATCCGCACATGGACCTCGGCGGCGCCGGCCTCGCGCGACATCCGCACCACGGCGCGGCGCGTGTTCCCGCGCACGATGGAGTCGTCGATGACCACGAGGCGCTTGCCCTGGATCACCTCGCGCAGCGGGGTTGAGCTTCAGGCGGATGCCGAGCTGGCGGATGGTCTGGGAGGGCTGGATGAAGGTGCGGCCCACGTAGGCGTTCTTGACCATGCCCTGCCCGTAGGGGATACCGGACTCCTGGGCGTAGCCGATCGCGGCAGGGGTCCCGGACTCGGGGGTGGGGATGACCAGGTCGGCCTCGACGGGGTGCTCGCGGGCGAGCTGGCGGCCCATCTCGGCGCGGGACTCGTTCACGCCGCGTCCGGCGATGCGGGTGTCGGGACGGGCGAGGTACACGTACTCGAACACGCGACCCTTGGGCTCCGCGGGGACGACCTGCTCGCTGTGCAGGCCCTGCTCGTCGACGACGACCATCTCGCCGGGGGCGACCTCGCGCACGAAGCTCGCGCCGCAGATGTCCAGCGCCGCGGTCTCCGAGGCGATGACCCAGCCGCGCTCGAGCCGGCCCAGCACCAGCGGGCGGATGCCCTGCGGGTCCCGCGCCGCGTACAGCGCGGTCTCGTCCATGAGGGTGAAGCAGTAGGCGCCGCGCAGGTGCGGCATGACCTCGCGCAGCGAGTCGGCGAGGGTGCCCTCGGAGTTCAGCAGCGCGGTGACCAGGGCGGTGTCGGTGGTGTTGCCGCGGGCGAGCTCGCCGGTGCGGGGCGTGCCCTGCCGCTCGTGGATCAGCTCGAGCGGCTCCTCGGTGTTGACGAGGTTGCCGTTGTGGGCGAGCGCCACGGTGCCCTCGTGCCGGGGGCCGAGGGTGGGCTGGGCGTTGGACCAGACGGACCCGCCGGTGGTCGCGTAGCGGGTGTGCCCGATCGCGATGTGCCCCTGGAGGGTGCCGAGCGAGGCCTCGTCGAAGACCTGGGAGACCAGTCCCATGTCCTTGTAGACCAGGATCTGCGAGCCGTCGGAGGTCGCGATGCCCGCGGACTCCTGGCCGCGGTGCTGCAGCGCGTACAGCCCGTAGTAGGTCAGCTTCGAGACGTCCTCGCCGGGGGCGAAGACGCCGAAGACCCCGCAGGCGTCCTGCGGGCCCTTCTCCCCGGGGAGCAGGTCATGGGAGAGTTTTCCGTCGCCGCGTGCCACCGGTCCATGATGCCACAGCGAGGACCTGACGCCGCCGTGCGGTCCGTCCCGCGGGCAGGGCGCGGCAGGCAGGGGTGCGGCACCCGCCCGCCGACGCGGTCCCCGGTGCGGGAGGCGTGCGCTCGACCGCGGGGTGCATGCACTCGGCCAGGGGATGCGGGCGCTCAGCCGCGGCGGCGGTCCTCGCGGCGGTGGCGGCGGGCGTCGACGAACGAGGCGATCGCGGCGAGCGGGAGCCCGATCACGACCATGGCCAGCGAGACGAAGTTCACGACGCCGCGGAGGTCGCCGAACCCGAACAGCGGCACACTCAGCAGGGCCAGGATCCCGGGCACCAGGAAGGACAGCAGGACCCAGAACCCGAGGGCGGGGGCGCGCCGGCGGCGGACGTAGAGCGCGGTGCGCGGACTCCCGGCCTCCTCTGGCTCCCCGGCGCCGTCGGCGTCGGTCGGGTCGGCGGTGGGGGCCGAGTCGACGGCATCCTCCGCGGCGTCCGTGCGACCCGTCAGGTGCTCGCGGTTCTCGTCGTCGGGACGGGCCTGGGGGTTCTCGGTGGTGTTCACGGTGTTCACAGCTCTCCTGCGGCATCGACCGCCGCGGCGACGATCGCCGGGTCGGTCAGGGTCTCGGGGGCGTCGGGCTCGACGGGCGCACCGGGCCGCCGACGGGCGGAGAGGTGCACGGAGCCGACGCCGGAGCGTCGGACGAGGTCCACGACGTCGGCGGGGCGGACCCCTCCCCCGGCGCAGATCTCGACGAGGTCCTCGGCGGCGTCGACCATCGCGGAGAGGTCGTCGGCGCCGTCGAGGGCCCGAGCCTGCCCTCCCGAGCTGAGAACTCGGTGGATCCCGAGGCCGATCGCGGCCTGGACGGCGGCGACGCGGGCCTCGCGCGAGGGCATCGCGTCGACGGCGCGGTGCAGGGTGAGGGTCAGTCCGCGGCCGGCGCGCTGGGCGGCGAGGAGGGCGCTGTCGCGCACGGCTTCGAGGGCGGGGAGGTCGAGCTCGCCGGCCTCGGTGAGCACCCCGAGCACGACGCCCGCGGCGCCGGCGTCGACGACGGCGGCCGCCTGGTCCGCCATCTGCCAGGTCGCGTCGGCGTCGGCCGCGAACTCGGCCGGCCTGCCGAGGAAGTCCGCGCCGCTCGCCCGGGGGCGGATCAGCGCGTGCACGTCGAGGTGGGGCTTCGCGTCCCGGGCGGCGACGAGCTCGCGGGCGCGGCGCACGACCTGCTCGACGAGCTCGGGCGCGGGGGTGGTGCCGCCGAGGTCGAGGTCCTGGCACAGCTCGATCCGGTCGGCGCCGGCGCGCGCGGCGACCTCGAGGCCGGCGAGGTCCTCCACGGCGATCTCGACGGCGGGGCTCATCGCGTCTCCTCGGCGGTCTGCTCGCCGCGGTCCGGGGCCGACCCGTCGTCGTTCGGCGCCTCGCCGCCGGCGGGCCGCGCGCCGGTGCCGCGGGCGGTGCGGACCGTGCGTCGCGGGCCGGGCAGGGGCAGCGGCTCGGAGAGGTCGCTGCGCTCGCCCGAGGCGGTGACCCGGCCGTCCGCGACGGCGTCGGCCCAGGTCAGGTCTCCGGTGACGAGAGCGAGCCAGGTCGCGGCGTCGGTCTCGACCACGGCGGGCGGGGTGCCGCGGGTGTGGCGGGTGCCGGCGATGGCCTGGACCGCGGCGTAGGGCGGGACCCGCGGCTCCACGGCACCGCCGGGATGCTCCTCGGCGAAGAGCTCCAGGGTGTGCCGCACGGCGGGGGCGAGCACCGGGCGGCGCGCGGCCGCGGGATCCGTCGCCCAGGCCGCGAGCGCGGCGCGGCCGGCCTCGGGGTCGGTACGGCGGGTCACCACGTCAGGCCGTCGTCTCCGGCAGGAGGTCGTGGACGGCGATGGTGTCGGCGCGGTCCGGGCCCACGCCGATGGCGCTGATACGGCGACCGGCGAGCTCCTCGAGGCGGCGCACGTAGGCCTGCGCGTTCCCGGGCACGACTCCTCGAAGGTGCGCGCCTCGGAGAGGTCCTCGGTCCAGCCGGGCAGAGTCTCGTAGACCGGCACGGCGTGGTGGAACTCGGTCTGGGTCATCGGCATCTCGCGGTGGATCACGCCGTCCACGTCGTAGCCGGTGCAGATCGGGACCTCGTCGATGCCGGTGAGGACGTCGAGCTTGGTGAGCACGATGTCGGTGAAGCCGTTGATGCGCACCGCGTGGCGGATCATCAGCGCGTCGTACCAGCCGCGGCGGCGGGGACGGCCGGTGTTCACGCCCACCTCGCCGCCGGTCTTCTGGAGGTACTCGCCCCACTTGTCCTCGAGCTCGGTGGGGAACGGTCCGGCGCCCACGCGGGTGGTGTACGCCTTGACGATCCCGATCACCCTGTCGATGCGGGTGGGGCCGACGCCGGTGCCCGTCACGGCGCCGCCCGCGGTGGGGTTGGAGCTGGTGACGAAGGGGTAGGTGCCGTGGTCGACGTCGAGGAAGGTGGCCTGGCCGCCCTCCATCAGCACGACCTCGCCGCGGTCAAGCGCATCGCCCAGCAAAGAGGGTGGTGTCCACGACCATGGGGCGCAGGCGCTCCGCGTAGGAGAGCAGGCCCTCGACGATCTCGTCGACCTCGACGGCGCGACGGTTGTAGAGCTTGACCAGCGGCTCGTTCTTCTGGCGCGGCGCGCCCTCGACCTTCTGGCGCAGGATCGAGGCGTCGTAGAGGTCCTGCACGCGGATGCCGAGGCGGCCCACCTTGTCGATGTAGGCGGGGCCGATGCCGCGCCCGGTGGTGCCGATCGCGCGCTTGCCGAGGAAGCGCTCGGTGACCTTGTCGAGGGTCTGGTGATAGGGCGCGACGATGTGGGCGTTGGCGCTGATGCGCAGACGGGTGGTGTCCACGCCGCGCGCCTCGAGTATGTCGATCTCCTCGAACAGCGCCTCGAGGTTCACCACGACGCCGTTGCCGATCACGGGGGTGACCTGCGGCGAGAGGATTCCGGCGGGGAGGAGCTTGAGCTCGAACTTCTCGCCGTCGACGACCACGGTGTGGCCGGCGTTGTTGCCCCCGTTGGGCTTGACGACGTAGTCGACGCGCTCTCCGAGCAGGTCGGTGGCCTTGCCCTTCCCCTCGTCGCCCCACTGGGCTCCGACGATCACGACGGCGGGCATGGCGACTCCTGGGACGAGGGTGCGGGGTGCGGTCGGACGACCGCGAGGATCCTACCAAGCACCGCCCGGGTGCCCGCTCGTCGGGTGACGACGCGCACCGCTCCCGCCGGCTCGATGCGCCGCGGGATGGTCGGCCGACGGGGCGGACCGCCCGTGCGGCCGGGCGGCGCCGCCCGTGCGGCTCAGTCGAGCAGGCTCGGGTCCGCCTCGCGCAGGAAGTCGGTGATGCGGTCGGCCTCGGGCTGGTCGCCGAGACGGCGGGAGACCTCGCCCAGCGCCGCCAGCGCACGCGCACGCCGCGGTTCGGCGCGTGGGAGGCGGGGATCGGGCCCTGGCCGCGCCAGCCGTTGCGGCGCAACGCGTCGAGGCCCCGGTGGTAGCCGGTGCGGGCGCAGGCGTAGGCGGTGATCTCGTCACCGTCGCTCAGCGCGTCCTCGGCGAGGGTGGCCCAGGCCAGAGGGGAGTCCAGATGCCGGGCGACGACCTCGCGCGGCTCGCCCTCGACGAGCTCCTCGGCGACCTGGACGTCGACGAAGTCGTCGGGGAGGCGGGTCTCCGGGATGCCCAGGAGATTCCCGCTGGTGAGGTTATCGGTACGATCAGCCATGCAAGCATCGTAGGCGCGACCGCCCGATGACCACAGAACAGAGTGAATCGCCCATGTCACACACGCAGGACGGCTCCGAGTCGCTCACCGGGCCCGGAGCCGGTGGGTCGCTCCGCTCGGCCGTCGGCAACTCGGGCGGGGTCTTCGCACAGCTGGCGACTCGACCACGTCGACCACCGCCCCGGCCGCGCACCAAGGCCCTGTACCGCACCCAGGTCTCCTGGCCCGAGCTGGACGGCCCCCAGGCCCCGGCCCGGGAAGAGCTGTTCGGGGCGAGCGCCCACATCGGGGAGCGCGAGAAGAACCTCTACGTCGCCGAGCAGACCCTGGTGATGACCGACGGGGACATCAACGTGCGCGTGTGGCGCTACCCCCACGATCCCTGGTCGCCGATGCTCCCGCAGGTCTGCTATCCCGACATCGTCGGCCGCACCCTGCACGACCTGGGCGTCTCCCTCGGTCCGGACCCGTCCGAGCCGATCGCGATCGACGTCGTCTCCTACCGTCCCGGCCGGCGCGCCGTCTGCGCGCGCCTCCCAGGGCGCCGCGGCCGTGTACCTCAAGGTCATGCGACCGCACCGCAGCGGCGAGATCGTGGAGCGCCATCAGCGCCTGCTCTCCGCCGGGGTGCCGGTGCCCGAGGTCATCGCGCACCATCAGGGCCTCGTCGTGCTCGCAGAGCCGCCGGGCCGGCCGCTCGCCCGCGCGGTGATCGACGAGGGCGTGGACTCCTGCCGCGCCGAGGACCTGGTCGCGCCGCTGGACCGCCTGCCCGCCTCCATGTACGGCCTGTCGCTGCGGCCGCCGTGGACCGACTCGGTCGAGTTCTACGCGGGGATCGTCGCCTCCGCCGTGCCCGCGCTCGGGCCGCGTCTGGACGCGCTGGTGCGGGAGATCCGCGAGGGCCTGGCCGCGATCGAGCGAGCGGATCGACATGCGCCCGCACGACGTCGTCCACGGCGACTTCTACGAGGCGCAGGTGTTCGTCCAGGACGGCAGGGTCGTGGGCCTGCTCGACATCGACACCGTCGGTCCGGGTCGCCGCGCCGACGACCTCGCCTGTCTGCTCGCCCATCTGAGCGTCCTGGCCGACTACGGCAACGCCGGGCGCATCGACCGTGGCATGCAGCAGCGGGTCGAGGACGCGATCCGTACCTGGCACGAGACCTTCCAGGAGCGGGTAGATCCGGTGGAGCTCGCGCGCGCTCCGCAGGGGTCGTGCTCTCGCTCGCGACCGGGCCGCACCGTCAGCAGGAGGCGGCCTGGGAGGCCGCGACCGAGGCGATCGTGCGCGTGGCCGAGGAGTGGGTCGCCGCGGCACGGCACGCGGAGCGGCGCATCGGGCGGGCCGCCGCGGCGCGCCCCGCGACGCCCGCCCCCGGCCAACCGGTCGCCCAGCGACCTGGTCCGGCCGCGGGGGCGCAAGACGCCGCGCAGTCCCTTCCGACGCAGGGGCCGACGGGCGTGCGGCAGGTCCCTGCCCAGGGTGTGCACGTGCAGAGCGGTCCCGGGATCGCTCCCCCGTCGGGCTCCTCGGCGGTGCACCAGTCCGCTCCGCCGCGCGCTCGGCACCCTCGCAGTCGGCGCCCCACCAGTCGGCCCAGCACCCGTCGGCACCGCAGCACTCGGTGCCGGCGCACCAGTCGGCACCGGCTCAGCAGTCGGCACCACCGCACCACTCAGCGCCGCCGCAGTCGGACCCGCACCAGTCGGCACCGGCTCAGCATTCGGCACCCCCGCCGCAGTCGACCGCGCCGCAGTACGTCGCCCCGCCGCAGCAGTTCGCCGCACCGGTCCAGCAGACGGCGCCGACGCGCCCGTTCCCCCGCAGGCGGCGCCGCAGCAGTCCGCTCCCCCGCAGGCTCCGTCACAGCCGTCCGCTCCCCCGACGGACCGCCCGTCCGAGGCGGTCGACCAGCATCCCGAGGACGACTCCCCCACCCAGGAGCGGAGGATCTCCTCAAGCCCTCCCCGCTGACCCCCGCGCCGGCGGAGTCCGCACCTGTGCCACGATCGAGGGCATGCGTGCAGTGCTCCAGAGAGTCGACGGTGCCCGGGTCGAGGTCGAGGGCGAGGTGGTCGGCGAGATCACCGGCGAGGGCCTCGTCGCGCTCGTCGGCGTCACCCATGAGGACGGCCCCGAGCAGGTCGCCGCGATCGCGCGGAAGATCGCCGAGCCGCGGATCCTGGACGGCGAGCGCTCGGTCCAGGACACGGGCGCGCAGGTGCTCGTGATCTCCCAGTTCACCCTCTACGCCGACGTGCGCAAGGGGCGCCGGCCATCCTGGAACGGCGCCGCCCCGGCCCCGGTCGCCGAGCCGCTCGTGGAGCAGGTGGTCGACGCGGCCGCGCGAGCGCGGGATCACGGTCGCGACGGGCCGCTTCGGCGCCCACATGCGGGTGGGGCTGACGAACGACGGGCCGGTGACGATACTGCTCGAGGCCTGAGCACGTAGACCCTCGGCCCACACCTCGCGGCCCGAGCCCGCGGCCGGTCGGCCCCCAGCCCGGGCCGGCCCGGCCGATCGCCCTGCCGCCCCGGGAGCCCGCCCGGCACGGCCGGGCCACGGGTCAGCCGCGCGAGCATCCGGTGGAGCTCGGGGACGGTCGCGGCGTAGGGCAGGTCGGCGGCGCGCTCGGCGTCCCCGCCGTACCCCCAACCCACGAGCGAGCGCCTCGAGGCCGTGCACGGCGGCGCCCTCCGCGTCGTGCGGCCGGTCCCCCACCATCACGGCCCCGTCGGCCGCGGAGACGCCGAGCCGCTGGAGGACGCTGGCGATCACCTGCGCCTTGTGGGTGCGGCCCGCGGCGAGATCGGTGCCGCCGATCAGGTCGAGGTCCGCGGCGAGGCCCTGGTGCTCCAGCACCCTGCGCGCGGTGGTCTCGGGCTTGTTGGTCGCGATCGCGACGGTGCGGCCGTCGGCGCGCGCCCCGGCGATGAGGTCCGCCATCCCTGCGTACGGGACGCTGAGCTTGTAGCCCTCGGCGAGGTAGTGGTCGGTGTAGGCCAGGCGCGGCGCCTCGGCCCGCTCGGCGTCCATCCCCAGCTCGGAGCGGAAGGAGTCCACCAGCGGCGGCCCGATGAAGGACTGCAGGCGCTCCGCACCGGGATGCTCCTCGCCGCAGGCGTCGAAGGCGCGCTCGAGGGCGGCGAGGATGCCGGGCGCCGATTCGACGACGGCGCCGTCCAGGTCCAGCGGCACGACAGGCACGGAGGTGAGATCACGGGAGGTCACAGCGGTCATGGCCCGACCATATCCAGGAGGCAGGTCATGGGCCCCGGTGGCCCGAGGCACGGGCACCGGTCCGACGGCCGCCCGTGGCCACCGAATGCACGGCTGGCCTCGGCCCGCGTAGGCTGGGCCCATGACCTACACACTCGTGCTTGCTCCGCCACGGCGAGAGCGACTGGAACGCGAAGAACCTGTTCACCGGCTGGGTCGACGTGGCCCTGACCGACAAGGGCCGCCAGGAGGCCGTCGCCGGCGGCGAGCTGATGAAGGAGGCCGGCATCCTCCCCGATGTCGTGCACACCTCGCTGCGCCGTCGCGCCATCATGACCGCGAACCTCTCCCTGGATGCGGCCGACCGCCACTGGATCCCCGTCAAGCGCGACTGGCGCCTGAACGAGCGTCACTACGGTGCGCCGCAGGGCATGAACAAGTCCGAGATCCGCGAGAAGTACGGCGAGGAGAAGTTCATGGCCTGGCGCCGCTCCTACGACACGCCGCCGCCCGAGATCGAGTTCGGCACCGAGTTCTCCCAGGACCAGGACCCGCAGTACGCCGACCTCGGCGATCAGCCGCCGAAGTCCGAGTGCCTCAAGGACGTCGTCGAGCGCTTCCTCCCCTACTGGGAGGAGGGCATCAAGCCCGACCTCGCCGAGGGGAAGACGGTGCTGATCGCCGCCCACGGCAACTCGCTGCGCGCGCTGGTGAAGTACCTCGACGGCATCTCCGACGAGGAGATCTCCGGCCTGAACATCCCCACCGGCCAGCCGCTGGTCTACGAGCTCGACGATGACTTCCAGCCCGTTCAGAAGGGCGGCCGCTACCTCGACCCGGTCGCCGCGAAGGCCGCCGCCGAGGCCGTCGCCAACCAGGGCAAGAAGTGATCTGACCTCGCCCGGTGAGAACGGCGCCCCCACCTCGCGGCGGGGGCGCCGTTCTCGTTCTCGGCCTCAGCGACGCTTGCGGGTCCCGAACAGGGAGCGGCTGATCTCGCGGCCGAGCACTGTGCCGGCCGAGCGGAGGAAGGACTTCACGGCGGGGTTGCCCATGAGCCCCTCGTCCTTCTTGGCGGGCTTCTTCGCGGCCGGCCCGGCGCCCTTCCCCGCGGCCTCCTTCTCCGCGGCCGCGGCGTCCTCGGCCTCAGCGTCGGCCGCGGCGCGCCGCTGCAGGATCTCGTAGGCGGACTCGTTGTCCACCGCCTCGCCGTACTCGTCCATCAGCGGAGAGGCCGCGGCGGACTCCTTGATGACCTGCTCGCCGGCGGGCTCCATCGAACTCTCCGGGGCGCGCACCGCGGTGATCGCGACCGGCGTCGGGGCGCCGTTCTCGCTCATCACGGTCACGATCGCCTCACCGGTACCGAGCGCGGGGATGACCTCCTCGAGGTCGTGCTCGGAGGTGGGGAAGGTCTTCGCGGTGGCCTTGAGCGCCTTCGCGTCGTCCGGGGTGAAGGCGCGCGCGGCGCGTGCTGGACCCGGTTGCCGAGCGCGCGAGGACGTCGCCGGGGATGTCCTTCGGGGTCTGGGTGATGAAGAAGATGCCCACGCCCTTGGAGCGGATCAGGCGCACGGTCTGGACCACCTGGTCCAGGAACGCCTTGGAGGCGTCCTTGAACAGCAGGTGCGCCTCGTCGAAGAAGAACACCAGCTTCGGCACCTCGGCATCACCCACCTCGGGCGCTCCTGGTACAGCTCGGCCAGCATCCACATCATGAAAGTGGAGAACAGCGCCGGCCGGGAGGCGACCCCGGGCGACTCGAGGCAGGAGATCATGCCCGCGCCGTCCTTCGTGCGCAGCAGCTGCTGGGTGTCGAAGGCGGGCTCGCCGAAGAAGACGTCCGCGCCGGAGGCCTCGAAGGCGGTGAGGTCGCGCAGGATCACGCCCGCGGTCGCGCTCGAGATGCCGCCGATGCCCTTGAGCTCGTCCTTGCCCTCGTCGGAGGTGAGGAACTGGATCAGGGCGCGCAGGTCCTTGAGGTCCAGCGGCGCGAGGCCCTGGGTGTCCGCGTAGTGGAAGATCAGCCCGAGCGAGGACTCCTGGGTGGGGTTCAGCTCGAGCACCTTCGCCATCAGCACCGGCCCGAAGTCGCTGACGGTGGTGCGGATCGGGACGCCCTCGCCCTGCCCGCCGAGGGTGAAGAACTCCGTGGGCGCCGCGCGGGAGACCCACTCCTGGCCGCGGGCCGCGGCGCGCGCGGTGAGCTTGTCGGAGGCGGTGCCGGGCACGGCGATGCCGGAGAGGTCGCCCTTCATGTCGGCGACGAACACGGCGGCGCCGGCGTGGGCGGCCTGCTCGGCGATGACCTGGAGGGTGCGGGTCTTGCCGGTGCCGGTCGCGCCCGCGATCAGGCCGTGGCGGTTCAGCATCGAGACGGCGAGGTTCACCGGCACGCTCGGGTCCGGCTCGTTCCCGTCGAGCATCGCGCCGAGGTGGATGCGCGCACCCTCGAAGCCGTAGGCGGTGCGGATCGCCTCGGCCTCCTCCGAGCTCGCGGGCGGCGCGGCCGGGGCATCCTGCGCCGCGGCGGCCGGTGCGTCCTGCGTCTCGGGCGTGGCGGGATCCTGCTGCGGGCTGGTCATCGTGGCCTCCTCGCCGGTGCACCGGCGCGCTCGTGGTCGGGACGCACCGATCGTAGCGGGAGGAGGCGACCCACCCGTTACCGTCATCACATGAAGCCATCCCCGCCGGCCGAGATCCGCGCCGATGACGAACTCGCCGCCGCGGACGTGCGCGTCATGCTCACCGCCCCCTCCCGCACAGCCCTGCTCGAGAATCTCGGGATCACCGGCGCGGACGCGACGGACCTGCTCCCCCTGCTCGACGCCGCCGCGGCCGACGAGGAGGTGCTCGCCGAGGTGACCGCGACCGCGAACCGTCTGCGCGCCGCCGCCGGACTCGAGGTGCCCGAGGTCGACCTCGCCGCCGAGAAGGACCGCCACGACGCGCTCCAGCGGCGTCTCGCCCCCGGGGAGGGCCTGGTCGCGATCCTCGCGCCGCTGGTCTCGACCTCGACGGTGCGCGCCTGGCACGCCGCCCGCGGCCTCACCCCCGAGCAGTCCTGGGAGGTGCTCGCCGACCTCGGCCAGCAGATGCGGGTCCACCGCGCTGGCACAGGACACCTGGGCCTCCACCAGCTGAACTGGGTGAGCATGAACTGGGCGGGTCGGCTGGTGCACCTCGGGCGCCTCCAGTTCGACCTGCACCGCCAGAGGGCCGCCCTGCTCGCGGGCACCGGCTCGACGCCGTCGGCCGACGGATCGGCCCCCTTGGCCAACGGGCCGGCTCCCTTGGCCGACGGGCCGGGCGGGCCGGTGGACGGCCCGGTTGCTCCGGCCGCAGGCCCTGCGCCGTCGGCAGGCGACCCCAGCCGCTGGGTGCTCGGCACCCACATCCCGGCGCGCGGTCCGCTGGATCCCGCGGAGGTCGACGCCTCCTTCGACGCCGCGACCGCGTACTTCACGGAGCACTACCCCGAGCTCGGCGCGGGGCGCGGCGCGGAGGAGCCCGCGTTCGGCCGTGAGTTCGTCTGCGACTCGTGGTCGCTGAGCGACCAGCTCGCCGAGATCACGGGAGAGGACTCGAACCTCGCCCGCTTCGCCGCGCGCTGGGAGATGCTCGAGCGCTCCCGGATGGACGACGGGGCGCTCTTCTTCGTGTTCGGCCGCCGGCCCCCGGTCGACGTCGCCGCGCTCCCCGCTCCTCACGCCTCGAGCGCGGGGTCGCCGAGCGCCTCGAGGACGGGCGTGGCTGGACCGGCGGACTCGGGCGCCTGCTCCGCTGAGCCTGCCCACCACAGCCCGGGCTCGCGCGGCCTCCGGCTCAGATCTCGGTGTCCGACCCGTCGTAGAGGGTGAGCACCTGGTCGAAGGCGCGGACCGGGTCGATGCCGCGCCGCATGGAGATCGCGAACGCGCCGCGGGTCAGGGCGAAGCTGACCTGCACCAGGATCACCGCATGATCGCGGGCGAACTCGCCCTCGAGCGCCTCCGCGAGCTCCTCGACCAGCTCGGTCTGCATCGCCTGGAGGTTTCCGCTGGAGACCAGGTGCAGGCTCGGCTCCTGCTCCATGACCTGTTTCTTCAGCTCGCGCAGACCGCGGTCGACGGGGACGTTCGCGATCGCCTCACGCATGATCGAGCGCATCGCCTCGCGCGCCGGCATGACCGCGAGCTTCTCCCGCAACGAGGCGGTCGCCTGTGCACCCTCCCCGCCGTTGATCCCGAGGATCGCGGACTCCTTGGTGGCCCAGTGGTTGAAGAAGGTGCGGGTGGAGACCCCGGCGCGCTCGGCGATCATCTGCGCCGTGACCGCCGAGAGTCCGTGCTCGACCACCAGCTCGAGGGCGGCGCGGTGCATCGCCATGCGGGTCTGGCGCTTCTTCAGCTCCCGCAGGCCGAGCTCCTCCGAGCCCGCGGGGTCATGGTCATCGGTCGTCTGCGCGGAAGTCACGCCGCCATCCTAGGTCCGACACATCACAAAATCTGCACTCGATGCAATAGTGCAGTCAATGCAACAGTTCTGTATCGTTGCCGAGTCACAGCCCGACGGGGTCCGCGGCCGCTCCCCCACCGCTCACTCCCGAGGACCTCATGACTGCATCCACCACCCGGGCACCGCGACCGGCCGCTGCGGAGCCCGCCTCCTTCACCGGCCTCGACCGCCAGGGCAAGCTCGTCTTCGTCGGGCTCATGCTCGGCATGTTCGTCGCCTCCCTCTCCCAGACCGTCGTCGGCCCCGCCATGCCGCGCATCGTCGCCGAGCTCGGGGGCGTGGAGCACTACAACTGGATCGCGACCGCCGCGATGCTCGTCTCCGCCGTCGCGGTCCCCGTCGTCGGCAAGCTCTCCGACCTCTACGGCCGCCGTTGGTTCTACCTCGGCGGTCTCGCCGTGTTCATGATCGGCTCCGTGCTCGCCGGCCTCGCCCAGGGCTTCTGGTTCCTGGTCTTCGCCCGCGCCGTGCAGGGTCTGGGCATGGGCACCCTGATGCCGCTGAGCCAGACGATCATCGGCGACATCATCCCGCCCCGTCAGCGCGGCAAGTACCAGGGCATCATGGGTGCCGTCTTCGGCGTCACCTCGGTCGCCGGCCCGCTGATCGGCGGTGCGATCACCGACCACCTGGGCTGGCGCTGGGCCTTCTTCCTGACCCTCCCGATCGGTGTGGTCGCCTTCGCCTTCATCCTGCGCTTCCTCCACCTGGAGAAGGCCCAGCGACACGGCAGGGTCGACTACTGGGGCATCCTCACCCTCACCCCCGGGCTCGTGCTCGCGCCGCTGGCCACCACCTGGGGCGGCGGCGCCTACGAGTGGACATCCCCCGTGATCGTGGGGATGTACGCGGTCGCCGCCCTGTTCCTCATCGCGTTCGTGGTGATCGAGACCCGGGTCGAGGAGCCGCTGCTGCCCCTGCACCTGCTGCTGCGCCCGATCGTTGCGCTGTCGGTCGCGGCCTCCTTCGCGATCGCGGTGGCGATGTTCGGCGCGATCATCTACATCCCCGTCTACGCGCAGGGCGTCATGGGCGTCTCCGCGACGAACTCCGGCATGATCCTCGTGCCGCAGTCGCTCGCGATGATCCTCACCTCGATCCTCGTGGGCCTGCTGATCTCGCGCACCGGCCGCTACCGCCCCTTCCTCATCCTGGGCGGCGTGGTGATGGTCGCGGGCTACCTGCTTGCTGGCGAACCTCTCCTACGGGGACTCGCAGTGGCACCTGACCCTCGCGATGATCGTCATCGGCCTGGGGCTCGGCCTGTCGATGCAGGTCTACACGCTGGTCGTGCAGAACGCCGTCTCCCGCCGCGAGCTGGGCACCGCGACCGCCGCGATCCAGTTCTTCCGCAACATCGGCTCGACGGTGGGCACCGCCGTGCTCGGCACCGTGATGACCGCCTCGATGTCCACCGCGATCCCCGAGAAGATCGCGGCCCTGCCGCCCGAGCGACTCGCCGCGCCGCAGAGCACGGGCGGTGAGGTCGACACCAGCACCCTCGAGAACGCGGTGCTGGACCCCACCGCCCTCGCGAAGTCGCCCCGAGTTCCTCGTGGACCCGGTGCGCGGCGGGCTGAGCGACGCGATGCACGACGTGTTCCTCACCGCGGTGCCCTTCGCGGTCCTCGCGCTGGTGCTCTCGCTGTTCATCAAGCACGTGCCGCTGCGCGAGACCGTCGAGACCGCCGAGGAGCAGGTCGCACAGCCCGGCCTCGACGCGGCCGCGGAGCTCAGCGGCACCGGCTCCGAGCCGGAGGACCTCCACCCCGCGCACCGGGCCGATCCCGGTCGTGGACCCCGAGGCCGACGCCGACGCGGCCCAGCGCCCCGCCGACGACGGACGCGACCCGGTGGGCACCGCCCGCTGACCCGGCCCGCCGGCCCGCCGGCCGTCGACCCACTCCGGCGACACACCTCGCCGAGACGCCGAGAGCACCGTCCCACCCGCTCCACCCGGGAGGAACGGTGCTCTCGGCACCTCGGTCAGGACGTCTCGACGGTGGGACCTCGGCACGGACCGACGCCCCAGCCGTCCGGAAGTACGCCGAGGCACCCCGTGCCCGTTGTGAAAAGATGGACGGATGCTTTGCTCGTGGATCACTTCCCGCCCGCCCTCCCCGCATCGCTCGAGGGGAGGGTCACCACGCGCCTGCCGATCACGGCGGACGTCGCCCCGGTGTCCGCGCAGCGGCTCACAGCCGCGATGCGCCGCTACGACCCCGAGGCCGCGGTCGACGAGGCAGGACTGCGCTCGCGGATGGTGGGGCTGAAGTCGTGGGCCCGGCGGCAGGTCGTCGTCGTGCCCGCCGGCGCCGACGGCTCGCCCACCCTCGAGCCGCCGCCTCTCGCATGGATCGCGCTCGAGGACCGCGCGAGCGGGCGCACGAACGTCCAGTTCGTCATCGCCGCCGACGCCCCCGAGAGGGAAGAGCTCGCCGCCTCGCTGCTGGACTGGGCGGTCGAGGTGGGCGGCTCCTTCGCCCGCGCCCGGGGCGTGGAGGCCACCCAGCTCACCACCGACGCGAACGCGCTGGACACCGACCGCGCCCACCTGCTCGAGGCGGCAGGCTACGAGATGGTCCGCTCCTGGTCGCACATGCGCCGCCCCGTCTCCCCCGAGGAGGCGACCTCGCTGCCCACCCCGCGCGAGGGCACCCGGGTCCGGCGCGTGCACCGTCACGAGTCCGGCCTGCCGGTCGCACAGGACGTCCGCACCGTGCACCGGATGCTCGAGGAGTCGTTCGCCGACCACTGGGGCTCCTACCGCGAGTCCTTCGCCGAGTTCGTCCAGCGCCTGATCGAGGCTCCGTACGAGGCCGACTGGGACCACTGGTGGATCGCGGAGATCGAGCGCGAGGGCCGATGGTCGCCGGCGGGTGGTCTCGTCGCCGCCCCGATCACGGCCACCGCGACCCGCGGCGAGGGCACGTATCTGGAATACCTCGGGGTGCACCGCAGCGCCCGCGGGCACGGGATCGCGAAGTCCCTGCTGCGGGCCGCGCGCGCGACGCCGCCGAGCGCGGGCGGACGTTCGTCGACCTCGAGGTGGACGAGGACTCCCCCACCGGCGCGGACCGGATCTATGCCTCGATGGGATGGGAGACCTACGAGCGGACCCACTCCTGGCATGCGACCGCGCCCTCGCATCCCTCGCGTCTGCTGGAGCCGCCGCCCTCGGCGTGACCCGCCGGCGCACCGGGCGCGACGGCGCCGGTCAGGCGCTGGGCCCGCCGCGCCCGCGCATCCATCGCCAGAGCCGCGCCGGGAACATGCCCAGCGGCGGGGCGCGCTCGCCGAGGCGGGCGTCACCGCGCCGGTCGAAGGCCGCGGCGAAGCGCTCCGCCTCGGCCGCGGTGTCGTAGCTCTTCGCGCCTCCGCCTTCTCCGCGGCCCCGCTCGCACTCCCAGCGCATCGTGCGACCTTCGGCGCGGAAGGCCGGCCGGTGGCCGAACACCAGGCACCCTACGGGCGTCATGCTCGATCACCCGTCCCTGCTCCGCCGCGCTCGCCGTCACCGTCGCCGGGGCCGTCGCCCTCCTGCGCGGTGAGCGGGGTGGCGAGGTCCTCGAGCTCCTGCCCCTCGGCGCGGACGCCGAACACCAGCTCGGCGACGCCGCCGAGGGACATCACCGCCGCGGCGATCAGGAAGCCGATGGCCACAGGAATCCGCTCCCCGGTGTCGATGAGGCTTCCGAACAGCAGGGGGCCGGCGATGCCGCCGGCCGCGGTCCCGAGCGCGTAGAAGAAGGCGATCGCGAGCGCTCGCGTCTCCATCGGGAAGATCTCGCTCACCGTCAGATAGGCGGCGCTGGCGCCGGAGGAGGCCAGGAAGAACGTGATGACCAGCAGGATCATGAAGGCGGTGAGCCCGCCGGTCTGGCTGAGGAACACCCACGCCAGGGGCAGGGTCACCACGGCGGCGCGCCGAGATAGGCGAGGGTGATCATCGGTTTGCGGCCGACGCTGTCGAAGAAGTGTCCCAGGATCACCGGCCCGGCGAAGTTCGACAGCGCCCAGAAGATGATGAAGAGCGGGGCGAGCGACGCGCCCACGTCGTAGAAGGACGAGAGCAGAACGCCGAGGTTGAAGGTGATGCCGTTGTAGAGGAACGCCTGTCCGACGAACAGCGCGAGGCACAGGATCGAACGCCGGGGGTACTTGCGGAACGCGACCGAAGCGATCTCCCGGAACGGGATCGCCCTGCGCTGACGGATCGTGAGCGAGCCCTCCGCCGCGGGCGCCTTCTCGCCCCGTTGCTCCTCGACGCCCTGCTCGATCCCGCGCACGATCCGTTCGGCCTCCTCCTCGCGGCCGTGGATGAACAGCCAGCGGGGGCTCTCCGGCACGTGGCGCCGCACGATCAGCACGCAGATGCCGAGGACCGCGCCGAAGCCGAAGGCCAGTCGCCATCCCAGATCGATGGGCAGCAGCACTGTGCTGAGCGAAGACCAGCGACAGCGCGGAGCCCGCGGCCGAGCCCAGCCAGTAGGAGCCGTTGATGATCAGGTCGACCCGCCCCCGCACCCTCGCGGGGATCAGCTCGTCGATCGCGGAGTTGATGGCCGCGTACTCGCCGCCGATCCCGGCGCCGGTCAGGAAGCGGCAGAGGAAGAAGTACCAGGGGGAGAAGGAGAAGGCCGTCGCCACGGTGGCCACGAGGTAGAGCACGAGCGTCCACAGGAAGAGCTTCTTGCGGCCCAGCCGGTCGGTGAGCTGGCCGAAGAAGAGCGCACCGAGGCAGGCGCCGACGATGTAGATGGCACCCGCGACGCCGATCTGGGCGGCGGAGATGTCCAGACCGCTGCCGTCCTCGGTGAGCCGGGCGGCCACGTTGCCGACCATCGTCACCTCGAGGCCGTCGAGGATCCACACGCCGCCCAGCCCGATCACCACGCGCCAGTGGAAGCGGGACCAGGGCAGGCGGTCCAGCCTCGAGGGCACCTGCGTCGTGATCGTATCGGTCCCGGCCTCGGCCATCGGTCCGCCCTCCTCGCTCGGGGATGTCGCGGGGCCGACGGAGGACGACCGCTCAGCGACGTCCGGGGAACGTAGCCCTTCGCCGCCCGTCGCGGCAAGGCTCCTCCCCGCCGGTCGGTCGGGAGCGGCCGGTCGGTCGGGAACGTGCGTCGAGGGCCCCGACGGCGGGACGACGACGGCGGGGGATCCGGTCCGGAGTCCCCCGCTGTCGTCGCTCCCCCTCTCCGCGCGGTCGCGACCGCGTCGGATCAGCGGGGGCTCATTCCCACTCGATCGTCCCCGGGGGCTTCGAGGTGATGTCGAGGGTGACGCGGTTGATCTCGGAGACCTCGTTGGTGATGCGGGTCGAGATGCGCGAGAGCACGTCGTAGGGCACCTTGGCCCAGTCCGCGGTCATCGCGTCGTCGCTGGTGACGGGGCGCGACGACGACGGGGTGGCCGTAGGTGCGGCCGTCGCCCTGGACGCCCACGGAGCGCACGTCGGCCAGGAGCACGACGGGGCACTGCCAGATGGTGCGGTCCAGGCCCGCGGCGGTCAGCTCGGCGCGAGCGATCGCGTCGGCGGCGCGCAGGATGTCCAGGCGCTCCTTGGTGACCTCGCCGATGATGCGGATGCCGAGGCCGGGGCCCGGGAAGGGCTGGCGCCAGACGATCTCGTCGGGCAGGCCCAGCTCGGTGCCGACGGCGCGCACCTCGTCCTTGAACAGGGTGCGCAGCGGCTCGACCAGCTCGAAGGAGAGGTCCTCCGGCAGGCCGCCGACGTTGTGGTGGCTCTTGATGTTCGCCGCGCCCTCGCCGCCGCCGGACTCGACGACGTCGGGGTAGAGCGTGCCCTGGACCAGGAACGCTTTGGCCTCGGCGTGGGCCGAGTCGCCCTCGCCCTCGACGACGCCCTGCTCGCGCAGGATCTCCGCCTGGGCCTGCTCGAAGGTGCGGATGAACTCGCGGCCGATGATCTTGCGCTTGGTCTCGGGGTCGGTGACGCCGGCGAGCGCGGTGAGGAACTGCTCCTCGGCGTCGACCATGACGAGCTTCGCCCCGCCGGTGGAGGCGCCGAAGGCCTTCTCGATCTGCTCGGACTCGTCCTGGCGCATCAGGCCGTGGTTCACGTACACGCAGGTGAGGCGGTCGCCGATGGCGCGCTGCACCAGCGCCGCGGCGACGGCGGAGTCCACGCCGCCGGAGAGGCCGCAGATCGCGGTGCCCTCGCCCACCTGGGCGCGGATCCGCTCGACCTGCTCCTCGATGACGTTGCCGGTGGTCCAGGACGGCTCGATGCCCGCGCCGCGGTGGAGGAAGTTCTCCAGCACCTCCTGGCCGCGGTCGGAGTGGCCCACCTCGGGGTGCCACTGCACGCCGTAGAGCCGCTTCTCGCGGTTCTCGAAGGCGGCGACGGGGCTGGCGGCGGAGGTCGCGACGACGTCGAAGCCCTCCGGCGCCGCGGTCACGGAGTCGCCGTGGCTCATCCACACGTTCTGGTCGACGTCCTGGCCGGAGAGCGGCTCGGAGGAGGCGTCGAGGGCCTCGAGGCGGGTCGCGCCGTACTCGCGCACTCCCGTCGGGGAGACGGTGCCGCCGGCGGCCGCGGCCATCGACTGGAAGCCGTAGCAGAGTCCGAGCACCGGCACGCCGGCCTCGAGCAGGGCCGGGTCCAGGCGGGGTGCGCCCTCGGCGTAGACGGAGCTCGGCCCGCCGGAGAGGATGATCGCGCGGGGATCCTTCGCGAGCATCTTCTCGACGGCCATCGAGTGCGGGACGATCTCGGAGTAGACCCGGGCCTCGCGCACGCGACGAGCGATGAGCTGTGCGTACTGGGCGCCGAAGTCGACGACGAGGACGGGGCGCTGGTCGGTGTCGGTCACAGGCGCGAGTCTACGTCGCGCCCGGGCCCCGGGGCGCCGCGGTCCGGCTCCCCCGGGGCGAGCCTGCTCACGCCGGGCCCGCTCCTCGGGTGCGGGCCCGACACCGCTGCCCCGGTCGGGAAGGGCCCGGTCGGGAGGGGCCCGGTCACCCGGCGGTCAGATCCGCTCCTGGTCCTGGATCGTGGGACGTCGCGCGAGATCGGACTCGACGCGCTGGTGGGTCCAGCGCTCGCCGAAGAAGGACAGCACCGGGACGACGCCGAAGAACATCAGCAGCGAGCATCCGCGGCAGGCCCCAGCGCATCTTCATCCACAGGTCGAAGCCGAGCACCACGTAGACCATGTAGATCAGGCCGTGGATCGGGGACCACACCGAGGAGACCTGCTCCCAGAACGGGGAGGTCGAGGTGAACCAGGCGTCGCCGCCGAAGACGACATAGCGCATGGTCATGATGCCCACGAGCACCAGCGGCGCGATGCCCTCCACGATGGAGGCCACGCGGAAGCGGGCGAAGGAGGTCCTGGCGGCGACTTCGTCGAGGGGGCGTTCTGCGGGCACGGTCACACGTCCTTGTCGGGGGTCTGCTGGGGGGCGGGGCGGGAGCTCGGGGCGATGCCCGAGGGGGCGAGTCCGGCGGCGTGGTCCGCGCCGTCGGCCTGATCGCTGGAGGCCTCGGCGAGCGACCTCTCGACCTCCTCGCGGCGGTCGTCGAGCTCGTCGCGATAGGCGGTGCGCACCGAGCGCCACCACAGGTACAGGAAGAACACGCCGAACGCCACCCACTGGAAGGAGTAGCCGATGTTCTGCCAGTCCAGGCCGCGGGAGAACTGGGACTCCGCGGCGGGCGCCGCCGAGAGCGGGGCCTCGGCCTCGTCCAGCGCGAGATAGCCGGCGTACATGGGCGAGCCCCACTCGTTGACCAGCAGCGGGGTCGCGATCTCCCGCGCCACGCCGTCGACGACGCCGCCGGAGGCGGACTCGCTCGCCTCGAGGCGTCCGGAGAGGTGGACCTCCCCCTCCGGCGCGGCGGGGGCGAGGGCGGGATCGAGCACGCCGTCCTCGCCGGTCACGTCCTCGGCGGGCGACCAGCCGCGGGCCACGGGCAGGCGAGCCTCGGTGCCGTCCTCGAGCTCGACGAGAAAGGCGGTCACCACGATCACGGCGTCCTGCCCCTCGATCCGGCGACCGGGGACGAGCACCTGCTCGCCGGCGGCGAAGCGTCCGTCGGCCGTGACGATGTCGCCGACCATCTCGTTGGTGACGGCGTCGCCGACGCCGACGACCTCGCGGATGTCGCCGATCTGCTGGGGGCCGTCGGCCTTGTCGGTCAGCGCGCGGTGGGCGCGGTCCCACTGCCATCCGGCGAGGAGACCGCACACGATCGTCGCCACGATCATCAGGGCGAGCGACCCGAGGAATCGGGGACGGAGGGCGACGCGGAGCATGGCCACCATGGTACGAGCCGGCGCCCGGACAGGGCCTGGAGAGGGACCTCGATCACGTCCGGGTGAACGGGCGACCGGGGCCAGGCCGCCCCACCTGCGCCGTTAAGGTCCCCGTCGTCTCGGACCGGCGTCTCGGCGCGGCGCGCGGCGGCCCGTCGGCCGCTCCCCCGTACCCGAGCCGACGGCTCCTGGCCGGGACTCCCGGCCCCGTGCCACGGGAGGGCCGCGCGCCTATGCTGGGGTCGTGTCGCAGAGTGTGTATATCGCCAGCCCGGAGGGGATGACCGGCAAGTCGATGGTGGCTTTCGGTCTGCTCGAAGCCCTCGCCTCCCGATCCGATCGCGTCGGGGTGTTCCGCCCCGTCGTGCGCTCGACGTCCACGCGCGACTACGCGGTGGACCTGCTCATCCGCCACCCCGCCGTCGACCAGGACTACGACGACGCGATCGGCGTGGACCACGAGCTGGTCCTGTCCGATCCGGATGCCGCCCACGAGCGGATCCTCGCTCGCCATCGCGAGCTCGCCGAGCGCTACAGCGTGCTGGTCGTGCTCGGCTCGGACTACGACGACCTCGCCAACCCCACCGAGCTCGCCTTCAACGCCGAGGTCGCCGCCAACATGGGCGCGCCGGTGGTGGTGGTGCTCTCGGGGCTGGACCGCAGCCCGGACCAGATCGGGGCGCTCGCGGCGGTCGCCGTCGGCGAGTTCGGCGGCCACCATGCGATGCCGCTGGCCGTCATCGTCAACCGCGCCGAGGCCGCGTCCCTCGACGCCGTGCGCGAGGCCGTCTCGGCGAAGGTGCCCGGCGCGCTGGTCTCCGCGATCCCGGAGAACCCGGTGATCATGGCGCCGACGGTGCAGGAGCTGAAGGACGCGGTGGACGGCTCGCTGCTGATGGGCAATCCCGAGTGGCTCGAGCGCGTCTCCGTGGGCACGGTCATCGCGGCGATGAGCCTGCCCAACGTGCTCACCCGTCTCACCGAGAACTGCACCGTGATCGCCCCCGGCGACCGCTACGACCTGCTTCCCGGGCTCGTCATGGCGCGAAGAGTCGGGCACCTTCCCCGCGCTCTCCTCGATCGTGCTCACGGGCGGCTATCAGGTGCCCGAGGAGGTGGACCGCCTCATCTCCGGCGTCAAGCAGGACCTGCCGATCATCACCTCGGAGCTGTCCACCTTCGACACCGCGGTGCGGATCGCCCGCTCCCGCGGCCGGCTCAGCGCCGCGAGCGCGCAGAAGCTCGACGCGGCGCGTCGCGCGGTCGCCGAGCACCTGCCCACGGAGGAGTCGCTCTCCGCCCTCGAGGTGACCCGCAGCGAGGTGGTCACCCCGATGATGTTCGAGTTCGAGTCGCTGGCCCGCGCCCGCGGGGAGAAGAAGACGATCGTCCTGCCCGAGGGCGAGGACGAGCGGATCCTCGCCGCGGCCGAGTCGATCCTCGCCCGCGGCGTCGCGGACCTGGTGCCGCTCGGCGAGGAGAACACGATCCGCGCCAAGGCCTCCCAGCTCGGCCACGACATCTCCGAGGCGCGCGTGGTCTCCCCGCACGATCCGGAGCACGTCGAACGCTTCGCGGAGGAGTACGCGCGGCGCGTGCCAAGAAGGGCGTGACCCTCGAGCAGGCCCGCTCGACGGTCCAGGACGTCTCCTACTTCGGCACGATGATGGTGCAGATGGGCGAGGCCGACGGAATGGTCTCCGGCGCGGTCCACTCCACCGCCCACACGATCCGCCCGTCCTTCGAGATCATCAAGACCAGGCCCGGCGCGAAGATCGTCTCCTCGGTGTTCCTGATGGCGCTCGAGGACCGGGTGCTGGTCTACGGCGACTGCGCCGTGAACCCCGACCCCACCGCCGAGCGACTCGCCGACATCGCGGTGCAGTCCGCGGCCACCGCCGCGCAGTTCGGCGTGGACCCGCGGATCGCGATGCTCTCCTACTCCACCGGCACCTCCGGCACCGGGGCCGACGTGGACAAGGTGCGCGAGGCGACCGAGCTGGTGCGCTCCATCGACCCATCGCTCGACGTGGAGGGTCCGATCCAGTACGACGCCGCGGTGGACGCCTCGGTCGCCAAGACCAAACTGCCGGACTCCTCGGTCGCGGGCCGGGCGACGGTGTTCGTCTTCCCCGATCTCAACACCGGCAACAACACCTACAAGGCCGTGCGCGCTCGGCCGGCGCGATCGCGATCGGCCCCGTCCTGCAGGGCCTGAACAAGCCGGTCAACGACCTCTCCCGCGGAGCGCTCGTGGACGACATCATCAACACCGTCGTGATCACCGCGATCCAGGCCCAGGCGGCCGACGCGGAGAAGGCCCCGACGGAGCCGACGAAGGAGAAGGCATGACCGCCTCCGCCCATGCCTCCTCCGACAGCGCCGAGCGCCCCCGGACGATCCCGGACGCCGCGACGGTGCTCGTGCTGAACTCGGGCTCCTCCTCGCTGAAGTTCCAGCTTCTGGACCCGACCGCGGAGGAGGTCTTCGCCTCCGGGATCGTCGAGCGGATCGGCCTGGACAACGGCGTCGCGCGTCTGGAGACGGGCTCGGTCACCCAGCCCTTCTCGGGCGAGGTGCCGAACCACGTCGTGGCCATGGAGGTGGTCATGCGGCTGTTCGAGCAGGCAGGACTCTCCCTCGAGGAGGCGAACGTGGTCGCCGTCGGCCACCGCGTGGTGCAGGGCGGGGCGCGCTTCTCCGCCCCGAAGCTCATCGACTCCTGGGTGCGGGACCAGATCAAGGACCTCGGCGCGCTCGCGCCGCCGCACAACCCCGCGGCGGTCGACGGGATCGACGCGGCCCGCAAGCTGTTCCCCGCGATCCCGCACGTGGCCGTGTTCGACACCGCCTTCTTCACCTCGCTGCCGGAGGCGGCGCGCACCTATGCGCTGAACAAGCAGGTCGCCGACGAGTACCGGATCCGCCGCTACGGCGCCCACGGCACCAGCCACCGCTACGTCTCCGAGCAGGTCGCCGCGCACTTCGCCGCGCAGGGGAAGGACACCTCCGCGCCGCGCCAGATCGTGCTCCACCTGGGCAACGGCGCCTCCGCCTCGGCGGTGCGCGGCGGCGACCCGGTGGAGACCTCCATGGGGCTCACCCCGCTCGAGGGCCTCGTGATGGGCACCCGCACCGGGGACATCGACCCGGCCGTGTACGCCCACCTCTCCCGCGGCGCGGGGATGGGCATCGATGAGATCGACAACCTGCTGAACAAGCGCTCCGGCATGCAGGGGCTGTGCGGGAAGAGCGACTTCCGCGACATCACCGCCGCGATCCGCGACGGGGACCGGGACGCGGAGCTGGCGATGCAGGTGTACGTGCACCGGTCGCGCAAGTACGTCGGCTCCTACGCCTTCGTGCTCGGCGGCCTCGACGCGATCGCGTTCACCGCCGGCATCGGCGAGAACGTGCCGGAGGTGCGCGAGCGCGTGCTCTCCGGGCTCGAGGGCTTCGGGATCCGTCTGGACCGTGCGCGCAACGCCGAGCGCGTCAAGGGCGTCCGGGTCATCTCGGCCGACGACTCGCCGGTGACGGTGCTGATCGTCCCGACCGACGAGGAGCTCGCGATCGCGCAGCAGGCGCTGGAGGTCGCGCGCTCGAAGCGCTGAGCAGGCCGAGCGGGCGGCGAGGTCGACCCGGCGGAGCATCGCTGCGGAGCAGGCCCAATGTGCCAGGCGCCGCCATCGCGCGACAGGTCTCGCTCGCACGATGCCGCTCTCGTCGAGCGCGACGAGCCGTCCCGGTCGGAGGGCGCCGGTCGGTCGCGCCGCTGGATATCCTGTGGTTCGCATCCATGCGTCCTGAGGGGGAACCGATGACCTATCCGCCTGCCTACGGCCCTGCCCACAGCTATGCCCCGGCTCCGCGTCGTCGCCGCCGCGGGCTGAAGCGCACGATCTTCGGCGGGCTGGGCCTGGTCGCCAACGCCATCGGCCTCGTGGTGATGCCGATCGTCGCGGCGATGATCGGAGCTCTGCTCATCTACGGGGGAAACACGGAGATGACTCCGCTGGACCCGGCCGGGGACAGCTTCGAGGCCTCGACCTGGTCCATGTACTCCATCGCGGTGCCGCAGGAGGACCTCGCCGCGACGACCTGCGAGATCGAGGGCGCCGACGTCACCGTCGAACCGGCCGAGGCCTCCTCCTCGATGGGCTCGGTGGACGGCGTGTCCTACTACGACCTGTACTCGGTGCAGGTCTTCGGCGACCAGGAGGTCTCCGTGACCTGCACGGGCGGCGAGTCGGTCGCGCTCTGGGATGCGGGGATGGGCGGCTTCGCGATCAGCATCGGGGTCGGATTCCTCGCGCCGGTGGTGCTCGGTCTGGTCGCGCTGGTGATGCTGATCTGGGGGATCATCGCGCTGGTGCGCTCCGCCTGAGGACTCGGGCGAGGAGCCTGCGGCGTGAGATCTCGCGGGGATCCCGAGGCGTGGAGCCCCGCCGCGGGAGCTGTCATCCCCGTGGTCGTCTCAGACGGTGGTGACGACCTCGACCCGCTGGAACTCCTTGAGGTCGAGGTAGCCGGTGGTCGCCATCGCGTGGCGCGCGCGCGCCGACGAGGTTGGTGGTGCCGTCGGCGGAGATCGACGGGCCGAAGAGGATCTGCTCGAGCGGGGCGACGGTCCCGACGGGGACGCGGTGGCCGCGGGTGAGCGTGGGGTGGTGCGCCTCGCTGCCCCAGTGGTGGCCGCGGCCGGGCGCCTCCTCGGCGCGGGCCAGGGCCGCACCGACCATCAGGCCGTCGGCGCCGCAGGCGATCGCTTTCACCAGGTCGCCGCCGCGGCCCAGGCCGCCATCGGCGATGACGTGCACGTAGCGGCCGCCGGATTCGTCCATGTAGTCGCGGCGGGCGGCGGCGACGTCGGCGACGGCGCTGGCGAGCGGGACCTGGATGCCGAGGGTCTCGCGGGTGGTCTGCGAGGCGCCGCCGCCGAAGCCGACGAGCACGCCCGCGGCGCCGGTGCGCATCAGGTGCAGGGCCGCCGTGTAGGTCGCGCGACCGCCGACGATGACGGGGACGTCGAGCTCGTAGATGAACCGCTTGAGGTTCAGCGGCTCACGGCCGGTGGAGACGTGCTCGGCGGAGACGGTGGTGCCGCGGATGAAGAACAGGTCCACGCCCGCGTCGACGACCGTCTTCCAGTGCTCCTGGGTGCGGCGCGGGGAGAGGGAGCCGGCCGCGGTCACGCCCGCATCGCGCAGTCGCTGGATGCGGTCGCGGATCAGCTCGGGCTTGATCGGCTCCTCGTAGACGCCGCGCATCACCTCGACCACGCCCTCCTCGGAGGCGGCGGCGATCCGGTCGAACTGCGCGGAGGGGTCCTCGTAGCGGGTCCACAGCCCCTCGAGGTCCAGCACGCCGAGTCCGCCGTGCTCGCCGAGCGCGATCGCGGTCTCCGGGGACATCAGGGAGTCCATCGGGGCGGCGAAGATCGGGATGTCGAAGTGGTAGGCGTCCACCTGCCAGGCGGTGGAGACGTCCTCCGGGTCCCGGGTGCGTCGGGAGGGGACCACCGCCACGTCGTCGAAGCTGTAGCTGCGGCGTCCCCGCTTGTTGCGGCCGATCTCGATCTCGCTCATCACACCGGGGAGTCTACCGATCCCGGGGACCGCGGCGGGCCGGCCGCCGGGGAGGACCGCCGTCCCGGGTCGTCACAGCGGCCAGGCGGTGTTCACGTCCGGGGTCCTGCCCTTCTTCGTGAGCCACTCGTTCATGCCCTCGGCCCAGCGCCCATGCCAGCCCACCTGCTCGCGGTGGAGCTCCTCGAGGGCGGAGGAGGCGACCTGCGGGTACTTCGCGGCGATCGCGCGGACCACGTCCAGCGTGGCGGAGACGTCGACGTCGGCGGTGTGGAGGCGACCGTCCTGCTCGAGGCCGTAGTGGGCGAGGACGTCGGTGAGGGTGCGCTTACCCTTGCGGTATCGGTCCACGCCGCGGTCGATGACGAGCCCGTCGATCACGGGCGCGATGTCGTGGCCGAGCCGCTGGACGAGCGTGGGCAGGCCCAGGCGGGTCAGCTCGTTCTCGAGGATCGCCAGGTCGAAGCCGATGTTGAAGGCGACCAGCGGCACGTCCTTCCCGAGCGCTTCGACGATCATGCCCGCGACCTCGTCGAGCGCCTCGGCGGGTCGCATGCCGTGCTCGCGGGCGTGCTCGGTGCTGATCCCGTGCACGCGCTGGGCGGGCTCGGGGATCTCCACGCCCGGGTCGATCAGCCAGGTCGCGACGGTCTCGTTCTCGCGCCCGGGGCCGACGGAGTGCACGAGCGCGACCGTGACGATCCGGTCCCGCTCGACGTTCGTGCCGGTGGTCTCGGTGTCGAAGCCCAGCGGCCGGGGCGTCGATCCAGGAGGGGGTGCTCATGCCCTCAAGACTAGGGCCCGGCGCCCGTGGTCCGTCCCGCACGGCGAGCGCTGTGGACGTGAGGGCCGTGGGGAGGAATGATCACGGGGCACGCCCCGCTTCCCGACCTCGAGGAGACCCGATGACCGCTCCCGCCCTGTACCTGCACCTGCCCGGCACCGCCGCCGAGGCGCTCGAGTTCTACCAGGGGGTCTTCGGCGGGGAGACCTCGACCGCGACCTATGCCGAGTTCGGTCGGACCGACGGCCCCGGCTCCGCGGTCGCCCACGGCACGCTGAGCGGTGCGGTGGACCTGTACGTCTCCGACGCGGGCGAGCACGACGAGCCGTTCTCCGCCCGCGGGCTCATGGTCGCGGCGCTCGGTGCGGCCGAGCCCACCACGCTGCGCACCTGGTTCGCGGCGCTCGCCGAGGGAGGCGACGTGGTCGACCCGCTGCAGCGGCGCGACTGGGGCGCTTCCGACGGCCAGGTCCGCGACCGCTACGGGGTGCTGTGGCTGATCGGCTACGAGCACGGCACGGACCCGACGGCCGACGCCACCAGCACGCAGGGGGACACCACCATCACGCAGGAGTGACCGGGCCGTCGGCCGACGGAGCGCGACACCGCCGGGTGCCCGATGACGTCGGCGCGACGAGCCCGGCGGCCTCGCTCAGCGCGAGGAGTAGTTCGGGGCCTCCATGATCGCGGCCATGTCGTGGGGGTGGGACTCCTTGAGCCCCGCCGCGGTGATGCGCACGAACTTCCCGCGCTCCTTCAGCTCCGGAACGGTGTTCGCGCCGACGTAGAACATCGACTGGTGCGACCCGCCGATGAGCTGGTGGACGACGGAGCCGAGCGCCCCTTGTAGGAGACGCGGCCCTCGATGCCCTCGGGGACGATCTTGTCGTCGCTGGGGACGTCGGCCTGGAAGTAGCGGTCCTTGGAGAAGGACTTCTTGCCGCGCGAGGACATCGCGCCGAGCGAGCCCATGCCGCGGTAGGCCTTGTACTGCTTGCCGCCGACGAGCACGACCTCGCCCGGGGACTCCTCGGTGCCGGCCAGCAGGGAGCCGACCATGACGGTGTCGGCGCCGGCGACGAGCGCCTTGGCGATGTCGCCGGAGTACTGCAGGCCGCCGTCGCCGATCAGCGGCACGCCCGCGGGGCCGCAGGCCTTGGCGGCCTCGTGGATCGCGGTGACCTGCGGGACGCCGACGCCGGCGACCACGCGGGTGGTGCAGATGGAGCCGGGACCCACGCCGACCTTGACCGCGTCGGCGCCCGCATCGACGAGCGCCTGCGCGCCCTCGCGGGTGGCGACGTTGCCGCCGATGATCTGGACGTCGGCGAAGTAGGGGTCGTTCTTCAGGGTGCGGATCATCTCCAGCGCCAGGCGGGCGTGGCCGTTGGCGGTGTCGACGACGAGCACGTCGGCGCCGGCGTCGCGCGCCTGGCCGGCGCGCTCGAGGGAATCGCCGAAGAAGCCGACGCCCGCGCCGACGAGGAGGCGGCCCTGACTGTCCTTGGAGGCGTCGGGGAACTGCTCGGACTTCACGAAGTCCTTCACGGTGATCAGCCCGGTCAGGCGGCCCTCGGCGTCGATCAGCGGGAGGCGCTCGCGCTTGTTCTTGCGCGCAGGGCGGTGGCCTGCTCGGGGGTGACGTCCTCCGGCGCGGTGAACAGCTCGGTGGTCATCACGTCGGCGACGCGGGTGGTGGACCACTCGGCGACGGGGATGAAGCGCAGGTCACGGTTGGTGCAGATGCCCAGCAGGCGCTGGCCCTGGTCGACGACGGGGAGACCGGAGACCCGGAACTGGCCGCACAGGGCGTCGAAGTCCTCGAGGGTCGCCTCGGGGCCGATCGTGACGGGGTTCGTGATGCGGCCGGTCTGGGTGCGCTTGACGAGGTCGACCTGGTGGGCCTGGTCCTCGATGGAGAGGTTGCGGTGGAGGATGCCGATGCCGCCGTGGCGGGCCATCGCGATCGCCATCCGCGACTCGGTCACGGTGTCCATCGCGGCGCTGGCGAGGGGGAGCTTGAGGGTGATCTCCCTGGTGAGCCGGGAGGAGGTGTCCGCCTCGGAGGGGATCACGTCGGTCTCCCCGGGAAGCGACAGGACGTCGTCGTAGGTCAGGCCGATGAAACCGAAGGGATCCGCGCTCGTCATGCAGAAATGCTACGTCCCGGAGAACCGGGGCGGGCAGGCCGTCCGACGTGGGAACGGCCACGTCTGCACCTCGGCCCCACCCCGGGAGTTCACCCCGATGACACCACGATGACACTTCTCGGCCTAGAGTGGCCGCGGCGCGCGAGGGCCGTCCGGCCCCCGCGCCCCTCCCCCGTACCTCCTCACCCCGGGAACGCGACGATGGCACGCACCTCCGCCCAGGACTCGACCGACGCCCCCGTGACCCAGGGCTTCCTCGGTCCCGATCGCAGCTGGCACGTCGGTGCCGGACTGCTGACCATCGCGACCGTGGTCGCGTTCACGATCTGGGCCTTCACCCACACCGGCACCGACGTCAGCGCCTTCCTGCTGATCCTCGCGATCGCGTTCGGGCTGTTCATGGCGTTCAACATCGGCGGCAACGACGTCGCGAACTCCTTCGGCACGAGCGTCGGCGCCGGCACCCTGACCATGAAGCAGGCCCTCGTCGTCGCGGCGGTCTTCGAGGTCTCCGGCGCCGTGCTCGCCGGCGGCTCCGTCACCGAGACCGTGCGCGCGGCATCGTGGACCTCGAGGGGATGTCGCTCGACCCTCTCGCCTTCGCGCTGATCATGATGTCGGCCCTGCTGGGCGCCGCGGTGTGGCTGCTGCTGGCGACCAGGATGGGCTGGCCGGTCTCCACCACGCACGCGATCATCGGCGGCATCGTCGGCGCGGCGGTGACCACGGGCCTGGTCACCGGCACCGGCGGCTTCGCCATGGTGCAGTGGGGTGAGATCGGGAAGATCGCCGTGTCCTGGATCCTCTCCCCGTCGCTGGGCGGCATCGCCTCCTTCCTCCTGTTCGGGGCGATCAAGCGCCGGATCCTCGCCCCCGCCGCCCGCGCGATCGCGCTCGGCTCCCGCGGCTACGACGACGCGGAGGACGACGATGACGACGATGAGGAAGACGACGCGGATGAGTCGTGGCGGCGTCACGTGCCCGCCTCCGAGCGCATGACCGAGTCGCAGCAGTCCGCCTTCGCCGAGTCCGCGGCGCTGGACCTCACCCCGGGCGGCCCGGGTGCCGAGCTCATCGAGGCCTCCGCGGACCTGACCAAGAAGGAGCGCAAGGCGGCGCGCAAGGTGGAGCGCAAGGCCGCCTACCACGCCCTGGAGAAGCGGGTCCCGCCGCTGGCCGCCGGCGCCGCGATGCTTGCTGGCCGCGATGCTGGTGTTCAAGGGCCTGGACAACGTGGGGCTGAACATCTCCGTCGGCGGCGGCGTGCTGATGCTGGTCATGCTCGCGCTCGGGGTGTGGATGGCGACGACGATCTTCGCGCGCGCGCTGAAGAAGCAGTCGATCTCTCGGGCCACCTTCATCATGTTCAGCTGGATGCAGGTGTTCACCGCCTGCGCCTTCGCCTTCTCCCACGGCGCCAACGACATCGCCAACGCGATCGGCCCCTTCGTGGCGGTCCTCGACGTTCTGAAGACCGGGCAGATCGGCGCGGAGGCCGCGGTGCCCACCGCCGCCCTGATCGCCTTCGGCGTCGCGTTGGTCTCGGGTCTGTGGTTCGTGGGCCGCAAGGTGATCCACACCGTCGGCACCGGCCTGACTGCGATGCACCCCTCCTCCGGCTTCGCCGCGGAGCTGGCGGCGCGACGATCGTGCTTTGCTCGCCTCGGTGCTGGGGTCGCCCGTCTCCTCCACGCATATCCTGATCGGCGCGGTGCTCGGCGTGGGCATCGTCAACCACGCCGCGAACTGGCGGCTCATGCGGCCGATCTTCCTCGCCTGGATCATCACCCTGCCCGCCGCCGCGGGCATCGGCGCGGCCGGCGTGCTGGTGCGCGCGCGATCTTCTGAGGCGCCGGCCTCGGCGGCGCACGGTCGCGCAGTCCGCCACCGCAGCACCTGCGCCCCGCGCCCCGGCCGCGTCCTCCAGGACGCCGCCGGGGTGCGGTCGTCTCAGGGGCGCGGATCGCCGTCCCGGGGCTCCTCCCGCCCGCCGAGCACTCGGCGCACCCGGTCGAACTCGGCCTGGAAGGCGACCTCGTCGTGCGCGTACTCCTCCCGCCAGGGCATGTCGAGGCGGGCGGCGAGCTCCCGATGCGCCGCCTCCACGCGGCCGCGCCGCTCCTCCTGCACGAGCACCTCGCGCGGCGGCGCCGGACGGAATCCCGCCGCGGTCTGCAGGACGCGCATCCCGTCGAAGGAGGCGGCGTCCCAGCCGATCTCCGGAACGACCCACTGCCGCACCTGCTCCTCCCCCGGCGCGCGCACACCGATCAGCCCGAGACTGCCGCGCATCGCCTCCCCCACCGCGTACTCGACCTCGCCGAGCGCGGCGCGGTCGCGGGTGCGCGCCCCTTGCGCAGGCGCAGGGTCCGTGACTGCTCGTCGAGGAGCACGACGGTGCGCGTCAGCAGCAGCGGCACCAGCGCCCACAGCGCGAACAGGGCCCAGAGGGCGAGCGCGCCGAGCAGCAGGCGCGTCCAGGCGGGGGAGAGCAGCTGCTCGAGCAGTCCGTCGTGCCCGTCCCGGAGCCGGGAGATCCGCCACTGCTGGAATCCCGCGCCGGCGAAGGGGCTCAGCAGCAGGGAGACCAGCGGCAGTCCGATCAGCGCACCGGGCAGGTAGCGGCCGCGGACCGAGGGGCCGACGAGCACCTCGCCGCCGCGGGTGCGCCGCGGGGCGGGGACGGTCGCGGCGGGGTCCGGGGGCGGGGTCGTGCTCACGATGACCAGCGTACGGTCAGGTGCCTGGGGGCTCGCCCGGCGCGAGGCCCCCGAGCACCCGCCGGTCGCGGAACTCCCTCGCCTGCCCGGTCACCGGATCGGTGAAGGCGAGCGAGCGGGCCAGCGGCTGGAGCGGCCCGGCCGGCTCCGGGGAGGGCTCGGGGTAGAGGTCCTCGCCGGCGATCGGGGCGCCGCGGGAGGAGAGCTGGAGGCGCGGCTGATGCGTCCGTCCGGTGCGGGGACGCGCCCCCAGCAGCGCGACGCCCTGCCCTCCGCGGGGCCCTCCCCCTCGGAGTCGCCCGCCGCGAGCACCTCGAGCTCGGTGTGCGCGTTCGGCGCGCCGGGCACGATCCTCGCGGTGAGCTCCCCACGGCGCTTCTCCATCCGGTCCGCGAGCTCGGCGCGCTCTCCGACGGTCCGCGGCGGCTGCGCACCCGGGCCCGGGCAGGACGAGCGCCTCGTAGCGCTTGTCGACCTCGCGCCTCGCAAAGAGCCGCTGATAGGCGCTGCGCTCCTCGGGACGCACCCCGAAGGCGAGCACCCCGGCGGTGCGACGGTCCAGGCGGTGCGGCGGCACCAGCCGCTCGATCCCCGTGTCGCGGCGCAGGCGGACCAGGGCGCTGGCGAGCACATGGGCGCCGCGCGGCATGGTCGCCACGTCATGGGGCTTGTCGATCACCAGCAGGTGCTCGTCGCGGAAGAGGATCGGCGGCGGCTCAGCCGGCACCTCCTCCGGGCGCGGCTCGCGGTGGAACCACAGCTCGTCGCCGACGCCGACGGCATCGTCGGCCGCCCACGCACGTCCGTGGGCGTCGACCACCTCCCCGGCGGCGAAGCGCTCGGCCAGCGGCGTGGCGGCCGGGTCCGCGAGGGCGGGGAAGCGTGCGAGGAGCATCGAGGCCGCCGGTCCGGTGGGGGCGACCTTCGGCACGAGCCAGCGCACCGCGTCCAGCCCGTCCCGCGCGGCGGCGGGGGCGGGAGCCGACGGGCGCGGCGGCGGGCGGCGCGGCCGGGCCGGCGCCCCTCCCCGGCCCGCCCGTCCGCGTCCCGCCCGCCGGCCCTGCGCCCGACGGCGCCTCGCCCGTCGGCGCCGCGCCCGATGGGTCCTCCTTCGGCGGGCCGGCCGCCGACCGCCCGGTCGACAAAGGGCCTTGCGGCGTCACAGCCCCCACACGGCGAAGGTCAGCACGTTGTGCCCGATGTAGAACGCCAGCGGCGCGAACAGCAGCGGCGTGGGGTGGCGGTCCACGAAGGTCAGAGCCTGCGGGGCCTCGCGTCGCGAGCTCGGCGGGGGTGATCGCATCGATGTGCTCGATGCGGATCCCCGCCTCGCGGGCCCGCTGCGGCGCCATCCGCTGTGCCCTCTCGCCGAAGAAGCGGCTCGAGACGGCGAGAAGCCGTCGGCCCTGGTGGTCCAGCACGTAGACGCCGTCGTAGGCGGTCTCCGGCGGGTCGAGCGCCTCCGCAGAACCGGAGTCGCGGGCGATATCCCGCACCGCGATCACGGAGCCGACCTCGGTCCAGCGGGCCCTGCGTGTGGGCCGGAAGAGGCCGCGCGACTCGAAGCCGTCCTCGTCCAGCTGCAGCCACAGGGTCACCACCCGCAGGGTCATCACGCCAGAGACGACCGCGACCAGCACCCACAGCACCAGCGGGAGGGTGAACAGGGGATCGTGCATGAGCTCCGGATGGCGCCAGAGCCGCTGCCCGACGAAGCTGATGATCACGAGGAACTCGAGCACGACCGCGAACACGAGGCCGATGATCAGCGCCCCGATCACCACGGCGGCAGGCGGCCCGTAGGTCCGCGTGGGGAGGTCCCCTCCGGCGGCCGCGGGCGCGTGTCCGGCGTGCTCGTCACCACTGCTCCTCCGACTCTCGTTCCCAGGACGGTCCCGGCGCATGCCGGGCGGGTCCGCTCATCTTAGGACTCGCAACGGACGGGCGAGCGCAGCGACCCGAGGAACGGACCTGCCCGTCGGACCTGGTGGGACCAGGGCCGGCGGGCACGTCATGAGGAGGCCGTGCGGCCGGGTCCTCCTCGCGCTCCTCACGCCGGTCACGGGCAGGTCGGTCTCCGGGGGCGCGGGCCGGCCGAAGTGCGGTGGCCCCGCGCGCAAGACGACGGGGCGGGCGGCGCGGGTCTCCCCGCACCGCCCGCCCCGTCGGGTCGGACGCGATCGGCGGACCCCGATCGTCGACTCGGAGGATCAGTCCTCCTCGTCCTCGTCCTTCTTCTCGATGACCAGGGTCTCGGTGGTCAGCACCAGGCCTGCGATCGAGGCCGCGTTCCGCAGGGCGGAGCGGGTGACCTTGACCGGGTCGATGATGCCGGCGGAGACCAGGTCGACGTACTCGCCGGTCGCGGCGTTCAGGCCGGTACCGACCTGAGCCTCCTTGACCTTCTCCACGACGACGTAGCCCTCGAGGCCCGCGTTCTCGGAGATCCAGCGCAGCGGCTCGACGACCGCACGGGCCACGGCGCGCACGCCCACGGCCTCGTCACCGGTCAGGCCGAGGTCGTCGACCAGCACGGAGGACGCCTGCACGATGGCGGAGCCGCCGCCGGCGACGATGCCCTCCTCGATGGCGGCGCGGGTCGCGGAGACCGCGTCCTCGATGCGCATCTTCTTCTCCTTGAGCTCCACCTCGGTGTGAGCCCCGACCTTGATCACGGACACGCCGCCGGCCAGCTTCGCGAGGCGCTCCTGGAGCTTCTCGCGATCCCAGTCGGAGTCGGTGTTCTCGATCTCGGCACGGATCTGCGCGACGCGGTCGGCCACGGCCTGGTCGTCGCCGGCCCCGCCCACGATGGTGGTGGAGTCCTTGGTGACGACGACGCGGCCGGCGTGGCCGAGCACGTCGGTGTCGACGGTCTTGAGGTCCAGGCCGAGGTCGGAGGTGACGACCTGGGCGCCGGTGAGCACGGCGATGTCCTGGAGCATGGCCTTGCGGCGGTCGCCGAAGGCGGGAGCCTTGACGGCCGCGCCCTTGAAGGCGCCGCGGATCTTGTTGACGACCAGCGTGGACAGGGCCTCGCCGTCGACGTCCTCGGCGATGATGAACAGCGGCTTGCCGCTCTCCACCACCTTCTCGAGCAGCGGGAGGATGTCGGCCACGGCCGAGATCTTGCCCTGGTGCAGCGAGCACCTGCGCGTCCTCGAGGACGACCTCCTGGCGGTCCGCATCGGTGACGAAGTGCGGGGAGATGAAGCCCTTGTCGAACTGCATTCCCTCGGTGAAGTCGAGCTCCATCGCGGTGGTGGAGGACTCCTCCACCGTGATGACGCCGTCCTTGCCGACCTTGTCGAAGGCCTCGGCGAGCAGGTCGCCGATCTCGCGGTCCTGGCTGGAGACCGAGGCGACCGACGCGATCTGGGCCTTGCCGTCGACCGGGGTCGAGATCTCCCCGAGCTTCTCGGAGAGGGCCTCGACGGCCTTCTCGATGCCGCGCTTGAGGGCGGCGGGCGCCGCGCCGGAGGCGACGTTGCGCAGACCCTCGTGCACGATGGCCTGGGCGAGGACGGTGGCGGTGGTGGTCCCGTCGCCGGCCACGTCGTTGGTCTTGGTCGCGACCTCCTTGGTGAGCTGAGCGCCGAGGTTCTCGTAGGGATCCTCGAGCTCGATCTCACGGGCGATGGTCACGCCGTCGTTCGTGATGGTGGGGGCGCCCCACTTCTTGTCGAGGACGACGTTGCGGCCCTTGGGCCCGAGCGTCACCTTGACGGTGTTGGCGAGCTTGTCCACGCCCCGCTCGAGCGCGCGGCGCGCGTCCTCGTTGTACAGGATCTCCTTGGCCATGGCTCAGGCCTCGATGATCGCGAGGATGTCGCGCGCGCCGAGGACCAGGAACTCCTCGTTGCCGTACTTGAGCTCGGTGCCGCCGTACTTGGAGAAGACGACCTTGTCGCCGACCTTGACGTCCATGGGGACGCGCTCGCCCTTGTCGTCGAAGCGACCGGCGCCGACGGCGACGACCTCGCCCTCCTGGGGCTTCTCCTTCGCGGTGTCCGGGATGACCAGGCCGGAGGCGGTGGTCTGCTCCGCCTCGAGCGGCTTGACGACGACGCGGTCCTCGAGGGGCTTGATGGAGACCGACATGCGGCTCACTCCTTCATGAAGAGATGGACTCTGTGTGAGTTCGGGGTCGGGGCCCGGGTCCGATCGTCGTCGCGGTGCCGACCGGGACGGGTCCCTCGTCGCAGCTTCTGGCACTCTCGGCCATCGACTGCCAACGGCGCTCACTCTAGGACGACGGCTGGCACTCACGCAAGGCGAGTGCTAGATCTGGGCCGGATGTGGTCAATGCGTCGCGCCGCACGCGTCGCCGCAGGCAACGAACCCGGAGAAAGCCACCCGCGTGCACGCCGTACACCCGACTCCGCCGGCTCCGCGACTCCGGAGAGCGCGGCGACCGAGTTCGCGACGACCGGATTGCCACCCCTCCCGTTCCGCTCTTTCTTCCTTGGGCCGCGCCGCCCCTCGGGGTCGGCGTCGAGGCTCCGAGCCCGCAGGCCACAACCCCTGCTTCACCCGCCCCCCGCACCCCGAAAGGCTCGTGGGATGCCCAGGTCACACCCTTCTTGTGAACCCGATAACTTGTCGTCCCCGAAGGCGTGACGCCACGCCCCGCGCGCGATAGGACTGGGGATGTCGAGACCGACGGCGCACCTGCGATCCAGGGCCCGTCCGCAACGCTCACACCCCTCCGAACCCGAGGAGATCCTCCATGGCCTTCATCCGCACCCTCCGCTCCGCCCTCCGTCGCCGCGACGACCAGCTCGCGCAGGACATCGTCGAGACGGGCACGCACCGCGACCATCGCGACGATGCCACCGCCTCCGTCGCCCGTCACGGCTCCCAGGGCATCCGACCCTACGGCTTTGGCTACTGATCTCCTCAGGCGCGCCCCCAGCGCCGCCGCCGACGCCCCTGCAGGCAGTGCCTGCAGGGGCGTCGTGCATGTCCGGGCCGCGGATCAGCGCCCGGCGGCCTCGAGGATCTGCGCGACCTGCTCGGGGGTGAAGCGGTAGACCGGGCGCTCCGCATCGGCGAGGGTGTCGCCGGCGTTCGGCAACACCGAGCTGACCACGCGCGGCGCCCCCTCCCCCAGCTCCACCAGACTCACGCCCGACAGGGCGCGCGACTGCTCGTCCGCGCCCGCCCCGACGGGGTCGACCACGTTGGTGATCCCGGGGGCGACGTGCACCGGGATCCCGGCGATCTCACCGGTCATCTCGTGGTGGTAGTGGCCCGAGAGCACGATCCGCACGTCGGAGCCGTCGAGCACGGCGGCGAGCTCGTCGAGCCCGTCGAGGTCGAGGCCGCGCAGCGAGGGGTCGCCGCGACGAGCGGCGGGTGGTGGATCGCGAGCACGGTCCCGCCGGGCGCGGGCTCGGCGAGGACTCCGCGCGCCAGTCCAGTCCAGCTGCTCGGGATCGAGGTGCCCGTAGCCGGCGCCGGGGACGCTCGAGTCGAGCACGACCACGCGGGCCCCTCCGGCCAGCGCCACGACCCGGTCCTGGCTCGGCGCGGTCCGCTCGCCCGGGGCGACCGCCTCGCCGTAGACGGCGGAGACGTCGTGGTTGCCCATGACGATCGCCAGCGGCGCGTCGAGAGCGGCGGCGAAGGGGTCGAGGATCTCGTGGAGCAGGCGATAGCTCTCGGCGGTGCCGTCCTCGGAGGCGTCGCCGGTGTGGACCACGGCGTCGATGCCCGCGAGGCCCTCCAGGCGGGCGAGGAGTCCGCGCAGGGCGGCGGCGGTGTCGATCCGGTCGTAGTGGCGGGCGAACGGATCGCCGTAGAGATGCGTGTCGGTCAGGTGCAGGATGCGCATGCCGGGAACGGTAGCGGCCGCAGGTGACGGGCAGGTGACGATCAGCCCAGCCCTCCCGCCGATCTCCTCCCGCTCGTCCCTCGCAGCACGTCGATCAGCCCAGCCCTCCCGCTGATCTCCTGCCGCTCGTCCCTCGCAGCACGTCGATCAGCCCAGCCCTCCCGCCGATCTCCTGCCGCTCGTCCCTCGCAGCACGTCGATCAGCCCAGCCCTCCCGCCGATCTCCTGCCGCTCGTCCCTCGCAGCACGTCGATCAGCCCAGCCCTCCCGCCGATCTCCTGCCGCTCGTCCCTCGCAGCACGTCGATCAGCCCAGCGCCCCCACCCATTCGCTCGCGCCGTCGTCGAAGACCTGGTGCTTCCAGATCGGGACGCGCCGCTTGACGGTGTCCACGAGCTCGTCGCAGGCGACGAAGGCCTGCTTGCGGTGCGGGGCCGCGATCGCGCACACGAGGGCGGAGTCCCCGATGGCGAGGGGCCCGACGCGATGGGCGACCGCGACGAGGACGTCCGGATAGCGCTCCGCGATCTCGGCGGCGACCTCGGCGATCACGGCGGGGGCGGAGGGGTGGGAGGTGTACTCGAGCCGGTCCACGCCGCGCCCGCCGTCGTGGTCGCGCACCACGCCGTCGAAGGTGACCACGGCGCCGCGGCGCGGGTCAGCGACGTCCTTCGCCATGGCGGCCACGGTGATCTCCTCGGTGCCGACCGCAGCATGCCGCACCCGCTGCGGAGCCTCCCCCATCGCGGGGTCTCCCGCGATCCGCGACCCCGCACCGCGGCGTCGCCGCGCTCGTCGACGCCGCCCGCCGGGAAGGTGCTCGTCCCGCGAGTCGGATCGGCCTGGTCCGACGGGGTCCCCGGGTCCGTCGCCTCCGCGATCGGGTCGGTCCCGCTCATCGCCGCCGTGGTCACGGCGACGCGGGCCGAGTCGCCGGACCCATCGGCCCCCGCCCCGCCCTCCGGCCCGTGGTCCCCGCCGTCGCGGCCGCTCGAGCAGGTGGTCCAGCGGCGGGTCGATCACGGCGATGCCGTCCTTCACCCCGCCTCGGGAGCCCGGCAGGTTCACCACGAAGCTCCGTCCCGCCATCCCGGCGACGCCGCGGCTGAGCAGGGCGGTGGCCTTCGCCGACTCGCCCCGGCGGCGCACGGCCTCGAGGATCCCGGGCATCTCCCGCTCGATCAGCGGCGCGGTCTGCTCGGGGGTGACGTCGGTGGGGCTGATGCCGGTGCCGCCGGAGGTGATGACCACGTCGACGCCGTCGGCGATCGCCTCGGCGAGCGCGCGGCCCACCTCGGGGCCGTCGGCCACGACCTGCTTCTCGACGGGGGCCAGGCCCCGCCCGCCCAGCCATCGCTCGAGCCGCGGGCCGGTGCGGTCCTCGTAGGTGCCGTCGGTCGCGCGGGTCGAGGCGATGATGATCCGGCGCCGCCGTGCAGGAGCGGCGGCGCGTCCGGGTCCTCGCGCACCGTGCAGTCCTCGTCGGTGCGCTGGGCGGGCATCTGCTTCATCGTTCCTCCCCCTGCGTCATCGCTCGTGGCGCGCAGTCATCGCTCGTCATGTGCGGTCTTCGCCTGTCGCACGCGGTCATCGCGGTTCCTCACGGCGCCAGTCCCCGCTCTTGCCGCCGGACTTCGCGAGCACGCGGATCTCCTCGATCACGGCGAGGTTGTCCACGGCCTTGATCATGTCGTAGAGGGTCAGCGCCGCGGTGCTCGCCGCGGTCAGCGCCTCCATCTCCACACCGGTGACGCCCTTGGTGCGCACGGTCGCGGTGATCTCGACGCGGTCCCCGCGCGGGTCGAGGTCGACCTCGATGCCGGTCAGCGGCGCGGGTGGCACAGCGGGATCAGCTCGGCGGTGCGCTTGGCGCCCATGATCCCGGCCAGGCGCGCGGTGGCGAGCGCCTCGCCCTTGGGCAGGTCGCCGCTCGCGATCCGGGCCACCACGTCCTCGCGGGTGACGAGGACGGCGCGGGCGGTCGCCTCGCGGGAGGTGACCTGCTTGGCGGTCACGTCGACCATGTGGGCGGTGCCGTCGGCCCGCACGTGCGAGAGCTCGCCCGCGTCGGTCGACCGGCCGACGGGGTCGGGGGCGGTGGTCATGAGTCTCCTCCGGGGATCAGCAGGGTCTCGAGCAGGTCGCCGTCGCGCACGACGGCGGTTCCGACGGGGACGATCGCGAGCGCGTCGGCCGCGGCGTACCCGCCGATCAGGTGCGAGGACGCGCCGCCGACCAGGCGCACGTGCCCGGAGGGCAGGACCCTCGCCCGACGGTACTGCTCCAGATGCTCGGGCGAGGACTCCTCGACCTCGAGGCGGACGGGCAGGCGCGGCCGCCGGCGCGGCGGCGCGCCGAGGGCGGGGCGGGCGATCAGCTCGCGCTCTCAGCGGCGCGGAGACCGGGTTGCCGGGGAAGGCGAGCCAGGGCACGCGCCGCCCGTCCGCCTCGAGGGTGCCGATGCCCTGGGGCCCTCCGGGCCGCATCGCGAGGGTCGGGAAGGCAAGGGTCGTCCCGGGCAGATCGGCGGCGTGGCGCACCACCTCGAAGGCGCCCATGCTCACGCCGCCGCTGGTGACGATCAGGTCGGCGTCCTGCGCGAGGACCTCCTCGCGCAGGCGCGCCAGCAGCGGCGTCGCGTCATCGGGCACGGCGCCGCGGTGGACCACCTCGGCGCCCGCCTCGGTGAGCGCGGCGGCGAGTCCGGGTCCGTTCGCGTCATGGAGGGTGCCGGGGGCGGGCTCCGCACCCGAGGGGCCGCGCACCTCGGAACCGGTCGAGAGCACCACGACCCGCGCCGATGCACCCACCTCGACCTCGCTCAGGCCGCAGGCGGCGAGGTGCGCGATCCGCGCGGGGGTGAGCATCTGCCCCTCGCGCGCGACGGTGTCCCCGCGGTGGGTGTCGGAGCCGCGGCGGCGCACGAAGCGGCCCGGCGCGACATCGGCCGGCGTGAGCGTCACGGTCGCCGGGTCCGTGCCGTGCGCGGCGTGCGCTCCCTCGCCACCCGCGCCGCCTCCCTCGGCCCCCGCGTTATCGGAGTCGAAGCGCCCCTGGGCGCTCTCCTCGACCGGGACCACGAGGTCCGCGCCGTCCGGGAGGGGCGCGCCCGTCATGATCGGCCGCGCCTGCCCGGGCTCGAGCCGGCCCGGCGCGTCGCCGGCAGCGATCGTCGGCCCGAGCGGGAGAGTCGCCGCGGCACCGGGGCCCGCGAGATCGGCCGACGCGACGGCGAAGCCGTCCATCTGCGAGTTGTCCACCCCGGGCACGTCCACATGCGAGCGCAGCGGCCGGGCGGCGACGCGGCCGACGGCCCTGCCGCCCAGCGCGACCGGCTCGGTCGCCCGCACGGCCGCGAGCGGCGCGACGGCGTCGGCCACGTGGTCGGCCAGCGGGCGCGGCCGCGCACGGGTCATCGCTCGGACCTCCGTCTCCTGTGCCTCATCGGCCCGTCCTGGTCCCCTCCAGTATGGCGCTCGCGGCCGCCGCTGCCCGACCGGCCCGTGCGCGAGAACCCATCCCCGGCGCCCGGTCCGTGTCGCGTCAGTGCCCAGTCCCACCCCGAAGTCCCGCCCCCCGTCCCGCCGAGCCGTCCTATCCTGGAGGGACCCCGGAGCCGCCGGGCCGCTGAGCAGGAGGTGCGCGCATGTCGTCTGGACGGGTCTCCCTCGGCATCCCGGTGCCGCGCCGCACCGACGAAGCGGCTGACGCGCTCCCGGACACCGCCGACCGACCAGACACCCCGGCGCTCGCGGACCGCTTCGGACGCGAGGCCACGGACCTGCGCCTGTCGCTGACGGACTTCTGCAACCTGCGCCGCACCTACTGCATGCCCGAGTCGGGGATGGTGTTCCTCAAGAAGGACCAGCCGCTCTCGGTCGAGGAGATCGTGCGCCTGGTCCGCATCGGGGTGGAGCGCCTGGGGATCGAGCAGGTCCGCTTCACCGGCGGGGAGCCGCTGACCCGGCCGGATCTCGAGGAGATCATCTCCGGGGTCGCCTCCCTCGAGCGCCGACCCGACATCTCCCTGACCACCAACGCGATCGGCCTGGACCATCGGGCGGAGCGGTCGCGGGAAGCGGGGCTCGACCGGATCAACGTCTCGCTGGACTCGGTGGTCACAGAGACCTTCGAGCGCCTCACCCGCAGGCCCCTGCTTTGCACCGCGTGCTCGCCGGGATCGACGGGGCGCGCGCGGCGGGCCTGGACCCGATCAAGGTCAACGCCGTGCTGATGCCCGGGATCAACGACCACGAGCCGCCCGACCTGCTGGACTGGTGCCTCGAACGGGACCTGCAGCCGCGGGTGATCGAGCAGATGCCGCTGGACGCGGACCACCGCTGGGAGCGCTCCACGATGATCACCGCCGGGGACGTGCACGAGATGCTCGCGCCCCGCTACGCGCTCACCCCGGTCGCCGAGCCGCGCGACGGCGCGCCCGCCGAGCTGTACGAGGTCGCTGACCGCGCTACCGGCCGTCACCGGGGCCGGGTGGGGATCATCGCCTCGGTGACGCGCCCCTTCTGCGCCGACTGCCGTCGCACCCGCCTGACCGCCGAGGGCCGCGTGCGCACCTGCCTGTTCTCCCGCGAGGAGACCGACCTGCGCACCGCTCTGCGCTCGGGAGCGGACGACGAGGCGATCGCCGACATCTGGCGCGCCGCCCAGTGGGGCAAGAAGGCCGGCCACGGCATGGACCGGGCCGATTTCGTGCGACCGGAGCGCCCGATGAGCGCGATCGGCGGATGAGGAGGACCCGATGACCGACACCCGCACCGCGAGCGCCCGCCCCGGCGACTCCCTCGCCCCGGGCGCCGCGCCGCCCGACGTCTCCGCGCCCGACACCACCGCGCCCGAGATCGCGGTGCGCCTCTTCGCAGGCGCCGCCGCCGAGTTCGGGGCCGACGACGCGACCGTGCACGCCCGCACTGTGGGCGAGCTCCTCCAGGCCCTCACCGCAGGCACCACCCCGGAGGCGGCCCGGGTGATCGGCCGGTCGAGCCTCCTGGTCGACGGCGTGGCCTGCACCGATCACGATCGTGCGCTCGCCCCCGGCTCGCGCGTGGACGTCGCGCCGCCCTTCGCCGGCGGTTGAGCCCCCATCCTGCCCGGCGGTCGGGCCCGGGCACTTCCTGACAGCTGAGCCCGGGCCCTGCCCGGCGGCAGGGTTCGCGCCCTGCCGAGCCGCGTCAGAGCCGCTGGATCTCGACCCCGCCGCCGGTCAGCCCGTCGAAGCCGCCCGCGAGCGAGCGCACCCGGATCCCCCGCTCGGCGAGCGCCCTCTGCGTGCTCGCCGAGCGCGTTCCCGCCGCGCAGTACAGCACCGCGCCCGCGACCTCGTGATCGACACCGCGCAGCGGCTCCCCCATCGGGAGGTGCTCGGCGCCGGCGACCATGCCGCCCTCGGCCAGCTCTCGCTCCTCGCGGATGTCGATCACCCTCGTCCCGGCCGCGAGCAGGGCGGGCGACTCCTCGGCGGTGACCTCGTCGCGGGCGGGGCCCGTTGGCCCCGGCGGCCCGCAGGTGAGCATCACGTCCTCGATCTCCGTGACCGGCGCCAGCCGCGGGTCGCGGGCCAGCGGCGACTCGTCCCAGCGGGCGCGCGGCGCGTCGTAGAGGGCGAGCCGCCCGAAGAGCACGTCGCCCATCCCGGCGAGCACCTTCACGGCCTCCATCGCCATGGTCGAGCCGATCACGCCGCAGAGCATCCCGAGCACCCCGGCCTCCGCGCGCTGGGCACCTCGCCGGGCCGCGGCGGGACGGGGTGGACGTCGCGATAGGTGACGCCGCGCCCGCCCGCTCCCCAGAACACGCTGACCTGGCCGGAGAAGGCGAGGATCGAGCCCCACACCAGCGGCAGGTCGAGGATCTCGCAGGCGTCGGAGGCGAGATAGCGGGTGGGGAAGTTGTCGGTCCCGTCCAGGACGAGGTCGTGGCCCGCGAGCCGCTCGAGGGCGTTCGCGGGGGTGAGGGTCTCGACCACGGCGCGCACCGAGACCTGCGGCGACTGCGCATGCAGGTGCTCGGCGGCGGCGATGGCCTTCGACCTGCCCAGATCCGCCTCGGTGAACAGCACCTGCCGGTGCAGGTTCGTCGCATCGACGGTGTCGGGGTCGAACAGGGTGATCTCGCCGACCCCCGCCGCGGCGAGATAGGTCAGGGCCGGGGCGCCGAGCCCGCCCGCGCCGATCACGGCGACCCGCGCCCCGGCGAGGCGGCGCTGACCGGTCTCGCCCAGCCGCGGCAGTCGCATCTGGCGCAGGTACCGGCCGAGGTCGTGCCGCTGCGCCGCGGGCCGGTCCGCCGGCACGGCGCGGTCCAGGATTCGGGGCGGGACGGGGGCGGGCAGGTCGGCGGAGCTCATGGGCCCAGTCTCCCCCACCTCCCGCGGCGACGCGCGACCTCGTTCCCGCGGGTCCCCCGGGCGCCGTCCCGGGGCCGAGAGTATGAGGCCAGGTGTCCGAACGTCGGGCTCGGACCGCGACGTCCGGCCCCGCGGTCCGAGCGCCGCAGTCCAGCCGGATCCGCCCACGAACGGGGACGGGGCCCCGGCCGTCTCCGCCCGGGGCCCCGTCACAAGGGTGCGTCCGCTCAGCCCTCGAGCTTGGCGGAACCCGTCACGTAACCGATCTTGGTCCAGTCCGGCGGCTCGAAGCCCCACGCGCCGAAGTTCGCGAGATCCTCGTTCTGCACGAAGAAGTCGTAGGACTGCCACAGCGGGACGACCCCGGCGAGCTCCCACAGGTTCGCGTCGATCTGGTTGATCAGCTCGAGGCGCGCGGCATGATCGGTCTCGACGGCGGCCTGGTCGATGAGCTTGTCCGTGTCCGGATCGCCGATCTTGCCGAAGTTCTGCTCGCCCTCGGACTTCCAGATGGAGTCGCCGGAGGAGAGGAACGGGGTGCCGACCCAGCCGAAGAGGGTGAGGTCGAACTCGCCGGGGATGACGTACTTCGAGAAGAGGTCCGTCGGCGGCACCTTCTGCACCTTCATGGTGATGCCCACGGCCCTGAGTCGCTCCTGGACCACCGGGACCACGGCCTCGTTGGTCTTCGAGCCGTCGTTGTAGACGTAGGTGATCTCGATCGGCTTGCCGTCCTTGGAGGCCACCGTGTCCGCGCCCTCGCCTTCGAGGGTGTAGCCCGCGTCCTCGAGCGGCTTCTTGGCGGCCTCGGGGTCGTAGCTGCCGAGGTCGCCGGCGTTGTCCTGGTAGCCCTCCTGGTTGGTCATCAGGAGGTGGTTGTTCAGCGGCTCGGTGTTCTCCGGGTAGGGCATCGTGGCGTTGACCGAGAGGAAGACCTCCTCGCGGTCGATCGCACGGAAGATCGCCTGGCGCACGGCCTGGTCGGCGAGCGGCCGGCCCTCGGCGCCGTTGAGGGTGATGTGGCTCCAGTTCGGGCCCGCGACCTGACGCAAAGACCGCACCGTTGCCGATCATCGGCTCGACCACCGAGTAGGTCGCGGGGACCGTGGTCTCGATGACGTCCAGTCAGCCCGTTCTGGAAGCTGGTCGCGGTCGCGGCCGGGTCCTCGATGGTGGTGAACAGGACCTGCGAGAGGAACGGCGTGTCGCCCCACCAGTTCTCGTCGGGCTCGACCAGCACAGTCTTGTTGCCGGAGTCGATCTTGCCGATCTTGAAGGGGCCGGCCGTGACCTGCGGCCCCTCGAGCCAACCGGTGTTGAAGGCCTCGGCCGATTCGGCGAGGGAATCCGGCATGACCGCGGCGAGGCCGATCCAGTCGGCGTACTTCTCCTTGAAGGTGATCACGGCGATCAGGTCGCTGTCGCCCTGCTCGATCTTCTCGACCTTGTTGTAGCCCTCGGAGGACGCGATGGCGTACTCCTCCTGGGAGCCGTCCATGATCTTGAAGACGTTCTCGATCGACTTGTAGTCGATCGGGGTGCCGTCGGACCAGGTCATGCCCTCGTTGAGCTCGATCTCCATGACCTGCGGATCCTCGGAGGTCAGCTCGATGCGCTTGGTGTAGTGCGGGTTCGCGGAGACCTCACCGGCGGCGTTCGACCACCACACCTCGAGCGGGAAGATCGTCCGCAGGATGTCGGAGGTGTTGGCTTCGTTGCCGTCGGAGTGGAATGGGTTCCAGTTCGCGGGGAACGCGTTGTTCGCCAGGCGGAGCACGCCGCCCTCGCCGATCTCTTCGCGCTCCTTGGCGTTGATGTCGTTCTGGTCGGAGGCGATCTGCTCGCCCCCGCCGCCGCCGTCGGAGGCGCCGCCGCCGCCGCCGGTCCCCGGGTCCTGGCGCGCACGCCGCCAGCGCGGTCATCGAGACGGTCAGAGCCGTCGCCCCCAGGATGGAACGCCGCGTCACACGCATATGAATCTCCTTCACTCGCGGTCCTCGAGATCGTCGAGCCCGCTGGCCGCACTTTCCCGGCAGATGTGGTCGGCGTTGACCACCGTGGTCGCGCCCTTCTCGCCGGTGTGAGCAGTCTGTCACCAGCGGGTTGCCCCCGCGGACCAGGAACACCCTTGTTACCCGTTCGCAACATGCAGGGCATCTGTCCGCGACCGCCAGGGCACGACCCCGTCCCGGGCACGCCGACGACGGGCGGCGCTTGGTGCGCGCCGCCCGTCGTCTCGAGCGTCCTCCCTGGTCAGGGAAGGGTCACTGGGGGTCCTCCCGGTCCGGGAGGAAGCCGCCGAAAGTTCCTTCGAAGGCCTTGCGGTCGATGGCCTCTCGCCGCCGCGAGCGAGCCACCTCGGGGTCCGGGATCGGCACCGCGGAGAGCGACTCCTTGCTGTAGGGGTGCTTGCGGGTTCGTGAAGACCTCCTCGGTGTCGCCCAGCTCGACGATCCTCCCCTTCTGCATCACGGCGATGCGGTCGGAGATGTGGCGGACCACGGAGAGATCATGGGAGACGAACAGGAAGCTCACCCCGAGCCGCGCCCGGAGGTCGGCGAGCATCGCGAGCACGCCGGCCTGGACGGTGACGTCCAGAGCCGAGGTGGGCTCGTCGAGGATGATCAGCTTCGGGTCGCAGGCGAGCGCGCGGGCCACGCCGACGCGCTGGCGCTGGCCGCCGGAGAACTCGGTGGGGAAGCGGGCGGCGTGCTCGGGCAAAGAGGCCCACCATTTTCAGCGACCAGTCCACCCGCTCGTCCATGCGCTCCTTGCTGTAGCCCTGGACGCGCATCGGCTCCTTGATGATGTCCGCGATCGGCATCCTGGGGTCGAGGGAGGCCATCGGGTCCTGGAAGACCACCGTGATGTCGGAGCGCGCTGTCGCCCGCTCCTTGCGGGTCAGGGCACCGGTCTCCTTCCCGCCGATGCGGATGGTCCCCTCCTGCGGGGTGCGCAGCTGCATGATCTCCATCAGCGTGGTGGTCTTCCCGCCGCCGGACTCGCCGACCAGCGCCAGGCACTCCCCTCGCGGATGTCGAAGGAGATGCCGTCCACGGCGCGCCGCTCGCCGATCTTCCGGCGCACGATCGCGCCCTTGGTGATCGGGAAGACCTTCGCCAGGTGCTCGACCTCGAGCACCGTCGGCGCTCCTCGCGCGGCGGCCGGTCCTCGCCGAGGGCGGCGAGCTTCTGCATCGCGGACCCGGCGACGCCGCGGGAGGCGCCCGCCTCGCCGGCGTCGGCCCGCGGGACGGCCGCCAGCAGGTCCTGCGTGTACTTCTCGCGGGGGCTGTAGAAGATCTCGTCGACGGTGCCGAGCTCGACCATCCGCGACTCCTTCATGACCAGGACCCGGTCGGCGAAGCCCGCGACCACGCCCATGTCATGGGTGATCAGCACCGTCGCGGCGCCGATGAGCTCCTGCGCGGACTTCAGCAGGTCCATCACCTGCGCCTGGATCGTCACGTCCAGGGCGGTGGTGGGCTCGTCGGCGATGATCAGCTCCGGCTGGTTCGCGATCGCCATCGCGATCATCGCGCGCTGGCGCATGCCGCCGGAGAACTCGTGGGGGTACTGATTCGCCCGACGGCCGGGCTCGGGGATGCCCACCGCGTCCAGCGGCTCCTCGGCCCGCTGGCGGGCACGGATCTTGGAGACCTCCGGATGGTGGATCCGCACCACCTCGGCGATCTGGTCCCCCACCCGGTACACCGGCGTCAGCGCCGAGAGCGGGTCCTGGAACACCATGGAGATCGTGTTGCCGCGCAGGCGCGAGAGCCGCTTGTCGTCGAGCTCGAACATCCTGTGGCCGAGCATCTCGATCTCGCCGCTGATGGCGGCCGTGCGCGGGAGCAGACCCATCACAGCCAGGGAGCTGACGGACTTGCCGGAGCCGGACTCGCCGACGATGGCGAGGGCCTCGCCCTTGTGCACCTCGTAGCTGAGGTCCTGGACGGCGCGGACGGTCCCGTACTCGGAGGGGAAGGAGACGTTCAAGTCCCGGACGGAAAGGATCGGTTCGGACATTCTTCTTCCTCAGATCCGGCTGGAGCCGCTGGTCGGGTCGAGGGCGTCGCGCGGCGCTTCGCCCATCAGGTTGATGGAGATGACCAGGGCGGCCAGCACCGCCGCCGGCGGGATCCAGGTGTACGGGTCCGCGATGTTGTATTCCTGCGACACTGTGCCGAGGGACACCTGCGGCAGTTGGATGCCGAAGCCGATGAAGGACAGGCCCGTCTCGCCGAGGATCGCGGCGCTCACGCCCAGTGTGGTGTCGATGATGATCCAGCTGGCAATGTTCGGGACGATATGCCGCGTCATGATCACGATCGGGTTCACGCCCATGAAGCGGGCCGCCTCGACGTACTCGGTGCGCACCAGTCGCTGGGTCATCGCGCGGAGCACGCGGGCCGTGAGCATCCAGGCGAAGGCCGCCAGCAGCGGGATCATCCACAGCCAGCTCGCCTGCTGCGCGCACAGGGCTGAACAGCATCAGCAGGAGCATCGAGGGGATCACCAGGAACAGGTTGATGAGGTTCACCAGTCCGCCGTCGGCCAGCGCACCCCACTTCCCCTTGTGGCCGACGTACCCGGCGACGATGCCGACGACAAGCGCGAGGAAGGTGGTCAGCAGTGCGGTGCCGATGCCGATCACCAGGGAGATGCGCAGGCCCTGCACGGTGCGGGCGAAGATGTCCAGTCCGTTGGCGTTCACCCCGAACCAGTGGTAGATGCTGGGGCCGGTCCGGGCATTGCGGAGATCGCGCTCGAAAGGCTCGTATTGGTAGACCATCGGCCCGACCACCGCGAGCGAGACCAGGAAGCCGAAGATGATCATCCCGGCCCAGGCGCTCGGGTTGCGCAGGAACCGGCGCCGCAGCGGCTCGCCGCGGCTGAGCGACTCGATCGGGGGGCCGGCGCTCTCGTCGATCTCGGTGTCGCGCAGGTCGGAGTCGTCGACGGCGGAGCCGATGACGGGGTTCGCCTCGGGATCGGTGGACCGGCGCAGCGCGGAGGCGTCGTCGGTGCTTGCGGATGTCGTTGGGGTTCGTCATCGTGTCACCGGATCCTCGGGTCGAGCGCGCCCTGCAGGATGTCTGCGAAGGTGGCGGAGAGCAGGGTCAGGATCGCCGTGTACAGGACGACGGCGGCGGTGCCGTTGACATCGGCGAACTGGATCGCGGAGATCGCGAAGCGGCCGATGCCCTGCCAGTTGAACATCAGCTCGACGAACAGCGAGCCCGTGAAGGCGCCGCCGACGGCGAAGGCGAAGTACTGGCCCATCGGGATCAGCGCCATGCGCAGGCCGTGGCGGTTCATCGCCTTCCCACGGGTAAGCCCCTTGGCACGGGCGGTGCGCAGATAATCGCTGCCCAGCACGTCGAGTGTGGTGACCTTCATGTACCGCGAGTAGGAGGCGGCACCGGTCACGACCAGCACGATCGTCGGCATGACCAATGCCTTCATCTGATACTTGATGGACTCCCAGGACCCTTCTTCCAGGAGGGGGTTGATGGGGTTGATCGCCGGCAGGCCCCATCCCGTCAGGTCCATGAAGCCCTGGTTGGCCTGCTGCACGATCAGGATGATCACCGGGGTGGGCAGGGAGAGAGCGAGGAAGGCGAGGAGGGTCGCGGCGCGGTCCCCGAGGGAGTCGCGACGGACGGCGGAGACCATGCCCAGGAGGATGCCGAGCACGGTGCCGATCGCGGTGCCGAGCACGATGAGGCGGAGGCTGATCGGGACCTTGACCTTGAAGACGTCGTTCCAGATGTCGTCCATGGCCTTGGTAGTCCCGGAGGTGACACCGAGATCGCCGCGGACGAGGCCGCCGAGCCAGTTCGCGTACCGCTCGAAGAGCGGGGTGTCCGGATTGATGTTGCGCACGTCGAGGTACTGCTGCGCGCTCGCGGCGGGCATGGGCTCGGTCGCGATCGGCGGGTACAGCACCTCTTCGGGATGCATGAGCGAGGCGGCCAGCAGGTACGCGAAGCTCGTGGCGACGAACGCCAGGGTCACGTACGTGAGCACTCGCACGAGGACGAACCTAATCACGCTTCCCCCTCGACACGCTGTTGATCATCCGTCGGGTCCCTTCCCTGCGTCATCCATCTCGTCGTCGCGGGCTCGCCATGGGCGGGCCCCGTCCCATTGAGGCGGCACCACGCTCGGTCACGTCGAGGCGACCCGGCGGCCGTGCACCACCGGGGCCCGGTTGTGGCCCAGGTCTCTCGGCAGGCACGGGACACCATAACGCCTGCGATGGACGCGGCTTGACGAAACTGACCCACGGGTACGCGGTACGGCGAAGCTATGCTCGAATCGTGACCTTTCTGCACCTGCTCGTGCTCGCGCTCGGCATCGTCGCCGCGATCGCGCTGAGCGATCTGCTCGGACATCGGGGCGTCGGCGCGTGGCCCATCGGGCTCGGCGCCCTCGGCCTGGCCCTCGGCGCCGGGCTCCTCTACAGCCCCTGGCTCGCCGCTCTGTCCCTCGGTCTCGCCCTCGGGGCGGCGATCTCGATGATGGCCTCCTGGACTCGCGACATCGTTCGACGCCGCCGCGCCCGGCGCGAGCAGGCGCGGCGGTCCCAGGACGCTCGACGCGACCAGCTGGAGGAGTCCGGCACCTCGCGTCTCTGAGGGACGCAGGAGCGTCACAGCGGCAGGACGAGCACGCTCCGCTCCGGCGCACCGGCGAGCTCGCCGCTCCTCGGCGCCGCGCCGCCGTCGGGCCCTGCCCCGCCGTCGTCCGCCCCGCCGACGGGCCCCTCCGACTCCAGGAGCACCATCGCGTCCGCCCTCCCGTAGGGGGCGAGCCGCCGACCCGGCACGAGGCGCACGACTTCACGGCCGTCGGCCGCGACCTCCCGCCGTCCGGGCAGGGCGTGCACGGTGCCGGCGGGACCGCGCCGGGGTCCGTCGCCCTCCCCGCGCAGGAGCATCCGTCGGGGCGCGGCGCCGTCACGGTCCAGCAGCGGGCGCACGAACAGGTGGTAGCCCACCAGCGCGCCGACGGGAGTGCCCGGCAGGTGCACGACGGGGACGCCGCCGAGCGGCGTGCCGTGGCCCTGGGGACCGCCGGGGCGCAGGGCGAGGTGCGCGAAGCGGGAGGTCCCCTCTCCTCGCTCGCCGAGCAGCGGCTTCACCACGTCGTAGGCGCCGTGGCCGATTCCGCCGGTGGTGAGCACGAGGTCGGCCTCACCGGCCGCGACGTCGAGCGTCTCCCGCAGGTCAGCAGGGTCGTCGCCGCTGTGCCGGGGCGGGAGCGCGTGCGCGCCGTCGGCGGCGAGGGCGGCGGCGAGCATCGTCCCGTTGGACTCGCGCACCGCTCCCGGCAGGGGGTCCGCGCCGAGTCGGTCGGAGGAGCTGTACGCGGTGAGCTCGTCGCCCGTGACCACCACGGTGACGCGCGCCGGGCGGAGCACCTCGAGGGCGTCGATCCCGAGGGTCCGGGCGAGTCCGATGAGCCCCGCGCCGACGCGGTCCCCGGCCAGGACCAGCGGCGCGTCCAGCGGGATCTCCTCCCCCGGTCCGCGCACGTGCCGGCCCGGGACGGGAAGGCTCTCGAGGGCGAGGGCGACGACGGCGGGGGCCGGACCGAAGGGGTCGGAGTCGGTCGCCTCCACCTCGACGACGGCGTCGGCGCCGCGGGGCACGGGGGCGCCGGTCATGATCCGGGCGGCGCGCCCCGAGGGCAGGTCGGGGACCTCGCCGGGGCGGGCCGGCGGCTCGGCCGCGACCGGGAGCACGGTGGTGCCGGGCGCGGTGAGATCCGCCCTCCGTACGGCGAAGCCGTCCATCGCCGCGATCGGCGGCGCCGGGACCTGCTCCGGGTCGCGCACCGCGGCGGCGAGCACCCGGCCGCGGGCCTGCTCGAGCGGGACGGTGTCGACGGAGCGCGGCGGCGTGACCGCGGTGAGGATCTCCTCGCGCCACTGCCAGGGCGAGAGTCTCTCGACGCTCATGGTCCTCCTTCAGCGGGGGTCGAGGCGCAGGTCGCAGCGGGCCGATGTCGCCGCGGGCGAGGCTCCATGATCCCCCATGCCCGGCCGCGGCGGACGGGACCGTCGCTGGCTCCCGGCGGGCTGATCGCGGCGCCGGCCCGCTTCGTCGCGGCCCCCGTCCACAGCCATGGCCACGAGCGGCGCGGCAGGTGCATCATGGTGGGCATGCGCGAGATCCGATTCGACAGCTTCGGGGGCCCCGAGGTCCTGACCCTCCACCACGACGCCCCGGTGCCCGAGCCGGGCCCCGAGGAGGTCCTCGTCCAGGTCGGCTTCGTGGGGCTGAACCCGCTGGACTACAAGATCCGCGACGGCTCCTCGGGACGGGCGAAGGACCTCGCGGCCGCCCGCGGGGACCGGCCGTGAGATGGCCGGCACCGTGATCGGCGCGGGCTCCGGCCTGGACGAGGCGGAGCTCGGCTCGCGCGGCCTCACCGTCGGCACGCGCGTGTTCGGCATGCGCGGCCCGAGCGACTCCCGCGGCGTCGCCGCCGAGGTCATCGCGATCTCGGCCGACGACCTCGCCCCGATCCCCGGCGAGACCGCCGAGGAGGACCTGCCCCGCTGGGCCGGGCTGGCGCTCGTCGGCCTCACCGCGATCGCCGTCGTGCAGGACACCGCCCGGATCGCCGAGCACGAGACGGTGCTGATCCACGGCGGCACCGGCGGCGTGGGCCAGCCGCTGATCCCGATGGCGCTCGAGGCCGGGGCCTCCCAGGTGCTCGCCACCGGCCGCGCCGCGAACGCTGAGCGGATCCAGGAGCTGGGCGCGACCCCGATCCCCTACGACACGAGCGACTGGGGCGAGGAGGTCCAGCGCCTCACCGACGGGCGCGGCGTCGACGTCGTGCTGGACACCCACTACCACTCGACCTTCCTGCCGAGCCTGGACCAGCTCGCCGACGGCGGCCGCATCGTCGCCCTGCCCAGCCTCGCCGACCTCTCCCCTGCCCTCGAGCGCGGTATCGAGGCGCGGGTGCCGTCGATCGTGCCGGGACGGGACCGGCTGGATCGCCTCGCGCAGGGCATCCGCTCGGGCCGCTATCCGCTGGAGGTCTCCGAGGTGCCGCCACTGGCGCAGATCGCCGAGGCGCACCGCCGGCTCGAGGAGGGCCACACCCGCGGCAAGCTGGTCCTGGACGTGCGCGCCTGAGCGACGACCCGTGCCGCGACGGTCGGCGCCTCGGCATGGGCGGTACGCTGGCACGATGGTCGCCCCCACCTCCGATGACGCCGCTGCTGGGCGGCCGCGAGATCGAGCCCGTGCTGCAGCCCTCCGGATGGGCGCTGCTGAACGCCCTTCCGCCCTACGAGGAGAAGGAGGCGCCGCGGGTCTCGACCCGCCTGCGCGAGGCAGGCCACTCCCCCGAGCTCGTCTCCGCGGTGCTCACCCAGTCCCGTCTGCGCGCCCGCGCCGCGGAGAAGTTCGGGGAGTTCGCGAGCACCATGCTGTTCACCCCGCACGGCCTCGAGCAGGCCACGCGCCTGCCCGTCGCCGCACTGCACGCCGAGCGCTTCCAACGCGCCGGCGTCTCCTCCGTCGCAGATCTCGGCCGCGGCATCGGCGGGGACTCGATGGCGATGGCCGCGCTGGGCCTGGAGGTCCAGGCGGTGGACCGCGATCCGGTCACCGTCGCCGTCGCCACCGTGAACCTGCGCCCCTTCCCGAACGCGACCGCGCGCCTGGGCCGCGCGGAGGGTCACGACCCCCGCGACACCGAGGGGATCTGGCTGGACCCCGCCCGGCGCGCCCCCGCCCGAGGCGGCTCCCGCCGCCTCCACGACCCCGAGGAATACGAGCCGCCGCTCTCCGCCGTGCTCGACCTCGCCCGACGCCTCGGCCGCGACGGCGCCGCCGGTCCGCTCGGCGCGAAGCTCGGCCCCGGCATCGACCGCGACGCCCTGCCGGAGGACGTCGAGGTGCAGTGGCTGTCCTTCCACGGCCAGGTGCTCGAGGCGACCGCCTGGTGCGGGCCGCTCGCCCGGGAGGGCGTCACCTCCTCCGCGGTGCTGATCGGCCGCGACGGCGCGCACCGTCTGGACCGCGGCGCGGACTCTGCCGGCGACCCCGCCGTCGGCCCGCTCGCCGACCACCTCTACGAGCCCGACGGCGCCGTGATCCGCGCCGGGCTGATCGGTGAGCTCGCCGCCCGGATCGGCGGCCGCACCCTGGATCCCACGATCGCGTACCTGACCTCCGAGCGCCGCGTCACCACCCCCCTTCGCGAAGGGCTACGCAGTGAGGGACGTGATGCCCTTCGGCCTCAAGCGCCTCACCTCCTACCTGCGCGAGCACCGGCTCGGGGTGCTCGAGATCAAGAAGCGCGGCACCGCGGTCGAGCCCGACGAGCCGCGCCGCAGGCCGCGGCCCCGCCGGTTCGGCGAGGAGCGCGCCACGCTGATCCTCACCCGCATCGACGGGGAGCAGTCCGTCGTGGTCGCCTCCCCGCACGCCGTACTTCCCGGCGAGGAGCCCGATCGGCCGTGAGCACCGCCCGGGGGACGCGCGTCGCGTCATCGCCCTGCTGCTCGCTCCTCGCCGCGCTGGGTGGACTCGGCGCGGTCGCCCTCGGCGCCGCCGCCGAGCGTGCTCCGATCACGACCGTCGCCGGCACGACGGAGCGGGAGCGGCCCTCCAGCGCCCCGACCGCCGAGGTCCCGTCGGACCCTGGCTGGAGCACCCCGGAGGTCCCGCCGCGCCCGCCCCGGACCGAGCTCGGCGCCGCCCCGCTGCTCGTCCTGCTCACCCTCCTCGGCCTGGGCCTCGCGGTCCTCGCGGTGTGGCTCGCGGTGCGGATGAGGGCGCTGGCCCGACCCGCCCCGGCCCCGGCGATCGCCGCCTCCGAGGACGAGCTCACCGACGCGCAGGCCCGGACCGCGCTCGCCGAGGCCCGGGCCCCGCTCGCCCGCCTGGTCGACGCGCAGGACGCGGTGATCGCGGCGTGGACGGCGCTGGAGCGCTCCCTCGCCGCGGCGGGCGTCACCCGGCATCCCTCCCGCACGACCTTCGAGTTCGTCGTGGAGGTGCTGGCCGCGCTCGACCTGGACCGCGCCGCCCTCGACGACCTCGCCGCCCTCTACCGTCGGGCGCTGTTCGATCCGGAGCCGCTCACGGAGGAGGACCGCGCCGTCGCGATGACGAGCCTGGATCGCCTCACGGCGGGGCTCGAGGCCACGGCGGCGGCGCGCGTGTCCGGCGAGCGCGCCCGCGACAACGGCGCCGCGGACGGCGGGCACGGCCGCGATGTCGGGCCCATGGTCGGCGCCCGTCCCCGCGACGACAGCCCCCCGACGGGCGAGCGCGCCCGCGACCTCGGGTCCGCCGGCGGTGCGCGCATTCGCGACGAGGACGACGGGAGCGCAGGCGCATGAGCGACCTCCTGGGCCTGATCTGGCGGACCGTCGTGGCCACGGCGGCCGCGGTCCTGCTCACCCTCGCCCTCGCGCTGATGGGCCTGGTGCTCCCGCCGCCCCTGCCGATCGCGCTGGGCCTCCTCGCAGGTGCCGCCTGGTGGTTCCTCCACGTCGGCGCCGACCGGGCCGAGCCCTCGCGCGCCCCGCGCCTCGACCTCGACGCCGACTACGCCCTCCCCCATGCCCAGGACGTGCGGGTGCGTCGGCTGGAGGATCTGATCCACGGCGCGCGCCGCACCGCCGCATGACCGGACGCGGCCTCGCCCTGGTCCTGGCCGACATCGCCGACGAACGGGCCCGCGACCCGGACGCCCCGCCGCTCGGCCCGGAGCTCTCCGAGCTCCTCCGCGCCGCCCGCGCCGCGGAGGGCTCCCAGCGACCCTTCCCGCCGATCGGCCGCAGAGCCCTGCACCGCTATCTCGACGAGCTCGCCCTGCGCGAGGAGAGGCCCTGATGACCACCACCCCCGCCCTCAGCACCACCCCGCTCAGCACCACCGCCGCGACCGACGCCGCACGGCGCGTCCTCGACACCGTCGAGACGGCCGTCGTCGGCAAGCGGCAGTCCCTCGAGCTGGTGCTCACCGGACTCCTCGCCGGCGGCCACGTCCTCCTCGAGGATCTGCCCGGGCTCGGCAAGACCCTCGCCGCCCGCTCCTTCGCCCAGGCGCTCGGCCTGCCCTTCGCCCGCGCCCAGTTCACCCCCGACCTGCGCCCGCCGATCTCACCGGCGCCGAGGTGTTCGACCAGCGCGCAGGCGAGTTCGTGTTCCGCCCCGGCCCCGTGTTCACCGGCCTTCTGCTGGCCGACGAGATCAACCGCACCCCGCCGAAGACCCAGTCGGCGCCGCTCGAGGCGATGCAGGAGCGGCAGGTCTCCGTCGAGGGCACCACCCGGCCGCCGCCCGTCCCCTTCCATGTGCTCGCCACCGCCAACCCCATCGAGCACGAAGGCACCTATCCGCCGCCCGAAGCGCGGCTGGACCGCTTCCTGCTGCGGCTGTCCTTCGGCTATCCGAGCGCCGAGCAGGAATGGGAGGTGGTCTCCCGACGGATCGACCGCCGGCGCGAGGAGCAGGCCGTCGCACAGGTGCTCGACGCGGAGCAGCTGCTCGCCCTGCAGGCGGCGGTCGAGGAGGTGCACGTCGAGGACGCCGTGGGCCGCTATGCCGTGGACCTCGTCGCTGCGACGAGGCGTCACCAGAACGCCCTGGTCGGCGCCTCGCCGCGCGGCACCCTCGCTTTGATCACCTGCGCCCGCGCCCTCGCGGTGATCCGCGGCCGCGGCTACGTGGTGCCGGAGGACGTCAAGGAGCTCGCGCATCCGGCGCTGGACCATCGCGTGACCGTCCGGCCCGAGCTGTGGGCGCAGAACGCGACCGGCGCGGGGGTCGTCGACGCGGTCCTCGAGCAGGTGCCGGTGCCGGTCGCCTCCCCGCGCCCGGCCCGGTCCCCGTCATGAGCGCGGCCGCGGGAAACGGCGGAGCGGAGAGGGCCTCGGGGGCACCGGGGACCGACGGAGCGACAGGAGCACCGGGGATCGACGGAGCGACAGGAGCTTCGGGAGCACCGAGGGCCGGGAGGGCGAGGGTGACCTCGGGAACGGCGAGTGCCCAGAGAGCCGCGGGGGTCGCAGGGACGACGGGTCCCGCGGAGTCGCCCGCACCAGCGCTCAGACCCCGTCCCACCGCCGCGCTCGTCCGCGCCTCCGCGGTGGGCGTGCTCGCCCTGGCCCTCGCGCTGCTGCGCGGAGAACCCGCGCTGATCCTCGCCGGGTCGCCCCTGCTCGTCTGGGCGCCGCTGGCCGTCGCCCGCCGCACGGCCCGCGGCGAGGAACGCTACTACCCCGCCCCGTCCCTCCATCTGAACCGTCGGCGGATCGACGAGGACGGCGCGGCGCGCGCCACGGTGACCGCAGGTCCAGGCCTGCTGACCACGGCGAGCGTCCCGAGGCCGCCGCATGCGGATCTCGCCCCGCGCCACGGCTCCCTCACGGGCGACGGCGGGGCGTCGCTGCGCATCGGCGCCCGTCGCTGGGGCCGCATCGAGGTGGGGCCGGTGCACGTGCTGGTCGCGGACCCGCTCGGCGCCTTCCGCGCGCAGGTCGAGTCGCCCCCGGTCTCGCTCCAGGTGGTCCCCTCCTCCGTGGTGCTCGATGCTCCCGTGGACGTCCCCACCCCGATCGGGGTGAGCGGTGCGCACCTCTCCCGGCGCCGCGGCGACGGCACCGCGCTGTCGGAGGTGCGCGCCTTCCGGCCCGGGGACCGCCTGCACCGGATCAACTGGCGGGTCACGAGTCGCACCGGGCAGCCTGCACACCAATGCGACTTTCACCGAGCAGGACACCGAGGTCCTCGTCGTCACCGACACCACCGCGGACGTCTCCCCCGCGCCCTGGGCCGGTGAGGACGCGCCTACCAGCCTGGACATGACGATCCGGGCCACGACCGCCGTGGCACGCCACTATCTCGGCGTCGGCGACCGGGTCGCGCCGCTCGACATCGGACGGCTAATCGGCGCGGTGCCGCCCGGCTCCGGCCCCCGTCAGCCGCGGGTGCTCACCGATGCGCTGTCCCGTGCGGCCCGGGACCCGGGCGCGCTCCGTCCCCCCCCGGCGCCCGCGGTGCGGACCGGCACGCTGACGGTGGTGTGCTCGCCCCTGCTCCGCCCCGAGGTGATCACCAGGATCGGGGAGCTCGTCGCCCAGGGCGCGGACGTGATCGTCGTGGACACGCTCCCGCCGAGCGTCGGGGACACCTCCGTCTTCGCGCGGGCGGCCGCCGCGGCTCGAGGGCCGGGTCTCCGAGCGCTTCTGGCCCGAGGCGTGGGCGCTGCGGAGGCTCGAGAGGGAGCGGACGGTGCGCGAGCCGCGGGAGGCGGGCGTCCCGGTCACCGCGTGGGAGGGACCCGCCTCGCTGGCCCCGGTGCTCCTGTCCCTGTCCGCCGCGCGCGGTGCACCGCGGCGGAGGAGGTCCTGATGCGTCTGTCGTCCCTGCTCGACCCGCTCGCCGACGCCCTGCTCGCGCCGCGTGGGGTCAGTCCCGTGCAGTGGGTCTTGCGCGGCACCGGCACTGCGGCGACGCTCGCCGCGGCGAGACTCGCACTGTCCGGCCCGGGACTCGCGGCGATGCACCTGGGGGTCGTGCTGGTGGGGATCGTCTGTCTCACGGCCCTCGCGGCGCAGTGGCTCGATCCCGACACGGACCTCGGGATGCTGGCGCCGACGGCGGTGGTGATCGCGCTGGCGGTGCGGGCCGATCTGGGCGTCGTGCTCGCCGGGTCGACGGGTCTGCTGCTGCTCGCGGCCCATGCCGCCTTCGCGCTCGCGGCCGTCATGCCCGCGCACGGGGCCCTCGACCGCGACGCCCTTCGTCTCGCGGCGCGTGCGCTCCTCGGGGTGCTCGTGCTGACGCTGGTGGGCGGGGTGCTCGTGGTCTTGCTCGCGCAGGTCCAGCTCGGGCCGTGGGCCGTGGTGGTCGCCGCGGTCGCCGTCGTCGCGCTGTGGATCGCCGTGATGCCGCGAGGGCGCTGAGGTCAGGGGTCGCCGGGCCGCGGTGCGGGCTGACGCATGTCGACCAGTGCCGATCAACCGGTGCGCGCTTCCGGCAGGTCCTCGGGATCCGACGGCCGGTCGTCGTCCGCGGTGGTCGGGCTCGACCTACCAGAGGGATCCGAGGCGTCGTCGAGGTCGACGGGCTCGTCCGCGAGGATCTCAGCGCGGGCCCTGTCCGCCCCGTCCAGGAGACGCCTCAGCAGCGGGGAGGTCGACTGATAGACGTGCCCCGTGGGGGTCCTGATCGTGAGGCGGTGCGGACGGTCATCGCTCGAGGGGTCGACCGTCGACTCCCATCCCGGCATCTCCTTGACGAGGTTGAAGCGCTGACAGTGGCCGATGCCGTTGTCGGCGTCGGTCTTCGCCGCCGTCGGCGAAGCGATGGGCGTGGTCGATGTCGTGGATCGGCGCATCGCACCATGGCGTGCGGCACCGCTGATCGCGCAGCAGGATGAATCGGCGGACCTGCCCACGGAAGAGGCGCCGTCTGCCGTCGACCTCGGTCAGGTCTCCGACCCTGGCATCGGCGTAGAGGCGACGGATCCATCGCGCCGCGCCGCTGATCTCCGGCGGGGGTGCGGGAGCGTCTGCGGCCACGTGTGCTGGGGACGGAAGCGTCGGCACACCGAGCGCGAGGTCACGGGCGACTCGTCCGGGAAGTGGATGACCCTCGATCCAAGCCGTCGCCTCCTCGTCAGCGAGGAGGGTCATGTCGGTCATGAGCGGCTGGATCTCGACGGGGATGTCGTCGGGGCTCTCGAGCCCGCAGGCGCGGGCTGTGAGGGTGTCGGCCATGATCTGGCCCTTGGTGCGCGGGTCCCCGGTGGCCTTCGCCGATCGCGCCGCCTCGGTCAGCACTTTCAGCACCGCGACGCCGTCCTTCACGGGGAGCGTGGCGCGGAGGATCGACATGCCGTCGACGGCCGGCTGGAGCGAGACCCGTCGGTCGGCGACCGCGCGCTGGTGCCGGTGCACCGCGGCGTCGGCGTCGAGCTCCTGCGCCCGCGCGCGGGCGAGGTCTCCGGCCCGGCGCGCGGTGACCGATGGCGCTGGTCGGCGAGGTCGACATCGACGCGGGCCCGGTCCTCCTCCTCGAGCACCAGCACGTTCTCGGCGACCCTGCGGGCGGCGTACTCGCTGATCTCCCCCGCCTCGAGCATCTCGCTGGTGCGCGGCAGGGATCCGAGCGAGCACCCGGTGCAGAGCGACCTCGTCGGACGCCTGCTTCGGGGTGATGCGACGGGCGAGGGCGACCTGGTCGGCGATGCCGCGGCCCCGCTGTCCCCTGGGCACTCCCTGTCTCTGCTGCTCGCGGATCTGCGCATCCCAGAAGGCGGCCTCTGCGCGGGCCTGCGCGGCGGCGAGCCGTCCTTTGGCGCGCTCCGTCGCGTCGATCAGGTCGATCAGAGCGGTGTCGCTCTCCGCGGCGAGAGTCTCAGCCGACGGGGCACGGTCGAGGAGATGGGACAGTCGCTCGGCCCAGTCCGGCGCGGACTCCGACATGGTTCCCCTCCCCTCGCTCGGCGATGGTCGTGGCGGCCCGGAGAGCGGGACGACCTGGTGTGACCAGCGTCGTCGCCTCGACGACAACGCGCCAGCCTCAGCGAGGGAATGTGGATTGGCAGGGCATGTGGAGGAACCGAGAGGCGGCGAGAACCGAGAAGCCTCGAGTTGAGCGCACCGTTTCCGCTATAAGAACCCGACGGCGCCCGTGAGCCACCGGGCAGTGCACACACCTCGCCGAAGCCTCGAGGTTGTGGACGAGCACGGACCAGGACGGCGAAGCGCCATGACCACCCCGCGACCTTCCGTCACGCCCTCGGCGGAACCGGCGTGACCGGTGTCGCTCGCCCTTCCCGCTCGGCACCGACCGGGGCTACCGTGCTGAGCATGTGGCAGATGATGGATCTCCTGTACGCGCACAAGAAGGACATGGTCGCGCCGGAGGACGCCCTGCCCGGCCGCGACGCCTACCCCTACCCCCTCGAGCGCGAGCACCTCGTGCTCGGCACCGACATGCTCGGACCCGACGCGCCCCGCGACCCGCACCCGTGGCCGGAGGGCTCCGAGGAGCTGATCCTCGCCGGCGGTCAGCTTCTGGGGCATCGAGCGGATCGCCTGGCAGATCCCCGGCGTGCACACCACCTCGGCCGGCTACGCGGGCGGGTACACGCCCCACCCCACCTATGAAGAGGTGTTCTCCGCCCGGACCGGCCACGCCGAGGCCGTGCGCGTGATCTACACCGGCGGCGAGGACACCCTGCGAGCGCTCCTGACCGAGTTCTGGCAGCGGCACGATCCGACCACCGCCAACCGCCAGGGCAACGACGTGGGCACCGAGTACCGCAGCGCCGTGTACTGGACCACCGAGGAGCAGGGCGAGATCGTGCGCGACTCCGCCACCCGCTACCAGGAGGCGCTGGACGCCGCCGGTCGCGGCGCGATCACCACCGAGCTCGCGCCGCTGGCCGAGGTCGGAAACGGCGTCTACTACACCGCCGAGCCCGAGCACCAGCAGTACCTCGAGAAGAACCCCACCGGCTACTGCAACCACGGCTTCAACGGGGTCGCCTGCTCGCTCTGAGCCGACGGGCCGACGGGCCGACGGGCCGACGGGCCGACGGGCCGACGGGCCGACGGGCCGACGGGCCGACGGGCCGACGGGCCGACGGGCCGACGGGCCGACGGGCCGAGCCCACCACTTCTGACATGGCCGCGAGAGGTAGCGACTCCGAGGGCGCGTCGGACGCCCGAGCCGTCAGCGCCCGGGCAGACCATCCCCGGTGTCGCCGCCCATGAGGTTGCGGCGTGCGCCGATGTCGGGCCCGCCCGTCGGCCGCGGCGTCGCGGGGACGGCGCCCATGAGCCGCGCGGCGAACCCGCCGGCCTCGCGCGGCGCGCGGCGCGGCGCCGCCGGGCCCGCAGGCGCGCGGCGCCCGCCGACGGCTTCGGCTTCTTCGCCGCGCCCGCCTGCGCGAAGCGCTGCATCTGAGAGGTGGTCGGATAGGTGCCGCTGACCACGATGTCGAGGCCCAACAGGGTCACCGGCGCGACGGCATCCCCCGCGGACTCCATCAGGGCGCGGACCGGCTCGCACTCCTCGAAGGCCCAGGCGTCCTCGTCCTGGAGATAGACCGTGATCGGCTGGCCGTCCAGGGCGAGCGCCGCGGCCTCGTCGAGGAAGGCCTCCTGCCGCTCCACGTCGGGCGGCGGGGACGGCAGGAAGATGTCCAGCCCCGCGAGCCGCGGGGCGTCGTCGGAGGCGGTCATGCACCTACGGTAACGCGGCTCGGGATCACGACCGTGCGGTCGCCCAACCACTGCGGCACGGTGCGGCCTTATTAGGGGGCGCGAATGGATTCCACAGCCGACAGCCCCCGCCCCGCGGACCTCCGCTCCCACGATACCCTGGTGATGCAGCAGGTCACCGGCTTCATGTCCAACGACTTCGACATCCTCGACGGCGCCGGCGAGCACGCCGTGGGCCACGTGACGACCACCGGCGGCGGCGTCGCCCGGTTCTTCTCGGGCGCCCGCTCGCTCCGCGTCGCCGACGCGGACGGCACGCCGCTGCTCCGTGTCGAGGACCCGCCCGGGATCGGCGTCGACCGCTTCGAGCTCTCAGCACCCGACGGCACCCCGGTCGCCGAGCGCGCGGCCGCTTCTCCGTCTTTTCGACGAAGGTGAGCATGACCCTCGCCGTCGGCGCGGAGCCCGAGCCGCACGGCGACATGCTGGGGCTCGACTACGAGTTCCGCTACGGAGAGGCCGTCGCCGCGCGGGCGGCCAGGGAGTGGGCCGGCTTCAGCCGAGGCTTCCTCGGACACAGCAGGTACGTGCTCGCATTCGACCCCACGGTGCCGCCGCCGCCGCGCCTGGCGATCGTCGGCGGGCGCATCGTGCTGGACCTGATCCGGGCGAAGAGGTCGCGCAGCGGCGGCTGAGCCGCCGGCGAGCGGCGGCCGGGCCAGCAGGAGCCGGCGCTCAGCCCGCGCCCGCGCAGCGCTCCTCGACGGTCCCGGCGGCGTCGAGCACCCGGCCCAGCGGCCGGTAGTGCTGGTGGACTGCCTCACGGTAGGCCGCCGCGTCCCCCGCCTCAAGCGCGGTGAGCATCGCGCGATGCGCCTCGACGGTCTCGAGGATGTCCTGGGCCGGGGCGATCCCCAGCGGCGGCACGGCGGTGGTGTGCACCTCCCAGAACGCCTGGGCGAGCTGGCGCAGGAGGCTGTTGGGCAGACGGGAGAACAGGACGGTGTGGAAGGCGGCGTCGGCCTCGGGGAAGGGCTCCCCCGCCGAGGCGAGCTCGCGCATCGTCTCCACATGGCCCTCCAGCTCGGGGTTCTCGGTGCCGCGGTAGATCTCCACCAGCCGCTCGGCGACCGCGAGGTCCAGCGCGATCCGCGCTCGACCACCTCGCGCGCGCGCGCCCAGGTCGTTGCCGTCGTCGAGCCGGGCGCGGAACAGGAGCCCGTCCACGAGCGGGGCGAGCGAGAGGGTGCCGACGAAGGTGCCGTGCCCGTGGCGCACCTCGACGATGTCGAGAGAGGCGAGGGTGCGCATGGCCTCGCGCACCGAGGAGCGGGAGATCCCCAGCCGCTCGCAGAGCGCGGCTTCGGTGGGCATCGGGTCGCCGGGCGCGAGGCCCTCGGCCAGGATCAGCTCCTGGATGCGGTCGACGGCGGTGCCGCCGGTCCCCTTGCTGCGCACGATGCGCCTCCTCCCCGTGCCCGCCGTCGGTGACGGACGGGCACCATCATGCCTGCATGTCGACTGCTGTCTGCGATGTCCGCTCCGCCCGAGGTCCGGGCCGGAGGGCACTGCGCCTGCTCGGACCGCACGCGCCCCCGAGCGTTCGGCGGCGCGGGTGGCGGTCCTCGACCGGGTCACCGGTCGGTCACGGCCGCACCACCGGGTGGTGGCGACCACACCGACTGTGATGTACTGTCCCCAGTCATCAGACATCATACGTCTGATCTTCGCAGGGAGGCGAGAGTTCCGCCGACTCGCGAGGACGGGCTCCGCTCGACCCCCGGCGCCGCGGGCACCGGGGATACCCCACAGAAGGGATGCATCAACGGTGATCACCAACCCCTCCGGCCGTCTCGGCCGACGCGGCTTCCTCCGCGGCACTGCCGCCCTCGCCGGCGCCGCCGGCATCGTCGCCGGGATCGGCGCCTGCGCTCCGCGCGAGAGCGGCTCCGGCGGCTCCTCCGACGCGGGCGGCGCGCCGGCCGGCGAGGCGAACCCCGACGGCCACATCGACGCGGCGATCAGCTACGAGCTCGGCACCAACGGCTACGACCCGATGACCACGTCGGCGGCGCTGACCGTCGCGGTCAACTGGCACACCCTCGAGGGCCTCACCGAGTCGCACCCGGTGACCCGCGAGGTCTACGCGGCGCTGGCGGCCGAGGTCCCCTCCGCCGACGGGACCAGCGTCGACGTCGCGGCGCGAGGGCGCCGTCTTCCACGACGGCACCCCCGTCACCCCCGAGGACGTCGTGTTCTCCTTCGAGCGCGTCCAGGACCCCGCCAACGCCTCGCTGTACGCGCAGTTCATCCCCTTCATCGACTCCGTCGAGAAGAAGGACGACACCACCGTCACCATCACGCTCGCCCACCCCACCGCGGTGCTCGCCGAGCGACTCTCGACGGTGAAGATCGTCCCGAAGGCCGCTGTCGAGGCGGACCCCGACGCCTTCGACTCGAACCCCGTCGGCTCGGGCCCGTGGACGATGACCGACAACTCCGCGGCCTCGAAGATCGTCGAGTTCGAGCGCTTCGACGACTACACCGGCCCCATGCCCGCCAAGGCGAAGACGATGAGCTGGCAGGTCATCCCCGACCCGTCCACCCGCACCAATGCGCCGCAGTCGCAGACCGTGCAGGCCATCGACTCGGTCCCCTATCTTTCGATCGACCAGCTGAAGGCGAGCGGCGAGGTCGAGTCCGTCGGCGGCTTCGGGCCGCTTCTTCGCGATGTTCAACAACAGCGAGGACAACCCCTTCCACGACGTGAAGAACCGCCAGGCCTTCCTCTACGCGATCGACATGGACAAGGTCATTGAGACGGGCCTGTCGGGTCAGGCCGAGGCGGCGAGCCGCTTCGTGCAGAAGGAGCACCCGAACTACAAGGAGGCCTCGACCGTCTACTCGCTCGACGCCGACAAGGCGAAGTCCCTCTTCGCCGAGACGGGCCTGACCTCTTTCCGGATGCTGTGCACCGATCACGACTGGGTCGCCCAGTGCACCCCGATCATCCAGGAGTCCCTCGCCGCGGCCGGCGTCGAGGTCGCCTTCGAGCAGAAGCAGTCCGCCGACGTGTACACCACGATCGACGGGTCGCCCGACGCCTACGACGTGGTCATCGCCCCCGGCGATCCCTCCGTCTTCGGCAACGACCCCGACCTGCTCATGCGCTGGTGGTACGGCGGTGACGTCTGGACCGACACCCGCATGCACTGGAAGGGCCAGGAGTCCTACGAGGAGGTCCAGTCGCTGCTGGCCGAGGGGCTGAAGACCACGGACACCGCCGCGCAGGAGGCGACCTGGGGCGAGCTGTTCGACCTGCTCTCCGAGGAGGTCCCGCTGTACCCGCTCTTCCACCGCAAGTCCCCTACGGCCTGGGACGGCACCTCGCTGGTCGACTTCCAGCCGATCTCCCTGACGGGTCTGAGCTTCGTCGACGTCGCCACGACGAAGGCCCCGTGACCCGTTCCTGAGCCCCCGCCGGGGCCGACGGCCCGCTCGTCGGCCCCGGGGGCCGCTCCCCCGTCGGCCCCGCGCCCGACCCTGCGCCCGGCCTCGCTCTCCGCCCCGCGCCCCGCCTCGCGCCCGGTCTGTCGCGCGACCACCGGCCCGCGCTCCGCCCGGCCGCCGCCCCTGCCCCTCGCACTTCCACGGAGGACCGCGTGTCCCACCTCGTCCGCCTGATAGGGCGACGACTTCTCGCCCTGCCGTTGATGATCCTCGGCGTCACCCTGCTCGTCTTCGTCATAATGTCGTTCTCACCGTCGGATCCCGCCCGGCTCGCGCTCGGGGAGTCCGCCTCCACCGAGGCGCTGGAGCTGTACCGGGAGAACAACGGCCTGAACGACCCGATCTGGTCGCGCTACTTCAGCTTCCTCGGCGGCATCGCCGCGCGGCGACCTCGGCACCACCAGCGGCAACGTCCCGGTGACCGAGGTGGTCGCGAGCGCCTTCCCGATCACGCTGCAGCTGACCTTCCTCGGCCTCGCCATCGCGATCGTGCTCTCCGCGATCCTCGGCGTGCTCGCCGCCCTGTTCCGAGACCGCTGGGTCGACCAGGTGATCCGCGTGCTGACCATCGCCGCGCTCGCCACCCCGTCGTTCTGGCTGGCGATCCTGATGATCCAGTGGCTCGGCGAGGTCCCCGGCGGCTGGGGCGCGTTCCCGGCGCTGGTGACCCGCTGGGTCGGGGTCTTCGAGGACCCCGCCGCCTATCTGCGCAATGTCGCCCTGCCCGCGATCGCGCTCGCGATCCCGGTCGCCGGCTCCCTCACCCGCGTGGTCCGCACCGCGATGGTCGAGGAGCTGGACCGCGACTACGTGCGCACCGCCGTCGGCGCCGGCATCCCCTATCCCGTCGTCGTCTCCCGCAACGTCGCGCAATGCGCTGATCACCCCGATCACGGTGCTGGGCCTGCGCGTCGGCTACCTCATGGGCGGCGCGGTGATCATCGAGATCATCTTCAACATCCAGGCCATGGGCCAGCTCATCCTCGACGGCGTCACCCGCAACGACGTCTTCCTCGTGCAGGGCGTGACGCTCGTCGTCGCGATCGCCTTCATCGTGGTGAACATCCTGGTCGACCTCCTCTACGTCGTCGTCAACCCCCGGATCAGGAGCATCTGACATGCGACCGAAGCTCGGATCCCGCCTCCAGTCCGTCAGCGGCGGCCCGCTGGCCCCCTTCACCGCCCTCCCCTGGGCCTCCCGCCTCGCGGTGGCGTTCCTCGTCTTGCTCGCGGTCCTGGCCGTGCTCGCGCCGGTGATCGCCCCGCACGGCCCGCTCACCACCGGCACGCCGGTGCGGCCGCCCAGCGGCGAGCACTGGATGGGCACCGACGCGATCGGGCGGGACATCTTCTCCCGCGTCGCCCACGGCGCCCGCTCCTCGCTGCTAATCGGCCTGGCGGCGACCGGCGCCGCGCTGGTGGCCGCTGCGGTGATCGGCTCGATCGCCGCGACCGGCGCGAAGCTCCTCGCCGAGGTCGTCATGCGCGTGCTGGACGTGGTCATGTCCTTCCCGGGCATCGCGCTCGCGGCCGTGTTCGTGGCCGTGTTCGGCAACTCGCTGCCGGTGCTGATCTTCGCGATCGGGTTCCTCTACGTGCCGCGCCTGGCGCGCGTGGTGCGCGCCAACGTGCTGGCTCAGTTCGGCGAGGACTACGTCGCCGCCTCGCAGGTCATGGGCGCCTCCACCGCCTGGATCCTCGCCAAGCACGTGGCCCGCAACTGCATCGCCCCGATCATGGTGTTCGCGACCGTGCTGGTGGCCGACGCGATCGTGCTGGAGGCCTCGCTGTCCTTCATCAACGCGGGCGTGCGGCCGCCGAACCCGTCGTGGGGCAACATCCTCTCCGACGGCAAGCGACTCTTGCTGTCGGGCTACTGGTGGCCCACCTTCTTCCCGGGCCTGATGATCCTGCTGACCACCCTCGCGCTGAACATCCTCTCCGAGGGGCTCACCGACGCGATGGCGAGCCCGCGCGTGAAGGCGAAGGTCGACGTCGAGGCCGACGAGAAGGCGCTCGAGGAGCAGGCGGAGGAGACCTCCGCGTCTGTCGCCGCCGGTCGCGCCGGCTCGGCCGGCGCGGTCGACGGGGCCAGCACGGCCGACGGGCCCGGCGCGGCCGACGAGCAAGACGACGAGCAGTTCGACGTTCACCACGACGTGCTCGGTGCGATCGACGAGGAGACCACCCAGCGCCTGCTGCACGAGTCCCTCGCCGCGCGCGCGGCGCCGAGCTCGCACGCCCCGAGCGCGGGACCGTGGATCAGGACGTGCCGCCGCTGCTGGAGGTGCAGGACCTGCGGGTCGCCTTCCCCGAGGCGCACGGCGAGGTGGACATCCTCGACGGCATCTCCTTCCGGGTACGGCCCGGGGAGACCATGGGCCTGGTCGGCGAGTCCGGCTCCGGCAAGTCGGTGGCGAGCCTGGCGATCATGGGGTCGCTGCCCCGCACCGCCCGGATCAGCGGGAAGGTGCTTTGCTGAACGGCCAGGACCTCCTCTCCCTCGCCCCCAAGCAGGTCAACGCCCTGCGCGGCCACGAGATCGCGATGATCTACCAGGACGCGCTGAGCTCGCTGAACCCTTCGATGCTGATCCGCTCGCAGATGGCGCGGCTGACCCGGCGCGGCGGCACCCGCTCGGCCGAGGAGCCGCTGGAACTGGTGGGGCTGGAGCCGCGGCGGATGCTGAACTCCTACCCGCACGAGCTCTCCGGCGGCCAGCGCCAGCGCGTGCTGATCGCGATGGCGCTGACCCGCGACCCGAAGCTGGTGATCGCCGACGAGCCCACCACCGCCCTCGACGTCACCGTGCAGAAGCAGGTCGTGGACCTGCTGAACCGGCTGAAGGACGAGCTCGGCTTCGCGATGGTGTTCGTCAGCCACGACCTGGCGCTCGTCTCCCAGCTCGCCGACAGCATCACCGTGATGTACGCCGGCCAGGTCATGGAGCAGGGCGCGACTCACGAGATCCTCGTCGATCCCCGCCACGAGTACACCCGCGGGCCGCTGGGCTCGGTGCTCTCGATCGAGGCGGGGGCCGAACGGCTCCACCAGGTCCAGGGCACGGTCCCCTCGCCGCGGGACTTCGCCGTCGGCGACCGCTTCGCCCCGCGCTCGCTGGACCCGTCGGCCGACCCGACGGCCCGGCCGCGCCTGGTCACCACCGGGGCCGACGACCATCTCGTGTCCACGACGGGCGAGGTGCCCGGACCTCTCGAAGGAGCATCGCGATGAGCGACACCACCCCTGCCCGGAACGACGGCGCCGGACGCGCGACGCCCACGATCGAGCCGCGCGACGTGCACGTGGTGCACCGGTCGCGCTCCGGCGGCATCTTCCGCCGGAACACCCTGCGCGCGGTCGACGGGGTCAGCGTCTCCGTCCGCCGCGGCGAGGTGCTCGGCATCGTCGGCGAGTCCGGCTCGGGCAAGTCCACGCTCGCCCGGGTGATGACCGGTCTGCGCCCGGTCACCGAGGGCGAGGTCCTCTTCGACGGGACGCCGCCGCGGCACGGCCGGGCCGCCCGTCGGAAGCTGGGACGGAAGGTGTCGGTCGTCTTCCAGGACCCCTCGACCGCGCTGAACCCGCGCCTGCCGGTGCGGGAGACGCTGGTGGACCCGCTGCGGGTGCACGGCATCGGCGACGACGCCTCCCGTCTGGCGCGGGTGCGGGAGCCGCTGCACCTGGTGGGCCTGCCCCAGTCGGCGCTCGAGGTGCGCCGAGGCGACTCTCCGGCGGTCAGCGACAGCGCGTCGCGATCGCCCGCGCCCTCGCGCTGGAGCCGGAGATCATCGTCGCCGACGAGCCGACCAGCGCTTTGGACGTGTCCGTGCGCGCCCAGGTGCTGAACCTGCTCACCGACCTCAAACAGGAGCTCGGCCTGGGCCTGGTGTTCATCTCCCACGACATGAGCACCGTGCGCTTCATCTCCGACTCGATCAGCGTCATGAACCACGGGAAGGTGGTCGAGCACGACACCACCGATCGGATCTTCGCCGGGGCCGAGGACGAGTACACCCGCGACCTGCTCGCCGCCGCGCCCTCGCTGCTCTGACCCCGCCCGCGACGCCGCCGACGGACCGCCGCGGCAGGACCGGCGCGACAGACCGCATCCACCCCGACCGCGATACCGACCCCGCTCGTCGCCGCCTCTCGACCACGCACCCCACAGATGCACCAAGGAGCCTCACCATGAGCACCGATCCCCGCGCCCTGACCGGCGTCGTCCCCCCGCTGCTGACCCCCTGACCGCCGACGGCGAGATCGACCTGCCCTCGCTCGAGCGGCTCGTCGGCCGCCTGCTCGAGGGCGGGGTCGACGCGATCTTCGCCCTCGGCTCCTCCGGAGAGGTCGCCTTCTGGGACGACGCACGCCGCGAGGCGGTGCTCGAGGCCGTCACCGGCACCGTCGCCGGGCAGGTGCCCGTGATCGCGGGCGCGATCGACATGCAGACCGACCGGGTGATCCAGCACGTCCGCGCCGCGGAGCGCTTCGACCTCGCCGGCTACGTGGTCACCGCCCCGTTCTACGCGATCACCGGCCCTGAGGAGATCGAGGCGCACTTCCGCGCCGTCGCCGCGGCGACCGAGCGTCCGGTGTGGGCCTACGACATCCCCGTCTGCGTGCACACCAAGCTCTCCCCCGCCCAGCCGCTGAAGCTCGGGCAGGACGGCGTGATCACCGGGGTGAAGGACTCCAGCGGCGACGACGTCTCCTTCCGCCGCCTCGCCGCGGCCAACCGCGCCGCGGGCTCCCCGCTGACCCTCCTGACCGGCCACGAGGTCGTCGTCGACGGCGCCTATCTCGCCGGGGCCGACGGCTCCGTGCCGGGCCTCGGGAACGTGGACCCGGCCGGCTACGTGCGCATGCACCGCGCCGCGCAGGCCGGCGACTGGGAGCGGGTGCGCGCCGAGCAGGACCGCCTCGCGCGGCTGTTCGAGATCGTCTTCCAGCCCACCGACAAGGTGGGGCCGGCCGGCGGCGTCGGCGCGTTCAAGACGGCTCTGCGCGAGCTCGGCGTCTTCTCGACCAACAACATGGCCACTCCGATGACCCCGATCGAGGGCGAGGCGGTGGACCGCATCCGCGCGATCCTCGCCGACGTCGGCCTGCTGTACGGAGCGGGCGCTGGTGCCTGATCCGGTCCTCGCCCTCGACCTGGGCGGCACGAAGATCCGTGCCGCCCTGGTCCACGGGCTCGATGCTGTCGAGGTGGAGACAGCACCCCGGCTCGAGCACGTCGCCGAGGTGCCGACGCCCGCGGCCGAGGGCGCCGCAGCGATCCTCGGCGCCGCCCTCGACCTCGCCGAGCGGGTGTGCGAGGGGACGGCGGTGCAGGCGGTCGGGATCTCCTCGGCCGGGGTCGTCGACGTCGAGGACGGCCGCATCACCCACGCCACCGACTCCCTCACCGGCTGGGCCGGCACCGCTGTGACCACTCCCTTCATGGAACGCTTCGGCGTGCCGGTCGCGGCGCTGAACGACGTGCACGCGCACGGACTGGGCGAGGCCCGCTTCGGGACCGGTCGCGGTCGCGGCTCGCTGCTGCTGATGGCCGTCGGCACCGGGATCGGCGGTCGCCAGGTGCAGGGCGGCACGGTGGTGGTCGGCGCGCGCGGCGCCGCCGGGCACGTCGGCCATGTGCCCGTGCCGGAGGCCGAGGGCGTCCCCTGTCCCTGCGGCCGCACCGGGCATCTCGAGGGCCTCGCCTCCGGGCCGGGCGTCGTGCGCCTGGCCGCGCGGCTGAGGACGGCGGACCCTGCAAGCGGCGCCTCCTCCCCCGACCCGTCGGCCGCGCCCCGGGACGGCCGGGAGCTCGCCGCCGCGGCCGTCCGCGGGGACCGTGCCGCTCTCGAGGCCTACCGCCTCGCCGGCCGCGCGACCGGCCGGGTGCTCGGCGCACTGCTGAACGTCCTGGACCCCGATGTCGTCGCACTCACCGGCGGGGTCGCCGACGCGGGTGTGACCGTCTGGCTCGAGGCACTGGCCGCGGGCATCGCCGAGGAGGCGATGGACGTGGTCGCCGCGACGCCGGTGCCGCCCGCGAGCGCCGGCTCCCAGGCCGCGCCGCTCGGCGCCGCCGTCCGCGCGGTGGAGGTTCCTGTCCGCTAGCCGCTCCTACGCCCGGCACCGCGGTCCGCGTGCTCGCCCCGCCCCTCGTCGTCCGACGTTCGTCCCCGCCGCTCGTCCCCGTCGTCCGCCGCTCGTCCTCGGAAGGATCCCGTCCATGACCTCCCCGCTCCCGCCTCTCGTCGCCGCGCTCGAGGGCACCCTGATCGTCTCCTGCCAGGCCTATCCCGGCGAGCCGATGCGCGATCCGCGCACCATGGCGCAGGTCGCCGCGGCCGTCGCCGAGGGCGGCGCCTCCGCCGTCCGTGCCCAGGGCCTCGAGGACATCCGTCAAGTCAGGGAGGCCGTCGACGTCCCCGTCATCGGCATCTGGAAGGACGGCGAGCAGGGCGTGTTCATCACCCCCACCCTCGACCACGCCCTGGCCGTGATCGACGCGGGCGCCGACGTCCTCGCCCTCGACGCCACGGACCGGCCCCGTCCCGACGGCCGCGACCTCGCCGGGACCGTCGAGGCGATCCGCACGCGCACCGACATCCCGCTCATGGCCGACTGCGACAGCGCGGACTCCGCCCGTCGAGCCGCCGAGCTCGGCATCGAGATCATCGGCACCACCCTCGCCGGCTACACCCCCGCCCGCGCGAAGACCGTCGGCCCCGACCTCGCGCCGCTCGAGGAGCTCGCCGGCACCCTGACGGGCACGTCGATGCTCGTGGCCGAGGGCCGCGTCCACACCCTCGAGCAGGCCGCCGCCGCGAAGAACGCCGGCGCCGGTGCCGTCGTCGTCGGCACCGCCATCACGCACCCCACCAGCATCACCCGCTGGTTCCACGACGCCGTCACCGGCGCCTGACCGCGCCCGCGGCCGATGCCCTCGCCCCCTGAGGAGGCGGCGAGTCCTGAAGGACCCCTATGCCTGCCCCGTGCAGGATCACACGAAGGAGAACACCCGATGGATGCACACATGACTCGACGCGGGATGCTCGGCACCGCCGCCGCGCTCACCGCCCTCGGCGCGGGAGCCGCGGGCGCGACCGCCGCACCGGCCGGCGCCGCTCTCCCGCCCGTGAAGGACCGCGGCCGCCGCCAGGGCAGCTACGAGGAGCAGGTCCTCGCCGCCCCCGGCGACTGGGGAGTGAAGAACTTCCGCATCCCCGCCCTCGCGGTCGCCCCGAACGGAGACCTGCTCGCCGCCTTCGACAAGCGCCCCGTGCACGGCGACTCTCCCGCCCCGAACTCGATCTGGCGGCGCCGCTCGACCGACGGCGGCCGCACCTGGGGCGAGCCCGAGGTGGTCCGTGCGGGCTTCGAGTCCACCGTTCCCGGGGAGAAGCTCGGCTACTCCGACCCGTCCTACGTGGTCGACGTCGAGACCGGAGAGATCTTCCTGTTCTGCGTCTTCTCGAAGGACGTGGGCGTGTGGGACGGCGAGTACGGCAACGACGACGAGGACCGCCGCATCATGAGCGCGAACCTCTCCGTCAGCCACGACTCGGGCCTCACCTGGGAGCACCGCTCGCTCACCGAGGTGGTCAAGCCCGAGGACTGCCGCGCCATGTTCGCCTCCTCCGGCGCCGGGATCCAGCCGCGCTACGGCGCGCACAAGGGCCGCCTGATCCAGCAGTACGCGGGCTTCTTCCGCAACGACGCCGGCGGCGAGGACGTCTCCGCCTACTCCGTCTACTCCGACGACCACGGCGAGACCTGGCAGATGGGCACCCCCGTCGGCACCGAGATGGACGAGAACAAGGTCGCCGAGCTCTCCGACGGCACGGTGATGTTGAACTCCCGCGAGCACGTGCGCACCGGCCGGCGCTGGGTCGCCTACAGCCACGACGGCGGCGCGACCTGGGAGGACCTCCACCGCGACCCCTCCCTCGTCGACCCGGGCAACAACGCCCAGCTCTCCCGCGCCCACCCGGACGCCCCGCAGGGCTCCGCGAAGGCGAAGATGCCGCTGTTCTCGCACGCCGACCACGTCCCGAACGACCGCGTGAACGGCACCGTGGAGATCTCCACCGACGACGGCGCGACCTGGGAGCGCAAGCGCGTCTTCGCGCCCGGCGCCTGCCAGTACTCGGTGATCATCCCCGTGGGCCGGGACGAGTTCCTGCTGGCCTACGAGGGCGAGCAGGAGACGATCAAGATCGCCCGCCTGGACATGGACTGGATCCTGTCGCGATGATCCGCCTCGGTCACGACCCCTCCCCCGCTCCCGACCTGCCGGTGCTGACCGGCGCGTCCACGGTCCTCGCCCGCGCCGGGGAGGGGCCGTGGCCGCGGTACCGCATCGTCGGCCTCGCCCACCTCGGCGCGGGCGAGCCGCTCACCGCCTTCGACGGCCGCGAGACCGGGCAGGACGTCCCCGATCCGACGGGCCTGGTCCAGCGCCGCTCGCTCGACGGCGGCTTCACCTGGGGCCCGCTCGAGCCGCCGCGGGACGCGGACCGAGAGGGCCGCCACTGGTACTGCGACCCAAGCTTCCTCGTGGACGAGCCCGCCGGGCGGGTGCACGTCTTCCACACCCACGCGAAGGATCGCGGGGTGTGGGAAGCGGCGCCCGGCACTAATGACGCGGACCGGGACGTGATGGGCTCGGCGGTCTCGACCAGCACCGACGGCGGCCGCACCTGGACCCACCGCTCGGTGACCGCGATCGCCGCGCCGCCGGAGCTGATCCGCACCGCCTTCCCCACCTCGGGGACGGGGATCCGGTCGCGGCAGGGCCCGCGGGCGGGTCGACTGGTGCGACCGTACGCGGGCTGGTTCCTCGCCGGAAAGGGGTCGGCCGACGGCGAAGTGGTGCGCTCCTACGTGCTCTACTCCGACGATCACGGGGAGAGCTGGCATCGCGGCGAGCCTGTGGGCGAGGACATGGACGAGACCACGATCGTCGAGCTCTCCGACGGACGGATCCTGCTGAACTCCCGCGATCACGCCCGCGGCGGGCACCGGCGCATCGCGGTCTCCGCCGACGGCGGCGAGAGCTGGGAGGACCTCGGGATCGACGAGCAGTTCGTGGACCCCGGGAACAATGCGCGGCTCGCGCGGCGGTTCCCCGAGGCAGAGCCCGGGAATCCCCGGTCCGAGGAGCCGCTGTTCACCAACAGCCGCGACCCCTTCGCGCGTCGGCTCGGCACTCTCTCGCGCTCGCTCGACGACGGGGCGGCCTGGGAGCCGATCGGCGTCTTCGAGCCGGGGAACCTCGACTACTCCGTCGTCCAGGGCCTGGGCGACGGGGCGATCGGGATCCTGTGGGAGGTCGAGGCGCGCGAGATCCGCTTCACCCGGCTGGAGGCGGAGGACCTGCCCGACGCGTGAGCGCGGGGGCCGACTGCTCGTCGGGGCCGGTTCGACAGCGGCCGGCTGGACGAGGACCGGCCCGGGATCGACCAACACGACGGCGACAGGCCCGAGGGCGACCGGTCCGGCAGGACGACGATCCCGCAGACCACCATCCAGCACGACGAGGAGAGGGGCGGCGGCACCGATGCGGTGCCGCCGCCCTCTCCCCAGGTGGCGTCAGGCCGGACTCAGCGGGCCCCGGGCTGGCGCGGGTTCGCGTAGTCGATCGTGAACTGCGGCGAGGTCCAGGTCTCCCAGTGCTCCGGGTTCTCCGGATCGCCGAGGGGCCTCAGGACCTTCATCTCCAGGACGTAGTCGCCGTCCTTCACGCCGCGGGACTTCTGGTTCTTCATCGAGAAGGTGCCGTCCCAGGCGAACAGCTCGGGCTCGGGGGAACGGCCCAGGTGATCGGTCGCGTCGATCGTGCCCATGGAGGGGTTGACGACCTTGAGCTTCCCGTTGGCCCGCACCTGGTAGGCCGAGATCTCGAGCCGCTCGGCCGGGAGCGCGAAAGCGTAGGCGAGGTAGGGCACGTCGCCGTCGGCCATCGTGTAGGTGTGGCCGCCCTCGGGATCCAGCGCGCGCTGCCGGCGCCGTCGCTGACGCCGAGGCCGGGCAGGCCCATCCCCTGGTCGTCCAGGACGGTGAGGGCCTGATAGTCGCCGGAGAGGCCGGCGAAGGGCACCACGAGGTCGTCATCGGCGCCGGTCAGGGTGATCCAGCCGCCGTAGATGAGGCCGTCCGTCCCGAAGTCCTCGCCGAGGGTCACGGTGACCTCCGCGCTTCCGTGCGCGGGCACGGTCACCTGCTCGGCGGAGGTGCCGGTGGTCGCCTCGGCCGTGTAGAACTCGGGATTGCTGGTCGGGATCGCGGTCGCGACGCCGCTCTCGAAGCCGACGTCGTACACCTTCTCGGCGTCGGAGTCGTTGGTGACCGTCAGGGTGACGTCCTTCGGCCCGGCCTCGCCCTCGCCGAGGGAGATCGTCGGGGTCGTGACGGACGAGGTCGCGCGCACCGCGGCGACCATGTTCAGCATGCCCGCGCCCTGACGGTGGACGGGCTCGAGATAGCCCTGCTCCGGCGCAGCGACCAGGTGAGCTGGTCGGCGGTGTTCATCATCGCGGTCTTCACATCCGCGGGGGCGAGGTCGGGCTTCGCCTCCAGCAGCGGCGCGGCCGCGCCGGCGACGTGCGGCGCCGCCATCGACGTGCCGGACATGGAGCCGTGGCCGCCGCTCTCGAGCGGCGGCGTCGACCAGATCGAGCCGCCGGGCGCCGCGACGTCGGGCTTGAGGTCGAGGTCGGCCGTCAGACCGTAGGAGGAGAAGTCGGAGACGAGACCGCCGGTCCCGTTCTCGACCGTGGTGGAGCCGGACTGCCAGGCCCAGGTGACCGGGCCGGCCGCGAGCGCCTCCTGCAGGGCCAGGCCGTCGGCCTGGGAGAGCATCACGACCGGGACGGTGAGCGCGGGATCGCCCTCGACCGTCGGGTTCACGACGCCGGGGGCGTTGTCGTACAGGATCACGGCGTCGTAGCCCGCCTGCTCGCCAGCGACGGCCTTCTCGCGGAACGCGCAGCCGCGCCGCGCTCGACGAGCAGGGCCTGGCCCGGCTCGGCGGCGGGCACGGCCGTCGGGTCGCAGGCCTGTGCGGCGGTGGTGCCGGGAGCGCCGGCGGCGACGAGCGCGAGCTCGCCCGAGGTCGGCGGTCGCGGGGAGCCGGTCGCGGCCGAGTAGGGCCGGTCGGCCCCTCCCGCGGTCGCGAAGGGCGCGGAGCGGTGGGTGTTGTCGACGGAGGCGACCGTGATCGCGCTCTCGGCCACGCCCGGGGCGCCGCTCGAGAACAGGCCCGCGGCCCCCTCGTTGCCCGCGGAGATGACCACGGTGACGTCGTCGTCGACGAGCGTCTCGACCATCTGCGCGGTCGGGTAGTCCTGCCAGGTCATGAAGGAGGCGCCGAGGGACATGTTGACCACGTCCGCGCCGTCGTCCATCGCCCGCTCCATCGCCTCGAGGATCACCTCGGTGTCGCTGGAGCCCTCGCAGCCGAACACGCGGTAGGAGAGCAGGTCGACCTTCGGGGCCACGCCGACGACCTCGCCGTCGGCGCCGATGATGCCGGCGACGTGGGAGCCGTGGCCGCCGCAGTCGTCGGGGAACTCGTCGGGGACGGGGGCCTCGCCGGTGCGGGAGTCGTAGGCGTCTCCGACGAGGTCGTAGCCGCCGACGACGCGGTCGTTCGGGAAGTCCTTCGTCTCGTCGTCCACGCCGGAGCCGCCGAGATCGGGATGGTTGTAATCGATGCCGGAGTCGATCACCGCGACGGTGACGCCCTCGCCGCTGAGGCCGTCGACCTGCTGGACCTGGTCCACGCCGGTCATCGCGTTGCCGTAGACGTCCGAGGGCGTCGCGTCGGCCGGCTCGGGGGCGGCGACCTCGAGCACGGGGTACACGGCCCGCACGCCCTCGACCTCGCTGAGCTTCTGCGCATCGGCGTCGTCCATCTCGACGGACATTCCGTTCCAGCCGGTGGTGAAGCTCTCCTGGACCTCGAGCGGGATCGCGGCGTCCTCGGCGCGCTCGGCCACGGTCTCCTGCGCGGCGGTCGCCGACGTCTTCGAGCCGCCGCGGAGCGTGGGTCGCCCCTCGACCTCGACCAGCCAGCGGCCGGGGACGGTGGTCTCCCCCGCGGCGCGGAGCTCGTCGGCCGTGGGGATCTCGACGCCGAGCTCGGCGGCGGTGCCGAGCTTCTCGGGGGTCTCGCCGTCGGCGAGCGCGGGGGCGCTCACCAGCATGCCGGCGACGAGCGCCGTGCCGGCGGAGGCCGCGAGCAGGCCGCGGGGTCTGGGAAGATCTGGTCTGGGCAGAGGCATCGGCGCCGTCCTTCGAGGAGAGAGGGAGGACGGTGCGCGCGCGAAGGGTCGCCCCGGGATGTCCGGTGCGCACCGCCGTTCACCATTTGATCATGTGACTCCCCTCACCGGGAGTCGAACGACCGGATTGCGGGAGGGAGGGTCCCGATCAGGTCACGGATCCGCGCCGGCGGCGGCCGCGAGGTCGTTCAGGGGGTACGGCTCAGGGGGCCCGTCCGCCGACGCCGGGGCGGACCGATCTCCCGGCTCAGGGCGCCTCGGTCTCCCGGCGCGCCGCGATCCGGTCCGGATCGGGCGCACGAAGGCCGGGGAGGCGAGCTGGGAGAGGGCGTGCTCGAGCCGGGGCTCCTCGTCGGGGACCATCACCGAGAGCATCCCGAGCCGGCCCCCGTCGATCTGGAGCTCGAGCTCGTAGCGGATCCCGCCGCGGAGGAACTCGCCGCGCACCGGCCACTGCTGCTGGCGCGGCACCGCGAGGCGCCGGGGATCCTCCACCACGAGCTGCAGGTCCGCGCCGACCCCGCCGGTGTCGAGGACCCGTGCGGTCTCGAGCCGCTCGCGCGGCCTCCTCCGCGCCCGGCGGGGCCGGGGCGTCCGGGGCATCGGCCAGGAGCGCCTCGATCAGGGCCCGCGCCTCGGAGGGCGCGGCACCCCGGCGGGCTCCCCGAAGGTCTCCTCGCGCAGGGACCAGCTGCGATCGGGGTCCCCCAGGTGGGGCGGCGCGATCACGGCCGCGGTGCCCGCCGCGCCCAGCGCCGCGAGCGCGAGGCGGGGCCGGGTCATCCCGAGCCCGCGCAGGGCGTCGACCATCCGGGCGTCGAAGCCCTCGACCACGTCCATCAGCCCCAGCGTCACGCCGCCGGCGACGACGCCGTCGCGCACCGGGTCCAGCACCGGCAGGTCGTAGCGGGAGGAGTCCGCGACGAGCGCGGCGGTCGCCGCGGCGACGCCCACCCGGTAGGCACCGTGCGCGAGCGGACCCAGCCGACGCGGCTCGACGAGCGACAGCGCCCCGACGGCGCCGGCACCGGCGACGACTCGGAGCATCCGTGCCCTGGTCAGCGAGATCATGCTCGGAGTCTAGAGCCCCGCGGGGCGGGATCGACGTGCGGTCCGCGGCGACTACCCTCTCCTCTGTGAGCCAGGCACCCGAGATCTCCTGCCCGGCGCGCCCCGCTCCCGTGCCCGCCGAGCCGACGCGCCTGCGCCTCCTGGTGCCCGCGGCGCTCGCGCTCGCCGGCACCCTCGCCTACGGCCTGCTGGGCGACCAGCAGTTCCGCAACCTCGTCGCGCCATCCTGGGACCTGGGGATCTTCACCCAGCTCCTCCGCGCCTACGGGGAGCCGCGCGCCCCCGATCGTGCCGATCAAGGGCGATGCGGTGAACCTGCTGGGCGACCACTTCCATCCGCTGCTCGCGGGCCGCTGGCGCCGGTGTGGTGGATCTGGCCCAGCGGCGAGGCGCCGCTGTGGACCCAGGCGCCGCTGTTCGGGATCTCCGCGATCCCGCTGACCCGTCTCGCGATCGACCGGCTCGGAGCGGGCCTCGGCACGGTCGCGGGCGCCGCCTACGTCTTCTCCTTCGGGCCGCAGTCCGCGGCGGCGGTGCAGTTCCACGAGATCGCGCTCGCCGTGCCCCTGCTGGCCTTCTCGCTGACCGCCCTCGCGCGGGAGAAGGTGCTCGCCGCGGCGCTGTGGGCCGCGCCGCTGGTGCTGGTCAAGGAGGATCTGGGGCTGACCGTCGCGGCGCTCGGGCTCGTGATCGCGGCCGCGTGGCCGGGAGCACCGCCCGCTCGGCGCCCTGCTCGCCTCCTGGGGCGCGGCATGGTTCGTGCTGGCGACCTTCGTGATCCTCCCGGCGCTGAACACTGCCGGGCAGTACGACTACACCGACAACCTCGGCTCGCCGCTGGAGGTGGTCTGGCCGCCGGTGAAGTGGCTGACCGTGCTGATGCTCCTCGCGCTCGCCGGCGGGATCGGAGCCCGTTCGCCGCTGATCTGGCTGATGGTGCCGACCCTCGCATGGCGCTTCACCGGGACGGTCGAGTTCTACTGGGACTGGTACTGGCACTACAACGCGGTGCTCATGCCGATCGCGCTCGCGGCCCTGCTGGACGCCCTCGGCGACCGCCGCACCGGACGGGCCACGGCCTGGGCTGCGCCGCGACGCGCCGGCGCCGCCCAGGCCGGTGCGGACCGCCGCCGTCGCGCTGTGCGCCGCGGTCACGCTGGTGCTCGGCCCTCAGATGCCCGTGCTGGACGTCTTGCGCCCGCAGCAGTGGGATCCGACGTGGCGGGCCGAGCCCGCGCAGGCCGCGCTCGAGGCGGTGCCCGACGACGCGGTCCTCGCGGCGGACATCACGCTCCTCGCCCAGGCCGTGCCCGACCACGACGTGCAGTGGTCGCATGGCCCGAACGACCGCGTCCCCGACTGTGTGCTCGGGGACTGGTACGCGTTCTCCTGGAACTCGATGCCGCCCGATGACCTGGCGGTCTGGGCGCAGCAGCGGTGGGGCGCCGAGTACCGGGCGGTGTTCGACGAGGGCGGCTTCACGGTGGCCTGCCGGGCCTGAGCCGAGCGCCGGCAGGCAGGGTGGTCGGGTCTCGTCAGGCCGGGCCGGCGATGCTCCTCAGACCGGGTCCTCCCGGACGGTGCCGGTGCGTCGGCCCCGCTGACCTCGGGAGGTCGCCTGCGCTCGCTCCAGCAGGTGCCGCTCCCGCTCCGCCCGCGCGGACTCGAGCCGGAGCCGCCACGGCGAGTGCCGCTCCGCCGTCAGCGCGATCTGCAGGCCCCGCGAGAGGGCCCGGTCGGTCGCGGAGACCGGCAGGGCCGCGAGCTCCGCGGCGTGCTCGGGCGACCGGTGCGCGACCCCGCAGGCGCTCCAGCGCGCCGCGATCTGGAGGATGCGGTCGCGGGTGTCGAGCATCGAGTGGCCCGCGCCGCGGATCTCCAGCAGCCTGCGCGCCGGGGATCCGCCCGGCGACCTCCCGGGCGACCTGCATCGGGCTGACCAGGTTCTGGCTCCCCGAGATCACCAGGGTCGGGGCGGTGATCGCGGGGGCGAGGGCGTGCAGGTCGATCGGCTCGCGCGCGAAGGGCGGCACGGCCCGGCGCCGCTCGCCCGTGAGCAGCAGCGGGTCCAGCGGTCCCCCGTCGGCGTGCGCCCCGTACCCGAGCTCCGTGTGCACGAGACGGGCCACGAGGTCGTGCTCGACCACGAACGGGGTCGACTCGAGCCAGGCCCGGTTCAGCACCTTCCGCACGCTGGACCAGGTCAGGGAGCCGCGACCGACGGCGAGCAGGTCCACGAGATCGCGCACCGCGGCCGGTCCTCCGTGCTCGTGGACGGCGAGCACGACGGGACCGGCGCGGGAGGCCTCCACCTTCCCCTCCGCGGCGAGGCGGCGCAACACGGCGGCGGTGGACGAGGTGGTCGCCTCGCCGCCGTCCCAGTACAGCTCGCGCAGACGTCGCTGGGCGACCAGCTCGTCGGTCGCGGCGGCGCGCGGGGAGTCCAGCACCAGGGAGTGCACCCGCTCCGGGTGCAGGATCGCGAGGATCTGGGCGAGCTGGGCGCCGTAGCCGGTGCCGACGAGCGCCGCCCGCTCGACGCCGGCGCGGTCGAGCACGGCGAGCACGTCCCGCACCACCTCCCGCGCGTGATCGCGGCGGCGGGCAGGTCCTCCCCGACGGCGTCCAGCCGGGAGAAGCCGACGCCGCGGTGCTCCATCATCAGCACGTCCACCCCGCGCGCGGCGAGGCGCGCGGCGCGCCACGTCGTAGGGCGCACCGAGGCCCGTGCGGGTCCGTCGGGCAGGATCAGGACCGGCACCTCGGGGCTGAGGGACTCGGGCTGGGGGCTCCCGTCCGCTCCCCGCACCCGGCGGGGACGGCGCGGGGTCGCGCGGGCGTAGCGCGGCGGGAACAGCTCCGGCCCCTCCCCCTCCACCTCGCGGTAGACGGTCATGAGGTCGTTGCGGATCTGCAGCGGCTCGTCCTGGGTGGCGCGCTCGATGATCTCGACCGGCCGCGCCCAGGGCGCGATCCGCCGGGGCAGGGGCAGGGCCGACGGCCCGGACGTGGGGGTCCGGGAGGTGCGGGGCTCCTCGCTCATCGCCGTCCTCTCATCTCGCCCGACGGGGCACGGGGCTTCTCATGCGTCGCCGCCCGTCGCACCGGAATCCGTCGCACCGCTGCCCGTCGCGCCGCCGATCGTGTCCCACAGGAAGGTGTACAGCGGCGCGTTCATCCGCGCCGCCTGCTCGTTGTTCGCCGCGCCGCCGTGCCCGCCCTCGATGTTCTCCCAGGAGCGCACGTCGGCGCCGAGCGACTCGAGCGCCGCGGTGAACTTCCGGGCGTGGCCGGGATGGACGCGGTCGTCGCGCGTGGAGGTGAGCACGAAGGTGGGCGGATAGTCCGCGGCCCGCTCCTCGGAGAGCAGGTGGTACGGGCTGAAGGTGCGCACGAACTCCCAGTCCTCGGTGTCGGGGTCGCCGTACTCCGCCATCCACGACGCTCCGGCCAGCAGGTGGCTGTAGCGCTTCATGTCCAGCGGCGGCACCTGGATGATCACCGCGCCGAACAGCTCCGGGTACTGGGTGAGCATGTTCCCGGTGAGCAGGCCGCCGTTGGAGCCGCCGCGCACCGCGAGGTGGTCGCGGTCGGTGACGCCCCGCTCGACGAGGTCCTTCGCGACCGAGGAGAAGTCCTCGTAGGCGCGGTGGCGCTCCTCCTTCAGCGCCGCCTGGTGCCAGGCGGGGCCGTACTCGCCGCCGCCGCGGATGTTGGCGAGCACGTAGGTGCCGCCCCGCTCGAGCCAGGTCTTCCCGATCGCGCCGAGGTAGGACGGGGTCAGGGAGATCTCGAAGCCGCCGTATCCGTAGAGCAGGGTGGGACGCGGGCCGGGCTCCTCCCCCTCCTGTCGCACCTGGGAGATCTCGAAGTACGGGATGCGGGTGCCGTCGTCGCTGGTGGCGAAGTGCTGGGTGACCTCGAGCCCCTCGGCGTCGAAGCGCGCCGGGGCGGACTTCACCGGCTCGAGGTCCGTCGGCTCGCCGCCGCCGGCGACCTCGGAGAGGTCCCCGAGCAGCGCGCGGTCGGCTCGATGAAGTCGGTGACGGTCACCCAGATCTCGTCGCTCTCGTCGGCGTCGACCGCGGAGACGCCGATGGAGCCGCGCGGCTCGGGGTACAGATCTCGGCGCACCCACTGCCCGTGCTCGTCGCGGGTGTGGACCTCCAGGCGGTGCACGACGTCCTCGAGGATGGAGAGGACCACGGCGGTGCGGGTGATGGTCATGTCCGCGAGGGAGGTGGAGGCGGTGGGCTCGAAGAGCATGTGCGACTCGGGCTCGCCCGACTGGAAGCGGGCGAAGTCGCCGACGACGAGGGAGCCGGCCGGGTAGACGTCCTCTCCCACCTGCCAGTCGCTGCGGGGGCTGAAGATCCCGAGGTCCCTGTGCGCGGTCGCCTCGAGGTCGCGGGGCACCTCGACGGTCGTCAGCTCCGGCGGGGTCGCGGACCGGTCCACGACGTGCACGGTCTGGTCGTAGAAGGCGTGGGCCTCGACGATCCAGTCCCGCTCCCAGCCGGGGGTGTGGTCGTGCGCGGCGAAGACCGCCATGTCCGAGGCGGGGATCTCGTGGACGAGCTCCGCCTCGTCCAGCGGCGTGCCGCGTCGCCAGATCCGGGCCTGGCGGGCGTAGCCGGAGCTGGTCATGGTGTCCTCGCCGAAGTCGGTGCAGGCCCAGACGGTGTCCTCGTCGATCCAGGACAGCGAGCCCTTGGCCTCGGGGCGCACGAAGCCGCCCTCGAACTCGGGGACGAAGGAGAGGGTCTCGAGGTCGAACTCGCGCGTGACGTCCGCGTCGGAGCCGCCGTGGGAGAGCGCGACCAGGGCGCGGCGGTAGGGCTCCCCGTCTGCCAGGCCCGCGGGGCGGAGCAGGCGCGCGCCGTGCCACACCCAGTCCTCGCCCTCGGCCTCGTTCAGCGCGTCGACGTCCAGCAGGATCTCCCACTCGGGCTCGTCCGTGCGGTAGGACTCCATCGTGGTGCGTCGCCACAGCCCGCGCTCGTGCTCGGCGTCGGTCCAGACGTTGTAGAGGTGCTCGCCGCGTTTGACGACGCCGGGGATGCGGTCCTTCGCGTCGAGGATCTCCCGGATCTGCCCCTGCAGGGTCTCCGCGAGCGGGGCGCCGTCGGGATCGGCGGGGTCCTGGACGCTCTCCAGCGCGGACTCGGCGCGGGCGTTGCGCTCGCGCACCCAGTCCAGCGCCTCCTCGCCGGTGACGTCCTCCAGCCAGGCGTGCGGGTCGGTGCGCCGTCGGGGGCGGGGAGATGCGCGGTGTGCTCGGCCTGGTCGGTGCTGTCGGTCATCGTGGGGATCTCCGTGGTCGTGGTCCGGTCGGTCGTGGGGGCGGGGTCCGTCACCGGTCGCCCTGCCCGTCGGTCTGCTCGGGGAGCGCGGTGAACTCGCCGAGCACGCCCTTCCAGGCGCCCTTCCAGGCGGTCCGCGCATCGGCCGTCTCCAGGCCCTTGTGCTCGATGCCGAGGGTGCCGCGGCCCTCGTCCTTCGCGGTGATGTTCACCGAGACGCGGCCGCCGTCGGCGACGGCCGCGCGCCAGTAGCGCCACGTCGCGGTGTCGCTGAGCAGGGGCTCCTCGAGACCGAGGCCGTCGCGGCGGGCCTCGGTCATGAAAGCGTCCCAGCGGTCGCGCACCTGCGTCGGCGTGCCGGGCACGGTGCGGGAGGCGGAGGCGAAGAAGTCCCCGTCGCAGCTCTGCCCCACCACGCGGCGGCCGATCACCTGCTCGTAGGCGACGGTGACGCCCTGCGCCCACCACTCCTCGACCTCCCACCGCTCCACCAGCATCCGCGCGATCGCGGTGTGGTCGAGGTCGCGCCCGCCGGCCGCGTCGAGCCGGTCCGTCCACTCGGCCAGCGAGGTGCCGGTGCCGTTCTCGAGCCGCGCGGCGTGCGGATGGTCCTGCGGGAGGATCTGGTCGCTCATGGAGGACACGATACGGCGAGCGCCGGGCCCGGGGACCCGGTCCGACGGGCCCGCTGCGTGCATGGAACACTGGCGGGATGCGACGTCGTCACCTGCTCGCCCTCGCCCCCGCGGCCGCTCTCGCCGCCTGCACCGCCCCTGAGGAGGACCCCGCGTCGCCGGGCGGCGACGGCGGGGGCGCGGCCCCCTCCGACGGCGGAGACGGCGGCACCGCCCCGTCCGACGGCGACCCGTCCGACGGCGAGGAGCCGACGACGACCGCCCCGCCGAGCGCCGCCGAGCAGGCTGCTCGAGGGGCTCTCGCCGCGCGAGATCGCCGGACAGCTGGTCCTCGTCGGCATCGCCGCCGGCTCCGAGATCCCGACCGCGACGTTCGAGGAGCACCACGCCGGAGGGATCTTCCTGCTGCAGGTGTGGGAGAGTGCCGAGCAGGTCGACGCCGTCGTCGACTCCGCCCTCTCGCTCGCCCGCCCCGAGTCGCCGCCGCTGCTGGCCGTGGACCAGGAGGGCGGCCAGGTGCGGATGCTTGCGGGGCGACGCGGCACGGGAGACGGCCTCGGCCGAGACCCTCGGCGCCGAGGGTCCGCAGGCGGTGGCCGACGCGTACACGAGCATCGGCGAGGACCTCTCCGCGCGGGGGCGCACGTGGCCCTCTCCCCCGTCGCCGACGTCGTCGACCCGGAGCTCGGCGACGCGAACGAGCCCGTGGGCGGGCTGGACCGCGGCTTCGGCACCGATCCCGAGCAGGTCGCCGACTGCGTGACCACCGCGGTCGAGGCGCTGTCCGAGCAGGGCATCGGCGCGACGCTGAAGCACTTCCCGGGCTTGGGCAGGGTGGAGCAGAACACCGACTTCTCCGCCGAGGGGATCGAGGACACGACCACCGGGCCCGAGGACCCGTTCCTCGAGTCCTTCCGCGCCGGGATCGACGCCGGCGCGCGGCTGGTGATGATGTCCTCCGCGATCTATCCGCGGATCGAGCCGGACGTCCCGGCGATGTTCTCCGCCGCCGCGATCCAGGACCTGCTGCGCGACGGCCTCGGCTTCGAGGGGCTCGTGGTCACCGACGACATCGGCGCCGCGCAGGCCGTCGCCGACGTCCCCGTCGCCGAGCGGGCGACCCGGTCGCTCGAGGCGGGCGGCGACGCGGTGCTCACCGCCGACCCGTCGCTGACCGGCGAGCTCGTCGACGCGATCGAGGAGTGGGCAGGGCGCGGCGAGGAGCAGGAGCAGCGGGTGCGGGAGTCCGCCGGCCGGATGCTCGCCCTGAAGGAGGCGCTGGGGTCGCTCTGACCGCGCGCGGCACCAGGAGGCGGGCAGGGCGAGGCGGCGGGCCGGGCCGGGCGCTCCGCCCGACTCAGTCCTGTACCTTCGACCGAGCTCCTACCGGCTCGTCCCTCGCCAGTACGTCGCTCAGTCCTTGCCGAGGGTGATGAGGTGGTTCACCGGGCCGTGGCCGCCGGCGGTGCGGGAGAGGCGCCAGTCCTGCGCGTTCTCGCTCGCGCTCGCCACGAACTCGCGCGCCGAGGCGACGATCGTGGGCATGTCGTCGTCCGTGCCCGACTCGCCGATCTCCTGCGGCTCCCCGCCCGATCGAACTCGGCGATCCGTGCGAGCTGGGCCGTCAGCGCGGCCGACAGGGTCGTGCCCGCCCCGCGCGCGGCGTCCGTCCCTCGATCCGCGCGCCCGCGCAGAGATCCGTGCCGCCGGGATGGACCAGCACGTCGACGACCTCGTCTCCCGGGAGCGACCCGCCCGTGATCAGGACGGAGCGGGGCCCCTTCGCGACGAGCGCGAGCGCGTGCTCGCGCATCTCCTCGATCGAGGTCGCCACCGCCCGGCGCAGCGAGCTGCGCGGACTCCCTCATGGTCAGCACCAGCACGTCCACGAGCGGGAGCAGATCGTGCTCGATCGCCGCGGCGCCCTCCGCCGAGATCAGCGCCGTGCCGTCGGCGCTGACCATCACCGGGTCCAGCACCACGGTCCCGAAGCGCTCACGATGGGCCCGCGGCGCGGCCACGACCTCGGCGACCACGGCGGCGGCGCCCAGCGAGCCGATCTTCGTCGCGTCCAGCAGCGACTCCTCGGAGACCGCGTCGATCTGGGAGCGCACCACCTCGGGCGGCGCTGGTGCACCCCGCGCACGCCCTGTGGGGACGCGGAGACCACCATCGTCACGGCGCTCGCACCGTAGGAGCCCAGCGCCGTGAAGGTCTTCAGGTCCGCTTGGACGCCGGCGGCGCCGTCGGACTCCGATCCGGCGATGGACAGGACGAGGGGCGGGCGCATGCGATCTCCATCCGACGAGTGGACCGGGCCCCGGATGACCCGTGAGCGGAGAGTACCAACCGTCCCTGGCATCCCCCTGCCGGGACGCGGCGGCCCGGATGCCCGGCGGACGCGCCCGGTCGTGGGACAATCTCCCCCGGACGGGGGTCACGGGGACCCCGCCGGGAGGCGACCGGGGACAGGGCCCGGGACAGGGGAGGTGCCGATGACGCAGGAGCCGCACGGCGAGGGCTCGCCCGAGAGCGCCCCCTGCCCGACTTCGCCTCCTCGACCTCCCCGACGGGACTCCCCGACTTCGGCGAGGACCACGGGCCGGCGACCCTCGGCGAGCCGAGCGAGCGCGCCTGCCACCGCACCCGGCTGACGATGATCGCCGTGATCGGCGGCTCGGTCGTCATCCTGCTCGTGCTGGCGCTGATCCTCTCCCAGACCGTCTTCCGCTCCGTGCTCGAGGATCCGGACCCGTCGGCCTATTCGACCGGGCCCCGCGGCGCCGAAGGCCAGTCCGAGTACGTCCCCGATCCCGAGGACCCGGACATCGCCCCTCCCCCGCCGATCTTCACCCAGGCTCCCACCACCGAGTGCACGGTCCCGCAGAACACGACCCCGCCGCGACCCTCCGGTACGGGCACGGTGCGCGGCGGCGGGCTGGAGTACACCAGCCCCGAGGGCTGGGGCGACGGCTGGGCCGTCCACTCCCTGCCCTATCTCACCGAGATCGCGGCCGACGGCCGACGGGTCGAGGGCGGCTGGTACAGCGTCGTGAACCTCGGCCGGGTCACCTTCCCCGAGGACGAGGGCGGCTATCCCGGTCTCGAGGCCTCGGCCGTCGCGATCTTCCAGTGCTACGCCACCACCTCCGGGGTCGTCTCCCACTTCGGCGAGCACCCGGAGGTGACCGACTACCGCTCCGAGGTGATGACGGTGGACGGCACCGCCGCCTGGATCGTCCAGGCCACCTACCACTTCGAGGACCCCGAGGTGCTGGACACCTCGAGCGCCTCGATCGTCACGTCGATCGTCGTGGAGACGCCGAACGGCCCCAGCGCCCTGGCCAGCGACGTCGCCGCCGATCAGCCCGAGCATGTCCAGAACCTCGAGGACATCATCGCGAGCCTCGACGTCGTCGAGTGACCGACCGCTTCCCGATCTCCCTGCAGGAGCAAACCGTGCACACCGGACCGCAGTTCACCCCCACCCAGCCCGCCACCCCCGGCGGGGGCGGGGGCCGGGCGACGCCGCTGCTGATCGGCGGGATCGCCTTCGCCGCGGTGTTCCTGCTGATCGTCGGCGGCACCATCGGCTATCTCGTGCTCCGCGGGAACGACGGCGAACCCGCCTCCGGCGGGACCGCGACCACGACGGACCCGTCGAGCGCCTCTGCGAGCGCGTCGGCGACCCCGACGGGCGAGGTCGAGGAGGAGCGCCGCTGGCGCCCGGAGACCATGGAGCGCGCCGGCGACAACCCCTCCGGGAAGCCGCGCGGCGGGGGCCTGCAGTTCATCCCGCCCGCGGTCTACGACCAGCGGCAGACGCCCCGCGGCGTCGCGTACGTGAACGACGCCCAGGGCGCCTATGCGCAGGCCGAGGACGGCTGGTACTCGGGAATGTTCGTCGGCGCGGTCGAGTGGCGACCCGGCATCGAGTACCCGGGCAACGAGGTCGCCTCCGAGAAGATCGTCGCGTGCTACTTCGCCGCGTCGATCTGGGGAGACACCGAGGGGCGCACGCTCGACGACCAGGTCACCGAACCGGTGACGATCGCGGGCCTGCCCGGCTATCGCACCACCGCGACCGTGAACTTCGCGAAGGCCCCGATGGAGTTGACCTCCGCGACGAGCCTGACGGTCATCGTGCTGGACACCCCGCAGGGTCCGAGCGTGTTCATGCTCGAGACCGCGGTCGGCGTCGCCGAGCACGAGGAGGCCGCCGCCGAGGCCCTCGAGTCCCTCACCGGCGTCGCCTGAGCTCCTCCCCTGCCCAGGCCCGCCGCTCGGCCGGGGCGCTCCCTCACACCACGGAGGAGGCGAGGCGGCAGAGGTTGTCGATGACCTGCATGGTGCGGGGCCGGGACTCCCACTCCTCGCGCGTCAGCGCCGGTCGCGGGAGCGGTAGGTGTCCTCCACCTCGCGCATCTTCTCCATGAAGTCGGTGCCGCCCACCATCAGCGAGCACTCCATCTGCAGCAGGAACGAGCGCATGTCCATGTTGGAGGAGCCGATCACGCTGACCGAGTCGTCGATCGTGACATGCTTGGCGTGCAGGATCGTCGGGGCGCGGTAGAGCCAGATCTTGACCCCCGCATCCAGCGGCGTCGAGTAGTAGGAGCGCTGGGCGTGGAAGACCAGGAACTGATCGCCGATCTCGGAGACGAACAGCTCCACCTCGACCCCGCGCCGCGCGGCGGTGATGAGGGCCGAGAGCATCGACTCGTCGGGCACGAAGTAGGGCGAGACCGCGACGATGCGCCGGGCCGCCGAGTAGAACAGCTGGTTGAACAGCAGCAGGTTGTTCTCCGCGACGAAGCCGGGGCCGCTGGGCACGAGCTGGCACTCGTAGGTGCCGGAGGAGTCCGGGGAGGGCCTCACCAGCGTCTCCACGGGCGAGATCTCGTCGGACTCGTAGTACCAGTCTGAGGCGAACAGCAGGTTCAGCTCCGAGACGATCGGGCCGCGGAAGCGGGCCATCGTCTCCTGCCAGTGCAGGCCGCGGCGGATGTTCGCGGGCTTGTCGTAGTGGGCGGCGATGAGGTTCTGGTCGCCCATCCAGCCGACCTCGCCGTCGACGATGACCATCTTGCGGTGGTTGCGCAGGTCCGGGCGCTGGAAGGCACCGTCGCGGAACAGGCGGATCGGCATCATCGGAGCGTGCTGGATGCCGTGGGCGTCGAGCTTCTGCCGCATCGCGCGGTACACGGCGCGGTGGCTGACCGCGCCCCAGTGGTCGTACAGCACCCTCACGGTCACGCCGGCGTCGGCCCGTTCCGCGAGCGCCTCGAAGAAGTCCTCGGTGACCTCGTCGAGGCCCATGATGTAGAAGAGCACGTGGACGCTCTCGCGCGCGGTGCGGATGTCCTCCGCCATCCGCGCGATCGAGGTGTCGTAGTCGATCTCGAGCTCAGCCGAGTTCTTTCCGGTCAGCGGGAAGGCGCCGAGCTCGCGGTTGAGCCGCACGGCGGACTGCAGCCAGCTGGGCGCGTCCTCGTCGAGCTCGCTGTCGGGGATCTCGTGGGCCCGCACCCGCAGCGACCGGTTCACGGCCTTCTGCTTCGCGAGCCGGCGCTTCGGGAGCTGGGAACGGCCCAGCAAAGAGGAACAGCGGGAAGCCGACGATCGGCGACACCATGATCGCCAGCGACCAGGCGAGCGCCGAGCCGGGCCGACGGTTCCGGGGGACGACGACCAGGCTGATCAGCCGCAGGACGACATCGATGCCGACGTAGAGATAGGTCCACACCAGGGCCCAGTTGTCGAGCACCCACTGCCACAGTCCCATCGGTGGTCTCCTCCTGCATGGTCGAACGCCGGGCGGCAGAACAGCGGGCCCCAGGGGCCCGCCGTTCAGCATACGGAGTGCGACACCGGCGGCGCCGCGCGGTGGCGTCAGTCGTTGCCGCGCAGGATCATCAGGATCCGCGGCACCTCGACGTACAGCCACACCATGGTCACGGCGATGCCGAAGCCGAGGCGCCAGGCGTACTTCCGCGGCGTGCCCGCCTCGACGGAGCGCTGGACGTCCTCGAAGTCCATCACCAGCGAGTAGGAGGCCATGACGACGGCGAGGCCGCCGATGACGAGGCCGAGCACGCCGTCGCGCAGGCTCTGCCCGGAGAGCAAAGAGGTAGCCGATGTTCACGAGCCCGAACAGCAGGTACGCGACCATCGCGACCATGAAGATCTTGTTCAGGCGGGGGAGGTGCGCAGGATGCCGACCCGGAAGAGGACCAGCACGGTGGCGGCCACCGCGAGGGTGCCGACCACGGCCTGCATCGCGATGCCGGGGTAGATGAATTCCATCGTCCCGCTGAGCCCGCCGAGGAACAGGCCCTCGAAGGCCGCGTAGGCGAGCACCAGGATCGGCGAGGGTCGCTTCTTGAAGATGTTGACCAGCGACAGGACGAGTCCACCGATCAGGCCGACGAGGGTCGCGACGCCGGTGAGCGCGAGACCCGCCTGGACCCCCTGGTCGCCGGCGACGAGGCCGAGGGCGAGCGGCATCATCGCGACGGCGAAGCCGACCACGATGATCACGCCGAGGGTCGCGCTGATGGCGTTGAGCGCATCGCGCATGGTCATGCGACCGGTGTCGTGGCCGGTGGCGGCCGGGCGGGCGTACATCGCCTCGAGCTGGTCGCCGCCCTGCTGGCCGAAGCCGGAGGACCACTGGGTATCGGAAGCGGGTCCGGTCTGTGCGCCCTGGCCGAAGCGGGGGCCGCTGTACGCGCCGCCGCCCTGCTGCACTGCCTGGTCACGGCCGAACACGATGTTGTGGCGTGCCATGTGACTCCTCACGTGGGAATGATCGGGGGTCGACGGCGGAGCTCGACAGGGTCCACCGGACCGACCCGCCCAGCCTAACGGGCGTTCCCGAGATCCACCTGGGCGTGCTCTGCGCCGTGAGCGAAGCGTGACCCGCGCTCGGGGCCGCCGCCGCGCCGCTCCTCGCCCGTGCCGGCGCTCCTCGTGCAGGCGCCGGGCCCCGCCGGCTCAGACGGAGCTGATCACCTCGCGGAAGCGGCGCAGGCGCTCTTCGGTGCTGGAGAAGAACTCCTCCGGGTCGCCGTCCTGGAGGATCCGCCCGTCCTCGAGGAAGACCACCCGGTCCGCGACCCGTCGGGCGAAGGCGAGCGAATGAGTGACCACCACGAGGGTGCGGTGCTCGGCGGCGAGGTCGGAGAGCACTGCGACCACCTCGGCGGCCAGCTCGGGGTCCAGCGCGGAGGTCGGCTCGTCGAACAGCGAGACGTCGGGGTCCATGGCCAGTGCCCGGGCGATCGCGACGCGCCGCTGCTGGCCGCCGGAGAGCCGTTCGGGATAGGCCTCCGCCTTGTCGGCGAGACCCACCTTCCCCAGCGGCTCGCGCCCGCGTCTCTCGGCCTCCGCCCGGTCCAGGCCCAGGTTCTCGATCGGGGCGAGGGTGACGTTCCCGAGGGCGGTCAGGTGCGGGAAGAGGTTGAACTGCTGGAAGACCATCGTCGAGCGGGAGCGGATCTGTCGGACGGTCCGGGCCGGGAGCCGGCCGCCCACGTCGATCGGGCCGTCGCCCAGGTCGAGGGTCCCCGCATCGGGTCGCTCGAGCAGGTTCAGGCGGCCGCAGCGAGGGTGGACTTGCCCGAGCCCGAGGGGCCCAGCGACACCGTCGTGGTGCCGCGCTCGATCTCCAGCGAGACCCCCTCGAGGGCGACGAGGCGCCCGAAGGTCTTGCGCAGGCCGGCCACGCTCAGCGGCGGCCGGGCGTCGGGGGCGTTCTCAGGCGCGGACATGGGCGGACACCTTCCTCTCGAGCTGGTTCTGCCCGAGGCTCAGCAGCGACACCACGAGGAGATAGATCAGGGCCACCAGGGTGTACATGATCAGCGGCTCGTAGGTGGTCGCCGCGACCTGCCGCCCCACCTGGAACAGATCGATGAGCGTGATCGCGAAGACCAGGCTGGTGCCCTTGACCAGGTCGATGAAGTCGTTCGCGAGCGGCGGGAGCACGATCCGCATCGCCTGCGGGGCGACCACGCGGCGGAAGGTCGCCGCGCGCGCGAGGTTCAGGGACCTGGCCGCCTCGAACTGGCCGCGCGGGATGGAGAGGATCGAGGCGCGCACGGCCTCCGAGGCGTAGGCGCCGGTGTTCAGCGCGAGCGTGATCACGGCCGCGGGGAAGGCGGCGAGCTCGATGCCGATGCCCGGGAGCCCGAAGTAGACGATGAACAGTCGCACCACCAGCGGGGTGCCGCGGAACACCTGCACGTACGCCCAGGCCACGGCCTTCAGCGGCGCCGGGGAGTACAGGCGCGCGAGCGCGACCAGCACCGCGATCACCAGCGCGATCGCGAAGGACAGCAGGGACAGCGGGATCGTGACCTGGACCAGCGCGGCGAGCGGCCGCGGGAGGGACTCGATCCACAGCTCGAGGAAGCGGGGCACGGCGCCTCAGCCCTCCGGGGTGATGTCCTGGCCCACCCACTCCTCGTAGATCGCCCTCAGCGAGCCGTCCTGCTTCATCTCCTCGAGGATCGCGTTCACCTCGGTCAGCGGCGGCTCCTGCCCCTGCTGCATGATCACGCCGACGGTCGTCTCGTCGGGCGACTCCTCGTCGAGGAGACGGAAGTCCGCCTCCGGATGCTCCTCCTGGTACGTCTGGAAGGAGATCAGGTCGTTCGCGGTCGCGTCGGCCCGGCCCTGGAGCACCAGCTCGATCGCCTCGGCGAAGCCCTGGACCGGCACGATCTCGGCGCCGAGATCCTCCATCTGGGCGGCCCAGTTGCTGGTCGCGGTCTGGGCCGCGCGCGCGCCGTCGAGCTCGGCGAGGGTCTGCACCTCGGAATCCGCGGGCACGGCGACCCGGCCGATCGAGCGGGCGTAGGGCTCGGAGAAGGCGTAGACCTCCTCGCGCTCGGGGGTGATGCCGACGTTGTTGACCACGAGGTCGTAGCGGTCCACGTCGAGCCCCGCGATGAGGGAGTCCCATTCGGTCTCGACGTACTCGGGCGTCGCCCCGAGCCCCTCGGCGATGCGATCGGCGATCTCCTTCTCGAAGCCGACGAGCTCGCCGGAGCCGTCGTGGAAGGCGTAGGGGCGATAGGTGCCCTCGAGCCCGATGCGCACGGTGCCGCTCTCCTGGATCCGGGCGAGGACGTCCTCGCCGCGCCGCCGCCGTCGGAGGCGCCGGAGCCTCCCTCGGAGCCGCAGGCCGCCAGGACGGCGAGCACGGAGGTGCCGCCGAGGGCGAGGGCCAGACGACGGGTGGGGCGTGGAGCGGGGCTCATGGTGATGTCCTCTGCGGTGGGTAGCGGTCGGGGGGGGCGGATCAGCCGGCGGCGGCGAGGGCCTGGTCGAGGTCCTCGAGGAGATCGGCGAGGTCCTCGATGCCGACGCTGAGGCGCAAGATCTCGGTGCTGATGCCCGCCGCGGCCTGGGCCTCGGGGGTCATCGCCTCGTGGGTCATGGTGGCGGGGCGGCAGATCAGCGACTCGACGCCGCCGAGGCTCACCGCGTAGGCCGGGTAGCGCAGGGCGCGCAGGAAGGCGACGCGGTCCAGGCCGTCGGCGAGCTCGAAGGAGAGCACGGCGCCGCGGCCTGTGGCCTGGGCGTCGTGCAGGCGCGCCTCCTCCTCGCTGTGCGAGCCGGGGTACCAGACCCGGGCGATGCGCTCGTGACCGCGAAGATGCTCCACGATCGCCTCGGCGTTGGCCTGCTGTCGCTCCAGGCGCGCGGGAGGGTCTTGATCGACTGGATCAGCCGGAAGGAGTCCTGCGGGCCGAGCACCCCGCCCTGGGCCTTCTGGGCGAGGCGGAGCGCGTCGGCGAGCCCGTCGTCGTCGGTGGTGACGGCCCCGGCGAGGAGGTCGGAGTGGCCGGCGAGGTACTTCGTGGCCGACTGCACGACGATGTCGACGCCGAGCGCGAGCGGCTTCTGCGAAGACGGGCGTCATGAAGGTGTTGTCCACGATCACGAGAGCGTCGTGGCGGTGGGCGAGCTCGACGATGCGGCGCAGGTCGGTGATGCGCAGTGTCGGGTTCGCGGGAGTCTCGACGAAGACGGCGCGCGTGGCGGGGGTGAAGTCCTCGTCGGTGAGCTCGGCGAGGTCCGCGACGAAGCGGCCGGTGATGCCACGTCCCGGCGAGCACGAGGTCGACCAGGCGATAGGTGCCGCCGTAGACGCTCGCAGGGAGGATCACCTCGTCGCCGACCTCGAGGGTGGACAGCGAGGCGGCGGTCGCGGCCATGCCGGAGGCGAAGGCGAAGCCGTGGCGGGCGCCGTCCAGCGCCGCGAGGACCTGCTCGAGCTGGGCGCGGGTGGGGTTCGCCCCGCGCTGGTAGGCGTAGGCGCCGTCCTCGGTGGCGGGGTCGAGCTCGAAGGTCGAGGCCAGGTGCACCGGCGGGACGACGGCTCCGTGCTCGAAATCGCGCAGGGTGTGCACGGCGGCGGTCTGGATGTGCACGGCGACTCCTCATCGGGGGACGTCGGGTATGCGGTCACACTAGGTCGCCGCCTCCCCGGCGGCCAGGTGAAATGAACGACTGTGACGCCCAAGTGGAGCCGACACTGCGCCCAAGATCACTTTATGGGCAGGGACGTGGGACCCGTTCCCGCCGAGCCGCGCCTCGGCCCCACGGCGCCCTGCGGGGCCGACCCGGCGACCGGCGGTCCGACGCGCGCGTCGCACGCGGCGCCCGTCGGCCCCGAGGATGCACGAGGGCCCGCGACCGTGATGGTCGCGGGCCCTCGCGGCGGGAGTCCAGCGGGATCGGGCGCCGACGGGACGCCCGCCGCGCTCAGACGCCGGCCGGGACGACGGGGATCGAGCCGGTGATGGTCTCCTCGTGCTCGCTGAGCACCTGGAGGGTGCGGCGCGAGCGGACCTTCAGCGCGATCAGCGTGGTGACGACCATGGCGAAGCCGGTGCTCGCCAGCACGATCGCGACCACCATCGGCGCCTCGTAGCCGAAGCCCGCGGCGATCACGGCGCCGCCCAGGGTGGCGCCGAGGGCGTTGGCGACGTTGAAGGCGGCCTGGTTCATCGAGGCGCCCAGCGGCTCGGAGCGGTGGGCGATGCGGATCATCCAGGTCTGCATCGCGGGGCTCAGCGAGGAGTTCACCAGGTTCGCCGCGAAGAACGCGATGATCAGGGCGGTCAGCGAGGTGTGGGCGACGGCGAAGAGCACCACGAGCGCGGTGATGTACAGCGGGAAGCCGATCAGCAGGGTGCCCTTCAGGGAGCGGTCGGTGGTCACGCCGCCGACGATGTTGCCAATGGTCATGCCGAGGCCTGCGGCGGCGAGCACCCACGGCACGGAGCTCTCGGGGGCGCCGGTGACCTGGGTGGTGATGTCGGCGACGTAGCTGAACACGGCGAAGGCGCCGGAGAAGCCGACCGCGGCGATGCCGATGACGATCCACAGCTGGAGGCGCTTGAGCGCCACGAGCTCGTCGACCATGCGGCGGCCGATCGCCTTCTCCTGGTGCGGGAGGGTCAGGTAGAGGGCTGCGAACGTCGCGACGAACACGCCGGCCAGCGGCAGGTAGACCACGCGCCAGCCGGCCGCCTGGCCGACGGCGGTGAGGATCGGGACGCCGATCAGGTTCGCGACGGTCAGCCCGGACAGGGCGAGCGCCGTGCCCTTGCCCTGGCCGCCGGGGCCCATCAGGGAGGCGGCCAGCAGCGAGGCGACGCCGAAGTAGGCGCCGTGCGGGATGCCGGCGACGAAGCGGGCGAGCACGGTGAGCTCGAAGGTCGGCATCACGCCGGAGAGCAGGGTGCCGACGGCGAGCGCGATCGCGAGCAAGATGATCATCGTGGTGCGGCTCCAGCGCACCGAGAGGAGCGCCAGGGCGGGGGCGCCGACGACGACGCCGAGGGCGTAGGCGGTGATCGCGATGCCGGCGCGGGCGATGCCGCCCTCGGGGTCGGCGGCCATCATCTCGGGCGACAGGCCGTGGGCGATGCCGGGCAGCAGGCCCATGGAGACGAATTCGGAGCCGCCGATGCCGAAGCCTCCCAGCGCGATCGCGAGCAGGGCGAGGCGGACGCGGGTCGGGCTGAGCTCGGAGGCGGCGGGGCGCGGGGTGTCGAGGAGGGTCATGAGGGGACCTCGGAGTTCGGGAGCGGACGGTCAGGGGACGGGCTCCATCGACCCGGGGCACAAGAATAAGCAAACGCTGTTGCGATACGTCAAGGGGTGCGTGGGAATCGGACGGATCACATCCTCGCCGCCCACGCGCGAATGCGAGTCACCGCCTGGTCACGCCGGGGCGACGTGCGAGGATGACCGCGTGAGACCGACCACCCCGCTGGACCGCATGGCGGGCGCGCACGACGCCGCCGTCCTCGCCGTCGCGCGCCGCGGCGACCCGGTCTCCCGCTCCGCCCTCGCCCAGGAGCCGCAGGTGACCCCGCAGGCGATCTCGAAGATCCTGGCGCGGCTGATGGAGCGCGGCCTCGTCGAGGAGGCCGGCACCGTGACCTCGGGCCCCGGCAAGCCCACGACCCTGTACGAGATCGTCCCCGGCTCGCGCCGTGCGATCGGGTCGCACCTGACCCGCTCGCGGCTCCACTCCGTCGTGGTCGATCTCACCGGGGAGATCCTCGAGCGCCGCGAGCTCGAGATCGGCCGCCTCCAGCCGGTGCCCGAGCTGGTCGCCACGCTCGCCGACGAGGCCCGCGCGGCGCAGGACGTCGGTCCGGGGATCCTGCTCGGCGTCGGCGTCGGGATGCCCGGCCCGGTGGACGGGGAGGAGGGCGTCTACCGCGGCACCTCCGACCCCGATCCCTGGCGGGGCGCCCCGATCCGCCGCCTGCTCGCCGAGGAGCTCGGCATGCCGGTGCCGCTGGACCACGACTCCCGTGCGGCGCTGGTGGGCGAGGCCTGGTCCCAGCCCGGGCCGCTCCGCAATGCCGCGCTGCTGCTGGTCGAGGACGGGCTCGGGGCGGCGCTGTGCCTGGACGACCAGATCGTGCGCGGCGCCCACTCCCACGCCGGCGAGATCGGCCACACCGTGGTGCGGATGGACGGGATCCCCTGCCCCTGCGGCCGCCGCGGTCGCGCGCAGAGGGAGCACCGGGCCGCGCTCGAGCGAGGGGAGGACGAGCTCGCCGCTCGCATCCTCGCCGAGGTGGTGGTGAACCTGGTGCGCCTGGTGGACGTGGACCGCGTGGTGCTCGGCGGGCGGACCGTCCACGAGCGACGACGAGGCGTCGATGGACGCGATCCGCGAGGCGCTGACCGCCGGGCTCAGCGACGAGCCGTGGGTGCACGTCGAGGTGATGCTCTCCACCCGCGGCATGGACCTGATCGCCGTGGGTGCGGCCTGCGAGGTGCTCGAGCACGAGTACGGTCTGCCGCAGGTGCTCGTCGGCCCCGAGTGACGCGGCGGGCCGGCCCGGTAGCAGGCGTCGGCCCGGAGCGACCAGTCGACCCGAGGAGTCGGGTCGATCCTCGGGGAGTCGCTTGGCGGAGCCGGGTCAGTCCCGGGGACCGAAGAGCGCCGAGCCGACGCGCACGATGGTCGCGCCCTCCTCGACGGCGATCTCGAGGTCGCCGCTCATCCCCATCGACAGCTCGGTGAGCTCGGGGATCTCGAGCCGCTCGCGCAGGGCGTCGCGCGCTCGCGCAGGGAGCGCAGCGAGGCGCGCACCGCGGTCTCGTCGCTCGTGTTCGCCCCGATGGTCATGAGGCCGATTGGGCGCAGGTGCTCGCTGCCGCGCAGGCGCTCCACGATCGGCGCGAGCGCCTCAACGGTCGGGGCATAGCCGCCCTTGGACTCCTCGCCCGAGGTGTTGACCTGCACCAGCACGTCGCGGCGGACGTCCGCGAGCTCGGACCGGCGCTCCAGGGCGTCGGCGATGTCGTCCCTGTCCACGCTGTGCACGAGCTCGGCGAAGGCGATCACGTCGCGGGCCTTGTTCGTCTGGAGCCGGCCGATGAAGTGCCGGGGCACGCCGTTGCCCGCGAGGAGCGGGTCCTCGTGCTTGGCGATCTCCTGGGCCCGGTTCTCCCCCACCGCGATCCGTCGGCCGCGCTCTTGCAGCAACTCGATCATCTCCGCGATCTGCGCGGGGGTGCGGGTCTTGGTGGCCAGCAGCGGCGTGATCTCCGCGCCGTCGCGCCCGGCACGGGCCGCGGCGGCGTCGATCCGCCCGAGCACCTCGTCGAGGCGGGCGATGAGCTGGGGGTCGGCGGAGGAGGCGGTCATGACCTCCATTGTGGCCGATCCCGGGCGTGCCCGGCACGCGGGCATCCGGTGCCCCCAGCGGGACTCGAACCCGCACTGTGCCGCTTTTAAGGCGGCCGCCTCTGCCGATTGGGCTATGGGGGCGTGCACGCGCCGGCGCTCGCGGTGGTGCGACCGGCGGCGGCGTCACCCTATGCTGGAATGCATCATGACCGCTGTGATCCGGTCCCTCGCGGACTCCCTGCGACGGTTCGGCGACGACCGCCTCGAGGCCCTGCTTGTCGCCCGACCGGATCTCGCCTCGCCCCTGCCCCGGGGGATCGGCCCCCTGGCCGCGCGCGCCGGGGGCGGCACCTCCGCCCGCCGCGCGCTGGACTCGCTCACCCTGCCCGAGCCGCATCTCGTCGAGGCGCTCGCCGTGCTCGAGGACGGCTCCTCCCCCGCCGATCTCGCCGCCGCGGTGTCCTCCGACCCGGCGACGATCGCCCTGTCCCTCGAGCGGCTGATCACCCTCGCGATCGTGTGGGGCGAGGACGAGCCGCACCTGCTGCGGCCGCTGCGCGACGGCCTGCGCACTCCGGCCGGGCTCGCCGCCGCGACCGCCGCCGATCCCGACGCCGAGGAGGCCGCGCGCCGCGTCGAGGCGGCCCGCGACCGGCTCGGCCCGGCGCTCGACGCGCTCGCCTGGGGGCCCAGCGCCGTCACCGGCGCGGGAAGCTCGCCGCCGCGCCGCGCCAGGCCGGGATCGTCGAGCCCGACGGGGAGAGCCTGCACATCCCCCGCTCCGTGCACCTCGCCCTGCGCGACGGGAGGGTGCGTCGCAGCCACACGGCGCGCCGCCCCGTGCTCGAGGGTCCGGAGGTCGCCGAGCGGATCCCCGGCTCCCGCACGGCGCAGGCCGTCGAGCGGGCGTTCGAGGCGCCGCGCCTGCTCGGCACCGTGCGCGGTTTCGACGAGGACCCGCCCGGGGTGCTCAAGCGCGGAGGACTCCCCCAGCGGGACCTGCGCCGCCTCGCCGAGCGCGCCGGCGCCCCGCTGCTGGACCACGCGACCGTGCTGCAGAGCGCCTGGCAGGCCGGGCTCATCGGCCATGACGGCCAGGAATGGCATCCCACCCGCGACTGGGACGTGCACCGGATCTTGCCCCCGTCCCAGCGCTGGGCCGAGCTCGTGCTCGCCTGGGCACGCGGGCACCACCTCGCCGCCGTGGTCGGCACCCCCGACTCCTCGGGGACGGGCCGCTCGCTGCTGTCGGACCTCACCCGACGCGACGGCGTGCGCACCCGCCGCGTCAGCCTCTTTGCGCCTGCTGCTCACGAGCCCGGGTGTGGACGCGACCGAGGACTCGCTCGTCGCGGCGCTCGCCTGGGCGTTCCCGCTGGTGCCCTCCGAGGTCTTCGCGGGAGGAGACCTCGGCGCCGCTGGTCGAGGGCCGGGCACTCGGCGTGCTCGACGGCGGCGACCTCACCGTGCTCGGCCAGGCACTGGTCCTGACCCTCGACGAGGACATCACCACCGCCGACGCCCGCCTCGCCGCGGCGCTGGAGGAGGTCGCCCCCGCCCCGGTCGAGGAGGTCTTTGCTGGACGCCGACCTCACCGCCGTAATCCCGGGCCGCCCCGCCGAGCGCCTGCTCCCGCCGCTGGACTGGACCGAGGTGATCTCCCACGGTGGCGCGCTCACGCTCCGCTTCAGCGCCGCCACGGTGCGGCGGGCCCTCGGCGACGGCCGCGATGCCGAGGCGCTGCTCGCCCTGCTCGAGGACGTCTCCCGCTCCCCCGTCCCGCAGGCCCTGACCTACCTCCTGCGCGATGAGCAGCGACGGCACGGCCGGGTGCAGGTCTCCCGCGCCTCGACCGTCCTCACCGCCGAGCCCGAGGTGCTGGACCTGCTGCAGGCCGCGTCCGAGGCGGTGCCGCTGGGGCCGCACCGTCTCGCGCCGACCGTCGCCGTGACCCTCTCGGATCCGGGCTTCGCCCTGCAGATCGCCCGGCAGGCCGGGCTGTCGCCGCAGGCCGTCGGCCCCGACGGGAAGCCCGTGTCCGAGGAGCTGTCGCACTCGCTGCGCCCGGGGCCCGTCGATCCTGATCTCGTGACGGTCGAGGGCCCGGAGCCGCGGATCCCCGCCGCGGAGGCGGTCGCGCGGATCCGCGACGCCGAGGAGGGCGGCACCGACCTCAGCGTCACCGACCGGTCGCTGGACGCGATCGCCCGGTCCACCGCGATCCCGCTCGGCATCGTCGACGGGCAGGGCGGCGTGGTCGTCAAGCAGGCCCTCCCGCTCTCCCTCGAGGGCGGCCGGCCGCGGGCCCGCGAGTCCGGCAGTCAGGAGGAGTTCACGGTGCTCGTGCACCGGGTGACGCTCGGCTGAGCTCTACCCCGCGCGTCTCGTCCCGCGGATCGATGCGTCCTCAGAATGACGAAGACCCCGGACCACATGGTCCGGGGTCTTCGTGACTCAGCGGCTATGCCGCGCGTCGATCAGTCCTGCGCGAGCGCGATCAGTCCTGCTTGGTCTCGCGACGGTCCTGGGTCCACTCGACGTGGAAGGTGCCCTCGGTGTCCACGCGCTGGTAGGTGTGGGCGCCGAAGTAGTCGCGCTGGGCCTGGACCAGGGCGGCCGGGAGGCGCTCGGCGCGCACCGCGTCGTAGTAGGACAGGGTCGAGGAGAAGACCGGGACCGGGTAGCCGGAGGCCGCCGCGAAGGCGACGATGCGGCGCCAGGCCGGGATGCACTTGGCGATCTCCTCGGTGAAGTACGCATCGGCCAGGAGCAGCGGCAGGTTCGCGTCGCGCTCGTAGGCCTCGGTGATGCGGTTGAGGAAGCGGGCGCGGATGATGCGACCGCCGCGCCAGATCCGCGCCATCGCGCCGAGGTCGATGTCCCAGCCGTACTCCTTCGCGCCGGCCGCGATCTCGTCGAAGCCCTGCGAGTAGGAGACGAGCTTCGCCGCGTACAGCGCCTTCTGGAGATCGTCGATGAACTGCGCCTTATCGGCGATCTCGAGGGTCTGCGCCTCGGCCTTCAGCACTCCGCGGGCGGCCTCGCGCTGCGGGGTCGAGCCGGAGGTGGAGCGGGCGAAGGTCGCCTCGGCGATGCCGGTGACCGGGACGCCGAGGTCCAGCGCGGTCTGCACGGTCCAGGCGCCGGTGCCCTTCTGGGCGGCGCGGTCGAGGATGACGTCGACGAAGGGCTTGCCTGAGGTCTGGTCGGTGTGGTGGAGCACCTCGGCGGTGATCTCGATGAGGAAGGACTCCAGATCGCCCTTGTTCCACTCGGCGAAGACGTCGCCGATCTCGGAGGCGCCCATGCCCAGCGCCTTGGACATCATGTCGTAGGCCTCGGAGATGACCTGCATGTCCGCGTACTCGATGCCGTTGTGGACCATCTTCACGAAGTGGCCCGCACCGTCGGCGCCGACGTGGGTGCGACGGGGACGCCGTCCACGTGGGCGGAGATCTTCTCGAACATCGGGCCGAGGCGGTCGTAGGACTCCTTGGTGCCGCCGGGCATGATCGAGGGGCCGTTCAGGGCGCCCTCCTCACCGCCGGAGACGCCGGAGCCGACGAAGTGCAGGCCCTTCTCGCGCGCCGCGGCCTCACGACGGCGGGTGTCGCCGAACAGGGCGTTGCCCGCGTCGACGATGATGTCGCCCTCCTCCATGAGGGAGGCGAGCTCGTCGATCACGGCGTCGGTGGGCTTGCCGGCCTTGACCATGATGATCGCCACGCGCGGCTTCTGCAGGGAGGCGACGAAGTCCGCCATGGACTCGGACGGGTAGAACTCGCCCTCGGAGGCGTAGTTGTCCATGACCGTCTCGGTCTTGCCGACGGAGCGGTTGTGGATCGCGACCTTGAAGCCGTTGCGGGCGAAGTTGCGAGCGAGGTTCGAGCCCATCACCGCCATACCGGTGACGCCGATGTCCGCGACATCGGCAGGGGACGGAGCAAAGCTGGCCATGGGATCTCCTCAGATCGAGTGACTGTCGAGCCGGGCCGAACCGCGGCGCCGAGGGCGTCGGCGGGCATCGCGGGCCCGACCCATCGCGGTCCATCCTAGGGAATTCCGGCCCGAGACGTTTCCGTGTGCCAGCGCTTGCCGCGCGAGGGTGGCCGTCGACACGGTACCGTCGCCCCGGGGAAAGCGGGAGGACGCTCTCCCCGCACGCCCGGACACACCTCGAGAGCGAGCCACCCGATGACTCAATCCCCGTACGATCCGCGACCGTCTCCCGGCGCCCCGCGCGCCCACGACCCGTACGGCCAGGACCCCTTCGCCCACGGCGCACAGCCGCAGGGCGCACCGGCCCACGGCTCCCCCGGCGCCGCACCGCAGGGCGCCGCCGGCGCTCCCGGTCCAGCCCCGGGCACCGACCTCGGCGCCGACCTCGGGGCGGGCCTGCGCTTCGCGGGCACCGGCCTCGCTGCGCGGCGCGGCCGCGGCGCTGCTGGGCGTCGGCGCGCTCTACGCCGTGGCCATGGTCGTGGTGCTCGGCGTCGGCTTCGCCCTCACGCTCTTCCTCTCGATCGCGATGGTCGAGACGTCCTCGTCGGCGGGTGGCGATCCCTCCGTCGGCCAGATGATCGTGATCTTCGCGCTGTGCTTCGTGCTGGTGCTGGTCACCGGAGTGGTCGGAGCGCTGTGGCAGGCCGGTGCCGCGCAGGCCGGCGGGATCCTCGCAGGCGGCGAGCGTCCGAGCTTCCGGCAGGGCCTGACCGGCCCCGGCCGGGTGGTCATCACCGCCGTGCTGGTGCTCGTGATCGTGATGATCGGCTCGGTCTTCGCTCTACCTGCCCGGCATCATCGCCGCCGTCTTGCTGTTCTACGCGATCCCCGCGGCGGCGCGCGGAGCGTCCCCCGGCCAGGCGCGCGGGAGTCGGTCTCGACGGCCACGTCGAACCTCGGCGTCACGATCGTCGGCTTCCTGATCACGATGGTGGTCTCCTCGGTCGGCGGGACGCTGGTCGTCGGCTTCATCGCGGTCATCCCCTTCACCGTCTTGCTCCAGATCGGGCTCTACGAGAGGGTCAACGGGCGCACCCCGTCCCTGCCCGCCTGATCCCGGCCCCGCCGCACCCCGCATCCGAGCCCGCGCCCCGTCCTGGGAGCGCGGGCTCGTGCACGTGCCGGCCCGGGGAGGCGCCCCTCACGTCGCCTCCTCGCCGGCCCGGACTGGACGTAGCCTGATCCGATGACCGACGGCCCCCTCATCGTCCAGAGCGACAAGTCCCTCCTGCTCGAGGTCGACCATCCCTCGGCGCAGGCCGCCCGGATCGCGATCGCGGCCTTCGCCGAGCTCGAGCGGGCGCCCGAGCACGTGCACACCTACCGCATCACCGACCTCGGGCTGTGGAACGCGCGCGCCGCCGGCTACGACGCGGAGACCGTCGTCGCGGCGCTCGTGGACCACTCCCGCTACCCGGTCCCCCACTCGCTGCTGATCGACGTGGCGGACACGATGGACCGTTACGGCCGCCTGCAGGCTGCTCTCCGACCCGCGGCACGGGCTCGTCGCCGCACGGCCTGGACCGCGCGGTGCTCGAGGAGGTCACCCGCGCCAAGCGGGTCCAGGGCATGCTCGGCGAGCGCGTCGACGACACCACGGTCAGGGTCCATCCCTCCGAGCGGGGCGCGCTCAAGCAGGCGGCGCTGAAGCTCGGCTGGCCCGCCGAGGACCTCGCCGGCTACGTCGACGGGGAGGCACACCCGATCGCGCTGGCGGAGGACGGCTGGCGGCTGCGCCCGTACCAGACCGAGGCGGTGGACGGCTTCCGCCACGGCGGCTCGGGGGTGGTGGTCCTCCCCTGCGGCGCGGGCAAGACCCTGGTCGGCGCCGGGGCGATGGCCGCGATGCGCGCACCACGCTGATCCTGGTGACCAACACCGTCTCCGCCCGCCAGTGGCGGGACGAGCCGCTGGCCCGCACCACCCTCACCGAGGACGAGATCGGCGAGTACTCCGGCACGACGAAGGAGATACGTCCGGTCACGATCGCCACGTACCAGGTCCTGACCATGAAGCGGAAGGGCGTCCACCCGCACCTGGAGCTGATGAGCGCCCGCGACTGGGGTCTGATCCTCTATGACGAGGTGCACCTGCTGCCTGCGCCCGTGTTCCGGATGACCGCGGACCTGCAGGCCCGGCGCCGCCTGGGTCTGACCGCGACGCTCGTGCGCGAGGACGGCCGCGAGGGCGAGGTCTTCTCGCTGATCGGGCCGAAGCGCTACGACGCGCCGTGGAAGGACATCGAGGCGCAGGGCTACATCGCCCCGGCCGTCTGTACCGAGGTGCGGGTGACCCTGCCCGCCTCGGACCGCATGGCCTACGCGATGGCGGAGGCCTCCGACCGGCCCCGCCTCGGCGCCGCGCACGGCGCGAAGGTGCCGGTGGTCGAGCGGATCGCCCGCGCCCATCCCGGGGAGCCGCTGCTGGTGATCGGCCAGTACCTCGACCAGCTCGAGGAGATCGCCGAGCACCTCGGCGCGGAGTCGCTGACCGGGCAGACCCCCGTCAAGCGTCGCCAGCGGCTGTTCGCCGACTTCCGCGAGGGCCGGATCGACCGCCTGGTCGTCTCGAAGGTCGCGAACTTCTCGGTCGACCTGCCCGAGGCCTCCGTCGCGATCCAGGTCAGCGGCGCCTTCGGCTCCCGCCAGGAGGAGGCCCAGCGCCTCGGCCGCCTGCTTCGCCCCAAGGCCGACGGGCGCTCCGCGCACTTCTACACCGTCGTCATGCGCGACACCCAGGACCAGGACTTCGCCGCCCACCGTCAGCGGTTCCTCGCCGAGCAGGGCTACGCCTACTCGATCGTGGACGCCGAGCGCCTGGACGGGGCGCTCGACGCGGGCTGAGCGGTCCCGGGTCGCATATCCGTCGGCCCGGCTCCACGGCGAGGGGACGCGACGTCGTTACAGTGAACACGCACGACATCCCCGCCGGCTCCGCCGGCGCTTCCCCGCCGCCCCGTCGGCCGTCCCCAGGAGATCGACATGACCGCACCCGACGATCCCAGCCGCACCTCCGGCACCGGCGACGCCCCGCGCGCCGACGCCCCGCGTCCGGACGCCGCCCCCGACGCCCCCGCCCCGCGTCACGAGGACACCGCTGCCACCGCCCCGACCGGTCGCCGTGCCGCCGGGCGCCCCGCCGCCGAGGAGCCCGCCGACATCCCGCCCTCCTCCGGCGGCAAGACCGCGACGACCTGGATCGCGCTGATCCTCGGCGCGATCGTGCTGGTGCTTGCTGCTGATCTTCGTGATCCAGAACAACGTCTCGGCCCGCTTCCAGTACTTCGGGGCGGAGTTCGACCTTCCGCTGGGCGTCGCGATCTTGCTCGCCGCGATCGCAGGTGCGCTGGTCATGGCCCTGGTCGGCTCGGTGCGCATGATCCAGATGGGCTGGACGATCCGCAAGGCGCGCAAGCGAGCAGGAGAAGGCCCAGCGCACCCTGCGCTGAGGCCGCCCAGGAGACGTCCAGGCATCTCCCAAGCACAGGGAGGACGGTAGGGCCATGACTGCTGCGAGCGAGGAGAACGACTACGAGGCACGCCTCCTGGTCGTCGACGACGAGCCCAATATCCGCGACCTCCTGGCCACCTCCCTGCGCTTCGCAGGCTTCGAGGTGTTCACCGCCTCCACCGGCAACGAGGCGATCCGGGAGGCGACCGAGCACCAGCCGGACCTCGTGGTCCTGGACGTGATGCTCCCGGACATGGACGGCTTCACCGTCACGCGCCGCCTACGCGACCGCGGCGAGCAGTACCCGATCCTCTTCCTCACCGCGAAGGATGAGACGCAGGACAAGGTCGCGGGGCTCACCGTCGGCGGCGACGACTACGTCACCAAGCCCTTCAGCCTCGAGGAGGTCGTCGCCCGGATCCGGGCCGTCGCGCGCCGCACCCACGGCGGCTCGGAGACGGCCGTGGACAGCGCCCTCGTCGTCGGCGACCTGCGCCTGGACGAGGACTCCCACGAGGTCCACCGCGGGGACGTGAACATCGAGCTGTCCCCCACCGAGTTCAAGCTCCTGCGCTACCTCATGCTGAACGCGGGCCGCGTGGTCTCCAAGACCCAGATCCTCGACCACGTCTGGGACTACGACTGGTCCGGCGAGGTGGGCATCGTCGAGTCCTACATCTCCTACCTGCGCCGCAAGATCGACGTGGTGGGCGAGCCGATGATCCACACCAAGCGCGGCATCGGCTACGTCGCGCGCGCCGCCGAGGGCGCCTGACCCCGACGCCCGACCCGAGGAGCACCACCCCGTGGCCCTGCCGAGCCTGCGCACCGAGCGCCCGATGTCCCTGTGGACCCGGATCGTCGCGCTGATCTCGCTGCTGCTGGTGCTCGGCGTGGTCGCGACCGGGAGCCTGTCGCTGTTCCTGCTGAACCGCACCCTGATCCAGTCGGTCGACAACAACCTGCAGTCCTCGGTCAGCGAGATGCTCTCCCTGGCGCGGACGAGCTCGCCGGGGACGAGGACGCCATCACCTCGAGCACGTACATCCCCGTGGAGTACGCGGTCGAGATCCGCGACGAGCAGGGACGGCCGATCGAGCAGGAGGTCTTCCACTACGGGCCCGGGAATGTCTCGGTGCAGTTCCCGGACCTCACCGACGAGCAGATCCTGCGGCGCGGCGGGCGCCCCTTCACGGTGCTGGACTCCGCCGAGAACCGCTGGCGAGTCATCGCGATGGTCAACTCCGGGCCGGACAAGGGCGCGTGTACGTGGCCCTGCCGCTGACCTCGGTGGACCGCACCATGCACGAGATGGCGCTGATCATCGTGCTGGTGGGCACCCTCGTGGTGCTGGTCGGGATGGGCGCGGGAGGCTACGTCACCCATCGGGCGCTCGAGCCGCCGCGGGACGTGGAGGCCACCGCCTCCCAGATCGCCGGGGGCGACCTCTCCCAGCGCGTGCCCGTGACGGACACGAGCCTCGAGGTGCACGATCTCGCGCTGTCGCTGAACGAGATGCTGGTGCGGATCGAGCAGGCCTTCGCCGCACAGTCCGCCTCGGAGGAGAAGGCCACCGCCTCGGAGGCGAGGATGCGCCGCTTCGTGGGCGACGCGTCCCATGAGTCGCGCACACCGCTGGCAGCGATCCGCGGCTTCGGCGAGCTGTACCGGATGGGGGCCCTGCGCACCGACGAGGACACCGCCTCCGCGATGCGTCGGATCGAGGACGAGGCGAGGCGCATGGGCTCCCTCGTGGAGAACCTCTCGCGCCTGGCGCGGCTCGACGAGCGCCCTGACCTCGACCTCGAGCCGCTGGACCTCACCGACGCTCTCTTCGACGCCGCCCAGGACCTGCGCGCCCTGGACCCGGACCGACAGGTCATGGTCGTCTCCCTGCAGGGGACGCCGCTGTCGGTGCGACCGCACGTCCCGTTCGGTGTGCTGGGCGACGAGGCCTCGCTGCGCCAGGTCATCCTGAACCTGGTGGGCAACGCGAACCGCCACACCCCCAAGGGATCGCCGGTCGAGTTCGCGGTGGGCCGCCTCGAGGACGGCCGGGTCCGGATCGAGGTGCGCGACCACGGCGAGGGCATCGACGACGACCAGCGGGAGAAGGTGTTCGAGCGGTTCTACCGCACCGACTCCTCCCGGGTCCGCTCGGCGAGCCAGGGCGGCGGCGCGGGCCTGGGCCTGTCGATCGCGGCGACCATCGTCCAGCGACATCGCGGCGCGATCGGCGTGCGACCGACGCCCGGGGGCGGCGCGACCTTCTGGATCGAGCCGCAGGGCACGGACCTCGACCCCGAGCAGCAGGTGGAGCCGGACCAGCCGCGGGCGCTGACGGGCTCTTCCTCCCCGGCGAGCCCGTCCGTCCCGCCCGCGCAGGACTGATCCGCGCACTCCCCCGCCGCTCCCTGCGACGACGCTCTGACGTGCACATTTACGCAACACCACCATGTCGCAAATCGGACATTCGTCGCCCATCGACTGTTCATCGCGGCTTCACCGGGACCCCATGTCGTGCTCCACCTCACCGTCCATGGTGTAGGGGTCGCGAGTCGCACCCACTCGCGGACACCTGCTCACGACCTGAGGAGCCCCCATGCTTAAGCGTCATCTCCCCATGCTCGGCCACACCCGTGGCAACCGCCTCGCCATCACCTGCAAGCTCAAGTGCGGCGGCGCCTGCTCGCACCCGGTCCCCAACACCTCGGACAACTCGCACTTCCGCGACATCGCCGACGCCGCGATCTCGCGCCGCGTCGCGCTCGGCGCGGGCGGCGGTCTGGCCGCCGCGGTGGTCGTCGGCGCGAACGTCGCCGGCGCCCCGGCGGCGCGGGCCGACCACGGCGCCCACCCCCAGGGCGACGGGACCCTCACCTTCCAGGCCATCGACCCGGTGCCCCGCGTCGTCGACGACATGACCGTGCCCCGCGGCTACGACTGGACCCCGATCATCCGCTGGGGCGACCCGCTGTTCGAGGACTCCCCCGAGTTCGACCTCGAGAACCAGACCCGCGAGTCGCAGGAGAAGCAGTTCGGCTACAACTCCGACTACCTCAACGTCATCGTCGACGACGAGGAGGGCACCACCGGCTATCTCGTGAACAACCACGAGTACACCAACGAGAACATCATGTTCTCCCCGGAGTACATCGCCTCGAACCCCGAGGACGTCGTGGGCACCGCGATCGCCGCCCACGGCCTGTCGATCGTGGACCTCGAGCGCACCGGCGCGGGCGAGCCCTGGTCCTACGTCGTCGGCGGCCGCCGCAACCGGCGCATCACCGGCTTCACCCCCTTCACCGTGGACGGCCCCGCCGCGGGCTCGGACCTGCTGAAGACAGTCGAGGACCCCGAGGGCATGACCGTGCTCGGCACCCTGAACAACTGCGCCGGCGGCACCACCCCGTGGGGCACCGTCCTCTCGGGCGAGGAGAACTTCGACCAGTACTTCGTGGGCACCGCGGGCGTCGAGGAGCAGGAGCGCGTGGGCATCTCCCCCGGCCCCACCTCGCGCCGCTGGGACCTCGTCCACCCCCGCTTCAACCTCAACAACGAGGGCTACGAGAACGAGGCCAACCGCTTCGGCTGGATCGTCGAGATCGACCCCGACGACCCGACCTCGACCCCGGTCAAGCACACGGCGCTGGGCCGCTTCAAGCACGAGGCCGGCACCGTGCACATCGCCCGCACCGGCCACGCCGTCGTCTACTCCGGCGACGACCAGACGGACGACTACATCTACAAGTTCGTCTCCCGTCGCGTGTACCGCGAGGGCGACAAGGCGAACAACATGAAGTCGCTCAGCGAGGGCACGCTCTACGTCGCGCGCTTCGAGGGCAACTCCCCCGCCGGCGAGATCGACGGCTCCGGCGACGTGCCGTCCGACGGCGCCTTCGACGGCGCGGGCACCTGGGTCCCGCTGGTGCGCAACAACCGCTCCCTGGTCCCCGGCTTCACCGTCGAGGAGGTCCTGGTCAACACGCGTCTCGCGGCCGACACCGTCGGGGCGACCAAGATGGACCGCCCCGAGGACGTCGAGCCCAGTCCCACCAGCGGCAAGATCTACGTGGCGCTGACCAACAACTCCAAGCGCTCCCCGACTACGTCGACGAGGCCAACCCCGTCGCCGTGCCCGACGGCGGCAACCGCGACGGCCACGTCATCGAGATCACCGAGGAGCGCGACGACCACACCTCGACCCGCTTCAACTGGTCGATCCTGCTGCTGGCCGGCGATCCCTCCACCTCGGAGACCGCCTACTTCTCGGGCTTCCCGAAGGACCAGGTCTCCCCGATCTCCTGCCCGGACAACCTGGCCTTCGACTCGAAGGGCACCCTGTGGATCTCCACCGACGGCCAGCCGGGCAAGATCGGCTACTCCGACGCTCTCCACAAGGTCACCCTCGAGGGCGAGGACCGCGGCAGGGTCGAGCAGTTCCTGGCCGTCCCCGCCGACGCCGAGACCTGCGGCCCGGTCATCCACGACCTCGACGACTCGGTCTTCGTCGCGGTCCAGCACCCGGGCGAGGGCGGCGAGTGGGGCGCCCACACCTCCTACTTCCCGGACTTCGCTCCCGGCGGCGGGCTGAAGGGCGACCTGGTCGCCGTGCCGCGTCCCGCCGTGGTCCAGGTCTACCTCGACGTCCTCGACTCCGACGGCGACGAGGGCTGACCTCGCCCAGCACGCCGCCTGAGGCGGACGGGCTCCTCGCTGCGGTGAGGAGCCCGTCCCATCGTCCGAGACGCATCGGGGACGGCGAACCGAATCGGCGGACCCGACCCCGGCTCAGGCCGTGGGCGGGCCGTCCATCGCCTGGCCGACGAAGCCGGGCTCCCCGGCCTCGAGGGCGAGCGCATCGAGCCGTGCCAGCGGCGCCTCGGCGCGGCGTCGGCCCGGCGCGTCGTGCGCCTCGACCCGTGCGTCCCCGTGCGGCACGTCGCGGGTGAGGCGGAAGGAGCCGGGCTCCGCGGGCAGCGGGTCCACATGGCCGACGAGTCCGACGATCAGGTCGCGCGGCACGGGGTCGAGCCCCAGCTCCGCGGCGTGGGCGGCGCGCGTCGGGCCCGGGCGGCGGGGCGCTCGGAGAGCTTCACCCGCGCCCGGAGCGCAGCAGGATCCGGGTCAGCTCGCGGTCGCCGACGAAGCTCACCCCGGCGGCCTCGAGGTCCTCGCGGGCGGAGGCGGGCCAGTCGTAGTGGTCGAGGTCGAAGGCGCGCGGGGGCAGTCCGGCACGGGCGGCGGCCTCGTGCGGCTCCTCGAGGGAGCGGTCCGAGACGAGATGGCCCCACACGGTGCCGTGGCGGGGCCAGCGGGGGTGTCGGCGAAGACGGTCATCGGGTTCCTCCGCGGGCTCGGTGGGCGTCGGCGGTGCGGGGTGTGCGGGGTGTGCTCGATCCTGCCAGAGCGCGCGGACGTGCTCCATCGGGCCGCGTCGTCCGCTCCGGCGCAGCGGCACGGCGGGCAGGAGCATGAGGAGCCAGCCGGCGAGCACGAGCGCCGCGGCGCCCGCGGCCGCCGAGCGCGCGCCGAGGTCGAGGGTGTACGGCGGAAACAGGAGCAGGCACAGGACCGACTGGGCGAGATACGCGCTGAGCGAGACCGCGCCGAGCGCCTCGACGGCGCGCACCGCCGCGCCGAGGGGGCCGCGGGCTCCGACCGGAGGCGGGTCCGTGGCCGTGGGCGTGGCCGGGGGCGTGGGCGTGGCCGTGGCGTCCGCGGGGCCGCCGTCGGCACCCGGTGCACGCGCCGCGGGGCGCGGGTCCCACCGCGCGGCCAGCGGCGCGGCCCCGGCGGCGAGGCCGACGGCCCCGGCGAGGCCGCTGACCTGGTGGAGCACGCCGAGGATGCCCAGCACGATCTCGGCGTCGAGCCGGGTATGGGCGGGGTCCAGGACCAGCACGGCGGCGAGCGGCACCGCGCCGACCAGGCCGATCGCGAGGCCCCACCGGGCGAGCCGGCCGAGCCGCCCGCGATGCGCGGGGACGTCCTCGAGCAGGGCGCCTCGGGCCATGAGCGCGCCGAGCGCCATCGGGGAGAGCAGGCCGATCTCCTCGATCGGGGCGAGCGACAGGCCGTGCAGGGCGTCAGGCGCTCGGATCCCGACGCCGGCCAGATAGTCCGGTGCGGAGGCGGACGCGTAGCCGGTGCCGCCGCCGAGCCCGACCGTGCCGTCCACCCATCCCCAGACGCCGAGCGCCGGCAGGGTCACGATCGCGGCGGCGGCGAGCGACACCCGACCCCGGGTCATCAGCAGTGCGCAGAGCATCCCGATCACCGCGTACCCGACCAGGATGTCCCCGCTGAACAGCAGGATCGCGTGGGCGAGGCCGATCGCGAGCGGCACGAGATGCCGGCGCGCATGCGCCGGAGGAACCGTCCTGTGCGCTCCCCGCGCTCGAGGGAGCGGCGGCGGAGGATCCCGATCCCGTACCCGAACAGCGGCGCGAACAGCGGGAAGCCGCGGTTGTCGACGAGCAGGGCGAGCGGACGTCCACGACGCGGTCCGCGGCGCTCGCGTCCTGCTTCGCTTCAGCGGCACCGTCCAGGCGGAGCCGTGCGCGACCAGCCCACCAGGTTCGCCAGCGCGATGCCGAGCAGGGCGATCCCGCGCGCGAGGTCGGGACCGCCCGCACGGGCGTCGAGCGGGACGGAGGAGGTCACCGTCCTCCGGCGCCCTCCGGGGTGCCCTGGTGGTGACGCAGCGCCCAGCGGCCCCGCTCCTTCACCCACACCGAGCCGCGGCGGACGGTGCCGTCCGGGCCGGTGGTGACATAGCGCAGGAGGATCGCGCCGGGCGCGATCTCGTCGGCGAGGAAATCCTCGGCCTGCACGTCCGCCAGCGGGGCGAGGGCGGAGAGGATCTCGTCGCGGTCGTAGCTGCGCCCGCTCGCGCCGATCTCGGTGAAGGCGGGGTGCAGCGGCTCGGCCGCGCTCGGCCCCTCGGCGCGCGGCGCGTCGGTGAGCGACGCCTGCTCACGGGTGATGACCTGCTCGAAGTCGCTGGTGCCGGGGGCGTCGGCGACGAGCACCGTGTCCTCGACCGCGGTGGAGCAGGAGGCCGCGGGGGCGGGATCGGCGGTGTCGAAGAGGCTGAAGAGGTCATCCGGATCGCCGGCCGCGCCGGTCTGCGAGGAGGACGGCGCGGCCGACGGGGAGGCCGTCGACGAGGAGCCGGCCGACGGTGCGGGAGAGGAGCCGCCCTGCGCGGGGCCGCTCCCCCGGTATCCGGGACCGACCTGCGGGTCCTGCTTCTTCGCGAAGGCGGTCGCGGCGGCGTTGGCGCGCTTGTCGGCCGCCTCGTTCATGGCATGGCCGGCGTGGCCCTTGACCCACTCGAACTCGACGCGCGCCCGGCGAGCGCGCGGTCGATGTCCTTCAGCGACTCGACGTTCATGACGGGCTTGCCGTCCTTCTTCCGCCAGCCCTTGCGCTTCCAGCCCGGCATCCACTTGGTGATGGAGTTGATGACGTACTGGCTGTCGCACAGGATGTGCAGGTGCTGGTCGGCGTCCACGGCCGTCGCCTCGAGGAGGTCCAGGACGGCCTTCAGCTCGCCCATGTTGTTGGTGCCGTGGGGCCAGCCGCCCGCACGCCAGGTGTCCTCGTCGATGTACCAGGCCCAGCCTGCGGGTCCGGGATTGCCGAGGGCGGAGCCGTCGGCCGCAGCGGTGATCGTCATGGGCGCAATCGTTCCACAGCCCTGCGACGTTCCCCGCTTCGGCCAGCGGTCGCTCGCGGTCCGCTGCTCGATCCGCTGTCCGCTCCCCGTGCCTCGCGGAGCACGGCCCCGCGGACTCCAGCTCAGCCCACCGGCTTCTCGGGGGTCGCGTAGACGTGGGCGCGATGGAAGCCGACGGCCTCGTAGAGCCGGGTCGCGACGCCGCCGGTGCCGCTCGCGACCTCGAGAGCCGGACCGCTCGCGACGAGCTCGCCCAGCACCTCGACCGTCGGCCCCAGCACCTCGGGCGCGCCGCCGTCGGCGCCACGGATCTCTCCGTCGTCGAGGAGGACGGGGCGAGAGAGCACCCGGAGGTTCAGCCCTCGGTCTCGTAGGCCGCGACCTGCTGCTGGATCGCGCGGAGCCGGGAGAGGTCGAGCTTGCGCCCGCGGGCGAAGTCGACCACGCCGTTCTTCTCCTGGAACACGTCGGTCATCTGCGTGTAGCAGTAGCCGAACATCAGCGGGTCCTCGAGCGACGACGCGGGTGAGCCCTCTCGAAACGCGCATAGAGCTCCTCCTCGCTGGTGATCCGCTGACCGTAGCCCCAGGACTCGGCGGCGTTGTTCCCGGCGCGCGCCGCCTCGGCGGCCTCCTTCGCCTCCTGCTCGTTCCACCAGATGCCGCCGTACTCCGACACGAAGTAGGGCTGGCCGGCGAAGGGCAGGGAGAACTCGCCGTCGGCGAAGGGGTACTCGTCCGGGGCCAGGTCGCGGCGGTTGACGAAGGGTCGACCCTCGGCGAGCCCGGCCTGCTCGGCGCGGAAGCGCTCGGGATCCTGCTCGTAGGAGTGGGAGTCGTAGACGTCGGCGCCGCGCACCCGGTGGGAGTAGCCGGAGGCGTCGAGCACGGGGCGGGAGGGGTCGGCGAGCTTGGTCGCGTCGTACATCGCCTGGGTGACGGTATCGAGTCGCGTGAAGCGGTCGTGGAGGATCTGGTGGGTCTCGTTCAGCGGGCACCAGCCGATGATCGAGGGGTGGTTGATGTCGCGGGCGACCGCCTCGATCCACTGCCCGATGAAGGAGGCGGTGGGTCGCTGGTTGTCACCCAGCGGGCCGAGGCCCGAGACGCCCCAGTCCCCGAACTCGCCCCAGGTGAGATAGCCGTGCAGGTCCGCCCAGAAGAGCATGCGCTGGTCGAAGACCTTCTGGTGGAGACGAGCGCCGTTGAAACCGGCCTCCATCGCGAGGCGGATGTCGGTGGTGAAGGCATCGTCCGACGGGGCGGTCATGAACGAGTCCTCCCAGTAGCCCTGGTCCAGGACCAGGCGCTGGAAGACCTTCTCGCCGTTCAGGCGGTACTCGTGGGCGTTCAGGGAGGTCGAGCGCAGGCCCGCGTAGGAGCGGACCTCGTCGAGCACGGCGCCGTCGGCATCCAGCGACCGCACCTGCAGGGCGTAGAGCTCGGGCGCGCCGGCGCCCCACACGCGCACGTGCTCCTCGGGGATCGTCAGCGCCAGGTGCGGGGCGAGGTCGAGGTCGGCGCGGACGCTCGTGCGCGCGATCTCCTCCCCGCCGGGGACGGCGGCGATGATCTCGAGGGAGGTGCCGGGGGTCTTGCGCGAGAGCGGCACGTCGATCGCGAAGGAGGCGGAGGCGAGCGAGGGGATGATCCGCAGGGAGCGGATCTCGTCGGCCGGCACGCCCTCGAGCCAGACGCTCTGCCAGATGCCGGTGGTGCGGTGGTAGTTGGCGTGGGTGGGGCGGAACCAGGTGGACTGCTTGCCGCGGGCCTGGGGCGCATCGTGCGGGTCGCGGGCGCGGACCACGATGCTCACCTCGTCGCCGGCGCCGAGGTCGGGGACCTGGGAGAGGTCGGCGGCGAAGGGGGTGAAGCCGCCGCGGTGGCGGGCGACCTCGACGCCGTTCGCCCAGACGGTCGCGTCCTGGTCCACCGCCTCGAAGCGGAGGATCGGGCGCAGGCCCTCCCAGTCCGCGGGGATGGTGAGGGTGCGGCGGTACCAGACGGCTTCGAGGAAGTCGCGGTCGCCGATGCCGGAGGCCGCGGTCTCGGGCGCGAAGGGCACCGTGATCTCGTCCTCGAGGGCGCGGTCCAGCAGGCCGCGCTCGCGTCCGGTGTCGCCGCGGTCGATCTCGAACTGCCAGGTCCCGTTGAGGTTCAGCCAGGTGGGGCGCTGCGGCTGGGGGCGCGGGTGCTCGGGGCGGGGCACGTCGGGTGCGGCGGGGAGCGGGGCATCCAGCTGGGCCGCGAGCTCGTCGGCTCGGCTGAACAGCGCGGCGAGCGCCTCGGGCGACGCGGGGGTCGGAGGGGTCATCACAGGGCTCCTGGCGCGTGATCGGCGGTGATCGGTCGGGAGCCAGTCAACTCCATCACGCCGAGATGTGCAACGTTGGAAATCCCGGGCGGTCGGCCGACGGGGAGGCAGGCCGCGGCGGGAGGACACGGTGGTATCTCACATGCGGGGCACCGCCCGTCGCCTGCGAGGTGACCGCCGCGTAAGGTGGGCGGGAGTGCCGTCCTCCCGCCGCGGCACAGGTCCCGTCCGGGCGCCCCCGCACCCCTCGACGCACGGCGTCGGGCACGAGGAGCGGCAGGCCCCGCAGACGGCGACGGCGTCGGCCGGAGAGGACCGCCCCCGGCGGTCCCGACGCGACGACGACGTGCGGGGTGCAACGCACAGAGAACGGATCACCCTTCGTGACCACCCCTGACTTCGCACGCCTCGGCGTGCCCGCCTCCCTCACCGCCGCCCTCGCGCCGCTGGGGATCACCGACCCCACCCCCATCCAGGCCGCGACCCTGCCGGACTCCCTGTCCGGGCGCGACGTGCTGGGCCGGGGCCGCACCGGCTCGGGCAAGACCTACGCCTTCCTCTTCGCCGCTGGTGTCGCGCCTGCTGGAGACCCCGAAGCGCCGCACCGCCCGTCGGCCGCGCTCGCTCGTGCTCGCCCCCACCCGCGAGCTCGCCTCGCAGATCGCCGACTCGCTGAAGCCGCTGGAGAAGGCCGCCGGCCTGCGCGGCGCCGTCGTCTTCGGCGGCGTCGGCCAGAACCCGCAGGTGAACGCCCTCGCGGGCGGCGTCGACGTGCTCATCGCCTGCCCCGGACGGCTCCTGGACCTGATGGGCCAGGGCCACGCCGATCTCGGCGCCATCGAGATCACCGTGATCGACGAGGCCGACCACATGGCCGACATGGGCTTCCTGCCGATGGTGCGCCGCATCCTCGAGGCGACCCCGCGCCGCGGCCAGCGCATGCTGTTCTCCGCGACCCTCGACTCCGGCGTGAACAAGCTGGTCAAGGAGTTCCTCCACGACCCGGTCACGCACTCCGCGGACCCCGCGACGAGCCCCGTGGGCACGATGGAGCACCACGTGCTCGAGGTCGACAAGGAGACGCGCTTCGACGTGCTCGCGCGACCTCGCGGCCGCCCCCGGCCGCACCATCATGTTCACCCGCACCAAGTACGGCGCGAAGAACCTCGCCCGCAAGCTCTCCGCCCGCGGCGTGGACGCGGTGGACTTGCACGGCAACCTCTCGCAGAACGCCCGCACCCGGAATCTGGAGGCCTTCGGCTCCGGCACCGCGACGACGATGGTCTGCACCGACATCGCCGCGCGCGGCATCCACGTGGACGAGGTCGCGCTCGTGGTCCACGCCGACCCGCCCGTCGAGCACAAGGCCTACCTGCACCGGTCGGGCCGCACCGCGCGCGCCGGCGAGTCCGGCACGGTCATCACCGTGCAGACCCCGGACCAGAAGCGCGACGTGAACGACCTGATGCGCAAGGCCGGGATCACCCCCACCTACCACCAGCAGGTCGTCTCGACCAGCCCCGTCCTCACCGAGCTCGCCCCCGGCGAGCGCGTGGCGACCCATGAGCCGCGCCAGCCGGAGGAGCCGCTGGACGAGCGCCGCATGGCGGGCGAGCGCCGCGGCGGCGGCCAGGGCGGTCGCGGTCGCGGCGGTCAGGGCGGCGGACGCGGCCAGGGCGGCCGCGGCCAGGCCGGACGCGATGGCCAGGGCCGCGGGCGCGGCGAGGGTCAGCAGGTTGGTCGCGGCCAGGGCGGCCGCGGCGGCGAGGGCGGCTCCGGCCGCTCCGGCGGCCAGGGACGTTCGGGCGGCGAGCGCCGTTCCAGCGGCCAGGACCGCTCGACCGGCCAGGGTCGCAGCGGCGGCCAGGGCGGCGGGCGCCGCGACGGTCAGGGCCAGGGCTCCGGCGGCGGGCGCCGTCAGGGCCGTCCGGCCCCCACCACCTACTCGACCAGCTCCGAGGGCTCCGGCGGCGGGAACACCGTCGGCGGCGGCCTCGCGGCTTTCTCCTCCGGGCGGCGCCGATGACGGAGCCGTCGGCCGCCCACGGCCGTCGGCGCGCCGAGGCGCCCGCCGGCCACGGGATCGACGAGGTCCTCGCCGCCGCGCGTCGGGGCGTGGACCGCGTCGAGCCCGCCGACCTCGCCGCCGCGCAGGCGGCCGGGGCGCACGTGATCGACATCCGCTCGGCCGTGACGCGCGAGCCCGAAGGGCACGTCCCCGGGGCGACCGTGATCGAGCGCCTCGTGCTCGAGTGGCGGCTGGACCCCTCCTCCGCGCACCGCATGGACGGCGGGCCGGACCACGACGACCCCGTGATCGTGCTGTGCAACGAGGGGTACTACTCCTCGCTCGCCGCCCGCGACCTGCGCGACCTCGGCTTCCACCGGGCCACCGACCTCGTCGGCGGGTTCCGCGCCTATGCGCAGGCCGGCCTCCCGGTCGACGAGGAGCCCACCCGCTACGTGGACTGAGGCAGTCCGCCGCACGCTTCGAGCCCGCCCGCGGCGATCGGATCACCGGTCCCCGCGGGCGGGCTCATGCGCGCCCGATGCGCGCCGCCCGATCCGTCACCGCTCGAACCGGCGCCGGCGCGTCAGCGCGCTCGCGCTTGAGGATCTTCCCGGTCGAGGTCATCGGCAGGGACTCGGCGAGGACGATCTCGCGCGGATACTTGTAGTCCGCCATCTGCTCCTTCGCCCAGGCCTTCAGCTCCTCGGCGGTGGCGGTCGCGCCGTCGACGAGAATGAGGTGCGCGACCACCTCCTCCCCCAGGCTCTCGTGCGGGACGCCCACCACGGCGGCGAGGGAGATCTGCTCGTGGGTCAGCGGCACCTCCTCCACCTCGCGCGGGTACACGTTGTAGCCGGCGCGCACGATCATGTCCTTGGAGCGGTCGACGACCCAGTAGAAGCCCTCCGCATCGCGGCGTCCGAGGTCGCCGGTGCGGAACCAGCCGTCCCGCGACACCGCGGCGGTCTCCTCGGGGCGGCCCAGGTAGCCGGTCATGACGTTGTGGCCGCGCACGATGATCTCCCCGATCTCGTCGACCTCGCCCACGCGGGTCCAGTCGGGATCGGCGGGGTCGATCAGGTCCATCTCCACGCCCCACACCGGCAGGCCGATCGATCCGGGGCGCGGGCGCTCGCGGCGGGAGAAGGAGGCGACCGGGGAGGTCTCGGAGAGCCCGTAGCCCTCCATGATCGAGATCCCGAGGTGCTCCTTCACGCCGCGCAGGATCTCGACCGGCGCCGGGGCGCCGCCGGAGACGCCCAGGCGCAGGTGCTCGGAGAGCCCCTCGGCCGCGGCGCCCCCGGTGAGCAGGCGCAGCGCGCCCACCACATGGTGGGCACGCCCGCGAAGACGCTCACGCGGTGGCGCAGACAGCGACTCGAGGGCCTGCTGCGGCTCGAATCGGGGCGAAGATCACCAGCGTCGCCCCCATCGAGAAGCCGGCGTTCATGTTCACCGTCGCCCCGAAGGTGTGGAACAGCGGCAGGACGACCAGGTGGGTGTCCTCTCCCGGCCGCGAGTCGAACAGCCGGTTGCAGGTCAGGGCGTTCATGAGCTGGTTGGAGTGGCTGAGCTCGGCACCCTTGGGCCGCCCGGTGGTGCCCGAGGTGTAGAGCACCACGGCGGTGTCGGTCTCGGCGCACTGCACGGTGGGGAAGGTCCCGGGCCGTTCGGCGACGGCGCCGGCGAGGGTGGGCACCCCCTCGTAGGGGCTCTCGGCCGACGGGTCGGCGGTGATCAGCACGATCTGCGGCGGACGCGCCGCGGCGGCGGCACCCTCCACCACGTGGCGGCCGATGGGCGGCTCCTCGGTGCCCTCGAAGCAGAAGGCGACCGCCGCGTCGGTGTCGTCGAGGTAGTAGGTGATCTCGCGGGGCTTGTTCAGCACGTTCAGCGGGACGACCACCGCGCCGGCCTTGAGGATCCCGAAGTAGACGATCGGGAACTGCGGCAGGTTGGGACAGCTGAGCGCCACCCGGTCACCCGGCTCGACCCCGAGCTCGACCAGGAGGTGCGCGACGCGGCAGGCGGCGGCGTCGACCTCGGCGTAGGTCAGGGAGGTCTCGCCCAGCACCAGGGCGGGACGGTCGGGGGCAGTGCGGGCGCTGTCCTCGAGCACCACGGAGAGGTTGTACATGCGGCGGTCTCCTTCGTCGACGTCGCTGTGACGGGGGCCTCACAGTACGACGCGCCGCCCCCGCTTAGGGCGCGCTCCCCGTCGGGCGCGCCACATCGTGCATTTCGTCAGTTGCGCGAATGACGAAACGTTAGGGAGGATGGCGGGCATGACGACGCCCCCGGAGGACCGCGCACCCACCGAGCCGCGGCTCGCCGCGGCCGCGGACACCTTCTCGATGCTGGCCAGCCCTGCTCGCCTCCATCTCGTGCGGCTGATGAGCACGGGCCGCTACGACGTGGGCGAGCTCGCGGAGCGGGTGGGCCTGAGCCTGCCCACCACCAGCCAGCACCTGCGCAAGCCGCGCCTGACCGGCATCGTCTCGGCGACCCGCGAGGGCCGCCACAGCTACTACACCGTCGAGGACCCGCACGTGGTCCAGCTCGTCGAGCAGATCTTCGAGCACATCGCCCCCGACGGCTCCCTCGCCCCCGACCCTCCCCGCAAGGACCATCCGTGAGCGAGCACCGAGACCTCCTCCCGTCCCGTCCGCCAGAAGGTGGACCTGACGAAGTTCGCCTGGCTCTCGATCGCCGCGGCGATCGTCACGATCACCCTCAAGGCCGGTGCCTGGGTGATGACCGGATCCGTCGGCCTGCTCTCCGACGCGGCGGAGTCGGTGGTCAACCTCGTCGCCGCGGTCGTCGCGCTGATCGCGCCGCGTCGCGTTCCGTCCGGCCACCGAGCGCTTCCTCTACGGCCGGGCCAAGGCGGAGTACTTCTCCGCCGCGGTCGAGGGCGTGATGATCTTCGCCGCCGCCGGCGTCATCCTCGTCACCGCCGTCGAGCGCTTCCTGAACCCGCGACCCCTCGAGAACGTCGGCTGGGGCCTGGCGATCTCCGTGATCGCCTCGCTGGTCAACGGCGGCGTGGCGCTCGTGCTGCTGCGCGCCGGGACGAAGCACAGCTCGATCACCCTGCGCGCCGACGGCAAGCACCTGATGACCGACGTGATCACGAGCGCGGGAGTGCTGGTGGGCGTGGCGCTGGTGGTGCTGACCGGCTGGGAGCGACTGGACGCGCTCGTCGCCTTCGCCGTCGGCGTGAACATCATCGTCACCGGCATCGGCCTGATCACCGAGTCCCTCTCCGGCCTGCTGGACAAGGCGCCGCCGGACGAGGAGCACGAGGTGATCACCGAGATCCTGCGCCGCCGCACCGACGGGACCGTCACCTTCCACGGCCTGCAGACCCGCGAGGCGGGGCAGGAGAAGTACATGAACGTGCACGTGCTCGTGCCCGACGACTGGACGGTCAAGCGCGGCCACGACTACATCGAGGGCCTCGAGCACGAGCTGATGGGCGTCATGCCGACCCTGCACGTGCTCACCCATCTCGAGCCGATCTCCGATCCTGCGAGCTACGAGGACATCCCCGAGGCCCACGTCCCGATCCACGGCGAGGACGAGACCGCGCCGCGCCCGCCCCGGGACGACGCGGACGGGCAGGGCTGACCCCGTCCACATCCTCGTCGGCCCCGGACAGGTGTCCGATCCCGCCCGTACGATGAGCGGAGTCGACCGAGGGGGACTCCGATGACGCATCCGGGGCACGACGGGCACGGGCCCGTGATCGAGGGGACGACGGTGCCGCCGCGCGGCCTCGCACCGCAGGGACGGGAGTACGACCCGTTCGCGACCGGCGCGCCAGGGGGCGCGCACGGCGGTCCGACCGGCGGAGCCGTCCCGCACGGCGCAGTGCGGCCGTGGGTCCCGGCGCAGGGCACCTACGGACCGCCGCCGGTGGTCGTGATGCCCGCCGAGAAGAGCGTGGGGGTCGCCTTCGTGCTGACCTTCTTCTTCGGGGTGCTCGGCATGTTCTACGCGACCGTGCCGGGGGCGCTGATCCTGCTCGGCATCACGCTCGGCGCGATCCTGCTGGCCTCGCTCCTGATCGGCGTGCTCTCGGTGCTCACCCTCGGATTCGGGGCGATCCTCTTCACCCTGGTGCCGCTGATCGGGATCGCCGCATGGATCACGAGCATCGTCTGGGGGTGCCTGGCCGCCTCCCGACACAACGAACGCGTGCGCGCGCAGTACGCACAGGCCGGGTTCCGCCCGCCCGGGCGCTGACCAGGACCTCGAGAGGTCCCGCCGACGAGGCCTCGCCGCTCTGTGATCGGCGGGGCCTCGTCGCGTCCGGGTGCGGAGAGGGCGGACGCGGTGGGGACGGGCACGGAGGTCGCCGGGCACGGAGAGCGCCGACGCGGAGGGGCGACGCGCCCCTCGGGATGCCGCAGATCACCCACCGTGACGACTTATGACGGTCAGCACTTGCACTTATGAAGGGCGAGGGCGCACCCTGGGCCACGACCACCGCCCGGCCCACCTGGAGTCCCGCCCCGTGACCAGCCTCGCCAGCCCCCTCACCGACGCCCGCCCCGCCGAGCGCCTCGCCGAGCTCGCCGCGCACCTGCGCCCCCTGCTCGGGGACGAGGCGGTGATCGAGGACCCCGCGCCGCGCTACGCCGGCGACACGGCGGTGCAGGCTCCGGACGGCACCGCTTTCCTCCTGGTCCTGCCGGCGGACACCGCCGGGGTGCAGGAGGTCGCGCGCCTGGCCCACGAGACGGGCACCCCCGTCGTGCCGCGCGGCGCCGGTTCCGGCCTCTCCGGCGGCGCCGCCCCGAGCACCGGCGCGATCGTGCTGGGCCTGGAGCGGCTCAACCGGATCCGCGAGATCGACCTGCTCGACGAGGTCGCGGTGGTCGAGGCCGGGGTGATCACCGCCGACCTCTCCGCCGCCCTCGCCCCGCACGGCGTCTTCTACGCCCCCGATCCCGCGAGCGCGCGCCTGTCCACGATCGGCGGGAACATCGCGACCAACGCGGGCGGGTCGCACTGCGCGAAGTACGGGGTGACGCGCGAGTCCGTGCTCGGCCTCGAGGCAGTCCTCGCCGACGGCACGCCGCTGCGCACCGGGCACCGTTCGATCAAGGGCGTCACCGGCCTCGACCTCACCCAGCCGCTGATCGGCTCCGAGGGCACCCTCGCCGTCATCACCGCCGCGACCGTGCGGATCCGTCCGCTGCCCGTCGCACGACGCACCGTCCTGGCGCGCTTCGACTCGGCGGGCGCCGCGGCCGAGGGGGTGAACGCGATCTCCCGCGCCCCCGTCCGGCCCGCCGCGACCGAGCTGATGGACGGTCCCACCCTCGCCGACATCGACGCGCACACCGGCTCCGAGCTCGCCCGCGGCGAGAGCACGATCCTGCTGATCGAGCTCGACGGCTACGGCGTCGACGAGCGACTCGCGGACCTCGCCGCCGCGCTCACCGCGGCCGGCGGCACCGTGCGCGAGATCGAGGACGAGGCCGAGGCGGAGCACCTGTGGGGCCGCGCCGCTCCCGGCCGCGGCTCCGGCGCGGGCGGGCACCGCCTCGGTGAGGACGTCGCGGTGCCGAAGTCCCGCCTCGGGGAGATGTTCGAGGCGGCGCCCGGCATCGGCCGCCGACACGGCGTGGAGACCTCCGCGATCGCCCATGCCGGCGACGGGAACCTCCACCCCTCCCTCGCCCTCCCGCTCTCCGAGGACCATGCGCCCGGGCAGCTGCCCGCCCCGCCGCTGGCGGCGGCCGACGAGCTGGTCCGCACCGCGCTCGCGCTCGGCGGCACCGTCAGCGGGGAGCATGGCATCGGCACCGCGAAGCGCGGCTGGCTCGACCTCGAGCTCTCCCCCGCCTCCCGCGACCTCCAGCACCGCCTGAAGACCGCCTTCGACCCCCACCAGCTCCTCAACCCCGGGAAGGCCCTGTGATGAGCACGACCGCCCTCGACCCCGCCGCCCTGAGCCCGGAGAGCCTCTCCGCGGGGTCGCTCTCCCGACTCGGCGCACGCGAGGACCTCGCCCGCGGCTTCGGCCCCGCCGCCTCTCCCCTGCCCGGCGCCGTCTCCCTCCTCGGCGGCGCGCCGAGCGCCGGGGACCTCCCGCTGGGGGCGCCGCACCGCGCGGCCGAGGACCTCACCTCCGATCCCGCCGCGCTCGTCGGCGCGGCCGCAGTACAGCGACCCGGCGGGCATCGCGCCGCCGCGGGAGTGGATCGCGCGCCGCGAGGGCGTGGACGCCTCCCGGGTCTTTGCTCACCAACGGCGCCTTCCACGGCCTCTCCCTGCTGTTCGACGCGCCGCTGGACCGCGGCGACCGGATCGTGGTGGAGGACCCGACCTATCCGCTGATCTTCCGCGACCTCCAGCACCACGAGGTCGAGGTGTCGCCCCCTGCCGCTCACCGCGGAGGGGCTGGACCTGGATGCCCTCGAGGACCGGCTCGAGGCCGGGGCGCGGCCGAAGCCGCTCTACACGGTGCCCGACTTCCACAACCCGACCGGTCTGATCACCCCGGCTCTGCGGCGCGAGCGGCTGACCGCCCTCGCAGAGCACTACGGCTTCGTGATCGTCTCCGACAACGCCTACGCGGGCCTCGCCTTCCCCGGCGTCCAGGTGCCCGAGGACTATCCGACCGACTCGGAGCTGGTGGTGCGCGTGCGCACCTTCTCGAAGATCCTCGGGCCCGGGCGCGCCTGGGCTATCTGGTCTCGCCGAGCTGGCTCGTCGGCCCCGTGACCCGCCTGCGCGCCAACCAGGACCAGCACTCCTCCGTGCTGGTGCAGTCGGTGGTCGAGCGGGTCGTCGGAGCCGGGGGACGCGAGGGGCTCGACGGAGGCCTCGAGGCGATCGCGGACCGCGCCCGCACCCGCTACGCCCTCCGCGCCGACCTCCTCGTGCACCTGCTCGAGACCGGTGTGCCCGGCGGCGTGCGCATCGAGCGAGCGCACCGGCGGGATCTTCCTGTGGGCGCGGGTGCTGGACGACGGGATCGACCTCGCCGCGGCGCGCGTCTGGCCCGGGAGCGCTTCGGCACCGACATGGCGCTGGGGCGGTACTTCTTCCTCGCCGGGGACGACGAGGACCACGGCCGCCTGCGCGTGGGCATCAGCCACCTCGACGAGGCCGCGCTGACCGACGGCGCTGAGCGCCTGATCGCCGCCCTGACCGCGCCCGAGGCCCGGCGATGAGCGCCCGCCGCCCCGCGCCGGGAACCGTCGGCCCGCCGGAGGACGGGGCCGCGACCGTCGGGCGCACGACCACCGCACGCCCCGACGGGCCGAGCCGCCGCCGTCTGCTGCAGGGTCTCGGCGCCGGTGCGCTCGGCCTCGCCGCACTGCCCCTGGCCGGTCGCGCCTTGGAGGGCGCCCTCGCCGACGGGGGCGGCGGCGGCGGCGCGGGAGACGACCTCGAGCTGTCCTTCCTCATCTCGAACCTCGACGGCGGCTGGGTCCCCTCCAAGAGCGCGATCTCCAGCTACGAGGCGAACGTGTGGCAGCAGCTGACCGACAAGCTCGTCCACACCGACCCCGAGGGGAAGGTCACCCCGTGGATCGCCGAGTCCTGGGAGCAGAACGAGGAGGCGACCGAGTACGTCTTGCCGCACCTGCGGGGCGGCGTCACCTTCTCCGACGGCACCCCGCTGGACGCCGAGGCGGTGCTCGCGAACCTCGAGGCCTGGGCCGTCGGCCGCCCCGACGAGGGACTGGCGCGGGTGGGCCTGTTCCCCGGCGGCACCTACGAGGGCGCCGAGGCGCTGGATCCGCTGACCGTGCGGGTCTCCTTCACCGCGCCGACGCTGTCCTTCCTGCCCACCCTCGGCTATCACGGTCGCCAGCTGATGGCTCCCTCCTCCCTCGCCCTCTCCCTCGAGGAGCAGGCCGACCTGGCCCGCCAGATCGGCTCGGGACCCTTCGTGCTGGAGAGCTGGGAGCCGCGGCGGCCGCGTGCGCCTGGTGCGGCGCGAGGACTACGACTGGGCTCCGGAGGCACTCGGTGCGAGCGGGCCGGCGCGGCTCGCCGCGATCACCTTCACCGTCCTGCCCGACGACACCCTGCGCGCCTCCGCCGCCAGGGCCGGCCAGACCGATCTCTCCTACAACGTGAACCCGCAGGTGCTGGATGCCTTCACCGAGGCCGGCTTCGTGATCGAGGTGCCCCGCTACCTGGGCTTCGTGCACGGCTACAGCCTGCGCACGAAGGTGGCGCCCTTCGACGACGTGCGGGTGCGGCAGGCCGTCACCCGCGGCATCGACCGCGCGGAGATCCTCCGCACCGTGTTCACCGACGCCTGGGAGCCGGCGACCAGCTGGTCGCAGGCCGGGGTGCCGGAGACCACGGACCTCACCGAGCTGTTCTCCTACGATCCGGAGCTCGCCGCGACCCTGCTCGACGAGGCCGGCTGGACCGGCCGGAACGCCGACGGCTTCCGGGAGAAGGACGGCGCAGAGCTCGGCTTCACCATCTACCCCACCCCGTATCTCACCGGCTCCGTCCCCGAGGCGGAGCTGATCTCCCAGCACCTGGGACGTCTCGGGATCCGGGTGGCCACCCAGAAGCTCGACATCCCCACCTGGACCGAACGGGTCACCAACAACCCCGAGCAGGGCGTGAACGAGGTGACGCGCGCTTCGTGGATGTCGGCACGGTCGCCGGGGTGATCACCGACGAGGGCGAGGACTGGTTCCAGACCGGCTCCTCCGATGCGGAGCTGGTGCGGCGCGCGGGACGAGGTCGCAGGCGCCGCGACCCGCGAGGAGCGGGCGCCGCTGGTCGAGGAGCTCTCCCGCCATGTGCTCGAGCAGGCGTACTTCATCCCGCTCGAGCAGAACGTGCGGCCGCATCTACGTCCAGTCGCCGGAGCTGACCGGCATCTCCTTCAACGCCGTCGCGATCCCCTCCTATCACGCCGCCCGCAAGGAGCGACCATGAGCGCCCTGACCCCCAGCGCGACCACCACCGCCCCGGGCGGTCCGACGTCGGGCCTCGCCCCCGCGGCCCCGTCGGCCGCCGCGCGCACCGCCCGGCGCTACGCCTCCTTCGCGGCGCGCCGCACCGGGCAGGCGCTGATCGTGGTGGTGCTCTCCTACGTGCTCGTGTTCGCGGTGCTCGCCGCGATCCCGGGCGATCCGATCTCCGCGCGGCTCGAGGACCCCCAGGCCGGGTACAGCGAGGCGGAGAAGGCGCAGATCCGCGCCTTCCACGGCCTGGACCGGCCCGTGCCCGTCCAGCTCGTCGTCTCGCTCGGCCATGCGCTGACGGGCGACCTGGGCACCTCGCTGTCGACCTCCCAGCCGGTCACCGCGATGCTCGCCGCGGCGATCCCCTCGACGCTCGCGCTGGCCGCGACCGCGCTCGTCCTCGCCGTGCTGATCGCGGCGGTGCTGGCCCTGGCCTCCCGGTCGCTGCCCGAGGGGTCCGCGAACACCCTGGTCCGCGCCCTGCCCGCGGTGTTCCTCTCGACCCCGAACTTCCTGATCGGCCTGGTGCTGATCCAGGTGCTCGCGGTGACGCTGGGGCTGTTCAGCCTCGTCGAGCCGCACAGCCCCGGCTCCACCCTCGCCGCCGCGCTGACCCTCGCGATCCCGGTCTCCGCGCAGATCGCGCAGGTGTTCATCACGGCGCTGGACGAGGCGGCCGGTCAGGACTACGCCGAGGTCGCCCTCGCGCGCGGCATGCGCCCGGGACAGGTCGTGGTGCGCCATCTGCCGCGCCCTCCCTGCCGCCGACGGTGACGATCATCGGGCTGGTGCTCGGCGAGGTGCTCGGCGGCTCGCTGATCACCGAGGCGATCTTCGGTCGCTCCGGCGTGGGGACGCTGGTGCAGAAGGCGGTCGCCGCGCAGGACGTGCCGGTCTTGCTCGCGGCCGTGGTGCTCTCCGCCCTGGTGTTCGTGGTGGTGAACCTCGTGATCGACCTGCTCTATCCGCTGCTGGACCCGCGCCTGCGCGGGAAGGAGGATCTGCGATGAGCGTCCTGGATGCCGCCGCCGGCCCCGTCGCCGGCGGTCCCGTCGCCGCCGCGACGGCCCCGGCCCGTGCCCTCTCCCGTCGTCTCCCGCCCGCGAGTGTGCTGGCGAGCCTCGCCGTGCTCGCCGTCGTGCTCCTGTGGTCGCTGGTCCCGGGCCTGGTCACGGGGCACGATCCCGCCGTCGGCGTGCCGGACGACAAGTTCACCGCGCCCGGCGCCGAGTACTGGCTGGGCACCGACCACCTGGGCCGGGACCTGCTCACCCGCATCGTCCACGGCTCCGCCTCCTCGATGACCAGCGCCCTGATCGCGGTCGCGATCGGCGTGCTCGCCGGCGGGCCGCTGGGCCTGCTGGGCGGGTACCTGGGCGGCTGGGTCGACGCGGTGATCGGCCGCGTGGTGGAGGTGCTCCTGGCGATCCCGGGCTTCCTGCTCGCGGTGGTGATCGTGACCGCGCTCGGCTACGACACCCGCAATGCGGCGATCGCGACCGGCGTCTCGGCGGTGGCGGTGTTCGCGCGGCTGATGCGCTCGGAGGTGCTGCGGGTGCGGACCAGCGTGTTCATCGAGGCGGCCCGCCTCAGCGGCGCCTCGGCCGGATACGTCCTCTTTGCGCCATGTGCTCCCGAACGCGGTGCGCCCCGTGCTCTCGCTCGCGGTGCTCCAGTTCGGCATCGCGATCCTGGTGATCGCCGGCCTCGCCTTCCTCGGCTACGGCGATCCGCCGCCCGCCTCCGACTGGGGTCTGCTCGTCTCCGACGGCCGCGAGCACCTCCTGCACGCGCCGTGGCTCGTGATCGCCCCGGGCCTCGTCATCGCCGTCGTCGTGCTGTCCGTGAGCCGCCTGTCCAGCTGGCTCGACCTCGGGAGGAACCGATGAACTCCACTGCCGCATCCACCGCCGACGCATCCACCGCCGAGGCCTCCGCCGCCACCGCAGCGGGGGCCGACGCCGCCGCTCCGGCCCCGCCGCTGCTGCAGGTCGAGGAACTGCGCGTCGCCTACGGCCCCGCCGAGGTGGTGCACGGGGTCTCCTTCGCCGTCGGCGCGGGCCGGGCGCTGGCCCTGATCGGCGAGTCCGGCTCGGGCAAGTCCACGATCGCGCGGGCCGTCGCGCGCCTGCTCGGCACCCGCCGCGCCCGCGTGGACGGGTCGATTCGGATCGAGGGCCGCGAGGTGACGGGCCTGCGCGAGCGGGAGTTCCTGCCACTGCGCGGGAGGGTGCTGGGCTTCGTGCCGCAGGACCCGGGCTCCGCCCTGAACCCGGTGCGCACGATCCGGGCGCAGGCCCTCGAGGCGGCGGCGCTCGTGCCCGGCGCCCGTCGCGGCGAGGAGCGCGAGGCGCTCGTGCACGCGGCGCTCGAGCGGGTGGGCCTGCCCGAGCCGCGACGGATCCTCGACTCCTTCCCCCATCAGCTCTCCGGCGGGCGGCTGCAGCGGGTGCTGATCGCGCTCGCGATCCTGCCCGGCCCGCGGTCGCTGATCGCCGACGAGCCCACCAGCGCCCTCGACGTCACCGTCCAGAAGCAGATCCTCGACCTGCTCGATGAGCCGCGGGCCGAGCTCGGGATCGGGATCCTGCTGATCACCCACGACCTCGCCCTCGCCGCCTCCCGCGCCGACGAGGTGGTGGTGCCGCAGCAGGGCGAGGTGCAGGAGGCCGGCCCCACCACGACCGTGTTCACCGCGCCCCGCGCGGAGTACACCCGCGCCCTGCAGGCCGACGTGCCGGGCCTGAACCCGGACCGCTTCGCCCCGCGCGCGCCGAGCGGGACGAGCGCCACCCGGCCGGCGTCGCGCACGTCGAGGCAGGCCGCATCTCCCGCACCTTCCGCACCCGCGACCGGGAGGTGCGCGCCCTCGCGGAGGTCTCCTTCGCGATCCCCCGCGGGCGCACCCATGCGCTGGTCGGCGAGTCGGGCTCGGGGAAGTCCACCGCGGCCCGGGCGCCGCTGGGGCTCGAGACGCTGGATGCCGGCACCCTCTCCGTCGGCGGCCGTCCCGTCGATCTCGCCGATCCCGCGGGGTCGCGTGCGCCGCGCGGCGCGACCTGCGGCTCGTCCACCAGAACCCCTTCACCTCGCTGGACCCGCGCTTCACCGTCGAGCGGATCGTGCGCGAGCCGCTCGAGCACTACAAGGTCGGCGACCGCGCCGACCGGGCGGAGCGGACGGCATGGGCGCTCGGGGCGGTGCGCCTGTCCGAGACGGCCGCGCGGCCGGCGTCCGGGGGCGCTCTCGGGCGGGCGGCGGCGGCGGTCGCGATCGCCCGCGCTCTCGCGGCGCGTCCCGAGGTGCTCGTGCTCGACGAGCCGACCAGCGCCCTGGACGTGACGGTGCAGGCCTCGATCCTCGAGGTTCTCGCCACGCTGCAGCGGGACCTGGGCCTGACCTACCTGTTCATCTCGCACGACCTCGGGGTGGTGCGGCAGTTCGCCGACACCCTCACCGTGCTCCGCCGCGGCGAGGTGGTCGAGTCCGGGACCGTCGAAGAGGTCTTCGCCGCCCCGCGCGAGGAGTACACGCGCCGGCTCATCGCCTCGATCCCCGCCCGCCAGGACGTGGGGGCCAGCGCATGACCACCACCGCCTCCTGCCTCGCCGTCCTGCCGGGCGGTCGGATCCTGACCTGGGCCGAGACCGACTGGGATGACCCGCGCGGCGCAGCGGCGCGGGAGGCGATGGACGTCGAGCTCTCGCCCCGCTACGCGGCCCTGCGCCAGGGCTCCCCTCGCCCGGCCCCGCCGAGCGCCGAGGACGTGGCCGTGGTGGTGCTCGCGCTGGTGGACGGGAAGGCCGCCGCGACCGGGACGCCGCGCCGCCTGCCGGACCGCTGGGAGGTCAAGCGCCTGGTCGTCGACGCGGACCATCGGAGGCTGGGCCTCGCGAGCCGGATCCTGGCCCGGCTCGAGGACGCGGCCCGGGACCACGGCGCGGACGAGCTGTTCCTCCAGACCGGGAACCGTCAGCCCGAGGCGATCGCGCTCTACGAGCGCGAGGGCTGGGAGCGGATCGAGGTGTTCGCGCCCTACGACCCGGCCGACGGGATCAGCGTGTGCTTCCGGAAGGCGCCGCGGTCGGCCGAGTGACGACCCGATCGACGAGCGTTCAGCCGAGCAGGCTGCACGACCCGCGCGTCGGAGCCGGCGAGTGCGGCGCGGTCGAAGGTGGCGCCCGCGGCGAGGATCTCGTCGGCCCCGGTCGCCTCGAGCACTCGCTCCACCCGGGGCCGAAGGCTTGCGGGGGCGCCCGCCCAGGCCCTCGCGAGGCCCTTCTCGAGCCGGTCCTGCTCGCGCGAGGTGAGGTCCTGCTCGCGGATCCGGGCCGGGTCCCTGAGGGGAGGGAAGGCGCCGGTCTCCCGGGAGCGGACCATCGCCCACACCTCGGGGAGCGCGAGCTCGCGCGCCTCGGCGTCGGTGTCGGCCACCAGCAGGTCCATCGACACCATCACGTGCGGGACGCCGCCGCGGTGCGGACGGAACTCACGGCGGTAGGCGGCGACGCGCTCTCCCACGTCGTCCGCGTGCAGGACGGGCCCACCGAGCACCACGCCGAGGCCGAGCCGGGCGGCGATGCCGAGACCGGCGCCGGTGGCGAGCAGGTGCATCGGCGGCGGCTCGGCCGCGAAGGGGCGGGCGGTGAGCGGCGCGGTGCCCTCGAGCAGGTCGCGCACCTGCCCCACCTCCGCCGCGAAGTCCTCCGTGCTCGCCTCGAGCCGGCCCAGCGCCTCACGGACCGGGGCGGTGAAGCCGAGGGAGCGGCCGAGCCCGAGGTCGATGCGTCCCGGGGTGAGCGCCTCGAGCATCAGGAACTGCTCGGCGACGACGAGGGGGCGGTGGTTCGGGAGCATCACCCCGCCGGAGCCGAGCCGGATCCGCTCGGTGCGGCGCCCGATCGCTGCGAGCGACACGGCCGGGGCGCCGCTGGCGATGCCCGGCACGGTGTGGTGCTCGGCGACCCAGAAGCGGTGGTATCCGAGTCGCTCGGCGGCGACTGCCCGCTCGACGCTCTCGGCGAGGGCGGACTGTTCGTCGCGGCCGGCGCGCGTGCGGGAGCGGTCGAGCAGGGAGATCCTCATGTCGCCGGGAACGCATCTGGGGTGCAGAAGCTTCCCGCCGACGGGGTCGAGAACCTCTCACCCCGCGCTCTCCCCGCCCCACGCCCGCGTCGATAGCCTGAGCAGTATGAACGCTCCTCACGTGCCCCTGTCGATCCTCGATCTCGTCTCCATCTCCGAAGGCCAGAGCACTCGCGACGCCATCGCCGCCTCGATGGAGGGCGCCCGCGCCGCGGACCGTCTCGGCTACGAGCGGTACTGGTTCGCCGAGCACCACAACACCGACTCCCTCGCCTCCTCGGCGACCTCGCTGCTGATCGACCGCGCCGCCTCGATGACCGAGCGGATCCGCGTCGGGTCCGGCGGGATCATGCTCCCGAACCACTCGCCGCTGGCGGTGATCGAGCAGTTCGGCACCCTCGTGCAGTTCCACGGCGACCGGATCGATCTCGGGCTCGGCCGCGCTCCCGGCACCGACCAGCTCACCGCGCAGCTGCTGGCCCGCACCTCCGCCGAGCCCGGCGCCTTCATCGACGCGGTCGAGCAGATGCGGGACTGGTCCCGGGAGGCGCCCACCTCCGGCGGACTCCCGATCACCGCGGAGGTCGCCCGCGGCACCGAGGTGCCGATGTGGATCCTCGGCTCGACCGGGAACGGGGCGCGCCTGGCCGCGCAGCTGGGCATGCCCTTCTCGGTCGCCTCCCACTTCGCGCCCTTCCAGTACCTGCACGCGCTGGAGACCTACCGCGCCCACTTCGATCCCGACGCCGCCTCCGCGCAGATCGAGCGACCCCACACGATGGTGGGCGTGAACCTCGTGGTCGCCGAGACCGATGAGGAGGCGCGGCGCCAGTTCACCACCCTGCAGCAGATGTTCCTCGGCATCGTCACCGGGCGGCGGCAGAAGATCCAGCCGCCGCGGGACATCACCGAGGTCGCCCCGGAGCACCTCCTGCAGAAGGTGGACCAGACGCTGTCGATCAGGGCCGTCGGCGCCCCCGCCACGGTCGTCTCCCAGCTCGAGGAGATCGTCGCGGCGACCAAGGCCGACGAGCTGATCCTCACCGCCTACCACTATGACCCCGCGGACCGGCCGCGGAGCCTCGAGCCGCTCGCGGAGGCCTGGGGGCTCTGAGCCCGCCGCTTCCCTGCCCCCGGCGCCGCGGCCGGGGCCCCGGCACCTGGTAGACATGGCGCCGGGGACGAAGGGGGGAGCCATGGACGACGAGAAACCGACGCATGGTCCGGCGGGCCGCAGTGCGCGAGCACGCCGACCCTCGCCGCGAGGCCCCGCCCGGCGCACGACCGCTCGGGCGCTGACCGGCGCAGTCCTCGCCGCGCTGCTGCTCAGTGGTCGCGGCCTGCTGGACGGCGGCGCCGAGGAGCGCGATCCCGAGTGGGTGCTCGACGAGGCCTCCGAGCGGTACTTCCGGCCGGATCTCGTCGGGCACTCCCCGGGCTCGTCGAGGAGCACTTCCCCGTGCTCGAGACCATGGGAGCGGTGACCGTCGCAGAGGGCCGGTTCACCGACCCGTACGAGAGGGTGCCTTTCCCGGCCCAGGACGACTACTGGTGGCAGGCGGTGATCGAGCTGGAGCCCGCGCAGGTCGACGAGCTCGTCTCCGCCACGGCGGCGGCCGGCGCCTCCGACCACGGCGGGGCGGGCGCGCCGGAGCCGGTCTCCGAGGACGAGGTGCTCGACGCGCTCGTCCCCACCCTCGAGGGCGAGGTCCAGGACTGCCCGGGCGGCTGGGTCGACGTGTCGCCCGCGCTCGCCCAGGAGAAGGGACCGGACGTCTCCGACGCGGGCGACCTGCTCGAGCTGACCGCCGTGTGCGCGGGCGGGTCGCAGCCGCTCACCTCGGCCCGCGACATGTGAGGCGGGACGGGCGGGGCGTCAGCGCACCGTCGGCCGCACCCGCGCGGTGACCGTCGCGTGGTCGCTCGCCGCGCGGCCCTCGTGCGCCGGCACCCGGGCCGCGTACTCCTCGACGACGAGGTCGCGGACGAGGATCCAGTCGATCCGGATACCGCCCACCTCCGGGGTGCCGTAGTCGGGGAAGGTGCCGATGTCCTCCCCGCCTGCGCGGCGGCGACGTCGTGGGCGTCCTCGAAGCCGGCGTCTCGCAGCACCCGCCACGGGATGCTGTCGCCGCCTGCGGCGTTGAAGTCGCCCAGCGGCACCACGGGAACGCCGTCGGCCGCTTCGCGCAGGTGCTGGGCGAGCAGTCCCGCGCCCGTCGCCCTCGCCTCGTGCCCCTCGTGGTCCAGGTGCGTCACCGCGGCGACCAGCTCGCCCCCGCTCTCCCGGTCCCGCACCCGGGCCCACACCGCGATCCGGGGGCACATCGCGTCCCAGCCCGTCGACCCGATCCGGCCGGGCTCCTCGGAGAGCCACAGCTGGTCCCAGTCCAGCGGCTCGAACCGGTCCCGGCGCAGCGAGCAGGAGGTTGTGCTCCCCGCGTCCGCCGCCCTCCCGGCCGATGCCGAGGCGCAGGTGGGTGGCGGCGAGGGTCTCGTCGATCACGGGGATCTGCGAGGCGAGCACCTCCTGCAGGCCGACGACGTCCGCGTCGGCCTCGCCGAGGAGCCGGGCGAGCACCGGGGCCCGCTCGGGCCAGTGGTCGGCCTGACCGGGGAGGGTGCTCTCGTCGTGGTACCGGATGTTCTGGGTGAGGAGCGAGAGGGCGGGCGGCTGGGCGTCGGTGGGTGCCATCTCTCCATCCTCGCGCACGTCACCGGGAAGCGCCGGTCCTCACCGCATCCCGTATGACGGTCCATGACGGGCCGACGGGCGGCGACGCGTCCCGTCGTCGCATACTGGCCCCATGAGCGCACTCGTCCTGCAGTCCGACTTCGGTCTCGACGACGGCGCGGTGAGCGCGATGTACGGCGTCGCCGTCGGCGTAGATCCCACATTGCGCCTCCACGACCTCACCCACAACATCCCGCCCTACGACATCTGGGAGGGCTCCTACCGTCTCGCGCAGGTGCTGACCTACTGGCCGGAGGGCACCGTGTTCGTCTCCGTGGTCGATCCCGGCGTCGGCTCGGACCGGCTCTCGGTGGTGGCTCGCACCGCGACCGGCCACTTCGTCGTCACCCCCGACAACGGGACCCTCACTCACTTGGAGAACATCTTCGGGCTGACCGGGCCGCGGGAGATCGACGAGACCCGCAACCGCCGCCCCGGCTCCGAGGAGTCGTACACCTTCCATGGCCGTGACATCTACGCGTACACGGGCGCTCGCCTCGCCTCCGGGGCGACGAGCTTCGAGGAGATCGGTCCCGAGCTCGACCTCGACGGCCTCGTCCGCCTGCCCGTGACGGATCCGGTGCTCGAGGACGGCGCCGTGGTCGGCATCATCGACACCCTCGACGTCCGCTACGGCTCGCTGTGGACCTCGATCCCGCGAACCCTGTTCCGGGAGCTGGGCGTCGACCCCGGGGAGCGCGTCACGGTGCGGGTCCGCCACCACGACACCGTGGTGCACGCCGCCCAGGTCACCTATGCGCACAGCTTCGCCGCCGTCGAGGTGGGCGAATCGCTGCTGTACGTGAACTCGCTGGACCGGATGGCGATCGCGATCAACCGCGGCCACTACGCCCGCGCCTTTTCCCTCGGCACCGGCGCCTCGTGGCACGTGACCCTCGTGCCGGTGCACTGACCCCCTCTGCGAAGGACGTCCCATGACCCGTTCACCCTCCCCTGTCACCCAGGTGGTCGCCATCGGCATCGGCGCCGCCCTGTTCTTCGTGCTGGGGCGCTTCGTGGCGATCCCCACTCCGGTCCCGAACACCGCGATCAGCATCCAGTACGCGATCCTCGCCGTGTTCGCGGTGCTCTACGGCCCCTGGGTCGGTGCTCTTGCCGGCTTCATCGGGCACCTGCTCATCGACGTCACCGGCTACGGGATCTGGATCTCCTGGGAGCTGTCCTCCGGCGTGTTCGGCCTGATCGTCGGGCTCCTCCTGCTGCGGAACGCCGTCGCCGACGGCGAGTTCACCGGGAGGACCGCGACCCGGTTCGCTCTCGCCGTTCTGCTCGCCAACGCCGTGGCCTGGCTGGTCGTCGCCCCGCTCGGGGACGTGGTGATCTACTCGGAGCCAGCGAACAAGGTGTGGACGCAGGGCGCCCTCGCCTTCGTCTCGAACTCGCTCACCGCCGTGGTGCTGGGCATCATCATCCTGTCGGTCTACTCCCGCACCCGCACCCGGACCGGTTCGCTGAGCCGCGAGCAGTGACGGCCGCGAGCACCGGCGGCAGGGCGGGCAAGGGCGGCGACACCGGCAGGGGCACTGCCCCGCTGATCGAGCTGTCGGGATACGGCTTCCAGTACCGGGCCCAGTCCGCGCCGACGCCGCACGACATCGACCTCGCCGTCCATCGCGGCGAGAAGGTCGCGATCGTCGGCCCCTCCGGGTCGGGGAAGTCCACCCTGGTGAACGTGCTGAACGGGCTGATCCCGCACCATCACCGCGGCACCTCTACCGGCACCGTGCGCGTGCTGGGCCGGGACCCGGCCGCCGTGCCGCTCGTGGAGACGGCCGCCGTGGTCGGCACGGTCCTGCAGGACACGGGAAGCCAGTTCGTGGCACTCACCGTCGGCGAGGACATCGCCTTCAGCCTCGAGAACCAGCAGGTGGACCCGTCCGAGATGCCCGCGCGCATCGCCCGGGCCGCGCAGCTCGCCGGCATCGAGGACCGCCTCACGGACTCCCCGCAGGACCTCTCCGGAGGCCAGAAGCGGCGCGTCGCGATCGCCGGTGTGCTCGTGGACGACGTCGAGGTCCTGTCGCTGGACGAGCCGCTGGCGAACCTCGACCCCGCCACCGGGCGCGCCGCAGTGGAGCTCCTGGACACCCTGCACTGCGACCACGGCGCGACGATCGTCCTGGTCGAGCACCGTCTGGAGGACGTCCTTCACCGGGACGTGGACCGGATCGTGCTGATGGCCGACGGCCGGATCGTGCTGGACGCCCCTCCTGACCAGGTGCTCGCCTCCGGCGCCCTCGAGGAGCATGGCATCCGCCCGCCGTTGCACGTCACCGCTCTCGCCTACGCCGGCGTGCCGGTCACCGCCTCCCAACACCCCTCCCGCGGCGCCGACATCGCCCTGACCGCTGAGCAGATCACCGCGGTGCAGGACTGGGTCGCGGCCGCCCCGGTCGCCGGGGAGGCACCGGCCGACGAGGAGGCACCGGCCGACGGCGAGGTGCTGGCCCGCGGGGCGGTGCGGTCCGAGGCGAGCGGCACCGCCGCGAGGACCGCCCTCGACCTCGATGCGGTCAGCTGCGACCTTCCCGTCGGCCCGGACCGGCGCCGCACCGTGCTCGAGGGGATCAGCGCTGCGGTCCGCCCCGGCGAGATGCTCGGTGTGCTCGGCTCCAACGGCGCCGGCAAGTCCACCCTCGCCCGCGTGATCGCAGGATTCGAGGAGATCACCGGCGGCCGTCTGCGGATCGGCGGGGTCGACGCGACCGGCTGGAGCCTCGCCGAGCACGGCGAGCGCGTCGGCTTCGTGCCGCAGGACCCCGGCCAGATGCTCTCCCGCCCTCAGGTGAGCGACGAGATCGCGCTGGGGCGCGCGCCCGCGGGGTCGACGAGGTCGAGATCGCGCGACGCATCGCAGCGGTGCTCGAGATCTGCGGGCTCTCCCCCTTCCGCTCCTGGCCGCTGGCGGCCCTGAGCCATGGGCGGCCGCAAGCGTGTCACCATCGCCGCCGTCCTCGCCCTCGAGCCCGAGGTGCTGATCCTCGACGAGCCCACCGCCGGCCAGGACTTCGCGCACTACACCGAGTTCATGGACTTCCTGCGAGGCCTCCACGCGGCCGGCACCACCGTCGTGCTGATCACCCACGACATGCATCTCGCGGTGGAGTACACCGACCGGGTGCTGGTGCTCTCCGAGGGCCGCCTCCTGGCCGACGACGACCCGGCGCGGGTGCTCACCGACCCGGCGCTCACAGCTCGGGCGGACCTCGTGGTGACTGGGCTGTACGACCTCGCGCGGCGCGCGCGGGATCAGCGACCCGCACACGCTCGTGCGCCGCTTCGTCGCGGCGGACCGTGAACGACGGGGGGCTCGGCGATGACCAGTCCGCTGCTGGGCTATCTCGACCGACCGGGCCCGCTGCACACCCTCTCCGGGGTCTCGAAGCTCGTGCTCGTCCTCGCCGTGGTGCTCGGGGCGGCGATCGGCTTCGACGTGCGCTATCTCGCCGTGGTCGGCGCCGGATCCCTCATCCTGTGGGCGATCTCTCGGGTCCCTCCGCGCAATCTCGCCGTGGTGCTGTGGCTGATCGCGCTGTTCATGGTGCTGAACAATCTCGGAATCTTCCTCTTCGCCCCCGGCTACGGCACCGAGCTGTTCGGCACCCGCCACGTCCTGCTGGACGGGCCCTGGCGGTGGGACGTCACCGCCGAGCAGCCTGTTCTACCAGCTCGCCGTCACCCTGAAGTACTTCGCGGTCGCGCCCCTCGGTGCTTGCTGTTCGTGGCCACCACGCGCCCCCGGAGCTCGCCTCGACCCTGAACCAGATCGGGGTGCCCTACCGGATCGCGTACGCGGTCTCGCTCGCCCTGCGCTACATCCCCGACGTGCGGCGCGAGTTCCGCACCATCTCGGCGGCGCAGCAGGCCCGGGGCCTGGACACCAGCCGCGCCGCGCCCCTGCGGGTCCGACTGCGGAACCTCACCTCGATCCTGATGCCGCTGCGCTGCTGGGCACCTTCGACCGCATTGACGCCGTCTCGGCGGCGATGGAGCTGCGGGGCTTCGGCCGCGGCAGGAAGCGCACCTGGCTGGTCCGCTCACCGCTCCGCGGCCGGGACGCGGTGGTGATCGCGGCGGCGGTGGTCGTGGTGGTCGTGCCCCTCGTCTTGCTGGGGGTCAACGGCGGACGGTTCTGGAACCCGTTCGTCTGATCCACCGCGCCGCACCTGCCATGCTGAGGCCATGACGACGCCGTCGGCCGCCGCCCCCGCGGACCCCGCGGAGCCCTCCTCCGCCTCACGCCTCGCGCTATTGCCGGCGGTCGGCGTCTCCGTCTCCGCGTTCCTGCTGTTCGCCCTGCGGCTGGCCGGCTGGGGTCACCTGCTGCTCGCCCTCAGCCTGGTCGGCGCAGTGCTCGTCTCCCGGGAGCTCGCGAAGGACCTCGCGCTGATCGGGGTCGGGATCACCATCGTCTCGACCACCTCGGTCGTCGCCTCGGTGGACTGGGACCGCTTCCTCACCATCGGCGCCGTCTTGCTGCTGGCGGTGCTGGTGCCGGCGGCAGTGGACCGTCTGCTGCTGCGCCGGCGCGCGATCCGGTTCCCGCGCGCACGGGCGAGCCGTGGACCCGCCTCGAGAAGGGCTACATCGTGGCCGTGCCCTTCCTGGGCTGGCTGATCCTGCCGTTCTACTTCATCACCTCGGGCGTCTACCGCAACTGGCCGCACCTGGCCGACGGCGGGGAGGTGGCCCGCTTCTTCGCGGGCGTGAACTTCGTGGGCACCTGGGACGAGCTGTTCTTCATCTGCACCTGCTTCGCGTCGCTGCGCCGGCATTTCGGGGTGTGGACGGCGAACCTGCTGCAGGCGACGATCTTCGTGTCGTTCCTGTGGGAGCTCGGCTACCAGGCGTGGGGGCCGCTGCTCACCGCGCCCTTCGCGCCGCTGCAGGGCTGGCTGTTCGCCCGCACCGGCTCGCTGCTGTACGTGCTGATCGTGCACCTGCTGTTCGACGTGGTCGTCTTCCTCGCGATCGTGCACGCCCGTCATCCGGGTGCGATCCCGATCTTCCTCGTCTGAGCGGCCGCGGACCGGCCGGCGCGTCCTCGCCGGCCCCGCCGCACCTCCTCGTGCTCCTCTCCCGCCCCTCGCGGCCCGACCCCACCCCCTCGGGCCTGTTCCCCACCCCCTCGGGGCGCCGCGCCACCCCACGCGGCCCTTCCCCGCCCTCTCGGGGCGCCGCGCCACCCCACGCGCCCTTCCCCGCCCTCTCGGGGCGCCGCGCCACCCCACGCGGCCCTTCCCCGCCCTCTCGCGGCCCGGGCATGGTCAGGTCATGGCGCAGGGCGTGCCACTACGGCATATATGCCGTAGTGGCACGCCCTGCGCCACAGGCCGACCACGCCCGGGCCGGCGCGGCGCGCCCGGCCGACGACCAGGCGGGGTCATCCCGTGCGCGGCGAGGAGGCGTTGATCCTGCACCGCACGCGGCAGGACGCCGTGGTGCTCACCCTGAGGTCGGTCACGGTCGCGGCCCCAGGGTGGCGACGCGCGCCGCTCCCCCTGGCGCCGCTGCTCGCTGCAGCGGGTGTACCGACGACGCTACCTGCGCGCGCTCCGCTGACACCGGCCGGAGCCGTGACAGCGACGAGCCCCGACCCTCGTCAGAGGATCGGGGCTCGTCGAGCGCTCGGGTGGAGCGGCAGGTGATCTCGCGATCTGCTGGTCTCCTACCGGCTCGCTTCGCTCGCCAGTACGTCGACCAGCGAGATCACATCATGCCGCCCATGCCCCCCATGCCGCCCATGTCGCCGCCGGCGGCCGGGGCCTCGGGCTCCGGCTTGTCGGCCACGACGGCCTCGGTGGTGAGGAACAGGCCCGCGATGGACGCGGCGTTCTGCAGCCGCGGAGCGGGTCACCTTGACGGGGTCGATGATCCCGGCCGAGACCAGGTCCTCGTACTCGCCGGTGGCCGCGTTCAGGCCCTGGCCGACGGGAAGGTTCTTGACCTTCTCCGCCACGACGCCGCCCTCGAGACCGGCGTTGACCGCGATCTGCTTGAGCGGGGCCTCGATGGCGACCTTGACGATGTTGCCACCGGTGGCCTCGTCGCCCTCGAGGGCGAGCTTGCCGAAGGTGTCCGCACCGGCCTGCAGCGGCGCGACGCCACCACCGGCGACGACGCCCTCGTCCACGGCGGCCTTGGCGTTGCGCACGGCATCCTCGATGCGGTGCTTGCGCTCCTTGAGCTCGACCTCGGTCGCGGCGCCGGCCTTGATGACGGCGACGCCGCCGGCCAGCTTCGCGAGGCGCTCCTGGAGCTTCTCGCGGTCGTAGTCCGAGTCGGAGTTCTCGATCTCGGCGCGGATCTGGGAGACGCGGCCGGCGATGCGGTCGGCGTCGCCGGTGCCCTCGACGATGGTGGTCTCATCCTTGGTGACGACGATCTTGCGCGCCTGGCCGAGGCGCTCGAGACCGGCGGTCTCCAGCTTGAGGCCGACCTCCTCGGCGATGACCTGGCCGCCGGTCAGGATCGCCATGTCCTCCAGCATCGCCTTGCGGCGGTCGCCGAAGCCGGGGGCCTTGACGGCCACGGACTTGAAGGAGCCCTTGAGCTTGTTCACCACGAGCACCGCGAGGGCCTCGCCCTCGACGTCCTCGGCGATGATCGCCAGCGGCTTGCCGGCCTGGATGACCTTCTCCAGCGGCGGCGGCAGGTCCTTGACGGAGGACACCTTGGAGGAGAGCAGGAGGATGTAGGGGTCCTCGAGCACGGTCTCCTGGCGCTCGGCGTCGGTGACGAAGTACGGCGAGATGTAGCCCTTGTCGAAGCGCATGCCCTCGGTGAGCTCCAGCTCGAGGCCCATGGTGTTGGACTCCTCGACCGTGATCACGCCCTCCTTGCCGACCTTGTCGAGGGCCTCGGCGATGAGCTCGCCGATGGCCGGGTCGGCCGCGGAGATGGCGGCGGTGGAGGCGATCTGCTCCTTGGTCTCGATCTCCTTGGCCTGCTTGAGCAGGGTCTCGGAGACCGCGGCCACGGCCTGGTCGATGCCGCGCTTGAGCGCGATCGGGTTGGCGCCCGCGGCGACGTTGCGCAGGCCCTCCTTGACCAGGGCCTGGGCGAGGACGGTGGCGGTGGTGGTGCCGTCGCCGGCGATGTCGTCGGTCTTCTTGGCGACCTCCTTCACCAGCTCGGCGCCGATCTTCTCGTAGGGATCGTCGAGCTCGATCTCCTTGGCGATCGACACGCCGTCGTTGGTGATGGTGGGGGCGCCCCAGGACTTCTCGAGCACGACGTTGCGCCCCTTGGGGCCGAGGGTGACCTTGACGGCGTCGGCGAGCTGGTTCATTCCCCGCTCGAGGCCGCGCCGGGCCTCCTCGTCGTAAGAGATGAGCTTGGCCATTGTGGAATCTCTCCCGTGTCTGTGATGTCCACCCGGCCCAGTGCCCGCGACGGACGGGAGCCGACTCCGTGTTCATGTCCCACGGAGCCGACGCCCTCACGGGGCCGGAATGTTCAGGTCCCGGTGCGCGGAGGCTGTCACTCCCGTGCACCGAGTGCCAGATCATCATAAGCACTCTGCCCCCGAGAGTGCTAACTCTCTGCGAGGAGCGGACACGGCCGGGTCGTCCGGCCCGGACGTCGTCGGCGGCCACCCTCTCCCAACGGAGCCGACGGGCGGGCACCCCGCCCGGCCGGCACACGCGGACGCGCCGCCCCTCCCGGAGGAAGAGCGGCGCGTCGCGGGGGCCGCAGGGGCGTGCGGAGAGGGGTCAGCCCTCGCCCTCGCCGCCCTGATCACCCTGGTCGCCGTCGCCGCCGTCGCCCTCGTCGCCGCCGTCACCGGGCTCGGTGACCGCGACGAAGGTCAGGGGCGAGTCGTACTCGTCGCTCTGGCGGGCCTCGCCGGCGCCGACCTGCTCGGCGAGCGCCTGGGCGGTGTCCGCGTCGGCCTCGTCGCGGTAGAACACGACGGGCTCCTGCTGGGGGCTGTCGGCGGTGGCGACGCTGACGTCCTCCCAGCCCTCGCCCTGGAGCTCCTCCTGCCAGGTGCCGGCGAGGCCGTTGATCTTGCCGGCGTTGATCACCTGGACGGGCACGGAGAGGTCGGGCTCCGGGGCGGGCTCCTCCGAGGGGCTCTCCTCGGGGGCGGCCTCGCTCGAGGCGCTCTCGGAGCTGGAGGCCGGGCCCTCGGCGCCGTCGTCGCCGCCGCCCATGCCGCCGATCACGAAGAGCGGACCACCAGCGGCACCACGGCCGCGCCGATGATGATGATGTACAGCAGGTTCTCCCGCCAGAAGGGGAGCTCGGCGCGGTGGGCGCCATGGAAGGTGACGGCGTCCGCCTCGTCGTCGAATCGGTCCGGCGGGTAGGGATACTGGGAATCAGCCACGGACCCATTTAACATGGTCGACCCGGATCGGGGGTGGAGCACACGCCCCGGAGACGGATGGCTCAGGCCACGCGATGGTCGCCGCCGAGGGAGGCGCCGCCGTCCTCGGAGGTGCGCCGGGCGCGGAGACTGTTGACGACGGCGGGGGCGCGCGCGCGCCGCCGGCTCGTCGAGCAGGGCGTTCAGCCGCACGTAGTAGGCGACCTTCGACAGACCGATCTCCTCGCGGATCGCCCGCTCCTTCGCGCCGACGTAGCGGAAGGTGCGCCCCTCGAGCGCGAGGATCCGCCGGTCCCGCTCGGTGAGCGCCCCCTGCGGCCCCGGCGGCCGCGACCTCGGACGGCACGCGCTCGGACGGCACGCGCTCGGACGCCGTGCGCTCGGGCGCCGGGCTCTCCGACGACATGCGCTCCGACGACGGGGCGTCGGAGGGGCGCACGTCGGCGCGAGCGGGCTCGTCGGAGGCGGAGGGCATGGACCGAGGCTACGCACCCGCGACCGCTCCCCCGCGCCGCCACGCCGCCGCCCGGCGCAGGTCGTGAGGGATGCCTCGCCGGGAGGGGCCGACGCGCCCCGACGGCGCCGCCCGCGGATGGTTGACTGCCTCCATGGTTGCTCCCCTGACCGAGATCATCGCCCCCGACTGGGCCGAGACCCTCCGCCCCGTCGAGGACCGTCTCCACGAGATCGGCGGCTTCCTGCGCGAGGAGGTCCGCGCGGGCCGCGGCTACCTGCCCACCGGCGAGGCGGTGCTCGCGCCTTCACCCGGCCGATGTCCGAGGTGCGGGTGCTGATCGTCGGCCAGGACCCGTATCCCACGCCGGGGCACCCGATCGGTCTGTCCTTCGCGGTGGAGCGGCACGTGCGCCCGCTCCCCCGCTCCCTGACCAACATCTACAAGGAGCTCGAGAGCGATCTCGGCATCGCCCCCGCCGCGCATGGCGACCTCTCCTCCTGGCAGGACCAGGGGGTGCTGCTGCTGAACCGGGTCCTCACCGTCGCGCCCGGCGCCCCGGCCTCCCACCGACGTCGCGGCTGGGAGGAGATCACCGAGCACGCGATCCGCGCCCTGGTGGCCCGCGGCGGGCCGCTCGCGGCGATCCTCTGGGGCCGCGATGCGCAGTCGCTGATCCCGCTGCTGGGCGAGGTGCCGCATGTGGCGAGCCCGCACCCGAGCCCCCTGTCGGCCTCTCGCGGCTTCTTCGGCTCCCGTCCCTTCTCGCAGGTGAACGCGCTGCTCGAGGCGCAGGGCGCCGGACCCGTGGACTGGCGGATCCGGGACTGAGGTCGGGCTGGGACCGGGCCCGGGCCGAGAGCGCGCCGGTCCCGCTGCGGCGGCGGGCCCCGCGACCCCGCGCCCGACGGGGCCGGAGGAGACCGCCCGGTCCGTCGGCCGCCGAAGGGGTCCGCGCCGACGCGGCGGACACTATTGTGGTGCCAGCGCGTCCGCCGTCCCAGCCGCCGTGGAGGTCCCGATGCCCCTGAACCCCGCCCAGTTCTCCCCGCAGGGCCCGGGGGTCGACTACGACCCGCACTGGTACCGCAAGGCCGTGTTCTACGAGGTGCTGGTGCGCGCCTTCGCCGACGGCAACGGCGACGGGACCGGGGACTTCACCGGCCTCATCGAGCGCCTGGACTACCTGCAGTGGCTCGGCATCGACTGCCTGTGGTCGCCGCCCTTCTTCGCCTCCCCGCGCGGGACGGCGGCTACGACATCTCCGACTACGAGCAGGTGCTCGCCGGAGTTCGGCTCGATCACCGACTTCGAGCGACTGGTCTCCGAGGCGCACCGGCGCGGGATCCGCGTGATCATCGACCTGCCGATGAACCACACCTCCGACAAGCACCCCTGGTTCCTCGAGTCCCGCTCCGACCCCGAGGGCCCGTACGGGGACTTCTACGTCTGGTCCGACACGGACGAGAAGTACCAGGACGCGCGCATCATCTTCGTGGACACCGAGGAGAGCAACTGGTCCTTCGACTCGGTGCGCCGGCAGTTCTTCTGGCACCGCTTCTTCTCGCACCAGCCGGACCTGAACTTCGAGAACCCCGCGGTGCGCGAGGCGATGTTCGAGGTGGTGCGCTTCTGGCTGGACAAGGGCATCGACGGGTTCCGCGCCGATGCGATCCCGTACCTCTTCGAGGAGGAGGGCACCGACGGGGAGAACCTGCCGGCGACCCACGAGTTCCTCGCCGAGCCGCGGGAGTTCGTGGACGAGAGCTGGCCGGGCCGCGTGATCATCGCCGAGGCGAACCAGTGGCCGGCCGACGTGGTGGAGTACTTCGGCACCCCTGAGCGGCCCGAGTGCCACATGTGCTTCCACTTCCCGGTGATGCCGCGGCTGTTCTACGCGCGCGCGAGGGCGCGCCCGCCACATCATCGACATCCTCGAGGACACCCCCGAGATCCCCGTCGGCGCCCAGTGGGGCACCTTCCTGCGCAACCACGACGAGCTGACCCTCGAGATGGTCTCCGGTGAGGACCGCTCGGCGATGCTCGGCTGGTACGCGCCCGACACGCGGATGCGCGCGAACGTCGGCATCCGTCGGCGCCTGGCGCCGCCGCTGGACAACTCCCGCTCCGAGCTCGAGCTGATCCATGCCCTGCTGCTGTCCCTGCCCGGCTCCCCGTTCCTCTACTACGGGGACGAGATCGCGATGGGCGACAACATCTGGCTCGAGGACCGCGACGCGGTGCGCACCCCGATGCAGTGGACCCCGGACCGCAACGCCGGGTTCAGCGAGATCACCGACCCGGGCAAGCTCTACCTGCCGGTGATCCAGTCGCTCGTCTACCACTACTCGACCACCAACGTCGAGGCGCACTTGGCGCACTCCGGCTCCCTCTTTGCACTTCGTGCGGTGGATGCTCGCGGTGCGCAAGGAGCACGACGCCTTCGGGCTCGGCGCGTACCGGAACATCCCTGCGGACTCCGAGCGAGTGCTCGCCTTCACCCGCACCTACGACGGCGCCGAGCACGGCGAGGACGCGGAGGCGCACGCCGAGACGCCGCTGTGCGTGTTCAACCTGTCCTCCCAGCCGGTCACGGCGAGGCTCGAGATGACCGGGATGGACCGGCGCACCGTCCGGGACCTCTTCGGCGGGCATGAGTTCCCGGCGGTGGACGAGGCCGGCACCCTCACCCTCACCCTCGGCGGGCACGGCGTCTACTGGCTGAAGGTGCGTCCGCTGGACGCCCACGGCGAGCCGATGACGACCACCACCGCGGCGCCGGTGATCACCGCGGGCTGACCGCGCCCGGCCCCCGCACGCGGGCCGACGGCACCCGCGCCCCTTTTGCCGCCTCCACGGCCGAGACCCCCGTCACATGCCGGCTCTGCGGCACCTCGAGGGGTCGGTTCTCGGGGTCGCCGCAGGTCAGAGTGCACCCCGGACCGTCCGACGAGCGGGCCGCGAGGCCCCGGTGACCTGCGGGTCACCGCTGCCTGGGGGCGCCTCGCAGTGCCTCGGAGCGCGCCGATGTGCCATTCTCATGGATCGGCAGGCCGCCCCCGCGAGCCGCGAGCGCCCTGCCGTGAAGCCGTAAGGAAGGGAGAGCACGGTGGCAGAGCACCGTTCGACGGCGGAGGAGGCGGCCGATCCGGGCACGAGTCCGGAACGCCTCCTCGAGCTCACCGAGAAGCACCCCCAGCTGCATCGGCTGATCGTCATGAACCCCTCGGCCCCCGAGGTCGCGCGCCAGTGGATCCTGGCCACGAACCAGTGGGCGAAGCAGGCCTACGAGGCCGGCACCGAGCAGTCCGACGAGGACGACGACCTCGACGAGGGCGAGCCCACCCAGCCGCACCAGGTGGTCCCCGACGAGGAGCCCGAGCCCGCGGACCCGGAGCAGACCGCCGTGCAGGAGTCGCAGTCTGCCGAGGAGCGGCCCGCGTCGGCGTCGCAGCCCGGGCTCGACGACGACGCCTCCGCCTGGGACGAGGTCCCCGAGGCACTCGTCTGGGGCACCGCCGCCGGAGCGACCGGCGCCGCTGCGGCCGGCGCCGCGGGTGCGGGAGCCGCGGGAGCCGATGCCTCCGCCGACGAGCGCCCCGGCACGACGCCGCCCCCGGCCCCGCCCGCGCGCGAGGCCCACGTCGGCGGGCCGGCGCCTGCCGCGCGCCCGTCGCCCTCCGCACAGCCTGCGGCCGAGGGCTCCTCCTCGGTGCGACTGTCGCCGAAGGCCTCCGTGGTCCCGCTCGGCGCCGCCCCCGCCGCGCAGACGTCCCCAACCTCGCAGACCTCTCCGGCCCCGCGGCCAGGTTCGCCGACCCGGCAGATGCCGGCCGTCGCCGCGTCCGCCGCCGCGGGCGCCGCCGCCTCGTCGCATCCGACCGATCGGCAGAGCCCCTACGGACAGCAGCAGTACCCCTATGGGGAGCAGGGCCCGGCGTCCCCGGGTCCGGCTTCGCAGGGCCCCGCCTCGGCCCCGCCGCCCGTCGGCCGACCTCCGCAGGAGGAGCACGATTCCGACGACGGCGACCGGAAGCGGGCCCTGATCGCCTGCGGCGGTCGCCTCGTGCTCGCCCTGATCCTGCTTGCTCGTGATCGGGCTGGGTGCCCGCGCCCTGTTCGCCCCCGACGAGGAGGAGTACCAGCGCGACAGCTCGACGACCAGCGCCGAGGCCGCTCCGGAGGAGACCACCGAGGAGACGACCGAGGAGACCACCGAGGATCCCGTCTCCCCCGCCCCTGACGGCGCCGAGGAGATGACCGAGCCGCGCTCCCCCACCGGGAACATCAGTCGCCACCTCGAGGAGGACTCCGTCTCCTGCTCCCTCGTGGAGCGGGACTTCTCCGAGGCGGGGCTCGAGGACTGCGAGAACGGCCCGTTCTCGATCACCGTCGCGGGCGAGGACGCTGAGCGGGCCTGCGGCTCGTCCTTCCTCAGCGACTCCGCGCCCACCCTCGAGTACGACCGCAGCGCACAGCGCGGCGACGTGGCGTGCACGAGCCGCTTCGACGGGATGACCTGCTGGAACGTCATGACCGGCAAGGGCTTCACGGTGAACAAGGTGTCCTACGAGACGTTCTGACCCACCGGGCCCGCCCCGCACGCACGAGCCCCTCGCCGGAGCGATCCGGCGAGGGGCTCTTTCCTGCGTGGTCGCCGCATGGTCCTGCGGGGACCGGGGCGAGAGCTGGAGACGGGAATCGAACCCGCAACCACCTGTTTACAAGACAGGTGCGCTACCGTTGCGCCACTCCAGCGAGAGGGGACCGACCGCGATGCGACCGGTCCCCTGAGAGTGTAGAGGCCCGTGGGCCCCGGGGTGGCCTGCGGCTCAGCCCTCGCCGCCGTCGGAGGCGGACTCGCCGCCCGCGGAGAGCACGGCCTCGCGCGACTGGCCGGGCTGGGACCACTTGTCCGAGCCGAAGGTCTCGCCGTCGATCTCGACGTACGGGGTGCCGCCGCCGGTCTCCTCGCCGTAGGGGTCCACGACCTGGCGCACCCACGGCTGGTAGGTCTTCGAGCTCATGCAGGACTGGACCTCGTCGGAGGCTCCCGCCTCCTGGGCGTAGCCCCAGATCTGCTCGTCGGTCAGGCCCGCGCGCGCCCTCGGCGGGCTGGTTGGCGAACATCAGGCTGCTGGAAGCCGATGGCGTTGTCGGGGTCGTCCTCCCACACGCAGGCGAGAGCGTTCGCGGCGCGGGAGGAGTAGTCACCGGTGGTGGACTGGGTGTCCAGGAAGCGGCGCGGCACGAGGTGCACGGTCGCCTCCTCGTTCTCGACGATCTGCTGGAGGTCCGCGCCGTTGATCTCCTCGAACTGGCCGCAGACGGGGCACATGAAGTCGAGGTGGATCTCGAGCACCGGCTTGCCCGAGTCCTCGAGGGCGCCGATCGGGAGGTAGGGCTGGTCCTCAGCGACGCCCTCGGGGGTCGCGACGGGACCCGCCGGCGCGCCTGGCGGTAGATGAACACACCGGCGGCGGCGACCAGCACGAGCGCGACGACGGTGACCGCCGCGATCACGATGGTGCGGACGGTGCGCTGACGCTTGAGCTCTGCCTGGCGGCGCGTGCGCAGGGCCTCGCGCGCGCTTCGCGGCGCTCCTGCGCCGACTGGGACGGACCGGACGCGGCCATGTGATCTCCTCGCCCCGGGCTGGGGCAGCGGTCGGTGGTGGGTCGTGCAGAGTTTAACCGTGGCCGCCTGGACGGAGCCGAACGGGATGAGCGACCTCACCCGCCCCCGCGCCGTGAGCACACGCGCCACCGTGCAGGAGAGGCGTCGTCACCGTCTCCACAGCGCGATGTCGTCCAGCCGCGGCCCGTGCGGGAAGGGGAGGTAGTCCACCATCCCCTCGCGGGTCACGAGCGCGAAGACCACCGCGCCGAGCAGCAGCAGGAGCAAAGACCAGTACGATCGCGCCCCACAGCATGTCGGGTGCGGCCGCGTCGAGCATCCGATGGGCGCCATCGCGGGTGGTGCGGCCGCCGAGCCCGACCCAGGTGATCAGCAGGGTGATCGCCATGGCTGTCGCGAAGGCGACCCCGTCGGGCGCGGCGAGCCCTGCAGCGGCGTCCAGGCGGCGTCGAGGGCCAGGCCCACGAGCAGGCCGAGGACCAGCGGGAACAGTGCCTGCGGCGTGACCTCGAGCAGTCCCAGCAGGAAGCGGAAGGGGCCGGCCAGCCCTGCCGCCCAGGTCGGTCCGGAGCCGGTGGCGCCGCGCATCCGGCGCGCGGTCACGGAGCGGTGGTCGCGCTCCCAGGTGCGGGCGAGCGCGCCGAGCAGGAGCAGGACGCCGAGCGAGATGTAGGGGGCGAGCGCGGCGAGGGCGACGATCAGCAGGTGCCCGGTCCACACCAGCGGCGGCCGACGGGGCGGGGCCGGCGGCGCCGCCCACATGCCCTGCGCCGGCGCCATCTGCTGGGGTGCCATCGGGTGGGGCGCCATCTGCTGGGGGGCGAGTCGCTGCGGAGGCACCCCGTCTTCGCGGGGCGAGCCGCTGGGGCGCGGTCTGCCCGCCGCCGTGCGCGGGCCGCTGCGTCGGCGCCGGCCGCGGGTACGGCCGCGGGTACGGCTGCGAGTGGTCTTTGCGGGGCCGTCCGCTGCGGCGACGCGGCCGCGCCGTAGGGCGAGGCGTCCTGCGGCGCGGCGCCGTACGGGCCCGCGGCTCCGACGGGCCCGGCCGACGGCGGCACCACGGGCGCCGCCCGGGTAGGCGTGCCCGTCACCGGGATCACCTCGGTGGGCGGATCGTCCGGGGTCGCATAGCGGGGCAGGGTCTCCGTGGGTCGCTCGCCCGCGTCCGCGACGCGGGGCAACGCCTCGGTCGCGGCGTCGCCGGCCGGCAGGGCCTCGGTCGCGCCCTCGGCGCCCGTCCCCTCCACCTCGTCGGCCGGGGTCGCGGCACCGGCCGAGGGGGTTCCGTCCGCCCCGAGGACGGGCGGCACCGCGGTGCGCGGACCGGCCTCGAACGCCTCGGTGTCGCCGGGGTCGTCGTAGCGGTCCAGGTCGAGCTCGGCGAGGCGCGCCAGCGCCTCCTGGGGCGTCGCGCGCTCGGCGGGGTCGGCGCACAGGGCCGAGCGCGACCAGTCGCCGAGCTCGGTGGGCACGCCGTCGATGTCGATCTCCCCGCGCTCCGCGCGCAGGAACACGAGGTCCGCCCGTCCGGTGCCGAAGGGCTCCCGCCCGGTCGCGGCGAAGGCGAGCATCGCCGCCCATGACCACCAGTCCCCCGCCTCGACGGTGCGGTCGGTGCGCACCACCTCCGGGTCGAGATAGGCGGCGGTGCCCATCACCAGGCCGGTCGAGGTCAGCCGCGACTCCTCCGCGGCGATCGCGATGCCGAAATCGATGATCACGGGGTCCAGGCCGTCCCCGTCGGGGTCGAAGCCCGAGAGGTCCCCCTCGGTCGCGCCGCGCAGCGGCACGTTGCTGGGCTTGAGATCGCGGTGGATCACACCCGCCTCGTGGATGACCCGCGCCGTCTCCCCCAGCACCAGGCCCACCTCGCGCACCGCCTCGGGGTGCAGGCCGCCGTGCGTGCGCACCGCGTCCTCGAGCGTCGGCCCGGGCACGAACTCGGTGACCACGAAGGCGTCGGAGGACTCCAGCTCCGCGTCCAGGATCCGCACGATGTTGTCGTTGCGCACCCGCTGCTGGGCGGCGACCTCGCGGGCCAGCCGCTCCCTCGCACGGGGGTCGTCGGCGATCTCGTGGCGCGAGATCTTGATCGCGACGTCTCTCCCGTCGGCGTCGTGCGCGCGATAGACGATGCCCATCCCGCCCGCGCCGATCCGCCCCAGCACCTCGTAGCCGGAGTCCTCGGCGAGCGCCTCCAGCCGCGGATCGCTGGCGGCCGGAGGTCGTCGGGGCGTGCGCGAGTCGGACATGGGCCCCATGCTACGAGGCCCTGCACGGGCGAGCGGCGGCTTCACCGCACCCCCACAGGGTCCCCACGCGGCCCTGGACGTGAGACGATCCCACCGCGGCGCGGTGGGCGTCGCTGGGAACCCATCGACCGATGCGGGTCGACCGACGAGATGAGGGGCCATGCGCTCGAACCTGTTCGACGCCTCCAACCAGGAGCGCCAGACCAACGACCGATGGGCGCTGCAGTCCTCCAAGATGCTGCGGTGCGCGCTGAACCCGCAGGCCCCGGAGATCATCTCCGCCGCGGGCGCGATGGTCGCCTACCAGGGGCAGATGGACTTCTCCTACCAGGGCTCCGGCGGCGGCATGAAGCCGCTGAAGAAGATGGCCACCGGCGAGGGCGGGAACATGATGCGCACCCGCGGCCAGGGCGAGATCTTCTTCGCCCGTCAGAACAACGAGATCTTCCTGCTCCAGCTGGAGGGCGACGCGCTGACCCTCAACACCCGCAACATGCTCGCCTTCGACTCCTCGATCCAGTGGGACATCCGCTCGCTGGGCGGGGCGGGCTTCATGGCCGGCGGCCTGTTCAACCTGTTCCTGCAGGGGCAGGGGATGGTCGCGGTCACCTCCGACGGGCCGCCGATGCTTTGCTGGACTGCTCCCAGCGGCCCACCTTCGTGGATCCGCAGGCCGCGGTGTGCTGGTCCGCGAACCTCCAGCCGCAGATCAAGAACGACTTCAAGATGGGCTCGCTGATCGGCCGCGGCTCCGGGGAGTCCTTCCAGCTGGGCTTCCACGGCCCGGGCTTCGTCGTCGTCCAGCCCTCCGAGGGCGCGCCGGTGGTCGCCGCCTCCTGAGCGTGCCCGCGGCGACCCGGCGGGGCCGACCGCTCGGCCCCGCCGTCACCGCACGTCCGGGCCGCGTGTCTACGATGTCCCGGTGACCATCACGCATCCGCAGGCCCTGGCCGAGGAGCTCACCGCCCTCGGCCCCACGGGTCGACGGCGGGCGGCGGCGAGCGCCGCGACGATGTTCGCGGCCGACGTCTCCGCCCCGTCCCCCGCCCTCGACCCGGTGCCCGTCGTGCTGGACGCGGAGTCCTGGGCGGAGCTGTCGGCGGGGCTCGTGCAGCGGGTGCGGTCGCTGGACGCCCTGTACGCGGACCTGTACGGACCGCGCACCGTGCTCGACACCGAGGTCGCACCGGCGGCCGAGCCGCTCGCGGACCTCGCCTACCTGCGCCCGGCGGTGGGGATCCCCGCCCGCGGCGCCCACCACCTCTTCGCCGTCAGCACCACCGTCTCCCGCACCGCCGAGGGCGCCTGGGTGGTGCACGGGGACGCGGTGGACGTCCCCGCGGCGCGGGCCTCACCCTCGAGCCGCGGCGGGTGCTCTCCCGCGCCGCGCCGTCGCTGTACCGCAGCACGGAGATGCGCCGTCTCCACCCCTTCTTCGACACGCCGCGCACGTCCTTCCATCAGCGCACCCGGGCCGACGGGCGCGCCGGGCGCCCCGTCGTGCTCCTCGAGGACGCGGAGGAGCCGCTGGCCGCCTTCGACCACAGCTGGCTGGCGAACCTGCTGGGCGCGCCGACGGTGTCGGTCGGGGACCTGCGCGCCGGTGCGGGCGCCGTGACCCTGCGCCTGTCGGGCCTCGCCTCCGCCCCGGGCGAGCCGGTCGACGCGGTGTGCGGCTGGTCCCCTCGCCGCCGCTGGACCCCCTGGACCTCGGGCCGACGCCGCTGGGCGGTGTGACGGGCCTGGTCGAGGCGGCGCGGCCGCGGCGACGTGGAGATCCTGAACCCGCTGGGCGCGGGCCTGCTCGAGAACCCGGCCCTGCGCGCGGCGGCGCCCGACCTGTGCCGGCAGATCTTGCACGAGGACCTGCAGCCGCGGCCCGCACCCGCGGACGCCGCCCCTGCGCTGTGGCCCTCCCTGGACCCGTCGGGCGGCGAGGAGCTCACGGGACGGCCCGTGACGCTGAGCCTGCTGGTGATGGGGACCGAGGACGGCTTCGAGGTGTCGCCCGGCGGGATCGCGCGCACGGCCGACGAGGGCCCCGAGGCGCTCAAGGACGTGTGGGTCGCCGTCCCCGACACGTCCGCGGTCCCCGACGAGGAGCCGGCCGGCCGCCCGGCCGCGGAGCCGGCGTCGCGGCGCGCGAGCGTCTCCGCCTACCCCACGATGACCCGTTCGGTCGGCTCGGACCTGTTCTGGTTCGGCCGCTATCTCGAGCGCGTCGACTCCACCGCCCGCCTGCGCGCACCGTGCTGGACACCTCCAACGACCTCGACGCCGAGCACAGCCGCGGCGCCCGCACCGCCCGCACGGTGCTTGCTGCGGGCGGTGACCGAGGTGACCACCACCTATCCCGGCTTCCACGACCTGGACCTCCGCGACGGCGAGGCGGTGCGGCTGGAGATCGAGAGCCTGCTGGGGGACGTCGGCAGGCCCGGCTCCCTCGCGCAGTCCGCCGCGGCGCTCGCCCACACCACCCGCACCCTGCGCGACCTCATCTCCGACGACGTGTGGCCGGTGATCACGCGTTTGCGACTCCAGGTGCGCGGCGGGATCGTGGACCCGCGCCCGCTGGAGCAGTGGCTCACCGACATCGTCGACGGTCAGCCTGACCCTCTCCGGCGCGGTCGCCGACGCGATGCCCCGCGACCTCGGCTGGGACCTCACCGAGATCGGCCGCAAGATCGAGCGGACGATGAGCCTGCTGGCGCCGCTGCGCGCGGCCCTCGGCCATCGCCGCGGCCGCGCCGCGGAGGAGCGGATCGCGAACGCGGTCGCACTGATCACCGAGTCCGGCGCCTCCTACCGCCGCTCCTTCCACGCCGCCGTGCGCCGGAGCGCTGGTCGAGCCGCTGCTCAGCGACACCACGCCGCCGCGCTCGCTCGCCTTCCAGCTGGACCGGCTCGGCCAGGCCCTGGACCGGTCGCCCGAGACCGCGCCCTCCCCCGAGCCGCGCGCACCGATGTCGGCGCCGCGCACCCGCCTCGCCGCCTGGGAGCCGCACGAGCTGCTGCGCCCGCCGCCGGGCGCGCCCGCCGGTGAGGACGCGCCCACCGCGCCGCTGGCGGAGATCGACGCGGCGACGGAGTCCCTGCGCACCCTCGCCACCGCCCTCGAGGACCGCTTCTTCCGCGCCTCGGAATCCACCTCGCGATGGGGGGTCGACGATGTCTGAGAACGCACCCGACGCCCGGCCCGGACAGGACGGCGCGACCCCTCACGGCGCGCGTCCGCTGATCCCGCTGCGCCAGGAGGACGCCCCCGCCCTGGACCCGGTGCACTACCGGGTCCACCACCTCACCTCCTACCGCTACGCGAAGCCGGTCACCCGCAACTACGGCCGCGCCCACGTCGAGCCGCGCGCCACCCCGCACCAGCGCGTGCTCTCGCACGAGGTGGTCGTCGATCCGGCGCCCGCCCGCCTCACCGCGCACACCGACTTCTACGGGAACTCCTCGACCTATCTCCTGGTCGACGCCCCGCACGAGCGACTCGACGTGCACTCCCACGCCCGGGTCTCCGTCGCCGAGCGCCGTTACGGGCTCGAGCCGATGTCCCGTCCCTGGGAGCAGTGCACCCCCGAGCACTGGGGCGCGCCGATGCCCGGGGCGAGCCTGGACTTCGTCCACCCCTCCCCGCGGGTCCCGGGCGGGACCGCCGCGCGGGAGATCAGCGCCGAGGTGTTCCGGCCGGGACGCGCCGTCGGCGAGTGCCTCGCGGAGCTGACGGCGCTGATCCACACCGAGTTCACCTACGACTCCGCGGCCACCACCGTCACCTCCACCCTCGAGGAGGTGCTGGGGGCTCGGCACGGCGTCTGCCAGGACTTCTCCCATGTGGGCGTCGCCGCGGTGCGGGAGGCGGGGCTCGCCGCCCGGTACGTCTCCGGCTACCTGCGCACCGCCCCGTCGGCCGGCGGGGCGCTGGGCACCGAGCCGGCCGGGCAGATGATCGGCTCGGCCGCCTCGCACGCCTGGCTGAGCGTGCTCGTGCCCGGCACGGGATGGGTCGACATCGATCCCACCAACCGCACCTTCGTGGACCAGCGCTTCGTCACCACGGCCTGGGGCCGGGACTACGCGGACGTGCCGCCGCTGAAGGGCATCGTGGTCGGCCCGCCCGGGGCCAGCGAGCACCCTGAGGGTCGCCGTCGGCGTCGTGCCCGAGACGGCGGGGACCGAGTCCGCCGACTGACGAAGGTCCCCTCCGCCGCGCCGGACCGGGCGTACCCTGGCTCCTGGTCACCGCAGGGGAACCCGCCCGGCTCCCCTCGTGCCGCACCGCGCGGCACGGCGGCCGACCACCGGACCTCCTTCCCCTCGCAGCGCGGGGACGGCCCTCCCCACCCCGTCTCCAACGAAGGACCTCCTCCGATGACCAGCCCAGCTCCCGAACCCCGCGCGGCCGCCGCGCCGGCGCCCGCACCGTCCACCGCCGCGACCGCTCCGAAGCCCCTCACCAAGGCGCTCGAGGACGCGATGTTCGCGAAGGCGACGGCGCCGCTGGGGAAGATGTTCCTCGCGTCCCTCAGCGGCGGCGCCTTCATCGCGCTCGGCTTCGTGTTCATGGTGACCTCGCAGCAGGGCATGGGCGAGTGGCCCGTCGGGATCGCGAAGCTGATCGGCGGCGTCGTCTTCTCCGTCGGCCTGGGCCTCGTGGTGATCAGCGGCTCCGACCTGTTCACCGGCACCACGATGACCTCCATGCCGCGCCTGTCCCGCCGGATCACGACCGGGCAGATCTTTGCGTCACTGGGGCGTCTCCGCGGGCGGCAACCTGATCGGCTCGGTCACGGTCGCGCCGCTGATCCTCCTCGCCGGCACCCACGCCACCAACGGCTCCGCCTGGGGGATGGTGGTGCTGGATACCACCCAGGCGAAGGTCTCCCACGACTGGCACCAGGCCTTCTTCCTCGGCGTGCTCGCGAACTTCGCCGTGTGCCTGGCCGTGTGGGCGGCGACGGCCGGCAAGACCGTCGCCGACAAGATCCTCGCCGTCGCCGGTCCCGTCGCGCTGTTCGTCGCCACCGGCTTCGAGCACTCGGTCGCGAACATGTTCATGCTCCCCATGGGCCTGCTGGTCAAGTACGGCGCCGGCGCCGGCTTCTGGGAGGGCGAGGCGCTGACCGAGGCCGGGAAGTCGCTCGGGGACTACTCCTCGATCACGGTCGGCGCCGTGATCTGGGACAACCTCATCCCCGTCGTCGCTGGGCAACATCGTCGGCGGTGCGGTGCTGGTCGGTGCGTACTTCTGGTCGATCCACCGCCGCGGCGCCGAGGACCTCGCGAAGAGCTGAGACCCGCCCGGCGGCTCCCTCGCGATCGCAGGAGCCGCCGGTCGTGGCGTCGAGCGGCTCACAGTGACCGGGGTGATGACGAATTCCGCATATAGAGTGGTGCGGAAATCATTGCGACCCGGCGCCACGGCGCCACGAGACCGAGGTGTGATGTCCTCCTCCCAGCGACCCTTCCGCCTGGCCGTCATCGGCTCCGGCCCCGCCGGTGTGTACGCCGCAGAGACCCTGCTGCGCTCCGCCCCGGTCAAGAGCGGCGAGCTCGAGGTCAGCATCGACCTGTTCGACCGCTTCCCCGCCCCGTTCGGCCTGATCCGCTACGGCGTCGCCCCGGACCATCCGCGCATCAAGGGCATCATCACCGCCCTGCACCGGATCCTCGGCCGCGGTGACATCCGCTTCCTCGGCGACGTCGAGTTCGGCACCGACCTCACCGCCGAGGACCTCCGCACCCACTACGACGCGGTGATCTACGCGACCGGCGCGCTCAAGGACGCAGACCTCCGGATCCCCGGCATCGAGCTCGAGGGCTCCCACGGCGCGGCCGACTTCGTGGCCTGGTACGACGGGAATCCCGACTACCCCCGCACCTGGGAGCTCGACGCGGAGTCCGTGGCCGTGATCGGCAACGGCAACGTCGCCCTCGACGTCGCCCGCGTGCTCTCCAAGAGCGCCGACGAGCCGCTGCGCACCGAGATCCCGGCGAACGTGCACGAGGGCCTGCAGGCCGCGCGCACGACGGACGTGCACGTGTTCGGCCGCCGCGGCCCCGCGCAGACGAAGTTCTCGCCGCTCGAGGCGCGCGAGCTCGCCCATCCCAAGGGCCTGCAGGTCGTGATGGATCCCCGCGATCTCGAGCAGATCACCGAGGCGCAGTGGGAGGCCATCAAGGCCGACAAGCGCACCGACCAGGTCGTGCAGACCTTCGTCGGCTGGCTCGAGGAGCAGCGAGCGCCGCGAGGCCGCCGGCGAGGAGCCGACGGACCGCGAGGGCGGGCCGGTCCAGCGCCGCCTCCACATGCACTTCTGGCACCGCCCCGTCGAGGTGCTCGGCGAGGACGGCAAGGTCACCGGCATGCGCTTCGAGCGGACCCGCCTGGACGAGGCCGGCGAGCTCGTGGGCACCGGCGAGATGGTCGACTACGACCTCGGCGCCGTCTACCGGGCCGTGGGCTACCACGGCTCCGAGTCGCCGGGCGTGCCCTACGACGCCCGTCGCGGCGTCATCCTCAACCAGGCCGGCCGCGTCACAGAGGCCGACGGCTCCGTCATCCCCGGCGCCTACACCAACGGCTGGATCAAGCGCGGCCCCGTCGGCTTGATCGGCGCGACGAAGTCCGACGCGATCGAGACCATCACCTGCCTGCTCGAGGACATCGAGGCCGGTCGCCTCTCCCCCGCCCCCGAGCGGGACGACGACGCGATCCTGCGCCTGCTCGAGGACCGGGGCGTGCAGTACACGACCTGGGACGGCTGGATGGCGCTGGACGAGCACGAGAGGAGCCTCGGCGCCGCCGCGGTGGACGCCGACGGCGAGCCCCGTGCCCGCATCAAGGTCGTCGAGCGCGAGGAGATGGTGCGCGTCTCCCGCGAGGGCGCACCGCGCCCACGCACGCCTGAGCCGCGCACGAGCAGCAGGCACCCCGCCGCAGGGCCGGGGGTCGGACCGGAGCACCGGTCCCGGCCCCCGGCCCTTCTGCATCACCCGGCGCCGTCGCGGCCGCGACTGTGAGACCCCGAACAGCACGGCCCGCGCACGGCGCAGGGAGGCGCCCCGCCGCTATAGTGGAATGACTGTTCCACAATCGAGAGGCGACCCCCATGCTCACCGTCACCTACGACCGCTTCGGCGATCCCGCCGACGTCCTGCGCACCGCTGAGGCCGACACCCCCGTTCCGGCCGCCGGCGAGGCGCCGCTGAGGATGTCGCTGAGCCCGATCCACCACCACGACCTGTGGACGATCCGCGGCTCCTACGGCGTCCGCCCCGCGCGCCCTCGGGCGCCGGCAGCCGAGGCCGTCGCGGTGGTGGAGGCGCTCGGCGAGGGCGTCGAGGGCCTCGCCGTCGGCGACCGCGTCGCGGCGACCGGGATCACCGGAGCCTGGGCGGAGCTGTTCACCGCCCCCGCCTCCTCGCTGATCCCGGTGCCCGCCGAGCCGCCGGACGAGTCCGCCGCCCAGCTCGTGGCCATGCCCTTCAGCGCCGTCTCCCTGCTCGAGCACCTCGACCTCGCGCCCGGCGAAGTGCTCGTCCAGAACGCCGCGACCGGGGCCGTCGGCCGCCTCATCGCGCAGTTCGCACGGCCGCGCGGCATCCGCGTCATCAGCCTGGTGCGGCGCAGCGAGCGGCGTCGAGGAGCTCGCCGCGCAGGGCATCGGCGACGTCGTCGCCACCGACCGGGAGGACTGGCAGGAGCAGGCTCGCGCCCTGATCGGCGAGGCGCACGTCGCGGCGGGGCTGGACTCCGTGGGCGGCGAGGCGGCCGGCCAGGTGCTCTCGCTGCTCGGGGACGGCGGTCGCCTGGTGGTCTTCGGGGCGATGGGCGGCTCGACCATGGCGCTCCCCTCGGGCCCGATCATCTTCCGCGATCTGAAGGTCGAGGGCTTCTGGGGCGCCCGGGTCTCGGCGGAGATGGCACCGGAGGTGCGTCGCCGGCTCATCGGCGAGATCTTCTCCGGCCTCCTCTCCGGCGAGGTCACCCTGCCGGTCGCGGCCACCTTCCCGCTGGACGAGGTCGCCGCCGCCGTGGCGGCCACGCTGACCGACGGCCGACAGGGCAAGGTGCTCGCTGCGCCCGTGAGCGAAGATGCCGCAGGACGAGGAGCCCCGGCGGGAGCGATCCCGCCGGGGCTCCTCGCACCTGCCCGACGCCTGAAGGCAGGACGCAGGACGCGGAGCGATCAGTCGTCGGTGACGGTGACGACCACCGGGATGTTGCCCCGGGTGGCGTTCGAGTACGGGCACACCTGGTGCGCGGCGTCGGCCAGCGCCTGGGCGGTGTCGTGGTCGAGCTCCGGGATGACCACCTCGAGCTCGACGGCGAGCGAGAAGCCGCCGGACTCCTCGGAGCCGATGGTGACGCGGGCGCCGACGCTCGAGCCGTCGATCGCGACCTTCTCGTCGCCGGGCGACGGCCTGCAGGGCGGAGTGGAAGCAGGCGGAGTACCCGGCGGCGAAGAGTCGCTCGGGGTTGGCGCCGGCGCCGGTGCCGCCCATGGCGGTCGGGACGGCGAGGTCGAAGGCGAGATCCGACTCGGCGACATCGACGTGGCCGTCGCGGCCGCCGCCGGTGGCCAGGGCTTCGGTGGTGTAGAGGGGCTTCATGGGTGTGCTTGCTCCTGGTGCTGGATTGCGGTGAGGGCGGAGTCGAGCGCGGCGGTGGCCGCATCCCGGTCCACCCGGGTCATGACCAGTGCGCTGATCAGCGGCGCGACGCAGGTCTCGACGAGCCGCGCGCGCTCCTGCGGCGACTGGTCGGGGCGTCGGGCCTGCGCGCCGCGGGTGAAGGCGGCGAGCGACTCGGCGCGATAGGCGCGCACGGCCTCGGCGATCCCGTCGTCCCGGGCGAGCCCGGAGCAGGCGGTGTTCACCAGCAGGCATCCGTCGGGGAGGGTGCGGCCGGACGGGTACGCGAACAGCGCGCGGGCCGCGAGGAAGTAGCGCTCGAGAGCATCGGGGGCGACCTCGGGCGCCCGCGGCGGGCGAGCCCGGGGCGGACGACGCACTCGAGGTAGTCCTCGATCGCGGCGTCGAACAGACCGCGCTTGGAGCCGAAGGCGTGGTAGATGCTTGCTGGCGTTCAGTCCGGTGGCCCGCTGCAGGCTCGCCATGGAGGCGGACTCGTACCCTTCGCTCCAGAACACGTCGCGGGCGGAGCGCACGGCGTCCTCCCGCGCGAAGGCGGACCGTCGTCCCATGACCCCTCCTGCTCGTCGTCGTTCCTCGCCCGGGCTGTCGGCACCGGGCGCGACCCACTATAGTGGAATGATCATTCCAAGAGGCCTCGGAGGTCGCGATGCTCACCCTCGGCTCGATCCTGGCCCTCGCCGCGGCCGCTCTCCACGTGGTCATCTTCCGCCTGGAGTCCCTCGCCTGGGGCGGGGCGCAGGCGCAGAAGGTGTTCGGCGAGCAGAGTCCGCAGGAGGTCGCCGCGACCCGCGACCTGGCGTTCAACCAGGGCTTCTACAACCTGTTCCTCGCCGTGCTCGCGGCGCTCGGCGCGGTGCTCGTCCTCGTGGGGACGATGACCGTGGGGGCGACCCTGCTTGCTGGCCGGGACCGGGTCGATGCTCGCCGCCGCGACCGTGCTGCGCTGCTGAGCTCCCCCGCGCACCGCGCCGCCGCCGTGAAGCAGGGCGCGCTCCCGCCGCTGGCCGTGCTCGCGACGGTGATCGGCCTGCTCGCTCTGACCCTCCCCGTCCGCGGTGCGCCCGGGCGCCCTCAGCGGCGGATCGAGGCGAGGTGGTCGGCGATGCGGTCCACGGCGTCGGCGAGCACGTCGGCCTGCGGGAGGGTCACCAGACGCAGGTGGTCGGGCTCGGGGTAGTTGAAGCCGGTGCCGTGGTTGACCAGCGGCTTCTTCGAGCGCAGCAGGTCGTAGGCGAACTGCTCGTCGTCCTCGAGGCGGTACATCTCGCGATCGATGCGCGGGAACATGTACAGCGCACCCGAGGCCTTCACGACGCTCACGCCGTCGATCGCGCTGAGGCCCTCGTAGGCGACGTCCCGCTGCTCGCGCAGGCGGCCGCCGGGCGAAGAAGCGGCTCGTTCACGCTCTGGTAGCCGCCCAGCGCCGTGGCGACCACGTGCTGAGCGGGGACGTTCGGGCACAGGCGCATGTTCGAGAGCACGTCGAGGCCCTCGATGAAGCTGGCCGCATGCTCCTTCGGCCCGTACAGCGCCATCCAGCCGGCGCGGAAGCCCGCCACCCGGTACGCCTTGGACAGCCCATTGAAGGTGATGGTCAGCAGGTCCGGGGCGAGCTTCGCGATGTGGGTGTGGACCGCGTCGTCGTAGAGGATCTTGTCGTAGATCTCGTCGGCCAGGATCATCAGCCCGTGCTTGCGGGCGACCTCGACGATCTCCCGCGGCACGTGCTCGGGGTAGACCGCGCCGGTGGGGTTGTTGGGGTTGATGACCACGATCGCCTTGGTGCGCGGGGTGACCTTGTCGGCGATGTCGGAGACGTCGGGCCACCACTGCCGCTCCTCGTCGCAGCGGTAGTGGACGGCGCGTCCGCCCGCGAGCGCGATCGACGCGGTCCACAGCGGGTAGTCCGGGGCTGGGACGAGCACCTCGTCGCCGTCGTCCACGAGGGCCTGACAGGTCATCTGGATCAGCTCGGAGACGCCGTTGCCGAGGTAGATGTCGTCCAGCCCCACGCCGGGCATGCCGCGGGTCTGGTAGTACTGCGCGACCGCGCGACGCGCGGGGAGGATGCCCTTGGAGTCCGAGTAGCCCTGCGCGGTGGGCAGATTCCGGATCATGTCCACGAGGATCTCGTCGGGCGCCTCGAAGCCGAAGGGCGCGGGGTTGCCGATGTTGAGCTTGAGGATCTTGTGGCCCTCGGCCTCCATGCGGGCGGCCTCTGCGGGGACCGGCCCGCGGATCTCGTAGCAGACGTCGCGCGCTTGGAGGACTGGGTGAAGATCATGCGGGGCTCCTGGCCTACTCGGGGTGGGCGACAGGGTATCGCCGCAGGCGCGGCGACGCCGAGCCGTCTCGCACCGCCGCTCAGCCCAGGCGGATGCCGTTGCCGGGGCCGACGGGGAGGTCGAGCCCCCAGAACACCAGCGAAGACCGCGGTCCAGGCCGTGAGGAACACGAGCGTGAAGGGCGCGAGGCGCGCGACGAGGGTGCCGAGGCCGGCCCCGGGCTCGTAGCGGCGCACCATCCCCAGCGAGACGATGAGATAGGGGCTCAGCGGCGTGATGATCTGGGTGGAGGAGTCGCCGATGCGGAAGGCGGCCTGCACGAAGGCGGGCTCCAGCCCGCTGAGGGCGAGCATCGGCACGAACACCACCGCCATCAGCCCCCACATCGAGGTGCCGGAGGTGATCAGCAGGTTCGTCAGCGCGCACAGCACCACGAAGCCGAGCACCACGGGGAGGCCGCCGAGGTCGGCGTGCTCCAGCAGGGCGGCGCCGTGCACCGCGAGATAGGTGCCGATCCCGCTCCAGGAGAACAGGGCCAGGAACTGGGCGAGGGCGAAGGCGACCACGAGGAAGCCGGTCATCGAGCGCAGGCCCTGGCCCATGAGGCCGGCGACGTCGCCCCCGGAGCGGACGGTGCCGGCGATCGCGCCGTAGACGATGCCGGTGACGGAGAAGGCGACCACCAGGAAGAACACGATCGATCCCATGAAGGGCGAGTCGGGCAGCAGGCCCCCGCCGTCCTTCTGCCACGGGGAGCCGGGCACGGTCGCGAGCGCCGCGATCAGCGAGACGACCGCGAGCAGCGAGAGCGCGGCCCACCGCAGTCCGCGCCGCTCCTGCGGGCTGATCGAGCCGTCGGCGCTCGCCTCGGAGCCCGCGGTGGCGCCCTCGTCCTCGGGGGCGAGGGTGCGGGGCACGCCGGCGCGCTCCAGCCGCGGCTCGAGCACCCGGTCGATGAGGAATCCGCAGGCCACCACCACCACAAGGGAGGAGGCGAGGTTGATCCAGTAGTTCGAGACCACGGTGACCGGGGCGGCGCCGAGCGAGGCGGGCAGGGACTCCATCACCGAGGCGGTGATGCCGGAGAAGTTCGCGTCGATCGGCGAGGGGATCATCGTGGTGGAGAAGGAGGCGCCGACGGCGGCGAAGCCTCCGATCATCCCGGCCAGCGGATGCCGGCCCGCGGCGGCGAAGACCAGGGCGGCCAGCGGCGGGATCACCACGAAGGAGGTGTCGGACATGAGGTTGCCGTTGACGCCGACGAGGGCGACCACGTACGGCAGCAGCCAGCGCGGGGCGGAGCCGAACAGGCGCCGGATCGCGGCGCTGAGCGACCCGGACCCCTCGGCGATGCCGACGGCGAGCACGATCGGCAGTACGTTCACCAGCGGCGGGAAGCCGATGTAGTTCTCCCCCAGCGTGGTGGTGAACCAGGTCAGCCCCTCGCCGCTGAAGAAGGAGCGCACCGGTCGCGGCTCCTCCTCACCGGGCACCTGCACCTCGGCGCCGGTGGCGGCGAGGAGCGTGGTGAGCAGGGCCGTGATCAGGAAGAGACCCGCGAAGAGCACCAGCGGGTGCGGGAGCCGGTTGCCCGCCCGTTCGACCAGGTCGAGCACCCGGTCCAGACGGCGCGGCCCGTTGGTCGTGGTCGTGGAGGACATCGTGCTCCCGCGGAGATCGAGGACGGCGTCCGACGGAGCGGACGGAGCGCGCGGGGGCGCGCACGGCTCTCCACGATAGACGGGCGCGACCGGCCCCTGCGGGGGCGCCCGGCCCCGTCGGCCCGGGCGGGGGCCGAGCTCTCGACGAGCATTACTTTCATGGTTATAGTTAATCCGTCGCGCTGTCGCGCCGCCGCTCGGCGACCGTCCGCGACACCCCTGAGAGCCGCAGACCGGAGGTCGTCGATGTCCCCGCGACCCGCCGCACCCGACCGCGAGGTGACCGCACCCCGCCCCGGGGTCTGTGACTCCGTCCGCTAATTGGCGGGGTTCTTCGGTCGCTTCGTGGCGGTCTCACTGACGAGCGATGGCCAGCGGGGCCGGGTCGATCGGTCCCCGGGACGCTGTTCGGCACCAAGCGGTGGGCACTGCGCCAGCCAGGTTCGGGACCGTGCGGATCACAGGTAGCGGCAGATGGTCGTGGCGTCGCAGTTGGTCGGGTCGACCGTGGCGGCGCTGTCGCTGAGTTGGGCGACGGTGTGTCGCAGTGCCTGTAGGTCGGCGATTTGGCGGTCCAGGTCGTCCAGGCGGGTCTCGAGCAGATCTTGCACGTGCCGGCAGGGTGCGACCCCGGCGTCGCGGATGTCGAGGACCTCGCGGATTTGGGCCAGAGTGAACCCAGCGGTGCGGTCGCGGCGGATGAAGCCCAGGCGCGCCAGGGCTTCAGCGGCGTAGTCGCGGTAGCCGTTGGCGGTTCGGTCCGGTGCGGGCAGCGACCCGGCTTCTTCGTAGAAGCGCGGCGTCTTGGTTGTGGTGCCGCTGGCCTCGGCCAGCTCACCGATCCGCACGGCGCCTCCTTGCTCGAACGGCTTCCACGTTCATCTTGACCTTTCCCTGCACTGGAAGGTCCATTCTGGTCACTGGAGACGTGCAACGCAAAGGAGATGTGCGATATGGGTGAGGACTACGACGTCGATTTGGCCGTGATCGGGTCAGGAGGCGCGGCCATGTCGGCGGCGATCGCGGCCAGCCAGGCCGGCAAGAGTGTGGTGTTGATCGAACGCGGCGTCCTCGGCGGCACGTGCGTGAACATCGGCTGTGTGCCGTCCAAGACGCCGCTGGCGGCCGCCGGAGCGCGGCACGCCGCGCTGACCAACCCCTTCGCAGGCGTCCCGACGTCAGCCGGACCGGTGGATCTGGGCGCCCTAGTGGCGCAGAAGGATGGCCTGATCGAGAGCCTGCGCGAGGCGAAGTACGCCGACGTAGCCGCCGCCTACGGCTTCGAGGTCCGCTCGGGCCAGGCCGCCTTCCTGAACAAGGACACCATGGCCGTCGACGGCGCGGTGCTTGCGGGCCCGGGCCTACCTGATCGCCACCGGCTCCACCCCCGCCGTCCCGGACGTGGCCGGCCTTGAGTCCGTGGACTGGCTGACCTCGACCACGGCGATGGAGCTCACCGAGCCGCCCAAGTCCCTGGTCGTCATCGGTGGCGGCTATGTCGGGATGGAGCAGGCCCAGCTGTTCGCCCACCTCGGTGCCCGGGTGTCGGTGGTCGGGCGTCTGGCGCCCCACGCCGAGCCGGAGCTGGCCCAGGGGCTTCGGGAGGTTTTCGCCGACGATGGCATCACGGTGGTCGAGGAGCACGCGACCGCGGTGGCCACCGGCATCGGTCCTCATGGACAGGACGTCGTGGTGAGCACCGCCTCCGGCGCGCAGGTCCGCGGAGCACGGCTGTTGGTGGCCACCGGGCGCTTCGCGCGCACCGACGGCCTGGACCTGGCCGCCGCCGCGGTGGACGTGGACGAGCGGGGCTTCGTCGTGGTCGACGAGTCCCAGCGCACCTCCAACCCGCGCATCTACGCCGCCGGTGACGTCTCGGGGGCTCCTCAGTACGTCTACGTAGCCGCCGCCGGCGGTCGGGCCGCCGCGCTCAACGCACTTGCCGACGACGGTCGGGCCACGCCCGCACGCGTGGACTACACCGGTCTGCCTGCGGTCGTGTTCACCAGGCCCCAGCTGGCCTCGGCAGGGCTGACAGAGGACGAGGCCCTCGCCCGCGGGTACGTGTGCGACTGCCGGGTCCTGGGCCTATCCGACGTCCCTCGGGCGTTGGTCCAGCACGACACCAGGGGCGCGGTGAAGCTCGTAGTTGACGCCACGACCGGCAAGGTGCTGGGCGTGCACGCTCTGGCCGACGGCGCCGGGGAGATCATGCTGGCGGCCACCTACGCCATCAAGGCCGGCATGACCGTTGATGATCTGGCCGACACCTGGGCGCCGTACCTGACCATGGCGGAGAGTCTGCGCATCGTCGCCGGCCTCTTCCGCAACCAGATGCCGACGTCCTGCTCGCGCCTGAGATCCCTCGTATCCACTGGCCCAATCCGAGGCCCGGGCCGGAGCGCCGGGGACGCCTGGTCCTCGGTACTGGTGCAGCAGTGCGCCTGTTCTGCATCGGGCACCCTTGCTGCTGGCCTTCGGTGTAGCCGGTCTCGGCGCGGTGTTTTCACCGGCACCGCCGCCGTGCTCACTATCGCCGCCATCGTCCTGGCAGTGACCGGAGCACGCCGCGCCGACCTCATCTCGCCGGTAGCTGTGGCGGCACGGAGGCTGAATCCTCGCTGTGTGGTTGGGCCGGTTCAGGGTGGCGTTGAGAAAACTGGCTCTTCAGAGTTGAGTGTGGGCGCGCCGGTGATACGGGGTAGCTGAGGATAGACGTCGAGGTCCCCGAAGATGAGCGGACTCTTACCTCTGCTCGCACCAAGGACCTCGACGATGCCCAACCATAGTTGCGTATGCCCTGACGCGCTTGATCGCTGCGACCGATGCGACGTTCTCCTGGACTTCCCTGGCCTTCATCTGGTGGCCGTCTCGAAGGCCCGGGCCGGACTGTTGCTTGAGGTTGAGTCCTGCGATCCAGTGGCCGGATGCCCTGGCTGCGGTGTCATCGCCACTGGTCACGGCCGAGTGGTGGTCGAGATGATCGACGCGCCATGGGCTGGCCGACCGGTGCGGATTCGGTGGCGCAAGCGCCGCTGGATCTGCCTCGAGCGTGTTTGCGCGGTGACGACCTTCGCCGAGCAGAACCCGGAGGTCTGTGCACCGCGGGGCCTGCTGAGCACGCGCGCGATCCGCTGGGCGATCGGACAACTCCGGCGCGAGGGAGCGACGATCCAGGGCCTGGCCCGCCAGCTCGGCACGACCTGGAACACGCTCTGGTCCCAGGTCCGACCAGTCCTGATCAAGGCCGCGAACGACCCGTCCCGGTTCGAGGGCGTGCAGGTCTTGGGCGTGGACGAACACATCTGGCACCACCGGGACCCGCGCCGGCGCGGACCGAAGGAGCTCACCGGGATGGTCGATCTGACTCGCGGCACCCACCCCACCGCCAGACTTCTCGACCTCGTCCCAGGCCGATCCGGCAAGGCCTACCGAGACTGGCTCGACGAGCGCGGCGACGAGTTCCGCAAGCGGGTCGAGATCGCCACGCTGGACCCGTTCCAGGGCTACAAGAACGCGATCGATGACCAACTCGAGGACGCCACCTGCGTGCTGGATGCGTTCCACATCGTGAAGCTCGCCGGGGCCGCAGTCGATGACGTCCGCCGCCGGATCCAGCAGGAGACCCTCGGCCACCGAGGCCGCAAGGGCGACCCCCTCTACGGGATCCGCCATGTTCTCCGCGCCGGACGGGAACGCCTCACGCCGCGCCAGCAGACCCGCCTGGCCAGCGCATTCGCGGCCCATCCCGATCACGTCGCGGTCGAGGTCGCCTACCAGTGCGCCCAGGACCTCCGAGACGTGTTCCACCAGCCCACGCCCGCGCAGGGACGTCGACTCGCCCAGCGGCTCATCGACACGCCGCCCAGCTGTCCGATCCCCGAGATCGCGAGGCTGGGCAAGACCCTACGCCGCTGGCGGACAGCGTTCCTGGCCTACTTCGACACCGATGGCGCGAGCAACGGCGGCACAGAGGCCATCAACGGGATCATCGAACTCGGCCGCCGCATCGCCCGCGGCTTCCGGAACTTCGAGCACTATCGCCTCCGAATGCTCCTCATCACCGGCGGACTCGACGCCTCACCCCACACTCAACTCTGAAGAGCCAGAAAACTCGCCGGTGGTGGTGGGGGCCTGACCCTTGTTCGTGGACACGCTGATTCCAGCATCTGCTGGGGAAGCGAGATCATGAACCATGGCCAGGAAGAACTACTCCGAAGAGTTTCGCCAGCAGGCGGTTGACCTGTACGAGTCGACACCGGGAGCGACGCTCCTTGTATCGCCCCGGGTTTGTTAGAGGCTCGCAAGTGCCGCGTCGGCGGGTGCCGGTGCGGGGTTGTTGTGATGGTAGACGTCCTCGAGCTCGACGGGCGGAATCATGCCGATCTCGCCGTGCAGACGCCGGTGATTGAACCAGTCGATGTATTCCGCGGTCGCAATCTCGAGGTCGTCGATGTTCTTCCAGGGCCCGAGGTTACGGACCAGTTCTGCCTTGAACAGCGAGTTGAAGGCCTCGGCCAGGGCGTTGTCATACGAGTCGCCGGTGGAGCCGACCGAGGCGACCGCGCCGGCCTCAGCAAGACGCTCGGTGTAGCGGATGGCGACGTATTGAACGCCCTTATCGCTGTGATGCGTGAGCCCGGTGACGGCCTGGCCTGCGTGATCGCGGGTCCAGATGCCCATCTCGAGCGCGTCCAACGCAAGGTCCGTCCGCAGCGACTTCGACAGCCGCCAGCCGACCACGCGGCGGGAGAACACGTCGATGACGAACGCGGCATACACCCAGCCGGCGAAGGTGCGGCAGTAGGTGATATCCGCGACCCACAACTGGTTCGGAGCAGTCGCCGTGAAGTCACGTTCGACCAGGTCAGGTCGATTGTCGGGGCCGCGACCGGAGATCGTGGTGCGTGGGCCCTTGGCCCGGCTGATCCCTCGCAACCCCGCGACGCGCATGAGCCGCTCGACCGTGCAACGCGCCACCGAGATACCCTCCCGCAGCAACTGGGCATGGACCTTCTTCGCCCCGTAGACGCCGAAGTTCGCCGCATGGACGCGGTGGATCTGGACCAGCAGTTCCTCGTCGCGCACTGCCCGTCTCGAGGGTGGGCGGGTCTTGAACGCGTAGTACGTGCTCGGCGCGATCTGCGTGCCCGCTGCGGTCAGCGTCCGACAGATCGGCTCGACGCCGAACTCATGCTTGTGCTGGTCTATGTACTCCACGATCAACGCTGTGGACGGTCGAGCTCCGCCGCGAAAAAGCCGACGCCGACCTCAGGATCGAGTTCGCCCGGCGCGACTCACGCACTTCCTTCTCCAGCTCGACCAGGCGTTGGGACTCGCTGGTCGTGGTCCCGGGACGGTGCCCCTCGTCAACCTCGGCCTGCACGACCCAATTCCTCAGAGTCTCGGGATTGATCCCGAGTCGCTCGCCCACACGACGGAACGTGCCCGACCTCGTCGATGGATCCCGTCGCGCCTGAACAGCCATCCTCGTGGCTCTCTCCCGAAGCTCGTCCGGGTACTTCCTCGGTGCCGCCATGCTCCTCATCCTCCCGTGGAATCAGAGCCTCCACCAGACCCGGGGCGATACACCTGCTCATCGCCGGAGTGTTCCGTCCGGTCTACACCGCCTACTGATGGCGCTCATCGGTTTTCCCCGGAGTTGCTCGGTGAAGTTCCCCGGGTCGCGGGGCTAGGTTAGCGGAGGTTCGTGCCGGTGGTGGCGCGGCGGATTTCTTCGGCGGCGGTGGCGTGGTGACGGAGCCTGTAGGAGGCGCCGTCGAGGGTGACGACGACGGAGCGATGGAGAAGCCGATCGAGCATCGCGGCGGCGACGGTGGTGTCGCCGAGGATCTCGCCCCAGGCACCGACGGGCCGGTTCGTGGTGATCACGATCGAGGTCTTCAGGTAGCGCTGGTTGATGACCTGGAACAGGGCCGAGGCCGCTTCGGCAGGCAGTGGGAGGTAGCCGAGCTCGTCGATGATCAGCAGGGTGGGGCCGGCGAAGAACCGCATCATCGTGGACCATTTGCCCTCGATCGCGGCGCGGTGGCGGCGGGCGGCGAGGTCTGCGGCGGAGGTGAAGTAGACCCGGTAGCCAGCGTTGATCGCGGCGTGGCCGAGGCCGGTGGCGATGTGGGTCTTGCCCACTCCGGGCGGGCCGATGAGCAAGACGTTCGTCGCGGTCTCCAGGAACCGGCAGGATCCCAGCTCGTTCAGGAGGTTGGGGTCGATGCCGGAGGCGGCGTCGTGGTCGAAGTTGCTCAGCGTGGCTCCGGTGGGCAGGTTCGCGAACCGGAACCGGCCCGCGAGGCGACGCTTCTCGGTGGCACTGACCTCGATCGCCAGCAGGCGTTCCAGGGCGTGGGTGAGGGTCCAGTTCTCGGTCTGGGCTTGGTCCAGGATGCCGGGGAGGGCGTCGGCGGCGTCGGCGAGCTTCAGCTCGTCCAGGTGGCCCTTGAGCTGTTGATAGACGCTCGCAGGAGTCGGGGTGGGTGAGGTGGTGGTCATGTCAGGGTGTTCCTGTTCTTCGCGGCCTGCTCATAGGCGGCCAGGTCGATCACGGTGGCATTCGGGGCCGGTGGCCCATTCAAGACCTGGGCGCGGCCAGCGCCGCGAGCACCGGGTGGGATGCGTTCCTTGCGGCGATGAGGCCGTCCCGGCGGGGCCGAGGCCAGTGCGATGGTCTCCAGCGCGGTGACGTGCTGATCGGTGCGCTGGGTGATGCCCAGGCCCGACTCGGCCAAGCGATGGCGGGCCACCGCGGCGCCGGAGGTGGTGGTGATCTCGATATGGTCCGCGCCGAGGTGCTGATGAACATTCACCGTGGCCATCGCGAGTTCGGGAGGGACGGAGTAGCGGTTGCCGCGCCAGTGGATCAGGGCTTGCCGAGAGACGCCCCGTTGCTCGGTCACCACCACCGGGAACGCCATCGGCGGCAGTGGCCGGAGCCGCTCTTGAGCACGCATCGCCGCTGCGGTGGTGGTCCCGGTCGGGCTCTCGCGGCGCCTGCCGTCCTGCCGGGCCGCGAACCTCTCAAGCGAGGTTTGGGCCTGCTCCGCGGTGATCTCATCGGGCAGAGTCCGCCACCAGCGCTGGGCGGCGGTGTGGTTGTTCTTCTCGACCACGCCCTTACGGTTTCCCGAGCGGGGCCGGCAGACGACGGCCCGGACCCCGTGATGCTTCGCGAACGCGGAGAACATCGCGGTCAGGTCTCCGGTGGCGGGATCCAGCACGGTCCGCATCCGATCGAACCGCCACACCCGCGTCAGCCCGCCCAGCAGGCCCACGACGGTCGTCATCGCGGCCAACAGGTGGGGCAGGTCCATCGAAGGTGCGATAGCGGCCCGCCAGACGCCGGAATGGGCGAGTGACCCCACCAGCACATACGCGCCCTTCCGGGGGTAGCCCCACTGCTCGGGTGCGTCGGGCGTCTCGAGCCAGTCGAACTGGGTTTCTTCCCCGGGTGGGTGCTCGATCACCGCGTTGGGACGCTTCGTGACGTGAGCGCAGGCCTGGCAGGCCGGCCGCAACGACCGGTCACGGATCTGACGGGTCAGCGACTGGTAGGAGCCCGCGAACCCCAGCGGCCGCGGCTCGTCCAGCGGCGTCACCGCCCACAAGTGCGGGTCCTCGATCAGCCTGGCGGTGACGTAGTCGGTGAACGGCTCGAACACGTCCGGGGCGGCAGGTTTGCGGACCCCGGGCTCGCGATCACCGCGGAGGTAGGAACGGATGGTCTTGCGGTCATGGCCGGTGCGTCGGGCGATCTCGCTGATCGTGATTCCCTGCCGGTGCAGAGCGTGGATGTCCACGCCGCTCCTCTCTGAGAGCATGAGCGTCGGGCCTCCCTGGAAGGCTGGTGAGTGGTCAGAGACCACCAGCATCCAGGGAGGCCCGCCTCATGCGACGGAGCGACCCAGACTGGGGAATTTCAGTGAGCACAACTGGGGAATTTCAGCGAGCGTCATCACTACCGCATGGAGGCGACCGACGACGCCTACATGACCCGGGTGACCACGGCGTTCACTCTCGCCTCCCGTGGACTCGCCCCACTGTTCGCCCTGACAGGCGGCCTCGTTGCCACGGGGATCGGAGTGCGGGGCGGACTGCTGGTCGGAGTGATCGGACTGGCGCTCTCCGGACTCTTCCTGCCGTGGCGGGAAGCGACCTCAACGACTCAGGTCACATCCCAATGACAATGAAAGTCTTGCCTTACGACCTGCCCGACGTACCGCCCTAAGCAAACGGGGATGATGCGTAGTTAGGGGCCACTCGCGTTGCGGCCCAGCCTCGTAAGGAACGCCAGCAGGACCCCCGCAACGAAGCGTTGGCAGAATCCCGCCATTTTTCAGTGAAATTTACATCGTTCCTCTCGATCAGTAGCGGTGGTGTCCGGTGAGGGTTCCCCTTACGGGCATGCGATCTGGGCTGACGCCTGTGACCGAGTGTTCAGTGCGCGCTGTATAGTTCAGTCCATGCTGACTATTGCTTCGCGTCTCGACGTGATGAACCGCCTGGGTCGTGCACTGGCCGACCCCACTCGATCCCGGATCATCTTGACCCTGCTCGACCATCCCGCTTACCCGGCGGAACTGGCCCGAGATCTGGACCTGACACGCCCGAACGTGTCCAACCACCTGGCATGCCTGCGCGATTGCGGGATCGTCGTCTCCGAGCCCGAGGGTCGTCGGACACGATATGAGATCGCCGATTCGCACCTGGCGCAGGCGCTGACGGCACTGGTCGATGCCACCCTGGCAGTGGACGAAGACGCCCCGTGCATCGATCCCGCCTGCTCGCTTCCCGGATGCGACGCGCTGGGGAGGGCGCATGATCCTCACCTCGGTCTTGCAGGCGATGGGCCTGTTCGCAGCGACCAACATCGACGACATCATCGTGCTCTCCCTCTTCTTCGCGCGAGGGGCAGGCCAGCGCGGCACTACCGCCCGCATTCTGGCCGGCCAGTACCTCGGATTCGCCGGCATCCTCGGTGCCGCGGTCCTGGTGACCATCGGCGCCGGAGCATTCCTGCCCTCGGCGACCATCCCGTACTTCGGTCTCATCCCTCTGGGCCTCGGCCTCTGGGCCGCATGGCAGGCCTGGCGCGGAGACGATGACGACGATGACGACGAGGCCAAGGTTGCCGGCAAGAAGGTCGGCGTGTGGACAGTCGCAGGCGTCACCCTTGCCAACGGCGGCGACAACATCGGCGTCTACACCCCTGTCTTCCTCACCGTGGAACCTCTCGCAGTAGTCGCCTACTGCATCGTCTTCCTCGCGCTCGTCGCGGTCCTGGTGGCCCTGGCAAAGTTCGTCGCCACCCGCCCCCCGATCGCCGAAGTGCTCGAACGCTGGGAGCACATCCTCTTCCCCATCGTTCTCATCGGCCTCGGCATCGTGATCCTCGTCAGCGGCGGAGCCTTCGGACTCTGACGTAGCGGCAGCGATCCAAACGGCCCCGACCGGGCGCACCCCTCTCGGTTCAGACCGCGACACCTACCTGCGACCAGTCCTGCGTGATCGCGGCAACAAGACCGCCACGGAGCGCTGCAAAAACCCCGCCACCAAGCGAACGAAGCCACACCCCGGGGTCACCCACCGCGCCCACCTCGCCGCGAGCGGGGTCTCCGTCTTGCTGGACGTCACCGACGGGCGCGTCCCCGCGATCGCGCACTGGGGCCGTGCCCTCGGGACGCTCGGGCCCGAGGGCCTGGATGCACTGTGCGAGGCGACGGTCCCGCCGGTCCCGCAGAACCTCGTGGACGTCCCGGTGCGCGTCGGCCTCCTCCCCCAGGTCTCCGACGGCTGGCTGGGACGCCCGGGGCTGGCCGGCTCCCGCCCGGACGGCTCCGGCTGGACCCCGCGCCTGATCACCCGCGGCCTGCGGATAGACGGGACGCCGCTGACGGGCACCCACGCCGAGACCGGCGCGGCGCACGTCGAGATCGACCTCGAGGACCCGGCGGAGGGCCTCGGGGTCCTGCTCGAGCGCGAGCCGCTGCCCACGGGCCTGCTGCGTCTGCGCGCCCGCCTGACGAACACCGGCACCGGCCCCTACCGCCTCGACGAGCTCTCCCTCTCCCTCCCCGTCCCCGCCACGGCCGACGAGCCGCTGGACTTCGCGGGTCGCTGGACGAAGGAGCGCACCCCGCGCCGCCGCGCCTTCACCGTCGGCACCCATCTGCGGGAGAACCGACGCGGCCGCACCGGAGCGGACTCCGCCCATCTGCTCCACGCCGGACGGCCCGGATTCGGCTTCCGCGAGGGCGAGGTGTGGGCGGTGCACACCGCCTTCTCCGGCAACCACCGCCACCTCGCCGAGCGCACGAGCTCCGACCAGCGCCTGCTCGGCGGCGGCGAGCCGCTGCGCCCGGCGAGGTCGCCCTCGAGCAGGGCGGGACGTACGAGAGCCCGTGGCTGTACGCGTCCTACGGCGACGGCCTCGACCAGGTCGCCGCCCGCTTCCACCGCCACCTCCGCTCGCGCCCCCATCACGTCGACGCCCGCCGCCCCGTCACCCTGAACGTGTGGGAGGCGGTCTACTTCGACCACGACCTGGAGCGGCTCACCGACCTCGCCGACCGCGCCGCCGCGCTCGGGGTCGAGCGCTTCGTCCTGGACGACGGGTGGTTCGGCTCCCGCCGGGACGACACCTCCGGCCTCGGCGACTGGGTCGTCTCTCCCGAGGCGTGGCCGGACGGCCTCGGCCCCCTGATCGACCACGTGCGGGCGCACGGCATGGAGTTCGGGATCTGGTTCGAGCCGGAGATGGTCAACGAGGACTCCGACGTCGCCCGCGCCCATCCCGAGTGGATCATGGCCCCCTCGCCCGAGCGGATGCCGCTGCGCTCGCGGAACCAGCAGGTGCTGAACCTGTCGATCCCCGAGGCGTACGCGCACGTGCGCGACCAGATGCTCGCCCTGCTCGGCGCCCACGAGATCGGTCGCATCAAGTGGGACCAGAACCGGGACCTGCTGGAGTCCGCGACACGCGCCACGGGCCGGGCCGCCGTGCACGACCAGACCCGCGCCGCCTACCGCCTCATGGACGAGGCGCGCGCGGCCCACCCGGGCCTGGAGATCGAGGCCTGCGCCTCGGGCGGGGCGCGCGTGGACCTCGGCGTGCTCGAGCACACCGACCGGGTGTGGGTCTCGGACTGCATCGACCCGCTCGAACGCCAGCAGATGCACCGCTGGACCTCGCAGCTGATCCCGCTGGAGCTCATGGGCGACCACATCGCCTCCGGCCGCTCCCACACCACCGGGCGCCTGCACACCCTCGGCTTCCGCGCCCACTCGGCGCTGATGGGCCACCTCGGCATCGAGTGGGACCTCGCCGCCGCGAGCGAGGAGGAGCTCGCCGAGCTCACCGCCTGGATCACGCTCTACAAGGAGCGCCGCGAGCCGCTGTTCACGGGCGATCTCGTGCGCGCCGACCGCGGCGAGAGCCCCCTGTGGGCGCAGGGCGTGGTCTCCCCCGATCAGGGCGAGGCGCTGTTCTCGCTGAGCGCCGTCGGCCGTGCCGATGCCGCCCAGCACCCGCGTCTGGTGCCGCCGGGGCTGGATCCCGCCGCCGCCTACCGGGTGCGCGCCCTGCTCGCCCAGCGGCCCGCCCTCGCATCTCACGTCCCCGCCCTGGCTCGCCCGCGTGCTCGAGGCGGACGGGGCGGTGTCGCCCGGCGCGGCGCTGGCCGTCGCCGGCCTCGCCGCTCCCCTGCTCGATCCCGAGCAGGGCCTGCTGCTGTCCCTGACCCGCGAGAGCGCCGCCGGCGCGTCCCGCTGACCCGTCCCCCACCACCACGGAAGAAGGCACCCATGTCCACCGCGACGACGTCGACGCGGTCGGCCCCGACGAGGCGCCGCCGGAAGGACGACACGAAGCTCGCGCCGCTGTTCATCGCGCCCGCCTCGGTCGGCCTGCTGGTGTTCCTCGTCTGGCCGCCGCTGACCGGACCGGCCTGTACTACTCCTTCACGGAGTACACGACCCTCACCCCGCCCACCTGGGTCGGGTTCGAGAACTATCGCCGGCTCCTGGCCGACCCCGTCTTCTGGAACTCGCTGAAGGTGACGGTGCTGTACGTCGTCATCAACATCGGCGTGCAGACCTTGGTCGCGCTGGTCATCGCGGTGCTCATGCGCGCCTGACCCAGTCCACCGTCTTGCGCTCGCTGGTGCTGGCGCCCTATCTGGTCTCGAACGTGGTCGCCGCGATCGTGTTCCTCTGGATCCTGGACACCCAGCTGGGCATCTTCAACATCCTCCTGCAGTGGATCGGCTTCGACCCGATCGCCTTCTGGGCGAGCGAGACCTGGGTGATCCCGACGGTCGCGCTGGTGAACGTGTGGCGGCACATGGGCTACACGGCGCTGCTGCTCTTCGCGGGCCTGCAGTCGATCCCCGCTCACCTCTACGAGGCCGCGCGCACCGAGGGCGCCGGGGAGATCGCGATGTTCCGCCGCATCACCCTGCCGCTGCTGCGCCCGATCCTGGCGCTGGTGCTGATCATGACGATCATCGGCTCCTTCCAGGTGTTCGACACCATCTCGGTCACCACCCAGGGCGGTCCCGCCGACGCCTCCAAGGTGCTCGCAGATGTACATCTACGAGAACGCCTTCGCCCAGTACGAGTTCGGCTACGCCTCGGCGCTGTCCGTGGCGCCGCTGGTGATCCTCATGGTGATCACCTTCGCGCAGTACTGGATGAGCCGTGCCGGCCAGTCGGACCTGGACTGAGAGGACAGTGCGATGACCACGACCACGCGACGGCCCGAGAGCGCGCCGCGCACCGACGCCGACCGTCCCGCTCCCCGGCACCGCCGCGGCATCCCCTGGGGGAGGATCGCGGCCTGGGCCGTGATGGTGATCTTCCTGCTGATCACCCTGTTCCCCTTCTACTGGATGCTGCGCACGGCGCTGTCCAGCAACAACGCCCTGGCCACCGACCCGGCCAGCCTCCTGCCCGTGGGCCTGAACACGGGCGGCTTCGAGCGCGTCTTCGGCCTGCAGGACGTCGAGACCGCGATCTCCCAGGGCGGCTCCGGCGCCTCGATCAACTTCTGGCGCTACCTGCTGAACTCGGTGATCGTCGCGACCACGATCACCGTGATCCAGACCTTCTCCTGCGCGATGGCCGCCTACGCCTTCTCGCGCCTGCGCTGGCGCGGCCGGGACACCGTGTTCCTGATCTTCCTGGGCTCGCTGATGATCCCGCAGATCTTCACCCTCGCCGCCCAACTTCATCCTGATCAAGAACCTGGGGCTGGTGGACACGCCGCTGGGGATCATGCTCCCCACCCTGTTCATCTCGAGCTTCGCGATCTTCTTCCTGCGCCAGTTCTTCAACAACATCTCGCGCGAGGTCGAGGAGGCCGCGCTGATCGACGGGGCGAGCAAGGCGAGGGTGTTCTTCACGCTCATCCTGCCGATCTCCTCGGCGCCGCTGGCGACGCTGGCGCCGCTGACCTACATGACGGCCTGGAACGAGTACTTCTGGTCGCTGATGGTCTCCTACACCGATCAGTCCCGCGTGCTCACCGTCGCGCTCGGCGTCTTCCGCGCCCAGGCCCCGGGCACGGGCCCGGACTGGTCCGGGCTGATGGCGGCGACCCTCGTCGCGGCCGCGCCCATGCTGATCCTCTTCGCCCTGTTCGCGAAGAAGATCGTGAACTCCATCGGCTTCAGCGGGATCAAGTGAGGTGCCCGAGATGACACAGAACCGCCTTCCCCTCCCGCCCTCCGACTCCCCCGCCGGCGCCCCTCCGCGCGGGCTGAGCCGTCGCCGGCTCCTCACGGGCACGGCGGCGCTGGCCGCGGGCGCCGCGGGCACCGTCGCGCTCAGCTCCTGCGGGACGAGCGCCGCCCCGCCCGGCGCCACCGAGATCGACTACTGGCTGTGGGACGCGAACCAGTCGCCCGCCTACTCCGCCGCGATCGATGCGTTCACGGCCCAGAACCCCGACGTCTTCGTGCGGATCACCCAGCTCGGCTGGGACGACTACTGGACGAAGCTCACCGCGGGCTTCGTCGCGGGTGCCGGCCCCGACGCCTTCGCCGACCATCTGGCGCGCTTCCCGGAGTTCGTCAGCCTCGGCGTGATCGCGCCGCTGGACGATCTCGCACCGCTGGCCGATGTCACCGCCGACCGCTTCCAGGACGGCCTGCAGGAGCTGTGGACCGGGCAGGACGGGAAGCGCTACGGCGTCCCGAAGGACTACGACACCATCGCGGTGATGTACGACAAGGGGATGCTCGAGGAGGAGGGGCTGACCGAGGACGACCTCGCGGGCCTGGACTGGAACCCCGAGGACGGCGGCTCCTTCGAGCGCCTGCTCGCCCGGCTCACGATCGACGAGAACGGCGTGCGCGGCGACGAGGAGGGCTTCGACCCGTCGCGCGTGGCGCGCTACGGCATGGGCGCCGACGCCGGGATCGACTACGTCGGCCAGTCCACCTGGTCCGCCTTCGCCTTCTCGACCGGCTGGACCTTCACCGACGCCGACACCTGGGGCACGACCTTCCACTACGACGACGACCGCTTCGCGGCGACGATCGACTGGTACTTCGGGCTCGTGGACAAGGGCTTCTTCCCGCCCTTCGGCATGTTCGGCGACTCCAGCCCCGTCCAGACCCAGGTGCAGTCCGGGAAGGCGGCGCTGGGCCTGGCCGGCTCGTGGATGATCACGACCTGGGCGAACCTCGAGGGCGTCGACCTCGGGATCGCCCCGCCGCCGACGGGCCCGATCGGCACCCCGATGTCGATGTTCAACGGCCTGGGCGACTCGATCGCCGCCCAGTCGGAGAACAAGGAGGAGGCGGCGCGGCTGATCGCCTTCCTCGCCTCCGACGAGGCGCGCGGATCATCGGCGAGCGCGCCCCGTTCTTCCCCGCGACCGACGTGGGGACGGAGACCGCGATCGCGGCCTATGCGGAGCGGGGCCTGGACGTCACCCCGTTCACGGACCGGGTGGCCGAGGGCGAGACCGGCCGGTACCCGCTGGTGGAGAACTCCGCCGCGATCATGTCGATCATGCGACCGGCCTTCGACCAGTGCTGGATGCGGCGGATCGACGGCGCGGACTTCGCGGCCTACAACGAGCGGGTCAACGCGCTGTTCGAGTGACGGTCGCGTCCACGTGACGTCCATGTCCGGGCTCCGATGCACGGGAGCCGGGGCGTCGGCGGCGGGGTCGCTCAGACCTCGCCGCCGACGAACTCCTGGATCGCGATGACCGCGGCGCCGCGCGCCCACTGGTCGAAGTCCCCGCCGAGCTCTCGCAGGACGAGGTCCTGCTCGCGCGATGGGGAGCGAGGCGCGCAGGGTCCGCTCGAACTCCCCGTCGGCCGCGAGCACCAGGTCGATCGTCTCCCCGCCGAGCACGATCGCCTCGGGGTCGACGACGGCGACCACGGCGGCGGCGGCGCGCGCCAGTGTGCGGGCGAGGTCCGCGCTGAGGGCGCGGGCGGCGGGGTCGCCGGCCGCGAGCCGGGCCCGCAGGCGTTCGACGCCCTCGCCCTCCCCCAGCACCCCGGCCTCCCGCGCCGCCTCGACCACCGCGGCGGTCCGCGCCGAGCGCCAGAAGGGCTCGGGGGCGCCGTCCTCCCGTGCGGCGACGGGCAGTCGGCCGGTGAGCCCCGCGAGATGGGAGCGTCCCTGCAGCGACCGCCCCTCGACGACGGTGCCGATCGCGACGCCGACCCCGATCGTGAGAACCGCGAAGGTGCGATAGGCGCGGCCGATCCCGAACCAGTTCAGGCCGTGGATCATGGCGGCGATGTCGTTGTCGACGGTGACCGGCAGGGCGAGGCGCGCCTCGAGCCGGTCGGCGAGGTCGACGGGGTTCTCCCAGCCGAGGATCCAGGAGGAGTCCACACGGCGCCGGTCGGCGACGCGGCCGCCGATGCTGACGCCCACCCCGGCCACGTGCGGATGCGCGCCGGCGAGGGCGAGAACGGGGTCGACCACCGCCTCCGCGACCGTCTCGGCGGAGGTGTCCGGCGCCGGCATCACCAGCTCCTCGAGAGCGTTGCCGCGCGCGGTGGTGACCACGGCGTGGACCTCGTCGGCCGTGACCTTGACCCCGATGAACCGGGGACCGTGGTTCTCCTCGATGTCCAGCGGTCGCTGGGGACGGCCCTTCGCGAGCGCCACGGTGTCCAGGGGGTGGAGGTGACCGGCCTCGAGCAGATCGCGGGTCGCGCGCGTGACCGTCGGCGCGGACAGGCCCAGGCGCTCGGTGAGATCGCGACGGGAGCGCGGGCCGAAGCGCGGCAGATCCCGGTACACGGCCCGGGCGCTGGTGCCGCCGAGGTCGGGGACCGCCGTGACGTGCCCCGCGACGTGCCCCGCGTGCTCGCGCCGCTCCCCGTGCATCCCGCTAGTCTAGCGGCGGGAGCGGGTCGCACCCTCCCGGCCCGATCTGCGATGCTTTCGCCGACAGCGACGCCCGGCCGCCGCAGGAGGCGGCCGGCTCCACGACGCCCGAGGGGGAACACCGATGAGCGAGTCCGCGAGCGCCGGCACCGACCGTTCCGAGGTCACGATCTACACCGCCTACGAGATCGACTTCATGCTCGGCCTGCGCGACACCGAGAGCGCGCGGATCACGCGCGAGCAGATCGGCCGCGCGCCGCCCCGGAGCAGGCGCGCGAGTTCGTCACGGCCGCGGTCACCTCGGGGCGCGCGCCCGCGGGAAGGTGGAGCGGTCCGCGGACGGCCAGTGGTCGCTGGGCGAGGAGGGCCAGGTCATCGCCGGCGCCCTGACGGCGGCGGACCGCTGGCTCGGGATCGCGCTGGCCGAGGGCGAGGCGATGCGGATGGCCTTCATCATCAAGGCGAACGACGCGATCCTCATGCTCACCCAGGACGAGCTGGACTCCTTCGTGGTCTCGGCCCTGCCCGACGCCGCGCACGTGCCCGCCTCGGTCGCCGACATCGTCCTGGCCTTCCTCGAGGACGGCGCCGAGCGCACCGTCTCGCTGCGCCGCACCGAGATCTCCTCCCCCGCCGATCAGGTGCCGCTGATGGTGCACGTCGAGGCCGACGGCTCCTGGCGCCTCGGCCACCTGCCGCTGGACGATCAGGGCGTGCTGACGGTCTCCGAGGTCACGGCCGCGCAGGCTGCCCGAGGTCGTGCGCGCGCTGTGGGAGGACGGCACGAGCGCGGCGCCCGCCGCCTGAACGCGGGCCACGACGTCGACGGCGGCGTCCGCCGGCCGGTCCCGGACCGGCTCGCGGGCGCCGTGCGCGCGTCGGCCCCTGGCCTCTCAGCGCCGCCCGGGGCCCGCCTGTCGGCGCCGGTGCGACTCCGTGCGCAGTGCCCGTATGTCCTGCCCGGAGGGCCGAGTGAAGGTCCACACGGGACGGTCGAAGGCGGGCATCACGATCCTGGTGCCGTCCTCGAGGCGCGCCGCGGCGGTGAGCCAGTGCACCGGATGCACCACGCGGGACTCGATCGCCGCGATCCGCTCCCAGGCCACGTCCCGGTGCCGCACCGGGCCGACCACCCGCGACCCGTCCGCGGAGATCTCGACCCGGGCTCGCGCCGTGCCCAGCGCCACGATCCCGAAGCGGACCCCCAGCGACCCCAGCAGCGGCGCGAGCGCGCCCAGCGCCCCGACGACCACCAGCAGTCCTAGCCCCGGGGAGCGGCCGTCCGGCACCGTGCCCAGCAGCGACACCATGCCCAGCACGCTCACCAGTGCCGTGCCCAGCGGCGCGGCCGCGACGACGGCGCGCGCGGCGGTGTCCCTCGTGGCGTGCGCGGGCAGCGCCGCCCGCACCCGTCCCCGGTCGCGGCCCGTGCGCGCCGGATCGAGCGCGGTGACCATCCGCTCGACGGTCGCGCTGCTGCGGGAGTAATCGGGCAGTGCGGTGCGCGGCCCGGTCTCGGGGCCGAGCCGGCGTGGGATGGTCATGGCACCCAGCGTAGGGTGCGGGGCATGTCATCGCACGACTCCTCCGCCCCTCGCTTCCGCCGTCCCGCCGCGATGTATCCCTCGGTCGCCGCGTCGATCCCCGGGGAGCCCGATCCCGCGACCTCGATGGATCTCGCGCACGACTCGGCCCGGGCGCCGCTGGACGGCGTGTTCCACAGCTCCGACCCGGAGGTGGTGCGCCGCGTGGTCGCGCTCGCGGCCGACGACGGGCTGACGGAGCTGGCGGCCCTGTGGTCGGCCGCGCCCGCCTCGACCTTGCCCGGGGCGCTGTGGCGGCTGTACGTGCCGCACACCTGGGTGCGGCCGCGGCGGCGGCGAGGTCGCCCGACGCTACCGGGCCGGCTCCCGCACCGTCCCCGGGCGCGCTATCTCACGGGCTTCGCGGAGCCGCCGGAGGTGGCCCAGGTGCAGGAGACGATGGACGACATCCTGCGCGGCGCGTTCACCGGCGATCTCGGCCTCGCCCTGCGGCGCGCAGGGGCGGTCGCGACGCTGCTCGCCCACGGCACCGCGCACCTGGCGGACGAGGATCCCGGGGAGGAGCGGACCCGGCAGGCGGAGCGGCCGCTGCGCACCGGCGAGGAGCTCACGGAGGCGGGCCGGCACGCGGAGGAGGGTCGCCTCGACTGACGCCCCGACGCACGGCCGCCACCCCGTCGGCCGATGCCCGTCGGGCGCTGCGTTCTGCTCGGACTGAGGTCCTCGCCATACTCCCCGGGGGCGGTGCTTGCACCGTCTCGGGGCCCGTGCTCTACGATGGATGCGCGCCGGGCCGCGGTTGCCCCGGGCTCCAACATATGCCGCTTCGAGCGGCCTTCGCGCCGACAGGCGCATCCCGGTCCGGCGCCTCAGCATCACGAGCAGGAGCCCGCGTCCGACCGCACGGACCGCGAGGCGTTCAGGCGCCCACGGAGCGAGGAGGCGACGCGAGGTGGTGCAGTTCTTCTCCCGACTGTTCCCCACGCGCACGGAGCGCCCCCTCAGCGATCTCCTCTCCGAGCTCGCGGAGTCGCTGCTCGTCCAGGTCGCCGACACCCATTCGAAGCCGCTGGGGAACGGCTATCGCGAGCGCACCCGCATCGCGCCGACGCCGCACGAGCAGTCCACGGTCGCCGAGGAGCTGTGCCGCCGCATCGCCCAGCGTCTCGCGCACTCGCTGATCACCCCCTACGAGGCGGAGCCGCGCTCTACGACTTCTCGCTCACGCTCGCCGACGTGGTCGACGCGATGGAGCACACCGGCGAGCCGCTGGTCGTCTCCCAGGTGGGGACGCGCCCCACCCCGCTGCTGGATGCGGCCAAGGGGATCGAGCGCGCCGCGGAGCTCACCGTCGCCGCATCCTGGAAGCTCAACGACACCCAGGACCTCGGCGACTACTACGTCCAGATCCGCAAGCTCAAGCGTCAGGGCGAGCGCCTCGTGCGGCAGGCCCTCGGCGCGCTGTACAAGCGCGGCGGCTCCACCCAGGAGCCGCTCCCCCTGCACGACGTCTCCGAGTCGATCCGCCATACGATCGCGCCGCAGGAACGGGCGGCGCGGATCGCGGACCTGCTGCGGATCAAGGACGCCTGAGTGACGCCGCTGCTGCTCGCGCTGGTGGTGGCCCTGGCGCTGATCGTGGCCTACATGAACGGCTTCCACGACGCCTCCAACGCCATCTCGACCACCATCACGACCCGTGCGCTGAAGGCCTCCTCGGCGCTGTGGGCGGCGGCGATCCTCAACACCCTCGGCGCACTGCTGGGGATGGCGCCGCTGGTGATGACCGTGCCGTGGGCGGTGCGCCTGCTGGGTCTCGGCCCGATCGTCGAGCGACTCGCCGCCCGCCCCGACACGCTGGGCGCGGCGCCGCTGGTGCTCATGCTCGGGACCTTCCTCTGGGACCTGCTGACCTGGTGGATGGGGTCGCCGGCCTCGACCTGGCACGCGTTCTTCGGCACCTCCTTCGGCGTCTCCCTCGTGATCGGCACCTCGGCCGCCTGGGACCGCCTGGGACTGATGCTCGCGGTCTCCGTGGTGGGCCCCGTCATCTCGGCGACGGTCGCGTACCTGCTGATGCGACTGATCCTGCGCCTGGCCCGGTCCGAGCCGCTCGGCCCCGGCCACATCCGGTTCGCGCAGACCTTCTCGGCGAGCACGGTCGCGGCGGGTCACGGCCTGAACGACGCCCGCCTCCCGCTCGCGGTGGTCGTGATCGCGCTGGGCGCCGCCGGGGCGGACCTCTCCGGGACCACGACCATGGTGCTCATGAGCACGGTCGCGGTCGCCGTCGGCGCCGGCACCCTGATGGGCGGTCACCGGATCATCCGCACCCTGGGCCGCCGGCTCACGGACCTCACGGCGGCGCAGGGCCTGGCGGCGGAGTCCTCCGCGGCGCTGACGATGTCGCTGGGCGTGTTCGGGCTCGAGTCCCCGGTCTCCACCAGCCAGGCGCTGGCCTCGAGCGTGATCGGTGCCGGCGTCGCCCGGGGCCGGCGCACCGTGCGCTGGTCGGTCGCGCGGGAGATCCTCCTGATCTGGCTGGTGACCCCGCTGGCCTGCGCGGTCGTCGGGGCCGCCCTGCTCGGGGTCGTGCTCGAGCCGCCCGGCCTCTGAGCGGAGTGGCCGCCCGGCCCGCGTGCAGGCGGGACCACTATCCTGAGCGGAACCGATCCGAGAGGGAGCCGATGTCCGACGGTGAGTCCACCACGCCCGCCCCGAGGAAGCGTCCGAGCTTCGGGTCGCCGGGGCCGACGACGCCCGCCCCGGGCGCGGACCCGCGAGGGCGCCCCGTCCCACGACCCCTACGGCCAGGCCCCGCACCAGGGGTACGGCCAGGCCTCGTACGGGGCCTCCTTCGCCGACGGCCCGCAGACGGGACCGCGCCGCCCGGCGCCCTCGCCGCCTCGCCCCCGGCGGCCCCTCGGCCTCCGGTCCCGGTCGGTCCGGGCGCCGGCGCGGCGTCGCGCCGCTCGTGATCGGCCTGGTGCTCCTGCTGGTCATCGCCCCGGCCGCCACGATCGTCGGGATCGTGTGGTCGCTCGGCTCGCTCGTCGGCGATGCGTCCGAGGGGCCGACGCCGATGGAGGCGAGCACGGCGACGCTCGAGCTGTCCGCCAACGAGATGGTCATCGTCTACGTGCCCGCGGCGGACGCCGCCACGGCCGAGTGCACCGCGGAGGGCTCCGATCCCGGGGCGGTCACCACGGTGCCGAGCTCGACCGCGACCACCTTCGGCAACGGCGAGGAGTACGTGCAGGTGCTCGGGGTCGCCTCCCTCCAGGACACCACCGCCACGATCTCCTGCACGGGCACCGACGCCCCTGCCCATCTGGGTCCCTACAGCCTGTTCGGGATGATGGCCCCGCTGGTGATCGGTCCGATCATCGGCGTGGTCGCGGGTCTGGTGGGCCTGGTGCTGACGATCGTGGGGATCGTCTTGCTGGTCCGCTCCCGCCGCGCCTGAGGTCCTGCCGGCCCGCCGCCGTCTCACTCCGGGCGCTCCTGCGCTGCGGTGCCCTCGAAGGACCTAGAGTGGCGATCAGCCCCAGCTACCGAGGATGGAGTGGTGATCATGCACCCCCGTGCAGGCCAGAAGGCACAGCAGGAGGACCTCGTCGACGTCGACGCGCTCCTCGACTCCTACTACGACCTCCACCCGGATCCCGCGGATCCCGACCAGGCGGTCTCCTTCGGCACCTCCGGGCACCGCGGCTCCTCGCTGGACGTCGCGTTCAACGAGGACCACATCGCCGCGACCACGCAGGCGATCGCCGAGTACCGGGCGGCGCAGGGCATCCGCGGCCCGCTGTTCATCGGCCGGGACACCCACGCCCTCTCGCGCCCCGCCTTCGACACGGCGCTCGAGGTCCTCGCGGGCAACGACGTCTCCGCCCAGGTCGACGCGCTCGACGGCTACACCCCCACCCCGGCGGTCTCGCACGCGATCCTGGTCCACAACCGGGGCCGGGCGGCGAACGATCCCGGCCGGGCCGACGGCATCGTCGTCACCCCGAGCCACAACCCGCCGCGCGACGGCGGTTTCAAGTACAACCCGCCCCACGGCGGTCCCGCGGACACCGAGGCGACCTCGTGGATCGCCGACCGCGCGAACGAGCGCTGCGCGACGGGCTCAAGGGCGTGCGCCGGCACGGACGACAGAAGGCTCTGCAGGACGCCGCTCGCTACGACTACCTGCGCACCTACGTGCAGGACCTTCCGAGCGTGGTCGACCTCGAGGCGATCCGCCGGGCGGGCGTGCGCATCGGCGCGGACCCGCTGGGCGGCGCGGCGGTGGACTACTGGGCGGAGATCGGCGAGATGCACGACCTCGACCTCACCGTCGTCAATCCCGCGGTCGACCCGCAGTGGTCCTTCATGACCCTGGACCGCGACGGGAAGATCCGCATGGACTGCTCGAGCCCGTGGGCGATGGCGTCGCTGCTGGAGAAGCGCGACGAGTACGACATCGCCACCGGCAACGACGCGGATTCGGACCGCCACGGGATCGTCACCCCGGACGGCGGCCTGATGAACCCCAACCACTACCTGGCTACGGCCATCACCTACCTGTTCGCGCACCGCCCGGACTGGCCGGCGGGTGCGAAGGTGGGCAAGACGGTGGTCTCCTCGAGCCTTATCGACCGCGTCGTGGCGGACCTCGGCCGGGAGCTGTTCGAGGTGCCGGTGGGCTTCAAGTGGTTCGTGCCGGGCCTGATCGACTCCTCGGTCGGCTTCGGCGGCGAGGAGAGCGCGGGCGCCTCGTTCCTGCGCCGCGACGGCTCGGTGTGGACCACCGACAAGGACGGCATCATCCTCGCGCCGCTGGCCTCGGAGATCCTCGCGGTGACCGGGCGCTCCCCCAGCACCCTGCACGCGGAGCTCGTGGAGAGGTTCGGCGGCAGCGCCTACTCCCGCACCGACGCCCCGGCGGACCGCGAGGCCAAGGCGAAGCTCAAGGCGCTCAGCCCCGCGCAGGTGACCGCGACGGAGCTCGCGGGCGAGCCGATCGTCTCGGCGATCACGGAGGCCCCCTCCGGCGGCGCGATCGGGGGGCTGAAGGTCTCCACCGAGTCCGCCTGGTTCGCGGCGCGCCCCTCGGGCACCGAGGACATCTACAAGATCTACGCGGAGTCCTTCAAGGGCGAGGAGCACCTCGCCGAGGTGCGCAGGCCGCGAAGGACCTCGTGGACGGGGCGCTCGCGGACTGAGCGCAGGGGCGGACCGAGCGCAGGGGCGGAGCCGACGATCCGCGCGGCGCCGCGGGAGCGACTGTCCGCTCCCCTGCCCCGGTGCGGTCGCTGCGACCGCACCGCTCCTGGCCGACCGTTCCTCCACATTCCGCTCCTCGGCCCCGCCCCCTGCTCCACCCGATGCTGTCGACGGACGGCGCGACACCCTCGCGCCGTCCGTCGACGCGCGTCGAGGGTTTCGCGCACCCGGCGCTGACCTGCAGGTCCGTAACGTTTCAGCAACGACCGCGACCTCCGCGCGGCAAAGGAATGGTCAAGCGCTCCCCAATTTGAGGCATGTCACCCGGCGGTGGCGCCGTCCACACTCTCCTTGCGTGGCCCAAAGAGCGCGTGAACCATGGGGTGGGTAGGTAAAGGATCAGTAGGGTAGTGTGCTTCGTCGGACCCGCCGGTAAGCACACCGACCGCAGCGCTCGCGCGCGGCGAGAATGACGGAGAGGGGGCAGGACATGCGACTGCGGACATGCGTCTGCGCGGCCTCTGCCACCCTGGCTCTGACCGCTCTCCCCTTCGCCACCACCAGCGCTCTCGCCGACGGGCCCGGCGATGCCGCCGAGAGCACGGACGCCGCCCCCGCGGACGACGACCCCGCGACGGGCACCGTGGACGGGACGATCACGCCCGGGGCCACCACCACCCTCACCGCCCCCTCGGACACTCCCGAGGACGTCGCCTCCCCCGAGGACGACGAGCCCTCCGTGGGCTCCGAGGAGCCTGCGGACCCGACGACTCCCGTCGAGGACGATCCGGAGACCGAGACGGACGACCCCTCGAACACCGAAGAGGTCCCCAAGGAGCCGACGGAGGACCCGACGAGCGAGTCGGTCGACGACCCCACGATCTCTACGTCTCCCGAGGCCACCTCGGAGGGCGCGAAGCCCACGACGACGGAGCCTGGGACGTCCACAGCCACCGACGGCGGAGACGGAACAGCCACCGAGACGGAGACCGCCACCGAGGACGACTCCGCCACCTGCGACGGCGACGCCGAGGGCGACACCGGGGAGCGCGGTACAGACGAGGAAGGCGACATCCGCTCCGCGAACGACGCCCCGATCCCCCGCCTGATCGCGCAGCAGAGCGCGACGACGCACACCAGCGGTCCGGCGACTCGAAACTGACCACCGATCCCGAGGGCAAGGACCCCGACTGCCCCTGCAAATGCCCCACCCCCCGCCCGACGGCGAGGGCTCGGGCGATTCCACAGGCGAGGAGTCCGAGGACCCCACGGAGACTCCGACCGACGAGGACACCACGGACGAGGGCGATGACACCTCGACCGGCGGAGGCGGCGGCGAGACGACCGACGACGAGAAGACCACCCCCGTGCCGGACCAGGGAGCCACTCCGACCGCGAGCCCCTCGGCCACCCCGGAGTTGTCCGAGCCGTCGACGCCCGCGCGACCGGCCCCCGAGCCGAAGCGGCGCGCGCGCCCGCTCCCGGCTCCCCCGCCGAGCGAGGAGCCCGAGCCCACCGCGGAGCCGGCCCCCGAGCCGGCCCCGGAGACTCCTCTCCGAGACCCCGGTCGAGGAGCCCGAGACGACCGCCGAGTCGAGCACCACCGAGGAGACCGAGGTCGCCGGCGTCGGCACCGAGGAGCCCAGCACTCCGGCGCCGCAGGCCGCGCGACCCACGTCCTCCGGCGACGGCGGCCCCGTGGTGCGCCTGTTCAACGCGATCTCCGACGACTCGAGCACGGCCTTCGGTCAGATGCGTCAGGTCCTGATCGCCGCGCTCGCGATCGGCTTCCTCACCACTGCCGGCTTCGTCGGCGCGACCTGGCACTCGCGCCGCAGCAACCACCGCCGCTGACCCGTCGGCCCACGGCCGGACAGGCGCGCCGCCGCTGAGCAGGTGCTACCGCTGGCGGGCGGGCTCCACCGCTCAGCGCTGGGCGAGCGACTCGCGCACGCGCCGCAGGATCCCCGGCACGGCGCGCTCCATGTCCTTCACGGTGCGGTCGAAGGCCGCCTGCCCCTCGTACCAGGGGTCCTCGAGGGCGAGCTCGGTCTCCGCGAGCCCCTCCGCACCCGGTTCGAAGGCGCGCCACATCGTGATCGACGGCGGCGTCGCCCCCTCGGGGGCCTGATCGGCCATGCGACGCATGGTCTGGGCGTGCTCGGGCGTCATCGCCAGCACGAGATCCCAGGCCATCAGCTCGGTGAGGTGGATGGTGCGGGCGGTGTGCTCGAAGGGACGCGGATAGCCGGCGCGCTCCAGCGAGAGCTCGATCCGGTCGTCCATCGGCATCCCCTCGACCTCCCAGCTGGTCCCGGCCGAGCCGACCTCGACCTCGGTGTCGAGGCCCTGGAGCTCGAGGGCGCGGCGCGGCACCACCGCGGCGGCCGGGGAGCGGCAGACGTTGCCGGTGCACACGGTGAGGAGTCGGAGCGGCTTCATCCCCCCATTGTGTCAACCTCCAGGCGGTGGGAGCGTGGAACCGCCGATCGCCGTACACTGTGAGGTGGAGTGCATGCGGTTCTCGGGTCAGCACGAGAGCATGATCGCCAGGGCATCACGCCCGTGACCACGCCACCACGGCTCAGGAGGACACCGATGGCCGAAATCATCCGCGCCCACGACGAGGACTGGTCGCTCGTGCGGGAGATCCGACTCCGTTCGCTCAGCACGGACCCCAGCGCCTTCGGGCAGAGCTGGGAGAAGGAGTCCACCTACGAGGACTCCGTCTGGGAGCGCCGCGTCTCGGACGCCGCCTGGTTCCTCGCGGTCGAAGGTGATCAGCCCGTCGCGGTCGTCGCCGTCCGCCAGGAGGATGACTCCCCCGCCAACGAGCGGGAGCCGCAGGCCATGTGGGTCACCCCGGGATCGCGCCACTCCGGTATCGCCGGCCGCCTCGCGGAGGCCGTGTTCGAGTGGGCCCGCGAGGACGGCGCCGACACTGTCACCCTCTACGTCGGCCCCGAGAACACCGGCGCCCGGGCCCTCTACGAGAGCCTCGGCTTCTCCGACAGCGGCGAGCGCTGGCAGATCGTCGAGGACGATCCCGATGGCGCCTGGCTGAAGATGACCCGCGGCCTCTGAGGCCCGTGCGCATCCCCGCGCCCCTCTCCTCCGCCCGCTCCGCGCTGCGTCACGACGCCGCCGGGGCGGGCTCCGACCGTCCCCACTGGGCGGCGCGCGCAGAGGACGTGAAGAACCGCCTCGTCGGCGAGACCCTGCGCCGTCTGCACTGGGACCTGCGCCTGCGGCCCTTCCACGGATACGGCTCGGCGACGCAGGCACGAATCTTGGCGAAGGTCCTGTACGCCTCCCCCGCACCTCCGCGGACTTCCACGACCAGCCCGTCCACGACATGCGGACCGTCGCGGTGCGCGGCTGGCGGAACTTCACCAGCCAGGTCGCGCCGCACCGCACCGTCCACATCCGCCTCGGCGGCGAGGAGTTCACGGTGCGGGCGGACCGCTCCGGCATCGTCGATGCGACCCTCGAGGTGTCCCTGAGCCCCGGCGTGCACCAGGCGGTGCTGTGGACGGTCCCCGGCAACGAGGTCACGGCCGACGTCACGATCGTCCCGCCCGAGGCGCGCGTGGGCATGGTCAGCGACATCGACGACACCGTGATGGTCACGTGGTCGCCCCGTCCCCTGCTGGCCTTCTGGAACGCCTTCGTGGTCCACCAGTCCTCCCGCCAGGTCGTCCCCGGGATGCCGATGCTGTACCAGCGCCTGGCGCGGGAGCACCCGCACATGCCGGTGTTCTACCTGTCCACGGGCGCGTGGAACGTGTTCCCCGTGCTCAAGCGCTTCCTCTACCGCAACGGGTATCCGGACGGGCCGCTGCTGCTGACGGACTGGGGCCCCACCCACACCGGCTTCTTCCGCTCCGGCCCCGAGCACAAGACGCGCTCGCTCGAGCGCCTCGCCGCCGCGTACCCGGACGTCCGCTGGATCCTCGTCGGCGACGACGGCCAGCACGACCCCTCGCTCTACGCCGCTTTCGCCGAGCGGCACCCGGAGCTCGTCGAGTCGATCCTGATCCGCCAGCTCACCGAGCCCGAGCGACTCCTCGCCCACGGCACCCTGCGCCCGCTGGTCGGCTCCAGCCCCGGCGCCGAGGGACCGCTCGCCCTCGCCGCCCCGAACGGCCACGGTCTGCTCGCCGCCCTGCAGCGACACGGAAGGATGTCCCGGTGATCTCCCTGCGACCCGCCGCCGAGTCGGACGTCCCCCGGATCGTGCAGCTGGTCCAGGCCGCGTACCGCGGCCAGAGCGGCTGGACCACCGAGGCGCACCTCGTGGACGGCCACCGCACCGACGCCGCGGAGGTCCGCGCGATGCTCGCCGACCCCGCGGTGACGCCGCTGGTCGCGACCGGGGACGGGAACGGCGTGGACGACGGAGGAACGGGCCTCGAGCGCGGGAGCTCCGCCGAGCGCGTGCTCGGATGCTTGCTACACCCGCCGCGAGGCGCCCGACGAGCACGGAGCGGTCCGGGCCGAGCTCGGGCTCTTCGCGGTCGACCCCGCCGCGCAGGGCGCGGGGCTCGGCGGGCGTCTGCTCGAGGCGCAGGCGGCCTCCCTCGCGGCCGACGGGGTGGACGTGCTGATGATCCAGGTGCTCCAGTCCCGCCCCGAGTCGCACAGCTGGTACGAACGGCACGGCTTCACCGGCACCGGGCAGGCCGTGCCCTTCGCGGGCGATGCGGCGCCGCTGAAGGTCGAGGGGCTCGGGATGGACATCATGGAGCGCCCGCCGCCGGTCGACGACTGGGTCGCCTACCCCTCCGCGTGAGCCCGGCGCCCGACCCCCGGAGCACGAAGCACCGATCGCGAGCACCCGGCTGGTGCGGTGGCCTGCGCACCGCACACAGCACACCGACATGACGACGGGGCCGGGCAGGGCGTCTGCCCTTCCCGGCCCCGTCGGCCGCCGCGAGGACGCGGCCCGGGGGTGACGTCTTCGCCGGCTCAGCCGGTGTTCTTCAGCCCCGCGGCGACGCCGTTGATGGTGGTCAGCGGCGCGCGCTGCGGCTCGGGCGAGAGCTCCTCGCCCCGCTCCTTCGCCGCGCGGACCCGCTGCAGCATCGCGACCTGCATGTAGGAGATGGGATCCAGGTAGCGGTCGCGCACGGCGAGGGTCCGCTTGAGGATCGGCTGGTTGTCCAGCAGGTTCAGCACCCCGGTGAGCCGCTCGATCTCCGAGACCGCGAGCTCGTACTCCTCGCGGATGCGGTCGAAGAGGTACCAGAGGTTCTCCGGCACCAGCGAGTGCACGTAGTGCGCCGCGATCTGCATGTCCGTCTTCGCCAGCGTCATCTCGACATTGCTGATGACGGTGCGGAAGAAGTGCCAGGAGCGGTACATCTCGTGCAGGTCCGGCTCGAGGCCGGCCTCGCGGGCGGCCTTCAGGCCGGAGCCGGCGCCGAACCAGCCGGGCACGATCTGGCGCGACTGGGTCCAGCCGAACACCCACGGGATCGCCCGCAGGCCGTCCAGGCCCTTGTCCGAGGTGGTGCGCTTGGAGGGGCGCGAGCCGATGTTCAGGTCGCCGAGCCGCTCCACGGGGGTGGAGGAGACGAAGTACTCGGGCAGGTTCTCGTCGTCCACCAGGGTGCGGTAGCGGGAGAACGCCGCGTCGGAGACCGACTGCATCACCTCACCGAAGCGCTCCAGGCGCTCGGCGGTCGAGCGCGGGGCGGTGTGCAGGGCCGAGCCCTCGAGCACCGCGGCGAGCGACAGGTCCAGGTTCTCCCGGGCGAGGGAGGGGAGCATGTACTTGTCGGAGATGACCTCGCCCTGCTCGGTGAACTTGATCTCGCCCTCGAGCACCCCGTAGGGCTGGGCGAGGATCGCGTCGTAGGTCGGGCCGCCGCCGCGGCCGACGGAGCCGCCGCGGCCGTGGAAGAGGCGCAGGGTGACGCCGTGCCGGGCCGCGGTGTCGCGCAGGGCGCGCTGGGCCTGGTGGATCTCCCACTGGCTGGTGATCACTCCGGCGTCCTTGTTGCCGTCGGAATAGCCGAGCATGACCTCCTGGAGGTCGCCGCGCAGGCGCACGATCTCCCGGTAGGAGGGGTCCGAGAGCGACTGGTCGAGGATCTCGCCGGCGTGGCGCGACTCGGAGACCTCCTCCAGCGGCGGCACGAAGCCGAGGTCGGCGCGCTTCTCCTCGCGACCGGTGAGGTCGAGCAGACCGGCCTCGCGGGCGAGCGGCGCGGCGGCGAGCACGTCGTCGGCGCCGTGGGTCATCGAGATGATGTAGGTCTCGATGACGGAGGTGCCGTACAGGCGGTGCGCGTCGCGGATCTCGCGGAACACCCCGTAGGTGGTGCGCGTCGCGTCGTCGAGGATCGACTCGTCCTCGGTGATCGCGGAGCCGACCAGCGGGCGACGGTCGCCGAGCTCGCGGGAGAGCACGATGGTGCGCTCGGCGCGGTCGAGCTCGGTGTAGGGGCGGTCCAGCTCGCCGACGCGGTCGAAGAGCCGTGCGACGACCTCGTGGTGCTTCTCGGAGTGCTCACGCACGTCGAGGGCGGCGAGATTCAGACCGGAGGCGGCGAGGACCTGCTGGGCGATCGCGAGCGCCCCGTCGGCGGCACGGCGACCTCCGTGGCGGCGCGGCGCCTCGCGCAGGACCTGGAAGTCGTCCTGCGGCTCCTGGGTGTCGCCGTAGTCGGCGCCGTGGACGTGCGCCTCGCCGGAGCGGATCCGCTCGCGGGTGGCGTTGAGCTTGGAGCGCATCGCGCCGAGCTTGAGCCGGTAGGGCTCCTGGTCGTAGAGCGACTGCTGGGTGCTGTCGACCTCGGAGTCGTGGGAGAGGTCCTCGGCGAGGCTGGCGCGCGGCTCCTCGTCGTCCCCGGTCAGCTCGGAGGAGACCGAGAGCTCGAGGATCAGGTCCGAGATGATCTCCAGCGACACGTCGATCGCGGCCTCGGCCTGCGGCTTCAGCACGTCGCGGGTGACCTCGGCGGTCACGAACGGGTTGCCGTCGCGGTCGCCGCCGATCCAGGAGCCGAAGCGCGCCGGCACCTGGCCGTCGTGCAGGTCGGCGCCATGGGCGCGCGCTCCTCGCGCAGGTCGTCGAGGACCTCCGGCATGGTCTGGCGGAAGATCTGGCGCAGGTAGTAGAGGGCGTTGCGGGCCTCGTCCTGCGGGGTGGGGCGGGAGCGGCGCGGCTCGTCGGTCTGCCAGAGCGTCTCGATCAGCTCGGCGAGGTCGCGGTCCTGGCGGCGACGCTCCGGGGTGTCCTCCTCGGTCTCCTCGGCGAGGAGGTCGGAGATGCGGCGCGCTTGGTCAGCACGGCGCGGCGCGAGGCCTCGGTGGGATGCGCGGTGAACACCAGGCGCACGTCGAGGGAGTCGACCGCCTTCTGCAGGCCCTCGGCGCCGAGCTCCTCGTGGACGGCGCGCACGGTGCGCGGCACCCACGACTCGGACGAGGGCCGCTCGTCGAGGGCGCGGACGCGGTAGACCTGCTCGGCGGCGTTCGCCAGCAGGAAGTACTGGGTGAAGGCGCGGGTCAGCGCGGTCGCCTGCTCGATGGGCAGGGAGCCGAGGCGGGCCTGGACGTCCTGGGCGCTGGCCTCGGAGTCGGCGGACTTCGCCTCCTTCGTCAGCTTGCGGACCTGCTCGACGAGGTCGAGCATCTCCTGGCCGTGCTGGTCGGCCAGGGTACGGCCCAGCGACGTCGAGAGACGGCGGACCGTCGCCCGCGCGGGGCGTCGATATGGGGGTCGTCGCCGACGACGGGGAACTCGCTCGTCAGGGTCGGGACGGCGATGGCGTCGGAATGTGGCACAGGGCCTCCTGGGGTCGGCACGCCGACGGACGGCCGCCTGCCGACGCGCCGAAGGCGCGCTCAGGGCGACCGCGTCGGCGCGGAACGAACGGGCACAGACTACAGGCGCTCCCGCCGGGGGCGCCCCGGTCCTCACTGGGCGGACACGAGCCGACAGGCCGGCGCGGCGAGATGCGCGGCGTCCGACGAGGGCGGCCGGGGCACGGAAGGACGCGGCCGACGGGCGTGCCGTCCCGTCGGTCTCCTGCGTTCAGAGCACGGCGTGCAGGAAGTCGCGGGTGCGCTGATGCGCGGGGTCGGAGAAGATCTTCTCCGGCGGCCCCTCCTCCACGATCGAGCCCTGGTCGAACATCATCACGCGGTCGGAGACGTCGCGGGCGAACTGCATCTCGTGGGTGACGATGAGCATCGAGATGTCGGTCTCCGCGGCGATGTCCTTCAGCACGCCGAGCACCTCCCCCACCAGCTCTGGGTCCAGCGCCGAGGTCACCTCGTCCAGCGGCAGGATCTCGGGGTCCATCGCGAGGGCGCGGGCGATCGCGACGCGCTGCTGCTGGCCGCCGGAGAGCTGCGAGGGCTTCATGTCCCGCTTCTCACCCATCCCCACCTTCGCCAGCGGCCCCTCGGCCTTCGAGACCGCGTCGGCCCGGGAGAGGCCCTTGACGTGGATCGGCGCCTCGACGATGTTCTCCAGCACCGTCATGTTCGGGAAGAGGTTGAAGTGCTGGAACACCATCCCGATGTCCGTGGTGGTGCGGCGCCGGCGCTTGTCCGGGATGCGCACCCGCTTCCCTCCCTTCTCCTCGTACTGCAGCGGCACGCCGCCGACGTGGATGTACCCGCCGGAGAGCTCCTCGAGGGTCATCACCAGGCGCAGGATCGTGGTCTTGCCCGAGCCGGAGGGCCCGATGAGGGTGACCCGCTCCCCGCGGGCGACGGTGAAGTCCAGGCCCTCCAGCACGGTGTTGTCCCCGAACCGCTTCAGGACGTCGCGGAACTCGATGTGGGGCGCGGTCCCGGGATCGGGCGCGAGCAGTGTTCTCAGGCAAGCTTCTTCTCCAGTTTCCGGATCAGGAGGGAGGTGGGATAGCTGGCGGCCAGGAAGATCAGGCCCGCGAGCGTGATCGCCTCGGTGTAGCGGAAGTAGGTCGAGCCGTAGTTCTGCGCGACCCGCACCAGCTCGGGGATGTAGATGACCACGAAGAACGGGGTCTCCTTGAACATCGAAATCGCGTAGTTGCCCAGCGCCGGCAGGGTGTTGCGGATCGCCTGCGGCACCACGATCGCCCGCCAGGTGCGCAGTCGCGGCAGGGACAGCGCGGTGGCCGCCTCCCACTGGCCCGTCGGCACCGAGTCGATGCCGGCGCGGTACACCTCGGCCATGTAGGTCGTGTAGTGGATGCCGAGCACCCAGATGCCGATGGCGAGGGTCGAGTCGATGTACTGCGAGAGCACGAGGTTCGCGAACACGAGCTGGACCACCAGCGGCGTCATCCGGATGAACTCCACCACCCAGGTGAAGGGCGTGGCGATCGCGGTGGGGGCGGTGCGGCGGATGATCGCGACGGCCAGGCCGAGCACGAGCGCGATGAGGGTGCCGAGCACCGTCGCGATCAGCGTGATCTTCAGGCCCTCGAGGAGGAGCGAGGGCAGGACGGCGGCGGCGTGGCTCCAGTCCCACCAGGACGTGGACGGGTTCATGCCACGGCTCCTTCCTTGGTGTTCGCTCCGGGCGCCTGGAAGAGCGCGCGCCAGGAGGAGCTGAGGGCGGGGCCGCGTCCGATCTTGTGCTTCGCTCGGATCTCCAGGCCGTTCATGATGATCACGATGACCCAGGCGATCAGGTAGTAGGCCAGCGGCGCGAAGAGATAGGCGAACCAGGTGCCCGTCCGGTCACGGACCTGCTCGACCTGGAAGAAGAGGTCGTACAGCGAGACGGTGCCGACGATCGCGCCGCCCTTGAGCGACTGTATCCAGAGGTTGGACAGGGAGGGCGACATGAGCGCCCACGCCTGCGGGATCACGATCCGGAACATGCCACGGGCGGGGCTGAGGCTCAGCGCGCTGATCGCCTCGTACTGCCCCTTGGGCACCGAGCCGATCGATCCGCGCACCACCTCGGCGCCGTAGGCCCCGTAGTTCAGCCCCAGCGCGAGCACGCCGATGAGCGGCGGCTCGAGCTGGAAGCCGAAGGGATAGGGCGGCTGCGGCGGCACGAACGCGAGCCAGAACAGCTGGACCACGAGCGAGGTGCCGCGGAAGAACTCCACGAAGATGCGCGCGACCACGCGCACCGCGGAGAACTTCACGACCTGCGCGATGCCGAACACGAACGAGATCAGCGGCGCGAGCAGGCCGCCGAGGATCGTCGCGAGCACCGTGATCTGCAGGCCCTGCAGGATCTGCGGCGAGCGGTCGAACAGGATCTGCAGGTTCGGCCCGAGGTCCTGGAAGAAGCCGATCACGCCGTCCATCGGCACCTCGCCTCACGCTTCGGGGCGTCGTGGAAGGGTGCGAGGCTCACTGCAGGGAGGAGAGATCGCCCGAGCAGAGGATCTCGGCGGTCATCTCTTCGGGCGGCGACTCCTGCTCGCCGAAGCCGAACTCGCCGACGATGGAGAGGTACCGCTCGGGATCGGCGACGATCTCGGCGAGCTTCTCGTTGTAGGCGTCCAGCAGCGAGGTGTCCTCCTGACGGAACACGGTGCCGCCGGCGCCGACCTGCTTCACGCCGTCGATCTCCTGCACGAAGCTCTCGGTGACCTCGACGTCGTCGACGGTGTTGTCCGCGAGGTAGTTCAGGGAGATGGCGGTCAGGGCGAAGGCGTCGGCGTTGCCGGACTTCAGCGCGTCCACGCCGTCCTGCGGGCCGCCCACCTCGATGGCGTCGAGCTCGAGGGCGGCGACGTAGTCGGACTCGACCGCCCCGGCCATCGTCGCGACGGTCAGGCCCGAGTCCACGAAGGAGTCCATGGTCTCGAGACCCTCGGGGTTGCCCACGGGGACCATCAGCGCGGTTGTGTACTGGAACTCGGGCTCGCTGAAGGCGGCCTGCGCGCAGCGGTCGGGCAGGATCGACATCCCGGCGCTGACCGCGTCGAACTGGCCGGCGTTCAGGCCCGGGATGAGGGAGCCCCAGTCGGTGAGCTTGCCCTCGACGGTGTCGATGCCGAGCTCGCCGAAGATCTCGCGGTGCAGGGCGACGGTCGCGCCGATGACCTCGCCGCCCTCCTCGAAGCTGTACGGCGCCTCGCCGGCGAAGCCGACGGTGATGGTGCCGGCCTCCTGCAGACGGCTGAGCAGGTCCCCACCACCGCCGCCGTCGCTGCCGGACTCGCCCCCGCCGCCGGTGCTGGTGCGGCCGCAGGCGGCGAGCCCGCCGCCCAGCGCCGCGGCGGAGAGCACCAGGCCCGTGCCGCGGAAGAAGGTTCGTCGGTCGTGCGTCTTGCGGTGCGTCGTGCGGCCCATCTGCATGGTTTCCCTCTCGCCGGGAGATCCTTGCCGTGCACGCTCGTCGTGTCGGACAATCGGATCTCTGGATATCGGATTCTTGGTCACCGTACCGGTGGGTCGACAGTCGTCCACGACCTGCGGCCCTTTCGTGATGGGGTCGTGATCCTTCCGCGACGCCCGTGACTGTGACAGCGATGACTCCCTCTGCGCGTGCGCCGGGGCGGGGAGGGAACGGATGATGGTGTCCTCGCACGCCCACCGGCGGCGCACCGTCACAGGAGGACCCATGCCCCCTCGTCAGGACTCCGTCCGGTCGCCGATGATGCGACCGATCCGTCGTCCTTCGATCATCGACCAGGCCGAGCTCGAGTCGCGCAACGCCATCTTCGTCGGCGACCTCCGCCCCGGGGACACCATCCCCGAGGTCCAGGTCTCCAAGCAGATGGGCATCTCCCGCTCCTCGCTGCGCGAGGCGTGCCAGCGCCTGGTGCGCGACGGGTCGCTCACGCAGATCCCGGGCCGCGGCCTGTTCGTGACGACGATGGACGCAGGCACCCTGTCGGACTTCATCGACTACCGCCTCGGCATCGAGATGCAGGCGGCGACCAACGTCGCCGAGCACGTGGCCGCGGCGCGCGCCGACGGCGACGAGGAGCAGATCCCGGCGCCGCTGTTCCCGCCGCGCGGGAGTGCGTGGAGCGGACCCGTCGCGCGCTCGCGGCGGGCGAGGTGATCGAGGCGGGCAACGCCGACCTCGACCTCCATCAGCGCCTCGCGGAGATCTCTCGCAACCGGTTCCTGGTCACGGCGATGAACACGATCGTGATCCTCACCCGCATGGGCACCTTTTCCGATCCTCGCGGCTACGGCGTGCGCGCGGACCTCACCGACACCCATGAGCGGCTCGTCGCCGCGCTCGAGGCCGGCGACGCCTCCACCGCGCGCAAGCTCCTGCGCGAGTCGCTGCGGGCGCTCGCGGCACGGGCAGCGCGGGGACGAGGAGGAGCAGGACCTGGTGCGCGACCCGGACCTGCTGGAGTCCGACGGGCCGGAGTGGACCACCCTGGAGGGCGAGTCGCCGGCCCTGTGAGGGCCGGACACGAGAAGGGCCCCTCCCGGCGAGATCATCGCTGGTGAGGGGCCTTTTCGGCGGAGACGAGAGGATTTGAACCTCCGAGGCGATTGTAGTCGCCTACTCCCTTAGCAGGGGAGCGCATTCGGCCGCTCTGCCACGTCTCCTGGCGCCGCGGTGTCGCGGCACGCCGAGCCAGCATACGGGAGCGAGCGGGGTGCGCCAAAGCGAGGCGGAGCGGTTCGCGTCACACCTCCCCCTGCCCGCCCGCGGCTCAGAGGCCGAGCTTCTCCTGCAGCGGCGCGATGTGCTTCGGGGTGCCCACGCGGTACTTCACGAAGGTGAGGACGCCCGCCTCGTCGATCGCGAAGGTCGAGCGGATCGTGCCCTGGACGATCTTCCCGTACATGTTCTTCTCGCCCCAGGCGCCGTAGGCGGCCATCACCTCGTGGGGTTCGTCGGAAGCGAGGGTAAAGGGCAGGTCCTGCTCGGCGACGAAGCGATCGAGCTCGGGGACCGGATCGGGCGAGATCCCGATGACGCGGTAGCCGGCGTCGAGGAACATCCGGTGGTTGTCGCGCAGGTCGCAGGCCTGTTTGGTGCACAGCGAGGTGTTCGCGGCGGGATAGAACCACAGCAGTGCCGGCGCTCCGCGGAGGTCCTCGAGGGTGACCCTCCCGCCGCCTGCGGTGGGCAGGTCGAGGGCGGGGGCGGCATCGCCGACGGCGAGCTTCACGGGGGCGGGCGACATGATCCTCCGAAACGGGTCAGGGGCGGGGCAGGACGTCCAGCCTAGCGACGGCGCAGACGGCGGCCCAGATAGGTCTCGCGGAAGCGCCGCTCGGCGTGGCGGTCCCCGAGCAGGAGCAGCTGCACCTCGGAGGAAGCGGGGATCGACTCGGTGTCGTAGCCGAGGGTGCCGTCCGCCTCGAGCACCGCGACGATGTCGCGACCGGTGCGGCGGTGCACCTCGTCGTCCCGGAGGGGACGGCGCATGAGGGAGGCCGGGCAGGGGGCGAGGAACAGCTCGTTGCCCTCGGCCAGCGGCACGCGGTGGCTGAAGCCGGCGTGGTTCCACAGGTCGGTGGCGCCGATGGTGGCGTAGGAGAGCACCCCGTCGGCCCCGGCCCGGTAGAGGGTGGCGACGTTGCGCTCGTAGGTGGCGCGGGAGACGATCTGCGGCTCGGGCCGCAGGCGCCGGCAGAACAGGGTGAGGTAGACGTTCAGGTCGTCGTCGCGCGGGGTCACCAGCACGGCGGAGGCGTGCTCGAGGCCGGCGCGGCGCAGGATCCGCTGGTCGGCGGCGTCACCGTGGACCACGGCGTAGCTCGCGGTCCCCTCGAGCACCGAGTAGGAGTTCTCGACCCGGCCCGGTTCGATCTCGACGATCGTGTTCGGGACGCCCCCGTCGCTGAGCGCCCGAGAGGCGGCGCGGCCCACGCGCCCGCCACCCAGGATCACGACCGGTCGCTCCTCGGAGACCTCGCCGCACTGGAACCGGCGGTCGTACTGGGCGAGGTCCTCGGCGGTGCCCGCCAGGACCAGCACGGTCCCGTCGGTGATCCGCAGGTCGGGGGTCATCGCGCGCGCCGGCCCTTGCGCGAGACGGCGAGGATCCGCACCCGGGAGCGCTGCATCTCGACGGCCTCGCCGAGGAGCTTCCCCACCAGCTCGGTGCCGCGCGCCGCGGCCTCGGCGATGATCGTGTCGCCGATGGTGCCGATCGCGTGGACGCGGCCGGTGGAGCCGAGCACGCGGGAGGCCATCTCGCGGCCGAGGACCTGCCCGAGCTCGAGCACGTGGTCGGCGCCGGCGAGGCCGAGCACGTCCACCGAGGCGGGCTTCGAGGCGGTCACGGCCACGGGCACGGTGGCGGCGGCCTGGCGCACCGTGAAGGCGACGTTGGTGTTGGCGTGATCGGAGAGGGTGGAGATCACCAGCCGCGCCCGTGCCGCGCCCGCATTGCGATAGGTGAACGCGGAGTCGAGAGGACCGACGACGACCTGCCGGCCCTGGTCGTGCGGCTCCCCGCCTTCACGGCATCCTCCAGCGACATCACGGCGGGGATGCCGGAGCGCTCGGCGCGGGCGGCGAAGGCCTGGGTGACGGCGTCGGAGCCGACCAGCGGCACGTGGTCGCTGACCCCCGGGGCGACCTTGCGCGGGGTGCGGGTGGCGCGTCGATGGTCCAGCCACGGCGTGACCAGGTACTGGATCACGAAGAAGGGCGACAGAACGAGCATGTAGACCACGCCGCTGAGCAAGCACCCAGAGGGAGAACAGGCGCCCCGCGTCGTCGTCGAAGGTGATGTCGCCGTAGCCGAGCGTGGACATCGTGGTGATGGTCCAGTAGATCGCGCTCGCCCAGGAGTGCTCGTCGCCCTCGAGGTGCATGAGCGACTTGAAGCCCGAGGCATGGGCGATGACCATCGCCGCCCCGACGCCGAGGATCACGAATCCCGCCTTGGAGCGTCGGCCGACGAGCGGATGCCGCTCCGCACGCCTGCGCTCGCGCGCCGTCTGGCCCATGGTCGCCTCCGCTCTCCGGTCGGTCTCCTGCGGCCGCGCGGTCGCGGCCGCTCGAATCGTAGGCCCATGGCGGGCCGAGGGCGACCCCGCTCCCGATGCCTGAGCCGAGCCTCACCTCGCCCGCACCCCGCCCGGCGCCCGGAGGGGCGCGGCCGACCAGATCGCCTTCACCCTGATCGACCGGCTCGGCCTGGCGATGTTCCACGATATCGCCTTCATCGTGCTGGCCCCGTCGGCCGACCCGAGGGTTGCGGGCTCAGCACACGGTGCCGGGTCCGCTCTGCCAGGCATGGGCGACGAGCTCCTCGAGCACCGACTCGTCGATGTCCGGCGCCTTCTTCACCCACACGCGACCCACCCCGCGGCGGTGCTTGCCGAGCTTCTCGAGCGGCTCGTCGGAGCGCGGGAAGCCCTGGATGCCGTAGAGGGCGAGGTCGGCCTTGCGAGGACTGAAGCCGAGCTCGAAGGTGTCGCCCTCGCGGCCGGTGGCGTAGCGATAGTGCACCTCGCCGTAGCCGATCATGCTCGGACCCCACATCGTGGCCTGCTCGCCGGTGGCGCGGCCGAAGAGCTCCAGCGACCGCGCTCCTCCTCGCGGCGCCTGCCCTCAAGGCCGTCGACGTAGTCGGCCGGGTCCACCGAGGTGGTGTGCGTCTTGATGTCCTTCGCGCTCTTCCCGGACGAGCCCCGGGTGACGGTGGAGCGGCCCCGAGCTGGGGCAGGCGGGTTCGTCATCCCCTCGCCGTGCTCGAGCAGCAGGGCCTGCGACCGCCTGCCCGAGGCGGGGCCCACCCCGTGCGACTCGGCGAGCTCCGCCCAGTCCCGACCGACGAGCTGGTCGACGGTGGTGATCCCCTGCTCGGCGAGGGCGCGGGCGCGGGAGCGCCGACGCCGGGGACGGCGCCGATGGGTGTGCTCGGTGCGCTCATGGCAGAGAGTATGACCGAGCCCCGCGGCCGACGGGAAGGCGTCGGCCGCGGGGCTCGGGACGGTGCGGCGGGCAGGACCGCCGGGGATCAGCGGCGCTCGTCGAGGGCGCGCACGCCCTTCCACGCGGCGGGGATCAGCGGCGCGGCCAGCGCCGCCTTGACCAGGCCGCCGGGGATGAAGGGCCACAGGCCCGCGGCGAGCACGGCGCCGAGGTCGGCGCCCGCGCCGAGGACGGCGTTGAGGATCATCGCGAGGTACGGCACGCCGACGAGGAAGGGCACGACGCTCGCGGCGACGAAACCGGTCATGGCGAGCACGGGGCGGCGGTCCCAGGCACGCTCGGCGAACCAGCCGGCGACGAAGGCGGCGGGGATGAAGCCGAGCACGAAGCCGAAGCTCGGCGAGAGGACCATCGCGGGTCCGCCGGAGAACTCGGCGAAGACGGGCGCGCCGGCGAGGCCGACGGCCATGTAGGTCGCCAGCGAGATCGCCCCGCGACGGGAGCCCAGCGCCGCGCCGACGAGGATCACGCCGAGGGTCTGTCCGGTGATCGGCACGAGCGGCGGCGGGATCGTGACCTGGGCGAGGACCGCGACGACCGCGGCGCCGGCGGCGACGAGCAGGGCATCGCGCAGCGGGGTGCGGTGCGGGGCCAGAGCGTCGGCCAGGACGGGACGGCGAGCCGGGACGGCGATCGCGGACATGGGACTCCTCGGAGGCTGGAAAGCTACGGCGAGGTCCCAGGGTACGCACTCACCGCCGCGCGATCACCCCGAGGTCCGTCGCGACCCATCGTGCGCCGCCGCTCCGCTCCTCGCGGCGGGCGAAGCGGTAGAGGCTGTACCGCACGCGCGCGGCGCCGTCGGCGCTCGGCCGTCGAGGGGGTCGCGGGCGAGCAGTCGGCGCACCCCGGGGTCCCCGTGGGCGAGCCGCTCGAGCGGCGCGCCACGAACCACGGCTCGGCGCCGGGCCGCGCCGCGAGGAACCACATCTGCCAGTCGAGTCGCAGGTGATAGGGCGCGACCTGGCGGGGAGGTCGGCGCAGGTCGCCGGGCTTGCCGCGGAACTCGTATGCCTGCCAGGTCTCCTCCGCGGCCTCCTGCCCCGCGGCGTCCTCGGTCCCCTCGATGAGCACCTCGTACCGCCGCTCGGTCATCGAGCCGAAGGCACCGTAGGCGTTCACGAGGTGGAACCGGTCGAAGCTCGCGTTCATCAGCTGGTGCGAGGAGAACAGGTTCGCGAGCGGCTTCCTGGACAGCACGGCGAGCAGGGCGAACGCGGCGGCGACCAGCGCCGTCCACCACAGCGGCGAGGACACCTCCGCGCCCGCGCCGCCGCCGTCGGCCCCGAGCGGCACCCCGAACCAGCTCCACCCCGGGAACGGGCCTCCGAGCGACCAGCGCCAGAACGCATCGGAGATCGCGGCGCAGGCCACGAGGATCGTCAGCCAGTTCAACCAGGCGTAGTTCCCGGTCATGACCAGGAACAGCTGGGTGGCGATCACGGCGCAGGCGGCGAAGGACGCGACCGGGCGCGGGGCGAGCACGAGCCAGATGATCCCGAGCCGCACGGCGTGGTCGCCGAGCACCTCGGCCCGGTGCCACCAGCGGGGCATGAGGTGGGCGGTGCGGCTGAGCGGGCCGGGCATCGGCTGGGTCTCGTGGTGGTGGTCCATCGCGGTGAGGTCCCGCCAGGAGCGGTCGCCGCGCATCTTGATCATCCCGGCCCCGAACTCGAGGCGGATCAGCGACCAGAGCAGGAACAGGATCATCAGCCGCGGCGGCGGGACCGCGTGCGAGCCGAGCAGGCCCATGAGCGCCCCGCACTCCAGCAAGATCGACTCCCAGCCGTAGCCGTAGAAGATCTGTCCCACGGAAACGATCGACAGGTACATCACCCACATCGCCCCGAACACCGCGAGCATGCTCCATGCGGGCCCCTCTTGCGCGCGGCCGACCACGACGGCGAGCCCGAGCGGCATCCCCAGCAAGCACATCCCGCGCAGCGGCGCATCGCAGTAGGGGACGTGGCGGAAGAGCGTGGGCCCGGCCCGGTCCCCCGCCCGTGCGAGGAATGCGGGCACCGGCAGCGAGCCCCTTCTCCCCCAGCGGCACCGGGAACTGGTGGAAGGTCGAGAGGAAGGCGAGGACGTACACCGCCGCGACGCCCCGCTGCACGATCTCGCGGGCGATCCACGACTCCTGGGCGTCCAGCAGGCCGATCCAGCTCGTCCAGTCCATGCTCCTCACCTCCGCGTCCCGGGCACTCCCCGATTCTCACCCTCGCCGCCTGCGCGCGCCATCGCGTCGGCCGCGCTCCGGGGCGAGTGAGATCTCGGCGGGCCTCAGCGCAGCAGATCCACCAGTGTCGCGCCCGCCCACCAGCCGCCCAGCGCGATCACGAGCGTGAAGCTGAGGTTCCACAGCGCGCTGGGGACCGGGGTGAGCTGGGCGAGCTGGCCGGGGTCGTCCTGCCGGCCGCCCCGGCGGAGCACGGAGCCGAGGTGGCGCCAGGCCCCCAGCGGCAGGAACACCCCGGCGGCGAGGGTGAGCAGGGCGGTGAGGGCGGGGTCGCCCCACCACCACAGCGCCCCGATCCCGGCGGCGCTGGCGAGCACGGCGAGGACGGTGTGCCCGGAGCGGGTGAACACGAGCGAGACCACCAGCACGACCAGCGCCGCGAACAGGGCGGTGCGCGCCCAGCCGTGCGGCGCGATCTGAACCAGCGGCGCGCCGAGGACCGCGGGTGCGGGATAGCCGGCCCAGGTCGAGAGGATCCGGCCGATCCCGCGGCGGGGGCCGACGGTGACGGCGTGGCCGGACATGTCGGAGGAGACGACGAAGCCGGTGAAGCGCCTGCCCATGAGGATCCCGACAGCGGCGTGGCCGAGCTCGTGCACGATCGTCACGCCGGGGCGCAGCGACCGCCACAGCGGCGGCACCACCACGGCGAGCGCTGCGACGGCCAGGGCGAGCAGGATCCAGGGCCCGTCGTCGGGGACGGGTCCGGGCGCGAGGCGCCCTCCGATCGCGTCGAGGATCTCGCCGATGTCCATCGGGCCATGGTGGCACCGCTGCCCCTGAGGCCGCCGGGAGCGTGGAAGACTGGCGGGACCCGTCGTCGAGGACTCCAGGAGCAGGTGGCACCGCATGTCCCCCCGCGATCACCGCATCGATCCCGCGCTCGCGTCCTGGATCACCGCCCCCGGCGAGGACCCGCAGAACCCGCTGCTGCGGCTGTCCTTCGCGCTGGTCTCTCCGCCGGTCTCGGCCCGCCTGCTGGTGACGGGTCTCGGCACCTTCCGCGCCGCGCTCAACGGCGCCGAGGTGGACGATGCACGTCTGGACCCCGGCCTCACCGATCCTCGCGCGCGCATCCAGGTGCGGGAGCTCGAGGTGGGCGCGCCGCTGCACCGCGGCGAGAACGTGCTGGGCATCGAGCTGGGACGCGGCTTCCATGCGATGACCACCCCGAACGAGTGGCGCTGGCACCTGGCGCCCTGGCGGGGTCCGGTGCGAGCCTGGGCGCATCTGCGGATGCATCTGGCCGACGGCTCCTCCCGGGCTGTCGCCACCGGCCAGGACTGGCGCACCCGCCCGGGCCCGGTGGCCTTCGACTCGATGTACGAGGGCGAGACCTTCTCCCCGGACGAGGACCCGGAGGCCTGGTCGCTCCCCGGCTACGACGACTCGGACTGGGCGCCGGTGCTGGCGGCGTCCTCCCGGCGCGGCGCCCGACGGGGCGGACACGGCCGCGAGGTCCCTGAGCCGATGATGGTCCGACAGGTCCAGGAGCCGATCCGGGAGCAGGAGGAGATCACGCCCGCGGTCGTCTCCTCCTCGCCCACCCGCACCGTGCTGGACATGGGCCGGGTGATCGCCGGCTGGTGCCGTTTCTCGCTGCGCGAGGAGGTCCCGGCCGACGCCCCGCCGCTGCTGCTGGTCGCCCGCCATGCGGAGAAGCCGCGGGAGGACGGCCGGGTCGATGCGCGCAACGAGCACGTGCACACGGACCGCTTCCAGGAGGACCGCCTCCGCCTGGAGCCCGGGTGCGCCCGCTCCTTCGCGCCCCGCCATTCCTACAAGGGCTTCCGCTACGTCGAGATCGAGGCATCGCCCGGGGACCTCGCGCGCGTGCAGGTCACCGGCATCCTCGCCCATGCCGACCTGCGCCCGGCGAGCACGCTGACCAGCTCGGACGCGCACGTCGAGGCGATGGACGCGGCGATGCGGGCCTCGCTCGCGAACAACCTCCACCACGTCCCCACCGACACCCCGAGCCAGGAGAAGAACGGCTGGACGGGGGACGCGCTGACGTCGCTCGCAGCGATGACGACAGGCTTCGACATGCGCCGGATGCTGCGCAAGTGGCTGGAGGACCAGGTGGACGGCCAGCGGGCCGACGGCTCCCTCGCGGTGATCTCCCCGAGCCCCGGCTGGGGCTACGAGGAGCTCTCCCCCGCCCCGGAGTGGACGTGCCTGCCGCCGGTGCCGCTGGACGAGATGGTGTGCGAGTACGGGGAGACGGACCTCGTCACTCGACATCTTGCGGCCGCGGCCCGGTATCTCGCCCATGAGCTGGGCCGACAGGACGAGGACGGACTGATCTCCTCGGTGCTCGGCGACTACCTCTCCCCGGCGCCCCGGGCCCCGCCCCGGAGGACAGGCGCCTGTCGGGCACGCTCCTGGTGGCCCACGCCCTGCGCCGCCTGGCCCATGCGCTCGAGCGCGCGACATCGGCCGGCGAGCCTCTCGCGCCGGACCTCCCCGCCCCCGACGCCCTCCGCGCCGACGCCGCGACCCTCGAGCAGGCGGTGAACTCCGTCTTCCTCGACACGGACCGCGGCCTATACCGCGACCCCGGCACCTCCGCCGCGCCGGGCACGCCCACCTACCGCCAGACCTCGAACATCCTCCCGCTGGCCTTCGGGATCGTGCCGCCCGAGCAGGTGGACGCCGTCGTGGCGCACCTGGTGGATGACCTCACCGCCCGCGGCGACCACCACGACTGCGGCCACCTCGGGGTCCGCTTCCTGCTCGCCCGTGCTCTCCGCGCACGGCCACGGCGCGCTCGCGTGGCGGGTGCTCTCGAATCCGACAGCGCCCGGCTGGCGGGCCTGGCTCGAGGCCGGCAACTCGACCTTCGCGGAGATGTGGGAGCGACCGCGCTCGCACTCCCACTACTTCATGGGCACGCCCGTGACCTGGCTCCACGAGCACGTGGCCGGGCGCGCCGCGGCGCCGAGGGCTGGGAGGAGTTCGTCGTCGCCCCGGACCCGGACGTCCACGTCGGCCGCATCGCGATGACCCGCGCGACGGGCTCCGGCGAGATCGCCCTGGACCTCGACCGCGAGGCCCGCACCCTCGCCCTCACAGTCCCGGACGGCACCCGCGCGACGGTCGTCCTCCCCCGGAGCCGGGCACGACGGCGCCGCAGGAGCTCGGCCCCGGAGAGCACCTGCTCCACTGGTGACCGCGCCGCGGCCGCGGCGCCGCGCGGCTCCCCGGGAACGACGACGCCCGCCGCCCCGGCAGGTGCCGGGACGACGGGCGTCGAGGTGGTGCGGAAGCTCAGAGAGCGCGGATGTTCGTCGCCTGCAGGCCCTTGGGGCCCTGCTCGACGTCGAACTCCACGCGCTGGTTCTCCTCGAGGTCACGACGGCCGGTGCCGACGATCGCGGAGAAGTGCGCGAACACATCAGCGGAGCCGTCCTCGGGGGCGATGAAGCCGTAGCCCTTGTCGGAGTTGAACCAGTTGACGATGCCAGTAGCCATGGCGGTATTTCCTTCGTTGTCGTGAGTCACGGTCCGTGACCCGTAGATCCGTGACGGCGGCGCCGTCGCGGATGGGAGCATCCCAGGAGCACGGCGACCGGTGTGGTCGTCGTGGCGGGTTGCAGGGGCGGCCACGGGGGCCGCCTGAGCCGCGGCCGACGACGTGACGTCGCCGATGCGGCCGTTCTGGGGCCCGGAGGCCGTGGGTTCCCCTCCGGCGAGCGCGGCGACGAGGGCGTCGGCATCGGCTCGCAGCGGGGAGGGGGCGGAGCGCTCGGCGGGGACTGCGAGCGACCGGGGATGGTGCGGAGAGGAGTTCGTGGGCAGTGCGGAGGAGGTGATGGAGTCCCTGTCTCGTCGGTGATGCGCGACCGTCGTCGGTCGCCCCCGAGGGAGGCATCCTGCGCCGTGCACGCCAAGACTACGTCATCGGCGGGGCCGCGGGGGCCCGGGTGTGATCCAGGAGACCCCGCCATCGGCCCGGGGCCCCGCCCTCATGTCTCCCACCGCACCTGCTCGGCCCGCTTGTCCGGGCGCCATCCGCGCCACACCGGATGGCGCGGCCGGCCGTCCTCGGTGCGTTCGGCATCTTGCACCTCCCCCACCAGGTCGGCGCGGACCCATTCCGCATCGCGCCGGTCCGCGGAGGGGACGTCGTCGACCGGTGGGGTCTTCCGGGCGCGGGAGCGGAGCCGGCCCGCGATCTCCTCGAGGTCGCGGGCGGAGAACCCGGTGCCCACACGGCCGGCGTAGTGCAGATCCCCGCTCGGGTCGGGCACGGCGACCAGGAGGGAGCCGATCGTCCCGGACCGCTCCCCCTTGCCGTGGCGCCACCCGATCACCACGACCTCCTGGTGACGGGCGTTCTTCAGCTTGATCCAGGCGCGTGTGCGCTTGCCCGGCCGGTACACGCCGCCTTCCGTCTTCGCCATCACCCCTTCGAGCTGGAGCTCCTTCGACAGTGCGATCGCCTGGTCCACGTCGCCGTGGTCGGCGTGAGGAAGCTGGACGTGGTCGGTGGCGTGCACCGCCTCGAACAGCCCCTCGCGCCGTCGCTGGTAGGGGGTGCGCAGCAGCGATTCACCGCCGCGCACGAGCAGGTCGAAGAGCATGACGTGGACCTCGACGTCCTTCCGGGCCCGCTCGACGTCGCGCTCCCGGGTGAGGCCGAGCCGCCGCTGGAGCCGGGAGAAGGAGGGCCGGTCACGGCCGTCGAGGGCCACGATCTCCCCGTCGAGCACGGTCTCCCCCGCCTCCCGCAGGTGCGGCGCCACGGCGTCGACGAGCTCGGACAGCTCGGGGAACGTGACGGTGAGGTCCTTGCCGCCGCGGCTGGTCAGACGGACCCGGTCGCCCACGACGGTCGCGATGACACGCACCCCGTCCCACTTCATCTCGAAGGCCCACTCGTCCTGCTCGCGGATGTCCTCCCGGCTCCCGAGGGTGGCGAGCATCGGAGCGATCGGCTCGCCCATCTCGACGTCCTCCGACGTCACCGTGGGGGCGGGGCCGGGTCCCTCTGCGCCGTCGGCCTCGGGCTGGTCCTTCATCAGGTGCAGCAACCAGTTCGCCTCGGCCTTCTCCTGCGCCGCCTCGGAGCGGCGCGATCCGCCCATGCCGCCGGTGTGGAGGAGGGCGAAGCGTCGGGGCACGCCGCCGAGCCCGCCGTCGGGCCGTCCGTGGCAGACCACGATCACCTCGCGCCCCTCGCGCCACTTCTCGATCTCGATCGTGCCGGTGTCCCAGAGGGTGACGTCGCCGCCGCCGTACTCGTCCTTCGGGATGGTGCCCTCGAAGGTGCCGTATTCGAGCGGGTGGTCCTCGGTCTGCACGGCCAGGCGGTTGACGCCCGTCTCGAGCGGCGGCCCCTTGGGCACCGCCCAGGAGACCAGCACGCCCTCGTGCTGGAGGCGGAAGTCCCAGTGCAGACGGCTGGCGTGATGCTCCTGGACGACGAACATCGGCTCCGCGTCCTCGAGCGCCTCCTGCGCGGCGGCGGCGCCGACGTCGGGGGCGGGGACGGGCTCGGGCGTGCGCTCGGGGTCGCGCTTCGAGCGGTACACCTCGAGCCGGTCTCGGGCTCGCCCGGCCGGCGCGGCGCCGCCCGCCTCGTCCTGCCCGAGGGGCGCGAGGGGGTCGATCCCTCCCTCGACCCGTTCGAGCACCTCGTCCATCTCGAGGTGTGCGAGCGCGGGGTTCTCGATCTCCTCCCAAGTGCGCGGGGCGGCGACGGTGGGCCGCAGGCGTCCGCGCAGGGAGTAGGGGCAGACCGTCGTCTTCTTGCCGTTGTTCTGCGACCAGTCCACGAGGACCTTGCCGGTGCGCTTCGAACGGGACTGGGTGCTGATCACCTCCTCGGGGTGGTCGGTCTCGAGAGCTCGGGCGAGCTCGTGGGCGACCTGGTCGACCTCCTCGGAGCTCGCGCGCCGTCCAGCGGCGCGTAGAGGTGGATGCCCTTGGAGCCGGAGGTCACCGGGAAGCTCTCGAGGCCCATGTCGGTGAGGATCTCACGGCACCAGGCCGCTACACGCGCGCACTCCGCCAGCCCGGTCCCCTCGCCGGGGTCGAGGTCCAGGACCATCCGGTCGGGACGTGCGGGCTCGAGGTCCGCGTCGAAGCGCCACTGGGGCGTGTGGACCTCGAGCGCGGCGAGCTGGGCGAGCCAGACGAGGACGGCCGCCTCGTCCACGAGCGGGTAGGTGGAGACGCCGTCGCTGTGCTCGATGTCGGCGCGGGGGATCCAGTCCGGGGCGTGGTCCTCGAGGTCCTTGCGGAAGAACACCTTGCCCGGCGACTCGGCGGTGCCCACCCCGTCCACCCAGCGCTTGCGCGTCGCCGGGCGACGCGTCGCCTGCGGGACCATCACCGGGGCGATGCGGTGGTAGTAGTCGATCACCTCGCCCTTCGTGGTGCCCGTGGCCGGGTAGAGGACCTTGTCGAGGTTCGACAGCCTCAGCCGGCGCCCGTCGATCTCCACCTGCTGCTCTCGAGTGGCCATGTCCCCACTGTGCCCCCGCTCACCGGATCCGTCACGCGCCGGGCCGCGGCGCCGACCGATCGTTCCTGGCGGCGCGCCGCGCCCCGTGGTGTCATGGGGCATGCGTGCGATATGGAGCGGTGAGATCACCTTCGGACTCGTGAACGTGCCGGTGAAGCTCTACGGGGCGACACGTTCGCACGACATCTCCTTCCACCAGGTGCACGACGACGACCACGGGCGGATCCGCTACGAGCGGCGCTGCGAGGTGTGCGGGCGGGAGATCGACTACGAGCACATCGACAAGGCATACGAGGACGGCGACAAGACGGTCGTGCTCTCCGACGAGGAGCTCGATGCCCTCCCGGCGGAGGAGAACGACGAGATCGACGTGGTCCAGTTCGTGCCCTCGGACCAGGTGGACCCGATCCTGCTGGGCACCTCGTACTTCCTCGAGCCCGTCGGCCGCTCCTCAAAGGCCTACGTTCTGCTGCGGAGGACCCTCGAGGAGACCGAGCGCACCGCGATCGTCACCTTCACGCCGCGGACGAAGACGCGCCTGGGCGTGCTCCGGGTGCACGAGGACCTGCTGGCCCTGCAGACCCTGCGCTGGCCGACCGATCTCAAGGACGTCGACTTCGGGCCCTCGAGGTCGAAGGTCTCCGCGAAGGAGATGGAGATGTCCGCCGCGCTGGTCGAGCAGTTCAGCGACGACTTCCATCCCGAGCAGTTCACCGACGAGTACCAGGCGGAGCCGCGCCGGATGCTCGAGGCGAAGCTGGAGGAAGGCGACACGGTCGACACCGACGCGACCTTCGGGAAACAGAGCTCCGGGGAGGACTCGGAAGAGGGCGGCAAGGTCATCAGCCTCATGGACGCCCTCGAGCGCGGCGTGCGGAGGCGCCGCGGCGGCGACACAGGAGCGAGCGACAACGAGACGTCGCGCGCCACCAAGAAATCCGGCGGCACCAAGAAGTCGGGCGGCACTAAGAAATCCGGAGGCGCGAAGAAGTCCGGCGAAGAATAAATCCGGCACCAAGAAGTCCAGCAACAAGAAATCCAACAGCACCAAGAAGTCCGGTACCTCCAAGAGATCAGGCGCTTCGAAGAAGTCCGCGTGAGGCCGCGCGGTGACCGGTAAGAGCGCCACGTCGGCACCCGAGGGCCGCGCCTCGCGGGCATCGTCCGCCGATGAGCACGGCTGAGTGACCGCGTGGGACGCGGTGGAACGGTTCAGCCGAGCACGGCACCATGGGGACGATCAGTGTTCCTGCCCCCCGAGGAGTTCCCATGACCGTCGTCGTCACCGCCGTGTTCCAGCCCAAGCCCGGGAAGCAGAAGGAGCTCGCCGAGGCCATGCGCCGCGGCATCGAGGCCGTCCACACCGAGAAGGGTCGCGAGCTCTACGCGATCCACGACGCCGAGGACGGCACCGTGACGATGATCGAGAAGTGGACGACGGCGGAGGACCTCGACGTCCACGGCGACAGCGACCAGGTGAAGATCCTCCGCGCCGACATCGCCGACCTCATCGAGGGCCCCGCGACCGTCACCCGCATGACCCCGATCCCCGCGGGGACGGAGTCGCAGGGCGCCCTCTGAGCACCTCCGAGCGCACGAGCCCCGGGGCGGAGCGGGACAGCACGCCCTGGGGCTCCATCGCGCGCAACGTCGCGCTCGTCGCAGCGTCGCTGGCGATGGTGTGGCTCGCGCTGAACGTGCGCCTGCCCTCGCTGGACGAGCCGCGGGCGGACATCGACGACTTCGGCGCCTGGGCACCGCTGGCCTTCATCGGCCTCTACGCCCTGGTGGCGCTGACCCCGATCCCCGTGACGATCATGGCGGTCGCCGGCGGGATGCTGTTCGGCCTGGGTCCCGGCACGCTCCTGTCGATGATCGGGGTGACAGCCGGTCGCCTCGGCGCGTACTGGCTCGCCCGTGCCCTGGGCCGCGAGACGGTGATGCGGGCGCTCGGCTCGCACCGGGGAGTCGTCGAGGAGCGCCTCGAGGGCGGCGGGTTCTACGCGGTATGCACGCCGCGCGGCTGATGCCCGGGATCCCCTACTGGCCGGTGAACTACGGCGGCGGCGCCCTGGGGATCCCGAGCCGTGAGTTCCTGCTGGCGACGGCGCTGGCCAGCTTGCCAGGCCAGGTCTCCCTCATCGCGGTCGGCGCCTTCCTCGCCTCCCCGGACGTCGCCGCACGGCGGCGTGGTGGCGGTCTCCTGGCTGGTCGTGATCGTGCTGACGGTGCTCTCCTACCGGCGCTGGCGCGCCACCCGCACTGCGGACGGGGCGGCGGGGACGGCCGGGGCGACCGACGACGCATGAGCCCCGCTCACCTCGCTCGACGTCGGGTCCGAGGGCGCGCCGGGGCCCCGTCCGGGTCTGGACTGCGGGGCACCCCGACGGAGCAGGCCCACGGTTCCACGAGAGGGCACGGCACCGACCGGCCGCAGCGAGCCGCCCGGCCCGCGCGTCAGTACCGATCCGGACGCCGCCACCGCGGAGATCACCGGGCTCCAGCCGTCCCACCCCCTGTACGCCGAGGTGCGCGAGCGGATCGCGTCCCCGGTATATTCGCGTCACACGGACTGAGCACCCCGCCCGAGCCGTCCCCGACTTCTCGCCCGCGACCCACGGCCGCGGGACCACTCGATCGAAAGGCATCCACCATGGCAGAGCGCACCGTCACGATCGCCAGCGCTTCCGGGCTCCACGCCCGCCCCGCCGGCATCTTCGCCCAGGCCGCCGCGCAGCGCCTCGCCACCGTGACCATCGAGAAGGCCGGCGGCGGCGCCGTGCAGGCCTCGAGCATGCTGATGCTCATGACCCTCGGTGCCGGCCACGGCGACGAGGTGACCCTCCGCGCCGAGGGCGAGGGGGCCGAGGAGTCGGTCAACGCTCTCGCGGACCTGCTCGAGAAGGACCTCGACGCCGAGGAGTGAGCGAGAGCCTCACCCGATGCAGAAGGGCGCCCCACCAGCTGGTGGGGCGCCCTTCTCGCGTCGGGACCGGTCAGCCTCTCACAGCCCCAGCTCGCCCAGGATCGGCAGGTTCGCGCGGACCAGGCTCACCGCGTCCTCGGAGGTGCGGGCCGCGAGCGCCTTCGCGGCGAGGTCCTTGGCCTGCTCGAGGGTGACGGTCGAGAGCACCTTCGCGACGGCGGGCAGGGAGCGCGGGGTCATCGACAGCGAGTTCACGCCGAGGCCGACGAGCACCACCGCGAGTCCGGGATCGCCCGCCGCCTCGCCGCACACGCCGACGGGCTTGTTCGCGCTCTCCCCGAACGCCTCGGGGTCGCCGCCGGCCGCGCGGGCGCCGTCGCAGGTGGCCTTCACCAGCGCGAGCACGGCGGGTCGCCAGGGCGAGTTCAGGTGCGCGAGGGAGCCGAGCTGGCGGTCGGCGGCCATCGTGTACTGGGTGAGGTCGTTGGTGCCGATCGAGGCGAAGTCGGACTCGGCGAGGTGGCGGTCGGCGGTGATCGCGGCCGAGGGGGTCTCGACCATGATCCCGGCCGGCTCGAGGCCGCGCTCGCGGCACAGGCCCACGAAGTCCTCGGTCTCGTCGACGGTCGCGATCATCGGCGCCATCACCCAGGGCTTCGCCTCGGTGCTCTTCGCCGCGGCGGCGATCGCGTCGAGCTGGTTGGTCAGCACCGAGCGCTTCTCCCAGGAGGTGCGATAGGCGCGCACGCCGAGGGCGGGATTGGGCTCGTCGGCGTCGGTGAGGAAGGGCAGGGGCTTGTCGGCGCCCGCGTCGATCGTGCGCACCACGACCTTCTTGCCCGGGAAGTGCGCGAACGTCTCCGCGTAGGCGGCGGTCTGCTCCTCCACGCCGGGCTCGTCCTCGCGGTCCAGGAACAGGAACTCGGTGCGGAACAGGCCCACGCCGTCGGCGTGGGCGGCGGCCGCCTTCTCGGCGTCCTTGGCGCCGCCGATGTTGGCCAGCAGGCCTGCACGCGGGTCCCGTCGGCGAGGACCCCTCCCCCGCCCTCGTAGGTCAGGGGGTTGCGCTGCAGCTCGGCCCACGCCTGGGAGAGGCGCTGGTGCTCCTCGGTGACCTCGTCGGTGATGGTGCCGAAGCCGGCGTCGATGAACACCTCGGTGCCGTCGGAGAACTCGTGGATCCCCTTCGCGGCGACGATCGCGGGCAGGCCCAGCTGGCGGGCGAGGATCGCGGTGTGCGACTGGGGGCCGCCGTCGGAGGTGACCAGGGCGAGCACCCGAGCGGGGTCGAGGGTGGCGGTGTCGGCGGGGGCGAGGTCGATGGCGGTGAGCACGAACGGCTCGTCGACCTCGGGGATGCCGGGGGCCTGCTCGCCGCGCGCTCGGCGACGATGCGGGCGCGGACGTCGCGCACGTCGGTGGCGCGCTCGGCCATGTACCCGCCGAGGTTCTCGAGCATGGAGGCGACCTGGTCGCCGGCCTCCCACACCGCCCGTTCGGGCGTCTTTCCGCCGGAGAGGACGAGCCCCTGGGCGGTCTGCGTGAGGGAGGGGTCTGCGGCCATCTGCGCGGTCGCCTCGAGGATCTTCTTCCCATCGCCGTTCGCGCGCTCGGCGAGGCGGGCGAGAGTGGCCTGCACGGCGGCGGCCGCGGCGGGGATCCGCTCGGACTCGGCCTGCGCATCGGCACCCTCAAGCAGGGTCGCATCCGCCGCGGGCTCGGCGACCGGCGGGGCCATCGTGCGGATGGTGCCGATCACCCGTCCGGGGCTGACTGCCACACCTGTGTACTGCACCATCGTCGTCATCTCCTCGATCCGGCCGGATGCTCCTGGTTGGCGCACATGCTACGCGGCGCGACCTCGCCGCGGACCTCCGGAGGTCCTCGGTGGTGGGAGGGGCCGGCTCAGTTCGCGGAGTCGGGAGACTGCGGAGAATCCGCGGACACGGGGCTGGGGGCCGACGGGACGGAGGCCGGGCTCGGTGCGGACTGGGCCGACGGGGCGGATTGGGCCGAGGGCGCGCTCGGAGCCGACGGCGCCGACGCCGGGGTGGGCGCGGACTGCGCAGAGGGCGCGGACTGCGCGCTCTGGGCGCTGGGCGCCGACGGGGCCGACTGCGCGGACGGGGCGGGCTGGGCCGACTGCACGTCGGCGGCCTCCGCGGGAGCAGGCGCCGGCGACGCCGCGCTGGCCGCACTCACCGCCGTCGGCGCGCTCACCGCCGTCACGGCGCTGACCTCGCCACCAGCGGTCCCCGCGCTCTGCATCGTCTCCGTCGCCGGCGGCGCGCGGCGGCGGGCTCGACCGGGCTCGACGCCGGCGGAGCGGAGGCCATGGAGGCCTGCGCGGCGCCGTCGGCCGGCGCGCACGACCGCGTCCTCGACGGTGCGCGGGGCGCTCTCGCCGCCGCCGACCATCGCATAGGCCACGCCCGGGATCAGCACGGCCGCGGTGGTGCCGGCCGCCACGGTCCAGATCGTCGTCTTCGCACGCATCGTGATCACTCCTTCGTCGTCCCGGTCGCCCGGGTCCTCTTCTCGGTGACCACAGAGAACACGGGTCCGATGAGAGACGCCCCAGACGGTGATGAGGCGCCTCTCATGCGACGGCCGACCACCGCCGACGGCCTCGGCGTTGACCCCTCCGCGGCGCACCGCTAGCGTCCGCCGCAGCACGCGATGCCGCCGCACCCCTCAGGAGCCCCCGTGATCCGGTCCCGATCTGCACGCTCCGGCACCCCGCTGGGCTGGGAGCATCTGCCCGCCCCGGACCTGCGCGGCAGGACCGTCGTCATGACCGGCGCGAGCGACGGGCTGGGCCGCGAGGCCGCGCTGCAGCTGGCGCTCTGGGGCGCCGATCTCGTGCTCGCGGTGCGCGCCGGGCCAAGGGCGAGATCGTCCGCTCCCGCATCACGGCGGAGACGGGGCGACCCGGGGCGGTGCGCGTGGTCGACCTGGACCTCGACGATCTCTCCTCCGTCCGCGCGGTCGCCGAGGCCATCGGCCGCGAGACCGCCGGGACCGGGATCGACCTGCTGATCCACGTGGCGGGCCTGGTCACCCGCCGGCGAGAGGAGACGGCCGACGGCTTCGAGCGGATGCTCGGCGTCAACGCCCTCGCGCCGCTGCTGCTGACGGATCTGCCGCTCCCCTCGGTGCGGGAGCGGGTCGTGGTGGTGGCCTCCCACGCCCACACCTTCGGACGCATCGACCTCACCGATCCGCACTTCCGCCGCGGCGGGTGGTCGCTGCGCGCCGCCTACGGCCGCTCGAAGCTCGTGACGATGCTGTGGGGGCTCGACCTCGCCGAGCATCTGACTGCGTCGGGCTCCCCGGTGGACCTCCAGCTGGTCCACCCCGGCTGGGTGCTGACGAACCTGCAGAACGCGACCGGCTCCGACCGGCTGGACGCCCTGGTGACCGCCACGTCCCGTCCGCTGGCGATGACGGCGCAGGAGGGCGCGGCCTCGGTGCTCGCTCGCGGCGACGCGCCCGCTCCCGCCCGGCTCCTACCTCGGCCCCGACGGTCCCGGCGCGCCGCACGGACGGCCGTCCTTCCTGCGTCGCTCCCCCACGGCGCTCGACCGCGACGTGGCCCGGGAGGTCGCCGCATGGGCGCGTGCGGAGGTCGACGGCCTCGGCGGATGACCGCGCATGACACGGGCCCTCGACGTGCGGGGCAAGAGGGAGCAGACTGCGAGCGTCCCGTCCGAGACCTGCAGGAGGCTCCCATGACCGCATCCGCCCCCGAGGACTTCATCGCCTTCCGCGACCGTCGCGACCGCGGCCTCGCCGCGCCGCACGGGATCCTCTCCCAGGTGGGACTGCACTGGATCGACCCGGCCGACGGGGCGCGCGAGATCGAGGGCGTGCCCGGCACCTGGAAGCGCGAGGGCGACGTGCTCGAGGCGGAGTGGGAGGGCGAGGCGCTCGAGCCGCTGGCGGACGCCCCCGAGGCGCTCGTCGAGCACCATGGTGAGCACACCCGCGTCACCGTCGGCGCGGCCGCCGACGTGCGCCTGGCCCGCTTCGGCGAGGACGTGCAGATCGACGTGATCCGCCGCGGCGACCGGATCGGGCCGCGCCTGCTGGACCCGTCGGCCCCGCGACGCACCGCCTTCGAGGGCGTGCCGACCTTCGAGCACGACCCGGACGCGGTGCTGACCGGCACCTTCGTCCCGCGCCCGACGGAGATCACGGTCGGTTCGGTCCTGCCCTGGCTCACCTCGGAGATCCCCTCCCCCGGCGTCGCGCGCTTCACGATCGACGGCCAGGACGTGGAGCTCGTCGTGACCGGCCGCTCGACCCTCGTGTTCACCGACGAGACCTCCGGCGCGGAGAGCGCGGACTGGCGTCAGGTGGAGGCGCGGATCGACGGGGACCGCATCGAGGTGGACCTGAACCGGGCGCTGAACTTCCCCTCGGCCTTCAGCACCTCGGCGACCTGCCCCCGCCCGCCGGAGGGCAACCACCTGCCGGTCCCGGTCCGCGCCGGCGAGCGCCGCGTGGAGCCGACGGACCGCTGAGCGCGCAGGTCAGTGCAGGGCCCACGGGTCCTGCCGACCCTGCATCCGCGCGTTCGCCGCGGCGATCCAGCGGAGGTGCGCCTCGATGGCGGCGAGGGTGGGGCGGCGCGGTGCATTCCCGGCTCGGACGGTGTCGAATGGGTTCTCCCCGCGGTACAGCATCATGCGATCCGTGGTCGCGAGCGCGGTGATGCGCCGTCCGGCGGGCTCGCGCGCGACGACGACCGCGGCGCCCGTGGTCCAGTAGGAGCCGCTCTGCTCGATCACGGCGACCTGCTCCCACGGGATCCGATGGGTGCGCACGTAGTGGACGATCGTGATCCCCTCGTCGTCGACGAGGAACTGGAACCTGGTGCCCACGAACCAGACCAGGCCGATGAAGAGCGCGAGGGACAGGCACAGCAGGAACCCGAGCACTCCGGCGACGGACTCGGCGGTGAGCGAGCAGGACGCCGCCGCCCAGCACGAGGAGGGAGACGGGCACGAAGACCACGCCGAGCGCGGCCCGGACCCACCAGACCCGCATCGCGCGATACCTGACCTCGGCCACGTTCCCCCTTCACCACGACGTCGCCCGCCCCCGCGGGACACGGCCCCGGCGACGGACGCCGCAGGCCCAGTTCAGCGGAGGGTGCGGGATTCGAACCCGCGGTACAGGGTCACTGCACAATGGTTTTCAAGACCATCTCATTCGGCCGCTCTGACAACCCTCCCGGTGCTCGGAGGCACCCGCGGAAGTCTACCGTCCGGCCGAACCGCGCCCCGCCCGCTCAGCGCGTCTGGGTGCGGCGCACCAGCAGCGCCAGACCCCGGCGGAGGCCGCGCCGATCACGGCGATCACGGCCATCCACGGCCCCCAGCCCATCGTGAGCACTTCCAGCAGGCCGCCGCCGAACCCGTCGAGCAGGATGATCCCGGCCAGCGCCGCCACCGCGAGCACGGCGAGCACCGCTCCGGTGATCCACAGGAACGGTTGACCGAAACGCAGGTAGGCGGCGGTGATCGCCGCCCCCAGGAACAGCACGCCGAGGATCAGCAGGAAGGTCTGGATCAGGGTCTGCCAGGCGGGTCCGGTGCCGGTGTAGAAGACGTCGAAGAAGCGGATCTGCAGTCCGAAGCCGCCGGTGGCGACCTCGATGATCTTGCCGATCGTGATGACCACGGAGTAGACGACCGCGTTGGCGAGGAAGACGAGGCTCACCCCGGTCGCGAACTCCCGTCGGGTCAGGCCGAGGCCGAGTGCGAGCGGGAAGTACTGGCCCATCGAGGTGAAGCCGTAGCCGATCATGGGCCCGAGCAGGGCGAAGATCGCGCCGTTCCAGGTCATGCCCTCATACATGCCGGCCCGGATCTCCGGCCCCTGGTCGCCGATGATGGCGCCGATGGCGAGGACCAGCAGGAGGGAGATGGCGCCCATGATGGGTCGCCATCCGAATGCCTGCATGCGGTTGACGACGTGCATGTCGATGACGCTGCGATATCGCATGGGAGCTCCTCTCAGGAGACCGTCGCGGGGTGCTCCGCGGCGGTGTTGGTGCGGTGGACGATGTAGTTCTGCAGGGACACGGGCCCCACCTGCGGCCCGGCGGTCCGGGCTCGCTCCTCGCGCCCCTGCTCCGCGTGGACCGTGGCGGTGGCGAGCGCGCCGATCTCCTGGAAGTGCAGGAGGTCGGCGTCCCCGACGAACCCGCGGACCTCGTCGGCTCGGCCGGAGACCTCGATCGCCGCGGCCTGCGCCTCCTCGACCTCGGCGTCGATCACGACCCGGCCGCCGTCCAGCGAGCACCACGTGCTCGAGGAGGTTGGAGACCTCGTCGATGTGATGGGTGGACAGGATCACGGTGCGGGGATACTCGGCGAAGTCGGCCAGCGACCGGTCGAAGAACAGTCGCCGCGCGACCGCGTCGAGTCCCAGGTACGGCTCGTCGAAGAAGGTCAGCGGGGCCCGCGAGGCGAGGCCCAGGATGATCCCGACGGCCGAGAGCTGGCCGCGCGAGAGCTTGGAGATGGGGCGCTTCTCGGGGAGGCGGAACTCGCCGATCAGCTCGCGGGCGAGCTCCTGGCTCCAGGCGGGGTAGAGGCCTTCGGCGATGCGCGACGTCCCGAGGCCGGAAGCCGTCGGGGTACTTCTGGCTCTCCTGGATGAAGCAGGTCCGCGCGAGCACCGCGGCGTTCTCCACGGGGCCCTCGCCGAACACGCGCATCTGCCCGGAGGTGGCGAAGGTCTGGCCGGTGAGCGACTTCATCAGGGTGGTCTTGCCGGCGCCGTTGCGGCCGAGCAGGCCGTGGATGCGCCCCTCGTCGAGGTCGAGGTCGACGTGGTCGATCGCGGCGACGTCGCGGAAGTGCTTGGTCAGGTCTCGGGTCTCGACGACGGTCATCGGTTGTTCTCCTCGGTGAGCATGGTGATGACCTCCTGGGCGGTGAGCCCCAGGTGGTCCGCCTCGCGCAGCAGCGGGGCGATGTAGGCCTGACGGAAGTCCTGGCGGCGACGGCGCCGCACCAGGTCGGTGGCGCCGGGGGCCACGAACATCCCCACGCCGCGCCGCTTGACGAGCACGCCGGCGTCGGCCAGGCGGTTGAGGCCCTTGCCGGCGGTGGCGGGGTTGATGCGCAGAAAGGCGGCGAGCTCGTTGGTCGAGGGCGCGGGGGTCTCCTCCGGGTAGGTGCCATCGAGGACGCCGTCCTCGATCTGCTCCGCCACCGCGATGAAGAGGGGCTTCGACTCGTCGAGCACGAGGACCTCCGGGGTCGGCGCCGCGACTGCGGCTCATTGGTTCATTACCCCACTAATGAACCATGGGACCGGCGGGCCGTCAAGGGTCGTGTCGACGTCGAGGGCGGGATCGGTGTCGAGGTCCGGGTCGAGGTCAGGATCGGGGTCGGGGGGCATACGCTGGTGCCGACCGTGATGCCCGACCGTGAGGAGCCTCGAATGCGCGCGATCCTGATCGACTCCGAGGGCGCGGCACCGCGCCTCCAGGAGGACGCCGACGAGTCCCTGCTGACCGGCGAGGTGGCGCTCGACCTGGAGTTCTCCTCGCTGAACTACAAGGACGCGATGGCCCTGGCCGGCAAGGGCATCGCCCGCGCCCACCCGCTCATCCCGGGCATCGACCTGGTCGGCACGGTGACGGAGTCCGCCGATGCCCGCTTCTCCCCCGGCGACGGCGTGGTGCTGAACGGCGACGGGATCGGCGAGTCCCGCCACGGAGGCTTCGCGACCCGTGCCCGCGTGCGGCCCGATGCACTCGTCCACCTCCCCGCGACCCTCACCGCGCGCCGCGCCGCCGCGATCGGCACCGCCGGCTTCACCGCGATGCTCGCCGTGCTGCGACTCGAGGATGCAGGCCTCACCCCGGCCGACGGGGACGTGCTGGTCACCGGCGCCTCCGGCGGCGCCGGCTCGATCGCGATCGCGCCGCTCGCCGGTCGCGGCCACCGCGTGATCGCCTCGACGGGCCGCGGTGAGGAGCACGGCGAGTACCTGCGCTCCTCGGCGCCGCCGAGGTCGTGGACCGCCGCGAGCTGTCGGAGGAGGCGGGACGGCCCCTGCAGTCGCAGCGCTTCGCCGCCGCGGTCGACGGGGTCGGCTCGACGACCCTCGCGAACGTCCTCGCGCAGACCGCATGGGGAGGCACGGTCGCCGCCTTCGGCCTCGCGCAGGGACCGGACCTGCCCACGACGGTGTCGCCGTTCATCCTGCGCGGCGTCACCCTCGCCGGCATCAACTCCGTCGAGTGCCCGCCGCCGCCGCGCGAGCGGGCCTGGGCGGCGCTGGCGAGCGAGCTCGACCTGGCCCTGCTGGACTCGATGACGACCACCATCGGCCTCGCCGACGCGATCCCCGCTGCACAGCAGGTGCTGGCCGGGCAGGTCCGCGGCCGTACCCTCGTCGAGGTGGGACGATGACGGCGAGCCCGGACACGGAGAACCCGAGGACCGAGAAGAGGACCATGCGCGCGATCACCATCGTCGGCGAGGGCGAGCTCGAGCTCGCCGAGTCAGCGCCCGAGCCCACGCCCGGCCCCGGCGAGGTGCTGGTCGACGTCGTCGCCGCAGGCGTGAACCGCGCCGATCTGGCGCAGGCCGCGGGCCAGTACCCGCCCCCGCGCGGCGCCTCCGAGTCGCCGGGCCTCGAGGTCTCCGGCCGACGCCGCGACACCGGCGAGGAGGTCGTCGCCCTGCTCGCCGGCGGCGGCTACGCCGAGGTCGTCGCGGTCCCCGAGGAGCGACTTCGCCGGCCCCGGAGGGCATGGGCCTGATCGACGCGGCCGGGGTGGTCGAGGCCGCCGCGACGGTCGTGTCGAACCTGGTGCTCGAGGCGGGGATGCGCGAGGGCGAGACGGTCCTGGTCCACGGCGGCACGGGCGGCATCGGCACGGTCGCCATCCAGCTCGTGAAGGGCATGGACGCCCGTGTGCTCACCACCGTCGGCAGCGACGACGCCCTGCCGATCGTCGCCCAGCTCGGCGCCGACCAGGCGTGGAACCGCCGGATCATCGACCTGCCCGCCGCGGTGCGCGAGGCGGGCGGCGCGGACGTGATCCTCGACGTCGTCGGCGGCTCGGCGCTGGCCGACAACGTCGCGATGCTCAACGAGGGCGGTCGCCTGGTGATCATCGGGACGCTCGGCGGTGCGAGCGGCGAGCGCCGATCGGGCGACTGATGGCCAAGCGCGCCCGCGTGATCGGCTCGACGCCGCGCTCCCGCCCGGTGGAGAACAAGGCCGCGATCCTCGAGGCGACCCGCTACCTGGTCTGGCCGCCGCTGGCCTCCGGGGAGCCGCAGATCCCGATTCACGAGCGGTTCCCGCTGGCCGAGGCCGCTCGCGCCCACGAGATCCTCCGCACCGGCGGCCACCTGGGCAAGGTGATCCTGGAGGTCGAGGAGTCGGCCGACGGGCACCGGCGCGGGCGCCGCCGCCGGAGCGCATGAGCGATCAGCTCACGACCCGACTCCTCGTCGCCGCAGGCCTCACGCTCGTCGGCGTCTTCTGCCTCGCCTACACGGCCTGGGCCCGGCGCGGCCGCTCCGAGCGAGCTCGCGCCTGGATGGGCAGCGAGTTCGGCGAACGCCTGCGCGACGAGCGCTGGGCGGTGCTCGGCGCACCGATGTTCGGCGTCATGTGCCTGTGCTTCGCTGCCTTCGTCGCGCCGGTGGTAGGGATCTACCTCGGCCTCGTCACACTGCCGCTGGCCGCACTGTCCTTCGTCCTCTTCCTGTGGGCGATGATGTACTTCATCCCGCTCCCCGACCTTTTCTACCCCCGCTGGGACCGCCCTCTGCGCGAGCGGAACCGTCGCGTCGAAGCCGCGTGGAAGCAGGAGTTCCGGCGCCGTCGCGGTCGGTGATCCCCTGACGCTATCCCGGCTGGCGGGCGAGCCGCCGCGTGATCGGCTCGACCCTGCGCTCCCGCCCGGTGGAGAACAAGGCCTCGATCCTCGAGGCGACCCGCTACCTGGTCTCGCCGCAGCTCGCCTCGGGCACGATCCAGGTCCCGATCCATGCGCGGCGCCGCTCGAGCAGGCGGCCGACGCCCACACGATCCTGCGCGAGGGCGGCCACATCGGCAAGGTGATCCTCGAGGTCGCTCCCCCGTCTGGCGACCACCGCCGGGGACGCCGCCGGAAGGCGTGATCCAGGGAAAGGTCACGGAACGGTGAACGGGGCGAATCGGACTTGTCCGATTCGCCCCGTTCTCCTAGTTTGGCCGCACCCACCCATCATGCGGGACGGACCTCGGTCCGGATCGGGCATCGCGGCCTCGCAAGGCCCGATCGCCCGCCGGCCGAGGAGCTTCCATGCCCCGTTCCGCCCACGATCTCGCCTCCGTCGACCGCTTCACCCCGGTGAGCCGCCGCGCCGCGGCCACCGACCGGTTCTCCCCCGTGATGATCGTGCTGACGCCGCTGGCGACGGCCGGATGCCTCGCCTACGGGGTGTTCCTCCTCCAGCCCTCGCACCGCGGCGACCTGATCCCCTGGTCGCTGGTCATCGTGTCCGAGGCGATCCTCGTGCTCCATGCGCTGTGCGCCATGTGGACCGTGCTCGCCGGCACCCGGGACGTGCGCGACCACGAGTACTGGCGGGCACGGGACGAGCTGTACTCGCTCTCGCAGCTGTCCTCCCTCCCCCAGCGCGGGGACCCCTCCCGCTGGCCCCTGCGGCTGGATGGGCGGCGGGTCGACGTGGACGTGCTGATCACCGTGTACGGCGAACCGCTCGAGGTCATCCGCCGCACCGCGACCGCCGCGATGGCGATCCGCGGCCGCCACGAGGTGTGGATCCTCGACGACGGGCGCAGCGACGAGGTGCGGGCACTCGCGGCGCAGATCGGTCGCTGGTACGTGCGCCGCCTCAGCAGCGGCGGCGCGAAGGCAGGGAACGTCAACCACGCCCTCACCCTCGCCAAGAGCGAGTTCTTCGTGATCCTCGATGCGGACTTCGTGCCCCTGCCGGGCCTGCTCGAGGAGACGCCGCCCTTCTTCACCAACGAGACGGTCGCCTTCGTGCAGACCCCGCAGACCTACGGCAACCTCCACAACGTCATCTCCCGCGGCGCGGGGTACATGCAGGCGATGTTCTACCGGTTCATCCAGCCGGGCCGGAACCACTTCAACGCCGCGTTCTGCGTAGGGACCAACGTGATCTTCCGTCGGCGGGCGATCGACGACATCGGCGGGATGGTCACGGACTCGAAGTCCGAGGACGTATGGACCTCCCTGACGCTCCACGAGCGCGGCTGGCGCTCGATCTTCCTGCCCACGACCCTCGCGATCGGTGACGCGCCGGATACGATCGTCGCGTACTCGAAGCAGCAGCTGCGCTGGGCGACCGGCGGGTTCGAGATCCTGCTGCAGGCCAATCCGCTGAGCCCGCGGCGGCGCCTGAGCCTGGACCAGCGGCTGATGTACTTCATCACCGCCACCCACTACCTCACCGGCATCGTGCCGGGTGTGCCGCTGATGGTCCCGGCGCTCGAGGTGTTCTTCGACCTGCGCCCGGTGTCGATGGACGTGGGCTGGGGCACCTGGGTGGTGTTCTACGGCGGCTTCTACGTCGCGCAGATCGTGCTGGCCTTCTTCACGCTCGGCTCCTTCCGCTGGGAGGTGCTGACCCTCGCCGCGTGCTCCTTCCCGATCTACACGAAGGCGCTGGTGAACGCTGTGACCGGCCGTGACCAGGCGTGGTCGGTGACGGGCGCGCAGAAGCAGGTCTCCCCCTTCACGGTGATGGGACCGCAGGTGTGCATGCTCATGTTCCTGCTGTGCACCACCGCGGTCGGGATCTGGCGCGACACGATGCTTGGCCGGCCCTCGATCGCGACGCTCTGGTGCGCGGTGAACTCCGCGGTGCTCGCTGATCCTCGTGGTCGTCGCGCTCGGCGAGATCCGCGCGGCCCGCACCGGCTCCCTCGCCGCCCATGCCGACCGCGCGAAGGCGCTCGCGACCTCCGCGGCGCTCGCCGCCCCGATCCCGCTGTCCACCCCGGCGGACGCCGTCGCGGCCCGCCACTCCCGCACCCGACTGATGAGGACCACGTCATGACCTGGATCGCCCGCCTCCGCCTGCTGACCTCCGTCCTGCTCGTCCTCGCCCTCGCCGCGGGGCTGAGCCTCGTGTTCAACCAGCGCCAGCGCCAGAGCGCCTCCGTGAGCGCCGCGATCGTCCAGCCCCGCTACGCGATCGCGGCGGTGGCCCCCGGGGTCGTGATCGACATGGCCGTGGCCCTCGGGGACGAGGTCTCCGCCGGGGACGTGCTGTTCACGATGACCAGCGTCGAGCCGCAGCAGGACGCGGTGCACGGCCTGGCCGCCAGTTCGAACGACGCGATGGACATCGACCCGGTGACCGGGGTGATCGTCTACCGCGCCACCGCCGACGGCCGGGTCACCGAGCTCTCCGCGACCCCCGGCAACTACCTGGGCGCCGGGGCGCCGGTGGCGACGATCGTGCGCTCCAGCCCCCGCGCGGTGGAGGCGCAGTTCCTGCTCACCTCCCGGGACTACGGACGGCTCGAGGAGGGCGCGCGCGCCGAGATCCTCCTGCCGGACGACCGCACCGTGATCGGCGACGTCGTCTCCGCCTCGGTCGTCACCGAGAACGGAAAGGCGGTCAGCCGGGCGCTGATCACGAGCGAGGAGCTCGAGGGCGAGGACCTGGACCTCATCGCGACCGACGGCGCGCCGGTGTCGGTGCGGGTCGAGCTCACCGACGACGGCGTCCTCGCCGGCCCGACCGATGCGCTGATGGACTTCCTGCGCGCGTGGGTCTGCGATGAGGCCCGCGCGCCGCACGCCGCTGGCCGGTCTGCCGCTCGGGATGCTCGCTGCGGGGATGACAGGATGCACGGACCGCGACGCGGCCTCCGCGCCGGACAGCCCCGCCTTCACCACTGAGGAGGTCGACGCGTCGATGACCGCGCCGCCCCCGCTCCCCGAGCCCGCGGACCTGCATGCTGTGCGCCTCGGCGAGGGTCTGGTCCCGCCGACGAACCGCTGGTTCTCCGGCCTCGTCTTCGGCGAGGAGCCCCAGCCGGTGCACCCGCCGCCGCTGTCCTTCGCGCTCGTGGACGGCGGGTTCACCCTCGGCCTGCCCGCCGTGGTCACCTCGGAGCGGACGCTCATGGGCGGCAATGCCCCGGAGCTCGGGGTCGCGGTCGACGGGGCGGAGTCCGCCCTGGTCACGGCCTACGACGAGGCCTCGGTGGCCATGACCCTGCGCGACGGGTCGGGCGCCGCTCTCGCGACCGTCACGATCGCCGAGGGCTGGCCCTGCGTCGCCCTGCGCGCGAACGCGGACCTGGAGCTCACCCTCTCGGCGCCCTTCGTGGGCGAGGACCCGCCCACCCTCGCCGTCGGCCCCCACACCTACGCCCTCACCCTCGAGGACGGGACGCTCGACGGCACTCGGTGCCACGTCGCCTCCGGCGGCACGGCAACCTTCCTCGCCCTCCCGGAGGGCGCCGACCCCGCACACCTCGCCCTCCTCGCCGTGCCGGTGGAGAGCACCGCGCTCACCCGCTCCCTCACCGAGGACGCGGCCACGACGACCCTCACCTACACCACCGCCGGGAACGGGCCGACGGCCATCGCCGCGATGCCGCACCACGGCGCGGACCCGTCGGCCGGCGACGTGCTCGGAACGTATTCGAGCGTCTACGGCACCCTCGTGCTTCGCGAGGCGACCGAGCTCACCTGGTCCGCGCCGCGACGCGAGGCCCGTGCGGCACTGGATCTCTCTGGCCTGGACGATGCGCGGCGCGAGGAGCTCGCCGCACAGGTCGCGCTCGACGTCCCCGCCCTGCTCGACTACCCGGCCGACACCTACTTCGGCGGGAAGGCCCTGCACCGCGACGCGCGCTCCTCGCGATCGCGGAGCAGGTCGGGGCCGAGGGGCCCGCCGCCGTCCTCCGCGAGCGGGTCCTCACCCAGCCGCGCCGCTGGACGGAGGTGGGTGCGGCGGCGGAGCGCGACGCCTTCTGCTTCGCGTACGACGCCACGAACCGGGGAGTCGTGGGCCTGACCCCGTCGTTCGGCTCGGAGGAGTTCAACGACCACCACTTCCACTACGGCTACTTCCTGTATGCCGCGGGCACGCTCGCCGCGGACGATCCGGAGCTCGCGGAGGAGATCGCACCGGTGATCGACGCCCTCGCCGCCGACATCGCGAGCGACGCGGCGACGGACATCTTTGCCGGTGCGGCGGGTGTTCGACGCCTACGCCTCGCATTCGTGGGCGTCGGGCACCTCCCCCTTCGCCGACGGCAACAACCAGGAGTCCAGCTCGGAGGCGACCACCGCCTGGGCGGGTCTGCAGCTGTGGGCGCGGGCGCGCGGGAACGCCGAGCTCGAGGAGCTGGCGGCCTGGTCGCTGGCCCATGAGGCCCTCGCGGCGCGCACCTACTGGACCGACTTCGACGCCGCGGACCCGGTCTACGACGGCTTCGCGCATCAGGTGCTGCCGTTGCAGTTCGGCGGCAAGCGCGACTATGCCACGTGGTTCTCCGCGGAGCCCGCGGCGGCGCTCGCGATCCTGGTGTCGCCCCTGTCGCCGAGCTCGGACCACCTGGCCGACGACCCGGAGCGGGTGCGGCGGAACGTCGCCGAGGGCACGGCATCGGGCGGGTTCGATCAGCAGTACGGGGACTGGTCGCTCATGTACTCCTCGCTCGGCGGGGACGAGGAGCGGTACGCGGCGCTCGAGGCGGCGCGGGACCTGGCCGACGAGCACCTGGACGACGGGAACACCCGCGGCTACCTGCTGGCGTGGCTCATGACGAGGTGATGTCAGGAGGAGTCAGCCGAGCACGCCCTCCAGCACTAGCACGGTGCCGTCCTCGTAGATCGACTCGGTGACGACGTCCGCGACATCCTTGACACCCTGCGGCGCCTGCCCCATCGCGACCCCGACCTCGGCCCAGGTGAGCATCTCGGTGTCGTTGAAGCCGTCGCCGACGGCGACGGTCGCCCGCCGCTCGATGCCGAGCCGGTCGCGGATCACCTCGAGGGCGCTGGCCTTGGAGATGCCGGGCGCGGCCATGTCCAGCCAGGCGGTCCACCCGATCGAGTACTCGACGCCGTGCACCCCGGACTCGGCGATGACCTTCGAGAACTCCTGCGGGGAGAGGTCGGGGACGTGGACGACCACGCGCACCGCCTCCAGCTCCATCAGGTCGTCGAGCGCGGTCTCGGTCGCCTCGACGCCGAAGCTCGCGTCCTGGAAGCCGGTGGTCGAGTGGAAGCCGCCGTCGGCCGTCTCGACCGCGTAGTGCGCGTCGGGGGCGACCTCGCGCAGGGTGCGCAGGGCGTGGCCGGGCTGGAAGGAGCGGGTGTCGACGATGCGGTGCCCGCCCTCGGCCTCCGGGTCCATCTCGACGGTGACCGCGCCGTTGGAGCAGACCGCGTAGCCGCGCGTGATCCCGGCGGCCTCGACGATCGGCAGGGTCGCGCCGAGGGAGCGGCCGGTGGCGATGACGACGGTGTGCGTGCTCGCGGCGCCGCGCGCCGCGTCCCGCATCTCCGGGGTCATCCGCCCGTCGTGGTCGACGAGGGTGCCGTCGACGTCGAGGCCGATCAGCGACGCCTTCCCGTCGAGCCGGTCGAGGTGCTCGGCCAGACGCTCCCGCGCGGCGGTGTGGTCGGTGGTCGTGAGGGAGGCGCCCATGCGCGGCAGTGTGCCATCGGCCGCCGACGAACGGGTGAACCGTCGGTGACGAAGAGCCTCGCGCAGTCGCTTCAGGGGTCGGGGGAAGGGCATCTCAGGCGCGCCGCCCACGACCTCGAAGACCTCGCGCCCGCCGAGATACGGCCGCAGACCCTCCGGCACGACGACGGAGCCGTCGGCCTGCTGGTGGTTCTCGAGGATCGCGGCGATGAAGCGGGTCGTGCCGAGCGTGCCGTTGAGGGTGGCGACGGGGCGCAGTCCGTCCTCGGTGCGCTCGCGGATGTTCAGCCGACGGGCCTGGAACTGGGTGGTGTTCGAGGTGGAGGTCAGCTCGCGGTAGGTGTTCTGGCTGGGCATCCACGCCTCGCAGTCGTACTTGCGGGCGGCGGAGGTGCCGAGGTCGCCGGCGGCGGTGTCGATGATGCGGTAGGGCACGTCGATCCGCGCCATCATCTCCCGCTCCCAGTCCAGCGACCGCTCGTGCTCCTCGTAGGAGTCCTCGATGCGGCAGTAGGAGAACATCTCGACCTTGTGGAACTGGTGCACGCGGATGATGCCGCGGGTGTCCTTGCCGTAGCCGCCGGCCTCGCGGCGATAGCAGGCGCTCCAGCCGGCGTAGCGGATCGGGCCGCCGGAGAGGTCGAGGATCTCGTCCTTGTGGTAGCTCGCCAGCGCCACCTCGGAGGTGCCGACGAGGTAGAGGTCGTCGCCCTTGTCGAGGTGGTAGACCTCGTCGGCGTGCTCGCCGAGGAAGCCGGTGCCCTCCATCGACTCCGGCGAGCACCAGGGTGGGGGTGATCATCGGGGTGAACCCGGCCTTGGTGGCCTGGTCGATCGCGGAGTTCAGGATCGCGAGCTCGAGCCGCGCGCCGACGCCCCGCAGGAAGTAGAAGCGGGCGCCGGAGACTTTCGCGCCGCGGGCCATGTCGATCGCCTTCAGGCCCTCGGCGATCTCGAGGTGGTCCTTGATCTCGACGTCGAAGCTCGGGATCTCGCCGACGGTCTCGCGGACGACGAAGTCCTCCTCAAGGCCCTCGGGAGCGCCCTCGGCGAGGTTCGGGATCTCGCGCAGGGCCGCATCGCGGACGGCGAGCGCCTCGCCGGACTCGGCCTCGAGCCGCTTCACGTCGGCGGCGAGCGCTTGACCTCGGCCAGCAGTGCCTGCTTCTCCTCGCCCGTGGCCTGGGAGACCTTCTTGCCGAAGGCCTTCTGCTCGGCGCGCGCGGACTCGAAGGCGGAGGTGGCCTCGCGCCAGCGGGAGTCGGCCTCGAGCACCGCATCGACGGTGGAGGCGTCGCGCCTCCGGGCCCGCTGGGCCGCTCGGACGACGTCGGGATTGTCTCGCAGGAGCCGCAGATCGATCATTGCTCCAGGGTACCTGCGTGCGCGGGCCTATCGCGGCGGGGCCGCGCCGCTACTGTGGGCACATGGATCTGACCCTGCTTCTGCTGAGCATCGCCTCGGTGGTCACCACGATCATCGCCGTCGTCCTGCTGGTCGTGGTGCTGCGACGCCTCGGTCGCCACCGTCGCGAGCTCTCCGCCCTCCAGGCCGCGGCGGCCTCGCGGACCAGCGCGCCCGAGGAGCCGTCCGACGACGGCGAGGACGCGCACGCCCCGGGGCGCCTCCGCCGCATCGCCGTGGTGCTGAACCCCTCGAAGTTCGAGGGCACCGACGACTTCCGCCGACGGATCTCCGAGGTCGTCGAGCGGGTCGAGGGCGCGGAGGTCGAGTACTACGAGACCACGATCGACGACCCCGGTCGCGGACAGACCGAGCAGGCAGTCGCCGACGGCGCGGACCTGGTCATGGCCGCGGGCGGAGACGGGACCGTGCGCATGGTCGCCTCCGTCCTCGCCGGCACCGACACCCGCATGGGCATCATCCCCTCCGGCACCGGCAACCTCCTGGCCCGCAACGTCGACATCCCCCTGGAGGACCCGGCCGCGGCGATGGTCGCGGCGCTGACCGGCAAGGACCACCAGGTCGACGTCGGCTGGTCGCGCTATGGGGACTCCCCCGCGACCGCGCAGTCCGCGCCGAAGCAGATCTTCCTGGTCATCGCGGGCTTCGGCGCCGACGCCGAGATGATCGGCTACACCGACCCGCGGATGAAGAAGCGCATCGGCTGGGTCGCGTACGTCTTCGGCGGGGTCCGCACGATCCTCGGCCGCTCGGTCGACGTCGTCGTCGAGTCGCCCCGACCGCACCCGCCACGCCCACAAGGCCCGCACCGTCTCGCTGGGCAACGTCGGCAAGCTCCCCGGCGGCTTCGTGCTGATGCCGGATGCGACGATCGACAACGGCCGCCTCGAGGTGGTCGTCGCCGGCTGGCGCGGCGCGGCGGGCTTCAGCCAGGTCGCCACCCAGGTGATCAACCCGAAGCTCGTGCCGAAGGTGGGACCGAAGCTCTCCACGATGGAGCGCTACCTGACCACCGGCATCCGCGTGACCACGGCGAAGGCGCGGCCCGTCCAGCTCGACGGGGACACCGACATCGAGGCGACGCACCTGATCGCGACCGTCGATCCCGGCGTCTTGCGGGTCGCGCGTCCCGGAGAGCACGGAGCCCTCGAAGCACTGAGCGAGGCCGACGGGCCGCGGGAGCCGGCGGTTCAGGCGTCGGGATCCTCGAGCCGGGTTCCCCGCTCCTCGTCCCAGACGAGCGCGTGCGCGGGCCCCACCAGGTCCCCGCTCCGTGCGCCAGGTTCTCGAAGGGCAGGGGCACTCCGCGCACCGCCTCGCCGTCCTGGTGGAAGACGTACAGGACCTCCTGCGTGGAGTAGCGCTCGCCGGTCTCGACGACCACCCCCGACTCCTCGTTGATCGTCGTCGCGGGCGTGCCGATCGTGTAGACGGTGAAGCGGTCCCAGTCGAACTCGTCGCCGATGGCCGTGGCGACGTCGCGCGGCTCGTGGTCCTCGCCGACCGCGATGACGGCATCGGTGAGACCGCTGCTCGCGGCCACCTCGATCTCCCGTCGGCGCCCAGGCAGGAGCCCGCGGCCGCCGAGGACGAGGCCGAGCCCAGCCGCCGCCGCGGAGATCCCGAGGGCGCGGCGCGACGTGGGTCGACGCATCCCGAATGGCGCAGACAATTCACTTGATTCACCCATATGTCTGCTCCGCCGGATTCCGACCTTCGGCTGACTCTCCTGGCACCGGATGCCCCGTCTCGTCCATTCCAATCGAATTGGAGGGCACTAGCTCGCCGTCGGAGTTGATGACGACCATCTCCCCGTTGTGGATCGCCTCTTCTACGAGATCCGCCAGCTCTGCATCGGTCGCGCCGGGGTTCTCACCAGCAATTCGTCGGCCGACCTGATTGTTGTACAGGTCCATGGCTTCGACCGCAGGGAGGTTCCCGGGGATCCTCTCATGCGCAGTCCAGTAGTCCGTGGCCCACGAATCGCCCAGATCGTTGGCTGTGAGCGCATTGATGTACGCGTGTCGAAAGGCATCCTGGTGGTTGTCCACCGTGTCGCCGGAGGGGAACCTGTCCATCGACTCGCTCTCCGCAAGATCCTTGTTGGCGTTGAATTCGAGCATGCCCGAGGGTCCCAGACCGTCGAGAAGTTCGGCCTCCGAAGCCGGAATCTCCACGGTCTCGCTCCTGAGACCCGCCAGTTCAGCAAGGGTTCGCCATGGCTCCTTCACCGACCACTCGACGAGTTCCTCCTCCGAGACCTGATAGTTCTCGAGGACGTACTCGACATCAGTCTCCGTCAGCGAATAGTCACCCGTGCCATCCCGCAGAAGCTCAAGGCGGCGTTCTTCCTCGGAGACCTGCCGCGGTTCTAGCCCGTCCGAGGTCACCCCGCCCGTCAGGTAGTTCTGAGCACCCATGCCAACGCCCCCGGGCGGGCCAGAGCGGTTCCCCGGTCCCGGGACGGTGTGTCTCGGCGGGGCGAATGTGCCCAAGGCCGCGATGAAGTCCAATCCGGACGCCGAATGCTCGAGTGTGGGATCCATCGCTGCGCTGGCCAATTCCTGCTCCGCGACGTGGACCGACAGCTGTCCGCCATGTGTTGCCAGATCTTGCGCCCCGGTCTTCAAGAGGCCCAGAACAGTTCCAGACAGAACCTGGTCGAATCCGACCCGGTCCTCACCGACCCAGGTCACCTCTGCACCGACATTCGCCAGGCGCCGCTGAAGAAGATCCAGCTCCCCTGCCGCCGCGACGTAACGTCGCGCGAGGGCTTCAACCCCCGCAGTTTCCATTCCCATGAAAGTGTTCATTCTTCCCCCTCAGCGAGAACACTACCTCCCCCGGAAATCCAGCCGGGTGACGTCCAGCTCGATGTGGATAGCGGGGTCGAAAGGGGTGCCAGGGAGCGCGCCCCTCACTCCCGCGGCTTGCCGCCGCGGGCGAGCTCCGGGTCGGTGCAGGAGGAGAGGTCGAAGCGGCAGGGGCGGCGCGAGCCGTTCCGCGGCTTGTCGATGGAGACGTCGACCCTCTTCGCGCGGGTGCTCTCGCTGCGGGTCGAGCCGACCCAGCGCACCCACTCCCAGCGCGCCATCGGCGTGAGCGACGGCCAGGTCTCGGCGAGGTCGTCGGCGTCCTCGAGCGCGGCGGCGAGGTCCGCGGGGACCTCCGGCTCGGGCCAGTCCTTCGTGGTGGTGAGGGTGAACTCGACGGTGCGCGCCCTCGCTCGCCTCGAGAGCATCGATGAGCTCGGCATCGAGGTCGAGCCAGTGCCCCTTGCGCCCGTCGGGCTCGACGACGGTGTCACGCTCCTGACCGCCGAGCACGGCATGCACAGCCACCTGCCCGCGGGAGGGCAGCTGCGCGCTCGCCTCCTCGGGCGCCGGCAGGATCAGCCGCTCCTCGATCGCGCGCATCTGAGCGGTGCCGGTGACGGTGACGGGTGCCTTCGGGGCCATCTCAGATCTCCGTGGTCGGGTCGGCGGGGGTGATCATGCCGGTGAGGCGCGCGAGCCAGTCGTGCGCCTCGTCATAGGCGCCGTCGGCGAAGTCCTCGCGCACCTCGGGTCGCTCGCCGTCGACCCGCGGGTAGGAGCCGAGGTAGTGCACCACCGGGCAGAGCCGGTGCAGGGAGCGCGGCGCCGCGGAGACCCGCCGGTCCTCGATGTGTCCCTCGAGGTCGAGGGAGAAGGAGTACCGGCCCAGGAAGTCTCCGACGGGCCGGGACTCGATCCGGGACATGTTCACGCCGTTGGAGCCGAGGATCTCGAGCGCCTCGAGCAGGGCGCCGGAGCGGTTGTGCGGCGGCTGGATCACGACGGTGGTCTTGTCGGAGCCGGTGCGGGCGGGGATCCGGCCCTCGCGGGTGACGAGCACGAAGCGGGTGATCGCGCCGGCATGGTCCTCGATCCCGTCGGCGAGGACGGTGAGGCCGAAGTGCTCCGCCGCCAGCGGTGAGCAGACCGCGGCACGGCCCCAGGCTTCGTCCTCGCTCATGCTCGCGAGGTCGCGGGCCGCGGCGGCGGTCGAGGAGGCGGCGGCGATGTTCGCGCCGGGCACGTTGCTGCGCGCCCAGCCCTGCACCTGCGCCTGGGCGTGCGGGTGGGAGGAGACGGTGGTCAGTCTGCTCGAGCGCGGTCTGCTCGCGGGCGGCGAGCACGAAGGTGATCTGCACGGTCTGTTCGGCGACGATCGTGATGGAGTCGGTCGCGGCGAGCACGTCGAGGGTCCCGGAGACGCCGCCCTCGACGGAGTTCTCGATCGGGGCCATGAGCGCGTCGATGTCGCCGGCGATCAGGTCGGTGGTGGCGGTGGCGACCGAGGCGAAGGGCACCAGCTCGGGCTCCGTGGCCCGGAACTCCTCGGGGATCTCCGTGAGCGCCTGGAGGAGTGCCTGGTGGGTGAAGGTCGTCTCGGGACCGAGGAATCCGTACCGCATGGGGGAAGGGTACTCGGGTGCCGATGCCCGGCGCGGAGCCCGGTCATGGTGGCCGCGCTGGGCGGAGACGGGCAGGGCATCCCCCTGTCTCAGAACGGCGGACCCTGCTCCCAGTACTCGCCTCTCTCGTCCTCGGGGTCGGGCGGTGGGTCGTGCAGAAGGTCCGCTGGTCCCCACTCCTGCAGGATCCGGTCGATCTCGCCGATCGCCTGCATCTGGTCGAGGTCCCGGTGCCAGCAGAACTCCTCCCACGACTCCATGAGCGCCTTGGCGTGATGGGGCGCGGCGAGGTCACCACGTGGTGCGACCCGGGTGGTGATCAGGGCCGGGGAGCCGACCGTCCAGGTGGTGGCTCCGTCTGGCTCCCGCCGTGGATCGATGCGCCCGGCGGTCTTGAGATCGTGGTGCCTCCAGTCGAGGCGGTGGAGGTTGTGGAGGCTGGTCGGTCCGCCGCGGGCGGGATCGGCGTGGTCGAACTCCTCGATGTGGTCGTTCTCGGCGTCGTCGGTGGTGGTGTGCGTGCGACAGGGGGCGGCGCGCGCGGGTGCAGGAGCCGCAGATGCTCCACCTGGTCGGCGGAGGGGCGGTAGCGCTCGGCGGGCGCGGGAGGAATCCGCCGTCCGCGGGGTCGGCGAGGACGCGGTGCCAGACGGGCTCGGCGGCGGCGAGGTCGCGGGCCATCTGCCCAGGCAGCGGGTGGATCCCGTCGTACAGGGCCGGGGTGTCGCTGAGGCCCATCAGGGTGAGCACGGGGACGACGACGTTCACGCGGTGCCGCGGCGCGGGGACCTCGACCCCGCCGGTGTCGAGCTCGGTGCGCAGGAGGATCGCGTAGCGCGCGCCGCCTGGCTCATGGCCTTCCCGCCACGGGCCACGTCCCCGTCGAGGTCGAAGGGGATCGGCTCGCCCTCCTCGAGGGCGCGGCGCTGACGCGCCTGCACGGTCTTCGCGGAGCGGTCCAGGCGCCGGGCGAGATCGAGGATCTCGGGGATCGGGCCGGTGATGCGCAGGAAGGCGGTGCCATCGTCGTGCAGGGAGTTCTCGAGGGACACGTCCCGCAGCGACTCGGGCCGCGGGGCGCTCATCTCGCGATCGAACCAGGAGCGCGGCTGGCGCGCGACTCGTCACGGAAGCGGTCCGCAGGCACAGAGGCAAGATCCCATGAGGCGACGATCTCGTCGACCTGGGCGCGCTGGACGGCGGTGAGGTCGCGGACCGCCTTCAGCATGCGCGTGTGCCATTCGACGGGCATGTCCCCGGCGGCGAGTCGTGCGAAGGTCGCGGGCATCTCGGTGACGGCAGTGTGCGCGTCCGCGATCCGATAGGAGGCGATCGCGGTGGTGGTGCGGGTCGCGATCGCGACGGCGAGGTCGCGCTCCTCGCGGTCGTCATCGAGGTCAGGGTCCTCGTGGTCGATCCAGAAGGGGGCGAGGTCGGCGAGCCGGCGCGCGTGGCGCCGGGAGTCCTCCCGCTCCTCCTCGAGCAGGCGGGCGATCGTGCGAGCGTCGGCGCCGGGCTCGACGCCGCCGCGGCGCAGGAGGGAGTCCTCGGTGAGCCGTGCCCGTGCCCGCACGCGGGCACGGGGAGGGGCCGTCGCGGTGCGCGGCACAGGGCCGCGTGAGGCGGGAGCGCGGGAGGCCGACGGTCCGGCCGACGAGCGCGCGGGGACCGCGCAGAGGCGGGAGACGCCACGGAGCGGTGGTCCGTCGTGGTCATCGCCCCCACCTCCCCGTGGACTCGTCGTCGATGCCGCTGTTGTGGGCGTTCCAGCTGGTGATCAGCCTACGGACCCACCCTGACATTCGACGTGTGCGACCGCCACAGGCCGACGGGAGATGTGGAAGCGTGCGGGATGTGGAGGAGAGGTCGAAGCGCTGACCGAGGTCAGCTCTCCCACAGATCCAGCACCCAGCGCCGCGCCCGACAGGTGCCGCCCGCGGGGTGCGGGACGAGCTCGCCCGTCGGCCGGGCGCCGAGAGTGCGGGCGACGCTCTGCGAGGCGGTGTTGTCCGGGGCGATCAGGAGCAGGGCCTCGCGCAGGGTCGTGCCTCGGTCCGGCGGCAGGTCGCGCGCCCGCTCGACCAATGCCGTCGCGAGCGGCACGCCGAGGCCACGCCCCCTAGCCTCTGGGAGGAGCCAGTAGGTCAGCGCCACCTGGCCCGGTCCGAGTCCTGGCGCGAGCCGGTTCAGCCCTCCCCCGCCGAGCGACCGGCCGCTGCCCTCCTCGAGCGCGGCGAACTCGACCACCGGGCCGTCCTCGTGCCAGCGCGCGCGCGGGCGAGGAACTCCGCGAGGCGCTCCCGGTCCCAGGGACGGCCGATGATCTCCCTGGCCAGCGCCTCGTCCTGACCGGTGAGGATCTCCTCGGCATGCCCCGGGCCCAGGCGCTCGAGGCGGATCCTCACGCCACGCGGCTCGACGACCGGCTCCTGGACCGCCTCACTGCCCGCCCGCGCTCTCCCCCGCGAGCACCGCCCGCACGGTCGCGAGGATCTCGACGTCGCGGGCGCCGCGGGTGCGGGCCTCGGCGACGGGGCCGGCGAACAGGGTCAGCGGCGCCGCGTCGACGGGGCCGCCGTCCTCGCGCTCGGCGGTCTCGGCCTCCCGGCGGGCGTTCTCCACTGCGCCGGGAGCGATCGTCGTGCCCGCGCCGCGGCGGGTGACGATGATCTGAGCCTCCTCGAGCATCTTGTAGGCGCGGGCGACGGTGCCGGCGGCGAGGCCGAGGTCCGCGGCATGCGCCCGGATCGCGGGGAGCCGGTCGCCGGGCCTGAGCTCGCCGCCGCGCACCTGTTCGACGATCTCGCGACGGACCTGCTCGTACGGGGGCTGGGGTGAGGGCATGAGGACACGATAGGCGGAGGACGTGGAGGCCTCGTGCACGTCGCGGTCGGTGTCGAGGAGCGCCCCGTAGCATCGGGGCGTGCCCGCCTCCCCGCCCGCTCCGCCTCCCTGCCCGTCGCCCGCGCCCTCCGGGTGACGCCGCTCGCGCTCCTCGCCGCGCTCGCGCTGCTGCCGGGCGCCTCCGCACGGGCCGACGGGGGCGCGGAGGCCGACGCACCCGTGCGCCTGGTGATCGCGACCGCGGGCCTGACCTGGGAGGACATCGACGCAGAGAGCACGCCGACGCTGCAGTGCCTCGCGGACCGCTCCGGCGTGGGCGCCATGAACACCACCTCCACCACCGTCGTCTCCACGAAGCGGCAGGGGATCGAGACAGCGCACACCGGCTACCGGGGCCTCGCCGAGGAGGCGCCGCGCACCAGCGGCATCCCCACCCCGCCGACGGACCAGTGGGAGCAGACTGCCCGGCGTGGTGACCGAGACCGACGACCCCACCGCCGTCGCCGGCGCGCTCCAGGACGGGGACGTGGTCGAGCTGATCGCTCCGTCGGTCCCCGACCACGACGACCCCTCGCGCGAGCAGGCGCTCACGGAGCTCGACGGCGCCGTCGCCGCGGCGCTCGAGGACCTCGGCGGCTGCGAGGCCGCGGATCTGCCGCGCACCCTGCTGGTCTCCGTCGCCGCGACCGACCCCGAGCATCCCGAGGAGGTCGAGCGCACCGGCGCGGTCGCCTCCCGCACCGTCGGCCTGCAGGTCGCGATGGACACCGCCCTGCCCGGCCAGGCCCTCACCTCCGGCGCCACCAAGCAGACCGGCGTCGTGATGATCACCGACGTGGTCGCGACCGTGCTCTCCTCCCACGACGCGAGCGCCGACGGGCTGATCCCCGGCCAGCCCTTCCGCGGCACCGACAGCGACGACGCGCAGCGGCTCGCCTGGGACCGCTCCGAGGCGGCCCGGCTGGTGGATGCCGCGACCGTCCCCGCGCTCGGGTCCTGGCTCGCGCTCGGCGTGATCGGCCTCGTGATCGTGCTGGTCCCGGCGCTCGCCCGACGCCGGCGCCTCGCCGCCGTCGGCCGGGCGCTCGCGGCGGTCGCGCCGCTCGCCCTGCCGGTGGGGCTGTGCGCCTCGCTGGTGCCGTGGTGGCGGTCGGACAGCCCGACGCTCGCCCTGGCGGGCGTGGTGTGGGGCGGGTGCGCGGCGCTGTCCGTGCTCGTGCTCGCCGGGCCCTGGCGCCGCGACCGCTTCGGCCCCGTCGGTGTCTCCGCGGCGCTGGTCGCAGGGATCATCCTGGCCGAGTCCGCGTTCGGATCGCGACTGCAGCTCTCCTCCCCGCTCGGGGCGCGACCGATCTCGGGCGGGCGCTTCTACGGCCTGTCCAACCACCTCTTCGGGATGGTGCTGGCCGCGGCGATGATGGCGCTGCTGTGCCTGTTCACGGCGGTGCGCACGCCCCGGGCGCGGGTGCTGTGGACCGTGGGCGTCGGGCTCGCGGTCGCCGCGGTGTGCGTCGCGCCGTCGATGGGTGCGGACTTCGGCTCTGGCCTCGCCACGGTCCCGGCCTTCGGCCTGCTCGCCCTGCTCGTCTCCGGGATCCGGTCGCGGGTCTGGCACGTGCTCGCCCTCGGCGTCGGCGGGGCGGCGGCGGTGCTTTCGGTGTCCTTCCTGGACTGGTCGCGCGCCCGCCCGAGGACCGCACGCACCTGGGGCGCTTCATCGACGAGCCGCTCAGCGGCGAGCCGCTCTCCGTGATCGTGCGCAAGCTCGCCCAGAACATCGCCATGGCCACCGGGTACTGGGCGCTCGGGCTGGTGCTGGTGATCGCGGTGCTCGCCTCGATCGCGATCCTGATGCCGCGCCGGGCGCGGTGGCGGCGGCTCGCCGCGCTCGATGCGGCCCATCCGGTCGCGCACCGGGTGCGGATCGCGCTCGTGGTCGGGGCGTGGGTGGGCTACGCCGTCAACGACACCGGGCCGGTGCTGATCGCCGCGATGCTCGGGATCTGGCTCGCGCTGCGCGCCGCCGACGCTGCCGGACCCGCTCCCGGCCGACGGGACCACGGAGCGGCGCGTCTGATCAGCTGTTCTCGGCGTCGACCGCGGCGTGCACGACCAGGGAGGTGTACTCCTCGGGCGTGAGCGGCGCGGTGAGCGAGGCGGGGATCTCCGGCTTCCCCACCTGCAGGTGGGAGGCGATGATCACCGCGTGCGCCGGCGCGAAGCGGCCCTCGACGGGCGCGGCGTCCAGGCGCTCGGCGAGCTGCTCGAGATCGGTGCCGGCGAGATAGACGATGTCGTCGGGCGCGAAGTCGCCTTCGACCTTCAGGGCGCGCAGCGGCGCGTCGAGCTCGGCGGGGTCCACATCGCCCAGCGCCCGGGTCTCGTCGTCGGAGAACTCGCCGTCGACGGGGAGGTCCGCGAGGGTGAGCCGGCGCTCGCTCGGCGAGCTCGGCGTCCGGCTCGGCAGGCTCCGCGAGGCCGGCCCAGACCTTCGCCTCGTCATGGTCGGGACGGCCGGTGGGGAGCGGGGTGGGGGTCCCGGCCGACGGGGCGGGGCCCGACGGGGCGGGGTCCGACGGGGCCGCCGACCCGGGCTCCGGCTCGGTCGGCGCCGTCTCTTCCGCCGCCTCGCGCTCCGGAGTCTCTGCCGGGGCCGACGCCACGGGTTCCTCCCGCTCGAGCGCGGCGGCCGGCAGGCCTGCGGGCTTCTCTTCCCCCGCGCCCTGCTCCTCGTCGGCCCCCTCGATCTCCGGACTCAGGTGGCGCGTGCGGGCGAGGGCGCGCGCGACGTCGCGCAGCTGCGCGGCGCGGTGCAGACGGCCGCGCAGGTCGTTGCCGGTGGCGCGGTGGTGGAGGTCGGCGGGGATCTCCTTGACCCAGAAGCCAGCAGTCAGCGCGTCGATCGTCAGCGAGGTCTCCACGCCCCAGCCGGGAGCGAGGGGCTGGCAGGCGTCCCAGGTCTCGCGGGTGATGCAGCGGGTGCCGGACAGCGGTCGCGTCGCCTCCCAGCCGGTCGCACGCAGGATGCCGCGGCGGGCGGTACGCACCACGACGCCCATCCCGCCGGCGCCCGACTGCGGCGGCGGCAGCGCGATCGCCATGTCGACGCCCTCGCCGAGGACCGCCTCGACCAGCGGCCGCGCGGCGGCGGCGCTCTCGCCCATGTCGGCGTCGAGGAAGAGCAGGGCGCGCGGGACAGCGTCGCGGTCGTCGATCACGGGCGGCGGGCCGGTGTGCCCGGGCGAGCGGGGCTCGGCGTGCGGCTCCTCGGAGAAGCCCTCCCCGCCGTCGGCCCGCTCGGCGCCCTCCTGGATCGCGACCATCTGCGCGCCGGTCGCCATCGCCGCGGCCTTGCCGCGGTTGGTCTTGTGCCGCACCACCAGGGCGCCGGCCCCCATCGCGACGGCGGAGGTGGCGTCGGACGAGCCGTCGTCGACCACGACGACCAGGTCGACGCCCGGGATCCCCCGGGCCGACGCGATGGTCGCCTCGATCCGCTCCGCCTCGTTCTTGGCGGGGATCACGACGGCGACCCGCTCGGGGCGGTGCGCCGTCAGCGGCCCCGCGGCGCTCATCGCAGCGTCACCTGGCGGGCGACGATGCCGCCCCGGGCGCGACGCTCCATCGCGGTGAGCGGCTCGGTGGAGGTCAGCGCCTCCTCGAAGCGGGCGCGGAACGCCTCCGCCTCCGCCTCGGCGGCCTCGACCCCGGCGCCCTTGGGCAGGTCCCAGACGGGGATCGACAGGCCCTCGGCGCGGAAGGAGCCGACGTACTTCGCGCCCTCGCAGAGCGCGGACTCGCGGCGGGCGTGCAGGCGGGTGACGGCGTCGATGACGCGGTCCTCGTCGGCGTCCAGCACCCAGCGCACGTGCTCCTTGGGGCCGGCGTCGACCCAGTAGGCGTGGGGCAGGCCCTCGACCGGTCGGGTGGGCATGATCGAGTCGTTGGCCTGGGTGATCGCCTGCTCGATCTCGCCGGTGCGCTCGGCGCTCGGGTCGAGCCAGAACTCGAAGGTGTCCTGGACCTGGATCGCGAAGTCGCCGGAGAGGTCCAGCACGTCCTGGAGGCGCGGGGAGTCGTCCTCGAGGGTGACGGTGGTGATCGGGTTGCCGGGCTCGAGCGCGACCGCCTGACGGATCGCCTGGCCGAGCCCGCGGGAGAGGTCGCCGCCGGGGAACGGGGTCTGCACGCCGACGGTGACGGTGCCGTCGGTGCGGCGCACGGCGGGCCAGGCCATCGGCAGGATCGTGGCGAGCTCGACGTCGACCGCGCCGTACTCCTCGGTGGTCCTCGCCGACATGGTCGCCGCGGGGATCAGCTGGCGCATCGCGACCAGGTCCTGCTCGTTGGGCAGGCCGTCGAAGGGGCGACGGACCAGCTCGTTGCGCGAAGGGGAACTCATGGCGGGGAGTCTACCGATCGGGAACGTGCTCCATGACGATCTCGGCCGCGTCCTCGGGGTTCGGCCCGACGACGGCGAAGCCGCGCGGGAGTAGAGGCGACGCGCGGGGAAGTTGGCCTCGACCACCTCGAGGCGCGCGTGCGTCCCGGGTGGTGCGCGGCGAGCCAGTCGAGGCCGGTCGTGATCAGGTGTGCGCCGACGCCGCCGCCCCGTGCCTCGGGCGCGACCCACATCGAGTAGAGGTGCGCGGGGCCGTCCTCGACCACCACTCGCGCCATCCCGACCGGGGCGCCATCCACCTCGGCGATCAGGGCTGGGCCGGGCCGGGAGAAGTACCCGAGCCAGTAGGCCTCCCCGTCCTGCGCATCCCGCTCGAGGGCGGTGGCGAGGGTGCTGGCAAAGGCGTCCGGGTCCTCGCGCGGCGCTCTCAGGCGCGCGCGCGCGCCAGGTCTCCCACTCCGAGGCGTCGATCTCCCGCACCTCGTTCACGGGTGCGTCCCCGCGTCCATCAGCTCGCGCGCGCACTCCTCGAGGTCGCGCGGCTCGACGCCGTCGAGCATGTGGAGGGCGAAGTCGGCGCTGAGCCGCTCGAAGAAGAGCGTGCCGCGCACCGAGTTGCCGTGCAGGTCCAGCCGCGGGGCATAGCTCGCGACGCCGAAGCGGGAGGGCAGGCCCGCGATGATCCCGCCGCCCACCCCGGACTTCGCCGGCAGGCCCACGTCGCTGACCCAGTCGCCGGCGTTGTCGTACATGCCGCAGGTGAGCATCACCGAGAGCACCTGGCGCGCGGCGACGCGGGAGAACACCTCCTGGCCGGTGAGCGGGTTCGTGCCGCCGGAGGCAAGGGTCGCGGCCATGACGGCGAGGTCGGTGACAGTGGTGAGCACCGAGCGACCCTCGATGTAGCCGTCGACCACCTCGATCGCGTCCTCCGTCATCGAGCCGGCGGCGCGCGCGATGTAGGCCAGCGCGTAGTTGCGGTCGGCGCTCTTGAGCTCCTCGCGCCAGGTCACCTCATGCGGTGCGAGCGGGCGGCCCGCCGCGGCGTCGAGCACCGCGCGCGCCGCTGCGTGCGCTCCTCCCGGGTGGTGCCGAGCATGGCGTGGGTGCGGATTGCACCGATGTTGACCAGCGGGTTCTTCGGCTTCTTGGTGTACGGGTCGAGGCTGAGGGCGTTGAACTCCTCCCCCGTCGGCTCCTCGTCGACCACCGCGTCGACGTATTCCATGCCGTGCAGGTCGATCGCGGCGCCGTAGGCGAAGGCCTTGGAGATCGACTGCATCGGAAAGGCGTGGTCGGTGCCGGCGGCGGTGATCTCCCCGTCGATCGAGCAGACGGCGACGCCGAGGTGGTCCTCGCGCGCGCCGGAGAGGAAGGAGAGGGAGGGGATCTCGCCGTCGGTCTCGGCGCCGCCGATGATGCCGCGGTCCACCTGGGCCGCGTGCGGGTCGATGTCCGTGGTGGCCGTGGACAGTGCCGTGGTGAGCCGGTCGAGGTACGTGGTGAGTGCGCTGGTCACTCCTCGACGGTACCGCCCCCACCGCCCTGAAAGTTCTTGCAGGTTTCGCGGGCTCCCTTGAGCATGCGACCTGGCCCGCCTACGGTGTTTGACGTGTCGGCCGCACAGGAGCGGCAGATGCACTGCAAGTTCTTGCAGGCCGGGTGCTCCGCACCGCCTGCCTCTCCCGTCGGCCCCGGTCGACGCTGCTGCCCGGACAGAGGAGTCCCCGCATGTCGATCCAGCCCTCCGCCCGCCCGATGAGAACCCGTCTGCTCGCGATCGCCGGAGCACTGGCGATGGGCACGGCGACGATGCTGGGCACCGCCCCGCTCGTGCACGCCGTCGGCCCCGGGCGACCGGTGCTCACGGGCTCCCTGCAGGACGAGCTGGGCTGTGGCGAGGACTGGGACCCGGCCTGCGAGGCCACCGCCCTCTCCCCCACCGACACGACCGGGCAGTGGGAGTCGACCTTCGAGGTGCCTGCCGGGCAGTTCGAGGTCAAGGCCGCGATCGGCGGCGGCTGGGACGAGGCCTACGGCCTGGACGGCGGGGAGGACAACATCCCGCTGGCCGTCGCCGCGCCCGCCGAGATCACCTTCCGCTTCGATGCGGAGACCTCGCGGCTGTCCGTCGCGTTGGCCGAGCAGGGCGGGGAGTACACCGAGGCGGACGACGAGCTCGCCGCGGCCCCCTACCGCCATCCCGGCGGCGGGCAGACCTTCTACTTCGTGCTCACCGACCGCTTCGAGAACGGCGATCCGAGCAATGACACCGGCGGCCTCGAGGGAGACCGCCTCGACCACGGCTTCGACGCCACCGACAAGGGCTTCTACCAGGGCGGGGACATTGCCGGGCTCCACTCGCAGCTCGACTACATCGAGGGCCTGGGGATGAGCGCCATCTGGCTGACGCCCTCGTTCACCAACAACCCCGTGCAGGGCGAGGGTGCCGACGCGAGCGCCGGCTACCACGGCTACTGGGTCACCGACTTCACCACCATCGATCCGCACCTGGGCACGAACGAGGAGCTCAAGGCGCTGATCGAGGACGCGCACTCGCGCGGGATCAAGGTGTACTTCGACATCATCACCAACCACACCGCGGACCTCATCGACTACGAGGAGGGCGAGTACGGCTACGTCGACCAGGCCACCGCCCCCTACCTCGACCAGGACGGGAACCCGGTGGACGTCACGGCGCTCGCCCAGTCCTCCGACTTCCCGACCTTCGATGCGCAGGCCTCGTTCCCCTACACCCCGGTCCGCTCGGAGGAGAACCAGGTGATGGTCCCCGAGGCGCTCAACGACGTGACGATGTACCACAACCGCGGCAACTCGACGTGGGAAGGCGAGTCCGTCACCTTCGGCGACTTCGACGGCCTCGACGACCTGATGACCGAGGACCCGCGCGTGGCCGAGACGATGACGGACATCTACACCACCTGGATGGACTTCGGGATCGACGGATTCCGCATCGACACCGCCAAGCACGTCGACTTCGCCTTCTGGCAGACCTTCACCTCCGCCCTGGTCGACCACCAGGCCGCGACCCCGGCCGGGGACCAGTTCTTCACCTTCGGCGAGGTGTACGACGCCGACGCGACGCCGCTGTCCCCCTACGTGCGGGACACCGAGATGGACTCGGTGCTCGACTTCGCCTACCAGGCCTCCGCGACCAACTGGGCCAAGGGCTACACCGCGCAGGGCATGGCCGGGCTGTTCGCCGCCGACGACCACTACACGACCGCCGACTCCTCCGCCGCGGACCTGCCTACCTTCGTGGGCAATCACGACATGGGCCGCATCGGGAACCTGCTCAGCGGCTCCGACCGGCTCGACGAGCGCGCCGCCTTCGCGCACGAGACCATGCTCGCTGACCCGCGGCCAGCCCGTCATCTACTACGGCGACGAGCAGGGCTTCGTGGGCGACGGCAACGACAAGGACGCCCGTCAGTCGATGTTCGCCAGCCAGGTGCCGTCCTACCTCGACGACACCCTGATCGACGGCACCCCGTACGGGAGCGACGAGCACTTCTCGACCGAGACGCAGCTGTACCCGCTGATCAGCGAGCTCGCGACACTGCGCGGCGAGACGCCTGCGCTGTCCACGGGCGCGCAGGTCGAGCTGTACGCCGAGGACGGCGCCGGCGTCTACGCCTTCTCCCGCGTGGACCGCGACGAGAAGATCGAGCACCTGGTGGCGCTGAACAACGCACCCGAGGAGCGCACCGTCACCCTCACCGCCCTCACCCCGGGCGCGACCTACGCGCCGCTGTACGGCGACCACGCCCCGGTGACCGCCGCGGCCGACGGGACCCTCGAGCTCACGATCCCCTCGCTCGGCGCGGCGGTCCTGGTGGCCGATCAGCCCGTCGCCCCGGCCGGTGACGCGCAGGCGATCGCCCTGGATGTGACCGACGGCGGGAAGGTCGAGGGACGCGCCCCGATCTCCGCGACCGTGGCCCAGGACCGCTGGGCCGAGACCTCCTTCAGCTGGCGGGCGGCCGGTGAGACGGCGTGGACCCCGCTCGGCACCGCCGAGGACGACACCCCGCGGATCTTCCACGACGTCGCCGGCCTGCCCGTCGGCACCCTGATCGAGTATCGCGCCGTCTCCACCGACGCGAGCGGCGAGCGCGTGGCGGACTCCGTCACCGCGGTGGTGGGCGCGGACCTCTCCGCGACCGGCTCCCAGGATGGGAACGGCGAGGGCGGCGAGGTCGACGAGCAGACGGTGACCCTGCCCGGCTCGCACAATGCGGCGATGGGTCGCGCGGGCGACTGGCGACCCGCCTGCACCTCCGCGCAACTCGCCCTGGACGCCGACTCCGGCAAGTACACCGGCACCTTCGACGTGCCCGCCGGGGAGTACGCCTACAAGGTCGCGATCGGCGGCGGCTGGGACGAGAACTACGGCGCGGGCGGCGTGCCCGGCGGCGAGGACATCACCTACACCCATGAGGGCGGGCCGCTGACCTTCTGGTACGACCCGGTCACCCACATCGCGCAGAACAGCGCCCAGGGCCCCTTCCTCACCCTCCCCGGCTCGATGAACGCCGCGCTCGGCGCGCCCCGAGGACTGGATGCCCGGGTGCATGCGCACCTGGATGCAGGACGCCGACGGCGACGGGATCTACACCTTCTCCACCGAGGACCTGCCCCGCGGGTCCTACGAGGTGAAGGTCGCCCATGGTGGATCGTGGGCGGAGAACTACGGCGTGGACGGCGTGCCCGACGGCGCCAATCACACCTTCTCGACCCAGGACGGAGACATCGTGAGCTTCGAGTACGACCCGGCCACCCATCAGCTGACCATCGAGGCCTCCGATTCGCTGACCGCGGGCTCCGGCAAGCGGCTGGCCCACTTCGTCGACGCGGACACGATCGCCTGGCCCGCCGACCTCGTGGCCGATGCGGGCGCGACCCGCTGGGAGCTGTTCACCGCGCCCGGCGGCGGGATCTCCGCCGACGGCGACGAGGTCACCGGTGGGAGGAGCCTCGGCGAGCTGACCCTGCGGGACGGCGGCCTCGCCGAGGACGAGCTCGTCGGCCGCGCGCACCTGGACGGCCACCTCGCCCTCGACCTGCCCGAGCTCGAGCGCGGAGTGCTCGAGAAGGCGGCCGCGCGGCCAGCTGGTCGTCGCCCAGCACGGACCGGACGGCCTCGAGGTGCTCACCGGGCCGCAGATCCCCGGCGTGCTCGACGCGCTCTACGCCGACGCCGCCGCGGACCGGCGACTCGGCGCGAGCTGGGAGGACGGCGCGCCGAGCCTCGCGCTGTGGGCGCCGACCGCCCGCGCCGTCACCCTGCAGCCGCACGGCCCGGCGGAGTCCGCGACCGATCCGTCGGACCCCGTGCGGACGTACCCGATGCGGCGGGGCGCGGACGGCGCGTGGACGTTCGAGGGCAGGAAGCACTGGACCGGCCAGGCCTATACGTTCGCGGTCGAGGTGTACGTGCCCGCCCTCGACCAGGTCGTCACCAACGTCGTCACCGACCCGTACTCCGTGGGCCTGACCGTGAACTCGACCCACTCGGTGCTCGTGGACCTGGACGACCCGCGCTGGGCGCCGGAGGTGTGGACCGACACGCCCGCGCCCGAGGTCGCACAGTTCGCCGACCAGACCATCTACGAGATGCACCTGCGGGACTTCTCCGCCGGCGACGAGGCGCTGCCCGAGGGGATCCGCGGCTCCTACGCCGCCGTCGGCCACCCGGACTCCGCGGGCTCCACGCGCCTCGAGGAGCTCGCCCAGGCGGGCATGACCACCGTGCACCTGCTGCCCACCTTCGACATCGCCACCATCGAGGAGGACCGCGCCGCACAGCCGCGCCCGGACATCCCCGCCGACGCCGGCCCCGCCTCCCCGCGCGACAGGAGGCCGTCGCGGCCGTCGCGGGCGAGGACGCCTACAACTGGGGCTACGATCCGCTGCACTACATGGCGCCTGAGGGCTCGTACGCGACCGAGGGCCACCAGATCGGCGGCGAGCGCACCCGCGAGTTCCGCGCCATGGTGGGCGAGCCGCACGGCATGGGCCTACAGGTCGTGCTCGACCAGGTGTACAACCACACCGCCGCGCACGGGCAGTCCGAGCGCTCGGTCCTCGACCGCATCGTCCCCGGCTACTACCAGCGCCTGGACCTCGCAGGCGGCGTCGAGAACTCCACCTGCTGCTCGAACATAGCCACCGAGCACGCGATGGCGCAGAAGCTGATGGTCGACTCGACAGTGACCTGGGCGCGGGACTACGGCGTCGACGGCTTCCGCTTCGACCTCATGGGCCATCACAGCCGCGAGAACATGCTCGCCGTGCGCGAGGCGCTGGACGAGCTGACCCTCGAGTCCGACGGCGTGGACGGCAAGGGCATCTACCTCTACGGCGAGGGCTGGGACTTCGGCGAGGTCACCGGCAACGCCCGCTTCACCCAGGCCACGCAGGGGCGGCTCGGCGGCACCTCGATCGGCACCTTCAACGACCGGTCGCGCGACGCCGTGCACGGCGGCGCCCTTCGACACCGACAAGCGCACCTCCCAGGGCTTCGGCAACGGGCTCGCCACCATGCCCAACGGCCACGCCGAGGTGGGCGAGGCCGAGCAGCCTGACCGACCTGCGCCACCGCACCGACCTGATCCGGCTCGGGATGGCGGGCAACCTCGCCGACTACGAGTCGCTCGGCTCCACCGGCGAGGTGGTGCGCGGCGATCAGCTGGACTACAACGGCGCCCCGGCCGGGTATGCGACGGCGCCCGAGGAGACCGTGAACTATGTCGACGCGCACGACAACGAGGCGCTGTACGACATGAACGTGTGGAAGCCGCCGCAGGACGCACCCATGGACGTGCGCGTGCGGATGAACACGCTCTCGCTCGCGACCGTGGCGCTGGGGCAGTCGCCCTCCTTCTGGGCCGGCGGCACCGACCTGATGCGCTCGAAGTCCCTGGACCGCGACAGCTACGACTCCGGCGATCACTTCAACACGATCGACTGGACCGAGCAGGACAGCGGGTACGCGAACGGCCTGCCGCCCGAGGGCAAGAACGGCGAGGCGTGGGACCTGATGGTGCCGATGCTCGAGGACCCGGCGAAGAACCCCGCCCCCGAGGACATCGCGTCCAGCAGCGAGGTCACCCTGGACCTGCTGCGCCTGCGCTCCTCCACGCCGCTGTTCACCCTCGGCGATGCGGAGCTGATCCGCCAGAAGGTCACCTTCCCGAACGCCGGTCCCGAAGCGACCCCGGGCCTGCTCGTGATGCGGATCGACGACACCGTCGGCCCCGACGTCGACCCGGCGCTCGACGGCGCGGTCACCGTCTTCAACGCCTCCGACGAGCCGCTCACCGAGCAGATCGAGCACATGGCCGGACTCGGGTACGAGCCGCACGAGGTGCAGGCCAGCGGCGCCGACGAGGTCGTCAAGGGCGCGAGCTGGGACGCGGAGACCGGGACCGTGAGCGTGCCCGCGCACACCGTCGCCGTGTTCGTCTCGGCGCAGGACGGCGGGAAGCGGACCGGCCCGCCGGCGCACGCCGGGCGCTCGGGGAAGCCCGGGCACGCCGGGGAGCAGGGCCCGCCCGCTCACTCGAACGGCAAGGCGAAGGGGCGCGCCTCGGGCGAGGGGTGAGCGGGAGCGCTCAGCCGTCGCACTCCGACGGCTCCACGGGGACGCCGGACAGGCGGATCACCGTGGAGCCGGGCACGGAGTACAGCTGGAGGCGTGCGCCGTCGGGGCGTGTCGTGTCGAAGCCGTAGGCGGGGGCGCCGCTGCGGCGGCCCGCGTCGCCCAGGGGGTCGAAGCCGTGGGAGGCGAGGACCTCGTCGACGGCCTCGGCGCGTCCGCTCCAGGACGGATCATCCTCCGGGATGCCGAGTCCGGGATCGCGTCATGCGGCGCGGCGGAGCCCGTCGCCATGGACAGCGCTGCGGTGAGACGGTCGAGGTACAGGGACAGGGAGGTCGGTGCGCTCGTCACGCACCGACCGCACCGCCCTGCGCCTCGTCCCTCTCATTCCGGCGGGTCGAAGGTCCCGCGGTCGGTGCGGAACGCGCGCCGGCGGGCGTAGGCGTGGACCGCTTCGAGTCGCTCGAACTGGTGCGCGCGCCTGCTCGGCGAGCTCGCGGAACCGGTCCTCGTCCAGTCCGAGCTCCTGGGCGTTGTCGGAGAGGGTGAGCCAGTCGCCCCGCTTGCCGATCACCGCGCCGCGCATCAGCTCCGCCTCGAGCACCATCGTCATCGGGGAGCGCGCGACGAGCCGCCCGTTGCTCTTCAGACGGCCCGCATGCTCGCCGAGCCAGGCCGCGGCCTGGCGGTAGCGCCGGCGTCGCAGTCCGAGGTCGTCGATGAGCTGGTGGAGGAAGCGCCGCTCGGCACGGATCTGCTCGGCGATCGAGGAGAGCACGGGGTGGACGGGCGTGTCCACGAAGTCGGCGGCCATCCGGTCGATGCGGGCGCGCCGGCGGCGGCCCCGGTGAGGTGGTCGGAGAGGTAGAGCCCGAGCGACCCGGTGTCGATCCGCGGCGAGGCCCCGGCGTCGCGGCCCGCGCCCTCGCCCGCGGAGGTCCCGTCGACCGCGAGGCGCGCCCGTCGGCTGTCGCGCGCACGCATCGGCACCGAGCCGGTGCCCCGGCCGTCGGCCATCCCCTCGAGCGACTCGGAGAGGGCGTCGGCGGCGCTGTAACGGGGCCGCCAGCCCAGCTCGCGGTCGGCGCGGGCGTTGTCCATCACGGGGACGTTCATGCCCATGTCCAGCCATCCGGGGTCAGCGGCGACCAGACCTGCGCGGTGCGCTGTGGCGAGCGCGGCGCGCACCGCGGGCACGGGAAGCTCGATCGCTCGCCCCGTGCCCACGAGGTGAGCGAGGTCCCGCACGTCGAGCACGTCGTCCGCGCAGATGTTGAAGGCGCCGGGCACCTCTGCCACGGCCGCGGCGGCGTACGCCTCGGCGACGTCGCGGGCGTGCACCGCCTGGATCCGCGTGACCCGCGCGGCGCTGGGAGCAGCTGGCGGCCGCCCGGCGCGCAGCGAGCTGCACGGGCATCCATCGGCCCAGGAAGTAGCGCTGGATCTCGGAGCCGGCGTCCCCCTGGAAGATCAGCGCGGGGCGCAGGCGGGTGAGCGTCATCGCGGGGTGCATACGCTCGATCTCGTCGAGGACCTGCTCCTGGGCGACCTTGTCCACGCTGTAGTGGGAGGTGCGCACGCCGCCCGTAGGCCATGACTCGTCACGGACCTCCCGTCCCGGGGACGGAGAATAGGCACCGACCGAGGAGGCGACCACCAGGGTGCCGACCCCCGCCTCCGCGGCGGCCCGGCCCACGTGAGCCGTCCCCTCGACGTTCACCCGGCGCAGGAGGTCCCGGTGAGAGTTGGGCTGGATCAGCCAGGCGAGATGGATGACGGCGTCCGCTCCACGCGCGCCTCGGTGAGCTCGGCGATCGCCTCCTGCGCAGGCGTCGCGCCCCCGATGTCGATCGCGGCCCACTCCGCGCTCGCGTACGGCTCCTCGGTGCGCACGGGGAGACGCCGCGCGATTCCGAGGACCGAGGTGACCTCGGGCCGGCGGGCGAGGGCTGCGAGCACCTCGGTCCCGACGTTCCCGGTGGCTCCGATGACGGCGACTCTCATGGCGTGCTCCTCCTCTGCCCACCGGGTATGCGGTGGGGCGATGGCACCTGCGGTCTCCTCCCAACCTAGATCGCCGGGACCGCACGGAGGAGGGAAGAGCTCGGACGCCGACCGCTCGGTCTCCTCCCGGACCCGTGTCCGGCCGCGCCGGATCTCGTTGCGACCCCTCCCCCGCCGGGGTACCGTCATCGCACCTGTGGCACGAACGACGACGAGGTGGATCGTGAGCGAGGCAGGATGACCGTCACCGACTGGTCGCCGACGGATTCCGTCTACCAGGCGCGCTGCGGCGAGCGCACGAGGATCTGCGCGCGCAGAGCCTCCCCGACGAGACACCGTGGCCTGTGCGCGCCCCGGTGCTGGACTCCTGGCGGCGCTCCCTGGCCGCACTGCCCGACGGGGCGGGCACCGCACGCGCCGTGCTCGAGGGGGACGAGCTCGCCCGGGCGCGCCGCGCGCACCCCTTCTCCGCCATGTCGCGCCGTCGCTGCGCTCGCGACTGATCGAGCCGGCCGTCGACGCGGGGCTCGTGGTCGCGCTCGGCGACGCGGAGGGCAGGTCGCTCTGGGTCGAGGGCCGCTCCTCCGTGACCTCCCGAGCCGATGCGATGGGCTTCGCCGCCGGCGCCGACTGGTCCGAGGGCGCGATGGGCACCTCCGCCCCGGCCCTCGCGCTCACCACGGGGTCCGGGATCCAGGTGGTGGGGGCCGAGCACTTCCAGGAGGCGGTGCACCCCTGGAGCTGCAGCGCCGTGCCGGTGCTCGATCCGCGCACCGGCCGCACCGTCGGGGTCCTCGACGTGACCGGCGACGCGGACGCCGTCGCGCCCCTGGTGCCGCCGCTGCTCGAGGCGACCTCCCGCGCCGTCCAGGAGGAGCCGCGCGCACAGGGAGCGGGACGCGCCCCCGCCGCACCCGCCCACCTGCTGCTCACCGGGCGCCGCACCCCGCGGCTCCTCCTCGGCGAGGACGCCGTCGAGCTGAGCGGCCGCCACGCCGAGCCGCTGACCCTCCTGCACCTGGCCCCCGACGGGGTGCGTGGAGCGGAGCTCGCCGAGGACCTCCACGGCGGCGCCTCCGCCGAGAGCACCGTCCGCGCCGAGGTGGTGCGCCTGCGGCGCGTGCTCGAGGTGAACGGCGGGCCCGCGATCGCCTCACGCCCCTACCGACTTCAGGGCGAGGTCGACAGCGACCTGCGACAGACACGGTCCGCCCTCGCGCGCGGCGACCTGGACACGGCGCTCGCACACTGGAGCGGCGAGCGCTGCCCGGTTCCGACGCTCCCGTGATCCGCCGTCTGAGCGCCCAGGTGGACGACCATCTGCGAGAGCTCGTGCTCGGGAGCGGCGGCGCCGCGCAGCTGTGGGCCTACGCGCGCGGCCCGAAGCCGCGCACGACCTCGAGGTGCTCATGACGATCCTGCAGATCGCTCCGGCCGACGCCCCCGAGCGGACGGTCGCCGCGACCCGGGCTCGGGAGCCGCGGGGCGAGACGGCCTGACGTCGCGGTCGCAGCGCCCGCGCAACGTGCATGCAACGTGATGTGGATTACGTTCGACGCACCGACGACGACGTCGACCGCAGAAGGGAACGCCATGACTGTCTACGCACACCCCGGCACGGAGGGCTCGAAGGTCACCTTCAAGCCCCGCTACGAGAACTACATCGGCGGGCAGTGGGTGCCGCCCGTCAAGGGCGAGTACTTCGAGAACCCCACCCCCGTCACCGGCCAGGTCTTCACCGAGGTCGCGCGCTCCACCGCCGAGGACGTCGAGCTTGCCCTCGACGCCGCCCACGCCGCCGCCCCCGCCTGGGGGAAGACGTCGGTCGCCGAGCGCGCGGTGATCCTGAACAGGATCGCCGACCGCATCGAGGAGAACCTCGAGATGCTCGCCGTCGCCGAGACCTGGGACAACGGGAAGGCGATCCGCGAGTGCCTGAACGCGGACCTGCCGCTGGCGGTTGACCACTTCCGCTACTTCGCCGGCGCCATCCGCGCCCAGGAGGGCGCGCTCTCCCAGATCGACGACGACACCGTCGCGTACCACTTCCACGAGCCGCTCGGCGTGGTCGGCCAGATCATCCCCTGGAACTTCCCGCCGCTGATGGCGGTGTGGAAGCTCGCCCCCGCCCTCGCCGCCGGCAACGCCGTCGTGCTCAAGCCCGCCGAGCAGACCCCCGCCTCGATCCTGGTGCTCGCCGAGCTGATCGGCGACCTGCTGCCCGACGGCGTGCTGAACATCATCAACGGCTTCGGCGTCGAGGCCGGCAAGCCGCTCGCCTCCAACAAGCGGATCGCGAAGATCGCCTTCACCGGCGAGACCACCACGGGCCGGCTCATCATGCAGTACGCGAGCCAGAACCTCATCCCGGTCACGCTGGAGCTCGGCGGCAAGAGCCCGAACATCTTCTTCGAGGACGTCGCCTCGCAGAACGACGCCTACTACGACAAGGCGCTCGAGGGCTTCGCGATGTTCTCGCTGAACCAGGGCGAGGTGTGCACCTGCCCCTCGCGCGCCCTGGTGCAGGAGAGCATCTTCGACTCCTTCGTCGCCGACGGGCTGAAGCGCGTCGAGGCCACGAAGCAGGGCGACCCGCTGGACACCGACACCATGATCGGCGCGCAGGCCAGCAACGACCAGCTCGAGAAGATCCTCTCCTACATCGACATCGGCAAGCAGGAGGGCGCCGAGCCGCCACGGGCGGCGAGCGCGCCGACCTCGGCGGCGACCTCTCCGGCGGCTACTACGTCACCCCCACCGTGTTCCGCGGCGACAACTCCATGCGGATCTTCCAGGAGGAGATCTTCGGGCCGGTGCTGGCGCTGACCTCGTTCAGCGACTACGACCAGGCGATCTCGATCGCGAACGACACCCTGTACGGGCTGGGCTCAGGCGTGTGGAGCCGGCGACAGAACATCATCTACCGCGCCGGCCGGGCCATCCAGGCCGGACGCGTATGGGTGAACAACTACCACTCCTACCCGGCGCACTCCGCGTTCGGCGGCTACAAGTCCTCCGGCATCGGCCGCGAGAACCACCTGATGATGCTCGACCACTACCAGCAGACCAAGAACCTCCTGGTCTCCTACTCGGAGAACAAGCTCGGCTTCTTCTGAGCCGACCCTCCCCGCAAGATCCATCCCGCTATCGCAGCGGCCCCTCGACGATCTGTCGACGGCCCGCCCTCACCCCCTGCCCGAGAACGGGCCGACCAAGGAGCACGAGATGACCACCACCATGACCGCCGCCGTCGTCCACGAGTTCGGCAGCGACCTCGCCGTCGAGGAGTACACCCTCCCCGAGCCCGGACGGGGCCAGGCCCTCCTCAAGCTGATCTCCTCCGGCGTGTGCCACACCGACCTCCACGCCGCCGAGGGCGACTGGCCCGTCAAGCCGTCCCCGCCCTTCGTCCCCGGCCATGAGGGCGTGGGCACCGTCGTGAAGGTCGGCGAGGGCGTCACCGACGTGCAGGTCGGCGACCTGCTCGGCAACGCCTGGCTGTGGAGCGCCTGCGGCGACTGCCAGTACTGCCGCACCGGCTGGGAGACCCTCTGCGAGGAGCGACAGAACGGCGGCTACAGCGTCGACGGCTCCTTCGGCCAGTACATGCTCGTGGAGACCAAGTTCGCCGCCCGGATCCCCGAGGGCGCCGACCCCTACGAGATCGCCCCCGTGCTGTGCGCCGGGGTGACGGTCTACAAGGGGCTCAAGCGCACCGAGGTGCGGCCCGGGCAGTGGGTCGTGATCTCCGGGATCGGCGGGCTCGGCCACATCGCGGTGCAGTACGCGGTCGCGATGGGGATGCGCGTGATCGCGGTGGACATCGCCCAGGAGAAGCTCGACCTGGCCACCAAGCACGGCGCGGAGATCGTGGTGGACGCGAGCCGGGTCGACCCGGTCGAGGCGATCCAGGAGCAGGTCGGCGGCGACCACGGCGTGCTCGTCACGGCCGTGCACCCCAAGGCGTTCGGGCAGGCGATCGGCATGACCCGCCGCGGCGGGACGATCGTGTTCAACGGCCTGCCCCCGGGCGACTTCCCCGCCCCGATCTTCGACATCGTGCTGAAGGGCCTGACGATCCGCGGCTCGATCGTCGGCACCCGCCAGGACCTCGCCGAGGCGATCGAGTTCTACGCGGCCGGGAAGATCCACCCCACCTATTCCCGCCGCTCGCTGGAGGACATCAACCAGATCTTCGGCGAGATGAGGGAGGGGAAGATCGACGGCCGCGTGGTCATCGAGTACTGAGCAGGACATCGAGAGATCGGGCCCGGGCGGGGGCGGAGCAGCGACTCCTCCCCGCCCGGGCCCGGTCCACGTCTACCCTGGGAGCGGGAGCGACCCTCGCTCCGGCGCGACGAGGCGCCGACCGAGAGGAGAGGACCATGCCGCACCTGCTCGACGTCCCCGGGACGATCCGCTGGATCCGACGCGACGGGATCGAGAACATCCTCGCGGGGATGGTGAGATACCTGGAGTCCGACCTGCTGCGCTGGGAGGAGTTCGAGAAGGTCCCGCGACTGGCCAGCCACAGCCCGCACGGGGTGATCGAGCTGATGCCGACCAGCGACGGATCGCTGTACTCCTTCAAGTACGTCAACGGCCACCCGCACAACCCCGCCCGCGGGCTCGCAGACCGTGACGGCCTTCGGCGTGCTCGCCGACGTCGACAACGGCTACCCGATCCTCCTCTCCGAGATGACGCTGACCGCGCCGCGCACCGCCGCGACGTCGGCGCTCGCCGCGCGGGAGCTCGCCCTGCCCGGCGCCCGCGTCCACGCCCTGATCGGGGCGGGCTCGCAGTCCGAGTTCCAGGCGCTCGCGATGCGGACCGTGCTCGGGATCGACCGTCTGCGCGTGCTGGACCTCGACGAGGCGGCGGTGGAGAAGGTGCGGCGCAATCTCGTCCCGCTCGGCTTCGAGATCCACGCCGCGAGCTCGATCGAGGACGTGCTCGAGGGCGCCGACGTGGTCACCACCTGCACGGCGGACAAGGCCCGGGCCGCGGTGCCGCACAGCGAGCAGGTGCGTCCCGGCATGCACCTCAACGCCATCGGCGGCGACTGCCCGGGCAAGACCGAGCTGGACCCGACGATCCTCGAGGAGGCGCGGGTGGTGGTCGAGTACGAGCCGCAGACCCGGATCGAGGGCGAGATCCAGCGGCTGTCCGCCCACGTCGAGGTCACCGAGCTGTGGCGGATCCTCGCCGGGGACGCCTCGGGCCGCACCTCCGACGCCGAGGTGACGGTGCTGGACTCCGTCGGCTTCGCGCTCGGGGACTTCTCGGCGCCGCGGCGCGCGCTGGACGCGACCGAGGGCACGGACCTGCTGGGATGGGTGGACCTCGTCGCCGACCCCGACGACCCGAAGGACCTCTTCTCCCTCGTGACATGACGACGGCCGGCGCCCTCAGCAGGGCGCCGGCCGTCGGCACGGGAGGCGGGAGGGTCAGTCCTCCGCGGGCGGAGCGCTCGGCGCGCTGGGCGCGCTCTTCCTACCCTCGACCCGCGTGCGGTGACCGCCGCGACCGATGCCGCCGCGGGTGCGGGTGAGGCGGTAGTCGATGCGGTCGTCGACCAGCGAGGCGATCTCGTCGGTCGAGGCGTGGGTGCGGCTCACCTCGCCGGTGATGTGCGCGGTGACCCGCTCCAGGCGGGCGAGGCGCTCGTGCTCGGCCAGCACCGCCCGGTCCAGGCTCAGCGCCTTCACCAGCGCCACGCACATCAGCGAGAGGATCACGCTGAACGGCGGCGCGGTCATCAGCGAGCCGGCCTGCAGGGAGGTCAGGCCGCCCGAGAGCAGCAGCGCCGCGGCGAGCAGGCCCTCCAGCGGCGCCCACAGCACGCGGGACCACATCGGCGGGTTCGGATGGCCGCCCGAGGCGAGCATGTCCACGACGAGTGAGCCGGAGTCCGAGGAGGTGATGAAGAAGACCGCGACCACGATGATGCCGAGCACCGACAGCAGCTGTGTGGCGGGGAACTGCTCGAAGATGCGGAACATCGATTCCTCGGCGGTGATGTCGCCGAGGTCGCCGGTGCCGAACCACTGGCGGAACAGGCCGTTGCCGCCCCAGATCGAGAACCAGATCATGCCCACCAGGGTGGGGACCAGCGACACGCCGGCCACGAACTGGCGCACGGTGCGCCCCTTGGAGATGCGGGCGATGAACACGCCGACGAACGGCGCCCAGGCGATCCACCAGCCCCAGTAGAACAGGGTGTTGCCGGCGAACCAGCTCTGCGCCTCCTCGGAGCGGGTGTACGCGCCGACGTCGAGGGTCAGGTGGAAGACCTCGCTGAGGTAGATGCCGAGGGACTCCACGAAGTTCTGGAAGATGAACACGGTGGGGCCGAACAGCGGCGCCGCGACGGCGAGCAGGCCCGCGAGGGTCAGGTTGCCGTTGGAGAGCCACTTGATGCCGACGCCGACGCCGGAGACCACGGAGAGGGTCGCGATGAAGGTGATCACCACGATCAGGATCACCAGGAAGTTCGTGGAGACCTCGTCGACCAGGCCGATGACCTGCATGCCGGCGGCGATCTGCTGAGCGCCGAGGCCCAGCGAGGTCGCGATGCCGAAGACGGTGCCGAAGATCGCGAGCACGTCGATGACGTCGCCGATCCAGCCCTTGACCCGGTCGCCGAAGATCGGCTCGAGGGCCCAGCGGATCGAGACGGGACGGCCGCGGCGGTGCATGGCGTACGCGATGGCCAGGCCGATCACGGCGTAGGCGGCCCAGGGGTGCAGGCCCCAGTGCAGGAAGGTCTGCGCCATCGCGAGGCCCGAGGCCTCTGCGCCCTCGACGTCCCAGCCCGGCTTGGGGCTGTTCGTCGTGTAGCCGAGCGGCTCGGCGACGCCGTAGAAGACGAGCCCCACGCCCATGCCGGCGGAGAACAGCATCGCGAACCACGACATCAGCCCGAACTCGGGCTCGTCGTCGTCACGGCCGAGCCGGATCGAGCCCCACCGGGACAGCGCGACGATGATCGCGAAGGCGACGAAGATGCCGATGGCCAGCATGTAGAACCAGCCGAGGTTCGCCACGATCCAGTTCTGGGATTTCTCCATCACCGACCCGGAGGTCTCGGGGAAGACGATCGCCAGCGGCGCGACGCCGAGCACGACGACCATCGCGGGCCAGAACACGGCCGGGGCGATGGTGCCCTTGCTGATGCGCGCGCCCTGACGGCGCGGCTTCTCCGTGATCTCGTCGTCGGAGTCGTCGGTGGCGATCTGCTGGGACCGGGGAAGATGAACGGTCCTGGGGAGCTCTTCGGGCCATGCGGAGATGTCGGAGCCCTGCGCGGGCGCCTCCGCTCCCTGGCCGTGACCTGAGTCGCTCATAGCGGTCCCTTCTTGTCGATTATCGGATTCCCACCAACTGTGCAGGATGCCCGGGGTATAGGGAGAATAGGCCGATCCGGAGTCCGAAGGTCGGACAACCGGCATCTGCGCAGTTCAGCACGCTTCCCCGCGCTGTTGCACCGTCCGACGCGACGGTCGGGGAACTCACATGCCCGACCCGGCGCACGTGGCGCATCACACTCGCGAGCGCCAGAGCAGCCACGCCAGGTACGGCGCCTCGATCAGCGAGACCATGAGCCCGGCGGGCACTTGGGCGGGGGCGATCAGGGTGCGCCCGAGCACGTCCGCGAGGGCGACGAGGCCCACGAAGCCGACGACCCCGACCGCGAGCACACAGGTGTGCTCCAGTCGCGCCTCATCGCCGGCGTCGAGCAGGCTCCCGATCCTGGTCGGCGCGCCCGTCGGCCGGGCCGCGCTCGGTGCCGGTCAGGCGGCCGATCCCGCGCATGCCGTGGAAGACGACCAGCGCCGCCACCGTCCCCAGCGCGATGCCGGTGAAGGCGAAGCCGCCGACCTCCCAGTGCAGGTCCGCGATCGCGATGACGAGGGCGACGCCCGCGGTCATCTGGTTCACCGGGCGGGCGAAGTCGACCCTCCCGTCGATCCACATGCGGAAGCCGACGATCGCGATCAGCCCGTAGAGCACGAAGGTCACGCCGCCGAGCACGCCCGGTGGGATGGTGTTGATCAGCGCGCCGACCTTCGGGGAGAGGGACAGGCCGATCGCCACCAGGCCCGCGACCCAGTAGGCGGCGGTGGAGTAGACGCGGGTCGCGCTCATGACGCCGATGTTCTCGCCGTAGGTGGTCGTCGGCGAGCCACCGAAGGTGGCCGAGAGCGCGGTCGCGGCGCCGTCGGCGAAGAGGGTGCGCCCCACCATGTGGTCGAGGTTCTTCCCGGTCATGGTGCCGACGCTGGTCACGTGGCCGACGTTCTCCGCCAGCGGCACCACGATCACGGGCAGGAAGATCGGCGACAGGCCGAGGTTGAACTCCGGGTGGTGGAACTCGGGCAGGCCCAGCCAGGCCGCCTCCCGCACCGGGGTGAAGTCAACCTCGCCGCGGGCGAGCGCGATCAGGTAGCCGACGACCACGCCGACCAGCACGCTGATGCGTCCCAGCAGTCCGCGGAACAGGGCGGTGCACAGCAGGATCGCGATCAGGGTGAGGGTCGCGGTGACCGGGGCCTGCGAGAAGTTGTTCTGGTAGGTGGTGGGCACCAGGTTCAGGCCGATCAGGGCGACGATCGAGCCCATCACCACCGGCGGCATGAGTCGGCCGATCCATCCCGTGCCGATCCGCTGCACGAGCAGGCCCAGCAGGGCCAGCGAGACGCCGGTGACGAGCACCCCGCCGAGCGCGGCGCCCATCGAGTCGGCCTGGGTGGAGGCGGTGATCGGGGCGATGAACGCGAAGGAGGAGCCGAGATAGCTGGGCACCCGGTTCTTCGTGATCGTGAGGAACAGCAGGGTGCCGATGCCGGAGAAGAGCGGCGTGGTCGAGGGCGGGAAGCCGGTGATGACGGGGACCAGGAAGGTCGCGCCGAACATCGCGATGACGTGCTGGGCGCCGATCCCGATCGTCAGCGGCCAGGCGAGCCGCTCCTCGGGCAGGACGATCGCGTCGGGGGCGACCGTGCGGCCGTCTCCGTGCAGGCTCCAGCGGAACATGGTTCTCCAGGGGTGGGGAGGGACGGCGGGCCGGTCAGCGGCCGGGGAAGGTCTTCCGCTCGGCGGTGGCCTCGGTGACGTCCGGGACCAGGTCGAGGAGGGAGGCGCGACCGTTGTCGCGGGCGCGGAAGTCGGCGAACATGCGGGTGATGTCCGGGGCGCCGAACTCGTCCCGCACGGGGGCGGGGACAGTGAGCATCAGCGCGGTGGCGATGCCGAGCACGAGGGCGACGCCGCCGGTGGTCAGGCCCGCGCCGCTCGCGGTCGCGATCGAGCTGACGATGACGTCGAGGAAGCCGACGACGACCAGGACGAGCGAGGCGACGACCCCGCTGGCTCGGGCGCTGACCGCGGGACGGGAGAGCGGCGCGGTGCGGCCGAAGACGGAGACCAGCACGAAGCAAGCGCAGACCGCGGCGTCGACCAGGTGGAGGACGGGGCCGCCGGGGCGGGGCACGGAGGTCGCCGCGAGGGCGCCCATCAGGTGCCACAGCACCGCGGCGGAGTGCATCAGGGCGCTGAGCTCGAGGGCGCGCACCGAGTACACCAGCCAGTCCGTGCGGCGGAAGGACAGCGGCATGGAGCGCACGAAGGAGCGGGAGACCATCAGCCCCAGCGCGGCGAAGAGGAAGGGCAGGTAGACGAAGCCGCGGGCGACGCTGATCGGGGCGGCGAACTGCGGCCCGAGGGTGTTGTCGGCCAGCGCCCCGATCGCGAGAGCGGCGACGACGGCGGTGGAGAAGACGTACCAGGAGCGCTCCCGGCGCGCCGCGGAGGCGAGCACCACGGCCAGCAGCGGCGCGGAGATCAGCGTGTTCGCGAAGGTCATCAGCGAGAACGCCCAGCCGGTGGTGAACAGGCGGCCGACGATCATCACCAGCGCCAGCAGCAGCGCGGCGGCCGCGGCGATCCCGACCCCGAGGAGCGGCCGTCGAGCGGCGCGGCGAGCCCGCTCCTGCGGGAGATAGCCCTCGTGGGCGCGCGGCTCGATGCCGAGGATCGCGCCGAGCAGCAGCAGGGAGACGCCGACGCCGATCCCGACGGGGGGCCCGTCGGGCAGGGGAGCGAAGAGCACCGGGAGGGAGAGCACGAGGTCCGCGCCGAGGACGAGCAGGGCGATGGCGAGGGCGGGGGCCATGCCCGCCACGCGCGCGTCCGGATCGCGCGCGCCGGCGGCGCGGCGGGGATCCAGCGCAGGGCGTGGACGGCGACCAGCGCGACGAGCGCGACGCCGATCGAGATCCGGCCCAGCAGGTCCAGGACCGGGTTGTCCGCGACGGTGAAGGTCGTGGTGAGAGCGGAGGTGAGGCAGATCAGGGCGAGCACGTCGCGCGCCGCGTCGAACAGGCCCAGGTCCTTGAAGCGCTCCGGCGGCTGGAAGCCGGCGATCGGGATCTCGTCGTCCTCGGCGTTCGGGGTGGTGCCCGACCGGGCGTAGGAGACGACGCGGGGGCGGGCGAGCGGGGCGACGGTGCCGTCGTCGGTCCCGTCGGAGCCGTCCTCCTCGCCGTCCACGGCGGGGATCGCGCCGGTGACCGCGTCGGGCTCGGCGCCGGGGCGGTCCTGGTCCGGCGGCGCCGGGCCCTGCCCGCGGCGAGCGAGCAGCGGCTGGGCGTAGCGGTCGAACTCCTCGCGGCCCGGGAGGCGATCGGTGGGGAGGCTGTGGGGGTCGTCGATGGCGAAGATCCAGTCGGCGTCCTGGTCCTCCTCCGAGCGCGGATCCCTGTCCATCGACCTTCTCTCCTGCTGTTCGTCGCCCGGACGGCCGCCCGGGCGCAAGTCTGCCCTCGCATCCTAGGGAGCGCGGGGGCGCTGGAGCCGTCGGCGCGCCGTGGGATCTTCGCTACAGGTGCAGGCGCGTGGCCAGCTCGTGCCGCACCGCGCCGCCGCGTACCGTCAGCAGCGAGACGATGGAGAGCACGCTCAGACCGCCGCAGATCGCCGAGGGGATCACGGTGCCCACCCAGCCCAGCGCCAGGAACACGATCGGGGTGAGCCCCAGCGGCACCGTCAGCCCGAGATAGACGATGTAGTCGCCCACCTGCATCCGCACCGCCCGCACCGTGATCACCAGCCCGATCAGGGAGGCGGCGCACAGGATCGGCACCACGAAGGTGAGGGACCAGGCGTCCCAGCCGGTCAGGTAGTCCCAGTACACGCAGACGCCGCCGGCGAGCGCGACGAGATAGACGATGAACTTCGCGAGGTTGCGGCGCTTGCCCACCGCGACCAGCACCACCAGCCAGGTCGCGACCACGCCCAGCCACACCGAGCGCGGCGCCCCCAGGCCCTGTTCCTCGGGACGGAACAGCGACTGGGCGAGGAAGGACAGCGCGATCACCGCCAGCGAGGTCAGCGTGAGCACCCGCGGCACGCGGCGGCGACGGAAGCGCAGCGGCACCGCCGGATAGGGGCTCGGCGCGGCGGTGCCCTCGAGCGTCGTCGCGCACAGGGGGCGACGGGTCCACTCCCCCTCGACGCCGACCGCGCAGTCGGGGCATCTCCTCATCGGCCGACCTCCGCGAGCTCCGCCTCGGTGGTCCGGGACGCGGCCACGGACACCTCGATGCCGGCCTCGGTGAGGATCCGCGCGTACTCCCGCACGTGCTCCGTCTCCACGTAGGGCGAGGTGAAGGAGATCGTGAGCAGGCCGGCGTGGGAGATGGCGCAGAACTGGGGACGTGCGGCGGAGACGTGGAAGAGCATCCGGCCGACGTGCGGGGCGGCGGCCTCGGGTAGCGTCACCCGGCCCAGGTTCGAGATCGCGACGGTGAGCGAGCGGTTGTTCGCCCGGTTGGCCAGTCCCAGCGGCGACGTCCTTGAGCGGGCGTGGCACGATCCGGGCCAGCGGAGCGCGCTCCACCCGGATCAGGCGGCGCGGCCTGCCCTCGAGCGCCTCCGGCCGCGCCTGGGCGCCGAAGTCCTGCTGGAGCTTCCGGGCGACCTCGCCGAGGAGTCGCCGCCGGCGCCGTAGGTGTGGGAGACGGTGATCGTGGCGAAGAAGTTGCGGGCCGAGTCGGAGGGGAAGAACTGGCGCAGGTTCACCGGCACCGAGGCGGCGAGGGTGCGGGCGCCGCGGGCGTCCCGCTCCAGCGCGCCGGTGCGGCGGATCGCCTCGAAGAACGCGGCGGTGAGGAACATCGACATCGCCACCCCCTCCCCTTTCGCGAGGGCGAGCACGGGCGCCACCGGCATCGTCAGCTCGAGGACGCGGGTGCGGTGGTCGGGGGTGCGGGTGCCGCGCAGGCGCGCGACCCGTCGCGGCGCGGGCGGGGCCGGGTCGGGGGCGTCGGTCTCCTCTCCTGCAGGCTCCTCCGCGATCTCGGGCTCCTCCTCCCCGGCGCGCGCATCGCGGAGGCGGCCTCGCGGCTGAACTCCTCCTCGTGCGCGGCCCGCTCCTGCTCCTCCCGCGCCCGGGCGGCGCGCTCGGCCCGTGTGCGCCGACGGAAGTGGTGGGCGAAGGAGTCGGCGGCCAGCTCGTGGACCTCCGGCTCGACCGAGCCCGCCGCGTCGGCCGTGTCCTCGGGGGCGAAGCGGCGGCGGCAGTACTCCTCCAGCAGGGCGGTGAGGAACCACAGCGCCCCGGTCCCGTCGGAGAGGGCGTGGAACACCTCGAGGCTCACCCGGCGGCGGTGGTGGACGACGCGGAACAGCAGGGTGCGGCGGTCGGCCTGGTAGATCGGGGCGCAGGTGTGCTCGGTCTCCGGCTCGAGGACGGGGCGGAGGTCGCTGTCCTGGAGGTAGTACCAGAACACGCCGCGGCGCGGCACCGCGTGGTAGAGCGGGAAGCGCTCGTAGGTCGCGTCCAGGGCCTCCTGCAGCGCGCCCGGGTCGACCTCGTGGTCCAGCTCGGCGGCCATGCGGAAGACCTTGGTGTCCACGTCGCTGCGGGCGGCGAGGAAGATGTTCGAGGCGTTGTCCAGGCGCACCCAGTGCCGTCGCCGGACCGGCAGGGAGAGCTTCACGGCCCCTGCTCCAGGAACTCGTCGATCACCTCGTACGCCTCCTTCAGGGGGCGCGCGAAGCGGGGCAGGGTGATCACCCCGTGCGCGCGCCTCCTCGAGGCGGTGGATGCGCACCCGGTTCCCGGCCGCGGCGAGCGCCCGGCCGTAGGCCTCCCCCTCGTCGCGCAGCAGGTCCAGGCCCGCGCTGAGCAGGAGGGTGTCCGGCTGTCCGGAGAGGTCCTCGGCCATCAGCGGGGCGACCAGGCGGGCGCGGCGCGCGCGCGCGGGGTACGGGACGTACAGGTCGAGATAGTCCTGGACCTCCGTGCTGGTGAGCCGGTAGCGGTCGCCGAGCCGGCGCACGGACTCGAAGGGGGAGGTGGCGGGGTCGTGGTCGTAGTGGGTGACCGGGTAGAGCAGGATCTGGCGCGAGGGGACGCGGTGGCCGCTCTCGCGCGGCAGCAGCGAGACGGCGGCGGCGAGGTTCCCTCCCGCCGAGTCCCCGACCAGGACGATCCGGTCCGGGTCCGTCAGACCCGCCCGCCCCGGGTCCTCCAGCAGGCCGCGCGCGACGCCGTAGCAGTCCTCGAGCCCGGCGGGGAAGGGGTGCTCGGGGGCGAGGCGGTAGTCGACGGAGGCGACGTGGCGACCGGTGAGGTCCGCCATGGTGGCGCAGGCGGGGGTGTAGCTCTCGATGTCGCCGGTGACCCAGCCGCCGCCGTGGAAGAACAGCGACAGGTCCTCGCGGCGCCGCTCGGTCGGCGCGAACACCCGCACCGGCACGCGGTGCCCGTCGGGGGCGTCGGAGAAGGTGTCCCAGGTGGGGGTGCGGTAGCGGGCCGTCGGCAGTGCGGCCAGACGTCGCTGGAGGGTGCGGACGCGCTGGTAGTCCTCGCGGACGTCGAAGCGGCCGGCCCTCGCGACCGCGCGCAGGGCCAGGCGCAGGAGGGCGCTCACGGCCGCGGCTCCCGCTTCTCCCCGCGAAGCGGATCGCGGGGCCCGCCTCGGCGCCTCCAGCGCCCTGTCCCATCTCGACGACGGGACCGATCAGCAGGCGGTGAGTGGCGGCGTCGATGCCCTGCTCGATGCGCGCGCGAAGTGGGCGAGCGCGCCGGGGAGGATCGCGTCCCCGTCGGCGGTGCGCCCCGCCTCGATCCCGGCGAGCATCCCCTGCGGCGGCGCGCCGGGGGTGCCGAAGCGGTCGGCGAGCGCCTGCTGGTCCTCGGCGAGCAGGCTCAGGCGACAGTGGCCCGCCTCCTCCACCGCCTCCGCGGCGCGAGAGAGCCCGTACAGGGCCAGGCCCATCGTCGGCGGGTCGTAGGAGATGTCGAGATAGGAGTCGACGGTGACGAGCAGGTCGTGGGGCCCCTGCCGGGTGCTGACCACGGCCAGGCCCACGGCGAGCAGGTCGCTGAGGCGGCGGTACTCGTCCTGGTCGACCCCGTGATGCGCCATGCTCACCGCGCGGTGGGGAGCATGCGGGCGCGGGCCGAGCCCGCGTCGAGGATCTCCTTGCCGAAGGGGAAGCAGGTCACGGGGATCAGCTTGAGATTCGCCCACGCGAGCGGGATGCCGATGATCGTGACCGCCTGGGCGAGCGCGGTGACGACGTGGCCGAGCGCGAGCCACCAGCCGGCGATCACGAACCAGATCACGTTGCCGATCGTGCCGGCGGCGCCGCCGCGGCCGGTGTCGACGACCTCGCGGCCGAAGGGCCAGATCACGAAGCCCGCGATGCGGAAGGACGCGAGTCCGAACGGGATCGTGACGATGAGGAGGCAGGCCAGGATCCCGGCGAGGAGATAGCCGAGGAAGAGCGACCAGCCGGCGGTCAGCGACCAGATGATGTTCAGGACCAGGCTCAGGAGGGAACGCATGGGGCCAGGGTAGGCACCGCTGCTGTCCGCGGCCAGGGGGCTGTCCCCCGACCGTGCGGGAGGGCCACTACTCTGGGAGCCATGCCAGCTCCCGAGATCGCGCTGACCGAGCGCTTCCAGTCCGCCTTCGCCGCCGCCTTCGGGCCCGAGTTCGCGGACGCCGATCCGATCATCCGCCCCTCGCAGTTCGCGGACTTCCAGTGCAACGCCGCGATGGGACTGGCCAAGCGCCTCGGCCGCAAGCCCCGCGACATCGCCGCGGACATCCTCGCGGCCGTGGACCTCTCGGACATGGCGGAGACCCCGGAGATCGCCGGTCCCGGCTTCCTGAACATCCGCCTGCGCACGGACTGGGTAGCCGCGCAGGCCGCCGAGCTCGCGGCCGACGCCCGGCTCGGCGTGCCCGCTCCCGAGCACCCGGACACCGTGGTGCTCGACTACTCGGCGCCGAACGTGGCCAAGGAGATGCACGTCGGCCACCTGCGCACCACCGTCGTCGGCGACTCGATCGCCCGCACCCTCGAGAAGCTCGGCCACACGGTCGTGCGCCAGAACCACATCGGCGACTGGGGCACCCCCTTCGGGATGCTCATCGAGCACCTCCTCGAGGTGGGCGAGGACAGCGCCGAGGCGGAGCCGCTGAAGACCGACCCGAACGCCTTCTACCAGGCGGCGCGCGCGAAGTTCGACGCCTCCGAGGCCGCCGCCGACGGCGCATCCGGCTTCGCCGCGCGGGCGCGTCGGCGCGTGGCGACCCTCCAGTCCGGGGACGCGGAGTCGCTGCGCATCTGGAGGCACCTGGTGGGGCTGTCCAAGGAGTACTTCCACCGCATCTACGAGATGCTGGACGTGACGCTGACCGACGAGGACCTCGCCGGCGAGTCGACCTACAACGACCAGCTCGAGACCACCTGCAACGATCTGGAGGCCGCCGGGATCGCCCGGATCTCCGACGGGGCGCTGTGCGTGTTCCCGGAGGGCTTCACGGGGCGCGACGAGCGGCCAGCGCCGCTGATCATCCGCAAGTCCGACGGAGGCTACGGCTACGCCACCACCGATCTCACCGCGATCCGCCATCGCGTGCGGGACCTCGGGGCGGACCGCATCGCCTATGTCGTCGGCACCGCGCAGGAGCCGCACTTCCGGATGGTGTTCGCCACCGCGCGGGAGGCGGGCTGGTCGCCGGACGAGGTCGAGGCGACCCATGTGAAGATCGGCTCCGTGCTCGGCGAGGACGGCAAGATCCTGCGCACCCGCTCCGGCGCCTCGCTGCGCCTGATGGCGCCGCTGGAGGAGGCCGTGGCGAAGGCCCGCACCGTCATCGACGAGTCGCGCCCCGACCTCTCCGACGAGGAGCGCGAGCAGATCGCGCACGCGATCGGGATCGGCGGCGTGAAGTACGCCGACCTCTCCACCGCGCACGACTCGGACTACACCTTCGACCTCGACCGGATGCTGGCGCTGACCGGCAACACCGCGCCCTACCTCCAGTACGCGGTGGCCCGGATCCGCTCGATCGGCCGACGGGCCGAGACGGCCGGCGTCACCGCCGCGGACGCGCCGCTCGTCGTCAATGACGCGGAGCGGGCGCTCGCGCCGCAGGCCGCTCGAGTTCGGCCCGGTCCTCGCCTCCGTCGGCGCGGAGTACGAGCCGCACCGACTGTGCGCCTATCTCTTCTCCCTCGCGCAGGCGTTCACCGCGTTCTACGACGCCTCCCCGATCCTCAAGGAGGACGACGCGGAGGTGCGCGCGGGCCGTCTCGCCCTCGCGCGCTCGCCGAGCGGGTGCTCGTCGAGGGCCTCGACGCGCTCGGGGTGGAGGCGCCGCGGCAGATGTGAGGCCACCCCCGGCGCGGCAATTCGGGCATCCCTCACCGATCGTGACCGAACCGTGTCCGCCGTTACCCAAACGTGCCCCAGTCCGGCGGTCGATCCCTGGTCAGAGCCAGGATCTGCTTCCTACGCTGGGACGGTGTCCACGATCCGCTCGGCCCATCGCGCCCTGTGGGGGGCCTATGCGCTCCTCGCACTGGTCCACCTCGGCGCGCTCCTGGCCGACGCGGATCTGATCGGCCGGATCACCCAGCCGATGTTCGCCCCGTCGCTCATCGCCGTGGTGCTCACCGCGGCGCCCTACCGCTCCCGCACGACGGGGCTGATGCTCGGCGCCCTGGTCTGCGCATGGATCGGCGACAGCGTGGGGCAGGTCCCCGTCGAGGGCGCGGGATGCTCGCCGTCGTCGGTTTCCTGGGCGCGCTGATCTGCTATTCGGCCGCCCTCGTGCCGCTGTGGACCCGTTCCCGCGACTCGATGCGCATCGCGCTCGCGATCCCCTACGGCGCCGTGGTGATCGGGCTGTTCGTCGCCTGCGCGGACGGGGCCGGCTCCCTGTCGCCGATGGTGGCCGCCTATGCGGTGGCGCTGGCGACGATGGCCTTCCTCTCCGCCGGCGGCAACGGCCTGACCTGGACGGGAGGCACCCTGTTCCTGCTGTCGAGCTCGCTGCTGGGGATGGACTGGTTCCTGTCCGGCGCCACGATCGCGTTCAGCACGGAGCTGGTGATGCTGACCTACCTGGTGGGCCACGCCCTGCTCGTGGCGGGGCTGGTGAAGGCGATGCCGCGGCACCGCTGGACCGTCGCCGCCCCCGCCCCCTCGCTCGTGATCCTCGAGGGCTGACGGGGCCGCTCAGCCCTCCCGGTCCTTCCGGCCCAGGGCACGGCCGATCAGCTCGGACTGCTCGCGGTGCGACCGCTCGATGTCCTCGCCCTTGCGGGGGATCAGCCGCAGACCGAGGCGGCCGCCGATCTCCCGATAAGCGACCTCCTCGCCGTTCTCCTCGAGCTGGAGACGCGCGACCCGCGCGTCGGAGGCGAAGAGGTCCTTCTGGCCGACGCTCAGGTGCGGCGGCGGCAGGCCCTCGAGGCCCCGGTTGATCGGGGAGAGGTCCGGATCGTCCAGCGGGGTGCGCCCGGCATAGCGGCGGGCCGCATCGCGCGGCAGGCGCCGCTCGTGCACCGGATCGGACTGGTCCGTCTCGCTCATCCACGCGGCGGACAGCTCCAGGTCCAGCCAGGGCGACATCAGCACGATCGCGGCCGGGGCGGGCACCGGCGCGAGCGCCTCGGACTCCTGCTCGACCAGTCGCCGCGCGACGACCACGGCGAGCCCGCCGCCGGAGTGCTGGCCGCTGAGGACCCACGGGCCCTCGCCCAGCCGGCCGTCGGCCGCGAGCGCGGCGAGGACCGCCTCGACGTCGTCCCGGGCGACGGGGTGCTGGTGGTCGGGGGCGTTGCGGTAGTCGACCATGAGCCCGGCGCAGTCCTGCGCCTCGACCTGGCGGGAGAGCCAGGCCCAGTCGCTGGTGAAGGGGCCCGAGACGTAGGCGCCGCCGTGCAGGTGGATGATCAGGCCGTTGCCGCGGTGGTGGCGGTCCAGCCACACGGTGCGGGTGCGGCCGATCATCTCCTGCTCGATCGCATGGGACTTCAGCACGTGCGAGGGAGGCTGTGGGTCGCGGGCCTCGCGCGGCGCCTGATGGGTGAGGGCGGAGGGGATCGGGATCCGCGCGGCGGCGCGAGCCCCCGTCACCACGGCGTCTCGGATGCGACCCATCGCTTGCCCTCCTGTCCGCGGCCGCTCGGGCCGCCTCGGTGCCGGTCCGCCCAGACTAACGAACCCGCCTGGACGGTGCGGGAGCGGCACCGGCCGGGCTCCGGCTCGCCGGTACGCTTCGAGCATGCCTGAGACCTCCGCTCCCGCTCCCCTGCTGGTCCTCGTCGCGATGCCCGAGGAGGCCGCGCCGCTGACCTCCCGCCTCGAGGACCCCGCCCCGGTCGAGGTCCCCTTCCCCGCCCCGGTCGCGGCCGTCCGCGGTCGCCTCGGCGGATGCGAGGCCGTCGTGGTCACCACCGGCATCGGCGTCGCCGCCGCGACCGCGGCCGCGACCTGGGGCGTCCTCGCCCTCTCCCCCGCCCTCGTGGTCGCCGCCGGCTCCTGCGGCGGCCTCGCCGCCGACGTGGAGGTGGGCACCGTGATCGTGGGCGAGACCTTCGCCTGGTCGATCGCGGACGCGACCGCCTTCGGCTACGCCCCCGGCCAGGCGCCCGGCGGGCCCGAGCGGATCGAGGCCGAGACGTCCTGGGTGGACCGGGCCGAGCGGGCCGCCCGCGCCGACCAGACGGCCGCGGTGCGACGCGGGCTGATGCTCGCCGGCGACGCCTTCGTCACCGCCCCGCTGGCGGACCCGATGCGGGAGCGGTTCCCCGGCGCGCTCAGCGCCGACATGGAGACCACCGCCACCGCCCGCACCGCCGGGGCGCTCGGCGTGCCCTTCGTGGCGGCGCGCCCGTCTCGGACCTGTGCGGTCCCGCCGCCGGTCAGCAGTTCCACCTCGAGATCGACGTGGTCGCGGAGACCTCGGCCCGGGCCGTCGAGCGCCTCGCCGCCGACCTCGCAGGCTGAGCGAGGCGCTCGGCGCAGGGCTCAGCGCGCGGCCGGGTGCGACACCTCGCCGCCCTCGACCAGGGCGCGGAGGTTCGCGGCGATCCGCTCGTCGGCGCCGACGGGCCGTCCTCCCGCGCCGTGCGGGGTGATCAGCAGGCGCGGCGCGTCCCACAGCGGGTCGCCCTCCGGGAGCGGCTCGGGCTCGGTGACGTCGAGGCCGGCCGCGCCGAGGGTCCCCGCCTCGAGCGCCTCGCGCGCCGCGACCTGGTCGACGGTCGCACCGCGGCCGACGTTGACGAGGATCGCGTGGTCCGGCGACGCGGCGAGCGCCTCGCGACCCACGATCCCGGCGGTGCGCTCGGTGGCGGGCAGGATGTTCACCAGCACGTCGGTGTCCGGCAGGGCGGCGGCGACATCGGCCTCGGCGATCACCTCGACGCCGGCGCGGGTGCCGGCGCTGCGAGCGGCGCCGCGCACCTCGGCGCCGAGGCCCTGCGACATCGGGGCGAGGGTCTGCCCGATGCCGCCGAAGCCCCAGACCAGCACGCGCGCGCCGAGCGGCGTGGTGAGCCGGCCCTCGGGGTGCAGGGGCCGCAGGCCGCCGAGCTCGTCGCTCCACACGTGCCGCTCCTGCGCCTCGCGGGCCTCGGGCAGGCGCCGCACCAGGGCGAGCAGCAGGGCGAGCGCGTGCTCGCTGACGGTCCTCGAGTGCAGGCCCGCACCGGTGGCGACGACGACCTCGTCCGAGAAGCCGGCGGCGAGGATCCCCTCCACCCCGGCGGCGAGGGACTGGACCAGCCGCAGCCGCTGCGGCAGGTCCGCGGCGGCGGAGGCGAGATGGCGGCGGGAGGAGCCCCAGACCACGAGGGCGGCGGCATCGTGATGGGCGGCGGGGATCTCGGCGCGGGCGTCGACCACGACCGCCTCCCAGCCCTCCGGCGGCTGTCGGGTCCAGGGGCATGGTGTCGGGAAGCAGGATCTTCATGCCCCCAGGGTACGGAGGGAGCGCATCGCGCCTGCCTGGCGTCCTCCGTTAGCCTTCCCCCATGCGCTTCGGCCCCGCCTCCGCACTGTCCTCCCTGTCCGGCCTCACCGGCGGCGCCGCGCGAGCGCCGCGCCGCACCACCCGTCGGGCGCGGCGCGGGGCGCGCCGCTCGGCGATCGCCGCCCCGCTGGACACCGGCGGCTTCCTCGGCGCCTCGCTGACCGCATGGATCTCGACCTCCCCGAGCCTGCTTTGCCCCGCACCTGGTGGATGTGGGCAGTGAACATCGGGCTGTCGGAGGTCTACGGCTACGCCGCCGGCACCCTCGCGGGCCGTGCCGTGCGCCGCGCCGGTGCCGCGATCGGCCTCGAGGTGGACATCGCCCCGGACCATCGCCGCCGCGCCCGCTGGGCGGGCGCGTGCGCCCTCGTCGGCCTCACCGCCTACTCGTGGGTGCGCGGGGTGATGCGGCGGCGGGAGATCAGCCTTCTGGTCCACCAGGAGCCCAAGAACCTCGCCACGCACCTGGTCGGCACCGCGGCCGGGGCCGGGTTCTCCCTCGCCGCGCTCCTCGCCGCCCGGTCCACCGTCGCGACCGCGCGCTTCTACCGTTCACTGCTGCGCCCTTACCTGCCGGCGCGTGTGGTCGGCGTCGCCTCGCTGCTGCTGACCGCCGCGACGGTCGCGGTGGTGGTGGACCGGCTGATCCGCGGGCGGGTGCTCGAGGGCATGATCGAACGGGCCGACGCCGCGAACCGGCTGATCTCCCCCGACGTGCCCCGCCCCACCTCCGCGCGCGCTCGGGCGGGCCGGGATCGCTGGAGACCTGGCAGTCCCTCGGCGCGCCCGGCCGCAAGATCGTCTCCGCCGGCGCGGAGGCGGCCACGATCTCCCGCACCGTCGGCCGTGAGGCGGCCGAGCCGATCCGCGTGTACGCCGCGAAGTCCGGCTCCCGTACCCTCGAGGACACCGTCGAGGCGGTGATCGCGGAGCTGGACCGCACCGGCGCCTGGGACCGGGAGGTGCTGGTGCTGTTCACCGGGACCGGCACCGGCTGGCTGCAGGAGTGGTCGCTGTCGGCGATCGAGTTCCTCACCGCGGGGAACTGCGCGACCGCCTCCCTCCAGTACTCGTACTTCCCGAGCCCTCTCACCTATCTTGCCGACCGCCGCTCCCCGCGGCGCGCGCCCGGCGCGGCGCTGGTCCAGGGCGTGCGGCGCCGTATGGCGCGCTCCCGCCCCAGCGGCGTCCGCGCCTGTACGTGGCCGGCGAGTCGCTGGGCGCCTTCGGCGGCACCGCCGCGTTCCGCGACCTGCCCGAGCTGCTGCGCACGGTCGACGGGGCGGTGTGGACGGGCACCCCGAGCTTCACGCCGCTGTGGGAGCGGCTGACGAAGCGCGCACGGCCCGGCTCCCCCGCGGTCGCGCCGATCATCGACGACGGCCGGCACGTCCGCGTGGTCACCCGACCGCGCGACCTGGACCGCAACTACTGGGGCGGGCTGTACGTGCCGTGGGAGAGCCCGCGCGTGGTCTTCGCCCAGCATCCCTCGGACCCGGTGGTGTGGTTCGACCCCTCGCTGCTGTGGCGGGAGCCTGCGTGGCTCCAGGAGCGGGTGGGGCACGACGTCACCCCGGCGATGCGCTGGTTCCCGTGGATCACGTTCTGGCAGGTCGCCTCGGACATGCCGCTGTCGATCGCGGCGCCGGGCGGGCACGGCCACTCGTACCGCGAGGAGATGGTCCCGATCTGGGCGGCGGTGCTGGGCCAGGACGTGCCCGAGGAGCGGCGTCCCGCGCAGCGACGCCGTCACCGCGAGATCATCGCGGCGATCCGGGAGATCAACCCGGGAGCGTGAGCGGGAAGGGGCTCAGGGGTTCGGGCCGACAGCGACGGGCCGTTCGGGGTCCGTGCTCCACTGCGACCAGGAGCCGGGGAAGAGCCGCACCCGCGGGAAGCCCGCGGCCTCGAGCGCGAGCAGGTCGTGGGTGGCGGTGACGCCGGAGCCGCAGTACACGACGGTCTCGCCGTCCGCGGTGACGCCGGCCGCCTCGAAGCGCTCCCGCGGCTCCTCGGGGGAAGGAAGCGCCGCTCCGCATCGAGGTTGCCGGCATAGGGCAGGTTCACCGCGCCGGGCACGTGGCCGGCGCGCGGGTCGATCGGCTCGACCTCGCCGCGGTAGCGCTCGGGGGCGCGGGCGTCGATCACGACGGCCTCCCCGGAGGCGGCGAGCGCGCGACCTCGTCGGCGCTCGCGATCCGGTCCGCGGGCCAGTCCCGCACCGGCACGTCCCCGGGCTCCGGGGTGACGGGCCCGCTCTCGAGCGGTCCGTTCCAGGCGTGCAGGCCGCCGCCGAGCACGGAGGCCTCGTGGCCGAGGGCGCGCAACATCCACACCAGGCGGGCGGCAGGGCCGCCGTCGGTGTCGTCGTAGGCGACGATACGGGAGTCCTCGGTGACGCCGAGACGGCGCAGGGTCGCGGCGAAGTCCGCGGGGTCGGGCAGCGGGTGACGGCCCGCCTCGGGGCGCGCCGGGGCCGCGAGCTCGGTGCCGAGGTCGACGTAGACCGCGCCGGGGAGATGCCCGGCGAGGTGGTCGTGCTCGCCCTTGCTGCCGTCGAGCGCCCAGCGCACGTCGAGCAGGACCAAGGGGCGACCCTCCTGGCCGATCTCGTCGATCAGCGCGTGGAGCGCGGAGACGTCGAGGAGCGGGGCGGAGGTCGGGCTCACGCCTTCACCTGCAGGTCCACCCGCACCAGGCGGTGATCGGAGGTGGGGAAGGGGTGGTCGCCGGTCAGCTCGCTGCCCGGCTCACCCCGGCGCGGCCAGTACACGGCCGAGGAGACGATCTGCGGCTCGCGGGCGGGCGAGCACGTAGTCCACGCGGAGGTTCCCCGGTGTGGGCTCGGCGAAGTCGGCGGTGTCGTACCGCGCCTCGCCGGCGTGCTCGGCGTTCGCGCCGCCCTGCGGCTCGGCCGCCTCGACGGCGCCGTCGCTGGTGGGCTTCGAGTCCTGGACGCGGGGATGGCGCAGGAGCCGCTCGATCGCACCGGGCCAGGAGTCGCCGTCGGCCGGATCGGAGTTCAAGTCGCCGAGGATCACGAAGGGGGCGCTGGGCTCCAGGCCGCCGCGCGTCCCGGCGTCGTCGACGATCCACTGCGAGCGACGGCCGGGCTGGAGGTAGTCCACCCACAGCCGGATCTCGTCGTGGTTGCGGCGCTGGTTGCGCTTCTCGGGGCCGTCGAAGCTCGGCGGGGTGGGGTGGGCGGCGAGGACGTGGAGGAGTTCCGTGCCGATCTGCACCGGCACGTCCCAGTGCGACTTCGAGCTCAGCCGCAGCCGCGGGGAGATCTCCCGCCCGTAGAACTCGGTGGGCAGCAGGTTGTGCGGCATGTCCGCCCAGCGCAGGTTCTGGAAGGTGCGCACCTGATCGGCGAGGATCGGGTAGCGGGAGAGGACCACCATCCCGTACTGGCCGGGGAACTGGCCGAACCCCCAGGCGTCGTCCGGGCCGCCGACGGTGCCGTCGCGGTTCAGGTCCAGGCCGGAGGGCACGCCCGTGTTCACGGGGGCGGTGAAGGCGTAGGGATAGAAGGCGGGGCTCTGCCCGTTCTGCGGCACCTCGAGGTACTTCTCGCGGAAGAGGGCCGCGCCGCGGCCCTCGTCGTCGTGGTCGAACTCGTTGAGCGGCAGGATGTCGGGGCTGTTGATCTGGATGACCTCGGCGACCGCCCGGATCTGCGGGTCCTCGCCGGTGGCGAGGTCCTCGAGCAGCCGCCCCTCACGGCCGCGGTTCAGGGAGGCGTTGTAGGTCGCGGCGCGCGGCGTCTGGAACGGGCCGCCCCGACGCGCGGGCTCCGCCGCGGTGGCGGCGGCGGGCAGTCCGAGCCCGGCGGCGGCGGCGGCGACGAGCGCCCGGCGACGGGAGAGGCGAGGAGTCATGATCTCCATTGTGCACGTTCCCGGGACCGGACGACAGGCCGCTGTGGACGCCCCGGTGGCACACTGGCGGCATGAGAATCGCGTTCCTGGGCACCGGCCGCATGGGCACCGAGCTGGCCCTCCATCTGCTTCCCGACCACGAGCTCACCGTCTGGAACCGCACCGCCTCCCGCACGCGCCGCCTCGCCGAGGCGGGCGCCGCGGTCGCCGGCACCGCCGCCGAGGCCGTCGCGGGCGCCGAACTGGTCGTCACCTCGCTGTTCGGCCCCGACGCTGTGCGCGAGACGGTGACCGCCCCGTCCCTGATCCCGGACGGCGTGACCTGGGTGGACACCACCACCGTCTCCCCCGCCGACGCCGACGAGTTCGCCGCCGCGGTCCCCACCTACGTGGGTGCGCCCGTGGTCGGCACCCTGGGCCCGGCCCGGCAGGGCACGCTCGGCGTCTACGTCGGCACCCCCGACGACGCACGGCGGGAGCAGGTGCTCGAGCTCGTCGCCCCCTGGGCGGATCCGGAGCGGCCGCGCGGCGTCGGCTCCGGCCGCGAGGCCGCCGTCGGGAAGCCGCTGGCGAACCTGGCGCTGGCGGTCTCCGCGCAGGGTCTGCGGGAGGCGCTCGCACTCGGCGAGGCGACCGGCACCTCCGCGGAGGCGACCCTCGACATGCTCGGCTCCACGGGGCTCGCGTTCATCGCGGGGATGAAGGGGCCGTTCGTGCGCGGAGAGCGCAGCACTGAGGGCGGGGACTTCACCGCGGACGCCATCGCGAAGGACGCCCGGCTGATGATCGACACGGTTGACGGCGCGCGTCCGACGGCTCGTCTCGCCCCGGCAGCGACCTGCCCGCGCGCGCGGAGCCCTGGCCTCGCTCGACGCGGAGATCGCCGCCGGCCACGGCGAGGACGACTTCTCCACGATCCTGCTCCCGGGCGCCGAGCGCACCGGCGAGTAAGGCCTCAGCGAAGGTCGTCCGGGATCCCCTGACCTGCCTGCCGGTCGAGCCGGCGCCGCGCGGGGAGACGCCGGGCGAAGGGCTCGACGAGGCCCGGCCCCGTCCCCCAGGTGAGGTGGAAGCGGGGCACGGAGTTGCCGTGCCCGTCGGCGCGGCCGTCGCCCCGCTCGGCCCAGCCGACGACGGGGAAGAGCCGGTGCCCCATCGACCGCAGCCACGCGCGCTTCTCCCCCGCGGCGAACTGCAGGTACGCCTCCGCCCAGCGGTGCGGCCAGTGGTCATCGGAGCCGTCGGGCTCCTCTAACGCGGCAGAGCCCAGCCAGTCCTGACGGGCGAGCTCGAGGGAGTCGCGGATCCCGAGGCGGCGCCGCTCGGGGCTGTCCACGAGGAACAGCCCGCCGAAGCTCCACCACGCCTGCGCGCCGAGGTCCTGCTCCCCCTCGCGCTCCAGCAGCACGCGCCGTCCGCCGTCGGCGATCTCGGTCGCGGCGACCAGGCCCGAGAGCCCGTCTCCGACGACGACGACGTCCGTCCCCGCCGTCACTCCACCCTGATCCGTCGGACCCGTTCGAGATGGTCGCGGCTGTTGACGCCGGACATGGTGCGGCTCTTCTGGCGGTTGTTGCTGCCGACGCGACGGTCGTCGGTGCGGAGGTTGCCCACGGCGACGTCGGTCTTCTTCTCGAACTCGTGCCGCTTGTCCCGGTTGCGGTAGTAGCGGTAGATGCCGAGGTAGGTCCCCAGGAACACGGCCGGTCCCAGCAGGAAGGGGAAGGCGATCCCGGCGGCGCCGTCCCCGGAGTCGGCCAGCGACATCGCGGCGGTCGGGTCCGCGGCGATCTCAGCGAGCAGCGGGTGCATGCGGGCCTCCTCGGGGGTGGTCGGTCGTGGTCGGCGTGCGCATCAGAAGAACATGTAGGCGAGGCCGGCGAGCGCGCCGACCACGGCGGCGACGGTGCCCGCGGCGCAGGAGGCGGCGAAGATCTTGGGATGGGAGACGGGCACGGAGCCCATCGTGGTGCCGGTGCGGCCGTTGACCGCGATGTAGTGGGTGAGCGCGCCCTCGCCCTTGGCGGAGTCGGCGTAGCTGTACAGCCACACCGGCACGTAGATCGAGACCCAGCGGGTGCCGTGCACGGCCACGCCCTCCTCCTTCCAGCGCACCCCGCGGTCGTAGCGGGAGATGGTGGGGGCGGCCTTCGCCCGCGCGATCGCGAGGAACTTGTCCTCCACCTCGGCGTCGACGTCCTGGATGTTCAGGTCGCGCCGCTCGGAGGTGAAGCCCTTGAGGTAGTTCGAGTTGTAGGTGACCGCGTTCTCGGTGTCGTAGGGCTGGACGGCGTTGAGGATGTTGTTGGTCGCCTGATGGTCCTCGTCCGCGTCGAAGCGGCTCGCGGACTCGACGGTGAGGTCGTCGACCAGCAGGTCGAAGGCGCGCTGGACGGCGTAGACGTCCGCGTCGTAGTAGGTCTCGGTGACGTAGTTGTCCTTGCCGACGCGGCGCCGCACCGTGTACTCGCGGGTGGTGACCTCGCCGGTGCCGCGCGGCACGGCGTGCATGTTCCCGTCGACCACGAGGTACGGGATGTACACGCCCATCACGTTCTCGGGCACGAACTCCTGCGTGAAGCGGCCCAGCGCGAAGGTCTTGCGTTTCCCGGCGAAGGCGTCGATCCGCTCGACCGCCTCCTCGCGGGTGAGCAGGAAGGGCGACACCGCGTCCGGCACCGCGCCGTTGGGGATCTGTGAGTTGATCGAGAGGGTCTGGCGGCACCAGTGGCGCGGGCCTGCATCTGCTGGTCGACGTTGAGGACGATCTCCGCGCCGCGACCCTGGCACTTCAGGGTCACGGTGGTGAGGTCCTCGCGCACGTCCGCGGTGCCGGAGGCCATGGTGTGGCCGCGCGCTCCGCGATCGAGGAGTCGAGTCCGAAGCGCCGCTCTCGGCGATGTCCTCGTTCCAGCTGTGGCGGCAGTACGAGCACACCAGCGCCTTCGCGGTCAGCGAGTACTGGATCTCGGTGCCGCCGCGGCGGGGGCACTTGTTCAGCCCGTCGTCCCGGCCGGAGCTCGTGTCGATGATCCGCTCGGTGCTGTGGCCGGCGGCGGCCTCGGCGGCGCGCGCGACGGCCTCGTCCCCGAGCATCGGCGCGCCGGAGCCGCCGTCGTCGGTCGTCGACGGCGGCGCGGCGGGCGCGCCCACGGCGGGCCCTGCGGATCCTGCGGAGGGGGTGAGGTCATCGAGAGAGTGCTCCGGGGGTGCGGGCGCGGCTCAGAGGCCGAGCGCGGCCTTCTTCGCCGCCTCGTAGTCCTCCTCGCTGATCAGCCCCTGCTCCAGCATCTGCTTGTACTGGGCGAGCTTCGCGACGGGGTCCTCCTGCGCGGGAGCGGCCTGCTCGCTGCGGGGCCTCTCGCCCCTCGGCAGGGGCCTGCTCGCTGCGGGGCGCCCTGCTGGCCGGGCGGCGCCCACGGCTGGACGGGGTTGACCATCCCGCCGGCGGCGCCCATGCCGGCCCCGAACATCGCCAGTCCCGCGCCGCCGCCGTTCTCGCCCGCGGCCTGCACGCCGCGCGCGGCGGCCTGGTTCATGAAGGACTGCGAGCGGGCGCCGGAGAGCGCGTCGGCCTTCTGCACGTCGGCCAGCGGCTCGCGGGTGCGCTGGTCGTACTCGATCGAGACGATCGCGGTCTTCACGATCGCGAGCCCGCGGTCGCTGGACCAGCGGTAGCCCTCCTCGACGGCGGCCGAGAGCGACTGGGCGAAGCCGACCGAGTCGCCCTGGATGCGAGAGATGCGGTTGCCCTTGTCGGGATCGTTCGTATAGCGGGAGAAGGCCTGGGCGAGGGAGCCGACGACCTCCTGGAACATCTGGTTGCCGGCCGCGTTGTCGGGGTCGGAGAAGTCGAACACCGGGGCGTTCGCGGAGATGAACGAGGCGGGCACGAAGTTGTGCACGAACAGCGCGGGTCGATGATCCGCGGCGTGTAGGAGCCGCGCGTGATCGCGCCGACCTGCGCGCCCAGGTAGGCGTCGTCCCAGTAGATCTCCGACTGGGTGCCGAAGCGGTTGTCGGGGATCTCCTTGAGGCTGACGTAGAAGGCGAGTCGCTGCGAGGAGGGGCGGCCGCCGTACTTGAAGCGCTCCCAGGAGGTGCCGACGGTCGAGGCGAGCAGGTCGTCGCCCGCGAAGACGGAGCGGGCGTCCGGGGAGGAGTCGTTGAACTCGTAGCCGCCGGCCTCGGTGATCAGGCCCGTCGCGCGGCCGTCGACCACGGTGATCAGGCCGTACCCCTGGGGGACGAGGATCTTCGAGCCGTTGGTGATGATGTTCTCGGAGCCGCGGGTGTTCGAGCCGCGGCCGGCGTTGGTGCCCTGCGGGACTGCCGGGAACAGCGCCGCCGTCTGCGGCGACCCGTTCGGGACGGTGAGGAAGTCCTTCCACTGATCGGCGAGCATGCCGCCGACCGCGCCCTTGAATGCCTGGATGAATCCCATGTGAGCTCCTTCGTCGCCCCCGAAGTTGTGATCGCGGCCATGCTACCGCCCGTCCCCGGACGCCCGCTGAGGGCCCGGCTACAGTTCCCCCATGGACCTGCGCCCGGCTGCTCGAGCGCCGACAGGTCCCCCTCTATCTCGCCGCGATCGCGGCCGGGGTCCTGCTCGGTGCCGCGGCGCCGGGCACCGCCCCTGCCCTCGAGCTCTCCGTCGAGCCCGCGATCGCCGCGCCGCTGCTGGTGACCTTCCACGGCATCCCCCTCACCCGCCTGGGCGCCGCCCTCGCAGGCCCCCGCTTCCTGCTCGCACTGCTGGCGGTGAACCTGCTCGCGGTGCCGCTGATCGTGTGGGACCTGACCCGCCCGCTCGCCGGCTCGCCCGATCTGCTCCTCGGCGCGCTGGCTGGTGCTGCTCGCCCCGTGCATCGACTACGTCGTGGTGTTCACGGCCCTGGCCCGCGGCGCGCACGAGAAGCTCCTGGCCGCGACCCCGCTGCTGATGCTGGGGCAGATCCTGGCGCGCCGGTGCTTGCTCCCCCTGCTCGGCGGCGGCGCGGCGACCGCCGCGATCGACCCCGCCCCGTTCGTTCGGGCGCTCGTCTTGCTGGTGCTCCTGCCGCCGCTGGCCGCCGCGCCGCTGCGGCGCCTGGTCCCCCGCCTCGACCTCGCCCCGGCGATGGTGCCGCTGATGATCCTGGTCTTGCTCGCCGTCACCGCCTCGCAGACCCCACGGGTGCTCGGCGCGGGCGGCGCGGCGCTCGCACTCGTGCCCGTCTACGCGGCCTTCCTCGTGCTCGCCACGGGAGCAGGGTCGCTGATCGCGCGCCTGCTGCGCCTGGACGCCCCCACCGCCACCGCCGTGACCTTCTCCGGCGCGACCCGCAACTCGCTCGTGGTCGCGCCGCTGGCGCTCGCGATGCCGACCCCGCTCGCCCCCGCGGCCGTGGTCACCCAGACCCTCGTCGAGCTGATCGGGATGGTGGTGCTGGTGCGGGTCTTGCCGCGGCGGTCGCTCAGCCGGTGATGTCGAACCGTGCCAGACGCTTGCGGTCGCCGCTGTTCTGCAGGTCCAGCAACTGGGCGTAGATCCCGCCGGAGGCGGCGAGCTCGGCGGGGGTGCCGATCTCGTCGATCCGCCCGTCCTCGAGGGTGATGATCCGGTCCACGGCCGCGATGGTCGAGAGGCGGTGGGCGATGATCAGGGAGGTGCGGCCCTCCATCAGCTCGTCCAGCCCCTTCTGCACCTGCCGCTCCGCCTTCGTGTCCAGGGCCGAGGTCGCCTCGTCGAGCACGAGCACCGGCGCGTCCTTGAGGATCGCGCGCGCCACCGCGATGCGCTGGCGCCGCCCGCCGGAGAGCTTCAGCCCCCGTTCGCCGATCACCTGCTCGTAGCCGCCGGGGAAGCGGCGCACGAAGCCGTCGGCGTTGGCGCGGCGGGCCGCGTCGGCCACCTCCTCGTCGCTCGCGCCGGGCCGGCCGTAGGCGATGTTCTCCCGCAGGGTGCCGGAGAACAGGGAGGCGTCCTGGAAGACGACGCCGATGCGGGAGCGCAGCTCGTCCAACGGCGACTCGGTGCTGGTGCGTCCCACCACCTCGATCTCGCCCGCGCGCGGCTCGTACAGGCCCAGCAGCAGGTTCACGATCGTGGACTTCCCGCCGCCGGACTCGCCGACCAGCGCGACCTTCTCCCCGCGAGCGACGGAGAAGTCGATCCCGTGCGACACGTCCTCGCCGTCCTCGTAGGCGAAGGACACGTCCCGGAAGCGGACCACCGGGGCGCCGGGCACGGGCTCGATCGCGGGCGCCGGGGTGTCCGCCTCGGCCCGGGCGAGCATCGCCTCGGCGCGCGGGTCGACCTCGGTCTCCATCACGCGGAAGTAGTCCTTGGACCCGGCGATGGCGCGCTGGGAGGAGTCGATCACCCAGCTCATCGACTCCACCGGGGCCTTGGCCATGCTCATCAGGCCGCACCAGCGGCACCATCTCGCCGAGCGTGAAGGCGCCCTGCACGGTGCGCACGAAGATGATCACGTAGATGCCGAAGAACACCAGGTTCAGCACCGCGCGGCGGATCACGTCCATGCGGTGCCAGTGCGTGGACTGGGCGCGGGTGGTGGCGTCGGTGGACCAGAAGCGCCGACGGAAGTCCGCGAGCTCCGAGCGCTCACGCACGAAGGACTTCACGACCCGGATCTGGCCGACCACCTCGGCGAAGCGCCCGGAGGCGATGTCGACCTGCTCGTTCTTCTCCCCCTCGAGCCGCCGCCACTTCACGGAGGTGAGCGAGGTCAGCCACACGTACAGCGGGAACACGATCAACAGCGGCGCGGCCAGCGGCCAGGCGTACCAGGCGCTGATCGCGAGCACCGCGACCGTGGTGATCAGCATCGACGCGAAGGAGTTCGACATCATCTTCGCGAAGTTCGTGATCTCGGTGATCGAGCGGTTCAGCCGCGCCACGATCGTGCCGGTGATCTCCCCGTCGAACCAGCGCTGGGGCAGGTGGAGGAGCTTGTCGTAGTAGCGCACCGACAGAATGGTGCGCATCCGGTTGCTCATCACGTCGCCGAACCAGCCGCCGACGTTCGAGACCACGGTGTTGAACAGCTCGGCGACCAGCACCGCGGCCGCGATCAGCACCACGGCGCGCACGGCGGCGGAGGTGGGGGTCTGCCCGCCGACGGCCCCGGCGACCGTGTCGGTCGCATGGCCGATCAGGAAGGGGACGGCCAGCGCCGCCGCCGCGGTGAGCACCGAGCAGACGATGATCGCGATGTACAGCGGTGCGAGGGCGCGGGTGAAGCGCACGATGCGCAGGAGGGATGCCACGTCCCACCACCTTACGGAGCGGTCACGGTGCGGTCCATGAGCCGCCTCACCCGGGCGCGACGCCCTCAGCGAACTGCGCGCTCAGTCGTCCTTCGGGCCGACGACCCCCAGCAACGATCCCGGGCGTTGCCCGCTCCCCCGCCCGGCCCCGACGGACGCGGCCGGTGGCGAGCGCATACGGCACGAGCATCACGAAGCCGACGACGCTGAGCAGCAGGATCGCGACGACGATCGAGCCGGTCTGCTCGCCGCCTTCGGCGCCGGTGCGCGCGACCAGCGGCGCGGCGGCGATGTTGCGCTGGCTGGTGAGGATCGCGGGTCCGTCCTGGACGGTGAGGGTGTCCCCGGCGAGGTCGCCGGCGAAGCGGCCCGCGGCGAAGGCGAGGGCGACGAGACCCGCGGCGACGAGGAGCACCGGGGAGAGCAGCAGGTCCAGCACGAGGCCGGAGTTCGCGCCGAAGCCGGAGAGGAACATCAGCACCGCCGAGACCGCGGCGACGCCGCCCGCGATCCGGGCGAAGAGATCGGCGCGTCCCGGCCAGACCGCGGCGATGACGATGCCGGCGATCATCGGGGAGAGCATCGTGCCCAGCAGCGAGCTGGGCGACGGACCAGCCGTGCACCTCGACGTCCCGCAGGAGGAAGGGCACCACCAGCGGCATGAAGGCGATCGATCCCAGCAGCGAGCACCGCCATCGGCCCCGCGGTCTCGCCGTAGGGGATGCGGGCCATCGCCCCGAGCTGCAGCACGAACGGGGCGCCGGCCGCGCACAGCGCGATGACGAACCCCTCCCCCGTGTGGTGGGGCGAAGCAGGCCGCCGAGCGACCAGATGATCAGGGTGCCGACCGCCGGGACGACGACGAAGTTCGCGCCGAGGACGGCGAGGACGGTGCGGCGGTCCCGCGGCTGGTCGCGGAAGGCGCGCAACGGGGTGCGCGCCCCATCGAGAGCATGGAGGCGATCGCGAAGGCGGGCACGCTGATGTCGATCAGCGCGCCGAGCAGGGCCTCGATCGCATCCACCCCGGCAGACTACGCGTCACCCGTGGCAGGAGCTCAGATCCAGCCGTTGTCCGAGGCGGTCCTCACGGCCTCTGCCCGGTTCGCGACCCCCAGCTTCCCGATCGCGGCGGAGACGTGGTTGCGCACCGTCCCCTCGGAGAGGAACAGCCGCCCGGCGATCACGGCGGTGGTGCCGCCGACGGCCGCGGCCTGCGCACCTCGGTCTCCTTCGCGGTCAGGGGGCTCGGGCCGACGGCGAGGGACTGCGCGGCGAGCTCGGGGTCCACCACCCGCAGTCCCTGGTGGACGCGACGGATCGCATCGACGAGCCGCTCGACGGGGGTGTCCTTGACCATGAACCCACCGGCCCCGGCCTCCATGGTGCGGCGCAGGTAGCCGGCCCGGCCGAAGGTGGTCAGCACGATGATCCGCGGGGCGCCGTCGGTGCCCTGCAGCTGCTCGGCCACGCCGATCCCGTCAGCCGGTGCGCCGTCGGCCCCGGCCGGCATCTGGACGTCCAGCAGCGGCGTCGGGCCGCTGCTCCGCGACGAGCTCGAGGGTCTCGGCGCAGGTCGCGGCCTCCCCCACCACCTCGAGGTCGGGCTCCAGGCGCGAGGGGGCGGCGAGGCCGCCGCGGAGGATGGCCTGGTCGTCGGCGACGGCGACGCGGATCATGCCGCCCGGTCCATGGTCGCGACGAGGGTGGTGCCGGTCTCGGAGGAGTCGACCTCGAGCCGTCCCCCGGCGAGCACGACGCGGGCCTCGAGGCCCTGCAGACCGCTGCGGGAGGCGCTGTGGGGGATGCCGATGCCGTCGTCGGCGACGGTCACCGCGTCCTCCTCGACGGTGATCCGGGCGCGCGTGGCGCGGGAGTGGCGCACGATGTTGGTGACCCCTTCGCGGATCACGTAGCCGAACAGCTCGGCGAGGTCCTCGTGCAACGGCGGCAGGGCGGTGGGGACCTCGGCCTGGATCCCGACGGTGCCGAGCACGGTGCGGGCGGAGGCGATCTCGGTCGCGGCGCGCACGGTCTGCATGCCGGAGGCGGTGGCGCGCACGTCGGCGAGCGCCTGCCTCGTCGTGGTCTCGATGTGCTCGAGCTGGGCGCGGGCGGCCTCGGGGTCGCTCTCCAGCAGGCGCCGGGCGAGCTGGGCGGAGATCGTCAGCGAGGTCAGGGAGTGGCCGACGAGGTCGTGCAGGTCCCGCCCGATCCGCTCCCGCTCCGCGGCGACGGCGAGCACGGCGTTGCGGCGGTGGGCGGCCTCGAGCGCTCCTGCGAGCACCTGCTGGCGGATGCCGTGCCCGATGCCCCAGGACATGATCGTGCCCATCACGGCGAAGCCCGCCGCGATCGGCTGGCCGGCCACGAGCGCGATCGCCATGACGGCGAGGCTCATCAGCGAAGATCGAGGGCACCGCCCACCGCCAGGGCAGCAGCGAGACATGCGTCATGGCCTGGAACATCACCATGTAGAGCACGTTCAGGCCGATCACCGGGATCAGCACCAGCAGGATCCCCGTGCACAGCGCGAACCAGATCAGTCGCACCCGCCGCGGGTACAGCGCGATCCCGGTGGTGGCGGCGAACATCGCCCCGTACAGGAGCGAGAGAGCGGTGGCGAGCACCATCGTCGGCCCGGGCGCCTGCATCCAGCCGACCACGATCGGGACCAGCACGAACATCACCGGCGGGAGGGAGAACGCGAGCCCGCCCGACTCCCGCGCGGCCCGGAGCACGCCGCGCGGGGTGAGGGGCCGGGCGGCGGCCTCCTCCCCCGGCTCGGCGGGGACGCGGGCCCACCGCCCCCAGTCCGGGGCGTCGGGGGTGCTCATGGCGGTCATTGTGCCAGCGTCCCTCATCGCCGCTGCAGACCCACCGCCCGGGACATGCTCACCAGGCACAGCGCCCCGAGCACGAGGGTCCACGCCCCGATCACGACCAGGCCCGTCACCGGCGGCTCCGCCCCCTGCAGGGACCACTGCCCCAGGCTCGAGATCCAGTAGGTGGGCAGCGACCGGCCGAGCTCCTGCATCCACTGCGGGAACATCTCCAGCGGCATCCACAGCCCGCCGAAGATCGCCATCGCCATCATGGTCACCACGCCGCCGGCCATCGCGGCGGCGCCCCTGAGCACCATGCCGAGCACGAGCCCGATGAGGATCGTGGGCGAGGGCCCAGCCACAGCACCACGAGGGTGAGCAGGAACCGGCCGGGCGAGGCCTCGACCCCGGTGGCGAGCCCCACGAAGCCCACCGCCGCGAGCGCGGGGACGATCACGGCGCTCGCGGCGATCACGGAGCCGATGAGGAAGGAGCGGGGCGAGAGCCCGGCGACGACCAGCTGGCGCAGGAAGCCGTTGCGCTGGTCCTCCTGGATCTGGGTGCCGGCGGTGACCGCGGCGCCGAGCCCGCCGTAGGCGGCCATGTTGATCATGATCATCCCGCGCGCCTGTCCCTCGGCCTCGGCGCCGAACATCATCGAGAACAGCAGGTACATCCCCACCGGCGGCGCGATGGTGAACACCATGAAGGCGACGTTCGTGACGGTCATGGCGGTGGTGTGGGCGGCGTAGCGCAGGGTGCGGGTCGCGGCCGAGGGCGCGGCGGCGGTGCGGGGCTCGGGGGCGGATCTGAGGACGGTCGAATCGGTCGGTGCGGTCATGGCGGGGCTCCTGTCGTGGGCGGGACGGGCGGCGGGGTCGGCGGCGCTCATCGCGCGGCCTCGTCCTCGTGCTCGGTGATCCGCAGGAACGCCTCCTCGAGGCCCGGCGCCGCGACGAGCACGTCGTGGACCTCGCTGGCGAGCGGCCCGGTGAACAGCGCGGCGAGCGCGGCGTCGGAGTCCGTGCACACGGCCCGCACCCGTCGGTCGTCGGTCTCGTCGACCTCGGCGCTGTCCACGCCGGGCGCCGCGCCGCGACCTGCTCCGCGGCGACCCCGCGCGCGTGATCACCCGCCCGGCGACGACGGCGGCGATCTCGGCCCCGGTCCCGTCGGCGACGACGCGGCCGCGGTCCATGACGACCACGCGGCCCGCCTCCCGCTCGGCCTCCTCGAGGTGGTGGGTGGCGAAGACGACGGTGCGGCCGCTCGCGGCGACCTGGCGCATCTGTCGCCAGAAGGCGCGGCGGGCGCCGATGTCCATGCCGACGGTCGGCTCGTCCAGCAGCGACACCTGCGGGTCGCCGAGCGGCGCGATCGCGAATCGGACCCGCTGGGACTGGCCGCCGGAGAGGGCGCTGATCCGCCTCGGCATGAGCTCGGCGATGTCGGCCTGGGCGACCACCTCGGCCATCGGCATCGGGTGGGCCTGCAGGGAGTGGAGCATCCGCGGCATGGTGCGGACCCTCTGGTCGGGCAGCGCGCCCCCCGGCCTGCGAGCATCGTGCCGATCAGTCCGGTGCGGGTCGCGGTGGTGGGATCGGTGCCGAGCACCTGCACGGTGCCGGAGCTCGGGGTCGCGAGCCCGACCATCATCTCCATGGCGGTGGACTTCCCGGCACCGTTCGGGCCGAGCGGCGCGACGATCTCGCCGGGCCGGATCTCGAGGTCGAGGCCGTCGAGGGCGCGAACCTCGCCGTAGCTGCGGGTGACGCCGCGGAGGCTCAGCGCATCGGTGCGGACGGTGGTGGTCGTGGTCATGGCTCCACCCTTCTCCCCCGCGCGCCGGTCCCCCAGCCCCCGCGATCACGTCGGCCCCATGACAGTCGTCATGGGCACGGCGGGCTACGCTGGATCGGTGCTGATCAGACAGGTGCTCCCCTTCGACGCCGCGACCGGCCGGGTCCCCGAGGCGCCGGTGGACATGCGGTCGCGCGACGGGCTGATCGCCGAGGTCGGCGGCCGCCTCTCCCCGCCGCCGGCGAGGAGGTCCTCGACGCGGGCGGTGCGCCCACGATCCCGGGCCTGTGGGACCAGCACGTGCACACCGGGCGACTCGCCCAGGCCCATGCCCGCCTCGACACCACCGGCGCGGGCGCCGTCGGCGTGCTCCTGGAGCGGGTGCGCGCCGAGCTCGCGGCCCGGCGCGAGCTCGCGGCGCCGGGCGCGGCGCTGATCGGCTTCGGGCACCGCCTGGTCGACTTCGCGATCCCGCCGACGGTGCCGGCGCTCGACGAGGCGACCGGCTCCGTGCCCACGGTGCTGATCGGCGGGGATGCCCATCATGCCTGGCTGAACTCCGCCGCGGCCGCGCGCCTGGGCCTGCCGCCGCGGGACGGGATCGTCGCCGAGGAGGACTGGTTCGCGCTCGCCCCACGCCTGCCCGAGCGCCGGGGGTCGCCGAGTCCGTCGCGACCGGTGCGGCGATGCTGCAGCGCCAGTCCCTGCGGCGCGGGGTCGTCGGCCTGGTGGACATGGAGTGGGGCAGGCCCTGGGAGTCCTGGCCGCACCGCGGCCCGCGGATGCGGATCCGCACCGCCGTCTATCCGGAGGAGCTCGCCGCGGCGCCGGGCCCGACGGGCACGGTGCTGGACGGCACGGGCCTGGTGACGATGGGTCCGCTGAAGGTGATCGTCGACGGGGCGCTCGGCTCCCACTCGGCGTACACCCGCGAGGCCTACACCGACGGGCACGGCTATGCCGGCCACGGGGTGCTCAGCGTCGGCCCCGAGGCGTCGCGCGACGCCCTCGCCGAGGCGAGGCGGCGCGGCCTGACCGCCGCCGTGCACGCGATCGGGGACGCCGCCGCGCAGGTCGCCCTCGCCGCGATCGCCGAGGTGGGGATCGCGGCGAGGATCGAGCACGCTCAGATGCTCACCGACGACGACGTCGACGCCATGGCCGCGCTCGGCGTCATCGCCTCGGTGCGACCCGCGCACCTGCTGGACGACCGGGATGCGACCGAGTCGATCTGGCCCGGCCACGGCACGCAGGCCTTCCGCCTCCGCGACCTGCGGGAGGCCGGCGTCGAGCTCGCCCTCGGCTCCGACGCGCCGGTCGCGCCGCTGGACCCGTGGCTGGCGATGGCCGCGGCCGTGCACCGCAGCGCCGACGAGCGCCCCGCCTGGCATCCCGCCCAGCGGCTCCAGCCGCGCGAGGCCCTGGCCGCCTCGACCGACGGGGTGGGGACGCTCGCCGTCGGCGGCCGCGCGGACCTCGTCCTCCTCGAGGAGGCGGACGAGCTCTTCGCCGACGTCCCCGTCGGCGCGGGCGGCCTCATGGACGAGGCCTCGGCCCGCGAAGCCGCCGATCGCCTGCGCGCCGTCGACCCGCTCGCGACCGTGGTCGCCGGGCGGCTCGAGTCGCAGCGGTAGACGGAGGCGGAGCTCAGCCCTTCTTGCCTCAGCCCTTCATGCCCGAGTGGGCGAGCCCCTCGACCACCCGGCGCTGCAGCACGATGAACAGGATCATCAGCGGCGAGATCGCCATGAACGCCGCGGCCATCATCACCGGGTAGTCGGTGGTGAACTGGCCCTGCGGCGTGGACAGGCCCACCGCGAGGGTGGTGCGGTCGTCGTAGGTCGCCACGATCAGCGGCCACATCAGGTCGTTCCAGGAGGCGAGCGCCGTGAGGATCGCGACCGCGCTCAGCGCCGGGCCGGACAGCGGGAACATGATCCGCCAGAAGGTCTGCCAGGGGCTCGCGCCGTCGAGCCGCGCCGCCTCCTCGAGGGACCTCGGCATGCCCAGGTAGTGCTGACGCATCAGGAAGGTGCCGAAGGCGCTGAAGATGCCGGGCGCCGCGATGCCGGCGACCGTGTTCAGCCAGCCCAGCTCCTGGATGATGTCGTACTGCGGGATGAGGTAGATCTGGTACGGAACCATCAGGATCGACAGCACCAGCGCGAACAGCAGGTTCTTCCCCCGGAACTCCATCCGGGCGAAGGCATAGCCGGCCAGCGCGCACAGCAGCAACTGGCCGATCACCCGTGCGCCGGTCACCGCCGCCGTGTTCAGGAACTGGTTCCAGAACGGCACCTGCTCGAACACCGCCGGGTAGTTCCCCCACTGCGGCTCGGCCGGCGCCCAGGTGGGCGGGACGGAGGTGACCTCGGCCTGCGTGGACAGCGACATGCTCAGCGCCACAGGAACGGGAAGACCATCACCAGCCCGCCGAGCAGGAGCACCAGGTGGGTGCCCCAGCGGGGCCGCGCGTTCCGGGTCCGGCGCTCACTCATAGTGGACCCACCTCCTCTGCATCCGGAACTGCAGGAGCGTGAACACCCCGATGATCAGCAGGATCAGCAGCGCGATCACCGAGGCGTAGCCCTGGTCGTTCTGTCGGAACGCCTCGGAGTAGAAGAGGTAGACGAGCGACTGCGTGTCGGCCATCGCGGGATTGGCCTGCCCCATCATCGCGAACAGCAGGTCGAACAGCTGGAACCCGTTGATCGCCGTGATGATGGTCAGGAAGAAGATGCTCGGGGTCAGCGGCGGCACGGTCACGGAGCGGAACTGCCGCAGCGCGCGCTCGCGCCGTCCAGCCGCGCGGCCTCGTACAGCTCGGACGGGATCCCCTGCAGACCGGCGGAGAGGATGATGATCGCCAGCGGCAGGCTCGCCCACAGGCCGACGATCGACACGGCCAGCGGCGCCCACCAAGGCGCCGTGATCCAGTAGGGGCCCTCGATCCCGACGAGCGAGAGCGCCCAGTTGACGACCCCGAACTCCTGGTTGAAGATCATCCGCCACACGAGCGCGACCGCGACCGGCATCGAGACGGCCGGAAGGAAGAACAGCACCTGGTAGAAGCGTGTCAGCCGCAGGCCCTTCTGGTTCATGAGCGAGGCGACGCCGACGGCGATCGGGATGCCCAGCGGCACGATCGCGGTGTAGATCGCGGTGTTCAGCACGGCGCGGGGGACGAAGGTGTCCGACAGCGGCGCGCGGTAGTTCTCCAGCCCGGCGAAGCCGCGGTCGCCGAAGGGGCCGAAGCTCGAGAAGGAGTTCAGGAACGTGGCCAGGATCGGCCAGAAGTAGAAGACGATCACGCCGATCATCAGCGGGGCGAGGAACACCAGCGGCCACAGGCCGTCGCGGGAGCGGCGTCGGCGCGAGGTGTCGCGCGCGGTGTCGTGCGAGGTGTCATGACTCATCGGCGAGCACTCCGTCCATGCGCTCGGCGAGTTCCGCGGCCGTGGCCTCGAGCCGCCCGTCGCCGCCGAGGATCTTCGGGAACAGCGGCTCCTCGAGCCGCAGCCACGCGCTCGTGTTCTGGCTGGCGGGATAGGCGCGGGCGGTCTCCGCCGCGTCGACGAACACGTCGAGGGAGAACTCCGGGATCGCCTCGACGTAGGCGTCGTTGGTGCCGAGGAACGCAGGGTTGGCCGCGCCCGCCTCCGCCTGGATGCGGTGCGCCTCCTCGGAGCCGAGGAACGCCAGGAACGCGGAGGCCGCGGGCTTGTGCCGGCCGCGCGCGGACATGGCGCACCCGATGCCGTGGATGACGTTGGCCTCCTCGGCGCCGTGGATCAGCGGCGCGACCCCCAGCGCTCGCGCACCGGGGAATCCTGCAGGAGGGTCGCCTCCCAGTTCCCGGACAGGTACAGCGCCGCGCGGCCGTTCGAGAACAGGTCCTTGGGCTGGTTCTCGGCGGTGTAGCGCACGTCGGGCGCGATCCCGTCGCGGATCATCCCGTCGAGGAACCGGAAGGCCTCGATCGCCGCGGGCTCGCCGTAGCCGGAGCGGGTCTTGTCCTCGGAGAGGACGTACCCGCCCGCCTGCATGATCAGCGGGTAGATCATCGCCTGGTTCGCGACGCCGCCCGGGTTGCCCCAGATCTGCTCGCTGCCCAGCGCCCGGGTGACGGCCTCGGAGGCGTCGCGGTACTCGTCCCAGGACCAGTCGCCGGCCGGCTCGTCCACCCCGGCCCGGTGCAGCAGGTCCCGGTTGAACCACAGGGCGATGGTGTCGAAGTCCTTGGGCACGGCGTAGGGCGTGCCGTCGTAGGTGTAGAGCTCCACGAGGTTCGGCGGGTAGTTCGCCGGGTCGAAGCCCTCGAGCTCGCTGAGGTCCTGCGAGATCCCGTGGGAGGCGTAGAGCTCGAAGTTCGGGCCGTTGATCCAGAACACGTCGGGCAGGTCGTCGCCCTGCGCCTGGATGCGGAGCCGCTCGAAGTAGGGGCCGAAGGCCGTGGTCGAGATGCTCACGCCGATGCGCGGGAAGTGCTCGTGGAAGGCGTCGACGATCTCGAGCATCGCCGGCTCCTGCGCCTTGTCCCAGATCCCGAAGGTGATCTCGTCCTCGGCGTCGGGGGTCGCCGGCGGTCCGAGAGCGGGATCGACCTCGGGGTCCGACGAGCATCCGGCGAGCGCCGCCGCGCCCGCCGCCCCGGCCAGGCCGAGGAAGGTTCGTCTGGAGGTCACGTGAACTCCTTTGTCCGACGAATCACACGAGCGTCAACGTTAACCCATTCACTCGGCGTTCCGCGCGATGTGGAGGGCCTGCGCGATGAGCACGCCCTGCGCGGGAGCCGCCCGTACGCGATCGCCCGACGGCGCGGCCGGGCGCGGCGCCAGTCGTACGCCATCTGCACGTTCGCGGGGAACACCGCGACGAACAGCGCCGCCGCCGCGGCTCCTCCCAGGCGCCGGGTCCGGGGCACGGCCAGGAGACCCGCGACGGCGAGCTCGGCGACGCCCGAGGCATAGGTGTAGCCGCGTGCGGGTCCCGGCGGCCGCGGGCGGGACGATCGTGTCGAAAGGCTCAGGCCGGAGCATGTGCGGCGTCCCCGCACCGGCGAGCAGGGCGCCGAGGAATCCGGCGGTGCGGCGGCCGCGGTTCATGCGCCCGCTCCCACGGCCGGCGCGACGCAGAGCTCGTTCCCGGAGGGGTCGCGGAACACGCGCCAGGGCGACTCGCCCCAGTCCGAGAAGAACTCCTCGCCGCCCCGTGCGGAGATCCCGGCCGCGACGGCGTCCGGGTCGTCGTCCGGCTCGAGCCGCACGTCGAGGTGGATCGGGTTCTTGGCCCCCGGCCGCTTCGGCGCCGGCTCCGGGCACAGCTCGAGCAGGGGTCCTCGTCCCGAGGGGTGGCGCAGGGTGCGCGGCGCGACGCCCGTCGCGGGCGTCCAGTCGCTCAGCCAGCCCCAGAATTCCGCATCCCGTGCGGGGTCGGCGGAGTCCAGCGGCAGGGCCGCGATCGGCCCCGTGCCGGTGTACGCCTCGCGCTCTTCCATCACGCAGAACGCGCCGCCCTCGGGGTCGGCGAGCACGATCCAGGGAACCTCGCCCTGTCCGATGTCGAGGTCGCTCGCGCCGAGCCCGCGCGCGCCGCTGCGCGACCTCCTCTGCGCGGTGCCGCCGAGCAGGTCGAGATGGAGGCGCGCGGGGAATGGTTCGGCTCCGGGACCCGCGCGAAGCACAGGTCGAGGTAGGCGTCGCCGTCAATGCGCGACCTGGTCTCGAAGATGTCGGGCGCGTCGGTGAGGGTGGTGGTGCCGAGGGCCGCCTCCCAGAAGCGGCCCAGGCGGCGCGGGTCCAGGGCGTCGGCGCCGAGGTTCTCGAGGAACATCCCGCCACCCTATGGCCGCATCGGCTCACGACGGAAGGACGGTCAGGTCGGGGAAGGACCGTGCGAGCCGTGCGTCGAGGGTGAGCACTCGCACGGCCCGGACACCCGCCCACCCCGTCGGCCGAAGGGCCACCACCGCCGGCGCCGGGTCGGCGGCGCGACGTCCGGCGCGGAGGTGGCCGAGGGCACATCGTGACCCGCTGCCCGCACCTGACGCCAGCGCGCGACCGCGTCGTCCCCGTCCCACGCCGGCGCCAGCATCCGCTGGAAGGGGTTCGCGCGCCGGTCCTCGTGGACGCGCTCGGTGAAGTCCGCGAGCGTACTCGCGCACGGCCTTCTCGTCGGGCGACGCGGCGAGGGTCTCGTCGCGGCGCTCGTACTCCTTGCGCAGCGACACCACGACGGGCAGCAGCGCCTCTGAGTCGATGTCGCCGCTGGCGATGCGCTGGTTCACCCACCAGTCGGGGTCATGGGTGTCCGGCAGGTCCAGGGGCTTCCCGGCGCCGGGCAGGTCGTCGAAGTCGCCGCGCCGCGCGGCCGCCTCGATCGCCGACTCGATGCGGGCCACGCCCGGGTCCATCGACGGCGTGCTCACGCGCCCTCGGCGAGCTCCGCGAGCCGGTCGATCGAGGCCATGAGCTTCTCCGGCGTCATCTGCCGCGCCTTCGCGAGCCGCCCCTCCTGCGAGGCGGGCAGGTCGGAGAAGTCGTAGACGTGGGTGACCAGGGTGCGCCCGTCCTCGAGCGGCTCGAGGACCCAGCCCCACTGGTGGCCGGCCGGTCGCTCACCGTGGGGAGCGGGGCGCCAGGCGATCTCGCGCCCCTCGACGAAGGCGACGACGTGGTTGTCGCGCACCCCGCCGCCCTGGTTGGTCATCACGAACACGTCGCCGACGGCGCGGACCCGCTGGCCTGCCTCGGCGCCTGCGAGGTTGTCGTTGCCGTCCCAGCGCGGGCCGCTCGGCCGGGTCGGCGATGAGGTCGAAGAGGGCGGCGGCGGGAGCGGCGATCTCGCGGGAGGCCGTGACGACGGCGTGGGCGTTCATGGCTCCATCGTGCCATCACGCGGGGCGGTGTCGTCGAAGACGTCGATCGACCCGGCATAGTTCGCGACCCACACCCGGCCGTGGGTGGGCTCGTAGGTGATGCCGATCGGGTTCTGGCCCACCTCGACGGTCTGGATCTCCTCGAGCGTCTCGGCGTCGAACTTCGTCACGGTGTTCGCGTAGTAGTTGACGACGTACAGGGCGAGCCCGTCGGGCGAGATCGCCATGGTGCGCGGCTCCCGGCCGGTGGCGACCTCGCGCGACACCTCGCCGGTGGCGGTGTCGAGCTCGAGCGACCGATCGTCCCCGGACTCGGTGAGGTACATGCGGGACGCGTCCGGGGAGAGCACCAGATGGCGGGGCTTGCGGCCGGTCTCGAGCACGAGCTCGCTCTCGCCGGTCTCGAGGTCCACGCGATACAGCTCGTCGGCGTACATCGCGGTGACATAGGCGGTGCGGTTGTCGGGCGACACCACGGAGCCGCGCGGGGCGGAGTCGACGGGGATCTGCCGCACCTCCTCGCCCTTGTCGAGGTCGACGACGGAGACGCTCGAGTCGCACCAGTTCGAGACCAGCGCGACGGACCCGTCGGGCGAGAGGGAGATGAACTTCGGGACCCGTCCCACCTCGATGACCTGGTCCCATTCCTTCGTCTGGAGATCGAGGCGGTAGACGGCGCTGTTCCCGATCTCGTCGCCGGCGGCGCAGTCGTCGGTCGCGGTCTCCCCGCCCCGGGCCCCTTGAGCGAGTACTGGGAGACGTAGGCGAACCTCCCGTCGGGCGAGAACACCGCCTCGACCGGCGCGCCCTTCGTCTCCCCGGCGCGGTCGGGGTACCCGAACTCGGCGAGGTCCACGGTGTCGGGGACCGTCGCGGCGAGCTCGAGGTCGCTCGCGTCGTACAGCGTGGAAGTGTGGTTGTACATCATGTTGTTCGCGATGACGTCCCCGGCCGGGCTCGCGACCACGGACTTCGGCGAGATGTCCCCGGTGATCCGGTCGCGGTGCACGAGCCGGGTCGTGTTCGAGGGGTCGCCGATCGGCTCCTGCACGGCCGCCTCGGCGGGAGAGGCGGCGTCATCGGGACGCGAGCATCGAGGTGCCGAGCCCCGTGACCGCACCGCCGGCGAGCACGAGCGAGAGGATCGCCATCGCCACGGTGAACTGGTGCGAGCTGCGGCCGCGGCGCGGCGGCTTCCTGCGATGCTTCGCCTCCACGGCGCCCCCTTGACCGTTCTGCCCGAGTCCTCAGGCATGAACCTACGGGGCGGAACAGGGCGATGGGGTCAGGCGCGCTGGGCAGGCGTGTCGCTCAGCCCGCGCGCCTGCCCTGCATCACGACCTCGTGGAAGAGCGGCTCATACCCGAGCTTCTCGTTGACCTGGATCATCCACGGGTTCACGTGCGAGTTCCAGGTGACCAGCGAGCGCAGCCGCGGGGCGAGCTCGGCGAGGCGCCGGTGTGTGGCGACCTTGAGCCCGAGGCCCAGCCGGTGCCCGCGGTGCTCGGGCATGACCAGGGTGTTCTCCTGGTAGCCGAGGGTCGCCGCCGGGCGCCTCGTGCACGTGTACCTCGGAGTTGCCGACGAACTCGCCGTCCGGCGCGACAGCCACCGCGACGATCCGGATCGTCCCCGCCTCGCGCATCCGCCGCTCGCTCACGCGGATCCGCTCGGGGGTGTACTCGGCGGGCTCGTGCTCGACCTCCTCGTCGGGCTCGTCGATCTCGAGCTGGGTGAGCGACCGGCCGTAGGCGCTCAGGTGCTCCTCGGGGATCTCACCGACCCACTGCTCGATCCGGTACTCGCCGCGCTTCTGCGCCGACTCGGCCTCGAGCGCGTCGAGCCGGGCGGGGTCCAGCGGCGGCGGGAGCGCCCGGCACACGGCGAGGTTCTTGCGGGTCACGCCGAGCCGGGCGGCGATCCGGTGCACGGGGTGGGCGGGATCCTCCGAGTCGACGCCCGCCTCGATCTCGCCGTACGCCTCGACGAGCGTGCGGCCGGACTGCTCGATCGCGGGCAGCGGCGCCTCCTCGACCAGCGCGGTCGCGATGCCCTGACCCCGGTGCGCGGGATGCACGGCGACGCCGACGGAGATCGACTCGAGGTTCTCCTCTTCTGCGGCGTGAAGGTCATCGCGCGGCCGACGAGCATCTCCCCACCCTCGAGCGTCTCGGCGAGCGCGATCCAACGCCGCACCGTCCAGTACGGGGTGTCCTCGAGGCCGGCGCGCAGGCTGCGCGAGGCTCTCCTCCTGATGACCGCCGTAGACGTGGTCGTCCAGCGCCTGCTCAAGGGCGCGGTACTGCTCGAGCTCCAGGTCGGAGGAGGTGTCCAGGGGACGGATCGTCAGCGCGCATGCGCGCAGTCCACCACGGCGCGGGACCACCGGTCGACGGAATATCCTCGAGCCTCCTTGACCCTCCCCTCGGGGCAGGGCCCAGCGTGGTCCGCGCCGGGACGGACCCGGCGCCCGGGACCGGGCGAGGCACGACGGAGGAACGCATGGACGAGAGCCTGCTGAGCATCGGGGAGCTGGCGGCGCACAGCGGCCTGAGCCTCAAGGCGCGCGGCTGTACGACGAGTCGGGGCCGCTGGTGCCCCGTCGCGTCGACCCCTCGACCGGCTACCGCTCCTACGGAACCGACCAGGTGGGCCGCGCCCGCCTGATCGCCGCCCTGCGGGGGCTCGGGATGGGGCTCGCCCGGATCCGGGTGCTGTGCGACCTGGACGGCGCGGCCGCCGCGACGGAGCCGCGCTCCTGGTGGCGGCAGGAGGAGGCCGACGCCCTCTCCCGCGCCGTCGCCGTCCGCGACCTCGCCTCCTCGCTCGGGCAACACCCCACGGAGGACGCCATGACCACCACGACCACCCCTGCTCGCAGCGCCTCGGCGCCGCACATCGGCCTCGAGCGCACCGCCCAGGAGGACGCGGTGCTGGTCCGGGCCCTGCCCGGCGACCGCACCCTGCTAGCGGCGGCCGACGGATTCCACGACGCCGGCGACCTCGCCGCCCGGATGCTCTCGGCGTTCGCCGGCGCGCTCGAACGGGCGCTCGCCGCTCCGTCGGCCTCCCCAGCCGCCGGCCCTCGAGACCGCCTGGACCGCCGCCGAGGCGCTGGTGCCGACACAGGGTGCCGCCGGCTCGACCCTCACCGCCGGCGTGCTCGACGGCGATCGCCTGCACATCGCCCACCTCGGCGACACGCGCGCGATGCTCGTGCGCGCCGGCCGGCTCGAGCACGTCACGCAGGACCACACCCACGTGCGCTCCCTGCTCGAGGCGGGCCGGCTCTCCCCGAGGAGGCCGCCTCCCATCCGGACCGGCGGGTGCTGAACCGGGCCCTCGCTACCGGTGCGCCGTCGGCCCCGGACCTGCTGGTCCGTCACCTGGAGCCCGGCGACCTGGTGATCGTGGCGTCCGACGGGGCGCACGCGGTGGCCGACCCGTCGGCCCTGGCCGAGGCGCTGGGAGGCGAGCAGGAGCCCGAGGCGCTCGCGCGACACCTGATCGACCTCGCCCTCGACGCCGGCGGCCCGGACAACGTGGCCGTGGCGCTGGCCCGGGCGTGAACCGGCCTCAGCGGGCGGCCCGCACCATGCGGACGATCCCCACCGCCGACGCGCCGATCAGCCCGGCGATCCCGAGCACGAGCAGTGCACTACCACCGCCGAGGATCACCGACCACGCGATGCCGAGGTAGAGCACCTGCATCCCGAGCGCCGTCCAGACCATCAGCCGCTCACCCTCGCGATACATGGTCTGGGCGTTGCTCTCGGTGATCTCGACCGGATAGTTGAAGCCGCGCGGCCGCGTGGAGATCGCGGCGAGCGGGAGCGACAGCAGAACCATCACACCGGCGATGACCAGTAGCGACCACTTCGGACCCCAGTCGTCGGCCTCTCCGGCGGGGCCGAAGTGGGTCGCGACGGTCTCCGGAAGGGACGGGTAGGCGATCAGCGACCAGGCGGTGATCGCGATCGTCGCCAGCACGGAGACCCACCGCAGCACCCGTGTGACCGGCCCGGTGCGATAGGTGCGGGCGGGCCGGTCGGCCTTGGTCAAGGTGGTGCCCCTCATGCGCGTCGGCCGCGGTGCGAGCGCCGCACCCCGCGATCGGGTTCGACGTCGGCCCCCACCCCCTCGCGCTCCTCGTGGCGCGGCGCCTCGTCGAGATAGGGCGCGCGTACTCGACGAAGCCGCGCCCTGCGGGGCGGATCAGGTCGTCCTCGATGAGTCGCTCGCGATAGGTGGACTGGTTGCGCGGGTCGATGCCCATGCGTCGGGCGATGTCGCCGACGGCGCTCGGCCCCTCGTCCTCGAGCATCGCCCTCAGATACTCGCGCTTGCGGGCGCTGAGGCCGCGCGCGCCGGGCCGTGGACGTTCTTGATCATCGCCGCGATGACGGTGTCCCGCGCCCTGCGGACGTCCTCGACCTCGATCACGTCGGCGTCGCCGCTGTTCTGCCAGGCCTTGGAACCGATGAGCTGGATCAGGTAGGGGTAGCCGCGGGAGATCTCGCCGGCGAGCACCGCGGCCTCCGGGGTGATCGACTTCGCGGTGTCGGCGACGGTCATCCGGATCGCCTCGGCGGCGGTGCCGACGTCGACGCTCCCCACCTCGAGCCGGTGCGCACGGCGCAGGAAGGTGGTGCGCTCATGGTCCAGCGGCGCATCGACCCCGGCGCGCACCCCGGCGGCGAGGAAGGCGACGGCGTGGCCGGAGCCGATGAGGTCCTGCACGTGCTGGGTGAGGGCATGGAGCTGGTCGCGATCCACGGACTGCGGCTCGTCGAGCGTGATCAACAGCCCGCCGCCCTCGGCCTCGGCGAGCTCGGCCAGGCGGTCGAGCACGACGGCGAGCGGCTCCCCCTCCCCCTCGTAGCGCTGGACGATGTCGCGCTGGGCGGAGACGTTCATGACGCGCGCGGAGGTGAGCCGGGAGGTCTCCGCCTCGGGATCGATCTCGCGCAACCGGGAGATGGCCTGGCCGCGCGGCTCCTCGAGCAGCGAGGTCGAGGACGTGTGCATCCTGAGGTCCACCCAGCCCGCCTCCAGGGCGAGCTCGCGGAACTCGGTGAGCGAGACGGTCTTGCCGGCGCCGCGCTGGCCGGAGATGAGGATCGCCCGCGCCTCGGGCACGGTGCCGGCGAGCGCCGCGGTGAACTCCTCGATCGCGATGTCACGGCCCGCGAGGATGATCGGCGTCAGGCCGAAGCCCGGGGTGAAGGGATTCGTCATGGAGCCATCGTTCCGTGTGTGTCGGTGTATGTACAGGGCGGGCCCTGTCGGTCGCGCTCGGCCCGAGGAGCGGCCGACCGCGCTACGAGGGGCGGCCGACGACGATACGACGACTGGACGACGGACCACTCCTCCTCATTCATTGAAATCGCGAATTCAGCGAGGAACTTTCGTCAGAATTCCAAGGAGGAGCCCGAGTCCACTCGCCGCCCCCTTTTTCGCACCCCGATCTTCCGCCCGTCACCAGCACGCTCTCGAGTCAGGCCATCAACTCCGTGCACCGACTCCATCCCCCCCCCCCCCCCCCACTACAGAACATCGCCATCACCAGCAGACACGCCCTACCACACAGGTCCGACAGTCGACGCCGTCCATCCACGCTTCCACCCCTCCAGCCCCGACCATTCCTCCCCACACCGAGGTTATCCACAAAATCGTCCCCATTCGCTTCCGGCCCTTCCGGCGACGTGTTGTGGTGGATATGCTGGACCCATCACGAAAGGAAGCGACCCGGGATTATCTCGGGCGAGGGAAGGGAGTGGTGACGATGGGTGAGTTCGACGAGCTCGAGCTGGATATGCCGTCGCGCGCTTCTGCCGATGAGATGTCGACCGACCCGCGCTCCGACTCCGCGCGCCCTTCCCGCGTCCTCCCGCCCGCGACCGTCCCGGATCTTCCCGCGTGGCGTGCTCGCGCCCGTCGGCCGCTGACCACGGAGCGGATCCTCGAGGAGGTCGGCGAGGGGACCGTCGAGTCCGGGCGGGTGATGGCGCCGCACCGCACCGCGCTGACCCGTGCCCGGCTGTACGCCCACCACCTGCGGTCGCTGGAGACCTTCTTCCGCGAGGACCCGGAGGTGCAGGGCCGTCCCGAGGACGCGGACATGACCGCGCTGAAGGTCGCGGCCGGACTCCGCTGCACCTACAACCAGGCCTGGAGCCAGGTGCTCGATGCGCACCGGGCGGTCGAGATCATGCCGCTCACCTTCGAGTACCTGCGCCGCGGGGAGCTCACCGAGCCGATGCACCAGATGCTCCTGCGCCGGGTGCGGCGCCTCACCGACGAGCAAGCCGCCCAGGTCGACGCGCACATGGCGACGATCGAGCCGCCCTCCGTCTCGCTCGACACCTTCTCCCGGCACCTCCGCCTCGCCGTCGAGCTCGCGACCGCCGGCGCCCTGCCGGCCCCGCCCTCGCAGAGCCGCGATGTGGTGATCGTCGACGTCGACTCCACCACCGGCACCGCCTCTCTGCTGGTCACCGGCCCGATCCTGGAGATCAAGGGGCTCGCCCACCGGCTCGACGTCGCCGCCCGCGACGTGCGGCGCGCCCAGCGAGCCGCCCTCCAGGACGGTGCCGAGGGGCCGCTCCCCTTCGACCTCGACGGCGACCTCGCCGAGCGCGGCGCACCGCTCTCGCTGCGCACCCTGCGCTACGCGCTCCTGGCCCACACCGTGCTGGACACCGACCCAGTGCAGGAGACGGCCTCGCCGTACAAGCCGCTGGTCACCGTGCCGGTGATGACGCTCGCTCGGACGGGACGACGCCCCGGCCATGCTCGAGGGGACCACCCCGATCCCCGCAGAGCTCGCCCGGGACCTCGCGACCGGGGAGAGCGTCTGGACCCGGATCCTCACCGATGCGGCACGCGGCACCCATCTTCCCGTGTCGCCCGAGACCTACCGGCCCAGCGCTGCGATGCGGTCGCAGCTCCGATTGCGCCACCCCGTCTGCGCGGCACCCGGATGCACCCGCCCCACCGCGACCGCCGCGGAGGACGACCACATCATCGAGTACGACCACGAGCACCCCGAACGCGGCGGCCCGACCTCCCTGGCGAACCTCCATCGGCTGTGCTGGCGGCACCACCAGATGAAGACCGCCGGCCTGATCGACCCGACCCGCGAGCCGGTCGACGACAGCGCGCCCACGCGGCCGCTCACCACGCACTGGACCCTCGGCGAAGACCTGCGCACCACCACCGAGGAGGCCACCGACCTGCTCACCCCTCACACGGTCAGGCTCCTCGAGCATGCCGCCGCCGAGCACGAGCGCCTCGCCGCCGAGGCCCGCCGCCTCCACGCCGAGGAACAGGCCCGACCCCGCGCGGAACGCGTCGCCGAGGACCGGCGGGCCGCTCTCGCGAAGGCCGCCGGCCGGAAGATCATCCCTCCCGGGAGCCCGCCGCCGGATCTCGGCGATCCGCCGTTCTGACCACCTCGACACCCGCCGCGGCCAGCTCCTCCTCGAGCTCCGCGACGCCCGAGGGATGCACAGCGGCCGTCATCTCCCGCGGCACCCGCACCGACGCGCCGGCCTCCCGTGCACCGAGGGCCGTGGCGCGCACGCAGAAGTCGTAGGCGAGGCCCACCACGTCGATCTCGCGGCCGGGGACCAGCGCCTGCACCGACTCACCCGTGCCGACCACGGTCCCCTCGAGCACGCTGTACGACGGGACGCCGTACCCCTTGTGCACGACCTCCACCCGGTCCTCCACCGCCGCGATCGCCGGATGCGGCGCCGCACCCTCCGTGCCCGCCACGCAGTGCACCGGCCAGGTGTCCACGAAGTCCGGCGCCGCCGGCGGCACCGCGAAGTGCCCGCCATTGTCGGTGTCCCCGCGATGCCAGTCCTGGCTGGCGAGGATCCGGTCGTAGTCCCCGCTCCGGGTGCGGAGGTACGAGGCGATCCGCTCCGCGACCGCGCCGCCGCCGTCGACGCCGAGCGCACCGCCCTCGCAGAAGTCGTTCTGGACATCGACGATGATCAGCAGGCGCGTCGTCATCGGGGGCTCCTCGCAGCAGTGTGGGGCCGGTCCGTTCCAGCGTACGCGGGCGAGCTGGCAGAATCGCGGGCATGTCCTCTCTTCAGCACTCCGCCGCGGCGTCGCGGTACCGATCCCTGCTCTCCCCGCTCGACCTCGGCCCCTTCCAGGTCCGCAACCGGATCGTGATGGGGTCGATGCACACGGGACTCGAGGACGACCCGTCGGACGCGAAGAAGCTCGCCGCCTATCTCGGCGAGCGCGCCCGCGGCGGCGTGGGGCTGATCGTCACCGGCGGCTTCTCCCCCGACCGCAGCGGCCGACTCACCCCGCGCGGCTCCCAGGCCGACGCCCGCACCCTGCGTGCCCACGAGCTGATCACCCGCGAGGTCCACGAGGCCGACGGACGGATCGTCCTGCGGCTCTCCTCCACGCCGGCCGCTACGCCTTCCACCCGCTGTCCGCCTCGCCGAGCGGCGGGAAGTCGCCGCTGTCCCCGTTCCGCGACCGTCGGCTCACCCGCGCGGGGTGCGGCGCACCATCGACCACTTCGCCGAGGCGGCCCGTCGCGCCGTCGACGCCGGCTACGACGGCGTCGAGATCATGGGCAGCGAGGGCTATCTGCTCAACCAGTTCCTCGCCCCGGCCACGAACCATCGCCGGGACCGCTGGGGCCGCACCTCCGAGGGCCGGCGCGCCGTGCCGCTCGCGATCGCCGCCGCAGTGCGGGACGCGATCGGGGACGACGCACTGCTGAGCTACCGCATCTCCCTGCTGGACCTGGTGCCCGAGGGGCAGACCTGGACCGAGACCACCGCGCTCGCGCAGTCCCTGGTCCGCGCCGGGGTGGACGTGCTCTCCACGGGGATCGGCTGGCACGAGGCCCGGGTGCCCACCATCGTCACCTCCGTGCCGCGCGCCGCCTTCGCGGAGCAGAGCCAGCACCTGCGCGAGCTGGTCGGCGTGCCCGTGGTCGCCTCGAACCGGATCCACGACCCGGGCGTCGCCGAGCAGGTGCTCGCCTCCGGGCAGGCGGACCTGATCTCGATGGCACGCCCGCTGCTGGCCGATCCGCAGGCGCCGAACAAGCTCTCGGACGGCCGCGCCGGACAGGTCGTCGCCTGCATCTCCTGCAACCAGGCGTGCCTGGACAAGGTGTTCGACGGGAAGCGGGCGAGTCGCCTGGTGAACCCGCGCGCCGCCCACGAGACCGAGCTGGTGCTGACGCCGGTGATCGAGCGCCGCATCCGGAAGGTCGCCGTCGTCGGCGCGGGTCCGGCGGGGCTCGAGGCGGCGCTGGCCGCCGCCGAGCGCGGCCACATCGTCACCCTCTACGAGGCGACGGGCGAGATCGGCGGGCGGCTGCGGCTCGCGGCACGGATCCCGGGCAAGGAGGACTACGCGCAGGCTTTGCAGTCCTGGCGGATGCGGCTGGCCGCGGCGGGCGTCGGGATCCGGCTCGGGATGCGGCCGACGGCGACCGAGCTCCAGGGCTTCCACGACGTCATCGTCGCCACCGGCGTCGCGCCGCGGGAGATCGCGCTCCCCGCCGACGGCGGGCCGGAGGTGGTGAGCTACGCCGATCTGCTCGAGGGCCGTGCCGAGGCCGGCGAGAAGGTCGCGATCATCGGCGCGGGCGGGATCGGCGTGGACGTCGCCGAGTATCTCACCGCGCCGCGCCCCTCCCCCACCCTGGACGTCGAGCGCTGGCGGGAGCACTGGGGCGTGGTCGACGCCGACTCGACGCGGGGCGGGGTGATCACCCGTCCGCGTGAGGAGACGCGGCGCGAGGTCCACCTGCTGCGGCGCAAGCAGACGCGCATCGGCGCGGGACTGGGAAGGACCACCGGCTGGGTGCACCGGGCGGAGCCGCGCCATGCCGGCGTGATCCAGCACCGCGGCGTGACCTACGAGAGGATCGACGAGGCGGGCCTGCACATCACCGAGGACGGTGAGGCGCGGGTGCTCGAGGTGGACACGGTGGTGGTGTGCGCGGGGCAGGTCAGCGTGAACGCGCTGGCCGACGAGGTGATCGCCGAGCGGCGCGGCCGGGCACCGCGGGTGCACGTGATCGGCGGGGCGGACGTCGCCGCGGAGCTCGACGCGGAGCGGGCGATCCGCCAGGCCGTGGAGGTCGCGGCGGGGCTGTAGTCTCGGCGGTCCCGGCCCCGAGGAGGCCCGCGATGGACCATCCCGATCCCACCGAGACCCTGCGCCGCACGATCGCGCTGGCCACCGCCAACGTCGCCGACGGCGGCGGTCCCTTCGGCGCCGTGGTGCGCCTGCCGGGCGGGGAGCTGGTCGAGGGCGTGAACCGGGTGACCGCCACGAACGATCCCACCGCTCACGCCGAGGTCGCCGCGATCCGGGCGGCCTGCGCGCGCAACGGATCACCGGAGCCGCGCGGCGCGGTGCTGTACGCGAGCTGCGAGCCGTGCCCGATGTGCCTGGCCGCGGCGCTCTGGGCACGGCTGGACCTCGTGGTGTTCGCCGCAGGCCGCGGGGACGCCGCTCGGGCCGGCTTCGACGACTCCGCCTTCTACGACTACTTCGCCCGGCCCGGCCGCCACGCCATCGCGCCCGTCGAGCGGCACCGCCACGCCGACGCGGTCGAGCCCTTCGACGCGTGGATCGCCCACAAGGGGCGCACCGCCTACTGACCCGCGAGCACCTCGCGAGCGATCGGACCGGCAGTGACCGAACCGTAGCCGCCGTCCTCGACGAAGGCGGCGACGACCAGGTCGCCCTGGGCGACGATCACCCAGGAGTGCAGGGCGAGCTCGCCCTCCTCGTTCGTGAACTCGGCGGTGCCGGTCTTGCCGATCACCGGCTCCCCGGGCAGGTCCGCGAAGTCGTCGAGGCGCCGTCGGTGACCACGCCGCGCGGCATCTCCTGCATCTGCGCGGCCTCCTCCTCGGTGAGCGGGGTCGGGACCTCGGGGGCGGCCTGGTCCTCGTCGGCGAGGATGCGCGGGGTGACCGTGGAGCCGTTCTGCACCGAGGCGAGCACGGTCGCCATGGCGAGCGGGGAGGTGAGCACGCGGCCCTGGCCCATCATCGCCGCGGCGTGCTCGACGCCCTCGTCGGCCGGGTCGATCGAGCCCATGAAGGCGTCGAGCCCGGCCGGGGCCTCCTGGCCGATGCCGAGGGTGGTCGCGGCGTCGGCGAGCTCGGCCTGGGAGACGGTCTCGTCTTGCAGCAGCAGTGCGGTGTTGCAGGAGTGCGCGATCACCGAGCGCAGCGGCATGGTGCCGAACAGGGAGGGGTCCATGGAGTCGGCGTTCTTGAAGGAGCGTCCGGCGACCGAGGCGGTCTCGGGGCACTGCGGCTCGGTGTCGGGCGTGACGCCGGCGCGCGCGCAGCGACAGCGCGGTGACGGTCTTGAAGGTCGAGCCGGGCGCGTACTGGCCCACGAGGCCGACGGGATAGGACTGGCCGGTCGGGCCGAGCGCCGCGGCGAGCACGTCGCCGGTGGAGGCGCTGAGCGCGATGACGGCCGCCGGGGAGTCCTCGTCGGCGATCGCGGCGGTGGCGCGGCGCCGCAGGTCGTCGTCCAGGGTGGTGCGCACCGTGGTGCCGGCGACGGGATCGACCTCGTGGAGCGGGCGCTCGTGCTCGCCGCCGGTGGCGACGATCTCGAGGCCGGAGGTGCCGAGGATAGCGTCCTGCTCCGCGGCGAGGACGCCGCCGGTCGCGACCTGGTCGCCGGCCTGGATCTCGCCGCCGGACTTCTCGACGTCCTCCGCGGTCGCCTCGCGCAGGGAGCCGAGCACGCCGGGGGCGTAGTCCCGCTCGACGGCGAGGGGGCGCTCTCCTCGAGGGCGTGGAAGCCGGGGACCTGGCCGGCCTTGGCGAGGTCGTACTCCTCCTCGTCGCTGACGCGGATGGTGAGGGCGGGGACGAAGGCCTCCTCGCCCGCACCGGCGACGCTCTCGGCGTAGCGGTCCGCGTCGGTGCCGAGCGCGGCGGCGAGGGCGCGGGCGGAGGAGTCGAGCTGGTCGGCGGAGAGCTGGGACTTGTCCAGGCCGAGGACCTTCACGTCGCGGGGGCCGTACAGCTGGGTGCCGTCGCGGTCGGTGATGGTGCCGAGCTCGGGGTCGACGGCGTGCACGGCGAGCGTCTCGCCGTCCTCGAGCTCGGGGCCGAGGGCCGCGGGGGTGAGCCGCGGCGCCCAGCCGTCCTCGCCCTTCGTCAGGGTGGCGGTGGTGGTGTACTCCCAGGTCCCGGCGTCGTCCGGGAGGGTCCAGGTCCAGTCGTAGCTGGCGGTGCGGTCGCCGTCCTGGGCCTCGCCGGCATCGGCGAGGGTGACCTCGGGGGTCGCTCCCGCGTCGCGGAGGGCGCCGAGCACCTCGGCATCGAGGTCGGAGCCGCCCTCGGCGAGGGTGCCGGCGAGCCGCTCGGCGGCGTCCGTGCCGTCGTCGGCGGTGGAACGCCAGAAGGCGATGCCGCCGAGCACGAGGGCGATGACCGCCAGCGCGGCGATCACGATGATGACGGGGGTGCGGCGGGCGGAAGCGGGGGCCATCGGGCCATGCTCCCACCTACACTCGGGCCATGTCCCGTGTGCTCCACACCGCCCAGGCCCTCGTCGACGTGATCCTGGAGGTCGACGCGCCGCCCGCGCGCGGCGGGAACACCAACGCCCGCACCGAGCGGCGCTACGCCGGCGGGGCCGTGACCACGCCGCTCGCCGCGGCGCGCACCGGGGCGGAAGCCGTCCACGGGGGCGCGCACGGCACCGGCCCGAACGGGGACCTGATCCGGGAGGTGCTGGGGGCCGACGGCGTCGCGGTCTCGGACGTCCCGCGCGAGGACGCCGACACCGGGTACTGCGTCGTCTTGCTCGAGCCGTCGGCCGAGCGGACCTTCCTCACCGTGTACGGGGCGGAGCGGGAGGTGACCGCGGAGTCGTTCGCGCGGCTGGCGCCCCGGCCCGGGGACCTCGTGTGCGTCTCCGGATACAGCCTGTTCGAACCGACCCGGGAACCGCTGCTGGAGTTCCTCGAGGGGCTCGAGGAGGGCGTCGACGTGGTGCTGGACCCGGGCGACCCCTTCGCCTCCTTCCCGCGCGCTCTGCAGGACCGGATGCTCACCCTCACCACGGTGTGGACCTCCAATGCGGACGAGGCGCGGGCGCTGACCGACCTCGACCACCTCGAGGACACGCCGCAGGCTATCCGGCGCCGGCGCGGCCGGGCGCCGTCGTCGTGGTGCGCGACGGGGAGCGGGGCCGCCACGTCTTCCATCACGGGCGCGGCACCGCGATCCCCGCCTTCCCGCAGACGCCGCTGGACACCAACGGCGCCGGCGACACCCACACCGGGGTGCTTGCTCGCGGAGCGCGCGCTCGGCGCGGACTGGGAGTCCGCGGCGACCCGTGCCAACGCCGCCGCGGCGATCGCGGTGACGCGGCGCGGGCCGCAGAGCGCGCCCGCGCGGGCGGAGGTGGACGAGTTCCTCTCCTGACCTACGATGGCGTAAGGACGGCCACGGGAAGGAGATCATGGACGACCGCACCTTCCACGCTTTCTCGGCGACGAGCATCGACGGCGAGCAGGTGGACCTCGGCGAGTTCCGCGGCGGCCCCGTGCTGGTGGTCAACACCGCCACCCAGTGCGCCTTCACCCCGCAGCCGCGGGGCCTGCAGGAGCCGCACGAGCGCTTCTCCCCGCACGGCTTCAGCGTGCTGGGGTTCCCCTCGGACCAGTTCCACCAGGACCCCGGCAGCGACGAGGACACCCGGGAGACCTGCACCTCCCAGTTCTCGGTGACCTTCCCGCTGTTCGCGAAGACCGACGTGAACGGGCCGGACGCCCCGCCGATGTGGCGCTGGCTGTGCGCGCAGAGACCGGGGGTGATGAGCGGGCGGATCGCCTGGAACTTCACCAAGTTCCTCGTCTCCGCCGACGGGCACGTGGTGCGCCGCTTCGCCCCGCCGGTGCCGCCCGTCCGCATCGCCCGCAGGATCGAGGCGGAGCTGTCCCTCCGATGAGTTGGTAGCGTGTCTCACACGTTCCTCCCACTCGAAAGGGGTCCCTGTGGAAGGCCTCGTCATCACCATCATCGTGCTCGTCGTGATTCTCGTCGTGCTCGCGATCCTCGCCGCGCTGCTGTTCGGCGGCCTGCGCACCTCTCTGATGTTCACGGTGCACACGCAGGAGGCGATCATCGTCGAGCGCTTCGGCAAGTTCCGCCGCGTCGCGCACGCCGGTCTGAACTTCAAGACGCCGTTCATCGACAGCACCACAAAGCCGGTCTCGCTGCGCGTCCAGCGGCTCGAGGTCAACATCGAGTCCAAGACCAAGGACAACGTCTTCGTGACGGTGCCCGTCGCGGTGCAGTACCGCATCCGCGAGGAGCAGGTCGTGGACGCGTACTACAAGCTGTCCAACCCCGAGGCGCAGATCCGCTCCTACGTCTTCGACACCGTCCGCTCCGCGCTGTCGGGCCTCGAGCTGGACGCGGCCTTCGAGTCGAAGGACGACATCGCCCGCGCGTCGAGAACACCCTCTCGACCCGGATGCAGGAGTTCGGCTTCAACATCATCAACACCCTGGTCCAGGACATCTCCCCGGACTCGCGGGTGCGCGACTCGATGAACTCCATCAACGCCGCCCAGCGCGACCGGGTCGCCGCCCAGTCCCTCGCCGAGGCGGACAAGATCAAGCGCGTCACCCAGGCGGAGGCCGAGGCCGAGTCCAAGCGCCTCCAGGGTGAGGGCGTCGCCGCGCGCGCAAGGCGATCGCGCTGGGCATCGCGGAGCAGTACGAGATCTTGCGCAAGGTCGGCATCGAGAACTCCGCCGAGCGACTCTTGCTGATGACGCAGTACTTCGACACCATGCAGGATGTGGCACGCAACGGCCGCTCCAACGTGCTCTACCTGCCCAGCAACCCCGGCTCCGTCGGCTCCATGGGCGAGGAGATCCGCTCGGCGATGCTTGCAGTCGCAGGCCGCGGCCGAGGCGAGCCAGAATGCTGATGCCGCGGATTCCGTTCAGCGCCAGCGCGCCTCCGCCGAGCAGCAGCGCCAGCGCGAGGAGGCCCGTGCCCAGCGGGCCCGCCAGGAGGCCGAGCAGAAGGCGCGCGAGGCGCGCGGCAGGCCCAGCGGCAGGTGCCGGACGGCTACCCCGGCGGCGACGTGCCGCCGTGGGCGCACCCCGGCGGCGCGAACCAGGGCTGACGCCCCTCTCCCGGCGTGGATCGCCCTGCCGTGAGCGGTCCGCGCCGGTCGGCGCAGGTCGCCGTGCTCGATGCGCCGCTCGCCCTGGTCGTCCTCGGCATGGTGCTCGCCGTCGCGGCGATGACGGCGTTCGCCGCGGCGATCAGCATCGGCGAGATCTTCACGCCCACCCCGGACGGGGTCGAGACCATGCGGCGGGCCGAGGCCAGGACCGCGTGGCTCGGCCGCCTCACCGTGGCCGCCGGGATCCTCCTGCTCCTGGTCGATGCGCTTACCGTCGTGCTGTCGCTGCGCCGCCTGCGCTCCGGCGACCCCGCCCGTCCCACGGCGATCCTCTCCCTCGTCGCGATCGCGACCGGATCCGTGATCCCGCTGGTGGTCTTGCTCACGAGCGCTGACAGCGTGCTGGCGCTCCTCACGCTCGTCTTCGCCCTGCCGCCGGTGCGTCTCGCACAGCTGATCGCAGGAGCGACGGCGACATCCGCCCAAGGTCGTAGCGGAGTCGAGACCGCCGGGTGATCAGCGCGACCGCCCGCGATGATGGGCTGGGCGCATGGCCAGAACCGATGACCACGCGCCCGCCCCCGTCGACTACTCCACCGAGAAGCGCCTGGCCCGCACCGCCGGGGTGACGCTCGCGTGGTGGGCGCACGGCGGGGTGCGGCTCGCCCTCGCGCTGGTGCTGATGTACTACGGCGCCGCGAAGCTCGTGTTCGGCCAGTTCGGCCTCTCCGATGCGGGAGACGCCCTGATCGCCCACGGGGAGATGAGCCCGATGGGGCCGCTGTGGCGGATGGTCGCCTTCTCCCCCGTCTTCCAGTTCCTCGCCGGCCTCGCCGAGTTCGGGGCCGGTCTCGCGCTGCTGTGGCGGCGCACGGTCGTGCTCGGCGCGCTGATCGGCGCGGCCTCGATGAGCTTCGTGCTGGTGCTGAACATCAGCTACGACGTGATGGTCAAGACCCCGTCGGCCGTGTACATCGCGATGTCGCTGCTGGTGCTGATCCCGTGGATGCCGCGCCTGTGGCGCGCGGTGCTGGGGCGCGGGGAGATCGGCGAGGCGCCCGTGCCGCGCCTGGTGCCGTGGCGGCCGGCGGAGCGGGTCGGGGCGGTGGCCGTCCCCGTGCTCGCGGCCGTCATCGCGGGCCTCGTGCTGTGGGGCGTCTCGGGGATGTACCCGCCGCGGAGCGTGGACGAGTCGGTGCCGGCCGGGGTGTGGACCGTCGCCGAGGACACCGCCGAGCCCGCCCCGCGACTCTCCGAGGACACGCGGTGGAGCTCCCTCGCGCTCGGCTCGATCTCCTACGGCGGGGCGGCGCAGGCGCGCGCTGCGCACGGCCGACGGGACGCCGCGCAGCGGTTCCTGGACCCGGGGCCAGGACGGCATGATCGAGCTGACGCTGAAGGACCTGCGCGAGGAGGGGCGGCCCGTGCAGGAGTACCTCGAGGACGAGGGCGAGACGCTCACGCTGAGCGTCGAGGAGCAGGCCGACGGGGCACTGCACGTCACCGGCGAGGGGCAGGACCTGGTGCTCGCCCCCGACCCCTCCGGCGAGGTGCTCTACGAGCGCGGCTTCTCCTGGGGGATCCGGCCCGACGATCCGTTCAACCGGTGAGCGGCCTATGCTCCGGCCATGGAGCCGACGCCGCACCGCCGCCTGGTCCTCGCGGCCCGCGTCGGCGCGGTGAGGGAGATGCGGCGGGAACGTCAGGCCTCTCGCCTACTGTGAGGTCATGCGTATCGAGTTCGGCTGGTCCCTGGACGGTGCTGCCTGGGCAGACGGCGGCGGGGCCGCGGGCACCGCACGGCTCGGCCCGCGCGGCCTGGTGCAGCCGCTGCAGGGACGGCTGGGGCTGACCCGGCCCGCGGTCGAGCCGGCGGTGCGGGTGGCGCAGTACCTGCGCCTGCTCGAGGAGCATCCCCAGCCCTGGCCCGCGCGGTCCTTCGCGGTGGATCCGTGGAGCACCGCCGCTCAGCGCTGCGCTGGCGGGATGCGGCGATCGAGACGGGATGGCGGCCCGCCCGGAGCGAGGGTCCGCTGCCGGAGCGGCTCGCGACGCTCCGGGAGCTGGAGCGGGTCGCGGAGGTCGGGGTGACCGGGACGCTCGCCCCGTCGGGCGCCGACGACCTGGCCGAGGTTATCGAGCCGCTCGAGGAGGCGGGCGGTGCCTGGCCGCTCGGGATCGAGGAGATCGTCCTCGCGGAGGAGCCGGAGTCGCTGCCGGGGATGTGGCCGCGGCGCTGCTGGCGCCGCTGGAGACGGCGGGGGTGCGGCTCGAGCGGCCCGTGCGCACCGCCGGGGGCTCGCCGTACCTGACGGTGCTCGAAGCGCTCGACGAGTGGACCGCGGCGGATGCCGCCGCCCGGTTCCTCTCCGCGGACCCGGCCGCCGCGGTGCTCGCCTCGGCGGACACGGACGTGCTGGACCGTGCGCTGCACCGGCGGGGCTTGCCCGCGCTCGGCGCCGTCGGCCCCTCCCGCGACCGGGCCCACCACCAGGTGCTCGGCCTGTTCCTCGACGTGGCGACCGCTCCCGTGGACGTGCACCAGCTCGCGGCGCCGCTGGACCTGCGGGTCGCTGCCCGGCGCCGAGGCGGAGGCGGAGCCCGTCGGGCTCGTGCCCGCCCTCGCCCGCCGCGAGCTGCTGCGCGCCCTCGGCGCCGAGCCCGGCGTCGGCGGACCTGCCTGGCGCTCGGCGCTCGCACGGATCGCGGAGGGCGACAACGAGCGAGCTCTCGAGGCCGCGCGGGTCATCGATCGGCTCGTCTCCGACCCCCTGCCCGCGGACGCGCTGCGTCCGCGCGAGATCGCGCGCGCGGCTCGACTGGCTCGCGGAGCGGCCGCGAGCCGTCGGGCGTGGGGACGGGGATCTCCTGGCGAGCCTCACCCAGGTGCAGGTCTTTGCAGCGGGTGCTCGGCATGCTCGCCCCCGAGGCGCCCCTCACCAGGCGCACGCCGCAGCAGGTCATCGACAGCTGCGGCGGTTCCGGTCCCTCGCCGCGCGCGGTGCGGGAGGTGTCGGATCGGCAGGTCACCACCTCTCCCGCTCAGGTGCGCGGCGGCGCCGTGCTGTGGTGGGGGCCGAGCTCCGACGACGCCCCTCGCACACAGCGCTGGGACCCGGCCGAGGTCGAGGCGCTCGCAGCGGGCGGGGGCGCGTGCTCTCCCCGCGCGCATGCGGCTCTGCAGGTCGATGCCGCGCTGCGGGGTCTGCGGCGGGCCGAGGAGATCGTCGTCGTCGCGCCCGGGAGGCGGCTCGAGGAGGTGCCGGGGCCGAGCGGCCTGCTCGCGCATCTCGGCGCGGGTGACCGGTCGCGGCCCGAGGAGCTGATCGAGGACGGACGGTGGACGCTCGCGGGGAGGTCGCTGGAGGTCGTGGCGCCGGCCCAGGAGGAGGAGCCCGCCGCGCCGCCGACGGAGCACAGGATCGCGCCGGCCCCGCACCTCTTTGCCGCGGAAGCTGTCCTTCACCCAGGTCTCCTCGCTGCTCGCCTGCCCGCACCACTGGGCGCTCGAGTACGCGCTGGACGTGCGGCCCGCCGACGTCGCGGTGTTGCCGACGGGTGCGCGGATGATCGGCACCCTCGTCCACGCCGTGGTCGAGACGCTGGTCGAGAAGCGCTACGACCCGGGCCTCGGCGGCACCCCGCTCGACGCCCCGTCGGCCGAGGAGATCGGCGAGGTGCTGGACCGCCTGGTGCCCCAGCTCGCCTCCGAGCTCGACCTGCCCGGACGCGCGGCCGCGCGGGAGGACGTGCGCGACCGGGCCGTGCGCTCGGTCGGGGCGCTGTTCTCCGGGGCGGCGGAGGCGGGCCTGCGCATCACCGGGACCGAGACCCGCTTCGAGCTCCCGCTGACGCTGATGCTGGCCGATGGTGAGCGGACCGTGCCCTTCGTCGGCGACCGCGACGTCGACGCGATCGCGGCCGACGGGCGGCGCACCGTGCTGGACCTGAAGTGGTCCCGCGGCCGCGACCGCTACGGCGACCTCTTCGACACCTCCGAGGCGATCCAGCTCGCCTCCTACGCCTGGGCCCTCGCGCAGGAGCACCCCGGCGAGCGACCCGCCGACGTCGGCTACTTCCTGCTGCGCGGCGGCGAGTTCGTCTCCGCCGATCCGGCGCTGGACCCCCACGACCGCGCCCCGATGGACACCGGCGAGGCCTGGCGGCGCATGCTCGCCGCCGTCACCGCACGGCTCGACGAGGTCGCCGACGGGCGGATCCGCCGCGGCGCCGGGAGCCGCAGGAGCGGACGGGTCTGGACGCCTCGGCGAGCTGGTCGGCGAGGTCGAGCGCGGTCACGAAGGCGCGCGGCGCCGAGCGGGAGGCCGGCGGCCTCCTCGTCGAGGAGCACTGCGGGACCAGCGAGCACGCACAGCTGTGCGGGACGACGGGAGCGATCCGATGACCTCGACCTTCACCTTGATCAACGCCTCGGCCGGCTCCGGGAAGACCCACACCCTCACCCACCAGATCGCCGGCCGGATCGCCCGCGGGCTCGACCCCTCGCAGCTCATCGCGACGACCTTCACCACCAAGGCCGCCGCCGAGTCGCGCGACCGGGTGCGCCGCACCCTGCTCGAGACCGGGCAGGTCGACGCCGCCCGCGCCGTGGACAGCGCCCTGATCAGCACCGTCAACTCTGTCTCCGGGGAGCCGCTGCGGGAGTTCGCGCTCGACGCCGGCATCTCGCCCGACGTGCAGGTGCTCGACGAGGACCGGCAGAAGGCCGCCTTCCGCGCCGCGATCGACGAGACCGCCGCGGAGGCCGGGGCCCGGGCCGCGGACCTCCTGGCCCGCACCGAGCACGACGGCGAGGAGGAGCCCGAGATCCCCTGGGGCGCCTCCCCCTCGTGGAGGGGCCATGTGCGGGACCTCGCCGGTCGGGCCCGGACGAACCTGCTCGATGCGGAGGCGCCGCGCCGCGGGGCGGAGGCGTCGTTCGAGGAGTTCCGGGCGGCGGCGCCGCCGGAGGCCGCGGAGGCGGATCGGCGCGAGGCGTGGCGATCCGAGCTCGATGCTGCGGTGCGGGGGCTGTGGGCGCAGGTGCGCGGCTCCGAGGCCGGGGACGGGCCGTTCACGGAGAAGGGCGCGGGCACCGTGCGCAAGCGCCTGCAGACCCTCGACGGGTCGCTGCGGGACGTGGCGCGGCTAGAGCGGGCGCCGTGGAGCGTGTGGGCGAGGATCGCGAGGGTCGCGGAGGGCAGGGCCGGGGACCCCGATGCGAAGGGGTACGTGTACAGCAAGGACGTCGATCTCGCCCTGGTCGGGGTCGCGTCGAGGATCGCCGAGGAGCCGCTGGCGAACCCGGCCCTGCAGGAGGACGTGCGCGCCCTGATCGCGCTCGTCATGGACACGGCCGCCGAGTCCCTCGAGGCGTACCAGCGCTTCAAGGACGAGCTGGGGCTGATCGACTTCATCGACCAGGAGGTGCGCACCCTCGAGCTGGTGCGCAGCAGCGGACGGGCCCGCGAGGTGATCCGCGACCGTTTCCACCTCCTGGCCGTCGACGAGTTCCAGGACACCTCCCCCGTGCGGCTCGCCCTGTTCCTCGAGCTGTCCCAGCTGATCGACGACAAGATCTGGGTGGGCGACCCGAAGCAGGCGATCTACGGCTTCCGCGACGCGGACCCCTCCCTCATGCTCGGGATCATCGAGCGGATCGAGGCTGGCACCGCCGGGCTCGGGGACGCGGAGGTGCTGGACCTGCGCCACTCCTGGCGCTCACAGGAGCCGGTCCTCGACCTCGTCACCGCGGTGTTCCCGCAGGTGTTCCCCGAGCCGCCGCGCGAGCGGGTGGTGACTACCGCGGCCCCTGAGGCGGTGGCGCGTCGGAGCGAGACGGGGCACCGTCCCGGGCGGCTCGAGGCCTGGGTGCCGGAGGTGCCGAAGAAGCTCACCTACCCGCGGCACGCGACCGCGATCGCCGAGGGGGTGCTGGAGGCGCTGCGCGAGCCGGGCACCTCCCCCGCTGACGTCGCCGTGCTGGTCCGCTCGAACCGTCGGGCCCAGGACGTCATCGCCGCGCTCACCGAGCGGGGCATCCCCGCCTCCGGCGAGGGCCGGCCGATCCTCGCCACCCGCGAGGGACGCCTCGTCCGGGCCGCGCTCGCGGTCACCCTCGACCTCAGCGACACCCTCGCCCTCACCGAGCTGGTGGACCTGCTCCCGGACCATGCCGCGCACGGCACCTGGTTCGCGGACCTCGCCGCCCGGCCCGACCGGGAGGCGCGACGGGCGCTGTTCGACGACTGGTGGCGTGACCCGGTGCTCGACGGGCTCCGCGACCTGCGCGCGCAGTGCATCTCCCTCTCCCCCGTCGAGATGATCACCGCGCTCGTCGACGCCCTCGACCTGCCCGAGCGGATCCGCTCCTGGCCCGCCCCCGACCAGCGCCTGCGCACCCTCGACGCGCGCGCGCGCCGTGGCCGGGCAGTACGCGGACCGGGCCCGCGCGGACTCCGCCCCGGTCACGCTGACCGGGTCGCGGATCGCGGTGGACGCGGTGGACCGCGGCCCGGACCTCACCGGCACCCCGGACACGGTGTGGGTGGGCACGATCCACGGCGCGAAGGGCCTGGAGTGGCCGCACGTCGTGGTCATGCTCGACCACGACCCGAGCGAACGGTCGCAGACCTCGGGCGGCTTCGTGGTGCCGGCGGTGGAGCTGGATGTCTCCGCGCCGCTCGCGGGCCGGGTCCCGCGCTACTGGCCCGCGCCGCTGACCTCGCAGGCCGCGCTGCAGAAGGGGCTCTCCGCCTCGGAGCATGCGGCGCGGCGGACGGACCGGGAGCGGGAGGAGTCCGGTCGCCTGCAGTATGTCGCCCTCACCCGCGCTGCGGACGTCACCGTGCTCAGCGGCGACGGCTCGGCGCCGGTGCTGGACATGCTCGTGCCCGCGGCGCACGAGGACGCCGCGCCGCCGCTGTCCTGGACCGTCGGCGGCGACGGGATCGCGGTGCGGGGCGGCGGAGTCTTCGCCCGCCGTGGTGCGGGCCCCCACCGGGATTCTCGCCGAGGGCGCGGAGCGCTTCGATGCACGGCGAAGTGCGCTCGCGGCGAGCGATCTCGTCGGCCCGCGACCGCGAGAGGCGCATGTCGCCGCCCGCTTCCAGGCCTCCGGCGTGGGCTCCGAGGGCGTCGCCGGGACGGTCTCGGAGCCGCGACGGATCGGGCGGCGCCTCGTCACCGGCGGCGGTCCGCAGTGGGAGCGCGTGGGCGAAGCGATCCACGCCTATCTCGCGATGCCGCTCGCGCACCTCGATGACGCGCGCGCCAGCGGGCCGCGGCGCGGCTCGTCGAGCGGTGGGCGGTCGTCCGGGCCGTCGAGCCGTCGCTGCTGATCGAGGCCGGGCAGGCGTGGGCGGCGTTCCTCGCCGCGGAGCCGCCCGTCGCGGAGGAGCTCACCGAGCGACCGATCACCTGGTGGAACGAGGACGACCAGGTGATGGAGGGCTGGATCGACACGCTGCTGCGCCTGCCCGACGGGCAGGTGGTGCTTGTGGACCACAAGAGCTACCCCGGCGATCATCCGGTCGAGCACGTGCGGGAGAAGTATCTGGGGCAGATGGCGACCTACTCGCAGGCGCTGGCGGCCGCGGGGCTCGCGCCGGCGCGGATCCTGATCCATCTGCCGGCGCGCGGCGAGGTGGTCGAGGTGGAGCTCGGAGCGACCGATGGGGAGCCGGTCGATGCCCACTGAGCTGAGCGCCGAGCGGGCGGTCGACGCGGCGCGGACCCTGCTGGACGAGGCGGCGCGCGGCGGGAGCCGACGGATGCTGGGCATCGCCGGGGCGCCCGGGGCGGGGAAGTCCACCCTCGCCGCGCGGCTCGCCGAGCGGCTCGGTACGCAGGCGGTACTGGTGCCGATGGACGGGTTCCACCTCGCCGACGTCGCCCTCGCGCGCCTGGGGCGGCTCGCGCGGAAGGGCGCGCCGGACACCTTCGACGCCGGCGGCTACGTGGCGCTCGCTGCGCCGCCTGCGCACCGCCCGGCCGCAGGATGCGCCGGTATGGGCGCCGACGTTCGAGCGGGAGCTCGAGCGACCGCTCGCCGGGGCGATCGAGGTGCGGGCCGAGGTGCCGCTGGTGATCACGGAGGGGAACTACCTGTTGCTCGAGGACGGACCGTTCGCGCAGGTCCGGACGATGCTCGATGCCTGCTGGTTCGTCGAGGTGCCGGAGCGGCGCGGCACGAGCGGCTGATCGCCCGGCACGAGCGCTTCGGGAAGTCGCCGCAGGCGGCACATGACTGGGCGCTCGGACCGGACGAGGACAACGCCCGCCTGGTCGCGGGCACCCGCGACCGGGCGGACGTCGTGGTGGGGGTCAGCTGCGGCTGAGCACGCCGCGCACGAACGCGGTGGAGCGCTCGCGCAGGCCCTCGATCTTCTGCTCGCGGTGGTAGGCGAGCAGGGCCGGGTCCTCCGAGCGGAGCTCGAAGGAGCTCGGCTCCCGGCGCACGTTGCGCGAGCGGCGGAAGTCCGCGCAGATCGCGGTGCCGACGGTGTTGCCGCGTCGGCCGGACGCGCCGGCGAGCGGGGCGACGAAGCTCGCCGCGTGCACGCCGTCGACGATGTCCTCGCACCACGCGCACAGCATCTTCTTCGCCGGCGGGTTCTCCGGGCCGCGCAGCGGCGAGACCGCCACCTCCCCGTCGAGCTCGAGGGCGACGTAGTGATGGCGCGGCTTCTTCGCGTCCTGCCAGCCGAAGTAGTCGAGGCGGGAGAAGTCGACCTGGTCGAGGTCGGGGATCATCGCGCGCTTCGCCTCGCCCTTGGAGGCGTTGACGAAGGCGTCGCGGAGCTGGGATTCGGTAAGTGTGTTCATGCGGTGTCCTCGCAGAGGGCACGCCCCCATCGGAGCGTGCAGAAGTCGGGGTGGTCGTCGCGGCGCGCTCGAGGGCGCGCGGGCTCAGACCGAGCAGGCCGCTCGGGCCGCCTCGCTCCCTGCATGCGCGGTGGGCATGCCGACTCCTCTCCGTCCGTGGACGGGTGCCACTCTACGACCCTCGCCGGCCAGGCGCGAAGGGATATCTGTCAGGTCACCGGGCGAGTATCAGGCGCTGATGCGGTCGAGCTCGGCGCGCCCCTCGTCGGACAGCTCGGGGGAGAGCGCTTCGGCGGAGTCGGCGATCGAGGCCTCGCCCGAGGAGCGAGCGATGTCGCCCTTCGTGGCGGTCAGCTCTCGACCTTTCTCAGCGCCGAGCCCTTGTGCGCGGCGATGTGGTCGGTCTTGTCGCTCGCGATCTCGTACTGGGGCTCGTCCTCGCTCGCGCGTCGGCGATGGCCCTTGTAGTCGAAGTCGGCGGTGTGGACCTTCGTGATCGTGCCGGTGACACGGCCGGCCTCGGAGTCCCAGCTGACGTGGTCGCCGACGGCGAACTCGGTGCTCATGATTCCTCCTGTGCTTCGGGTGGATAGATCACGGTGCCGTCCTCGCGGACGATGGGTCGGGCCCCCCAGGCCCCCAGCTCATGCACGGCGGGGGCACTGCCGACGCGCAGATGCACGACCTCCCAGCCGCGCGCGGCCAGGGTGTTCGAGATCAGCGACCGGTGGCGGCGCCAGGGCATCGGCTCTCCGCACATCACCGCCACGTGGTGCTCCGCGGCCAGAGCCTCGAGCTCCTCGATCCCCTGCTCGTACTCGGCGCTCAGGGTGTGGTCGGCGTAGTTGCGGAAACTCGTGTTCTGCCAGCCGGCGTTGAGTCGCGGGTCGACATCGCGCCGCTTCGGGCGGCGCCCGGTGAGCTCGGCAGAGCGCCGGTAGCCGATTCCCGCCCCGCCGAGCCAGCGGGTCATCTCCTCGGCATCGAACTGGGGGTCGCGGCGGGAGCCGGGCGGCTTGCGCACGTCGACCAGCTCGTCGATCTCGACGTTGCGGAGTGTCGCGAGCACGGCGTCCACGGGGCTGGTCCAGTGGCCGAGGGTCCAGATCGTGCCTGTCATCGCGCCTCCTTTCGTCTGCCCTCCATCATGCCTCGGCGCGGATCTCCCCGCCGCCGCCGGTGATCCGGATGCTCAGCCCCGCCCGGGCCGCGGCGACAGGGCGACGGAGAAGAACACGGCCGCCTGCGCGTCGCGGGCGCGGTAGCGGTAGGGGCCCGGGGAGGCGATCCGCGCGGAACCGCCGGCCTCGATCACCTGCGGCCCGTCGGCGTCGTCGATCTCGAGGGCGCCCTCGATGACGTGGTGCATGATCCCGGGCAGGGCGATGCCGGAGCCGCCCTCGTAGCAGTCCTCCCCCACCAGCTTCCACTTCCAGGTCTCGACCGACAGCGCGTCGGTGTCCACGGCGCCCAGCGAGCACCGCCCAGCCGCCGGAGTCGGTGGACCAGATCTCCACGCCGTCGGGAGCGTCGTCGGCGCCGACGCCCATCAGCGCGGCGAAGGTGGTGCCGAGCCCGGCGGCGATGCGGTCGAGGATCGCGACGGAGGGATTCGCCTGGCCGAGCTCGATCTGGGTGAGCATGCGGCGGGAGACCTCGCTGGCCTCGGCGAGCGCGCCGACGGAGAGGTCCAGCTCCTGGCGGGCGGCGCGGATCCGCTCGCCGAGCCGCTCGACCACGGCCGGGCGCATCCCACCGCTCATCGGGGCCTCCTGGTCGCTCGGTCGTTCCGTGCCCGGAAGCCTATCGCCGACCGGGGTGACGGGAACTATATTGCGCATCCTCGGCGTTGCGCACTATGTTGCGCAGTAGCGGCCGGTGCGCCCTGCCGCCCCCTCCCCCCGCGCCGTGAAGGAGGTTCCCCATGACCGCGCCCGTGACCCCCGCGACCGCCCGGCCCGAGGCTCGTCTGCTGCGCTGGTTCGGCTCATACGGGACCTTCGCGGTGCCGCAGGCCGCCGCGCCCATCGCCTTCTCCCTCATCGCCCTGCCGCTGACCGGCGGCGCCTCCGCCGGCGCCGCGATGATGCTCGCGATGACGATCGCGCAGGTCCTCGGCGCGGTCCCGCTCTCCCGGCTCGGCCGACGCTTCGCCCCGGTCCCCTTCGTGCGCGCGCTCATCGGCCTGCGCACGCTCGCGCTGATCGCGATCGCGGTGCTCGCCGGGCTCGGCGCCCCCTTCGCCCTGGTCGTCGCGGGCGCGGCGCTCGCGGGACTCGTCAACGGCGCGGCCTACGGCACGCGCGCGCGGTGCTGAACCACCTCGTGCCCGCCAGCCGCCTTCCCCGCTCCCTCGGCATCGCTGCCACGCTGAACGAGGTCACCTTCGTGGCCTCGCCGGTGATCGCCGCCGCTCTCGGCGGGATCTCCCCGCGACTCGCCGCCTGGGCGATGGTGTCGCTGGGCGCGGCGCCGCTGCTCCTGCGCCGTCGATCCCCTCGGCCACCGCACCGGGCCCCGAGCGCCGCGGCGGCGCGCGCGCCTCAGCCCGATGATCGTGCTGTGGCTGGTGTGCGGCGGAGCGAGCGCCGCCTCGATCGCCGCGATCGAGATCGGTGCGGTCTCCCTCGCGGTCTCCTTCGGCATGCCGGCCGCCTGGGGCGCGCTCTTCCCCGTCGCGATCTGCGTGACCTCGGTCGGCGGCGGCGTGTGGGTGAGCATCCACAACCGGGAGCCGCGCCGCCGCACCGTGCTGGTATGGCTGGGCGTGACCGCGCTCGGCGTCGCGATCGTCGGCTTCGGCCACTCGGTCGCCGCGACCATCGTCGGCGCGCGCTGGTCGGCGCAGTGCTCGCACCGCTGGCGACCTACTACTCCCTGGTGCTGGACCGGCTCGTCGCGCCCGAGCACCGCGCCGAGGTGTTCGCGCCGCTCCGCACCGCGAACGCGCTCGGGATCATCACCTCCTCGGCGCTGATCTCGCTGGTCTCCCTGGAGGCGACCTTCACCGTGGTGATCGCGGTGATGGCCGTGGTGCTGGCGGTGACCGGGGCGGTCTTCACCTCCGGCTGGGTGAAGGCCCGCCGCCGGCGCCTGGCCCGCGATGCCGCCGAGGCGCGGGCGCACGGCGAGGCCGCGGACACGATGGATCAGCAGAAAGGGACCCCCAGCGGCACGCGCTGAGGCTCAGCGCCGCGCCGTGCCGCTGGAGTCCCGATTCTGCAGGCGGAGGGCCGAGTGCCGGTTCAGCCGAGCCCGTGGCCGAGCGGGAAGGCCTCCCCGTCCCGTCGGTCGTGGGGATCGCGACCGGGAGCTTCCCGCGGGCCTTCACCTCGCCCGCGAGCACGCCGGCGAGCGCGCGCAGGGAGGCGTCGGCGTTGCCGTAGGCCGCGAGCGAGGCGGTCACCTCCCCCACGTGCACCACGTCGTAGGGATTGCGCAGCGAGGCGTGCACGACGGGCGTGCCGGTCTCGGCAAGCGCCCGCACCAGGAAGACCTGCGCCGCGGGGGTGGTGAAGCCGGAGGACGAGGTGAGCACGAGGACCGCGTCGACCGCGGCGGCGGCCTCGGCGGCCTGCTCGGGCGTCGCGCCGGCGAGCCCTGTCGCGGCGTGGCCCAGCGAGGTCAGCGCGTCGACCACCACCTCGAGCTTCGCCGCCGTGGCGGAGCCGGTGACCAGCACCGTCGCCCCGTCCGCGAGCGGGAGCGCGCCGTCCTGGGCGGTGATCAGGGTGATCGAGTCCTCGGCGATGCGCTCCGCGGCCGCGAGCGCGCGGGAGGTGCCGATCGCGCCCTCGGCCCGGGCGGCGTCCACGTGCACGTCGTCGAACAGGCCGCGGCGCGCCTTCTGGGCCAGGATGCGCCGCACCGACTGATCCAGCCGCTCCTCGGTGATCTCGCCGCTCGCGACCGCCTCGCGCACCCCGCCGATCGCGACGACGAGGTCCGGAGGCATGAGCATCTGGTCGGCGCCGGCGAGGATCGCCTCGACCGGGACGCGGTCGTCGCCGAACAGGGTGCGCACGCCCTCCATCGCCAGGGGGTCCGTGACGATCACACCCTCGAAGCCGAGCTCCTCGCGCAGCGACCCGGTGAGGATCGGGCGGGAGAGCGTGGCGGGGACGCCGGAGTCGTCGAGGGCGGGCACCACGATGTGCGCGGTCATGATCGAATCGATGCCCTCCTCGATCGCGGCGACGAAGGGCGGGAGGTCGAGGGCGTCGAGCTCCTCGCGGGTGTGGTCGATGACCGGCAGGCCCAGGTGGGAGTCGGTCGCGGTGTCGCCGTGGCCGGGGAAGTGCTTGGCGGCGGCGGAGCAGTCCACGCCCTGCAGGCCCTTGATCTGGGCGGCGGCGAGGCGGGAGACCGCGCGGGGGTCGGCGCCGAGGGAGCGCACCCCGATCACGGGGTTCTGCGCCTCGACGTTGACGTCGACCACCGGGGAGAAGGCCTGGTGGAGGCCGGCGGCGCGCATCTCGGCGCCGACGATCTCCCCCGCCTTGCGGGCATGGGCGCGGGAGCCGGTCGCCCCGAGCGCCATCTGCCCCGGCGGCGGGGTCGCGGGGGCCGGCAGGCGGTAGACGACGCCGCGCTCCTCGTCGGCGCTGATGATCAGCGGGATCCCGCCGCTCTCGAGCGCCGCGTCCTGCGCGTCGTTGGAGAGCGTCGCGACCTGCTCGATGCTCTGGAGGTTCTCGCTCCACACGAAGTAGATCAGCCCGCCCACGTGGAGGGTGCGAACGATCTCCGCGATCGTGTCCACGCCGGTGGTGGAGGTGTTCGAGGGGTGGACCTGGTCGGCGCGGGAGCCGTAGCCGACGGCGACGAAGAGCTGGCCGATCTTCTGCTCGACGCTCATGCCGGCGAGGATCTCCTCGATCCGGTCGGCGTGGCCCTTCGAGGGCGCGGCCTGGGCGGCGACGGGCAGGGCGACGGCGGCACCGGTGCCGGCGAGGGCCGCGGTGAAGGCGCGGCGGGAGAGGGATGACATGGGGATCTCCTGGAGTTCTCGGGACGTCGGCGTGCTCAGTACAGGCGGTAGCGCTTGGTGGTGACCTCGAAGCGCCTCGCCTCGCGGCGCCAGGCCGCGACGATCGCCTCGGGGGATTCGCCGTCCTCGAGCATCTGACGGGTGCGCTTGGTGCCGGTGAGCTTGTCGATCCAGCACACGTCGTCCTCGCTGCGGCAGTCATCGCCCTCGCGCCAGTCGACCTCCTCCACCGTGCGCAGCGGCGCGGCGATCACGTGGATGCCGGTGCGGACGGGCTCGTAGGCGGCGGCATCGGTGACGTGCAGCCTGCAGGCCGCCGCAGAAGACGCCCGCGTGCTTGGAGGTGGTGGGGGTGGCGAACATCGGCCGGTAGAGCACGCCCGGAAGCTCCGCGGCGCGGAGGGTCTCGAGGAGCTGATCGACGTGCTCCTCGGTGATGAAGGGGGCGCCGAACCAGAGGAAGGGTGTGGTGGTGCCGCGGCCCTCGGAGATGTTCAGCGACTCGATGAGGCCGGTGCCGGCGTAGACCACGGCGGTGTCCGGGGTGGGGATGTTCGGGGACGGTAGCACCCAGGGCGGCTCCTGGACGGGCGGCTCCTCGGGGTCGTAGCCGCTCATCTCGACCACCTCGAGGGTGACCTCGCCGTTCAGGAACTCGCCGTTGAACAGGCGGGCGAGCTCCCCGACGGTGAGGCCGTGGGTCTGGGGGATCTCGCGCGCCCCACGAAGGAGGACAGCTCCGGCTCGAGCACGAAGCCCTCGATGTCGGTGCCCAGCGGGTTCGGACGGTCCAGCACCACGAACCGCTTGCCGTTCTCGCCCGCGGCCTGCATCGCGTAGTAGAGGGTCCAGATGTAGGTGTAGAAGCGGGCGCCGATGTCCTGGATGTCGAAGACGAGCACGTCGACGTCGGCGAGCATCTCCGGGGTGGGCTTCTGCGTCTCGCCATACAGGGAGCGGACCGGCAGGCCGGTCTTCTCGTCGATGTAGTCGCCGACGGCGCCTCCGGCGGGCTCCGCCCCGCGCACCCCGTGCTCGGGTCCGAACAGGGCGGTCATGGTGAACCCGCCCGTCCCCTGCGCCTCGACCAGGAGGTCGATCGTGGAGCGCGCTCGCGGTCGGCACCGGTGGGATTGGTGATCAGTCCGACGCGCTGGTCGTGCATTGTCTCGAGCGCGGCGGGCTCGAGGAGGTTCTCGACGCCGAGGCGGAAGTCCCCGTCGGCCCTCTTCTTCCCGCGGGCGGGGGCGGCCTGGGCGGAGGCCGCGCCGGCGAGGACGGCGCCGGCGGGAAGGGCGCCGAGGGAGGCGAGCACGCGGCGTCGTCCCGGTCGGGCCGGCTGTGCAGCGGGATGGGGCGAGGGTGCAGGGTTCACGGGGGACCTCCGTCGTCGTCGTCGGATCGTGGCGCACGGGCGCGATGAACCACGCTACCGGGGCGTGGTGCGGGTCACAACCGATTCCGGAGGGATGGCGTCGGCAGAAACGGGACTTCGGCGGCCCCTTCCGCAGATCGGGGTCGGCGGGGCGGCCGGGGCGGGAAGTCAGGCGGCGCGGAGCCCCGTGGCGAGGTCGAGGAGGTGGTCGAGCACGCCCTCGCCGCTCGCGCGCAGGCCGTTGTGCTCGTACTCGCTGGTGACCCAGGTGCGCACACCGGGCAGCGAGCGCGGCGGTGGCCATCGAGTGCTCGCGCGGGACGTAGGCGTCGTCGTAGTAGACGGCGGCGGCGCCGGGCACCTCGGCGGCGCGAAGAGCCTGCTCGTCGTAGAGGCGGGGCCATTCGTGCTCGGCGAGCAGGTCCGCGGCCTCGGCCCACACGGCGAGCTCGGGGTCCTCGGCGAACAGGTCGCGGTGGATGTGCTCGCCGGCCAGGAGCGTCGGGTCCTCCGCGACCGCGGCGGGCATGGTGCGGTCCGCGGCCCAGCGGGTGGCGATCCCGTCGGCCCAGCGGCTCTCGTGGATCACGGCGTACAGCGGGTTCCGGCCGGAGAAGGGCAGGGCCGCGGCGAGGTCGTGGGCGAAGGCCGGCGAGGCGGGGTCGAGGTCCAGCAGGAGGTGGAGGCGCTCGGCGCCCTGGGAGGCCCCGAGCAGGTGGCCGAGGCGGCGCAGGGACTCGACGCCGATGCGCCTCCCACCCGGGGCGCGCGGCCGGCCCGCGGCGGCCTCGTCGGCCAGGCGGCGGAAGCGGTCGCGGTCGCCGGGGAAGCGGGCCCAGTACTTCTCGGAGCGGGCGATCATGCCCTCCCACGTCGTGGCATAGACCTGGTCCATGTGAGGGCCGACGGTGGGGAGCCCGCCCGTGAACAGGGCCTTCTCGACGTTGCCCGCGGCGGCGGAGAGATAGCGCAGGGTGGTGAACCCGCCGAAGGACTGCCCCAGCAGCGACCAGCGCGGAATTCCGAGCGCCTCGCGCAACAGCTCGGCGTCCGCCACGATCGCGTCGGCGCGGAAGTGCGTCAGGTAGCGGGCCTGCTGGTCGGGGCTCGCTTCGCGCGCGTGCGGGCGCCCGAGATCGCTCCCTCGGGCGCTGCGGGGCGTCGGGGCCGACGGGGGTGGAGCGGCCGGTGCCGCGCTGGTCGAGCATGAGCACGCGGTGCTCGCGCAGGGCGCGGGGCGCCCAGGGCGGGGAGGCGGGGTCCAGGGGCCGCGGCGCCTCGGAGCCGGGCCCGCCCTGGAGGTAGACGAGGACGGGGAGGTCCTCGCCGCCGGGCCGGGCGACGAGGCGGGCGAAGAGCTCGATCCGGGGCCCGGCGGGGTCGGCGTGGTCCAGCGGGACGGGGAGGGTGAGGTCGGCGAGCGCGAGGCCGGGCAGGGTCCAGTCGGTGCGTGCGGGGAGGGCGGTCTCAGCGGTCATCGGGTCTCCTGGGGGTCTCGTCGTCGCGGGTGGTGGTGCCGGGGAAGTACTCCCAGTCGAAGCGGTGCAGGCGGCCGGGGCGGTCGCCGCGCTCGACGGCGCGGTCCACGACCACCCCGGACAGGCGTGCGAAGACGTCGTCGACGCCGTAGTAGCTGATCGGGCCGAGCGGCTCGGCCTCGGCGGGGATGTCGCCGATGGCGATGATCTCGAGCTCCTCCGGGACCTCCACCCCGGCCCGCGCCGCGGCGAGGCGGAGGGCGACGGCCTGGTAGCCGGTGCAGCAGAGGACCGCGGAGGGGCGGTCCGGGCCGTTCAGCCAGTCCAGGGCGATCTCGAAGGTGCCGCGGGTGCCCTCGGGGGTCAGGCGCATGCGGCCGCTCGGCCGGACCGTCGTCGTGGACGGCGACGGCGTCGACGAAGGCGGCGGTGCGGGGCATGCTGAGCGCGCCGCCGGGTCGGGAGCGCAGATCGGGGGCGAGGAGGTGGACGCGGTCGTGGCGGGCGCGGAGGCGGGCATAGGCGTGGTGCACGGCGGGGACGGGGCTGGAGCTGACCACGTCGAAGCGCTCGGGCTCCATCTGCGCGCTGAAGGCGACGAGGCCGCTGCGGGTGCGGTCGGAAAGGTCGCGCACGCGGCGCGGGCCGTCCTGCTCGAGGTCGATCGCGGTGAGCGGCGCGGCGTCGGCGTCGGCGCCGAGGAGATGCTCGTACCAGCGCGGGTCGGTGAGGACCAGGGTGGACAGGCCCGTGCAGAGCGCGTCCTGTCGCACCTGGCTGGTGAGCTGGACGCCCCATGGATCACCCAGGTCGCCGAGCGCCAGGACGACACCCCCGCCCCGGCTCGCGGCGGCCGGGGGCGCGATGCTGTCGTCGTTCGCTGCGACCACCGGGATGCACCTCCGCACCAAACGAGCATTGCGGCCGAAATGACCACGAAGTAGGAGAGTACACGCTGGTCACGGCGATGTCGCGTCCTTCGTCGCAGAACTCTTGCGCACGGTCAGGCGATGGCTCCCCCGCTCAGCCAGCCGATCGCAGGACCTGCGGTGTTCAGCGAAGAGGATCACGCCGATGATCCCCACCGTCCAGGAGAAGGCGCCGCTCGCGTGGCGCACCGCCCCGTCGTGGACCCGCTCGAGGAATCGGTCGCCGCGCTCCCCCAGCGGCACCCGCGCCGCGCACAGCAGGAGGGCCGGCAGGATCATCACCGCGCAGTAGCCGACGAGCACGAGCGCCCCGCGGGTCAGGCCGATGCCCATGTCCGCGATGATCCCGAGCGCGGCGAGATAGGGGATCATCGAGGCCGCCTCGATCAGGCCCGCGCCGAGGGCGAGCGTGATCAGCGCGGAGGGCCGTCCCGAGGCGCGGCGGGCGCGGGCGGTCCATCGCCGCGCGGACGCCTCCGGGTCCCCGCCGCGCTTGACGATGGCCTTCGGGTCGAGGCGGAAGGACCACCACAGCAGGGCCGCCCCGGCGGCGGCGAGCGACACCATGGTCTGCGGGGCCGCGAGCAGGTGGCCGAGGCGCTCCATGAGCGGGAGCAGGCCGGCGAGCGGCGCCACGCCGAGCAGCAGGTAGAACACCCCGATCACCGCGAGGTACAGCGGCGTGCGCCCGGCGACGCGGCGGGCCCCGCCCTCCCCCACCACGAGCAGGATGAGGGGGATGACGAGGGTGCCCATCGAGGTCGAGTCGACGAGGGCGAGCACCATGAGCCCGAGCGGGCCGGCGAGGGAGGCGAGCTGGTCCATGGCTCCATCGTGCGCGGCGGGCGCGCGCCGGTCCTCCTCCCTTGGGACGAGACCCGGCGGAGGCCCGAGGCCGGGCGGGCGCGGCCGCGTAGGCTCGCATCATGCCCGCCGACGTCCGTGCCGACGCCTCCGCCGCCCCCGACACCGCCGCCGTCGGCGCGCCACGGGTCACGGGGCGCGACCTGCTGACCGCGGGGATCTATGCGGCGCTCGTCGTCGGGCTGGCCCTCTCCGGGATCTCGGGCTCGGGGTTCCTCGGCGAGGGCCGACAGTGGTCTCGAGGGGTCTCGGTCGTGCTCGCTGCTGGCGGCGTGCGCGAGCCTGTGCTGGCGACGCGGCCGCCCGCTGGTGCCCTTCGTCGTCGCCGGGCCGCTCGCGACCGCGGAGATCATCGGCGGCGGGCAGATCTCCGCCTACTTCCTGCTGTTCGAGGCGCTGTTCGTGCCCGTCATGCACGGCACTCGGCGCGTGGCGCGCACCTGCACCGCGATCTCGATCGCCGCCGCGCGGCCGCGATGCTCGCGGCGGCGCTCGGCGGCCTGCCGGGACCGGCGGTGTTCCTCGTGGCGATGATCGCCGGGCTGATGGCGAGCACGCCGCTGCTGTGGGGCTGGGAGGTGCGCCACCACCGGGAGGCGCGCGGCGCCGCCGAGCGGCTGGCGGGCCTCGAGCACGATCTCGCCGAGAGCCGAGCCGCGCAGGCCGTCGAGGCGGAGCGGCGCTCGATCGCCCACGACCTGCACGATGTCATCGCCGGCCATCTGAGCGCCGTCGCCCTCCACTCCTCCCTCGCCGCCTCGCTCGAGGACCGCGAGGCGAGGGAGGGTTCCCTGGCCGCCTCCCGCTCCTCCGCCCAGGCCGCGCCGCGGGATCTGCGCTCGATGATCGGGGTGCTCGCCGACGAGGGCACCGGCACCCTGCCGAGCGCCACCCTGGACTGGCCCTCCCTCGCCGCACGGTCGCGGGGCGCGGGACCCGTCGGCCCGGGTCGAGATCGCGCCCGCGCTCGCCGATCCCGCCCGGGTGGGGCCCGCGGTGCAGGCCGCGGCGCCGCGGATCGGGGCGGAGGCGGTGACCAATGCGGTGCGGCACGGCCGGGCGCCGATCCGGCTCACGGCGGGGATCCAGGAGGGCGCGGTGCGGATCGAGCTGGTCAACGGCCGCGACGGTGCGGAGCCGCTGGGGGCCGGGATGGGTCGTGCGGCCCTCGCGCACCGGGCGCTCGCGGTCGGCGGGACGGCGAGCTCGGGCCCGGTCCCGGACGCGGACGGGTCCCCGGGATGGCGGGTGGAGGCGGTGCGCCGCTCGACGCATCGGGCGACCCGCCGGCCGAACCGCCCCTGACCGGCACGACTCTCACCGCCACGGAGGCCTCGCCGCGATGACCGATCCGTCCCCCTCCCCTGCGGCGCCCGACCGCCCCTCCTCCGCTCCGATCCGGGTAGTCGTCGCCGAGGACCATCCCGGCGTGCGCTCGGGGCTCGTCGTCGCTGCTGGGCTCCGCCCCGGACATCACCGTGCTCGCCGAAGCGGCGGACGGGCCCGCCGCCCTCGAGGCCGCCCGCGCCCACCGCCCCGACGTGGTGCTCACCGACGTGCGGATGCCCGGGGCGACCGGCATCGAGATCACCCCGCGGCCGCGGGAGACCGGGGCGAGCGTGCTGGTGATCTCCGGCTTCGACCTCGACGAGTTCGTGCTCGGCGCGCTCGCGGCGGGGGCCGACGGCTATCTCGTGAAGTCCGAGGACCCGCGGCGGATCCTCGCCGCGGTGCGGGACGTGCACCGCGGCGACGCGGTGCTCTCGGCGGCCGCGACCCGCACCGTGCTCGCGGCGCCGCGGGGCCGGGAGGGCGGCGCGCCCGACGAGGCCCCGCCCGCCTCCCCGCCGTCCACCACCCCGGAGCCCGCGCTCACCGGGCGGGAGGAGGACGTGCTGGCGCTGGTCGCGCAGGGGCTGACGAACCAGCAGATCGCCCGCGAGCTGTTCGTCGAGATCACGACCGTGAAGTCCCATCTCTCCCATGCGCTGATGAAGCTGGGCCAGGACTCCCGCGTGCAGGCGGCGCTGTGGTGGCAGCAAGCACCGAGGCTCCTGATCGTCCCTGCCCAGCCGCCCCTCTGTCCCTGATATCACGGTGACGAGAAGCAGGGTCGCATGGGACGATCTGTGCGGGCCCGGACCTCGTCCGCCGCCCCTCCGACGGGTGGCCTTCCGGTCCCGACCCGCCGGACCGCACTCGACGAAAGCGCGCCAGCCATGCACGCCCCCTCCCCCACCCCGACCGGTGAGTCGCCCGCCGTGGACGCCGGCCCCTCGACCTCCGCCCCCGAGCCCACCGCGACGACCCGGGTCACGCCGATCATCGCCGTGCTCGTGGTCTCCGCCTTCGTCATGATCCTCAACGAGACGCCGCTCTCGGTCGCGCCGCCGGTGCTGATGGAGGACCTGTCGATCACGGCCGTGACCGCGCAGTGGCTCTCCACCGGCTTCATGCTCACCATGGCCGTGGTCATCCCGACCACCGGATTCCTCATGACGCGCCTGTCGGTGCGCACGGTGTTCCTCCTGGCGATGGCGCTGTTCCTCGCCGGGACGGCGCTGGCCGTCATCGCGCCGAGCTTCCCCGTGCCGCTCGGGGCGCGCGTGATCCAGGCGGCGGGCACCGCGATGGTGCCGCCGCTGCTGATGACCAGCGTCCTCGCGCTCGTCCCGCTGCGCTCCCGCGGCCTGGTGATGGGTCTGGTGGGCGTGGTGATCTCGGCGGCGCCCGCGCTCGGGCCGACGATCTCCGGCGCCATCCTCGCCCGCGGCTCCTGGCATTACCTGTTCGTGATGATGCTTGCCGATCATCGTGGTCGCGCTGGTGATCGGGTCGCTGTTCATGCGCAACTACACCGAGCCGCGCGCGGTGCGCCTGGACGTGCTCTCCGTGGTGCTCTCCGCGATCGGCTTCGGCGGCGTGATCTATGCCCTCGCCTCGATCAGCGCGATCGTCGACGGGCATGCGCGCCTGGTGCCGCCGCTCGCCGCCGCCGCGGGCCTGCTCGCCCTCGCGGTGTTCGCCGCGAGGCAGGTGCGGATGCGCGCGCGGGGCCAGGAGCCGCTGCTGGACCTGCGCCCGCTGACCGTGCGCACCTACCTCGTCTCCCTGCTGGTGATCCTGCTGTGCTTCGCCACGATGCTCGGCACCGTCGTGGCGCCGCCGCTGTACATGACCGGGGCGCTCGGCATGTCGACCCTCGCCGTGGGGCTGACGATGCGCCCGGCGCGGCGGCCTCGGGGTCGCTCGGGCCGCTGGTCGGCGCGCTCTACGACCGGGTCGGCCCGCCGCCGCTGGTGCCGCCCGGTGCGGCGCTGATGGCGCTGGTGAGCTGGGCGTCGATGCTGCTGCTGGACGGCGACGCCACCCAGGGTCTGGTCATCGCGCTGAACGTGCCGCTCGGGATCGGCATGTCGATGGTGATGACGCCGCTGATGGCGCTGTCCCTCGGTGCGGCCGCCGAAGGAGCTGTACGGCCACGGGTCCGCGATCCTCAACACCCTGCAGCGGCTCGCCGGGGCGCTCGGCACCGCGGTGTTCATCGCGCCGCTGACCCTCGGCGCTGCGGTCGCGGCGGAGTCCGGGGCGGGCGCCGAGCTCGCCCAGGCCTCGGGCGCGACCTGGGCCTTCGTCGCCGGCGGCGTGATGTGCTCGATCGCGGCGCCGCTCGCGACGACGCCGCGCCGGCCGCAGGCCGCCTGACCGCTCAGGCGTCGTCGGCCGTGGTGGTGCCGGGGAAGAAGCGCCAGTCGAAGACGTGCTTGGTCCCGGACCGGTCGGTGCGGTCCACCGCCCGGTCCACCAGGATCCCGGCCAACCGCGAGAAGACGTCCTCGACGCCGTAGACGCTGATCGGGCCGAAGAACTCCGAGCTGGCGGGGATGTCTCCGATCGCGACGAACTCGAGGTCGTCCGGGACCGACAGGCCTGCCCGCTCGGCCGCGAGCTCGCAGCGCCACCGCCTGGTAGCCGGTGAAGCAGACGACCGCACCGGGCCGGTCCGGGCCCGCGAGCCAGTCGAGCGCCGCACGGTAGGTGTCGTGGCTGCCCTCGGGCACGACGTGCACGAGCGCCTCGGCGTCGTCGCCGTGGGCGCGGACCGCCTCGAGGAAGGCACGGGTGCGCTGATGGGCGAGGACGCCGCCGGGCCGGTCGACCTCCGGGGCGAGCAGGTGCACCCGCTCGTGCCGTGAGCGCGGCCGCTGGTAGGCGCGCCGATGGCCGGCGACGGCGAGGAGGAGACGACGTCGAAGCCCTCGGGCTCCATCTGCGCGCTGAAGGCCACCAGCCCCGTCTGGGTCGAGCGGGCCAGGCGCCGCATCTGCTCTGGCCCCTCGGGCACGAAGTCGATGCTGGTGACGAGGGCGGCGTCGGCGGAAGCGCCGAGGAGGTACTCGTACCAGCGCTCGTCGGCGAGGACCAGGGTGGACAGCTCGTGCGCCAGGGCCCGGTCGCGGACCCGGGTGGCGAGCCGCACGCCCCAGGGGTCCTCGAGCGTGCCCAGCGCCAGCACGATCCCGCCGCCGCGGCCGGTGCGCATGGCCTGCGCGTGACGGTTGGGGACGTAGCCGAGCCGCTCCGCGGCGGCGCGCACCTTCGCCTTCGTCTCGGCGGAGCCCGCCGAGCGCAGGCCCCCGCGGCCCGAGAGCACGAAGGACGCGGTCGCGATCGAGACGCCGGCCTCGCGGGCGACGTCCGCGAGGGTCACAGGGCCGCGCGGCGGCCGGCCGCCGTCGTCACTGGTCATGCGGCGGTCCTCCTCGGCACGTCTCCTCGCGCCGTCCGGCGCGGGTCCCGCGAGTCTAGACGCGACGCGCCCCGTGGCCGCCTGTGGCCGCGGGGTCGAGCGACTCGGCGAACCGGGCGAGCGCCGCAGGGCCGACGACGTCCTCCTCCCCCAGCGGGACCTCCTGGCACGGCACCTCGGGCAGGACGGCGCGGAGGGTGGCGAGATGCTCCTCCTCCACCGCGCGGCGGCGGGCGAGGAAGTCGCCGCGGTCCGCGGGCGAGCGCTTGTTCACCACGAGCGCGCCGACGTGGACGCCGGTCCGGGTGAGCTCCTCGTGCGGCTCGATCGTCTCCAGCACCGGCGGCCGTTCGGCGGCCAGCACGATCGCGAAGGAGGTGACGGCCGGGTCGGTGAGGGTCTCGCGCGCCCGGCGAGCCGGTCACGGCGGCGCAAAGAGGATCGCACGGATCTCCTCGTCCCGCTCCTCGAGCGGGTCCCGCGGCGCGCTGGATCCGAGCACGGAGGCACCGAGGTCGCCCTCCGCGCGTCGGCCGGGTCCGCGCCGTTCCAGTCCGCGCCGTGCCGCGCCCAGCCGGGCGGACTTCTCCCGCCGGGCGAGCGACCCGTCGGTCCAGGCGGTCATCACCTCCGGCGCGCCGCCATCAGGCGGGCGGTGTGGCCGCTCGGGGCGGTGTCGAGGACGACCAGGTCGAACTCCTCCCGTCCCTGCTCGACCAGCTCCGTCATCCGCTCGAGCACCGCCGCCTCGTGGGTGCCCGGGGAGCGGCGGGAGAGGTCCATGTGCTTGTCGACCTCGCCGTGGAGGGTGCGGGGCATGAGCCGCTTGAGGGTGGTGGCGACGTCGCGCAGGTGCTGGTCGGTGGTCGCGTCGGGGTCGATCTCGATGCCGTGCAGGGAGCCCAAGCCCGCCCCGTCGGCCAGCGGCGAGACCCGGTCGCCGATGCGCCGCTCCCACAGATGGCCGAGGTTGTGGGCGGGGTCGGTCGAGACGACGAGGACCCGCCGGCCGGACCGGGCGGCGCCGAGGGCGACCGCCGAGGCGAGGGTCGTCTTGCCGACCCCGCCCTTCCCGCCGAGGAAGAGCACGCGGCGGGACCGCGCGAGGCTCAGCAGCATCGGTACTCCTCGAGCGGCGAGCGCTCCATCCCCATCCTGGGGTGCCAGTCGTGGAAGCCGTCGTAGAGGACCGGGAGCAACTCGGCCGTGTAATAGGAGGCGGGGTTGGGGACGCCGAGCATCTCGCTCATCACGAGCATGCGGAACAGGTCGTCCTCGTCCCGCGCGCGCGGGCGAAGGTGCGCCGGTAGGGGCCGACGTAGAACTCGTGCGACCCTTCGGCCAGGGCGCGCAGGCGGGACGAGACCGTCATCAGGCCGAGGAGTCCTCGAGCGGCTCCTCGTCGGCGCCCTCGACCTCGGGCGGCTCCGTCCGGGCGCGGGTCAGCGCGATCGCGGACTCGACGATCACCCACACCGCGGCCACGAGGATGATGACGTCGAGCACCAGCAGCGAGCCAGTCGCCCTCGGTCGGCGTACTGCCCCACCTGCACCAGCGGCGCGAACACGCTCACGAAGAGCACGAACAGCGCTGGCAAGAGGACCGGCGACACCGGGCGGCGCTTGCGGGTGAGCATCACGGCGAGGATCGCGAGGGTCAGCGCGGCGAGGATCTGGTTGGTGGTGCCGAACAGCGGCCAGATCACCATGCCTCCGGTGCCTCCGGAACCGGCGCCGAAGGCGAGGGCCAGGCACACCACGAGCACGATCGCGGTCGCGACCAAGGTGCCGAGCCGCAGGCCCAGGATCTGCCCGATCTCCTGGACCACGAAGCGCCGCAGGCGCACCCCGGTGTCCATGGTGGTGGCGGCGAAGAGCACCGCCATGGTGGCGAGGATCGTGGCGGACAGGGAGGTCGGGATGCCGAGGCCCGCGTTCAGGATGGAGCCGCCGCCGGCGACGAACGCCTCCACCCCGCCCTCGTTGAACGCGGAGTAGACCGCCTCCCAGTCGGCGAGGGTGCGGAAGCCGGCGGTGGTCGCGATGATCGCGCCGAGCGCCAGCAGGCCCTCGCCCACCGCGCCGAAGTAGCCCACGAACCGTGCGTCGGTCTCCTTGTCCAGCCGCTTGGAGGAGGTGCCGGAGGAGACGATGCCGTGGAATCCGGAGATCGCGCCGCAGGCGACGGTGACGAACAGCGCCGGCATCATGCTCGGGGTGCCCTCGGGCACGGCCTGGTTGAGCATCGGGGCGACGATCTCGGGGCGGAAGATCAGCACCGCGCCGTACAGCAGGGCCAGGCCGACGAACAGCCGCAGGCCGTTGATGTAGTCGCGCGGTCGCAGCGAAGCACCCACACCGGCGACATCGAGGCGATGCCGGCGTAGACGAACAGCACCAGGATCCAGAACGGCTCGGCACCGATGCCGAGGAAGCCCTCCGGCGCCGCGACGGGGAACCGGTCGCCGAGCAGGATCAGGCTGTACAGGGCGACCACCCCCACCACCGACACGATCGGCAGGTTCCATTTCAGGCGGTAGATCGCCTGCCCCACCAGCACCGCGACCACGAGCGCTCCCCAGGTGGGGATCACGGCCGACGGGGTGGAGACCAGCGACCCCGAGATCACCACGGCGAAGACGGTGTTCACCATGAGCAGCAGCAGGAAGATCACCACGAGGAACAGCCGGGCGCCGCGGCGGCCGATGTACTTCGCGGCGAGGGTGCCGATGGACTGCCCGCGGTTGCGGGTCGAGGCCCACAGCGCGCCGAGGTCGTGCATGCCCGCGAAGAACACGGTGCCGAGGGTGACCCAGAGGAAGGCGGGGGCCCAGCCCCAGATCACGGCGACGGCGGGGCCGACGATCGGCGAGGCGCCGGCGACGGAGGTGAAGTGGTGGCCCCACAGCACGAACTTGTTGGTGGGGACGTAGTCGACCCCGTCCTGCGGCTCATGGGCGGGGGTGCGGAAGCCGGCGTCGAGCCGGTACACCTTCTTGGAGAGATAGCGCGAGTACAGCAGGTAGCCGGCGATCATCATGCCGACTCCCACGATGGCGAGGACCAGGGAGTTCACGAGGAGTCGTCCTTCGGGGCGGGGGCGGGAAGCGCGTCCGCCGTGGTGCGGGGACGGGCGACCTCCCTCGGCCTCCGGCTCCTCCGCGTCCTCGTCGAGCGCGTGGGTCCACTCTAGGGCAGGGGCCCGGTCGACGGGTGGAGCTCGAGCTCCGCACCGGGCGACACGGTGCTGCGGTGCAGACGGCGGAGCCCTGCCGGCGGATTCTCGAGGGCGTCGAGGGGGACGGTGACCTCCGCTCCCCCTGCTCTCATGCGCGGTCCTCCGGCTCGAGCATCGGGTCCATCAGTCGCGGAGTCCAGTTCTCGGCCCAGGGGCCGGCGGTGAGGTGGGCGGGCACGGCGGGCTGGTCGACGCTCCATCCCGACGACGCATGGAAGGAAGTGCGCTCCCGCCGGCCGTGCGGGGAGATCAGGGCCTCGTAGGAGCCGTCGACGATCGAGAGGATCGCCTCGTCCAGTCGCTCGAGCAGGTCGCGGGAGCCGGAGTCACAGGCATCGCAGCCGCAGAAGGGCGCGTCTCGACGGGCAGCGGTGGGTCTCCGAGGGCGACGACGATGCCGGGGAGCGCGCGCGTCGGCCGTGGTCAGGTCGTGATGACCGTCCTCCTCGTCGGGGGCGGTGCGCACGAGGAGCAGGGGCGACGCCCCGCGCCGGTGGGGGCGCGACACCATGGCGCGGTGGAGGGGCAGACCGGACTCGGCCCTCCAGAGCAGGGCCGCACCGTCCGCGATCTCCTCGCGCTCGGCCCAGCCCTTCGCGACGAGCACCTGGGCCCAGGCCTCGGCGCGGGCGGCGAGGATCCTGTGCTTGCCGGGGTCGAGGCGCCGGCTGTACTCCTCCTCGCGCACGGGGGTGTCCTCGCCGTCGGGCCCGAGATGCGGGTCTGGCCAGGGCGGGGTGTCCGCGCCCGTCACCTCGAAGGCGCGCTCCACGTTGGCGAGCAGGTCGAGCAGCCTGCGGCGAGAAGGGCGGGCCGGCGTCGACCTCGCCCTCCTCGGCGCCCTCCTGCAGGAAGGCGTGATGCTCCTGCCACCAGGTGGGCGTCTCGTCGTCGGTCATGAGGCGGAGGCTATCCGCGGCACCGGGCGGAGTCCACGTCTTTCAGCCGGCCGAGCGTCCGCCCGCCGAGGCGATGCCGAGCCAGGTGTGGCGGTTGTTCCACCAGCACCAGCCGAGCTTCGGCGCGTCCTTCCGCTCCTTCCCATCGCGGCCGGCGCCGCCCGAGATCCACAGCGCGGGGGTGCGGGAGTCGAGCGTGCCGCTCGACTTCCGAGTCCGGGAGCCGATCGTCATGAAGCAGTGGTTCCGCTCGAGGACCTCGGGGACCTGCGCACCCAGAGCATCCCCTCGGTGAGCAGCAGCGGGTCGCGCCCCGCGGCGGTGATCGACTCGAGCGCCTCGGCCGGGGAGGCGTTCTCGAACTCGTCGCCGCGCTCCGGGGCCTGGACGAGGTAGAGCGGCGCCTCGGGCAGGTCGGCACCGGTGGGCGCGAAGGCGTCGACGTCGGTCATGTCCTCGACGACGAAGCCCGGCTTCTCGCCGCGTCGCAGGAGCGGGGCGAGGGACGAGGGCGGGGCGAGGGCGGGGTCGATCGCGAGGAGGGCGTCGGTGCGGTCGGCGCCCGCGCGCTCTGCGGTCCCGCGCGCGACGTCGGCCGGGAGACCCGCGAGGGCGTGGAGGTCGAGCGCGATCAGGCGCTCGGCCTGGGCGGAGAGGGTGGGCAGGGCGGTGGTCGCGGTGATGGGAGCTCCTCGGAGGACGCGGCGGGCGGGGTGAGACGGACCGGGGTCAACGCGGGCGTTGACGGGATTGTTCCCCGCCGCGATGCCGCCGGGCAGTGGTCGGCGGGAGGCGGTGCACACTTCTGCGCTCCCTGCGTGACCTCAGCGCCTCTGGCGGTCTGAGGTCACGCACAGGACGCCGAAGTGTGCGCGCGGGGGTTTCGGTCCCCTCGACGGGCGGGGCCGGGTAGGGAAGAGTGGGTGGCGGCGACGGGGAGCGAGGAGAGGGTCAGGATGAGGATCGCGATCGCCGGGGGAACCGGCATGGTCGGACGACGCATCACCGAGGCCGCTCGAGAGCGCGGGCACGACACGGCGGTGCTGAGCCGCCGCGAGGGCGTCGACGTGCTCACCGGGCAGGGGCTGGACGCCGCGCTCGAGGAGGCCGACATCGTCATCGACGCCCTGAACATCACCACCCAGAACGCCCGGAAGGCGACCGAGTTCTTCACCGCCACCAGCAGGAACCTGCTCAAGGCGGAGCAACGCGCCGGCGTCGGCCATCACGTCTTGCTCTCGATCGTCGGGCTGGAGGCGGCCGACGCCGCCTACTACGCGGGCAAGCTCGCCCAGGAGCGTCTGGTCGAGGCCTCCGCGCCGCCGCACACCATCGCCCGCGCCGCCCAGTTCCACGAGTTCGCCGGCCAGATCATCGCGCAGACCACCCTCGGCCCGCTGACCCTCGCCCCGCGGATGCTCTCACGGCCCGTCGCCGCCCGCGAGGTCGGGCACCACCTGGTGGATCTCGCGGAGGACGGCCCCTCCCGGCGTGCCCCGGACCTGATCGGCCCCGAGGAGGAGACCCTCACCGGCATGATCCGCCGCCAGTACGCGCACGACGGGATCTCCCGGCGCGTGCTCGAGCCGCGCCTGCCCGGCACCTACTGGCGGGGACTGGCCTCCGGGGCGCCGCGGCGGCGACCCCGCAACGGCCCGGATCGGCGCGACCACCTTCGAGCAGTGGCTGGATTCGGAGGACCGCCGCGGCTGAGGAGCCGGTAGCCCGAGCCGCTCAGCCCCGCCGGCGGCGCGCCCCGGCGGCGAGCTCGCGCGCCGCCTCCTCGGTCGCGTCCCAGCCCATGCAGGCGTCGGTCACCGAGCGGCCGCGGACGAGCCCGACGGGGCCGACCTCGGGGTCGAGCTTCTGCGCGCCGCCGAGCAGGTTGCTCTCGAGCATGATCCCGGCGATCGCGGCGCCGCCTGTCGCGACCTGCTCGGCGAGCGGCCCCGCGACCTCCCGCTGACGCACGTGGTCCTTGCCGCTGTTGGCGTGGGAGGCGTCGATGATCAGGCGCCGCGGCAGTCCGGCCGCCTCCAGCCGCCCCGCGGCCTCCGCGACCTGGGCGGGGGCGAAGTTCGGTCCGTCGGCCCCGCCGCGCAGGATGAGGGAGAGGTCGGGGTTGCCGGTCGTGGCGACCAGCGCGGCCCTCCCGTCGGCGTCGATGCCGAGGAAGGACTGCGGGGCGGAGGCGGCGCCGAGCGCGTCGAGCGCGACCTGGATCCCGCCGTCGGTGCCGTTCTTGAACCCGATCGGCATGGACAGTCCCGAGGCGAGCTGGCGGTGGATCTGCGACTCGGTGGTGCGCGCCCCGATCGCGCCCCAGCTGACGAGGTCGGCGATGTACTGGGGGCTGATCGGCTCGAGGAACTCGGTGGCGGCAGGCAGGCCGAGCGCGGTGACCTCGCGGAGGAAGGCGCGGGCGGTGCGGAGCCCCGCGGCGATGTCGTGGGAGCCGTCCAGGTGCGGGTCGTTGATCAGGCCCTTCCAGCCGACGGTGGTGCGCGGCTTCTCGAAGTAGGTGCGCATCACCAGCAGCAGGTCGTCCTGCATCTCGGCGCGCAGGTCCGCGAGGCGTCGCGCGTAGTCGAGCCCCGCCTCCGGGTCATGGATCGAGCAGGGGCCGACGACGACCAGTAGACGGTCGTCGGCGCCGGTGAGCACGTCGCGGATCTGCTCCCGGTGCGCGGCGACCTGGGCGGCGGAGACGCCGGTCAGCGGCATCTCGGCGCGGAGCTCGGCGGGGGTGGGCGGCGCGGTGAAGCCCGCGATGTGGCGGTCGGGGGCGACATCGGTGTCGGCCTGGACGGCGGTGGTGGCGGTGGCGAGAAGGGTCATGGGTCCTGTCCTCCGGGTGGGGGCGGACCCACTGCTGCAGAGCCCGCCGGGAATGGCGAAGGGCAGAGCGGATGCTCTGCCCTTGTCGGCTCTGGAGAGGGTCGGTGGCGCTATACGGCGGCCGGCCCCTCCGGAGCCGACTTCGCATAGAACTGCCAACGCTTCTGCATGGGAGGGACCCTACACGTTTCCGGCGCCCGCGCCATCCCGGGAGTCGAGGAGCGGACAGGAGCGCGGCTCCCGCGTACGGTGGGGGCAGGCCCGCCGACGGGCCTCGCCGGCGGTCCGACCCGTGAGGAGGACGGATCCATGCCGCGCAACGTCGCCCAGAAGCTGATCGCCGGCCATCTCGTCGAGGGCGGTGCCGATCCCGGGCAGGAGATCGGGTCGCTGGTGGACCAGACCCTCACCCAGGATGCGACCGGCACCATGGTGATGCTCGAGCTCGAGGCGATGGGGCTGGACCGGATCCGCACCGAGCTGTCCGTGCAGTACGTGGACCACAACCTGCTGCAGACGGACTGGAAGAACCCCGACGACCACCTCTTCCTCGAATCGGCCGCGCAGCGGTTCGGGCTGTGGTTCTCGAAGGCGGGCAACGGCGTCTCCCATCCCGTGCACCAGGCGCACTTCGGCCGGCCCGGCGCGGTCCTGATCGGCTCTGACTCCCACACCTGCGCCGGCGGGGCGCTGGGCATGCTCGCGATCGGCGTGGGCGGACTCGAGATCGCGATGGCGATGGCCGGCCAGCCGCTGTACGTCACCACGCCGGAGATCTGGGGCGTGGAGCTGACCGGCGAGTCGCCCGCCTGGGTCAGCGCCAAGGACGTGGTGCTGGAGATCTTTGCGCCGCCACGGCGTGAAGGGCGGGGTGGGCCGCATCATCGAGTACCACGGCGAGGGGCTCGCGCGCTGACCGCGATGGACCGCCACGTCATCGCCAACATGGGAGCGGAGCTCGGCGCGACCGCGACCGTGTTCCCGGCCGACGACGCGGTGCGCGACTATCTCGGGTCCGTCGGCCGCGGCGACGAGTTCACCCGGATCGAGGCCGACGAGGGCGCGGGCTACGACCGCACCGAGCACATCGACCTCGCCGCCCTCGAGCCGCTGATCGCCCGGCCCTCCTCCCCCGGGAACGTCGTCCCCGTCGCGTCCGTGGCCGGGGAGGAGGTCTCGCAGGTCGTCGTCGGCTCCTCGGCGAACCCGGGGCGCGGGACTTCGCCGTCGTGGCCGAGATCCTTCAGGGGCGGCAGACCGCGCCCGGGCTGTCCCTCGACATCAACCCCACCTCCCGCGAGGTGCTCGCGGACCTGGTCACCGGCGGCTGGCTCACCCCGCTGGTCACGGCCGGGGCGCGCATCCACCAGTCCGGCCGCATGGGCCGCATCGGGATGGGGCAGGCCCCGGCGACCGGCCGCAACTCCCTGCGCACCATGCCGCGGAACTTCCCCGGCCGCTCCGGCACCGAGGAGGACTCCGTGTGGCTGTGCTCGCCGGAGACCGCGGCCGCCGCGGCGCTGGCCGGGGTGATCACCGACCCGCGCACCCTCGAGGACAGCCACGGCATCACGTACGCGCGCCCGGCGATGCCCGAGCGCTACGCGCGGATCGACGACATGCCGCAGGCGCCGCCGCCGCCCGAGGAGGCCGCACGGGTCGAGCTCGTCAAGGGCCCGAACATCTCCACCCTCCCGGAGTTCACACCGATCGAGGACGACCTGCGGGTGCCGGCGCCGCTGGTGATGGGCGATGACGTCTCGACCGACGAGATCATGCCGGCCGGCTCCCGGGTCGCCGCCCTTCCGCAGCAACATCCCGAAGATCGCCGAGTTCTCCTTCACCCGGATCGACGAGACCTATCCGCAGCGGGCGAAGGAGGCGGAGGCAGGGCACGTGGTGATCGCCGGGGAGAACTACGGACAGGGCTCCTCCCGCGAGCACGCCGTGATCGCGCCCCGCCACCTGGGGTCGCGCGCCGTGATCGCACAGTCCTTCGCTCGCATCCACTGGCAGAACCTCGCGAACTTCGGGATCCTCGCCCTCGAGTTCGACGACCCCGCCGACCACGACGGGATCGAGGCCGGCGCCGAGGTGGTGCTCGAGGGGATCCATGCGGCGCCGCGGGCCGGGAACGCGCTCACCGCCCGGATCGGCGGGAGGGACATCGGGTCGCACCACCGGCTCTCGCCGCGGCAGGTCGACATGGTGCTCGCCGGCGGGCGGATCCCGCTGACCGCGAAGGACCTGTGAGGGCGGGCCGGGCCGATCGACCGGAGGGTCGGACGGTGTGCAGGGTCGGCGCGTAGTCTCGGGGCATCGCACGGGAGCCGTGCGTCCACTCGACCGAGGAGGTCTGCGATGAGCACCGACGAGAAGTTCGAGAACAGCAAGGACAAGCTGGGCGGCCAGGCCAAGGAGGGCCTAGGCAAGCTGTCCGGCGACAAGGAGACCGAGGCCGAGGGCCAGGCCCAGCAGGGCAAGGCCGACGCGAAGGACAAGCTCCAGGACGCCCGCGACACCGTCAAGGGCGCGGTCGACGGCCTGCGCGGCAAGGACTCGAAGGACTGATCGCCGCCGGGCCGAGGCCCGTCTCCGTCGACGAGGGCGGCTCCATCGGGTGGGGCCGCCCTCGTCGCGTGCTCCGGCGTCACCGCCGTGAGGGCCACGGGTCGCACGGCCGCGGCGACGCTCAGTCGGGATCCTGGAACATCTCCAGCGCGCCGTACGCCTCGACCAGCACCTCCACGGTGCCGAGATACCGGACGGCCTGCCCGTCCGGGAGCGGCTCCCGGTGCAGCGCCCGTAGGCGGCGAGCGTGCCGAGGTCGCGCTCCGCCTGCCAGTACCGGTTGATCTCGTCCATGTCCGGGTCGCCGGCGGGATCGGCCGGCACCAGGCCCTGATCGAGGGCGACGCGGATCGTCGCCGGAAGCAGGAGCCCGCCGGGCGCGACCGTGTGCAGCGAGCGCGGTGAAGGTGTCCGAGCCGCCGAACAGCCCACCCTCCTCACCGCCCTGTCGAAGGCTCTCGAGGACCAGCGGCACGATCACGGCGCGGGCGAAGCGGACGAAGGCCACCGGATCCTCGGACCGCGCCGCCGCGGGCACCATCCCCTCCCCGGCACGACCTCGCCGCCGCTCACGCTCAGCCACTTCCCGGCGATCAGGGAGTTCCAGGGGCCGACGATCGCCCCGATCTCGCGCATCGAGACCGGCTCCTGCTCGCCCAGGTCGAGGCCCATGGCCGCCGCGAGCGCGCGGACGTCGCCCGAGCCGAGCTCGCCCTCGGAGGTGAGCGGGAGCCCTTCGCCCACGTGCTTGAGCAGGGCCACGGCGCCGCGCACCAGCGGGATCCGGGCGAGCGTCTCTGCGGCCCCGACCGGATCGTCCTCGACGTCGACCGTTGGCTCGAGCTCCTCCCGGCCGAGGCCGTCCTGCGGCAGGAACCAGGGCCAGCCGGTCGGCTCTGCCGGGTCGGCGGACGCGGCGTCCTCGGCCTCCGGCGCCGGAGCGGCGGAGAACACGACCGACAGGTCGTCGGGGTCGGGGTGGTCGTCTCGCGAGCTGTGCGTCTCCCTCATGACGTCCATGATGACGGCGCGTCGTGCCGGAGGCGATTACCGGGAACGCGAGGGATCAGCGCTCCTTCGGGGTGCGGGTCTCCGCGCTGATGAACCAGGCCTGCTGCTCGAGCTTCTCGATGATCCCGTGCAGGATGTCCGCGGAGGTGGGATCCGCCTCGTCCACCTCGTCATGGACCGAGCGCATCGTGCCCACGGTCCCCTCGATGGACGCGGTCACGAGGTCGATCGCATCGTGCGTGAGCACCTCGCCCTGGGGGAACTCGGGCGGCGTGGTCTGCTCGGCGACCACCGCCGGACGGGCATCGGGCGCGGCGTGGAGGGCGCGCATGCGCTCGGCGACGTCGTCGGCGCTCGCCCGGGCGATGGCGACCACCTCGTCGAGGTTCAGGTGCAGGTCGCGGAAGTTCGGGCCCACGATGTTCCAGTGCGCCTGCTTGCCCACGAGGTGCAGGGCCGTGAGGTCCACCAGGACGGCCTGGAGGTTCTTGGTGAGTGCGGCGGGGGCGAGGAAGCCCTGCTCGGCGTTCTCGCGCCCGGTGCGCGTGGATCCTGCCGGATCGGGGACGGTGACGGTGTCGTTCATGGGAGGTCCTCCTTGTCGATGACCTGCGCGATCCGCGAGGTCCACGGACCGCGATCACTGCTCGGCACGCTAATCAGCGGCCCCCGGCACGGCAAGATTCCGGGCCGAGCGGTCGAGGCGGCGCCCGCCGGCGGGCGCCGAAGGAGGGCCGAGATCCGGCACGGCAGGAATGACGGCGCGTCCTGATCGGGCGGGGCAGTGCCGTGCGGGCCCGGCCCAGTGCTTCCGAGCCGCGTGCCTGTGATTCCGGTGCCGCGCGCGCCTCGGCTCTTGTCCGCGGCCGCGGGCCCGGCGCCTCGCACCCTGGGCTACGAGCCCCGTTCCTCGCACTCTGGGCCTCGAGCCCGGTTCCTCGCACTCTGGGCCTCGAGCCATGGTCGAGTAGTGGCGTGTGGCGTACCAGTACGCCTATATGGCGGTTTCAGATGATCACTGCATCGGTGGTGATGATCTGGAGGAGCGATGAGCGGTAGGCGCAGGATTGCGACGCAGGACGACATGGATGAGGTCCTCGGGTTGCTCGAGGATGGCTTGTCTATGAGCGCGGTGGCGCGCGAACTGGGATGGGATCGCCACACGATTTCACGGTGGTCTCGCGAGGCGGGCTACACCCCGAGTTTTGGCAACAAGGGAGGGGTTCGTCTTGTCGTGCAGGATCGCCCTGCCGAGGTAGTCTCAGACGTGCACACTCCCGGTCATGGTCGACGTCTCGACGCTTTCGATAGAGCGCATATCCAATCAAGGCACGAGGAAGGCATGTCAGGGGTCGCAATCGCTCGCTATATAGGCTGTTCTGCGTCGACCGTAACGCGGGAGCTGAAGCGGAACACTGGCACGAACGGCCATTATCACGCTCGTGCCGCACAGAGGGATACAGATCGCCGTCGACGCAGGGTCCGGCAGTGCTTTCTGGACTCTCGTCCCGAGTTGCGTCAGGCTGTGATCGGTTACTTGCGCGATTGGTTTTCCCCGCGACAGGTTGCCGCGCAGTTGCGTAAGGACTTCCCGGATCGCGAGGAGATGTGGGTGTCGCACGAGACCATCTACCAGGCGCTCTACATGCAGGGTCGAGGGACGCTTCGCCAGGAGCTGGCCAAGGAGAAGGCGTTGCGATCCGGTCGCACGTCACGAGTGCCCCAATCGCGACTTCCGAAAGCTCGGGGGCAGACCTGGGTGCAGGGGTGCCACATCTCGACGCGTCCGCCGGAGGTTGCGGATCGAGCAGTTCCCGGGCACTGGGAGGGGGACCTGGTGGTGGGAACGAAGAACCAGTCCGCGATAATAACGCTCGTGGAAAGGACTTCGCGCCTGGTCATTCTCCGAAGGCTTCCAGGCAAGCATGACACCACATCAGCCATGCCGCCGCTGGCAGAGATGATCGGGAGCCTGCCTGAGGTAATACGGAAGACTCTTACGTGGGATCAGGGGCCAGAAATGGCATCGCATCCAGAGCTCACCCTCGCGACGAATATCCAAGTGTTCTTCTGTGATCCTCATTCGCCGTGGCGCGAGGGTCGAATGAGAATACCAACGGACTACTACGTGACTTCTTCCCAAAGGGCACGGACTTCCGGAAGGTCACTGACGAGCAGGTCGCGGAAGCCGAGAGGTCGCTCAACAAGAGGCCACGTCAAACCCTCGGCTGGAGGACTCCGGCTGAAGTGTTTCAGCAGGTCCTGGCTGACAGTGCACTGACCGCTTGACACCGCCATATAGGCGTAGCGGTACGCCATACGCCATCACCTGACCACATGCGGCACGCACCCGCGGCGGGACGATGCCAGGGGCGGCCGTGGAACGTCTCAGATCTCGATCTCGCGCCCGTCCTCGGTGCGCGGCTGGAGCACGAAGCGGGAGCCGGGGCCCTCATGGACCGGGGCGACGCCGTCGCCGAGGTCGAGCGCGGCCAGCGCCTTCTGCGCGGCTCGGGCCTGACCTCGATGCGCTCGAAGGAGACCAGCTCGATCGTGGGCAGGTCGGTGAGGCCGGGGCGCTCGGTGGCGCCCCAGTCGATGAGGAAGGGCACGCCGTAGTTGCGCGGGGCGCGGGCCTGGGTGAGCCGCCACTGCAGGAGCTCGCCGTCGGCAGTGGTGCGGGAGAGGTCCTCGACGGGGCCGGGATCGACGCCGGCGCCGCGGGAGCGCTCGGCGACCTGGTCGATGCCCTCGGGGTGCACGGCGTAGGTGATCAGGGTGGGGCGCTTCAGGCGGTTGATGCTGAAGGTCTTCGGCGCCTCCTCCCCCTCGCGCTCCGGGTCGGGGCCGATCAGCTCGAGGTAGTGCGGGCGTGGCTCGCCGCCGACGGTGAGGGCGACCAGGGCGTTCGCGGTGCCGGTGGGGTGACTGCCGCCGGGTGCGGGGGTGACGCCGGTGAGCTCGCGGAACCACTCGACGGTCTCGGCGAGGTCGGGGCCGGCGATGACGATGTGGTCGAGCAGATGGGGGACGGACATGGTGCTCCTTCGTCCGGGGTGGGGCGGGTACGCCCAGCCTGCCACCTCGCGCGGCCGGGATGAGCATCGGCCGCGTCGGCGCGGTCATAGGCGTCGACGTGCCCGGGCACCACGAGCGGGAGGCCCGTTGCCCTCCCCCTCGCCGCGCAGTACCGTCGGATCAGCTCCACCCGCCTGCCGACGGGCGACCCGCCCGCTGGTCAGGCACAGTCCACGGAGGGTGCCCGGGCGGTGCGTCCCGGCACTCTTCCTTGGTCGTGGGCGGCCTGTTCGCCCACCATTCCAGGAGGTCGCCAGGCCATGACATGGAAGACGGGCGAGGATCCGATCCCGGAATCACGCGCGGCCCTGGACCGGTCGCGCGACCGGGTCGCGGGCGAGGTGGTGGTGCCCGGCCACCCGGACTACGACGCGGCGCGGGCGGTGTGGAACGGGCGCGAGGACCGCTTCCCCTACCTGGTGGTGCGCGCCGCGACGATCGATGACGTCGCGCCCGTGCTGGAGGCGGTGCGGGAGACGGGCCTGCCGCTCGCGGTGCGCGGGGGCGGGCACTCCGTCGCGGGGCTCGGCACCGTCGACGACGGGATCGTGCTGGATCTCGGCGCGCGCGCGAGGTCACCGTGGACCCCGCGGCCCACCTGGTCACGGCCTCGCCTGGGGCGAGGGTCGGCGATGTCGACGCCGCGACCGCGCCGCACCGGCTCGCCGTGCCGCTGGGCACCGTCCTCCCCCGGCATCGCCGGGATGACGCTCGGCGGCGGGGTGGGCTGGCTGTCGCGGAAGGCCGGGCTCAGCCTGGACCGGCTCGAGGCCGCCGACGTCCTCCTCGCCGACGGCCGACGAGTGCGCGCGAGCGAGGAGGAGCACCGGGACCTGTTCTGGGCCCTGCGCGGCGGGGGCGGGAACTTCGGCGTGGTCACCGCGTTCACCTACCGGGCCGTGCCGATGCCGGAGACGGTGCTCGGAGCGAGCCTGTACTACCGACGGTCGCAGTGGCGGCGGGCGCTCGGCGCCTTCGAGCGGTGGAGCCGCGACCTGCCCGACCAGCTCGCCGCGGAGGTCTCGATCGCCTCGCCGCCGCCCGAGGACGGGTTCGGGGACGCTCCGCGCTGGCGATCCACAGCGTCTGGATCGACCAGGACCATGCCGCGGGCGAGGCGCTGATCGGCGCGGCGCGCCGCGCGCCGCCTCCGGACCGTCAGCTGATCGGGCCTGTCAGCTGGGAGGCCTGGCAGGGGGCGCGCAGCGAGGCGGTGCCGACGGGGGTGCGCGGGCTGTGGCGCAACGCGAGCTTCCGCGGCCTGGACGAGGAGGTGCTCGACGCTCTCGCCGCAGTCGCCGAGGCGCTGCCCGGGCCGGGCGCGAGCCTGGACCTGCACCTGCTCGGCGGGGCGTTCGCCCGCGTGCCGGAGGGGGCGACCGCCTTCCCGCACCGCGGCGGGCGGCTCATGGTCTCGATCCATCTCGCCTGGCAGGACCCCGGGGAGGACGCCCGCTTCCGCGCCTTCGCCGAGCGGGCCGCGGCCGAGCTCGCCCGGCCGCGAGAGCGCGGCGAGTACGTCAACTTCCGCTCCATCGAGCGGACCCGGCCCGTGCCCGAGGTGACCCGCGAGGCGTACGGGGCGGAGACCTACCGGCGCCTGCGGCCGCATCAAGCAGATCTACGACCCGGGGAACATGTTCCGCCGCACCCTCAACGTGGCGCCGTAGCGGTCATGAGAGCCGCGACCCCCGCCACCGGTTCACCGCGGCGTGGATCTCGAGCGCGCGCGGCCGGGCGAGATGGCCGGGATGGCCGCGGTGAGGAGAGAGGGTCTCGAGGCCGCCGTTCTCGATCCGGTCGACGAGCATCTGGACCGCGTCCTCGAGCGGGAGCGGACCGTCCTCGGCGAGCAGGTCCGCGAGGCGGTCCAGGGCGTGGGCGACGGCCTGGGTCTGCGCGGGATCGAGCAACCTGGGTGACGGCGGAGAGGTCGAGGTGCTCGCGGCCGAGCCGGATCGTGTCGCGGCCGCGGGCGGAGGCGGGCTTGCGGGCGCCCGCGGGGCGGAGGGAGACCGGGTCCGGGATCCGGGGCCGCGGCGCGGTGAACACCGGGCCGGTCGCGCGCGGTGATTCGTCCGCGAGGGCGCGGGCCTCGGCGGTGACGTCGCGGGGGACGTAGAAGTCCATCGCGATCACGTGGTCGGCGACGTCGAAGAAGGCACCGGAGCCGCCCGCGACCAGCACGGTGGAGACCCCGCGCTCGGTGAACAGGGGGCGGACGCGATCCACGAACGGGGTGATCGGCTCGCGGTCGGCGGGGATCAGCGCGCGCATCCTCGCGTCGCGGAGCATGAAGTTCGTGGCGGAGGTGTCCTCGTCGATCAGCGCGCCGACGCGCCGGCGTCGGCCGCCTCGATCAGCGAGGCGGCCTGCGAGGTGGAGCCCGAGGCGTTCGCGGTGGTGAAGGCGCGGGTGTCGGTCCCCGAGGGCGCCCCGCTGATGAACGGGGAGATGTCGACGCCGGTCACGGCGCGGCCGTCCTCGGCGCGGATCGCCGCGGCGTCGGCCCGGGTGATCACCCACTCGCGGCCGTCGCCGCCGCGGTGCGGGTGGATGCCGCGTTCGAGGGCGCGCAGCGGCGTGGACTTGCCGTGGAAGCCGCCGCCGACGATCACGGTCACCCCCTCGGGGATGCCCATGCCGCTCACCCGTCGGCCGCTGGGCAGGTCGATCTCGACGCGCAGCGAGGCCGGACTCTCGAAGGGGATCGCGCCCTCGGTGAGCGGCAGGTCGGAGTCGCCGGCGCGACGGGGCAGGATCGCGCCGTCGCCGACGAGGGCCACGAGACCGCGGCCGGCGAGCCGGTCGCGCGCGCCTCCTGGTCGCGGTGGAGGGCGACATGGACGCGCGCGCCTCCGCGTCGTGGCGGGCGTGGAACAGGACGGCCTCGGCGATCCGGGGCAGGTCCTCGGTGAGCAGGCGCGCGGCGCGTCGGCCCTGGATGCGGCGGCCGGAGGCGGGCGGCTCGGCGGCAAGGCGCGCTTCGATCGAACCGTCGGCGAGGGCGATGGTGGTGCGCTCGAGCACCTCCTGCCCCGGGGTGCCGACGTCGACCCGCTCCCCGGTGCGGGCGGCAGTCTCGGCGAGCGCCCGCGCCAGGAAGTCGGAGGTCGCGACGCGTCCGTGCCGGTCGGCGAGCAGGTCCTCCGGAAAGCCCGCCGCGGCCCGGTCCACGACCAGGCGCATGAGCGAGGGCGGCGCAAAGGGGTCGGCCTGCACGTGGTCGATCACGAGCCGGCACGATCCCAGGTCGTAGCCGCCGCGCAGCCGCTTGTAGGAGCCGTAGCCTCGGCCGTCGAGGGAGGTGAGGAGCTGGGTGAGGCGGGCGGAGTCGGAGGTCATCGCCCGCCATGCTAGGGGTGGACGAGTGAGCGGACGACACCGCGACAGTCCGCCGGCGGTCACTTCCTGCCGGCGGAAGCGTCCTCGCCGAGTTCGGCGACATACGCGGCGAAGATGTCCTGACGCAGCGAGTCGATCTGCTTCTTGAGCGTCTTGCGCTGTGACGCGGTGGAGCCCGGGGCGGCCAGGAGCCGCGCGGCACGGGTGGCGGCGTCGAGCTTGGCGGACCACGCGGCGACCTGCGCGGCCTCCTGCCCATCGTCAGCCGACTCGGTCAACAGCGTGACCTGCTCGCGCAGGGCCTCCAGCGTCGCGAGCATCGCCTCCGGCGTGGCCTTGTCGTTGCGCCTCAGCTTGTCGAGCCGCTTCTTCGCGAAGTCAGCGATCTCCGGGTTGTCCCTCATGGTCTGCACGACCCGGATCACGATAGGTGTGGCCGCGCTGAGGAAGGCCAGCGCCTTCTTCAGACTGCTGCTCTGCGTGTCCACCTGTGCGAACTTCTTCGCCGCCATCGCTGCTCCCCTCGTCGCGTACACGGTCACTGTAGACGGACCGGGCCCGCCCCCGGCCCGATCCCCCGACTCAGGACCAGCGCAGCACCGCGTTCGCGATCAGCAGGTCGAGTCGGCGGACGTCGATGTGCTTGCCGACGGCGATCTTGATCTGACCTGCGCGGCTCCACAGCTCGATCTCGGCGTCGAGGTCAAGGGCGCCGGCGTTCTCCGAGGACCACAAGGGGACGGACGAGGCCCGTTTGCTCCCGTTGCGAACGGCCCTTCCTCTGTCCCCGCTCCCTGAGATGATCGAGCGATCACCACCCCTGCCCGGAGAGGATCCTCGTGGGACTGCTCGATCGCTTCCGCGGCCGCGCCTCGGCGCCGTCCGCGACGCCGCCTCCCGCTCCGTCGGGGGCTCCTCGTTTCGCGGTGATCGACGTGGAGACGACGGGCCTCGACCCCGAGCGTGAGCGAGTCCTGGAGCTCGCGATCCTGCGGGCCGACGAGGAGGGCCGGCCGATCGACCAGTGGGTGACGCGCTTCCACCCGGACGGGCCGGTGCGCGCCACGCACATCCACGGCATCACCGACGCGGACGTCGCCGGCGCCCCGCGCTTCGCGGACCTCGCCGTGCAGATCGGCACCGCGTTGCAGGGACTGGTGCTCGTCGCGCACAACGCCGAGTTCGACCTCGCGTTCCTCCAGGCGGAGTTCGCCCGGGCCTCGTTGCCGATGCCGCAGGTGTCCACCTACTGCACGCCGCAGGGCGCGACCGTCTATCTTCCCCACCTGCGGCGGCGGACGCTCGCCGCATGCCGCGCGGCGCTCGGGGTGACCCATCAGCAGGCGCACTCCGCGCTCGGTGACGCCTATGCGGCGGCCGGGTCGCTCGAGCGGTATCTCGCCATGGATCGGCAGACGGGGTACGACGCCCCGCTGACTGCCTCGCGGGCGCCGCGGGGTGGGGCGGCGGCTCGACCGTCGGCGGCTCCGTCTCCAACGCCTTCCGCACCCGCCCCTCCCCCGACGGGCAGTGCACTGCGTCCGACGTCGTCGTCCGCGGCGATGCCGCCTCGAGCGGTGCCCGCGGCCTCAGCCGATGCGTCGGCTCCTGCACAGCTCGCCGACGAGCAGGCCTCGGAGGTGGACCTCTCCCCCACCGCGATCCGGGCGTGGGCACGGGAGCAGGGCATTCCCGTCGGCGACCGTGGGCGGTTGAAGGCCGACCTCGTGGCCAAGTACCGAGCGGCGATGGGGTCGCAGAACACTGCACCTGACACCACGGCACGGCCCGAGGCGGCCCCGCCGGCTGATCCAGGATCGGGTCAGATTCTGAGCCAGAATCCGCGGGAAAGTGGTTCAGAATCACACACGACTGGCCGACGGCCAGCCCGAGCAGAGGCGGACGGCGCGGAGCCCACTGTCGCGTCGGCGGCGCCCGCCGCTTCGACGTCCCGGTCCGAGGCCCCCGCGCCGTCGGCCCGGGCGGCGACCTCCGCGCCCGCTGAGACGTCGTCGGTCCCGCTGGTGATCACCGACGAGTTCGCCGCCGCGCTCGAACACCTGCACGCCGGCCATCACCTGTTCCTCACCGGCAAGGCCGGCACCGGCAAGTCGACGCTGATCAGGCACTATCTCGAGCAGACCGACCGCTCCACGATCACCGTCGCACCCACCGGCATCGCGGCGCTGAACGTGGACGGGTACACGATCCACCGCCTGTTCTCCTTCCCGCTCGGGGTCACCGAGGAGCAGGTGCGCGGCGGCTCCTACTACCCGGGACGCTTCGCGAAGGCGCTGAAGGAGCTGGACACGCTGATCATCGACGAGGCGTCGATGGTGCGAGCGGACCTCTTCGACGCGCTCACCGCCGCGCTCGAGCAGTACGGCCCCCGGCCCGGCACGCCCTTCGGCGGGGTGCGCCTGGTGCTCGTCGGCGACCTTTACCAGTCGCCGCCGGTGGTGACCGATCACGAAGCAGGCTGGATCGAGGAGCGCTACGGCACCCCGTTCTTCTTCTCCGCCCACTCCTTCAACGAGGACACGTTCCCGGTGGTGGAGCTGTCCGCCGTGTTCCGCCAGCAGGGCGATGACCAGCTCGTGGACCTGCTGAACGCAGTGCGGGAAGGGACGCCGCTCGAGGAGGCGCGGGCCGAGCTGAACCGTCGGGCGGACCCCGACTTCGAGCCCGGGCTGGACGAGTTCTGGCTGACGCTCGCCACCACCAACCGGATCGTCGGCGCGCGGAACCGGCAGATGCTCGAGCGCCTGCCCGATCCGGCGCAGTCCTTCACCGCGCAGATCAGCGGGGACACCGACGGATTCGAGAAGCCCACCGAGGAGACGCCGCGGATCGCGGTGGGCGCGCAGGTGATGCCGCTGAACAACGACCCTTTCGATCGCTGGGTCAACGGCACGCTCGGCCGGATCACCGCGATCGGCGCCGACTCCGACGGGCCGGTCGTCACCGTGCTTCGCTGCGCGACGGCCGCACCGAGCAGGTGCGCGAGCACACCTGGGAGATCACGCGCCCGAGCGTCGAGGGCGGCTCGCTGGTGCATCAGGTGATCGGCACGTTCACGCAGCCGCCGATGAAGCTGGCCTGGGCGATCACGATCCACAAGTCGCAGGGGCAGACCCTGGACCGGGTGGTCGTGGACCTCACCGGCGGCACCTTCGCCAACGGCCAGCTGTACGTGGCGCTGTCGCGGTGCACGAGCCTGGAGGGCCTGGTGCTGAGGCGCGAGGTGCCGCCGCGGGACCTGAAGACCGATCAGCGCGTGCGGCGCTATCTCGCGAGCGGCACGTCCGCGACCGAGACGCTCGGCGAGGCGTACCTGTCGGTGCTGACCGTGGGCACGACCGGGGACCGCTGGCGGCCGCGGCCGGTGGAGATCGCGGTGGTCACCGACGACGGCGACGAGGTCTCCACCGTCGTGAACCCCACCTCCGACCTGTTCTCCGCACGGGACGAGTTCGGGATCACCACGCGGGACGTGCGGCTCGCGCCGCCGCTGATGGAAGCGTGGCCGGCGCTGTCGGCGCCGCTGGCCGGGCGGGTGCCCGTCGGCGTGGACATCGACCGTCAGCTCGCCCACGTCGACTTCGAACTCAAGCGCAACGGGATCGTCGAGCCGGTGCCGCTCGGGCTCGAGGTCCCCGGCAGGTTGCTCGGCGCCGGCGAGCGCGCCCGGTTGAACGCGCCGACAGCGCTCGAGCGGGCCCGGGCGGTGCGTGACGCGGTGCGGCGCGTGCGGGCCGCGGGAGAGGAGCCGCCCGGCGGCGGGATGGCGTTCCGGCAGGTCGTGGCGGGGCACGGCTATCTGCTCGCCCGCACGACGGGGCCGACGGGGACCAGCGCCCCGACGGGCTTCGTCGTCGGCGGGAACCTCGGCGCGCAGGACGACGCCGCCGAGGTGCTCGCCCACCTGCTCGAAGGGACCTGGCGGCGGGTCCTCTCCCCCGATCAGGAGGTCCTCGAGCGTCTGCGCGGGGTCGAGGAGCATTTCGGGGTGCGGGTGCCGCCCGAGGGCTTCGAGGCGACAGGCCCGATCAGCGCGGCCGACGTGCTCGTGCCGGGGGCGCGGGTGTGCTTCTCCGGCACCGTCCACTCGCCCCGGCACGGCTGGCTGGAGAAGGAGCAGCTGCACGCCATGGCCGAGGCGCGCGGGCTCCGGGCCGTACCGACCCTCACCAAGACCCGGACGGATGTGCTGGTCGTCGCCGAGGCCGGCTCGCAGTCGAGCAAGGCGAAGAATGCGGCGAGGTGGGAGAAGCCGGTGATCACGGCGGAGGAGTTCCTGGAATGGGTGGGATGAACCGCAGCGACGACCGCTACCTGGTCATCCGGGGACGGAGATGGCGACGCACGGACCCGGCGCTGGACGCCGACGTGGTCCGGGCGCTGAAGAGCCATCTGGGCAGAGCCCGCTCCCAGGTCGGGCGCGCCGGCCGCGACGACGACCCGGCGAGCGTCCGCTCAGCTCGCGACCGCGTCCAGCTCGCGAAGGAAGGCCTCGGAGAGCGCGGTCCCGCATGGTGGGAGCGCCCCGAGGACGAGCGCCGCCGCCAGGCCGCGGACCGACTCGCTCGGCTCGAGCGGCTGGACGCCTCAGCCCGCGATGCCGACACGGACGACGACGGCGGGGAACAGTCCCACCATGGTGAGCGTCCAGAGGGCGTGGACGAAGAGCGCCCCGGCGAGTGAGCCGGAGGTCTCGCGGGCCCACATCGCCACCGGTCCCAGCAGGAGGGCCATCACCGCGAGAGCAGGGCCGCCGGTGCACAGCGTGACGAGGGCGTACACCGCGGTGGGGACCACCCAGCGGGCCGAGCCGGTGAGCGGCCGAGGCGCCGCGCCGCGGAAGAACACCTCTTCAGCGGCGCCCGCCACCAGTGCGACCGCGAGCACACCCCAGCGTCCGTCGGCCGCTGCGGCGACGGGGCCGGCCACCGACGGGGCAGTGGCCGGGATACCGGCCAGGACCAGCCCGCCCGCCAGCGAGGCCGCGGCCAGGCCGACGCCCGCGCGGCCACCGCGACCTTCGGTGCGAGCCCCGGGGCCCGGCCGGCGAGATCCGAAGGTGCCAGGCGCATGATCAGCGACCCGCCGACTGTCCAGGTCAGGGCGATTCCCAGTGCCCAGCCGGCGACGGTCCCCGGCCCCCGCCCTCGGCGCGCAGCGACGCGGCCAGGAGCGGCGCAGCCACCACGACGGCGAGGCCGGCCACCCACCACGCGCCGGGACGGGAGGCGGGAGGTTCGGGGCTCATGCGCCTAGCGTACGAGGCCGCTCGCCGCGCCGGGGCGAGGCGGGTCTTGCTCGAGGGCGCCGGCTCGTATAGACCTGAGGCACGGCTCGCGGCACGGGAGCACGGACACGGAGGTAGATCATGCGCGTTCTCGTCATCGGAGCCGGGGGGTATGTGGGGAGCCGGCTGATCCCCGCACTGCTGGAGGACGGGCATCAGGTGGTCGCCGGGGCCCGGGATCTCCACAAGCTCGACGCCTTCTGGTGGGGCGACGCCGTCGACAGGGTCGAGCTGGATGCGACCGGGGACGACTCCGTGCGTGCCGCGATCGCGGCGGACCCGTCGCTGGAGGCGGTGGTCTACCTGGTCCACGGCATGGGAGGAGACGACTTCCGGGAGGTGGATCGCGCCGCCGCGCAGCGCGTGCGCGCCGCCGTCGACGCGTCCGAGGTGAAGGTCCTCGCCTACCTCTCGGGAATCATCCCGGACGTCCCCCGCGAGGAGCTCTCCGAGCACCTGGCCTCCCGCCTCGAGGTCGAGGAGGAGCTCTCCGCGGCGCGATGCCGCTTCGTGGGCCTGCGGGCCGCAGTGGTGCTCGGCGCGGCCTCGACCAGCTTCGAGCTGATGACCCAGCTGGCCCACCGACTCCCGGTGACCGTGTTCCCGGACTGGATGGACCATCTGGTCGAGCCGATCGCCGTGGTCGACGCCGTCGCCGCGATCCGGGCCGCTGTGACCACCGAGAGCGCCCACGGCGTGTACGACATCGGTGGGGGCGAGGTCATCGCCTATCCGCAGCTCGTCCAGAAGGTCCTCGAGCTCACCGACCAGGAACGGCCAGGGTTCTCGGTCCCGGTGATGCCCCAGGCCCTGGTCACGGCGGTGGGATCGTGGCTCTCCGACATCCCCGCCCCCACGGTCACCGCGCTGATGGAGAGCCTGCGCGAGGACATGGTCGCGCGGGACGAGCGGTGGCTCTCCGAGCTCGCTGCCGGACGGCCATGCGGCGCGGGTGACGATCGACGAGGCCCTGCGCCGAAGCCTGGCCGCACCGGACGTGAGCCGCGCACCCCGGGAACGAGATCCGCTCGCGGTCATGCCCGGCGATCCCTCCTGGGCGACCAACGGCGAGGGTCAGGAGCGGGTGCTGGAGTTCAAGCAGGACTGATGTGCACGGGCCGGCTCGCGACGACCCCGGCGACGAGTCGCCCGACCAGCACCACGCACAGCACGATCAGCGGCACGGCCCAGCTGTCGGTCGCGGCGTGGAGCGCGCCGATGCCGAGTGGGCCGAATCCGGCGACCAGGTAGCCGAAGCCCTGCGACACCGTCGAGAGGTGGCCGGTCAGGTGCGTGGTCGGTGAGCGCCACACGATGTACGTCAGCGAGAGGCTGATCGAGGCGCCGAGCCCGAGGCCCAGCACCGTCATCCACGCCACGGCTCCGCTGGCGGGCGCGATGATCAGCCCGAGATAGGCGGCGCAGAGGAGCAAAGACGGCCACGACGGGCGGCGACCACGTCGGCCGCATCCGTGCGGCGAGGGTCGGCGCGAGCAGGGCGGCGAGCGCGGCGGGGAAGGCGGAGTAGGCGATCATGCCGCCGGCGGCGGTCACGTCCATCCCGGCGTCCTGCAGGATGGTCGGCACCCAGGTCACCGTCGTGTAGTAGCTGACGCTCTGCGGCCCCATGAACCCGGTGACGGCGATGGCGGTGGGGTCGGTGAGGATCGCTCCCAGCGGCGAGCGGCCGTGGTCGACCGGGGCGTCGGCGACCGCACTGCCGGAGCGCAGGCGTCCGGGCGAGCGGAGCGACTGCCGCGACCACACGAGAAGGGCCAGCCCGGCCGGGAGCGCCCAGATCGCCAGCGCAGCCGCGCCAGCCGCCGCCGAGGACCGGCGACAGCGGCGCGGTCAGCCCGGAGGCGAAGGCCGCGCCGACGAACAGCGACATCGTGTACAGGCCCATCATCAGCCCGGCGCGGTGGGCGAAGTCCTGCTTGATCGCCGCGGGCATCACGACGTTCCCCACCGCGATCGCGGAGCCGACGAGCACGGTGCCGGCGAACAGGGCGGTCATGCTCGGCTCGTGCCGCAGCAGGTTCCCCGTCGCGAGGACCAGCGGCACGAGCCCGAGCAGTCGGTGCATGCCGAGCCGCCGGGTCAGGCCCGGGGTGAGGAACGCGAACGCCCCGAACACGAACACGGGGATCGTGGTCAGCAGGCTCACGACGGTCGCCGACAGGCCCAGCGAGGCACGGATCTCGCCGATCACCGGTCCGATCGCGGCGACGCCGATGCGCAGGTTCAGCCCGATCAGGATCAGTCCGACGCCGAGCAGCTGCAGCGGCCGCGCGGCCGAGGGGTTTCTCGGCGGGCTCGCGCACCTCCGCAGGGGCCGGCGGCGCGCCGGTGGGGACGGGGAACGTCTCCTCCGTGGCGGTGTCCGTGGAGCCGGTCGTCATGGGGGCCTTGCCGATCACGAGGGGATGGGAGGAGTGCCGGCCCCGGCGGGCCGCCGCACTGCGGGACGCCGGAAGTCGGTCACTAGTTGCAATCTACGCCCCTTGGTTGGCGGATATGCAACCCTCCTCCGGAATCGGGCGGGCCGCGGTGTGGCGTGCCGTGTTCCCGGTGTTTTAGCGGGAGGTGCGCCGGTCCGGCGGGGGCGTGGATCTGTCGGATCCCCGCCCTACTCTCACCCCATGATCATGATCCTCGGCGACGAGCCGCCGGAGCCGTACGACCAGCCGCGCGGCACCTGCCCCGTGTGCGGTTCGCCCCAGGTGATCCACCATCCGCTCGGCGGTCCGGACCCGCGCCTCGACGAGGAGGATCCGCCGTGGGTCCAGTGGCAGGGGTGCGTCCTGGCCTTCAGCGACCGGACGTGCGAGGACTGCGGTGCCGGGTGGAACGTGGAGAGCGACGAGGACGAGGAGGAGTGAGGGAGCGCTGATCCCGGCATCCGGCTCCGGTCCGGCCGGTGGATCTGCTGGTCAACAGCGCCGGCTTCGGGTCGCCGCTCGACTTCGAGCGCAACGACATCGAGGACGAGGCCCGGCATCTGCGCCTGCACGTCGAGGTGCCGATGCGTCTGATGCACGCCGCGCCGCCGGGAATGCTCGAGCGCCGCTTCGACACGATCCTGAACATCGCCTCCGTCTCCGCGGTGATGCCCCGCTTCACCTACGGCGCGGTGAAGAACTGGCAGGTGCAGTTCTCCCGCTGGGCCAGCGGCGCCTACAGGGTCGCGGCGTGACCGTCACGGCGGTCTGCCCCGACTACACGCACACCGACTTCCACGCCCGGCTGGGCCTGCCGCGCGGCGAGGAGGGGATCCCGGACTGGCTGTGGCTGGAGGCGCCGCGGGTGGTCGAGGAGTCGCTGCGCGATGCCGAGCGGGGCAAGGCCGTCTCCGTCCCGAGTCGGCGCTACACCGCGATCTGGACCGCCGCCCGTCTCGCCCCCTCAGGGCTCATGGCACGGCTCGCCGCGCGGGGGCGATGAGCGAGGCGGCTCCCGGGGAGTGCCCGTCGGCCGCCGCTCCCAAACACGGCGCTCCGAGCCGATGTCGGCACCCGTCGCCGCGAGAGAACGGCGAGGCGAGCCCGGAGTGTCTGCTGATGGGGCGTCGGGGGGCGTCGGGTCGCACCCCGCCTCTCATGCGAGCGTGAGGAACAGCTTCTCGAGCTCCTTGCGGTCCAGGTCCTTCTCCGGGCTGGTCATGCACTGCTCCATTCCGCTGGCGATGATCGCGAAACCGGCGCGGTCCAGCGCCTTGGAAACGGCGGAGAGTCGCGTGACGACGGCCTTGCAGTCCTTGCCCTCCTCGATCATCCGGGTGACGGCCGCGAGCTGTCCCTGGGCGCGCTTGAGGCGGTTGACCACAGGGGTCATGTCGTCGGGGTTCAGGTCCATGGCGCTCTCCTCGGGTCGGTTCGCACGCCCCAGACTATACCCCCAGGGGTGTCTTGCATACCCCCTGGGGTATGTGGCAGGCTCGGCGGCGGAGGCGGTCGCGCCGCGAGCCTCCGACCCACCTCTCGAAAGGCCCCTCGTGACACCCACCCTCGCGCTCACCCTGCTCGCTGGCCGTGCTCATCGGAGTCTCCCTGGGACTGCTCGGCGGCGGGGGCTCGATCCTGACGGTGCCGATCCTCGCCTACGTGGCGGGACTTCCGGCCAAGGAGGCGATCGCCGCCTCGCTCGTCGTGGTCGGCGTGACCTCGGCCGTCGCCGCCGTCAGCCACGCCCGCGCCGGCCGGGTGCGGTGGCGCACCGGGGTGAGCTTCGGGGCCGCCGGGATGGCCGGGGCCTTCCTGGGCGGGCTCCTCGGAGGACACATCCCGAGCACGGTGCTGATGGTCGCGTTCGCACTGATGATGATCGCGACGTCGGTCGCGATGCTCCGGAGCCGACGGGGCGCGCCCGCGGAGGAGGGGCCAAGCCGGGAGCCGTCCGCGGGCAGGATCGTGCTCGAAGGGCTCGCAGTGGGCCTGGTCACCGGGCTCGTCGGCGCGGGCGGCGGCTTCCTGGTGGTACCTGCGCTGGCGCCGCTGGCCGGACTGCCGATGCCGGTCGCCGTGGGCACGTCGCTGGTGGTCATCGCGATGAAGTCGTTCGCAGGGCTCGCCGGCTATCTCACCTCCGTCTCGCTGGACTGGGCCCTGGTGGGCGGGGTGACGCTGGCGGCCGTGCTCGGCTCCCTGCTCGGCGCGCGAGCGGCAGGCCACCTCCCCGAGCGGGCGCCGCGCACGGGCTTCGGGGTGTTCGTCCTCGCCATGGGGGCTCTCGTCCTCGTGCAGGAGCTCCCGGGCGCCGCCGGCGCCGTCGTCGGCGGAGTCGTGGCGCTTCTCGCCCTGCTCGCCGCCGGATGCTGGATGCTGGTGTCGTCCTGTCCGCTGCGCACCGCCCGACCCGCCTCGCATACCCCCCGGGGTACCTGATACCCTCGGGGGTATCCCATTCGCTGTTTGTCCGCACACCCACTGGAGGAACGATGCTTCTCGAACGGATCTATGACGAGGACCTGTCCCAGGCCGGCTACTTCATCGGCTGTCAGGCGCAGAAGGAAGCGCTGGTGGTCGATCCGCGGCGCGACATCCAGGTCTACCTCGACCTCGCCGCCCACCACGGCATGACGATCACCGCCGTGGCAGAGACCCACATCCACGCCGACTTCCTCTCCGGCACCCGCGAGCTCGCCGCCGCCACCGACGCCACGGCGTACGTCTCCGGCGAGGGCGGCGAGGACTGGCAGTACGGCTTCGAGGCCGAGCGCCTGCACGACGGCGAGTCGATCCAGCTGGGCAACATCACCGTCACCGCCCGCCACACCCCGGGCCACACCCCCGAGCACCTCAGCTACCTGGTCACCGACGGCGCCTTCGCCGACGAGCCCGGCTACTTCCTCACCGGCGACTTCGTGTTCTCCGGGGACCTGGGCCGCCCGGACCTGCTGGACGAGGCCGTGGGCATGGAGGACACCCGCTTCGCCGGCGCGAAGCGGCTGTTCGCCTCCCTGAAGAGCGCGTTCCTCACCCTCCCCGATCACGTGCAGGTGTTCCCCGGCCACGGCGCCGGCTCCGCCTGCGGGAAGGCGCTGGGTGCGCTGCCCTCCACCACGGTGGGCTACGAGCGGAGGTTCGCCTGGTGGGGCCCGTTCCTGGAGAACGACGACGAGCAGGGCTTCATCGACGAGCCGCTGGACGGCCAGCCCGACGCCCACGCCTACTTCGCCCGCATGAAGCGGCAGAACACCGACGGCCCCGCCCTGCTGGGCGAGCGCCCCGCCCCGCGCGAGGTGGCGACCGGGGAGCTCTCCGGCGGCCTCGCCGACGGCTCCCTCGCCCTGGTGGACACCCGTCCCGTGGCGGACGTGCATGCGGGCACGGTGCCCGGCGCGCTGTCGATCCCCTCCTCGGCAAGGCCGCCACCCACATCGGCTGGGCCTTCGACCCCGAGGCCGACGACGCCCAGCTGGTGGTGCTCGCGCCCGACGCGGCCACCGCCGCCGCCTACAACGACCACTTCGTGCGGGTGGGCGTGGACGCGCTCACCGGCTACATCCCCTCCCTGGACGGGCTGGAGCTGTCCGCCCCCGCCACCGTGGCCCCGGCGGACCTCGCCGCGCCGCGCGCGCAGGAGCCGGATGCGCACCTGCTGGACGTGCGCACGCGCACCGAGCACGCCGCCGGCACGGTGGACGACGCCGACCAGCTCTCCGCCGGCAAGGTGCTCTTCCACCCCGACGACCTGCCCGCGAAGGACGCCGGGCGCCTGATCACCTTCTGCCAGTCCGGGTCGCGCAACTCCGTGGCCGCGGCCGCTCTGCGCCGCGCCGGCTACGACGTGGTGGAGCTGGAGGGCAGCTACGCCGGCTGGTCCCGCTGGGCCGCCGCACAGCACGACCTGGGGACCACCGGAGCGGACGCCCGATGACCGCCACCCCCACCACTCGCACCGTGACCCCTGCCGAGCTCGCCCACCGCCTCAGCACGGACCCCGAGCTGATGGTGATCGACGTGCGCACCCCCGGCGAGTTCGAGACCGTCCACATCCCCGGCTCCCACAACGTGCCGCTGGATCTGCTCACCGCCCACACCGACACGCTCGCCGGCCGCATGGGCGAGCACGTGGTGCTGGTGTGCCGCTCCGGCGCCCGCGCCGGGAAGGCCTGCGAGGCGCCGCAGCAGTCCGGCCTGGAGGACATCGACGTGCTCGACGGCGGCATCGCCGCCTACCAGGACGCCGTGGGCGGCGTGAACCGCAGCGGCGGCCGCTGGGCGATGGACCGCCAGGTGCGGATGACGGCAGGCACCCTGGTGCTCGCCGGCACCCTCGCCGGGCGCCTGGTCCACCGACGCCTGGGCCTGGTCGCGGGCGCGATCGGCGCAGGGCTCACCTACTCGGCGCTCAGCGACACCTGCGCCATGGCCGCGGTGCTCGCCAGGATGCCGTGGAACCGCACGGCCGACACCCCCACCGTCGAGACCGCCCTGGTGCCCGGCGTCGTCGCGGCGCGCTGAGGCCACCCGCCGAGGTCACCCGCCCCGCGCCGGAGCCCGCCGCTCCGGTGCCGGGCGGCCTCCCCCCCCCGGGGCGCGCCGGACCGTGCCCCGCACCCCGCTCACACCCCTCCTCTCTCACCTCTCACCGAAGGAGCACGCCATGTGCCGAGCCACCACCTGCAACACCTGCGGCAAGACCACCTGGGCCGGCCGCGGCCAGCACGTCGACCAGGTCATGAAGGACATCCGCCCCGCCGACCGCTGCCCCGGCCACGCCGAGGCGGCTCCGGAGAAGGGCTTCTTCGCCCGGTCGCTGGGTCGCTGAGGCCGCCACCGCTTCGCCCTCCTGCAGGGCGACCGCGTCCTGGCCGCTGACCTGCATCCACACGATCTGCTTCGCCAGCCCCTGACCCGACACCGCGGCTCAGCGGGTCAGCGCCTCCCGGGCAAGGGAAGTCGCCTCCGGGGAGAAGCAGAAGCCCCGCTCGCTGAGCCGCGAGGTCACGGTGCCGGTGTTGGCGAGCAGATGCCAGGCAGGCAGGTCGAGGATCTCGCCGGCCGTGACGGGGCCGGACTCGCTCGGTCCGATGATCGCGGTGAGGACGCGCGTGATCTCGACCATCGGCGCCGGCAGTCCCGGTTTGGTCGTCGCGACGTAGGTCAGGAGCACCACCTGGGCGAGCTCCTCGGTCTCGTACCTGCTCGGGACGAGGGAGTCCAGGAAGAGCTCTCGCACATTGCCGGTCCGGTAGTACGCCCTGGCGCGTCGGGTGAGCAGGAGGGCGCCCTTGTGCTTCCGCAGGATCCCGGCGCGCCGCAGGGAGGAGCGGAACATCTGCAGCGGGACGGCGTGAACCTCGCGGTTGTTCATGCCGATCCAGTCCGCCATCTGGGGCAGGACCGCGCTCGCTGCCTCGACATCGGCAGGACGCAGGTAGCCGGCGCCGGTCAGCGGGATGCCGCCCTCGGCGTCGGCTCGCTCGAGGAACCAGGTCAGGGCGCGCAAGGCCGACTCGACTGCGCTGTCCGGGAGCGGGGCGAGCGGGGCGCCGAGCAGCAGAGCTCGGTCCATCAGGTCCTGGCCAGCGCGGGCGCGGCCGATCAACGTCAACGGCTCGACGAGGAGCGCGGGCACGACGTCGTCCTCCGGGACGGTCAGCATCGTCGTACCCGACCAGAGCTCCAGATCCAGGGCCGCGACGTCGAAGAACGCCGGGTCCTCCAGGAGGGCCTTCAGGTCCTCCTCGTCTCGCAGCCCGCCGCAGTCCTCGGGCGGGGCCGCGCGTCTCCCGCCCGTGGCACGGGCCGGCGCATCGCCCTCCTCCGCCTCTCGCACGGACTCGACGACGATCCCGAGATCCCAGCCGTCGCCGTAGTCGTAGAGGTACTCCAGGGTGTCGCCCTCGCTCTGCAGCAGTTCGCCGAGCCGCACCTCGCCGGCGGGGATCCCGTCCGGATCCTCTCCCTCCTCTACGTCGAACTCGCACAGGAACTGCCGCGCGTCCTCATCGAACGGGGCGCCGCCGGCGGCGAAGCGCCACAGGTGGTAGCCCGCCCAGCCGAAGGCGGTCTGGAGCACGGTGTGCACATCCTCGAGGGAGAGATCGCTGCGCGCTCGAGGCGCCGCCAGATCGGTGGGGTCGAGCGGTGGAGGTCGACGCGGACGGTGAGGACCTGGACGGCCGACGGTTCAGGCCGGCGGCGATCGGCGGTCTCGGGCGGGTGGCCGAACACCTCATGGTCGAGACCAGCGGTCAGCTTGCGGAAGCGAGCGAGGATGTCGTCCTCGGCGTCGTCGGTGGAGGGCATGAGGTGATCGTAGATCGAAGATGTCGCCACCGTGGTTGCCCGCTTCCGCCCCATACGGGCCGGCAAATTCTTACGATCTGGACATGACCCGGATTCCATCGTCTCTCCTCGAGGCCCTCGACCGCTGGCAGGGTGGCGGTTACCCGCCGCAACCTAGATTTCTCTGGCGCCCGGCCACCTGGGAACGACGGTTCACGAGAGCTGACGCGTCCACCCTCGAAGGGATCGATCTTGCACAGGCGGTAGGCGCGGTCTCCGAGGCGACGCAGGCGGCCGAGGACGGGAGGCTTCACCGCATCGATCGCACGATAGTCACTTCTCTCCATGCGCCCGAGATTCTGATGCCTGGCGATGGTGAACACGACGCACGAGCCGTGGTCACGGCCTTCCTCGCGGCAATGATTTGGGGGTACGGCACTACCGGATACGGTCCCTATCGCACGTCTCGGGTTCTCGCATCCGACCCTGACGTCGTGAAGCACCTGATCGACGTCGCATCTCGTGCACAGGGGTCCCCCAACGGTGGGGAGGACGCCTTCCGGCACATCGCAGAACATCGGGGCCAGGCGGACTACCTCAAGTACCTCGGTCCTGCGTTCGGGACGAAGTTTCTCTACTTCCTCACTGCCGCTTCCGAGGTCGCAGATACGACGCCGGTGATGGATGCGGTGGTGCGCCGCTGGTTCCGTTCGGAGGCAGACATCTCACTGACCACTGGATCGTGGGATACCGAGAGCTACCAGACGTACATCGGTCGCCTCGATGAGTGGCGGGAGCAAATGCCCACCGGCCGCGGCGGCAACCGACTCGAGCGCGTGGATCTCGAGTCGCTCATCTTTTCTTTGCGAGCGCGCGCGGGGACGACATCACGTGGGAGCTCCCCAACGAATCCCCCACTGTCGACGAACTGCTCGTCCTCCTGCGCCCCGATGTCGACTCCCTCGCAGAGAAGAGTGGCTCCCCGGAGGGCCCCGAACTTCTCCGCCGGCTCAGCGACTGGGTGGCCGAGAAGGCCATCGCGAAGTGAGCGCCAGATTTTGTGCGCTCTCTGTCGAGACCGCTTGCTAGCGTGAGGTCATGACCAGCGACTCCGTGATGGACACCCTTCGAGCGTTCGCCGCCGAGCGCGAATGGCACCAGTTCCACACCCCGGAGAACCTCGCGAAGTCGATCTCGATCGAGGCCGCAGAGCTCCTGGAGTGCTTCCAGTGGGGTCCTGACGCGGACAGGGACGAGGTCGCCGGCGAGCTCGCCGACGTCCTCACCTACGCACTCCACCTCGCAGATCAGCTGGACCTCGATCCCGAGGAGATTGTCCGCGCGAAGCTCGAGCGCACGAGGGTGAAGTACCCGGTCGAGAAGGCCAAGGGACGGAGCACGAAGTATGACCGCCTTTGAGATCGAGGAGCTCCGCTTCACCCCGGAGTCCGTCGAGGAGACGCGAAGCCGACTCCCCCGGTTCTCCAACTGGCCCGTCGTCTACCTCATCGAGGACGGCCGCGACATCTACGTGGGCGAGACCGGCGGCGCCGACCGCCGTATGCGCCAGCATCTGAAGTCCGAGCAGAAGGGGCACCTCAAGGAGGTGCGCATCGTGTTCGACGAGCGTTTCAACGGTTCCGCCTGCCTCGACCTCGAGTCCCTGCTGATCCGACTGCTGGGCGGCGACGGCAGGTTCCAGGTGATGAATCGCAACGAGGGCATCACCAACCAGGACTACTTCCAGCGCAGCGAGTACAACGACACCTTCAAGGAGATCTTCGAGGAGCTCCGCTCACGCGGGTACTTCGAACGGTCGATCCCCGAGATCGAGAACTCGGACCTCTTCAAGCTCTCCCCGTACAAGGCACTCAACACCGAGCAGGGCGTCACCGTGCTCGACATCATGGAGGGACTGGTCGAGGACCTCCACCACCCCGACGTGCACACCCTCGCCGCGATCCAGGGCGATCCCGGGACGGGCAAGACGATCGTCGGGATCTACCTCATGAAGCTCATGCGCGATCTCGCCGACTTCGATCCCACCGACGAGGTGGAGGGCGATTCGATGTTCTCGGACCTCTTCGTCGAGGGGAACCGCGAGCTGTTCCGCGATCTGCGGATCGGTCTCGTCATCCCTCAGAAGTCGCTGCGCCAGTCCATCAACAGGGTGTTCCGAAAAGTGCCGGCCCTGCGCGACGCTCAGGTGCTCACCCCCTACGACGTCGCGGACGCCGATGAGGACTTCGACGTCATCGTGGTCGACGAGGCGCACCGTCTCACCCAGCGCGGCGCACAGGCCCACGGCACCCTCACCAAGCGGTACGGCGAGATCACACGGCGGCTGTTCGGGAGTGACGACCATTCGATCAATCAGCTCGATTGGATCCGCAAGCGCTCCCGCCACACAATCCTGCTGCTCGACACGGCGCAGAGCGTCCGCCCGATCGACATCGAGGCAGAGGTGTTCGAGCGGGTGCTGGCCGAGGCGCACGATCAGAAGCGGCTCTACCCGCTGGACACCCAGATGCGCGTGAAGGGCGGCAAGGAGTACCTCGAGTTCGCCCGAGCTCTGATCTCCGACGACCCACCCACGTCCGTGCCCGATCTCGGTGACTACGAGTTCGAGCTGTTCGACGACCTCGGGGCCATGCATCAGCGGATCCGCGAGCGCGACGCCGAGCACGGCCTCGCCCGACTCGTCGCCGGCTACGCGTGGAGATGGCGCAAAGAGGAAGAAGAGCGGCCTGCACGACATCGAGCTGGACGGCGTCGCACTGGACTGGAACGTCTCCGACGTGGACTGGATCGCCTCGAAGACCTCCCTCGAGGAGGTGGGCTCGATCCACACCGTGCAGGGCTACGACCTCAACTACGCCGGCGTGATCATCGGCGGCGACCTGCGCATCGATCCCGGAACAGGCCTGCTCGTCGCCGATCGCAAGAACTACTTCGACGCCAAGGGCAAAGCCAGCAACCGGACCCGAGGGCAGACAACCACGGACAACGATCTGCCGCGATACATCACCAATGTCTATCGCGTGCTTCTGACGCGGGGGATGCGGGGGACGTATGTGTTCGCGGTGGACGCGGAGCTACGAGCTAGGCTAAGAAACATCGCCAGCGCTCACCTAGCAGGACAACATCACCAAAAGAGTCGGCTTTGAACTCAGATCGAAACCTCCGAAATTGACGCACTTTCAATCTACCTGTCGTCGAGTCGCCGAAACTCAACCACGGCGGCCACCACCGCATTCATTCGGGAATCGCGATCAATCAGATACTTTAGCAAAGTTGCGACGGCCGCAAGGACGGTGGCCCCGAGGATCGATTCGACTGCACCGCCACTGAGGCCGATAATCGGCTCTTCAGAGTTGAGTGTGGGCGCGCCGGTGATGCGGGGTAGCTGGGGATAGACGTCGAGGTCCCCGATGATGAGCGGACTCTAACCTCTGCTCGCACCAAGGACCTCGACGATGCCCAACCATAGTTGCGTATGCCCTGACGCGCTTGACCGCCGCGACCGATGCGACGTTCTCCTGGACTTCCCTGGCCTTCATCTGGTGGCCGTCTCGAAGGCCCGGGCCGGACTGTTGCTTGAGGTTGAGTCCTGCGATCCAGTGGCCGGATGCCCTGGCTGCGGTGTCATCGCCACTGGTCACGGCCGAGTGGTGGTCGAGATGATCGACGCGCCATGGGCTGGCCGACCGGTGCGGATTCGGTGGCGCAAGCGCCGCTGGATCTGCCTCGAGCGCGTTTGCGCGGTGACGACCTTCGCCGAGCAGAACCCGGAGGTCTGTGCACCGCGTGGCCTGCTGAGCACGCGCGCGATCCGCTGGGCGATCGGCCAACTCCGGCGCGAGGGAGTGATGACGCTCGCTGAAATTCCCCAGTTGTGCTCACTGAAATTCCCCAGTCTGGGTCGCTCCGTCGCATGAGGCGGGCCTCCCTGGATGCTGGTGGTCTCTGACCACTCACCAGCCTTCCAGGGAGGCCCGACGCTCATGCTCTCAGAGAGGAGCGGCGTGGACATCCACGCTCTGCACCGGCAGGGAATCACGATCAGCGAGATCGCCCGACGCACCGGCCATGACCGCAAGACCATCCGTTCCTACCTCCGCGGTGATCGCGAGCCCGGGGTCCGCAAACCTGCCGCCCCGGACGTGTTCGAGCCGTTCACCGACTACGTCACCGCCAGGCTGATCGAGGACCCGCACTTGTGGGCGGTGACGCCGCTGGACGAGCCGCGGCCGCTGGGGTTCGCGGGCTCCTACCAGTCGCTGACCCGTCAGATCCGTGACCGGTCGTTGCGGCCGGCCTGCCAGGCCTGCGCTCACGTCACGAAGCGTCCCAACGCGGTGATCGAGCACCCACCCGGGGAAGAAACCCAGTTCGACTGGCTCGAGCCGCCCGACGCACCCGAGCAGTGGGGCTACCCCCGGAAGGGCGCGTATGTGCTGGTGGGGTCACTCGCCCATTCCGGCGTCTGGCGGGCCGCTATCGCACCTTCGATGGACCTGCCCCACCTGTTGGCCGCGATGACGACCGTCGTGGGCCTGCTGGGCGGGCTGACGCGGGTGTGGCGGTTCGATCGGATGCGGACCGTGCTGGATCCCGCCACCGGAGACCTGACCGCGATGTTCTCCGCGTTCGCGAAGCATCACGGGGTCCGGGCCGTCGTCTGCCGGCCCCGCTCGGGAAACCGTAAGGGCGTGGTCGAGAAGAACAACCACACCGCCGCCCAGCGCTGGTGGCGGACTCTGCCCGATGAGATCACCGCGGAGCAGGCCCAAACCTCGCTTGAGAGGTTCGCGGCCCGGCAGGACGGCAGGCGCCGCGAGAGCCCGACCGGGACCACCACCGCAGCGGCGATGCGTGCTCAAGAGCGGCTCCGGCCACTGCCGCCGATGGCGTTCCCGGTGGTGGTGACCGAGCAACGGGGCGTCTCTCGGCAAGCCCTGATCCACTGGCGCGGCAACCGCTACTCCGTCCCTCCCGAACTCGCGATGGCCACGGTGAATGTTCATCAGCACCTCGGCGCGGACCATATCGAGATCACCACCACCTCCGGCGCCGCGGTGGCCCGCCATCGCTTGGCCGAGTCGGGCCTGGGCATCACCCAGCGCACCGATCAGCACGTCACCGCGCTGGAGACCATCGCACTGGCCTCGGCCCCGCCGGGACGGCCTCATCGCCGCAAGGAACGCATCCCACCCGGTGCTTGCGGCGCTGGCCGCCGCCCAGGTCTTGAATGGGCCACCGGCCCCGAATGCCACCGTGATCGACCTGGCCGCCTATGAGCAGGCCGCGAAGAACAGGAACACCCTGACATGACCACCACCTCACCCACCCCGACCCCTGCGAGCGTCTATCAACAGCTCAAGGGCCACCTGGACGAGCTGAAGCTCGCCGACGCCGCCGACGCCCTCCCCGGCATCCTGGACCAAGCCCAGACCGAGAACTGGACCCTCACCCACGCCCTGGAACGCCTGCTGGCGATCGAGGTCAGTGCCACCGAGAAGCGTCGCCTCGCGGGCCGGTTCCGGTTCGCGAACCTGCCCACCGGAGCCACGCTGAGCAACTTCGACCACGACGCCGCCTCCGGCATCGACCCCAACCTCCTGAACGAGCTGGGATCCTGCCGGTTCCTGGAGACCGCGACGAACGTCTTGCTCATCGGCCCGCCCGGAGTGGGCAAGACCCACATCGCCACCGGCCTCGGCCACGCCGCGATCAACGCTGGCTACCGGGTCTACTTCACCTCCGCCGCAGACCTCGCCGCCCGCCGCCACCGCGCCGCGATCGAGGGCAAATGGTCCACGATGATGCGGTTCTTCGCCGGCCCCACCCTGCTGATCATCGACGAGCTCGGCTACCTCCCACTGCCTGCCGAAGCGGCCTCGGCCCTGTTCCAGGTCATCAACCAGCGCTACCTGAAGACCTCGATCGTGATCACCACGAACCGGCCCGTCGGTGCCTGGGGCGAGATCCTCGGCGACACCACCGTCGCCGCCGCGATGCTCGATCGGCTTCTCCATCGCTCCGTCGTCGTCACCCTCGACGGCGCCTCCTACAGGCTCCGTCACCACGCCACCGCCGCCGAAGAAATCCGCCGCGCCACCACCGGCACGAACCTCCGCTAACCTAGCCCCGCGACCCGGGGAACTTCACCGAGCAACTCCGGGGAAAACCGATGAGCGCCATCAGGAGCGACGATCCAGGGCCTGGCCCGCCAGCTCGGCACGACCTGGAACACGCTCTGGTCCCAGGTCCGACCAGTCCTGACCCGGGCCGCGAACGACCCGGTCCGGTTCGAGGGCGTTCAGGTCCTGGGCGTGGACGAGCACATCTGGCACCACCGGGACCCGCGCCGGCGCGGACCGAAGGAGCTCACCGGGATGGTCGATCTGACTCGCGGCACCCACCCCATCGCCAGACTCCTCGACCTCGTCCCCGGCCGATCCGGCAAGGCCTACCGAGACTGGCTCGACGAGCGCGGCGACGAGTTCCGCAAGCGGGTCGAGATCGCCACGCTGGACCCGTTCCAGGGCTACAAGAACGCGATCGATGACCAACTCGAGGACGCCACCTGCGTGCTGGATGCGTTCCACATCGTGAAGCTCGCCGGGGCCGCAGTCGATGACGTCCGCCGCCGGATCCAGCAGGAGACTCTCGGCCACCGAGGCCGCAAGGGCGACCCCCTCTACGGGATCCGTCATGTTCTCCGCGCCGGACGGGAACGCCTCACGCCGCGCCAGCAGACCCGCCTGGCCAGCGCATTCGCGGCCCATCCCGATCACGTCGCGGTCGAGGTCGCCTACCAGTGCGCCCAGGACCTCCGAGGCGTGTTCCACCAGCCCACGCCCGCCCAGGGACGCCGCCTCGCCGAGCGACTGATCGCTGCGGCCGCCATCCTGCCCGATCCCCGAGATCGCCAGGCTCGGGAAGACCCTGCGCCGCTGGCGGACGGCGTTCCTGGCCTACTTCGACACCGATGGCGCGAGCAACGGCGGCACAGAGGCCGTCAACGGGATCATCGAACTCGGCCGCCGCATCGCCCGCGGCTTCCGCAACTTCGAGCACTACCGCCTCCGAATGCTCCTCATCACCGGCGGCCTCGACGCCTCACCCCACACACAACTCTGAAGAGCCACTTTACTTCCGGGTACCGACAGCGTGGGAACTGCTTGCGGCGCTCATCAGAACGGGTCCTGTCCCTGGTTCCACGTCTTCTCCCAATGACCGCGCATCCCCGTCGCGGCAAAGGACCCCAGCTCGGTCCCGGCGAAGGGGTTCGCCACGTAGCGGATCTCGTCGTGGTCGGGGCCATTCGGGCTGACCCGCACCAGCGCCAACCGGTAGCGGGGCTGGGCGTTCTTGCCGGTGAGCACTTCGTTGTGGGTGATGAAGAAGTCCTCCGCACCGGCGATCCGCCCCTTGACCTCGATCGTCACGGCGTGGCCGTCGGGCTCGATCGAGAGAATGTCGAAGCCCTTGTTGTTGAAGGCCTGCTCTTGTGGATCTCGACCGAGCCGGCGCTCGGCGCCCAGCACTGCATCAACGGCACGCCGCTCGACAGCCTTGGTCTCCTTGGCGTGCACCGGAGCATCAGCGGGCGACTCACTCTCCACCCAGGACAACGGGACAACCAGTGCCTGGACCGTCACCAGCGGCGGTGAGGCTTGCACGTGCGCTTGAGCATCCAACTGGCCCAGCCGTCGCTGCAGACGCACTTCCATGTCGCGGGCCTTGCGCGTCAGCGACGCCGAAGACTCTTTGACCTTCTGCCCAGCCTGCTCTCTCTGGCTCGCGCCGAGCGCCTCACTGTCCAACCGGTGGATCTCGGCCTGCAACCGCGACTCAACGGCCACGCGGGTACGAGCGATCACGGCCGTCTGCTGGTCCGTCACCTCACGGGTGTACTCGGGCAGGACGTGAGCGCTCAAGTGGCTGGCCGCGCTGTCCGCCGCCTGCCCGGTCCACGGAAGCGACCGAGCCCGGTCGGCTGTTTCACCAGTGGGAGCCGGGGCCAAGTCGAGATATGGCGCAGGCCCTGCGAGTGTCACGTGTCCATCCGCATCCGCGTACGCGTAGTGGAACTGTCGGGCAATCTTCTCCTGGGTGCCGTCAATCACCTCCTGAAGGACTCCGAGCAATAGGTGCGGTTCCTCGAGATCTGCAGAGATCAGGACAGTGCCTCGGCGCAGAGTGTCGCCCCACAGCTCTTCGGCGGCGTGCATGACTGCGTCATGGAGAGGATGTCCGGGCGCCAAGAGGTCTGCTCGGCCCAAGCGGGCGTCGTCGATCTTGTCTATGTCGAAGCACACCCGGCCATATCTGGTCGACACCGGCTCGCGATGCCCTCGCAGTGCCGCCGGGACATGGGTGATTTCGAAACGCCCCGTCTCCCTTCGTGACATGCGGCCGCCCATGGCGGTGAAGGCGCCGCGGAAGGCCATCTCGATGTAGTGGGGCTGGAGCCGCCGTGCCCTGGCCTCGTCCATGACTCGGCGCATCCGCTCCACCTCGTTGTCCGCCAGCACATCGCTGGCGAGAGCCCGCTCTTGGAGCGGCTCCGAGAGTCCATCGGCGACGCTCGCGTCGATGACCTCGTGCATGCGCTCCCTGGTCTCAGGGAGCTCGCCGTACTGGATGGCCTCGAGCAGGAGGGTGCGCAGGGAGGTCTTCTCGAAGGCCTGCCCCAGCACGTCGAAGACCTTGCCACCGTAAGCCTTGCGGCGCTCCTCGATCTTCTCCAGCAAGCGGTCGAAGACCTGGCCTTCACGGGTGTTCTGGGCGACGAGGTTCCACAGGCGGCAAACTTCCGTCTGGCCGATGCGGTGGATGCGGCCGAAGCGCTGTTCGATGCGGTTGGGGTTCCACGGCAGGTCGTAGTTGACCATGAGGTGGGCGGACTGCAAGTTCAGGCCCTCCCCTGCCGCGTCGGTCGCCAGGAGGACCCGGCACTCGGGGTTCTTCGTGAATTCCTCGGTGATACGGCGACGCTCCGGCCGCGGCACGCCACCGTGAATGGCCTCGACCGCCGTCGCCGATCCGATGACCGAGGTGATCCGCGTTCGCAGGTACTCCAAGGTGTCACGGTGCTCGGTGAACACGATCAAACGACGAGGCGTCGAGGCGTCAGGGGTCGCAAGGATCTCGTTGTCCTCGAGGATTGACCGCAGCTCGGACCACTTCACGTCCTTCTGGGATGCGCGCACGTCTGCGGCGATACCCACGAGCTCCTCGAGCTCAGCGATCTCGATCGTCAGCTCCTCGACCGTGCGGGCCGCGGTGGTCGCATCGACGAGCTCTTCTTCCATCTCCTCGAGGTCGTGGGCCGAGATGTCGTCTTCATAGTCGTCATCCCAGTCGATGTCCGTGGGCAGTTGTGCCTCGCGCACGCCGACGCCGTTCTCGAGGTCGTGCTTCTTGCGCTCCAGCCGTGCAACCCGCCGCTTCAGGGACTCGTGGATCGCGGCTGGACTGGACGCCAGCCGGCGCTGCAGCACGGTCAAGGCGAAACCGACGGTGTTGCGCCGCTTGCCCTCCAATTTCGCTGCTCGGTTCATCCCCTCGCGGACGTACTCAGTGACGCGCTCGTAGAGCTCCTGCTCTGCGTCCGTGAGTTGGTAGGGCACCGTCTCGGCGACCCGCTCGGGGAACAGGGGTGTGCCCTCGAAGGTGAGGAGGTCCTCCTTGATCATGCGGCGCATGTAGCGGCTGGTGTCGGTCTGACCGAGTCGCTTGCGGTACTTGCCGGCGAACTCGTCCCTGTCAAGGAGTGTCAGGAAGGCCTGGAAGTTCTCTTCTGATCCGGCGTGAGGAGTCGCAGTCATGAGCAGCAAGTGACGAGTGCGCTGACCGATCAGCTCCCCGAGAAGGAACCGCTTGGTCTTCTTCAGCTCGCTGCCCCACCAGTTGGCCGCCATGCGGTGGGCCTCATCGACGATGATCAGGTCCCACTCGCTCTCGGCGAGCTGGTCCTGCAGGTCCTCATTGCGGGCAAGCTGGTCCATTCGGGCGATGAGCAGGGGGTGCTTGTCGAAGACGGATGTGTGGAAAGACGCCTCGGTCATCTGCCGGGTCAGGATGTCGAAGTCGAGCCCGAACTTGAGGAAGAGCTCGTCCTGCCACTGGTCCACCAACCCCCGGGGGCAATGACCAGGCACCGCTTGACGTCGTCCCTCAGCAGCGCCTCCTTGATGTAGAGCCCGGCCATGATCGTCTTGCCCGCGCCCGGATCGTCGGCGAGGAGAAAGCGAAGAGGGGTCCGTGGCAGCGACTCGCCGTACACGGCTCGGATCTGGTGCGGCGGCGGCTGGACGTCGCTGGTCGCGAGCGCCAGCATCGGGTCGCTCAGTCCTGCGAGCCGGATCCGCTGTGCCTCGGCCGCGATCTTGAACTTCTCGGGATCGGCGTCGAACTGGGCGATAGAGGACTTGACGGGACGAAAAGGCGGACTCGTCACTGCGGAAGACCAGGCGCTGGGCCAACCGGCCTGCGCTGTCCTTGTAGGTGAGTTCCCGCGTGTCCGATCCGTGTGACTGCACAGCAAGCACCTGTACAGGTCCTGTCGGGACCACGCCTTCGAGAGTCGCTCCGGCGACGATCTCCTCCAACTTCATGAGATCTCCTCGGTCGTGGCGGGGGACGGGACGTCTTTGGTTTGGATGCGGCGAGCCAGGCGTTCACGCTCGGCCGCGATCATCTCACGGGCCAGCTCAGCCTCGGTGATATCAAATGCCTCTGGAGCGCTGTTCGCGGTATGGTCGGCTTTGGCGAACTCGTCAAAGAACCGCCGCTTCTCGGCAAGGATCTCGACCATCTTCGCGGTCCATGCCCGCGTCGGAGGTGCTCTCCATTCACGAGGCTTTTCAGAGTTGAGTGTGGGGTGAGGCGTCGAGGCCTCCCGCGATGAGGAGCATTCGGAGGCGATAGTGCTCGGTGGTGTCAAAGCGTGGAAGCAACATGGGGTTCGCCGGCAAGTAGTCGGGCGAAGGATTCTGTCGGTGTCAGGAAGCCGAGTCGGCGTCGGGGTCGGTTGTTGATCTCTTCGGCGATGGTGGTGAGGTAGGGCTGGTGGTCGGGGATCTCGGTGCCCTTGGGGAGGTACTCGCGGTAGAGACGGTTGGTGTTCTCGTTGCTGGGTCGTTGCCAGGGCGAGTGGGGGTCGGCGAAGTAGACCGGCATGTCCGTGGCCAGGGAAACCTTCGCGTGTTGCGCCATCTCGGAGCCCTGGTCCCAGGCCAGCGAGGCCTGCATCATCTTGGGCGACTCGGTGAAGTACTCGATGACTGCGTCCGCGGTGCCCTCGGCATGTTTTGAGGGTAGGGCGAGCAGGCCGGTGAAACCGCTCATCCGCTCCACCAGGGTCGCGGCGCACGAGGACCCGTTCTTCCCGATGATCAGGTCGCACTCCCAGTGTCCCGGCACCCGCCGCCGCGCGGCGTCCTCGCCTCGTTCCGCGATGGGGACCATCCCCACGATCGGCCGGTGGTGCGGGGCCTGCGCTTGGTCCGTTTGGACTGCAGGAAGATCCCTCGCTTGGCGAGTTCACCGCGGGGGATCGCGTAGATGTACTGGTAGATCGCTTCTCCGCTGACGGTGCGGCCCTGAGCGTCGGGAGAGTTCGCCATGCGGTCAACGGTCGGGTCTGCGGCCTCCAGACGCAAGTGGCCCGCGATCTCGTTCGGCGTCCATGACGCCGCTAGGTCGGCGTTCACCCGGGCCTTGAGCACCGGATCCTTCGCGACTTTCCGGACCTGCGGGCGCGAGCGCTGGCGGCGCGCTTTCACGTCAGCGGTCACCGCTTGATAGCCACGGGTTTTCGTCGAGTTCCGTCGCATCTCTCGCCGACGCCTGCGCGTCGTAGAGCTGGGCGAACTCTCGGAGCGCGTCGGTGTCGGATCCGAGAAAATTTGACATGCGTCGCAAGCTACCCGAGCACGCCGGGAGCGGCGATGGGAGAGGTCCCCGTCCGGCCTCGGACTTCCAGTATCGGAGGCCGGGCCATGAGCGACTCAATCACCCGGGCGCGATCGCCGCCGGATGCCGGCGACCCCGCCGGCACCCGCGGCGCGGGCGCACAAGGACCGTCGGCCCCGGGACTACCGTGGACCTCCCCAGATCCCTGCGCTCGAAGGAACCCTCCCCCATGCCCTGCACCACGATCCTCGTCGGCCGTCGCGCGAGCGCGGACGGCTCTCCCCTGGTCGCCCGCAACGAGGACTCCAGCGAAGGGTCCTTCGATCCCAAGCGGGTCGTGGTGGTGCGACCGGCCGAGCGACCCCGCACCTACACCTCCGTGATCGGCAAGCGCACGATCGCCCTGCCCGAGGATCCGCTGCAATACACCGCGATCCCGGATGCGCTGGGGGTCAACGGGGTGTGGGCGAGCGCCGGCATCAATGCGGCGAACGTCGGCATGAGCGCCGCGGAGACGATCACCAGCAACTCGCGGGTGCTCGGCGCGGACCCGCTCGTGGAGCACGACCCGGCCACGGGCGCGCCCGGCGGGTTCGGCGCGGAGGACTTCGTGACACTCGTCCTCCCCTACATCCGCACCGCGCGCGACGGGGTGGAGCGCCTCGGCGCGGCCGCTCGCGGAGCACGGCACCTACGAGATGAACGGGGTCGCCTTCAGCGACGAGCAGGACATCTGGTGGCTCGAGACGGTGGGCGGGCACCACTGGATCGCGCGGCGCGTCCCGGAGGACCACTACGTGACGATGCCGAACCAGCTGGGCATCGACTCCTTCGACCTCGACGACGCCGAAGGGCCGGGCCGCGACCACCTGGCGAGCCCCGACCTGCGGGAGTTCCTCACCACCCACCACCTGGACCTCACACAGCGGGACGTGGACGATGCGGCGCCGTCGGTGTTCAATCCGCGCTTGGCGTTCGGCTCCCACACGGACGCGGACCACGTCTACAACACGCCCCGCGCCTGGTCCATGCGGCGCACCCTGAACCCCACGAGCGAGGACTGGGACGCGGGCCTGCCCGGGGCGAGCCCGGACTCGGACGATCTCCCGTGGAGTCGGCGGCCCGAGCGCCTTCTCACGATCGAGGACGTCAAGGACGTGCTCAGCTCCCATTACCAGGGCACGGTCTTCGACCCGTACTCCGCCCGCGGCACCGCGGCGGAGCGCACGGCGTTCCGCCCCATCGGCATCAACCGCCACAACGCGCTCGCGGTCCTGCAGATCCGGCCGGACCTGCCCCCGTCCCATCGCGCGCCGCAGTGGGTCGCCTACGCCTCGCTCCCGTTCAGCACGCTGATCCCGATGTTCACGAACGTCGAGCAGGCACCCGCCTACCTCACGACCACCGGGGCGAACGTCAGCACGGACAGCTTCTACTGGACTCACGCATGATCGCGGCTCTCGCGGACGCGCACCACGCCGAGACCCTCCCCGCGATCGAGCGCTACCAGCGGCCGCACCCTGGCGCTGGGTCACGCCGCCGTGCACGCGGCGACCGCGTCGGCATCGTCGGCATCGTCGGCCGACGACGCCGCTGTGCCGGGCCTGCTCGCCGAGGCGAACACGAGGATCGCCGAGCAGATCCGCACTGCGACGGACGCGCCGCTGGGCGAGGTCCTCGCCACTGCGAGCACGCACATGACGAACCGTTTCTCACGGTCGGACGGGTGAGAACGGTGACCCCTCGGCTCGTCGCCGGCATCGATCTCGCGGCGGACCCGCGCAAAACAGGTCTCGCGGTGCTTCGCGAGGAGGGTCACGTGGTCCGCCTCGACGACGTCCACGTGGGGGCGAGCGACGACGACGTTCTCGCGGCGATCATTCCCGCATCGAAAGCCGGCGTGGACGTGCCCTTTGGATGGCCGCGCCGTTTCGTCGATCTGGTCGCCGGGCACCAGGCCGGTTACCTCGAGTCCCCGGCGCACACCGGGCCGGACTGGCGTCGGGCCGTTCTCTACCGGGAGACGGATCTCGAGGTGCGCAGGCTGGCGGGCAAGACGCCTCTCAGCGTCGCAGCGGACAAGATCGCCTACCCCGCCATCCGCTGGGCGGCGATCGCCGCGCGCCTGCGGGAGCAAAGACATCCCCACCCCGCGCGACGGAAGCGGTGTGGCCTGCGAGGTCTACCCCGGCGCCGCGCTGGCCGCATGGGGATTCGGAGCCCAGCGCTACAAGAAGGCCGCCGGAGCTCTGGTGCGCGGCGAGCTCGTCGAAGCGCTCAGCGCCCGCTGGCCGTGGCCGGACTGGGCAGGACACCAGGACGTGTGCGCGGCCTCGGACGATGCACTCGACGCCGTGATCGCCGCCGTGGTCGCCCGAGAGGTGCTCCTCGGCAGGGCGATCTCTCCACGAGCGGAACTCGCCGCCGCGGCCGACGAAGGATGGATCTGGTCGCCCACGCCGAATTGAGGGTCCTCACCCGTCAGGCGGATCCCACCAAACCCCTGGACATCGCCAGATACGCGCGCAACCCTCGTATCGCTCGTGTCTGGTCCGATCTCGGAATCACCCAGGAACGAGGGGAGGGCATCCGGCGAATGTTCGAGGAGATGCGCCTCGTCGGCCTCACGGATCCCCACTATCACCAGACCAGCGGACGCGTGCGCCTCACCCTGACTGCCCTCCGTCGCATGAGCGCCGAGCGACGAGGTCGCACTTCCCCGAGGGGCTGAAGAGATCCTCGCCGTGCTTCGGCGCAGCGAGAAGGGCCCTGCTCCGTCCGTGCGGTGCGTTCTCAGATCAGCGACCGCGGCAGCGAGCGCCGGGATGCGCACCGCGAACGTCAGCACGGCCCACAGCCCCTCGCCCAGCTCCAGAAAGGCGAGCAAGCAGGTGTCCGGAGCTGTTTCCATCCATTCTGCGGCGTCGTCGTCCCATCGATGCTCCATTCCCCTGTGGTGCAGTGGCGGCGCCCCGCGGCGCCCGCTGTGACCGTGCGGTGCGCTGAGTGTCAGTCCTCGTGAGGGCGACCGCCCGGATCGGGCTCGGAGCGCGGCTGATCCGCGATCTCCTCCTCCGGGCGGGGCGCCGTCGTCTCGTCGTCCTCGAGCTGTGGCACGGGCGGATCTCCAGGTCCGGGGAACGGTTCGTGCGTGGGATCTCCGGATCGAGCGGTCATGGCGAGGCCTCCCCTGTCGTGGTGCTCCCAGGGTACGCGCGGCGGGAGCCGTGGAACAGGTGGGATAAGCGGGCTCGCGACGGGCCGACGACGGCTCAGACGAGCCCTTCCTCGACGAGCTCGCACCCGCGCACGGTGATGACGTGCCTCTGCCCGGAGCCGCCGACGACCCGGCTCCAGCTCTCCACCACGAGCCGGTCCTCCCGGACCGACATGGTGAAGCCGCCGTACATCCCGGGATAGGGGAACCAGAGCGACTCGAGCCGGTCGATTATCAGTGCGCGCAGACCCGTGGAGCGACTCACCCCTCTCCGCGAGCCATACTCACCCCATGCCAACCCCCTCTCAGTGAGCCATACTCACCCCATGCCAACCCCCTCCTCCCTCACCCTCGACGGCCTCGTCTTCGACATGGTCTCTTCCACCGCTTCCGTCGTGGACCCGACCTCTCCCACCCGTTTCGTCTACCACCAGCAGGGCGAACTGGTGTGGGGCAGCTACACCGGGGACACCGTGACGGAGGGCCGCTTCGTCGGGCGGCTGACCGGCACGGAGCTCGCGATCTCCTTCGCCCATGAGCTGGTCGCCGATCGCAGCGTGGCGCGCGGGGAGGCGACCAGCCGAGTCGAAGAGCGCGACGGCAAGATCGCGCTGATCGAGGAGTTTACGAAGGACGGCGCGGCCCACGAGAGCGTCTGCCTGCAGGTCTGAGCGTGTGCTCAGCCCGTCGGCCGCCTGCGCGTCAGTCGATGCTTGCTGGGCCGGTCCGGATTGGTGCGGGTGTAGCGCAGCAGGCCGCGCTCGGCCGCCACCTGCTGGTGATCGCCCAGATCCGGCGGCAGCGAGCCGGCCGCGGTCGAACACCTCGTCGAGCACCAGCACCGTCTCCACGCTCTTGACCTGCGGCAGAGCGGCCACCACACCGACCACGAAGCTGTGCACGTCATCGACCCCCACTCCGCGCGTCAGCGGCATGACGTCGTGCTCGCCGGTGGTGATCTTCGCCGACTCCACGTCCGGGATCCCCGAGATCTCGTCGAGGAACTCCGGCGACCAGCTGCGGGTGCACCGTCACGAACACCAGGGTGCAGACCCCGAGGCCGGCCTTCACCGGATCGATCTGCGCGGAGTAGCCGGTGATGACCCCCGAGTCCGTCAGCGCCTCGACCCGCGCATAGGCGTTCGAGCGGGACACGCCCACCTCCTGGGCCAGCGCTGCTATCGAGATTCGACCGTGATCTCGCAGCACCTGGAGGATGCGAAAGCTGATGTCGTCGATTCCTGCGGCGGAACGTCCTGAAGTCCTCGTCGTATCACTGTTCACTCTGGACATTCTGCCGCAGGTGACGTCTCGGTAGGTAGAGATGATCGATGACGGACGTGAGCGAGGACATATAGTTCCCAGTCACACCTGCAGTTCCGCTACCCGTCCATCGCGGGTCACCCACCGTTGGAGGCTTCCGTGCACCGCACCTCTCGTCGCACCGTCATCGCTCTCGGGCTCGGCGCGAGCCTCGCACTGGCCGGTTGCTCCGGCGGCAACTCAGCGGGCAGCAACTCCGGTGGCGGAGGCGGGGGCGAAGACTCGTCCACGCTGGTGATCGACACCGCGTTCTCCCTGGAAACCGGGGACCCGGGCCGGAACTACGTGCCCACCGGGAACATGATGCTCCACGCCATCTACGACACCCTGCTGACCTTCGAGGGCTCCGAGGAGGACGAGCCGATCCCGTCGCTGGCCACCATGGAGCAGAACGAGGACGCCACCGTCTTCACCTTCACCCTGGCCGAGGGCCGCACCTTCTCCGACGGTGCGCCCGTGACCGCCGATGACGTCGTGTTCTCCCTGACCCGCGTCCAGGGCATCACGGAGTCCAAGGCGAACTTCCTGATGAACGGCATCACCGTCGAGAAGGTCGACGACATGACCGTCGAGCTGACCACCGACGGGCCCTCCCTCGAGCTCCCCGCCATCGTCACCAACCCGGCGCTGTCCATCCTGAACTCGAAGGTCGTGCAGGCCAACGGCGGGACCACCGGCGAGGACGACGCCGCCGAGGAGTTTCTGGGCTCGACCTCCGCCGGCTCCGGCCCCTACATGCTGGACTCGATGGACATCACCTCACGGGCGGTGCTGGTCCCCAACCCCGAGTACGACGGCGACCACGCCCCGAGCTTCGAGCGGATCGTGATCCGCAACGTCACCGAGAGCGCCACCCAGCTGATCAACCTCCAGGGCGGGGACTCGAATCTCGCCGTGGACCTCAACGGTGACCAGGTCGCGGAGCTCGGCGACGACTTCACCGTCACCTCCACCCCTTCGGCCCAGACCATCTTCCTGCTGGTGAACCAGAACCCGGAGGTGGGAGAGGTGACCGCGAACCCGAAGTTCGCCGAGGCCGTGCGCTACGCGCTGAACTACGAGGAGTCGCGCTCCAGCTCGCCGGCGCAGGCTCCGAGCAGGCCACCGGCGTGATCCCGCCGATGTTCGTCGGTGCCCTCGACAGCGGCGTCAGCCAGGACCTGGACCGCGCGACGGCGGCGCTGGAGGAATCCGGCTACGCCGGCGAGACCGTGACGCCGCAGTTCCCCAGCGACAACCCCGTCGGCGGCGTGGAGTTCACCCCGGTCGCCGAGCGCGTCCAGGCCCAGCTGAAGAACGCCGGGATCAGCGCCGAGCTCGCCCCCGCCCCCTTCGCCACCGAGATCGAGCCGTACGTCAACGGTCAGGAGGCATTCTCCATGTGGTACTGGGGTCCCGACTTCGCCGACTCCTCCTCGTTCCTGCCCTTCGGCCCCGGCAAGAAGGTGGGCCTGCGCGCCGGCTGGGAGGCCGACGCCGCCCCCGAGATCGCCGAACTGGTCACTGCCGCGGAGGACGCGACCTCGATGGACGAGCGGGAGCATGCGATGCGCGAGTACGCCACCGCCATGCAGGAGGAGGGACCCTTCGTGCCGCTCATCGTGCCGGGCATCAACCTCGCCAGCGATAGCACGGTGACGAACGTCCAGAACAACACCAACTGGACGCTCGACATCCCGCTCATCCAGCCGGCCGGCTGAGCCTGCCCGCTGTGACGACGACGTCTCCGCCGCGACGACGGCTCATGCCCTGGCAGCGGTGGCCGCTGGTCGGGTACGTCCTGCGCCGCCTGGGCACCTCGGTGTCGCTGATGCTCGGCGTCACCATGGTGACGTTCGTGCTCACCGCACTCGTGCCCGGCGACCCGATCGCCGCAGCGCTGGGCGAAGGTGCCGCGAGCAACCCCGCCACCGTGGCCGCCTACGTCGAGAAGCACGGCCTGGACAAGTCCATCCCCGAGCGCTATCTGATCTACCTGGCCGCTCTGCTCCAGGGCGATCTGGGCACCTCGATCACGACCGGTCGCCCGGTGGCGACCGAACTGGCCACCGCCGTCCCGGCGACGGTGGAGATCGCGCTCTGCGCGATCGTCGTCAGCCTCGCCGTCGGCCTCACGCTCGGCACCATCGCTGCGCACCACCGCGGCCGCGCGACCGACCAGGTGCTTGCGGGTCGTCTCCCTGCTGGGCCTGAGCGTGCCCACCTTCTGGCTGGCCATCATGGCCTACCACACCTTCTTCCTCCGCCTGGGCATCGCGCCGGGCGCGGGCCGGCTGGACCCCGCGTTCACCCCGCCGCCGACCGTCACCGGGCTGTACACCGTGGATTTCATCCTGGGCGGCGACCCCGTCGGCTTCTTCGACGCGCTCGCCCATCTGGCGCGCCCGTGCTGGTGCTGTCGCTGTTCACCATCGGTCTGCTCACCCGGTTCATCCGAGCCGCCGTGCTCGAGGTGCTGGACACCGACTACATCCGCGCCGCCCGCGCCAAGGGGTCGCCCCGTCGCCGAGTCATCGGTGCCTACGTCTTCGCGCGGAGCCTCCCTGCCGATCCTCACCGTCGTCGGTGTCGCCTTCGGCGTCTTCGCTGTCCGGCACCGTGCTGGTCGAGGCCGTCTTCGCCTGGCCGGGGCTGGGCACCTATGCGTTCAACTCCGCGATCAACCTCGACCTGCCCGGTGTGATGGGCGTGGGGCTCGTGGTGGGCGTGATCTACCTGGTCATCAACTTCGCGGTGGACCTGCTCTACGGGGTCCTCGATCCCCGAGTGAGGCTGGCATGAGCACATCGACCTCCCCGCGCACGCGGCTTCGTCGGGGCCGCCTGTTCCGTGCGATCCCTGCGGCCTGGCGCACTCCCCTGGCGATGGTCGGCGCGATCATCGCGCTGGCCTGGATCGTGATCGCGCTGATCGCTCCCTGGGTGGCGCCCCACGATCCGCTCGCCCAGCGGCTCCCCGCCTGACGGCGCCCGGTGACGTCTCCGTCCTCGGCACCGATCAGGTGGGCCGCGACGTGTTCTCCCGCCTCCTGACCGGTGCCCGGGTGACCATGCCGCTCGCCCTGCTCATGGTGGTCAGCGCGACCGTGCTGGGCACCCTGATCGGCTCCGTCGCCGGATTCGTGGGCGGCTGGGTCGACGAGATGCTGATGCGCCTGACCGACCTGATCATGGCATTCCCCACCGTCATCCTCGCGATGATCATCGCCGCCTCGCTGGGGCCCTCGCTGCTGAACGCCGTGATCGCCGGCATCATCGTGTCCTGGCCGCAGTACGCCCGTGTGGTGCGCTCCCTCGTGCTGAGCCTGCGCACCCAGAACTTCGTGATCGCCGGGCGACTGCTGGGCTACTCCCCGTGGAGGTCGCTGCGCAGCGACATCCTGCCCAACGTCGCCGGGCCCGTGCTGGTGCTCGCCTCCCTCGACATCGGCACCGCGATCCTGCTGCTGACCGGCCTGTCGTTCCTGGGCCTGGGCGCCCAGCCGCCGGCCGCCGAATGGGGCTCGATGATCTCCGGCGCGATGAGTCACATCGATGCCTGGTGGCTCGGGGTCTTCCCAGGCCTGGCGATCCTCACCGTGGTGATGGCATTCAACTTCATCGGCGACTCGCTGCGCGATGCGCTGGACCCGCTCTCCTCCGCCGAGCGCGAGGGCGCGACCGGCGGCACCGAGCACAAGGAGCCGGCGATCATCGAGAACCCGACGACGGAGGAGGGACGATGAGCGCCCTGAGCATCCGTGACCTGACGATCGCCTTCGGACGCCACGACCCGGTGCAGGTGGTCGCCGGCATCTCCCTCGACCTCTCCCCGGGAAGATCCAGGGCCTCGCCGGGGAATCCGGCTCCGGCAAGACCGTCAGCGCCATGGCCGTGCTCGGGCTGCTGCCGGCGACCGCGCAGGTCGGTGGCTCGATCCGATTGGGCACCACCGAGCTGGTCGGGATGCGCCCCCGTGAGCTCAACCGGGTGCGCGGCCGCCGCATCGCCATGGTGTTCCAGGATCCCTCGGCCAGCCTGCATCCGCGGCTGACGATCGGGGCACAGCTGACCGACCACGTGCGTGCGCACCTGCGCCTGAACCGGCGCGATGCCCAGCGGCGGGCCGTCGACCTGCTGACCCAGGTGCACGTGCCCGAGCCCGCCGAGGCGCTGCGGAGGTACCCGCACCAGTTCTCCGGCGGTCAGCGACAGCGCATCGCGATCGCAGTCGCCCTGGCCTGCGACCCCGAGGTGCCGCTGGCCGATGAGCCCACCACCGCCCTGGACGTCACCGTCCAGGCGGGGATCCTCCACCTCCTGCGGGAACTTGTGGACCAGCGCGACCTGGCCGTCTTGCTGGTGACCCACGACCTCGGCGTGATGAGCGCCGTCGCGGACGACGTCGCGGTGATGCGCTACGGACAGATCGTCGAGTCCGGCGAGACCCACGACGTCTTCACGACGCCCCAGCACGCCTACACGCGCACGCCGCTGGAGTCGATGCCCGATGCGCAGCAGTCACTCGTGGAGGACGACGAATGAGCACCGTTCTGGAAGCGACGGACCTCGCGGTCGAGTACCGCGGGCACCGCACCGTGCGGGCGGTCGACGGCGTCTCGTTGACGATCAGCGCCGGCGAGGTGCTGGCGCTGGTCGGCGAGAGCGGGCGCGGCAAGTCCTCCACCGCCCGCGCCGTGATCGGCATGGAGAAGCCCCACTCCGGGGACGTCCAGTTCCGGGGAGCCCCGGTGCCGCCACTGGGACTGCGCCGCCGGAAGGCCGAGCTCACAGCGATGCAGATGGTGTTCCAAGACCCGAACTCATCACTGAACCCGCGCAAGCGGATCGGGGACCAGATCGCCGACGGAGTCACCGCGGCACGAGCTCGCGGTCTGTCCTCGGACGCTCCCCGTGAGTGGCTCGGCGCCGTGGGCCTGGATCCCGACATGGTCACTCGCTACCCGCACCAGTTCTCCGGCGGTCAGCGCCAACGGATCGCGATCGCCCGGGCCCTGGCCGCGCGACCGGACCTGCTGGTCGCCGACGAGCCGATCTCCGCGCTGGACGCCTCCAGCCAGGCGGAGGTCGCCTCGATGATGCGCCGGCTGGTTCTCCAGGCCGGAGCGGGCATGCTGTTCATCTCCCATGACCTGTCCGTCGTGCGGATCATGGCCGACCGTGTGGCGGTGATGTACCGCGGCCGGATCGTGGAGTCCGGGCCGACGGCGATGGTCTGGGCCGATCCGGTCCACCCCTACACGAAGGCGCGCGCTGGGAGCGATCCCGCGCCCGGACGGGAAGGGCGTCGCGCCGGCGGCCCCGGCGGCCGAGGCCCCTGCGGAATGGCATGAGGAGGCGCCGGGGGCGCTGGACCGGGGGTGAGGGCAGACCTCGCTGGCTGATCCCCAGCGACCCATATCGGCGTACTCACACTCCGCTGGAGCGACCCGTCACAGCCGCCCCTGGTCCTCGGAACCGATCGGGATCGGGGTCATGCGTGTGACCAGCGTGGGCTTCTCGAGCAGGTCTTCGACGTCCCCTCGCAGGATGGCCTCCGCGGCGCCACCGGCGTGTGCGCCGAGGTCCCCTGCGGCTGTCCACTTCTCGATCATGGTGATGGTGCCGTCCTCCGCATCATGGATCGCGTACAGCTCGCAGCCCTTCTCTCCATGAACGGCCTCGATACCGGCGCGCATCGCAGTGGCCAGCTCCTCCTTGCGGCCGGGCGGCGGGTAGAACACGGCAGTCACAACAACAGTCATCGGTGAGCCTTTCTCCTGGGTGCCGGTGACAGTTCACCGCGCACCTCGATTCGTCATGCATTCCAAAGGCGCGCCGTATCGTCCGGCGCGACTCCGCCTCAGCTCTTGAGGAACATCTCCTGCACCGCGGCGTGGTCGTCGCGCCCGAGCCCGGCCTCGACCGCGGCCTCGAACAGCTCGAGCGAGCACCGGCACCATCCGGGACGGCAGGGCCACGCTTTCGGCGGCGTCCGTCGCGTACAGCAGGTCCTTGACCTGGTTGTCGGTGGACCCTCCCAGCGGGTAGCTGCGATTGCGAAGGTTCTCCTGCTTCTGGGTGAGGACCTCGCTGCCGGCGAGCCCGCCCTGGAGCAGGGTGATCAGGGCGTCGATGTCGAGTCCGCTGCGCCGTGCGAGTGCCAGCGCCTCGCCGAGGGAGGCGAGGGTGCCGGCCACCACGATCTGGTTGCACAGCTTCGCCGTGGCACCGCTGCCCAGGGGCCCCAGGTGCGGCACTGTGGAGCCGACGTCCTCGAGCACGCCGCGCACGGCCTCGACGTCCTCCTCCGCGCCGCCCACCATGATCGACAGGGTCGCGGCGCGCGCACCCGCGACGCCGCCGGAGACGGGCGCGTCGACTACGGGGATCCCGTCGGCCGCGAGGTCCTCCGCCAGCGCCCGCACCTGCTCGGGACCGGTGGTGGACAGCACCACCAGGCGGGTCCCGGCCTGCGACCACGCCGCCCGCACCTCGGGGGTGAGCAGGGCGCGGAGGTGGTGGACATCGGGGAGGACGGAAAGGATCACCGGCGCGGCCGCGTCAGCGAGCGACTGTGCCCGTACCGCGCCCGCGGCGACGAGATCGTCCGCGCGGCTCGGGGTGCGGTTCCAGACCGCCACCTCCCGGTGCGCGGCGAGCAAATTCTCCGCGATCGGATGGCCCATCGGGCCCAGGCCGATCACCGACACTGTCGGCTGTTCCATGAGATCTCCTTCGTAGGGCCCGGTTGGTCGCCGACACGGCACGGCAGTGCGGCGACGGGAGGCGAGGCGGGGCGCGGCCGGTGACGTCAGCACCCCACCTCGCTCAGAAGAGGCAGCGACCTCAGATGGCCGCGGGCTCGCCGGCTCGCTCCATCAGGGCCACGGTCGCGCGGCGCATCTCCAGCACGGTCTCCATGCCCTCGACCATCTCGACGTCGTCCCAGGTGACGACCTCGCCCGCGGCGACGTCACGGATAAGCGGGACGCTGTGCGCGAGGGCAACGGGGAGCCCACCGCGCGCCACCGAGGTCTCGGCGGAGATCAGCTTGCCGTACACGCAGAACCCGCCCTCGCCGTCGAGCACCTCGCCGGCGGTGAGGTCCTTCTTCGCGGTCGCGACCACGTCGGCGTAGAACCCGGCCGGGTCGCCGGTCGCCACGCCGCGGAGCACCGCGTTGGCGATCGAGATGCCGAGCTCGAGGCCGACGTAGTGGTACGGGCGGTACAGCGCGGCGTAGCGGCCGGTGGAGTCCGGGTGCCAGGGGTACTCGGTGAAGCATCCTGAGACGTAGTCGTTGGTCGCCTCGACCACAACGAACACGCCCTCCTGGGTGTTGTGGTCGATCCACTCACCATCGCGGGTCACCGAGCTCATCACGTCCACCGAGCCGTTGTGCGCGAGCACGCCGCCGTCGGCCGCGGGGCGGCAGATCGAGGCGATCTGCTCCACGTCCCCGGGGGTGAAGGTCAGCCCGTCGTCGGAGGGGAACAGCGAGGCGGCGTTCGCCACCGCCGCCATCTCGATCGCGGCCTTCGTGCCATCGCGGAACGAGGTGTGCATGTATGGGTTCAGCTGGCCGGAGTCGGTGAGCTCCTTGGAGAACTCCCAGTTCTCCCACACGTTGTCCGGGTTCATCTGGTGGTAGTGCGGGAGGTACTTCGCGCCCTTGCCGGCGGCGGTGACCTTGAATCCGGAGGTGCGGGCCCAGTCCACAAGCTCCCAGATAAGTGCCGGCTGGTCCCCGTAGGCGAGCGAGTACACGAGACCGGCCTTCTTGGCCTCCGCGGCCAGCGCCGGGCCGCACAGCGCGTCGGCCTCGACGGTCACCATGATGATGTGCTTGCCGCCGCGGATCGCGCGCGCGCGTGGTCGGTGCCGACGATCGGGTTGCCGGTCGCCTCGACGATGATGTCGAGGTCCGCGTCCAGCAACGCTCCCGCATCGGGGACCACCACGGTGGTGCCGTTCGCGAGGGCGTCCTCCACGCTCGAGGCGACGGCGTCGGCCGGCCACTCCACGAGCTCGAGGGCGCCCTTCGCGCGCTCGGTGTTGATGTCGGCGATGCCGACGACATGCATGCCCGGGGTGTTGCGCACCTGGGAGAGGAACATGGTGCCGAAGCGGCCCGCGCCGATGAGGCCGATCTTGATCGGGTCACCGGCGTCCTGACGGCCCTTGAGGAGTTCGTGCAGATTCATGGTGGTGTCCTTTCAGACGTGAAGGGGTGTGCGGGGTGAAGGGGCGGCGTGCGGGCTGCGGTCGCTCCCGGTTCAGGAGGCCGGGTCGAGGACGGCGATGACCCGGGAGTCGTCGGCGGATCCCGCTCCGCGGCGGTGGGCGGTCAGGAAGTGCTCGCGCGCGGCGGCGAGCACGGGGACCGGAGCGGCGACGCGTTCGGCGGTCTCCAGCGCCAGCTGGGAGTCCTTGACGAAGATGTCCACCGAGGAGTTCACGGTCTCCGGCGGGGTGAGCATGCGCGGGCCGCGGTCGGTGAGCATCCAGGAACCGGCCGCGCCGCGGCCGAGCGACTCGAGCGCTCGTTGCTGGTCGAGCCCCAGCCGGCCGGCGAGGGAGAGCGCCTCGGCGGCGGCGGCCAGATGGATGGAGCACAGGTGCTGGTTGACCATCTTCATCATCTGGCCATCGCCCACCCGGTCTCCGACGACCTCGGCCGTGCCGAGGGCGCGGAGCACCGGCCGCGCGGCGGCGATGTCCGTCTCGGCCCCGCCGACGAACAGCATCAGCGTGCCCGCCGTCGCCCCGGCGACCCCACCGGTCACCGGCGCATCGACGATGCGGGCACCGATCGTCCGCGACCGCTCGGCCTGGGCGAGGACCGCGTCGACGCCCAGGGTGCCCGAGAGGATCCAGGTCGCCTCGGTCGGCCCGGCGGCGAGGGCGTCGTCCACCACGGCGGCGAACTGTTCCGCGGTGGCGACCATGGCCAGGACGCTCGTGCTCGGTGGGGCCTGCCCGAGGGCCGCCACCGTGGTGAGGTCGGCGGCGTCGGCTCGGCGGCGCGCCGAGGGTTCGACGCCGACGACCTCGAGGCCGACGGCCGTCAGGTTCCGCGCCATGGGCAGTCCCATCGCGCCGAGCCCGACGACCACCGCGTCGACGGATCGACTCACGCCTCGCCCCGGATCTGCTCGACCCAGGTGGCGACCTGGTCCGGGAGCCCGTCGATGAGCGGGGCGACCTTCTCGACCCACTGCTCGCGGTCCTCGAGCTCGACGAAGACCATGCCCTCGTCCTCGAGCGTGGTGCGGTACTCCTCGAGGTTGGTGACGGTGCGCTCGGTGTAGGTCTTCCCCACCTCGTCGGCCGCCTCGCGGATGATCTGCTGATCCTCCTCCGAGAAGCCGGCGAGCGCCTCGCCCCACATGAGGAAGTGGTAGTTGGCGTACATGTGCTGGGTGAGGGTGCAGTGGGTCTGCACCTCGAACAGCGCATTGAAGGTGGCGACATCCAGCGGGTTCTCCTGACCGTCGATGACGCCCTGCTCGAGCGCGGAGTACACCTCGTCCCAGGGCATCGCCTCGGCACGCGCGCCGAGCGTCTGCCAGGTGTCGACCATGGTCTGCGTGGAGGGGGTGCGGATGGTGAGGCCCTGGAGCTGATCGAGGGTGGCGACCTCGGAATTCGCGGTGAGGTTCCGGGCGCCGCGGAACATATTGCCCAGCGGCTCGAAGCCGGTGGCCTCGGTGAGGGCGGTCTTGATCTCGGTCCCGAGCTCGCCGTCCCAGACCCCGAAGAACTGCTCGTCGGACTCGTAGAGGAACGGGGCGGTCTCCACCGCAGCGAGCTCGCTGTAGGCCTCGAGGGAGAGGATCGACTCGATGACCATGTGGGTGGTGCCGAGCCGCAGGCCCTCGATCATCTGCTCCCAGGAGCCGAGGGTTGAGTTGGCGTGGATCTCGACCGTGAGCCGGCCGTCGGTGCGCTCCTCGATGAGCTCCTTGATCTGTTCGGAGCCCAGCTGGCGGGGATCCGTCTCGGAGCCGGCGTGGCCGAGCACGAGGGTGGTGGGGGCACTGTCGGCGCCTCCCGCATCGCTGCCGCCGCCTCCGGGGCGGAGACTCGAACAGCCTGCGAGGCCGAGGGTGGCGGCACCGAGGGCGGTCATACCGGTGAGGGACTGCCTGCGTGTGATCATCGTCGAACACTCCTTTATGGGGGTGGGGTCGTGCGGTGGGATGCACCGGACGGGCGTCCGGCGCGGGGTCAGAACGCGATGCCCGGTAGCCAGGTGGTCAGCACGGGAACGAAGGTGAGCGAGATCAGGACCATGAGGCCGGAGAGCAGGAAGGGCCAGATGCCCTTGACGGCTTCAAACATGTCGATCTCGGCGATCTCCGAAGCGAGCATCAGGTTCAGACCCACAGGCGGGGTCACGAGGCCGAGGCCCATGTTCACGACGATCACGACGCCCAGGTGCGCGGGTCGATGCCGAGTTCCATGGCGACCGGGAACAGGATCGGGATGAGAATGATGATCGCGGCGTTCGCCTCGATGAACATGCCGACGAACAGCAGCAAGACGTTGATCAGAAGCATGATCACGATCGGACTCTGGGAGACCTCGATGAGCGCACCGGCGATCGCCTGCGGGACGCCGCCCGAGGTGAGCGCCCAGGAGTACAGCTGCGCCGACGCCATGACGAGCAGGATCAGACCGATCAGGACGATCGAGTCCTTCATCGCGACGATGATCTTCGCCGGCGTGAGCTCGCGGTACACGAGAGCACCGATGAGCACGGAGTAGGCGACGGCCATCGCGGTCGCCTCGGTGGGCGTGAAGATCCCTCCTCGGATCCCGACCAGGATCAGGACCGGGAGCATCAGCGCGGGGATGGCCGCGATGAAAGCGGGCAGGAGGGCGGGGATGTCCGCCTTCGGGGTGCGGCCGATCTCCTTCGGATCGACCGTTGCGACGGACTCCTTGTCGAAGCCGCGACGCTTGACCGTGAGAAGGACCGTGCCCATCAGGACCGCCATGTAGATGATCGCGGGGACGATGCCGGCGAAGAACAGCTGTCCGATAGAAGTCCCGGTCACCACGCCGTACAGGATCAGCGTGATCGAGGGCGGCAGGATCGGCGCGATGATCGCGGAGGCCGCCGTCACGCCTGCCGCGTAGGCGGCGGTGTAGTTGCGCTCCTTCATGGCGGGGATGAGGATGCGGCCCAGCGAGGAGACGTCCGCGACGGACGAGCCGGACAGCCCACCGAAGAACACCGAGGAGAGGATATTGGTGTGGGCGAGACCGCCGGATAGCCGGCCGACGATCGCGTCCGCGAGCCCGAGCGACCGCTTGGAGATGCCGCCGACGTTCATGAGGCCGCCGGCCAGGATGAACAGGGGAACGGCGAGCAGCGGGTAGGGGGTGATCCCGGCGACGATGCGCTGGGCACCGATCGCGAGGTTGTTGTTGGTCATCAGGTACAGCGTGATCAGCGAGGCACCGGCCAGTGCGAAGCCGATCGGGATCCGTGCGAGGATCCCGCCGCCGAACGTTCCCAGGAGCATTCCGCCCATGTCTGTGATTCCTTTCCCGACTCAGAGCGCTTGCTCGGCGGGGTCGACCTCGACGGTGGCGGGCGCGATGAATCGCCGTACGAGCACCTCGAGCTGGAAGATGAAGCTGAGTCCGAATCCGATGGGGACGGCGAGCATCTGCCACCCCGAGGAGATCCCGAGGCTCGGGAGCTTGCGCTGGGAGGAGGTGCCGAGCATCTCGATCCCGTAGACGACGAGCGTCGCGCAGATGAGCAAGACGACGACCGAGGCGATGGTGAACATGATCTTCTGCAGGGTCTCGGACCGTCCGCGCCAGATGTCCACCAGCATGTGCCGCCCGCTGCGGGTCCCGAGTGGTATCGCCAGCGGCGCCGTCCACACGAAGGCGGTCTGGGCGAGCTCGGGCGCCCAGGCGGTGGACTGGCTGGTCACGTAGCGGGCGATCACCTGCCACACCACGGTGAGCACGATGATGCCGAGGGCGATCACTGCCGCCGCCATCACCACCTTCTCGATCGCGTCGAGGACCTTCTTCACCATGTTCGTCGCTGAATGCATGGAGGAGCCTCCTTCTTCGTCGGTTCGGTCAGGCGATGTAGGCGCCGCCGTTGATGTTCTGTGTGGTGCCGGTGAGGTACGAGGCGTCCTCGCTGGAGAGGAAGACGAACAGGGCGGCGATGTCCTCCGGCGTCGCCTGCCGTCCCAACGGGATCGACGCGGACAGCGCCGCTTCCCGCTCGGCATCGGTTGCGCCGGCGCGGATATCGGTGCTCGCCGCGCCGGGAGAGACGGCGTTGCAGGTGATCCCGTAGGGCGCGAGCTCCCGGGCGATCGAGCGCGTGAAGCCGAGGACGGCCGCCTTCGCCGCGGAGTACGGGGTCTTCGAGAACACTCCGCCGCCCTGCTGCGCGGAGACCGAGGACATGGTCACCACGCGCCCGTAGCCGTGCTCGATCATGTCGGGCACGAAGGCGCGCACGGTGAGGAAGGTGCCGGTCGAGTTGACCGCGAACACCCGCTCCCACAGCTCGGGAGTGACCTCCAGGAAAGGCGTCGGGTCCGCGATGCCCGCGATGGTCGCGACCGCGCCCACAGGCGGCAGATCCGCGGCCTGCACGGCGGCGTGCAGGGCGTCCACCGACGCGGCGGAGGTGACGTCGACCTGGTGGGCGAGCACGGGCACGGCGGATTCCTCGGCGAGGACGGCGGCGGTGGCCTCGGCGGCCGCGGCGTCGAGGTCGGCGACCACGACCGCCCATCCCTCACGGGCGTACCGCCGGGCAGTGGCTCGGCCGAGGCCGCGCGGGGAACCGGCGCCGGTCACGACGGCGGTGCGCTGGGTGGAGAGGGTCAGGTCCATGAGTGGTGTCCGATCGTCCGCGAGTCAGAGGAGGGAGGAGATGAGGCGGCCGGCGCGCGCGGCGGCGGCGGGTCGTTCGGCGTCTGCAACGTCGGCCGTCTCCAGTTCGAGCGAGAAGTCGCCGCTGTAGCCGGCGGCGGAGAGCGCGGCGATCGCGGCGGCGAAGTCGACCTCCCCGTTGCCCGGGGTCAGGTGGATGTCGCCGCGGCGGGCATCGCGGATGTGGATGTGCGCGACCTCGGAAGCGAGATGGTCGATCCAGCTCAGCAGATCGTCGCCGGAGGCGACGACGTGGCTGAAGTCCAGGATGGAGCGCACGGGGCCGCCGCGGAGCGCCTCGATGAGTCGCCCGGCGCGGTCGCGGTCGAAGCAGAGCCGGCCCGAGTGCTGGGACTCGACCCAGATCTCGACCCCGCGGGTGGCGGCGATCCGCGCGGCATGATGCGGCTCCTCGGCGACGAGGCGGATGTCGGTGGCGAGATCGCGGAGCGGTGCGTGGCCCTGGGAGCCGCACGGCGGCACGATGGCCGGGGCACCGACCTGCACGGCGAGGTCGAGGAGCCGCTCCAGGTGCTCGTCCCGCCCTGTCCGTCCGTCGGCGTCGAGCGGTTGGTTGAGGTCGCCGATGTCGGCGTTGATCGAGCGCACGGCGAGTCCTGACCCGCGGAGGGTCGAGGCGACCTCGGCCACGGCGTCCGCCGTCAGCTCGTACGGGACGTGGTCGCACACTCCGGGTAGTGCACCGAGGTCGATCCCCGAGAATCCGAGGTCGGAGATCTGGCGCAGTGCGGCCTCGAGCGGGAGGCGGCGGAAGCTGATGGTCGAGCAGATGACTCGCTGGTCAAGAGGCAACTCTGTCTCCTTGCGGACGGCGACGTCCGAGCTTGTGAGGTCGATGTTGAGGACAGTACGGGTCTAACTGTTCGACTGTCAACAGTTGCCAGCAGCGCGTTATCGCGGTTCAATACGAAGATGACGTCGCCTACCGCCCCGCTCCCCTCGCTCCAATCCCAGAACCTTCGGGAGCAGGCACTCGTGGCGCGCGCGGGAGGCCATCGTCATGGGGTCGCTGACTCCTGGCTCGCACCTGGCGGAGGTGCGCCTGGCAAGCGATCTCGGCATCAGCCGGGGGACGCTCCGCGAGGCTCTTCGGCGGCTCCAGCAGGAGGGTCTCGCCGTGACCGACGGTCGCGGCAGGTTGCACGTGCGCTCGCTGGACGCGCGCGTGGTCCGCGATGCGTTCCGGGTCCGGGCGGCGCTAGAGTCCCTCGCCGCGCGCACCATCGCCGAGCTTCCCGGCGCGGCGAAGGACGACGCGCTGACGGCGCTGGAGCAGGCTCTCGAAGTGATGGGCGCGGCCGAAGAGGAATCGCTGCACGTGCGGCTGGAGGCCGACGTCGAGTTCCACCGCACCCTGTGCCGGGCATCGGGGAACGCGCGACTCCTCACGACATGGGAGCAGATCTCCGGCGTGGTGCGGATGTCAATCATGTTCGCCGGCGTCGACAAGGCCCGGCAGAACGTCGCGGTCGCGCGTCACCGCGAGGTCACCGAGTTGCTCCGGGAGAACCCTCGGGACCTGGAAGAGCGGATGACCGCGCACATCCTCGGCGTCCTGGACGACTTCGAGCTCGCGCTGGAGGAGTGACTCCGCCCCGGTGGCCTCAGCGGGCCGATGACGTACCGGCGCGCGCGATCTCGCCACACTGGTCGCCTCGGGGATCCTGCGGCGGCACGGGAGCAAAAAGAGCTCCTGGTACAGCCCCGCGGACTCCTATCGAGCCTGGTTCACCGAGTGCGCGAGCAGACGAAGACCGCCTTCGACGCCAGCGCCGACCCGTACCGCCTCGCCGGGCGAGGACACGAGATCCCTGTAGGCCCAGAAGCCGGCTGATCGACACGACGACGCAGTCATCACCGGCTCAGATGAAGCCTTCCTCGACGAGCACGCACCCGCTCTCGGTGATGACATGGGCCTGGCCCGACCGGCCGACGACACGGCTCCAGCTCTCCACGACGAGCCGGTTCCTGTGGACCGACATGGTGAAGCCGCCATACATCCCGGGATACGGGACCCACAGGTTCTCGAGCTCGTCCATGATGATCACCTCAGTGGGCACCGGCCGGAATCGCACGGGCTCGAGGGCACTGGTGCGCTCAGCGATCATGCCGGAAAGGTGATGATCCCATGCCGCGAACATCCGCGCGCATGATCGCTCGCCTCACGCGCGGCGAGGATCTCCAACAGGCGGAGGTGGCCGCGCTTCCGCGCGAGATCGACCGCCTGAGCACCGGGCGGGACCGCACCGGCTCAAGGCTCCGGGTGCGCTCTGCGATGAGGGCGGTCAGGTGCCGGTCCCACGCGGCGAACGTCTGCCGCTCCTGTGCGTTCGGCTCCGACACGGAGAGGATCTCGAGCAGGTGGCGGTGGCCGCAGGTCCGGGCGAGGTCGTCCACCCGGGCGCCGTCGGCCGTCCGGAGCGAGCGCCACGCGCCGAGCCGGATCAGCCGCTCGGCGACCTCGACCGGGGCCCCGAGCCACGCCGCCTGGTGCGCGGGGTGAACCAGGACGTCCCGCCGAACCGCCACTGATTGGCGTCCTGCGCCTGCCCCGACTCGAGGAGGTCGATCACCACGTCCCAGCGGCCCGTCTTCGCGGCGTCCGCGAGGCGGTGGGACGCCTCGACGATGCTCTCGTCGAGCCTGACCGAGGGCGGTGTCTGAGAGGTGCGGAGAGCCAGTCTCCTCCGCGACTCTCCGTCGTGTTCTGCGGGCCGTGCGTTCTCAGATCAGGAATCGCAGCGGCGCCGGTATGCGCACCACGAACTTCAGCACGACCCAGAGCACCTCGGGCGCCTCCAGGAGGACAACCAGCATGCAGAGCACCGGCGCGACAGAATCCGCGCACCTCGAAAACGCCGCGCGGGGGACTGATGCGCGTATAGGTGTCACATGATCTGTGGCGCTGTGGAGCGTTGCAGGGAAGGATGTGGACCATGCCCGCTCCCTATCCCCAGGAGTTCCGTGACGACGTCGTGCGCGTCGCGAGGAACCGTGAACCTGGCCAGAAGCTCGCGGTGATCGCGAAGGACTTCGGCATCTCCGAATCCTGTCTGACGAACTGGATGCGCCAGGCCGATGTCGAGGACGGTGCCCGGCCCGGTAAGACCCGTGAGGAATCCTCCGAGCCGCGGGATCTGCGTCGCCGGAACCGGTCGCTGGAGCAGGAGAACGAGATCCTGCGCCGCGCGGCCGCCTACCTGTCGCAGGCGAACCTGCCGGGAAAAGGCTCTACCCGCTCGTGAGTGAGCTCGCTGCCGATGGGATCTCTGTCGCGGTGTCCTTGCGGGTCCTGAAGCTCTCTCGCCAGCCTTACTACCGCTGGCGAAAACAGCAGTTCACCGAGTCCGAGCTGGTCGAGGCCTATCGCGCCAACGCTCTGTTCGACGCGCACCGTGAGGATCCCGAGTTCGGCTACCGGTTCCTCGTCGGCGAAGCCGCTGAAGCGGGCGAAGTGATGTGCGAGCGGACTGCGTGGCGGATCTGCCGAGACAACCAGTGGTGGTCCGTGTTCGGCAAGAAGCGCGGCAAGAACGGCAAGCGCCCGGGCCCGCCCGTGCACGACGACCTGGTCAAACGCGACTTCACCGCCGACGATGTCAACGAGCTGTGGCTGACTGACATCACCGAGCACTGGACCGACGAGGGCAAGCTCTACCTCTGCGCGATCAAGGACGTATTCTCCGGCCGGATCGTCGGCTACTCCATCAGCGACCGGATGAAGGCCCGCCTCGCGGTGAACGCCCTGAACAACGCCGCTTCACGGCGTGGCGACGCCGCCGGTTGCATCGTGCATTCGGACCGCGGATCCCAGGGTGGATTCAATCGGTGGATGCAACACCCTCTTGCTCGAGTGACTGTAGGCGCTCGGCGAACACCTCAGCTGGAGACTTCCAGCCGAGGACCTTCCGGGGACGATTGTTGACTGCCAGCGCGACCGCTTCGAGGTCCTGCACAGTCCAGCGTGAGAGATCGGTACCCTTCGGGAAGTACTGACGTAGCGACCCGTTCGTGTTCTCGTTCGTGGGCCTCTGCCACGGCGAGTGGGGATCGGCGAAGAACACCTTCGTGCCCGTCTCCACAGTGAACTGCGCATGCCCAGACAGCTCCTTGCCGCGGTCCCAGGTCAGCGTCTTGCGCAACTGCTGCGGCAGGGTCGTCATCGAGGCAGTCAAAGCGGCGTTCATCGCCACAGCGCCGTAGCCGGCCAGGGCGGGACCGTTCTTGACCCGCGGTGTCTGCCCGTAGCCGTCCAGCCGAGGCAGGTGCACCAGCAACGTGGCTCGGCTCTTGCGCTCAATGACGGTACCGATCGCGGACCGGTTCGTGCCGATGATCAGGTCACCTTCCCAGTGTCCTGGCACGGCGCGGTCAGCGGCTTCGGCGGGGCGTTCACTGAGGACCACATCCTCGGTCACGTGCCCTTGAGGCTTGTTCTTCGACCGGGCTCGGGGCGCCCGCAGAGATCGGCCGGTGCGCAGGCAGGCGACCAGTTCTCGCTTGAGCGCGCCCCGGCCCTCGATGAACAGGGACTGGTAGATCGCCTCGTGACTGATACGCATGGACTCATCCTCGGGGTAGTCGATCTCAAGCCGGTGTGAGATCTGCTCCGGACTCCACGCCGTGACCCACCGCCGGTCGGCCCGGCGTGGCTTCGACCTGCCCTTCCACGCCGGTACGTCCGGCCCGGCCACGATCGACCCATCTGGATGGCACACATCGCCGCTGAGCCGGTCCTGGACGTAGTTCCGTAGTTTCGGGTTCGCGACCAGCTTCGCGGTCTTCGGCCTCCGCGCCATCAGCTCCGCCTTCCACTGCGCGACCGAGGCCCGGTACTCCAGCTTCCCGCCGCGGGTAGCGGCGTTTCGACGCGACTCGCGCGAGATCGTGGCCGGGTCGCGGTTGATCCTGCGCGCGATCTCGCGCACGCCCACCTGCTGAGCGTGCAGGACAGCGATCTCCTCCCGCTCAGGAAACGACAGATAACGTCCGCCAGGCTCGGTGAGTTCGATCGTCCTCATGCCGCCACCTTGTCGGAACCAGCGTGCCCCGACGGTCGCAGACACGCCCACCTTCCCGGTGCGTCCTCCGAGGAGCGTCCCGTCGCTATCTCTTTCCAGAACCTGCGTTCGATGCCGCGGCGCGTCTTCGGGGCGCCTGGCGAGATCATCGCCGACCGGCCCGTGAGTTCCTTCAGCCATCCAGCTGGTCGTCCCATCAACACCCTCCTCGACCTGAGGTGTTGCGTCCACCAGTTGAATCCACCCAGTTTCGAGCGCGAAGCTTCGTGCACGCCCTGAACCGCCATCACCTCATCGGATCGATGGGGAAAGTCGGTGCCGCAGGGGACAACGCCGCGATGGAATCCTTCTTCGCGCTACTCCAGAAGAACGTCCTAGACCGCAAGCGATGGCGGACTCGAGAAGAGCCGCGGATCGCGATCATCACCTGGATCGAGAGGACCTACCACCGACGACGCCGACAGGCCCGCCTGGGCCGATTGACCCCCATCGAGTACGAGACCATCATGAACCCGACCGTCAGCCTGGCGGCCTAACCCCAGCTGACACCTGATCGCACACCAGTCCCCGGGGACCTCCGGTCTCCGCTACGCCGCGCTCAGAGCGAGCACGGCGTCGCGCAGTCTCACGTCATCGCTTGCCAGACCTTTGATGACTTCGTCGAGTCGCACGTCCGTCTGAATGATGTGCCCCGCATGGCGTACGTCAGCGGCCGGATAGGTCACGAAGATCCGTGAATAGTCGGGATCGACGTCCACTTCGGAGAGGTGCGCCAGCACGTGAGCGGCCGTCGGCCCGAACACGAGGTGGAGGGTGCGATTCGGGGCGGGTCGTTGAAGGGAGAGCCCCCACAACCAGAGCCCCCTGGTGTTGCTGCCCACTGTCTCCAGCCTCGCGCCGTCCGGCGCGTTCTCGAGCCGCTTCACCAGAGTCGTGCTCGCGAATCGCCTCAGTGAAGCCTTCACCCGGGCGAGAGTCCGTCGGCCGTCCTCGAACTGCCGATGAGCATGGGCGGCGACGATGTCGGCGAACTTCTGGGCGACTTCCTCCTTCGAGGAGTCGCCGTAACGCGCCGACTCCCCTGCGTCGCACATGCCCTTGATGAAGTCGATCTGATCGTCGAGACTCACTGCGGCTGGACCTTCCACGAACTGGTGAACCATCTGCTGGATGAAGAAGTCTTGCTCCGGGTGCGCGTGGACCCATCGCTCGTCCCGGACTACGTGCTCCCGGAGCCTCTCGAGGACCTCGGCATAGGTCACGACGACGGCCTCCTCCCAGCCGTTCTGCTGGAGGGCGACCTCGCGCCGCTGACAGAGCAGGACCACCGCGCCGGCCCCTCCGGTGGAGATGGCGTGCTCGCGATACCGGGCGTAGCCATGGCCATGGCCGTCGGAGATCTCGTAGTTCTCGATGACGACTGCCGCGTCATCCCGGGTGAGGAGGATGTCGGCGATGTCCATGCCGACCTCGCCGCCGTCGACCTCCTCATCACCGCGAGTGTCGACCTCCTAGGTCACCCGGTATCCGGTCACGGGCGACTGGTCGCCAGGAGGAAGGGAATCGTTGACCAGGTCGAGGAAGATGCGCTGGGCCGCATCGCCGAGCTCATGAGTCGCGTCGATCGTGAACAGCCACGCGAAGACATTGGAGAGCCGCTTCTCGTGCGTCCCGTGATGCATCACCCGGAAAACATTGAACTGCTCTGCGAGGCTCCGCGACAGGGATGGCAGGAGCGCGGTGACGAAGCCGCTCACGTCATCGGGGCGGCGGGACATGCTTCGATGCTAGTTGTAGTGGGTCACGACGTTGTAGTCACCGGGCCGGGGATCAAGGAACGGGCCCCCGAACCGGCACGATGGGTGGCGCTGGAGCCATGGGCCGGTCTCCTCGAACGGCGAGCATCATGGTCCACGGATTTGGGACTGCCGCACCGATAGGTCAACGTCACCTACCGGTGCGGCAGTCCCTGGTGTGCGGGGACGGTCGGCGGTTGCCATGGCGAGACCGCCTACAGCTAGCCTCGGGCTTTCATCGTTGAGGTGTCCGAGGGGTGGCCGTAGACGCGGAAAGGTGCTCCTGACCTGGAAGAATAGGGCTTGCTTAGGGTCCAATTCTCCAAGGTCGAAGGAGCACCTTCAGGGTGAACACTACCGGGTTGTATCCGCGGGTGCAGGTTGATGTCGCACCGAGTGCGGCGGTGGGGCAGGCGGGTGGGGTGTCGCTGACCGAGACGGTCCGCGCCACCGGCCTGGACCGGGCCCTGTCGCAAGCGCTGGGACCGTGGCGGCGCCCGTTGGCGCGGCATGATCCAGGCAAGATCCTGCTCGACCTCGCGCTGACACTGGCTGAGGGCGGGGACTGCCTGGCCGACGTCGCCGCGGTGCGGGCCGAGCCGGACGTCTACGGTCAGGTGGCCTCGGATCCCACGATCTCTCGCCTGCTCGCGCTCCTGGCCAGCGATGTCGATCGCGCCGAACGCGCGATCAACACCGCCCGGCGCCGCGCCCGCGAGGCGGCGTGGGCTCGGGCCGGCGACCATGCCCCGAGCCATCACGTCACCGCGAAGAACCCGCTGGTCATCGATCTCGACGCCACCCTCGTGACAGCTCATAGCGAGAAGGAGAACGCACGAGCGACGTTCAAGAAGGGATTCGGGTTCCATCCCCTGGCCTTCGCCGACCACGGCAAAGTCAGTGGTGGGGAGATGCTGACCTGCCTGCTCCGGCCCGGGAACGCGGGCTCCAACACGGTCGCTGACCACAAGACCGTGATCAGACAGGCGCTGGTCCAAGTAGGGCTGGGGCCCAGGCCGGGGAAGAAGGTGCTGATCCGGATCGACGGTGCCGGCTCCACCAAGAAAACCATCGAGGAGCTGGTCAAACGCCGGGTCTCGTACTCGGTGGGATTCACGTTGCCCGCCAACACCCCGGAGGTCTATCGGATCATCCCCGAACATGTCTGGGAGCCGGCCTATGACCCCGACGGCACCCCACGAGAAGGGGCGGACGTGGCCGAGCTGACCGAACTGCTGGACCTCAAGGACTGGCCTGAGGAGATGCGGGTCATCGTCCGCCGCGAGCGACCGCACCCCGGGGCGCAGCTGCGGTTCGAGGACGTCGACGGTTACCGGCTGACCGCCTTCGCGACCAACACCACCCGAGGGCAGCTGGCTGACCTCGAGGTCCGTCACCGCCGCCGGGCGCGATGCGAGGACCGGATCCGGGCCGCGAAAGACGCTGGCTTACGGAACCTGCCGCTGAAATCCTTCGCCCAGAACCGGATCTGGTGCCAGATCATCGCTCTGGCCAGCGAAATCACTGCCTGGATGGGCCTGCTCGCGCTTCCCGACTCCTCGGCACGGCGGTGGGAACCCAAACGGGCTCATCGCATTTGAGGGTGTAGGTGGGGTCTGAAGCCTCCTGCTTCGAGGAGGTCGCGGGCGATGTAGTGGGTGAGGTTGCGGAACCCGAGGGCGGAGCCGCGGAGGTGTTCGAGCCGGCCGTTGATCGCCTCTGTCGGACCGTTGCTGGTGCCCGGTCGGTCGAAGAAGGCCAGCACGTCGGTTGCGCGTTTCGTCAGTGTTCGGCCGAGCTTGGCCAGCTCGGGCAAGGCGTCCGGGACGCGCTTGCTCAGCGCGGTGATGAGCTTACCCATCTTCGCTTTGGCTTTCGCCCGGTCGGGTTCTCGGTAGGCGGCGACCATCGCCTGGTAGATCTCCCAGGTCACCTCGACCGCAACGTGCTTCTCTCGCTCGAACAGGTCGCTGAGACGCTGGCATTGGCGGTCGGTCAGCGCCTTGGTGCCGGTGTGGAGGGTGCGGCGACTCTTGTAGAGGGGGTCGTCCTTGCGGCCCCTGCGCTTGTGGAGCTGCTGCTGGACGCGTCGTGGGCAGTCGTCCAGTGCGTCTCCGGCGAGGCGGACGACGTGGAAGGGATCCATGACCGCGACCGCGCCTGGGAGGACCTCGCCGGTGGCGGTCTTGTATCCGGTGAACCCGTCCATCACCACTACCTCGATGCGGTCCTTCCATGCCTTGGGGCGGGCCTCGAGCCAGGCCTTGAACGCCGCTTTGGAGCGGCCGGGGATCATGTCCAGCGACCTCGCCGGGCCGGTCTTGTCCCTGGCTGGGGTGAGGTCGATGATCACGGTGACGTACTTGTCGCCGCGCCGGGTGTGGCGCCAGACGTGCTCGTCAACACCGATCACGCGGACGGCGTCGAAGCGGGCTGGGTCATCGATCAGCGCGCCCGCTGGCCCTCAGCCAGGACGGCGTCGTTGGCGGTGTGCCAGGCAACCCCGAGCCCGGCGGCGATCCTTGCGATCGTGAGGTGATCGATGACCAGGGCTTCCAGTGCCCACCGCATCCCGCCGCGAGAGAGCTTCGCCCGCTCGGGTCTCGCGCGAGTGGTGTCCTCGCGCCACCGGTTCCCGCAGTGATCACACCGGTAACGCCGGATCCGCACCAGCGACGTCGTGGGGCGGTGGCCGAAAGGTTCATGGGCAAGGCGACGAGTGATCGTGCCGCGCGAGGTCGCCCGTGCTCCGCAGGCGCGGCACCACGGATCCTCCTCAGCGAGCCGACACTCGAGCACCGCCCGCTCGGTCGTGAGCCACTGACCGACAGCGACGAGGTCGAGCTCCTCCAAGCGCGTGAAGGTCGTCAGATCGGGGTCGGCGAAGGTAGCGTTAGGCACGTCGAGGTCTTCCAGATGGCGAGCGTCAGAACTTCCATCATCGGGAGACCTCGACGTCTATCCCGGCACCGACGCGCCCACCCCACACTCCGCAGCTACCCCCTCATCTGCGAAGGGCCGGTAATCCGGGCGCCCAGCAGACCCACCAGCAGTGCCAGCGCGAACGTCCACACGCTCACGCCCAGGAGGGCCCCGATCGCGAAGGAGACCAGCACCCCCACGCTCGAGGCGATGGTGGACTGCACGCCGCGGGGCAGGGACCGGTGCACGGTCGCGTGCACGGTGAGCGCCGCCGTCCACGGCGGCGCTCGGACAGTGGGGCGAGCTCCACGACATGAAGGCCGGCGTCATCACCGCGACGCGCGGTGAGGGCGGCGGAAACGCCGTCGGGCTCGAGGAGGGGCCCGCGCTGGGACTCATCCGCGAGGCGGAGGAGCGAGATGCCGTCGGACTCGCAGGCATCGAGCACATCTACAATCTCGACGCCCTCGATTTCTTCTACACCGCCAGCGCACCCCTTTCTCGGGAGGTGTGGGGCGAGGAGGAGCTGCTCGGCCGCATCGTGCGCGTGGTGCGCGCGACCCGCCCGGAGATCATCGTGACCATGAATCCCTCGGCCGTCGAGGGCAACCACGGCAACCACCAGCAGGCGGCGAGGTACGCCCTCGAGGCGTATCTCTGCTCCGGCGACCCGTCCGTGTCCCCCGAGCATCTCGAGGAGGGCTTCGCTGCGTGGACACCGCAGCGCATCCTGCGGAGCGGGGCGAACGGCACCGGCACGACCGGTCCCGACAGCGTGGCCGAGGGCTACGTCCCGACCGTCGAGAGCGACCTCGTGTTCGGTCGCTGGGACGGCACTCCGAGCGAAGCTCACGGCAAACGGTGGTCTGCGGTCAAGGATGAGGCTATCTGGACCTACGAGACGCAGGGTGGGCTGAGCGCGAGGGCAGTCCGTCAGATCCGGAGAAGATCGCGAGCACGTGGATGACGCTGCTGCACACGCGAACGCCTCTGGTGGATCCGACGAGCGGCGGCGGCGCCGCCCTGCGCGGCGCCACCCTGCCGATCGACGGGGGCCTGCCGCTGGGGGCCCACCTGGAGGTCGCCCCTGAACGCTACGAGTTCGTCGCCGGCGAGCCGATCCCCGTCGACACGATCTGGGACCCGGTCAGCGCTGCAGGCAGGACCACGGAGTCAGTGAGCGGCGACTGCTGGCTCACCTTCGACGACGAGAACCTCTACGTCTTCGTCTCCGTCACCGACGATGTGAGGGGCACCATCCTGCCCGTCGACGACAACAAGCGTCAGCGTCGCACTGATTCCGTGGAGATCTACGTGGACCCGCGGGGGAACGCTGCGAACACCGCGGAGACGTTCATCGCCGGGATCATGCCCTCGATGGGCTCGATGACCGGACCGCCCGGAGCAGGTCGGGACCGCGACAATCACCAGGGAGTCGCCGAGGAGACCGCACCGGGCATGGAGGTCGCCGTGACCATGGCGGACAACGAGGAGGAGTACTCGGGCTACGACCTCGAGGTCAAGATCCCCTTCGACGTGCTCCCGGACGCCATCGATCCTCGCCACATGGGTTTCAACGTCCTGATCAACGACTCCGACACCCAGAATCAGGCGGCGCAGGTGCGGGTCGGCTGGTCCACGTTCGCCGGCGTGCGCGCGGACCCTTGGCGATGGGGGCAGGTCTCTCTCGAAGGGCTGGAGGATGCGGGCTCCGAGCCGAAGGACGCCGTGCTTCCGTCGACCGCAGCTCGGTCGGTGGACTCGCCGCTGTCGATCATCCAGAGCGCCGGGGACCGTGTGCCGCTCGGCGGCCACAGCCCCACCAGCCCCCATCTGGAGATCGTGTCGGTGGAGAGGAAGAAGGACCGCATCACGGCAGTGGTCCATGCCCCGGTGAAGGGAGCGACGAAGCTCTTCGTCTGGGACGGGGAGAGCGTCCTGGCCGAGATGGAGCGGAACATGCCCGCGGGAGAACGACGCGTCAACATGCGTGTGCCCGGCCTCCCCTCTGTCCTCGAGACGACCGAAGAGACCGTTCTCGCGTCCTTCCAGTCCGAGGACACGGTCTCCGCCGCCGCGCGGAGGCTCGAGTGAGCCTCGGCTCCCTGACGTCGCCCGCACTGCGTCGGGGGAGGGCTCGCCCGTCGTGAAAGGCGTCGCCGGCGAGGCAAGCCGGCCGTCGAGCTGACAAGGCTCACCGATCGACAGTCCTGGGCAACCTGCCCGGGGCTGTCGATCGACCGTCGGTGCTTCGGGAGTGGTCCGTGGCGCGACGCTCGCGGGCTCTACCGTTCCGGGGACGCGGTACCTCTGGAAACCGACGAGCCGACCGGCGCAGGCCGAGCCGCGCCCCTCCAGAACAGCGGTGCAGAGCTCTGGAACAAGGCGCTCGGCACCTCCCCGAGCACACGCGCAAGCGATCCGGGCGCGCCCCGGGACCGCCCGAGGCACGCCCGGCCGGCGGGCGCGAGGCTCAGATCAGGCCGTGCTCCTCGAGGAGCTGGCCGATCTCTCCGTGCTCGAGCCTGTCGCGCAGGTAGCTGCGCGGCGCGGCCGGGCCGGGGATCTCCACCTTCTTGCCGTCGCGCATGCGCGCCGAGGCCTCGAGGAGGTCGCGCACGTCGTACGTGGAGCCCCAGGTCTCCGGCACGCCGCGCTCCACGTCGAGAAGCTCGTAGACGGCCTCCATGCCGGTGCGCGCGGAGTACTCGGTGGTGAAGATCGTGTCGCGGCCGGTCTCCGCGAACTGCCCGAGGAACGCGAAGTTCTGGGCGCCCTCCGGGACGACCCGAGGCCGATCCCCAGCGCGGCGGGGCATGAAGAAGCTCGTCACGTAGGGCATCATCACCGGCACGCACCGGGCGCCGGTCGCCGCGAGCTCAGGGATCTCCTCCACGGGCACTCCCAGGTGGTAGAGCCATTCCTGGGTGATCTCCTCACCGGTGCACTGCGACAGGGGCTTCTTCACGTAGTCGCCGTCGACGTCGACGAACAGGCCGTAGACCCAGACGACGATCTGATCCTTCGGTCGCTTCTTGAAGTGCGGCTGGCGGTTGACCGTCCAGCTCAGCGAGCCAGGAGGAGTCCTCGGCGGTGACGATGCCGCCGGTGACCACGCGGCCGCTGAACGGATCGCGCTGGGCGATGCGCTCGATGTAGGCCGGGATGCGCTGATCGAGCGTGGTGACGGTGGCCGACTCCCACTTCGTCTCCTCGATCGAGGAGCAGAAGACCTCCGGGCGACCGAACGACGGGTCCTTCTTCGCGATGCGCTTCCACAGGTCCCAGGCCGGGGCCGGGGCCTCGTCGAGCACGGCGGCCGTGTGGTGGTCGCCCTCATCGGAGTTGTCCACCAGCGAGCCGATCGTCATCAGCGCGAGGTCGTGCTCACCGAGCTCGATGGTCTCCTCGGCGCCGTCGCGGCGGCAGTGGATCGCGGCGGCGCGGATCTCGCCGTTGCGGTGGGCGAAGTCCACATCGAGGACCTCGGTGCCGGACTGGAAGACGACGCCGTGGTCGGTGAGGTAGTGCATGAGCGGCAGGACGAAGGACTCGTACTGGTTGTACTTCGTGAACTTCAGCGCCGAGAAATCGGGCAGTCCGCCGATGTGGTGGACGAACCTGTGGAGATAGAGCTTGAACTCGAGCGCGGAGTGCCATTCCTCGAAGGCGAACATCGTCCGCCAGTACATCCAGAACGGCGAGTCGAGGAACTCACGGCCCATCACCTCGTCGATGCGCTTGCCCTCCATCTCCGCGCGCTCGGCGAGGAAGATCCTGAGCAGGTCCTTCTGGGCCCGCTTCGGCAGGTCGAAGCGGCCCTCGTGGCCCGCGTCCTCGCCCTGGCGCACGGTGGCCCGACGCAGCGAGTAGTTGGGGTCGTCCTTGTTGAGCCAGTAGAACTCGTCGAGCACGGAGGCGCCCTCGAGCTCAAGGGAGGGGATGGAGCGCATCATGTCCCACAGGCACTCCATGTGGTTCTCCAGCTCCCGGCCGCCGCGGATGACGAAGCCCTTCTCCGGAACGTCGAGGCCGTCGAGCGCACCACCGGCGATGTCGTCCTTCTCGAGGATCGTGACATTGGCACCGGGGACCCCGGCGTCGCGGATCAGGAAGACGGCCGCCGCGAGCCCGGCCAGCCCGCCGCCGACGATGTAGGCCTTCGTCTCCTGCGCGTGCTGTGCGGGGCGGGGACGCGCGAACGCCTCGTAGTTACCTGCCGTGTCGCGCATGATCCATCCTTCCCGACGCGTGCCGGATGCCGATCACCCGGCCTCAATATTGAGTGTACTCAGAATTGAGTCGACTACAATGGCCGCATGGAAACTCGGGATGACAAGGAGCTGGCGCCCTCGGCGGCGCTGGGCAGGCGCGAGCGGGCGAAGGCGGAGAAGCGCGCCCGCATCCTCGCCGCGGCGCGCGCGCTGTTCGAGGAGCGCGGTTTCGAGCGGACCTCGATGAGCGAGGTCGCGCGCGCGGCGGATGTGGCCGAGGGCACTGTCTTCCAGTACGCGGCGACGAAGGTCGAGTCGCTCATGATGGTCGTCGATGCGCTCTGGGGAGCTCACGAGCACGCGACGACCGCCCCGTCGCTCTCTGCGTTCGCCGCGCCCGCCGCGCCCGGCACCGCGACGGCGGGCGGGGAGACCGCGGACCGGATCGCGGAGCTGATCTCGCCGCTCGTCACCGCGATGCGGCGCTGGCCCGAGCTTGCGACGTGGGTCGCCCGCGAGATCCTCTTCGGTGCGGACATGCCGCATCGCCGGCGGGTCCTCGACCACGTCGATCGCCTCGAAGAGCAGATCGCCGCGCGCCTGCAGGACGGCCGGGCCGACGCTTCCGGTGCGATCGGAGCGGCGCGGGACGGTGCGACCGGCACTGCCGGAGAGGCGCCCGGTGCGGCCGCGGCGGCCGGCGCCCGGCTCATCGTCGCCGGGGTGCTGGCCGAGCTCAACCGCTCCCGGCAGAGACGGATCGACGGCGAGCACATCGATGAGGCGCCGCGCCGGCTCGTCGATCTCGTGGTGGCAGGGGCGAGCCCCGCCCGGTGACCCGGAAGCCGTCCTCGGACGCACCGCTGTGAGCGATCATCGTCGCTCACAGCGGGCGGGCCTCATGCCTGCGGCGAGTCGCCCCTTCCGGCATGGCGGGAGGCGTCGGACTCCTCCGGCTCGAAGGTGTCCTTCGAGCCGACGGTGCCGCCGACGCCCTCGTCGTTCAGCTCATCGAGATCGGTGTCCGAGGAGCCGGCGTCCTGGGAGGAGCGCGAGACTCCCGCGTCGGCGGGATCCTCCGGGCCACCCTGGGGGAGATGCCCTGGTCCTCCGGGTGGGGATTCGTCTCGTCGTCATCGGGGTGGTACAGCGGGGTGCTTGCTCATGTCCGAACCTCCTGAGATGGGGTCGTGCGGACACCCACTTTCTCACCGGCATCTGCCTAGTGCCATGGGAACGCCACCACCTGCGCGTCCTGCAGGAACCGCTCGGTAGCGCGGATCGCCGTCGAGGCGTCCCCGAGCACGCCGAGCGCCGGGGCACCCGCCGCCGCGCCCCGCTAACCTCGAGCGGTGCCCACCTCCCGCCGCTCCCCTTCCACCCGCCGCCGCAGGTCCTCACGTCGTCGCTCATCGAGCACCTCCCGCCACGCTCCGCGCGAGCTCCCCTTCGTCGGCCCGGGCGAGCGGCTGTGGATCCTCGACGTCCCCTACGGCACACAGGTCGACGGCGCTTCCTGGCATCCGGCCGTGAAGATGCACGTGCACGTGGGCCGGATCCTGCCTGCGCATCTGGCTCCCTACTCCCCCGGCCCGCACACGCTGGGCCGCTTCTTGGAGAACCTCCACAACCCCGGCTCCCCCGCCGAGCTCCCGGCGCCGACCGACGGCTTCGAGCCGCGGCAGAACCAGTACGAGGCGGCCGACGCGATCGCGGCCCGTGCGGAGGCGGGCGGGCGGATGTTCCTGCTGGCCGACGAGCCGGGCGTCGGCAAGACGATCTCCGCCGTGCTCGGCGCGTCCGCCGTCGGCGATCTGCGCGGTGCGGAGCGGGTGCTGGTGGTCGCGGACCGGCCGGCGGCGATCACGATCGGGAACTGGTGCCGCACGATCACGGCGCTCGGGGACAGCGGCCTGGAGTGGGTGGTGATCACCTGGGACCGGCTGGAGAAGGTCGCAGGCCACGACTGGGACGTGATCATCGCCGACGAGGCGCATGCCCTGCGCCGCACCACCACGAAGCGGTGGACGCTCTGGTCGCGGATCTCCGGGCACACCCGCTCGCACGACGCGGCGCCCTTCGTCATCGCGACGACGGCGACGCCCGGACACACCCCGCTCGAGTCGCCGTACCTGGCCCCCGCCTACGCGCAGTCGCACGGGGAGCCGATGACCGCCTGGGCCTCGGCCAAGGAGCCCGCGAACACTTTCACCTCCGCGCTGGAGCGGCACGGGGTCGGCCTGGAGAAGGGCCGCTACGGCGCGACCTGGACGACGGATCCTGCTCGTCGGGCGGAGGATCTCGCGCGGGTGCGCACTGGCTGACGGACGACGAGCCTGCCGCGATGCTCGCACCGTGCCGCACCGTGGGGGCCGGTGCCGATCTCCGGGATGCCGGTGGCGCTGACCCCGGCCGAGCGCGAGGCGTACGAGGCGGAGTGGGGCGAGTTCTGCCGCGAGATGGACCTCGCCCGCCGCGGACGCAACACCGCGAAGGGTCGGGCGGCGCTGCTGCGCTTCCGGCAGAAGGCGGGGTCGCTCCGCGTCGACTCGACGGTGCAGTGGATCGCGCAGCAGGTCGAGGCGGAGCGGCAGGTGGCCTGCTCGGTCGAGTTCGTGACCACCGCCGCCGATCCGATCACGGAGCGCCTGCGGGACGCGGGGATCGAGGTCGCGACGATCTTCGGCCGGGACCGCTTCGACGTCGAGGCCGAGCGGTCGCGCTTCCAGACCGGGGAGGCGCCGGTGTGCGTGTTCACCACCGTCGCCTCGATCAGCCTCCACGCCGGCGAGACCCTCCCCGGCGGGAAGCAGGCGTCCACGGAGCCGCGGGTCGGGATCTTCCATCAGGCCCGCTTCTCCGGCATCGCGGGCCGGCAGGTCACGGGCCGCACCCACCGCGACCACCAGGTCTCTCCCTGGCACATCGCCTACGCCGAGGGCACGGTCGAGGAGCAGGTCTCCAAGGTGATGGTGGAGCGGATCGCCGCCGCCTCGGACACCGTCGGCGGGGACACCGAGGGGCTCACCGACGTGGCGCAGGCTGCTCGGCGCGGACTGGTCGCCGACGGCGAGCCTGACGGAGGGCGACGCCTGAGCGGCGAACTTGTCCTGTGCTCTGCCTCGAGGTTCTGCGCGTTCAGTTGAACAGGTGAAGGATCAGCGCCGGGATCCGCCCCAGGAGCCGCGCCACGCCGGCGATGAGGTCGAACAGCTCCAGGAAAAGTGACGCCCCCTCGCTCTTGGAGAATCGCGCACGTCGCTTGCGTCGTCGTCTCATCACTGCTCCGCTCCCCCACGACGGATCGGCGCCGCCGGACGCGGCACCATGGTGCGGGCCACCCTATGCCGGGAGCAGGTCTACGGTGGAGAGCGCACACCGTCCCCCGCACCCCAGGAGTCACCCGCCCATGCCCTGCACCACCCTTCTCGTCGGCCGCAGTGCGAGCGCCGACGGCTCCCCGCTCGTCGCCCGCACCGAGGACTCCTCGGCCGGCGCCTTCGACCCGAAGCGGGCCGTGGTGGTCTTGCCCGAGGACCAGCCGCGCACCTACACCTCCGTGCTCGGCGGGCGCACGATCGAGCGCCCGAGAACCCGCTGCGCTACACCGCGATCCCGAACGCCCTGCCCGACGAGGGGATCTGGGGTCGCGCCGGGATCAACGCGGCGGACGTCGCGATGAGCGCGACCGAGACGATCACCTCGAACCCGCGCGTGCTGGCCGCGGATCCGCTGGTCGAGCGGGACGGGGAGACGCCGGGCGGCTTCGGCGAGGAGGACTTCGTGACGCTCGTCGTCGCCGTACATCCGCTCGGCCCGCGAGGGCGTGCGCGCGGCTCGGCGCTCTCCTCGAGAAGCACGGCACCTACGAGATGAACGGGATCGCGTTCAGCGACGCCGAGGACATCTGGTGGCTGGAGACCGTCGGCGGGCACCACTGGATCGCGCGGCGCGTGCCCGAGGACCACTACGTGACGATGCCGAACCAGCTGGGCATCGACTCCTTCGACCTCGAGGACGCCGAGGGCCCGGGCCGTGACCATCTCGCGAGCCCCGATCTGCGCGTCTTCCTGCGGGAGCACCACCTCGACCTCACCCTTCGCAGCGGCTCCACCGGCGGCGACACGGCGTTCAACCCGCGCGAGGCCTTCGGCTCCCACACCGAGCACGACCACCTCTACAACACGCCCCGCGCCTGGTACATGCGGCGCACCCTCAGTCCCCGCGCCGAGGACTGGGACGCGGGCCGCCCTGGCGCGAGCCCCGACGCCGACGACCTCCCCTGGAGCCGCCGCCCGGAGCGGTCGCTCACCGTCGAGGACGTCAAGGACGTGCTCTCCTCCCACTACCAGGGCACCGTCTTCGATCCCTACTCCTCGCGCGGCACCGACGCGGAGCGGCGCGCCTTCCGCCCCATCGGCATCAACCGCCACAACGCGCTGGCGATCCTGCAGGTCCGCGGCGACCTGCCCGCTTCGCACCGCTCGGTGCAGTGGATCGCCTACGCCTCGCTGCCGTTCACGGCGCTGATCCCGATGTTCACGAACGTCGAGGAGGCTCCCGCCTATCTCTCGACCACCGGCGAGACCGTCTCCACCGACAGCTTCTACTGGACCTCGCGGATGATCGCAGCGCTGGCCGATCCGCACTTCCACCAGGTGATCCCGCTGATCGAGCGCTACCAGCAGCGCACCCAGGCGCTCGGCCGCGCCGCCGTCCGCGCGGCCGACGGGAAGGCCGCCGAGGCCGGTGCCGAGGAGGACGTGCCCGCGCCGCTCGCCGCGGCGAACACCGAGGTCGCCGAGCAGGTGCGCGAGGCGACCGAGGCGCCGCTCGGCCAGGTGCTGTTCACGGCGAGCGAGGGGATGACCAACCGGTTCTCGCGGTCGGACGGGTGAGTGGCGCATCACGGACTCGCGCCCCTCGGCTCGGCGATGCAGACGTCCGGGGACTGACCTGACCGATCGACGGATAGACCCCGCACTGCCGTGATCGCACCGCACTGAAGTGCAGCGAGCCTCCTATCCTGGCCGAGTCCTGCCCTGTGACCTCGAGGAGACCACCCCGTCATGCCCAGCTACGATCGCCCGTTCATCGATTCCCTGCCGAAGGCGGAGCTCCACCTGCACATCGAGGGCACCCTCGAGCCTGAGCTGAAGCTCGAGCTGGCCCGCCGCAACGGTGTGGACATCGGGCAGAGCACGGTGGAGCAGGTGCGTGCGACGTACGACTTCACCGATCTCACCAGCTTCCTCGCCGTCTACTACCCCGCCATGGAGGTGCTGGTCACCGAGCAGGACTTCCATGACCTGGCCATGGCGTACTTCGAACGCGCCGCCGCCGACGGAGTGGTGCGCGCGGAGATCTTCTTCGACCCGCAGGTCCACACCAGCCGCGGCGTGCCCTTCGCCGCCGTGGTCGACGGGCTCTGGTCGGCTGTGCAGGAGGCACGGGGCCTCGGCGTGGAGGCCGCGCTGATCATGTGCTTCCTGCGTGATCACAGCGTCGAGTCGGCCGAGGAGACGCTCGCGGCCTCGCTGCCCTATCGAGACCGGATCCTCGGGGTGGGGCTGGACTCCGACGAGCGCGGCAATCCGCCTGAGAAGTTCGCCGCGGTCTTCGACGCCGCGAAGCAGGCCGGCTACCGCCTGACCATGCACTGCGACATCGACCAGGAGCAGTCGATCGCGAACATCGCCACGGTCTTCGCACAGGATCGGCGTGGAGCGCATCGATCACGGGACGAACATCCTCGAGGACGGCTCCCTGGTCGCCGAGGCGAAGGAGCGCGGGATCGGGTTCACCTCGCTGCCCGCTGTCGAACTCCTTCGTCACCGAGCAGATGAAGGGTCAGGAGATCACCGACCTCCTGCGTCAGGGGCTGAAGGTCTCGGTCGCCTCGGACGATCCCGCTTACTTCGGCGGGTACGTGGGCGACAACCTCGAGGCGCTGGCCATCGCCCAGGAGCTCAGCCGCGAGGAGGTCGTGCGGCTTGCCCGCAACTCGGTCGAGATCAGCTGGGCCGACCCTCAGCGCGTCGACGCGTGGGTTGCTCAGCTCGAGGAGATCGCCGCTCGATGAGAGGAGGGAGGGCCGCGGCCGGTCCGGCCGCGCCGCTCACCCCCACCCCTTCTTCGCCGACGTCTCCCCCACCCCGGCGTTGAACATGTTCAGCGGGTCGAGCTCACGGTAGTGGGCGACCAGGCGCTCGGGGGCCGGGTAGATCCGGCCGTAATTGTGCTCGGCGGGGACCGCAGCCCCGCGGTCCACCAGCAGCCTGCGTCATCCGCTTCTTCAACGCGACCGGGTCCACGCCCTTCTTCGCCACGTGGTCCTGGTGGAGGACGTGGCAGAAGAAATGGCCGAAGTAGGCGCTCTCGAGCAGTTGGTCCGCGATCTCCTCGGGCAGGCGCTCCAGCCAGTCCTCGTCGTCCCGGCGCAGGGCCACATCGAAGGTGACCATCGCCGAGGCCTCGGCACGGTGCATGACGTAGTAGCGGCTCGCGGCGCTGGCGACGCCGAAGCGGATCAGGGTCGCGCTCTGGGCCTCGTCGGCGTCGCACTCGAAGAAGTCGCCCTCGTGCTCGGGGCCGGCGAAGAACTCGCGGAGCGACTGGGCGGTCGCCGCGCGCTCGCCGCCGCTGACCACCAGCAGCAGGTGATGGTCGAAGCGGTCGCGGTAGTCGGTGAGCCGGGACGGGATCTTCTCCGGCACCAGGGAGAAGAGCTTCTGGGAGATCGCATCGGCGGTGGAGGGCCCGAAGCCGGGCGACTTCGCGAACACCCCGTTGGCCCAGCCCTTCAGCGCGAACATGCGCACCAGCGTGCGGGAGCCGGCGTGCTTGAGCGAGACGTAGGTGTCCTTGCCGTACTCGGTCGCGAGGTCGAAGGCATGCGCGCTCATGTACTCGCCCGAGATCGGCGGCGGGCCGTCGGCGGCGAGGATGCGGCGGCGCGGCGCCTCGAGATCGGCAGGGCGGTCGGTGCCGATGTAGAAGGTGGCCTTGTCCTTCTCGAGCGGGAAGGTGCGGGTGCGCACGGCGAACACCATGATCTTGCCGGCGCCGCCGGAGGCCTCGTGGAGGAAGGTCGGGTCGGCGTTGAAGCGGGCCGGGGTGTCGGCCAGCTGTCGCACGTGGTCCGCGTAGTCGGTGCCGGTGGAGTCGGGCGGCGGCGGGGTGACGTCGGCGGCGTCCCAGTCCCCGCGCTCGAGCCGGTCGAGGATGTGCGTGGGATCGGTCCCGAGATCGATCCCGAGGTGGTTCACCAGGTGAATCCGGCCGTCCTCATCGACGCGGGCGAAGATCGCCTGCTCCGTGTAGGCGGGGCCCTTGCGCATCTGGGAGCCGCCGGAGTTGTTCGCGATGCCGCCGACGACGGTCGCGCCGATGGAGCTCGAGCCGATCACCGAGTGAGGCTCGCGGCCGTGCGCGGCGAGCTTCTCCTCGAGCGAGAACAGGGTGGCGCCGGCCAGGCTGATCGCCTCGCGGGCATCGTTGATGAGGTGGATCCCGTCGATCCGCGGCGTGGAGAGGATGACGATGTCGCGGTCGTAGTCCTGGTCGCCGGGGCCGGAGCCGCCGGTGAGCCCCGTGTTCGCGGCCTGCGTGATGACGATCAGATCGTGGTCCACGCACACCTGCAGTGCCCGCCACATGTCCACCAGCGAGCCGGGCCGCGAGACGGCGAGCACCTCACCGGCGCCGAAGCGGTCGCCCGTGGTGAACGGCGCGGTGGCACGCGCCGAGGTGAGCACGTGCTTGCGCCCCATGATCCGGGTGAAGGCCTCGACGGCCTCGGCCGATCGCTGGTTTCTCGGTGTGCGCATTTCCGGTCGCTCCTTCGCCTCGGGTGCTGCGAGCACGCTGCGGTGCCCGGGGCCGTCGCGAGCCCTTCATCAGCGTAGTCATCTCCGAGCGTCGCATGCGGGACGGGCGTGACGACAGCGGCGTTCTCGGGCGGTGAGAGGCGCGGACGGTCGCTCAGCTCATGATGCCGTGCCGTCGGCCTCGGTGTTCACGGCGCGCACGGCCTCGAGGTGCACGGACTTCACCCGGTCCACGGAGTCCGCGAAGTCGTCGTGGCCGCGGACCCAGCGCGCGACGTACGGGCAGACGGGCACGATCCGCTTGCCCTGCTCGACGCTCGCGGCGAGCGCGCCGCGGGTGAGCACGCCGGCCAGTCCCCGCCCGCCGAAGGCGTCGTCGATGACGGTGTGGTAGAAGATCCGCTGGTCATCGGGGTTCTCCGCCGGGGTGGTGAACATCGAGAAGCCGGCCTGGCGGCCGCCGACGAGGATGTCAAAGCGGTTCCTCCCGGGGTTCTCGCGCACCTCGACGGTCTCGTCGGCCGGGTCGACGGTCTCTGCGGGGGTGGTGTCGTCGGTCATCGGGGGTCCTTCCTGAGGAGGGCGCGGCGGTCAGCGGGCGCCGGGCACGGGGTGGTGGGAGAGCACGGACAGACGGTTGTACGTGGTCATCAGCACCGCGGACCACTCCAGCGCTGCGAAGGCCTGCTCTCCGAGCACGTCGCGGGCGACCATGAGGTCGCGGTCGCGGACCATCGGCTCGGGCAGTGTCGCGACCGTCTCGCCCAGCAGCAGCGCGGCGCGCTCGACGGCATCGAAGCTGGGCGAGTCGCGCCAGACGGGCAGCCTGCGCGACCTGGTCGTCCGGCGCGCCGGCGCGCACGGCGCGGCGGTGGTGGAGGTCCACGCAGAAGGCGCGACCGTTGAGCTGGGAGATGCGCAGGTACATGAGCTCGAGTGTCGTCGTCGCGATCCCGGCGGCCTCGTTCTGCTCCGCGACGGCACTGCGCACCTCGCCGAGCAGGTCCCAGGCCTCGGGCGCGGCCTTGTCCAGGAACGGCGGCGGCCGTCTCATCACGCGCTCCCTTCGTCGGGTCCGTGCTCGCACACTAGTTCACCGGCGCCCAGACGCGGGGCGGTTCCGCAGGACGGCCGAGAGGACGGACCAGTAGGTCAGGGCCGCCCGGACGATCCCGCCCGACGATCCGCGACGGCGTCCCTGGCCCGGGTGCGGATCCGGTAGATGCCGGTGCTCGCACAGATGTACAGAGTCGTACCGTCGGCACCGCCGAAGGCGCAGTTCGTGACCTTCTCCGGCACGGGGTTCTCGCCGAGCTTCTCACCGGAGGGGGTGAACACCTGGATCCCGGAGAGGGAGGACGACCAGATCCCGGAGAGGGAGGACGACCAGAGGTTCCCCTCGGCGTCCACGCGGAAGCCGTCGGGCAGTCCCGGGCTCACCTCGACCAGCTCCCGGCCGTTCTTCGCATGGCGCCCCGCGATCACGTCGTAGGCGTGGATCGAGTGGCCGCGCGGTCGCCCAGCGGGCGGGTCCGCCTCGGCCGGGGAGAGGGAGGAGTCCGAGACGTACAGGACTCCCTCGTCCGGGGAGAAGGCGAGGCCGTTGGACGCCTCCACGTCGATCACGACCGGGGTCAGCGACCCGTCCGCAGGATCGAGGCGGTCCACGAGGATCTGGGGGGCGTAGTCGGCGCCGGGCTCGGAGGCGGAGCGATCGATCTGCACGGCGCGCCGGCCGTGGGAGCACTCGATGACGGAGCCGTCGCGGGCGAGGGTACGGCCGTTGGTGAACTCGGCGTCGTCGCTGAACACGGCTGTTCTGCTGTCGGCCTCGGAGAACTCCACCACCCGATTGCCGGGGATGTCGCTGAAGCGCGACGACGCCGCGGACGGGGATCCAGGCGGTTCCCTCGACCCAGGTGAAGCCGCTCGCGACCTTCTCGAGGCGGGCGTCGGGGGCGAGCAGGTGGTCGAGGGTCATGAGGTGCCCCCTGTCCGGGGCGACGAGGGCGCCCGACTCTCGGGGAGATGGTGGGACCGAGCCTAATGAGGTGCGGGAGGCGCTGTGCCCGCACGGCCGCCTCCGTCCGCCTCGGCACGTGGGTTCAGCTGGGTCGCCGCGGTATTCATGGCGCCTCGCTCTCCCTCACCCCACGGCGAGCATTCCCGCGACGGCCACCATCGTCACCGCGACGACCCCGTCCAGCACCTGCCAGGAGCGCGGGCTGGAGAGGAATCGCCCCAGATACCGCGCCCCGAACCCGAGCGCCGTGAACCACAGCGTCTCGCCGAGCGCGCGCGCCGAGCACGAACCGCCAGGCCTGCGCGCCGTGGGTGGAGGCGATCGAGCCCAGCAGCGAGACGGTGTCGAGGTAGACGTGGGGGTTCAGCCAGGTCAGCGCCAGCGCCGTGGTCACCGCAGCGGCGCGGCCGGTGCCGCGGGGGCGAGCCGGCCGCGCGGTCCCGTCGGCCGTGAGCGCCTCCCCGCCGCGCGGCGCCGACGGGCGGCGAGCGCCGCATAGCCGAGCAGGAAAGCGACCCCGGCCCAGCGCGCGACCTCCACCACCTCGGGCATCGCCCGCACCAGCGCGCCGAGCCCGCCGGCGCCCGCGCTGATCAGCACGACATCGGAGGCGATGCACACGGCGACCACCGCGCCCACGTGCTCGCGGCGGATCCCCTGACGCGCACGAACACGTTCTGGGAGCCGATGGCGATGATGAGGGTGAGGCCGGCGAGGAGGCCGTGCAGTGCGATGGTCACCTGCTCGACGGTAGGCACAGCGGGAGTGAAGCACCAGCGAGGATTCCTTCACTGCCTGAAGCACGACTTCATCTAACATCCGAGGATGCGCATCGACCCCTCCCTCGCCGAGACGCTCCGGATCGTCGCCGAGCAGGGCACCCTCGAGGCCGCGGCACGGCACCTGCACATGACCCCCTCGGCCGTGAGCCAGCGGCTGAAGCCGCTCGAGCAGCAGCTGGGCCAGCGGCTCCTGGTGCGGGCGAAGCCGGTGCGGCTCACCGCGCCCGGCGAGGTGGTGGTGCGCTTCGCGCGCGGGCAGTCCCTGCTCGAGCAGGAGGCAAGCGCCGCGCTCGGGCTCGACGCGCAGGGCGAGCGCCGCGCCTCGGCATCGCCGTGAACTCCGATTCGCTGGCCACGTGGTTCCTGCCAGCCCTGGCCGACTTCGCCCGCTCGCACGACGCCCAGCTGGAGCTGCGCAGCGCGAGGACCAGGATGAGACCGCACGGTTGCTCACCACCGGCGCCGCCCTCGCCGCCGTGACCTCGTCGCCGACGGCGCCGCCGGGGTTCCGCTCCGTGCCGCTGGGCGTGATCGTCTACGTCGCGGTCGCCTCCCCCGCATGGCGGGAGCGCTGGGCCGGACGGGCGGAAGAGGTCGATGCCGATGTGCTCGCCCGCGCCCCGCGGATCGACTACGACGCGCACGACGACCTCCAGTCCGCCTGGTCGCGCCGACAGGGAATGGATCCCGCACTCGCCCCGCGCCATCTCGTCCCCTCCACCCATGAGCTCGCCGATGCGGTCGTCGCCGGGCTCGGCTGGGGGATGTTGCTGACCATGCAGGCCGAGCCGCCGCTGGCGAGCGGGGATCTGGTCGCGCTCGGCGGCGAGCCTGTCACCTCGGCGCTGTACTGGCAGGTGGCGAGGACGCCCTCGACGCCGCTCGAGGGGCTGACGGAGGCGGTGCTGGTGGCGGCGGGGCGGGAGCTGGTGCAGGGGTGAAGATGCCCCTATCGACCCACTTCCTCTCCAGATCTTCACGCTCAGCTCAAAGCCGCCATCGCCCGCCGCCAGAGCGGCCGACGGGAGGAGCAGATCGACATCTGCGCAGCTCAGCGCGGCATGGCGAGCGCGTGCGCGTACGCCCGTCGGCCGCCCCTCACCCCAGCGCCGCCGCCTGCGGCCGCTCGGCGGACCGCCGGTGCGCGCGCGACATCTCGCCGAGCGCGGGCGCGACCGGCTCCCCGTCCCTCACCAGCACCTCTCCGGCCACGAGCGTGTGCCAGGCGCGGGCGGGGCCGGTGCGCGACCAGCCCTCGACGGGGTCGGTGAGCGCGCCGGCGAGCGCGACGGGGTGGGTCTCCCACACCACGAGGTCGGCGCAGGCGCCGGGGCGCAGGTGCCCGATCTCGTCCTCCCAGCCGAGGCACTGAGCGCTCCCCCGGGTCGCAAGATCCAGCGCGTCGCGGGCCTGCATCGAGGCGGGGCCGTTGCGGAGCCGGCCCAGCAGGAGGGCGTTGCGGGTCTCCATCCACAGCGACGCGCTGTCGGTGGAGGCGGAGCCGTCGCAGCCGAGCCCCACTGTCATCCCGAGCTCCTTCCAGCGCGGGGCGTCCATCGTGCCGTGGCCGATCATCATGTTGGAGCTCGGGCACTGGGTGGCGGAGACGCCCGCGCGGCCGAGCCGCGCGACCTCGTCCTCGCTCGGGTAGATGAAGTGGGCGAGCCAGGTGCGCTCCCCCGCCCAGCCCACCCGCTCGAGGTACTCGACGGGGCGGCGACCGTACACCTCGGCGCAGTAGTCGTCCTCGTCGTGGTCCTCGGCGAGGTGGGTGTGCAGGCGCACGCCGGTGCGCGCGGACAGCTCGGCGGAGGAGACCATGATCCGCTCGGACACGGAGAACGGGGAGCAGGGCGCGAGCGCGATCCGGACCATCGCACCGGGACTCGGGTCGTGGTGGGCGGCGATGACCGCTTCGGCGTCGGCCATGATCGCGTCGTGGTCCTGGACGACGGACGCCGGGGGCAGGCCCCCGTCCTCGACGGAGCGGGTCATGGATCCGCGGGTGGCGACGAACCGCATCCCCACCTCGCGGGCGGCGCGCACCTGCGCATCGACGAAGCCCGGTCGGGGGTGGACGTAGAGGTGGTCGGAGCTGGTGGTGCGACCGCCCATCAGCGACTCGATCATCGCGACGTAGGTGGAGATCTCGATGTCGTCGACGTCCAGCCGCGCCCACACCGGGTACAGCGCGGTCAGCCAGTCGAACAGGGACCCGTTGATCGCCGGGGCGTAGGCGCGGGTGAGGTTCTGGTACATGTGGTGGTGGGTGTTGATGAGTCCCGGGGTGACCAGGCGCCCGCCGGCGTCGATCCGCTCGGCCGCCTCGGGCGTCGGCTCATCGGCCGCGCCGACGGCGGCGACCCGCCCGCCGGTGAGCGCGATCCAGCCGCCGGGCGACTCGAGCCCGCGGTCCACGACCAGGTGCGCGGAGTGGATCAGGGTGTCGCACGGGGCGTGGGGCATGACGGGTCTACTGGGGGTCGGGTCATCGGGGGTCGGCCGACGGGGTCGTGCGGGGCCGGGGCGGCGCGGGACGATGCGTATCGAGGTGCCTCGGGCGCAGACCCGCTCAGCGCAGGTGCCCGCCCGCGCCCTCGAGCGGATGCACCGCCTCCCGCACCGGGGCGGGAGGGGTGCTGAGCTCGGCGACGATCTCCTGGGCGAGCAGTACGGACATGTCGCGCCGCCACTCGGGCAGGCCGTGGATGTCGTCGTGGACGAGCCGGGCCGGCGGCGCCGCCTCCACCCGCCGAGCCACCTCCGCGTCCCCGGCGCCGAGCGGCACCTCGAGCCGCACGGGCCGCACGGTCGCGGCGGTGATCGTCAGGCGCAGGCGCCCATCGCCCAGGTCCCGACCGATGAGCAGTGCACCGGAGCGGCCCAGGTTCGACAGGGACAGCCGCCGGAACGCCGCCCGGGACTCCAGCGACGCGCGCGGGATGAGGAAGGAGCGGATCAGCTCCCCGCGACCGAGCACGGTGCGGCCGTCGCCGAGCACGAGCCGCGCGACCGGGACGCGACGCTTCCCGCCGCCCGGCGCCCACAGCAGCCGCATCGGCGTCCAGGCCCGCGAGCAGGGAGGTCATGGGCCCGGCGGGGAGGGCGGTGGCGACATTGCCGCCGACGGTGGAGGTGTTCCAGATCTTGAAGGAGGCGACGAACGCGTCGCAGCACGGGCGGATGAGCGCGGTCGCGGGCCACTCCTCGACGCTCGGGAACCCGCCTGCCCGCGCCTGCCGGGCCGTGCCGGGGCGGAGCACGCCGTAGGGCGCCTCGCTGCCGGGGAGGGCGTAGAGCTGGGCGATGGTGCAGGTCGAGGCGATCTCGAGACCGCTCTCCCACAGCTCCCACGGCTCCCAGCCGGCCGAGCGCAGATCGAGCAGGCGGCGCAGGCGGTCGCTGCCGTACGAGAACAGGACCGTGCCGCCGCCGAGCCAGGCGTCCCCGGCCCGGAAGTCGTCGGGGTCGGCGGTGGCGAGCACCTCCTCGACGGTCGAGAGGTCCACGGGCTCAGACCGTCTGGCCCATGCGGCGCGGCGACGAGCCGCTCGAGCACGGAGACGATGCCGTAGAGGAGCAGGGACGCGGCGGTGACGACCACGACCGACGCCCACACGCTCTCGTAGCGGGCGCGGGAGACGTCCGAGACGATCTGGTAGCCGATGCCCTGACCGGTGGCGAGCCATTCGGCCAGCGGCGCCCCGGTGAGCGCGCCCGGGATGGAGATGCGCGGCGCGGTGAAGAAGGCGGGCAGCGAGGCGGGCAGGGCGACCTTGCGGAACGCGGCGACCTTGGAGCCGCCGAACACGGAGACCACGTCCACCATCGCCGGGGACGCGGAGCGCGCCCGAGCACGATGGTGACCAGTGCCGGGAACAGCACCACGATCCCGCCCATCGCGGCGACGGTGGCGGTGCCGCGGCCGAAGATGAGGATGAGGATCGGGGCCATGGCGACCAGCGGCACGGAGCGCAGCGAGCATCGCGAGGGGCAGCGCCAGCGCGTCCTCCACGCCGCGGATCAGGGTGAACGCCGCGGCGACGACGAGCGCGAGGGCGAGCCCGGCGACGAAGCCGATCGCCGCATCGGCGAGGGTGATGGTGAGGTTGTCCGCGACGGCGGCGCGGTGGGCGGCGGCGTCCTCGTCCAGCGCGAGGTAGCCGAACACGTCCAGCGGGCCCTTGCCGATGAAACTGGAGACGTCCAGGATCCGCAGGCCGCCGGCCCAGATCGCGAGGACCACGGCGAGGGAGATCGCCACGCCGAGGGTGGAGCGGGAGAGGGACTTCAGGGCGTGGGTCATCAGGACCTGCCTCCTTCGGTGCCGGCGGACCAGGGGGTGGCGAAGCGGGCGATGAGCGCGAGGACGGCGAAGGCGCCGCCGGCGAGGAGCCCGCACACGATGGCCACGCCCCACACGCGCTCGATCTCGAGGGACTGCTGGGCGTTGACCATCGCGGGTCCGAGCCCGCGGTCCACGCCGCCGACGTACTCGCCGAGCACCGCGCCGAGCAGCGCGCCGGGCGCGGCGATCTTCAGGGAGTTCAGGACGCTGGGCAGGGCGGAGATGATCTGGACCTTGCGCGACTGGGTGAGGCGGGTGCCGCCGTACACGGTGATGACGTCCAGCGCGGCCTTGTCGGCACTGCGGAGGCCCAGGATGGAGCCGACCAGGGTCGTGAAGAACACCGACAGGGCGGCGAGGACCACGGCGGTGCCGGAGGGGGCGCCGGAGGTGGGCGGGCCGAGGACGATGAAGATGATCGGGCCGATCGCGACCAGCGGCAGGCAGTAGCTGATCACGCCGAGCTGGGTGATGATCCGCTCGAGCGCGGGCACCACCATCACCACCCCGGCGAGCAGCGGCGCGAGCGCGTTCCCGGCCAGGTAGCCGAGTCCCGCCTCGGCGAGGGTGACGGACGCGTTGCGGGAGTAGTAGCTCCATCCGTCGGCCGCGAACTGGGCGACGATGGCGCCGGGGGTGGGGATCGCGCCGCCCTGGGCGGCGCCCGCCCCGGACAGGACGGTCGCGGCGAGCGGCCACCACACGGCGATGACGCCGAGCGTGCCGAGCGCGCCGAGCGCCCAGCGGGGCAGGGGCTTGCGCGGCCGACGGGGCGCGGCGACGGGGGCGGGGATCTTCTCCGCGGCGGCGGTCGAGGTGGTCATGGGGTGCGTCTCCGTCCCGTCTCAGGCGCTCTCGGGGAGTGCGGCGGTCGGGGTGCCGAAGAGGACCTCGGAGGCGTGGTCGCACAGGGCGTGGAACTCGGGGGTGCGCATCATCTCGGGGGTGCGGGGGCGGGGCAGGTCCACGTCGAACACCTCGACGATCCGGCCGGGCCGTGCGCTCATCACGGCGACCTGGTCGGAGAGGAACACGGCCTCGGAGATGCCGTGGGTGACCATGAGGGTGGTGGCGGGCTTCTCGGTCCAGATGCGCAGCGGCTCGAGGTTCAGGCGCTGACGGGTCATGTCGTCCAGCGCCCCGAAGGGCTCGTCCAGCAGCGGCACCTCGGGCTTGACCACGAGGGCGCGGGCGATGGACACGCGCTGGCGCATGCCGCCGGAGAGCTGGCCGGGCTTGGCGTTCTCGAAGGCGCGCAGGCCCACGAGGTCCAGGAGGTCGTCGATGTAGGGCTCGTTCTCGAGCTTCCCGGCGACCTCGAGCGCGAGACGGATGTTGCCGCGCACGGTGCGCCAGGGCAGCAGGGCCGAGTCCTGGAAGGCGATGCCGAGGCGGGAGCTGGCCCGCGGCTCGGCGGGACTCATCCCGTCCACGAGGGCGGTGCCGGCGGTGGGGGTCTCGAGCCCGGCGAGGATCCGCAGGATCGTGGACTTGCCGCGACCCGACGGGCCCAGCAGCGACAGGAACGCGCCGCGGTCGGCGGCGAGGTCGGTGTCGGTGAAGGCGGTGACGGGCTTCCGGCCGGAGGTGTAGGTCTTGCTCAGGCCCTGGAGGTCGATGCCGGTGGCGCCGGCCCGGGGCGACTCGGGGGTGGGGCGGGGCGTGCTCTGCGCGGTCATTCTGGTGCCCTTTCGGGGTGCCGGATCAGGGGTGGCGGTGCTGGCGGGGCAGTGCGTGGGTGGGGTCAGGCGGGGAGGAGGTCGGGGTTCTCCTCGTAGACCTCCTGCAGCAGGGTCGGGTCGAAGAAGGCGTCCTGGTCGACCTCGTGCCCGGCCAGGGCCAGGAGCTCGATGTTCTTCGCGGCGAGCTCGTCGGAGATGGTGAACAGGCCGTTCGCGTCGGTCTCGTCGCTGACCACGAGCTGGTTCTGGGCCTCGGCCTGGCGTCGCTCCTTCTCGGGGTCGAGCCCCAGGTCCGCGCCGTACTCCTCGTAGGCCAGGCGCGCGGACTCCTCGGGGTCGGCGAGGGCGTCCTTCCAGCCGCGCACGGTGGCGGCGAGGAAGCCCTTCAGCTCCTCGCGCCGCTCGGCGACGTTCTGGAGGGTGGTGACGAAGGCGCCGGAGACGAAGGGCAGGCCGTTGTCGGCCAGCGGCAGGTTCACGGCCTCGAGCCCGGCGAGGGAGACGGTGATCGCCTCGTTTGTCAGGGTGCAGATCTGGCCGTCGACCTCGCCGTTGATCAGCGGCTGGGGGTCGAACTGGACAGTGACCCGCTCGACGTCGGCCGGGTCGATGCCGTTGACCTCGAGGAGCGCGTCGAAGAGGACCTCGTTGGTGCCGGTGGCGACACCGATCCGCTTGCCGACGAGGTCGGCGGGGGTGGTGATGGGGGTGGCGGAGGTGGAGCAGATGGTGAAGGGGTTGCGCTGGAACTTCGCACCGAGCGGCACCAGCGGCGCCTCCTCCCCCGCGACCATCGACCCGGCCGCCAGCGGGGTCGTCATCCCGACCAGTGCCGAGTTCGACAGCACCATCGCCTCCGAGGAGGTGCCGGAGGGGCCGCCGGGGATGAGGGTGACCTCCGTGAAGCCGGCGTCGGTGTAGTAGCCGCGGGAGTCGGCGAAGTACTCGCCGGCGAACTCGGTGGTGCGGATCCAGTTCTGGTTCACCTCGAGGGTGCCGAGGTCGCCGCCCGCGCTCTCGCCGTCGGCCGACCCGGAGCGACCCGCGAGGGCGAGGGCGGGGGCGGCGAGCGCACCGGCCAGCGAGCAGTCGGCGGGAGGGCGCGGCGGTGACTCCGGGGAGCGCGGCGGGGGCGGCAGGACGGCGGTGCATCGAGGGCGCTTCTTTCCACTGGTTCTCGTCCGCGCGGTGGTCCTGCGCGGTATCGGGGACCGTGCGGCGCGTGGGGTCCGGGGCGGCCGACGGGGGCCGGGACCGGGTCGCGCAGGAGCTCCTGCGCAGCGAGTGCTCCGCAACAGGTCATCCGATGGCGGCCACGCTATGGAACGGCTGTTTCGTGAGGGGTGCGCTCCTGTTTCGGGGGCGTAACACGGGGCCCGGGCAGGTCTCGGCCAGGTCTCGGACGGGTCTCGGCGCGGTCGCGGGATCGACTCGGGATCGACCTGGGCGAAGCTCGCCACGATCTCGTGCCTCACCGAAACACCGTCGACACATCCCGCGCCTAGCCTGGCCGCGGCCGGAGGGACGGATCGGCTCCCGTCACTCCCGCCACCCCACGCACCCACTCACCGGGCCGTCATCGCAACGGCCCGCGCTCCGCCGGGAGGCACCCATGGCCCCGCGGCACCGCTCCGACACCATCTCTCCTGTCACCTCCTTCGGCGCGTCGATGCCGGTGTGGGTGGACGAGGAGGTCGCCGCGCTCGGGCACGGCCCGGTCGGGGACGGTCAGGAGGCGCGCACGGTGCTGATGCGGTCGCTGAACCGGCTCGCGGACCGCAACATGCGCGAGGGCGGCGGCGGGCCCTTCGCCGCGCTCGTCCGCGACCCCGCCAGCGGCGAGATCGTCACCGCCGGCGTGAACCGGGTGCTGGCGTCGGGTCTCTCCTCCATGCACGCCGAGGTCACCACCCTCTCCCTCGCCCAGGCGCGGCGCGGGACCTGGGATCTGGGTGCGCGGGGCGGCGCCGCTGGAGCTGTGGGTCAACGCCCGCCCGTGCGTCATGTGCTACGGCGCGACCATGTGGTCCGGGGTGAAGCGCCTGGTCATCGCCGTGGACGGGCCCGAGGTGGAGGAGCTGACCGGCTTCGACGAGGGCCCCATGCCCGAGGACTGGATCGGCCGCTTCGCCGAGCGCGGGATCGAGGTGGAGACCGGGGTCTTGCGCGAGGAGGCGGTCCAGGTCCTCGCCGACTACCGCGACCTCGTCGCCGGCGGCGGCGCGACCCTCTACAACGCCCGCGGCACCGGAGTGCACGCGAGCTGACCGCTCGAGCCCGGTCCACGACGGGCCGACGGGCCGGCCGACGAGGCCGTGCGCGTCGGCCCGTCTGCCGTTCCGGGCTCGCTCAGGCGACGCGGCCGGGGACGACGCCCGCGGCCTTCATCGCGAGATAGAGCCGGTCGCGGCTCATGGGCAGCGAGGTCATCCGCACGCCCACCGCGTCGCGCACCGCGTTGGTGAGGGCGGGGGCGACCGGGGTGTAGGGGCTCTCGCTCATGGACTTCGCGCCGAGCGGGCCGAGGCGGTCGCTGGTGGTCGCGAAGAGCACCTCGGTGCGGGGCACGTCCGCGTAGGTGGGCACGTGGTACTGGCGCAGGATGTCGGTGGTGACCTTCCCGGCGTCGTCCACGATCACCTCCTCGTGCGCCGCCGCGCCGAGGGCCTGCGCGGCCCCGCCCTGCACCTGGCCGCGGCACTGCAGGGGGTTCACGACGAAGCCGGCATCGGCCGCCTGCACGCTCTGCAGGATCCGCAGCTCGCCGGTGCGGCGGTGCACTGCGACCCGCACCCCGTGGACGTTGAAGGCGACGGAGCGGGGCGAGCCGTCCCAGTGCGCCTCGGCCTCGAGAGGCGAGTCCTCGGTGCCGCTCGCGGCGAGGTCCTCCCAGGTGACGAGGGTGCCGGTCGGGCCGTGGCGGAGGCCCGCTGCCTCACCCGCCCAGTCGCCTGCGCGGTCGGCGCCGGGAGCGCGGTCGCCGCCGGGAGCGTGCTCGCCAGCGGGCGCGAGGCCACCGGCGGCGGCGCTCTCGTCGGCCGTCGCCACCCCGGCGAGCGCCGACGCCCGCTGGGCGAGCGGCCCGAACAGCCTCTGCGCCGCGTGGAGCGTCGCCTTGCCGGCGACGACGGTGCCCGCGGAGCCGTACGCCCCGGTGTCGTGACCGACCAGCGACGTGTCCGACTGCAGGATCGTGAGCCGGTCGGGGGCGCGACCGAGCGCGGCGGCGGCGAGCTGGACGTGGACGGTGGTGGTGCCGTTGCCGAACTCGGCCGTGCCCACGCGCACCTCGATCGTGCCGTCGGGGCGGAGCGCCAGGCGGCTGTGGGAGAAGTGGCCGCGCGGCGGGACGGTGTCCAGCATCGACAGCGCCATCCCGGTGCCGACGGCCCAGTCGGGCCCGGGCGCGCCCGCGCCGGCGGCCTCGTCGGCCGCCCGGCCGGCCCCGCCAGGAGCCCCTCGGCCGACTCCCCCAGCCCCTCACCAGGCGCGGCGAGCGCCTCCTCGACCAGGTCAAGGCACTGGTCCAGCCCGTAGGAGCCGTACTCGACGTCGGCCGTGGGGGTGGGCGAGGTGGAGATCACGGGGTCGCCCTCGCGGATCACGTTCAGGCGGCGGAAGGTGAAGGGGTCCATGCCGAGCTCGCGGGCGAGGTCGTCCATCGTGGACTCGACGGCGAAGACGGTCTGGCTGAGGCCGTAGCCGCGGAACGCGCCGGAGGGGACGGTGTTGGTGTAGACCACCTCGGCGTCCACAGCTTTGACCGGGCTGTTGTAGAGGGCGAGGCATTCGCCGGTGCCGTGGAACATGGTGCCGGGGCCATGGTTGCCGTAGGCGCCGGTGTTGGACAGCAGGGTGAGGTGCAGGGCGGTGAGTCGGCCATCGGTGCCGGCGCCGGCGCGGACCTTCAACCGCATGGGGTGGCGCACGGAGGTGGAGGTGAACTGCTCGGTGCGGGTGTGCTCGAGCCGCACGGGCCGCCCGGTGCGCAGGGTCGCGAGCGCCACGAGGTCCTCGGTGAACACCTCCTGCTTCCCGCCGAAGCCGCCGCCGATGCGCGGCGCGATCACCCGCACCTTCTCCTCGTCCAGGTCGAACAGGCGCACCAGGGTGCGCTTTGCCAGATAGGGCACCTGGGTGCTCGAGCGGACCACGAGCGTCCCGTCCTCGTCGAGGGTCGCGATGGCGGCGTGGGTCTCGAGGCTGACGTGCTGGACGCGCTGGGTCTCGAACTCGCGCTCGACGACCACGGCGGCACGGGCGAGCCCGTCGTCGAGATCCCCGACGCGGGTGTGCAGGGCGGTGACCAGGTTCGTCGCAGGATCCGCGATGCCGGAGGCGCCGGTCTTCTCGCCGTGCAGGGCCGGGCCGAAGCGGGCGAGGGCCGGGTCGGTGACCGCTTCGAGCACCTCGTAGTCGACCTTCAGGGCGCGCACCCCGGCCTCGGCGGCGGCGACGGTGTCGGCGAGGACGGCGGCGACGCGCTGGCCGACGAAGCGGACCGTGTCGTCCAGGACGCGGGTGTCCAGCGGGTCGTCGGCGAGGTGCTCGTGCCGCCCGGTGGAGAACAGGGTGACCGGGGCGCCCTCGTGGGTGAGGACGGTGTGCACGCCGGGGATCGCGAGCGCCGCGGCGGTGTCGATGCCGCGGATCCGCGCGTGGGCGTGCGGGGAGCGGAGGATCTTCAGGTGCAGCGGCCCCGGCAGGGTCGCCGGGTCCACGTCGAGCGTGTACGGCTCGGTGCCGGTGACGACGCGGCGCGCGGCCGGGGCGCCGAGGTCGCGGCCGGCGGCGGCACCGTCCTCGACGTGGACGTGTCCGCCGATCGCGTCCTCGATCGCGGAGTAGCCGGTGCGCGGCACAGGTTGCCCTTCAGGGAGCGGGGCAGGTCGGCGCGGTCCCCGTCGGTCAGCGCCGCGGCGGTCATGATCATGCCGGGGGTGCAGAACCCGCACTGGAAGCCCTGCGCCTTGCGGAACGCGCACTGGACGGGGTGCTCGGGCGGGGTGGTGGGGCCCGCCGGGGCGGGCGGGGTCGCGTCGGCCGACGGGGCCGCGGCGGCCGACGGGCCGCGCCATCTGCCGGGATCTCGGTGGATGCAGGGACGGTCGCGGCGAGGCCGTTGATGGTGGTGACGGCGGAGCCGGCGGCGCGCACGGCGGGGACGACGCAGCTGTGCACGGGCTTGCCGTCCAGGTGCACGGTGCAGGCGCCGCAGTCCCCGCCGTCGCAGCCCTTCTTCACGCCGAGCCGGCCGAGGTCGCGCAGGTAGGTGCGCAGGCACTGGCCGGGGCGCGGCGGGGTCGCGGCGGGGGTGCCGTCGACGATCACGGGGGCTCCGGCCGGGGGTGCGGGGCGGGAGGTCTGCGGGGTGATGGTCATGCGGGGATGCTTCCGTGCAGGGGGCCGGTGGTGGTGCGCAGCGGTCTCGCGGCGGCGCGGCCGGTGCGCTCGGCGACGACCTCCGCCATGACGGAGAGCGCGAACTCGGCGGGGGTGGAGCCGCCGAGGTCCAGCCCGATCGGCGAGTGCAGGGCCTTGAGCTGGGTGGTGGTGACGCCCCGTTCGAGGAGGCGGCGGATCCGCTCGTGGTGGGTGCGGCGGGAGCCCATCGCGCCGACGTAGGCGACCGGGAGGGAGAGCGCGGTCTCGACCAGGGGATCGTCGATCTTCGGATCATGACCCAGGCACGCGATGACGGTGCGGTGGTCGAGCCGCCCGGCCTCGTCCTCCTCACGGAGGTAGCGGTCGGGGCGGGCGACGACGAGCCGGTCCGCGGCGGGGAACCGCTCGCGGGTGAGGAAGGTGTCGCGCGGGTCCACGACCGTGGTGTCGTAGCCGAGGGTGCGGCCCAGGGCGAGCAGCCGCCGCGGCGAGGTCGGTGGTGCCGTTGACGATCAGGCGCGGGGCGGGGCGCCGCACGAGGAGGAACAGCTCGAGGGCATCGGGTGCGGGCAGGGCCGGGATGCCCTCGGCGGGCAGACCGCAGTCGACGGGAAGGGCGATGATGCCGGTCTCGCCGGCGGAGGTGCGGGCGGCGAGCTGTGCGGCGAGGCGGCGCACGAGCGCGGGGTCGACGGAGTGCACGGGCTCGCCGGTCGCGCCGGGGCCGCCGGTCGCGTCGGCCTCGTCGGTCGCGCCAGGCCCGTCGGCCCCGCCGAGCGGCGCCGCGAGCGGGCCCTCCCACTCCCCCGCCTCGTCGGCGAGCGGGACGGGCAGGGCGAGGCGTCGGCTCGGGTCGTCGAGGCTCCACAGCAGCGCTCCCGGTGCACCGTCGAGCGGCGCGTCGAGTCCCGCGGCGGGGTCCGGGGCGGCGAGGGGCTGGACGAGCACGTCGATGCCGCCACCGCACATGAGCCCCACCTCCCACGCGGCGGCGTCGGCGTAGCCGTAGGTGCGGCGCTCGGGCACGCCGGTGGCGAGCACCTCGAGACCCTGCTCGACGAGGTCCGACTCGACGCGCCCGCCGGAGAGGGAGCCGCGCACCAGCCCGCCCTCCCCGATCACCATCGTGGTGCCGAGCGGCCGGGGCGCGGAGCCCTCGGTCGCGACGATGGTGGCGAGCGCGAGGGGCTTGCCGGCCTCGAGCCAGCGGGTGCAGGCCGCGGCGAGGCCACCCGGGAGCGGCGCGGCGAGGGTGTCGCTCATGCGCCCGCTCCCGCCTGCTCCGCGCCGCGCGCCGTCGCCCCGGGCCCCCTGAGGAACCGGCCGCGCGGGGACGCGTCCTCGTCGGACGCGAGGATCTTCCCGCGCAAGACCGCATCGACCACCGCGCCCTGGAGCGCGAGGCCGTCGTAGGCGGAGAGCGGGTGACGGTGGGCGAAGCGGTCCGCGCGCAGGGTCTGGGGGCGGGCCGGGTCGTAGAGGATCAGGTCCGCGTCGGCGCCCACCTCGAGGCGGCCCTTGTGGGCGAGGCCCACGAGGTCGGCCGTCGCCCGCGCCATCCAGCCGCTCACCTGGGCGATGTCGATGCCGCGGGTGCGGGCCTCGGCGGCGACGGCGGTGAATCCGGCCTGGAGTCCGGAGATCCCGCCCCAGGCCTGCTGGAGGTCGGGGGCGCCGCGGTGCTTCTCCGCCGGGGAGGACGGCGAGTGGTCGGTGACGATCATGTCGATGAGCCCGGCCTCGAGGCCCTGCCAGAGGGCGTCGCGGTTGCCGGCGTCGCGGATCGGCGGGCGACGACTTGTACTCCGGCGACGCATCCGGCACGGCCTCCGCGGCGAAGCACAGGTAGTGCGGGCAGGTCTCGACCGTGAGCGGCAGACCCTCCGCCTTGGCCTGCTGGATGAGGTCCAGGGCGCGGGCGCTGGAGAGGTGGAGCAGGTGGGTGCGGGCGCCGGTCTCGCGCACCGCCTCGATGAGCCTCGCGATCGCGGTGACCTCGGCGGACTCGGGCCGGGAGGCGACGAAGTCGGTGTACCTCGCGGACGGCACCGCCGGGGCGGCGTCGATGGTGGAGGCGTCCTCGGCGTGGACGATCACGAGCCCGTCGAATGTGGCGACCTCATGCATCGCCGCGCGCGCTGGGCGGCGTCGACCGGCGGGAACTCGTCCACCCCCGACGGCGACGAGGAAGCACTTGAAGCCCATCACGCCCGCCTCCCACAGCGGGCGCAACTGGGCGGTGTTGCCGGGGACGATCCCGCCCCAGAACCCGAGGTCCACCGCGAGTGCGTCGCGGGCGGCGGCCTGCTTCACACGCAGCGATGCCACGTCGATCGTGGGCGGGATGGAGTTCAGCGGCATGTCCACGAGGGTCGTGACCCCGCCGAGCGCGGCGGCCCGGGTGGCGGTCGCGAAACCCTCCCATTCGGTGCGGCCGGGCTCGTTGATGTGCACGTGGGTGTCCACGTTCCCGGGCGACACCTGCAGACCGTCGGGGACGACGAGGGTGCCGGGCAGGCGCGGTGCCTCGTCCGGGAGCGGGCGGATCGCGGTGATCCGGCCGTCCTCGATGTCGAGCTCGGCCGCGACGAGCCGGTCCCCGAGCGAGATCTCGTGGGCGCGGACGGTGTGCGGCGCGCCGGAGCTCGTCCCGGCTTTCGTCGCGGCCGTCTTCCCTGGTCCTGGCATGGTCCGGGGCCTCAGCAGAATCCGCCGAGCCACTCCCAGGCGGCCGGCTGGTCGGGCTCGCCGGGGCGGGTGACCGCGGCCTGCATGAGGCCGTAGGGGCGGTCCCCGGCGAGGAACACCTCGTTGTCGTTGCCGAGCTCGAAGGGGCTGAGGTCCACGAGGTAGTGGTGCTTGTTGGGCATGACCATGCGGATCTCGGCCAGCTCCGGACGGGCGGCGAGCACGGCCTCGCCGATCGCGAAGAGGGTCTGCTGCAGGGACAGGGAGTGCGTGGTCGCGAAGGTCTCCAGGAGCACCGCGCGCACCGCCGCGAAGGTCTCGTCCGGGTCGACGCCGGAGGTCCCGTCGGCCGTGATGGGCTCACGGAAGCGCCAGCGGGCGGTGACCTCGGTGGCGAGGATGCGGTCGGTGGTCTCGGGCAGGGTCGTGTACCGGTCCCGCGGGAAGCCGTGGAACTCGCTGCCGGTCGACTTCAGGACCACGAGGTCCTTGATCCCGCCGATCACGTGGGCGGCGCCGTCCTGGACGGTGACGGCGGCGGTGCGGACCTCGGGGCCGGTGCGCACGAAGGAGTGGTCGTGCCCCTCACCTGCGGCGGTGATGCGCTCCCAGCCGAACTGCTCGGCCTCCCAGCGCCCGCCGGTCAGCCACGTGCCCTCGGCCATGAAGTGCTCGGCCAGGCGTTGCAGGAACCGCTCGGGACCGGCGACGCCGTACTGCTTCGCGAAGGCGTAGACGGTGTTCTTCTGCGTGTCGGTGGCGATGACGCGCGCGTTGTCGCCGGTGCGGTAGCAGTCCTCGAAGTCGCCGCGCGGCATCGAGGTGACGTTCAGGTCCGTCAGCGCATGGCGCGGGGTGGAGCGGTCCACGTGGACGAGCCGCACCTCGGCCTTGCCGTACTGGTTCCGGCCCAGCACGGCGGTGGGGGCGGAGCCGGCGGGCACGGAGCCCGCGGGGGCGGCCGACGGGGCGGGGGTCTGACCGGCGGGGGTCTGCGGGGTGGTGGTCTCGAGCATGTCAGTCGCCTCGGTAGGTGGAGTGGGCGAAGGGGCTCAGCAGGAGCGGCACATGGGCATGGCCCTCGTCGAGGGAGAAGGCCACCTCGACCTCGGGGAAGAACGTGACCTGGCGGCGTTCGGCGTAGTAGGCGCCGGTCGCGAAGCGGAGGCGGTAGGTGCCCGGCACGAGCGCGATCGGGCCGAGGTCGTGCACGCGCCCGTCGGCGTCGGTGACCCCGGTCGCGACCTCGGAGCCGCCTGCATCCAGGAGAGTCACGGCGACGCCGACGGCGGGCCGGCCGGTGCCGGTGTCGAGCACGTGGGTGGTGACGTGGCTGATGACGGCGTCCTTCCTCCTGCGGTCGGCGGGTTCCGCGCGCCGCCTGCGACAGGCCGCGCGGCCGAATCCCGCCCTGGTTCCTCCACGCTAGGAATCGGGTGCGGCCGGACCGTTTCTCCCGTGTAAAACATGTGTTTCGCGGGTCTGCTCTGCAGATGTAACCGCCGTGAAACAGGCCCAGGCACCCGCTGAAACACACGATCCCTAGCGTCGGACTCGCCGCCACTGCCCCGAGGCGCGCACCCCTTGAGAAGAAGGCGAACGCCATGAAGACCCCTCGCACCTCTGCCTCCGCCCCGACCCGACGCGTCCTGATCGGCACGTCCCTCGCCGCGCTCGGCGCCCTGTCGCTGGCCGCCTGCGGCGGGGCCGACGCCGAGTCCGCCTCCGGCGGCTCCTCCGACGGCGGTGAGGGCGCGGCCGACTACGGCACGCTCGACATCAACCTCTCGTGGATCAAGAACGCGGAGTTCGCCGGCGAGTACATGGCCATCGACCGCGGCTACTTCGAGGAGGCGGGGTTCTCCGAGGTGAACCTCATCGCCGGCGGCCCGTCCGGCACCTCGAGCGAGACGATGGTCCTCTCGGGCTCGGCGATCATGGGCACCACCTCGCCGCTCGGCGTGGCGCCGCTGATCCAGGACGAGGAGGCGCCGCTGAAGATCATCGGCGCCACCTACCAGAAGAACCCCTTCACGATCATCTCCCTCGGCGACGCCACCCCGATCGCCGCCCCGGCGGACCTCGTCGGCAAGAAGATCGGCGTGCAGACCGGCGTGAACGAGACCCTGTTCGACGGGTTCCTCGCCGCCAACGGCATCGACGCGGCGGAGCTGGAGAAGGTGCCGGTGCAGTACGACCCGCGACCGCTCGTGAACGGCGAGGTCGACGGGTTCTTCGGCTACCTCACCAACGAGGCGCTGACCCTGGAGCTCGCCGGTGAGGACGTGGTGAACCTGCCGCTGGCGGACAACGGCCTGCCGTTCATGGCCGAGAGCATCGTGGTCACACAGGAGTCCATCGAGACCCAGCGCGACCTGCTGAAGGCGGCGCTGGTGGCGCTCATCCGCGGATGGAAGGACGCGATCGCCGAGCCCGAGGAGGGCGCGCGCCTCGCGGTCGAGGACTACGGCCAGGATCTCGGCCTGGACATGGAGAAGGAGACCCGCCAGGCCGAGGAGCAGGTGGCGCTGGTCAGCACCGACGAGACCGACGCGAACGGTCTGCTGACCATGTCCGACGAGCTCATGCGACAGAACGTGGACGCGCTGGTCGCGGCCGGCTACGACCTCGCCGTGGAGGACTACTTCGACACCAGCCTGCTCGAGGAGGTCTACGCGGAGAACCCCGACCTGATCTGACCCGGGGGAACCGAGGAAGGGGCGAGCCTGCGGGCTCGCCCCTTCTGCTGTGCGGGGTCGATGTGCTGAGTGTGCTGTGCTGTGCGCTCTGTGCGGTGTGCGGTGAGGCTGTGTGCGGTGAGCGCTGGGCTCAGCTGTCCTCGAGCTCGCCGAGGAGGTCGTAGGCGGCGGTGATCCGGCTGATGCGGCGCACCCCGTCGGCGCCGCGCCGGTTCAGCACGCCGTTGGCGAGCAGGGACACCAGCGCCGTGGCGGTGGAGTAGCTGTCGAAGGCGCCGTCGGAGTCGATGGGGCACTCGAGCCAGCAGTCGGCCGCGGCGGCGTAGGGGCGGGCGGTGCCGTCCCCGACCAGCAGGCGGCGCGCGGGCGCTTGCGCGATCGCGTCGGCGAGGGCGGGGAAGGTCGTCGGCCGACGGCGGAAGCCGATCAGCACCACCGCGTCCTCGTCGGTGAGCCCGGCGAGCTCCTCCCCACACCGCCTGGCCGGGCTGAGGGGCGAGACGCACCTCGTCGCGGGCCTGGATGAGCCGCTGGTGCAGGTGCAGGGCGACGGGGTAGCTGTTGCGCAGACCCACCACGAGGATCCGCCGGGCGCCGGTGAGCAGGGCGGTCGCCTCCTCGAGCGCCCCGCCGGAGAGGACGGTGAGCGGCCGGTCGTGGTTCTCCCGCTCGGCGCGGACATGCGCCTCGAGGCTCGGCCTGAGGCCCGGCACGCCGGTGCGGGTCGGTGCCGCGAGCGGTGTCCCGGCGCGGCGCATGGCGCGGGTGTGCTCCTTGACCTCGCGGAAGTCGGCGAAGTCGAGCTTGCGGAACAGGCGGCTGACGGTCGCCTTGGACACCCCGGTCTCGCGGGAGATGTCCGCGGCGCTGAACACGGCGAGGTCGCCGAGATGCTCGAGCAGGAAGTCGCAGATCCGGCGCTCCTGCGGGGTGAGCTCGGCATACTTCGCGTCGATGCGGGCGTCGATGCGCACCTCGCGGCGCGGCATCTCCCGCAGGCCGGCCGACGGGAGCACGCGGATCGCGGCGTTCATCGGATCCCCGCGGCGGCGAGGGTCGCGGCCTCGAAGGCGTCGAGCGCTGCGGCGACGTCCTCCGTGGTCACGGATTCGTCGGGGTGGTGGCTGATCCCGTCGGCGCAGCGGACGAAGAGCATGCCGATGTCGGTGAGGGCCGCCATGGCCATCGCGTCGTGTCCGGCGCGGGAGAACAGCTCGAGCGGCGCATCATCGCCGCCGGCACCATCGCCGACCGAGCGGATCCCGGTGCGGACGGCGTCCATGAGGTGCGGTGCGCGCGCACGGCGGAGGCCTCGTGGATCTGCTCGACCTCGAGGGTGAGGCCGCGCTCGGTGCAGAAGCCGCGGATCGTCCCGAGGGTCTCCTCGAGCACCGCGTCGCGCGGCTCGTCGGTCTCGGCGCGCAGGTCCAGGGACATCTCCACGTGTCCCGGCACCACGTTCACGCCGCCCGGGTAGGCCTGCGGCCGGCCGACGGTGGCGATCGCGCCGCGCTCGCGGGCGATCTGCTCGATGTCGAGGACGGCGCGGCTCGCCCCGATGAGGGCGTCCCGTCGGCGGTCGTAGGGGGCGCCGCCGGCGTGGCGGGCCTCGCCGAGAACAGTGAGGGTGAAGCGTCGGGCACCGGCGATCGAGGTGACGACGCCCAGGGGCCGGTCCGCGGCCTCGAGGTAGGGGCCCTGTTCGATGTGGACCTCGAGGTAGCCGGCGACCTCATCGGCGCCGAGGGCCGCGTCGCCGATGCGGGCGGGGTCGAGGCCGAAGCGGGTGAACGCCTCGGCCATGGTGATCCCGTCCTCGTCCTCGAGGGCGAACCAGTCCTGCTCCCAGGTGCCGGCGAGCGCGCGGGCGCCCAGCGGCGTCGCGCCGAAGCGGGTGCCCTCCTCGTCGGCGAAGGCGACGACCTCGAGGGCGACGGGAAGCTCGCTCGCGCGGTCCTTCAGCCTCGCGACGGTCTCGATGGCGAGGAGCACCCCGAGGATCCCGTCGTAGCGGCCGGCGTCGGGGACGGTGTCGAGGTGGGAGGCGAGGACCAGGGCGGGCAGGCCCGGGCGGGAGCCTTCGAGGCGTCCGCGCTGGTTCCCGGCGGCGTCCTGCCAGGTGCGCATCCCGGCGGCGGTCATGAGCTCGGCGGCGACCTGGTTGTGGGCCGCGTGCTCGGGGGTGAGGTAGGTGCGCTCGATGCCGTCCTCGAGGGCGGAGATCGCGGCGAGCCGGTCGCAGTCGGCCATTATGCGCGCGGCCGCCTCGAGGGTCGCAGCGGAGAGCGCGGGGGTGGTGGAGCTCGCAGGGGTGGTGGCGTCGGCGGTCATCGCGCGGCCCCCGCGACGGCCGCGGCGGCCCCGTCGGCCGCACCCTCCCTCGCGCCCTCGTAGTGCTCGCGGGCCGCGCCGACGCCGCCACCGGTGACGACGTCCGCCCCGCCGGCGCGGAGCACCTGCTCCAGCGCCGCGAGGGTGAGGAGCACGGCGTCGCGGCGGGCGTTGTAGCCCATGGTGCCGATCCGCCAGACCTTCCCGTGCAGGGGTCCGAAGCTGGTGCCGATCTCGATGGCGTAGTCGTCCAGCATCGCGGCGCGGGCGGCGTCGGCGTCGATGCCGTCCGGGATCTCGACGGCGAGGACGTTGTGCATGCGGTGGGCCTGGTCGCCGAAGAGGGTGAGTCCCAGGCCCTCGATGCCGGCGGCCATGGCGGCGCCGTGGAGGCGGTGGCGGGCGACGGCGGCGTCCATCCCCTCCTCGACCAGCAGGCTCGCGCACTCGCGGGCGGCGTAGAGCATGCTCGTCGCCTCGGTGTGGTGGTTCAGGCGCCGCTCGCCCCAGTAGTCCAGGATCATCGCGAGGTCGAAGTAGTTCGAGCGGATGCGGGTGCCGCGCCCAGCGGTGCCGTCGGCGATCCCGGCCTCGACGTGGCGTCGCGCCCCGATCACCTCGACCGCGCGATCGGAGAGGGTCAGCGGTGAGTCGCCGGAGGGGCCGGCGAGGCACTTCTGCAGGCCCGCGGTCGCGGCGTCGATCCCCCACTCGTCGACCAGCAGGTCGTTCCCGCCGAGGGAGGCGGTCGCGTCGGTGTACAGCGGCGCGCCGTGCCTGGCGGCGATCTCTCCGAGCTCCTCGAGGGGCTGTTTCATGGTGGTGGAGGTGTCGCCCTGGACGACGGCGAGGAGCTTCGGGCGGACTGTGCGGACCGCGTCCTCGATGGCGGAGGCGGGGAAGACCTGCCCCCATTCGGTCTCGAGCGTGTGGACCTCGGCGCCGCGGCGCTCGGCGATCTCGACCAGGAGGTGGCCGAAGCGGCCGAAGATCGGGACGAGCACCTTGTCGCCGGGTTCGAGGAGGGAGACGAGCACGGCCTCGATGCCGGCGCGGGAGGTGCCGTCCACCAGGAGCGTCGCCTCGTTGCGGGTGCGGAACACCTCGCGGAAGAGGCCCTGGGTCTCGGTCATCAGCGCCGTCATCGCGGGGTCGAACTGGCCCAGCAGCGAGGCGGACATGGCCCGCGGCACGCGGGGGTCGGCGCTGATGGGGCCGGGGCCCATCAGCGGCCGCGGCGGCGGGGCGATCTGCGAGGTGCGCATCAAGGAGGTTCCGTTCTGGGGACGTGCATGCAGTGCTGGGACGTTCATCGGTTCTGGTCCCAGTCAATGCAACAGACGTTTCAGGGGTGTTTCCGTCGCGGATCGAGGACGGGAAGCCTGCGAGGTGGCGGGTCAGTCCGCGAGCAGGGCCTCGAGGCGGCGCAGGGCGATCTGGCGCAGGCTGCTCGGCGCGCTCCTTCTGCTCATCCTCGTCGCTGAGGAGCAGGCGCCGCTCGAGCTCGGCGAGCATCTCGGCCTGGGTGCGGCCGGCGGCGCGGATGAGGAACACGGTCCCGAACCGCTCCTCGTAGCGGGCGTTCGCGCGCACCCACTCCCCCGGGTCCTCCACCCCCGCCTGCTCGGCGGCGGAGTGCGAGGTCTCCGCGCCCCCCCAGGCCCTTCGCCTTCTCCCCGATGCGGGGATGGTGGGCGAGCGCCCCGTGGACCTCCTCGGGGGTCCAGCGTCGGGCGCGGTCCGAGGCCTCGGCGAGCAACGACTCGGCGCAGGGGTAGGGGCGGGCGGCGATGAGGTGGCGCACCCAGGACTCGATCGGGGCGCAGGCGCGCAGCCGCTCGGCGAGCGCGGCGGGCGGTGCGGTGTTCAGGCGCTGGAGGGCGGGCAGGGTGCTCATGCGGGGGCCCTCCCCGGCGCAGTGCCGATGGTGGGCGCGGCGTCCGTGGTGGCCGCCCCGCCCGGCGCGGGGCCGAGGGGAGGGGCGGTGTCCTCCTCGAGCCGGGTGGCGAGGTCGATGAGGGCGAGGTCGCCGCCGGGCGGGCCCACGAGGGTCACGGCCGTCGGCAGACCGCTCGAGGCCACGAGCGGCACCGCCACCGCCGGCAGACCGGCCAGGCCCGCCAGGCACGTCAGCCGCATGGTCCGTGCGCGCTGGGCCTCGATCGCGGGGCCGCCCGCGGCCGCGTCCCGCACGAGCGGCGCGATGGACGAGGCTCCGGGAACCACGAGCACCCCCTCGCCGAGGCGACGTCGGATCTGGCCGACGGCGCGGGTGCGGGCCTGCTGCGCGTCGGCGGCCTCGTCGGCCGTGACCTGGGCGACCGCGTCGAAGCGGGCACCGACGTCGGGCGCGAGCTCGCTGCGGTGCGCGCTCACCCACTCGCCGTGGGCGGCCCAGGCCTCGCGGGCCTGGAGGAGGCGGAAGGTCTCGGCGAAGCCGGTGAGCTCGTCGGCGTCCAGCGGGTCCGCCTCCTCGATCTCGATCGCGGTGCGCCAGCGCGCGAGGGCGGTGTCGAGGGCGTCTGCGACCTCCGGGTTCAGCGGCGTCTCGAGCCCGGGGACGGTGCGCGCGCGGGGTCCTCGAGCCCTTCCTGCACCTCGGGCAGGAGCACGGCGGCGGCGCGGGCGAGGAGGTCCGGCGTGCGGGTGAGCAGGCCGACCGTGTCGAAGCTCGGCGCGAGGGGCGACACCCGTCGCACGGCACGGCGCCGTGGGTGGGGCGCGCCGCCCACAGCCCCTGGTAGGCGGCGGGGACCCGGAGGGAGCCGCCGGTGTCGGTGCCGAGCCCGATGCTCGCGTGCCCCAGCGACACGGCCGACGCGGGGCCGGAGGTGGAGCCACCGCTGATCCGGTGCGGGGCGCGGGGGTTCGGCGGGGTGCCGTAGTGGGTGTTGGTGCCGGCGAGGCTGTAGGCGAGCTCGTCGGTTGCTGCGATGCCGGTGATCTCGGCGCCCGCGTCCAGCAGCGGCTCCACCGCGTCGGCGTGACGGGGCTCGGGGCGGGCGCCCGCGAGCAGGGCGGGGCGCCGCCGCCGATCCTCTGCCCGGCCACCGCGATCACGTCCTTGACCGCGATCCTCTCCCCGGTGAGGGGGCCCGGTGCCTCGTCGGCCGATCCCCCGCCGGCGCTGAGAGAGGCCGGGACGAGCGGGGCGCCGAGGACCCGCCAGATCCGGCGGTCCATCGCGGGCGGGGCCACGGCGACGTGGGCGACGGCGACCTTCCAGCCGTCCTCGCCGCGCCGCCACACCTGGGTCTGCTGGCCGCGGCCGCCGCGCAGCGGCTCGGTGATCGCGACGACCGCCGCGTGGTCCTCGCCGAGCGCCCGCACCTCGACCTCGACTATGCGGCGCTTCGGGGCGCCGCCGCGCCCGCCGCGGAAGGTGCTGATCGCGTCGTGTCCGCGCAGCGGCCCCGCCGCGTCGCCGCGCAGGGTGTCCGGGCCGGGGGCGAACAGGGCGTCGAGCGCCGGCAGGTCGTCGGCCATGAGCGCGCGCTCGTACTCCCAGAACGCCTCGAGCGACCCGGGGATCTCGGGGCCGTTCGCGACGGGACGGGCGCGGTCCGCGAGGACGTCGGCGGAGAGACGGAGCCCGGCGATTCGGAGCCCTGCGAGACAGCTCCCGAAGGGATCGTGATCTGCGCATCAGCGCTGGGGGTGCTCATGGGCGGACCTCCGCGAAGTCGGCCGTGCGGATGCGGGCGTGGACGCCCTTGACGACGTCGACGACCTGGGAGATGTCGAAGTCGGTGGCGGCGCTGAGGTAGGCGAGCGCATGCTCGGGATCCAGGCCCCAGCGGGCCTGGAGCGGCCGCGATCGCGTGGCGCACGCAGTCCTTCACGGCGAGGTCGAGGTCCTCGTCCATCCCGGTGGGGATGAGGTACTCGGTGGTCTCGGCGAGGGGACCGGCCACCTCGCCGAACTGCGCGATCGCGTCCTCGCGGGCGATCACGTCTAACCGGAGCCGGTCGCGCAGGCTCGCCTCCATCGCGGTCAGCGCCACCTCCCCGTCGCCCTGGGCGAAGTGCGGGTCACCGACATAGGCGAGGGCGCCCTCGACCTGGACGGGCAGGTAGAGGGAGGTCCCGGCGGTGAGGAGGTTGATGTCGATGTTGCCGCCGTGTCGGCCGGGCGGCACCGAGTGGGGGCGCTCCGTGCCGGGCACGGCCACACCCATGATCCCGAGGAACGGGCGCGCGGGAAGCGGAGCGTCCGCTCGGCGCCGGCGCGCGGGGCCATGGTGCCGACGGGCCCGTTCGGAGTGTGCTCGACCCCGGCGAAGACGCTGACGGTGCCGGGACCGGCCGGGTACTCACCGGGCAGGGCGCCGCGGCCGTGGCGGTTGGAGACCACGCCGTAGGGCACACGCATCTCGTGCTCGAGGATCGTCACCTTCAGCAGGTCGCCGGGGCGGGCACCGGCGACGTGGATCGGGCCGGTGACCACATGGGGACCGTCGGTCGCCCGGTCGCGACCGGAATGGCCCGCGGCGAGCGCGATCGCGTCGGGCGCACCTGCTCAGGCTCGACGCCGTGGGCGCCGAAGAAGGCGCGCGGGTCCCGGCCCTGGTCCTCGAGGATCCCCTCGTGGCTGAGGGTGTCGATGACCGCCTCGTCGCCGGGCTCGAGGCGCGCGACAGGGGCGTCGGCCGCGCAGGGCAGTCGGCCCCACAGGCTCGTCCCCTCCTCCACGGGGAGGTGGGCGAATCCGGCCGGCACCTTCTCGCCCGCTCGCAGGATGTCCGTCAGCATGGTCCTCCTCAGCTCACGCTCCACGCTAGGGGCGGGGTTTTACGTCCTTGTTACACGGCCGTGCCGCCCGGGTTTCAGGAGGTCCGTAGCCTCCCGGCCATGACCGGAACCCCTGCCGCCGACACCGCCTCCGCCACCGCCACCGCCACCGCGAGCGACCCTGCCGCCCCGGAGACGAGCGCCGCGCCCGCGGCCGACCTGCGCCCGCGGCACCTGCGCTTCATGCTCGGCCTCACCTTCGCCACCGGCATCGTCGACGCGGTCGGCTACCTGGGGCTGGACCGGGTGTTCACCGCGAACATGACCGGCAACGTCGTCATCCTCGGCATGGCGCTGACCGGCGCGGACGACCTGCCCGTGGTCGGCCCGGTGCTGGCGCTGGCAGGCTTCGTGCTCGGTGCGATCCTCGCCGGCCGCGCCCTCGGCGGGCGCACCGGGGCCTGGACCGGCGCGACCACCGCCCTGCTGTGCGCGGTCGCGGCCGTGGTGATCGCCGCCGGCGCGATGCCGCTTGCGTGGCAGGGCGCCCCGCACACGGCGCCGCTCGGCGTGACCGGAGCGCTGGGTCTGGCGATGGGGGCGCAGGCCGCGACCGCCCGCGCCCTCGCCGTGAAGGACGTGACGACCGTGGTCATCACCTCCACCATCACGGGCCTGGCGATGGACTCGCGACTGGCCGGCGGGACCGGGGCGCTGTGGCCGCGCCGACTGCTCGCGGTCTTGCTCATGCTCACCGGCGCCGCCGTCGGCGCGCCGCTGCTGCAGGTGCACGCGGGGGCGGGGCCGCTGCTCGCCGGGGCGCTCTGCGCGGCGGTCGCGCTGGTCGGGCACGCGCGCGCCCGGGGGTGAGGGCGCGGCCGACGGGGCCGGCCGGCGCTCGCGGGTCAGCGGCGGGCGAGGCGGGAGAGGTCGGCGACGGTGTCGAGGTCGCCGCCGTCGTCGAGGGCCCCGCAGTCCACCAGGTCCACACGCTCCCGATTGCGGTGCGACCAGTCGCGGGCGCCGCGATCGCCATGGGCCTCCGCGGCGGCGGCGCGAGCGTCGGCCGCCTCGAGCGGCACGGGGTGGCGGCGCAGGAGCCGACCGTCGGGCCCCGGGTAGGAGGCGGCGGTCGCACGGCCGGGCCGGTGCGCGCCGAGCACCCGGCGCACCAGCGCGGGGCTCAGCCCCACGTGGTCGACCAGGGCGAGCATGAGGTGCGGGGCATCGGCCGCCGCGACCCCGACCCGCAGGGAGACGGCCATGCCGGTGCGCCACAGAGGGCTCTCGGCGACCCGCGCCCCGGCCTCGCGCGCGACCGCGCCGACCTCGTCGGCGTAGGCGCCGGTGACGACCAGGACGTCCCGGCGACCGCCCTCGAGCAGGCGCCGGGTCAGCACCGCGACCAGGGGCTCCCCGCCGAGCGGCGCGAGCGCCTTCGGGCCGCGGCCCAGGCGCCGCCCCTCCCCGCGGCGAGGAGGACTGCTGTCGTGTCGGGCAGGACTGCGGTCTCTGGCAGAACCGCGGCCTCGGGCAGGGTGAGGTGCTCCGGCGACGGTGACGGGTCGGGCTGGGTCATGACGGGGTTCCTCAGGCGCTCTGCGGCTCCGGGACGGCCTCGGAGACGACGAGGTCGAAGCGGTAGCCGACGTTGCGGACCGTGTGGATCGCGGACTCGATGCCGGCGCCGAGCTTGGCGCGCAGGCGCCGCACGTGCACGTCCACGGTGCGGGTTCCGCCGAAGTAGTCGTAGCCCCACACCTCCTGCAGCGGCTGGGCGCGGGTGAACACGCGACCCGGGTGCTGGGCGAGGTACTTCAGCGGCTCGAACTCCTTGAAGGTCAGCTCCAGCGCCTGCCCGTGCAGGGTCGCGGTGTACCTGGACTCGTCGATCACGAGACCGCCCGCGGTGATCAGCTCCGGGCCGAGGTCCGGTGCGGGGGCGAAGCGCGCCGCGAGACGGAGGCGGGCGTCGACCTCCGCGGGGCCGGAGGTGGGCAGGAGGTAGTCCGCGGCGCCCCAGTCCGGGTTCGCGGCGGCCAGTCCGCTCTCGGCCATGATCAGCACCAGCGGCAGGTGCAGGCGCGCCGCCTCGAGGCGGGCGGCCATGTGCGGGGCCCAGGTGAGGTCCGAGGTCGCATCGAACACCGCGACGTCGCACTCGGGGGCGCGGCGCGGCTCGGCGAGGTCCGCGCCGCTGTAGTGCACGGAGTGCGGGAGGATCGCCAGCGCCCCCAGGGCGGGGCGGCGCAGGGCGAGGGGTGCCGGGGAGATGTGCAGGACGCGGAGCGTGGAGTGCAGGGTTCGGCTCACCGGGGGACCACCTTCTTGATCTGGCCGGGATGCTGGGCGGAACGCATCTCGTGGTCCCCCCACCTCACCGCAACACTTGTTTCACGCCTGTGCCAGAGAGGCGTCGTGATCGAAACGAGACCATTGCGTCCAGGGCACGGGACTGGGGCTGGGGTGGGCGGCCCGACGGCGCGGGACAGATGCAAGGACCCCTCAAGCACTCCGCCGGGTCCGCCCTCCTCGATCATCCGGGTCCTACCCCCGGTTCGTGGACACGGGGGTCGCGGTGAAGGACTCCGCCATCGGCGCCGAGGCGCGGTCCCGACAACCAGACAGCCACCGCGCACAGCCGATTCCGTTCTCGGCGCGCCGGCCCGCTCTGGAGTCTCCTACGTCGCCGATGAGCTCCGCAGGCACATCCCCCTCAGGTGACGCGCCGCGCCCCTCACCGCCCGTGCGCCACCGCCGGGATCTGCGTGGCGAGCTTCCCGCCGGAGACGTCCACGAGGGTCCCGGTGATGTACGCGGCCTGGTCGCTGGAGAGGAAGATCAGCAGGTCGGCGACGTCGTCGGGGCTCTCCCAGCGGCGCAGCGAGAGGGTGTCCAGCAGGCGATCCTGCCGCTCGGCGGGCGACTCGGCGAAGCCGTTCATGGAGGTGGGGACCATGCCGGGGGCGTAGGCGTTGACGGTGATGTCGTGGGGGCCGAGCTCGGAGGCGAGCACGCGGGTCAGCCGCACCACGGCGGCCTTCGAGGCGGCGTAGGCGGCGCCGCCCACGCTCGGCACGATCGCGGCGAACGAGGCGGCGTTGAGGATCCGCCCACGCCCGGCCCTCTGCATGTGCGGGGCGACCTCCCGGCACATGAGGAAGGTGCCGCCGGTGTTCACGTCGAAGCACTTCTGCCAGGTCGCCCAGTCGGTCTCGACCACGGTCGAGTCCGCGACGATCCCGGCGTTGTTCACGAGCACGTCGATCGTGCCGTGGCGCTCCACGACGGCCTCGACCGCGCGGTGCACGGAGTCGGGGTCGGCGACGTCGCAGACCACCTGGTCCACGGTCGGGGCACCCTCCGCCGCCTCGTCCGGGAAGGCGAGGTCGAGCGCGACCACGCGCGAGCCCTCCTCGGCGAAGCGTGCGGCGATGGCCGCGCCGATCCCGCGCGCCGCCCCGGTCACCACGACCACCCTGTCCCGCAGATCCAGCTCCATCGCCCTGTCCTCTCCTGCGGCTCCCGTGCCGCGCTCGGTGTGCGGCCCGTCGGCCGCGCTCAATAGTCATACTATTGGGTGATGTCGGCCCGTGGGGCCGGGAGGTCGCGGCAGAGGACCTGATGGCGAGGACGCCCGAGGAGGAGCGAGATGACGACGGATGGGACGACGGCGAGCGGACGAGGCGCGCGCGACGAGCCGCCGCGCGGCGCGAGCGCGGCCGGCCCTCGCACGGTGTGGATCACCGGCGCGGGCGCCGGCATGGGGCGCGCGACGGCGGCGCGGGCGGCGCGCTCGGGCTGGACGGTCGCACTGAGCGGCCGGCGCCGCGAGGTGCTCGAGCGGCTCGCGGCCGAGATCCGCGAGGCGGGCGGCGCCGTCCTGGTCGCACCGCTGGACGTCCAGGACCGGAAGGCCGTGCGGAGCACCGCCGAGCGGATCGCCGAACGCCTCGGCGGGATCGACGCGCTCGTGCTCGCCGCCGGCCTGAACGCGCCGAAGCGACGCTGGGACGACCAGGACCTGACAGAGTTCGACGAGATCGTCGCCACGAACCTCACCGCGGTCGCGAGCACCGTCGACGCCGCCCTCCCCGCCTGCGCGAGCGCGGCGGGCAGGTCGTGGTGATCTCCTCCTATGCGGGCTGGTCCTTCCAGCCCGGTGCGGGGGTCGCCTACTCGGCCAGCAAGACGGCGCTCGGCTCCCTGGTGCGCACGCTGAACCAGCAGGAGGCGGGACACGGCGTGCGGGCCTGCCATCTATGCCCGGGCGATGTCGCCACCGACTTCCTCGACCAGCGCCCCTCCGTGCCGGACGCCGAGGCCCGCGCCCGGATGCTCACCGCGGAGGACATCGCCCGCACCGCCTGCTTCGTGCTCGACTCCCCCGCGCACGTACGCATCGACGAGCTGGTCGTCTCCCCCGTCTCCCAGGCATGACCGCCGGCGCGAGCGCCTTCGAGCAGGCGCTGGACCAGCTCGGCGCCGCGATCGTCGGCGGCGAGCTGGAGGCCGGCGCCGCGGACACGATCGAGGGGTTCATCGCCCGCACCGGCGCCTCCCGCGCCGTGGTCCGCGAGGTCACGCGCGTGCTGGGCGGGCTCGGGATGCTGAGCGCCGGCCGACGGGTCGGCCTGCGCATCCTCCCGATCGACGAGTGGGACCTGCTGGATCCACGGGTGATCCGCTGGCGCCTCGAGGGCCCGGACCACGCGCGGCGGCTCGCGGAGCCGCGCTCCCTGCGCCACGCTGTCGAGCCCGCGGCGGCGACGGCCGCGGCCCGCGAGGTCCGCGACCGGCGCGGGAGCACCCGCGCGCTCGATACCGCCGCGGAGTCGATGCTCGAGGCGGCCGAAGGCCCCGAGTCCGGCGCCTTCCTCGCCGCCGACCGGGCCTTCCACGCCGAGGTCCTCGCCCTCTCCGGCAACGCGATGCTGGGCCGGTCGCGGGCCGTGATCGAGGAGGGCCTGCGCCACCGCGCGACGGTCGAGCGGGGCGAGCAGGCCCCTGACCGGCACGACCTCGGACTGCATCAGGAGGTCGCCGCGGCGATCGGCGCCGGCGACGAGGCGGGGGCCGCGGCGCGGATGCGGGAGATCATCGAGCGGGCGACGGCGGCACGCTGAGCAGTCCGGCGACGGAGCTGACCGCGGCGGAGCCTGCGGTCTCGGAGCTGAGCAGCCGCTGCAGGGCGCGGCTGAGCGGCGGAACCCGGTCGGTCATGATCTCCATGGTGCGGTGGGCCCGCCGAGCTTCGCATCCGCACGCGATGCCATTGCGCGGGGGCCGCGGGCGAACTCCGGTCGGAGCGCCAGGGCCGACTCCGCTCCGCAGACACCTCCCCATCGCCGTCGCCCGCGGGCTACCGTGAGCGTCGGGGTGGGAAAGGCGGCGCGGGGCGCCGACGAGCACCTCCTCGTCCATCAGATCTCGCAGAAGGAGTCGCACCATGTCGCGGCCGCCCGAGGGCAGCAACCCGCTCGACCCGCGGCACGGACAGGGCTCCTCGCCCGAGCCGACGAGCGGCGGATACGGCGCCCAGGACCCCGCCGCCGCGAGCAGCGGTGCCGGGCAGGATCCCTACGGCGCCTCGTCGTCGGACCCCTACGGCCAGCAGTCCGCCGCCGCGTCCGGCCAGCAGGACGCCTGGGGAGCACAGAGCGCGCCGTCGGCCCCGCGCGACCGTCCGCCCAGGACCAGGCCTGGGGCTCCGCGCAGAGCCCCGCGGCCGCGCCCTACCCCGCCACCGGCGGCGGCGCCTCCGGGGACGGCCGCTTCGGCGAGGCAGGCTTCTTCAAGGCGCTGTTCGACTTCAAGTTCGAGCACTTCATCACCGTGAAGTTCTCGTCCTTCCTCTACGTCATCGCGTTCGTCGTCGCGGCGCTGATGTGGCTGAGCAACATCGTCAGCGGGATCGTGTTCGGATTCGCCTGGGGAAGCATGAACAGCTACTTCGGCGAGCCGAGCTTCAGCCCGGTCCCGCTGATCCTCTCGATCCTGTTCGGCTGGATCCCCTCGGTGATCGCGCTGATCGCGATGCGCCTCGGGCTCGAGTTCGCGGTCGCGACCGTGCGCACGGCCCAGAACACCGGCCGCATCGCGGAGTCCTCGCAGCGCTGAGCGCGCTCCGGGCTCGTCCGGCCCGGACCGGCCCAGTCCTCGCACTGTCCAGGACGGGGCGTCCGCCGCTCGGCGGGCGCCCCGTTCGCGATAGGCTCGCGAGCATGGGGACGGAGTGGGGACCGCCGCCGGCGACGACGGCGCGGCACGGCGATGAGCTGGCACGACATCTGCAGGCAGGGCGCCTGGACGCCGCTCGCCGCTCGGCCGACGAGCTCCTCGCGACCGACGGCCGGGACGAAGCGCTCGCCCTCCTCGCCGAGCACGCCGGATCGAGCCCCGCCGCGCTCGAGCTCTTCGTCGAGGTGCTCGACGGCACCGGCGTGGTGCACCGCTTCGCCGGGGCCGCACTGCTGGATCCCGGGGCGGTCGAGGACGTCGCCCAGGACTCGCTGATCTCGATCGCGGAGTCGATCCACCGCTTCGACGGCCGCTCCAAGGTCACCACCTGGGCGCACTCCATCGTCCGACGCCGCGTCGCGGACCATCTGCGCCGCCTGCGGGCCACGGTCGAGCTCGAGGAGCGACACCGGCCCGCCGAGCGGATGAGCTCGATGATCGCCGAGCGCGTCAGCGTGCGGCAGGTGCTCGCGGATCTCCCGGACCTCTACCGCGTCCCCCTCGAGCCGCGCGACCTCGAGCAGCTGCCCTACGCGCAGATCGCCGCGCGCTGGACCGCGCCGAGGGCACCGTGAAGTCACAGGTCAGCCGCGGCCGGGCGATGCTCGCCGGGCGACTGGGCGCGGACGATCCCGTGCCCGGGGCTCCCGCGTGACGGCGCTCGGCGAGCGCTACCGCCTGGGCGGGGTGATCGGCGCGGGCTCCTTCGCGACCGTGCATCGGGCGCGGGACGAGCGGCTGGACGCGGACGTCGCGGTGAAGGTGCTCGCGGAGAACCACAGCCTGAACCCGGAGATCCGCGAGCGGTTCATCGCCGAGGGCCGCGACCTGCGCCGGGTCGGCGGGCGCCACCTGGTCTCCGTCCACGACATCGGGCAGAACGAGCGTCAGCGACCCTATCTGGTGCTCGAGCTCGCCGACCGCGGCTCCCTGCGCCGTCGCGTCGAGGAGCCGCGCGGGCGGCTGGCGCGCCACCGGCGCCGACGTGCTCGCCGTGGCGAGGCCCCTCGCCGCGGCGGTCGCCGCCGTGCACCGCGCCCAGCTGGTCCACCGCGACCTCAGCCCCGGGAACCTGCTGCTGACCAGCACCAGCGGTGAGTCGGCGCGCGCCGTCGGCGTCGAGTCCTCACCGTCGGCCGTGGTGCGCGCCGACGAGCGGCTCCTCGTCGCCGACCTCGGGATGTGCAAGGACCTCGCCCGCGGCTCGGGCCTCACCGTCGCGGCGGGCACCGACGGGTTCCGCCCGCCGGAGCAGTCGAGGCCCGGCACCGTCGACATCCGCGCCGACATCTGGGCGATGTCCGCGTCGCTGCGCTGGCTGATCGACGACGCCGAGATGCCGCAGGCGCTCCAGGACGTCCTCACCCGGGGCCTCTCCGAGGATCCCGACGCGCGCCAGGCTGAAGCGACGGAGTGGATCGCCGAGGTCGAGGAGTCGCTGGCTCCTCCCCGCCCGCGCAACCGGCGGGCGGCACCGCTCCCGGCGAGCCGTCGGCGGCCCGGCCGGCGCCGCCGACGGCTCGCCGGGAGCCGATGGCGATTCGGAGGCCCGCTCCAGCGGGGCCGACGGGACCACCACGCACACGACGGCCTCTCAGGCCACGCACGCCCCCACCGGCTCCGGCGCGAAAGCCCCCACCAGCGACCCTCGCCGCCGCGCCCTCCTCGTCGCGCTTCCGGTGCTCGCGCTCGGCGTCGGCCTCGGGGCAGGGAGCCTGCTCGGGCTGGACGCGTCCGCCCCGTCGGCCGCCGGCGACTTCTCCCTCGCGATCGCCGGCCCGGACGAGATCCGCGTGGGCGAGCAGGCGGTGTTCACCGCCGAGGTGCAGGGCGTCGACTCGTGGGTGTGGACGCCGCCCACCGGCGAGCATCTCGTCGACGAGCGAAGCAGGCGACGCTGACCGCCTCGGGGCCGGGACGCGCCGAGCTGGTGCTCGCGCGCCCGCACCCCGGAGGGGCAGGAGCTCGAGGCACAGCGCGTGGTGAGGGTCCACGCGTGACCGCTCGAAGAATTGGTCGAGATCCGATGCAACCGATCCGCTCCGGCCGACGACCTACACCGTGAGTGAACATCCCCGGCGGCCGCGCAGCCGGCCCGAGAGAAGGAGTCCGACCATGACCGCTCACCGCATCCGTCCCACCACCCGGCGCGGAGCCCTCCTGGCCCTCGCCTCGCTCGGCACGTTCTCGCTCGCGGCCTGCTCCACCGGCGGCGACGCCGAGTTCGAGGAGTCCGGCGGGAACGGGGCCGGCGACGGCGGCTCCGACAGCGGCTCGGACGGCAAGGAGCGACCGGCCGCCTCCGACGGCGGCGGCGAGGAGGACTCCGCGGGCGGTGCGGACGATGCGCAGGCGGCCTCCGCGGTCGATCCGGCCGACGCGATCGCCACGCTCGAGTACCCCATCGCCTCCGACGAGGTGGAGGGGACGATGACCGTGGGTCTGCACCATCTGCGCCGGCGCGGCGAGACCCTCGAGCCGCTGCTCACCTTCACCCCGGAGTTCACCGAGCCCGGCGCCTTCACGCTCTGGGACCTGCACGGCGGCGACCACTCCGTGGTGGCGCCGGCCCTCGTGGACCGTGCGAACCTCACCCGCTACGACATCCTGACCACCAACGGGGCCTATGACGGCCCGACGATGTGGAACAGCAAGCAGGCGGCGGTCGAGCTCGCCTCCCGCGACACCCAGGCGTACTGGGCGAACTTCGCCGCCCCGATCGACGACATCACCGCGACGTCCTGATGGGCGCGGGCCCCTCCTTCGAGAACGTGCAGATCGAGGCCGAGGAGGGATGAGGATGCACCGCACGACTCCGCGGCCCGAGCCGTCCGCGGGCCGCGCCGTCGGCCGACGCGCCACGGCCGCCGCCTCGCTCGCGGCATCCGCCCTCTTGCTGGCCCTCGGCGCGCCCGCGGCCCTCGCCGAGGGCGAGACGGAGGGCCCGCCCGAGCGACCCTTCGAGATCACCGACGAGATCCTCCAGCGCTCGATCACGGTCTACGACCCGGCACGCTCGATCACCGAGTACGACCAGTCCCGCTCGATCACCGAGCTCGGCGGCGCGAGCAGACCGAGGACGAGGTGATCGTGCTCGAGGCCGACATCCTGTTCGCCTCCAATGCCTGGGACCTCCCCGGCGGGGCCGCGGCCCGCATCGTCGAGCTCGCCGCCGAGATCCCCGAGGGTGCGACCGTGCAGGTGGGCGGGCACACCGACTCGCTGCCGGTGGACCGCTCGACGTACGACTTCGACAACCAGCGGCTCTCGGAGAACCGGGCCCAGGCGGTCGCCGACGCGCTCGCGGCCGAGCGCCCCGATCTCACCCTCGAGGTCACCGGGCACGGCGACACGAAGCCGTCTGCCTCCGGAGGCGGGGGCGATGACGCCGGCAATGCGGCGGACCGCCGCGTCGAGCCGCGTTACGGCGACTGACCAGGTCGACAGCGGGAACGGCAAGAGTCGAACGGCGAACGGGCCCCGCCGCGAGTGCTCTCGCAGCGGGGCCCGTCGGCCCGTCGGCCGGGCTCTCAGGCGCCCTTGCGGACCGTGATGGTCCAGCCGGCCTCGCCGGTGCGGTCGAAGGCGATGACCTCGTGGCCGTCCGTCGCCGCCCACTGGGGCAGGGAGTCGGTGGCCTGGGTGCAGTCGAAGTCGATGATCAGGTCGTCGCCCGTGCTCAGCTGCTGCATCGCGTTCTTCGCGTCGATCAGCGGGAACGGGCAGACGGAGCCGTTGGTCTGGAGGGTGTAGGCGGCCATGGGAGCGGTCCTTCCGAAGGAGGGTCGGGGCAAGTTCTGGGTGCTGTTCGGTGAGCTGGTGAGCGGGGCGGTCAGGAGGCGGGGGTGAGCACCGGGGCGGGGCGGTTGGCCTCGGCGGCGCGGCCGCGGGCGCCGCAGGAAGAACCAGGCCGCGCCCCAGGTGCCGAGCATGATCGCGACCAGCGAGACCCAGCCCTGGTAGCTGAACAGGCTGGTCTCCACCAGGGAGTTGCCGATGGTGCGACCGCCGGCGAGCGCGGCACCGACGCCCATCGCGACGCCGCCGCCGGCGCCGCGCAGGATGGTCTGGGAGTCCGGGACGCGCCAGCGGAACTCGCCGGAGAGCTTCGCAGCGACGAAGGAGCCGACGAGGATGCCGAGCACGAGCATCACCGACCAGTCCACGAGGGTCACGTCGCCCGTGGTCAGGAAAGTGGCGATCTTGGCCGACGGGGTGGTGATGCCGAGCCCGCCGTTGCGGCCCGCGGCGGTGGAGAGCGACCAGGCGGCGATCGCGATCAGGCCCAGCGACGACGCCGCCCACCCAGGGGCTCCAGGGGATGTCGGCGAGGTAGTGGCCGAGGCCGGTGCGACGAGCCGGGAGCTTCACGGAGGGGCGCCCCGCGGCGGCGCGAGCCTTGGCGGCGCGGTACCGGCGCACGACGAGCACGGCGACGATCGCGCTGAACACGAGGGTGGGGACCCAGACGCTCACGCCGAGGGTCTCGTGGATCGTGGAGTCGGCGACGGTGCGGGCGCGGGCGGCCTCGGTGAAGCCGCCGAGCGGGCCGTACTTCATCACGGCCGCGAAAAGGGCGTAGAAGATCAGCGCCACCCAGGAGCCGATGAGGCCCTCGCCGGCGCGGTAGTAGGTGCCGGTCGCGCGACCGCCGGCCATGATGATGCCGATGCCGAAGATCAGTCCGCCGCCGATCACGGCGAGCGGCGCGAAGGAAGCGGGCTCCGGGGCGAGCATGCCCATGCCGGTCAGCGCGGCGACGCCGACGGCCTGGATCGCGATGGCCAGGAGGAAGGGGGTGAAGTAGCGAGTGGAGCGGCTGAGGTAGAGGTCGCGGAACGCGCCGGTCACGCAGAACCGGGAGCGCTGCAGGACGTAGCCGAGCACGGCGCCGAGGAGGAGGCCGGTGAGGATCATGCGCACCAGGCTAGCTAATGGGCGGCATAAGGGAAACCGTGGGCCTGGCGCGCGGCGGGGCTCGGCGACCGTCGGACGTCAGCCGATGCGCCCCCGTAGCCGCGCTGGGCGGCCTTGTCCTTCAGATCAGCGAAGACCTTGCCGAGGCCGGTGGGCTCGGGCTCGTCCTCCGAGGGCGCGCTCGATGTACTCCACGATCGAGCGCAGTTGAGTCCCGCATAGTGGTGTAGCGCGGTGGCCCCGTGATCGTCTCTGACGAGGACGCGGCCACCGTGTGATCCTTCGAGTCAACCTTCCACAGAATCCTCGAACGGAGTCATCACGATGACCGCTCCTCATATTGTCGACCCTCACGGCCTGCTCGGTGAAGCCCTGGCCGAAGCCTCCCCGGATCTGATGCGCACGATGCTGCAAAGGATCATCAACGAGTCGCTGTCCGCGGACGCTGACGCGGTCGCCGGCGCGGAATACGGTCGACCCAGCCCCGAGCGGGTCGCTCAGCGCAACGGCTACCGCCACCGCGACCTCGACACCCGCGTCGGCACGATCGACGTCGCCGTCCCCAAGCTCCGCACCGGCACCTACTTCCCCGAGTGGTCGCTCGAGCGCCGCAAACGCGCCGAATCCGCCCTGATCACCGTGGTCGCGGACTGCTACCTCGCCGGCGTCTCCACCCGCCGAATGGACAAACTCGTCAAGACCCTCGGCATCAACAGCCTCTCGAAGTCCCAGGTCAGCCGCATGGCGGCCGATCTGGACGAGCACGTCGAGCAGTTCCGCCACCGCCCCCTGGACGAGGCCGGGCCGTTCACGTTCGTCTCCGCCGACGCACTGACGATGAAGGTCCGCGAGGGCGGACGAGTCATCAATGCCGTCGTCCTGCTCGCCACCGGCGTCAACGGCGACGGCCACCGCGAAGTCCTCGGCATCCGGGTCGCGACCAGCGAGACCGGCGCGGCCTGGAACAGCTTCTTCGCCGACCTGGTCGCCCGCGGCCTGGGCGGAGTCCGCCTGGTCACCTCCGACGCGCATGCGGGGCTGGTCGAGGCGATCGCCGCTCACCTGCCCGGAGCGTCCTGGCGTGGCCGCCGCACCCACTACGCCGCGAATCTGATGAGCATCTGCCCCAAGGGCATGTGGCCAGCCGTGAAAGCGATGCTTTGCACAGCGTCTATGACCAGCCCGACGCCGCGGCCGTGAATGCGCAGTTCGAGCGTCTGCTGGACTACGTCGGTGAGAAGCTCCCGGCCGTGGCCGAGCACCTCGATGCCGCCCGCGCAGACGTCCTCGCGTTCACCGCGTTTCCGAAGGATGTGTGGGTCCAGATCTGGTCGAACAACCCCACCGAGCGTCTGAACCGCGAGATCCGCCGCCGCACCGACTCGGTGGGCATCTTCCCCTCCCGCGAGGCGATCGTCCGCCTCGTCGGCGCGGTCCTGGCCGAGCAGACCGATGAATGGGCCGAAGGACGCCGCTACCTCGGCCTCGACGTCCTGGCCCGTTGCCGCCTCACCCTCACCACCAATCCCGTGAACGAGGTGAGCACCGATGCACTTCCCGCGCTGACAGCCTGATCCCTATCGCCGAAGGATCGCTACACCACTTCCGGGGACTTGACCTCGAGCGCATCGTCGCGACGTCGATGCTGGGCATCCCGCCTGCCAGGAGAATGCCGATCCGCTCGCCGACCAGGGTCTCGAGCCTGTCGGCCGCGTCGGCCCCGCGCTTCTCGCGGGTCTCCTCGAGGCGCTCGCGCGCGATGCGCGCAGCGACGGGCGAGGCAGGGATCGGCTCGGGGTGTCCGGCGACGGTGATCTGTTCCATGGCGCTCCGCATCGGGTCGAGGGGCCGGGCGGCTCGCGACCGGCTCCGAGCAGGGTACCGGGAGGCGCGGGGAGCGGCCCGGGGAGTCTGCAGAGCAGCGGTCGCAGCAGGCCGCGCCCTCTCAGTCGTGCGAGACGTCCACGGGGTAGTCCACATAGGCGATCGAGCGGCCGTCCGGGGACCAGCTGTGCACGTTCATCGTGCCCTGGCCGCCGAACACCTGGGCGAGGTCGCGGATCCCCGTCCCGTCGGCCGCGCACAGCCGCACGATCACGTCCCTGTCCGCGGGATGCCCCTCGGTGCCGGGCGGGAAGCTGACATAGGCGAGGCGGCTGGAGTCGGGCGAGACGTGCGGGAACCAGTTCACGCGCTCGTCGGAGGTGAGCTGCTCGATGCCGGTGCCGTCGGGGCGCATGCGGAACAGCTGGGCGTGGCCGGGGACAGTCCGCGCCCGCTCGGAGTTGAAGTAGATCCACCGCCCGTCGGGCGAGAACTCGGAGCCGTCGTCGGGGAACTCGTCGTCGGTGAGCCGCACGTCCTCGCCGCCCGCGGCAGGGATCGTGAAGACGTTCGGCGGGGGCCAGTTCCCCTCCGCGTCGGCGGTCAGCCCGATGTAGGCGAGGGTCGTGCCGTCGGGACTGACGCCGTGGAGGAAGTGGAGGCGGCCGTCGTCGTTCGTGATCCGTCGGGGGTGCCGCCGGCGAGCGGGGCCCGGTAGATGTGCCAGTCCATGCAGGAGACGAAGACGTGTTGCCCGTCGGGGTCCAGGACGTGGTCGTTGTTGAGCTCGGGGAGATCGCCGAGGTCGATCAGCTCCGGCGTGGAGCCCGGGCCGACGCGGAGGCGGAACAGGTGGCCGTCGCCGTTGACGTACAGCGAGGCGCCGTCGAGGGACCAGTTCGGAGCCTCATAGAGGGTGACCGCGGACTCGTGGACGAGGGCCCGCTCGCCGCTGTCGACGTGAAGGGTCCAGATGCGGGAGCGCTGGCCGGGAGCGAGAGCGCGTGCCATGGAGGGATTCTGCCCGACCCCGTTCCATCCCTCACCCCGCCTTGGCCCCGGCCCCTCCCCCGCGCTTACGATCGGTGGGTCCCCCTCCGCTTCCAGCGTCGGCGCGAGTCCCCACCCCGTCCCGCCGCTGGAGGTCCCCCGATGACGCGACCGCACGCTCCCCAGGCGCCGCTCTCCCCCGGACGTCTGCGCCTGGTGATCCTCGCGATGGCGCTCGGCGCCTTCGCGATCGGCACCACCGAGTTCGCCTCGATGGGGCTCCTACCGCAGATCGCGCGGGACCTCGAGGTCTCGACCCCGCAGGCCGGGATGCTCATCACCCTGTACGCGCTGGGCGTCGTGATCGGCGCGCCGCTGGTGACGATCGCGGCGGTGAAGATGCCGCGCGCGAAGCCGCTGGTCTTGCTCATCGCGCTGATCGGACTGGGGAACCTGCTCTCCGCCATGGCACCGAGCTTCTCGGTGCTGGCCGCCGCGCGCTTCGTCGCGGGCCTTCCCCACGGCGCGTTCTTCGGCGTCGCCTCGCTGGTCGCAGCTCGCCTCTCCCCGCCCGGACGGCGCGCCCGATCCGTCTCGCTGGTGATGCTGGGCCTGACGATCGCGACGATGCTGGGCGTGCCCGCCTCCACCGCCTTCGGGCAGGTCGTCGGCTGGCGCTCCGCCTACGTGATCGTCGTGGTCGTCGCCGCTCTCAGCACGATCGCGATCTGGCGACTGGTGCCCGAGCCCGAGGGCGCCGGGGTCACCGGCTCGATCCGCGGCGAGCCGCGGGCGCCGCGCCGGGCGCAGGTGTGGTTCGCGCTCGGCATCGGCTCGATCGGCTTCGGCGGCATGTTCGCGGTGTACAGCTACATCGGCGAGATCGTGCCCGGCGTGATGGGCCTCGGCGAACGGGCGGTGCCGGTGGCGCTGTTCGTATTCGGCGTCGGCATGACGATCGGCAACGTCCTCGCCGGCCGCGCCGCGGACCGCGACCTCTACGGCACGATCTTCACCGGCCTGATCGGCATGACCGTGAGCCTCACGGTCTTCGCCCTCGTGGCCGAGAACGCGATCGCCGGGATGATCCTGCTGTTCTCCCTCGCAATCACCTCGCAGTTCATGGGCCCGTCCCTGCGGCTGTTCCTGCTGGACGCCTCTCCGGATGCGCCCTCGCTCGCCGCGGCCCTGCACCACTCGGCGCTGAACATCGGCAACTCCCTCGGCGCGGCGCTCGGCGGGGCCGTGCTCGCCGCCGGCTGGGGCCTGCTCGCCCCGGCCTGGACGGGCGTGGCCCTCGCGATCGCCGGGCTCGGCATCGCCGGATGGTCCTACGCCGTGCACCGACGCCAGCAGGCGCGCGCCGCCGTCGAGGCACCGACGACGACCGACGGGGTCCCCGCGGTCTGCTGACACGGCACGGGCCGCTGATCGGGGACCGGCCTGCACAAAGGGGACTCCAGCGGCACGGCGTCGAGCTGAGCTCCGCGGCATGCCGCTGGAGTCCCCTTCGTGCAGACGCCGCCCTCGGCTCAGGACGCGGCGGGCGTCCCCGACCGCTTCGCGCCGCGGGCCCGGGCCTTCTCCCGCTCGACCTCGCGGTCCTTCGGCGGGGCGGAGGTGACGAGATCGGCGAGCAGGTGCTCGGTGGCGTGGACGATCTGCGCCACCGCCCGCTCGAGCATCTCGGCGTTGGCCCGCGAGGGCCTGGTCACCGCGCTGACCTTGCGCACGTGCTGCAGTGCGGCATCGTGCACCTCCTGCGAGGTGGCCTCCGGCCTCCACGTTGTGGAGGGGTCGGATGCTTGCGGCACATGCCGTCAGGCTGGCACGTGCCGCGCGATCCGTCGAGCCGACCCTGCCGTCACGATCCTGCGCAGGACGATCCACCGGTCCATGACCCTTCCTCGCACGCCGCCCCCGTGGTAGCACGGCCATGACCACGACAGATCCCGCCACCGGTGTCCTCGTCATCGGCCAGATCGCCCGAGATCTCGTGCTCCGCGTCGAGCACTGGCCACCATCCAGCGGCGGCGCGCGCGTCGCCGAGCGAAGGGAGATGCTCGGCGGAAGGGCGCCGATCGGGCGGTCGCTCCGCGACATCTCGGGGCGCCGGTGCTCCTGCTCGGCGTCGCCGGGACCGACTGGACGAGGCCGTCGAGGGCGCGGCCCGCGACCGGTCGCTCGGGGCGGCCGACGTGGTGCGGATGGACGCCGCGGGGACGCGTCTGATGACCGGCATCGAGCCGGCCGATCACGGGGCGGGCCGCGTCGCAGCCCGCGGTGACCTCGACGCCGGGGCCGGGTTCGTCGCGCTCTCCGTCCCCGACGGCGATCTCGTGGTGTGGCCGGGGGGGGGCGAGCTGGTGCCGCACCGAGCGGGTCGCCGATCCGGCCGGCGCTGGCGACGCCTTCCTCGCGGGCCTCACCATCGGCCTGCGCCGGGACGAGCTCCCGGAGCAGGCCGCGCGGCGGGCGGGTGCGGCGGAGTCGACCGTGCGGCGGCTGGGCGGGCGACCCAACCTGCGCCCAGCGCCCGAACGACGTCTGATCCCTGTTCGGACCCTCGCGACCGGGGTTCTTGGGCGAACGGACCGGCCGGCGACCCTGCCGAGGAGGACGTCGTGCCGAACCGAGCGAGCCGGACGGCGCATGACCGCTCACGGTGCCGCCGGCGTCACGGGACCGTCCGGTCTCAGGGGCGACGCCAGGCGTCGTCGACCGTCGCCGCCGCGCCCTGCGGCCCCATCTGCGAAGATCCCGCCGTCCACGGCCCAGGAGGCTCCCGTGACGTAGGAGGCCTGGGGCGAGGCGAGGAAGGCGATGACGGCCGCGACCTCGCGGGCATCCCCGGGCCGTCGCAGCGGCACGCCGGGGCGCTCCTCGGTGCGGGGATCCTGATCGGTCTGCCCGGTCATGGGGGTCGCGATCTCCCCGGGCGCGACGGCGTTGGCCGTGATGCCGTGCTCGCCCAGCTCGAGGGCGATGGTCTTCAGCGACCCGCCGAGACCGTGCTTGGCGGCGTCGTAGGCGGAGGATCCGACCTTCGGCTGGTGCTCGTGCACGCTGGTGACGCCGATGAGCCGTCCGCCGTTCCCGGCCTGGACGAGGTGGCGGGCGGCGGCCTGCAGGCAGACGAACGCGCCGTCGAGGTCGACGGCCATGACGTCGCGCCAGGTCTCCAGCGGCGTGTCCAGGAACAGCGTGCTGTGGCCGGTGCCCGAGCACTGCACGAATACGTCGAGCCCACCCAGCGCGCGACGAGCCGGTCCACGGCGCCCCCGGCCCTCTCGAGGTCGGAGGTGTCGAGGTGGGCGACGACGGCCTCGCGGCCGTGGCTGCGGACCTCCTCGGCCGTGCCCTCGGCGCCCCGCCGGTCGGTGTTGAAGGTGATGCCGACGTCCATCCCGGCCTCGGCCAGGGCGACCGCGGTGGCCCTGCCGATCCCGGAATCGGAACCGACGACGACGGCGCGGGTGGGGGCGAAGGGCATGGGATGCTCCTGTGGATCGGGTCGGGTCACACGGTCGAGGCGGGGAAGGTGCGCGTAGCGGAGGGGGACGACCGGCCGGCCGTCCCCCTCCACGTTCACGGGGCGCAGGAGCTGAGCCCCGCGGGCCTCAGGAGCTCTGGCCGCCCTTGCGGCCGGCCTCGCTGGGGTCGGCGAAGTTCTTCTCGCCGAAGTCGCCCGAGCTCTCCTGGCCGCCCTGGCGACCGGCCTGGCTCGGATCGGCGGAGTTCTTCTCGCCGAAGTCGCCCGAGGACTCCTCGCCGCCCTGCCGGCCGGCCTGGCTCGGATCGGCCGAGTTCTTCTCACCGAAGTCGCCGGTGCTGGCCTCGCCGCCCTTCTGGGCCTGCTGCTCGGTGTCGTTCCGGTTGCCGAACTGTCCGGAGTTGTTCTGATCAGCCATGATGGAACTCCCTTCCTGTTCGCCGGTCAGTGTGCCCGGCTGAGCCATCTGCTCGTGGCAACGACGCTAGGACTCTCCCTCGGTGCCTGGCAACGTAACGACCCGTCCGGTCGACCGCCTTGCAAGTCCGTGCTAGGGGGCCGACCATACGCGCGACACGTACGGAGCATCGTCCGACTCACCGCGAAGCCACCGCCACGAGCTCCCGTCGAGAGCTCTCCGCTGCGGGACGTGCCGAGCGGATCGTCAGCCGTCGGGGAGACGTAGCCCTTCGGTTCGGTGCATCGGTGCACGTGACGCGCACCGAGGAGTCCCTCATGGCGGAAGCACTGGACACCGGACGATCCGCGCCCATTACTGCACCCCGCCGCCGCGCCAGGCGTCGGAGATGCTTCTGACCGTGCCCGGGAGGAGCGAGAACGCGCGTCAGCGCGCGCATAGGTCGCGGGCATGAAAAAGGGAGTGGAGGAGGCGAACACCCGCAAGGGGTTCAAGCACTCCTCCACTCCCAGTGAAGATGTCCGGCGGCGACCTACTCTCCCACACCCTCCCGAGTGCAGTACCATCGGCGCGATCGAGCTTAGCTTCCGGGTTCGGAATGGAACCGGGCGTTTCCTCGACGCTATGACCGCCGTAACACGATGAGACTCAACCAGCCACCCACCCACACCAAAAAAGGTGCCGGCGGCAGGGTTGTTCCCCAAGAACCGCACAGTGGACGCGAACACACACAGCAAACAACAAGCACAAAGAATGTTGTTGTAAGTCATCGGCCATTAGTACCAGTCAGCTCCACACATTACTGTGCTTCCACATCTGGCCTATCAACCCAGTCATCTACTGGGGGCCTCACACACCTCAAGGGTGCAAGGATATCTCATCTCGAAGCAGGCTTCCCGCTTAGATGCTTTCAGCGGTTATCCCTTCCCGACGTAGCCAACCAGCCATGCCCTTGGCAGAACAACTGGCACACCAGAGGTCAGTCCATCCCGGTCCTCTCGTACTAGGGACAGGACTTCTCAAATATCCAACGCGCGCGCTGGATAGGGACCGAACTGTCTCACGACGTTCTAAACCCAGCTCGCGTACCGCTTTAATAGGCGAACAGCCTAACCCTTGGGACCAACTCCAGCCCCAGGATGCGACGAGCCGACATCGAGGTGCCAAACCATGCCGTCGATATGAGCTCTTGGGCAAGATCAGCCTGTTATCCCCGGGGTACCTTTTATCCGTTGAGCGACACCCATTCCACAATGAGGTGCCGGATCACTAGTTCCTGCTTTCGCACCTGCCCGACATGTCTGTCTCGCAGTCAAGCTCCCTTGTGCACTTACACTCAACACCTGATTGCCAACCAGGCTGAGGGAACCTTTGAGCGCCTCCGTTACTCTTTAGGAGGCAACCGCCCCAGTTAAACTACCCATCAGACACTGTCCCTGATCCGGATCACGGACCGAGGTTAGGAATCCAGAACGACCAGAGTGGTATTTCAACGACGACTCCACACTCACTGGCGTGAATGCTTCCCAGTCTCCCACCTATCCTACACAAGCCGTCCCGAACACCAATATCAAACTATAGTAAAGGTCCCGGGGTCTTTCCGTCCTGCTTGCGCGTAACGAGCATCTTTACTCGTAATGCAATTTCGCCGAGTTCGCGGTTGAGACAGTGGAGAAGTCGTTACGCCATTCGTGCAGGTCGGAACTTACCCGACAAGGAATTTCGCTACCTTAGGATGGTTATAGTTACCACCGCCGTTTACTGGGGCTTAAATTCTCAGCTTCGAACTCCGAAGAGCTCTAACCGGTCCTCTTAACCTTCCAGCACCGGGCAGGCGTCAGTCCGTATACAGCGTCTTACGACTTCGCACGGACCTGTGTTTTTAGTAAACAGTCGCTTCTCCCTGGTCTCTGCGGCCCTCTCCGCTCTCACGGATCGGGCCCCCCTTCTCCCGAAGTTACGGGGGCATTTTGCCGAGTTCCTTAACCACGATTCTCTCGAACGCCTCGGTATTCTCTACCTGATCACCTGAGTCGGTTTAGGGTACGGGCGACCGTATTCGTCACGCCGGAACTTTTCTAGGCAGTACAGGATCACTCACCTACGCCCATACGGGATCCCCATCACGTCTCACCCTCATGGCCCCAGCATTACCCGGGGCCGGGTCGCACGCTTAGACGGACTATTCCATTAAGTCCGCGGAAGCTACCTCTCTGCGTCATCCCACGCGCTGACCTACTACGACCTTGGTTCCCAGCCTCACCACCATCCACACCCCGAAGGGTGCGGTGACAGCTCGGGTGGTTAGCATCAGCCGCCTCGGTATGGGTCCTCCTACGATCGGTTCGGGAATATCAACCCGATGTCCATCGACTACGCCTGTCGGCCTCGCCTTAGGTCCCGACTAACCCAGGGCGGATAAACCTGGCCCTGGAACCCTTGATCAATCGGCGGACGGGTTTCTCACCCGTCTTTCGCTACTCATGCCTGCATTCTCACTCGTACAGCCTCCACCACTGGGTTCCCCCGCGGCTTCACCGGCTGTACGACGCTCCCCTACCCACCCCAACAAAAGTTGGAGTGACACAGCTTCGGCGGTGTGCTTGAGCCCCGCTACATTGTCGGCGCAGAATCACTTGACCAGTGAGCTATTACGCACTCTTTCAAGGGTGGTCGCTTCTAAGCCAACCTCCTGGTTGTCTCAGCAACTCCACATCCTTTTCCACTTAGCACACGCTTAGGGGCCTTAGCTGATGTTCTGGGCTGTTTCCCTCTCGACCATGAAGCTTATCCCCCACAGTCTCACTGCTTTGCGCTCTCACGTACCGGCATTCGGAGTTTGGCTAAGGTCAGTAACCCGGTGGGGCCCATCGCCTATCCAGTGCTCTACCTCCGGCACGAAACACGCAACAGCCGCACCTAAATGCATTTCGGGGAGAACCAGCTATCACGAAGTTTGATTGGCCTTTCACCCCTATCCACAGGTCATCCCCTCCATTTTCAACTGAAGTGGGTTCGCGCCTCCACGCGGTCTTACCCGCGCTTCACACTGCCCATGGATAGATCACTTCGCTTCGGGTCTAGAGCCGGCGACTGAACGCCCCGTTCAGACTCGCTTTCGCTACGGCTACCCCACACGGGTTAACCTCGCCACCGACCACTAACTCGCAGGCTCATTCTTCAAAAGGCACGCCGTCACCCCTCAAGGCTCCGACGGATTGTAAGCGCACGGTTTCAGGTACTATTTCACTCCCCTCCCGGGGTGCTTTTCACCTTTCCCTCACGGTACTTGTCCGCTATCGGTCACAAGGTAGTATTCAGGCTTACCAGGTGGTCCTGGCAGATTCACACCGGATTTCACGGGCCCGGTGCTACTCGGGAACAGCGTCACGCCACGCACTGGTTTCGTCTACGGGGGTCACACCCTCTACGCCACCGCACTCACCACGGCTTCGACTACCACTGCGCGTACACGTCGCAAGGCCGGCAGACCCCACAGACACGTCCCACAACCCCTGACCTGCAACCCCTGCCGGGTATCACACAGACCAGGTTTAGCCTCCTCCGCTTTCGCTCGCCACTACTCACGGAATCACTATTTGTTTTCTCTTCCTGCGGGTACTGAGATGTTTCACTTCCCCGCGTTCCCTCCACACTGCCTATACATTCAGCGGCGGGTACCACGACATGACTCGTGGTGGGTTTCCCCATTCGGACATCCTCGGATCACAGTTCGGTTGTCAACTCCCCGAGGCTTAACGCAGACTCCCACGTCCTTCGTCGGCTCCTTGTGCCAAGGCATCCACCGTGCGCCCTTTAAAACTTACGGCAACACAAAGACACTTTGCGCTTAAAAATTGCTTACAAGATGCTCGCGTCCACTATACAGTTCTCAAGAAACAACCCCACACCCACCACCACCATCCAAAGAACAGTCATGATCGGGGGGACCAGCCACACACCCCCACAAACGGGGGCGCGTCGCGACCTCACAACCCAATAGCGTGTCTCCACCTCGAACCCGCGCCCTCACACGTTCCATCCCGAAGGAGTACTAGCGACCAGAGCAAACAGATGAAGTGCCCATCCATCGATGTTCCACCCTTGAGCAACCACCCGCCTGACACTCGCAGACGACGATGGCCACCAATATTGGTGATGCTCCTTAGAAAGGAGGTGATCCAGCCGCACCTTCCGGTACGGCTACCTTGTTACGACTTAGTCCCAATCACCGATCCCACCTTCGACAGCTCCCTCACGAGGATGGGCCACTGGCTTCGGGTGTTACCGACTTTCGTGACTTGACGGGCGGTGTGTACAAGGCCCGGGAACGTATTCACCGCGACGTTGCTGATCTGCGATTACTAGCGACTCCGACTTCATGGGGTCGAGTTGCAGACCCCAATCCGAACTGAGGCCGGCTTTTTGGGATTCGCTCCACCTCACAGTTTCGCAACCCATTGTACCGACCATTGTAGCATGCTTGAAGCCCAAGACATAAGGGGCATGATGATTTGACGTCGTCCCCACCTTCCTCCGAGTTGACCCCGGCAGTCTCCTATGAGTCCCCACCATCACGTGCTGGCAACATAGAACAAGGGTTGCGCTCGTTGCGGGACTTAACCCAACATCTCACGACACGAGCTGACGACAACCATGCACCACCTGTGCACCAGTCCAAAGAAAGCCACATCTCTGCGACCGTCCAGTGCATGTCAAGCCTTGGTAAGGTTCTTCGCGTTGCATCGAATTAATCAGCATGCTCCGCCGCTTGTGCGGGCCCCCGTCAATTCCTTTGAGTTTTAGCCTTGCGGCCGTACTCCCCAGGCGGGGCACTTAATGCGTTAGCTACGGCGCGGAAAACGTGGAATGTCCCCCACACCTAGTGCCCAACGTTTACGGCATGGACTACCAGGGTATCTAATCCTGTTCGCTACCCATGCTTTCGCTTCTCAGTGTCAGTAATGGCCCAGAGACCTGCCTTCGCCATCGGTGTTCTTCCTGATATCTGCGCATTTCACCGCTACACCAGGAGTTCCAGTCTCCCCTACCACACTCTAGCCTGCCCGTACCCACCGCACGCCCGAGGTTGAGCCTCGGGTTTTCACGGCAGACGCGACAAGCCACCTACAAGCTCTTTACGCCCAATAATTCCGGACAACGCTTGCGCCCTACGTATTACCGCGGTCGCTGGCACGTAGTTAGCCGGCGCTTCTTCTGCAGGTACCGTCACTCTCGCTTCTTCCCTACTGAAAGGGGTTTACAACCCGAAGGCCGTCATCCCCCACGCGGCGTCGCTGCATCAGGCTTTCGCCCATTGTGCAATATTCCCCACTGCGCCTCCCGTAGGAGTCTGGGCCGTGTCTCAGTCCCAGTGTGGCCGGTCGCCCTCTCAGGCCGGCTACCCGTCATCGTCTTGGTGAGCCATCACCTCACCAACAAACTGATAGGCCGCGAGTCCATCCCCCACCGATAAATCTTTCCAGCACCCACCATGCGATGAGTGCTCATATCCGGTATTAGCCACGATTTCCCGAGGTTATCCCGAAGTGGGGGGCAGGTTACTCACGTGTTACTCACCCGTTCGCCACTAATCAGGTGGTGCAAGCACCACCGTCATCGTTCGACTTGCATGTGTTAAGCACGCCGCCAGCGTTCGTCCTGAGCCAGGATCAAACTCTCCATGAAAATCATGAAAAACTATAAACCTGACAAAATAAACAAACAACCAGCATTTAACTGCTGTATCATCCGTTATAATCTGCCATTCAAAATAATGGCATCGATAAACAGACACGCTATTGAGATATCAAGCAACACGCGCACTCAGCGTTCCGAACCTTTTCAAGTTCTTCGCCCTGAGGCAACCCGTCTAACTTAGGACTTCCGCTCCCCCGAGTCAAATCGCTGCGGTGTGATCCGCGCCGCGATCCTCTTCCGAGAACCTTCCGCCCCAGGTCAGGACCAGTTCCAACCTCTCGACCACTGGGCCGATCCGCTGTCCCGATCTCCTGGGCACGAGGAAGAACATTACGGGGGTTCCGAGACCCCGTCAAGCCAGAACGACCCTTTTCGAGGTGGCCTCGACCACATTGGCCAGAACGCCCTCCGGAAGGCTCCCACTGCGCCTCGGTCGCGGCCTCGGGATGCGGCCCGCATGCTCCCGGGAGTCCGCGCATCGCGCGCCTGCCGACCGCTTCGCTCCCCTGTTCGCCGGATGTACTCGATCTTCGTCCTCTCGTTGGGCCCTCGAGCCGGCACGACGAACGCGTCCTCCTGCGCTCATCGAGGCGCCCCCTTCCCCCTGTCGGCCCGTGCGTCTCACCGTTCTCCTCTTCCGATGCCGAGGGCACGTCCTGCGACACCTCTCCGCCCGTCCCCGTTTCCCCTGCACCGCCCGACTCGGCATGGTCCTGCGAGCGCGCTCGCCGGCACGGACCGTCCACCGTCGGCGTCGCTCCGTCCACCAGCGGCGCCGCCGTCACACATCTGCCTGTCGGTGCGTGCGCGGACCGCGCGCCCCTCCCACTGCTCGTCGGCCCGAGCGATCAGCTCCTCCGACCCGAGGCTCGGCGCACCGGGCACCAGCTCTCCCCGCACAGGAGTTCCCGCCGGTCTCCGTGCCCGCACGGGTCGCGCGGCCCATGACCGCCCCGCATCGGAGCGGATCGTGACCCACCCGTGAGTCACCCCTTTGACATGGCCAGATCACTCGACCCCGTACTCTTCACCCCCGCTGCGACGTCATCGCTGCCCGCATCCCCTGCCGCAACAGCCGCCAGCTGATTCCCGCAGGGTTCTTCTCTTACACGCTGTGGCGGCCCCGCACGGCGGGCGGCGCGGTCACCGAGGCCCCCACACGGAGCCCCGCAACGCGCGGCCCCGGCACCACCCGCATATCCCTGCTCCGCATGCCGCGCGGCACTCGCGGCACGGTCACTCCTCTCCTCCGCAGGATCTCGAACAAAGCAGTTCAGCCCCGCCGCACGGCAGGTCGCGAGAGGAGGCACGATCGGCCGCACCCCTTTGGACGAGGGCGTCGGCCTCCGCGGCTCAGGCGCGGCCCCGTCCGGGGCTCGGTCTCCACCGACACCGGAACGATCCTCGCCCGCCCGGAGGGCGCCGCCCCGGGAGTCGGCGAGGGGATGCTGGGCTTCCTGGGCTCCGTCAGCAGGTTCGTCCGCATTCTCTTCGGGTCGGTGACATCGCCGCACTATGCTCTGGGCGAATGCTAGGGTCGAAGTCGATAGCCTGGCTACGTACGTCACGACGGACAACGGGAGGTCGCCGTGATCGGCACCGCTGCGACACGAACGGCCGGGACGGCCGACGAGGACCATGTGATCCTGCTGGACTCCGACGGCTCCCCCCTCGGGTTGGCGCCGCGCGCCACCGTCCACTCCGTCGACACACCGCTCCATCTGGCCTTCTCCTGCCACCTGGTGCGCGAGGACGGGTCCGTCGCCGCTCACGCGCCGGGCGCTCTCGAAGCGCACCTGGCCCGGAGTGTGGACCAACGCGTTCTGCGGCCACCCACGCCAGGGTGAGTCCCTCGAGGAGGCGATCTCCCGCCACGCCTCCGGCGAGCTCGGCCTCCAGGTGCGGGAGGTGCGGCCGGCCCTGCCCGACTTCCGGTATCGCGCCGTCGACCCCTCCGGCATCGTCGAGAACGAGGTATGCCCCGTCTTCACCGCGATCCCCCAGGGCGAGCCCGTGCCCTCACCCGAGGAGGTCATGGATCTGCGGTGGGTGACGGCGGACGAGCTCGCCGCGCTCGCACGCCTGGCGCCTTGGACGCTCAGCCCCTGGGCCGTCGCGCGCTCGAGCGCCTGGGCGACCGGCTCGGACGTCTTCCGGCAGAGACCTCATGAGCATCCCCTGCCCTCCCGGCGTCGACCACGAGATCAGACGTCTCCTCCGTCGTGGCACCGCGCTCGGGGGCGCGGCGGCCTCCGCGGACCACCATCTGCTGTGGAACGCGCTCGGCGAGGCCACCGAGGGCGGCAGGAGATTCCGGCCCGCCCTCCTGCTGGCCACCCACGACTCCCTGGGAGGCTCACGGCACGAGGCCGCGATCCAGGTCGCGGCGGCGGTCGAGATCCTGCACACGGCTTTCGTGGTCCAGGACGACGTGATCGACGGCGACCAGATGCGACGCGGCGCCCCGAGCCTGCCCGCCTCCGTGGCCGCGCAAGTGCGCCGCGGAGGTGCCACCGCGCACACCGCACGCCAAGTCGGCGATCTCGCCGGGATCCTCGCAGGCGACCTCGGCCTGATCACGGCCCTGCGCGCGGTGGCCGGATGCTCGGCGCCTGCCCCCGTGGTCGCCGCTCTCCTGGACCTGATGGAGAGCTCGCTGCACGCCTCGGCCGCCGGGGAGATCGCCGATGTGCAGTCGCCGCTCCGGCCCGCCGAGCGGCCGGAGACGCCGCAGGAGGCGCTGACGGTCGCCGAGCTGAAGACGGCGGTGTACTCCTTCCAGCTCCCCCTCCACGCCGCCGGACTGCTCGCCGACGCGTCGCCGGACCGTCTCGAGGCGCTCGACGCGATCGGTGCTCTGCTCGGCATCGGCTTCCAGCTGGTCGACGATCTCCTCGGCGTCTTCGGCGACGAGGAGCGCACCGGCAAGAGCGCGCTGGGGGACCTGCGCGAGGGCAAGCGCACCGCCCTCGTCGCCCACGCCGCGACCACGGCGCACTGGCCGCGACTGAGAACGCCGCTGGGGCGCGAGGACCTCACCGACGAGGAGGCGCGCGGCGCCCGTGACCTGCTCACCGCGAGCGGATCCCGCGACTGGGTCGAAGAACTCGCCCTATGGCATCTGTCCAGCGCAGTCGACGCCGCGCACGCCACGACCTCCCGCCCGCGTTCAGCGAGGCTCTCGCTGCCACCATCGCGGAGATCCACGCCGGCCTCGAGCCGCTCGCGCCGTCGGACGTGTCGGAAGGAGAGCCGACCGGGCCCGATCCCGTCGCGGCCGCCTGCTCGCAGAGCTCCGCCGCACAGCGTGACGCCGCCTCGCAGCGGGCCAGCGCATGAACGGCTCCGCCGGTCCCGAGGCCCCGCTGGTGCTCGTCACCGGCGCGAGCGGGTACATCGGCGGCCGGCTAGTGCCGGCGACGACTGAAGCCACCGCGGTGTCAGCCGGGACCGGGGCCCCCGCGCCCTCCCACGCAGTGCCCGGCGCCGCTTCACCCACCGTCGACGACGAGGAGTCCGCATGACCGCCGCGAGCACCCCCGAGCATTCGGCCGCCGCGCATCGCCGCCGGGAGGGCCGACGGCGCACCGGCCCCCGCCCGCTGGGCCGGCACCTCGCGGTGACCCTGGCCTTCCTGCTCGCGATGGCGGGCACGGCCATGGGTGTCGGCGCCTTCGGCGGAGCACCGATCGACGAGGCCGCCGGCGGCCTGCTCTCCGCCGATGCGACCCACCTCGCTCCCGCGACCCCCGCCTTCCGGATCTGGTCGGTGATCTACCTGGGGCTCGGCGCGTACACGCTGTGGCAGTGGTGGGACCGGCACGACCACCGCGGGATCGCCGGCCTCACGATCGCCTCGCTGCTGCTGAACGCCGCCTGGATCCTCGTTGTCCAGGCCGGAGCGGTCGCGCTGAGCGTGCTGGTGATCCTGGTGCTGCTGATCGTGCTCGGCGCTCTGTTCCGTCGTCTCACGGCCAGTCCTCCTGCCGGGGCGGTCGAGCGGGTCGTCGTCGACGGCACCTTCGGCCTGTATCTGGGCTGGGTGAGCGTCGCGACCTGCGCGAACATCGCGGCGGCGCTCAAAGGCGCGGGCTTCTCGGGCTTCGGGGCTCCCGAGGTCCTCGCCGTGCTGGTCTTGCTCGCGGTGGCCGTGGTCGGCGTGGCGCTGACCCGGGCCGGTCGCCGCCCGGTCGCCGCGCCCGCGGCGGTGGTCTGGGGTCTGCTCTGGATCGCGGTCGGCCGCGCGACCGATGCGCCCTCGTCGCCGGTGGTCGCGACCGCCGCGGCGACTGTCGCGGCGGTGATCGTCCTGGCGACCCTGTTCGCCGTGCTTGCGGCCGCCCCGGCGCCTCGAGGACGCGCACGGTCCTGCCGGGGTGCGGCCCTCCGACGGTGGTGCGCGATGAGCACGCGGCACCTCGCCCCGGACGCCCTGACCCTCTACGACCGGGTCGCGCGGCCGCGCGCCGGCGCGTGATCGCCGGCTACTCGACCTCTTTCGGCTGGGCGACGCGCCTGCTCGAGGAACCCGTGCGCACCCACGTTCGCAGCCTGTACGCCCTGGTCCGCCTGGCCGACGAGATCGTCGACGACCCCGACTCGGGTCTCGACCCGGCCGCCAGGGCACGCGCCCTCGAGGAGCTCGCCGCCGAGACCGCTCGTGCGGTCGACGGCACCCGCTCCACGAACCTCGTCGTGCAGGCCTTCGCCATCACGGCACGCCGCCACGGCATCGGTCCGGAGCTCATCGACCCCTTCTTCGACTCGATGCGCGCGGACCTCACCGTCACCGCCCACGACCCTGAGAGCCTCGCGCTGTACGTGCACGGGTCGGCCGAGGTGGTGGGCCTCATGTGCCTGCGAGTCTTCGTCGACGGTGACGAGGCGGCCGCTGCGCGCCTCGCCCCCGCGGCGAGCGCGCTCGGCGCCGCCTTCCAGAAGGTGAACTTCCTGCGCGACCTCGCCGAGGATCACGACGGCCTGGGCCGCGACTACGTTCCCGGGGTGGACGTGGACCGCCTCGACGACGCGCGGCGGGACCTGCTGCTCGACGACATCGACGCCGACCTCGCCCGCGCCGCGACCGCGCCGCCCCATCTCCCCTCCTCGAGCCGCGCCGCTGTCACCGCCGCCCACGGCCTCTACTCGGCGCTCTCCCGTCGACTGCGCCGCACCCCCGCGGCCCAGATCCGCCGCACCCGCGTGCGGGTGCCGGAGCCGGAGAAGGCCCTCGTCATCGCCCGCGCCGTGCTCGCGGCGCGCCGTGGAGCGGCCCGATGAACCGGCGGACGACGAATCCCGGCACCGGGTCACGACCCCGAGCCGGCGGCCCCAGGCCCTCGGCCGACGGGTCCCGCCCCTCGGCCGTGATCATCGGCGGCGGCATCTCGGGCCTCGCCACCGCGGCGCTCCTGGCCCGGGACGGCCACGAGGTGGACCTGGTCGAGGCGCGGGAGGAGCTCGGCGGCCGCGCCGGCGACTGGGAGCGCGACGGGTTCCGCTTCGACACCGGACCGTCGTGGTACCTCATGCCCGAGGTGTTCGACCATTTCCTGCGCCTGCTGGGCACCTCGGCGGCCGAGGAGCTGGACCTGCGCCCTCTCGACCCGGCGTATCGCGTCCTGTGCGAGGGGTACGAGGAGCCGTTGGACCTGAGCGCCTCCGCCGCCCGCAATGCCGACCTGTTCGAGCGGATCGAGCCCGGGGCGGGACTGGGCCTGGCCCGCTATCTCGACTCCGCCGCGAGCACCTACGACATGGCTCTCGAGCGCTTCCTGTACACCTCGTTCACCTCGCCGCGGTCGCTGCTCCACCCCGCTGTGCTCGCCCGCGGCCCGCGCCTCTTGCGCCTGCTGGCCGAGCCGCTGGACCGCTTCGTCGCGCGCCGTTTCCGCGACCCCCGCCTGCGACAGGTGCTCGGTTACCCGGCTGTCTTCCTCGGCTCCTCCCCGGACCGCACTCCGAGCATGTACCACCTGATGAGCGCCCTGGACCTCACCGGCGGGGTGCAGTACCCGCAGGGCGGTTTCACCGAGCTCGTCGACGTGGTCGCGCGGCTCGCGGTCCGTCACGGCGCACGCCTGCACACCGGCACCCGAGCCACCCGGGTCCTCACCGAGGACCACCGCGGCGGGCGCCGGCGCGGTGCGCACCTCGGCGGAGGGCCGGGCCGCCGCGCCGCGGCCCGCGGGGTCGAGATCCGCACGACCGACGGGGAGGTGCGCGAGTCGCGCGCCGACGTGGTCGTCGCGACCGCCGACCTCCACCACGTCGAGACCGCGCTGCCGCCGCGGCGCCTTCAGACCTACCCCGCCTCCTGGTGGAGCCGCCGCACTCCCGGCCCCGGCGCGGTGCTGGTGCCGCTGGGCGTGCGCGGGGCCCTGCCCGAGCTCGCCCATCACACGCCGCTGTTCACCCGGGACTGGGACGAGAACTTCGGGGCGCCGCGGGAGGGCCGGGTGCCCTCCCCTGCCTCCAGCTACGTATGCCGCCCCTCCGCGACGGATCCCTCGGTCGCCCCGCCCGGCCACGAGAACCTCTTCGTGCTCGTCCCCGTCCCGGCCGATGCGTCGCTGGGCCGCGGCGGCGTGGACGGCACCGGTGATCCCGCGATCGAGGAGATCGCGGCAGAAGCGATCGCACGGCTCGCAGAGGAGGCCGGGATCCCGGATCTCGCCGAGCGGATCGTGGTGCGCCGCACGATCGGCCCTGGGGAGTTCGCGGAGGACCTCGGCGCCTGGTCCGGGAGCATGCTCGGTCCCGCCCACACCCTGCGCCAGAGCGCCTTCTTCCGGGCCCGCAACGCCTCGCGGCGGGTGGAGGGCGCTGCTGTACGCCGGCTCCAGCACGCGCCCGGGATCGGACTGCCGATGTGCCTGATCAGCGCCGAGCTGGTCGCGAAGCGACTGCGCGGCGACCGCTCGTCGGCACCGCTGCCCGAACCCGACCGCGACGCGGGGGCGCACGCATGAGCGGGGTCGTGTACCTGTTGTGCCTGCTGACGGTGCTGGGTCGCATGGTGCCGCTGGACCGGCGCTTCCGCCTGGTGCTGTGGCGGGCGACGCGCCGCGGCGCGATCGTGCTCGCCGCCGGGATCGCGCTGTTCCTGGCCTGGGACCTGGCGGCGATCGCGTCGGGCCACTACCGGATGGGCGGCAGTCCGCTGATGAGCGGGATCCTCCTGGGTCCCGAGCCGCCGCTCGAGGAGCTCGTGTTCCTCACCTTTCTCTGCTATGTCACGCTCGTAGTGTGGGGGCTCATGGATCTGCTGCTCGGTCGACGACGGCAGGCCCCGGCCCGACGGGAGGAATCATGAGCTACGCCGCCCTGGCCGGGCTCTTCCTGCTTCCCGTCTTGCTGGTGACGGTGCTGGCCGCCGTGCGGCGCCGGCCCGGACCGCGCTGGTGGCTGACCACCGGCGCGACTGTCGCGGCGGCCGCTGGCGCTCACGATCGTGTTCGACTCGCTGATGATCGCGGCGGACCTGTTCCGCTACGCCGAGGAGGACCTGCTGGGCGTGCGGCTCCTGCTCACCCCGCTCGAGGACCTCGCCTGGCCGCTCGCGGCAGGGCTCCTGCTGCCCTCGCTGTGGCTGCTGCTGACCCCGCAGGAGGAACGATGAGCGTCCTGTCCGCCCCGCGCCCGGGCACGCTGTCCCAGCCGCTGGGCACCTCGCGCCCGCTGAGCTGGATCAACACCGCCTACCCCTTCGCCGCCGCCTACCTGCTGGCCGGCGGGGGCCTCGACGCGGCGCCGCTGGTGGGCACGGTGTTCTTCCTCGTCCCGTACAACCTGCTGATGTACGGGGTGAACGACGTCTTCGACCACGAGTCCGACCTGCGCAATCCCCGCAAGGGCGGGGTGGAGGGGATCGTGCTGGACCGGCGCGTCCACCGCACGACCCTGTGGGCGGCGGGCCTCGGCTCGCTGCCCTTCGTCGTGGCGCTGCTGGTGCTGGGCAGTCTCGCCTCCGGGGCGGTGCTTGCTGGTGGTGCTCGCCGCGGTGGTGGGGTACTCCGCCCCCGGGCTCCGGCTCAAGGAGCGGCCGGGGCTGGACTCGCTGACCTCCGCGATCCACTTCGTGGGCCCGGCGGCGTTCGGCCTGGTGCTGGCCGGCGGCCCGGTGGGCGCGACAGCCCTCGCCGCGCTGTCCGCGTTCCTGCTGTGGGGCATGGCCTCGCATGCCCTCGGCGCGGTGCAGGACATCCGGCCGGATCGCGAGGCGGGGATCGGCTCGATCGCGACCGTCCTGGGTGCGACGCGCACGGTGCGCCTGGTGCTGTGCCTCTATGCCGCGGCCGGCGCGCTGATGCTGGTCACGGGATGGCCGGCCGCGCTCGCGGGGCCGCTGGTGCGCCGTATCTCGCGAGCGCCTGGCCCTTCCGCTCCCTGTCCGATGCCGACTCGGAGCGCGCCCATGCCGCCTGGCGCCGATTCCTGCGCCTGAACCTGCTCAGCGGCTTCCTGCTCACGCGGCTCCTGCTCGTGATCGCGCTGACCGGCTGATCCGAGTCCGGCCAGGCACCGGCACAGCGTCGGCGTCGGCGTCGGCGTCGGCGTCGGCGTCGGCGTCGGCGCGGCATCGACGCCGACGGCCGACGGCGATCAGCCGAGCATGATCCCCGCGATCGTGGCGCTCATCAGGTTCGCGAGCGTGCCCGCGAGGATCGCCTTCAGGCCGAGTCGCGCGATCTCGGGGCGACGCTCGGGGGCGAGGCCGCCGAGGCCGCCCAGCAGGATCCCCAGCGAGGAGAGGTTCGCGAAGCCGGTGAGCGCGAAGCTCGTGATCGCGGCGGTCTTGGGGCTGAAGGTGTCGATCTCGGGGCCGAAGCCGGCGAAGGCCACGAACTCGTTGACCACGACCTTCTGCCCCACGAAGGCGCCCGAGGCGACGGCCTCGTCCAGCGGCACCCCGATCATCACCATGATCGGCGCGAACACCCAGCCGAGGATCTGCTGGAAGGTGAGGTCGTCGGCGCCGAACCAGCCGCCGACCGTGCCGATCAGCAGGTTGATCAGCGCGATCAGGGAGATGAAGGCGAGCGACATCGCGCCCACGGTCAGGGCGAGCCGCAGACCGTCAGCCGCTCCGCCGGCGGCGGCGTCGATAACGTTGCTGTAGGAGAGGGTGTCCTCCTCGTCGTCCTCCGCCGACGTCGCGGCCGACGAGGTGCCCCCGTTGGGCGCGGGCGCATCGGACGTCACGGCGGAGTCGACGGCGGTCGCGGAGATCGGCGCGGCCCCGTCGGCCGCGGCAGTGCCGACCCCCGCAACAGTGTCGTCGGTCGCGGCGGTTCCGTCGGCTGACGGCGCCATGGCCTTGCCCTTCCTGCGGGTGGTCGCGGCGACCAGCTCCGCCTCGCGGGCGACGGCCTCGGGATCGTCCTCGGGCAGGAGGATCTTGGCCATCAGCGGCGCACCGGGGGCGGCCATGAAGCTCGCGGCGATCAGGTACTCCAGCGGGGCGCCGAGCAGGGAGTAGCCCACCAGCACGGAGCCCGCGACGGTGGAGAGACCGCCCACCATCACCGCGAACAGGCCCGAGCGGGAGAGGTCGCCGAGATAGGGGCGGATGACCAGGGGCGCCTCGGTCTGCCCCAGGAAGATGTTCGCGGCCGTGTTCACGGACTCGCCGTAGCCGGTGCCGAGCGACCTGCCGAGGGCGCCGCCGAGCGGCTGGACGATCCACGGCAGGATCCGCCAGTGGTAGAGCACCGCGGTGAGCGAGGCGAAGAAGATGATCACCGGCGGCACCTGCGGCGCGAAGATCGTCCCTTCTCCCTCGGCCGGCAGCGCCCGCCGAAGAGGAAGGAGATCCCCTCGGAGGAGGTGTCGATGACTGCCTGGAATCCGGCGCTCATCTGCTGCAGCGCCCATCGGCCGGGGCCCCAGTACAGGACGATCGCCCCCAGCACGAGCTGCAGCGCGAAGGCTCCCACGACGGTGCGTGGGCGGATGGCACGGCGGTTGCTGGACAGGGCGAAGGCGATGAGCAGGAGGCCTGCCATCCCTCCGGTGCCCCAGAGGACGTCGAGCATCGCAGCACCTCGCAGAGAATCGGGGACAGGGGCGCGGTCGACGGCGACAGTGTAGGGGGCGCCCGGTACCGTGTCCGCCATGACCCCCGGCCGCCCCGCCCACGTGCGGACCTCCTCCGAGGTCCTCGACGACGAGCGACTGGTCGAGGAGCCGCGCGACCTGCTCGCCGAGGAGGACGGCTTCGGCGAGCTCGCCGCGCGCATGGCGCCGCTGGCCGACGAGCGTCGCCTGCGGATCCTGTTCTGCCTGCACGCCCATCCCCTGATCCGCGGCTCGGACCTCGCCCGGGCGATCGGGGCGCACGAGTCCACCACCTCGCACGCCCTCGCACTGCTGCGGGAGGCCGGGTGGGTGCACGCCGTGCGGACCGGGCGCGTGGTGCGCTACGAGCTGGCGAGCGGATTCGCCCACGACCTGCTGCACGAGCTCGGCTCCGGGCACCTCGACGACGTCGACCACCCGCACCACCGCGCGCACGACGGGCACCCCGGGCACGACGGGCACCCCGGGCACGACGAGCACCATGGCCACGACGGGCCCGATGGGCACCACGCGCACGGCGGACCGAGCGCGGACGACGGCTCCGGTCGGCGCACCGGCGCCTGACGCCGCACACCGCTCGGCGAGCCCGGGCAACCGCGGGCACGGCCCGCCCGGCCCCACGGCGACACTTGTAGGCTCGTGCAAGTGACGTCCTCTGCCCCTGCCTCGGCGACCTCGGCGAACGCCCCGGCCGGCACCTCGCAGGCCGCCCACCCCGGGACAGGCCGCGCTCCCGATGCGCTCGGGGTCCGCTCGCGCGCCCGACGCTCCGCGCCGCTCCTCGCCGTGCTGGCCCTCGCCAGCCTGGCGAGCATCGTGCTGTGCGTCGGGATCGGCCCGGTGCCGATCCCCTCAGGGACGACCCTGCAGGTCATCGCGCACCACCTGGGACTGCCCGTCCCCGCGGCCCGGGAGGCCTCGGTCGACTCGATCGTCTGGGACGTGCGCGTGCCGCGGGTGCTGATGGGGGCCGCCGTCGGCGCCTGCCTCGCGCTCTCCGGTGCGGCGCGCGCAGGCGATGGTCCGCAACATGCTCGCCGACCCATACATCCTCGGCGTCTCCGGCGGCGCCTCCACCGGGGCCGCGGCCGCGATCCTCTTCGGCGTCGGCGCGGCGCTGGGCGACTACGCGCAGTCGGTGCTCGCCTTCCTCGGCGCGCTCGGCGCGGCGCCGCTGGTGTTCCTCATCGCCCGGGCCGGCGGCCGTGTCACCTCGCTGCGCCTGCTTCTCTCCGGCGTCGCGGTCGGCTATGCGCTCACGGCGCTGACGAACCTGCTGATCTTCTCCTCCGACTCCGCCGAGGGCTCCCGCTCGGTGATGTTCTGGATGCTCGGCTCCCTCTCCCTCGCCCGATGGAACGCCTTCCTGTGGGTCGCACTCATCGCGGCGGTGCTCGGCGCGATCGTGCTCCTCGCGGGCGCCCGCGTGCTCGATGCGCTCAGCGCCGGCGACGAGATCGCCCACGGCCTCGGGATCCACCCCGACCGCGCCCGCATCGGCTTCCTGCTGGTCGTCTCGCTGTGCACCGCCGCCGCGGTCGCGGGCGCAGGATCGATCGGCTTCGTGGGCCTGGTGATCCCGCACCTCGCCCGCCGTCTCGTCGGTGCCCGCCACCGCGTGCTGATCCCCGCCTCCGCACTGCTGGGCGGGCTGTTCCTGCTGTGGGCCGATGCCTTCGCCCGCGTGGTCATGCGACCGCGCGAGCCGCCCATCGGCGTGCTCACCGCCGCGATAGGCGCCCCCTTCCTGCTGATCCTCGTGCGCCGGCTCCACGCCCGGCGGCGCTGACCCCTCTCCCCGCTCGAAGGAGCACGATGCCTCGCACGTCCCTCCCCCAGGCCGACGCCCTCGGGCCCGACGTGATCGGATCCGAGGTTGCGGAGCCCGGCTCCCCGGGCCCGTCGGCCACGGCCCCAGTTCCGCACCGCTGCGCCGCCGCACCCTGATGGCAGGTCTGTTCGGCGCCGTCGGCCTCACCGCCGCCTGCGGCTCCTCGGACGGGAGCACAGGGGACGGAGGCTCCGACGGCGGCGGCGGTTCGGCTGGGGGCTTCCCGCTCGAGCTCGCGAACTGCGAGGCGACGCTGACCTTCGACGCCCCGCCCGAGCGGATCGTGCTTGCTGGAGTCGGCGCCGGTGACGACGCTGGACGGCATCGGGGTGCTGGAGCGGGTGGTCTCGCGAGCCGGGGCCTTCCCGCCCGGTCGCTACGACGAGGACCTCGCCGCACGCATCGAGGCGATCCCGACGCTCAGCGACGAGATCGACGCCTCCGGTCATCTGCAGATCAACCAGGAGATGGTCATCGCGCAGGAGCCCGACATCGTCTTCGGCCTGCCGGACGGCGTCACGCGTGAGGCGATGGCGGATGCGGGCGCGCAGGTGGTGGTGCAGAACGTCTACTGCGCGACCGGCGGGCACCGCTCGAGCTTCGAGACGGCCGCGCGAGCAGATCGACGCCTACGGGCGGATCTTCGACCGCGGCGAGCAGGCCGAGCGACTCTCCACCTCCCTGCAGGAGCGGATCGATGCCGTCTCCGAGTCCGCGAAGGACCTCGCCGTCGCCACCGCCGCGGTGCTCTATCCCTCCGTGGGCGGCGGGCCTCTGTACGCCTACGGCGCCGCCTCGATGGTGACCGCGCGGCTGGACTCCCTCGGGATCGAGAACGTCTTCGCGGGCACCGCCGAGCGCGTGTTCGAGATCAGCGCCGAGCCGCTGCTGGCCGCCGACCCGGACGTGCTGATCGTGCTCCACCAGACCGATGGCGACGGCTCGGACGTCGCCGAGGAGATGATCTCCGAGGACCAGCTGGGCGACCTCCGCGCCGTGCAGGACCAGGCACTGCTTGCCGCTCGCTGTTCAACTTCGCCGAGCCCGCCTCCCCGCTGGTCGTCGACGGGCTCGAGCGGATCCACGAGTGGCTCGTGGAGCTCGAGGGATGACCGGGCCGGGGCTCGCCGCGCCCGTGCTGTCCGCGCACGGGCGCGCCCACTCCTACGGCGCCTCGCCCGTGCTCGACGGGATCGATCTCGAGGTGCACGACGGGGAGGTGCTCGGCCTCGTCGGCCCCAACGGCGCTGGGAAGACCACCGCGCGCGGATCCTGCACCGCTCGCTGGTGCCGGAGGCCGGGCAGGTGCTGCTGGACGGCCGCGATCTCGCCGAGTCGCCTGGCCGTGAGCGCGCCCGGTCGATCGCGGTGATGGCGCAGGAGCTCAGCGGCGAGGTGCCGCTGACCGTCGCCGATGTGGTGCCGCTGGGCAGGATCCCGCACTCCGGCGCGTTCGGAGGGACCGGCGAGGCGGACCTCGAGATCGCGACCGAGGCCCTGGAGAGCGCCGGCGCCCTGCACCTGGCGCGACGGGAGTTCAGCCTGCTCTCCGGAGGGGAGAAGCGGCGGGTGCTGATCGCCCGCGCCCTCGCCCAGCGACCCCGTGTCTTGCTGATGGACGAGCCGACGAACCACCTCGACATCGGCTCCCAGCACCATGTGCTCGAGGTGGTGCGCGCCCGGGGTCTCGCGACCGTGGTGGTCTCGCACGACCTGAACCTCGCCGCCCGCTACTGCGACCGCGTGACCGTGCTGGACGGGGGCCGGGCGCGCGCCGAGGGCCCGCCCGCCGAGGCGCTCGAGGTGGGGCTCGTCGGCGCGACCTATGCCGTCGCCGCCGAACGGGCTCTCGCCGCCGACGGCACCACCCAGTTCCTCTTCCGCGGCCCGGACGACGCCGCGGGCGACGGCCACCGCTGACCCGTCGGCCCCGCCTCTCCGACGACCACCGCCCTGCCCCCGGGGCGCCGCAGCTGCCCGACCACCCCTGGAGCCGCCCCGATGACCCGCACCGCCGCCGAGGACCAGCAGGCCTGGAACCGCTACTGGACCCGCTGGGCCGCCGAGTACGACGAGCACCAGCTCTCGCGCCTCTCCCTGCCCGGCGAGCGCGAGGCCTGGTCGCGGGCCTTCGGCGATACAGCGCCGCCCGGCACGCGCGAGGTGCTCGACCTCGGCACGGGCAGCGGGAACGTCGCCCTGCTCCTCGCGGCCGACGGATACGACGTCACCGGCATCGACCTCTCCTCCGGGATGCTCGCGCAGGCGCGCGCGAAGGTCGAGAGCCATCCGCACCCTCCGACCTTCCTGGAGGCCGACGCCGCGGATCCGCCGTTCCCGCGCGGCGGCATGGATGCGATCGTCTCCCGCTATCTGCTGTGGACGCCGCTGGACGCCCCCACGGCGCCGCGGCGCTGGCACGAGCCGCTGCGCCCGGGCGGCGTGCTGGTCGCGGTCGACGGGCAGTGGTTCGAGCCCGAGGACGACGGGGGTGCGGCGTCAGCGACCGCGCGCCAGGAGCACTTCGCCGAGGCCTACGACAAGGCGGCCGTTGACCACCTCGACTTCGCCCGCGCCGGGGTGGAGCGGATCTGCACGGTCTGGGAGGAGGCGGGCTTCGTCGACGTGCGCGCGGACCCGCTGCCCGAGCCGCTGGAGCTCGACCGCACCCACGGCGTGGCACCTGGGCACTCCCCGCAGCCGCTGCACCGCTTCTCCGCGCGCCGAGCAGGCTGAGCACCGCTCACGCGATTCCGGACCCCGAACGACATCGTTCACCAGCCACCACTCTGTGCCACTCACCTTGATGCTCTGCCCGTCGGGGATCAGTCCGCCGGGGATCAGTCCGCCTGCGGGCGATCGAGACAGACCACGCGGAGGGAGTCCGGGGACCAGCAGTGCCCGCCCGCGGTCCCCAGCACACCGTGGAGACGGGCGAGATCGCGCCCTCCCGACCCGTCGACCGCACACAGCCGCAGGAGCGGGTCGGCACCGCCGGCACCCTCCTCCCCCGAAGGGTGGCTGACATAGGCGACCAGCCGTCCGTCCGGGGAGACCTGCGGGAAGCGGTTCACGCGCTCGTCGTGGGTGAGCCGCTCGATCCCGGTGCCGTCGGGTCGCATGCGGAACAGCCGCGCATGTCCCGGCACGGCGGGGTCGCTCTCCGCGTCGACGACGACCCAGCCGCCGCCGTGCGCGGCGCCCGGCGGGTCAGGGGCCGCTCCGCGATCGCGACCGCGGTCGGTCGGAGCGGCCGGGCCCCCTCCGGTGCCGGGGACGCGGACGACCCGCGGGGGGATCCAGGTGCCGTCCGCGAGCCGGCACGCGCCGACGCGGGTGAGGACGACCTCGTCGAGCCCGCCCCCTGCGGCCCCGGTCGCTCCGGCGACGGGGTCCGCCGGGGCCGGGGCGGGGCCGAGCCGCGCGGCTCCCCTCCCCCGACGGGGATGCCCCACTGCGTGCCGCCTGCGTTCACGATCAACGTCTCTCCCCCGCCGGGCCAGCTCACGGACTCGATGAGCGGCTCGAAGGACTCGTAGACGACGGTGGCGCGGCCGGTCTCGACGTCGAGCACCCGGAGCCGGGAGCGTCGGCCCGGAACCCGGGACGAGGGGACCGGGTGTCGCGCCTCATGGCCGGGACTCGCCGGGCCATGCGTCGACGCCATGCCGTCCGAGCCATCAGCCATGGCGCCCCCCTCGTCGTCGAGCCTGAAGGCCCGCATGCTATGCCCGGCCCCGGGGACGAGAGCAGGGATCCGACCGGTCGGACCGGCGGGGCGTTCACCGCTCGGGCTCCCGTCGGTCGAGCGCGGACCGCCCGATGGCTCAGGGTGGGGCCGCCCGGGTCGAACACCCCGCCGCCCCTGTCGACACCTCCCGCTCCGAGGACGCCACGGCTCGGGCTCTCAGCGCTCAGAGATCTGTGGTCGCGGTGCCGCCGGCAGGTCGGTCACCGGTCAGTCGCGCCCTCACGATCTGTGCGACCGCGGCGACCTTCCCACCCGGCACGCCCCAGTACTGCGCGGAGTCCCCGGAGAACCGCAGCAGGCCCAGGTTCTCGTCCTCGGGCCCTTCCGGGAAGTAGGCCTCGGCCGCATCGGTCCAGAGAGCCCGGATCCGAGCGCGGTCGTCCTCGAAAACGGCCTTCCCGGCCACCGAGAGCCAGGTCCCTCCCTCTGCCACCGCGAGGTTCACGGCCGATCCCTGCCTCAGCGCCTCGGCATGCCCGCTGTCGAGGCCCACGAAGAACAGCACGTCCACGTCGTCACTCACCTCCTGGATCGTCATCGGATGGGAGACCAGCGCACCGTCCCGGAGCGCGGTGGTCAGCATGACCAGCTCCGTCCCTCGCAGGATGCGCACGACGTCGCTCTGTCCGAATTCCTCGATGCCGTTCATTGCGTTCCTTCCGTTCGTGGTGGTCGCGCCATCGCGGCCGTTCACCGCATGACGACTCGCGACCACTGCAACGTACCCATCTCCGCGGCGGGAGGAGAGATGCCGACCGTTCGGTTCCTCGCCGGCTCCTCGCGATACCGGTTCGTCGTGCGTCCCGCCACCGCTCCGAGCTGGGTCGATGCAGTGTCCGGGGTGTGCCGCCCGATCCGGTGGAGCGCACCTGGCCGAAAGAGCGCTCGGTCGGTGCGAGGTGCCGTAACGTGCAGTGAATGAGCACCACACTCGAAGGCTCCGGCGCGTGGCGCCCTCAGACGACGGGCCGCGAGTCGATCGCGGTCGGGGTCTCCGCCGCGATCGGCCGCACGCCGCTGGTCCGCCTGGACCGGCTCTTCCCGGAGTCCGGCATCGAGATCCTCGCCAAGCTGGAATCCGCCAATCCGGGAGGCGGCACCAAGGACCGGCCTGCGCTGGCGATGGTGCGCGATGCCATGGCCTCGGGCAGACTGCGCCCAGGCGGCACGGTCGTCGAGTCCAGCTCGGGGAATCTCGGTGTGGCCCTGGCGCGAGTGTGCCTGGAGCACGCTGTGCGCTTCGTCTGCGTGGTCGACTCGCGCACGAACGGAACCGCCGTCGCGGCGATCCGGGCCCTCGGAGGACGCATCGAGATGGTGACGGACCCCGATCCGGAGACCGGCGACCTCCTCACAGCTCGACTGCGTCGCGTCGAACGACTCCTCTCGGAGATCCCGGGGGCCGTGAACCTCCACCAGTACGGCAACCCTGCGAACCCGGCCGCCCATGAGGACGGGACCATGCGGGAGATCGCCGAAGCCACCGGTCACCGGCTCGACGTGCTGATGGCCGCGGTGAGCACCACCGGCACCCTCGCCGGATGCGCGCCTACCTCCGACGCACCTCGATGGACACGACCACGGTCGCCGTGGACGCGGAAGGGAGCGTGCTGTTCGGAGGGACCGCGACCCCTCGCCCTCTGCCCGGTCTCGGCGCCGGAGTGGTCACGGACATCTCCCGCACGGTCGACCCGGATCGAGTCATCCGCGTCAGCGGGCTCGACTGCGTGGTCGGCGCGCGACTTCTCGCCGAGCGCGAGGGCATCCTCGCCGGCGCCTCGACGGGAGGCATCGTGCACGCGCTGGGAACCCTCGTGTCGGACCTCGCCCCTGGGAGCCGGGTCGCCCTGATCGTCCACGACAGCGGCGTCCCCTACCTCGGCACCGTCTACGACGACAGCTGGGTGCGCACGACGCCGCACGCCGGTCCCTCCGACGTCGCCACCGCGACCACGGCCCTGCGGACCCTCGCCCGCCGTGGTTGATCGCGCTCCGGAGAGCGGTCAGCCGCTCTCCCTGGCCGTCGTCGGCGACGGCCCCAAGGCGCTGTTCGCGCTCGAGGAGCTGTGCGCCCAGCTCAGCGACGCCGCATGCCACGACTCCCTCCGAGCCCTCGAGATCACCGTGGTCGCCCCGGGGCCGGTCGAGGGGACCGGCGCCGCCTATGACGTCACCCAACCGCACTCCCTGCGACTCAACGTCGACGCCGCTCTGCTGGACGTCCCGGCGACCGGGACGAGCCCGTCGTTCCGCGACTGGGTCGCCGCAGTTCATCCCACCCTCGTCTCCGCGACCTACCCGCCGCGCGCCGTGGTCGGCGAGTACCTCCATGCGCGGTGGCGCCGGGTGCTGGCGGACATGGCCCGGACCGGGGTGACGGCGAGGACCGTGAGCGATCGCGCGGTGTCGCTCCGGCGCACGGCCGGGGCTTGGGAGATCGTGACCGCGAGCCACGGCGCGCTCCCGCCGGTGGAGGAGATCCTGCTCGCCACCGGACATGCCGCGGAACACTCCGGTGCCCTGGCCCGCACCTGGTCCTCGACCATCCCGCGTCCGGCGGTGCCGCCCGCCGCGGAGATGCTGGGTTCTCATGACGTCCCGCCCGGCGCGCGGGTGGCGCCGCGCGGCGGCGCCCTGACGTTCATCGACGCCGCCCTCGTGCTCACCCTCGAGCGCGGAGGGCGCTTCACCCCGCGCGCCGACGGCGTCCCCGGCCTCCTCCACCGGCGCGGCTCCGAGGAGCCGCTGGTCCTCCTGCCCACGGCGCGCCACGGCCGCCTCCTGGACGCGAAGCCCGACCCTCGGCTCCCCCTGCCGGCCGGGGTGAGCCGTGCCGTCGCCGAGGGAGCTCGACGACTGGGCTCCACCGAACGGACCGACGTCGGCCCCGACGCCGTGATCGACCTCGTCCTGGACGTCGCCACGGCCGCCCTCGTTGCGACGGGGACGGATCCCCACCTCGGGCGAGGGGCGGTCGAACGCGCACTGGCCTCGGGATCCGACCCGGATCTGCACCGCGGACCGGGCCACGCCGAGGACGCCCTGCGACGGAGCGTGGAGATCGGCCGAGGCGGACGGGCCCCCGGCCCCGCATGGATCCTCGGACGCGTCTGGGGAGGGCTCTACCGCCCCCTCACGCTCGCGGTCCGCGGTTCCGCGGCCCCCGCCGAGGAATGGGCTCGCTTCCGTCGGGCCTCCCAGGTGCTCGAGAGGTTCGCGTTCGGCCCTCCCCTCGAGGTCGCGGAGATGCTTGCTGGCCATGATCGGTTCCGGGGCGCTGGACCTCTCCTGGGTGGATGCCGGGACCCGGATCACGGCGTCGGGCATCGAGGGCGCCCCGCCCGGTCACGCCCCTCCGGACGTCGTGGTCGATGCCGTGCTGGCGCCGCCGGGGATCGTGGGGATCCTCGACCCGCTCTCGCGAGCATTGGTGGACCAGGGGCTGGTCGAGGTGCGACCGGCACGCCGCGGCGCGGCCGTGGACCACGACGGCACTGCGCTCGCCGCGGACCGTTCCGGCGGCCGGAGCCAGCGGCAGGAGGGCCTCGCCCTGCTCGGGCGCCCGACGGAGGACCACGTCATCGGACACGACACCCTGAACCGGCACCTCCACGACGAGCCGCGTCTCTGGGCGGCGCGGATCACCTCGAGACTGCGCCGCACCGACGCCGAGCCCTCGGCCCCTCCCCGACCGACCACGACCACCACCCCCGAGCGGAGAATCGGTTCGCGATGACCAGACCTGCCCCCTCTTCCTCGACCGCTGCGGACCCCACCGCCGATCATCCGCCCGGCGACACCGAGGCCCTGCGACGCCGCCGCGGCGGGCTCCCCCGCTCAGCGCCCGTCTCGAGCCGTGGATGCGAGAGCCGCTGGCGGATCGTGGAGCCTGCTCCGCACTGATCGAGGAGTACGGCGACCCGGTGAACGTCCACGAGTTCTCGGCCCTGGCCCGCAACGCCTCCGAGCTGGAGTCCGCGGCCGCCCGTCACGGCGTGCCGCTGAGGATCTTCGTCGCGCGCAAGGCGAACAAGACCCTGGGCCTGGTCGAGTCGGCGAGACGCGCCGGTCACGGGGTGGACGTCGGGAGCCACCGGGAGCTGTCCCAGGTGCTCGACCAGGGGTACGCGCCCGAGGACGTCGTGGTGACCGCGGCTGTGAAGCCACCGGAGCTGCTGCGCCTCGCCCGCGACACGGGTGTCGTGCTGGTGCTCGACAACCTCGACGAGGCCGAGGCTTTCCTGCAGGTCGCAGCGGAGAACACGACCGGTGGGCCGCAACCCGTCGCGCTCCGCCTCGCACCGTCCCCGGCCAGCGGCGTCGCCCCCACACGGTTCGGGGAGTCCGCGGCGACCTGGCGAAGACTGGGCCGATCACGCCCGGACCTCCGCCGCCGGCCTCAGGATCGACGGAGTCCATTTCCATCTCCACGGCTATGCCGCGCGCACCGCGCCCAGGCCCTCGACGAGGCGCTCCGTCTCAGCGATGCGCTCCGCGACCTCGGCCACGACCTTCGATTCATCGACATCGGCGGGGGCGTCCCGATGTCCTATCTCGACGACGCCGGTCAGTGGGACGCGTTCTGGACAGCGCACGATGCGTCGACGAGCGACCGCGTCGACACGGTCACGTGGCGCGGGGAGCCCCTGCGCCAGGTCTATCCGTACCACCAGGAACCGGTGCGCGGGGAATGGCTCGAACAGGTGCTGGGCACACGGCTCCCCACCGGGGAGACCGCGACCGTCGCGCTGAGGGAGCGGGGCCTGGAGCCGCGCTGCGAACCCGGCAGATCGCTGCTCGACGGATGCGGCATGACGCTGTCCCGCGTCGTGCGGCGCACCACGACGAGCGATGGGGTGCCGCTCGTCGGGCTCGAGATGAATCGGACCCAGTGCCGATCCACGTCGGACGACTTCCTCGTCGATCCGCCGCTGGTCCCCGGGGACGGTCCACGCTCTGCGCCGGCGCACGCGTTCCTCGTCGGGGCGTACTGCATCGAGGCGGAGCTGATCCTGCGTCGACGACTCGACTTCCCGGAGGGTGTCGCGATCGGTGACCTCCTCGCCTTCCCGAACACTGCCGGATACCTGATGCACATCCTCGAGAGCGCGTCCCACCAGATCCCGCTGGCCTCGAACGTCGTCCTCGGTCCCCGAGGCCCCCGCCGCGACGCCATCGACGCCGTCTCCCCACTGCGGCCATGGGCGCAGGAGTCCGCCCCCGCGGCCGAGCGGGCAACCGGATCCGCCGCGGCCGACTGACTCGTCACGCGACGCGGCTCAGCGGCCGGCCCGTGACTCCTCGCGCCGACCGCCGGGACGGATGCCGTACTCGCAGGTGAGCGCGGCGCTGACGCATGGAGCCTCGAGCGACCCACCTGGCGGGCTACGCCTCCTGCTCGTCCCGCGCAGGCCGCGGATCCTGCTCCGATGCCGCCCAGCTCGCGAGCAGGCGCGCCCGCTCGGCGCTGGTCGAGCCGGGCTCGGCGGTGTAGACGAGCATGACCCGGCCGGGCTCGGCGGTCACCGCCAGCTCCTCGTAGGCGAGCTCGACCTCTCCCACCACGGGGTGGACGAAGCGCTTGGTGCCGGAGCCGTGGGTGCGGACGTCGTGCGCGCCCCAGAGCCGCCGGAAGGTCTCCGAACAGGTGGACAGCTCTCCCACCAGCTCCTGCATCACGGGGTCGTGGGGATCGCGCCCGGCCTCGGCGCGCATGATCCCCACGCACATCTCGGCGAACCACTCCCAGTCCGGGTAGAAGTCGCGCGAGGCGGGATCGAGGAACTGGAAGCGGGCGAGGTTCGGCACCCGCCCGCCGGCCCCCTCCTCGCCCAGCAAGCGGCGAGTAGAAGGCGCGGCCCAGCGCGTTGACCGCGACCATGTTCTGGTGCTGATCGCGCACGAAGGCGATCGCACCGGTCAGCGAGTCCAACATCCAGCGGGTGCTCTCGCGCACGGGTGCGACCCCGCAGCCTGCGGGGTCTGCGGGCCCGGCCCGAGGTGGGGATCCCATCGGCCGCGCGGGCGAGGTCGAGCAGGTGACGCCGCTCGGTCTCGTCCATCCGCGCCGCAGTGGCGAGCGCGTCGAGCACCGCGGCGGAGGCGCCGGCGATCGCGCCACGCTCGAGCTTCGCGTAGTACTCGACGCTCACCCCGGCGAGCTCCGCGACCTCGCTGCGGCGCGCCCCGGCACGCGGCGGGCGCCCGCGGCGTGCGCCCCACCTCCTGCGGCGTCACCTTCGCACGGCGCGACATGAGGAACTCGCGCACCTCCGCTCTGTTGTCCATGGGGTCAGGGTAGGCCGCACCGCCCTGACGCGTCCCGTGCGAGGGGCGCCCTGTCGGTACACCCCCTGCCAGGGACTCCCCCACGCTCCGAGCAGGGCATGGAATGGACCGCGTCCCGATCAGAAGGAGAACACCCCATGCGCGCAGTCATCATGCACGCCCCCGGCGACGTCCGTGTCGAGGACCGCGAGGATCCGCGGATCATCGAGCCGACCGACGCCGTCATCCGCCTCGCCGCCACCTGCATCTGCGGCTCCGACCTCTGGCCCTACCGCGGCGCCGACGCCCCCGACCACCAGCACATGGGCCACGAGTACGTGGGCGTGGTCGAAGAGGTCGGCTCCGCGGTCGAGACCCTCGAGGTCGGCGACTTCGTGGTCGGCTCCTTCGTGATCTCCTGCGGGAAGTGCGAGATCTGCCGCGAGGGCCATCCCTCCCGCGCGTGCACGCGATCTTCGTGGACGGGCAGATCGGCACCCAGGCCGAGAGGGCCCGGATCCCCTTCGCCGACGGCACCCTGGTCAAGACCCCCGGCATGCCCGACCCGGAGCTGATCCCCTCGCTGCTGGCCGCCTCCGACGTGCTGGGCACCGGCTGGTTCGCGGCCGACGCCGCCGGCGCCGGCCCGGGCCGGACCGTCGCCGTGGTCGGCGACGGCGCGGTGGGCCTGATGGGCGTGCTGGCCGCCCGGCAGATGGGCGCCGAGCGGATCATCGTCTTCAGCCGCCACCCCGAGCGGCAGGCCCTGGCCCGCGAGTACGGCGCCACCGACATCATCGAGGCCCGCGGCGACGAGGGCGTCGCGGCGCTGAAGGAGCTCACCGGCGGGCTCGGCGCGCACTCCACGATCGAGGCCGTCGCCACCCAGGAGTCGATGATGCAGGCGATTCGCGCTACGCGTCCCGGCGGCGCGGTGGGCTTCGTGGGCGTCTCCCACGACGTGCAGATCCCCGGGGACGAGCTGTTCTTCTCCGCGGTCCGTCTCCACGGCGGGCCCGCCCCGGTGCGCCGCTACCTGCCCGAGCTGATCGACCTGATCTGGCGTCGCGAGATCGATCCGGGGAAGGTCTTCGACCTCACGCTCCCTCTGGAGGACGCGGCCGAGGGCTACGCCGCGATGGACGAGCGCCGCGCGACGAAGGTGCTTGCTCACGCTCTGAGCGGCAGGGGGCCAGGCGCGGCGACGGGACGGCCTCCCGTCGCCGCTCCATGCCGTCACGCCGCGGCCGGCGCCCTCAGCCCTGCAGGACGAGCGCGGCGACCGCCGCGTCGGCGTCGGCAATGACGAGCGCGCCGTGCAGCTGCGCGCCGGCGAGCGCCCCGGCCGCGGCGGACGCCCCGACCTGCGCGGTGGGGTCCGCGGCGTTCCCGGCGACCCACACGCCGGGCACCTCGGTGGTGCCGGCCTGGCCGGTGGCGACCTTCTGCCCCATCCCGGCGGGCGGCTCCTCGAGGGCGAGCCCGAGGCCGTCCAGCCCGTCCAGGCGCGGGGTCATCCGGGTGCCGGCCGCGAGCACGGAGCGCGCGACCACCTCGCCGCCCGCGAGGCGGACCCCGGCGATCCCGCCGTCGGGCCCGGCGAGGACCTCCTGGATCGCGGTCTCGTGCACGGTGACGCCGAGCGCGGCGAAGCGCTCGCGGGCGGCGGGATCGAACTCCACATCTGCGGCGAAGACCTCGACGTCCTCGCTCAGCGCACGGAACATCAGGGCGAGATGCGCATGGGCGCTCTGGCGCACGATCACGCCGATCGCCTGGTCGCGCACCTCGTAGCCGTGGCAGAAGGGGCAGTGGACGAGGTCATGGCCCCAGTGCTCGGAGAGGCCGGGGATCTCCGGCGACTCGTCGCGTATGCCGGTGGCGACCAGGACCCGGCGGGCGGTGAGGGCGCGCCCGTCGGCCAGGGTGATCTCGAAGCGCAGATCGCCCTCGGCCGACGGGTCGACGGCGCGGGCGGAGGCGACCTCGCCGCGGATAGCGAGCCCTCCGTAGTGCCGCACCTCGGCCCGGCCGCGGGCGAGGTACTCCCCGGGCGCCGTGCCCTCGTTGCCGAGCAGGCCGTGGATCCCCTCGGCGGGGGCGTTGCGCGGGTGGCCTGCGTCGAGGACGACGACGCTGCGACGGGAGCGGGCGAGCATGAGCGCGCCGTTCAGCCCGGCGGCGCCCCCGCCGATCACGACGGCGTCGACGAGCGTCGCGGGCAGCGGGTCGGAGTGCGCCGGGTCGGCGGCGAGCGGGCTGGTCTCCGTCGGCTCGGGCCGGGTCGGGGCGGCGTGCTGGTCATGGTCGGTCATGGCGGGGTCCTCTCGGTCGGGTCTTCGCGCCCCTCGGCGGGGCGATGTCTCCACCCTGGACCGACTTGCCTTGGCTGCATACACTCTTGCTCATGTCGCAAGGAACGGCGGAGCTCGACGACCTGGTGCGCAAGAGGTCGCGTGCGCCGCGTCTCGCGCAGGGGCTGACGCTCGACGACCTCGCCGGCCGCACCCACCTCAGCGCCTCGACGCTCTCGCGGATCGAGAGCGGCGGGCGGCGCCTGGCCCTCGACCAGCTGGTGGACCTCTCGCGCGCCCTGGACACGAGCCTCGACGAGCTCGTGGCGGTGCAGGGCGAGCAGATCGTCTCGAACCCGGTGAAGGACCACGGCATGGACGCGCCGCGCTGGCAGATGCGCCGCGCTCCCGACACCGTGATCCTGCGCCGACGGGTCGTGGACCCGCCCCCGGATCCCGCACGGATGCGCGCCCACACCGGCCAGGAGTGGCTGGTGGTGCTCTCGGGGACGCTGATCCTGCGGCTCGGCACTCAGCGCCATCGCATCACCCAGGACCAGTCCGCCGAGTTCGACACCCTGGTCCCCCACGCCTTCGGCGCCGAGGGCGGTCCGGTCGACGTCTTGCTGATCGTGGATCGGGCCGCCGGGCGCGGCCACCACGACGAGGCGCGGGCCGACGGCAGGTCGTGACACACTGGGTGACGCACCCGCGGGAATAAACCCCTGGACATCCCCGTTGATGACCCCGTAGCGTGCAGAGCTCCGGACGACGGCCCCAGCCGTCGTCGGATGTGCGAGCCTCCCGGCCGGACCCGCCACGACGGCGGCGCCCCGGCCCTCGCACCGCGTGCGGCGCGAGCGACCCGCCCCAGCGGGCGCCGCGAGCACCCCGCCATGCCGCGCGCGGCATCGACAGCCCTGCGCAGCGGGACACGGATGCCTCGCTCCGCCCCGGCGGAGCCGCCGCACGCACACCCACCCGGCACCGTGCCGGGCACAGACATCACGTCGGCCGCGAGCCGACCTCGAAGGAGAACCACATGACCGACCACCGACAGGACCATCGACCTCAGCCCCATCTCGTCGTCTTCCGCGACCAGAGCGCCGGGCTGCGCTACCTCTCCCGCTCCACTCGCACCTCGGAGCACTCGACCACCTGGGAGGACGGGAACATCTACCCCGTCATCGAGGTGGACCTCTCCTCCGCCGCGCATCTGGAGCGCACCGGAGGCCGTGCCGTGCAGGAGGAGCAGTCCCGACGCACTCTCGTCGGCACCTCCGCCTGACTGCCCGCGGCGCCCGCCGCCCCGCGGCGACGGGCGCCGCGACCGGCCGCGATAGCCGGCCGGGCCACGCGGGAATACACGAACCCCCTGCGTCGTTGATCCTTCAGTCATCGACGCGGTGAGGAGAACGCCATGAAGAAGAACATCCACCCTCAGTACCGACCCGTCGTGTTCCGGGACCGGAGCGCCGGGGAATCCTTCCTGACCAACTCGACTCGCACCTCGGACAAGACCGTGAGCTGGGAGGATGGTCGGGAGTACCCCGTGATCGACGTCGAGGTCTCCTCGGCCTCGCATCCGTTCTGGACCGGTCGCGGCACCGTGCTGGACACCGCCGGGCGCGTCGAGCGCTTCCGTCGCCGCTACGGCGACAAGGTGTTGCCGGCGAGGACCGCGACCGCCTGAGAGCGCCTGCGCCGCCCCGACGGGCGGCGCACACGCACACGCTGAGAGCCGTGATCCGGCGCCGACGAGCGAGCTCGTCCGGCCCGGGTCACGGCTCTCGTCGTCGGCGGGACCGTGCGGCGGGACGCGCCGCCGGCGCCGGCTCGGCGTCGAAGCCATGCGCATCAGCACGACGACGACGTGACCCAGCAGACAATGCCGTTCCGTCCTCGCAGGCGCATACTGTCCTCGACGCCGCCGCGATGACGACGCCTCACCTCGGGTGAGCACGAGCGAGCCCGCCGGATGAAGGAGCGGGCGATGACCGCACAGTTCCCCGTCACACAGGACCCAGCACCTCGGACCCCGGCCCCGCACGCCCCGGCCCGCTACCCCTGGCACCTGCGCCTCTCCTGGCCGCTGGTGCTGGCGGGCGGGTCGCTCGGCTATGTCACGACCTTCGTGATCATGCTCCTCACCGGCAACCCGATCCTGCCGCCGACGGTCTCGCTGGTGGGCGCGGCGACGATCCCCGTGACCGTGCTGCTGCTCGCGCAGTCCACCCGCAGCGGCCCCGTCGTCCCCGGACGGATCGTGCTGGTCACGGTCGCGGCGAGCGGCCTGTTCGGCATCTGCGCGGCCGGCCTCGAGGAGCGGATCGCGGGCGCCGTGCTCGGCGGCGCCTCGATCCTGCTGGTCGGGGTGATCGAGGAGTCCGCGAAGCTCGTGGTGCCGCTGATCGTGCTCGCGCTCGCCCATCGCGCGACCCGCGGCGGCGGGCTCGTGATCGGCATCGCGGCCGGCACGGGCTTCGCGGTGCTCGAGACGATGGGCTACGGCTTCGGGGCGCCGCTGTCCAGGGGCGGCGGGCTCGGCGCACTCGATGCGACGCTCGTCGCGCGCGGGGTGCTGGTCCCGGCCGGGCACGTGGCCTGGACGGGCGCGGTGTGCGCGGCGCTGTGGTTCCTGGTCGAGACGCCTCATAAGGCCCGGGGGCGCTCGCCCTGGTGGTCGCCCTTCTCGGAGCGGTCGTCGCCGCACACGGCCTGGGACGCGACCGGCGACCCCGTCGCGCGGATCGTGGTGGCGGCGGTGAGCGTGGGCGCGGCTGCTCACCCTCGTGGTCCTCACCCACCGCAGCCACGCCCGACGCACCGTCACGGCGGCCCTGAGCACGCCCGCCGCCCCTCTCACACCCTGGCGTCCCGCTCCCCGAGCCAGGGTGCGAGGAGGTCCTCGGCGCCGAGCCACGGCGCGAGGCCTCGCGCCCACTCCTGCGGGGTGGGCGAGGTCGACCAGCTCGTGCTCGCGCACCCCGCCGGCCGCGACGACGAGGCGTCGCAGCGCGGAGGAGTCCTCGACGACCTCGTAGCGCAGGGCGAGGAGTCCCCCGGCGTCCAGGAGGAGGCTCGCCACCAGGGCGTCGCGCGGCACCTCGTCGAGCGCCGTGACGATCGCGACAGGGCGGGAATGCTGAGCCCCCGGGAGCGGTTGGGGGAGACGGGCTTCGAGGAGCGGCTCGCGGGCATGGGTTCTGCACTTCCTGCTTGACGATAACCATTCTCATTACTAGTATCGCTGCCCATGTCCCAGCGCTGTCAAGTCACCGGAGCGGTTCCCCGCTTCGGGTAGTCCGTGTCCCATTCGCACCGCCGCACCTCGCGGCGCTTCGACCCCGACGTGCAGACGAAGAGGTTCTTCGTTTCGTCGCTCGGTCGCACCGTGCGCCTGCGCGTCTCCACCCGGGGACTGCGCACCATCGACCGCCGCGGGATCGAGGCGGTCGTCGCCGAGATCCGCGCCCGCGGAGAGAAGATCTGAGAGGAAACCCCTTATGGCCAGGAAGAACGACATCCGAGGCGTGATCAAGATGCGCTCCACCGCCGGCACCGGATTCACGTACATGACCACCAAGAACCGTCGGAACACCCCCGACCGGCTCGTCGCGCGGAAGTTCGACCCCCGGATGCGCGAGGTCGTCGAGTTCCGCGAGGAGCGCTGATGGCGAAGAGCTCGAAGATCGCCGCCGACGCACGGCGCCGCGGGACCGTGGCCCGATACGCCGAGCGCCGTGCGGCCTTGAAGTGCACGATCAAGGACAAGCAGGCGACGACCGCGGAGAAGGTGCTCGCCCAGCGGGCGCTGCAGCGCCTGCCGCGCGATGCGAGCCCCACCCGACTGCGCAACCGCGATGCGATCGACGGCCGTCCGCGCGGGTTCCTGCGCACGTTCGGGCTCTCCCGGGTGCGCTTCCGCCAGGCCGCCCATCGCGGCGAGCGCCGGGCGTGACGAAGTCCAGCTGGTGAGCTCCGGCTCGCCCCACCCCATCCTCTGAAGGAGGACATCCCATGAAGCCGTCCATCCATCCCGACTACCGGCCCGTCGTCTTCCGCGACGCGAGCGCCGACTTCTCCTTCCTCACCCGCTCCACAGCCACCTCGGAGCGCACCATCACCTGGACCGATGGCCAGGAGTACCCGGTCATCGACGTGGAGGTCTCCTCCGCCTCGCACCCCTTCTACACGGGGCAGTCGAAGGTGCTGGACACCGCCGGTCGCGTGGAGCGCTTCCGCCGCCGCTACGGGCAGGGGACGCGCTGAAGGTCCGCTCCTCGCTCCGCTCCTCGCCGCCCGCCCCGGCGCCCAGGTGGTGCGCCGCCGCGGCCGGCTCTACGTGATCAACAAGGAGGAGCCCCGCTTCAAGGGGCGACAGAAGGGGTGAGGCAAGACTCCGCGAGCGCCTCGGCCATCCGGGGCGCGAGCCGCTCGGCCATCACCCGGTAGCCCTCGGGCGTGGGGTGCGACTGGTCGCCGAGCAGGTGCATCTCCTGCGCTGTGATGACCTCGGTCCCGTCGACGACCGTGAGCGGCGGGTCCTCGGCCGCGAGCGGCTCCGCGCCCTGATGGACGATCTCCCGCAGGCGGCGCTGGGTGAGCCCGGCGTCGTTCGGGGCGTCCTCGCGGTGCGGGCCCGAGGTGATGGTGCTCATGAGCACGATCGGCGCCGGTGTCAACCGTCGCACGTGGTCGACGAAGCCGATCAGCGTCGGCGACGAGGTCGCGCTCGGTGAAGGTGGAGGCGCCGTAGATGTTGGCGCCGATGCAGAGGGTGACCAGGTCCGGGCGGGAGCGCCCGATCGTCTCGGCGACCGGCGGGTCCAGATGGCACTGCCCGGACAGGCCGAGCGCGGTCAGCTCGTAGTCGTTCTGCGCCGCGACCAGGGCGGGCCACGTCCCCCTCGGGCTCTCCGCCTCGTTGCACTGCGTGATGGAGCCGCCGTGCACGGTCCAGCGCGGGCCGCGCGGCGGGGCGGGGACGAGCACGCTCGCCTCGTGCAGCGGCGCCTGGTGCGAGCACCGTCGGTGCGGTGTGCGGGAGCCACAGCTCGACGCGCGACAGGTCGCCGGGAAGGTCCATCAGCGGCTCCGTGCGGCCTCCCGCCTCGAGGGTCGCCGTGTGCTCGCCGTCGATCACGAGGTCCGCGCGGCGCGGGGCGTTCGCGTGGGACTCCTGCGTGGTGAGAGCGAGCTCGAGCTGGCGCGCGTCGGTCTCCACGGCCAGACGCACGCCGTTCGGGATGCGGGCGAGCTCCTCGATGTCGGCGGAGCCGATCCGCGCCAGCCGCGCCGGCGCGAGGCGCCAGGGCTGGGTGCCGCCCGCGACGCCGGTCCAGGTCGCCGCCCCGGACCAGGCCTCGGGGAGGTCCTCGGGAAGGATGCGGCGGGTGGTGCGGGTGGCGGTCATGCGGACTCCTTCGACGGCACGGCTCCGGACGGAGCACGTGGGCACCGTACCGCCGGGCGAGGCCGCGGGCCGACAGGTCTACGGTGGTCCCCACCGCTCCTGCGTCGAGACGAGGCCGCCATGGATGACGCCGCGCACACGACCGGCCCGGCACCTTCGCCCGATGCCGCTCTGACCACCGATCTGCTGGTCGTCGGCGCGGGGCCGACGGGCCTGATGGCGGGGCTCGTCGCCCGGCGCCGCGGGCTGTCGGCCCTGATCGTGGATCCGAAGCCGGGGCCGACCAGGGAGTCGCGGGCGATCGTGGTCCAGTCCCGCAAGCATGGAGATCCTCGACCAGCTGGGCCTGGTCGCACCGGTGCTGGAGGGGGCGCAGGCCGCGGGCCGGATCCGGATCCGGCAGGGCGGCCCCGGAGTGGGGGCGGACTTCGCCGCCGCGCGCGCGAGGGGGACACCCCGTTCCCGGGGGCGCGGGTCTTCGAGCAGAGCCGCACCGAGCGGCTCCTCGCGGACGCCCTCGCGGCCGAGGGCGCACCCGTCCGCTACAGGCTCGGCCTCGTCTCCTTCACCGCGGACCCGTCGGCCGACGAGGGGGTCGAGGCGCCGCTGGAGGGGCCGGAGGACCCGATCCGGGTCCGGGCGCGATGGCTGATCGGGGCCGACGGGGCGAGCTCGCCCGTGCGCCACCTGCTGGGGCTCCCCTTCGAGGGAGTGACCGACGAGGCGACGTTCTGCGTGGCGGACCTGCAACGGGTGCGGGGCATCGAGACCGGGGCGCTCACCGCACGCTTCGGCCGGCGGCTTCGCGCTCCTGTTCCCGCTGGGCGAGGGCGGGCACGCCCGGCTGATCTGGTCGCACGGCGGGGCGGAGCCCGACCAGGAGGAGGCGCTCGCGGGCGCTCGCGAGGATCTCGTGATCCGGTACGAGCGCGTGGACTGGTTCTCCGCCTACCGGGTCCATCACCGCGTCGCCTCACGGTTCCGGCAGGGTCCGGTGTTCCTGGCGGGCGATGCCTCGCACGTCCACTCCCCCGTGGGCGGTCAGGGCATGAACACGGGCCTGCAGGACGCTCACCACCTGGTGAACCTCCAGGCCGACGTCGCCTCCGGGCCGCGGGAGCCCGGTCAGCTGGAGCGCTACGAGGCGGAGCGTCGCCCGGTCGCGCTGACGCTGGTGCGGATCGTGGACCGGGCCTTCGGGGTGATCGCGCGGCCCGGCCGCGGCGCCGCCTTCGTGCGCCGTCGGGCCCGTGACCTGCTGGCGGTGCTCGCACCGCGGCTCCTCGCCACTCCCGTCGGGCGCCGGCTCGGCGGGTGGCTGGGTCAGTACCGCATCCACTACCACGCGGTCCCCGAGGGGGAGCCGCCGCCGCGCTGGGCGCGCGACCGGGCCGTCGGCCGGCGCCTCCTGCCGACCGACGCGAACCGCGAGGCGCCGCGGGCGATGAGCTGGCAGCCGCATGTCGAGGGGGTCGAGGATGCCGTGCGGCCGCAGGTTCCCGCGGCGGTGGAGGGACCGTTCTGCGGTGCGGGATCCGACCGCGACGCCGAGGCGCGGATGTCGCTGGTGAGACCCGACGGGTACGTCGCCGCGGTGTGGCCGCCGCATGCGGGCGCCGCCACGACCGCGGACGTGGCCGACGCCCTGCGCGCCCACGGGATGCGGGGGTGAGTCTGCTCAGACCTGTCCGCCGTCGAAGTACTCCCTGATCTCGTCCGCCACCGGCGGCACCTCGAGGGGCACGCCGCCGGAGCGGATCGACTCCGCGCCGCGCACCCCGGTCGCCACCGCCTCACGGGCCGCGATCACGGAGACCTCGGTGGATCCGCCGCCGCGGGCGAAGCGCAGGAACTCGGCGACGAGGCTCGGGTCGGCGCCGCCGTGACCGCCCTCGGCGCGGGCGATCACCTCGATGTCATCGGGCCTGCCCGGTCCCGAGCGGCGCGAGGTCCAGAGGTGGATCTGGTCGCCGGCGCCGTCGCCCATGTTCTCGATCCGTCCGGCGTCCCCGATCACGGTGTAGTTCCGCCAGTAGTCGGGGGTGAAGTGGCACTGCTGGTAGGAGGCGAGCACGCCGTTGTCCAGCGTCATCTGCGGCATCGAGATGTCCTCGACGTCGACGACGGGGTTGAGCTCCTTCTGCGCGGTGGGCGGCCAGATGTCCTCGTCGTACCACTCCCCCATGCGGCGGCCGGAGTTGTCGCGGCGGTCGGTGATGTCGCCGTAGACCGCGAGGTCGCCGATGCCGGAGACGCGGCGGGTGGCGCCGCCGGCGAGCCAGTGGATCACGTCGATGTCGTGGGCACCCTTCTGCAGCAGCAGGCTCATGGCCTTCTCCCGCTCGGCGTGCCAGTCCTTGAAGTAGAAGTCGCCGCCGGCGCCCACGAAGTGACGGCACCAGATCGCCCGCACCCTGCCGATCCGGCCGGAGTCGACGATCGCCTTCATCTGCCGCACCACCGGCATGTGCCGCATGTTGTGGCCGATGTACAGCCGGGCCCGCTTCTCCTTCGCGAGCTCGAGCATCCCGTCGGCGTCCTCGAGGGAGATCGCCATCGGCTTCTCGCAGAAGGTGGGGATCCCGGCGGCGAGGGTCTGCCGCGCGATGCCGGCGTGCGCGAAGTCGGGGGCGAGGATCATCACCGCGTCGACCTCGTGCTCGGCCAGCGGCTCCTCGAAGGAGCGGGCGGTCGCCACGTCCTCGCCGAAGCGCTCGCGGGCGAGGTCACGGCCGCGCTCGGCCGGGTCGGCGACGGCGGTGACGCGGGAGCCCTCACCGGGGCGGTGGGCATGGAAGGCGAGATCGGAGCGGGCGCCCATGCCGATCACGCCGATGCGCAGGTCAGGGGTCGGGGTCACGGTGATCAGCTCTCCTCGCTGGTGGGGTGGGCGTGGGCGGCACGCCCGAAGCGGTGCGCCTCGGCGAGCGCGAGGCCCGTCGGCCGACGTTCGAGGTCCAGCAGCGGCACCTCGTTGCGGCCGGCGCGCAGGAGCGGGGCGGGGACGTAGAGCGTCTGCTGGGGGCCGATGTCCCAGTACCTGCCCACGCAGAACCCGTTGACGTAGGCGACGCCGTGGCCGGCGTCGGAGACGTCCAGGAAGGTGTCCTCGGGGGTGTCGGCGGTGAAGGACGCGCCGACGAGGACGGGTAGGGCGTCGGCCGCCTCGTCGACGGTCCCCTCGAGCGCCAGGCTCGCCTGGACCGCCTACGGGCCCGCCGACGGACGGCACCTTCAGATCTGGCCGGTCAGGAACGCGCGCATACGTGCCTCACGTCCGTCGCGCAGACGGCGCGCCCATCCCGGGTATAGAAAGCCCGGCGAACAGCGCCGGCGCGATCAAGAAGTACAGGGCGGGGACCGCCAGCACCACCATCCCCGCGATCGCCAGCAGACGGAGCGCGGTCCACTGGTGGGGCGCGGCGACCAGAGCGACGCAGACCAGCACGCCCCGACCGTCGGCAGGCCGAGCAAAGACCACCCTCTCTGCCATCCAGTTCTCCGACAGCGGGTTCATCCAGCCGCGCAAGACAGCCGGTCGCCCAGTGCGCGCCCACAGGGCGACCCCGAGGAGCAAGAGGCCGATCAGCGCCAGGGAGAGGGAGACCAGGAGTCGTTCCGTCATGACCGACATCCTCGCAGAGGACTGCACCCACCGCACCGCTGCGGCGGCGCTCTCGCAGCGGGCATGGGCAGTCCTCCCCATCGACGCCCGCGCCGGCCGCAGGGAAGATGGGCCGACGACGACTCACAGGGGTGACGATGTTCTACGGGATGGATACCGCGCAGGGCGAGGACTTCGCGCGCCTGATGGCCCAGCGCCGCGAAGATCTGGCCGGGAGGACCGAGCGACTGGGCGGCACGATCCGCGCACTCGGCGGCCGCCTGGATCGGGCCGGACGCCGACAGCTTCCGCGACCGATGGGACGCGTTGCAGAACGGTCCTATCGAGAACGCGCTCGAGCGACTCATGGAGCTCGCGCGCGCTCTCTCCGCCGATGCGCAGGAGCAGGACGTCACCTCGGCCGCCGATGCGCTCTCCGCCTTTGCCGAGAAGTTCGACGATCTCTTCCGCTTCGGGGACTTCTCCCTGCGCAACCTCCTCCCGAATCCCAACGACTGGGAGGACTGGGTCGGCATGGGCCTCAGCGGCCTGGTCGACGGCGTCAGCGGCGCCTACTCGGGGCTCGCGAAGTTCCTGACATCCCCTCGCACGCTGGCGACGTTCATGCTCGTCGGGGGCGATGACCTGGTGAACTCGATGAGAGGTGCCGCGGGTGCGGCCTCGAAGTTCTCCAAAGCACTCGGCCCTGTCGGCGCAGTCGTCACTGGCGGCTTCGCCGCGTGGGACCGCTGGGAGCAGGACTCCGCGGACCCGAGCCTGAGCACCGGCGAGCGCATCGGGCGCGCCGCCGTCGACGGCGGTGCCAATGCACTCGGCGGGGGACTCGGAGCGTGGGGCGGTGCCGCTGGCGGGGCCGCGCTGGGCACCATGATCTGTCCCGGCGTCGGCACCGTCATCGGCGGTGCTGTGGGCGGGATCCTCGGCGGGCTCGGAGGGAGCAAGCGCCGCGAACGGTATCGTCGACTGGGTCCTGGGATGAGGCCCGGGGACGTCACACCACGAGGGCGAGGCAAGAGCGGCATGGACCTGGAACGCATCTCCGTCACGACGACGGCGGCTCCCGGCGTTGCTGTCGACGTCGACATCCCCGGCACCTGGGAGGTCGAGCGTCGAGACGGCGCCCCCACGCTCGTCGCGAAGCTCTCCGCCGAGGAGGCGGGCCCGTTCGCCGACAATATCGTCGTCACCCTGGAGCCGCTCCCGTCCGAGACCCCGCGGGACCTCGAGGCGATCACCGCGATCTCCCGCGCGCAGCAAGCACGCGTCTGTTCCCGACCTGCACCTCCTCGAGGATCGGCCGGCGGCCGTCGGCGGACTGCGCGGGCATTCCCGAGCCCTGCTGCAGACCGCCCCTCCCGGCCTGACGGTGATCACCCGACAGGTGTTCGCCCTCGCGGGAGAAACCTTGGTGACCCTCGCCCTCACCTCGTTCCCGTTCCGGGACCGCGAGAGCTCCGCGCTCATGGAGCAGATCCTCGACACCCTCAGCATCCGACTCGACGAGGAGGATCTCGCGTGATCGCCTTCGACCCCGCCACCGCAGCATTCCGAGGTCCCCGTGCCTCGCTCGACCGTCTGCTCAACGCCCTCGCGGCCGACGACGAGCTCTCCGCAGTGCTCGCCGCCCACGCCCCCGGCATCACAGTGGACCCGACGATGGACGGGATGCGCGGGGCACTGACGGCACCGCTGTTCCGCGTCGAGATCACCGTCTCGGGGCCCGGTGCACAGCAAGACCACGACCTTCTCGTCGGCGCGAACGGCGTCGGTGTGCGTCGAAGCCCGCTGAAGGACGGCCTCGCAGAGCTGGCCGCTTACCCCATCGGAACCCTCCCCGGCGGGATGACCAGGCTCGTCCGTTTCCTGCCGGGCGCCGCCCCCACCTCGGAGCAGGGACCGATCCGGGTCCCGGCGGAGCAACTGGTCCGGCTGACGGACCCCGACACCGCCACGCGCGTCGCGGCCTGGTCGGCCCTCGACCCCCTGATCGGCAACGTCCTCGGGCCCGCCGCCGACGACACGTGGCAGATCGTCGAGGCCCGCGGCTCCTGGACGTCGCTCGACGAGGAGCCCGGCGAGGACCTCGTGGTGCAGATCCGGCGTGCGGAGCATCATCTCCTCATCGAGGAGCAGAACAGCGTCGCCTCTCTGCGCCCGGTCACCTCGCTCCGTGCGTGGGAAGAGTTCATCCGGGTGCTCCCGGAGCATGACGAGGTGGGCGCTCCTCGGTGAGGGGCCCCGGCGCGACTGTCCGTACGGCCCGTCCTCACCTCGTCTGCCGCGGATCCCCGATCCAGCCGGCGACCAGCGGTGCGCGGGTCGAGCGCTCATAGGCCACGAACAGGAACGGCCGGTCCAGGACGAGCTCCTTCGGCTCGACGGGGGCGGCGGTCGTGCCGGCGATCGCCGCGGTAGCGGCCGCGGCCTCCATGCCCACCTCGTCGACCGTGATCACGGTCTTCTGCAGGATCTCGGTGATCATCAGATCCTCCTCAGCGGTGATGCCGGAGAGGTCCGCCGCCGCGGAGAACACCTCGGTCATCCCGAGCCCCTCCAGCACCGCCACCAGGGAGGAGTCCCAGGCGATGTCGAAGGGCGGCACGGCGAGGTCGACCTGCTCCGAGGAGTCCTCGAGCCCGTCGAGCGACCCGCCGAGGCCCGCCGCGGACGTGCCCGCGACCTCGGCCCAGGCGTCCATCGTCCCGCCGATGCCGTCGGCCGGCTGGACCAGCGCGAGGGCGAGTTCGCCGCCGGCGGCCTCGAGCGCGGTGGCGCGGCACACCGAGTCCTCGAACCAGGCGGAGCCGCTGCCGTGGAGCGGCTCGACGGAGAGCTCCTCGCCCTCCTCCGCGGTGAAGGTGCCGCCGCGACGCTCGAGCGGGCGCGCCAGGCCGCCTTGAGGTGCAGGGCGTTCACGAGAACGGCCCGGGTGCGGTCGGAGAGCGCCCCGTCGGGCACGAGCTCCTCGATGAGGTCGTTCGTCTGCTCGAGCACCCAGTCGTTGATCCGTTCACGGCCCTCCTCGCGCGCCGCCTCGTCGAGGAAGTCGACCTCGAAGACGCCGCCGCCGAACCATTCGGCGAGCCCGTCGAGGAAGCCCTGCTCGACCTGCATGCCCTCCTGCGCCCAGGTGTCGCTGACGAGGGAGGCGACGGCGGGCTCCGGCCCCTCGGGGTTGTCCTCCTGCCGAGCCGCGTCCCCCACGGCGGCGAGCACCGCGGAGAGCGTGTTGGCGGTGGTGGCGAGCTCGTCGACCGTGCCGCCGAGCACCTCCTCCATCTGTGCGAGGGTGTCCCCCGCGGCACCGAGCGCAGCCATGGTCAGCACGGTCTGCGCCGAGAGCGGGGAGCAGACGGCGTTGACCGGCTCGCGGTCGATGCCGGCGAGCAGGTGGGCGGTGAAGGGGACGACGCGCCGGCCGATCCCGTCGGCCTCGGCCGGCTTCCGGCGCGGCGACTCGGAGACGAGGTCCGGCTCCATGTCGTCACCGACGATCCCCTCGACCATCCCGCGACCCGACAGCCCGGCCCCGGCCAGGGCGCCGCCGCCGCCGCGGCGAGGACGGAGCGTCGGCGCGGGGCGAGGACGGAGCGTCGCCGCGGCGGGGACGGGAGCCGGTCCGCGGTCGGCGCGGGGCGTCGGGCAGGGGCAGGGCCGCGGGAGGAGCTCATCCCTCCATCCAAGAGCACCCGGAGCCGTCCCGCCACCGGATCCCGAAAGCGGGCGGGCTCGGGCGGCGCCGAGGACGCACGCCGCCGCGCCACGGTCTCGGCGGCGGCGCGTACGGGCGCTCGGCGCGACGACGTGGCATATATGCCATGTCGTGCCGCCACGAGCCCGCGCGACGACGACCGCCCCGCCCCCGGGCTGACGGGGTGCGGGGCGGTCGCGGTGGAGGGCGGTCGTGGCAACGGCCGATCGCGGCGGGGCGGGATCAGCCCTTGACGGACCCCTCGGTGAGGCCGCCGCGCCAGAAGCGCTGCAGCACCAGGATCAGGATCGCCAGCGGGATCACCGACAGCGCCGCGCCGCCGGTGGTGAGCTGGTAGAACTCCGGCAGGCGGTCCGTCTGGGCCCGCCAGTTGTCCAGGCCCAGGGTGATCGGGTACAGCTTCTCGTCGGCCAGCATGACCAGCGGGAGCATGTAGTTGTTCCAGATCGCGATGAACTGGAACAGCACGATCGTCACGATCGCGGGGGTCAGCTGAGGCAGGGCCAGGCGGTGGAAGAGGCCCAGCTCCCGCACGCCGTCCAGACGACCCGCCTCGAGCATCTCGTCGGGCACCGCGGCGCCGGCGTAGATCGAGGCGAGGAACAGGCCGAAGGGGCTCACCAGCGAGGGGATCAGCACGGCCCAGTACGTGTTGGTGATCCCGATCGAGCTGAACAGGAAGAACAGCGGCGGCCGCCACGGCCGTGCCGGGCACGAGCACGCCGCCGAGGACGAGCCCGTAGACGAGGCCGCGGCCGCGGAAGCGGTACTTGGCCAGGGCGTAGCCGGCGGCGACCGCGAAGTAGGTCGCGAGCACGGAGCCGACCCCGGAGTACAGGACCGAGTTCAGGGCCCAGCGGGGGAAGATCCCGCCGTTGGCCGTGAGCACGGACCGGAGGTTCTCCCACAGCTGGAAGTTCTCGCCGAGCCAGAACCCGCTGGTGCCGAAGAGGTCCTCGGTGGACTTGGTGGCGTTGATGACCACCCAGTACACCGGCACCAGGAAGTACACGGCGACCATCGCGAGGATCGCGGTGACGATGATCGTGGTGGTGGGCTTGCGGCCCGCGTCGCGGTCGCCCGAGCGGCCGTCGCCGCGGGCGGCCCTGGCCGCGTTGCCGAGCGGCTTCGCGCGGTGCGTGGGGGCGTTGTCGGTGGTGCTCATCGGCGCTTCTCCATCCAGTTCGAGATCCCCAGCGCGAGCGCCGAGAACAGGAAGGCGGCGACCGCGATGATCACGGACTGCGCCGCGGCCATGCCGATGTCGTTGTACTGGAACGCGAAGGCATAGGCGGACATGTTCGGGGTGTACTCCGAGGTGATCCCCGCGCTCATGGTCTGCAGCAGGCGCGGCTCGGCGAACAGCCGCAGGGTGCCGATGATCGAGAAGATGATCGTGAGCATCAGGGCAGGGCGGATCAGCGGGATCTGGATCGAGCGGGCCACCCGGAAGGAGCTCGCCCCGTCGATCTTCGCGGCCTCGTACAGCTCGCCGGGGATGGCCTTGAGCCGCGCGACGATGATCAGCATGTTGTAGCCGGTGTAGGTCCAGGTCACGATGTTCGCGATGGACCACAGCACCATGTTCGGGCCGAGGAAGTCGACGGTGATGCCGACGGCGCCGAGCACGTCCACGATCGGGGACAGCCCCGGGATGTAGAGGAAGGACCACAGGATCGTGGCGATCACGCCGGGGATGCCGTAGGGCAGGAAGTAGGTGGCGCGGAAGAAGCCGGGCCACTTCGCCGAGGCGCTCTCGAGCGAGAGGGCGAGGATCGTGGCGGCCACGATCATCACCGTCACCTGCACGACGCCGAACAGGACCATCCGCCCGATCGAGGCGATGAAGTTCGCGTTCGTCAGCGCGGCGATGTAGTTGTCCAGCCCCGCGAAGACGCTGTCCACACCGGCCTCGCCGAGCAGGCCCAGGCGCTGGACGCGCGTGAAGCTGTAGCCGATCGCCATGATGATCGGGACGATCATGGTCCCGATGAACAGCACCAGGAACGGTGCCAGCAGCAGCCAGGGGGCGCTCTTGCCCTTCATCGTGCCTCCTCCGCGTTCAGACCGATGGTGCGCATGATCTCGACGATCTCCTTCTGCGCAGTGGCGAACATGTCCGCGAGCGGGACCTCGCCGGTGACGGCGGCGGTCATGCCGTCGCCGATCAGGGCCTGGACGCGCCGCATGAGCGGCGCCCAGGTCCAGTCGAGGTTCTGCCCGGCGGCCATCGGGACGATGACCTCCTCGTTGTAGTTCTGGCCGGAGAAGAACTCGCTGGGCTGCTGCCGCTTCTCGCCGATGTAGTCGGCGGCGGGCGACCAGCCGATGCCGGAGTACTCGATCATCGCGTCGATGCCGGCGGGGTCCGTGCACATCCAGGTGAGGAACTCGAGCGCCTCGGCCGGGTGCTTCGAATTGGCGAGGATCGCGGCGGCGGAGCCGCCGTGGCCGCCGGAGGCGTAGCCGTCGGGCCAGGTGGGCATGGGCGCGACCGCCCACTTGCCGGAGCCGCCGGGCACGGTCTCGTTCAGCGCGTCGGACCACGAGCCGCTGATCGAGGCGAGCACCTTCCCGTCGGCCGCCGCGGCGTACCAGGGGGTGGTGTAGGAGCCGTAGCCGGTGCCGACCAGGCCCTCGTCGAAGATGCCGTCCCAGAACTCGGCCACGCGCATCGAGGCGTCGTCGGTCATGTCGACGATCCAGCCGTCGCCCTCGGGCCGGAACCACACGGCGCCGGACTGCATGACCCAGCCGATGGGGTGGGAGCCGTCGGAGGGGTCGAGGCTGATGATCTGCTTGCCGGCCTCGGAGACGATGCCGGCGGTCTCGCGGAACTCGTCCCAGGTGGAGGGGAAGGTGAGGCCCAGCTCGCCCTCGAGCACCTCCCGGTTGTAGAAGCTCGCCATGGGGCCGGTGTCCTGCGGGACGCCCCAGATGTTGTCGCCGACCTTCGCCTGGCTGATCGCGCCGGGGTCGAAGGCGGACTCGTCCTCGCCGAAGCCGTAGCGGCTGAGGTTCACCAGCGCGCCGGCGAGCGCGAACTCGGGGACCTGGCGCGGCTCGACCTGGGCGATGTCGGGGCCGCCGCCCGCGGCGACCGCGGAGAGGATCTTCGCGTAGCCGCCGGTGTCGCCGCCGGGGATCCAGGTGGCGTCGACCTGGATGCGGTCCTGGGAGGCGTTGAAGACGTCGAGGACCTTCTGCAGGTCCTTCAGCCAGGCCCAGTAGGTCAGGTGGACCTTGCCGTCAGCGGCGGGGATGGTCGGCTCGGCATTGACCTCGCCGGGATTGGGCGGCGCACAGGCCGCGAGGCCGGCGGCGAGCGCCGCACCACCTCCGACCAGCGCCGATCGTCGTGACAAGCGGGGGTTCATCGCAGGTCATCACTCCTCGTCCTTGAGTGCACCGCGGTCGCGGGCGTGATGTGCTCGGGGGCACAGAGATATCGTGAACGTTCACGACCCGTTTGTCCACCCCGGGGCGCGAGCGGCGCGCGGCCGCCGCACGGGAGAGCTCGCGCCCGACGAGGATGCCGCATCACCTACCGTCGGTCAAAATTCGCGGGAACTGCGCAGACGCTCCCGACGGGCGAGCCTGCACCGGCCCGCGCCGCCGGCCGCACCGCCGCCGAGGTGTCCCACCTCACTCCCCCGCCGCGGAGCCCGTCGCCCGACGGGAACACCCGGCAAGCCGGTGGTAACGTCCCTCGTCGGCGCCACGGCGGCGCCGTTCCCCGCCCGCGCGCCACCTCCTGCTCGACGTCGCGGCACGCCTCCTCGTCGCAAGGAGACCCTTCATGGTCGACCTCAGACTCGACGCGCAGTGGATCGACTACGCGATCATCGCGCTCTACTTCGTGTTCGTCCTCGGTGTGGGCTGGTACGCCAAGCGCGGCGTCTCCACCTCCATCGAGTTCTTCCTCTCCGGCCGCTCGCTGCCCGCCTGGGTCACCGGACTCGCCTTCGTCTCCGCCAACCTCGGCGCGGTCGAGATCATGGGCATGTCCGCCACCGGCGCCCAGTACGGCATGCCGACGATGCACTACTTCTGGGTGGGCGCGATCCCCGCCATGCTGTTCCTCGGCGTGGTGATGATGCCCTTCTACTACGGCTCGAAGGTGCGCGGCGTCCCCGAGTTCATGCGCATGCGCTTCGGGAAGGGCGCGCACCTGGTCAACGCGATCTCCTTCGCGGTCGCACAGCCGCTGATCGCGGGCGTGAACCTCTCGCTGCTGGCCACGATCGTCAACCGCCTGCTGGGCTGGCCGATGTGGGTGGGCCTCGTGCTCGCCGCCGCGTTCGTGCTCTTCTACATCACCGTCGGCGGCCTCTCCGCCGCGATCTACAACGAGGTGCGCAGTTCTTCGTGATCGTCGCGGCGCTGCCGCCGCTGACGCTGATCGGCCTGCACCGCGTGGGCGGGTGGTCCGGGATGAAGGAGCGCATCGCCGGCGACGGGATGCTCGGCTCCGAGCAGCTGCACTCCTGGCCCGGCCAGGCCCTCTCCGGCTTCGACTCCCCCGTGCTGTCCGTGATCGGCATCGTGTTCGGCCTGGGCTTCGTGCTCTCCTTCGGCTACTGGACCACGAACTTCGTCGAGGTGCGCCGCGCGATGGCGTCCAAGTCCATCACCGCTGCGCGGATGACCCCGATCATCGGCGCCTTCCCGAAGATGTTCATCCCCTTCATCGTGATCATCCCCGGCATGATCGCCGCGGTGCTGGTCGGGGAGCTCACCGAGTTCAAGCGACTCGACCACGCGGGCGACGCCGCCGGCGCCGCCGCCACGGGCGTGAACTACAACGACGCGCCGCTGCTCGCTGATGCGGGACGTCGCGCCCAACGGCCTGCTCGGCGTCGCGATCGCGGGCCTGCTCGCCGCGTTCATGGCCGGCATGGCCGCGAACATCTCCGCCTTCAACACGGTGATCTCCTACGACCTCTACCAGCAGTACGTGAAGAAGGACGCACCCGACGACCACTACACGAAGGTGGGCCGGATCGCGACGGCCGCGGCCTGCGTCATCGCGATCTTCACCGCGCTGATCGCCGCGCAGTTCTCCAACCTGATGGACTACCTCCAGACCCTGTTCGGCTTCTTCAACGCGCCGCTGTTCGCGACGTTCATCCTGGGCATGTTCTGGAAGCGGATGACGCCGACCGCCGGCTGGACGGGCCTGGTCGCGGGCACGCTCTCGGCCGTGATCCTGTGGGGCTCCTCGACCTTCCTCGGGGTCTTCTCCCTGCCAGGCCAGGGCCTCGCGTTCATGAGCGCCGCGACCGCCTTCGTGGTCGACATCGTGGTCTCGGTCGCGGTCACCCAGATCACCGCCCCGAAGCCCGCCCACGAGCTCAAGGGCCTGGTCTACTCGGAGACGCCGAGGGCCGATCTGGTCGACCCCGAGGAGAAGGACATGCCCTTCTGGCGCCGCCCGGTGCCGATGGCGGGCATCGCGCTCGTCCTGGTCATCGTCCTGAACATCGCGTTCGCCTGAGCAGACGGAGGAGAGAAGCAATGAGCACTTCCGAGGAGAACACCCCCGCCGGGACCGACGTCCCGGCCGACGCGACCGTGCAGACCGCCGGCGCGTTCGACATCCGCAACTTCATCGGCACCCTGCTGGGCCTGTTCGGCCTGATCCTCGTGATCATGGGCCTGGTGGCCTTCTCGCCCGACGAGGCGGCGAAGACCGACGGGATGAACGCGAACCTGTGGGCCGGCCTGGCGATGCTCGTCGTCGGCGTGCTGTTCGTGGTCTGGACGAAGCTCGACCCGATCCGCATGGTCGTGCGGGACAACGAGCCCGGCGCCGAGGAGCCCCACGACATCTCGGCCCTGGACTGATCTCGCCGCCGCGACCGCACGAAGGGGACGTGAGCGGCACGCCGCGCGGCTGAGCTCCGCGGCGTGCCGCTCACGTCCCCTTCCTGCAGGAGGCCCCCACGCAGCGGGCCCGCGTAGCATCGAGCGCGATGCCGCATCCGACGAAGGAGCTCGTGTGAACGACCAGCCCGCCGCCCCCAGCACCTCCCCCGCGACCGGCAGCGAGCCCGGATTCCGACACCGACCGGACCGCCCCCGAGGACCGCCTGGTCACGACCCTGCACAGCCTCGCGCCGCCGGACGGGCCGCTGAACTACACCGCCACCGCCGGCACCGTGGTGTCGCGCGCGAGGAGCCGGACGGCGAGGAGTACGGGCGCGGCAAGCCCTACGCGGAGCTGTTCTCCGTCTCCTACGTCGCGACCTCCCCGGGCGAGGAGCCCCGCCCGGTGGTGTTCGCCTTCAACGGCGGCCCCGGCGCCTCCACCGTCTGGTCGCACCTGGGCCTGCTGGGCCCGCGCCGCGTGGACTCCGGGGACGCGGGAGCCCCCGCCGCTCCCCCGCACCGCCTGCTGGACAACCACGAGACGATCCTGCGCGACGCCGATCTCGTCGTGGTCGACGCGATGACCACGGGCTTCTCCCGCCCCGCACCCGGGCAGAAGCCCGACCGCCATCACGGCCTCGCCGCGGACCGCGACCTGATCGCCGCCTTCGTCATCGACTGGCTGACCCGCAACGACCGCTGGACCTCCGAGGTCCATCTCGCCGGCGAGTCCTACGGCACCACCCGCGCCTCCGCCGTCGCGGCCCGACTGCTGGACCGCTACTACCTCGCCGTCGCCGGGATCGTGCTGATCTCGCCGGTGCTGGACTTCGGCACGATCGTGTTCTCCCCCGGCAACGACCGCCCCTACCTCCACTACCTGCCCACCTATGCCGCGATCGCCCACGCCCACGGCAAGCACGAGGACCGACTGCTGCAGGACGTGGTCGACGAGGCCGAGGCCTTCGCCGAGCAGGAGTACCCAGCGCTGCTCGCGGCGGGATTGCGGCTGGACCCCGCGCAGAAACAGGAGGCCGCGGCCCGGATCGGGGCGCTGATCGGCGTGGACCCGGACTGGGTGGAGCGCGCGGACCTGCGCGTGGAGCACCAGGCCTTCCTCGCCGAGTCGCTGCGGGACGAGGGCCTGGTGACCGGCCGGATCGACGGCCGCTTCACGGCGCCCGCCGGGGACGGCAACGCGGCGCGGATGGAGACCGATCCGTCGATCGACCAGCTCGCCCCGAGCTACACCGCGGCGATCAACCACTACCTGCGCGGGGAGCTCGAGTTCTCCGCCGACGTGGTCTACGAGATCATGTCCGGGCGCGTGCACCCGTGGAGCTACAAGGACTTCGAGAACCGCTCGGTGGAGGTCGCCTCCGATCTCGCCCGCGTCTCGCGGAAGTCCCCGCACACCCGGGTGCTGGTCTCCCACGGCTATCACGACGCGGCGACCCCGTTCCACGCCAGCGAGCACGTGCTCGCCCAGCTCGCCATCCCGCGCGAGGACTACGCCGAGCGGATCCGGGTGGAGTACTACGAGGCGGGGCACATGATGTACTGCCACGAGCCGAGCCGCCTCGAGCTCTCCGCCCACCTGCGCGAGTTCGTCGCCGGGGCGGGCGGCACGGAGGACGACGGGCAGGCCTGAGCGCCGACGGGCCGGGCCACCGGGACCGCTCGGCCCCGCGCCGCCGGACCTGCCGGAGGCTCCGCCGACGGGTCAGCTCTCGGAGCCGGTCGAGCCCGATCCGCTGCCCGAGGCACCGCCGCCGGAGCTCGCACTGCCGGAGGAGCCGCTCCCGGAGCCGCCGCGCTCGGACGACCCGCTCCCGGAGGCTCCGCCGCCGTCCTGGCCGCCGCTTCCTGAGGAGCTTCCGCCGGAGGAGCCGCCGTCGCCGCTCGTGCCGCCGCCCTGCCCGGAGGTACCGTCGCCGGTGGTGCCGTCGTCGGTCGTGCCGTCCTGCTCGCTGCGGGTCGACGGTGGTGCCGTCCTGACCGGTCCCGTCCTGCTCGCCGGTGCCGTCCTGCTCGCTCCGTCCCGTCCTGCTGCTGCGTGCCGTCCTCGCCGGTGCCGTCCTCGGACGTCCCGTCCTCGGTCGTGCCGCCGGAGTCCTCGCGCGGGGCCACGTGCTCGGTGCCGGTGACGGAGCGCTGGATCTCGCCGGTGCCCGGGGAGAGCTCCGTGCCGGTCAGACGCTGGACGCCGAACACGGCGGCCATGCCGATCAGGGCGATGACCACGCTCATCAGGGCGATCCTCCCGATCCGTCGGCCGCGACCCGGCGTCTCCCCGGAGGCGCCGTCCGCACCGGCCCGGTGCTCGGACGTCCCGGCGGCGTCCGTCCCGACGGCGCCGTCCTCGCCCGCACCGCGGCGAGTGCGCGAGGAGTGCACCTCCCCGCCTCCGACGCGGGGTCGCGCCTTCTCCCCCGCCTTGGCCTTGACCTGCTTGAGCCTGCGGGCGGTGCCGTTGACGGAGTCGGTGTAGAAGGCGACCACGGCCGCGGAGATCACGGAGGTGATCGCGGCACCGAGCACGGTGCCGCTGATGCCGAGCTGGCCGCCGATCACGGAGGTGGTCGCCGCGGCGGCGCCGCCGGCGAGCAGGCCGGGCACGGAGAGGCTCTTGACCTCCGATGCCGAGGCGCCCGCGGCGTCCTCGACGGGCGGGGCGTCGGTGCCCTGCGGGGAGTGAGGAGGCACCGGGGAGGAGGGCGGGGTGGAGTTCATGGACCCACGCTCCGCACCGTGCCTCGGACTTCCGTCGAGGAACCCTCGGAGAACCCTGGAAAAGGGTCGGGAAAGCGCCTGCGATCAGGGGGTTCGCTGGTGGATGAGTTGCCTCACCCCGCCGGGGCCGACGGTCGGCGGGGCGAAGCGGAGCACGGCGGGGCAGACGCTGTCCCCGGCCGAGGACCCGCCGCGCCCGCGGCTCACTCGACCGGCGCGAGCTTCCCGAGCGTCTCGTTGAGCGCCTCGGTCGAGGAGGGGTGGGTCCAGATCCCGTCCCGCAGCCTGCGTCGCCGTGGTGCCGGCGCGCATCGCGAGGGCGATCAGGTTGATGACCTCCTGGGCGTCGACGTGGAACAGTCGTGCGCCGAGGATCTCGTCGGTGCCCGCGTCGACCACGATCTTCACCAGTCCGCGGGGGTCGCCGAGGGTCTTCGGGCGGGGCATGGCCTTGATCGCGGCGACCTTCTGCGTCGCGACCAGGACGTTACGTCCCTGCTCCCGTGCCTCCGCCTCGGTGAGGCCCACGGCCGCGAGCGGCGGGGTGAGGAAGGTCGTCGTCGGCACCGCGACCCGGTCGGAGGTGGAGCGGGAGCCGTCGCCGGTGAGCTGGGAGAGGACGATGCGGTGGTCGTCGAGCGAGAGGTAGGTCTGCTGGGCGCCGCCGTGCACGTCGCCGAGCGCGTAGACGCCGTGGGCGCTGGTGCGCAGGTGCTCGTCGACCACGATCGCGCCGCGCTCGTCCACGTCGATGCCCGCCGCCTCGAGCCCGAGGTCGTCGGTGGCGGGGCGGCGCCCGGTGGCCAGCGGCACGGCGTCGGCCGCGAGCTGGCGCGACCGCCCCGCGACGTCGAGGCGCAGCGCCGCCTGCTCCGGGCCGTCCTCGACGCCGCGGAGGTCCGCCTCGTGCGACACGGTGATGCCGTCGCCCTCGAGCACGGACTGCACCTCGGCGGCGACGTCCTCGTCCTCCGCGGGCAGCAGGCGGGGGCGACGGTTCAGCACCGTCACCTCGGCGCCGAAGCCCGCGAACATCGAGGCGAACTCGAGCCCGATCGGCCCGGCGCCCACCACGGCGAGCCGCCGCGGGAAGGGATCGGCGTCTTGCAGCGAGGTGGAGTCGTGCACCCGAGGGGAGTCGATCCCCGGCAGATCCGGTCGCGAGGGCACGGCGCCGGTGTTCACCACGACCGTCGGCGCGGTGACGGTGAGGCGGTCCTCGCCGCCGCTGACCTCCACGGTCCGCTCGCCCACGAAGCGGGCTCGGCCGTCGACGAGGGTGACCGTGTCGAGGTCGGCGAGCAGGTGGTGGTTGACGTCGCGGAGCGTCCCGATGAGGCTGTCGCGGCGCTGGACGGCCCGTGCCCAGTAGGAGGCGGCGTCGTCGTCCTCGCGACGCTCCTGGGCGTCGTGCACGAGGGTCTTGGTGGGGACGCGACCGATGTTGATGCAGGTCCCGCCGTGCATCGACGCGAACTGCTCGACCATCGCGACCTTCTGTCCGAGGCCGGCGAGAGCCGCGGCGAGGGTCTTGCCGCCCTTGCCCCAACCGATCACGAGCACGTCCACGGACAGGCTGTTCTCGGAGTTCGTCATGGGCTCACCGTAGTCCGGTCGCCCCGCTCGCCCACCGTTCCTCGTCGCCGGCTCAGGACCGTCGGCCGGCCGTCCGTGATGCACTGGTCCCATGACCGCCGCCACCGACAGGCGGGACGAGGCGGAGGAACTGATGGAGACCCTGCTCGCCTGCGGGAACGACCTGCACCTGTTCGCCGAGGAGTACGACGGGACGCACCGCCGCATGATCGGGAGCTTCCCCCAGGCCTTCAGCCACCTGGGCCTGATCGGCGCGGTCGACGCCCTCGCCGCCGGCTGAGCGCGGCCCGGCACGACTGAGAACGAACGGGCACGGCGGGGCGGGACGGGTGCAGACTGGAGGAATCATCCGTCGACGCAGGAGGTTCCGATGTCCCAGCGACCCGCCCTCACCCCCACCCGCATCGCGGAGGTGCTCGAGCGCACCCCGACCAGCTCCTTCGTCGGCGGCCGCTTCCTCGGCGGCACCGCCGCGCTCGAGGTGATCGACCCCGCCTCAGGCGCGGCGCTGACCCGTGTGGTCGACGCCGACGCCGCCTCCGTCGGCGCGAAGGCCCTGGACGCCGCCTGCGCCGCGCAGGAGGAATGGGCCGCGACCACGCCGCGCGAGCGCTCGGAGATCCTGCGCCGCGCCTACGAGCTGTGCCACGAGCGGGCCGACGACCTCGCGGCGCTGATGACCCTGGAGATGGGCAAGCCGCTCGCCGAGGCGTACGGCGAGGTGAGCTACGGCGCGGAGTTCCTGCGCTGGTTCAGCGAGGAGGCGGTGCGCGAGCCCGGCCGGTTCCGCCACGCCCCCGCCGCCGACCACGCCGTGCTCACCACGGTCCGACCCGTCGGCCCCACCCTGCTGATCACGCCGTGGAACTTCCCGCTGTCGATGGGGACGCGGAAGATCGGCCCGGCGCTCGCGGCCGGTCGCACCGTGGTGCTGAAGCCCGCGCAGAAGACGCCGCTGACCTCGCTGGCGCTGATGGCGATCCTCGCCGAGGCCGGAGTGCCGGACGGGGTGGTGAACTGCGTGGTCACGAGCGACTCGCGGACCTTCTCCTCCACGCTGATGGCCGATCCGCACCTGCGGAAGGTCTCCTTCACCGGCTCCACCGCGGTGGGCCGCACCCTCATCGAGCAGTCCGCCCAGCACGTCCGCGCACCTCGATGGAGCTGGGCGGCAATGCACCCTTCCTGGTCCTCCCGTCAGCCGATGTGGAGACCGCGGTCGAGGCGGCGATGCTCGCGAAGTTCCGCAACAACGGCGAGGCCTGCACCGCCGCGAACCGCTTCTACGTCCACTCCTCCGTGGCGGAGGAGTTCACCGACCGGCTGGTCGAGCGCACCGAGCGGCTCGTGCTCGGCCCCGGCGCGGATCCCGCCACGACCCTCGGACCGCTGATCGACGCCGCCGCCGTCGACTCCGTCCAGGAGCTGATGGCCGACGCGGTCGAGCGCGGCGCGAAGGTGCTCACCGGCGGCGGCACCGGCGAGGGCGAGGGCTTCTTCCACGAGGCGACGGTGCTGGCCGACGTGCCGCGGGACGCGCGCGTGCGGCGCGAGGAGATCTTCGGCCCGCTCGCGCCGATCACGGTGCTGGACGACGTCGAGGAGATGATCGCGGCGGCAGGCGCCACCGAGTTCGGGCTGATGGCCTACGTGATGGGCGAGGACCTCGTCGAGGTCACGGCCGTCACCGGACGGCTCGAGTCGGGGATCGTCGCGGTGAACCTGGGCATGGCCTCCGACCCCTCGGCCCCCTTCGGCGGGGTGAAGGAGTCGGGGCTGGGCCGGGAGGGCTCCCATGAGGGGCTCGCCGAGTACCTCGAGACGACCTACGTGCGCCTCCCGCTCTGACCTGCGGCCGGGGCGAGCGGGACGAGAGCTCGTCGTCCGGGGCACGAGCAGGGGAAATCTCGGTGAACTCCCGCGAATCTCGCCGAATCGATTGTCCGGTGTGAGGTGAGTCGCTACGGTCGTGACGCACCCCTATCGAACCCCACAGCCCCGCCCTGCCCGGCGCGGCGACCAAGGAGCCCCAGTGCGCACCCTCTCCCGTTCCGTGACCCTCCTCTCCGCCGCCGCCCTCGCCGCCGCCGGCATCGCCGCGACCGCCGGCTCCGCGAGCGCCGCCCTCACCACCCGCTGCGACGGCGAGGCCTCCTCGGTCACCGTCCCCGGCGACCTCGTCGTCGCGAAGGGCAAGTCCTGCGTCCTCACCGACGTCACCATCGAGGGCGAGGTGCGCGTCCAGGCCGGCGCCGACCTCCTCATCACCGACTCCTCGGTCGACGGCCGCGTCCTCGTCCGGGGCGACGGCTACTTCGACGCCTCCACCTCCGAGATCGCCGGCAACGTCGTCTCCAACGGCGGCTACGGCGTCTACCTCGACGAGTCCGCGGTGGACGGCAACTACAACGGCCGCGCCGCCGAGGGCGCCTCGCCCTTCCTGTACTCCTACGACTCCTCGATCACCGGCCGCGTGAACGTCGCCCAGGGCCTCGTGCACCTCAGCGGCAACACCATCGGCGGCAACGTGACCAGCGAGAACTCCGAGTTCACCGACATACTCGACTCGACCGTCGCCGGGAACCTGACCGTCACCGGCGCGACCGAGGGCACCACCTTCTGCGCCGGCGAGCTCGACGGCGACGCGACCCTCACCGGCAACGCCGGCGTGCGCCTCGGGTCCGGCGGCCAGAAGATCACCTGCGAGGGCGCCACCTACTTCGGCGGCGACGTCACCGCCTCGGACAACACCGACGGCGTCGACGTGACCGACACGATCATCCGCGGCGACCTCACCGGCGAGGGCAACGACCCGGCGCCCACCGGCTCCGAGAACCGCGTCCGCGGCGAGCTCGGCGGCCAGTTCGTCGACCTCCAGCCCGCCGCCCAGCGGCGTGCGCTGATGACGCAGTCCGCCCCCGCGGACAACGCCGAGGAGCTCGACACCCAGCGCGAGGAGCGTCGCGCCGAGGCCGAGAAGGCCGCGGAGCAGGCCGGTCCGGCGAACCTCCGCTGACCTCCTCCCTCCCTGACCTGCGGCCCCGGGCCGGGCACCGCCCGGCCCGGGGCCGCTCCCGTCGTCGGCCGCGCCTCATCTCCAGAACCCGCATAGGATCACCGGATGACCCGCACGATCTACCTCACGGGGGAGGCGAAGTCCCCGAGCAACAATCCGATCACGACGCAGTGGGGATTGTTCTTCGTCGGCCTCGTCGTCGATACTGAGACCCACGTCATCCAGGCGACCGACTGCACCGCCACACTGACGCTCACGGTCGAGTTCGTCCGCGAGCTGGTGGTCGGTCGATCACTGCTCGAGGAGGACGCCCTGGTGGAGTCGATCACCGACAGGTACCACGGGTCCTCGCAGAAGGCTCTCGCCGCCGCCGTGCGCGCCGCCGCCGCCGCGAAGTACCGCGACCTGTCGGCCCTCCCCGACCAGGAGTCATAACCACATACACGCGACCGTCCGCCCGGAACCTCACCGAACCGGATCCCGTCGGAAGCACCGCACCGCGCCTCGCCCGAGGCGCCGGTTCCCGGTGCTTCCGATTTTTTGTCCCCGGAGCCGCCGGGGGCACGGCCGCATCCCCTTCCCCACTCACCGAGGAGACCCCGTGATCACCGACGGACTGCTGATGCTCGGCGTCCTGCTGGCGCTCTCGTGCGCCCTGATCGTGCTCGAGCGCACCACCGGCTGGAAGCTGTTCAAGTACGTGCCCGGCATGGTGCTGATGTACCTGCTGTGCGCGGCGCTGAACTCCCTGGGGGTGTTCGGGCAGGACGACGCGACCCGCGCCCCCATCGCCGCCGTGAAGGACGTCGTCCTGCCGGCGATGATCCTCCTGTTCCTGTTCGGTCGCGACCTGCGCCGCATCATCAAGCTCGGCCCGCGGTCGCTGCTGACCTACGCCGTCTCCGCCGCCTCCCTGTTCGTGGCGATGGTGGGCGTGTTCCTCGCGTTCCAGAGCGCCCTGCACCCGGAGGCGTGGAAGGTGCTCGGCGCACTGCTGGCCTCCTGGACCGGCGGCGGCGAAACATGGTCGCGGTGCAGGACATCCTCCAGGCGCCGGAGAACATCTTCGGCTACGCCCTGATCACCGACACCCTCATCTACTCGATCTGGCTCACCGTCGCCTTCTCCTCCGTCGCCGTCTCCGGCCGCTTCGACCGCTTCACGAAGGCCCGCTCGACGCACCTGACCGACCACGGCGACAACCTCGAGACCGAGCAGTCGCCGATCACCGTGCAGTCCCTCGCGACCGTCGTCTTCGGCTCGATCTTCGTCTCCGTCGTCGCGACCTGGATCGGCGGCCTGCTCCCGGAGCTGGGCGACGTCGTCAACGCCACCACCTGGACGATCGTCATCGTCTCGGTGCTCGGTCTCGTCATCGCCCAGACGCCGCTGGGCCGGATCGGCGGGTCCACGGAGATCGCGACGCTGATGCTGTTCGTGGTGATCGGTCAGATCGCCTCCGGCTCGGACTTCTCCGCGCTCACGCAGGCGCCCCTGTACCTGCTGATCGGCCTTCTGGTCGTGCTCGTGCACCTGGCGATCATGGTCGTCTACGCCAAGCTCACCCGCACCGACCTGTTCTCGATCGCTGTCTCCTCGACCGCGAACATCGGCGGGATCGCCTCCGCGCCGGTCGTGGCCAGCGCCTTCAACCGCCAGCTCGTGCCGGTCGGCGTGCTGATGGCGCTGATGGGCTCGTTCCTGGGCACCTTCCTCGGTCTCGCCGCCGCGCAGATCATGTCGGCCCTGTGACCGGCGGTCCCATGGAGCAGGACGCCGAGCAGGCGGTGCTGGAGGTGGTGGCGGTGCGCCGCCACCGCCACCGGGCGCCGCCGCGCCATCCCTTCGTCACCGCGGCCCGCCGCACCGAGGCGGTCGAGTACGTGGTCGCCGAGGTGGAGCTCGCCGGCGGCGCGGTCGGGCAGGGCTCGGCCGCGGAGACCGTCGTGGTCACCGGCGAGGATGCCGCCAGCATCCTCGCCGCGCTCGACGGGCCGCTCGGCGCCGCGCGCGCGGCGCGCAGGGCACGATCGGCGAGCTCTCCGCCCGGATCGCGGCGGCCATGCCCGGGGCGACGAGCGCGAAGGCGGCGCTCGAGGTCGCCCTCCACGATGCCTGGGCCCGCGCGGCGGGGCGGCCGCTCGTGGAGCCGCTGCTGGGCGGCGACGCCGTGGCGACGATGCGCAACGACATGACCGTCTCCCTCGAAGAGCCCGCGACCATGGCGGAGCGGGCGCGGGAGGCCGTCGCGGCCGGGCACGAGATCCTGAAGATCAAGCTCGGCCACGACATCGCCGAGGACCGCGAGCGGCTCGCCGCGGTCGTCGAGGCGGCCCCGTCGGCGCGGGCGCGGCTGGATGCGAACCAGGGCTGGTCGCCCGACCAGGCGGTCGAGATCATCACCGGCTTCGAGAAGGACGGCCTGCCCGTCGAGCTCGTCGAGCGACCCGTCGCGGCCGGCGACGTGGAGGGGCTCGCCCGCGTCACCGCCGCGGTGTCCGTGCCGATCATGGCCGACGAGGCCGTGTGGTCGGCGGCCGATGCGCACCGGCTCATCGAGGCGCGGGCCTGCGACCTGTTGAACATCAAGCTCGCCAAGACCGGCGGGTCGCGCGGCGCGATCGAGGTCGCCGAGGCGGCACGTCGGGCCGGGATCGACTGCATGCTGGGGGCCATGATGGAGCCGCGCATCTCGATCACGGCCGCCGCGCACCTCGCGCTCGCGCACCCGGCGATCACGATGATCGACCTGGACCCGCCGGCCTGGTTCGCCTCCGCGCCGCCCCGCGGCGGGATCGTCCAGGAGCACGGCGTCTTGCGCCTCGCGGGCGGGCCCGGGCTCGGCCTCGAGCTCGCTCCGCCCCGACGAGGACGCCGAGGGAGGTGATCGGTGAGCGACCAGATGTCCGACCGTCCCCGATCCCTCACGCCCCTCCCCCGTCGGCGCCCCGGCGCCCACCCCCTGAAGGAGATGCCATGACCATCCGCCGCCTCCCCGACCTCACCCGACGCGACGGCCTGCGCCTGGCCGCGACCGGCACCGCCGGTCTCGCCGTCGCCTCCCTCGCCGCGCTCGGCCCCGCCTCCGCCGCCCCCGCGCCGCGGCCCGCCGCCGGCACGGCGCCCGCGCCGGGCGATCGCGCCCATGTCGCCGTCTCCGCGACGACGCTGTGGGTCGATCCGCGCACGAACCGGCCCGGGATCGACGACCCGGCGGTGTCGGCCCCCGTCGACCTCGACGCCTGGAACGCGAACATGGAGGACACCGAGACCCGCCGCTGGCTGACGGGCGAGCTGGAGAGCCAGGCGGTGCTCGGCAGCGAGGTGATCGTCGACGAGATCGACGGGGAATGGGCCCACGTGGTCGTCACCGCGCAGTCCACCCCGCGCGATCCGCGCGGCTACCCCGGCTGGGTCCCGGTCTCCCATCTCGTGGTCGACGAGGGCTTCGCCCGCCGCGCCGAGACCTCCCAGACCGCGACCGTCACCACGCTGACCAGCACCCTCACCGGGACGCCGTCCGGGAACCATCCCGGGATCGACGTCTCCTTCGACACGATCCTGCCGGTGCTCGGCCGCACCGCGAAGGCCGTGAAGGTCGCCGTCCCCGGCGGTCGTCCCGCCTATCTCCCGGCCGACGACGTGGTGGTGCGCGCGCAGGGCGAGCGGCCGCCGGCACCGACGGTCGAGGACGTGATCGCCACCGGCGAGCGCTTCCTGGGCCTGCGCTACCTGTGGGCGGGCGTGAGCGCCTGGGGCTTCGACTGCTCCGGGTACACGTACACGCTCTTCCACCACCACGGCATCTCGATCGCCCGCGACGCCGGGGACCAGATGAACCACTCCGGTCTCACGGAGGTGGCGCGGGAGGACCTGCGCCGTGGCGACCTGGTGTTCTTCGCGACGGAGCCGGGCGGCGACTCGATCCGCCACGTCGCCCTGTACCTCGGGGACGACCTGATCATGCAGGCCCCGAACGCGGCGCGCGGCGTGGAGATCATGTCGCTGACCGAGTACGACCCGACCGGGGAGTACGCCGGGGCGCGTCGCGTGATCGACGCCTGAGCCGCGCGCGGCCTGCCCTCGAGCTCCGCTCTCAGGCGGTGAGCCCGGGCAGGAGCTCCGCGGCGAGTGCGGTGATCCGCGCATCGGCCTCGTCCTCCGCGAGCCCCGCGGTCATCACTGCGAGGATCCGGCGCCCGGCCCCGGCGGGATCCTCGAAGAAGGCGACGTCGTGCCGGTACCCGTCGACCCACCCGGACTTCGACCCCCATCGGACGCCGTCCCGCGGCACGCTCCCGATGATCGGGATCGTCTGCGCGCGCGCGCCGCGAGGGCGAGCTCGCGGGAGTCGCCTGAGAGGCCGGGGCCTGCGACGAGGTGGTGCATGGTGCGGGCGAGGTCCGCGGCGGAGGTCTCGTTGGTCAGGCCCCGCTCGAGCGCCGAGGCGTCCCCGATCAGCCTCTCGACCCGGGTCGCGGTGAGCCCCAGCTCACCGACGACCGCCGCGACCGCGTCCAGGCCGACGAGCTCGAGCGGCTGATCGGTCGCCTCGTTGCTGGAGCGGTCGATCATCCGCGTGGCGAGATCGCGCGCGCGATCTTCGTGCCGGGCTCGGGATGGGTGGGGTCCAGGTGGTCGCCGCCCAGCGTGAAGGGCTCGCCATCGACGCCGGTGAAGGTGCGAGTCACGGGCACCTCCGCGTCGAGGCCGAGCTCGCCCTGCTCGGCGGCGCGCGCGACGGCCAGCGAGACGTGCGGCTTGATGGTGCTCGCGGCGTAGAACGGCTCCTCGGCCCTTGCGGCGGAGAGCACGGCGCCGTCGGCGTCGAGCAGGCAGTGCGCGAGGCGCACCTCGGTCGGGGCGGCGGCGGTGGGCAGCGACATGCCCCGACTCTACGGCCCCGCCAGGTCAGCCCCGCTCGCGCGCCGTCACGGTCCGGGTCTCCCCGTCGGCGGTGGTGATCTGCGCACGCACCTCGGGGTGGGGGTCGGAGTCGTCCTCGATCGGCCACCAGGCGGCGAAGCGACCTTCGGCGAGACTCGCCTCGACCGGCCCTGCGCCGGTCTCGAGCACCACCCGTGTCACGTCCTCCCCGACGTCGCCGGCGACAGCCGTGGATCCCTCGGCCTGCCACCCGTTCTGCGGCATGCCCTCCTCGAACGTCGTGTCGACGAAGGTCGTCGAGACCTCGTGCGGCGCGAGCTGGGCGATCGGAGCCTCCTCCACCGAGGTCATCCCGCCGATCGGCTCCTGCCCGTCCCTCAGGGTCGCGGTGCACAGCGACTCGCGGCCCTGATCGTCGGCGGCGAGGACCAGGGTGGTAATCCCGCGGCGCTCCTGGAGGACCGGTCGGAGCTCGGAGGACTCGACCTGCCACCACTGCTCGCACTGCTGGACCCCGGGAGCATCGGCGGGAACGGCATCCCCCACCGGTGTCCATGTCGCGGAAGCCGTCGTGGGCCGCAGGATGTCGACTCCGACCACGCCCGTCGTCACCATCAGCGTCGCCGCGGCGACGGCGACCAGCCCGGCGCGCCATCGCGCACGTCGAGGACGGCCGACGAGCGAGCGGGCGCCGACGGCAGGACGGTCGCCGACGGACCGGTGATCGGAGCGGTCGCCGTTGTCGCGCGGGGTGGCGAGGATTCTCCGGAGATCCGCATCGGCCCGTGCGGGGCGTCCGTCGCCTGACGGCGGAGCCGGATCGAGCGTCCGCAGGGTGTTCTCGAGCGTCGTGGTCCTCATGAGGTCGCCTCCCAGGCGTTGTCGGCACGGCGTGCGATGCGGTCGACGGCGGTACGGGGGCTCGGCGGCGGGCCGTCCTCCACCAGACGACGCGGCCGCCGTCGGGCGCGGGACAGTCGCGACCGATAGGCGACCGGAGTGATGCCGAGGACCCGGGCGGCCTGCGCCGAGGTGAGACCGTCGAGCACGGTGAGCGCGATGACCTCTTGCTCCGTCTCGGTGAGGTGCGTCCAGGAGCGGCCGACATCGAGCCGCACCGTCGCCGCGTCGTCGTTCACCTGCCCGGCTCGGGCGTCATGGTCCGCGAGCCGCACACCGAGCGCGTCCCGGCGACGATCGCTGCGCCGCGAGTTCGCGAGCGTCCCCCGCGCGATGTCGAACAGCCAGGCCCGGGCGTCGCCGGGATCCTCGGGCAGGTCCTCGAGCCTGCGCCAGGCGACCAGGAAGGCCTCGGCGACGACGTCCTCCGCGCCCTCGTCCCCGTGCCGACGGCAGACGAAGCGGAGGACGTCGCCGTACGTGCCGTCGAACAGCGCGGTGAATCGCTGCTCGGGATCGGGACTCTGCGGTGTGCTCACATCCCTCTCCTGTCCGGCACCGGCACCGGTGTGTCGAAGCCCGGCCCTAACGCCGCGCCGCCCGCACCTTCTGTGACGCCACGACTCATGTCGGGGCGAACATGAGTCCTCACAGCAGCAAAACCCTCCGCGACCGGGCTCGTGAAGGCGGCCGGGCGAGTGCAGCGACCGGACGGCGAGGACGGCCAGCCGACGGACGGCGTCACCCCGGCGGCGGAGCCGACCTCGTCGGAGCTCTCCCCGCACGACGACGCGCCGCGCCTCCCAGGTGGGAGACGCGGCGCGTCGTGGCGTGCGGCGCGGCCGCGGCCGTACGGGTCGAGCTCAGGCGCCCTGGTGACCGGCGAAGGTGTCGGGGTCCGGGCCCTGGCGGCCGGCGGCGCCCTTGTCGAGGGCGGCGATCTTCGCGATCTCGTCATCGGTGAGCGTGAGCTCGAGGAGGCGAGGTTCGCGGCGATCCGCTCGGGGGTGACGGACTTCGAGACCACCACGTTGCCGAGCGCGAGGTTCCAGGCGAGCGGCACCTGGGCGGGGCTCACGCCGTGCGCCTCGGCGACGGCGGTGACCACGGGGTCCTCGAGCTCGCCGCCGCCCTGGCCCAGCGGCGACCAGGCCTCGGTGACGATGCCCTTCTCGGCGTGGAAGGCGCGCGCTCGGCGTTGCCGAGGTACGGGTGGACCTCGATCTGGTTCAGGACGGGCGACACGCCGGTCTCGGCCTCGATCGTCTCGATGTCCTCGCGGCGGAAGTTCGAGACGCCCATGGAGCGGATCCGGCCCTGCTCCCTGAGCTCCACGAGCGCCTTCCAGGTCTCCAGGGCCAGGCCCTTGGACGGGGCGGGCCAGTGGATGAGGTAGAGGTCGAGCTCGTCGAGGCCCAGGTCCTCCATGGTCGCGTCGAAGGAGCGCAGGGTCGCGTCGCGGCCCTGGTCCTGGTTGGGGACCTTCGAGGTCACGAAGACCTCGTCGCGCGGGAGGCCGGCGGACTTCAGGGCCTGGCCGACGCCGGCCTCGTTGTTGTAGCCGCGGGCGGTGTCGACGTGGCGGTAGCCGGCCTCGAGGGCCTTGACGACGACGTCGGCGGCGACCTCGTTCTCGACCTGCCACACGCCGTAGCCGAGCCGCGGGATGGAGCGGCCGTCGTGGAAGTCGATGCGGGGCGAGGTGGTCATGGGGCTCCTTGCTCTCGGGTCGCGGCGGACTCGACCGCCGCTGGACACTCCCCCAGGCTATCGCTCGCTCAGCCGCGGCACACTCCGAGGCTGAACGGTCGGGAGCCGGGGTCCTGCTCGAGCCAGCGGGCGAGCTCGGGCGGGTGGACGACGTGCTCGCCGAGCCGGTCCAGCGCCAGCCAGGCGGTGCCGGCCTGGCCGGGGTCCGGCTCGGTGCCCTCCCCGGGCTCCTCCCCCTCGGCCAGGCCGCACCAGTAGGCGATGTTGACCTGGTGGAACGGCGGGATCGGGGAGCCGTCGACCATGCGTCGGTCCATCATGATCTCGAACAGACAGGCGGGCTGGTGCACCTCGACCTCGGCGCCGATCTCCTCGCGGCACTCGCGCACCATCGCCGCGGTCTGGTCCTCGCCGTGTTCCTGCCCGCCGCCGGGCAGGGCGAACACCTCCCGACCGTCCGGTTCCAGGTAGCGGTTCATCAGCACCTGCCCCTCGCGGACGATCAGCGCCTTCACTCCCAGCCTGGGGCTCCTCATGCGATCTCCTCCTCGTCCTCGGCACGCCCCAGCGGCGCCTCGGCCCGTGCCCGCAGAGTCTCGGCGTCCTCGGCCTCGAGCGGCGCGGCGACCGCCTGCTCGTCCTGCAGCAGGCCCATCAGGCGCCGCAGGGCGGCGAGGTGATCGCGCGCGTCGGTCAGCGGCGGCATGGCCAGCAGGCTGCACCGGGACCTCCCCGCCGCCGGCCCCCATCTCCCCGAAGGCGACGGGGCGGGCGAGGGTCGCGAGCGCCAGGCCCGGGACGAGCACGTGCTCGGGGTCGGCGTGCGGGATCGCGGTGGGGATCGGGGTGGGCAGGCCCGTCGGGTAGCGCCGCTCGCGCGCCTGCGGCGCTTCGGGGAAGGCGTCGGTGACGGCGCCGTCGTCCAGCAGGTGCCCGGCGAGGGTGCGCGGCGCGTCGGCCGCGTCGGCCGCCTCGAGGCGGGCGAGGACGAGGCTCAGCGCGAGCGGTGCGCGGGGCGTGCGCGGATCTGTGCTCATGGTTCCTCCCGGACGGCGACCCCCTGATTCTGGCACCCGTCGGCGCTCACCTGCGTACGCTGGACTCGTTCCGTCCGGCGCGTCCCGCGCCGCCGCCCGCCAGGAGAGCCCATGCCCGCCCCTCGAGACACCGCCCTCGTGGTGCGCGCGGCGCGCCTGTATCACGAGCAGGGCCGCTCGCAGACGGAGGTGGCGAAGGAGCTGGGACTGTCCCGCTCGAACGTCTCGCGGATCCTCTCCCAGGCCCGGGAGCGCGGGATCGTCGAGATCACGATCCACGACCCCGACGGCCCGCCGCGCCGCGACGTGGCGCTCGAGGCGCGGCCGCGGGCGACGTTCTCGCTGCGGGAGGCGCATGTGGTCTCCGCGCCGCGGGCTTCGGCGATGGAGTCGGTCGCGCGACAGGGCGCGGCACTGATCGCGGAGCGCGCGGGCCGGGTGCGCGACCTCGGCGTCTCCTGGGGGCAGACGGTCCAGAGCGTCGTCGCCGCCCTGGACTCCCTCCGCCCCCGGCCGACGCCGACGGTGCTGCCGCTGGTGGGCGGGCACAGCGCCCTGGACCAGTTCGACTCCGGCGAGTCCGTGCTGCGCGGGTGCTCGCCTCGCGGCTCGGAGCGACGCCGCGGACGCTCTACGCCCCGGCGGTGCTGGAGTCCGCGACGGCGGTCGCCACGCCGCGGGCGGAGTCCTCGATCCGCACCGTGCTGGAGGCGGCCGCGCAGGTCGAGCTCGCGGTGGTGGGCATCGGCTCGCTCGGCGTGCACTCCTCCCCGCACGTGCTGGACCTGATGGCGCTCGGCGAGGAGGAGCGCGAGGCCTTCGAGGCGCGCGCCCGGTGGGCGATGTGTGCGGCCGGTTCGTGGACGCCGACGGGATCCCGCTCGGGGCGCCGACGGATCAGCGGGTGCTCGCGGTGACCTTCTCGGAGCCGCTGCGGATCCCGGAGGTCCTGGGCGTCGCGGCCGGTGAGGAGAAGGCGCCCGGGGCGGTGGGGGTCTTCGCGCGCGGCGCGATCGACACCCTGGTGGTCGATGTCGACCTCGCCCGCGAGGTGCTCGCGCTCAGGTCCCGCGCCTGATCAGATCCCGCCCTTGAGCACGCGCTCGAAGCGGGCGGTGAGCTCGGCGTCGACGGGCGGCTCGTGCTCGTCGAGGTGGGTGATCGGGGCGGCGAGGCGGGTGGAGGACAGCGACCAGGCGCCGTCGGAGCCCTTGACGTCCTCGATGGTCATGAGCTCCTCACCGGTGACGAGGCCCTCGCTGCTCGCGCGACCATTCGAAGAGGGTCGCGACAGCGGTGCCCGCGAGCACGCCGGCGCTCGCGGGGGTGGTGAGGAAGGTGTCGCCGCGGCGCACGAGCAGGGTGGAGGTGGGGCCCTCGAGGGCGTAGCCGTCGCTGGAGACGAAGAGGACGTCGGCGGCGCCGCGGCGCTTCGCCTCGCGCACCGCGGCCATGTTCACGGCGTAACTGAGGGTCTTCGCGCCCTGCAGCGAGCCAGGGGCTGGTCTCCGCGGCGGTGGTCGCCAGGCCCCGGTCCAGCACGGCCACCTTCATCCCGGCCCGGTACGGGCTCCAGTCGTCGGAGGCCTTGGCGTGGATCCAGCAGGTGGGCGTGCCGGTGCCCTCGACGCCGCGGGTGTACATCACGCGCACGCTGAGCTCGGCGACGGCCTCGTGGGCGGCGATCGCGGCGTCGACCGCCTCGGCGAGCGCGCCTGGTCGGGGGCGGGCAGGTCGATCATCTCGGCGCCGCGGGCGAGGCGGGCGAGGTGAGGGCCGACGTTGACAGGGTCGCCGTCGAAGGCGCCGATGGTCTCGAAGACGCCGTCGCCGCGGGTGGCGACGAGGTCGGTGACGGAGAGCCGCGGGACCGTGGGGTCGGCGAGGCGGTAGCCGGGTCCGCCGCCCGACGGGGCCCCGGTCGCGCCGGGGACGAGCACGAGCACCGGGGCGGGGGTACGGGGGCTGGTCGCGGTCATGTCACTGCTCCTTCACGGGCCCCGCCGGGGTGCGGAGCCGTCTCACCAGGGTAGACCTGCCGCGCCGACGGCTCAGCCCCAGCCGATCCCCTCGCCGATCGCCGAGGCGCCACGTGGGCTCGGGGCGTCGCCACCGGTGGCGCCGCCGAGCATCTCTCCGATCATGGCCACCAGGCGCTCGAACAGGGTGCCGTGCTCCTCGGCGCCGGGCGCCTCGAGCCGGCCCGCGGGCAGCGAGCCGGCGGTCTGCGCCGGGCCGTCCACGAGTCCCTGCAGGCCCATCGCGCCGCCCTGCGCAGGGGCCTCGCTCCCGGTCCCCGCGAGCACCCGCCTCGGCGCCGCCGGATCCACCGGTCTCAGCAACACCGCCACCGCCGGACCCGCCGCCCGACGACGACCCGCCGTCGGAACCGCCACCGGACTCGCCCCCGGCCCCGCCGGACGCGGACTCCCCCGCACCGCTCCAGGACCCACCGGAACCACCAGCGACCTCTGCACCGTCTCCAGAGCCCGCACCGGCTCCTCCACCGGCGACGCCGTCGGCGCCACCACCGGCACCGCCACCGGGCCCCTCGCCCAGGCGCCCCTCCTCCCCGATCAGGTTCCCGAGCCCGCCGCCGGCGCCGAGCCCGGCCAGCGGCTCCTCGAGCAAAGATGCCGAGGGCGAGACCGCGCAGGACGAGGTCGGCGAGCGACCCGCCGAGCAGGCTCCCGAGGAAGGCGCCGAGCGGCCGCGGCCCGCCCCTCGGGGGTGGCGAGCGCCTCGCGCAGCAAGTCGGCGAAGCGGCCCGCGGGCCCGCCCTCGCCGCCGAGCGCGCCGCCGCCGAGCAGGTCCCGCGAGCATCCCCTGCGCCATCCGCGCCATGTCCGCGAGGAACTCGCCAGGGTTCGACCAGGGGCCGCCGAAGCTGTCGGGGCTCGAGGCGGCCTCCTGCTCCTCGGCGTGCTGGGCGAGGCGTCGCGCCTGCTGGCGCGGCTCGAGACCGCGGTCCTGGAGACCGGGGCGCACGCTCCCGGACCAGTCGGCGTGGAACCGCTCGGCGTCCTCCCCCACCCACTCGACGGTCTCGATCACCGCGGAGAGCCGCCCCTCGAGCTCGTCGAGCGCCTCCGCACGCCGGGCGCAGAACGCGCCCATCGTCCGCAGGGCCTCGGCGTCCGCCCCCCAGAATCCGTTCATGCCTCCCCGTTCCCCTCGCAGTGACCGTGTCGCAGTCCCCGCCTCGTGCCTCGCCGGGCACGCCCCCGAACCTATGCGTCCCGGCCCTCACCCCGCCATGGGGAGGACTCCCCATCACGGCCGCGACCGGCGGAGTCGGGGGTCTCCTAGGGGGACGCGCGGTGCTCGTCGGAGGTCCCGGACGTGCGCGATCCGCCCCTCGCCGTCGGTGTCACAGGTGCCGTGCCTGGGCGTCACCGCGCGCCCGGCTCAACCCCCGTGCACGGCGAGCACGAGGCCGTGCTCGCGCCAGCGCAGATGCATCTCCAGCGGGTCCCCGTCGGTCTCGACCTCCATCGGGTCCACGCGGGTGCCGAGCGCGGCGCCGCGCAGGTCGGCGAGCGCGAGCGCACCGTCCGCCTCCTCCGCGGCAGGGGCGACGAGCTCCGCCTCGGCCACGTCCTCGACCATGCCGAGGATCGCCGCGAAGAGGTGGGCGTCCATGAGTCGCTCGGCGGCCTCGGCGCGCTCGCCCTCGGAGTCGTCCTCGGCGGGGCCGCGGGAGGAGAGCTCGGCGAGTGTCGCCTCGAGCGCATCGGTGAAGAGGCCCAGGTAGGTGGGCAGGTCCGGGGCGGCGAGTCGCAGGGCGAGGTCCTCGCCGATGCCGTAGACCGCCCCGGGGGTCCCGAGCTCGTCGAGGGTCAGCACCACGGCGGTGTCCGGGGTCTCGTACAGGGGGTAGTAGCTGGTCGCCTCGCCCAGCGGCGTGTACGGCCCGACGTCGGTGCGGTTCTCGACCAGCAGGGTCAGCACCGGCAGGCCGCACAGGGTGATCCCGCCGAGCTCGTCGACGAGCCGCTCGAGGGCGGGCGGCGGATCGGCGGCGACCTCCTCCTCGGTGACGGCGAGCCCGGGCACCATGGCGACGTCCTGATCGTGGACGGTGACGAGGGAGGCCAGGCGGTCCAGGACCGGGCGCAGCGGGGCGATCGGCGACACCTCGGCGCCGTCGGGCCAGGGCAGGGAGGTGTTCATCGGCGTGCTCACCCGCCCAGTCTGTCACGCGCCGCCGGGCCGGATCCTGCTCTCGAGCGCGTCGATGTACAGGTCACCGGCCTGGGACCGGGCGATCAGCTCCCGCGCGGCGGGCACCGGGCCCCAGGTGTTCCACAGCGGCACGGCCTCCACCACGCCCTCGTCGAGACAGTGGACCACCGCGGCGCGGTGCTCCTCGCCCCGCGCCGCGCGACCCGCTGTCCACCACGGCAATCCCGTCCCCGGATGTGCGCCATCTCCCGCGGGGCGGATTGGCCCTGCCGCACCGCCCCCGCACGTGCTTGGATGAGCGAGCACACCCGTCAGGACCGGAGGTCACCCCCATGGGACGCGAGATCGGCGGCACCGAGTACACCCGTTCCCAGCGCACCCGCTATCGGCGGGAGCTGCGACGGAATCTCGACCTCTTCGAGAGCTTCCTGGACACGGCCGAGTTCGTGGACGAAGGGACCGTCGGCGTCGAGCTGGAGATGAACCTCGCCGACCGCGACTCGATGGCCCCGGCGCTGATCGCGGACACCCTGCTGGAGGACCTCGGCGACGAGCAGTACGTCCACGAGATCGGCCGGTTCAACCTCGAGGCGAACCTCCCGGTGACCCATCCGACGGGGACCGGGGCGCGCGAGCTGGAGACGGCGCTCGGCGCCGCCGTCGACCGGGCCGACGAGGCGGCGCAGGCCCGCGGGGCGCGCGTGGTCCCCGTCGGCCACCTGCCCACGATCTCCGAGGACCTCTTCGCCGACGAGGCGTGGCGCGCCCCGGGCGCCCGCTACGAGGCGCTGGAGTCCAGCGTGATGGAGGCCCGCGGCGAGGAGATCACCCTGCGGATCGAGGGCGAGGGCCGCGGCGTGGACACCACCTTCGACTCGGTCGCGCCGGAGAGCGCGTGCACCTCGATGCAGCCGCACCTGCAGGTGCCGCCGGAGCAGTTCGCGGCCGCCTGGAACGCGGCGCAGGCGATCGCAGGCCCGCAGGTCGCGCTCGCCGCGAACTCCCCGTTCCTGCTGGGCAGGCGGCTGTGGCACGAGACCCGCATCCCCACCTTCGTGCAGGCGCTGGACACGCGCCCGCCCGAGTACGCGGCGCAGGGGGTGCGGCCGCGGGTGTGGTTCGGGGAGCGCTGGATCACCTCGATGTTCGACCTCTTCGAGGAGAACGTGCGCCTGTTCCCGGCGCTGATCCCCGAGTCGCGGGAGATGGCGGAGGAGCCGCTGCTGACCGATGGCCACTCCCCCCGCCTGCACGAGCTGATGCTCCACAACGGCACGGTGTGGCGCTGGAACCGGCCGATCTACGACCCCGGCACGGACCTGCCCCATCTGCGGCTGGAGAACCGCCTGCGCCGGCCGGCCCGACTCCCGCGGACATGGCCGCGAACGCCGCGTTCTTCTACGGCATCGTCCGCTCGCTGGTGCACGAGCGCCGGCCGCTGTGGTCGCGGATGAGCTTCGAGCAGGCCGACGAGTCCTTCCAGCAGTGCGCGCGCTGGGGCCTCGAGGCGCGGGTGCGCTGGCCGAAGGTGGGCCGGGTGCGGGTCGCGGACCTCCTCCAGGAGCATCTGATCCCGCAGGCGATGCAGGGGGCCGCGCGAGCTCGGCGCCGACGCACAGGTGATCGCCCGCTACCAGGAGATCCTCACTGAGCGCGCCCGCACGGGCCGCAACGGCGCCCGCTGGCAGATCGACACCGTCACCTCGCTCGAGCCGCGTGGCGGCACCCGTGAGCAGGCGCTCGCGGAGATGACCCGCCTCTATCGCGCCGCCGTCGACTCGGGTGAGCCGGTGCACGCCTGGCAGGTCCCGGCGCGCCAGCGGGGCTGACGGCCGGCACGACCACCAGGCGTCCACATCTCGGACAGCCGTCTCACAGGGCAGTACAGTGCTCCCATGAGCACCCAGACCCCCTCCCCCGCGCCCGCGAGCACCGCGCGCGCCTCGGAGGACCGCTCCGCGCGCATCGCGGTGACGGTCTTCCCCGCCTTGATCCTCGTCGCCGCGGCGATCGGCTTCCTCGCCCCGCCCGTGGGCCAGGCCCTTGCGCCGTTCACGAGCATCTACCTGGGCGTGATCATGTTCGCGATGGGACTCACCCTCACGCTCCCGGACTTCGCACTCGTCGTGCGCCGCCCGCTACCGGTGCTCATCGGCGTCGTGGCCCAGTACGTGATCATGCCGCTGATCGGGCTCGGGGTCTCGCTGCTGCTGCAGCCGCCCCCGAGCTGGCCGTCGGCGTGATCCTCGTGGGCGCGCCCCCGGCGGCACCAGCTCGAACGTGATCTGCTATCTCGCGAAGGCGGACACCGCACTGTCGGTGACGATGACCTCGATCTCGACCCTGCTCGCCCCGCTGTTCACCCCCCTGCTGACCCTCTGGCTCGCCGGCTCGTACCTCCCCGTGGACGCGGGCTCGATGGCGCTGTCGATCGTGCAGATGGTGCTGATCCCGGTGGTCGGCGGCCTGGTGGTGCGCCTGATCGCCGGGAAGCTCGTGGACCGGATCCTGCCGGCCCTGCCGTGGGTCTCCGTCGCCGGCATCTCGCTGGTCGTCGTCTCCGTGGTCTCCGGCTCGACCGAAGCGATCGTCTCCGCCGGAGCGATCGTCCTGCTGGCCGTGGTCCGCACAACGGCCTCGGCTACCTGATCGGCTACTGGGCCGCCCGCCTGCTGCGCCAGGGCGAGCGCGCCGCCCGCACCACCTCCGTCGAGGTCGGGATGCAGAACTCGGGCCTCGCCGCGACGCTCGCCGCGGCGTCGTTCAGCCCGGCCGCCGCGGCCGCCGGCCGCGATCTTCTCGATCTGGCACAACCTCTCCGGCGCGGTGCTGGCGATGTACTACCGCCGCGGCGCGGGACGCCACCAGGTCGACCCCGCCTGATCCTCGGACGGGTCGGGCGCCTCAGCGCGACACGTCCCGCCCGTCCTCCGGCGGCGCCGCCCGTGCGCGCCGGTGCGGGCCGGCGACGTCCCGGCATCGGGCGCCGTGTCGGGCTCGACCTCCTCGATGTCCTCGTAGATGTCGCTCATGACCGGCACCTCGGTGGTGTAGGTCGGCTCGACGACGTAGTCGTCGGTGTCGTACTCCTCGTCCTCCTCGCGCCGCTCGTACTCCTCGGGCGGCGGCACCTGCGCCCATTCGCGGGTGCGGATCTGCGGCGACTCGCCGGCATCCTCCTTCAGCGCGCGCAAGAGGGCGTACATCTGGAACCAGCCCATGATGAAGAACGGCAGGCCGACGAGGATGATCGTGGACTGCAGTGCGGTCAGACCGTCCTCGCCGGAGAACACCAGCGGCGTCGCGGTGATCAGCCCGATCGCGACGCCCCAGAAGATGCGCTGGCCCAGCGGGTTGTAGTCCTCGTGACCGTTGGCCATCGAGTCGGTGACCAGGGCCGCGGAGTCCACGGAGGTGACGAAGAAGATCACCACCACGATGATCGCGATCACCGAGACGAAGAACGCGGCCGGGTAGTTGTCCAGGAATGCGAACAGCGCGCCGGGGATGTCCCCCTCGCCCACGACGCGGTCCACGAGCCCGCCCTCGCCGCGCGACTCGATGTCGAAGCTCGCGTAGCCGAAGATCCCGAACCAGATCACGGAGAAACCGGCCGGCACCGCGAGCACGCCGGAGACGAACTGGCGGATGGTGCGGCCCTTGGAGATGCGGGCGATGAAGATGCCCACGAAGGGCGACCAGGTGATGGTCCACGCCCAGTAGAAGACGGTCCAGGTGTTCTGCCAGCCGGAGTCGGCCTGGGTGTCGTTCCACAGCGCGAGCTCCGGCAGGGCGACCAGGTAGTTGCCGAAGGACTCCAGGGTCCCCTTGACGACGAAGAGGGTCGAGCCGCCGGCGACCAGCACGAACAGCAGCAGCGAAGACGGCCATGACGATGTTGAGGTTGGAGAGGACCTTGATCCCCTTCTCCAGGCCGAGGGACACCGAGATCAGCGCCAGCCCGCTGACCACGCCGATGATGACGAGGTTCCACACCGCGTTCTCCGGGACCCCGAACAGCTGGTTGAGGCCGCCGTTGATCTGCAGGGTGCCCAGCCCCACCGAGACCGCGACCCCGAAGACGGTGCCGATGATCGCGATGATGTCGATGATCTTGCCGATCGGCCCGTGGATGCCCTCGCCGAGCAGCGGCTGGAAGATCGAGCTCACGCGCGGGGGCAGGTTCCGCTTGTGGATGAAGTAGGCGAAGCACAGGGCGGGCAGGGTGAAGATCGCCCAGGTGTGCGGCGTGAAGTGGTAGTAGGTGAAGTTCATGGCGTCCCGGGCGGCGGCCCAGGTGCCGGCCTCGAGGCCGAGCTCGGTGGCGCGCGGCGGGTCGCCGAAGTGGCTGATCGGCTCGGCGACGCCCCAGAACATCAGGATCGAGCCGATGCCGGCGGCGAAGAGCATCGCGAACCAGGCCGTGCCGGAGTGCTCGGGCGGCTCGTCGTCGGGGCCGAGCTTGACGCGGCCGAAGCGCCCGGCCGCGATGAAGATCAGGAACGCCAGGAACACGGTGACGCCGAGGATGTAGAACCATCCGAGGTTGGTCATCAGCCATTGCGAGGCGCTGTCGGTCGCCGCCCCCATCGGCTCGGTGAAGGCGATCGTGGCGATCACGAAGGCGAGGATGATCGCCGCCGAGCCGAAGAAGATCGTGGGGGAAGTGCGCAGTCGCAGCGCGTCGTGGAGTCTCGTCAGCACGGTGCTCGTCTCCTCCTCGGACGGCACATTCGCTCGGGTCTCGCTCGTCGGTCGTGCCGCCGCAGGGTGGGCTGGTCGTCGGACGCTCACCATTATGGCGGAGCCTCGGTCCGCGCGGGCGCGCCCCCGCGGGATCCTCGGCCCGGGGTCCGACGGGGAGTCCTCCCCATCGCGCCCCGCCCGACCCCGGGATAGCGTGGTCCACGACGCTCCCGGCAGAGGTGGAGGACCTTCATGAGCACCCCGTACGGCATGCCGCCGACCCCTCCGACCGGGGCGCCCCCGCTCCCGCCGGCGAAGAGCCGCACCCCGCTGTACATCGCGCTGGCCTGCGGCGCGTTGCTCGTGCTGATGCTGGTCGTCGCCGGCATCGGCGTCGGCCTCTATCTCGTCGGAAAGGACGGCGGCGAGGAGCCGACGTCGCCCCCGAGCTCGATCGTGGACCCTCCCCCGAGCGAGGACCCCTCCGACGATCCCCCCGACGACCCGAGCACTCCCACCTCGGACGCCCCCACCGAGATCGAGACCGACCAGCCGGTGGACAAGCCCACCGAGGGCCCGTCGGCCGACGCCACCGAGCCGAGTGACGAGACCTTCCAGTTCACTGTCTCCAAGCCCGAGGAGGGCACCACGCTCGATCTGGGCGGCGAGACGAAGACCCCGGAGAACGACAAGTTCATCGGCGTGGCGGTGACGATCGTGAACAACAGCTCGCAGGACATCGGTATCGGCTCCGACCGCTTCCGCCTCTACGACGACTCCGGCGCGGAGATCGACATCCGCTACGGCGCCTTCTCGACCTCCGGCCCGGAGATCCCGGCCGGCGAGGAGGCCGAGGCGCGCTGTACGCCGACGTCCCCGAGGACACGGTGCTCGCGGAGATCAGCTACACCGACGAGGTCGGCACCGGCGGCCAGGAGTTCCGCGTCCCCGTCGGCGGCTGAGAGCGCACCACCGTCACCACCAGCACCGTGAGCGCCGCGGCGACGGCCAGCACCGTCACCGCCACGATCAGCGGCTCGCTGCGCAGCGCTGCGGGATGAGCCGCACGGGCACCAGCGCCGCGAAGGCGAAGGCGATGAGGGTTCCGAGATAGGAGCCGACCATGAAGCCGCGGTGCATCTCGACGCTCCCGCTGCGGATGCCCACGATCGCCGCGACGAGGCAGACGAGGGTCCAGATCGACAGCCCGTGCGACCAGCTGAACCCTCCGTCGCGGATCCAGAAGCTCGAGACGCAGGTGACCACCATCGCCGCCGCCCACACGCCGCCGAGGATCCGGTGGGCGCGGTCGCGGCGCCGACGGAGGATCTGGAGGGGCCCGAGCGAGCAGGACGACGAGGGCGGAGACGGCGTGGAGGGTGATCACTGGCGTGAGAGCGTCCATGAGAGGGACGATAGTTCCGCTATCCACGCCGGCGCCATCAAGATAGTCGCTGGTCGGCGCACTATCCGAGGGGAGAACGGGTCATGCTCCTGCACGAGCTCGCGGAGGCGACGGGGGTCTCCGCCGCCTCGATCAAGTACTACCGGCGCGAGGGCTCGCTGCCGCCGGGCGAGCGGATCACGACGACCCGGCAGGACTACGGCCGCGCCCACGTCGAGCGCCTCGAGCTGATCCAGGTCTTGCGCGAGGTCGCCGGCGCCCCGATCGCGCGGATCGCGCAGGTGACGGCCCTGCTCGACGATCCCGACGTCCCGCTGATCGAGGTGCTCGCCGAGTCGCAGACCCTCGCCCTGGGCCTGGAGGACCCGGCCGACGGGCAGAGCGCAGCGGGCAGGGAGGACGGGGCGGAGGCCGCGGGCGGCGAGCACCCCTCGATCGCTCCGCTGCTCGCGCACCTGGGCTGGCCCGACGTCGACTCCGCCCCGCGCCGCGCGCTGGATCGGTCGCTTCGTTCCCTGGAGGAGTGGGAGGCGCCGACGGATCCGGGGATGCTGCTGCGCTATGCAGAGCCGATGGCGCAGATCGCCCGCTCGGACGTGGACTGGATGAGCACCGGGGCGGGGCCTGTCGAGGCAGGGCCGGCGGGGGCCGAGCCGTCCGTCTCGCAGGACGTGGCGGTGATGCGCGCGGTGGCGGGCGCGATCGCCTTCGACCGACTGGTCCGGTCGCTGCGTCTGCTGGGGCACGCGAGCTTCTCGATCCTCGATGCGATGCAGGTCAGCGAGGAACCCGGGCCGCCCGGACCCCCGATTACCAGGGAATGAACAGCCTCGGCACAGTGCTTTTTCCGGCGGCGCGTGTTCACTGTTCTCAACGCGTCACCGGAGGATCCCGCTGACTGAGGAGGAGGCGGGATCCGCTGATCCGGGACGCGGGGGAAAGGGATGGCCCCGGCTCGTGGGGACGAGCCGGGGCACTTTCCTGTCCGGGGGTGATCCGCTCCGGCGCCGCCCTCGCCGGGGCGCTCTCAGCGCCGCAGGTCGATGCCGAAGACGCGGCGTATCTGCGCGACGGCGTGCCGGGTGAAGCGGCGGTCCGAGGGGGTCGAGGCGAAGGGGAGCACGAGCCCGGGATGGTCGGGATGCGTGACGCGGCCGTGCGTCGCCCCGGGGGTGATGACGAAGCCCGCCTGCGCGCATGCGGCCCAGCAGCTCGCGGCGCGAGGTGGGGTGACGCGTGCCCTGCCCGCCGCGGGTGGAGGGGCCGGCGGCGTCCTCGGCGATGTCGAGGGCGGGCTCGTACTCGTCGGGGCGCACGCTGAGCGCGTAGCGGGCGGAGAACAGGCCGATCACGGCGTTGTCCGCGCGGCGCACCTGCACGACGAGATCGCCGCGGAGGAAGTGGTCGCTGGTCCCGGCGTCGGCGGTCCAGGCGTCCTCGGGGTCGGCGACGGCCTGCACGATCCGCTCGCCGTCGGCCCCGGTCACGCCGACGGCGCGGATGTCCTCGTCGCGGATCCGCAGGGGCCGGGGCAGGGGTCGGGGATCGTCCGCGTCGAGCGTGTGCACAGCATCGCTCGGAGCGGCCGACGCGGCCCGGGGCGCGCTGGACCGTCCGGGCCCGTCGGCGCGGCGGCGGGGCGGAGGGCAGGTCGGCCTGCTCGGGCCGCGCGGCCTGCTCGGGCCGGCGCTCCGGCACGGCGGTCCAGTCCACGGGCCGCACGGAGCGGGCGGGGTCCTTGCGTCCGGCGAGCGCCTTCGGGCTCGGGACGGGTCGCTCGGGCCTGCTCGTCATCTCGTCCCCTCCCCTGCGGGCTCGTGACCGCCCGGTCGCGCCGGGCTCTCCCCCGATGGTGCCACGAGGGCACCGGTCCGCTAGCGTGTCGCCCGTCTCGACCCTTCCTGCCGTGAGGATCCCCGTGGCCGTCACCGTCGCCCGCCGTTCCCGCTCCGCACGTCTCGCCGCCGTGCTGGCCGCTGTGCTCCTCGCCGCCGGGTGCGCTGCGGCTCCCCCGAGGAGGAGAGCTCCTCCCCCGCCGCCCAGGGCACGACCGCCGAGGAGCCCGCCGCCTCGGACGGGGACGACTCCGCCGGGGGTGCCTCCGACGAGGGCGGGAAGACCGCGGCCGTCGTGCCGCAGGAGTCCTACGAGGTCACGCCCGCACCGGACGGTTTCGTCCCGCCGGAGCCCTGCACGGGCGAGGGCGCCTTCTACGCGGAGCTGGGAGGGGAGGCGAACCCCGGCCTGCCCGAGCGCGGTGGGGAGTCCCTCACCGTCTCCCTCGAGAGCATCGAGGGCGGCGGCCTGCGCGACTCATGGCGCAGGTCGGCGACAGCCCCGCCCGGGAGATCGGACCGATCACCCTGGGCGAGACCGTCGCCGTGGACCTGTGGACGCTGTCGGTGACGAGCGTGTGCGCCGACTCCGAGCAGGTCGAGTTCGATCTCATCGACTGAGGCGCGACCTCCGCACCAGGGATGATGGGGGCATGACGGACCGCTCCCCTGCCCTGCACCGCTTCGACCTGGACGTCGTCGGGGCGGGGCGCCCCGTCGCCGCGGCACGGGACGAGCTCGGGGCCGCGGCGCGGACGGGCGCGATGGTGGTCACCGCCCCGCCCGGCACGGGCAAGACGACACTGGTGCCGCCGCTGGTCGCGAATCTGGCCGACGGACTGACTCTCGTCACCCAGCCGCGCCGGGTGGCGGTGCGTGCGGCGGCGCGCCGTCTCGCGTCCCTCGACGGCGACCTGCTCGGCGGCCCCGTCGGCTTCACGGTCCGCGGCGAGCGGACGGTCGGGAAGGGCACCGCCGTCGAGATGCTCACCCCGGGCGTCTTTGCTGCGGCGACTGCTCGCCGATCCGGAGCCGCCGGGCGTCTCGGCGGTGGTCCTCGACGAGGTCCACGAGCGCTCCCTGGAGACGGACCTGCTGCTGGGAATGCTCGCCGAGACGCGGCGGCTGCGGGAGGACCTGCTGGTCGGGGCGATGTCGGCGACGCTCGACGCGCGGGCGGTCGCGGCGGTGCTGGACGGCGCGGCGATCGTGGAGGTGCCGAGCGCCCTGCACCCCCTGCGCACCGAGCACGCCCCCTGCCCGTCCCCGCGCCTGGACGCCCGCGGCGTCACCCGCGAGTTCCTCGACCATCTCGTCCGCACCGCGGCCCGCGCGCGGGGAGGAGGGCTGCGACGCGCTGGTCTTCGTGCCCGGCGCGCGGGAGGTCGACGAGACGGTCGCCCGTCTGCGGGGTCTCGTCGACGGGGTCGAGGTCCTGCCCCTGCACGGCCGGTCGCCCGCCGCCCAGCAGGACCGCGCCACCGGCGGGCGCCGCGCCGGGGAGCCGCCCCGGATCGTGGTCTCCACGGCGCTCGCCGAATCCTCCCTCACGGTGCCCGGGGTGCATCTGGTGGTCGATGCGGGGCTGTCCCGCGAGGTGCGGCGGGATCGCGGCCGGGATATGTCGGGCCTGGTCACGGTCAGCGCCTCCCGGGCCGCGATCGAGCGGCGCGCAGGCCGTGCCGCCCGTCAGGGCCCGGGCCGGGCGGTGCGGGTGTTCTCCGAGGCGGAGCTCGCGGGGATGCCGGCCCAGTCCCCGCCGGAGATCACCGCCGCGGATCTCACCGATGCGGCGCTCTGGCTCGCCTGCTGGGGGACGCCGCGCGGGGACGGCCTGCCGCTGCTGACCCCGCCGCCGGCCGCGGAGATCCGCGCCGCCGAGGAGACCCTGCGGGCGCTGGACCTGGTCGACGAGGAGGGCCGCCCCACCCCGGCCGGTCGTCGCACCGCGAAGCTCCCCGTCGGCGTGCGCGAGGCGCGGGCCCTGCTCGCGGGCGGGCCGTCGGCCGCCGAGGTCGTCGCCGCGGTCTCCGACGACCACCGCCCCACGGGCGCCGATCTCCCCCGCCTCCTCGCCGATCTCCGCGCCGGCCGTGCCCCCGGCGCCGGCCGCTGGCGCCGGGAGCGCGACCGCCTGACGCGCCTCGCCGGCTCCTCGGGCGGTCACGCCTCCCCCGGCGTGGTCCTCGCCCTCGCCCGCCCGGAGCGGATCGCGCGGCGGGTGGCCGACGGCTCCCGCTCCTATCTCCTCGCCTCCGGCACGCGGGCGGCCCTGCCCGAGGGCGCGGCCTGCTCGGCGCGCCGTGGCTCGCGGTCTGGGAGGTGCGGCGCGCCGAGGGCCGCGCCGCCGACGGCACCGGCGCCGTGATCCGCGCCGCCGCCCCGCTCACGGAGGACGAGGCCCTCGACCTCGGCGCCGGTCTGCTCGTCGAGGAGCGCACGGCGAAGCTCGAGAACGGCACCGTCCGTGCCCGCCGCCGACGTGCGCTCGGCGCGATCGAGCTGTCCTCCACCCCGGTCGCGGCGACGGCCGAGGACACGGTCCCCGCGGTGCTCTCCGCGGTCCGCGAGAGGGGCCTGGTGGCGCTGACCTGGTCGGACACCGCCCGCGACCTGCGAGGCCGGCTCGCCCTGATCCACCGCGAGCTCGGCGACCCGTGGCCGGCGATGCACGAGGACGCGCTCCTGGCGACCCTCGAGACCTGGCTCGCCCCGCACGTGAGGACCCGCCTGGACGGCATCGACCTGGTCTCGGCGCGCGCACCATGCTTGCCCTGGCCGGAGGCGTCCGAGCTCGACGCACTCGCCCCCGAACGGCTCCCTGTCCCCTCGGGATCCACCGCCCGGATCGACTATCCCGCGCCGGACGAGGAGGACGGCCGGCCCGTCGTCGCGGTAAAGCCGCAGGAGCTGTTCGGCCTCGCCGAGACGCCGCGGCTGGTGCGCGGCAGGGTGCCGGTGCTCTTCCACCTGCTCTCCCCGGCCCGTCGGCCGCTCGCCGTCACGGACGACCTGCACTCCTTCTGGGACGGGCCGTACCGGGAGGTGCGCAAGGAGATGAGGGGGCGCTATCCGAAGCACCCCTGGCCGGAGGATCCGTGGACCGCGCCGGCCACCGCGCGGACCACGGCGCGGCTCAGGTCGAGCTGACCGTCGTGACCACGGTGGCCGCGGCGAGCGCCGCGGTCATGTCGTCCACGACCCGCTTCACGGCCGTCGCGGCGGGGCTGTCGATCTCGAGGGCCTCGATCTGCTGATCGAGCTCGCGGCGCGAGAGGCCGGGCAGGTCGTCGTTGAGGATGCGATGTGCGATCCCGAGGGCGCGCAGGATCTCCAGCAGCGACCCGTCCTGCAGGGAGGCGCGAGCGGGGTCCTCGACGGCGGCGGCGAGCCGGGCGCGCGCGCGGTCTCGAGCTCGTCGTCGTGGGTGGGCCAGGTGGTGGTGAACCAGCCGTCCTTGCGGCGCACGGCGCCGACGGCGGCGAAGCCCTCGCCGATCACCTCGGTGAGGTTCATCGTGCGGTGGCCGATCGCGGACTTCAGCGACTTCCCCTCGAGCTCGGCGAGCGCGCCGAGGGCCTGGTCGAGGACGGGCAGGTCGGTGGACTCGGTGGAGAGGACCCGCACCTTCGGGCCGCGCTCCTCGGTCAGCGCGATCCGCTCGCGCAGGGCGAGCTCGGCGATCGCGGCGGCGGCGAGGGCCTGGGTGCGGTACGAGGTCGAGTCCTGCCGGCCGGCGTCGTCGGTCAGCAGCAGGAACAGCTCTCCGGGGATCGTGTGCGTCGTCATGACCCCACCCTTCCAGGCGCTCCGCCGCACCGGATCCGACGATCGTCGCGCCCCGCCCCTGCACCCGGGTGGGATCCAGCGGGCCTCTGGCACCATGAGGACCATGCGTCTGATCCGGACCCCGTCCCGCCTGTACCGTCTGCTGGCCCTGGCCGAGATGGTCACCTGGACCCTGCTGCTGCTCGGCATCTTGCTGAAGTACGCGCCGCAGGTCACCGAGGTGGGGGTGCGGATCGGCGGGAGCCTGCACGGCTTCGTGTTCCTGTCCTACCTGGTGGTGACGGTGCTGGTCGCGGTCGATCAGCGCTGGAGCCTCGGACGCCTGGCGATGGGCCTGGGATCCGCCTTCGTCCCGTATCTCACGGTCCCCTTCGAGCGCTGGGCGCACCGGAAGGGCATGCTCGGGGATTCCTGGCGGTCGCGCGCGAGGACGCCCCGCGCTCGTTCCCGGAGAAGGTGGTCGCCCTCGCGCCGCGCCGCCCGCTGCTCGCCGGCCTGATCGCGATCGTCGTGGTCGCGGTGGTGTTCTCGGTGCTCGCTGCGGCTGGGCCCGCCCACGGAGTGGTTCGCCTGATCAGCCCGGCGAACGGGGTCAGCGCGGCCTGATCAGCGGGTCGATCCGCACGCTCCCGCCGCCGCGCAGGTGCGACCGGCCCAGGTGCGTGACGGGCGTGGCCTCCGCCAGGCGCGGCACCTGAGGCTGATCCGGCTCCGGTGGCGCGCCTCCCCGAAGCACACCCCGCGACCCAGCATCGCCACGGCCTGCGCACGCCGCGCCTCCCAGTCGAGCCGCGCCTCCTGCGAGGCGCGGATCCAGGGGCCGCCGACGGGCCGGCAGGGCCCGCGGCCGTCCTCGCCCCGCGGCGGGCACTGCGCGGGCCGCGCCGTGACCTGCAGCGGGAGCCCCTCCAGCACGGGGACCCGCGGGTCCGCGCCGGTGGGGTGGACGTCGAGCCCGTCCGGCCCGATCCGCAGCACCGCCACCTGTCCGAGCTCCCGCGCGGCCGCCAGCGCGCTCTCGAGCGCCTGGTCGGGATGGGCGCCCAGCAGGTCCTCGCGCGCCGCGACGGCCGGCTCATACCACTCCCGGCGAGGGCCGACGAGCGCTCCGCGACCGACGATCCCGCCCCTCGCCCGCGCGCCGCTGCGACAGCCGGGACGCGGTACCAGCCGTGCCGCGGGGACAGCGGACGCCGCCGAGGAGCCCCGATCGGGGCCCCGACCTCCGCACCCTCGCGGCTGGGACGGGCCGGCGCGGCGCTCTCGCCCCGCACCTCCTCGGGCGGTCGCCGGCCGGACAGATCGCCGACGAGCCCCACGCCCGCCTCCTCCACCGGCGGCACGGGCCCGAGCGCCGGCACCACCAGCCAGGCGTGCTCGAGCACGAGCGGCGGCCGTGCGGCGAGCGTGCGGCGCACCGTCTCCCGCGCCGGCGGCGCCGTCGGCTCCCGCCGCCGGAAGCCGGGCTCGTCCTCCGGCGTCTCGTCGGCCGGGGGTGTGTCGTCCACCCGTGCCGTCACCGCCCCGACCCCGGGCAGGGACAGCTCGACGAGCTGGTCGCGCCAGGTCGCCGCGTGGTCGTCGAGATGCATGCGAATCACCTTCCGAGAAGGGCCCGCGGAGGACCCGGGCCGTCTGACCGGATGGGCGGACGCCCCCGGCCGGGTCTTCCTCGACGGGCACCGGGTTCGGTTCCGGTTGCCGCGCGGCCTCTGTCGAGGGAGTCCGGCCGCGTCTCGTGACCCGTCGGCGACGATAGCGCGGGGGTGCGACAGCCGACGGCCCGGCTCGTAGACTCCTGGGGTGCGGTGCCACCACTTCGACTCCGGCGCGTGCAGGTCCTGCACGCCGCTGCTGGACCTTCCCCGCCCGCGGCGGCTCGCCCGCGGCCGTGAGCGCGTCGAGCGGCTGCTCGCCCCGCATCTCGCGCCGGGCACGATCTGGTCGGAGCCGATCGTCGGCGCGGAGCAGGGCTTCCGCGCCCGCGGGAAGATGGCCGTCGGCGGCACCGCCCAGGCGCCGCTGCTGACCCTGCCCGGGCAGTCCGCGGGCACCGACCTGTGCGACTGCCCCCTCTACCCGGACGGGGTCGAGGAGGTGCTCGAGGGGGCGAAGGCCCTGATCCGTCGGGCGCAGATCCCGCCCTATGACGTCGCCCGCCGCCGCGGCGAGATCAAGAACGTGCTGGTCACCAGCTCCCCGGACGGGGAGCATCTGCTCCGCTTCGTCGCGCGCGCGACCGCGGCGCTGGAGCGGCCGCGGGAGCACCTGCCGCGGCCGCTCGAGGCGCATCCCTCGGTCGTGTCGGTCAGCGCGAACATCCACCCCGAGCACACCACGCGCGTCGAGGGCGAGGAGGAGATCCCGCTGGTCGGGGCCGGGCGTCTCGCCGTGCGCACCGGGGACGTCACGCTGTTCTCCCGCCCGCAGTCCTTCCTGCAGACCCACACCGAGGTCGCCGGCGCCCTGTACCGCCAGGGCGCGGAGTGGGCGCGCGAGATCGCGGGGGCGCGGGAAGACCAGGAGACGGGCCCCGGCCTGCGGATCTGGGACCTGTACTGCGGCCTGGGCGGATTCGCCCTGCACCTCGCCCGCGCCCTCCCCGCCGCGCGGGTCACCGGGGTGGAGGTCTCCGCCCAGGCGATCGACGGGGCGCGCGAGGGCGCGGAGGCCGCGGGCGCCCGGGTCCGCTTCCTCGCGGCCGACGCGACCGCCTGGGCCATCGAGGAGGCCGCCGGCCCGGCAGGCCCGCCCGATATCGTCGTGGTGAACCCGCCGCGCCGCGGCCTCGGGCCGGAGCTCGCCGGCTGGCTCGAGCGCTCCGGGGTCCGCGACGTCCTCTACTCCAGCTGCAATCCGGCGAGCCTGGCCGACGACCTCGCCGCGATGCCCTCGCTGCGCATCGTCGCCGGCCGCTACGTCGACATGTTCCCCCACACCGAGCACGCCGAGGTGATCGTGCGTCTGCGACGCATCGCCCCCGGCGAGGAAGGCCTCTCATGACTGACACCCCCACCGCCCAGCTGACCGCCGTGACCCGCACGGTCACCCCTGCGAAGAACGGGAACACGGTCGCCCTCTCCCAGACCTTCGACGCCGCCCCGGAGCAGCTGTGGGAGGCGCTGACCACGGCCGAGCGGCTCGCCCGCTGGTTCGGCACCGCCAGCGGCGACGTGGTCCCCGGCGGGCGCTACGAGCCGCCCGAGATGGAGACCAGCGGCCGCCTGATCGAGGTCGAGCCGCCGCATCGTCTGCTGCTGACCTGGGAGTTCGGGAAGAGCTCGAGCGACCTGGAGCCGCTGATCACGGCCGCGGAGGAGGGGACGGACGGCGGAGGCAACACCCTCACCCTGCGCCACACCGTCCCCGCCGACGCGCACTGGGCGACCTTCGGCCCCGCCGCGACGGGTCGCGGCTGGGATGCGGCGCTGTACGCGCTGGCCCACCACCTCGAGGATCCGGGCAAGGACCTGATGCGCCGCCTGGGCGACTTCGCCGGCTCCCCCGAGGGCGCGGAGTTCACGCGCGCCACGGCGGATGCCTGGTACGAGGCGCACGTCGCCGGGGGCGCGGACCGCAAGCCCGCCCGCAAGGCCTCGGTGCGCACCGCCGCCGCCTATCTCGGCGAGGAGATCGAGACCGAGTGAGCCCCTTCGTGGAGGTGCTCTCCCTCGGCGGCACCATCTTCATGACCGAGGACGCCCGCGGCGAGAGCGCCCGCCCGGACGACGACGCCGGGGCGCGACTGCTCGCCGCCGTCGGCGGGGACGTCGAGCCGCGGCCCCGAGCGCTCGCGAACATCTCCTCCTCCGATGTGCGCCCCCACCACCTGCGCGCCGTGCTGGAGAGTGCGCGAGCCGCGGTCGATTCCGGCGCGGCCGGCGTGGTGCTCACCCACGGCACCGACACCCTCGAGGAGACGGCGTTCCTGCTCGACCGGTTCTGGGACCGGGAGGCGCCGCTGGTGGTGACCGGGGCGATGCGTCCGGCGAGCGCGCCCGGCGCCGACGGGCCCGCGAACCTCCGCGACGCGGTCCGCGCAGCGACCGCTCTGTCGGCCCGCGGCCTGGGCGTGCTGGTCGTGTTCGACGCCCACGCGCATCTCGCGGACCGGGTCGTGAAGGCCTCGTCCCGCGGGGTCTCGGCCTTCGCCTCGGAGCCCTCGGGGCCGCTCGCGATCGTCGGCGGGGAGGACCTGCGCCTCCTCCATCTCCCGCCGCCGCGTCCGGTCCGTTCCGGCGGACTCCCGCCGGACCGCTTCCCGGCGGTGCCGCCGCTCACCGCGGGTCTCGACGAGGACCTCGCGGCCGCTGGACCACCTCCCCGCCGAGGCGCTGGCGGGGCTGGTGATCGACGGGGTCGGGATGGGGCACGTCTCCCCCGCCGCGATGCCGCGCCTGCGCCGCCTGCTGGGCAAGGGGTGTGCCTGTCGTGGTCGCGGCGCGGCCCTTCGGCGGCGGCACCTCCACGCACCACTACGGCTATCCCGGCTCCGAGGTGGACCTGCTGGACGCGGGCGCCGTGATGGCCGGCCGCGCTGCCCGCCCCGAAGGCCCGCCTGCTGCTGCAGGTGCCGCTGGCCTCCGGGGCGTCGGCCGACGGGATCCGCGCGGCCTTCGAGGCCTACGCCTCCTGACCCGCGGCGCCGTCAGAACGGCGGGTGGTCCACGTCGAGCGGCGGCCCGGGCGCGATGATGCGGCGCTTCGTCCGCACTCTGGTGAACTCGTCCTCGAGCTGGATCTCGGCGAGATGATCCTCGGCCTCGTCGAGGGCTCGGCGGCCGGGGCTTATCGGGTCCGCGGCCGCCTGGCCTCCCGGGCGCGGCGGTGGCTCCGCTCGGCCTGGTCGAGGCGGCGGGTCATCCGTGGGGTGAGCAGATCGGTGTTCTCCGCGGTGCGCACCCGGAGGTCCTGCTCGAGCCGCCAGGTCGTGACCAGCGGTTCGGCGCTGGTGCTGCGGTCCCCGCGGTCGGGGTCGTCCTGCGGATCCCTGGCAGGGTCGATCAGCCCGGCGGTCTTGAGCTGGTGGTGGCGCCGGCACAGCCGGTGGAGGTTCCAGAGGGAGGTCGGGCCGCCTCGGGCGGGATCCTGGTGGTCGTACTCGATGATGTGGTCGTCCTCCGCGGCGAGCGCGGTGGGGCGGGTGCATCCGGGCGCCGCGCAGACGGGGTGGCGCGACCCGCAGCCGCATACGCCGCTGTGCGTCGGGTCGGTAGGTGTCGATCCGGGCGGGGAGGTGGGTCCCGCAGATCGGGTCGGTGAGGATCCGGTACCAGACGGAGGAGGTCGCGGCGAGGTCCCGGGCGAGCTCGGCCGGGATGGGGGTGAGCCCGTCGAGCATCGCCGGGGAGTCGTCCATCCCGAGCAGGGTCGTCACGGGCACGGTGACGAGGATCTTGAACGGTCGCGCGGTCTCCTCGACCGGGTCGAGGTCGAGCATGGTGCGGGTGAGGATCGCGTAGCGCAGGGCCGACAGGCTGAGGGGGCGCTCCCGGTCGCGGACGTCGCCGTCGAGGTCGAAGGGGATCGGCTCCTCCTCCCCTGCCTCGAGCGCGACGCGCTGGGCGCGCTGGACGGCGCGGGCACTCACGTCGAGCCGCAGGCCGAGGTCGCGGATCTCGGGGATCGGGCCGGTGATCGTGATCCAGGCGACGCCCTGCTCGGAGTCGACACCGTCGATCCGCACCTCGCGCGCCTCGCGGGGCGGCTTCAGCTCGTTCCCGACCGAGGCCACGGCCAGTCGCACCTGGGCCTCGAAGGTCTTCGCGGGGGATCGAGGGGATCTCCACGCCGGCCAGGTGCTCGTCGATCAGGCGGATCTGGTCGGCGTCGAGCCGTCGCACCTGGCGCAAAGAGGAAGCGGTGGTAGTCCTCCGGCAGGTCGCCGGCCTCGAGGTGCGCGAACATCCGGGGCAGGTCGACGACGGCGTGGTGGGCGTCGCGGATCTGCGAGGTGGCCTGCGTGACGGAGCGGCCGCAGTCCCACGGCGACCTTCATCGCGGTCATGTCCGCGTCGATCAGCGAGCCCTCGTTGTCCGGGTCGATGGCGAAGAAGTCCGCGAGATGGCGGAGACGGCGGGCGTGGAGCCGCGCCTCCTCGCGCATGAGGGAGTGGAGCGCGAGCACGCGGCCGGCGTTCTTCCCCTCGATGCCGCCGACCTCCTCGAGGATCAGCTCCTCGGTGAGCTCCCGGCGGGCGCGCACGCGCCATTCGCGCGCGGGACGGGCGGGAGCGGCGGAGCTCGACGGGCCCGGCCCTGAGGAGGCATCGCTCGACGGGGACTGTCGCGCGGTCTCGGACGATGACGCGTCGCGGCGCGCATCGTCATCGATGTCGTCGAACTCTCCCACTGCAGCCACCTCCTCCGCTGTCCGGGCACTCACCGATGAGCACCCCTTCGAATACTTCGACACTACCGCCCGCACCGTCATTTCAGAACCCCTACAGAGAAATGGGGATAAATCTGTGGATAACCACCCCGCGGGGAGGAGAGATGACTGTGGATGAGCCCTCCGCGCGAGGATCGGGCGGAGACTCATCCACCGGAGCACACCCTGCTGTGGACGACGGCGGTCACATGTCACACCCCTCTGCTATGCGCTCGACCTGCATGATGTTTGGCTCCACGCCCACGGAGCCAGCACCGAGGGCGGACCCTCGAATCGCACCGGACGGCATGCGCCTGGAGCACGGGAGGGCCGACGACGGACTGCCGGAGACGGCGAGCAGAAGGAATGGACGACACTCCCGCCGAATACACCGAAATCTCGAACGACCCGGAGGGACGGCATTTCCGAATTCCTCTCGTCCTTCACCTGACGTCATGGCGAAAGGCGACTCCCGAGGACGCACACAGGACCCTCGGCCGTGTCGGCGCGAAGACGGCGTCGGCCGCTCCCGGCGCCAGGGGGATCCTCGTCGGCCCCGCATCCCCGCCGGCCGCCCATCCCCGTCGGCCGCGCATCCCCGTCGTCCCCACCGCGCCGATCCCTTCACGACGCAGAGCGCCCCTCCGTGCTCACACGGAGGGGCGCGGGGGCGGGAACCGGTGGCGCCGGCTCGTCAGGCGGTTGTCACACGGACCCAGCCCTCAGGCCGTCAGGCACAGGCAGAAGGGGTGTCCCGCGGGGTCGAGATAGACGCGGAAGGCGCCGGAGGCGGAGGGCTGGTGCTCGTGGACGGTCGCGCCCAGCGCGAGGGCGCGGGGGTCGGCGGCATCGATGTCGGTGACGGAGAGGTCGAGGTGGAACTGCTGGGGGTGGTCGCCGTCGGGCCAGGTGGGGCGGCGGAAGTCCGCCACCTTCTGGAAGGCGAGGGAGGCCTCGCCGTCGGGATCGTCCTCGCTGCGGCGGCCGCGGGGCGGGATCAGCTCCGCCCAGTCGGAGTCGCTGCCCTCCTCGACCCGCCAGCCGAGCGGCTTCGCGTAGAAGGTGGCCAACTGGAGGGCGTCGGGGCAGTCGAGGACGGTGAGATCGAGGGTGGGGATGACGGGCTCTGTGTCCAGGTCTTCCATCATGGGGCCACCGTAGGAGCACGGTCCCCGCAGGGGAAGCACATCGCGCGTGTCCGCGCACAGCGTCATCGCCGGATCGCCACTGCGCGCACGACGGTGACAGACTGGGGGCATACGTCGTGCGATATCGACCGTCGAAAGGTGAACTGATGACCATTCCCGCCGATCCGGCTCCTTCCCTGCAGGACTACGCCCACCCCGAGCGGCTCGTGACCACGCAGTGGCTCGCGGACCGGCTCGCCGCGGGCGAGACCGAGGGACTCGTGGTCGTCGAGTCCGACGAGGACGTGTCGCTCTACGAGACCGGGCACATCCCGGGCGCGGTGAAGATCGACTGGCACCTCGACCTCAACGACCCGGTCACCCGCGACTACGTCGACGGCGAGGGCTTCGCGAAGCTCATGGACGCCTCCGGCATCACCCGCGAGACCACCGTGGTGATCTACGGCGACAAGTCCAACTGGTGGGCCGCCTACGCGCTGTGGGTGTTCAGCCTGTTCGGCCATGAGGACGTGCGCCTGCTCGACGGCGGCCGCGCCGCCTGGGAGGCCGAGGGCCGCGAGATGACGACCTCGACCGAGGGCCGCCCCGCGCCGACCAGCGGCTACCCCGTCGTCGAGCGCGAGGACGCCCCGATCCGCGCCTACCGCGAGGACGTGCTGGACTTCCTCGGCGGGCCGCTGATCGACGTGCGCTCCCCGCAGGAGTACTCCGGCGAGCGCACGCACATGCCCGACTACCCGCAGGAGGGCACCGTGCGCGGCGGGCACATCCCCACCGCACGCTCGGTGCCGTGGGCCCGCGCCGCCGCGGAGGACGGCCGCTTCAAGCCCCGCGCGGAGCTCGAGGCGATCTACCTCGGCGAGCTCGGCTTCGAGACCGGGACGCCGACCGTCGTGTACTGCCGCATCGGCGAGCGCTCCGCGCACACCTGGTTCGTGCTCACCCACCTGCTCGGCTTCGACTCGGTGCGCAACTACGACGGCTCCTGGACCGAGTGGGGCAACGGCGTGCGCCTGCCGATCGCCCAGGGCACCGAGCCCGGCGAGGTCCCCGCCCGATGAACCCGACGAACAGCGCCGACGCCGCGCCCTCCGCGCCGCCCGAGGGCTTCGCGGAGATCGCCGACGACTTCCACGCGCTCGGCGGGAAGGATCGCCTGCAGCCTGCTGCTGGAGTTCTCGCAGGGCCTGCCCGACCTGCCCGAGCGCTACTCCGAGCACCCGGAGCCGCTCGAGCCGGTGCCCGAGTGCCAGTCCCCGATCTTCCTGGCCACGGAGGTCGAGGGGCAGGGTCGCGAGGCGACCGCGCACCTGTTCTTCTCCGCCCCGCCGGAGGCGCCGACGACGCGCGGCTTCGCCGCGATCCTCGCCGAGGCCCTCGACGGTCGCACCGTGGGCGAGGTGCTGGACACCCCGGACACGGTCACCGGCGAGCTGGGCCTGGCCGAGGTGGTCAGCCCGCTGCGGCTGAACGGCATGTCGGGGATGCTCGCGCGGATCAAGCGCCAGCTCTCCGAGAAGGCCGGGGTCTGAGCAGGCCCCTCCCGCGCACTGCGGCGCCGTCCCCGAGGGGGCGGCGCCGCAGTGCGTCGAGGGGTGGGGCGACGTGCCGATCCGCCGACGGCGGGCCCGACCGATGGGCCCGGCCGACAGGTCCGGCCGATGGGTCCGACCGACGCCCGATCAGTCCGATCGTGGGTCGTGCACCGTCTGCTCGGCTGTGCGGTGCTCGCCGGCCTCTTCGCCCGCCCATCCGCTGCTCCCGGGCCCGGTCCGCGGCACCTCGCTCATCCCAGCTCCGCGCCTCCCCGCCCCGCACGTCCCCGCCGTCGTCCCCTCGGCCGTAGCGCTCGAAGGCGCGGCCGGCGCCGCTGAGCAGGGCGCCGAGGGCGGCACGACCGGCCTCGGCACGCGCGTGGTCCATCGCCGAGCGGGCGCGCTGCGAGAGGGCCTCGCGGGCGGCGGCGCCGGCACCGCTCGCGCCGCTCCCCGCCCCGCCGGCAGTCCCAGCACCCGTCCCGGTTCCGTGCGCGGTGCCCGGGGGCTCGGGGGCGAGGCCGCTCGCGATCCGGTGATGGCGCTCACGGGCGCCGCGCGCTCGAGCGGCACCCGGACCAGGCGCACCAGCGCGCCGCGCATGTCGTCGCGGATCTGCCGCTCGTGCCGGTCGAGATAGGCGTCGAGGTCGCGCTCCTCGTCGCGCGCGCGAGGAAGGCGCGGCCCAGCAGGTAGGACGCGAGATCGGAGGCGACCTCGGGCGAGAGTCCGTAGGCGTCGGACGAGGCGCGGGCGTCGCGCGCGCGCGACCGCGTCGTCGCTCTCCAGCGGGCTCGGCACGATCTCGACGGCGCTGAGCACGTCCTCGACGACCGCGTGGAAGGCCGCGTCGGAGGCGAGGTCGGCGCGTCGCAGCTCGGCCCGTCCGGTCGCCTCGGGGACGGGGATCCTCGTGATCCCCTCGCGGGCGAACTCGTCCTGCGCGGCGCGCCGCACCAGGCGTCGGGCGGCCCGCTCGAGGTGGCCCGCATCGGCGTCGCGCGGCGGCTCGGGGACCACGGCCCGCGCCTGGGCGAGGACGTCGGCGCGGGCACCCGCGATCTCAGCGCGTCGGCGCGCGGCGTGGAGCCGGTCGCGCAGCTCGTCGACGGGTCTCATGGGCGCTCCTTCCGCAGGGGACGCTGACGGGGCCATCGTACGGGGCAGGAGGGAGGTCCCTGTCGGCGGCGAAGAGGTCGGATGAGAGGATGGAGGGGAAGGATCCGCACGTCCCCGGCGCCGCCGCCCGGCCGCCGGGACCCGACCACGACAAGGAGCACTCATGACCGACCTCAGCTACACCGTCCCCGGCCTCGGCACCGACGACTCCCGCCGGCTCGTGGAAGCGCCGCAGGACCGCCTCCACGCCCTGAACGACCTGCACCTCACCCTCAAGCATGCCCACTGGAACGTGGTGGGTCCGCAGTTCATCGCGGTGCACGAGATGCTCGACCCGCAGGTGGAGCTCGTGCGCGGTTACGCCGACGAGGTCGCCGAGCGGATCGCGCGGCTGGGCGCCTCCCCCGTCGGCACCCCGGGTCGCCTCGTCGCCGAGCGCGGCTGGAGCGACTACGAGCTCGGCAGGGCCGGCACCCAGGAGCACCTCACCGCGATCGACCAGGTCTACGACGGCGTCATCGCCTCCCACCGCAAGGCGATCACCCTCGCCGGCGAGCTCGACCCGATCACCGAGGACATCCTGATCGGCCAGTCCGCCGAGCTGGAGAAGTTCCAGTGGTTCGTGCGCGCGCATCTCGAGCGTTCACAGTCCTGAACCTCTTCCGTCGGGGCCGGGTACGGTGAACGGACCCGACCCCGAGGAGGACTCCGGCATGCCGATCGCCGCCCCCACCGCCGACGAGCTCGCCCTGCTGCAGGACGAGGCCGTGCGCTTCACCCGCGAGCTCATCCGGATCGACACCACGAACTTCGGCGGGAACGACCCCGAGACCTGGGGGAAGGGCGAGACCGAGGCGGCGGAGTACGTCGTCGAGCGGTCGCGCGAGGTGGGCCTCGAGCCGCAGGTGGTCGAGTCGCACCCCGCCCGTCCCAGCGTGCTGGTGACCGTGCCGGGCGAGGACCGCGAGCGCGGCGGCCTGATCCTCCACGGGCACCTCGACGTGGTCCCGGCTCGCGCCGAGGACTGGTCGGTGGACCCCTTCGGCGCCGAGATCATCGACGGGATGATCCACGGCCGCGGTGCCGTGGACATGAAGGACATGGTCGGGATGATCCTGGCCGTCGCCCGTCACCTGGCCCGCGGCGGGCAGGCGCCGCCGCGCGACCTCATGTTCGCCTTCTTCGCCGATGAGGAGAATGCGAGCGTCTGGGGCGCCCAGTGGCTGGTGGAGAACCACCCCGAGCTGTTCGACGGCATGACCGAGGCGATCAGCGAGGTGGGCGGCTACTCGATCACCCTGCCCGAGGAGTCCACCGGCGAGGACGTGCGCACCTATCTCGTCCAGACCGCCGAGAAGGGCCTGACCTGGGGGCGGTCGCGCCACCGGCCGCGCCGGGCACGGCTCGGTCCCCAACGACGAGAACGCCATCGTGCGCCTGGCCCGCGCGATCACCGCGATCGACGAGCACGAGTTCCCGATCGAGTACATCGCCAGCGTCCGCGCGCTGTTCGACGGGATCACCGAGATCACCGGGCAGGGCTGGGACGAGCAGGACATCGACCGCTTCCTGCCCCTGACCGGCGGGGCCCGCCACTTCGTCGCCGGGACTCTGCGCGACTCGGCGAACCTGACGATGCTCGAGAGCGGGTACAAGGTCAACGTCATCCCCCAGACCGCGGAGGCCGGCTTCGACTGCCGCTTCCTGCCCGGGCACCAGGAGGAGCCGCTGGCCCTGCTGGACGAGCTGACCGGCGAGCACGTCGAGGTGGTCGTGGACCACATCGGCGTCGCCGTCGACTCCCCGCGCGAGTCCCCGCTGGTGGACGCGATGACCGCGGCGGTGCAGGCGGAGGACCCGGGCTCGAAGGTGCTTCCCTACTGCCTCAGCGCCGGCACCGACAACAAGCCGCTCAGCCTGCTCGGCATCACCGGCTACGGCTTCGCGCCGCTGCAGCCGCCCGCGGACCTCGACTTCGCCCCGCTGTTCCACGGCGTGGACGAGCGGGTGCCGGTGGATGCGGTGCGCTTCGGCGCGCGGGTGCTGCTGCGTCTCGTCGCGACCTGCTGAGCCCGCCCGCAGGGGCTCGCTCCGCTCGGAGCTCAGTGCTGGTCGGGCGCGTCCTCGCCGTAGGTGCGGGCCGAGGCCAGCGGCTCCGCGGCCGGGATCGGCTCGTCGGGGCCGAGGCCGACGTACCAGGACGGCGCGGTGGCGAGCATGACCTCGAGCGACTCGGTCGCGTCCAGCTCCTCCCCAGCCCTCGCCGCCTCCTCGGTGGCGACGAGCCAGTGGTCGGCGTGGACGAGCTCCCCGCCGGTGAGGCCGCGGGCGAGGGCCTCGATGCCGGGACGTGGCGGGAGCCTGTCGGGCATGCGCTTGAGCGCCTCGACGTGCGCGCGGGCCATCGTCCCGGTGAGGATCATGTAGGTGCGGTGGCTGGACTTCCAGTCCAGCGCGCCGCGGAGGAAGGCATGGTGCCGCTCGATGTAGGCGGCCATCATCGCGTAGCCGTGCGCACGTCTTGCTCGATGGTGTGGCCGGCGGCGCCGTTGGTGCGTCCGCGCTCCCAGGCGGCGTCGAACATCTCCTGGAGCATCGCGCCCAGCAGGTCGTCGAGCCCGGTGAAGTGGCTGTAGAACGCGGCGCGGCTGACGCCGGCGCGCTTGGCCAGGGCGTTGACGGTGACCTCGCCGTCGTCCGCGCTCAGCTCGCGCGCGGCGGTGAAGATCGCGGCGCGGGTGCGGGCGGGACGGGGATCCGGGGCGCGTTCGCCCGAGGAGTTCGAGGAGGTCATTGCGTCATCGTAGTCCAGCACCCGGGCGCCGCCCGGCGGCCGGAGCGTGCGGCAGGCTGGGTGCGTGCGTGCCTTCCTGTCCGGCCTGGCCGGGTCTCCCGGCCCCGATGGCCGACGGGGCCACGGGACCCGCGCTCCCCTCGCGGACCTGATCGGGCGACGATCGTGCACGCCCGGGTCGACGCCCGCGGCGGCGTGGTGCGTGACCGCCCGCGGCGGCGTGGTCCTGCATCCCGGGGACGTGGTCGAGGGGATCTACGCCTCCGGCGCGCTCGAGGACGAGGAGTTCGCCGTTCCGCCGAGACGGCCAGGTACGCGGCTCCCCCGAGCGCGTCGCCGCTCCGTCACCCCTGACGGCCTGCACCACCGTAGCGCCCGCCGACGCCCCCGAACGCACTTCTCGGACGGATGTAAGGGAATCTCCACCTGTCGGAAACCTCTGTGAACGGCGCAGTAACACCGGATGAACGCCCGCGAGGACACTCCGCGGCGCTACCCTGGGTCGACCATGTCGAGAAAGGCCTGCCAGATGTCAGCACGAACCGTGAAGGTCGCGAGCGCGAGCGGCCTCCATGCCCGCCCGGCGGCACTCTTCTCGCAGGCCGCGTCCGAGCGACCCTGCCGCCGTCACCATCGAGACTGCGGACGCCGGCCCGGTGAAGGCCTCGAGCATCCTCATGCTCCTCACCCTCGACGTCGCCTTCGACGACGAGGTCACGCCGCGCGCCGAGGGCGAGGGCGCCGAGGAATCGCTGGACGCCCTCGCGGCGCCGCTCGAGACGAACCTCGACGAGGAGTTCCAGGAGAGCTGATCGCCCCCGCCCGCCGCATGCACGAAGGCCCCCGCCGGATCGGCGAGGGCCTTCGTCGACCGGGAGGAAACTCCAGGCCAGGGGCGGTAGCGGCGGGATTTGAACCCGCGGTGGCTATGAACCACACATCATTTCGAGTGATGCACCTTCGGCCGCTCGGACACGCTACCGTCGAGCAGAATAACCGCACGGACACCCTGCGTTCAAACCGGTGAGCGTCGGACGCGAGTGACGCGAGTCACGTCACGTCCTCGTGCGCCGCCGACCGCATCTCCGGGCCGTGGCGGACCACGGTGACATTGCCGGTGGCGTGCGGCACCGTTGCATGGGCGGTCGAGCCGAAGCGACCTCGGCCCAGCCCGCGATGGCCGAGGACCAGCATCCGCGCACCGGCCGCCGCGTCCAGCGGCCCCTCCGCGGCGGTGCGGGCCTCGAGCATCCGCGACTGCACCTCGACCCGCGCCTGGCGGGCGCGCGCCCGGGCCACGCCCTCGTCGAGCAGGGCGCGGGTGCCCTTCCCCGCCTCCCAGGCCTCCCCGCCGCTGTCGTAGGGGGCGTGGGGGACGGTGCGCACGTGCACCACGCGCGCGTCGCCCCCCAGGCCGCGGCGAGGTCGGCGGCGACGTCGACCGCCTCCCCAGCGGTGTCGGAGCCGTCGTAGGCGACCAGCACCGGGCCCGCTCGGTGCTGGTCCGAGCGGATGATCGCGACGGGGCGACCGGCGTCGTGGAGCGACCCGCGGCTCACGGAGCCCAGCGGCGTGCCGAGCACGGCGCCGAGCCCGCGGGTCCCGACGACGAGCAGGTCGGCGCCGGCGGAGGCCTCCTCGAGCACCTCACGCGGCATGCCGGCGACGAGCTCGGCGGTGACCGGGACGTCGGGGTGGTGGGTGGCGATGCGCTCGGCCGCGTCGTCCAGCAGGCGGCTGGCCTGGTTGCGGGGGCCGGCGGGGTCGAGCACGGGGATGCCGGCGAGGCCCTGGCCGAGCAGCGGCCACGTCCAAGCGTGCAGGAGGCGGATCCCGGCGCCGGTGTCATGGGCGAGCTCGGCGGCCCAGCGCACGGCGGCCATCGCGGCGCTGGTGTCGTCATATCCCACCAGGATGCTCCGAGTGGACGGCTCCATGTCCCGCACCTCCCCGTGCGACCGTGCTGTCACCTCAGGATACGCCGTGCTCACCCGATCAGTACAGGTCGTCGAGCTCCTCGTCGAAGCCGTCGTCGGCGCCCCAGGACCAGCGCAGGCCGAAGGTGCCGGGCCCGAAGCGCGCCTCGCTGATCTGGAGGCGGTCGCGGTGGTCGAGCCGCAGGGAGGAGACCGTCTCCCCGGCGTCCGTGCGCCGGTAGCGCTCGCAGTCCAGGGGGCGGCGCGGGCCGCGGAACTCGACCTCGAGCACACGTCGTTCGCGGGTCGGGGGACGGAGTACATGCTTCCCGTGACGTCGATGGCGCTGGCGTGCATCTCGACCCGGTAGGCGAAGGTGGCGACCTGGCCCGCGTCGAGGCGCCCGTCGAGCAGGAACTCGACCCCGTAGGCGCGGCGGCGGGGCCAGGCCACGCGCCTCCCGATGGTGCGACCCTCGGTCGCGATGTAGCGGGGAGCGATGTTGGGCTCGTTCTGCCCCAGCACGTGCACCGCCGGTAGCCGGCAGGTCCCCGACTCCAGCGCACGCACGGTCATGCGGTGCTCGAAGCGCCGCACCGACTGGGTCGAGTCGATGATCGCGAGCTGGTGGATGACGCGCTCGTGCGCGTACTGCTGCGCGCTCGCGAAGCCGAGCGCCTCGAGCGCCTCCTGGAAGACCTCGCGGCTGGACGGACGCCCGACGAAGCTCATCTCCTGCACCGCGCGCCCCTGCAGTCGCGGCCCGCCCACGAGATCCGCGAGCGAGTCCGGGGGCCGCCCGAGCGACTCCTCGAGGGCGGCGACGACACCGAGGGACTGATCGCCGCCGGGCAGGCTCCGGCCCGACTGCCAGTTGCTGAGCGTCGCGACGCTCACGGGACGGTTGCGCGCGCGCAGACGCTGGGAGATCACGGTGAGGGTCAGCCCGCTGCGCTTGATCGCCGCGCGCGCTCTCAGGAGCGAACCTCCCGTGGTCATCCGTCGCCATCTCGCCTGGTCCTCCTCCAGCCGCACTCCATCGATCATCCCCCGCCGAGGGTGCGCGCGCCCGTTTTCAGGACTTTCCACATACCTGTAAAACACTGAGGGTAGCGTCCATGGCGCATATCACAGAACGACGTTTCAGCACCGCCCTGCGGCCGTCCACGAGCTCCGAGGAAGGGAGGGGCCCGACGATGAACGACACCCCGGCATCCCAGGCATACTGCGCCCTCCCTCATGTCCCCCCTCGCCGCGGCAGTGCCCGTGAGCGCGGGCGTCCCGATCACGGCGGCGCCGTCACCGCCGACCTCCTCGATCGGGTCCCGACTCCGGAGAGCTGATCACCCGCAGTGCCCCGCCGTGGCCCCTCCGGCCGAGACGCCACGGAACCGGGATCCCCCCCCACCGGCCACCCCGAGAGGAAAGCCGCTCCGATGACCGATCACCTCGTCCCCGCCGCACGGCGTCCCCCGCGCGCTCCGCGGAGTCCCTCCTCGCCCCCCGCCCCGAGCCCCGCACCGCGCGCCGCATCCTCTTCGGCGACGCCGCCGCGCCGCCCCTTCCAGTGGTCGCGCGCGCATCCGCTCCGCCGAGGTGCGCCAGCACCTCGCCGCCGAGAACGCGCACACCGACCGCGCCACCTCCGCACTCGCGCCGCCGCGCGCCCGTCTCGCCGGGGCCCTCGAGGGCGAGATCCCGCAGGAGCTGTCGGTGCCGGTGCCGCTGGACGGCTGGTGGTACATCGACCGCACCCACCCGCTGGACGGCGTCGCCTTCTCCCGCGTCCGCGACTGCGAGGCCGTGCGCGGCCCGGCCGGCGTGCCCGTCCCCGTTCCCGGGCGCTCGCTGCCCCCGGCGAGAGCGTGCTGGTGGAGGACTGCCGGAGGGTGCTGGGGATCGCCCTCTCGCCCGACCACCGCCTGCTCGCCCGGGCCGAGGCCGCCGCGGGCGGTCGCCGCCTCGTGGTCACCGACGCCGATACCGGCGCGGTCGTGGACGACTCCGTGCACGGCGCGGGGCCCGATCCCGTGTTCTCCGCGGACTCGACCGCGCCGCTCCACACCCGTCTGGACGACCTCGGGCGCCGCGCCGAGGTGCGCCGCCACGTGCTGGGCAGCGACCCCTCCACGGACCCGGTGTCGCTCGAGGAGCCCGACCACTGGTCCGAGCTCGCCCTGAGCCGCTCCCGGGACGGGTCCGCCCTGATGATCCGCTCGACCTCGCCGGTCGCCGCCGAGGTGTGGACGCTGGACCTCGCCGCGCCGACGGCGACGCCCATCCAGGTCACCGACCGCCTGCCCGGCGCCTCCACGGTCGTGGAGCACGCCGGCGACCGGTTGCTGCTGCTGCACGCGGACCCCGCCTCCCATCGCTGCGTGCTCGCCGAGGCGCCGCTCGGTCCGGGGACGCCGCCCGAGGGCGCGAACCCCCTGCTGCACGCGCAGGAGGGCGAGAGCTTCGAGTCCGTGGAGGCCTTCGCCGGCTTCGTCGCGCCGCAGGCGCGCGTCGGCGCCCTGCCGGCGGTGCGGATGATCCCGCGCCGGGCCGACGGCTCCCTCGACGTCGGCGCTGTGCGGGAGATCCTCACCGGCGGACCGCTGGACGCGGTGCGGCTGGAGCACACCCCCGACTGGGAGCGCGCTCGATCCGCGCCGGGTGGACAGCTTCCTCACCCCGCCGACGATGATCCGCGCGTCCCTCGACGGCGGCGACCCGTTCGTGCTGAAGCGCGTCGAGGTGCCCGGCCTCGACGCCTCGCGGTACGTCGAGAAGCGGCTGTGGGCGACCTCGCCCGACCGCACCCGCGTCCCGATCTCGCTGATCGCCCGGGCCGACGTGGTCGCCGACGGCACCGCCCCGGTGCTGCTGCACGGCCACGGCGTGTTCGGCCAGTGCCTCGACCCGCTGCTGCGGCCCGAGGTGCTCGCGCTCGCGGACCGCGGCGTCGTCGTGGCCGTCGCGCACGTGCGCGGCGGCGGCGAGCTCGGGCCGCAGTGGCACCACGACGGCCGTCGCCAGCGCCGGATGCACTCGGTGGACGATCTCGTCGCCTGCGCGGATCACCTGGTCGCCTCCGGGTGGGCGGCTCCGGACCGGATCGGCGCCGTGGCCACCGGGGCGGGTGCGATGGTCGTCGGCGCGGCCGCGAACCGGGCGCCCGAGCTGTTCCGGGCCGTGCTGGCGGAGACCCCGCTGGTGGACCCGCTGGAGACGATGCTGGCCCCGGAGGTGATGCTGACCCTCGAGGAGTGGACCGAGTTCGGGGACCCGGCCGAGGACGAGACCGCCTACCGGACCCTGCGCGCCTGCGGCCCGGCGGAGAACATCCGCGAGACCGAGTACCCCGCCGTCTACACGTTCACCGCGCTCGAAGGGGCGGACTACCCGCCGGCCTGCGCCGCGATCTGGGTGGCGCGGCGCGAGAGCGGGTCACGTCCGATCCGGTCGAGCGGCCGATCCTGCTGCGGGTCGCCGACTCCCTCGAGGACGGCGAGGACCTCCGCGTCGAGGGAGTCGCCTGGCTCCTGGACCAGCTGGGCGCCGCCGACCTCGAAGGATGACTAGTCTCGAGGGATGACCAGCCAGCACCCGGACGCCCCCTCCCCGAGCGACGCCCCACCGAGCGGATCCACCACGGCGATGTCGTGGTGGATCCGTACGAGTGGATGCGCGACAAGACCGATCCCGAGGTCATCGCGCACCTCGAGGCGGAGAACGCCTACGCCGACGCCCGCACCGCGCACCTCGGCGCGCCGCGGCGCCGCCTGGTCGAGGAGTTCGTCGGTCACACGCAGGAGACGGACCTGTCGGTGCCGGTGCGTCGCGGGGACTGGTGGTACATCACCCGCACCACCGCCGGAGACGACTACCCGAGGTTCACGCGCGTGGCCGACGCGGGCGCGATGCCGCAGGTCGAGCCGGGGGTGATGCTCGAGGGCGAGCAGGTGCCGCTGGACGCCCAGGCCGAGGCCGCGGGGCACGAGTTCTACTCCCTCGGCGGGCTGACCCTCTCCCCCGACCACACCCTGCTCGCCTATGCGGTGGACACCGCCGGGGACGAGCGGTTCACGCCGCGGGCCCTGGACCTCTCCGCCGGCGAGGTGCTCGACGAGTCCGTGACCGGCACCGGTTACGGGATCGCGTTCTCCACCGATCAGCAGTGGCTGTTCTACGCGCGGGTCGACGACGCCTGGCGGCGCACCAGGTCTGGCGCCATCGGATCGGCGCCGATCCGGCCGAGGACGTGCTCGTGCTCGAGGAGGCCGACGAGCGGTTCATGATCGGCTTCGAGCGCTCCCGCGACGAGACGACCCTCGTCATCCAGTCCGCCTCCACCACGACGGCGGAGGCGTGGTCGCTGGACCTCGCCGCGCCCGAGTCCGCGCCCGTTCGCGCGGGCGGGCGGCGCGACGGCGTGGACTACGCGGTCGAGCACGCCGGGGACCGCCTGCTGGTGGTGCACAACGACGGGCACACCGGCTTCGCGCTCGCGCAGGCGCCGCTCGAGACCCCGGAGCAGTGGGAGGAGCCGCTGGTCGCCGGCGAGGGCGAGCGGCGCTGGCGGTGGAGTCGTTCGCGGGCTTCGTCGCGCTCGAGCGCGCGCCGGCGGGCTCGCCTCGGTGCGGATCATCCCGCGGGCGGCCGACGGGTCGCTGCGGCTCGATCAGGCCGAGGACCTCACCCACGGCGGGCGACTGGACACCGTCGAGCTCGACGCGAACCCGAACTGGGACCAGCAGGCGGTGCGCTACGAGCTCACCAGCCTGCTCACCCCGCCCACCGTCGCCGAGCGGGAGGTCGCCACCGGTGCGACCGAGATCCTGCGCGTCACCCCGGTGCCGAACTTCGATCCCTCCCTCTACGTGGAGAGGCGCGAGTGGGCGAGGGCGGCCGACGGCACCGCGATACCGCTCAGCGTCGTCGCGCGCAGGGAGGTCGCGGCCGACGGGACCGCGCCGGGCTACCTGTACGGCTACGGCTCCTACGAGGTCTCGGTCGACCCGTCCTTCGTGCCCACGCGCCTGTCCCTGCTGGACCGGGGCGTGGTCGTCGCGATCGCGCACGTGCGCGGCGGGGGCGAGATGGGCCGGGACTGGTACGACCACGGCAAGCCGCTGGAGAAGAAGAACTCCTTCAGCGACTTCGTCGCCGCGGCGGAGCATCTCGGCGCGAGCGGCCTCGTGGACCCGGCCCGGCTCGGGGCGGAGGGCCGCGGCGCGGGCGGGTCGCTGATGGGCGCGGTCGCGAACCTCGCCCCGGGGCGGTTCCGGGCGATCATCGCCGGGGTGCCCTTCGTGGACGCGCTGACCACCATCCTGGATCCCTCACTGCCGCTGACCGTCGGCGAGTGGGAGGAGTGGGGCGACCCGCTGCACGACCCGGCCGTGTACGAGTACATGAAGGAGTACACGCCCTACGAGAACGTGCAGGCGGTGGAGTACCCGGCGATCTTCGCCGCGACCTCGCTGAACGACACCCGCGTGTTCTTCGTCGAGCCCGCGAAGTGGGTGGCCCGCCTGCGCGAGACGGTCACCTCCGACCAGGCCGAGCGCCCGATCGTGTTCCGCTGCGAGATGGTCGCGGGGCACGGAGGCCGCTCCGGCCGGTACCGCAAGTGGGAGCAGCGGGCCGACGAGCTGGCCTGGTCGCTGGACCAGCTGGGGGCGACGGAGCCGCTCTGAGGCGAGCTCTTCCGGACCGCCCCGAACGCACCGACGCCGCGCTCGCCCCTCGTGGGGCGGGCGCGGCGTCGTCGTTCCGTCGGCCGGCGTACGGCCTGGAGCGCTCGGGCTCAGAAGGCCGGGATGACCGAGCCGTCGGTGTAGGTCTCCTCGATGAAGGAGCGGACGTCGTCGCTGTGGAGCGGCTCGTCGAGCGTCACGAGGGCCTCGTTCTCCGCGTCGGCGGTGCGCACCACCATCATGTTCGCGTTCGGGTTGCCCTCGCCCTCCTCGATGACGATGGCCTCCTCGGAGGGGTTCAGGCCCGCCTCGAGGGCGTAGTTGCCGTTGACGACGGCGATCGCGAAGTCGGCGAGGGAGCGCGGGATCTGCGCGGCCTCGAGCTCGGAGAACTGCAGGTTCTTCGGGTTCTCGGCGATGTCGCCGGTGGTGGCCGAGGTGGGGGCGACGCCGTCTGCGAGGGTGATCACGCCGTGGGCGGCGAGCAGGTCCAGGCCGCGGCCGCGGTTGGTGGGGTCGTTCGCGATCGCGACCTCGTCCCCGTCCTTCAGCTCGTCGAGCGAGGTGAGGGTCTCGGAGTAGACGCCGAGGGGCTCCACGTGGATGCCCTCGAAGGCGTGGAAGTCGTAGCCCTTCTCGGACATCTGGCCCTCGAGGAAGGCGGGGGTCTGGTAGAAGTTCGCGTCGAGGTCGCCATCGTTCAGCGCCTGGTTGGGCGGCTGGTAATCGGTGTACTCGATGATCTCGAGGGCGAGCCCGGCCTCCTCGGCGAGGTTGTCCTTCACGAAGGTGAGGATCTGGGCGTGCGGGGCCGGCGAGGCGCCGATGCGGATCGTGGTCACGCCGTTCTCCTCCGTCGGCCCCTCGGTGCCGCCGGCGCCGCAGGCGGCGAGGGCGAGCGCGGCGAGGCCCGCGCCGGAGGCGAGCAGAGTGGTGCGGCGGGAGATGTGGGTCATGGGGATGTCCTTCTCGACGAGGGTGGGATGAAGCAGGTCAGCGGGCCGCGGCGCGGTGGTCGACGGCGCGGGAGAGGGCGGAGCCGAGCGCCTGGACGGCGATCACGATGACCACCAGCACGACCACGGTCGCAACCATGACCACGTTGTCGTAGCTCTGGTAGCCGTTGCGGATCGCGAGGTCGCCCAGGCCCTTGCCGCCCACGGTGCCGGCCATGGCGGTGTAGCCGATGACGGCGATCGTGGTGGTGGTGAGGGAGCCGATGATGCCGGGCGCGCCTCCGGCAGGAGGACCTGTCGGATGATCTGCCAGCGGGTGGCGCCCATCATCTGCACCGCCTCGACCTTCCCGGCGGAGATCTCGCGCAGGTTGATCTCGATGAGACGGGCGAGGAACGGGATCGCGGAGATCACCAGCGCGAACATCGCGGCGTTCGGCCCGGTCACGCGGCCCACGATGAAGCGGGTGACGGGGATCAGCGCGATGATCAGGATGATGAACGGGAAGGACCGCCCGACGTTCACGACGAAGCCGACGACGCGGTTCACCCAGCGGGCGAGACCTCCGCGCGCTCCGGAGGTCTCGAAGAGCAAGAGGCCCAGCGGAACACCGATGAGGGTGGAGAACAGCATGGTCCCCACGGTCATGTACAGGGTGATCAGGGTGTTGGACCACAGCGAGGTGTTGGAGTCCCAGGTGGTGAAGACGGGGTTGTCGAGCCACTCGATCATGCGGTCACCTCCTTCGCGACGACGCCGGCGCTCTCGAGCTCGGCGAGGAAGTCATCGAGCCCCTGGCGGGAGATCGGCTGTCCGGAACGGTTGCGCAGGGCGAGCTGGACCCGCCCCACCTGCCGGCCGCCGATGGTCTCGATGGTGCCGGCGACGAGGGTCGCCTCGGCCTCGTACGTCTCGGCCAGACGGATCAGGTCATCTGTGGTGCGGAAGCGCTCGGAGTCGCCGTAGTCGCAGTTCACGACCAGCGCCTCGATGCCGGTAGGAGCCGGCGGCGCGGGATCAGCTCCGCGCTGAGGGGGCCGTGCGGATCGGCGGCGACCTCGAGCAGGTCGCCGCTCTGGGTGATCCGCCCGTCCTGGAGCAGGGTGACGGTGTCGCACACCTCGCGCACCACGCCCATCTCGTGGGTGATGATCACGACCGTGATGCCGAGGCGCTCGCGGAGGTCCGCGAGCAGACGCAGGATCTGCCGGGTGGTGGTGCCGTCCAGGGCGCTGGTCGGCTCGTCGCACAGCGACACCTTCGGCTCGGCGGCGAGGCCGCGGGCGATGCCGACGCGCTGGATCTGCCCGCCCGAGAGCCGCGCGGGATGGTTGTGCTCGCGGCCGGTGAGCCCCACGAGCTCGACCAGCTCGGCGACGCGGCGCTCGCGCTCGGCGCGGGGCACCCCGGCGATCTCGAGCGGTTGGGCGATGTTCTGGGCGGCGGTGCGGGAGTCCAGCAGGTTCGCGTGCTGGAAGACCATCCCGATGTTCCGCCGAGCGGCGCGCGCCTGGGCGCCCTCGAGCGCGGCGATGTCGGTGCCGTCGATCTCGACCCGCCCCGAGGTGGGCTTCTCCAGCCCGGTCAGGCGACGGATGAGCGTGGACTTGCCCGCCCCGGAGCGGCCGACGATCCCGTGGATGCGGCCCGGCCCGAGGTGGAGGTCGATCCCGTCGAGCGCGACGACGGGGTCTCCGCCGCCGGGTGCGGGGAAGACCTTGCGCAGTGCGTCGAGAGTGATCACCCCGGAATTCAAGCATCGAGCGCCCCGTACGCCGAGCACGCGTTCATCTGCCGCAACAAACGTCACAGACCTGCAGGTCCCCATGTGGACGGGGTCACGCCGTGCGGTCTGACATCTGTCATGGGCGGGCCGTGAGAGACGCATCCCGGTCGATGACACCGCGCCCTGCCGCGCGCCGCCGTGCACGGGGAGGCTGGAACCATCATCAACCCGGAAGGACCCCACCCATGTTCCAGGACCTCCTCGCCCAGCCGCACGACCTCGTCTCCGGCCTCGCGCCGTGGCGGCAGGTTCTCGCGCTCGTCCCCGCCGGTGCGATCCCCTTCATCGAGAGCTATCTCGGCTCCTTCCTGGGCACCACCCTCGGCATCCACCCGGCCCTCGCGATCCCCGCGGCGGTGCTGGGAAACCTGGTGGCGACCTTCGTGGTGATCGCGCTGGCCGGCCGCACCCGGGACGCGATCGCCCAGGGTCGCGGGAAGCACGGGGGCCGCTCCGCCGTGGAGCCCAGCCCCTCCCGCTTCCGGACCAAGGTCGCCGCGGCGATGGAGAAGTACGGAGTGCCCGGGGTGTGCCTGCTGGGGCCGTTCGTGGTCGCCTCGCAGATCTCCGGACCTGCACTGATCGCGCTCGGCGCCGCGCGCGGCCGGGTCTACCTCTGGATGGGCATCTCCATCATCCTGTGGGGCATCGTCTTCGGCGCCTTCGGCGGCCTGTTCCTCGCCGCGATCGGCTGAGCGGATACGCTTCGCCCCAGCTCGTCGACCATTCCCACGCCGAAGGGAGAACCGCGGTGAAGACCCGCACCGCACGCCAGTGGAGCGTGTTCTACGCCTACACGGCGTGGTCGGTCGTGCTCATCCAGGCGATCTTCCCGCTGGGGGTCTCGCTCGCGTTCGGCACCCCGGTGCCCGCGCCGCTGGCCGAGGCCCCGGCGGCGACCGCGGTGCTGATCGTGCAGATGGTGGTCGGCGCCTGGTCCGGACACCGAGCGCTCGCACTGTGGTCGGCGGCCGCGCCGCCCGAGGCGCGGGACCGCTGGGACCTCCCGCAGGTGGGCGACATCCCGGCGGACCGCTCGCTGATCGCCACCGCGGTGCCGTCAGCGGTCATCGTGCTCGCTGCAGCCGCTCGGCCTCTCCGCGGCCCCCGTGCTCGCCGCCTCGCTCACGCCGCTCGCCGCCGCGGCGCTCCTGCGATGGCGCTGGCAGATCGGGGCGGCGCTGGCGGCCGCGACGACGGTGATCGCGATGGCGTTCGGACTCTCCGCCCCCGTCGCCTTCCCCACCGGCGCACTGCTGCTCGCCGTGGTGCTCACGGTGCGGATGTCCCTGTGGCTGGCGGCGATGGTGCGCGAGCTCGACGACGCCCGCGAGGCGCAGGCCCAGCTCGCCGTCGCCGAGGAGCGGTCGCGCTTCGCCCGCGACCTGCACGACGTCACCGGGCGGGACCTCTCCGTGATCGCCGTGAAGACCGAGCTGGTGGCGCGGCTGGCCGAGCGCGGCGACCCCCGCGCCGCGGAGCACGGCCGGGAGGCGGCGCAGATCGCCCGCACCTCGCTCGCCGAGATCCGCTCGCTCGTGCGCGGCTACCGCGAAGCGGATCTCGCGACCGAGCCGCAGGGCACTGCATCGCTTCTGCGCTCCGCGCACGTGGAGGTCACGGTCCACGGCGCGGCCGAGGACGTCCCCGCGGCCCGGGCCGGCACCGCCGCCTGGGTGCTGCGAGAGGGCGGGACGAACATCCTGCGCCATGCCGACCCGTCGGCCGTGGAGATCACCCTCCGCGCGGACGGCGTCACGATGGTCAACGACGGTGCGCCCGAGGACGGCGAGATCCGGGAGGGCAGCGGGCTGGCCGGGATGCGGGAGCGCCTCGAGGACGAGGCGACCCTGGAGGTGCGACGCGAGGACGGCACCTTCACCCTCGACGTCCGCTTCACCCCAACCGGAGGATCCCGATGACCGATGGCCCTGCTCGCCCGCGCGCGTGGTGCTCGTCGACGACGAGCACCTGATCCGCTCGGCGCTCGCGACGATGCTCTCGCTCGAGGAGGACCTCGAGGTGCTCGGCGAGGCCGGGACGGTCGCCGAGGGCGCGCGGCTGATCGCCGAGACCACGCCGGACGTCGCCGTCGTGGACCTGCAGCCGCCCGACGGCGACGGGCTCGAGCTGTGCGAGCAGATCGCGGAGGCCTCCTCCGCGACCCGCCGCCTGATCCTCACCTCGCATGCGCGGCCCGGCTATCTCAAGCGCGCCCTCGCACAGGGGGTGCTGGGCTTCCTGCCGAAGACCACCTCGGCCGAGCGGCTCGCTCGCGCCGTGCGCTCGGTCGCGAACGGGCGCCGCGCGATCGACCCCGAGCTGGCCGCGGAGACGATCTCCTCGGGCGACTCCCCGCTCACCCCGCGCGAGGCGGATGTGCTCGAGTTCGCGGCCGACGGCGCCCCCGTCGAGCAGATCGCTCGGCGCGCCCATCTGGCCCCGGGGACCGTGCGCAACTACCTCTCGAGCGCCCAGGCGAAGCCGCAGGCCGCGAACCGGCACGAGGCCGCCGCGATCGCCCGCCGCCAGGGCTGGATCTGAGGCCCGCGGAGGCGACTCAGCCCGCCGCGGCCTCCGCGAAGCTCGCGTCGACGATGCCGTCGATGTCCAGCGGCTCCGTGTAGGTGATCTGCTCGGCGTCGATCCACACGGACTGCATGGCCTCGAGCCGCTCGGGCCGCGGGGCGAGGTCGGGGAGGTAGCTGTACATCGGGGAGGCCTTCAGCACCTCGATGTCCTGGCCGAGGGTGTCGGCGAGGATCTGGTAGACCTCGTCGGTCTGCTTCCCGTCGGCCGAGAGCTCCTGGGCGCCCTTGGCGAGCGCGGTGAAGAAGCCCTGCGCGAGCTCGGCGCCGACGAAGGTCTCGGAGTACATCACGCCCGTGCCGGTGGTGCCCTTCGCGGGGACCGCGAGCGGGGAGGCGATCCCGGCCTCCTCGATCGAGGAGGAGAAGGGGGCGGACGGGGTGGCGGCGTCGACGGAGCCGTTGGTGAGCGCCGGCTCCTGGTCGGGGGTGGCGAGGTTGGAGATCTCCACGTCGTTCAGGGTCAGCCCGCCCTCCTCGAGCATCGCCGCGAGCAGGTAGCCGCCGGTCGCGCCGGGCCCGCCGGCGACCCCGATGGTGCGCCCCTTGAGGTCCGCGACCTCGCTGACGGTGCCGTCGTCGAGGAGGCCCTGGCGCACCTCGAGCGCGGTGGGCGAGTTCTCCGGGTCGCCCGGGGAGATGCCCATGGAGCCGACGACCTTGAAGGCCACGCCCTGCTCGAGGGCGTTGAACATCCCTGCGCTGAATCCGGCGACCATCACGTCGAGCTGGTCGTTGGACAGCATCGGCACGCCGTCCTGGCCGGACTTCAGCGGGGTGAGCTCGAGGGTGACGCCCTCCTCCTCGAAGTAGCCCATCGCGTCGGCGATGTACAGCGGCGCGAACAGGGCCGAGGGCAGGTGGCCCACGCGCACGACGCCGGAGGCGCCGCCGCCGTAGGCGCCGCCGCCGGAGCTGTCCTCGCCGGTGATGGCGGAGCCGCAGGCGGTCAGGGCGCCGCCGAGGGCGGTGGCGGCGGTGAGGGAGAGAAGGGTGCGTCGTCGCATCGGTGCTCCTAGGGGTGCGGGGTGGTGTGGTGCGGGGTAGGGGTCAGCGCTCGCGGCGCCAGGGCGAGCAGCGACTTCTCGGAGCGGCTGAGGATCGTGGTGACCAGGGCGCCGATCAGTCCGATGACGACCAGGCCCACGTAGAGCTTCTCCGGGATGAACAGCCGCCAGGAGTTCCAGATCAGGTAGCCGAGGCCGGTGGTGGTGGCGCCGGTGAACTCGACAGCGGTGACCACCACGACGGCGGTGCCGGTGGCGGTCTTCAGCCCGGAGAACACGAAGGGCATCGCCCCGGGCAGGACCACGTGGCGGAAGCGGGCCAGCCCCGTCGCGCCGTAGGCGGCACCGGCCTCGAGCAGCTTGCGGTCGATCGCCCACACGCCGGAGACGGTGTTGATCTGCATGATGAAGAAGGTCGTGATGAACACGGCGATGATCTTCGGCGACTCGGTGGGCCCGAAGATCATCAGCAGGATCGGGAAGATCGCGATCTTCGGCGCCGGGTAGAGCGCGGAGAACAGCGGGCCGAGCGCGGCGTTCAGCGCCCGGGAGGCGCCCATCAGCAGGCCGACCACGATCCCGGCGAGCGCGCCGATCCCGCCGCCGACGGCGAGTCGCATCAGAGTGGGCGCGGTGTGTCTGCCACAGCTCGCCGCTCATCAGCATCTCCCAGCCCGCGGCGACGATGCGGGTGGGCGGCGGGAAGAAGCGCGGGTCGATGATCTCCACGCGTGCACAGAGCTCCCACAGCACCAGCGGCAGGATCGGCGTGGCGATCGAGAGGACCAGGTCGCGGGTGGCCAGGCGCCGGTCACGGGCGCGCCGCTCCCGGGCGGCGAGGAGGGTGCGGCCGCTCGCGGCCGTCGGCCGTGGTCGCGGGGCGGGAGGCGGGTGCGGTGCTCATGCGGTCTCCTCGGCGGTGCGCGCGTCCTCGCGCAGCAGGTCCCAGATGCGCGAGCGCGGCGCCGCGTACTCGGGGTCGCGCTCGATCTCGAAGGAGCGCCGACGGTCGAAGGGTACGGTGATGTCCTCGCGGAGCGTGCCGGGACGGCCGGACATCACGATCACGCGGTCGGAGAGGATGATCGCCTCGTCGATGTCGTGGGTGACCATGAGGACGGTCTTGCGCTCGGCCTCCCACAGGGCGATGAGCTCCTCCTGCATGAGCATGCGGGTCTGGGCGTCCAGTGCGCCGAGCGGCTCGTCCATGAGCGGCACCGGGGAGCCGGTCGCGAAGGCGCGGGCGATCGCGACGCGCTGGCGCATGCCGCCGGAGAGCTGGTGGGGGTAGGAGTCCGCGAAGTCGGACAGGCGCACGCGGGCGAGCCAGTCGTCGGCGATGCGTCGGCGCTCGGCCGCGCCGGTGCCGGTCATCCGCAGGCCGAAGGCGACGTTCTCCCGCACCGTCATCCAGGGGAAGACGCCGTGCTCCTGGAACACGAAGGCGGCGGGGATCCGGTGGCCCTCGTCCGGCATCGTCACGGAGCCGACGGTGCGCTCCTCGAGCCCGCCGAGGATGCGCAGAAAGGTCGACTTCCCGCGACCGGAGGGGCCGACGATGCAGGTGAAGGAGCCGGGCTCGAGGGTGAGGGAGAAGTCCTCGAGCGCCCAGACGGGGTCGGTGCCGGAGAAGAAGACCTTCGAGACGTCCTCGGCGACGACGGCGCCGGGCGGGACGGCGGGAGAGGTGATGTGCATGCGTGCTCCTGGCCCTCGGGGCGGACGACGTCGTCGGCGACCGGCGGGGACGTGCGGGATCGATCGGTGCGGGACGGTGCGGGCGGGCCCGCGAGGCCACTCTAGACGGCCGTCTCGGAGTGCGGACCTGCGATCTCGCACGATGGACCTCTCGAGGAGTCCCCGCCACCCCCTTGACACCCGGGGCGGGAGGAGCACTGTGCAACCAGTTCCTTACTTAAGGAGTTGGTGACATGCGGCCTGCGGCGGATCCGCTCTCGCGGGTCTTCCACGCCCTGGCGGACCCCACCCGGCGCGCGATGATCGAGCGCCTCGCCCGGGGACCGCTGCGCGTGGGCGACCTCGCCGAGCCCTTCGCCGTCTCCCGCCCCGCGATCAGTCAGCACCTGCGGGTGCTGGAGGAGGCAGGGCTGATCAGCCGGACCCCGCAGGCGCAGTGGCGCCTGTGCACCCTCACCCCGGAGCCGCTCGAGGCGGCGACCGACTGGGTCGAGGAGCACCGACGGATCTGGTCCGGCCGCTTCGACGCCCTCGAGGACGTCGCGCGCGGCATGCCCAGCGTGCACAGCGCCGAGGGCGCGCAGGATCCCCAGGACCCGGCTCGCCAGGACGGAGACCCCTCATGACCGACGACGACATGACCACCCCCGCCTCCTTCACCCTCACCCGCACCCTCGAGGCGCCGCGCGCGCTGGTCTGGCGCGCCTGGACCGATCCCGCGCTGACCGCCCGCTGGTGGCATCCCGCCGGCGTCGAGGTCGAGACCGGCTCGGTCGCGATCGACCTGCGCGAGGGCGGGCAGTACGCCTACACGATGACCGTGGACGGGCGCGCTGGCCGACGGCCGGCACCTATCTCCAGATCCGCGAGCCGGAGCCGCTGCGCTTCACCTGGCGCGGCCCGGAGGACGCCGACGAGGTCTCGCCGCTGGTCACGGTCGCGCTCGAGGAGGTCGGCGCCGAGCGCACCCGGATGGTGTTCACGCTCGAGCGGCGCGTGCCCGCCGAGGCCGGCGAGGACGAGGACGTACGCGACGGCTGGCGCTCGGCGCTCGACGAGGTGCTGGTGCCGCCGCTGGGCGAGCTCGCCGGCGGCTCCGGCACGGGCCGTCCGCGGATCGTGCTCGAGCGGCTCGTCTCGGCCGACGGCTTCGCGGCCGAGCCCGACGGCGGGATGCGCTTCGTGGAGGCGGTGAGCTTCGAGGACCTCGACCGCACCGACGAGCACCAGATGGAGTTCGTCGCGACGGTCGACGCGATCGTGCTGGGCCGCGTCACCTACGAGATGTTCTCCTCGTACTGGCCGACGGCCGATCCGGAGCACGACCGGCTCGCCGGGCCGATCAACGCCCTGCCCAAGCTCGTGGTGAGCGAGACCCTCGAGACCGCGCCGTGGGGCGAGGGCGAGGCCCAGATCGTGCGCGGCGGGGTGGACGCCCTGCGCGAGGCGATCGCGCCGTACGGCAGGGTCGTCGTGTGGGGCGACCTCACGCTGTCGAGGGCTCTGCTGGCCGCGGAGCTGGTGGACACGATCCGGTCGCGCACGGTCCCGACCTTCGTCGGCGAGGGGCTCACCTTCACCCCGCCCACCAGGGATCCGCTCGTAGCGCGGCTCGGCGAGCAGTGGCGCTACTCCACCGGGCACGTCACCACCGAGTACCACCTGCGGGACTGAGCGCCGGCGGGGGCGGTGCGCGGGACGGAGCGCGGAGGCGTCAGCGCTTCCGACGGGCGCGGAAGAAGGCGCGCAGCAGGTCGCCGCACTCCTGCCCGCGCACCCCGGTGGTGAGCTCGACGCGGTGGTTCAGCCGCGGCTCGCGCACCAGGTCGTAGAGGGAGCCGGCGGCCCCGGCCTTGGGATCCATCGCCCCGACGACCACCCGCTGCACGCGGGAGAGCACGATCGCGCCCGCGCACATGGTGCACGGCTCGAGGGTGACGACGAGGGTGGCGCCGGTGAGGTTCCAGCGCCCGGTCGCGCGGGCCGCGCGCGCAGGGCGAGGATCTCGGCGTGGGCCGTCGGATCCTCGTCGGCCTCGCGACGGTTCCCGGCGGTCCCGAGCACCTCGCCGTCGGCCCCGAGGACGACGGCGCCGATGGGCACGTCGGCGGGCTCGCGCTCGGCGACGGCGAGGGCCTCGGCGAGCGCGAGGCCCATCAGCTCGTCGTCGCTCGGAAGGGATGCCGGGAAACCGGGTGGGGTCGGGGTGGCCGGGGCGTCGGTCATGCACTCATTCTCCAGTGCTCCCCCATGCGGCGAGCGCCCGGGGGCGCGAGACCATCCTCTCCCCTGGACCGTCCGTCGGCCCTGCGCGGCATGGCACGGGGCGCGCTCCGGTAGATTCCCTCCCATGCGCGTTCTGGAGATCGACCACCCCCTCGTCGCCCACAAGCTGTCGGTCTTGCGCAATCGCGCCACCCATTCCTCGGTGTTCCGCCAGCTCGCCGACGAGCTGGTGACCCTGCTGGCCTACGAGGCGACCCGCAACGTCGCCACCGCGCCGGTGGAGATCGAGACGCCGGTGACCACGATGACCGGCACCCGCCTGACCAACCCCAAGCCGATGGTGGTGCCGATCCTCCGCGCGGGCCTGGGCATGCTGGACGGCCTCACCCGCCTGCGCCGACCGCCGAGGTGGGCTTCCTGGGCATGGTCCGCAACGACGAGACCCTCGAGGTCACCACCTACGCGAACCGTCTGCCGGAGGACCTCTCCGGGCGGCAGTGCTTCGTGCTGGACCCGATGCTCGCCACCGGCCACACCCTCATCGCCTCCTGCGAGTACCTCCACGAGCGCGGCGCGAAGGACATCACCTGCGTGACCCTGCTGTGCGCACCGGAGGGGCTGAAGGCGCTCGAGGAGCGGCTGGACCCCGCGATCGACCTCACCGTCGTCACCGCCGCGATCGACGAGAAGCTCAACGAGAAGGGCTACATCGTGCCCGGTCTGGGCGACGCCGGCGACCGCCTCTTCGGCGTCGTCGACTGAGAACGCGGCCACTGACCTGCACGAAGGCCCTCCGCGAGGGCCTCGACGCAGGACCCTGACGCCCCGTCGCCGTCCCGAAATGTGAACAGGCGCTTGCCCCTCGGGACGGGACGGGGCATCCTCTTTGCCATGACCTCGATCGCCGCGCACCGCGAGACCGCCCCCCGGGTGGTCCGCTCCGCCATGCGCGCGATGATGTTCATGATGATGATGCCGATGATGCATCGTCAGCCGAGCCTCTGAGCGCTCACGACCTCTCCGAGATCGGCTGACAGGAGCCGGCCGGAGGGCGCGGGCTCCAGGTGCCACCGGGAGCACACCCCTCACCGATCCGCCTCAGGCGTCGATCACCCAGGGATCCCGGGCCCACCGCCCGCCGCGCAGGACGCGCCGCACCTCGGAGAACTCGCATCATGACCATCACCCTGGATCGACCCACCACCAGCACCACCGCCCCGCGCACCCGGTCCGCCGCGCCCCGCCTGCAGCGGGTGGGCGGGACCGCCTCGCGCCCCGTCGTCACCGAGGACGCCGTCACCATCACGGTGTCGGTCTCCTTGCCCGCCGGGACCGGCGACGTCGAGGCCGCGCTCATCGCCGACGAGCGCGCACCCGGGCGCGGCGCCTGGTCTCCGCCCGCGACGGCCGCACCACGGTCTCGGTGGACAGCCCCCGCGCCTTCGCCGCGACCGGCCGCGGCACGACCCGTCCCCTGCCGCCCCGCGCCCAGGGCGCCGCCGCGGTGAGCCCGCTGCGGCCGCGTCGCAAGGGGATCGTCTCCCCGAACTCGCCGGCGCGACGCGATGCGGAGGCCGCCCGCCGCCGCCAGCTGCAGGCCACGGCCGTCAGCCCCGCAAGCCCCTCGCTGGCCCCTGAGGACTCGCTGGTCATCGACCTGTTCGGCCGCCGGGTGCGGATCGACGGGCAGGACGTGGACTTCACCCACAAGGAGTTCGAGCCGCTGGCCAAGCTGGCCCGCGACTCGCGCCGCACCATCTCCCGCACCGAGCTCATGGAGTCGGTCTGGGCCGATGCACCCGAGGACACCGGTGAGCGCACGGTCGACGTGCACGTGCGCCGCGTGCGCACCAAGCTCGGCCGCTACCGCCGCCTGATCTCGACGGTGCGCGGCGCCGGCTACCGCCTGGACCCGGGCAGCGACGTCGCGGTCCTGGGGTCCTGAGGCGCGGAGGCGCCGGGCCGGGCGGGGTCGTCCCCGCTCCGGGCCCGGCGTGCTCCGACCGCGTCTGCTGCGCCGACCGGATCTGCCGTGCTCCGGCTGGGCCGCCGGTCGCGCGTGCCGCGCTCCGGCCGTGCGGGATCAGCGGCGAACTGCCATGGAATGCGACGAGCGGCCCGGAGCTCTCAGCCGACAGTGTCGGGGGCTCACGGACCGCTCGTCAGGCCTGTCGTCCGTCAGGGGTGGGTGCGGGCGAACAGGCTGGACGGGCCGCCACAGGTGGGGGAACCTGGCATTGTCGCCCGTCCGGCCGCTCCCCATGAGGGGGGTCTTGAGGAACGGCACATCTCTCAAATTTTCAATGTCTTCCGACGCTCGGAACACTACCAGCCGAACGCGGGGGTTTCATCCCCCGAAGACCGACTCCGTACGTTCTTCGCGTCACGCTCCCCGCTGGGGCTCGCGACGCCTTCCCGAACGACGTCGTGACACCGAGTCTAGGCCCTGGATCGCCGTCTGTAAACGCACGGGGATGCCCTGTTCTTGCAGGTGACGTGCAGGAAACATAGTTCGGACGACACGCCGCGAAAAGGTCGAGCGATCCCCATGAAAGCGTCAAGAGACGCGGTCGGAGGGCACTTCGCGGACGCGGCACCGCCGCCCGGCCGGATGGTCGGCGCTCCGGTCGTCCTCGACGTCGGCCCCGCGCTCCCACCGTGCATGCTCGGTTCTCCCAGCCGCACCTCAGGGGTGATTCGTCCGAGATGCCCGATCCCCTGCGATGGGCGGCCGAAGACGGAGGGTGAGCGAGGTCGCGTCGTCGTGGCGCTTGCGCGGCGCCCGCTCCGGGTCCAGCGCGTCCTCCGCTCGCCGGATCGAGGAGATCACCGCCCGCGGATCCGCGGAGAGGGCGCGAGCGAGCGAGACGTCGTCGTGCGGCCCCAGCGACTCCACCGCCCGGGTCACGCCGTCGCTGAGCAGATGGACGGCCGCGAGGTCCGCGAGCGGGACCCGGCCCATCAGCGCCTCGTCCGCGGCCGCAGGCTCGTGACGGGCGACCCAGAAGCCGCCGGGGGCGTTGCGGCACGCCTCGATCGCCTCGGCGCCGCGCTCGCGGCGCACCACCTCCTCGATGCGCCGGTCGGTCAGGCGCACGACGGAGCCGTCCCGATGCTCCAGGAGCAGGGAGGCGTCGCAGAGCACGAGGTGCTCGAGGTGCGTCCCGGTGCGGCGCACGGCGGCCACGGTGGCCGAGGGGCCGCCCGCCTCGAGGTCGCACTCGTGCTCGTGCAGGGAGCGGACCTCGCCGATCGCGGCGGCGAGGGCGCCGGCGAGCGGGAGGGAGGGGTCCTGGGCGCGGGCGAGGAGGCGGGCGGCGAGGGCGTGGGAGAACCAGGCGACGCCGTGACGGCGACCGGAGCGGAAGCGGTGGGGCACCCCGGCCCCGTCCAGGACCACGGCGACCTCGCCCAGCACCCCCGCCGCGTCCTCGTCCGCGCCGGGCACGGCCGGGTCGCTGAGGGACGTGATGTGCACGCCGCCACTGTAGGCGCGGGAGGGGGTCGCCGCGCCCGTAGAGTGGTCCCGGACCTCTGCCGCGGACCTCGTCCGGCGGCGCTCAGCATGGAAGGGATGACCAGATGATCGCGCAGGCGCGCATCACCTCCGAGACGACCGCCACGGTGCATCTCGCGGACGAGTCCGTCGAGGTCTCCGGGGCCGACCTCCCCGAGATCCGGGACCGGGTCAAGCAGGTCTTCATCACCTCCGCCAAGAGCGCCGACGAAGAGCTCGACGTGGTCATCGTCGAGCCCGACGTGCGTCACCACCTGCGCGTGGAGCCGAGCGGCCGCATCTCCCCGCGCGAGGCCGACGACCGCCCGCTCTTCGGCCCCGGGGCCGACGAGCCGCTGGTCGCGCCGCCGCTCATGGTCACCGGAGAGCATCCCGCGGTCGACGCCGAGGGCACCTCGGCCGCACGTCCGCACCGTGCGCGCCGGCGCCGGGCCGCCTCGAAGCCGGCGAGCACCGTGCCGGGCTCCGCGAGCGGTGGCGCCGACTCGACCGGGGAGCATGCGGCGGTGACGACGGGCGAGCACGCCCGCGTCTCGCCGTTCGCTCCCGAGGCCGTCGACGTGACGGTGGCCGGTGTCGCACCGTCGGCGGCCGCGTCGACGGCGTCCGCACCGTCGGCTGTCGCGCCCGCCTCGAGCTCCGCGGCCTCGGCCGCCTCCGCCTCCTCGGCGGCCTCCGCGCCGTCGGCCCGCTCGGCCCGCTCCGCGCCGTCGGCCGTCTCCGCCCCGTCCGCGCCCTCGGCCGCCTCCGCCTCCTCGGCCGTCTCCGCGCCGTCGGCGCCGTCGGCCGCTCCCGCACCGTCCTCCCCGAGGTCACGACCCCGGCGTCGTCCGGCGTCGCAGCGACCGCCCCGGCGGCGAAGCGACCGCTGCCCTCGCGCGCGGCGGTGCCCGCCGACGGCCGCCCCACCCTGCAGGACCTGCAGTCCTCGACCGCGAAGCACCGGAAGGTGAAGGCCACCCGCGGGTTCCGCGGCTTCATCACGCGCGCCACCGGCGGGGTGATCTCCCCGGGCCCGGGAGGAAGGAGCGCCTGGAGATCGAGCGCCTGGAGCGGATCCGTCGAGCCCTGGACGGCCCGCGCAACATCGCGGTGGTGAACCTCAAGGGCGGCGCCCACAAGACCACCGCCTCCCTCATGATCGCCGCGACCCTCGGCGTGACCCGCGGCGGCAACGTCCTGGCCTGGGACAACAACGAGACCCGCGGCACCCTCGGCTGGCGCGGCGTGCCCACCGAGCACCACCGCACGGCCGTGGACCTGCTGCACGACATCGAGACGCTCCGCTCCCCCTCGGCGAGCAACGCGGACCTCGACCCCTATGTCCGGCCGCAGGGCGAGATGCGCTTCGACATCCTCGCCTCCGACGAGGACCCGGGCTCGGCCGCGCTGATCGACGACCGCGCCTTCGGCGAGCTCGACGAGGCGCTCTCGCGCTTCTACCGCATCAAGGTGATCGACACCGGCAACAACGTGCGCGCCTCGAACTGGCTGGCCGCTGTGAAGAGCGCCGATCAGCTGGTGATCATCTCGACCGTCCGCGAGGACACCTTCAACGCCGCGGCCTGGATGATCGACGAGCCGCGCGCGACGGGACTGGGCGAGCAGGTCGACCACGCGGTGACGATCCTGTCCCACTCCTCCAAGGGGAAGTTCGACCCGACGCTGCGCTCGCGCCTGCTCGCGCACTTCGGCGCGCACACCCGCGCGGTCGCCGAGGTGCCCTACGAGCAACAGTTCGTCGACGGCACCCACCTGGACTGGAACCGGGTCTCCAAGGCCACCAAGAAGGCCTGGCTGGACGCGACCGCGCTCATCGTCGACGGGCTGTGAGCCGTCGGGCGGTGAACGGGCGGTCGGTGAACGGGCGGGCCGCGAGCAGGTCGGCCCAGCGCGGACGGGCCGTGCCGGGGACGTGCCCGCGGCCGTCCGGACCTCTCCTCCCCAGCGTCCTGCCCCGCACGGCCATCCACCGCGCGGCCGTCCACAGCGCGGCGCCGGCCGGTCCGTCCGTCGGCGCCGACGCCTAGGGTGGGCGCCATGCCCGATCGCCGCCTCCACCTCGTCGTCGACGAGGACCTCGGGCCCGCGCTGTGGGTGGCCGAGCAGACCGGCCCGCGCCGGTCCCGCGCCCTGGAGGACCTCGCCGGCCTGCGCGCCGACGCCCCCGCCGCGATCGCCGCAGCGCTCGAGGACGCCCCCGACCAGCCGCGCCACCGCGTGCGGATCCCCGGTAAGGACGGGGCCCGTCGCCTGCCCGCGCCGCCGCTGTCCGGCACGGGCCTGACGGGCCTGGTCGGCGCCGCGACCGCCCTGCTCGCGGAACGCTTCGAGGACGAGCTGACGGACCGGCTGGCCGAGTCGCTCACCGACGGGACCGCCGCCCGCCTCGCCGACTCCCTGATCGCGATGCCGAACCTGCTGGCCGCCTGCGTGCTGGACCTCCGCGCCCAGGAGCCGCTCGCCGCACGGCACATGCGCGCCCGCGCGACCGAGCGCTACGGCCGGCCCGTCATGCAGTGGCGCGCCCCCGATCCCGAGGCGCCGCCGCTGCTGCACGCCCTGGTCGACGGGCACGCCCGCACCGCCTTCGCCGAGCACCTGCGCGCCGCCCCGCCGCCGTCCGCCGATCCGACCGGGGTGCTGTGGGCGCTGGCCGACGACGGCGAGCCGCGCGCCGACCTGCCCGCCCAGCGCCGCCTCACCACCGCCTTCGACGCCTTCGTCGACTCCGGCCGCCCCGGCGTGCGGCTCGGCCCCGGGGACAGCGAGCTGGTGGTGCGACTGTTCCAGCCGCCGGTCGGCACCGCCTGGCCGCTGCAGACCTGCCTGCGCGAGGACGACGGGACCGTCCACCCCGTCGCGGACCTCCGCGCCGTCGGCGACCTCACCGCCGCCGGCGCCGCCGAGGCCTCCGCCGCCGTGCTGCGACTGGCCCCCACCGTGCGCACCGCCGCCGTGGACGACACCGGCGTGGACTGGTCGCTGACCACCGAGGAGGCCTCCGCATTCCTCGCCCTGGACACCCCCGCGCTCGAGCAGGCCGGGGTGACGGTGCTTGCTGCCCCGCGACTGGACCGCCCAGCGCACCACCCTGCGCCCCCAGGAGGCCGAGGAGGAGCCCGGCGAGCGCAAGGGCTCCGGGGTGGGGCTCGGGGCGATGGCATCCTTCCGCTGGCGGGTCGCCGTCGGCGACACCGAGCTCACCGAGGAGGAGATCGCGCAGATCCGCGAGGCGCAGGCCGAGATCGTGCAGCCTGCGCGGCCAGTGGGTGCGCCTGGACCCCACCACCCTCCGCGCCGCAGAGCGGTTCCTCGACGCGTTCAGCCGCCGCACCCGCCGCAACCGGCTCGCCGCCGGCGAGGACGGCCAGGTGCAGGAGGGGCACCGCGAGGAGGCGGAGCGAGCCCGCGACACCCGGCGCAGGCCGGACCGCCCCGCCGCACCGGCGCCGCCGCCGCCCGCACCGGTCCCCGCCGAGATGGAGGGGCGTGCGCCGTGGATCGAGATGTTCTCGATGATCCTCTCCCCCGAGGTCGCCGACGTCGACTTCGGAATGTCCGCCCTGGTCTCCGGCGGCGCGAGGGGCCTCGCCCGGCCGCTGCCCGGCGCGGAGGGCCCCTACCCCTATCCGCGCCCCGAGACGCCGCAGGCCACGCCGCGGCCCTACCAGCTCGACGGGCTGAACTGGCTGTGGGCACTGGATACGCAGTCCCTCGGCGGGATCCTCGCCGACGACATGGGGCTCGGCAAGACGATGCAGGTCCTCGCACTGCTGTGCCGGGAGCGGGAGGGGGTGCGCATGGAGCGCCTGGTGGACAGCCCGCTCACGGACCGACGCGAGGTCCCGCCCATGCCCGTCGGCCCCACCCTGCTGGTGTGCCCGATGTCAGTGGTCGGGGCGTGGCGGCGCGAAGCGGAGAAGTTCGCGCCCTATCTCTCGGTGCACGTGCACCACGGCGGGGACCGGTCGCGGGACGAGTCCTTCGTCGACGGCGCCTCCGACCTCGACCTCGTGATCACCACCTATTCGCTGCTGGCCCGGGACCTGCCGCTGCTGCAGGCCGTGCCCTGGCACCGGATCGTCTTCGACGAGGCCCAGCACGTGAAGACCCCCGGCACGCAGGTCACCCAGGCCGCCCGCGCGCCGCAGGCCCCGCACCGCCTGGCGATGACCGGCACCCCGGTCGAGAACCGCCTCGGCGATCTGCACTCCCTGATGGAGGCGGTGAACCCGGGCCTGCTGGGCGGCGCGGCGAGCTTCCAGGAGCGGATCGCCACCCCGATCGAGGAGGACGGCGATGAGAGCGCGATCAGCCGCCTGCGCTTCGTGACCTCGCCGTTCATCCTGCGGCGGGTGAAGACGGATCGCTCGATCATCCAGGACCTGCCCGAGAAGATCGAGCCGCAGCGGGTGGTGAACCTGACCCCCGAGCAGGCCGGGCTCTATGAGGCGATCGTGAACGAGCTGATGGTCCAGCTCGACGGGGCCGAGCAGAACAAGCGGCGCACCCTCGTGGTCTCCGCGATCACCCGGCTGAAGCAGGTGTGCAACCACCCCGCCCACTATCTCGGGGACGGCTCGCCGCTGGTGCGCGGCGGCGAGCACCGCTCGGGCAAGCTGGAGCTGGTGGACGACCTGCTCACCTCCGCCTTCGAGAAGGGCGAGAAGGCGCCGCTGTTCACGCAGTTCACCACCTTCGGGCACCTGCTGGTCCCCTACTGGGCCGAGCGCTTCGCCGAGCTCGGCATCGACTCGGTGCCCTTCCTCCACGGCGGGGTCGCCAAGCGCGACCGGGACGCGATGGTCGCCGAGTTCCAGGAGCGGCGGGACCGGCCGGGTCTGATGCTGCTGAGCCTGCGCGCCGGCGGCACGGGCCTGACGCTCACGGCCGCGAACCATGTGGTGCACCTGGACCGCTGGTGGAACCCGGCGGTGGAGAATCAGGCCACCGACCGTGCCTTCCGGATCGGCCAGCGCCGCGACGTCACCGTGAACACGCTGGTCAGCGCCGGGACGGTCGAGGAGAAGATCGACACCGTGCTCGAGGACAAGCAGGCCCTGGCCGACCTCACGGTGGGTCACGGGGAGGACTGGCTCGCCCAGCTCGACGACGACCGGCCGCTGAACCTGCTCTCCCTGGACGAGACGGAGGAGGACCGAGGGGACGGGACCCGATGAGCATCCAGCCGCGCTCCCGCCGGGGACCGATCGGCACCGCCTGGCAGGCGGTCGCCCTGCGCGAGGCCGCCGAGCGGTCGCTCGGACCGGGCAGGGCCGGCCGCGGCCGGGCCGATGCGCGCGCCGGCCGCGTGCAGTGGCTCGAGGTCGAGCCGGGCGCCGCCCGCGCCGCGGTCGAGGATCCCGACGGCGGCCTGCACCAGGCCCGTCTGGACCTGCCCGCCTATCGCGACGGGGACCGGGAGGTGTTCCTGCAGGTCGCCCGCGCCCACCCCGAGCGCCCGCGCGGCTGGCGGCCGGCACCTATCCCGAACAGATCGAGGCCGAGCTCGCCCCCTCGATGCTCTCGCTCTTTGCCGCGGGACGCCGCCGAGCTCTCCCACGACTGCGACTGCCTGGACTGGCCCGGTCCCTGCCGTCACGTCTCCGCGCTCGTGTACGTGCTGGTGGAGGCGGTGGACGAGCATCCCGTGCACCTGCTGACCCTGCGCGGGATCCGGCTCGAGGAGCTCGTCGCGCCGGCGACGCAGGGGGCGGGCGCCGCGGGACAGCCCCGCGGCGAGGACGCGGACGACGCCGGGGACGGGGCGCCGGACGCGTCGGGCGGGTCGGAGGCGGCGCCGGAGCCTGCGCCCTACGACCCGCGGCACACCGATCCCGCGCGCCTGGCCGAGGTGGTCGGCGGGGAGGCCGCCGCGATCATCGCCGCGTTCTACCACGCGGGCGCCGCGGAGGCGTCGAGCGGAGGCCCGGGCGGGCACCCGGGCGGGGAGCTGGTCGACGGGACGAGCGGGGAGCCTGTCGGCGGGACGGGCGGAGGCCCTGAGCGGGGCTGAGCGCCCGCGGCACGGCCGCGATCGGGCCGTCCACAGCGGCGGCGCATCCGGTCGGCGCGGTCGCCGCGCCGCACTACAGTGGAATCCATGCCGTCCAGCGCCGAGAGCCCCCATCCCCACGTCCCCGCGGAGGCGGTCACCGCCATCGCCGCCCTCGCCGAGAACGCCGTCGCCGAGCACCGCACCTCGGGCGTGACCTGGGCGATCATCGGCGGCCACGCCCACGATCAGGCGATCCTCGCCCACGGCGCGGCCGGGCACCGCGAGCTCGCGGACGGCCGCCCGGCCCCCGGCTCCTCCCCGATGGACCGCGCCACCGTCTCCCGCATCGCCTCGATGACGAAGTCCTTCACCTCCGCGACGATCCTCGCCCTGCGGGACGAGGGCCGGCTGTCCCTGGACGACCCGATCTCCGCGCACGTGCCCGAGGCGGAGGGTGCCTTCGAGCTCGCGGACGACGACCGCGAGCCGACCCTGCGCCATCTTCTGACGATGGACGCCGGGCTGATCACCGACAACCCCTGGGGCGACCGCCAGGAGGCGATGACCCGCGAGCAGTTCGCCGCCGTGCTCCGCGGCGGGCTCGGCCACGTGCACCGCCCCGGCGGCGGGTTCGAGTACTCCAACACCGGCTACGCGGCCGCTGGGCCGGGTGATCGACGAGGTCACCAGCTCGGACTACGCGAGCGAGATCCGTCGCCGCTTCCTGGACCCGCTCGGCCTCACGGCCACGGGCTGGTCCGCCGGCGAGATCGACACCGACCGTCTCGCGACCGGGCACCGGCTCGCCGACCGCACCGACGCGACCCGCTTCGAGGCCGTGCCGCTGGACTCCCCCGGCGTGTACGGGGCGATGGCGGGACTGTTCTCGAGCGTCGACGACGTGGCGACCTGGGTGCGCTTCCTCGCCGCCGCCGATGCCGAGGGCGCGCGCCTCGCGCGGGGCGGGACCGCTCGCGACCGCCTCCCGCCGGGAGATGCAGCAGCTGCACCGCCATCAGGCGCTCGCGCCGCTCCCCGCCGGACAGGACGGGGTCTCCCCCGGCTTCGACCGGGTGCGCGGCTACGGCTTCGGCCTGGTGGTCGAGCACTTCCCGGACCTGGGAGAGGTGATCTCCCATTCCGGCGGCTACCCGGGCTACGGCTCGTTCATGGTCTGGCACCGCGACTCCGGCGTGGGCGTGGTGGCGCTGGCGAACTCGAAGTACGCCCCGGCCACTCCCCTGTCGATGCAGGCGCCGCGGATCCTGCGGCGCGAGGCGCCGGAGCCGCTGGCGCGTCGCGCGCCGGAGGCGGCGCCGCGCACCCTCGAGGCGGCCCGCGCGGCACTGGACTGGTCGCGCACCGGCGAGGACGCCCTGGCCGACGCCTGGTTCGCGGACAACATGGACCTGGACGTGCCGCGGGCGGAGCGACGCCGTCGGCTGGAGAAGGCGCTGGCCGTGACCGGGCTCGACGCCTCGGCGCTCGAGGCGCTGCGGGTCCGGGACGCGCAGGTGCTGAGCCGGGCGCGGCGCGCTGGACGGTGCCCGCCCGGAGCGGCGCGGGCTCGGCGAGCGGCGCGGGCTCGGCGGGCGGCGCGGGCGGCGCGGGCGGCGGCGGGGCGGTCGCGGGTGGAGCCGGGTCAGCCGGCGACACTGCGACGGCGCCGTCGGCGCCGCAGGTGGAGCCGCTCATGGACCCGCGGCGCGAGGGGCTCGTCCAGTCCCTGGACACCATCGCGCGCTGATCGGGGCGCGGGGCCCGCGGGCCCGCCTCAGGGCGGGCTCCTGCGGTCCGCGTCGGCCCCTGTCGCTCCGAGGGGTGCCGGGCGCGAGTTCGGGTGTCAGTCCGCGGGATGCTCGCCCGCGGCGGGGAGATCCCCCGCGGCCTCGACCGGGCCCTCGACCGACACTTCGGCCGGGGACTCGACCTGGGCGATGACGGTCCCGTCGGCCGCCGGCCCCTCCGGCAGGGCGGTCGCGTTCCCGTCGAAGATCACCAGCGAAGACGATCGCGACGATCACGCCGAGCACCAGCGCGGAGCCGGCGCCGAGCCCGATCGCGATCATGGTGCTGCGATCGCGCGGCGGGCGTCCGCCCGTCGTGCCGCCGGTGGTCGTGGTGGTGCCGGCGAAGGTGTGGGGCGAGGTGCCCGGGCCGGGCTGGCCGGGGCGGGTGCCGGGACCGCCCGCGCCCTGTCCTCCCGGCCCCGGACCGGCCGCGGTCGCACCACCGGGTCGCTGCGCCCACTGCGGGCCCGTCTGCGGCGAGGCCGAGCCGACGGAGAAGCCCTGCTGGACCTGACCGGCGCGGATCGCCTCCATCGAGGACGGCGCGACCTGGGCGGCGGGCCGCTCGGGACGGACCGCGCCCGGGGCGTTCGGCGGCGCCGGGTCCAGGGTGTCCTGGAAGGTCAGCGGCGCGCCGTCGGCGTGGGTGAGCGGGTAGCCGGGCGGCACGCGCGGGAGATCGCGGCGCACCGCGTCGGCGTCCTGGTAGCGGTCCTCGGGCTGGGCGGCGACCAGGCGGCGGATCACGGCGGAGAGCTTCGGGGTGACGCCGCGCAGCGGCTGGGTGAGCTCGTCGGGGCGGAAGGCGCCGTCGTGCGCCTTGATCGGCCCGTTCAGCGCGACCAGCGCGACCACGCCCGCGGCGTAGAGGTCGTGGGAGGGGGCCGGCTCCGCCATCGCGAACAGCTCCGGCGCCATGTAGCCGGGGGTGCCGTTGACCATGCCGACATGCGTGAAGCGCACGTCGGTCTCATGGACGGCGATCCCGAAGTCGGCCAGGCGCGAGACGGGGAACTGGCGCCCGCGGGGCTCGAACATGATGTTCGCGGGCTTCACGTCGCGGTGGATCCAGCCCTCGGCGTGCACATGGGAGAGGCCGTCCAGCGGCTGGTCGAGGATCACCACGACGGCGGGCTCGGCGAGCTTGCCGCGGGTCTTGACCACCGACTCGAGCGTCCCTCCGGAGACCAGCGGCATCGCGATCACGACGTGCTCGTCCTCGGCGCCCCAGCCGTAGGGGGTCAGCAGGTGCGGATGGTCGAAGCTGACGCCCTTCTCGCGCACGAAGCGCATGAGGTCGGCGGAATCGCGCTGACGCAGGACCTTCGCGGCGCACAGCTCCTGGGTCTTCGAGTCCCAGGCGCGCCACACGGACCCGGACCCGCCCTTGGCGATCAGGTCGATGAGCGCGAAGCGCCCGACAATAACGTCAGCCATGATTTTCCCAGCATAACCTCAGCGCTCGGACCGAGGTTATGCTGACCTGGATCCCTGCCGCCCGGGCGCGTGCCCGGCCCGACCGTCCCGACCTGAGGGGGTGCCCGTGGACGCGCCGCTTCTCGCCGCACCGCCTCACGCGCCGCCGGCGGGAGGCTCGTTCTGGGACCCCGTCGCGGCGACCTGGCCGCTGATGGCGCCGCTGGGCGCGGGTCGCCTGCTGCTGACTGACCATCGGCTTCGTGGTGTGGCTGGTGCTGCGACCGGACGAGCCCGAGCAGGACACCACGCCGCTCGTGGACAAGGCCGTCGACCGCGACCTCGGCCGTGCCGCGCTGATCCGGCGCCGCCTCGACGCGGACTCCGGGCGCGCGGGCGTGTCGGACCCCGAGCTCCGCTGACCTCCCCGGGCGACCTGCCCAGCGACCCCCGCGCGGCCTGCCCCACGGCGCCCGAGATGGTCTGCCCCGCCGCACCTCGCACGGCTCGCCGCGCAGGTCGCCTCCTGTTCACCTCGCGGTGACCGCCTGCTCATCCACGCCCCGCACCGCGGCCAGACTGCGCCCCTAGGGTTCCCGGCACGGCGACAGACGACACTCGGGGGTGCACATGGATTCGGGGCGGACCCTGATGATCGCGGTCGACGGGCTCGACGAGCAGGACCTGGCCGACTGCGCGCGCTCCGAGCACGGGTCGAGCAGTCCGCTGGCGGCGCTCGCGGCCGGCGCCTCGCCGCTGCGGATCCGGGCGGGCGGCCCCTCGGAGCCCGCCCCGGCGCTGGCGACCCTGGTCACCGGCACCACCGTCGCGCGCACCGGCGTCGCGACCGAGCGACCCTTCGACCCCGAGCGGCCCGAGAGCCGCTCCACCTGGTACGCCGAGGCGATGGCGACGCCGAGCCTCTTCACCGCCGCGCGACAGGCCGGGCGCGCACCGCCGCGCGCAGTGGCCCGCGACGGCCGGCGGCGACATCGACCTGTGCCTGCCGCTGGTCGAGGACCTGCGCCGCTACCGCAACCGATGGGACATGGCCGAGCGCACGAGCTCGCCGCGGATGGTCGCCGACCATCTCGCGCCGCGCCGCGAGATGGGCGTGCGGCTCTCCCAGGCCGTCCCCGACGAGCTCGTCTCCGAGATCGCCGTCGAGGCCCTGGCCCGCGACCGCATCGACCTGCTCGCCGTGCGGCTGAGCGGTCTGGGGATCGCGCGTCGCGCCGCCGGGCTCGACGCCCCCGCCGCGACGCGGGCGGCGCGCGAGGCGGCCGAGGAGGTCGAGGCGATCCTGGGCGCCTTCTCCCCCGGCCCCGAGGACCGCGTGCTCCTGGTCCCGGGGCGCCGGCTGGTTCCCGCCGCGGCCGCTCGTGCACCCCAATGCCGTGCTCGCCGCGGAGGGGCTCGTCCGCGCCGAGGGCACCCGCCTGAAGGACTTCCGCGTCCTGGTCTGGCCCGACGGGCCGCGCGGCGTGGTGCACGTGCGCCACGGGCAGGGGACGGCGGTGCGGGACCTCGCCCTCGAGGCCCTCACGGGGCTCGCCGCGCACTCGCGCCTGCAGCTGCGTCCGGTGGACGACGGGGTCGGCGCGACCGCCGAGACCGACGTGGTCGCGGTGCTCGAGGGCACCTCGGGCACGGTCTTCGGCCTCTCCGCCACCCATCGTCCGCTGGTCGAGGGCGACGACCCCTACTACGCGGGGCCGCGCGCGGTCAGCGACCCCTCCGCCCCGGCGGTCGCCCTGGCGCAGGGGCCCGGGCGCCGCCGGCCGGGGTCGAAGGCTCCTGGGCGGACCTCGGCGTGATCCTCGCCGCGGCGATGGGGCTCACGCCGCCCGGGGCGACCGCCGCGGGGATGTGCCCGGGTCCCGGCGGGGACGGGACCGGCATGCACGCCTCCGCCCCGCTCGTCGAGAGCGGCTGACGGGGAGCGTCAGGCCCCGGAGCGCCGGGCGCCTCGGTGCATCAGGCGCCCCGGACCGACAGACATCCCGGGGCGTCAGGCGCGTCGGTGCGCGAGGCTCGCGCGCATCCGGCCCAGCACGCGCCGCAGCGGGCTCGGCGCCGGCTCGGCGACACGGTCGCGCAGGTCGTCGAGCGCGGGCGCGTGGTGGTGGATGTGGAAGTCGCCGTCGTGCAGGGCGTCGGGGGCGGGATCGTCCTCCAGCTCGCCCGGGGAGACCTCGACCTGCGAGCAGCGACCTCACCTCGCGGCGGCCGTCGCGGTCCAGCACCACCTCGAGCGAGTCGACCGCAGAGGTGAGCTCCTCGGCGATGTCGGCCCGCGGCTGGGCCAGGGCGCCGTCCAGGGCGGCGGAGGCGGCGGCATCGGCCCGCACCGCCTCCCGCACCGGGTAGGCGACGAGGTTCCCGCCGACGTCGAGGATCGCGTCGATGATCTCGTGGACGCCGACCTCGCGCCCTTCCTCGTGGAGGGCGAGCCGCTGGACGACCAGGCGCGGCGTCCCGGTCGCGGCATGCCCGACCACCGCATCGCGCACCCGCGCGACCGCCCGCGGACTGCTGTCCCAGATCACGTACCGGCCGACCCCTCGGTCTGCTCCGCTCATGGCGAGAGGATAACTCCCTCTCCCGCGCCAAATTCTGAACAGCGTCATGTTTTGAGCGGGTGCCCTGGAGGCCGACGCGCACCGCCGGCCGGGCGGGTGCTGTCGCGGCAGGTCAGCGGGCGGCGCGCTCGTCGATGTCGAGGGCCGCGCGGACGGCGGCAATCTGGAAGCGTCGCGCCTCCTGCGCGACTGGACCGTCGGCCGCGACGGCGACCTGATGGCCGCCGCCGGGCGCTCGAGGACCTCGTGCTCGGCGCCGGCCGCGGCGAGGGCGGCGATCAGGCGCCGGCCGTCGTGGACCAGCGGGTCGCGGTCCCCGCCGACGACGTGCACGGGCGGCAGACCGATGAGGTCCCCGAGCGCGGGGCTGAGCCGCGGCTCGGTGCGGGGCACGGCACCGGCGTAGAGACGGGCGGCGACCTTCAGGCTCTCCTCCCCGTGGTCCTCGCGCGAGAGGTCCGACCAGGGCGACTCGAGCAGCGGCGCGGCAGGGGCGTCGACCCCGGTGGCGGCGAGGGTCTGCGCGACGGCGAGCGCGAGCCCCGCCCCGGCGCTGTCCCCGGAGAGCACCCAGCGACGCGGGCGCGGCGACGGTCTCGCGCCGCATGTCGGCCAGCGCCCGCGGCACGTCGTCGACCGCGGCCGGGTACCGGTGGCGGGGGGCGAGGCGGTAGTGGATCATCGCCCCGGCGGTGCCTGCGCGGCGGGCGACCTCCTCGAGCCACTCCCAGGTCTGGCGGGACTCGCCCTGCACGTAGGCGCCGCCGTGCAGGTGCACGATCGCCGCGGTGCTCGCGAGCTCGGGATCGATCCAGGTCACGGGCACGTGGTCGTAACGCACACGGCGCACCCGCGAGGGGTCGGCGACGGAGCGAGGGGGCAGGGACGGCCGCTGCGAGGCCAGGATGCGCAGGGTGCGGACGAGGCTCATGGAGGCATCTTCCCACGGGATCCGCGGCGGCGCGTCGGAGCGCCCCGAGTTGCCGGGCGCACCGGAGGGCGGGCGGCCGGTCGGCCCTCGCTCAGCCGGTCAGCTCATCGTCGACGATCCGGGGCGACCCGGCGCGGAAGCCCGCGATCGCGAGCGAGACGCCGGTGCCGGCGAGGAACCACAGCACCACCGCCGCGGAGCCGGTCGCGTCCAGGAGCACGCCCGCGAGGATCGGGCCGATCGCGGCGAGGAGATAGCCGACGGGCTGGGTCGCGCCGGAGAGGCGGGCGGTGATCTGCGGGGAGCGGGTGCGGGCGGGCAGCAGCGCGATCGCGGTGGGGAAGGCGAAGCGCGCCGATCCCGAGCACGCACGCCCACAGCAGGGGGCTCACGGTCGGGGCGAGCAAGCAGGCCGAGATAGCCGATCGTGGTCAGCGCGCCGAAGCTCGCCACGACGAAGCGCAGGCCGGGGGCGCGGGCGATGACCGTCGGCATCACGAGCCCGCCCACGAGGCCCCAGCCGGAGATCACGCCGACCAGCGGCCCGGCCCTGGCGGGGCTGATCCCGGCGTCGGCGAGAATCTGCGGGAGCATGCCGAACTGGGTGTAGGCGTTCAGCGACTGGAGCGCGAACATGAAGGTCAGCGCGATCGCGGTGGGCGAGCGCAGCAGGGAGGCGCGGGGCGCGCCGGCCCGGCCGGTGCTCGGCGGGGCGGGCGGGAAGTCGTGCCCGGTGCGGGTGAGGACCACGGCCCACACCACGATCGGCGCCGCCATCACCACGCCCCAGAACTGCAGGGAGCCGCGCCAGCCGTCGGCGGCGCCGCCCGCGAGCGGCACGGCGAGGGACGCCCCGGCGGAGCCGCCGATCGCGAGGACCACGCTGTACAGGGTCATCAGCCCCACGGTGCGGCGTCCGCCGTGCGCCTTGATCCACGCCGGCACCAGCACGTTCCCGAGCGCGGGCCCCATCAGGGCCAGCACGGACAGCGCCACGAACAGCCAGAACACCTCGGTGCCCGGCCGCAGCAGCAGCGGCGCGACCCCGGAGAGCACGAAGGCGGCGACGATCGAGCCGGTCAGGCCCAGGCGGCGCGAGATCGGCACGGCGAGCAGGCCCAGGGCGCCGAAGGCGAGGCAGGGCAGGGCGGTGAGCAGGCCGGAGGCGGCCGGTCCCTGCCCGTAGGCGGCGACGATCGGCTCCATCAGCGGTCCGACGCCGGTCGCGCCGGGGCGCAGGTTCACCGCGATCGTCGCGACCGCGAGCACGGCGAGCACCGCGCCGACGACCCGGCCGCCCCGGCCGACGTGGCCCTCGGGCGCGCAGGCCACGGAGGTCGTCGAGGTCGGGTGGTCGGACTGCTCGGGGGTGCTCACCCCTCCCTTGTACCCCTCCCCTCCGCGATCGGCCAGGGCGTTCCCTCCGGTGCCACCGATCTCACGTCGGCCCTCGCCGCGCCGGTCAGGGACCCGTTCGGCCCTCGGAAGGGCCGGTCGCGGGCCGAACGGGGAGGCCGCGGCCGCCCGCCCCGGCCTACGCTGGTGCGCGGCCCGGTGCGCCGGGCCCGCCCCCACCCCTGCGTCGGCCCCTCGCCCGACGGATCCCTAGGACGCCCATGACCTCCGCCTCCGCCCCCGCCCCGGACGCGACCGCTCCTCGCGCCGTGCACCCCGTCGACCAGGTGCCGCCGCCCGGCCGGCTCACCGTGCTCTCGATACAGCACGTGCTCGCCTTCTACGCGGGCGCCGTGATCGTGCCGCCGCTGATCGCCTCGGGCCTCGGCCTCACGCCCGAGCAGACGATCCACCTGATCAACGCGGACCTGTTCACCTGCGGCATCGCCACCCTGATCCAGTCCGTCGGCTTCTGGAAGGTGGGCGTGCGCCTGCCGATCATCCAGGGCGTGACCACCACCGCCGTCTCGCCGATCATCGCGATCGGCCTGGCGGCCACCGGCGGCGAGGGCGGCGCCGAGGGCCTGCCGATGATCTACGGCTCGATCATCGTCGCGGGCCTGTTCACCTTCCTGGTCGCGCCGTACTTCGCGAAGATCCTGCGGTTCTTCCCGCCGGTCGTGATCGGCACCGTGCTGACCACCATGGGCATCACGCCGCTGGGCGTCTCCGCCGGGGACATCACGAACTACGCCGAGGGCGTCCCCGCCACCCGCGACATCCTCTACGCACTCGGCACCCTCGCCGTGATCGTCCTGGTCCAGCGGTTCTTCCGCGGCTTCCTCGGCACGATCGCGGTCTTTGCTGGGCCTGGTGATCGGCACCGCCGTGGCCGTCTTGCTCGGGGACACCTCCTTCAGCGGCGTCACGGAGGCCTCCGCCTTCGGGGTCACCACCCCGTTCTACTTCGGCATCCCCACCTTCTCGCTCACCGCGATCATCTCGATGATCATCGTCATGCTGATCACGATGGTGGAGACCACCGGCGACGTCTTCGCCGCCGGCGAGATCGTCGGCAAGCGCATCCGGCCCAGGAACATCTCCGAGGCGATCCGCGCCGACGGCCTCTCGACGCCGCTGGGCGGCGTGCTGAACTCCTTCCCCTACACCTGCTTCGCGCAGAACATCGGCCTGGTGCGCCTGACCCGCGTGAAGTCCCGCTGGGTCGTCGCGGGCGCCGGCGTGATCATGATCGTCCTCGGCGTCGCCGCCGAAGGCCGGCGCGGTCGTCGCCGCGATCCCCTCCCCTGTGCTCGGCGGCGCCTCGCTGGCCCTGTTCGCCTCGGTCGCGCTGGTGGGAATCCAGGCCCTGTCGCAGGTCGACCTCACCGACAACCGCAACTCCGTCATCGTCGGCACCTCGCTGGGCCTGGCGATGCTGGTGAGCTTCAAGCCCGACATCGCGGGAGTGTTCCCCTCCTGGGCGCAGGTGTTCGTCTCCTCCGGCGTGACAGTCGGCGCGCTCACCGCGATCGTGCTGAACATCCTGTTCTTCCACCTCGGCCGCCAGCGCGGCGCGAACGTCGCCACCGACGCCGCTGGCCGACGGATCGGCATCGAGGACGTGAACGCCATGGACCGCGACGAGTTCGTGGGCACCTTCGGCACCCTGTTCAACGGCGCGACCTGGCCGCTCGAGCGGGCCTGGGAGGCACGCCCCTTCACCGACGCGCCCGCGGCGCGCGCGGCGATCGAGGACGCGGTGCTCACCGCCGAGCGCGAGGAGCAGGACGCGCTGGTGCGCGCCTATCCGGACATGGCCACCCTGGTCACGGCCGACGAGGAGCAGGCCGGCACGATCAGCCAGGACGTCGGCTCCCTCGCCCTGGACAGCCTCGCCGAGGAGGACGTGGAGGCGGCGCGCGACCTCTCCGCTCGCTACGAGGAGAAGTTCGACCTTCCGTTCGTGGCCTACCTGGGCCGCACCGACTCCTTCCCCAAGATCCTCGAGGACGGGGTGCGGCGCCTGGCCCACTCCCCCGAGCACGAGCGGCGCGTGGCCCTGACCGAGGTCGCCGAGATCGCCGGGGACCGCTTCGGGATCATGGTCGCCGACGCGAACCCCATCGGCTCCGCCTGGGCGAGGAAGTTCGAGTCGCTGCAGTGAGACGGCTCCGGGGACCGGCTCAGCCCGGTCCCCCAGCGACGCATACCCGCGCGCATGGTGGCGGAGACCGACCCTGGCCCTGCGTGCGAGTCCTGCGCCGTCCCCGTCGAGCCGCACCGCGCAGGGGATCTCGAAGCGGGCCTCGAACTGCCGCCCCTGGGCGTAGACCAGGGCGCGCGGCCCGGGGCGAGTCGCAGCATGCTCCGTCCGAGCCGCGACCGGTGGGCGATCCCCTGGGCCGTCAGCCGGGTGCCGATCCGGGCCCATCCGAGCCGTCGGGCGGGCCGCGGCATGACCACATCGAGGAGCCCGTCGTCAGGAGCGGCCCCCGGCGGCAGGAGCATGCCGCCGGTCAGCGTGCCGCAGTTCCCGATGATCACCGTGTGGGCGCGCGCCGCCCTGGTGCGACCACCATCGATCCGGTACGTCAGGCCGAGCGCGCGATTCGCGAGGAGCGACCGAGCGATCGGCGGCACGTAGGCCAGCCAGCCGATGATCCGCTTCGCCAGAGGGCTCGTGGTGCGGGCCATCTCCGCGTCGAGGCCGATCCCGGCCATCACCAGGAAGACCCGGGTGCTCCACGTCCCCTCCTCGTCCTGGATCTCTGCGACCCCCACATCGACCGGGCGCGTCTCGCCGCCGAACGCCGCCGCGACGGACACGGAGAGCTCCCCCAGTGGCAGGCCCAGGTTGCGCGCCAGCAGGTTCCCCGTCCCGAACGGCGACAGTGCGATCGGGATCCCGCTCCCGAGCGCGCCCCTGCGACGACTCGAACGGTCCCGTCACCCCCTGCCACGACGATCACCGAGGGAGCCCCGGCGAGCGCGCGGAGCGCGGCACTGCGCCCCGAGTCCCCCCGGTCCGTCGCGAACCACTGCGACGACGCCCAGCCGCGTCGGCGCTCCTCCGCCTCGACGGCGACGCGCACGCGGTCGAGGGGGACCGCGACCGGGTTGAAGATGACCGCTGCGTGGTCGACGGAGGACCTGTCGGGGGACATGTTCGGAGCGTAGTCTCCGGAGCATGTCGACGTCCCCCTCCTCGCAACCGGCCTCTGCGGACCGGCATGCGACGCCGGGCGACGCCGGATCTGCTGGGCCCTGGACGGACTCGCTGGGGCTGATCGCGACGCGCGCGCGCAGATCCTGCTCGTCGCCGCCGTGGTCGGTGGCCTGCTGTGGCTCCTGGCCCGGGTCGGTCTCGTCGTGATCGCCGCGATCGTGGCGCTCATCCTCGCCGCGGCGGTGCACCCGCTGGTGGACTGGTTGGTCCGCAGACGCTGGTCTCCGCTGCTGGCCACGATCGCCGCCTTCCTGGGCACCCTGATCGTTCTGGGCGGGGCGGTGACCGGGATCGTCTTCGCCGTACGCGGCGACTGGGACGAGCTGTCCCGCTCGGCGGTCGAAGGCTGGGAGGAGCTCCAGCGCGTCCTGCGGACCAGCCCCGTGCCGGTCGATACCGCGTCCATCGACGCCACGCTCCAGAAGGCCGTCGCGTTCGTCACCAGCGGGACGTTCCTCGGCGGCGCGCTGAGCGGCCTCGGTGCGGCCACCGGCTTCGTCACCGGGACGGTGCTCATGATCGTCGTCCTGTTCTTCTTCCTGAAGGACGGCCCGATGCTGTGGAGCTTCACGCTTCGCTGGTTCCGCGCCGGGACCCGAGCGAAGCTGGCCGAGTCCGGAGACCGGACCGTCCAGGCGCTCGGCGGGTATGTCCGCGGCACCGCGGCCATCGCCGCGATCGATGCCCTCTTCATCGGGGTGCCGCTCGCGATCCTCGGGGTGCCGCTCGCAGTGCCCCTGGCGGTCATCGTGTTCGTCGGAGCTTTCGTCCCGATCGTCGGAGCCACCGTCGCGGGAGCCATCGCCGCCCTGGTGGCGCTCGTGACCAGTGGTCCCGTCATCGCCCTGGTGGTGATCGCCATCGTCGTCCTCGTCAATCAGCTCGAAGGCAATCTCCTCCAGCCGATCGTCATGGGTCGCGCCCTGAGCCTCCATTCCCTCGTGGTGCTTCTGGCGCTGGCCGTCGGCACGATCGTCGGGGGCTTCTTCGGCGCCGTGCTCGCCGTCCCCCTCACCGCCGTCGCGTGGTCGGTCATCCAGATCTGGACCGACACCTACCAGGTCGGCGATGACCCGGTCCTCGGGAAGGACCCGCTCTCCGCCAAGAACCGCACTGCGGCGAAGGCGACCATCGGGGAGCGCTGGAAGTACCAGCGAATGCGCCACGGAGCCGCGCCGACAGCACGGACCCCGCCCGTCGACACGGCCGACGCGCGCAGGACGAGCCCGTCGAACGACCCGGCCGACCGGACGAGCGACCCTATCGGCGAGGCACGAGCCGGAGCTACGGTGGCCAGGAGCGCCCCCGCCGTCGCAGAGGGCGATCCGCCAACGAAGGAGTCACCATGCCCCGCACCGTCGTCAGCACCGCCTCGACCGCCTGGAACGGCGACCTGATCTCCGGCTCCGGCGAGCACCACCCTGGAGACCTCGCAGCTCGGCACCATGGACCTCAGCTGGAAGGCCCGCTCGGAGGATGCCGAGCAGGGCACCACCTCCCCCGAGGAGCTACTCGGCGCCGCGCACAGCGCCTGCTACTCGATGCAGTTCTCGAACATGCTCGCCGAGAACGACACCCCGCCCACGTCGATGAGCACCACCGCGAACGTGTCCTTCAACGCGGGCGAGGGCGGCATCACCGGGATCGCCCTCGCCGTCACCGCGCAGGTGCCGGACATCGAGGAGGCCGACTTCCAGCGCCTGGCCGAGGAGGCCAAGCAGACCTGCCCCGTCTCCCAGGCGCTCGCGGGCGTGGACATCACCCTCGAGGCCTCGCTCGGTTGAGGCCTCCGACGGGCGGCCCGTGGCGGGTACCGTCGGGCCCATGCGACCGATCCCCCGCCACTGGGCCGCCGTCCGCGAGACGCACACCTTCCCCGGACAGGGCCCGTTCGCACTGACGATCCACGGCTCCTCCGACGTCTCGGTCGAGGACGCCCGGCGCGATGCCCGCGAGCGCATGGACGCGCTCGTCGCCGCGGGCGGCCCCGAGCAGGAGCACGACTCGGGCCTGGAGTACTACCCGAGCCGCCGCCTGCCGGAGGAGCCGCTCGAGGAGGTCCATGGCGAGGACGGCGCACTGATCGCCGCGGTGACCCGCAACCGCTACGGCGCGGCCGTGCTGAACACCGATGCGCTGCTGATCTGCGACGTCGACCTTCCCCAGGAGGATGTCGGCCGGTCGCGGCCGAGGATCGGCCGGGCCGGGAAGCGGCCCGGGCCGCTCTCGCGACTCCTCGGCGGCGGCGCGACGCACGACACCGCGCGAGAGACCTCCCCGGGCGAGCCCGCACCCCGCGGAGCCGACATCTCGACCGGCGGTGTCGGCGGGGCGGCTGACGGGAATCACGACGCGGCAGGTCTGCCCGACGAGCTCGGCGGACCGGGCTCCGACGAGCGCGGCCGCGTCCACGCCGAGCTCCTGACGAGCATCCGCGATTTCGGGGCGCGGCATCCCGAGCTGGGCGTGCGCGCGTATCGCACCCGCCACGGCTTCCGCCTGCTGGTCTCCGGCGCGGACGCCCATCCTGCGAGCGAACGGGCCCGGGCGCTGATGGCGGAGGTGCACAGCGATCCGCTGTACATGCCGCTGTGCCGGGTCCACGACACCTACCGCGCCCGCCTCACCCCGAAGCCGTGGCGCGTGGAGATCGACCGCTTCGAGACGCTCGGCACCCGCACCGCCTCGGCCCCCGAGCATCAGGACTGGGTGCGGCGCTACCGCGACGCCTCCGCGCAGGTCGCGGTGTGCCGCCTGCTCGAGGTGACCGGCCCCGCCCCGTCGGCCGAGGAGCAGGGGATCATCGACCTCCACGACCGGGCGACCCGCCCGGAGTCAGGGTCGCCGCTCGCCTGACCTGCCCGCCGCTCTCCCGACCACGCCACAGGAACGGCCCGGGCGGCGCGCCCCTCAGGACGCACCGCCCGGGCCGCTCGGGGCCGGGAGCCGCAGGTCAGTGCGGCTGGGTCGCCTTCTCCGCGCCGGCGCCGGTCATGGAGCGGACCTCCATCTCGGCCTGCTTGAGCTCGTCGTGCTCCGAGGAGGTGACCGAGCCAAGCCAGCCGAGGAAGAAGCCCAGCGGCACCGAGATGATCGCCGGGTTCGTCAGCGGGAACCAGGCGAAGTCGGCGCCGGGGATCATCGCCGTCTCGGAGCCGGAGACCACCGGGGAGAAGGTGATCAGGATCAGGGCGCCGCCGAGGCCCCCGTAGATGCTCCACAGCGAGCCGCGGGTGTTGAACCGCTTCCAGTACAGCGAGTACAGGATCGAGGGCAGGTTCGCGCTGGCCGCGATCGCGAAGGCGAGCGAGACCAGGAAGGCGACGTTCTGCTCGGCGGCGAGGATGCCGCCGATGATCGAGACGCCGCCGATCACCACGGCGGTGCGCCGGGCGACCCGGACCTCCTGCGCCGAGGTGGCGCTGCCCTCCTTGATCACGCCGTTGTAGATGTCGTGCGCGAAGGAGGCGGAGGCGGTGATCGTCAGGCCCGCCACGACCGCGAGGATCGTCGCGAAGGCGACCGCGGAGATGATGCCCATCAGCACGGTGCCGCCGAGCGCGTAGGCGAGCGCCGGTGCGGCGGAGTTCGAGCCTCCGGGCAGGGTGCCGATCACGTCCACGCCCACCATGTACGCGGCGGCGAAGCCGAGCACCATGGTGCACAGGTAGAAGAAGCCGATCAGCCCGATCGCCCAGACCACGCTGCGACGGGCCTCCTTCGCCGTCGGCACGGTGTAGAAGCGCATCAGCACGTGCGGCAGGCCGGCGGCGCCGAAGACCAGCGCGATCGCGAGGGAGACGAAGCCGAGCTTGGTCGCGCCGGAGGTGCCGTACTGGTGCATCGGCTCGAGGATGGTGGCGCCGTCGGGATGCTCCGCGACGGCCTTGCCGAGCACCTCGGAGAGGTTGAAGCCGTTGAGCGCCAGGATCCACACCGTCGCGACGCCGACGGCGGTCACCAGCGACACCGCCTTGATGATCTGCACCCAGGTGGTGCCCTTCATCCCGCCGATCAGCACGTAGGCGATCATCACGACGCCCACCACGGCGATCACGATCGACTGGCCCACTCGGCCCTCGATGCCGATCAGCAGCGAGACGAGCGCGCCGGCGCCCGCCATCTGGGCGAGCAGGTAGAAGAAGGTGACGGCGAGGGTGGAGGTCGCCGCGGCGGTGCGCACGGGGCGCTGGCGCATGCGGAAGCTCAGCACGTCGGCCATCGTGTACTTCGCGGTGTTGCGCGGCGGCTCGGCGACCAGCAGCAGCGCCACCAGCCAGGCGACGAGGAAGCCGACGGAGTACAGCGACCCGTCGTAGCCGTAGAGCGCGACGGCGCCGACGATGCCGAGGAAGGAGGCGGCCGAGAGGTAGTCGCCGGCGATGGCGATGCCGTTCTGCCGGCCGGAGAACGCGCGGCCGCCGTGGTAGAAGTCGCCGGCGGTGACGTTCTGCTTGGAGACGCGGATGACCACGGCGAGGGTCACCACCACGAAGGCGAGGAAGATCGCGATGTTGAAGATCGGGTTGCCGAATTCCATCAGTGCTCCCCCTCCAGCTCATCGCGCGCTTCTCCGCGATCGGGTCGAGGTTCCGGTTCGCGTGGCGGATGTACAGCCAGGTGATCAGGAATGTCATCAGGAACTGGCTGATGCCCAGCAGCAGGCCGAGGTTGAGGTTGCCCAGCACCGGGGTGGACATCAGGCCTTCGGCGTAGGTGGACAGCGAGACGTAGGCGAAGTACCAGACCAGGAACGCGACGGTCATCGGGATCGCGAAGCTGCGGAAGCTCGAGCGCGACCGGCCGAACTCCTCGGACTTCTGGACGGCCTGGAACTGTTCTGGGGTCGGGGAGGGCGCGGCGCCGGGATGCGACGCCGGGCCGCGGTCCGGCGAGGAGCCCGGCTGGGGCGGGGGCCGGAGGCCGCAGAGGACGGGGTGGTCACGGACACAACTCCTTCGTTCTGTTCGTCGCCCCGGCCCGGGGAGCAGGACCGGCGCTCCCGCAAACCGTAGCAGGTGTGATCCCAGTCATAGGCAGAGTGCGCGTCGCCCCGCCACCCGGCCGAGAGGTCGGGACCCTCGTGCTGGTCCGGGCCACCGCGTAGGGTGAGGAGGTGCTCGACATCCTGGACCGCGCCCGGGAGCGCCTCGCCCGGCCCTCCGATCCGGTCCCCTGCGCCGTGGCGACCATCGTCTCCGCCCAGGGCTCCGTGCCGCGGCCCGTGGGCACTTCGATGCTGGTGGGCGCCGATGGCGCACTGCACGGCTCGCTCTCCGGCGGTCGCGTCGAGGGAGCGGTGCTCGATGCCTGCCGCGAGGCGCTCGAGACCGGGAGGAGCGGCGTCCGGAGCTTCGGGTTCAGCGAGGAGGACGCCTTCGCCGTCGGGCTGATGTGCGGGGGCTCGCTCGAGGTGCTGATCCAGCCGTTCACTCCCCCGCCCCCGGGGGCGCAGAGCCCCCTCGGCACGGTCGACGGCCCCGCCCCCGCCGCCTACGTGACCCGGTCGCCGCACGGCGACGCGCCACGGACGGTCGCACCCGAGGGCGACGACGCACGGCGCCCGGCCCGGTCCGAGGGCGAGGACGCCGACGGCCCGCGCGCTGTCCTGCTCGCGGGCGACAGGTCCGAGGAGGTCCGCAGCGCGCTCACGACCCTGCTCCCCCGGAGACGCTCGAGGCAGGGAGCGCCCAGGTCGCCGCCATGCTCCGCGAGGCGCGCACCGGCACCCTCCGCCTCCCCGCGGGCGCCTCGACGATCGACCTGTTCGTCGAGTCCCGCATCCGGCCCGCGCACCTGGTGGTGTGCGGGGCGAACGCCTTCGGGCAGGCGCTGGTGGAGGCGGCGCGGCCGCTCGGGCCGCGGATCACGCTGTGCGACCATCGGCCGGCATTCACCGATCCCACGGCGTTCCCGGGGGCGGAGGTGGTGCGTGCCTGGCCGCACCGGTTCCTCGCCGCGGCCGCAGAGCGCGGTGACCTCGATGCCCGCAGATGGTCTGCGTGCTCACGCACGATCCGAAGGTCGACGTGCCGGTGCTCGCCACCGCTCTGCGGCTGGACCTCGCCTACGTCGGTGCGATGGGGTCCCGGCGCAGCGATCGCGATCGACGCGCGGCGCCGCGGGAGGCCGGGGTGGGCGAGGAGGCGCTGTCGCGGCCGCGCTCCCCGATCGGCCTCGATGTGGGGGCAGGGAGCCCTGCGGAGGTGGCGGTCGCGATCCTCGCGGAGATCCTGGCCGCGCGGGCCGAGCGCCGCACCGTGGAGCCGCTGCGCGACGGCAGGGGTCCGCTGCATGCGCGCACCGCTGCGAGCGGCTGAGAGGTCAGCCCCGCAGGTCCAGCCGCCACAGGTCCTCGGGGAGGTCGAGGTCCGCACCGTCGTCGAGATCCGTGCAGTCCACGAGCCGCACCTGATCCCGTCGGGCGCGGAGCAGGTCGCGGGCGCCCATGTCCGCGTGGGCGGCCTCCGCGGCGGCGGTGGTCCAGGCGGCGTCGAGCGGCACCGGATGGCCTCGTCGGAGCCCGCCGGAGGCCTCGCGGTGGGCGGCGGCGGTGATCCCTCCGGGGCGGTGGGCGGCAAGTACCCGGGCCACCTCCGCCGCGCACGTCCCGGGGCGGTCCACCGGCGTGACCAGCACGTCGCGGCCCGGTCCGATCGCGGCCAGGCCGGTGCGCAGGGAGGTCCCCATCCCCTCGCGCCAGCGCGGGTTCTGCTCCGTGCGCGCCCACGGCAACCCGTCCACGACGGAGCCCACCCGCTCGGCGCCCGCGCCGGTGACGACCACGACCTCGGCGCGCCGCCCCCGCGAAGGGCGCGGGCGACGTGCTCGACCAGGGGGCGCCGCGCAGGAGCAACAGCGCTTTGGGGCCGCGGCCCAGGCGCCTTCCGGCGCCCGCGGCGAGGATCAGGCCGACGGGAGGCGCGGCCGCCTGCCGAGCGCCGTCGCATGACGCGGCGCTCACCGTGCCAGGAGGTCGCTGCCGAACACGGGCAGGTCCCGCACCCTCACCCCGGTGGCGTGGTGGACGGCGTTGGCGATCGCCGCGGCGGCGCCGACGATGCCGATCTCGCCGATGCCGCGCGCGCCGAGCGGCCCGGCCTGGGGGTCCTCCTCGTCCAGCCAGTACGCCTCGAGGGAGCGGATGTCCGCGTTGACGGGCACGTGGTAGTCGGCGAGGTCGTGGTTGACGACGTGTCCGAAGCGGGGGTCGAGCTCGCCCTTCTCGTGCGGCGCCATCCCCACCCCCATGGTCATCCCGCCGAGGAGCTGGGAGCGGGCGGTGCGGGGGTTGATGATCCGCCCGACGGAGAACACCCCGAGCATGCGGTCCAGACGGATCTCGCCGGTCTCCTCCTGGACGCGGACCTGGGCGAACTGGGCGCCGTAGGAGTGCATGGCGAACTGCTTCTCGGCCGGGTTCTCTGCCGCCTCCCCGATCGCCTCGACGCCGTCGGCCGGGGCGGTGCCGTGCTCGCGCCGGAAGGCGTCCGCGGCGGCCAGCACGGCCGCGCTCCAGCTGGCGAGCCCGGTGGAGCCACCGGCGACGGTCGCGTTCGGCGGCGCCGTGTCGCCGATCCTCAGCGCGATGCGGTCCGGGTCGACCTCGAGAGCGTCGGCGGCGACCTGGGTGAGAGCGGTCCAGGTGCCGGTGCCGAGGTCGGCGGCGCCGATGCCCACCTCGTAGACCCCCGCCTCGTGACGGATCCGGGCCTTCGAGCCGGGTCGCCGGGGCTGCGGGGTAGGTCGCCGAGGCGACACCGGTGCCGATCAGCCACCCGCCCTCCCGGCGTGCGCGGGGCCGCGGGTCGCGGTCGGCCCAGCCGAAGCGGGCGGCGCCCTCGCGTAGGCAGTCGATCAGCCGGCGTCGGTTGAAGGGCATCCCGGTGTCGGGGTCACGCTCCGGCTCGTTGCGCACCCGCGGCTCGATCGGGTCCAGCCCGCAGGCCTCGGCGAGCTCGTCCATCATGATCTCCGGGCCCACCATCCCCGGTGCCTCGCCGGGGGCGCGCATCCAGGAGGGGACGGCGATGTCCAGCGGGAGCACGCGCTGGGTGATGCGACGGTGCTCGCCGACGTACATCTGCCGGGAGGGCTTGATCGCCATCTCGGGGAACTCCTTGGTGTGCGAGGAGCTGGAGACCGCCTCGAGCCCGAAGGCAGTGATCGTGCCGTCGGCCCGGGCCCCGATCCGGAGGTGCTGGGAGGTGGCGGGCCGGTACCCGGTCAGCGCGAACATCTGCTGGCGGGTGACGGCGTGCTTCACGGCGCGGCCGGGCACGGCGTGCGCGGCCAGCGCCGTGAGCATCATGTCCGCATGGGGCAGGCCCTTGGAGCCGAAGCCGCCGCCGACGTGCGGGCTGATGATCCGCAACTGCTCGGAGTCGATGCCCAGCATCGGGGCGAGGGTCTGCCTCGCGGGGTGCACGCCCTGGGTCGAGGTCCACAGCGTGAGCCGCTCGCCGTCCCAGCGGGCGATGGTGGTGTGCGGCTCCATCGGGTTGTTGTGCTCGAGAGGGGTGGAGTACCGCTGGTCCACCACGATCTCCGCGGCGGCGAGCGCGGCCTCGAGGTCACCGGCGTCGATGTCGTCACCGCCGCCCTCGGGTTCGCGCACAGCGGGGTGGTCCGGGAGGAAGACGGCATCGTGCGGTGCGGCCTCGGTGGTGACCACGACGAGGTCGGCGGCCTGGCGGGCCGTCTCCGGGGTCTCGGCCAGGACGGCGCCGAGGTACTGGCCGCGGAAGCCGATCCGGTCGTCCTGGAGGATCGCCAGCTCGCCGTCCTCGGTGTCGGCGAGCCGGAGGGCGTTCTCGTGGGTGATCACGCGCACCACCCCGTCGAGCGCGAGCGCGGCCGTGGCGTCGATGGCGGTGACGCGGCCTAGCGCGATCGTCGAGCACAGAGGGAAGAGATGGAGCGGATCCTCGACCGGGTGCTCGTAGGCGTAGGGGGCGAGGCCGCGCACCTTGTCGGGCCCGTCCAGACGCACCCGCGGGGTGCCGATCGAGGAGGCGCGCAGGAGGTCACTCATCATGGGGCTCCTCATTCTCCTCGCCCAGGCCGGCGAGCTCGGCGAGCACGCTCACCATCACGCCCTGGGCCATCGTCACCTTGAACTCGTTGCCCGCGACGGGCCGGGCCTGCTCGAGCTCGGCCGCCGCGGCCCGGCGGAAGCTCTCGCGGGTGGCGAGGGCGCCGGCGAGGAGTCGCTCGGCGCGGCGGGCGCGCCAAGGGGCGTGGGCGACGCCTCCGAGGGCGATCCTCGCGGAGAGGATCGTGGGTCGCGTCGCCTCGACGTCGAGCTCGAGCACTGCGGCGACCGAGACCAGGGCGAAGGCGAAGGAGGCGCGGTCGCGGATCTTGCGATACGTGGAACGGGTGCGGGTCGCGCGGCCGGGCGGGGGCGACTCGACGGCGGTGATCAGGTCGCCGTGCTCGAGGACCGTGTCGCGCTCGGGCTCGTCCCCTGGCAGGCGGTGCAGCTGCGCGACCGGTATCCGCTTCTCGCCCGCGGCGCCGAGCACCACCACGATGGCGTCCAGGGCGGCCAGCGCCACGGCCATGTCGGAGGGGTGGGTGGCGATGCACGCATCGGAGGCGCCGAGGATCGCGTGGTAGCGGGTGTAGCCCCCGAGCGCCGAGCGGCCAGCGCCCGGGGCGCGCTTGTTGCAGGGGGTGGTGGGGTCCTGGAAGTAGACGCAGCGGGTGCGCGCAGCAGGTTCCCGCCGGTGGTGGCGGCGTTGCGCGCTGGCCCGAGGCGCCGGAGAGGAGGGCGCGGGAGAGCAACGGGTGGTCGCGGCGCACGCGCGGATCGGCGGCGAGATCGCTGTTGCGGACCATGGCGCCGACGCGCAGGCCGCCGTCCGGCGACTCCTCGATGTCCGCGAGGTCGAGACGGCCGAGGTCGACCAGCAGATCGGGGGCGGTGATGCCGAGCTTGAGGTGGTCGACGAGGTTGGTGCCGCCGGCGAGGTAGGTCGCGCCGGGCCGTTCGGCGACCGCGGCGACGGCGCCGGCGGGGTCGTCCGCGCGTACATAGTCGAAGGGTCTCATCAGTCCGTCCCCTCGCTCGCGGTGCTCGCCCCGGCCGCCTGCTGGACGGCAGCGACGATGTTGACGTAGGCGCCGCAGCGGCACAGGTTCCCGCTCATCCGCTCGCGGATCTCGTCCTCGGTGAGCTCGATCGGGTGGTCGTGGCCGTGGTCGTCGGTGACCACGCTGGGGTGACCGTCGGCCGCCTCGCGGAGCACGCCGGTCGCGGAGCAGATCTGCCCGGGGGTGCAGTAGCCGCACTGGAAGGCGTCCTGCTCGAGGAAGGCGGTGTGCAGGGCGGAGAGCTCGCCGTCGGGGGCGAGGCCGTTCGAGGTGAGCACCTCCGCTCCGTCGAGGGACACGGCCAGCAGCAGGCAGGAGTTCAGCCGCCGCCCGTCGACCAGCACGGTGCAGGCACCGCACTGGCCGTGGTCGCAGCCCTTCTTCGGGGACATGTTCCCCAGGTGGTCCCGCGGCGCGTCGAGCAGGGTGGTGCGCGGGTCGACGGTCAGGTCATGCGGCTGACCATCGATGACGAGGTGCACTGGATGGCCCATCGGGCGCCTCCGGATCAGGTCGGGGTTCCACCGTACCGGCCGACCGGGGCTCGGCCACCGGTTCCGCTGGACACCGACCGATCGTTCGCCTGAGCCGAGGGGCACAATCTCCGCAGTGGCAGGACCGGCGCGGCCGCGTTCGCAGCGCCGCGGTCCCGTCGTCGCTGCGACACCGTCGGCGCCGCGGGTCAGCCGCTGAAGCCGCCGGAGTGCGCCATGTCCTTGAACCGCGAGTAGTGGCCCTCGAAGGCGACGGGGATCGTCTTGGTCGCGCCGTTACGGTGCTTGGCCACGATCAGGTCCGCCTCGCCGGCGCGGGCGGACTCCTTCTCGTAGTAGTCCTCGCGGTGGATCAGGAGGATGACGTCGGCGTCCTGCTCGATCGACCCGGACTCTCGCAGGTCCGACATCATCGGGGTCTTGTCGGTGCGGCTGCTCGCTGCCTCGGTTCAGCTGCGAGATCGCGATGACGGGGCAGTCGATCTCCTTGGCCAGCGGCTTCAGTGCTCGGGAGAACTCCGAGACCTCCTGCTGACGGGACTCGACCTTCTTGCCCGAGCTCATCAGCTGCAGGTAGTCGATGACCACGAGACGGAGGTCGTGCTTCTGCTTCAGGCGCCGGCACTTGGCGCGGATCTCCATCAGCGACATGTTCGCGGAGTCGTCCATGAACAGCGGCGCATCGGCGATCCGGCTCATGGCGCGGGCCATGGACTGCCAGTCCCGGTCGTCCATCGAGCCGTCGCGCATGCGGTTCATCGGCACCTGCGACTCGGCCGAGAGCAGACGCATCGTGATCTCGGTCTTGTCCATCTCCAGGGAGAAGATGACCGACGTCTGGCCGTTGTGGATCGAGGCGGAGCGCAAGACGTCCATGCCGAGGGTCGTCTTGCCCATGGCGGGGCGGCCCGCGAAGATGATCATCTGTCCGCCGTGGAGGCCCTGGGTGAGCTCGTCGAGCTCGGCGAAGCCGGTGGGCACGCCGGTGACCTGGCCGCCGCGGTTCTGGGTCGCCTCGATCGCGTTGAGGGTCTCGTCGATCACTTCGCCCAGCGGCAGGAAGTCGTCGCTCTGGCCGCGCTCGGTGACCGCGTAGATCTGGGCCTGCGCCTCGTTGATGACCTCGTCGACCTCGCCGCCGTCGGCCGCGTAGCCGAGCTGGACGATGCGGGTGCCGGCCTCGACGAGGCGTCGCAGCTGGGCGCGCTCGACCACGATCTCGGCGTAGTAGCCGGCGTTCGCGGCGGTGGGGACCATGTCGATGAGGTCCGCGAGATAGGCGCCACCGCCCACGCGCTGCGACTCGCCGCGCTTGGAGAGCTCGTCGGAGACGGTGACCAGGTCGGCGGGCTCGCCGCGGCCGTACAGGTCGATGATCGCCTCGTAGATCATCTCGTGCGCGGGGCGGTAGAAGTCGTTGCCGCGCACGGTCTCGACGACGTCGGCGATCGCGTCCTTGGACAGCATCATGCCGCCCAGCACGCCACGCTCGGCGGCGAGGTCCTGGGGCGGGGTGCGCTCCAGCGCGCGGTCGGATCCGGCTTCGAAGGCTTCGGTGGATGTCACCGAGCCAGTCTAGGAAGTCCGACGGACGGACGGGACGTGATCCTTCCGTCGGTGGAGAGGTCGGTGCTGGGGAGGAGAGGTCGCACGGGCCGACGCCTCCGGCCCGGCCGACGAGCCGTCGCGGCCGACGGCGCCGAGCGGTCGACAGCGCCGAGCGACCTACGGCACAGAGCGACCCACGGCACAGCGCGACCCGAGCCGTCGGCGGGCCGGATGAGGCGCATCCCTCACCTATTCACTCAAACCTTGAAGTCAATGTTTCTCCTCCTCTACGTTCGCCGGGCACTCTCCCCCGACGGAAGGACCCCCATGGCCGCCTCGTCCCGCACCGGAATGGCCTCTGACCTCGGCCTGCTCGTGGCCCGCATCCTGCTCGGCGCGATCTTCGCCGCGCACGGCTACCAGAAGCTCGTCACCTTCGGCCTCGCCGGAGCGACCGAGAGCTTCCGCGGCATGGGGGTGCCAGCCCCCGAGATCGCCGCTCCCGTCGTCGCGATCGTCGAGCTCGTCGGCGGCATCGCGCTGATCGCCGGCGCCTTCACCGGCATCGTCGGCCTGCTCCTCGCGATCGACATGCTCGTCGCCGCGCTCCTCGTGCACCTTCCCCAGGGCGTCTTCATCGACGCCGGCGGCTGGGAGCTGGTCGGCGCGCTCGGCGCCGGTGCGCTCGCGATCGCCGCGGTCGGGGCGGGGCGCTTCTCGCTCGACGCCCTGCTGCGCGGCCGACGCGGCTCCCGCGACCGCGCCTCCTCTGCCGCCGCCGCCGCGGCCTGACCCGGGAGGGTCCCGCTCCGGCGTCTCCGGCCGCCATCACCTGTGCCCGGCACCGGCCCCCGATGGGGGCGGTGCCGGGCACGGTGCATTCGGCTCGGGCTCAGCCGCGCTGGGGCATCCCGAGCACGTAGGAGGCCTGGGCGAGGTGCTGGATCGCGTCGTCGACGATGCTCACCAGGCGGGCGCCGCGGGAGACGGGCGGGTCCCAGGCCTCGTCGACGATGTCGCCGAGGTCGAAGGCGGCGAGCTCGTCGAGGTAGTACTCCAGCGCATCGAAGCAGGCGAGGACGTAGTCCAGCGACCCTTCGCCGTCCTGGACCTCGATCGCGCGGGCCTGCTCGGGGCTGTGGCCGTAGCCGACGGCGTCCCCCTCCGCGCCGAGCCCGAGGCGCTCGCCGAAGTCGCCCCTGGCCCACACCTCCTCCTGGCCAGTGAGCGCGGCGAGCTGGACATCGATCTCGCGCCCGGTGTGCCACAGCGACCCAGGCGATCGAGTTGGGGTGCCCGCCGGGGTGGGCGGCGAGCTCCAGGGGCCCCAGTCGGCCGCGCAGCGAGTCGGCCACGTGACGGGGGCGGGAGGCGAGGTCGCGGAGCAGGTCGATGGCGTCCATGGTCCGACGGTACCCGTCGGCGCGCCCCTCGGTCCGCCGATCGCCGAGGATGGCCGCAGCGAGGGGCGGGCTCCGCTCCAGGACCAGGACCCGGGTCCGGCACATCAGGATGCCTGCGGGCCTGAGGGCCGGAGGGCCTGCGGCGTGGTCAGGTCACGGCGCATGGCGTGCCACTACGGCTATATAGGCATACAGGTACGCCATACGCCACTACTCGACCAGGGCCCCCGCGGCGGGGCGAGAGCAGGGCCGGAAGGGGTTGGGCCAGGCGAGAGCAGGGCCGGGCGAGAGCAGGGCCAGACGAGAGCCGCGCTGGGCCGGGCGAGCAGGAGCGGGGCCAGGCGAGAGCCGGCGGAACAGGTCCGTGCGAAGGCGAACGGGGCAGGTCCGAGCGGGATCCGAGCGGGCGCAGGAGCCGGCCCGGGGAGACGCGGCACAGGTGGGGCGCGGCCGTGCGGTGTTCAGTCCTCGGCGATGACGCCGACGGCCTGATCGGGATGGCGCTGCAGCCAGCTCTCGAGGAAGGGGCAGATCACCAGCACGGGAAGGGCGGCGGCCCGCGCCTCGGCGAGCACGGTGCGCACGAGCACGGAGGTGACGCCCTCGCCGCGGTGCTCGGGGTCGGTGACGGTGTGGATCAGCTCGATCCGGCGCCTTGTGCGCTCGTAGATCATGATCCCGACCACCTCGCCGCCGCGCACCGCCTCATAGCGTCCGGCCCGGGCGTTGTCCCTCACGGCGATCGTCTCCCCGGGCCCATGCGCGTGCTCCTCGGGGAGGCCGTCGGCTCCGATCGTCATGGCAGGGCCCCCTTTCGGCCGGTGCCTCCACGCTACGCCAGGCGGACGTCCCTGTCAGGACCGCGCAGGCGGGTCGCCCCGCCCGGGCCACCCGTCGGCCGCGCGCGTGCGACGATGCTGGACGTGATCCCGGACCCCGCGCGACCCCTCACCCCCTCCCCGCTCCCGACGCACCGGCACCGCAGAGCACGGCCCCGACCGCGGAGGACTCCGCCTTCTCCCGCGCCGCGGACGCGCTGCGCGCCCACCGCGAGCCTTCGGAGGTCTGGGGCGACGAACGGGAGGCCGTGAGCCTCGCTCTGCGCTGGGCGGCCGCGCACACCACCGTCGCCACCGACCCCAAGACCACCGCCCGCGCCGCCGAGGAGCCGCAGGCCGAGGTGGGCGCGACCATCACCGAGGACGGCATCGGCGCCGCCCGCGCGATGGAGCTGTTCGACCAGGTGCTCGCCGCCGGCGACCCGCTCGAGCGAGGACCCGATGAACCTCGCTTACATCCCCGCCGCGCCGACGCGGGCCGCGGTCGCCTTCGACACCGTCGTCTCCGCCGCGAACGTGTTCGGCGGGATCTGGGAGAACGGCGCCGGCGCGATCTTCGCCGAGAACCAGGTCTTGCGCTGGCTCGCGGACCTGCTGGGCTGGCCGGCGGACGCCGCCGGGGTGTTCGTCTCCGGCGGCACCCAGGGGAACCTCTCGGCGCTCGCCACCGCGCGCGACCACGCGGCCGCGCGAGCGGGGCCGACGCCCAGACGGCGGCTGGGCGCTGGCCTGCGCCTCGACCGCCCACTCCTCGGTCGCCTCGGCCGCGCGCCTGCTGGACATGGACGTGGTGAGCGTACCGGTGGACGACCGCGGCCATCTCACCGGCGCCGCGCTCGAGCCGTCGCTGGCGGAGGATCCGCGGATCTGCGCGGTGGTCGCCTCGGGCGGCACCACGAACGCCGGGATCGTCGACGACCTCGCCTCCGTGGTCGAGACCGCGCACCGCCACGGCGCCTGGGTGCACGTGGACGGCGCCTACGGCGGCGCGGCGCTGGCCTCGCCGAGCGCCCGGGCGCGCTTCGCGGGCATCGAGCAGGCCGACTCCTTCATCGTCGACCCGCACAAGTGGCTGTTCGCCCCCTACGACTGCTGCGCGCTGCTGTACCGGGATGCGCGCCCGGCGGCGGCCGCGCACTCCCAGCACGCCGCCTATCTCGATTCGATCGACCGCGGTGAGTCCAACCCCTCTGACCTCGCCGCCCACCTCTCCCGCCGCACCCGCGGCCTGCCGCTGTGGTACTCGCTGGCCACCCACGGCACCGCCGCCTATGCCGCGGCGGTGGACCGCTGCCTGGACTCCGCCCGCACCGTCGCCGACGCGATCCGTGCGAGCGAGCACCTCGAGCCGCTCATGGAGCCGGAGCTGTCGGTGGTGGTGTTCCGTCGGCCGGGCTGGACGCCTGCCGCCTATCGCCTCTGGTCGCAGCGCCTGGCGAAGGACGGGACGATGCTGTGCGTGCCCACCGCGTTCCGGGGCGAGATCGCGCCGCGCCTCGCCTTCGTGAATCCGGCGACGGATCCGCGGGCCGTGATCGCAGTGCTCGAGGAGACGATGCGGGAGGCCGACGGGAGCTGAGCGCTCAGGCGCTCTCCGCCCGCTCGTCGCCGTCGTCCTCGAAGTCGCGCCCGGATCGCACGTCGGCGGCGCGCCCGGCTCCGTGCCCTGCCCCGTGCCCGGTCCGCTCGGCTCCGCCCTCGGCCTCGCGCGCCGCCTCCAGCTCCGTCACGAGCCTCGCGACCCGGGCGGCGTCCTCGTCGCGGCCCAGCGCCTCGTAGGCGGAGCGGGCCCGGCGGGCGGCGCGGCGCGCGGCCGCGGTCTCGCCGCGCCGGGCGAGCAGGTCGGCGTGGCGGTCGTCGAGATAGGCCGCCCAGTAGCGGGCGCGCGCGTCGTGCCCCTCGGGCATCTGTCCGATCGCCTCGAGCACCTCGCGGCGGCGGGCCTCGTAGCCGGCCTGGTCGGTCCCCTGCTCCCCGCGGGCGAGCGCATCGCCGGCGACGATCAGCACCCCCATCCGGGCATCGACCAGGTGGTCCCACAGCGGCTCGGGCGGCAGGTCCCAGCCGGAGTCGGGGCGGGTGCGGCGCTCGATCTCGCGGGCGGCGACGTGCACCGCCCCGGAGCGCCCCAGGTCCAGCGCCCGCCGCATCGCCAGGGCGTTCGCGCTGAGCTCGGTGCGCGCCTCTCGGAGCGCTCCTCGCGCGGGGTGTCGAGGTCGTCGACGAGCCAGCGCGCCGCCGCGGCCAGGCGCTGCGCCTCCCCGAGGGAGGCCGCGTGGTCGCCGGCGCGCTCGTGGAGGCTCGCGGCCAGCCGTGCCGCCTCGAGCAGGGAGCGGTGGTCACGGTGCTCGCGAGCGAGGGCGCGGGCCTGTTCGAGCGGCACCCACAGCGCGTCCAGCCGCTCGGCCTGGAGGCGCTGGGCGGTGACGGCCAGGAGCGGGGCGATCCGCGACCGGTCCTGCTCGAGGGTGCGCTGGAGGGACAGCAGGCGCCCTGCGGTGAAGCCCGCGAGATCCGTCGCGCCGGCCGCCATCAGCGCCTGCGGCAGGGAGGTGATCAGCCCGATCCGCAGCGGGGGTCGTCCACGTCGGCGAGCCCGCCGAGCGCCTCGAGGGCGTGGTGCGCGGCGACGACGGGCCGCTCCTGCCGGAGCAAGCGGGCGAGGAGGGCGTGGGCCCCGGTCTCCAGGCGCCAGGGGTCCGCGGGGGCCTCGCCGCGCTCCGTCGCCTGCTGCGCGGTCAGCTCGAGCACGTCGAGGGCGAGGCTCACGGCCCCGTCGACGTCCCCGACGGCCTCGAGGGCCTGCGCGAGCCGGAGCCGCGGCTCGCGCTCGGGGTCCTCGAGCGGCGCCTCGCGCACCTCGGGAAGGGCGGCGAGCGCGGCACGGAACCGGGCCACGGCGCGGCGCGGGTCGACGGTGCCGCCCCGCCCCCCGTCCGGACCGGGCAGGGAGCTGGCCTCGAGGGCGCGCACGACGGCGAGCATCGGTGCGGAGGCGCGGAGGGCCTCGCCGCGGCGTCGACCCCGGCCCCCGGTGCCCGTCCGGTCGGGCGCCTCGGCGAGCGGGCCGCGCTCGAGCAGGACCTGCACCACGGCCGCGGCCTGCTCGGTGCGTCCGCTGCGGTGCGACAGGGGAGACGAGGTCCGCGGAGTCGCTCTCGGCCTGCGCGGCGTCCCCGCTCCGCGGCGCGCCGCGCGCCGCCGCCCGCAGCGGCGCGGCGCGGTCCGCGGGGAGGGCGGTGCGGCGTCGGAACTCCGCGGCGAGGCGGCGCGCCTCCTGGAGGCGTCCGGCCGAGATGAGATCGCTCACCCGGGCGGCCGCCTGCGCCACGTCCCGGGGGCGGGCGAGCGGGAGCTCGGCGGGGTGCGGCGCGATGCGCGCGCCTCGGGTCCGGGCAGGTCCCGCCCGGCGCGGTCGTCGCCCGGCACCGGCGGCGAGGCGGCACCTGAGGTCATCACACGACGAAACCTACCAAGCCGGGCATCGCCCGGCCTGCCCTCGCGCTCGGGCATCCTCCAGGGCTTCTCCGTACACTGTTCCCGGTCGCGCCGCCGCGGTGCGACGTCCCGCGCCGCCCGCCGACCCGATCCTGAGAGAGAGGTGGAAGGTGACCGTCGACCTCACCGCGGACCCGTCGGCTCATGCCGACGACGACAGGGACCGGACCACGAGGGCACGGAGCGCAGGGGCTCCCTCCCCGAGTCCGCCGCATCCCCGGGCCCCGTCGGAACCCCGGATCCGCACGCGTCGATGCCGACCACCGGCCGCTACGCCGGCCATCTCCACTTCGACAAGACGATCACCCCCGTCTGCGCGCACCGACTTCGACGTCGAGGCGTACACCAGGCGCGGCACCCGCCGGATCGCCGTCGACACCGAGCTCCTCGCCTCCCAGGAGCCGCTGCGCGACCAGGAGCGCCTCGCCCTCGGCGTGCTGCAGCGCATGGAGTCCTCCGGGCTCGCCGAGGCGCGGACGATGCTCTCGACCGTGACCGCGAACGAGGCCCGGATCACCGCCTTCCTCGCGACCTGGCTGGTGGACCGCCACTGGCAGGCCCGTGCGGCGCGCGATCTGCTCACCGGCGACCATCCCGTCGAGCGCCCCGCCCCGTCCCGTCGGCCGAGCCGCCTTGCCGTCTTCGCACCGCCTCCACGTGGACCGCGTCCAGCCGCTGCTGACCCCGCTGTGGAACGCCGCGGCCGGGGAGCCCGTCGCCGCCGGCCACATGGCCCGCATGGCGATCCAGGAGGCCTCGCTCGTGGCGGGCCTCGACGCGATCGCACGGCGCCTGGGCGGCGAGGCCGAGCGCGTGGTCCGCACCGTGCGCGCCCGCCAGGAGGCGGCGGTCGACTTCTTCACCCAGGAGGCCATCGGCCGCATCACCCGCTCGCGCAAGGAGGCCGTCGTCGCACGGCTCGTGCTGAGCCTGGGCTCCCCGCGCACGGCGGCGGCGTCCCCGACCCCGACCTCGACGCAGCGCTGCAGGTGCTGGGCGCGGATCCCCGCGACCGCGCCGGCCTCCACCGCGCCCGACGGGAGATCACCCGGTCGCTGCCCGGCCCGGACCTCCCCGACGCCCACCTGCTCTCCCTGCCCCGTTCCGGAGCGTGACATGGCCTTCGACATCGATCATTTCGCCGAGACCTCGCTGCCCGTCAAGTACGCGGATCTCGACTTCGACCTCTTCGACGAGCGACCGCTGGACGCGCAGACCCTGCGCTCCCTGCGCTACATGTGCGACGTCGAGTACCACACCTCCTGCTTCCTGCGCGATCTGCTGGTGACCCCCTCGCACCGCGAGGAGGAGGCCGGCGGCTTCATGACCGTGTGGAACCGCGAGGAGTACTGGCACGGCGAGGCCCTCGCCCGGGTGCTCGGCCGGCACGGGATCGTCGTGGACTACGACGAGGTCAAGGCCAAGCGCGTCAAGCTCGGCTGGCGTGCCGCGCTCGGTCCGATGAAGCAGTCCTCGCTGTCGAACCTGGTGGGCAAGGACTTCCTCGCGGTGCACATGACCTGGGGCGCGGCCAACGAGCTCTCCGCCGTGGCCGCCTACCGTCGGCTCTCCGCCATGGTCGACCACCCGGTGATGACTCCGCTGCTCAAGCGGATCGCGCAGCAGGGAGACGCGGCACGTCGCCTACTACACGACCTCGGCGCGGAGGTACCTCGAGGCCTCCGAGCGCGCGCCGAAGCTGGTGCGCCTGGTGATGTCGAAGGTGTGGAAGCCGGTGGGCGCGGGATGATGGACGAGTCCGAGGTGCGCCACGTCATGAACCACCTCTTCGCCCATCAGGGCGACGAGCTGGACAAGCTCGACAAGCGGGTCCAGAAGATGCACGGCCTGGACGGGCTGACGATCTTCCGCAACGCCTTCGCGCGCCTCGGTGTACCTGCCTGACCTGCAGATTCTTTCCTGAGATCCGTCTCATCATCGCTTCATCGGCGCTTCATCCGACGTCGGTTCACTGCTCCTCGTACGGCAGACCCGCCCCAGGGTCCGCCACGGACCCACCCACCGAGGAGCCCCGAGATGACGATCCTGCACCCCGAGACCACCGCCGCGCCGCTCACCGCCACGAGCTCCGCGAGGGCGCCGCAGGACGTGCGCTCCCGCGTCGAGCGCGCCAAGCACTCCTTCTCCACCCGCACCGTCGGCGCGCACCTGCGCCGCGCCCGCGAGGTCGAGCTGATCACCGGCGAGCACGTCCCGCGGCCCGGCGAGGTGCTCCTCGCCGAGGTGACGAAGGTCGGCCATCACAAGCGCCTGGAGAGCCCCGTCTCCCGCCGCCAGATCCTCTTTCCCGGCGACGAGATCGTCGTCGCCTACGGCGACCGCTACGCCGCCGACCAGTTCCTCGCGATGATCCCCGGCGACCTCGGTCCCGCCCATCTCGCGGCCGCCGGCGGTCTCGCCTCCCGCGTGCTCGAGCGGCCTCCGGCGTCGGCTCCCCCACCGAGATCGAGCCGATCGGTGTGATCCGCGACGAGCACGGCCCGCTCACCCTCGCCCGCACCGCCGCCCACCAGGTGCTGCGCTCGATCACCGCACGCACCGACCGCCCCGCCCATCACGCCCCCGTCATCGCCGTGCTCGGCACCTCGATGAACTCCGGGAAGTCGACGGTGCTGGCCCATCTCGCGCACGGCCTCGCCGCGGCAGGTCTGCGCGTCGCCGCAGGGAAGGTGACCGGCACCGGCGCGGGCAACGACGTGGGCCTCTTCCTCGACGCGGGCGCGCACCGCGTCCTGGACTTCACCGACTTCGGCTACTCCTCCACCTTCCAGGTCGACGTCGAGGAGGTGCGGGACCTGTTCCTGTCGATGGCCGACGAGCTCGCCGGCGGCGCCGCCCGTCCCGACGTGGTGTCGCTGGAGATCGCCGACGGCGTGTACCAGGGCGAGACCGCGCGCCTGCTCGCCGATGCCGAGGTCGGAGGGGTCGTGGACCGGGTCGTGTTCGCGGCCGGCGACGCCCTGGGCGCCGTCGGCGGCGTCACCGCGCTCGCAGACCTCGGTCGGGCGCCGTCGGTCGTCTCCGGCGTGGTGACCAGCTCGCCGCTGGCGACCGCGGAGGCGCGCCGCGCCCTGGATGTGCCCGTGGTCTCCACCTTCGACCTCACCGAGGCGGAGGTGGCCCACGGGCTGGTCGAGGACCTGCTGGAGGAGCGCATCGCCGATGCGTCGTGACCGTGCGGCGAGCCGACCGGAAGGCGGGGCGATGCGTCGTCAGCGCGAGCCGGAGCCGCAGGCGAACGGGTCGCTGAAGAACCCTCCACCGCTGCCCCCGCTGATGAGGGGACGGCGTCGGCTGTGGCTGACCGGGCTGGTGGCTCTGGGCCTCGGGCAGGCGGCGCTCGGCGCGCTGTCCGCCTGGGCGCTGGTGACCCTGCAGAGCGCCCCCGCGGGCATGTCCCCGATCCTGCTGCGGGCCCTGCTGCTGCTGGTGCTGACCGCGCTGGCGATCGGGGCGCTGACCGTGCACCAGCGCGTGCTCGCCGAGAAGCTCGGCCAGGACTACGTCCACCAGCCGCGCCTGACCCTGCTGGGCGATGCGCTCACCCCCGGGCACTCGGCCTCGCTCGGCGTGACCGTCGCCCGCACCACCAACGACCTCTCCGGGGTGCGCAACTGGGTCTCCCAGGGCATCGCCCCGCTGACCGTCGGGGTGCCGCTGATCCTGGGCAGTCTGGGAACCCTCGTCGTCTTGCATCCGCCGCTCGCCCTCGCGATGGCGGTGCCGCTGGTCGTGCTGGGGCTGTGCCTGCTGGTGTGGGCGCGGACCGCGCTGATCAAGACCCGGCGCATGCGCCGCACCCGCGGCCGTCTCGCCTCCCGCATCGCCGACACCGTCACCGCCTCCGAGGGGATCCTCGCCGCGGGCGGGTCGAAGCGGGAGCCGCGCAACCTGCGCGAGGCCTCGGGGAACCTGGTGGAGATCGCGGTGGACCGGGCCGAGACCGTCGGCACCCTCCGCGCCGGCGGCGTGGTCGCCTCGACCCTGACCACACTGCTGGTGGCTGCGACCGGGATCTACCTGGGCCAGTCCCCGGGCGTGACCATGGCGGCGATGGCCGTGGCCGGGATCGCCTCCTCGCCGGTGCTGGAGATCGGGCGGATCGTCGAGTACCGACAGACCCTCCTCGCGGCCCGGATGGTGCTGGGCCCGGCACTGGCCGGGGCCGAGCGGCCGCCGCCGCGCGCCGAGGAGCGCCGCCGGCTCTCCGCCCAGGTCGAGGCCCCGAACGCGGTGGCCGACGGGTCCGCATCGGTGCACCTGCAGCCGCCCGGTCTCACTGCGGGCGATGCACCGCTGGTGGCCGGGCTCCGGGACCGGGTGCGCCTGGTCTCCGAGGATCCGCGCGCCCCGCAGGAGCCGCTGCGCCGGGTGCTGGAGCTCTCCCCCGGCCCCGAGCTCGCCGCACCGGACTCGGTGTGGGTCGACGGGCAGAACCTGCGCACGCTCGGCCCGAAGCGGGTGCGGCGCCTGGTGGGCCATGCCGCCGCCGGCACCGTGTTCGAGCGCGGGACCGTGGGGCGGGCGCCGCGCTACCGCCGCCCCGACCTCGACGCCGCCCACGACCAGGAGATCCTCGACCTGGTGGGGCTTGACGTCGACTCCCTCCCCCGCGGGGGTCGCACCCCGCGCGCCGCGGCGGGGAGCCGCTGGACCGCTCGGACCGGGCCCGACTCGCACTCGCCCGCGCGATGTACGGCACCCCGCCGCTGCTGCTGATCGACGGCCTCGAGGGCGACCTCGACGACGACGGCCGGCGCATGCTGGACCGGGTGCTGAGCTCCTATCCGGGCGTGGTGGTGATGGCCGGCTCCGGGAGGCTCGCGCGCTGGCTGGGCGCGCGCGAGCACCGGCCGCACGCCCTGCAGGCCGGGACGATGCCGCGGCGGGAGCCAGTGGGCGGCCACGCCGACGGCGAGGACGAGGACTGAGGCCTCCCCGGCATCCCGCACAGGCGGGGTGCCGGGGAGTCGGAGAGAATGAGCCCGGACGGAGCCATTGCCGTCCGGGCTCTGTCTGTGCTCCGGGCTCTGTCTGTGCGGAAACGATGCCTGCGGGGCCGGCTCAGTTGTCGGCCGAAGGGCGGCGTCGTGCCGGCTCAGTCGTCATCGTCATCATCGTCGTCATCGTCATCATCGTCGTCGTCGCACTCGAGCTCGCCGTCGTCCCATTCGCAGACGCCGGAGGGACGCCGCGGAGGCGCCGGTGCGGGCTTCGCGGGCGCGGGCCTCGAGCCCTCCGAGGAAGAGCCGCCGGACGAAGAGCCTCCGGAGGAGGACCCGCCAGAGGATCCACCGGAGGAGGAGCCCTCGGAGGAGGAGCCGCCGGTCGAGGGCTGCTGCTCGGCCGGGGCGGCGGGCGCAGGGGCAGGGGCCGGCTCGGGCTCGGGTTCGGGCGAGGGCTCGGCCTCGATCGCACCGACGCCGGTGTCGGAGTGGATCCCGCGCACCGGTCGCTCGGTCGCGGCCGGGCGGGGCGGCCGCCACGGCGGAGCCGTCGGCCGACGGATCCGCGCCCGCGGCCGCCGGGTCGGTCCCGTCGGCGGAGCCGGGGTCCTCCCCGCCGGCGACCCCACCGGCGCGGGCGTCGCCGCCGGCATCGGAGGCGTCGCCGATCGTGATCCCGGCCCGCTCCTGCGGGGCCTCCTCCTCGACCGAGGGCGCACGGCGAGCGCGGCCGCGGCGAGTGCGACGGACACGATGATCCCGGTGGTGCGAAGAGCCTTCATGTCGGCGAGGCTCCCAGCGCGCGATGAGACGCCTGTGAAGGATCGATGAGAGGACTCTCATGAACCGGCGTCGCGGGCCGTGGCCTGCGGCGACGCGGCCTCGAGAGGGGCGGCCGGTGAGACGCGCGGCCGGACCGCGGACCCGGCCGGAGAGCGGGTGCGGCCGACGAAGCCTCGACCCGCGAAGGCGCGACCGGCGGGGGCGCTCAGGCGGTGGGGTCGACCATCTTGTAGCCCGCCCCGCGCACGGTCACCAGGCGGGGCGCGCCGAGCTTGCCGCGCAGGTAGCCGACGTACACGTCCACCACGTTCGAGGCGCCGTCATAGTCGTAGCCCCACACCTTCGACAGCAGCAGGTCGCGGGTGAGGACCTGGCCCGGATTCTCCAGGAACACGCGCGCCATGGTGAACTCGCGCGAGGACAGCTCCACCTCGCGCGGGGCGCCGTCGACGGTGCACTCGGCGATACGGTCGCGCAGGTCCAGGGACAGGTCCCCGAGGGTGAGCACATCGGCGCTGACGGCGCCGGCGCCGGCGGTCGCCTCCCGGGCCCGCGGCTTCACCCGCGCCAGCGGCTCCTCGAAGCGGAAGGGCTTGGCGATGTAGTCGTTCGCGCCGCTCTCGAGCCCCTGCACCGTGTCCTCCACGCCGGTGCGGGCGGTGACCATCAGGATCGGGATCTGCACGTCCATGCCGCGCGCCGCCTTCAGCACCTGGAAGCCGTCCATGCGCGGCAGGCCCACGTCGAGGATCAGCAGGTCGAACTCCCCGCCGGAGGCGAGGTCGAGCGCGGCGATGCCGTCCTCCACCACGGTGGTCGCGTAGCCGTTGGCCTTCAGGCCCCGCTCCATGAAGCGCGCGATCCGCGCCTCGTCCTCGGCGATGAGGATCCTCATCCCTGCTCCCTCCGGGGTGGCTCGTCGGTCTCGTCGTCGGAGCGGTGCGTCGCCCGCGTCCCAGTATGACCGCTCCCGGGCTCCGCACCCTCGCCGACAGCACTGGGGGCCTCGGCGCTGAACTGCGGGAACACGATCGTGAAGGTCGATCCCCTGCCGAGCCGGGAGAGCGACCGCACCGCCCCGGCGTGGCCCTCCGCGATCGCCTGCACGATCGGCAGGCCCAGCCCGGAGCCGGCGCCACGCGCGCCCTCGGCCCGGGTGAAGCGCTCGAAGACGCGCCGCTGGTCCTCCTCGGCGATGCCCACGCCCTCGTCGCGCACGCTGACGTGGATCTCCGGCCCCTCGGGCCCGAGCACCTGGTCCACGCCGAGCCAGATCCGGCTCCCCTCGTCGCTGTAGCGCACCGCGTTGGCGGCGAGCCGCACGACCGCCTGCGTGAGACGCCGCTCGTCGGCCTCGGCGACCACGTCGGCCGTGCGCTCGAGGATCCACTCCCGCTCCCCGATGTGCTCGATGCGGGCGAAGGCGGAGCGGGTGAAGGAGGCGAGGTCCACCGGGCGGAGCTTCACGTAGTCGGGGCGGGAGGAGGCGGCGAGCTCGGAGAGGTCCCCGACCACGCGGCCCATCCGGTCCAGCTCCTCCATCGCGATCCGGTGCGACTCGGCGACGTCGTCGGGGTCCTGCACGTCGGTGGTCTCCAGCGTGCCGCGCACGATGGTGAGCGGGGTGCGCGACTCGTGGCCGACGTCGCTCATGAAGCGGCGCCGCTCGGCGAAGCCCTCCTGGATCCGCTCGAGCATGCGGTTGAAGTTCTGGGCGAGCGCGGAGATGTCGTCCCCGCCGTCCGGGACCTGCACCCGGTGCTCGAGATCCGTGACCGTGACCTGCTCGGTCGCGCCGCGCAGGTCCACCAGCGGCCGCAGCAGACGCCCGGTGACGACATAGCCCACCCAGCCGGCCAGCAGCGGCGCCAGCACGGACATCCCCGAGAACAGCGCCACGCTCTGCCACAGCTCGCGTCGCTGCGCGCCGATGTCGTTGGCGACCACGAACACGCCCTGCTCGCTCGTCGCCGGCCACCGAGACCGACGCGATCAGCACGCGCAGGTCCCGGCCGTGGGCCTCCATCGACACGATCACGGTCCTGTCCGGCACCTGCGCGTCGAGGATCTCGGCCAGAACCATCTCGGACTCGGCCGTGATCGCCGCGGCCTCGGCGTGCGAGGCGTCCTCGGGCGGCTCGGGCAGCGCGCGAAGTCCTGCTGGCGGGGCTGGTAGCGCTTCTCCCCGTCGATCAGGGCGATCACCGACTCGTGGTCGGAGGGGGCGGCGGAGTCGGTGGCGTTGACCAGCACGCTGTCGACCGTGGTGTGGATCGTCTCGCCGTCCGCGTCGGTGGAGTTGGCGATCAGCGAGAGCTCGCTGTGCTCCTGCCACAGCTCGGCCTCGACCCGCTGGTCCAGGGCCCGGAACTGCGCGGCGAAGGTGAGCACGCCCGTGACGGCGAGGCCGCCGGCGATGAAGACGAGCAGGGTCGAGAGCACGCGGGTGCGGACCGTCCAGCGGCTCGGCCCGCGCGGGGTGCGGGTGCGGGACGGGCGGCGCGAGGTGCAGGTGCCGATCGGGCGGGTCTCGTCGGCCACCACGTGCTCCTCCCGCTCGTGCTCCGGATCCCACCTGGTCCCGGAGCGGGACGGTGCGGGGGCCATGGTCGGCTGATGGCGTATACGGCACCACTATGCCAATAACGGCATAGAGGTACGCCATGCGCCATCACCTGACCATCCCCCGTCCGACGGGGACGGCGGGGAGGGCGGGGAGGGACAGGCACGGAGCAGGCTGGGGCGGGCCGGCCGGGACGGGGCGGGACGGGCAGGCCGGAACGGGGCGGGACGGGGCGGGGCGGGCAGGCCGTGAGACGCCGGGACCCGGGAGGGGCCGGGCGACGCGTGGTCGCCCGGCCCCTCCCGGGTCCGCCCCGTGGATCAGTCGCGGCCGAGGCGCCGCTTCACGATCCCCACGATCCCGCCGCGCTCCTTCATCGACCGGCCCTTCCGGCCCTGACCGTCGGCCCCGGAGCCGGAGGCGCCGCGCAGGTCAGGACGCCGCTGGGCGAGGTCCCGCCGCTGGTCGGTGAGCGTCGCACGACGGCCGGGTGCCGAGGATGCGCCGCGCCCGGATCGGATGCCAGCGCCCGTCGAGCCCGGGTCGATGCCGGCGCCCGTCACGCCACCGTTCCCGGCGGCCCCGGCGGGCGTCGCCCCGCCGGCCGTCGTGCCGCCGGTTCCGGCCGTGCCGACGGTGCCGACGGTGCCGCCGGCCTCGCTCGCGGCGAGGTGGTCGACCGGGGCATCGCCCTCGGCCTCGCGCCGCCCGGCCTCCGCACGGCGCGAGCGGCCGTTGCGACGCTCCGCGGTGCGGGCCTCCTCCTTCAGCCGGCGCCGCTCCCCCGGGCCCTCCGCCATCCGGTACAGCACCGGCACGATCACGAGGGTGAGCAGGGTGGAGGAGATCAGACCGCCGATGACCACCACGGCCAGCGGCTGGGCGATGAACCCGCCGTTGCCGGTGATCCCCAGCGCCATCGGGACGAGCGCGAAGATCGTCGCCGCCGCGGTCATCAGGATCGGGCGCAGACGCTTGGAGGCGCCGAGGTGCGCCGCCTCGTCCAGAGCCATCCCGTGGCGTCGGTACTGGTTGACCAGGTCGATCAGCACGATCGCGTTGGTGACCACGATGCCCACCAGCATCAGCAGGCCGATCATCGACGGCGACCCCAGCGGCACCCCGGTGATGACCAGCAGGCCCAGCGAGCCGATCGCCGCGAAGGGGATCGAGACCAGCAGGATCAGCGGCTGGATCAGGGACTTGAAGATCCACACCAGCAAAGACGTACACCAGCAGGATCGCGGCGACCATGGCGATGCCGAGCTGTCCGAAGGTCTCGTCGATGTCCGCGGCGGTGCCGCCCACGGTCGCCTCAACGCCCTCGGGCAGGTCCGCCGCGGCGATCGCGTCGTTCGCGGCGCGGGTCGCGATGCCCACGTCCTCACCGGCCGGCGTCACCGAGACGGTGACCGTCTCGAGCCCGTCCTGGGTCGAGATGGAGGGGCGGGAGAGCTCCTCGTCGACCGAGGCGACGTCGGTCAGCGGGATCGAGCCCATCAGCTCGAGGTCCTGCAGGCGCGCGAAGGTGTCCACGCTCTCGCCGCCCTCGACGTAGATGTCCAGCTCGTCGTCCTCGAGGGTGATCGTGCCGATCGCCCCGGGGAACATCTGCTGGGCGACCAGGCCGACCACGGCCTCCTCGGTCAGCCCCATCCGCGCCGCGGCCTCACGGTCCACGGTCACCACGGCCGTCGGCTGGTCGCCCTCGAGGTCGCTGGTGACCTCGGAGACGCCGTCCGGCAACGGGTCGAGCTCGGCCAGGATCGCGTCGTTCGCGGCCTGACGGTCCTCCGCGGTGGGGCCGGTGATCATGATGTCCACCGAGTTCGAGCCGGTGGGCGAGGCCACGTCGGCCGCCTCGACCTCGCCGGGCTCGGGCAGAGCCTCGAGGGCGGAGACCATCTCCTCGGTCAGCGCCTCCTGGTCCGCGTCGGCGTCGGTGGTGATGGAGAAGCTGACTTCGTTCTCGCCGCCGCCGCCCATGCCGAATTGGCCGCCGCCGATGGTGGTCTGCACGGTCTCGACCCCGTCGATCTCCAGCGCCGCGTCCTCCGACTCGGCCGCCTTGTCGGAGGCCTGCTGGAGGTTGGTGCCGGCCGGGAAGGTCTGGGTGATCGAGGCGATGTTCTGCCCCGTGTCGCCCAGGAAGCTGACGTTGACCAGCGGGATCAGCAGCGACGCGCCGATCAGCACGATCACCGCGCCGCCGAGGGTGAGCAGGCGGCGGGGCGGCGTGTCCAGCGTCGCCCGCGGCACGGGGGCGTAGAGGCGGTGCGACCAGGTGCGCTCCTCCTTCGCCTCGGCGTCCTCGCGGATCGCGGCGACCTGCGCCGCGTCGTCAGGGTCGATGTCCTCGTGGCCCTTCGGGGGCTTCAGGAACCAGTACGCGAGCACCGGCACGATCGTCAGCGCCACCAGCAGCGAGGACAGCATCGCGATGCCGACGGTGAGGGCGAAGGGCCGGAACAGCTCCCCGGCCATGCCCGCGACCACGGCGATCGGCAGGAACACCACGACGGTGGCGAGGGTGGAGGCGGTGATCGCGCCGGCGACCTCGCCGACCGCATCGAGGATCGCGCGGCGCTTGGTCTTGCCGTAGGCGAGGTGGCGCATGATGTTCTCGATCACCACGATCGAGTCGTCCACCACGCGGCCGATGGAGATCGTCAGCGCCGCGAGGGTCAGCATGTTCAGCGTGTACCCGGTGACGTACATGCCGATGAACGCGATCAGCAGCGAGGTCGGGATCGAGATCGCGGTGACCACGGTGGGCCGCACCCGGCGCAGGAACAGCAGGATCACGCCGACGGCGAAGAGCAGGCCCAGCAGGCCCTCCTCGGCCAGCGCCAGGATCGACTCCTGGATGAAGGGGGCCTGGTCGAAGACGACGTCCGCCTGGGCGTCGCCGCCGACACCCGCGAGGGTGTCGTCCAGGACGCTCTCGACGTCCCCGGAGATGTCCACGACGTTGCCGTCGACGGTCGCGGTCACCATCACCACGAGCGACTCGCGGCCGTTGGTGCGCGAGACGGAGGTGGGGTCCTCGGTGGTCTGCTCAACGGTGGCGACCTCGCCGAGGGTGACCGGCTCGGCGGGCTCGCCCGGGGCGGTGCCGGGCTGGGTCTGCTGCCCGTCGGCGCCCTGCGCGCCCTGCTGGTTGGCGCCCTGCTGGCCGCCCGCGGCCTGTCCGTCGGCGCCCTGCTGGCCGGCGCCCTGCGCGTCGTCGCCGCCGGAGCCCGAGGTGTCGTCGGACGGCATCAGCACGATCCCCTCGAGGCTCTCGAGGCTGTCGATGCTCTGCCCGAGCACGACGTCCAGCGTGCGGTCCCCGTCGGTGACGGAGCCACCGGGCAGGGACAGGCCGCTCGCGTCCAGGGCGGTGGAGATGTCGTCCTCGGTCAGGCCGTTCTCGGCGAGCGCGGCCTCGTCCGGGGTGATGCGCACGATCTGCTCGGGCGCGCCGATCACCGCGACGGAGGAGACCCCGCCGATGCGCTCGAGCTCGGGGGTCACCGAGGCGTCGAGGCGGGAGGCGAGGTCGGAGGGGTCGAGGTCCGAGGAGACCGACAGCACCACGGCGGGCAGGTCGCTGGTGCCGCCGGAGATGACCTGCGGGTCCGCGTCCGAGGGGAGTCGCTCCTCGATGCGGCTCAGCGCCGCGTCGACCTGGTTCGAGGAGCGGGCCACGTCGGTGCCGTAGGTGAGCTCGACGGTGACCATCGACAGCCCCGCCTGGGAAGTCGAGGAGGTGGCCTCGACGTTCTCCAGCCCCTGCAGCGACTGCTCGACGGGGCTCGTGATCCGGTCCCTGACCTGCTCGGACGAGGAACCGGGGGCGGTGGTCATCACCTGGATCTGCGGCAGGGAGACCGAGGGGATCAGCTCCTGGCGCATCGTGGTCATGATGAACGCGCCGATGATCGACACGGCGATGCACACCAGGGCGATGAAGGACCTGTTGTTCAGGCTCAGGCGGGCAAGGCGATTCATCCTGCTCCTCGGGAAGGCGGTCCGACGGGGTGGGGCCCCGCCGTCCGGCGGGGCGTGGGCCCCGTCGCCGCGCCGGGGGCGCAGGGCGGAGTGCTCCGCAGGAACTGTCTCATGCGCACCTGTGACCCCGGCACCGACGATGGTCGGGTGCTCGTCGCACAATGGTGGGGTGCCCACCCCTGCTCCTTCTCCCGACGAGCCCGACGAGCTGAGGGACGACGGACCCTCGGGGCCGACCGCCGGAGACCGCGAGGAGCGGACGGGCGGCGACCGCGAGCGCGCCGACGGCCGAGCCGCGGGAAGCGCCGATCGCCGAGCCGCGCGAGGAGAGGGCGCGGCGCACCGTCGACCGCGACATCCTGCGCCTGGCGATCCCGAGCCTCGGCGCGCTCGTGGCCGAGCCGCTGTTCGTCGTCGCCGACTCCGCGTTCATCGCCCGCGTCTCGACGACCTCGCTCGCGGGCCTGGGCCTCGCCTCGACGGTGCTCACCACCGTCGTGGGGCTGGCCGTGTTCCTCGCCTACTCCACCACCGCCGCGGTCGCCCGTTCCTTCGGCGCCGGCCGCCGCCGCGAGGCGATCTCGCGCGGGATCGACGCCTGCTGGCTCGCGGCGCTCGTCGGCGCCGCCGCGGCGCTCGTGCTGGTGGTGGCCGGGGAGCCGCTGCTGGCCCTGTTCGGCCCCTCCCCGAGGTGCTCGTCGAGGCGACGATCTACCTGCGCATCAGCGCCCTCGGCCTGCCCGCCATGCTCGCTGTGCAGGCCGCGACGGGTCTGGTGCGCGGACTGCAGGATGCGACGCCGCCGCTGGCGGTCGCCGTCGGCGGCGCGATCGTGAACATCCCGCTGAACGCACTGCTCATCTTCGGCGCCGGCCTCGGGATCGCCGGCTCCGCGATCGGCACGGTGATCGCCCAGTGGGGGATGGCGCTGGTCTCGCTGGCGGCGATCGTCCGTCGCGCCCGTCGCGAGGGGATCAGGCTGGGGCTGCGACCGGCGAACCTCGTCGCCGTGGGCCGGGACGCCGTGCCGATGTTCGTGCGCACCCTGTCCCTGCGGGTGGTGGTGATCGCCTCGACCGTGGTCGCCACCGGGCTCGGCGACGTGCGACTGGCCGCGCACCAGCTCACCACCACGGTGTTCACGGTGCTGTCCCTCGCGCTGGACTCCCTCGCTATCGCGGGGCAGGCGCTGACCGGCCGGTATCTCGGCGCCTCCGACCCGCGCACCGTCCACGCCGTGACACGGCGACTCATGGTGTGGGGCGTGGGCGGCGGCGCGGTCGTCGCGGTAATGCTTGCTGGCGGCCAGCTACGTGGTGCCCTCGCTGTTCACCCCCGATGTCGCTGTGCAGGAGAGCCTGCGCGCGGCGCTGTGGGTGCTGGTGATCACCCAGCCGATCGCCGGGTACGTGTTCGTGCTCGACGGGGTGCTGATGGGCGCCGGGGACGCGCCCTACCTGGCGAAGGTCGGCTCGCTCATCGCGGTGCTGATCCTGCCCGGCGCGATCGCGGTGGCGCTGTGGGCACCGGGCGGCCCGCTGGGGCTCGCGCTGCTGTGGCTGGCCTGCAACTTCTTCTTCATGGTCTTCGCGTGCGGTCAGCCTCGGCCTGCGCGTGCGCACCGACGACTGGATGCGGCTGGGATGACGAGACGCCACACCATCCGGGCCGCGCATAATTCTGCGCTCCCTGCGTGACCTCAACGCCATATAAGGGCTGAGGTCACGAAGGGAGCGCAGTTTCATTCGGCCCACCCGGCCGGACGTCCGCGGCCGAGCGCGAACCGTCGGCTCGGGGCCGCCGTCCTGTCGTCGTCAGCCGGCCTGCACGGCCTCGCGGGCTGCGATGAAGGCGCGCACGGCCGCCTCGATGTCCTCCTCGGTGTGCGCGGCGGAGAGCCGCACGCGGATGCGCGCCTGCCCCTTCGGCACCACCGGGTAGGAGAACGCGGTGACGTACACGCCCTGGTCGAGCATGGCGTCGGCGATCCGGGCGGCGAGCGCCGCGTCGCCGAACATGACCGGCACGATCGCGTGCTCGCCGGGCGACAGTTCGAAGCCCTCCTCGCCCATCCGGGCGCGGAACAGCCCGGCGTTGCGGAACAGGGTCGCGCGCGCTCGGCGCGCCCTCGACGAGCTCGAGCGCGGTGAGCGTCGCGGCGGTGATCGAGGGGGCCAGCGAGTTGGAGAACAGGTACGGGCGGCCCTTCTGGCGCGAGATCGCGACGATCTCGCGCCTGCCGGAGACGTAGCCGCCGCTCGCGCCGCCGAGCGCCTTGCCGAAGGTGCCCGTAAAGATGTCCACCCGGTCGGAGACGCCGAAGTGCTCGGGGGTGCCGGCGCCGGTGGCGCCCATGAAGCCGACGGCGTGGGAGTCGTCGACCATGACCAGCGCGCCGAACTCGTCGGCGAGGTCGCAGATGCCGGGCAGCGGGGCGAGGTAGCCGTCCATCGAGAACACGCCGTCGGTGACGATGACGGTGCGCCTCGCGCCCCTGCCGTCGTGCGGCGCGGCGGCGGCCTCGAGCTGGGTGCGCAGGTCGTCGAGGTCGGCGTTGGCGTAGCGGAAGCGGGCGGCCTTGGACAGGCGGATCCCGTCGATGAGGGAGGCGTGGTTCAGGGCGTCGGAGATGATCGCGTCCTCCGTGCCGAACAGCGGCTCGAAGACGGCGCCGTTCGCGTCGAAGCAGGAGGAGAACAGGATCGTGTCCTCGGTGCCGAGGAAGGCGGACAGCGCCTGCTCGAGCTCGAGGTGGAGGTCCTGAGTGCCGCAGATGAAGCGCACCGAGGCCATGCCGAAGCCGCGCTCGTCCAGGGCGCGCTTGGCGGAGGCGACGAGCCGCTCGTCGTCGGCCAGGCCCAGGTAGTTGTTCGCGCAGAAATTCAGCACCTCGGCGCCGTCGCGTCCGACGGGGCCGGCGGTGATGCGGCCGGACTGCGCGGTGGAGATGACGCGCTCGTGCTTGAAGGTGCCGGCCTGCTCGATCTCGTCGAGCTCGGCGGTCAGCTGGTCCTTGAGGTCGGTGTACATGGGTGTGGGTCCTTGGGGTCGGGAGCGGGGCTGGGGTGAGGTCGCGGGGTGGGGGTGGGGTGCACAATTCTGCGTCCTGTGCGTGACCTCAGCGGCGTATGGGAGTTGAGGTCACGCAGGGAGCGCCGAATAGTGCGACGGGGTGGGGGCGACGGAGGCATGGGCCGGCGCGGGGGCGCGGGGCCGACGACCGGCCGAGGTCAGTCGCCGACGTCGCTCCAGTCCAGGAGCACCTTGCCGGCCTTCCCCTCGCGGGCGAGGGCGAAGCCGTCCTCCCAGTCGGCGGCGGGCGGCACGTGGGTGATGGTGCGCTCGATCGCGGTGCGCAGGGTGCGGGAGGTGGAGAGCATCGCGGACATCGCGTTCCAGGTCTCGTACATCTCGCGGCCGTAGATGCCCTGGAGGGTGAGCATGCGGGTGACGACCGCGGTCCAGTCGATCTCGAACTGCCGCGAGGGCAGACCCAGCGGCGCGATCTTCCCGCCGTGGTTCATGTTCTCGATCATCTCCTGCAGGGCGCGGGCCTGGCCGGTGATCTCCAGGCCCACGTCGAAGCCCTCGCGCATGCCGAGCCGGCGCTGGGCGTCGAGCACGCGGGTGGTGGAGACGTCCAGGACCACGTCGGCGCCGCAGTCCTCCGCCATCGCGAGCCGCTCCGGGGAGATGTCGGTGATCGTAATGTAGCGGGCGCCGGCGTGGCGGGCGACGGCCGCGGCCATCTGCCCGATCGGGCCGGCGCCGGTGATCAGCACGTCCTCGCCCACCAGGGGGAACTTCAGTGCGGTGTGGACGGCGTTGCCCAGCGGGTCGAAGGCCGCGCCGAGCTCGGGGCTGATCAGCTCCTGACCGCCGTCGTGCTCGTGCACCCACACGTTCTCGTGCGGGACGGACACGTACTCGGCGAAGGCGCCCTCGCGGCCGCACGCCCACGGAGCGCACGCGGTTGCACATCTGGCGGCGTCCGGCACGGCAGTTGCGGCAGGTCCCGCACACCACGTGCCCCTCGCCGGAAACGCGGTCGCCGACGCGCACGTCGTCGACCTCGGAGCCGACCTCGACGATCTCGCCGTAGAACTCGTGGCCGGGAGTGAAGGGGACCGAGTCGCACATCGCCTCCGCGGAGGAGTCCCAGGTGAGGAGGTGCAGGTCCGTGCCGCAGATCCCGGTGCGCGCACGCGCACCTTCACATCCCAGGGCCCGCGGCCGGGCTCGTCGACCGTCATCCATTCCAGGCCCGCGCCGGGCATGACCTTGCGCAGTGCGCGCATCAGACCTCCTCGTCCTGCTCCGCGCGGGAGCGTGCTCGGTCGCGTCGGACGGGCGGGACGGGATGGGCCCCGCGCCGGGACGGACCGCCGGTCCGGGATGTGGACCGACGCGACGAGGATACGGGGCGAGCCGGTAGAGGGCGAAGCCGGCGACGGCCCGCCGTGACGGGGACCGCGCCAGCCCGCGCGTGCCGAGGTCGCCGCGACCTGCGGCCGCGACCTCGAGGGCGTGGAGACCGGGCGGGACCTCTCAGCCAGAGCCGTCCGAGGGGCGGGAGCCCGTGGGGGCTCACGGCGCGACGGCATCCGCCTCGAGGGCGATCTCGGTGCTCAGCGAGCCGTCGTCCTCGAGGGTCACGTTCCCCGCGATCCGGTAGCGGACCTCGAGGGCGCGGGGCTGTCCGCCGCCTGCCGGAGTGAGCGTGACCGTGGCGGTCGGGCCGCCGCCGTCCGCGTAGCTGGCGGTGTCCACGAAGCCGACGCCGTCGCCGCGGTAATCGACCTCGAGCTCGGGCTCGTCGTCGAACTCCCAGTGCACGGTCCCGCCCCGCTCGCCCTCTGCGAGGAGTCCCAGCGCGGCGCCGCACCCGGTGAAGCGCTCCCGCTCCTCGGCGCAGAGGTCCCGCTCCGCGAGCGCGTCGGCCCGCACGCCGGCCACCACCTCCGGCGTGAACAAGAGCCGGGGATCGACCCGGGCGACGGGGTGGTCGTGGTCGGCGACCGCCGCGAGGACCTGCACCTCCTGCGGCGCGGCGACGAGGTGCTCGCTCGCGGGCACCGCCTCGACGGTGTAATCGCCGGGGATGGCGAGCGACTCGAGAGGCCGGTCCGCGCCGCGGAGATCCTCCGCGGAGATCTCGACGCCGTTGACCCGCGCGGCCGACACCTCCTCCGGCAGGTCGATCAGCAGAGCGCCGGGGGCGAGGAGGGCAGCTGCCAGCGCGGCGCACCCGGCTCCGGGTCCGTGACCGCCGTCGCCCGCACCCGACCCGAGAGCCGCCGCCCGTCCTGGGTGGCCGTGACCTCCAGGTCACGGTCCTGGGCGTGCCGTTCGCCGCCCTCGACCCGCGGCTCCTCGAGCGGCCCCGTGGTCGGCACGGTCCCCTCGCGGTCCAGCGGCAGGGTCGAGGAGTCCCCCGGCGACCAGGCGCCGAGCGCCCGCGGCGTCTCGCGGTCCCCGGCGGCGAGCGCGGCGAGGTACTCCTCCCCGCACGCGCGCGGCGCCTCGGCGTGACGGCGCGCGCCACCGCCGAGGCCAGCGCGATGATCAACGCCACGGCCAGGGCCCACATCGCGATCCGCCGACGGGTCCCGAACGGTCCCGGGTTCTCTCACTGCACCCTCTCCCCCATGTCGTCCCCTGCGCTCGCCTCAGCGCCGCCAGAGCTCGCGCGGGTCGCGGCCGGGTCGGAAGCCGGCCCAGTCCGCCAGCGCCATGGCCTCGGGGAAGTTCGCGGCCAGGGCGAGCGGGGTGTGGGAGTCGCTGCCGAAGCTGACGGCCTCCCCGCCCTCCTCGGCCCACCACTGCGGGATCCAGGGGCGCAGGCGGCGGGTGTTGATCTCGAGCGCGCGCCCGGCGCCGGCGATCGCGCGCATCGCGCCGCGGAGCTCCTCCTCGAGGGGTCGGGGGTCGAAGGGACCCTCGGTCTCCTCTGGCCAGCGACGCACCGCGTAGTCGAGGTGGGTGACGACCTCGTGCGGCCCCTCGCCGGCGACCTGCGCGGGCACCTCGGCGAGGTAGTCACGGACCACCTCGAGCGCGGGGCGCCGACGGAACAGCGTGTTCGGCTCGGCGCGGTGCTCCGGGCGCGGAGGCCGCGCCCCGTCGGCCGGCCGCTCCGGGCCGCCGCTCTCCCGATCGGCCGACGGGAGCTCGATCGGCACCGTGTGGAGCGAGCCGATGATGCGGTCGAAGGCGCTGAGGTCGAGCTGGGCACGAGCGGCGTCGGTGCGCAGGCCGGGCTGGCCGAACTCGAGGCCGGTGCCGATCAGCAACTGCGGGAAGGCGGCGCGGCGGCGCGGTCGATCTCCTCGAGATAGCCCTCGACGTCGAAGCGCGGCACCGCGACCACGCCGTCCTCCCCCACCAGGTGCCGCTCGTGGTCGGCGAAGTCCTCGGGATCGGTGAACCAGGAGTCCTCGAGATCGAGGTGCTCGGTGAAGAACAGGCCGGGCAGGCCGATCCGGACGGCCCGCTCGCAGGTCGCGCGCATGGTGCCGCGCGCGGCGGAGCCCGGGCCTCCGGTATCCCAGGAGAACTCGCTGTGGACGTGGCTGTCGGCAGGGAGGACGGCGGGGAGGGAGGTCATGGGGCCAGGGTGCCAGAGGTCGGCGGCGGGTGCGTGCGTGCACCCGCCCAGCCGATCACGGCCCCGGCGAGCACCACCACGATCGGGAACTCGTAGAGGTGGTCGATCATCGAGTGGACGGCCAGCGCGCTCCAGGCGGCGACGCCGATCAGGGCGCGGGGTCGGCTCGCCCGCGCGGCGATCAGCGCGGAAAGCAACACCACAGCCAGGAACAGCAGGACTCCAGGAGTCCCCAGCTCCGCACCGACCTGCAGGACCGAGGAGTGCGCGCGTACAGATGCGCCGCTGACCGGGCGATCGCGGAGCTGTCGTAGAAGGAGCCGGGTCCGCCGCCGAGGAGAGGATGCTCGCTCCACAGGGAGAGCGCGTCGCGCCAGAGCTGGTGGCGTGCGGAGCTCAGGCTCTGCTCATCGTCGAGCCAGCGCGGCCACACGGGCAGGAGCGTCAGCCAGACCATGACGACCAGTGCCCCGCCGATGACGCCGACCCCGGTGCCGAAGCTGAGCAGGCGCGGCACAGCCGACGGCAGGACCAGAGCGAGCACGATCACCGCGAAGAGCGGCTCCGCGAGGACGAGACCTGCCTGGGCGCGGAGTGCAAGCACCGCACCGAGCGCCCCGGCCAGTCCCGCGAGGGGCACCGAGACCGCGAGCAGCAGGGCACGGATCGGCCGTCCCCACGTCCCCGCGCCGATTCGCAGCACCGACGTGAGCGAAGCAGACCCGCGGCGGCCATGATCTGGACGCCGGAGGCGGCCTGCGCGTTCGCATAGACGTCGCGGCGCGCCAGGAGGACCGCGAGCGCGGCGAGCGGCGACAGGCGCACGCCCCAGGCCGCGGCGGCCCTCCGGGCTCGCGCGCGCCGGGGACGGTCACCGCCCTCGGACATCCCGGCCGGTCCGACGCCCCGGCCGACGCCTCCTCCGCCGCGCAGACTCCCGGGCACCCACAGCACCGATCCGTCCGCCCATCGCCCGGCGAATCCGCCGAGCAGGAAACCCCCGAAGAGCAGAACCGGAAATGCGAGGTACGGCGCCGCGTACGCGAGAGCACGCCCGGACAGCGCGGTGACGACGACGATCCAGAGCATCCAGACGGCAAGCACCCATCCCAGCGACCGGGCAGGTCCGCGGGCCGTCCCTCTGCGTCCGCCCGCCCCCGGAATCATCGCGGGGGCGGAATCGACTCGGAGTCACGGCACGTGATCCGCGCGCGCAAGACGTCGGCCGTGCGAGAGGTCGACCGTGCGATCAGAGCGAAGCTGTACTCGTACATCTCGGGGGTTCCGCCGTAGGGGTCGACGACATCGTCCTCACCTTCCGCGGCGGGGCCGGCGACGGCACGGCGACGGGCCAGCGCCTCGGCGAGCTGGTCCACACCACCGAACACGGATCCTCCGGGCAGGTAGGGCTCGAGCCGCACGAACTGCCGCAGGGTGAAGACTCGACGCAGCGCTCCGGGGAGAAGCGCACCACCTCGGCTCTCTGCCGCTCGGTCATCGTGAGGATGGCCCCGGACCCGCTGACCAGCTGAGAGGTCAGTGCTTTGCCGTGGTGCCGGAGGGTGACCCCTGTGCGCCGACGCAGATAGTCCACTGATTCCGGAACCGCCGGGTGCCCGACCAAGGGCTGGATCCCGGCGCTCCGGACCGTGAGTCCGGTGCCTTCCAGGCTCGCCCGGAGCAGACCCTCCGCTAGGGGCGAGCGACAGATGTTCGCGGTGCAGACGACGAGAACGGACCGCGCACGGTCGCCCTCCGCGGCGGACACGGCGGCTCACCGCTCACTGCGCCGGCCGCCGAGACGCTCGAACTCGTTCTCTGCATCGGCGTCAGGGTCGCCGCTGGAGCTCGGCCGGCGCACGGCCGCACGGCGCGCCGGCCTGCTCGGCGGGGAAGCACGGAGGACCCCCTGGTATTCACCACCACCGTCCGAGTGGGCGTAGAAGCGCTTCTCCTGCACCTCGGAGTCCGTCAGGACCTGCGAGAAGCTCGCCCGCTCGCCGTTCCCGGAGGTGTCGGCCGACTGGCCGACCGGTCCGACGAGCGCTCGCGCCTCGGGCGACGCATAGGCGTACTGGGAGCTCGAGAGGCCGCGCACTCGATTCAGCACCAGACCCACCACATTCGCGTCGACGTTCTCGAGCTTGGCCAACGCTCGCTCGAACTCGGCACGGCGCACGGCCTCGCTCTGTGCGACCACGAGCACGCCGCCCACGGTCTGCGAGAGCACCGCGGCATCGGTGACGGGGAGCAACGGCGGCGCATCGATCAGGACGACGTCGTAACGCTGAGATGCCTTCGCGAGGATCTCGGCCATCGCCGGACTGCCCAGCGACTCGGAGGGGTTCGGCGGGATTGCTCCGGCAGCGATGACATCGAGCCCGTCGACCCCGGCGGACTGCACGATCTCGTCCATCTCCGCGTGCCCGATCAGCAGGGTCGTCAGACCGGCATCGCCCTCGAGCCCGAGAATCTTGTGCACGGAAGGAGAGCGGAGGTCCCCATCGATCAAGAGGACCCGTTCTCCCGACATGGCCAGGACGTGGGCGAGGTTGATGGTCGCGGTGGACTTGCCCTCGCCGGGGAGGGAGGACGTGACCAGGACACTGCGGCGGTTCTCCACCAGCTTGATGAACTGCAGGTTGGTACGCAGTTCTCGATACGCCTCGGCGGCCACGGAGTAGGGGTTCTCGATGAGGACGCGGGAGGCCTGCTCAGAGCCGCGACTGGAAGGGATCGCTCCCAGCACGGTCCGATCCGTCGCGCCCTGAAGATCCTCGACGGAGCGGATGCGGGTGTTCAGCAACGACCGCACAAGAGCGGTCGCGATGCCGGCGAGCGACGCGAGAACCGCCCCCAGCATCGCATTGCGCATGGTGTCCGGCGAGCTGGGCACGGTCGGTACGGGAGCCTCGGCGACCACGCGCGCTCCACGGAGCTGGTGGCCCCCTCCGGACTGAGCGAGGCCACTGCCTCCTGCAAGTTCGCCGCGGCGGAGTTGGCGACCCGGGACGCCACCCGCGGATCGGCGGCGGAGACCACGATGCCGATGAGGAAGGAGCCGTCAGAGACGTTGACCTCGATGGAGCTCGCGAGGTCCTGGGCAGTCGTATCGAGCCCTTCCTCTTCGATCACCTGGTCCAGCACGTACGGGGTGGTCGCGAGCTCGGCATAGCTCGCGATCTGCTGGCTCGCATAGCTGGCGCCGCTGTTGAGGTCGCCGACCCCCGCGCCTGGGCGCACCTGGACGAACACCTGCGTCGACGCACGGTAGATCGGGGTCTGCATCGCGGTCAGACCGGCGACGGCCAGGATCACGATCAGAGCCACGACGAGTCCGGAACGCCAGTGCTCGCGGAGGTGCCGCAGGTAGAGGTGGAGTTCCACAGAAGCCTCGCTCCAGTTCCTAGGGACAGGGCCGCACCTCGGAGGTGCGGTCCTGGATGCACAGCGACAGTGTACCCTGAAACCACCCAAAACGGACTTATTGACCGAACCGGGCCTTCCTGTGCACCTTCCCGGCGGGACTAGACTTCGCCCGACCAGTCCGTTTCGCCCGACTTGTTCATTTCCGACCCTGGGATCCCTCCGCGCCGACGGCCGGCTCCCATCTCCCCCGCAGGGCATGACCCGGAGGCAAGGATGAGTACAGCCGATCCAATGCAGTACCTGCGGGCGCAGGCGCCCGCCGCTCCTTCGGAGCCGGTGCACGGACAGCGGATCCCCCTTCTGCATCGCGAGCCCTTCGACGTGCTCGTGACCGCATGCGTCGTGGCCCTGGGGCTGGCGCTGAACCACTCCAGTGTGCTCTTCGGCCTGAACCTCTCCCTCGCCGATCCGGTGGTGGCCGCGCTCATCGCGATTCTGGCTCTCGGGAGGAAGCTGTGGGTTCCGGTCGCTCCTCTGGCGTTCTTCCTGGTCCTGTCGATCCAGATGCTGTGCGTGACCGTGCTCCTGGTCCCGCGGTGGACCTCGATACCGATCACCACCTCGGACACCGTCCAGGACGTCACCAAGCTCGCCGTCTCGTTCCTCTGCCTCGTGCTCGGGGTGCAGGTGGTGCGCATGGGCCATGCCCGTCTCGCGGCGCGCGCCTTCGTCGCCGGCGCGACCGTGGTGGCTGGCATCGCGGTGATCGCCCAGGTCATCCCGCTGCCCGGCACCGGAACGCTCTACTACGGCGGGTTCCGCCTGCGGGGCCTGACCAACGACCCCAACAACTATGCGGTGATGACCTGCGCCGCCATCGCTCTGCTGTGGTACGACCGCGGCATCCGGATCTGGATGAACGTCATCGCCTCCACGATCCTCATCAGCGGCGTCCTCCTCTCGGCATCGAAGACCGGGGCGATAGCCCTCGCGCTTCTGGTGGTGTGGCGCGCACTGGGCCTGCGCACGTCTCTCGGGGACGATACGGAGTCCCGCACCCGACGCATCCTCGCCGCCGTCTCCATGCTCGGGATCGGCGCGATGGTGGTGCTGGTCGCACCGAGCACAGGCCTCGGCGGGACCCTGGCGGAGCTCGTGAGCGGCGTTCCGGCGCTCGAGCGTCTCTCGACTCTCCTGGTCAGCTTCGACACCGCCATCGCCGGTGACGGCTCCGGACGCTCCGCCGCCTGGGCGATCGCCGTGGCGCTGATCCTGTTCTCCCCGCTGCTCGGGGTGGGGGTGGGCACATACCTGCCCGTCGCCCAAGAGCTCACGGGCAACCCGGTGCTCGCCCACAACACCTTCCTGCAGATCATGGCCGAGTGGGGCCGCCGATGGCACTGATCTTCCTGACCTGGGCGATCCGGGCAACGCTCATGCGTCCGTCGCACCCTCCCCTCAGGGCTCTGTGGGCCACGAGCTCGACCGCGTCCATCGTGCCGCTGGTCAGCTCGGTCGGCCTCTCGCTGAACAACTCGCGCCTGTTCTGGTTCCTTCTCGGCATCACCGTGGCCACCCACATGGTCTCCGCGACGCGACAGCACGTCGACCCAACCCCTGCCGCTCCCCCTCAGCACCGCTTCCAGCCCTTCCCGACCGCCGGAGACCGACGATGAAGCTCCTCCATGCCACCACCGTCCCTGCAACGCTGCAGTTCCTTCGGACCCAGCCCGCGCATCTCGCCGCACACGGCATCGACGTGGTCCTCCTGTCCTCACCCGACGAGTCCCTCCACCGGATCGCGGAGACGGAGGGGGTCCGCGCGATCGCAGTGCCGATGCACCGAGGGATCTCCGTCGGCACGGACCTGCGCACCCTGGGCCGCCTGATCCGGATCCTGCGCGAGGAGAAGCCGGACATCGTCCACGCCCACACTCCGAAGGCAGGCCTGCTCGTGACGCTCGCCGGGCGCCTGGCCGGAGTGCCTCTGTGCATCTACCAGATCCACGGCCTTCGGTTCCTGACCACCTCGGGCATTCAGCGGAGGATCCTGAAGGCCACCGAACGCATCTCGACCTCGGCCGCCCACGAGGTGCTGTGCGTGAGCCCGTCCGTGCTGGCCCTCGCCGAGGACGAGCGTGTGATCCGTCGCGGCAAGGGGCACGTGCTGGGCCACGGCACGATCAACGGGGTCGATCTGCACGCCTTCGACCCGGCGACCCATCGAGACGCGGGAGCCGCACTGCGCGCAGAGCTGGAGATCCCTCACGGTGCGCCGGTGGTCGGATTCGTCGGCCGCCTCGTGGCGGACAAGGGAGTCGCCGCCCTCGCCGACGCCTGGGCGCTGGTCCGGGAGCGGGTGCCCGGAGCGCATCTGCTCATGGTGGGCGGCACCGACGGCACCGACCCGGTGGATCCCGAGGCGATGAAGCTCCTGGAGCAGGACCCACGGGTACATCTCGTGGGCGAACGCGCCGACGTCAGGCCGTACTACGCCGCGATGTCCGTGCTGACCCTGCCGTCGGCCCGAGAGGGCTTCCCCCAGACTCTCCTGGAGGGGTCCGCGATGGGACTGCCCACCGTGGGGAGCGACGTCGCCGGAGTTCGAGACGCGGTGCAGGACGGGACGACGGGGCCGCTGGTGCCCTTCCACGCCCCTCGGGCCCTTGCCGACGCCCTGATCACGCCGCTGGAGGATCCGACGCGATGCACGTCCCTGGGTGGAGCCGGCAGGCGATGGGCCCGCTCGGGATTCGACCGGGAAGCGGTGCGCGATCGCTTCCTGGACTTCTATCGCACGGCCGGCACGGAACGCGGGCTCCCGTCCGTCCGCTCCTCGCCTCGGGGCGAGGCCGGTGCGTCGTCCCCCGCGCACTCCGCCGCCGCTGTCCGTCCCGGGGCGGGTGCACGGTGACGCGGATCGCCGTCGTCGGCTACTTCGGCTGGGGGAACTTCGGCGACCAGCTGTTCCTGGACACCGTCCTGCGGTGCCGGGCAGAGCTGTGGCCGGATGTGACGGAGGTGATGTGCCTGACCACGAAGAACCTGGGGCGACACGCGGTGTCCGGCCCTCTCGGCGCGGTCGAGCGCGTCCTCCACACGCCGCGCATCGCACGCCGCGCAGACCTGCTGGTGCACTGCGGCGGTTCGGTGTTCGGCGACCTGTCCGGAGTCGGCGTCTTGCGGCGCCGGCTTCCGCCGTCCCGCGTGCAGGCGCTCGGGGTGTCGATCGGGCCCTTTCCCGATGCGACAGCGCAGCGGAATGTCGTGGAGCACCTCAGAACCTTCGAGAGGGTCGTGGTGCGCGACGACTCCTGGTCGTTCCTGGAGGGTGAGCGCAGCGGCACGGAGGCAGCGACGAGCTCCCCGTCGGGAGGTGCCGAGCAGGGCGGGGACCTTGCAGCGCTCAGCCCACTGATCGCTCCGGTCCCCTCGGACCGACGGGCCGGGCTCGTCGTGTGCCCCTCGTCCGCGGCCCGGAGCCGACGTCGGACGCCTCGCCCATCAGGTGCTCCAGGCGCGCCGCGCGCGCGCAGCAGAGGGGCGCCCCCTCCTCGGTGCATCTGCTGGCACTGAACGGCCACCCCCGATCGGGCGACGAGAAGCTGTTGCGCGAGCTCGCCGGGGCGCTTCGCGACCAGCACGTCGAGTGCGGGACGAGCGACTTCCTCGACCTGGGCCTCGAGCGCACTGTGGAGCCGCTGACCTCCGCCTCTCTCGTCATGAGCCAGCGGCTCCACGGAGCGATCGTCGCCTACCTCTCCGGAGGGCGGTTCCTGATGCTCGATCACCACCCGAAGTGTCGGGCGTTCGTCCAGCACGTGTCCGGATCGACGGCCCTGTGCGCTCCGGTCGGCGCGGAGGACATCTCCACCGCACTCAGCGCAGCTCTCGATCCGGGCCAGAGCCTCGACCGGGAGCCCCAGGACTACATCGGGCGCGCCCGTCGTACCTATTTCAAGGATCTCACGCATGTCTGAGACGCGAACAGCTCCGGAGGCGGAGCCCGAGATCCGACCCCCGGGGGCCTCGCCCGCGCCACCGGCTTCCTGCTGATCCTCGGCGGGATGGTCGGCGGCGGGATCTCGCACTGGTTCGTCGTCTGGCTGATCGCTGCCACGTACGGCGCGGCGGGCCTCGGGAACTACTCCGTGGTGCTCGCAGGGGCGACACCGCTCTTCATCTTCCTCGGGCTCGGACTGCGCAATGTGTACGTCTCGGTGTCAGGAGCACCGCGATGGCACTACTTCCTCCGCTGGCGGATCGCTGGACTCGCCATCGCGTTCGTGCTCCTGGCGGTCTACTGCCTCATCGCGGCGCCCTACTGGGGGATCTTCCTCGGCCTGGCGGTCATGAAGGTCGCCGACGGCTTCTCGGACATCGCTTGCGCCAGGATCCAGCGTCAGGGGCGCTTCACCCTGCTCGGCGGCCTCACCTGCGCGAACGCCCTTGCGAGTATCGCGGTGATCTCGTTCGCCGCATGGATCTCAGCACCCATCGGGGTGCCGCTCGCGTGCTTCGGCGCGGTGTCGTTCGTCCTCGGCGTATGCGCGACCGTGCTCGGTCGCTCCTCGCGCTTCGCGGCCGAGAGGGGGAGGCGGTCGATTGGCGCCGGCTGGCCTCCGCGGCGCGCCCCATCACGGCATCCACCGGTCTGATGAGCCTCGTCGCATCGATCCCGGTGTGGTTCCTCCAGGCGCACACCGTTCTGCAGGAGGTCGGGCGCTTCACCGCGGCGGCGTATCTGATCGTGGCCGCGAATCTCCTCGGGGCGAGCGCGCAGACGATCCTCATCACCACCTACCGTCGCCTGCTCGCGGACGAGGGCGCCGCATCAGTGCTTTGCACCGGATGACTCGCCACACCGTGCTTGCTCTCGGGATTCAGCCTTCCGCTCGTCATCGTGGTCGTCCTCCTGGGCGACTCATTCCTGAGGCTGGTCTACGGCGATGCCTTCGGCGCCGGGCCGCTCGAGCTCCTCGCATTCGGCGTGACGGCGACCGCGTGCGACCTCGGCTATCTGAACTCCACCGTCATGCTGGTGCTGAACTGGTACCGAAGCCAGCTCGTCGCCACCGTCGCGACCCTGGTCGGTGCCGTGATCCCCCTGCTGCTCGCAGCACTGATCGGCACCACCGAGTGGGTGCTGGCCGGGATCCTTTCGATGACCTGTGCCTATCTCGCCCGGTTCTTCACCGCTCGACTCCTTCTGACTCGACGACGGGTGGCTCTCCATGTCCCTCACTGATCCCGCGTCCGCACCCTCGAGGCGCAACGCCGTACCCGCTCCGGACTCGCCCTCGGTGAGTGTGGTGATCCCGCACTACAACAGCACCGCCTCGCTCGGCCGGGCACTGGCCGGGGCCGCCGCGCAGACGCTCCTGCCTCTCGAGGTCATCATCGTCGACGACTGCTCGGCTCCTGAGGAGCTGGGCCGCGCGCGCCCTGGACTTCACGGGTCTCCCGTTCCCGGTGCGCGTACTGGAGCAGGAGCGGAACCACGGGCCGGCCACAGCGAGGAACCGTGGCTGGGATGTCGCCCGCGGGGACTGGATCGCCTTCCTGGACAGCGACGACTCGTGGCATCCCCGTCGGCTCGGGTCGCAGATGGGGGCTCTCACGCCGGCCACCCTGATGATCAGTGCGGACTCCTTCGAGCTCTCGGGCGGCGCGAAGGCACCGCGCCCTCTGGACAGCGTCGGACCGGAGCGTCTCCGGATGCGGCATCACCTGGTGCGGAATCCCCACACGACCTCCTCCGTGCTCCTTCGACGCGATCTGCCGCCGCGCTTCACCACGGGGCGCTCCTTCGCGGAGGACTACGAGCTGTGGATCCGTATCGCCGCGCTCGGCGAGGTGCTCACGCTCCCGACCCCGCTCGCGTACTTCCACAAGGCGCAGTTCGGCACGAGCGGCCTCTCGAGCAGGATCTGGAAGATGGTCGCCGGTGAGCACGAGACCTTCGTCCTGCTCCGCCACGACGGCGTGATCTCAGGTCCGCAGTTCTTCCTTGCGGAGTCGATCATGCTGGGGCGGATCGCGCGGAGGCTCGCGCTCCGCACGCCGCGCAACGTTCGACGGCAGGGCGGCTGAGCCGCCCCGTCCGAGGGCGGCTCAGCGCATTCCCCTCACACCCGGGCCTGGCGGGCCGTTGCCCGTCGACGCCCGAGATCCGCTCTGAGCTGGGAGAGACGCGCATACAGCGGCGGCAGTGCACCGAAGGCCCTGTGCATCGGCGCGATCAGCGGAAGCTCCCATCCGCCGACGTACTCGCGGGCCTCACAGCCGAGCTCGATCTTGTACCGGAGCACCCCCGATTCCGCGGCGGACTCCGCCAGGGAGTCGGCGACGCCACCGATGTCGAAGTACTCTGCGCCGTCCGCCAGCGCATGAGCGATGATCCCGCGATACACCGCGTTGGATCCCTTCAGGTCGCGCTTGTGCGAGCCGCTCACGGAGAAGATTCCCTGAGCCCGCCTGCCCACCGTCGAGGTGGCGTAGGCGGAGATCAGCTCCCCCTCATGACGGGCGATGACCATGTGGAACCGACCGGGACCGCCGGAGGCCATGGCATCCCACAGGTTCTCGAAGTAGCTGAGCGACTGAGCCTGGAGACCCAAGCGCTCGACCGTCTCCAGATGCGGCCGGTGCACTTCGGGCAGATCCGCGCGTGTCCCGTCCAGGACTTCCACGCCGTCCCTCTCGGCCCGGCGGAGGTTCTTGCGCCATGCGCGGGACATCCGTGCGAGGACCTCGTCCTCCGTGCGACCGGACAGACTGAGCCAGCAGTTGTAGAGCGGCTGGCTGTCCCCGAAGCGGCCTCCCTCGCTCACCCTGGACCATCCCGCGCGCTCGAGCAGGAAGGTCGCTCGCGCCCCCCGTTGCATCGGTGTCGTCGGGGGCGAGGTCCGCCCACTCCGTCGGTCGCTGCGCGGCCAGTGCCTGCTTGACCGTGCTCGCGTCCCATCGCCGGACGGAGAGCGGGGGGCTGATGATCAGGGTGAAGGTCCCGCGTGAACGCAGGTACTCGCTGAGCGCGCGCAGATGCTCCGCGACGTCCTCGCCCGCCCAGTCCAGCAGCGGACCCTCGGGGATGTAGCTGAGCCTCCACGGCAGAAGGGGGAGGTCGCGATGTCGGACGAGGGCGATGCCGACGAGATCGTCCTCGGTGTCGAAGAGCCCGAGGAGCTCGAAGCTCCATTCGTCGCGCCGCACCCACGCCCACGCGGGCGTCTGCTGGTATCCCGCGAACGGTGAGGTGCGGAGGAAGGCGCAGAAGTCGACAGCCTCGATCCTGCGGACCAGCGCGACAGGCCGTCGCGTCCTTGCTGCACTGCGGGCTGTGATCGGGCCCGTCATCGCTGGTCCGTCCCTCGGGCCGGCGCATCCGGGCGGCCGGGCTCCTGCCCGGGCAGGTGGCGCGTCACGGCGCGCGCGCTCGATAGAGGGGGAAGAAGCCGCTCCCCTGCGATGGCACGGGCGCGCAGAGCCGCTCGTACTCGTCCTCGAGGAACACCTGCTCCCCGGTGAAGTAGTCCCGGTCCCCCTCCCGGGCGAGACTTCGTTTGAACTCGAGCAGGGAATCGTCGATCGTGTTCGTGACCCCGCCGCCGAGCACGTGCTCGCGGCTTCCCCGGCGCTGAGCCTCCACGGCGGCGGCGATGGAGACAACGGTGGTGGCACCGGTCCGGAGCGCTGCTGTGAGGGTGCCGCCCAGATAGGCGTGGCTGGAGTCCCCGCGCCGCGGCACGACCTCGACCGCGACCGGGCGCCCGTCCTGGCAGGCGAAGACGTAGAACAGGTGCTCCGGCACCGCGCGGTGCAGGGCACGGAGGTCCTCGGGGCGGAGGCGGAACCGCTCGTACGCCCCGGCCCGTGTCATGGTCTCGTCGTGGATCGCCAGGAAGTCTTCGATCCCGGCCTCGCTGTTCTCGATCCGCACGGTGACTCCGGCGTCGAGGGCCCTGCGATACAGACGCCGTGCACTCTTGCGCATGCGGGCGAGAATGCCCTCTTCGCCGCCCTCGAGATCGATGACCACGTGCGGGGCCTGTCGGCGCGCTGTTCCCGGGTAGGGGAGACGGTGTCGGGCGATCGGCGTGAAGCGGATGATCTCGCTGACCACGCTGTGGTGGCGCGCCCAGGCGCGCATTGCGCACCAGAACTCCTCGACCTGCGCCCCCGAGGCGTCATGGCCGAGGGGACCTCCGTAGACCAGTGGCGTGTAGATGTCCCACAGCCCCTCGGCGACCGGCGCGCCCGCGGCATCGTGCGTGATGGCGCGCACGAGGAACGGGTAGATGATCAGCGCCCCGTCGGGGAACTCCATCGCGGCGCAGAGCGCTCGCTCTCCGGGAAGGGCCCTGTCCGCGCAGTAGTCGGGGTGGGCGAACACCTCGCCCTGGCCGGCGCGACGCCAGACGGCCTCCCAGGCCGCCCGTCCCTCCACAGTGCCGTGGTCGAGGAGGCGCAGAGCGCCCCCGGTGGCGCGGCCCGCACTGTCAGCCCCCCACGCGCTCTCGAACGTCGTGTCTGCGGTGAACATGGTGGTCATCCTGGCCTTCCTCGGCTCTCGCAGGTCGGAGGGGCAATGGCATTCGCTTCCTCGGGCAGGCCGAGGAAGGCGAGGAATCGAGGCGCCGGCCGCCCCGCCTCCAGGGGCGGCCGCTCGCCGGTCGGGAAGCGCACCCCGGAGTCGGGCGCGGTGTAGCCCGCGCGCTCGAGCGCGGCGACGAGAGCCTCGGAAGGGTCGTCGGCCGGTTCGAGGTACGCCCACTCGACCTCGTCGGTGCGTCGCAGGCGGCTGGCGACCAGGAGCAGAGCCTCGTCGAGAAGGGAGGAGGCGGTGGGGTCCTCCGGCCCCAGGCGCACTCGGGCGAGGTCTCGGTGCACCTCGGCCTCGCCCTGCAGGACGGTCCTTCCGTCGCGGTCCACGCGCCGCCAGGCGCCGTTCTCGTCGGGGCCCTCCATGACCAGGTCGACGGTGGACTGCGGACCGGGGAAGTCAGCCATGCTGACTCCCCCGGCATCCGTCACGCCGCGCGGCGCGCGCACCGTCATCACGGTGTCGCGGAGGATCCACAGGTCCAGGTCGAGGCCGAGCCGACGCACGTACTCCTGGTCCATGATGAAGCGCTCGTCCCAGTCCAGACCGTTGCGACCGTTGACCTGCGCGTAGCCGGTGAGCCCGGCGGGGACGGCGTGCCGGGTGAACTGGTCGGCGCTGAACCGGCCCAGGTAGTCGGTGGTCAGGGGGCGCGGGCCGACGATGCTCATGTCGCCGACGAGGATGTTCCACAGGCTCGGCGACTCGTCCAGGCTGGTCTCCCGCAGCGACCGCCCGAAGGGGACCAGGCGATCTCTGTCGTCCTCGGCACCGGGGGCGGGCGGGCGCATCGAGCGGAACTTGCGCGCCCGGAAGATGCGCCCGTCCTGGGTGATGCGGTCCTGGGTGAACAGGACCGGCCGACCCATGGTCGCGGCGACGCCCACGGAGATCGCGAGCATCGGCAGGGCGGCGACGGCGAGTCCCAGACCGGCCAGGACCGTTTCGGCGCGGCGCCGAGCAGCGAGGTACCTCTGCTGCTCCGGTGTCAGACGTACCGGGTACCGCTGCTGGAACGCGGCGGCCACACCCGACGGACGTCGTCGACGGCCGCGCAGCGACCCGTCCGCCGCCCCGGTCGTCGGCTGGACCATCACACGGCTCCGGCCACGGGCACCGGAGCGTGGCGGACGGCGAGGGCCCTGCGCGCGACGATCGCGACCCGCTCGCCCTCCTCGGCCGTGAGCGCGGAGCCGCTCGGCACGGTCAGACCGGTGCGGAACATGCGCTCGGCACTGCCGTTGGTGAGGTGGGGCATGGCGGCGAACACGGGCTGGAGGTGCATCGGCTTCCACAGCGGCCGACTCTCGGCACCCGCGGCGGCGAGGACGGCGCCGAGGCTCGCCGCGTCGAACCCCGCCACCTTCGGATCGACGATCAATGCCGTCAGCCAGCAGTTGTCGTCCTCGTCCCCTCGGCGCTGGAACACCTCGACGCCCGGCACGTCCGCGACGAGCTCCGCATAGGCCTCGCGGCGGGCGCGACGCCGCTCGAGCATCTCGTCGAGCCGGGCGAGCTGGGCGAGCCCCATGGCGGCCAGGAGGTTTGAGAGGCGGTAGTTGAAACCGATGTCGCGGTGCTCGTAGTGGGCGACGGGTTCACGGGCCTGGGTGGCGAGGTGACGCACCCGGGCGGCGGCGACCTCGTCGTCGGTGAGGTACATGCCGCCGCCGGAGGTGGTCATGACCTTGTTGCCGTTGAAGGAGAAGATCGCAGCGTCGCCGTGCTTACCCGCGGGGACGCCCGCATGCCAGGCTCCGAGCGACTCGGCCGCATCGGCGAGGACCCTGGCGCCGTGGGCGTGGGCGATCTCGACGATGCGGGTGTAGTCCACGCAGCGGCCGAGGAGGTCCACAGGCACGACCGCCGGCACCGATCGGCCCTCGGCCTTCAGCTCGCACAGGGCGCGCTCGAGCAGGTCGGGGTCCATCTGTCCGGTCTCGGGATCGGAGTCGATGAAGTACGGGGTCGCCCCGGTGTACACGATCGCGTTGGCCGTGGCGGCGAAGGTCATCGTGGAGGTGGGGACCACGTCACCGGGACCCACGCCCCAGGCGAGCGGCCCGAGGTGGAGTGCAGAGGTGCCGGAGGCGAGGGCGACGGCGCGCGCCGCCCCACGCGCTCGGCCATGGCGGCCTCGAACGCGTCCACCGCCGGGCCGAGTGGGGCGATCCACCCGGAGTCGAAGGCGTCGGCGACGGCGCGCGCTCGGCGATGGTGACGTCCGGACCGGAGAGGAGGATGCGTGACATGATTCAGAACCCCGATGCAGTGGGAACGGACTCAACAGGAAGGGACATGGCTCCGCAGATCGCCGCCATGACGCCGCGGTACTCCGGGCCGCTGCGAAGATCGGCGAGGGTCGGCGACTCCAGACGGGAGACCGGCACGACGGGCACACCGCGGATGAGCGGGTGGGAGGTGACCGTGGAGTCCTCGCCGGGGGCGAACAGGTCCTCGTGGAGCTTCTCACCGGGGCGCAGGCCCGAGTATTCGATCGCGATGTCCTTGCCGGATGCTTCGATGAGCTGGTGCGCGAGCTTCACGATCGGGACCGGTTCGCCCATGTCCAGCACCAGGGCTCGGCCGCTCTCGCCGAGGACCGCGGCCTGCAGGACCAGTTGGACCGCTTCGGAGACGGTCATGAAGTAGCGAGTGACCTCGGGGTCGGTGACGGTGACCGGCCCGCCTTTCTCGATCTGCGCGATGAAGGTGTGGATCACGGAGCCGCGGGTAGCCAGCACGTTGCCGAAGCGGACGCTGAGCCAGGTGCCGTGACCGGCGGTGAGGCCCTTGTTCGCGGTGAGACCCTCGGCGATGCGCTTGCTGTAGCCGAGGATGTTGTGGGGATCGGCGGCCTTGTCGGTGGAGACGTTCACGAAGTGCTTCGCACCGTGACGGTCCGCGGCCTCGAGCACGTTGTGGGTGCCGAGCACGTTGGTCTTGAAAGCCTCGTCGGGAGACTTCTCGAGCATGTTCACGTGCTTGAGCGCGGCGGCATGGAAGACCACGTCCGGCTGATGGCGGGCGAAGACCGCGTCCAGCCGTTCCGCGTCGCGGATGTCGGCGAGCTCCATGTTCTCGTCGCCGAGGTCGGCGGTGCCGCCCATGGTGAGCATCAGGGCATGCGGCGCGGACTCGTCGCGGTCGAGCATGACCAGCTCGGCGGGGGCGAGCTTGGCGATCTGCCGGCACAGCTCGGAGCCGATCGATCCTCCCGCGCCGGTGACCAGCACGGTCCTGCCCTCGATCAAGGTCGCGATCGTGCCGAGGTCGGTGGCCACGGGATTGCGGCCCAGAAGGTCCTCCGTCTGCACGTCCCGCAGATCCGTGTGGCGCACCCCGTCGATCATCTCCCGCAGAGGGGGGACGATCTTCACGGAGATGCCCAGTCGCTTCGCCTCGGCGGTCAGGCTGGTCATGGTCTCGGCGCCGATCACGGTGGTCGCGATGACCAGCACATCCACCCGCAGCCTGCTCGGTGACATGGGCGAGCTGGGAGGTCGTGCCGACCACCGACAGACCGGAGTGGCGCAGGAAGCGCTTGCGGGAATCGTCGTCCAGGAAGGCGACCGGCTCCCAGGTGGAGGAGGGGTCCCGGCGCATCGAGTCCGCGAGATCGCGTCCCACCTCGCCAGCACCGACGATCAGCACCCGCTGGGTCTCCTCGGGGACGATCCCGCCGGTGCCGGCAGAGCGGACGTCACGCAGCGAGAGGGCGCGGAGCCCGTAGCGCACGGCGAGTGCCATGACCAGGATCAGCGGCGCGGCGATGATCGGCGTCGTCGCCGGAAGCATTCGCTCCGGGGTGAGGACGTTGACGAGAGCGACCAGGACGGAGACCGCCACGACCACGGCCGCCAGGGGACGGATCTCGTCGAAGCCGCCCACCAGGTGGCGTCCCTGGTGCAGGTGCAGTAGCCGTGCGAGCAGGGTGTAGGCGAGCGCAGCGATCGCGGCGCATACGAGCAGTCCGCCCACGGGGGTGGCCCCCTCGCCCAGCGTCATGCCGCGGCTCAGCGCCGCGGACTCGAGACGGAGACCGCTGGCGATCCAGAGCCCAACGAGCCAGAGCATGGCGTCGGTGAGGATGAGCGCGGCCGTGGAAGGATGCAGGTCCCGGACGAGCGGCCGCCGCTCGATCCAGGCCTTTCGTCGCGCTCTCCCCGAGCGCGCGCGTCACGGACGGGAGGCCGGCCGGGCGCTGGGATGAGCGCAGAGAGTTGCTGGACACAGTGCCCCCTCGAGAGGTTGTGCGGGAGGTGTGACCTGCGCTGTCGCGCGAATGTCCGTTTTGCCCGCTTCGTACATGTCTGTACGGTACGTGAACTTTGCCCGATTGGGAAGTCGCCTCAGGAGCTTGGACAGCCCCGAACAGGTCGGGCCGGAGCTCGGAGCAGGCAGGGGACGACAGCCGCGGTGTCGGGCGCCGACGCCGGCGCGCCGGTCAGGACCGGGCGGCCGCCTCCTACCGGGCGGGCTTCACCTCGGCGGGCTCCGACTCGTCGTCCCCCGAGTCGGGCAGAGGTGCCCGATAGGCAGGGAAGAACTCCCCGACCTCCGCGACGCCGCCGGCCCGGGCGCCGCGCGCCTCGAGCAGAGCATCGAAGCCGACAGGGTCCAACACCCGCTCGGCGGTGCTGAACTGGACGGCGCCCTGCGGCGCGAAGCCGCGCTTGTAACGCTCGAGGCCGTCCCCGGCCTGCACCCCTCCTCCGAGCACGTACTTCTTGTACCCCTTCGCAGCGAGCCACTCCATCGCGGCGAGCTTCACGAGATCGTTGGGACGGGACCCGGCCGCATCAAAGTCGGTGCCACCCAGGAAGTAGTAGGCGGTGTCGCGACCGAGCAGCAGGAGGTCCATGGAGACGGGCGTCCCGTCCAGCTCGCCGACGGCGTAGGCGATCCGGTCGCCGAAGCCCGCATGGAGCGCGGCGAAGAACTCATGATCGAAGCGGTACCAGGCGGCGGCGCCCCGGCGGACCATCGTGCCGATGTAGATGCGCTCGAAATCGACGAGCAGGGAATCGTCCTCGACGATGCGTGCTGTCACGCCGGCGCGGAGGGCACGTCGGGCATTCTGGCGCACCTTGGGCTCGCACCCCGGGGCGACGTCGACCTCGTCGGACGGGAGCTCGCGCACGTAGTTCACGCGCGCGCGGGCGGAGCCGTCCCGGATGAGCAAGGGTGTCCGGGAACAGGGACAGGCGCACGAATTCGGAGACCACGCGCTCAGAGCGGGCCCAGTCCTCGAAGAACGCCCAGAACTCGCGGCCGAGGAGGCCGTTCGGGCCCTCGCCGTGGACCAGCGGCCCGCCGTAGCCGTACGGGGAGGTCACGTCGCGCAGACCCTCTCCCGCTTCTCGCAGAACGAAAGGGTAGAGCGCAGCGGCGGTGCCGGAGGTGGCGGTCAGAGCCAGCGACCGGCCGTCCGGGTCCGCCAGGAGTCTGGCGACGTCGGGGTGCGCGAAGGGGAGCTGGGCGGCGCTCGCCTCCCACAGCCGCATCCATTCCGCGTGGTCGTCAGCTCGTTCGGGGTCAAGGATCCTTGCCACTGCGCTCACTGTCCGCTCCTCCTGGAGTCGTGGCCACGGTGCGACAGCCCCGGCACGATGATCACGGGCGGGAGAGGATAGCCGGGCGTCGCACCGAATGTCCGTTTATTCCGCTTTACTCAGGGTGACCCTACACGGGCGGCGCACGGTCCGCACCGGCGCGTCAGACCCTCTCGGCGATCGGTGCGCGGTACGCGGGGAAGAAGCCCTCCACCCCGTCGGCGACAGTGCCGCTGAGCACGCTCCATCGAGCGCTCTGCGCGGCGTACTCCACAGGATCGACGACGATGCGTGCGGTGGTCTCCCTGACGGCCTCCTTGGTGAAGCCGGCCTTGAAGTGGAGCAGGGGCTCCTGCGCGCCGCCGCCCAGCACGTACTGGCGGTCACCTCGCGCATGGGCCCAGCGCAGCACGGCATCGAAGATCGCGACCTGGGAGAGCTTCCCGCGGCAGTCGGGGTGGGTGGCGCCGAGCAGGTACTGCACAGTGCCGTCGACCTCGGTGACCACATGGGCGCCGGCGACGATTCCGTCCATCTCGAGCACCCACAGCGAGGCGTGCTCGCCGACCTCGTCGCGCGACCCTTCGAAGTAGCGACGATCGAAGCGGTATTCGGGGCGCGCATCGAGGCGGTCCATGGTCGCCGAGTAGATGCCGTGGAACTCCTCGAGATGCTCCCAGCCGGGATCATGGACAGCCACCTGCCCCTCCTTCGCAGCGCGCCGCATGTTGCGCCGGTGCCCCTTGCGCATCCCCGCCATGATCTCCTCGAGCGGGAGGTCCAGCGGGATGAGGTAGTGCGGGCTGTGATCGACCACGGATCCCACCTCGGCGAACTCTTCGAGTCCGGCCTGCGGGTGAGAGCGGAGGAACAGCGAGACGACCCCGCTCTCTCGCAGGTGAGCAAGGGCGGCGATCACGGCTCGGCGGCGCCAGGCCGCGTCAGCAGCAGCAGAGAAGATCGGGCCCGCATGACGGTACGGCGAGGAGGCGTCCCAGACCCCGCTGAGCGGCGCGGTGAACACGAGCGGCATGAGCATGACGACCCCTGCCTCCTCGACGACCAGGAGTTTGGTGACGGTCTCCCGGAAGCGATCCTCGACGGCGAGATACTCCGGCAGGTGGAAGATGTCGTGACGAACCTTCTCGAGCAGGGAGCCCCAGCTCGGATCGGCGGCGTCGATCGTGCGCACATCCATGATGATCAGCAAGGATCCTTCGGTCGCACCGGCCTGGCCGGGATTGGGGGAGACCGCTCCTGCGGGACGCCGCGCGGCAGGGCCGGGACGTACTGCACCACCCCTGCTGACCGCACCCGGGGGACGCGACGGGCGTCCGGGGGCCGACGAGCGGCGCTGGAGGGGCGCAGGGCGGCGGCCACGGAGGCACCACTGTTCCCCCACCAGGTCACGAAGTCGCGCAGAGAGTCCTGCATGTCCGCTTTGTCCGTATCGTTACGAGGTGTGACTCTACACCTGGCCCAGCCCGAAGCGAAGCCCCCGGGATTGCACAGGAACCGCACGATCCGGAACGCCGCCCCTCGAGATCGAAGGGGCGGCGTTCCGCGAAGCAGAAGCACGAGCGCTGCGCGGCGCTCAGCGCAGGGTGCGCCTCAGCCGTTGAGGTGCTTTGCTGGAGCGCCTTGACGGTGCCGTAGCTGGTGCGAAAGTCCCACACGCCGTTGCCCTTCAGGCCCATCGCGGCGCGGAGCTTGCCGGTGGTCTCGGCGCCGATCTTGCCGTCCTGCGCGCCGCCGACCTTCTTCTGCGCGCCTTGATGTCGGAGGTGGACAGCGAGCCGTCCTGGCTCACGCCCACCCAGCCCTCGAGGGCACGGGTCGTGGCCGGCCCGAACTTTCCGTCGACCACGAGGGACGCGCTCGAGGACGGAGCCGAGGCCTTCGGCGCCGAGACGGCGGGGGCACTGCCGGTCCGGCCGCTGTTCAGGAAGTTCTGCAGTGACTTCACGGTCGAGGAGTCGGAGCGGAAGTCCCGTGCGCCGTTGCTGCCGAGCCCGATCGCGGCGCGCGCTTGCGGGTGGTCTCCGGCCCGATCTTCCCGTCGGCCGCGGCGCCGACCTTCGACTGCAGGGCCTTGATGTCGGAGGTGGAGAGGGAGCCGTCCTTGCTCACGCCCACCCAGCCCTGGAGGGCGCGGGTGGTGGCGGGCCCGAACTTGCCGTCGACCACGAGCGCGCCGGAGGAGGGGCTGGTGCGGTCCGCGTCGCGGGAGTCGCCGCCCGAACTGCGGCCGGGTCCGCGCGTTCGCATCGGCGCCGCCGTTCGAGCGGGTGAGACCGGCCTTCTTGCCGCAGGTGGGCCAGGCGCCGGGCCCCTGGGCCTGGAGGGTGCGCTGGGCGACGGCGATCTGCTCGGCCTTGCTCGCCTGGTTCGCCGTGGAGGCGTACTCGCCGCCGCCGAAGGCCCGCCAGGTGGAGCCGGAGAACTGCAGGCCGCCGTAGTAGCCGTTGCCGGTGTTGATGGACCAGTTGCCGCCGGACTCGCACTGGGCGACCTCGTCCCAGACGGTCCCCTGGGCGGTGGCGCTCTCTGCGCCGGCGAGCCCGAGACCTGCGACTACCACGGCGCCGCCGGTGGCGGCGGCGAGCTTCGGGGCCACGTTCACGCCGCGGAAGGCGACGGCGCGGCCGGGGGCGCGGTGGGTGTTGGTGCGGGTCGCGGTCATCGGGGACTCCTCGCTGGGGGAAGGCGCGGCCCGGGTGGGGCAAAGAGGCGGGATGGCCGCACGGCGGAGGGTGCGGCCGACGGGAAGCCCGCTGACCTGCACGCCCGCTCCGGGCACCCCTCCACGGTGACGCCCTGCCCGGGCTCGCGACAGTGCGCGCACCCAGAAGATTCCCCGGCGAAGGGGATTCCTTTACCCAATTCTGGGATTTCAGGGGACAAACGCGAATGACGCCGTTGTATCTATCGAGGAAATACAGTCGTGTCGTTCACGCGCCGGCACCCGTCGCGTGCGACGCGTCGGGCGCCGCTGTGATGCGCCCGGAATTCCCTGTCGCGCCCGCCCGCACGAGGCCTACACTCCCTCGGTGACCCGCTCCCCCGCCCCTGCCGCGCCTCCTTCCGCCGCGCTCTCCCCGCGCGATCGCAGCGTCATCGTCCTGCTCCTGATCAGTGCTTTCGTGGTGATCCTGAACGAGACGATCCTGTCGGTCGCACTGCCGCCGATCATGGACGACCTGGACCTGCTCGAGACCACCGCGCAGTGGCTGACGACGGGGTTCATGCTCACCATGGCCGTGGTCATCCCGATCACCGGCTTCCTCATGGGGCGCTTCTCCACCCGGCAGGTGTTCGCGATCGCGATGTCGACCTTCACGGCCGGCACCCTGATCTGCGCGGTCTCCCCCGCGTTCCTGCCGCCGCTGCTGGGTCGGATCGTGCAGGCCTCGGGCACGGCGATCATGATGCCGCCGCTGATGACCACGGTGATGAACCTGGTCCCGCCCTCGCGGCACGGCCAGGTGATGGGCAACATCTCGATCGTCATCTCGGTCGCGCCGGCGCTCGGCCCCACGCTGTCGGGACTGATCCTCTCCTTCGCGCCGTGGCGGTTCCTGTTCGTGCTGGTGCCGCCGATCGCGGTGGCGGCGCTGGCGATCGGGGCGCGCCGCATCGAGAACGTCTCGGAGTCGGATCCGAAGCCGGCCGATGCGCTCTCGGTGCCGCTGTCCGCGGTGGGCTTCGGGCCGCTGGTCTACGGGCTCACCGGAATCTCCGGCGGCGGGCACGGCGGGGGCGAGGCTCCGTCCGGTCCGCCGACGACGGCGCTGGTGGCGCTCGCGGTGGGCGTGGTGGCGCTGGCGCTGTTCGTCTTTGCGCCAGCCGCGGCGCGCAGCGCCGCGAGCGGGCGCTCGCTGGACCTGCGCACCTTCGCCAGCCGCAACTTCGCCGTCGCGGTCGGGCTGATGGTGGTGATGATGGGCTCGATGTTCGGGGTGGTGGTGCTGCCGCCGATCTTCCTGCAGCGGGTGCTGGAGCTGTCCACGCTGTCGGTGGGGCTGATGATGCTTTGCCGGGCGGTCTGGCGATGGGTCTGCTGGCCCCGTTCGTCGGGCGGCTGTTCGACCGCGTCGCACCGCGGCCGCTGCTGGTGCCGGGCCTCGCCGCGGTGGTGGTGGGCATCGGGATCATGTCCCGCGTGCCGGAGCAGGCGTGGCTGATCGTGGTGGGCCACGTGGTGATGTCGCTGGGGCTCGCCTTCGTGTTCACGCCGCTGATGACCACGGCGATGGGCTCGCTGCCGCGACGCCTGTACCCGCACGGCTCGGCGATCGTGGGCACGGTGCAGCAGGTCGCGGGCGCGGCCGGCGCCGCGCTGATGGTCTCGGTGATGGCGCGGGTCGCGGCGGACACCACCGCGGGCGGCGCCTCGGAGCTCGAGGGGATCTCCGCGGGCACCTCGGCGGCGTTCACGATCTCGGCGGTGCTGGGGCTGGTCACCGTGGCGATCGCGCTGTTCATCCGCCGCAATCCGGCCGACGCCGGGGACCGCCCCGTCGACGCCGGGCCGACGGAGCCCGAGGAGACGGTCGCCCCGGCCTGAGAGCCCGACCGCCCCGCCCCGCTCAGAAGCGACCGCACCCCTCCGGGTGCGGTCGCTTCTCGTTGCGCGCTCTCGCGCCGAGCGCGCCCCGACCGACTGCACAGCTCCGGATCGTGACGGACGAAACACGCAGTTCATGACATAGACCACGAATACGTACGGAACCGGACATAAAAGGTGACTCGTCAGTAACTTACGACGCATGACTAGTTCGAGTTTCAATCAAATCTCTCGCCGCTCGCTCGTCCGTGGTGCCGCCTGGGCACTCCCCACCGCCATGGTCGCGGCCGCCGCCCCGGCCATCGCCGCCTCCATCCGAAAGGATCCCGGCATCAACGGGTGGGTGCAGAACATCCCCTCGAGCTACCGGTTGTTCCCGTGCTACTTCCGCCTTGAGATCACCTCGCTCGTGTCCGGGGTCACGACACCCGACGGTGCCCCTTTCGGCCTGTACCTCTACGACACCGAGGACGTCACTCAGGCCGGCGATGCGACGCTCACCTCCTGGATCCTCGGGGATCACACCCGCCGGGACACCTCCATCACGTGGCGCGCTCTCCAGGGGCATTCCTCCCGCTGGTCCGGACCGACGACGGTCGGCACCGCGAGAAAGCCCGACGGGAAGCTCTACACCGGGTACCGGTGGACCTACACCGGCGCGATAGATCTGACGAAGAAGACTGACGGGCGCGATGGGATGGAACGAGTCTTCCTCGGGGACTTCCACGTGGGGACGGACACGTTCCAGCAGTCGGGTGACACCTGCGGCGTCCTGAACTACTGGGCGGAGCGGTCGATCACCCTGGACGGAGAGGTCCACACCTTCCAGCGACGCGCCGGCACCGAGGGCGCCTACAACACCTCGACGCGACGGCTCGCCTCGAGCCCCGTCGAGAGCAGGAGCACGGCACCAGCCGGCGAGCCGACAGCGGAGGACGAGATCTCCCTGGAGCCGACCGTCTGCTGACCGTCCCGCCGCGCGGCGGACGACCGCTCGGGAGACCCCCGACCGGTCGTCCGCCGCGCCTCAGGGCACGTCAGTAGTACACGGTCTCCTGGTTCCCGAACCAGGTGCCGGAGAAATCTCCGTCCCTGCTCATCATCCCGATCGCAGTCTCCTCGATCGGCACACGGTGCACGGTGGTGGTCCCGTCCTCGGCGGTGACGGTGAACTCGGCCAGGCCGCCGTAGCCGTAGGCGTCGTAGTAGCCCGCCGCCCCGCCGACGACGTGGAGCTGCGGCGGGGTGATGATCTGCCAGGTGCCCTCGCCGGTGACCTCCTCCGGGGCGCTGAGGGGGCAGTTCTCGGGCCGTGGCTGGGTCTTCGCGCGCGCACTCGGCGAGCGCCGTGTCGATCAGGTAGGTGCTGAACTGCTCCTCGCCGGTCTCGGTGAGCTCGTAGCCGATCTCGATGAGCGAGTTCAGCCAGGGCCCGAGCACGGGTGGGATGGTCGAGCGGACCGTGGTCGGGGTGACCGCCTCTCCGCCCTCGGGGGCGCTGAGCTGGTACACGCCGGGCGGCACCACCAGGTGCACCTCGACGAGCCCAAATGCCTGGTCTGCCTTGGCCTCGTCCGGCGGCGGGACCTCGACCCCGTTGATCATCACCGCGGGGGCGCTGACGGGCACGGCGACCCGCATCACCGGCGGCTCCACGGGCTCCAGCTCCCATACGGGGCGGCGCGGCACCCCTCGCGGTGTCGGGTGAGGTGGAGGGTGGTCTCCTGGGTGCGTCGGCCGAGGCTGAGCGTGGCCGTGACCTGGGCGCTGTCGCCGTCGACGCTCGTCTCCTCGATCGTGAAGCGGTCCACGCGCTCCTCGGCGGCCAGCGTCACCTGGTCGGTGAGAGCGACGTCGAGCACCCCGTCCTCGGGCTCGACCACGTGCTCGCGCACGGCGTCGGTGTCGGCGTCGAGGATCGCCTGGAGGAAGCCGCGCGCCTCGGTCTCCGGCGAGCGCTCCCCCACCAGCACCTGCGGCGCGACCAGCACGAGGACGAGCGGCGCGGCGATCCCGCCGAGCGACCACCAGCGCCGGCGGCGGAGCGGCGCGGTGGCGGAGACGCGGTCATCGACTGCCGCAGGGGCCGACGGGGTTTCGGCCGACGGGATTCCGGCCGACGGGATTCCGGCCGACGAGCCCCTGGCAGTCGATCCCCCGCTCAGTGCGGCCCCGGCCGAGCGGCCGCCCGTCGTCCGGCCACGGGCTGACCGGGCTCCGGCGGTCAGGTCTTCTCCTGGCGAGGGCGTGCCTGCCGTCGAACCATGGAAGGTGCCGTGCGGCGCCTCCTCGTCCTCGGCCCCGCCCCATCCCCGGGCGATGACGCGGCCTGTCGCGCGCTGATCCCGTCCGCTCCCCCGCCGGTCGCTGCGCCCCACTGCGCCCCCTGTTCGCGTCGATGCCTCGGGAGAGGGTATCCCGGTGCCGTCCATCGGGAGGCGCGGCCCTGCCGTTTCACGCGTTCGGCGCGGTCACGAACTCGCCCACGCGATCCTGGGCGCCCGTGGTGTAGCCGGCCAGGAGTGGCGCTGGGGTCCAGTGGCTCAGCAGCGGCGGCACGTTGATCCGGGCGGGCACCGGGTCCAGACGCCCATCGCGGCGCGGGGTCTCGATCTCGTAGGGCCCGGGCGGCGCGCGCGCGGGTGATGATGCCGAGCCCTTCGGCGCCGCCGCGTTCTCGGCGGCGACGACCGGGGCCGCGGGCGCGGCTGGTCGGCTCGAGGTGCGATGCACGCCCGGGGCTCACAGCGCCCCGGGCGCCTCCTTCTCGCGGGCGCGGTCGGCGAAGCTGACGCCCATCGCGGCGAGGGTGAGCGCCATGATGATCACCAGCGCGATCGTGAACGCTTCGAGCCATTCGGTGCCGCCGTCGGTGAGGGAGAAGATGATGCCGGGGATCATCGCGGTGCCGATCGCGGCGCCGAGGCGCTGGCCGAGCTGGAGGATGCCGCCGGCGACGCCGCCAAAGCGGGGGTCGACGGAGTTCAGGGTGAGGGTCTGGTTCGGGGAGATGGTCATGCCCTGGCTCAGGCCCATCAGCATCAGCGGTGCGGCCAGCCACCAGAACGCGACCGCGCCGGATTCCACGAAGCCGGCCAGCGGCGTGGTGCTCAGCAGGCCCAGGAAGGCCACGCCGAATCCGGCGATCACCATGCGCCGGCCCAAGGTGAGCACGTAGCGGCCGGCGATCTGGGAGCTGATCGCGGCGGCGATCGAGGAGGGCGACCCCAGCAGGGACGCCTCGAAGGCGGTGTGGTGGAGGTGCATCTGCAGGAACAGCGGCACGATGATCCATACGCTGGTTGCGCCGAGGAAGTACACCGAGACGATGAGGATGCCGTTGCGGAATGCCTTGTTGGCGAAGATCGCGGTGTCGACCATGGGCGAGCCGCCGCGGCTCTTGTAGCGCCGCTCCCAGGTCCACCACAGCCCCAGCACCAGCGGCCCCCCGCGGGGAAGGACAGCCACACCAGCGCGTTCACGCCGCGCTCGAGGAAGGGCGCGCATGATCCCGAGGATCGCCAGGCACAGCAGGATCGTGCCGACGGGGTCGAGGTCGGGGCGTGCCTTCCCGCGTGCGCGGTCGTCGGGGATGTAGCGGAAGGTGCCGATGATCGCGCCGATGCCGATGGGGACGTTCATCAGGAACATCCAGCGCCAGCCCCAGTTCGGGCCGAGCACCTGGATCAGCAGACCGCCGATCACGGGGCCGATGGCGGTCGCGACGGCGACGGTGGTGGCCAGCGGCGCGAAGGCCCGGGCGCGGTCCTGGCCGCGGAAGTGCTTTGCTGGATCAGGGCGACGGTCTGTGGGTTCAGCAGGCCCGAGCCGATGCCCTGCAGGATGCGGGCGAGGTTCAGCATCTCGACGTTCGGGGCCAGGCCCGACATCAGCGAGCCGAGCGTGAAGATCCCGACGCCGATCACGAACATGCGCCGACGCCCGGTCGCGTCCCCCGCGCGCCCGGCGGGGACCAGCAGGATCGCGAAGGAGAGGGCGTAGCCGGAGATCACCCACTGCAGCGAGCCGGTGTCCGCCTCGAGGCCCTCGCCGATCGCGGTGAGGGCGACGTTGATGACGCTCACGGCGATCAGGGCCATGAACAGGGGCGCGAGGAGGACGGCGAGCAGGGGCTTGCGGCGCACCGCGGGGGTCGGCGCGCTGTAGTGGGGGATCACCCGGACACCTTATGCAGTGAGTGCATTTTTGTGGAGGGTGTGGTGACCGGAGGGACACCGCAGCGGCCGGCCCCGAGGAGGGGCCGGCCGCGGCGGGAGGTGCGGGTCAGGACTGGGAGGGATCCTCGTCGCCCGGCCCGGAGGCGGACTCGTCCGTGCGGGGCCCCGAGGTCTTGTCGGTGCCTGCCGTCCCGAAGCCGGTGCCCGTCGCGGACTGCTGCTCGGGCGCGGCGAACGGGCTCGCGGCGACGTCGTCGGCCGCGATGCGCCGGGCGTCGTCGTTGTACGGGCCGGACGGGATGACGTAGGCCGTGCGGTCGCTGAGCAGCGGCGCGGAGGTCTGCAGGGTGCGCACCCCGGGACGGTCCGGGGTGGGCACGCGGGTGAAGCGGCCGAACTGGTCGTCGTATCCCGCGGGACGGACACCGTCGGCGGCGTCGAGCGGCGTGATCGCCTCGCCGGGGCTCGGGTACTGGGAGGACCAGCGGTGCCCGGCCGGCGACGGCGAGTCGAAGAGATGGCCCTTGGGTCGGATCCACAGCGCGCCGGGCTTGGAGCGGTCGCGCAGGGCGTGGGCGCGCCAGGTGGTGATCGGGTGGGAGGAGCCCCAGTTGACCCAGTGCACGAAGAAGCTCGGGTCGGTCGCGGCGCGGTCGGCGAGCTCGTGGACGTTGACCTCGGTGCCCAGGTACTTCCCGCCGGAGAGCAGGCCCATCACGCCGGCGGAGCCCTCGGGGGCGAAGCTGTAGCCGAAGTTGTCGGCGGTGTACTCCTGGGAGCGGGACAGGGCCGGGCCCAGGAGCGGGACCAGGGAGAGCAGGTTGGTGAACAGCAGACGGAAGTAGGAGACGTGGCCGGCGGCGAGGTGGCCCACCTCGTGGCCGATCACGAACTTCAGCGCGTCGCGGTCACGGCCCTGACCGCCGACCTCGAACAGGTCCGAGTGCACCACCACGAAGCGGCGGAACCCGTGGCCGGAGGCGAAGGCGTTGATCACGCCGTTGCCCATGGTCACGTAGGCGTCCGGGACGTTGCGCATCCCGAACTGGGCGGCGGCCTCGGCCACCATCCGGTAGCCCTCGGGGAACTGGGTGGGACTCATCCGCACGGAGGTCGCCCGCATCTGGGCGTACATGATCGCGCGCACCCACCAGATGATCAGGGGCAGCAGCGGCGAGAGGAACACCAGCTGGATCACCAGCGGGAGCATCGAGGCGTACTCCCACGCCGTGGAGACCGCGTCCTCGCCCTGCTCGGAGTACAGCCAGATCGTGCCGCCGATCGCGCCGCCCCAGGAGAGGTAGCCGAGCACCGTCGCGGCCACGCCCACCCACAGCAGCGGCAGTTCCCAGGGGTGGCGGATCCGGCGCTGGCCGCGGACGCCGTGGGTGGTGGCGCCGTTGAACAGGGAGGGCTTCTTCGGCGGCGCAGGGGCCGCCGGCGACGCGGTTGGCGGGAAGGTCATGAGGAGCTCCTCGAGCGCATCGGCTCATAGGGGTCGGAACGGCGGGCCCGTGCGGGCCATGGAACGACGTTAGACCCGCTAGCGCTGCTGCGCAGCACCGATCGCCCTGGTCAGGCCCGATCATGGCCGCGAGGAGGGGTCACCATAAACATTCGTCGCGGTGAGGCCATCCGCAAGGCCGACGGCGGTCGAACGAGCCGAGGCGCCGGCGTCCGCCGCGCGGCGGCTCAGCGGAACAGCCGCCCGAGTAGCGCCCGCTCCGCCCCGCGGTACGGCGGGGTGACGAGCCTCAGCGTGTCGGGGCGCGGCGGGCTTCTTCACGACAGGCTTAGCGTGCGCGAAAACCTCAAGGCTTGCGCGGCCGTGATACTTCCCCATACCGCCAAAGCGCATGGCCTGGGAGTCGAGGTGGGCGAGGGCGCGGCCGAAGGCGAGGAGGCCCGAGGCGGTCTCGATGACGAACCGCTCCTCAATCTCGGGGCGAGGGCTGAACACGCAGGTGGCCAGCGGATTCTCACACTCGCAGATTCGGCTCAATGGGGTTGAAACTACAGGGCCGTGCGGACCAACGAGTGGCGGTAGCCACGCAGTCGCTGCACATTAGCCCCGGCGCGCTGCGACGACGAATGCCGCAGGGGGCCCATGTTCGGACGCGTCAGGGCGTCGGCGCCAGCGTGGAAGGGCCACGCCGCAGGGTGTAGTCCCGCCCGTTGTATGTGACGCGGCGGAGACTGTAAACCGTCAGGGCGGGCACCGTGGCGTTGGACCCGACCGATCGAACGGCCTGGAAGTGGGGTCGACCCGTGGCGTAGATGCGACGCAGGTTGTTGTCACGAGCCCAACTAGTCACGATGGCCGGGTTCGAGTAGGTGGTGGTATATGCGGTGTAGCCGCTGATGGCGGGCGCGCCGCTGTCCACCGTGGGAATCGTCCAGGTCGAGTCAGTGCCGACCCGAGTCCACGTGAGGGCGGCATGCGTCGGAGAGGGGAGATAGAGCGTGTATCTCGCCGCCGTGGGGTTCGGCGAGGCTGGGACGTTCTCCATCCAAATGCCCGCCGTCGGGTATTCGGCACTGCCGTTGATGGTGATGGTCTGCCTACGATTCGTCGTGCCAGCCGGGCCCGTGCTCGACGACACTGTGAGGATGCCTCCCAAGAGAGGCGCTGACGAGGCAGCGACTGCGGGCGCTGCAACAGCCACAGCGGCCACAGGGGCAACCCAGGCCGCACCCCGCAGGAGGTGCCGACGGGTGGGGATGGGATCGGAGCCGGTCATTGGCACCTTCCTGATGGTGGCGGCACCCTCGAGGGCACGGCGTGCGGACACGTCCCATGCCCGGTCGGAGCCTAGGACGCTCTGAACGGTAGCCAAGCTACGGCTAAACCTCGCGCCGGCGCAACGGTCTCGCGGCTATGTTCGACCGATGTGTCACGCCGCACGACGCACTACGCCCGGGTTCAGTCGTTTTGGGCGTTTTCCCAGGCAGTCAACGGAACAGCCGACCCAGCGGCGCCCGCTTCGCCCCGCGATACGGCGGGGTGACGAGGCGCGCGTGTCGGGGCGCGCGGCTTCTTCACCACGGGCTTCGCATGCGTGAACACCTCGAAACTCGCGCGGCCGTGGTACTTCCCCATGCCGGACTCCCCCACACCGCCGAAGGGCATGGTCTGGGAGCCGAGGTGGGCGAGGGTATGGCCGAGGGCGAGGGATCCCGAGGAGGTCTCGGCGATGAATCGCTCCTCGATCTCGGGGCGGGGACTGAACACGTAGGCGGTCAGAGGCTTCTCGCCCCCATTGATGCGGGCGATCGCCTCGTCGGGCCCGGAGACCTCGAGCAACGGGAGGACGGGGCCGAAGATCTCCTCCCCCATCACCGGGTCCTCCCAGTCCACGCCGTCGAGGATCGTCGGCGGGAGGTAGCGATTGGCCCGATCGGTCGCGGAGGTGCCGCCGAGCACGGCCTTGTCGTCGTCGATCAGGGCGAGCACGCGGTCGAAGTGCCTCTGGTTCACCATGCGGCCGTAGTCGCGGGCGCGCTGGGGAATGCGCCCGTACATCGCGGCGACGGCGTCCTTCAGATGGGGCACGAGGGCGTCGAGGGTGGAGCGCTCGGCCATGAGGTAGTCGGGGGCGACGCAGGTCTGCCCGGCGTTGGTGAACTTCCCCCACACGATGCGGCGGGCGGTGGTGGCGAGGTCGGTGCCCGCATCGACGAACACCGGCGACTTCCCGCCGAGCTCGAGCACGGTGGGGGTGAGGTGCTCGGCGGCGGCGCGGGCGACGATCCGGCCGACGGCACCGTTGCCTGTGTAGAAGATCAGGTCGAAGCGCTGTTCGAGCAGGAGCGTCGTCTCCTCGACCGCGCCTTCGACGACTCGCACCCAGGCCGGGTCGAGGTGGGCGCGCACGAGGTGCGCGAGCGCGGCGGAGGTGGCGGGGGCGACCTCGCTGGGCTTGAGCGGCGCGGTGTTGCCGCCGGCGATCGCGCCGATCAGCGGTGCGAGCGCAAGGTTCACGGGGTAGTTCCACGGGGAGATGATCAGCGTGGTCCCGAGCGGCTCGCGACGGATCTGCCCGCTGGAGGGCGCGAGCAGCAGCCCTGGGCCGAAGCGCTCCGGTCGCAGCCAGGCGCGGAGGTTCTTCCGCAGGTGCGCGATCTCCTGGGTGACGACGCCGACCTCGGTGATCAGCGATTCGGTGCGGGACTTGCCGAGGTCCAGCTCGAGGGCCTTCAGCGACCGGGGGCGTTCGGCACGGAGACCGCGGGCGAGGGCGTCGAGCTGCGCGATCCGCGCTTCGAGCGGCCGGGTGGTGCCGGCGTTGAAGGAGTCCCGCGGCGCGGCGACGTCGGCGAGGATCTCGCCTCGTCGGACGGCGTCGAGGGCGGTGGGAGCGGCCTGGTGCGCGTCAGTCGACATGGCTCCAGGGTAGGGCCGACGGGTCGCGGTGCGCCGTGGGCGAACGGCTGGCCCGTCCCCGTTCCGACGGGCATCGATGCCCGACAATGGAGGCTGACGCCGTCCCGAAGGCCGGGCCGACGCGAGGAGGCTCCCCGAATGGCTGTCTTGCTGTCGGCACCGATCCTGCTGTCGATCACCCTGCTGATCTCCGGGCTCGCGAAGCTCGGTGCGCGCGAGGGGACGCAGGATGCGATGCGCTCGCTGCGCCTTCCGCGCGCCGACGATGCACGCCTCGATCGCCTCGGTGCCGCCGGTGACGGAGATCGTGCTCGCGCTCGCGATCTGGATCCCGGCTCCGCCGCTGCAGGTGCTTGCTGACGGGGCTCGTGGCGGCTCTGATGCTCGCCTATCTGGTGATCATCGCGCGGGCGCTGACCTTCGAGGAGCAGGTGCACTGCTCCTGCTTCGGCACCCTCGCCTCCCCCACCGTCTCCCGCACCACGCTGGTGCGGAACGTGCTCCTGAGCGTGCTGGGCCTGTTGGCCGTGGTCGCGGCGGCGAGCGGCGCGATGACCACTCTCCTGGTGCAGGCGCCGATGGGGCTGATCGGTCTCGGGATCGCGCCGCTGATCGCGATTGCGCTGACGGCCGCCACGATCGGCGGCGGCGTCGCCGAGACCGATGCCGACGCCCCGACCGCTCCTGCCCCCGCGGCGGCGGATCCGGACGAGGACGAGCCGCTGGACTACGAGCGCTCCCCGATCCCGGCGGCGGTGTCCGCAGCGACCCGACGGCCGCCTGATCACCCTCACCCAGCTCACCGCGCGGCGTGCGGCGCCGCTGGTGTTCGTCACCGAGGGATGCGGTCCGTGCGAGCGGGTGCTGGACCACGCCGAGGAGTGGATCGGCGAGCTGGAGCAGACGCCGCAGGTGCGGTTCGTGTTCTCCCGCCCGCTGGACCAGCCGCGCGAGCGGACGACGGACCGCGTCACCGACCACGCCCTGCACGACCTGCAGTTCACCGCCCGCACCGCGCTCGGCGGCGCGAGCGCGCCGAGCGCAGTGCTGTTGGGGGCCGACGGTCAGCTCGCCGGCGGCCCCGTCAACGGCGGCGCGGCGCGGTGATCGAGTTCGTGCAGGAGATCCGAGAGCAACTGGCAGAGGCGCGCGAGAGCCCCGTCGACGGCGAGCAGGAGATGGACTGGCCCGCTCCGTGAACGGGCCAGTCCTTCTCACGCGCGCGCACGAGGTTCTCTCCGCCGCTTCCCCGTCCGAGGTAGACATCGAGCAGATCGATCCCGCCTGCGTCGACCGCGCCGATGTGCAAGGCAGCGACGTCGTACCGCCCATCCGGCAGGGCCGCAAGATCATCCGGCACGGCGCCGGGCTCGCCGTTCTGCGCATTGATGGTCAGCACCACGACTTCGGTCAGAACGGTGAAGAGCCCCTGCAGAAGGAGGTTGAGCGCCCCCGTGAGGGGCGTGAGCGCTCCGGCCGCAAGGATCGCGTCGCGGATGGTCGTTCCGATGACCGACAGGATCGCAGAGGTGAGCCCCAGTAGCGACGGCTGGACGGTCGCATTGCCGCTGACCAGGTCGGCGAGACTCCCGGTGATCGTGACAGGAATGAGGCCCAGGAGCCCCCGAACCCGGATATCGACTCGGATCGCACCGAGGACGGCGTCGACAAGGGTTCCGACCTCTCGCGCAAGCGCATCGGTGGGCAGAGGAGCGTCGGTGAAGAGTCGAGTGTTCGGCGCGAGGCTGTTGAGCCAAGGGGACGCAGTGGTGCCCTCGTAGGCACCGCCCAGGAGTGCGCCGAGATCGACGGTGACCACTGCAGGGTTGGACAGCGCCAGCTTCACCGGCCGTCCAGTGCCAGCGGGGAGTTCGGCGGTGTCGAGCGACAGGCTGAGCGAATCCACTCGGAGCAGGTCATTCACGAGAGGAAGGCTGTTGAGCGTGCTCACCAGACCCGAGGTGAGTCCACTGAGGGTGCCGTTGATGGTCTCGACCGTTGCACCCACCGTAGGCGATGTGAGTTCCGCCTTCAGATAGGAGACGAGGTAGTCGCGCTACAGGTCAGCCGGCGGGTTGCAGAGCGAATTGAACTGGGTGCGTCCGGCGACCGCACCGACCGAGAGCTCAGCGTTCGCTACGGTGGAGAGGAAGTCAGCGGTCCCGTCGCCGCCGATCTCGCTCACCACCCTATGGAGGTCGAGGGAGGCGAGCTCGGGCCAGCCCTCGGAGGGCTCGAGACGGATGGACCCGTCGTCCGCGACGGCACCGCTGGCTCCGCGCACAGTGCCATCCTCGTTCGCGTAGCCGTACTGGTTGAGAACACCCGTGTCAGTGTTGAAGTTGAGCAGATCCGACAGCGTGTCGGCCAGGCCGGTGAGGTTCAACTGCACCGCGTTGAGGACGCCCGCGGAAAGCGGATTGGTCTCCTCGTCAGAAGGCGGCGTCGTGGCGTCGACCTCGGCCGTGGCACCGTTGACCGAGGCGACGGCATCCAGATCCGCGGACAGGATCGAGCCGCTCAGAAGCCTGCCGATGCCGGTGGAGTCGTAGAGAGTCCCAGCAGGGTCGCACTCGCCGGGGCTGGCCGCCATCGCCGGCGCGCTGAGCGAGAACGCGGCGACGGGCGTCGCCCATGCCGCGCCCTTGACGAGGGTGCGGCGGGTGAAGGCGGAGTGTCCGGCCTCGGCGGGGCGGACACGGGAGGGTGCGGTCACGGGAACCTCTTTCGGGCACAGGCGTCCCGGCGCCTCACCTCACGAGTGGCCGGGTCGCGTCGAGTGGACGACGGGGGACGCTTCGCTCCGGGCGCACCAGCTGGCACCTTCCGAGGGAGGCGCACTCAGGCGGACAGGTGCGACCGCGGACCGTCACGCCCCCGATATTGACATGCCCTCGGCGAATAGAAAGGAGGGCGGTCACGATTCTTCACCTCCGACACCTTTCCGTGACCTTACCGCCCAGTAAGTTTTCCGCGTTGCCACTCTTATCTGGACATTTCGGACAAGTCTCCTGTGGCGTCTAGTCTGTGCGCATGAGCTCTCCCGTCCCCGTGCACCGCCCTGAGCCGCGGCCGCCCTCGGTCCTGTTCGTGTGCACCGGCAACGTCTGCCGCTCCCCTTTCGCCGAGCATCTGCTGCGTGATCGACTGCCTGGCAATCGCGCCGCGAGCAGGGGCATCTTCGCCCTGGAGGGCAGTGCGATGGAGTCACAGATGGCGGGTGAGCTCTCCGCGCGCGGGGTCGACCCGCAGGGCTTTCGCGCCCGCCAGGTATCCGCCACGGACCTCGGGGCGGATCTCATCCTGACGATGTCGCGCCGACAGCGCGCCTACCTCCTGGAAGAATTCCCTGCCGCGACTCGGCGCATCGGACATATGGGACATGTTCCAGAACTCGCTCGGATGGCGTCGGAGAATTCGGCCGCTCCGCTGAAGGAAATCATCTCCGCGTGGACGCGCCGCGCGATTCCCGCGGGCCTCGACGTCCCCGATCCCTACGGCAAGGATGCGGCGCAGGCGGCACGGACGGCCGCGCCGCTGACCGAACGGGTGGAGCGGCTGTTGCCGGTCTTGCGCCGGGGCATCCTCGCCCCCTGATCAGCCCTGGCGGGCCCAGCCGTGGCCCACGAGCTCCGCGACCGCGCCACGGACGAGGGCCGCGCTCTCGGGGTGCTCCCCGATCTCCTCGATCACCAGTTGCTCGAGCTGGTCGAAGGCGAGAGGGCCCGCGTCGGCGAGCAGGTCCCAGACCAGTCCCGCGAGGCCCGGCAGGTGGATCGCCCCGTGCTCGCCGAGCACGAACAGCCCGGACTCGACGGCGAGCGCCTGGCGGAACGGTGCGGCGGCGATCGTGCCGGGTGCTGGCACCGCGTCCTCGCCGCCGGCGGCATCGGTGGGCCGCGGCGCGATCTCGACCGTCTCGACGTGCTCGGGCGGCGGCAGGTGGCGCAGCAGCTCCTCTAGCTCCGCGGCCTCCCGATAGCGCACCTCGAGCGCCCCGCCCACGGAGTCCAGCAGGGCGGCGAGCGCGGCGAGGCCGTCGGGCACCTCCCACAGGGAGGAGGTCTGCGGCACGATCCGGGTCAGCGCCTCGGACAGCGGCACCCGCGTCACCGAGGACCCCTCCCCCGGCTCGCCCTCGTCCTGGATCCGCTCGAGCAGCAGCACCATCGCAGGTGCCGGGGCGGCCGCCTCATCGGCGGCGCGCAGGCCCAGGCCCGGCAAGGCGAGATCCCGCTTCGCGCCGAGCTCCGGGTCGTGCTTGGAGACGGGCTTGGGATACGGGGTGAGCGCGAAGGTGCCGGGGGTGATGATCGTCAGCTCGTCGGTGAGATAGGCGCCGTCCCGTCCGAGCAGGGAGGAGGCGGTGGACTTCCCCGCCCCGGACGCGCCGACGAGCACGAGGGTGCCGAGCTCGGGGTGAACGACGGCGCCGGCGTGGAGCAAGAGGCGGGTGCCGATCAGCCGGCGGATCACCTCGCGGGTGAGGTGGCCGGAGATGGTGTAGCTCGCCTCGGGCCGCGCCTGCGCGGGACGGTCCCGGCGGGGAGGTCGCCGCCGGCGAGCGCGTAGTCGAGGCGGATCTGCGGCGTCGCACCGTCGTCGTCGGCGGAAAGCAGGTGGGACCACAGGGCGTCGATCTCCTCGGCCACGGTCTCGAGGCCGGGCCCGAAGGTGAGCCGCACGCTGTGGCCGGCGACCTCGAGCCGGGTCGCGGCGACGGTGGTGGGTGCGGCGGTCATGCGGCGTCCTCCTCGATCGTCTCGAGGATCCCGCCCGTATCGAGCTCGGCGAGGAAGCCGGTGATGATCTGCTCGGCGTCCTCGGGCACGTCCTCGACCTCCTGCCGCGCCCGGTCGGCGAGCTCGGCGGGACTCGCCGCGCGGTCCGGCGTCTCGGCGAGAAGCTCGAGCACGAGGGCGCCCACGCCCTGGATGCGGGTGATGGGGCCGTGGGGCGCCGCCCCCACCCACAGGTCCTCCCCGTCCCAGTCGCTGACCAGGGGCGCGACCGGTAGCGGGTCACGGGACGCTCGCCTGGGCGAAGCGGCCGGAGCCGCCGGCGTGGAGCCGCCCGGCGGCGGCGGGCACGAACAGGGCCTTGCCGGCGGTGAGCACGTGGCGGCCCAGGTCGCTCTGGAGCAAGACCTCCCCCTCGAGGCCGAGGAGGGTGCGGGGCCCGCCGCCGGGGACGCGGTGACGGGTGCGGAAGGTGCCGGGCGGGTCGGTGAGCGTGGTCAGCGACAGCTCGAAGTCGTCGACGGGGGCGTAGTAGGCGACCGACGTCGCGTTCTGCCGCTCGGGGGCGACGCGCAGGGGCGGTGCGGCCTGCACGCTCACGCACTGCGAGCATCTCGTCGGCGTCGACCTTCTTGGGGGTCAGTCCCGCGCGCGCACGTTGTCGCTGGCGGCCATGATCTCCAGACCCACGCCGTGCAGGTAGGCGTGCAGGGTCCCGGCGGGCACGAACATCGCCTCGCCCGGGCGGAGGGTGACGGGGTTCAGCAGCGGCGCGGCGACCACGCCGGGGTCGCCCGGGTGGTGCTCGGCCAGCGGCGCGACGGTCTGGTCGATGCGCGGGGAGGGCGAGCGGCCGGAGTCGGCACGGGCCCGGCAGGCCTCGACCACCTGCTGGACCGCCTCGGGGCTCGGGCGCATGGCGGACGAGACCAGGGTGCGGAACGCGGCGCGCATGCCGTGGGCGGTGGGGTCGCGGGTGAGGAGGGTGTGGAGGCGGTCGGTGAGGTCGGTGCCGAGCCCCTCCAGAAGCGCGGCGGCGCGGCGCGGGGTGCGGAACCCGCACAGCGCGGTGAACCGGGTCAGCGCGATGAGCATCTCGGGCTTGTGGTTGTCGTCGCGGTAGTTGCGCGCGGCGACTCGAGCGGGAGCCCCGCGGCGGTCTCCGCGGCGAAGGATTCCTGGGCGTGCTCGCGATCGGGGTGGACCTGCAGGGACAGCGGCTTGTCCGGCGCGATGACCTTCAGCAGGTAGGGCAGGCGGGCGCCGAAGGCGCGCTCCACGCCGTCGCCGAGCATGCGGCGCGGGTCCGCGGCGATCGCGGCGTCGAGCCCGGCGCCGGCGTCCGGTCCGGTGGCGAGGGTGGAGGGCGCCAGCGGGTGCGCGCCGTACCAGGCCTCGGCCCAGGGGGCGCCGTCGGCGGGACGGCCCAGGAACTCGGGAATCGCGGTGGTCGATCCCCAGTCGTAGTGCTGGATGCGGCTATCGAGCTCCCACACGTCCGCGCCCCCTTCCCTTATCGTCCCTGCGTCCTGCTGCGCTCATGACGAGCGTCCTTCCGCCCGTCGGCGCCGCTGTCGATCCTGCGGCCGGGGCCTGCGACTCCTACACTTCCCCCCATGACATCCCCCGTGCAGGTGCCGGTGCCCGTGCGTCTGCGCATGGCCCATGGTCGCCTCGACCATATTGCCCGAGGCGCGGGTGTGAGAATCCTGCATCTCAAGGGCGAGGCGCGCATCCGCGCTGGCCGAGGGCCGCGCCGGCTCCTCGGACTGCGACGTGCTGGTGGACCCGGCGCAGGTCGCGCCGCTGGTGGCCGCGCTCGAGGCCGACGGCTGGGAGCAGGTGACCACCTTCGAGCACGGGAGCGTCTTCGCGCATGCCGCGACGTTCCACCACCGCGTGTGGGGCACGGCCGATCTGCACCGCGCCTTCCCGGGCCTGGACCGGGATGCGGCGGCGACCTTCGAGCGCCTGTGGGCGCGCCGCGAGACCGTGGACCTGGGCGGCGCCCCGTGCTCGGTCCCGGATCTCACCGCGCGCCGTCTGGTGTCGCTGGTGCACGCCGCCCGCGATGCGAGCGGCCGCTCCCGTCACGACGTGCGCGTGGCCTGGACCGAGGTGGACAAGGCGGAGCGGGCGCGGATCGAGGACCTCGCCGCCGAGCTCGGCGCCCAGGTGCCGCTCGCGCTCGCGACCGGCCGCCCGGAGGCGGTCGAGGGCCTGCCCGGTGCGCGGGTGTGGCAGGCGGTGCACGACGGCGCCGCCCCCTCCGAGGTATGGTGGGCGCGGGCGCGGGACGCCGAGGGACCGCTCGTGAAGGCGCGGGCGCTGGTCGAGGCGCCGCAGGTCAATCGCGATCATCTGGGCCTCCGCCTGGGCCATGCCCCGTCTCGGCGCGAGGTGCGCCGGGAGTGGTGGGTGCGCTGGGGGCGCTTCCTGCGTCGCTGAGTCCCGGCCGACGGGCCGACCTGCGCACGGCGACCCTGCACACGAGGAGCCCCAGGCCGACGCCGAGCGCGGCCCCGGCGGTGTTGGCGAGGATGTCGACCAGGTCCTGCTCCCGCGTGCCGATCTCGCCCTGGTAGAGCTCGACCGCGATCGAGAGCCCCGCGCCGGCCGCCACCCACCACCAGGTGGGCACCAGCACGGCGAGCGCCGCGAAGAACGGCACGAACAGCGCCACGTTCGCGAGCGCCGCGAACATCTCCGGCGTGATCTGCTCGCGCAGGCCGACGGCACCGGTGACGGCGTACCAGACCCGCACGTTCAGCCGGTTCACGGCCCAGCCGTCCGACGTCAGCGAGCAGGGCACCGGCCGCGAGCGGGTAGAGCAGCGGCACGAGCGCGGCGAGGAGGCGGAGGGTGCGGGGCAGTGCGCTGTGGGGGCGCGCGCGCGGGCGCTCCGCCCGGGGCGGGCCGGGCCATCGTCAGTAGGCGCCCGAGGAGGCGAGCACGGCCTTGACCGTGCGGATGAGGATCTGGAGGTCCTGGGTGAAGGACCAGTTGTCGACGTAGTAGGTGTCCAGCCGCACCGTGTCCTCCCAGGAGAGGTCGCTGCGGCCCGAGACCTGCCACAGCCCGGTGATTCCGGGGCGCACGTGGAGGCGGCGCTTCGCGTCGTCGTCGTAGCGCTCCACCTCGCCGGGCAGGGCGGGGCGGGGGCCGACGAGGCTCATGTCGCCGCGCGGCGACGTTCCACAGCCGCGGCGACTCGTCGAGGGAGAAGCGGCGCAGGAAGCGTCCGGGGGCGGTGATGCGTGGGTCGTCCTGCATCTTGAACATGACCGTGTTGCCGCGGTCCTGGACGGCGCGCTCGACCATCTCGACCTTCACGGCCTCGGCGTCGGTGACCATCGTGCGGAACTTCAGGAACTCGAACTGCTTGCCGTCGCGGCCCACGCGCCGCTGACGGAAGATCACCGGGCCTCCGTCGTGGGTGCGGATGCGCGCGCGATCAGGGCCAGCGGCGGGGAGATCAGCGCCAGCAGGGCCGCGGCAACGACCACGTCGAACAGGCGCTTGGTCCAGCGCAGGGCCTGGCGGGCGCGGGGCAGGTCCATGTGCACCAACGGCAGGCCCGCGACGGGGCGCATCGTGACGCGGTCCGCGGAGATCTCGGTGAGGGCGGGGACCACGATCACGCCGATCTTCTCGTGCTCGAGCTTCCAGGCGGTGCGGCGGAACTCCTCGGCGCTCGCGGTGGAGCCGGCGGTGAACAGCGACATGTCCGGCGCGACGGACTCCGCGATGGCCAGCAGGTCACGCTCCGCGCCGAGCACGGGGATCCCGAGCCGCGAGGATTCGACGATGCCCCTCGGGGTCACCGCACCCACAATGTCGTAGCCGAGCCACCGCTCGCGGTGCAGGGTCGCGGCGATCCCGTCGACGTGGCCAAGGGCACCCACGGCGATCACCGATTGCCGGAAGAGGCCGCGTACGCGGGCATTGGCGAGGCCGCGCCGCGAAGAGCGACCGGTTCAGCAGGAGCAACGGCGGGCCGGTCACGAAGAACGCGAGGAAGAAGGCGCGGGAGAGCTCGAGATCCAGCAGGTAGACGAACGCTCCGATGGCCCCGAAGGCGGCGCCGGATGCGTGGAGGACGTTGCGGTAGAGCCGCGGGCCGGCGGTTAGCTGTCGGCGGTCGTACCCGCCGAACATCACGATCGCGGCCAACCAGCCCAGCGCCATTACGACAGAGGCGCTGGCGACGTTCTCGCGAAGATCACCGGCCGGCGGCAGGACGAGCTGGCGCACGGCGAACGCGATGCCCACCGCGAGGGCGAGCACAAGCACGTCCCCGACGATCATGGCCGGCGGCGCCAGCAGGCGCGACCGTGCCTCCGACGAGCGCCGGGTCCGCGTCGAGGGTCGATGGCGCGCCGGCGCGGCACGCTCGACATCCAGATCAGTCAAGGTCCCCAACCCCAGGTTCCCCGGGAACAGCGTTCAACGGCCCCTCCACGGTTCATCGGCGACCACAGCCACTGTCTCATACCCCTGCGCTGGACCGGCCGGCCCTGCGCCCAACTGCCTCGAGCGCCCGTAGGAGATATCGGGCGAAGCGACGCTTAGTTGCAACTTTAAGGGTGAGGTCCGACAGGCGACACAGTTGTGCAGAAACTGTGACCGACCCTGCACACGGCACCCCAGCCGATGCTCGATTTCCATGCAGTTTCCAGCGGGAACTGGCATCTGCCACCACTGCTAACATCGGCGTCTCGACACCGGGGCGCCCACCAGGAGGTCAGATGCCGCATCACACTCGGTGCCTTGTCCTCACCGGCGGTTCCGCCGCCGACGGCCCCTACGGCATCGACAAGCTGGGCACCCTGGGGTACGAGCTCGTGGAAGTGAAGCCCGCCAGCCATCGCCTCCACCGCAAGATGCGGGACGTCATCGAGCACCGCACGGGATTACCGCTCGACAAGACGCTCCGATCGGTCCCGCGAGCTCGGAACAGCGACCTGGTTCTCGCGTTCCTGGAGCGAGAGGCACTGACAGCCGCGGCACTGGCACGCCGCGGAGTCCCGCCATACGCCAATCGTCCACTCGCCATGATCTGCTCGCTGGCTCGCCGACGAGCTCAGAGAGATGCCCGCTGAGAGCAGACGACGGGTTGCGGCGCGATACCAGGGCGTCGACCTCACGATCGTCTTCAGCGAGAACCAGATCGACATCCTTGTCGACGCGGGGTTCTCGGAAGGTTCCGTCGAGGCTGTTCCCTTCGGGTTTGCCGAGAGGATATTCACCCCGCGACCCTTCCACGCTCGCTCCCCTTCGATCACAGCCGTGGGATTCGACCGTGGGCGAGACTACGCAACCCTCATCCAGGCCGTCCGAGGAACGGACCTCCGAGTACATCTCTACTGCAAGCCAGAGAACATCACAGGTCTCAGCCTGCCGGACAACGTCCATTTCCATGGCGTCGTTCCGTTCGACAGATACAAGCAAGCGATCTCGTCCTCGCAGATCGTCGCCGTTCCGACTCGCGAGATGGCATATCCATCAGGGCAGACCGTCGCGCTCGAGGCCGGCGCAACTGGAGCCTGCCTTGTCCTCACGAGAACGCCCGCTCAGAGCGAGTACTTCTCTGACGACACCGCCTTGCTCTGCCCTCCAGGGGACGTAGAAGCCTGGCGATTGGCCCTCTTGCGCGCGCGGGAGGACTCCGAGCTCCGGGAAGGTCTCGGAGCGTCCGTCGCCCATGACATCCGGTCGCGTTTCACGTACTCGCAGATGTGGAAGCGCATTGACGGCCTGTTCCGAGACCGAGGGTGGGTCAACGATTGACCGCGACCGATCCCGGGTCCTGTCACCCGCGACCGAGGAGACGATCCGCCACACTCCGGAACCGACTGGCACATGGCCCAGACGAAGGCGCTGAACTCCGATGACCACCCACGAAACTGCCCGCCGCGTCGTCGTTCTCTCGCCCGTCCCCGCCCTCGAGTCGCCGACGCATGCGGGAGGTCTCCTGCTCACAAGGATCGTCCGGGCCCACCTTTCGTCCGGTGCGCACGTCACAGTGCTCGTCCCGTCCACGAACGCCACGATCGAGGCCCTCCACGGGACCGCGCCTGCCGCTCCCACCCATCTGCTCGGCAGGCCGCGCGACCATCGCGGCCTGCATCGATTGGCACTGACCGTCGTCCATCGTGCCCTCCCCGTCCTGCCCTCGCGGGGTCTCGCCGAGGCTCCCTGGCACTTCCTCGCCGATCTGCTCATCGACCGCTCAGTCCGTCGGTCGCTCCGCGCGGCCGATCTCGTGGACCTCCAGTGGGAGGAGTACGGGCGCCTTACGCCGCTGATCCGGAAGGTCGCCCCGAACGTCGCGACGACCTGCATGTTCCACGACGTGAACGAGCAGAAGCTCACCCGCAGCATCGACACAGCGGGAGACAGAGTTGGCACGCGGGCGCCTCTCGCCAACCGTGCCCGCAATCGCCGGCTCCTCCGACGCGCCGCACCTGCGCTCGACCGCGCCTTCGTCCTCTCCGAGAAGGACCGGGTCTTCGCTCGAAGGTCGCACCTCCGGGTCGCCATCCGCCATCGTCCGACCGCCGCTCGTCGACGACTCCACGCCGCTCTTCGACGTCGACTCCCGCCCGCCGATCATCGGCTTCGTCGCCGCACTGCGACGCCACGAGAACCGTGACGCCGCGGCGCGGCTCGCCACTCGCATCTGGCCGCTCGTCCGTTCTGCACGGCCCGACGCACGCCTCCGCATCATCGGGGGTGGTCTCGAGGATGCGCCCCGCGCGCGCTCAGTGGCCTTCCAGGAGTCGAGCTCACCGGATTCGTCGATGATCTCGACGAGGCGTACTCCGGGCTCCGCGCTACCGTCTCACCGATCGACCGCGGTGCCGGGGTCAAGTTCAAGGTGATCGAGTCCATCGTTCGCGGCATACCGACCCTCACCACCACCGTGGGAGCTGAGGGCATCGACACTGACCTTTTCGACCTAGTCTCCGATGATGATCACGAGCTGGCCCAGGGAGTCCTCGACGCACTGTCGAACGACGGTGCGGCAGTTCGGGCGCGTAAGGCGGCTATGCGCGCTCGCACGACATACGGAGCACGCGAGTTCGCTAAGGAATACCTCTCGGGCGTTGAGGACGCGTTGATGAGCCGCCAGGCGAGGGGCTGACCAGCGTCAGACGTCGAGCTCGAGTCGCCCCAGCTCCACGAGCCGTGCGAACTCCGAGTTCTGCCGGTGAAGTTCTGTCATCGTGCCCCGTCCGGCCAGTCGGCCCTCCGAGAAGAACAGTATGTCGTCCGCGTTCTTGACGGTCGAGAGGCGGTGCGCGATCACGATCACTGTGAGCTCGCCGTGCAAAGCGGCGATGGTCTCGGTGATCTGGTGCTCCGTCTCGTTGTCCAATGCGCTGGTCGCTTCGTCGAGGATCAGCACTCGTGGGCGGGCGTACAGGGCGCGCGCGATGCCGATTCGCTGTGCCTGGCCCCCGGAGACGCGGACCCCGCCGTCACCGACCCACTGGCCGAGCCCCTCGGGCAGGTCCGCGACGAAATCCTCGAGCCGAGCTCGGCGCACGACGTCGGCGAGATGCTCCTCGTCCACCTCATCGCGCAGGGCACCGAAGGTGATGAGGTCTCGGAGCGGGGCATCCCAGAGATACACCTGCTGGGAGACGACGGCCACCTCGGACATCCAGCGTCGCGGCTCCTGGGAGACATCCATGTCGCCGACCGTGATGGTGCCTTCGGTCGGCCGGAGCAGACCGGCGACGAGGTCGGCGAAGGTCGTCTTCCCTGCACCGGAGGGCCCCACGAGGGCGACGGTCGTACCCCGATCGATCCGGACCTCCACCTGGGAGAGGACATCACGGTTGCCCGTGGCGTAGCGGAACCCCAGATCCCGGACCTCGACGGGCTCTTCCGGCACCGGAGCGTCCTGCTCACCGGTCGGGACGATCTCCACCCGACCGACCTCGTTCTCCAGGCTCCCGATCTCGTCCGCCGCGAACGTCAGGTTCGGCATTGCCGCGCGGAGGTTGTTGACGGTCGCGACGACGCGGTTGAGCGCTGGGACGATGCGCACCGCACCGGCCGCGAACACGGCGAGCAGGCCGAAGGCGGTCGCCTCGTCGTAGAGCCAGAAGAGAAGCGGCGCGATCAGGAGGATCCCGACGATCATCGCGATCTCGAGGAGGTACTTCGGAGCTTCTCCCAGGATGCCCTGGCGGCGCGCTGTCCTCGCATACCGGCGCGATTGGCGCGATAACGCTCGACGAAGAGCGACTCCCTGCGGAAGAGCCTCGTCTCCCGGAAGCCCTCGATCGCCGGGTTGAGATGGGACCACGCGTCCTGCTCGAGCATCAGGCCCCGGAGCCCGAACTTGTAGGCGAAGGGCTTGAACACCCGAGCCACCAGCAGTGCCGTCCCGCCGAAGACGAGGATCGCCAGCACCGAGGCGAGCGGTGCCATGAGCACGAGAGCGAGGAAGATCGCGATGATCGCGAGTGCATCCGTGAGGACCAAGATCGCGCCCAGGAGGACCCCGCGGAACGCCTGCGGAATGGCTCCCGTGATGGCCTGCAGAATCCTGGACCGAGAGCGGCGACGGAACTCCTGGTAATCGGAGCGAAGGTATCGCTCCAGCATGGTTGCCTGCGGCGCGGCCTGCGCCCGGTTGACGACGCCCAGGCTCCACCATCGGATCCCGATCACGCCGAGATTCTTCGTGACGAAGGCGAGGCCGACGACGAGCGTCACGGCGAGGAGGAGTGTCTGGCGGTCGTGCGTGCCCACGAGCGGCACGACGAAGCGCTCCACCACGCCTGGAATGGACTCCGGCGACATGAGCATCTGGGTGAGCGGCGGCATGAGCGCCACCGCGACGAGGTCGAGCAGTGCCGAGATCACAGAGGTGAACAGCAGGCCGATCAGGCTTCCCCGCATGCGCCACGGCACGATCGCGATGACAGTGCGCGACCGAGCAACCACAGCACGGATGCCCCCTCGTTCCGTGGTCGGCATATCCACCTTCTCCTGTACGTCAGGAACCCCTCGCCGGCTCGTGGGGCCGTGGGTTCCACGTGCCATATCCTACGAACAGAACGGACTTGTCCCAGCCCAGGACCTTGAGAACATGGAGCGGCCTGACGTGCGGCGTCATTTCATCCACCCGGCGCACTTGGCCGGAGCACCATGATGAGCGTCCGAGTCGATCACGTCATCGTCACGAGCCCCTGGGACCCCGCATCTCCTCGTTCCTGGTCCGGCGTGGTGTCGCCCATGATGGAGTCGCTGCGCGACGAGTTCGAACGAGTGGACTTCGTGCCGGCCGGGACGGAGACCGCTCTAATCGACCGGGCCCTTGCGCGCCTGCACGGCCTCCGCGATCGAACGCATCTGCCCGCGTGGTCGGCGCCGACTGCACGACGCCGGAGCCGACGAGTAGCAGACGCGCTTCGGACCCTCCCGAGAGATGCGCCGATCATCGGGATCGCGGCGACACCCGAGCTCCTCGACGTGCCGAGCTCGCGCCGGATCGTGCAGGTCACGGACTCCTCCTTCGCAGCGCTGGCAGACACCTATCCGGACCTCGCCCGCGTCCCGGCCCACGTGCGGAGAGGCGCCCTGCGCATCGAGCGGGAGGTCGCCGGGCGCACCGAGTCTTTCGTGGTCGCCTCCGCCTGGAGCCGCGAGCGGCCGCTCGACGATCTCGAGATCCGCCCCTCGCGAGTGCGGGTCGCCCGTCTAGGCCCTGGGGTGCGGTCGCTGCCCGGGGTCGTCCGCCCCCCGAGGCCGCAGGATGCCCCTCTGCGGTCGCTCTTCGTCGCCAGCGATTGGAGGCGAAAGGGAGGAGATATTGCCGTCTCCGCGGTGGACGAGCCGCGTCGGCGCGGTCACGACGTGCGGCTCACCGTGGTCGGAGACGCGGTCCCGCCCCTTCCGGAGCACGTCGCGCGGGCCGGCCGGCTCCGCCGCGAGCAGATGAGCGACGCGTACCTGACACACGACGTCCTCCTCGAGCCGTCGAGAGCCAGCGCAGGAGGAGTCGTCGTGACCGATGCGCTCCACCACGGGCTCCCCGTCCTCGCCGCCGCGACTGGTGGGCTGACCGACCTCGTCATCGACAGCAGTTCGGGCTGGCTCATCGCCGACGACGGGGCGCCAGGTCCATTCATCAAGGCTGTCGAGGAACGGGTCCTCACAAGTGATCTCGCGTCGTACTCCGACAACGCCGCTCGGTGGGTCATGGACAACGCGGACTGGAGGGGCTGGGCTCGATCCGTCCGTGCGGCGATCGAGGGATTCAACGACACTCGCGACGAAGGGGAGATGACTCGGTGAGAATGATTGAGGGTCTCCGGCAGGCCAAACATCAGACATTCCTGGTCTCGAAGAAGGTGCGCCGCGCGGTAGCGGCCGCCGCGCTTCACGATGCCGACCACCGCGGTGCTCGGCACGAGGAGAAGCGGCCGTTCACCTACACCGAGAACAAGTTTCCCCAGCCCCTCACCCTCAGGCACCAGTCCCACTTCCGGTTCACCGACCGGCTCCGCTCCCAGCTCGAGGACTATCGATGACAACGGTCCCCTTCAGCGTCGTGATCCCCGCCTACAACGCCGCGGACACGATCGGGCAGCGACTCGAGGCCCTGATCTGCCAGGAGAGTGCCCCTCCGTTCGAGGTGGTCGTCGCGGACAATCGATCCACGGATGGCACGGCCGAGGTTGCGCGGCACTTCTCGAACCGGCTGGACATCCGCGTGGTCCCGGCGTTCGAACGGCAGGGCGTGAACTGCGCACGCAACGCCGGGATCCAGGCGCCGCGCGGAGAGATCGTGGTTCTGCTCGATGCGGACGACCGCGCCCGGCCCGGAGTGCTCGCAGCATTCGCCGATGCCTTCGCGAAGGAGCCGGCACTCGGCATCGCGGGCGGCATCCTCAGCACCCGCGATCCGGCGACCTACGAGATGGAGCATCCTCAGTGGTATCTCCCGTATCTCCCCGGTCGCATCATGGCGATCCGCCGCGAGGTGATCGACGCGATCGGCGGGTTCGACGAGTCCTTCGTGGGCGGCCACGATGAAGTGGATTTCTGCTGGAGAGCTCAGCATGCAGGTTTCCCGATCGGGCTCGCACGGGGCGCGCTCCTGGACCGCACGGATCGCCCGACTCCGCGCGCCGCCTTCCGGCAGTTCCGCCGCTACGGCGCGACCTATATCCAGCTGTGGGTGAAGCACCGCGATCGCGGAATCCCGGGGAGCACCGTGCGCGGTGAGTTGCAGATGCTCCGCAAGACGCTCCGCCGTGTCCCCGACCTCCGGAGCCGTGACCTGCCACGCCGTCTTGACGCCGCGCAGGCGATCGGATGGAACGTCGGTCGCTGGCAGGGCGATCTCCACTATCGAACGCTGGGGCCCCGATGAGCAGGCGGAACGCGCAGTCCGCTGTTCTGGACGCGATGCGGCAGGTGAAGCACGCGGGCTTCGTCGCCTCCAAGGGCAGTCGGGCGACGATGAAGGCGGCCTCGACGCAACTGACCTCCGCCTTATGGCACAGCCAGGAGACGCGACGTCCTTACCTGTACACCGCAGGGATGTATCGGCGGTCTTTCCTCAACTGGGATGCGGCCCATTCGGACGGGCAAGGCGAGGTACCTCGACGCATCTTCACCCTGTGGACAGGAGACGGCCCGTTGCCCGAGGTACGTCGGCATGGCCTCGACGCGCTCCGGGACGTTCAGGACGGCATCGAGATTATCCTCGTCACCCCGAAGAACGTGCACGAGTGGATCGTGCCGGGACACGACCTGCACCCTGCCTACGAGAACCTCTCGCTGGTGCACCGATCCGACTACCTCCGCGCTTATCTCCTTCACCATCACGGCGGTGGATACAGCGACGTCAAAGCCCCGAACCACCATTGGGGACCTGCGTTCGACCAGCTCGCACAGGACGGTCTATGGCTCGTCGGCTATCCCGAGCGCTCTACGCAATGGGTTGCGCAGGCGCCCCGGCGACTGGGTCGGGACCTGAAGCGCAATTACCGGATCGTCCCCGGTGGGAGTTCTTTCGTGGCACGAGCCGATTCGACCTTCACACGAGAGTGGATGGCAGAACTGGAGCGTCGACTCGACTACCTCGGACCCCTTCTTGAGCAACATCCAGGCGGTGTACGCAACGAGGTGCTCGAGTATCCCGTGAGCTGGAACGATCTCCTCGCCAAGATCATCCATCCGCTCGCACTGAAGCACCATGGACGGATCGCTGTGAGGGAGGATCTTCTACCGGACATCACGAACTATCGCTGAGCCGAACATTCGCCTCTGTCCACGGCGTCTCGTACCCGACGCCTCAGCTCCTGGGCGAACTGCTCCTCCGAGAAAACCCCGGCGCGTTCTTGGATCAGCGTCGACTCCCAGCCGATCCAGTCGGAATCTTTCACGGCCGCACGGATCTCCTCACCAACCGGTGCGTCAAAGAACCTGCCGTTCACGCTGTCCTGCACCGTATCGAGGTACCCGCCCGCGCGCGCGCGATCGTCGGGACTCCGTGCGCCCCCGCCTCGAGCGGGGTCAGCCCGAAGTCCTCGTGGCTCGCGGCGATCAGCGCCGTAGCGTGGCCGTACGCCCACCGCATCTGCGCGTCGGAGAGCCCTTCCACCAGGCGCACGTTCTCGGGCGCCATGTCGAGGAGGCGCCGCGCTTCTCGGGACCTCGACCGATCACGAGCAGGCGCCGCTCCGGCATACCGGCGAACGCCTCGATCACGGCATCGACATGCTTGTAAGGCTGGAGCCTCGAGACCACGAGGTAGTGGCCGTCGTCGGACCCGTCCTCCCCGGCCCAGCCCGTGAGCTGGCTGATCGGCTCCTGCTCCCCTTCAGCGACGGCCGGGCTGAACGGAGGGAACAGCATGGGAGCGTCAATCCCGTAGACGCGCTGGATCCGCTCACGCACGACGGACGAGTTCGCGAGGTACTTATCGGCCGTCCGCGCGGCGCGCTGGTCCCATCGGGTGAGGAACGGGGTCAGCGCCTTGAGAGCGATCCGCTTCGGGTCGAGCGGACCGGCCTCGCCGAGATAGTCCTCGGGCAGGTAGAGCCACCGGGCGGGTGAATGGCAGTACACGATCTTCCGCCCCGTGGTCGGGAAGGCGTGCGCCCAGCCGGAAGAGGACGCGATCACGACGTCCGCATCGATCCTCATCCTCGACGAGGCCGAGGCGAGGAGCGGCAGGGCGATGCGGGGGTCCCGTCGGAACGCACCGAAGCGGTTCAGTCCGCTGGTACGGATCCGCATCTGCTGGAACTCCGGGTAGGTCTGCTCCGGTTCGTAGAACAGCGTGTGGATCTCCGCCTCGGGGAACGCCTTGGCGAGGGAGAGCACCACCCGCTCGGCGCCTCCGCGCCGCGTGAGGTAGTCGTGGGCGATCGCGATCCTCGGAGTCATCAGAACGTCTCCTTCGCCGTGTGCGGGCTCCGGTAGCCACCGAGCGCAGCAGATTCCACGCTGAGTGCCACGAGCTTTCGCCCCACGCCGTGCGGGAGGAACCGCAGCAGGGAGTCCACGGCACCTCCCAGACGCGCAGGGTTCAACGGGACTCTGGACAGTCCACGGACCAGCGCGTTCCACAAGCTCCACTCGGGAATCGCGTGCGGTAGGCCTGACTGCGGGTGCTTCCGTTCGAACAGCCGGCGCGCGCGCCAGAGTGCGACGCGCGCCGGGACCGAACAGCGGTGGTGACGGCTGCGACTCGATGCGGGGTCTCGAGCTCAGGAGCGAGGTGGACCTCGAAGCCAGCCGCGTGAATGCGGTACCCGTAGTCCACGTCCTCCCACCCGTACAGGCGGTACTCGGAGTCGTACGGTCCGACGGCTTCCCAGATCTCACGGGTGATCGAGCAGTTCCCTGCCCAGTAGCGCCAGGTAACCGCGGATGCAGAGTTGTAGGCGTCGCGTCGAAACCTCTGGTCAGCATCCTTGCCGTATACCTCGGCGTAAGGGGTGGTCGAGTACTCGTTGAGATACAGACCGATCACGCCGCCCGGACCGTCCTGGTGCGCGGACACGTGTGCCGCGACGTAGTCGACGGCCGGCAGAAGATCGTCGTCGCAGCGGATCAGCACGTCGCCGCGGGCGACCTCGAATCCCGCGTTCAGCGCAGCGACGCGCCCGCGGTTCTCCGGGAAGACGATGCTTGCGCAGGTCGAGCCGGGACTCGTTCTCGAGCGCCGCCACCGAGCCGTCGTCGACACCATCCACCACGACGACGACCTCGAAGGACGGCGTGCTGTCCTTCTGCGCCGCCAGGCTGTCGAGGAGCTGAGGGAGTCGATCCGCTCCGCGGTACGACGGCACGATGATCGATGCCACGGGGTCAGAAGCCACTTCCGCCTCCTGAACTTCTGGGGCCTGCATTCGGTCCAAGAGCGATGAGCAACTCCGCGACGCGCCCGGCGCCGGCCTCCGGCGAGAAGTGCTCCGCCCACCGTCGACGGGCGCCACGCCGGACCTCGTCCTCGTCGAGCTCTCTGATCAGCGACAAGATCGTCTCCGCGAGATCCGTGTCGTCGCCGCGACCCGCGACCCAGGGATGGTCCGGACCTGCCACCTCGGGCGCCGCCCCGGCATCCGAGATCACGAACGGCACTCCTCGCGCCATCGACTCGGCAGCGACGAGCCCGAACGGCTCCTCCCAGACGGAGGGGAACACCGCCAGATCCACCTGGTCGAAGAACTCCTCCCGGCGCACCCAGCCCAGATGATCCACGCTCCCCGCAAGGGGCTCGAGAGCGTCCTGGATCTCCCGATCATCTGCCGAGTCCCCGAACCTGTTCTCCCCGGCGAGGACCAGGCGCACCTCGCGCTCCGACCGTGCGATCACCTCGATCATCGCGCGTGCGAGCACGTGCACGCCCTTGTCCTTCGTGAGGCGCCCGAGGAACCCCACGCGCAACGGCCCCTCCGGCGGGGACGCCATGTCCCGGAAGGCGATGTCCTCGGTCCAGTTCTCCAGCACGTGAGTACCGCGGATCCGAGAGGCCATGAAGTGCGAGGGGACCAGGACCCGTGCGGCGCCGAGACGACCGATCCGCGTCGCCAGCGCATTGACCCCGGTGGGGAGGATGTGGAGGTGCGCGATCCGCGGCCCCATCCCGGTGGTCGCGGCAGTCGGCACCAGCCCATTGCACCACAGCGGGACCGCGCGGTTCCGCAGGCGCCAGGCGGCGAGCGCACGCATGTACCCGAGGCGGGTCGATGCCTTCAACGGCACCACGTCGAAGCCGCGTGCACGGGCCTCTTCGAGCGACTCGCCCGGCGTGGTCGGCGCCAGCACGGTCACGTCGATGTCCATCGACCGCAGGGCTGTCGCGATGTTGAGCAACATGACCTCGCCGCCGCCCATGTCGCCGTTGTTCGTGGCGATCGCGATCGTCGGAGTGCTCACCGAGCTCCCACCTCGGCAGAGGAGGGTCCGCCTGGCGTCGCCGTTTGCCGTGCCCGCGCATGCGCATAGAGCGCGACGGCGATGACGAGGGCCCACTGGAGGGTGAACAGCACCTCGCCGAGACGCCAGGCGCAGATCAGCGTGGTCACGGTCGCTGCCTGGGCGACGATCTCCTGACGGCTCAGCTCGCGAGTGAACGGGCGCAGGGCGAACACCACGGTCACTCCGAGAACGATGAGCGACCACGGCCACCCGCCCTCGACCAGTGCCGTCCAGTACGAGTTGTGGAACAGCCATGCCTTGCCCGGATCGTCGTCGAACACCACGTAGGCCTCGCCGAGTCCCGAGCCGAAGAAGCCGGCGTCGTGGACCTTGACCTCGGAGGCGGCGTCGATTCGGTCAGCGCAGAAGGTCCGAGCCCTCCCGATCCGAGAAGACGCCGATCTGGGAATAGTCCTCGGCGACCTGGGCCACGCCGATCACGATCGCGATACCCAACAGCCATCGTCCGAGGACCGACAGCTTCGGCGCCAAGACGATCCATCCCACCCCCGCCGCGAGCGCGGCGATCGATGTGCGCGATCCCGTCTCCCAGACGAGGACTCCGATCACGAGGACAAGCAGGACCCTCGCCCAGCGGCGCTCCACCACAGCGAGCATCAGCACTCCGAAGACGGCATAGGCCATGCCCGCCACGTTCTTGTCCTCGAAGAAGCCCGAGAGGTATCCCCCGTAATAGTCCGGCGCGAACCCGCTGTAGAACGCGAAGGCGTTGAACAGCATCCCTACGCCGAGACCTGCCAGACCAGAGCGGAAATCTATACGCCCGGTGGCGAGGACCATGAGCAGGACTGCTGTCAGACCAAGCCTGATGAGCCGTCGCTTCCAGTCGAAGGCGAACTCGGAGGGGTCCGCGAACATCGAGATCATCCCGACATATAACAGACCGATCACCAGCAGCGGTACCAGCGGCTGCAGACGGCCGAGCTCCACCTGCGGCCGACGGGTGATGGCGAGCAGGACGATCCCGACGATCACCACCTGGTTGAGCGGGATCGGCAGGCCGAACATCGATCCTTCGAAGATCAGGCCGAAGAACAGCACCAGCTCGGGGATGCGCGACTTCCCGACAGAGGACAGGACCCCCGCGGTCTCGCTGCGCGCCGGGAGCCGACCGCGGTCGCGGTGCGGTCGATCCGCGCGTCCTGCGCGGCGGTGCGGTGGCTCATGCGGCCACCTCCCGGTACGCGTCCGCGATCGCCGCAGTCATCTCCGCGACGGTGAGCCCGTGCTCCGCGGGGTCTGGCCGCGCCGAGAGGTCGGTCCCCTGCGCGAGGATCCGGCTCGCCACGGCCTCCGGCGAGCGCGCCTCCTCGGCCGTGACCAGGCACCGCTCGGGCACGATCTCGCCGTTGCCGCCCACGTCGGTGGCGACCACGCCGAGGCCGTGGGCGACGGCATCCAGGAGCGTGTAGGAGAGGTTCTCCCAGGCGGAGAGCTGGACGACCTCGTCGTGGGCGCGAAGTGCCTCGCGCGCGTCCACGTGGCCGGGGAAGTCGATCCGGTCCTCGAGGTGGAGGGAGTAGGCGAGGGTGCGCAGGGCGCCCTCCTCCGGTCCGCGGCCGGCGATCGTGAGTCGGGCCTCGGGGTGCTCGCGGGCGACAAGGTCGAAGGCCTGCATCAGCTGGTCGATGTTCTTCTCCGGCGCGAGGCGCGCAAGAGACAGCACGCGCAGGCCCGCGCGGGGCCGCGGGGTGGGGGTCGCGGGGCGTCGACGCCGTTGCGGATCACGGTGAGCTTCTGCCCGCTCCCCCACTGCTCGGCGACCTGCGCGGCGGTGGAGTCGCTGACGGCGGTCACCCGGTCGGTGCGCAGCAGGCGGGCGCGATGCGCACCGGCCTTCACCCGGGCCTGCAGGTCGCCGGACTGGTAGTAGCCCCGCACGCCGGAGATCCCGTGCTCGGTGGAGACCAGGCGGATCCGTTCACCGCGGCCGGAGCGCGGCCCGGTCACGGCCGCGATCCCGGCGAGGTCCGCGAAGGCGAGGTGGGTGTGCAGCAGGTCGGGGCGCAGGCGCGCAGGGTGCGGCGGATCGTGCGCACCGCGGCGGCGGTGCCGTCGGCCGGGGAGACCGGCCCGGTCACCACGGGCGTTCCTTGAGCGCGCAACCGCCGCGGCGAGCGGCCCCTCGGGGCACAGCACCACGAGGCGCCAGCCAGGGATCCCGGCGCGGGTCGCGTCGAGCACATGGCGGGCCACGCCGCCGAGGTCGGCGACGGGCACGCACCACAGCGCGAGCGCCTCCTCGAGGAGCCCTTCGCTCAGAACCATTCCTGCGACCGATCCAGAGCCACGAAGAAGCCCTCTCCGGTGTTGACGTGCCCCATCCAGATCTCCGGTATGAACGGCGCGTCGGGGGCGAGACGGTCCATGCGCTCGGCGAGGTCCTTGAAGTCGACCTCGCCCTCGCCCACCTGCACGCCTTCGCCGTCCACGCCCACCGAGTCCACGATGTGCAGGTGCTCGGTGTGCGGGCCCATCAGGTCGATGTACTCGCTGAAGGGGCGCTGGTAGAAGTTCGCGGCGAGCTTCGAGTGGGACACGTCGAAGGTGAGGCGGCGACCGTAGGTCTCGCAGAACCACACCGTGTCCTCGGGCTCCATGAACAGGTTGTGGTGCCGCTGGCCGCCCATCAGCCACGGGAACGGCGGGAGGGTCTGCGCGGTCAGGCGCACTCCGGTCTCGTCCACCCGCTCCAGGCCCTCTTCGCACCCGCTCGTACAGCGGGTAGCGCTCCTCGGGGCGCAGGTGACGGTCCGGGAGGAAGCCGCCCATGGTCACCACCACGATCGGGTCCTGCTCGCAGGTGAAGTGCTCGCGCAGGTCGCGGGTCAGGTCCACCACGCGCCGCACCTCGTGGATCGACCGCTCCCAGATCGCCTCGTCCGGGGAGGCCAGGTCGATCAGGAAGTCGCCCGGGTACAGGTCCGGGGCGTGCACGGTGAAGAACTGCTCGAGCTTCTCCCCCGGGGCGAAGAACTCGGAGAGGTCGAGGTCCATGTCCTTCGCGCTCTGGTGGAACTCGAGGAAGTCCGGCTCGGAGACCTCCAGCAGGGCGCGGAAGTCGTGGAAGCGCACCGGCGGCCCCCAGGGGCGGCGGAAGCTGTAGCCGCCGCGGCCGCTGGGGCCGGCCGGCGAGGTCGCCGGGGTAGAAGAAGTCCCCCGCAGGCACGTCGCGGTGCAGGGTGGTGCCCAGAAGCGCCTCGCGCTGATTGGGCCGCAGGCCGCGGCCGGGGCTCTTGACGTCCACGTCCGCGGCGGTGACCACGTCACCGGAGCGCAGGTCGCGGGCGGCCACCAGCGACTTGGCGAGGTTCACGCGGTTCATCAGCTCGCCGGTGGAGAGCTCGCGCGGGCCATCGGTGCCCAGCGCCTCCTCGACGTCGCGGATCTGGCGGACCATCTGCCCCAGCTCGTCGGGCGCGAGGGAGACCTTGTGGTCATTTCCCTCGAGGGTCTTGTCCACGGTCACGTGCTTCTCGATGATGTGCGCGCCGCGGGCCACGGCCGCGACCGGGACGTGCCAGCCCCGCTCGTGCCCGGAATAGCCCACCAGGCCGTCGCCCAGCTCGGCGAGGCGGTCCATGTACCGCAGGTTCGCGTCCTTGTAGGGCGCGGGATAGGTCGACTGGGTCTGCAACAGCGCGAACGGCGCGCCCTGGCCGCGCAAAGACCTCGACCGCGCCAGTGATCTCCTGCTCGGTGCTCATCCCGGTCGAGACGATCATCGGGGCGCCGAAGCCGGCGACATGCGCGAGCAGGTCGTGGTTGGTGAGATCCGCGGAGGCGATCTTAAATCCGGGCACGCCGTAGCGCCGCAGGGCATCGGCCGAGGGAAGGTCCCAGGGCGTGCAGATCACGTCGACCTCGCGCGCGGCGCAGTGGTCGAACACCCGGTACATGTCCTCGACGGACAGGGAGTACTTGGCCAGCAGGTTCATCGTGTACTGCGGGCCTAGGTCCTCGCCGGCGCTCGCGGCGCCGCCGGAGCGGTACAGCGCCGCCATGTCGCGCGGCTGGAACTTCACCACGTCCACACCGGCCGCCACGCAGTGATCCACGAGGGTCTTGGCGAGCTCGACGTCGCCCTGGTGGTTGTTGCCGATCTCGCCGATGATCAGCGCGGGATGGTCCTCGCCCACGGTGCGGCGGCCGATGGTGAGCGTGCGCGCGCCGGGGGTGGCGACGGCGACGAGCCGGCCGCGCTCGTCGAGCACGGGGATGCGATCCACGCCGTCGCGGAACAGCGGGACGATGTCGGCGACCGGGGTGCCCTCGAGGACCGCGACGAAGCGCGAGTTCGCGGCGTCGACCGCGGGGGCGTCGAGGTCGGGGGCGGTGTGCTCCACCAGCCAGCGGCGGATGTCGCCGTCGCTCAGGGTGCCGCGCACGGTGCCGTGCTCGTCCAGGACGAACGCGACCCGGGCCTTGTTCGCGCTGATGCGCCGCGCGCGCCTCGAGCACGGTCGACGTGACATCGACCGTGTAGGGGGCGGTGGTGCGGTCCAGGATCACGAGGTCCTCCATCCGAGTCGGGCGAGCATGCTCTCGGCGGCGGCGACGTCGGTGAGGGTGTCGATGTCCACACCCTCCACCTCGTCCAGCACGAACAGGTCCGTGCGCCCGCCGATGCGGTTGTTCTTGGTGCGGTAGATGTGCGGCGCCGTGACGTAGAGGTCGCCGTTCTCGAAGTAGTGCATCTGCTGAGCGGTCAGCTCCTGGCGTCGGGGCCGGGCGTCCACGTCGTAGGCGGCGCGCGCGCTCTGCCCGGGCGCCTCCGGCAGGCGCCAGAAGAACGGCGACTCCGGCACCACGCCCACCAGCGCATCGACGCCCTTCCCGCGGAACATGGCGAGCGCGCGACGGATCGTGTCCGGGCGGCGCACGGGCGAGGTGGCCTGCAGCGGCAGACCACGGCGTCCAGGGCCGTGCCCTCGGCCTCGACCACGTCCATGGCGTGCAGGACCGTCGGCTCGGTAGGGGCGTCGTCGGTCGCGAGCTCGGCGGGGCGCTGGATCACACGCGCGCCGTGCGCGGCGGCGACCTGCGCGATCTCGGCGTCCTCCGTGGAGACGGCGACGATCACGTCATCGTCCTGCGCGCCTCGAGCGCCTGCGCGATCGTCCAGGCGATCAGCGGCCGCCCGCCCACGGGCAGCAGGTTCTTGCGCGGGATGCCCTTGGATCCGCCCCGCGCGGGGATCACGACCAGTGCCGTCATCCGGCGCCCTCGAGGATCTGGGCGATGAGGCGGGAGGGCTCGTCGGCCCCGGTGGCCAGCGCGGGGGTGGGCTCCCGCGCCCCAGCGGCGCATGTCGTAGCGGTCCCAGAACTCGCGCACCCAGGCGGGCACCTTCTCGCCGGCGACCCAGGAGGGGATGCCGCGGGCGGCGGCCTCGAGCACGCCGGTGGAGAAGATCCCGACCACCGGGGCGCCCACCTCGTGCGCGGGATCGAGGTGTCCTGGAACTCGACGCCGCGGCGCGCCATCAGCCTGTGCGCGGCGCGGGAGACGACGTCCACCTCGGAGGGATGCGGGCGGTACAGCGCGCCCTCGGCGCGGCAGAAGGACATCGCGATCCCCGCGGTGAGGCGGCGTGGCGGCTCGGCGCCGTGCATCTGGCCGAGGAACACGGGCTTCTGCCCGCTCACGTCGACCTCGCCCTCGCTCTCCTTGCCGGCCTGCCACAGCGGCTGGGAGCCGACGGTGCGCACCTCCACGTCGTCGCGGCCGGAGCGGTAGAACTCCGCGTCGGCGTCGCTCCAGGCCAGCGGCGTGGTGCGGGGCGGCGACGGCGGGGCGTAGGGAGTCAGGGCACCGTGCTGGACCACGGCGGAGGCGGTGTCGGTGGCGAGCGCCCATTCGTGCGCGGCGCGGCCCGCGGCGAGGTGCTGGCCGAGGGTGAGCACTGCGCCGATCCCGCGCCTGTCCAGCACGACGGCGAGGCGGCGGCGGCGCTCGTCCTCGGTGGTGGCGGGCTCGATCCGCTGATGGGTCCACTCGTCGCCGGCGAGCTCGGGCAGGTCGAGGCCGGCGGGGCTGAGCACGTCCACGCCGATGCGCAGGTAGGGCAGGGAGGTCAGCAGGCTCGCGCGGGAGGTCGGGGAGGCGGAGTCCAGCCCGATCAGCAGGCGGGTGCCCCCCTCTCCCTCGCGGGAGTGGAGCATCAGGCCGGGCATCTGCTTGCGTGCCGCGACGCGAGCGCACCGCACTGGTGACGGCGTGCTTCACCTGGCGGGCGCGGTTCCGTGTGCTCTGCCATTCCTGCCAGCGCTCCAGGGAGCTGGGGTGGATCAGTCCTGCCACAGCGAATCGACCTCCTCGAGGCGATGATCGAAGGTGTGCTCGGCGAGGGTGCGGCGCCTGCCGGCTTCTCGCATCCTCTCCCCCAGGCCCGGTCCTGCAGGGCGCGCCGCGCGAGATCGAGGAGCTCCTCGCGATCGTGCCACACGGCGACCTCGGTGCCGACCTCATAGAACTGGTCCACGTCGTCGCGGTCCACGAGCCGCACCCCGCCCATGCCGGGGATCTCGAAGGTGCGCATCGCGTGCCCGTTCTGCAGGCCGTGGATCGCGACGGCCGCCGCGCCCTCGGCGTGGATCTGGTACGCGCGCTCGAGCGGCACCTCGCGGGAGGCGGCGATCGGGGGCCGTGACCAGGAGAAGGTGCGGGCGCGGTCGAACGGGTGGCGGGAGAAGTCCCGGCCCCAGGCGTGCACGGGCAGGTCGTGCTCGGCGAGGTGTGTGAGCGGCTCCTTGCGGTTGGCGTAGCCGGACCCGATGAACACGATCTCGTCGGTGCGTCGGCTGGTGGGCTCGCTGCGGTGCGGGTCGAAGGCGTTGGGCACGAAGTGCGCATCGACGCCGCGGGCGCGGAGCATGTCCGTCTCGGAGCGGGCGTAGTCCACCACGGGCCCGACCTGGCGCAGGAACTCGTCGGTGTAGTCGTGGCGGTGGAGGTCGTCGTAGAGCCACAGGATCCGCGGGGTGTCCCCGAGCGCATCCCAGAACCGCTCGTCCAGGCCGTCGCCCTTGATGACGACGACGCGGTGCGGGCGCACCTCCCGCATCCGCGCGATCACGCGGTCGGTGAGGCGGGCGCGCTCGGCGGTGCGGCGGTCGCCGGGCAGGTGGAGGCGGTCGGGCGACTCGACGGTCGCCTTGAGCCGCGACTTGTCGCCGACGGTGTCGTAGGCGTCGTAGCGGGCGGTGTGGACCTCGTAGCCGCGGCGGGCGAGGGCGTCGCCGATGCTCGCGCCAGTAGCCGTGGAAGGCCGGGGAGATCAGCAGGAGCCGCTCCGGGGCGGAGGGGGCGGGGCTCATCGCGGGAGGGTCCTTCCGGCGCGGTGGATCAGGTCGAGTTCCTCGCGGGCCACGGCCAGCGGGGCCACGTCCCGTCCGGCGGCGCGGCGAGCGCTGTTCCACAGCAGGTTCGCGCCGGTCGCCAGCGTCATCGCGCCGCGAAGCAGGTGCACGTTGCCGTGCTTGCGGGCAAAGCGCATGCGGGCGCCGACGAGCCAGCGACGCCGGCGGGCCTCCCCGCCGGAGGAGCCGCCGCCCACGTGGCGCACCTCGAGGTCCGCATCGAGCAGGGCGGGGATCCCCGCGCGGCGCGCCCGCGACTGGAGGTCCACCTCCTCGGTGTACATGAAGTACCCCTCGTCGAAGCCGCCGGCCTTCCGCACCTCCGCGAGCGGCGACAGCAAGCACCGCCCCGGAGACCCAGTCCACCGGCACCATCCCGCCGCCGCGCTCGGCATCGACGTCGTGGCCGACGGCGCGGTGCGACGACGTCGCGGTGGCGCTGGGAGGCGAGCGGCACCAGCCACTCCACCACCTGGTGGGAGATCGTGGGGAAGTACCTCGCGGCGTAGCCGGAGCCGCCGTCCTCGCCGACGTTCCGGCATCCCACCACGGCGGGCATCCAGGGCAGGGCGTGCGCGAGCGGCGCGGCGCAGAAGCCGGGCCGGATCTGCAGGTCGGAGTTCAGCACGAGGGCGTGCTCGATCGCGGGCCCGCCCGCGGCGTCGGCCGCACCGACCGGCGCGGCGAGCGCGTCCAGTCCGGTGTTCACGGCGGCGCCGAAGCCGCCGTTGGCGGGCCGGCGCACCAGCTCGACCCCGGCCGGCGGCTCGTCGGCGGCGACGGGGACGGGGCTCGCGTCGTCGACCAGGACCACACGGGCGGGGCGGCGCGCGGCGGGCACGGCCTCGCCGCACAGCGACTCGAGCAGCTGGCGACACGGGAGCGAGCGCTCCGTGGACGGGAACGATCGCCCCGAGCCCGCGGAGGCTCATCACCGGCCCCAGGTGGAGGCGGCGCGGCGACCGCGCGGCGAGGTGCGCGCAGCGGGCGCGGAGTCCCCCTCGGGCTCGTTCTCGTCGTGCTCGACCGGCGCCGACTCGTCGGCCGCACGGGCGGGGTGAGCGACGGGTCGCGCCTCGGGGCGCGGCGAAGCCTGCGCGGCACGTCGCGGAGCCTCCGTGTCCGCAGGTCGCGGGGCGTCCGGGACGGCGACGGCCGCGGCGGGCGCGGAGGCCGGGCCGGGCTCGGCGGGACCACCGGCCAGCTCGACGTCGGCCTCTTCGGAGTCCGGCACCACGGCGGACTCGCCGTAGCCGCCGAGCGCGCCGTAGCCGTACTTGCCGTAGGCGCTGTAGCCGTAGACGGCGTCGCCGTAGGCGAGGCGGTTCAGTCGGCCGGTCGAAGCGCGGTTGAGCACCGCGCCGTAGACGGTGCCGTTCACTGCGCGGATCGCCTCGACCGCCTTCTGCATCGCGGCGGTGCGGGTCTGGCCGGGGACGGCCACGAGGATCGCGCCGTCGGAGTGGCGGGTGAGCAGCTGCGCATCGGTGACCGCGAGCACCGGCGGCGCATCGATGATCACGAAGTACTGCCGCGAGAGCTCCTCGATCAGCTCCTGCATGCGGCGCGAGCCGAGCGGCTCGGAGGGGTTCGGCGGGATCTGCCCGGCCGGGAGCAGGGTCAGCGGCGGGACGGTCGTCGGCTCGGCGACGTCCTCGAGGCTCACCGAGGCGGCGAGCGGCTGGGACAGGCCCACCTCTCCGTCCACGGAGAACTGCTGGGCGATCATCGGGCGGCGCAGGTCCGCATCGACCAGCGGCGTGGGCTGGCCGGCGCGGGCCATGACGCGGGCGAGGTTCGCGGCGACGGTGGACTTTCCCTCGCCGGGGGCGGAGGAGGTGACCACGATCGAGCGGGGCGGGTTGTCCACGTCGATGTAGCGCAGATTCGTGCGCGGCTTGCGCGCGCCTCCCGGCTCGGGAAGGACGTGGGCTCGGGCGAAGACGCCGTCCTTGCCGCGGGCGAGCTCCTTCGCGTCCGGGAGCGCGCCGAGGGTGGGCAGGCCCACCACGTCGGTGACGTCGTCGGCGGTGCGCAGGCGGCTGTCGTTGCGGTCCCGCGACCAGGCGAGGCCCAGCGCGACCAGCGGCCCGAAGGCGGCGCCGGCGAGCAGGAACTTCTCGCGGTCCGGGGAGACGGGGGCGCCGGGCACGACGGCGTTCTGGTAGTTGGTCAGCCGCACGCCGACGGCGGCGTTCTCGTTCCCGCCGGTCTCGAGGGAGCGGGCCTCGGCGGCGGTCGCCTCGACGGCGGCGTTCGCGATCGCGGAGGCCTCCTCCGCGGTGGGCGCGACGGCCTCGACGGTGATGATCGGGGCGTTGGGGTCCAGGGTGGTCTGCAGGGAACCGGCGACCTCGTCGGGGCTCGCCTCGAGGCCCAGCTCGTCCACGATCCGCTGGCCCACCGCGCGGGTGTTGAACAGCGGCAGGTAGGACTGCGCCTTCGAGTACTGGAACTGCATGTTCCCGCTGGCCTGCTGGATCGGGTCGCCGTTCTCGTCGGACTGCGCGCTGGCGGAGACGTAGCCGAGCGCGCTCGCGGAGTAGGTGGTGCTCTGCGTGAAGGAGAGGCCGTAGCCGGCGGCGGCACCGAGCACGAGGCCGGCGACGAGGAGCAGGAGGTTGCGCAAAGAGCGGCCCTGAGGAAGTCTTCGATCGTCACCGGAACTCTTCTTCTGAGGTCATTCGAGGGGGCCTGGTCATATTAGGTGAAACCGGTGCACAACCGACCGGAATGTCATCACGACCACGTCACGAACAGGCGCTTCGCCCGACCCTGTGCCGGTGTCCACCTGCCGGTCGCCGAACCAGCATCGGCCGAGTCGCCGAGCGCGGCGGGAGAGCCGCTGTCACCGCGGCATGTTCCGCAGGTTGCTCGCGGCCATGTCGACCATCCTCCCCACCCCGCCGCCGAGCACGACCTTCGTCGAGGCGGTGGCGAAGCCGCGGATCTGCTGGGCGGTGATCTTCGGGGGCATGGAGAGGGCGTCGGGATCGGTGACCACGTCGATGAGCATCGGGCCGGGTGTCGCGAGCGCGGCGGCGAGCCGCTTCTTCAGCTTCTTCGGCTCGGTGATGCGCACTGCGCCGATGCCCACGCCCTCGGCGATGGCGGCGTAGTCCACGGCCTCGTGGTCGGTGCCGTGGTCGGGCAGGCCCTCCACGAGCATCTCGAGCTTGACCATGCCGAGACTGGAGTTGTTGAACACGAGGATCTTCGTGTCCAGCTCATGCGACTTCACGGTCAGCGACTCGCCCATCAGCATGCCGAGCCCGCCGTCGCCGCTCATCGAGATCACCTGCCGGCCGGGGAACGCCTTCGAGGCGCCGATGGCCTGGGGGAGGGCGTTGGCCATGGTGCCGTGGTGCCAGGAGCCGAACACGCGTCGCTTCCCGTTCGGGGTGATGTAGCGGGCGCCCCAGACGTTGCACATGCCGGTGTCCACGGTGAACACCGCGTCGTCGTCGGCGAGCTCGTCGAGAGTCGCGGCGACGAACTCGGGGTGGATGGGCGTCATCCGCTCGACGTTCTTCGTGTACGCGGCGACCACACCGGAGAGCGCCTTGTGGTGCGCCTTCAGCTGGCGATGCAGGTAGCGGTGCCCCTTGGCGGACGTCAGCGGCGGCGGCACCGCCTGGAGGGTGAGCGCGACGTCGCCGTGCACGGCGAGGTCGAGGCCCACGCGGCGGCCCAGCCGGGACGCGTCGGCGTCGATCTGCACGATCCGCGGCGCCCCCTTGCCGTTCTCGCGCGGCAGGAACTCGCTGTAGGGGAAGTCGGTGCCCAGCAGGATCACGAGATCCGCCTCGTGCATCGCCTCGTAGCAGGCGCCGTAGCCGAGCAGACCGCTCATCCCCACGTCGTAGGGGTTGTCGTACTGCATCCACTCCTTGCCGCCGAAGGCGTGGCCGATCGGCGCCTTGACCCGTTCGGCGAGCGCGAGAACCTCCTCGCGGGCGCCGCGCACCCCGGCGCCGGCGAACAGCATCACGGTATCGGCCTCGTCGATCAGCTCGGCGAGGCGGCCGACGGGGCCTGCGGCGGGCTGGACCGCGCCGAGCTCGGTGGCGAGATCCCGGGTGAGCGGGGCGTCGACCCCCTGGTCGGCGACGTCGCCGGGCGACACCAGCACGGAGACGCCGCTCTTTGCGATCGCGGTCTGGATCGCGATGTGCGATCGTCGCGCCGTGAGGACCGGAGTTGACCATCTCGCAGAAGTGGGAGCACTCCTGGAACAGCCGCTCGGGATGGGTCTCCTGGAAGAAGCCGGTGCCGATCTTCTCCGACGGGATGTGGGAGGCGATCGCGAGGACCGGCGCGTTGTCGCGGTGCGCGTCGTACAGGCCCTGGATCATGTGGGTGTTGCCGGGACCGCAGGAGCCGGCGCACACGGCGAGCTTCCCGGTCAGTCGGGCCTCGGCTCCCGCGGCGAAGGCGCCGGCCTCCTCGTTGCGCACGTGCACCCACTCGATGCCCTCGGTGGTGCGGACGGCGTCGACCACAGGGTTCAGCGAGTCGCCGACCACCCCGTAGATGCGCTCCACGCCGAGGTCGCGGAGCTGGGCGACGAGAAGCTGGGCGAAGGTGCTGCGAGCCATGAGAGGTCCTCCCGAGGTGTGGGTACCCGGGAGCACGGTCCCGGGACGGAGTGCATGTCCTCGACCCTACTCGCGAGATGCCCCGAGGGCAGGGCTGAGCCCCGACCGATCGGCTCGGGAACGGCGCGGGCGGCGGCGGAGGCGAGGCGCGGCGGGGGCGGGGCCCGCCGGCTCAGGCGGAGGGAGTCTCCTCGTCGGCCCGCTTCTCGCCCTCGGCGGGCGTCCCCGGGATGAAGCGCACCGTCTTCACCCGGCGCTCGTCGACCTCGGCGACCTCGAGGGTGCCGCCGTCGATCGCGACCGTGTCCCCGGCCTCGGGGATGCGTCCCAGCCGCGCCATGAGGAAGCCGCCGACGGTCTCGTAGCCGCCGGTGTCCGGCAGGGAGATGTCGGTGGCGGCCTCGAACTCCTGCAGGATCAGGCCGCCCTCGAAGGTGCCGTCGGCCGCCAGGATGCTGTCCAGGCCGCCGGGGGCGGGCCAGGTCGCCGCATCGAACTCGTCGTAGATCTCGCCGACGAGCTCCTCGAGCAGGTCCTCGAGGGTGACGATGCCGTCGGTGCCGCCGTACTCGTCCACGACCACGGCGATCTGGTCGGCGTGGGCGCGCATCCGGTTCAGCGCTGAGAGCACCTGCACGGTGCCCGGGATGTGCTCGATGGGGCGCACCAGCTCCGACATGCGGGTGCGGTCCGGGTCCTCGACCAGGAGCATGTCGCGCACGTGCACGAAGCCGAGCACGTCGTCGACGTCGTCGCCGGTGACGGGGTAGCGGGAGAAGCCGGTGTCGCGGATCTCCTGTCGGCTCTCCTCGACGCTCTGGCGGCCGTCGAGGAAGTGGACCTGGTGACGGGGCCGCATGACCTCGACGACGGTGCGCTCGGAGGCGTCGAACACGTCGGCCAGCACCCGCGACTCCGCCTGGTCCAGGGCGTCGGAGTCGCGGACCATCGCCTTGATCTCCTCGGCGGAGACCGCTTCGCGGTTCGCGTCCGGGTCGCCGCCCAGCAGGCGCACGACGAGGTTGGTGGAGGCCGACAGCGCCCAGATCACCGGGCGCATCAGTCGCCCGAACAGGTGCGCGGCGGGCCGACCACCTTGGTCATGGCCAGCGCGTTCTGCATGGCCAGGCGCTTGGGGACGAGCTCGCCGAGCACGAGGGAGAGGTAGGCGATGATCAGCGTCATCCCGATCAGCGCGGCGGTCCCGGCGGTGGCCTCCGGCAGGCCCAGCCCGGTCAGCACCGGCACGAGCGAGGGCGCGATCGTGGCGGCGCCGTAGGCGGAGGAGAAGAACCCGGCGACGGTCACGCCGATCTGCACGGCGGAGAGGAACTGGTTGGGGTCGCGGACCATCTTGGCGGTCTTCGCGCCGCGGGGCCCGGACTCCTCGAGCTGGTCGATCTGCGATTCGCGGAGGTTCACGATCGCCATCTCGGTGCCCGCGAACACGCCGCCGATCAGCACGAAGAGCAAGACGAGGGCGATGTTCAGGAGGACGGAAGGATCCATGGGGACAAACCTACCGGTGCGCGCCTGGGGCGCGGCTCAGGCAACGGGCCGCGCCGGTCGGGGCAGGGTCGTCCCTCGCGGTACGCACCGGAGGGCGGCGCCGGACTGTTCACAGCAGCGGCGCAGCAGCTCCTCCCACACGGCGCGGAGGATCTCGGCGCCGGCGCGGCCCTCGAGGTGAGAGGTCACGGTGAGCACGGCCTGCTGCGCGGGCAGGACCAGCAGGAACTGGCCGTAGGCACCGTCGGCCCGCCAGGCCCCGTCGGCCGTGCAGTCCCAGACCCCGAAGCCGTAACGGGCGGCCTCAGGCTCGGGGTCGCCGGTCGTGACCCAGGTGCCCTCGGCGTGGAGGGCGTCGATCCAGTCGGCCGGGACGAGCTTGGCGCCCTCGTGGGCGCCGCGGTCCAGGAGGAGGCGGCCGAGGCGCGCGAGGCGACCGCTCTTCAGGTGCAGGCCGGTCGCGCCCCAGGTGTGGCCGTCACGGGTGGTGAACCACTGCGGGTTCAGGATCCCGAGCGGTGCGAACAGGCGCGGTATCAGCCAGTCGCGCAAGGTCTGCCCGGTGCGCTCCTCGATCACGCGGGCGAGCAGGAAGATCGAGCCGTTGGAGTACTCGAACCGCTCGCCCGGCGCGGCGGTGAGGTCGGTGGCGAGCAGGTGGGCGGTGAGGTCCTCGTGCTCGCGCTCGGCGTCGAGGAAGCCGAGCACCGGGGAGCCGGAGGTCATGGTCAGCAGGTGCCGCGGCCGCACCTCGTCCACGCCCTGCCCGTACCCGCCGGTCGGGGCGGGCAGGTGGTCTGTGAGCAGGTCCTCGACCTGCAGCGACCCCTCGGCCTGCGCGATCCCGACGGCGAGGGCGGTGACGGTCTTCGAGACCGAGTAGACGTTCTCGGCGGTGTCCTCGACGAATCGGTGGGTGAGCTCCGGATGGCCCGTGCGGTGCAGGTGCAGGGCGCGCACGCCCAGGCGCTGCTCCAGGATCCGCTGGCGCGCGGCGCGCAGGAGGAGGTGGTCGGCGGGGGTGACGGCCGCGGTGCTCATGGCTCGACCGTAGCGTGTGAGGCCGATGCCTCAGATGTGCACCGGGTCGGGGGCCTCCTGGCCTGCAGGCCGGGTGACGGGCTCGAGCAGGGCCACGCCCTCACGTCGACCGATCCACACCACGAGCGGCGCGGTGATCAGCAGCGCAGCGCGATCGCGCCGGTGATCCCGCCGGCGAGCGCGGCCTCGGGCGCGGCCGCGGCAGGAACGGCGAGCGCAGCGGCGGAGGTGCCCGGTGCCGCGGCGGCCGCCCCGACGGCGCCGACGCCGGCGCCCGCGCCGCCGCCCGCGCCAACGGCCCCGACCAGGTGCGCGAGGACGGTGAGCGTGGTGGTCAGCGCGATCGGCGGCTCGAGCCCGCCCGTCTTCCAGGCGAGCGCTCCGGCGCTGAGGCCGAGGGCGAGCGCGGGAAGCGAAGACAGCCGGGGTGAGATCCCGGCCGATCAGCATCACGGCGGTGCCGGCGAGGACGGGCAGGGCGGGGCGCGCGCGCCAGGTGCCGAGCGCCTGCATCACGGTGCCGCGCAGGCTCAGCTCGAGTCCGATCGCCTGCGCGGGGCGAGGACCAGCACCAGCGGCACGACCAGCAGCAGGCGCGGGATCGAGGCGCCGGACCCGGCGGCGTCGGGGGCTCCGGCGAGCATGCCGGCGAGCGCGGCGAGCACGACCACCGCGAGCCCTCCCCCGGCTCCGGCGATCAGCAGGGGACGGTCCGGGCGCAGACGGGCCGCGACCGACCAGGCGGTGCCGAGCGGTCGCCAGCCGCCCACGCGCACGCCGACGATCCCCGCCGGCGCCCACATCGCGCCCATCGCCAGGGCCAGGCCGACGTCCAGGGGGCTGGTCGGGTCGCCGCTGGTGACGCCGCGGGCGATGTTCACGCCGGGCACCACCGCGAGCAGCGAGCACCGCGGTGACCAGCACGACGGAGCTGAGCACCACATAGGCGAGGAGGGCCGCGCCGAGGCTGAGCAGCGGCTTCGCGGGCCGGGACCAGGCCGGGCGGAGGGTCGCGAGGCGGTGGTACGCCGTCGCGACGTTGGCCGACGGTGCGGCGTCGGGGGTGCTGTCGGGCGCGCGGCGCCGGCCGGAACGGCGCCGGCTCCGGTGCCAGAGGCGATGCCGTCGGCCGGGCCGGAGGTCACACCGTCGGCTCGCCCGGAGGTCGCCCCGCTCATGCGGCGCGCTCGGCGAGGCGGCGGCGACGCTCCTGCTGCGCCTGGTCCTGGGCGGCGTGCGCCTGGGACGCGGCGGCGGAGAGGCCGAGGTCCTCCAGCGCCAGCGGCTGGGCGAGCGGGCCGAAGGGGCGCTCGCGATGCATGGTGCCGTCGGCCGCGAGGTGCAGCGGCTCGCCGGAGTCCATGAGGCGCCAGGCCGGGTCATCATCCATCGGCTCGGAGGCGATCACCACCGAGTCGATGCCGGCGAGGTCCTCGCTGCGGGTGCGCGCGTGGCGGAGGACTGGTCCAGCGCCTCGCGGGGCGCGGACGTGGTCGCCTCGCGCTCCAGCACCCACAGCTCGTTGGTGGCGGGCAGGCGCACCGCGATCAGCTCCTCGTCCTTCAGCACCAGCACGTTCACCGAGTAGACGGGCACGTTCCGCGCGATCCAGTCCAGCGCAGCGACGACGCCGCCGCGCAGGTCGCCGCCGTGCGCGGCGACCTCACCGGTGATCAGCGCGGCCATCCACTCGCTGTCGGTCGTGCCGCGGACGTGATGGGCGGCGCCGAGCTCGCGGACCCGCTCCTTCATCTGCTCGGTCACCTCGAGCACGCCGTTGTGGGCGGAGAGGATCCCGTCCTGCAGGAAGGGGTGGGTGTTCTCGTCGCTGTGCCCGGTGCCGGAGGAGAGCCGCACGTGCGCGATCATCGCGCGGGACCGCACCGCGGTGGCGATCTGCCCGAAGCGCTCGGAGGCGTAGGCGGCCACGGGCTTCTTCGCGACCTGCGGGGCACCGTGCTCGTCGATCCAGCCCAGCCCCGTCCCGTCGGCGTTGAAGCGGGACTGGCTGAGCAGGGAGTAGGGGGCGTCCAGCGACCAGAAGTCGGCGGTGATGGGCTGGTCGGAATGGAGGGCGAAGAGTCGGCACATGACGCCTCCACTGTAGAGCGGGAGGACTGTGGGCGCCGTGAGGGCCGCCACCGGAGGCCGGGGATCGCCTGATGCCAGCGTCGGGGGCGAGCCGGCACCGGGGGTGAGGGGCCGCCGCCGCCGGGGCGCGGGGGCGGCCCGATCGGGCTCCTGGGGGCCCGACGACCGGGGGCCGGCGGGGGCATGGTCAGGTGATGGCGCTGGGCGTACCTCTATGCCTATATAGGCGTAGAGGTACGCCCAGCGCCATCACCCGTCATGTACGCCCGGCCTCCCTCACCTCCCATGAGCCCCGGATCTCCCGCCACGTCGCTGCCCCGCCCCGCGCCCGCGCTCCCCATCACCCCCGCACGCCCGGCGCGTGGCCGGTCACCATCGGGAAGCCGCGCCGGGGCCGACGCGTTCGGCCGGACATGAACCACCCCTCTCGTCCCACTCTCGGGATCCTCGGCGCCGGGAAGGTCGGCACGGTGCTGGCCCGCCTCGCGGTCGCCGCCGGTCATGAGGTGCTGATCGCCGGCTCCGGCGACCCCGCGAAGATCACGCTGATCACCCAGTTCCTGGCCCCGGGCGCTCAGCCGGTCACCGCCCGTGAGGCGGCCGAGCGCGCGGACCTCGTGATCCTCGCGCCGCCGCTGGGCAAGCACGCCACGATCCCCGCCGACGCCCTGGAGGGGAAGGTCGTGATCGATGCGATGAACTACTGGTGGGAGACCGACGGCCAGATCGAGGAGTTCTCCTCCCCCAGCGCCTCCACCAGCGTCTTCATCCAGGAGCAGCCGCCGGACGCAACCGTGGTCAAGGCGTTCAACCACATGGGCTACCACGACCTCGAGGACCTCGCCCATCGGCCCGCGCCGCGTGCCGCGATCGGGATCGCCGGCCCCTCCCCCGCGACCGACATGGTCGCCCGTCTCGTGGACGGCCTCGGCTTCGACCCGGTGCTGATCGGGGAACTCGGCGACGGGGTGCGCCTGCGACCCTTCACCGAGGCGTTCGGGACGAGCACCGATGCAGACGCCCTGCGAGAGATCGTGGAGCGGTTCCCCGAGACGGATCGCGGCCGGGAGGTCATGGCCGCGCTCGGCACCCGGGCCTGAGCCGCGCTCGGCACTGCCGCGAGGAGAGGGTCCGCCGCAGGGAGTCGGCCGCGCGGACGATCCGTCGGCCGGGCCGCATCTCTACGCTGGTCGTATGACCGCGTCCCGGCCCGTCGGCCCCGCCTCGCCGCAGGAGGCCGTCTCCGCCCCGGCTCCTGCCGCCACGGCCACCGTCGGCAATCCGGAGCATGACGCACCACCTGCATCCGTCGGACCTCCCGCCCCCGCCGAGCGTCCGGGGCCGAGCACGCCGCCCGGGCCCGAGACGCCGTCGTGGCGGAGCCTGCGCGGCTGGGCTATCGCCGCGGCGCAGACCCTGCTCTGCATCGGGCTCGGCCGCCTGATGTTCCTGGTGGCGCTCGGCGAGTCGCTGTTCGAGTTCGACGACGCCCCGCCGCAGGGACTGCTGGCGATGTCGGCCGTCGATGCGCTGGTCGGGATCGTGGTGACGACCGCGATCGGCCCGCTGCGCCTCCTGCGCCCGAGCCGGCTCCATGCGACGGTCCACCTGCTGATCGCGACCGTGGCCGGGGTGAGCGTGTGGAGCGTGCCTGCGGCGGCGATCGCCCTGTACCGGCTCGGGCTGCGACGCCGACTGGGGCTGGACGTCACCGCGGTGGCGCCGCTCGGCGTGGCCGCCATGGCCTGGCTGACGCTCGACATGCGACTCCGGGGCGACGACGATCCGCGCTACGTCGCCACGGCGCTCGGGGTGATGATCATCGGCGCCCTCGTGCCGCCGCTGATCGGCCGTGTGGTCGGCACCCGTCACGAGCTGATCCGCACGCGCGCGAGCGGGCGGACGCGGCCGAGCGCGAGCGCGCCTCCGCGGAGGGGGAGCGGGTCGCGGCGGAGCGGGAGCGGGTCGCCGCCGAGCAGGCCCGGTCCTCGGCGGACCAGGCCCGGCGCTCGGCCGAGCAGGCCGGGCTGTCGGCGCGCGGGGAGGCCGACGCCCTGCGGCGCGGCCGCGATGCGGAGAGCGCCCGGGTCCGGGCGGAGGAGCGGGCGGCGCTGGCCCGCGACATGCACGACAGCGTCTCCCACCACCTCGCCTCGATCGCGATGCATGCCGGCGCGATGGCCTATCGCGAGGATCTCGACCCCGCGACGTCGCGCGAGACCGCGCGGACAGTGCGCGACGCCGCCCAGCACGCGAACCGGGAGCCGCGCGAGGTGCTCGTCGCACTGCGCACCGCCGACGATCACGTCGCCGACGACGCCGCGCCGCTCGCCACCGTCCCCACCCTCCGGGAGGCGGTGGACCGGGCGCGGGCCGGCGGTCAGGAGGTCTCCCTCGAGCTCGACGGGCTGGACGTGGTCGAGCTCGAGCGACTCGGACGCGGCACTGTCGTCGCGCTCGCGCGCATCCTCGGCGAGGCACTGACCAATGCGGCCAAGCACGCGCCCGGCAGTGCCGTCACCGTGCTCCTCGCCCGACGGGGCGAGCAGGTGACGCTGACCGTCGAGAACCCGCTGACCGGTGAGGCACAGCCCCTCTCGACCGGTCACGGGCTCATCGGCGTCGAGGAGCGAGCGCGCCTGCTCGGCGGCGGGGCCCGCTGGACGCGCACCGAGCACGGCACCTTCGAGATGGAAGCATGGCCGCCATGGTGAAGGACGGATCGGGCGCGCACGGAGCCGCCCGCGACGACAGCGGCACGGACGGCACGGACGCGCGGAGCGGCGCGGCCCCGGTGCGGGTGCCGCTGGTGGACGACGAGGCACTGATGCGCTCCGGCCTGCGCCTGATGATCGACGGGGCACGCGGCATCGACGTGGTCGGCGAGGCGGCCGACGGGCACGCGCCCTCGAGCAGGTCGCCGCGCTCGGCCCGGACGTGGTGCTGATGGACATCCGCATGCCGCGCATGACGGGGCTCGAGGCCCTCGCCGCGGCCGCGCGAGCGCGGCGATCAGGCGCGGGTGGTGATGCTGACCGCCTTCGACACCGACGAGTTCCTGCTCGAGGCGCCGCGGTCCGGGGCGGAGGGCTTCCTGCTCAAGGACTCCCCGCCCGACGAGGTGGTCGAGGCGGTGCTCGCCGCCGCCGCGCGCGGCCCCGCTTCTCCCCGAGGTCTTCGCGCCGCCTGGCGCGTCTGGCGGCCGACGGGGGCGCGATCGGCACTCCCGTCGACGGGCCTGCACCCGGCTCCTCGGCCGGCGGCGCCGCGACCAGCACCTCCGGCACCGGGGTGGGGACCGGGTCGACCGCAGGGGCGGGCGCCTCGTCGGCGGGATCCCCGTCGGCCGAGCCCTCCCCCTCCCCGCGCCCGCGGGGATCACCGAGCGGGAGTGGGACGTGGCGCGGCTGGTCGCGCAGGGGCTCGCGAACCCGGAGATCGGCGCGACCCTGTTCATGTCCGTCGCGACGGTGAAGACCCACCTGGGCCGGCTCTACCAGAAGCCGCAGGTCACCAACCGCGTGCGGCTCGCGATCGCGGTGCTCGAGCTGGGGGCTGAGCGCGTCTCAGTTCATCAGGACGACGGCGGCGAAGGCGACGACCAGGCACGCGGTGCCGAGGCCCCACACCCACGCGGGCACGTTCTTGCTCTTCGAGGTCACGACGGTGGCGTAGAGCGAGATGATCGTCGCGAACATAAGCATGCCGGAGAGCAGGAACAGCGGCACGACGGCGGTGCTCATGCCGCCACCTCCGTGCTCTGCCTCGACGTCGCCATCGATGGTCCTTCCCTCGCTCTGCCCCGACCCGCCGAATGGTAGTACAGGCCGCGCCGACCGGGGACGACGCCGGTCTGGGAGATGGTGCGGACCACCTGCTCGGAAGTTCCGAGCTGACACGATCCTCCGATGTGACAGAATCCTTGTGGCCTGGAGGCCTGACCTCGATGGTGAGGTCGTCATGCACCAGCACGAGGGCAGTCCGGGCGGGAGCACCGGCGCCGCGACGCCCGCCGCGGGCGGGACGCGTCGCGCGGCATCGCCCTGGGTCGAGGGCCCGCCCCCGTGGTGACCCTCTGGGAGCACTTCGGGGCGGGATGTACGGCGGGTTCGAAGGTCGCGGCATCATCGACACCCAGGAGCAGGAGCGCACCCTGATCGCCGAGAACGACGCGACCGTGCACCGATACACCGAGGAGCGCGGGGAGATCGTCGGCCGGAGCGCCACCGTCTTGCTCGCGGTCCGACCCCGCGACCTCCACGTCTTGCTCACCGTCGATTCAAAGACCCGCATCGTCCGCGCCGCCGAGCGCGCCGGGATCTCCCACGAGAGAGCGGCCAAGCGGCAGAAGCGGGAGGACCAGGTGCAGGTGGGCATGTCGAAGGTGGCGGCGGCGGGGTCGCAGATCCTCGAGCGGCGCGAGGCGCGGCCGCGGATGGAGTTCTTCGACATCGGCGCGGTCGCCTGGATCCTGCGCAAGTGCCTGCGATGGGTGCCGGGGGCTCGGTGGAGACCCATCGGGAACACCTGCTCGAGGTGGACCGGATCATCCGCCGCTACGGCGCCTTCGTCGCCCATTCGACTAGGCACCTGCTACGGGCCCCGCGGCGAGAAACGGGGGTTGACGCGACGCAGGGAGGTTGCCTACGGTCGGCACCGCATTGCTGATGAACTGCATCACACGAGAAGTGCATATCGACTGGGAGAACCCCATGCCGAAGGCCGCCTTGAGATCAAGGGGTTCGCCCTCGCCGCGAGCGGGATCGGCGGACTGATGGCCTGCGGCATCTGACTCCCCGCGCACACCACCAGTGACACCCGCGGATAGCATTGCCGGATGCCACCCAGGTAGTGCCGCCCGCCGAAAGGGGGCTTGTATGCACAGCGCATATGAGAAGTTTCGCTGGCGTTGTATTCAAAAGATGATCTCAGGGGGAGCAATCGCACTTGCGGGACTCGTCCTAGTGTTCATCGAGATCCGTTTCGGCGAAGTCTCGGTGCCAGGCAATCAGATTCTCGGCATCGCAATAGCCATCGCCGGGGCGTTGTATGCGGTTTCCGCCGCCGCCGCATTGCGCCAGCGGAAGAAGCCCTCCGTCCGACGATGATCCGCCGATCGCGACGCGGTCGCGGCACCTCTTTCACCAGAGGCGCGGCGGTCATGCCCTGATCCGCCTTGTCACATCGCCGTCGCTCCACGGCCACGCCCCCACCTCGTGCGCCACTGCGTTCCATGACGAACACAGCGGCGCGCGAGATGTCGACGAGGTGGCGGGGCAGGCACGCGGCGGGCCGGACCGTCGGCCTCAGCGGTTCCCGGCTCCCGCGCCAAGGGTGGACTCGCCCGGGGCGAGCGCGCCGACGACCCTGTGCGGGACGTAGGGCGCCTCGAGCGCGGCGATCTCGTCGGCCGTGAGCTCGAGGTCGAGCGCGCCGAGCGCCCCATCGACGTGGGAGGTCTTGGTCGCGCCGATGATCGGGGAGATCACCGGCTTCTTCGCGAGCGACCAGGCCAGCGCCACGTGCACCCGCTCCACGCCGCGGTCTGCGGCGATCCTCGCGACCTGCTCGACGATGGCGCGGTCGGTGTCCTCGGTGGAGTCGTACTTCGACTTCGCCGTCTGATCGGTGCGAGCCCGCTCGGTGTCCGCGTCCCAGTCACGGGTGAGGCGGCCGGCGGCGAGCGGGCTGTACGGCGTGGAGGCGACGCCGAGCTCGCGCGACATCGGCATCATCTCCCGCTCCTCCTCGCGGTAGAGGAGGTTGTAGTGGTTCTGCATCGAGACGAACTTCGTCCAGCCGTTCACCTCGGCGACGTCGCGCGCCTGCAGGAACTGCCAGGCGAACATCGCCGACGCCCCGAGGTAGCGGACCTTCCCCGAGCGGACCAGGTCGTCCAGCGCCTGCATCGTCTCCTCGATCGGGACCATATGGTCCCAGCGGTGGATGATGTACAGGTCGATGTAGTCGGTGCCCAGCCGGCGCAGGCTCGCCTCCGCCTCGGCGAGGATCGCCTTGCGGGAGAGCCCGCCGCCGTTAGGGCCCTCGTGCATCCTGCCGTGCACCTTCGTGGCCAGCACGATCTCGTCTCGGTTCGCGTAGTCCACCAGGGCCTTGCCCACGATCTCCTCGCTGCGGCCGATCGAGTACACGTTCGCGGTGTCGAAGAAGTTGATGCCCGCGTCCAGGGCGTGCTTGATGACGGGACGGGACTCGCCCTCCTCCAGGACCCACTGGTGGATCCAGCGCTCGGCATTGCCGAAGCCCATCGTGCCCAGGCACAGCCGCGACACGTCCAGTCCGGTGCGGCCCAGCTTCACGTACTCCATGCGGTGCTCCTCCTGCGATGGTCCGGGCGTCGCTCGCCCGATGTCCCCATCCTCGCGCCGCCCGCCTCGCGGTGGGAGGACCTGTCAGAACACCCCTCGCACGGCCGACGAACAGCGCCGCGCTGGCCCTGCCCCATCGACGAAACCTGCCACGCCGACCCAGTTGATCGACGAAACGTGCCACGACCGGGGCAGTTGTTCGACGTCACATACCAGGAAAGTGGTACGGGACGTCGAACAACTTCGCCGCGAGGCCAGCGGCCGATCCAGTCGCCGAGATCTCACGGGGTAGCGTCATCCTGAACTGGCCGAAGGAGGACCCATGACCACCGCCCCCGATCACCCCGCCGAGCTGGGCGGCGCCCGGCGACTCGTCGCCCTGCTCTCCGCCGAGAAGGCGCCGCGGCCTCGGGCACCTGCTCGCCGGGGACGGACCGGTCGAGGACCCCTCGGTGCGCGGGCCGCTCTCGCGCCTGGACTGGCTCGGCGAGGACGCCACGACGGACGTCCCGGCGCGCGTCGGATCGCGGACTCGCTCGCGCTGATGCGCTCGGACCGGGCGATTCTCGAGGTGCCGCGGCTGGACGGCATCCCGGTGAAGACCGAGGAGTCCCGCGAGGTCAGCGGCAGGATCGCGCGGATCGTGTTCGAGCGGGTCGGGCCGGAGCGCGGCCTCGGCGAGGCGGAGCTGAACGCCGCGATCGCGATGTTCGCGGCCGACGTGGCGCTCGTGCGGCGCGACGCCGTGGACTCGGGCGTGCTGGAGCGTTCGGCCGACGGCGCCTGGTACCGCCTGGCCGGCTGACCTCTCAGCCGGTCGCTCGGTCGGCCACGCGACCGACCTGCTCAGCGCCGCCCCGGCCCGTCGACCGGCCGACTCGACGCCCGGCCGGCTCGACGCCCGGCCGGCCGCGGCTACTTCCGGAAGGACTTGATCACGTTGGCCAGCATCGGAACCAGCACCACGAGGGCGATCCACCCGAAGCTGAAGCTGTCACGGAAGAACTCGTTCCTGGCGAAGAACCCGAAGAAGATGACGAGGAACACGACGATCGGGATCGCCTTGACCAGGGCCTTGCCCACCTCGGCCGCCCGGTTGCGGACCTCGGGATCGGGACTGCCGCCGGACTCCCACTCCTCGTACCGGCGCTCGGCCCTCTCGCGAGCGTCGTCCCCGAACTCGCCGAAGCGCGGCCCGGAGTCTTTGCGGGACCGAATCCGCAGAACCCGGACCGAAGTCCTGGTCAGCGCGACGGGACGAGCGCGCGAGTCGAAGTCCGAGGACCAGGAGCTGTCCCCGCTCGGCGCCGGCCCGGGCCTGCTCTCCGCCGTCCCGGCACCATCCGCCCCCGTGCCAGGTCCCCCGCGGTCCTTGCCCCCGAGCCAGGACGGGTCCCCGCCCGGCCCGTGCGCGTCGTTCCCCCACTGATTCATCATGTTCACAGGGTAGACATTCTTCGCACGACGGTCGCCCCCCCGGTCCCGGACCCCGAACTCGGCGCAGGGGCGGCCTCACGCCCCGCGATACCGTCGAGGCGTGATCCACCTCGACGACGCCCAGGTCAGCACGCTCCTCCCCACCCCGGCCGATCAGGTCGCACTCATGCGCGAGACGCCGCTCGCCCTCGCCGACGGCTCCGCCTCGGTGACGCCGAAGACCCAGGTCGTCCACGAGGAGGGCGGCTTCGCGAACGCGATGCCGGCCGCCTGGACGGAGCGCGGACTGCTGGGCATCAAGTGGGTGACGGTCACCCCGTCGAACCGTGCGCGGGGCCGGGAGATGATCGGCGGGCTGATGGTGCTCTCCGCGGCCGACGGCTCGACCCGCGCCACGATGGACGCCGCCGAGCTCACCGCCCAGCGCACCGCGGCCGTGACCGGCGCGAGCCTTGCGCTGGACGACCGGCCGATCACCTTCGTCGGCACCGGTGTGCAGGCCCGCTCCCACGCCCGGGTGATCGAGGCGCTGGGTCGGGGCCCTCTGGCCGTGTGGGGCCGCCGCCCCGAGGCCCTCCGGGAGCTCGCCGCCTGGTGCGCCGAGCACACGCCCGGCCTCGAGCCGCACCGCGACCGACCGGGCCGAGGCGCTCGCAGGCGCGGGGGTCGTGATCAGCGCCCTGCCGATCGGGCTGAGCGACGCGGCGCCGCACCCGGGTGACGTCGCCGCCGACGCGACGCTGCCGCCGATCGACTACGCCTCGGTCGCCGGCGCCGAGATCTCCCGCACCGGCACGGTCGTCGCCGACGACGTCGAGCAGTTCGAGTCGCTGAGGCCGCTGAAGCACGGCAAGGACTACCCCCGGGCGACCGGGTCGACCGGCGACCTGCTGCGGGAGGACCGACCGTGCGGCCTGGTCGTCGCACAGAACCTCGGCTCCGGGCTCGGCGACGTGGTGCTCGCCGACGCCGTCGCCCGCGCCGCCGGGGCCTGACCTCCGCACCTCCGGTCGGCCCGCCCGCCTACCCTGTGCGGCCCGGCCCGTCGGCCCGGACTCGAGCACCCCACCCACCGAGACCTGATCCTGTGTCGCTATAGCCCTCGATAACGACACAGAACCACGTCTCGATGGCCGCCCCCGGCCACCAGGACCACCCGCCCCGCCATCGAGACGCACGGCTGGCTGGATAAGGAGCTCAGGAGCGGCTGACCTCCGACTCGGTCGAGGGCAGGAGGGCACCCTCCGCGGGCAGGAAGTAGCCGTGGTGGGTGGCGCCGTGTCGGTCGACAGGCTCCATCCATCGCATGGCGAACCGCTCGAAGGCCTCGATCTGCGCGGGGTCGATCTCATAACGGACGTGGCACGTGATCATGCCGCGACGCCGCCGGCCGACGACCGTTCAGGCGGCGCGGACCTGCTCGGCGCGGCGGAGGTCGAGCTCGGCGGAGGTGAACCAGCCGCTGAACAGGGCCTCGCCCGGTTCGAGGTCGCGGCCGGCGGCGAGGGCGCCGAGGTGCACGGGCTCGTAGCCGAGGCGGTGCAGCAGCGCGGTGACGAGCTCCGCGGCCCGGTCGTCGTCGGCGGCGAGCGCGATCGCCCGACGGGACGGGTCGCCGTGGTCGCGGCCGTGCTCCTCGACGTCGTGGTAGCCGATGTGGTTCAGCGTCTTGACCACGTGCACGCCGGGCAGGCGCGCGGCGAGCGACTCGCTCGTGGAGAGCTCGCCGGCGTGGTCGCCGAGCTCGGCGCGCGCGGCCTCGACGGCGGCCGCGTCGGCCTCGCCCCAGGGGTTGGTCGCATCGACCACGACCGCGCCCTGCAGGGCGCCCGCCTCGAGGGTCAGCGCGACGTGCAGCGGCAGGGTCAGGGCGATGACGTCGCTGGTCGCGGCGAGATCCTGGAGGCCGACGCGGCAGGCGCCGGGGAGCTTCGCGGCGAGCGCGGGCGGGGCGGAGCGGCCGGTGACGGCGACCTCGAGCCCGCGGCGCGCGCCGTGCGGGTCAGGGCCGAGCCGATCTTGCCCGGGCCGAGCACGCCGAGCCGCGGGGTGTGCGGGGCGCGGACGGCGACAGGGGCGAGCACCGGGATGCCGCGGTCGGCCTCCCTCCCTCGGGCTCCTCGGCCTCCGGCCGGGGAGCGTTTCCGCTCAGCGCGGTCTCGAGCGACTCGCGGGCGAGGGCGTCGTTGCGGCGGTGGCAGGGGGCGTTGGTGTGCGGGCGGGCGAAGGCGGCGATGGGCGACTCGGAGGTCCAGGGGCCGACGGCCCACAGCCGCTCGCGCGCCGTCCCGTCGGGGCCGATCACGCGGTGGCGGGCGTCGGTGTCGAGGGCGCCGGGCGAGGCGGCGGACTCCCGCCCGAGGGCGGCGTCGCCGCCCGTGACCAGGTCGCGCAGCGAGCGGGTTGGTCGACTCCTGCAGCGAGGGCTCGGGCAGGAAGGCGTCCACGAGCGCGCCGGCCTCGACACCGACGCCGGTGGCGCCGCGGGCGCGGAACCGGCCGCTGGTCTCGTCGGCCGTGACCCGCAGGCCCGGTCCGAGGAAGCGGATGATGCCCGCGCGCTCGAGGGCGAGCAGCCTGCTGGAGGCGGTGCGGGGGCGGGCCGGAGTCGACGAAGCTGAACAGCGAGTGCCACCAGCGGGGGTAGTCGCCGCGGGCGCCGCCGCGCAGGCGGGTCGCGGGAAGCTGGTCCACCAGCACGCCGTGCAGGCGCAGCAACAGCTGGAAGAGGGTGCGGGCGGCGGTGACCTCGCCGCCGATGCGGTCGCGCAGGTCCGCCTCGATGTGGCCGACGACGGCATCGCGCGTGGCCTGCTGCGCGGCCTCGGGCGCCGTGGTCGCGCCGAGATCGGAGAGCGGCTCGTCGAGCCAGGCCAGCGGCTCCTCCCCCTCCTGCGCGAGAGGCGCTCCGGGGACCTGGTGGGCGATCTCGGCGGCGATCAGCGGCGAGACGTCGGCGCGGAAGTCGAGCAGGCCGTGCTCGTCCTCGAGGGCGCGGAGGTTCGCAGGGGTGACGTGCACGAGCTCGCCGAGCCCGGTCGGGGCGCCCTCGTCGCGCACCTTCGAGTGGTACGGGACGCCGCGGCGGGAGCCGACCCAGAGCCGGGGCTCCTCGCCGGAGGGGAGGTAGTCCAGGCGGCCTCGCAGACCGGCGGCCGCGTCCTCGCCTGCGCTCTCCGCCTCGGCGGCGGGGACGAAGCGGCCGCCGCGCCCCTCGGTCAGCGGCGCCATGAGGTCGATGAACGCGAGTCCCATGCCGCGCACGATCACGTCCTGCCCGGCGCCGAGCGGCTCGACCTGCGCGTCGGAGGCCTGGGAGGGGCCGAGATAGGTGCCGCCGTGACGGCGGGCGAAGGCGGCGAGCTCGTGGCGGGCGGCGTTCGGGCGGGAGTCGGTGTGGCCGGCGGCCAGCAGCAGCAGGTCGGCGCGCAGAGGGGCGCGGTCCTCGAGCTCGACGTTCCAGGTCGCGGGACCGTCGCCCGCGCGCACTGCCGTCGCGGTGGTGCGGTGCACGGTCACGGACACGGTCGAGGGCGCGCCGCGAGCACCTGCCCGAAGAACCACTCGAGGTAGAGCGCCTGGACGCGCCGGGAGGCGAAGTCCGTCGGTCGCAGCGCGTGGATCTCGGCGAGTCGGTCGGTGCCGGCCGTCGGCGCGGCGATGGTGCCGCGGCGGATCCCGTCGGCCCATTCGGCCAGCGACGGACCGGCGACCACGGGCCCCTCGGCCTCGACGGTCTCGTCGGTGAAGATCGAGACGTCCGCGGCGCGGGAGTTCATCAGCGACGGGGGCTCTCCTCGGCCCGCCAGATCCGGCCGGCGCCGGGCATGTGCGGGTCGACGATGTCCACGTGCGGCGGCGCCTGGGCGAGGCGCTCGGCCGTTCCGGGCACGCCGGCGTTCGCGCCGAGCCGCTCGAGCACGCCGATCGCGCGCGGCCCGCCGCCGACCATCACCAGGCGCGACGGGGCGCCGCGGCGGGTGTCGTCCGCGCTGGTGGGGGTCGGTGCGCTGTGCCGAGAGTTCATGCGTGCGGGTCCCTTCCGAGGTTCCTCTGTGTCACAACGTGACGTGTCATAGTCGCCACCTTGCATCCGCATTAGATTCGCTTATAACGTCGAGCCTCGCAAGCCTCGACCGGCCTGCGGTTCACGTTCCGTCACGGAAGGCACACCATGACCTCCTCCGTCGTCACCCACGACACAGCCCGCCGCGCCGACGCGCCCGGCGCCGCCTCGGGGGCCGACATCATGTCGTGCCCGCCCGGGACAGGCACCGAGGATCGTGCGTCGCTCGGCCCGATCAGCGATGAGGAGCTCTCCCGCCTGCGCGTCGTCCCCGCCCGACACCCGGGCCGGATCGTGCTCGCGGTGCTGGTGGGCCTGCTCGCGGCCGCAGTGCTGTGGTCCTTCGTGACCAATCCGCGCTGGGAGTGGGGCGTGGTCGCGCAGTGGTTCTTCGCCGAGTCGATCATCCGCGGGTCGCTGGAGACGCTGAAGCTCACCGTGCTCGCCGGCGCCGTCGGCTTCGGGCTGGGGCTCGTCCTCGCCCTGATGCGCCTGTCGAAGTCGTCCCTGATCTCGAGCGTGAGCTGGACGTTCTCCTGGATCTTCCGCTCCACGCCGCCGCTGGTGCAGCCGCTGCTCTGGTACAACCTCGGCTACCTCTACGAGCGCATCACGCTCGGCATCCCGCTGACCGACGTGACCTTCGTCGACACCCGTACCAGCGACCTGATGACCCCGATGCTCGCTGCGATCCTGGGGCTCGGCCTGCACCAGGCCGCCTACGCCGCCGAGCTCATCCGCGGCGGGATCCTGTCGGTGGACCAGGGCCAGATCGAGGCCGCCAGCGCCCTGGGCATCCCCGCCCGCGACCGTTCCCTGCGGATCGTGCCGCCCCAGGCGATGCGCGCGATCCTCCCCACCGCGTTCAACGAGATCATCGGCCTGGTGAAGGGCACCTCGATCGTGTACGTCCTCGCGCACGCCGAGCTGTTCTTCACCGTGCGGCTGATCTACGGCCGCACCCAGCAGGTGCGCCGATGCTTGCTGGTCGCGACGGTCTGGTACGTCGTGATCACCTCGCTGCTCTCGGTCGGGCAGTACTACATCGAGCGCCACTACTCCAAGGGCGCGGTGCGCACCCTGCCGCCCACCCCGCTGCAGCGGCTCCGCGCCCGCCTCGGCCGCCGCCCCGTCACCGCAGGAGCCGCCGCATGAGCCCGCTGACCTCCCTGCTCCGCCGCCGTGCGGCCGACGGGACGCAGACGACCACCGACGCCGGTCCGGCAGGCGCGACCAGCCCGTCGGCCGCCCTCCCTCCCCGTCGGCCGACGGCCCGCGCGGCGGTCTCGTCGAGATCCGCGGGGTGCACAAGTCCTTCGGCGACCTCGAGGTGCTCGCGCGGCATCGACCTCACGATCGCGCCCGGCGAGGTGACCGCGATCCTGGGCCCCTCGGGCTCCGGCAAGTCCACCCTGCTGCGCTCGATCAACCATCTCGAGCCCGTCACCAGCGGCCTGATCAGCGTGGACGGCGAGGTGATCGGCTACCGCCGCGACGGCGACCTGCTCGCACGAGCCGCGCGAGCCCGAGGTGCCGCGCCAGCGCACCGCGATCGGGATGGTGTTCCAGTCCTTCAACCTCTTCGCCCACATGACGGCGCTGGAGAACATCACGGAGGCGCCCCGTCGGGCGCTCGGCGTGAAGCGCACCGAGGCGGAGGCGCATGCCCGGGAGCCGCTCGCGCTGGTGGGCCTGTCCGAGAAGGCGGGCGCCTATCCGCGCCAGCTCTCCGGCGGCCAGCAGCGGCGCGTCGCGATCGCCCGCGCCCTCGCCCTGCGCCCGAAGGTGCTCGCTGTTCGACGAGCCGACCAGCGCCCTGGATCCCGAGCTGGTCGACGAGGTGCTCGCGGTGATCCGCTCCCTCGCCAGCGCCGGGACCACGCTCGTGATCGTCACGCACGAGATCTCCTTCGCCCGCGACGTCGCCGACACCGTGGTGTTCATGGACCAGGGCCGGATCGTCGAGCAGGGCCCTCCCACGCAGGTCATCGACTCCCCCACCCATGGGCGCACCCGCGCCTTCCTGCAGCGGGTCAGCGCGGAGTCCGCCGGCCCGTCGGCCGCGGGCGCCGAGGCGACCGACGCCGACGCGCTCGACTCCGCCCGCGCCGCCTCCAGCACCCTCTCGAAGGACCTCTCATGACCCGCCCTGCTCGCGCACGCCTGCGCCCCACCCGTCGCACGGTCGCCGCCGGCGGCCTGTCGCTCCCGCTGGGCCTGCTCGCCGCCTGTGCCGATCCGGTGGCCGTCCCGGGAACCGCCGCAGGCGACGCCGCCGGGGCCGCGGCCTCCGAGGGCGACGGCGGCAGTGCCCCCGCCATCGACACCTCGGGCACCCAGGAGCTGATCCGCGGGGAGGTCGACGAGGAGATCGCTGCGCTGGTGCCTGCGGAGATCGCCGAGTCCGGCGTCGCGCGCGTGGGCATCAACGGCGCCTCCCCGCCGCCGCTGTCGTTCCTGGCCGACGACAACCAGACCTACATCGGCTCCGAGATCGACATCGCGCGGCTCGTCGCCGACAAGCTGGGCCTGGAGTTCGAGCTGAGGCTGACCACCTGGGAGAACTGGCCGCTGAAGCTCGAGGGCGGCGAGTTCGACGTGGTCCACGCGAACGTCGGCATCAACGCCGAGCGCCTGGAGAAGTTCGACTTCGCCTCCTATCGCGCCGCCTACATGGCCTTCCTCGTGCAGAAGGGCGCCGAGGGCTGGCTCGAGAACGCGAACACGCTGTCCGGGAAGATCATCGCCGTCGGCGCCGCGACCAACCAGGAGAAGATCCTCGTCGACTGGAACGCGGAGCTCGAGGAAGCGGGGAGGGCGCCGGCGGAGCTGAAGAACTACTCCACCGAGGCCGACACCCTCCTCGCCCTCGGCTCCGGCCGCGTCGACGGCTACCTGGCTCCCTTCCCCACGCAGAGCTTCACCGCCTCCCGCCGCGATGACATGGAGGTGCAGGGCCGGATCGACGCCGGCTGGCCCGACCAGACCCTGGTCGCCGCCACCCTCCCCGCCGGCACCGGCCTCGCCGAGCCCTACGCCGCCGCGCTGAACGCCGTGATGGCCGACGGCACCTACGCCCAGGTCCTCGAGCGCTGGCGGCTGAGCGACGAGGCCCTCCCCGAATCCCGCGTCCACACCAAGGAGAACCCGTGAGCACCACCGTCACGCCCGACGAGACCACCCGCCCGGGCGCCGCGCCCGGCACCGATCCGTCGGCCGGCCCCGCCGCCGAGGGAGGCGCGGGCGCGCCGCCCGTGCTCGCCGTCGACCTCGTCACCGCCCCGTCCCTGCTGGAGGGCCTCGCCCCGCTCGCCCGCGGTCTCGAGGACGCCGGGATCGGTGCGCTGACCCTCAGCGACGGCGGCCTGCACCCGATCCACGTCGCCGCGCACCTCGCGCCGCTGACCCGCGTGATCGGCCTGTCTGCCCCGCACCGACGCGATCTACGTCGAGCCGTTCCACCTGGCCACGCAGCTGATGAGCCTGGACCACATCAGCCACGGCCGGGCCGGCTGGCTGCTGCAGGCCGAGACCGACCCGTCGGCCGCCGAGGCCGTGGGCCGCGAGGTGCTGGGCCTGGAGGCGACCGCCCGCGAGGCCGCCGACGTGCTCGAGGCCGCCCGCACGATCTGGGGCACCTGGGCGCCGGACGCCGTCGTGCGCGACACCGAGCGCGGCGAGTACGTCGACGCCTCGCGCCTGCAGTACGCCGATGTCGAGGCGGAGACCTTCTCCGTGCGCGGTCCGGCGATCACGCCCCGCTCCCCGCAGGGCCTGCGCCCGTCCTCGTCGCCGACACCGACCGCGCGGCCGCCGGCGAGCGCGTGAGCGACGAGCTGGCCGATGGGCGGGTGCTGGACCTCGACGTCTCCGGCGGGGCCCGCGTCGAGGAGCTCGCCGCGCAGATCGGCTCGGCCCTCGCGGAGACCGGCACGGAGGCGGCGTCGGGCGCGGGTGAGCAGGCCGATCCGTCGGCCGCCTCGCAGCAGGTGCGGCTCGTGCGCCTGGTGGGTCTGGACCTCGAGGCCGACCCGCTGGGCACCGTCCGGCGACTGGCGGACGAGCTCCGCTCCCGCGGCCTGATCGCCCCCGCCCCGGCCGCGGCGTCGGACGGATCGGGCGCGGCGTCGGCCTCGGCGTCGGCGTCGGGCCGCACCCTCCGCGATCTGCTCGGCCTGCCCGAGACCCCCTTCCACCTCGATCCCGCCCGGCGCGCCGACCGCGCCCGCCTCACCTCCGAGGAGAACGCATGAGCACCGCCACCGCCCCGCTGTCCGAGGAGGCCGCCGCGCTCGCGACCGGCCCCGCCGAGCACCCGCTCCACCCCGCGCACACCCCCACCGGACAGCTCTCCTTCGGCGCCTTCTTCCAGGGCGTGAACTCCTCCACCATCTGGCGCCTGCCCGAGAGCGGCGACCAGGTCGCGTGGGAGTCCTTCGAGTCGCTGGTCCGCACCGCCGAGCGCGGGAAGTTCGCGGCGTTCTTCCTCGGCGAGGGCCTGCGGTCGCGCGAGCACCGCGGCGTGCCCTTCGAGCTCGACGTCGCCGGCCGCCCCGACGCCCAGACGCCGCTCGCGGCACTGGCCGGCGCGACCGAGAAGATCGGCCTGGTCGCCACGCAGAACACCACCTTCAACGACCCGGTCGACCTCGCCCGACGCCTGCAGACCCTCGACCTGCTCTCCGGCGGCCGCGCCGGCTGGAACATCGTCACCACCGACAACGCCTGGACCGGCGAGAACTTCCGCCGCGGCGGCTACCTCGACCACGCCGACCGCTACACCCACGCCGAGGCGTTCCTGCAGGTCGCCGAGCAGTACTGGGCCGGCCAGAAGATCTCGCACGACGGCGCCCACTACACGGTGCGCGCCCAGGGCGACCTGCCCCGCTCCGCGCAGGGCCGGCCCGTCCTCTTCCAGGCCGGCGCCTCCCCCGCCGGTCAGGACTTCGCCGCCCGCACCGCCGACGTCATCTTCTCCCCGCACGGCTCCCTCGCCGCGGCTGTCGAGTTCCGTCGCAGCATCGTCGAGCGCACCGTCGCCGCGGGCCGCGACGCGGGCGCCGTGAAGATCCTGCCGGGCGCCGAGATCATCCTCGCCCCCACCGAGTCAGAGGCTGACGAGAAGGTGCGCTGGGTGCGCGACCACCAGATCGGCCCCGAGCAGGCCATCGCCCTGCTCGAGCAGTACTGGGGCCGCGACCTCTCCGAGTTCGATCCCGAGGGGCCGCCGCCGGACGTGCCGCCGGAGGTCGTCGAGTCCGGCGTGACCCGCGGTGCCGGCTTCCAGTTCGAGAAGGCCGAGCGGCTCACCCGCCAGTGGCGGGAGGAGGCGGCCGAGAAGGGCCAGAACATCCTCGAGTTCGCCCGCGTGAAGTCCGGGGCGCGCCGCGGCGAGTTCACCGGCGACTACGACGCCGTCGCGGACCGGCTGGTGGAGTTCGCGCGGCTCGGCGCGATCGACGGCCTGAACATCACGCCGTGGCTGATCCCCTCGGGGCTCGACGACATCGTCGACCACCTCATCCCGCGCCTGCAGGAGCGGGGCGTGTACCCGACCGAATACGCCGGCACCACGCGCGCGAGAACCTGGGCCTCCCGCCGCTGTGACCCGATGAGCGGGGCGGGGCTGGGGCGGGGCGACCGATCACGGCCCCTCCCCCGCCCCGTCGCCGCCGCCACTCACCTTTTGCTGGCGCCACGACTCATCAGCCCGACCGCATGAGTCCTGGCGGCGCAAACCTGCCGCGCGTCGGCCGATCCAGGCCCAAGCACGGCGCTGGGTTCATCGTCTCGCCGCGCGCCAGAGAGGTCCGACGGCATCGATCGGGCCCGGTGCCCTCTCGCACCGAACCACCCAGAACGCCGTCGGCGAAGTCATAAGCCAGGCTTGCCACTGGCGGATACCATGACTGCCATGGACCCCCGCAGGCTTCTCATCTTCCGGACCGTCGTGCGCAACGGCTCGATCGGCGCGGGCGCGCGCGAGCTGGGCTGGACCCAGCCGGCCGTCTCCCAGCACCTCGCCGCGCTCGAGAAGGAGGTGGGCACGCAGCTGCTGCTGCGCTCCTCCTCCGGCGTCACCCCCACGGAGGCGGGCTCGCGCCTGGCCCTGCACGCCGAGGCGATCGCCGCGCAGCCTGCACGCCGCGGAGGAGGAGCTCGCCGACATCACCGCCCTGCGCCGCGGGACGGTCAAGTTCGGCACCTTCCCGTCGGCCGCGGCGGTGCTCGCTCCCGCCGGTGCTCGCTCGCCTGAGCGAGAGCGCCCCGGACCTCGACGTCACCTTCGACGAGCTCGAGCCGCCGGACGCAGTCCCGGCCGTGCGCGAGGGCGACCTCGACCTCGCGCTCGTGTTCCGCTATCCCTGCAGCGACATCGGCGACGAAGGCGCGCTGGAGTGGACCCCGCTGATGGAGGACCGCGTGATGGCGGTGCCGCCGGCGGCCCATCCGCGCGCCCAGGACCCCGACCTCACCCTCGCCGACCTCGCCGAGGAGCCGTGGATCGCGGGCTGCGAGCGCGCGCCGCGCGAACCTGCTCTCGAGCGCACGCCGCGCGGGCTTCTCGCCGCAGGTGCGCCACTCGACCGACGACTCGATCGTGGTGCGCCGCCTGATCACGCACGGCGGCGGCGTCGCGCTGATGCCCGAGACCACCCTCGAGGCCGCCCCGCCCACCGACGATCTCGTGGTGCGCCACCTGCCCGATCTCGACGACCGCATGATCGGCCTGATCAACCGTCGCGGCGCGCTGGCCATCCCGGCCGTCGCCGCGCTGAAGGACGCCCTGGTCGCCGAGACCACCGGGCGCCTCGCCACCGCCGCCATGATCTGACGCCACGGCTCAGCCCCGCCTACACAAAGGGGACTCCAGCGGCGACGTCGCGGAGCTGAGCTCCAGCGCGTGCCGCTAGAGTCCCCTTCCTGCAGATCGCTCTCGCCGCGGGTCCAGGCGACGGCCGTACCCTGGGCAGATGTCCGGCACCGATCCTGCCCCGTCCACGCCACGCGCCCCTGCTCGAGCGTGGCCGCGGCCCGTGCTGCTGCTTGTCAGCGGCGCTCTGCTCACGCCGCTGTGGGTGCTGGCCGATCAGCTCATCGCCGCTATCGCGATCGGCGCGTTCTCCCTGTTCATGGCGTACTGGACGAGTCCTCTGCGCTCCGGCCCGCACACCCCGCTCGCCGAGGCGCAGGAGCGGGCGCGGGAGGCCGATGGGACGGCGCCGACGATCGTGCTCTGGGCGCCCGGGGATGCGACCTCGGCGCGTCTGCAGGCCGCGATCCGTGCCCCGCGCGAGGACCTGATCTGGGTGAACGTGTTCAAGGACCCGGCGGCGCAGCGAGCGCTGGGCCGATACGGCGGGGAGCAGATGCCGCCGCTCGCGCCGCAGGGCGAGGACGCCGGGCGCATCGACAGTGCCTCCGAGCTCTTCGCCTTCCAGGACCGGACCAGGCAAAGGGTGCGCCCGGCGGCGCCACGGGGGCAGGGTCGACGACGCCTGACCTCGGCGCCGATCCGTCGGGACGCTCCGAGGCGCCGGGCGGGGACGAGCCCGGCTCGCCCCGCGCCTGAGGACGCGCGGCCGTTCCCGGCTCAGGCGCCGGGCGACTCCCCGGTCACGACCTTCCACTCGCGCGCGACGCGGTCCACGATCACGCGCTCGCGCTTGAAGGGGTCGCCGTCGAGCTTGGCGAGGGCGTCCTCGGCGGAGTCCGCGACCACGATCAGCGGCGCCTCCGAGCCGTCGTCCAGCGGGCCCGACAGCAGCGGCGTGCCCTCGCGGAGCGGCTCGGCAAGGTGCTCGCGGTGCTCGGGCCGGAACGTCGCCAGGCGCTGGGCGTCGTCGATGTAGGTGTACTGGACGGCGAAGACGGCCATGGATTCTCCTCGGTGCGCGGCGGCCGACGGCGATGCCGGCCGATGATCTCCGCCATCCTGCCGCACCGCGCGCCGCGGCCGACGGGACGTCCGGGGCCCGGGGTGCGGCGCCCGCCGGGGACATCCCGACCCGGACCTCCGCCGTGCGGATCCGCCGCACCCTCCCCCACCGTTACGCTTCTCCGTAATTCCATATAGTCTGACAGCGGTCGCCGGCCACCGCCGCCGATCCGTCCCCTCAGGAGGTGGGAGATGGCCGAGGACCCGGAGCTTGGGCGGCGGCTCGAAGCGCTCGAACGCCGGATCGCGCGGCTCGAGGAGCGCGACGAGTCCGGTGCCGCACCGCCATGCGATGCCGCCGGCTCCCCGCCGCACTGCGGCCCCTCCGGCGCGACATCATCGACCGATCCCGCCGGCGCCGCGTCTCCTGCCGACGCTCCTGCCGCGGGCGCCCGATCCCGTTCGGCCGCCGACGAGGACCCATTCTGGGCCCTCACCGCGATGAAGGCGCAGGTCCCTGCCCCGGGTGCCGTCGTCTACGCGGGCAGTGTCGAGGTCGGGGCGGGGCACGTGGAGTACCAGTGGGCCCGCCCCACCGAGCACCTCCTGGCCGTGGACTGGGCCGAGCGCGCGGAGACCGTCGCCGCGCTCGGTCATCCTCTGCGGCTCGCGATCCTGCGCCGCCTGGTCGACGGTGAGCACACCGTCGCGCGCTCGTGGACGAGCTGGAGCTCGCCTCGACCGGCGTCGCCTACCACCACCTCGCCGCTCTCCAGGCCGGCGGCTGGGCCACGTCCCCGCGCAGGGGAAGCTGGGCGATCCCGCCGAGCCGCATCATCCCGCTCCTCGCCATCATCACCGCCCTCGAGAAAGGCTGACCATGCCGGACCTGCCCGAGACCCCACCCCACGACGCCCCCGATCCTTCGAGCGACGCCCCGTCGGCCGACGGTCCCGAGCAGTCCGCCCACGCCGCGCAAGCTTCTCACCACGCCCGCTCAGCCCGACCGGCCCGCCCGGCGCGGCGCACCGTCCTCACCGCGGCCGTGCCCGCGGCGGCGACCGTCGTCGGCCTGACGGCGCTGACCGCGCCGCGTCCCGCCTCCCTCGGCGAGCCGGCCGGCGACGAGCGACTCGCCAGCGCTCTCGCCCCTCACCTGCGCGGACACCGACGGGTCGCCGCGATCCTAGTCGAGGACGGACAGGCGCGAGTGGCCGGCTTCGGCACCGGCGACGACGCCGAACTGGAAGGCTCCGAGTTCGAGATCGGCTCGGTCTCCAAGACCTTCACCGGAGCACTGCTGGCCGTCGCTGTCGAGCGCGGGGAGCTCACCACGGACACCACCGTCGCGGAGGTGCTCGGCACGGACGCGAAGGGCGCCGCCATCGCGGACGTCACCCTCGCCGAGCTCGCCACCCACAGCTCGGGCCTGCCGCGCCTCGCCTCGGCCGCCGCCGGCGGCGGGAGCATCCTCGCAGGACTGCTGCGGAAGGACCCCTACCGAGGCCGGGACGGGCGGCAGGTCATCGCCGACGCCCTCGACGAGACGCCGTCGGGCCGCGGCCAGCACGCCTACTCGAACCTCGCCGTCGCGCTTGAGGGACAGCTGCTCGCGACCGCCGCGAGCACCGACTACGCCACGCCGCTCACCGAGAGGATCCTCGAGCCGCTCGGCATGACCAGCACGTACGCACCCATCACCGCCGAGAACCTGCGGCAGACGGCTCGACGCGGGCACGGCACGAGCGGCCTGCGGCAGGGCATGTGGACCATGGAGGGCTCCGCCCCGGCCGGCGGTATCCGCTCCACCCCTGCCGACATGGCCCGCTATCTCACCGCCATGATCGACGGCTCCGCCCCGGGCGCAGAGGCCGCGACGGAGGTGCTGTTCGAGGAGGACGGGGCGAGCTCCACGGCGATGAACTGGTTCCTCGAGGACTTCGGCGGCGGTCAGCCGATCACCTGGCACAACGGCATGACCGGCGGCTACGCCTCGTTCGTCGGCTGGGACCCCTCGAGCGGCCGGGGGCTCGCGCTCGCTGACGGACACCGCCCGCTCTCTCGACGAGCTCGCGGTGGGCGTGCTCACCGGGGAGGTGGCGCTGTGAACGCACTGCTGTCGTTGCTGCCGCCGCTGGTGGCGGCGGTACTCGCCGTCGCGCTGGTGGTGACGATCGTGCAGATCTGGACCCGTTACCAGCATCCGGTCCGCCTCGCGCTGCAAGCCGTCGGCGCCGCCGCGCTGATGGGCGTGATCGGCCTCGCGGGGCTCCTCCCGGACGCGCTGTGGTGGGTGAGCTGGGCGTTCACGCTCGCGATCCTGCTCGGCATCGCCTTCTCCGCCAGGCGCCTGCTCGTCGGCACCCCGCCGTCGGATCCGAGCCCCCGTAAGGCCGAGTCGCTGGACCCGCCGCCGCGCGACTCCGCACTCATCGAGGTGCTGTTCTGGCTGGCGCTGGTGATCGTGGCACTGATCGCCGGCTGACCACCTCCCGGCCCGAGCGGGATCCTGGGCGCGCCAGGCACCGATCTCCGGACCGGCCGGCACCCCGCCTCAGCCCCGGATCGGCGACCAGTCCAGCACGTCCTGGATGCCCTCGTCCCAGAACTCCCAGGTGTGGGCGCCGGGACGCAGGCGCGAGGCGACCTCGACCCCGGCGCCCTCCGCCGCGGCGAGGAAGCGCCGGTTCTGGTCGATAAGCTGGTCCTCGGTGCCGCAGTCGAGGAACAGGGCGGGCGCGCTCGGCGGGGTCGCGTCGGCCGACCAGCCCGAGCAGGTCATCGGCAGTGCCGGCGATCCCGCGCCCGCTCCAGACCCGCTCGGCGAGATGCCCGGTGTTCAGCCCGAGCGACAGGCTCGCAGGGTCCAGCGCCCCGGACAGGCTCGCCGCGGCCGCGAAGCGCTCCGGATGGTTCAGCGCCAGCTTGAACGCGCCGAAGCCACCCATCGACAGGCCCGCGACGAAGGTGTCCTCCCGCGCGGTCGAGACGCGGAAGGTGCGCGCGACGATCCGCGGCGGCTCCTCGGCCACGAAGGTCCAGTACGCCTCTCCCACCGCCTCGTCGGTGTAGAAGGAGCGGCGCACCTCGGGCATCACCACGGCGATCCCCTTCTCCGTCGCGTAGCGCTCGATCGAGGTGCGGCGCTCCCAGATGGTGCAGTCGTCGCTGAGCCCGTGCAGGAGGTAGAGCACCGGCACGCCGGACTCGTCGGCCGCGGACCCGCGGGTCGCGTCGGCCTCTTCCATCCCGATCCCGGAGGCGGCCTGCGGCATCAGCACCACCATCGAGGTGCCCATGCCGAGGGACTCGGCGAAGAAGTCGGTGCGCAGGCGGATCATGTCTCTCCTCGATGAGCGGGCGGGCATCTGCCCCAGCATCGCACCTCGCCGGGCCGCGCCGGGAACCGCCGGTCCGACTTCTGCGACGTCACGACTCATCCCGGCTCATCCATGAGTCGTGGCGCCGCACTTCCCCGGTCCTCCAGCGGCGCAGCGGCGGAGGGGCGCAGGGGACCGGAGCCCAGTTGCCCAGGAGCCCAGGAGGGCGTAGGCGCCTTGCTCGCGCGCCGTGGACCTCAGCCCGCGGGGTCGAGACGCACCGAGACCACGGCCCCCTGCGGCTCGCCCTCGCCTCCTCGGCCCTCGCCCCTGTCGCCGAAACCGAGCGTCCCGCCCGTCCTCTCGAGGCGGCGCTGGGCGATCACCAGGCCCAGGCCGGAGCCGCCGGTCGGCCCGATGGAGCGGAACCGTCGGGGACCGTCGGCGAGGATCTCCTCCGGCGACCCGGGACCGCGATCGCACACCCGGATTTCGGACCCGTCGACCTCGATCGTGACGGGCTCGGCGCCGTGCCGGACCGCGTTCAGCACCAGCGACTCGAGCACCGAGACGACCAGCCGCTCGTCGCAGCGCACGCGCCCCGGGTTATCCACCTGCACCTCGACCTCCCAGGGTCCGGAGCCCGAGGCCTCCCGGGCGAGGTCCTCGGTGCTTACCTCGGCGCGCTCGGCCTGTGCGGCCGAGTCCTCCCGGGCCAGGGACAGCATGTCGTCGACGAGGCGGCGCATGCGAACCAACAAGGTCCGCACCCGCTCGGCCTCGGCCCCGTGGTCGAGGAGCTCCGCGGCGCTGGTCAGCGCGGTCAGCGGGGTGCGCGCTCGTGGGCGGCGTCCGCCGTCAGGGCGCGCTCCTGCTGGATCTTCAGCAGTAGCTGGTGCGTAGTCTCCTCGATGACCCCGGTGAGCACGGCGACCTCGTCCCGCTCGCCCGACGGCGCGGGGCCGGGATCGACTTGCGGCGGTCCGCCACCGGTCTCGGCGCGGAGCCGGGCGAGCGCGGCGTCGCGGCCCTGCACGTCGCCGCGTTCGAGGGTGATCTCCGCGGCGCGACGCGCCTGCGGGTCAGGCCGCCGGAGACGAACCAGCCGATGGCGCTCGCCGCGGCGGCCACCGCGAGGGAGAGCAGCAGGATGGTCCGCGCGAGCTCCTCCCACCGGTCCACCACGGGCGCGTTCGGCAGGCGCACCGAGAGGGTGAAACCGTCCTGCGCCTCCACGGCCGCCCAGGTCGCACTGTCATCGGCGAAGGTGACGACGTCGTCGTGCTCGTGGGCGCGGCGCGCGAGGCCGGCGGGCAGGCCCTCGTCGCCGAACTGCACCGTCGGGGCAACGGTCCGGGTGGTCTCGTAGGTGGCGGTGCCCGCGCGGAGCGTCGCCGCCGCCTGCTCCCGCATCTGCTCGCGAGCGTCGCCGAGCGCGACATGGGCGATCCAGGCCCCCAGCGGCGCCGCGATCGAGAACGAGGTGACCGCCAGCACCGCCGCGAAGCGGAACCTCAGCGACGCGTACCAGGGGATTCCCTTCATGCGGCGTCCGCCCGGTAGCCGGCGCCGCGCACCGTCGTGATCACGCCCGGCCCCACCCGGCGGCGCAGGCGCTGGATGTTCACGTCCACGATGTGCTCGTCGGACCAGGACGAGTCGCCCCACACCTCGCGCAGGATCGTCGCCCGGCTGAGCACGATCCCCCGGTTCTCCAGGAACAGCATCAGCAGGTCGTATTCCGTCGGGGACAGGGTCAGGGCCTCCCCCTGCCGCGTCACCCGACGGGCCGCGCGATCGATCTCCAGCGGCCCGAGGCTCTCCGGGCCGGCGGGCGGGGCGGTGCGCCTGACCAGGGAGCGCAGTCGGGCGGCGAGCACCCGCGAGTCGAAGGGCTTGGTCACGAAGTCGAACGCCCCGGCCTCGAATCCGATCACCTGGTCCTCCGGCAGGTCGCGCGCGGTCAGCAGCGGCACCGGGCAGGTGCCCGACCCGGCCAGCATGCGGGTAAGGGTGAGACCGTCCACGCGCGGCATGCCGATGTCGACCACGGCCACGTCCGGCTGCAGCTCGAGGGCGAGCTCGTAGCCCTCGGCGCCGTCGGCCGCGGTGCGGACGGTGAATCCCTGGCGCTCGAGGACGAGCCTCGTGGTCTCGCGGACGTCCTCGTCATCCTCGACCACGAGAACGGTGATGCTCATATGGGACCTCCGGTGCGCGTGACGTCGTAGTGCTCGGTGCCGGAGGGCGCCCAGGGCGGTGCCTCATCGAGATAGGTCACCGTGAGCGATCGGTACGTGCTGACGGTGCCCGAGGCCCGGCGGTCCGAGGCGACCACGCGCACCCGGTGCTCCTCCACGGACCCCTCCGCGCACGAGGGCTCGCAGACCGTCGTGCGCAGGATGCCCTGCGCCTCGGCCTCCGCCTCGCCCCAGGAGGTCCAGCGCAGCGCGTCCAGTCCCGCACCCGCGTCGGCGCAGGTGAGCACGACGCTCACGGGCTCACGGGATGCCGTGGCGTCGCAGTCCAGCAGGAACGTCCCCTCGCTGTCGGTCGTCTCGGCGAGCGCGAAGCCCGAGCCCAGCATCGGCCACGGGACCAGGAGGCTCAGCGAGACCAGGAGGATGAGGGCCGGGGCGCCGACGAGGGCCAGGACGCGGCCGGGTCGGGGCCGACGGGGCGGCGCGGCGCGTGGAATCCATGTCCAGGAGCCTTCCCGAGCGCCCTCACAAATTTCTCTCAACGGATCCCGTGCGCCTCCGCCGTCTGAGGGCCGGACCCGCTCGTGAGCCGCCCGTGCTGTGAGGGAACCGTGACCCGTGGATCCTAGCGTCCAGGGCGTGATCTCCGCCCACGCGCCCGACGCCACCCGCTCCGCGCCTCCGTCGACGGTGCGGCGTCCCACGCCCGCAGAGCGGCGTCCGGGCGCCCGCATGCCAGCCCTGGACGGTCTGCGCGCGATCGCCGTCGGTCTCGTGGTCGCCTATCACGCGGCCCCCGGTGCCGTGCCTTCGGGGCTCATCGGCGTGGACGTGTTCTTCGTGCTCAGCGGCTATCTGATCACCCGCGGGACGCTGCGCGAGCGCGAACGCGGCCGCGTGCACCTGGGCGCCTTCTGGAGGCGGAGGGCACGGCGGATCCTGCCGGCGCTCGTGACGATGCTTCTCGTGGTGGGCACGACGTCGCTGGTCGTCGGGGGCGATGCCGCCGTGCGCTTCTCTCAGCGACTCCTCGCCGGTCTGCTCTTCGTGAGCAACTGGTCCCAGATCTCCGGTGGCGAGGACTACTTCCTGGGGTCCTCGCCGCCGGTCCTGCAGAACCTCTGGTCGCTGGCCGTCGAGGAGCAGTTCTATCTCGTATGGCCTGTGGCGGTTCTGGTGATCCTGTGGGCGGTCGCGCCGCACGCCGGGTCCCTGCAGGTCCGTGCCGCCCGGCGCGCGGGCACCGTGACGGCGGTGCTCGCGTTCGTCTCGCTGCTGTGGGGCGAGATCGCCGCGATCACCCAGGGCAACTCCCGCGCCTACATGGGCACCGACACCCACGGATTCGGCCTGCTCGCGGGCGCCGCGCTCGCCCTGTGGCTGTTCGCGCGTTCCGACGACGCAGCGGGCCGCGACCGGACCGGGCGAGGCCGGGCAGCGACGGCGAGACACTTGCGGGCAGGGCACCATCACGGCGTGCCCGGGGCCCTCGGGGCGGCGCCGGCGCCGCCGCGGGCCGTCCTCGTCACCGCCGCGTCGGCCGTGGGGATCACGGGCATCCTGGTGATCGCCCTGCAGGTGCCGGAGGTCTCCGCGTTCACGGTGGCCTCCCCGCTCGCGGTCGCGCTGTCGATGCTCGCCATCCTCCTCGCCCGCGGGCGGAGCCCCGTCGCCTCGCTGCTCTCGACGCGGCCGATGGTCGCCGTCGGCGCACGCTCCTACGCCCTGTACCTGTGGCACTGGCCGCCGCTGGTGATCCTGCGCGAGTCCGCGCCCGGGAGCTGGCCCGCCTGGTGCGCGCCGGTGCTCGCGATCTGCCTGTCCCTGCTCGCCGCATGCTTCTCGTGGACGCACGTGGAGGCGCCGATCCTGCGCCTCGGGTTCCGCGGATGGTGGGCGGAGGCGCAGTCCCTCGGTCCCCGTCCTCGCCGGCTGGGGGTCGTGGTCGTCGCGGCCGCCCCTGGTGCTGGCGACCGTCGGCGCGGCGATCGTCTCCCCGCAGGAGACAGCTGCCCAGCAAGAGATCGCGGCCGGTTCCGCCGCCCTGCGGGACGGGTCGGCGGGACAGGCCGGTGCGGAGGCGGCTCCCGCGGATCCGCAGGCCGACGCGCCCGCGGACCGGGCCGACGCGCAGGGCGAGCCGTCGACCTCCGAGGGCGATGCCCCCGACGACCCCGCGGCCGACGGATCGGCCGCCGGGTCGACCGAGGGCTCGAGCGACGCCGCGACCGACGCCCCGGCCGCCGCCGCGGACGGCCGGACGCCGCACGGGGAGGACATGCTCGCCGTCGGCGACTCGGTCATGCTGGCCTCGGCGCCCGCACTGATGGACGAGTTCCCCGGCATCACCATCGACGCCGAGGTCTCGCGGATGCCCCAGCAGGGCCCGGTCATCCTGCGGCGGCTCGCCGAGCAGGGCCGGTCGCGCCCCGTCGTGGTGGTGGGGATGGGCACCAACGGCGAGTACGGCCCCGGCACGCTCCGGGAGATCCGCGACGCGATCGGGCCCGACCGGACGCTGATCCTGGTCAACGCCTACGCCGACAGGTCGTGGGAGCCCGCGGTCAACGCCGAGATCGCCGACTTCGCGCGGCAGGACCCCCGCACCGTGGTCGCCGACTGGCACCGAGCGATCGGCGACGCCCGCGAGGGGCTCGGCCCCGATCGGATCCACCCCGATCGCACCGGGGGCGAGCTCTACGGGCGCTCGATCGCCGAGGCCGCCGAGCGCGGGAGTGGCGAGGCTCGCTGACCGCGCGGACGGCGCGGCGGCCGGTCGGCGGCGGGAGCGGCGACCTCGGCAGGTGCCGCGGTCGGAGCACGGCGCGGCCCTCGCCGCGGCGCGATGGCGCGCGACCTCCCGCCTACGATGGCGCCATGACCCATACCGAGCCGTCCGCACCCGCTCACCATGCCCCTGCCTGGGTCCGCGACGCGATCTGCTGGCAGGTGTACCCGCTGGGCTTCTGCGGCGCGCCGCGCCACCGCGAGGACCTCACCGGCGAGGGCTACGGCGGGGCCGACGGGGAGAACGTCGTCCACCGCCTGCGCCGGCTGACCGGGTGGCTCGACCACCTCGTCTCCCTCGGCGCGAACGTGCCGCTGCTGAACCCGATCTTCGACTCGGTCTCCCACGGCTACGACACCCTCGATCACCGCCGGCTCGACCCGCGGCTCGGCGACGACGAGGACTTCGACGCGCTCGTCGCCGCGTGCCGCGAGCGCGGGCTCCGGGTGGTCCTCGACGGGGTCTTCAACCACGTCTCCCATCTCCACCCCACCGCGCGTCGCGCGATCGCCGCCGGGCCCGGCACCGAGGAGGGCGGCCGGATCCGCTGGTCGGGCACGAGCCCCTACGGCTTCGAGGGCAATGACGACCTGATCGAGGTGGACCTCTCCGATCCCGTCATCCAGGACCGGGTCGTGGAGATCATGGGGCGCTGGCTCGAGCGCGGGGCCGACGGGTGGCGGCTGGACGCGATGTACGCCGCGGGCGCCGAGGCGTGGGCGCCGATCCTGGAGCGGGTCCGGGCCGCGCATCCCGAGGCGTGGATCCTCGGCGAGGTGATCCACGGCGACTACCCGGCCGTCGCCGCCGCCTCCGGCGCGGACTCGATCACCCAGTACGAGCTGTGGAAGGCGATCTGGTCCTCGCTGCGCGAGCGGAACCTCTTCGAGCTCGCGCATGCGCTGGGCCGTCACGAGGACTTCCTCGCGCGGTTCCGGGCGGCGGGGTCCGGCGGCCTGCCGCTGACCTTCGTGGGCAACCACGACACCACCCGCATCGCCTCCCAGCTGGAGGACGGGCGGGACCTCGCCGTCGCGACCGCGCCGCTCGCGCTCGCTGCCCGGCATCCCCGCGATCTACGCCGGGGACGAGTTCGGGGCGGCGGGCGTGAAGGAGGAGCGTGCGGGCGGGGACGACGCGATCCGCCCCTGGTTCCCGTCCTCGCCCGAGGAGATCCTCGCCGCGCACGAGGCCGCCGACGCGGGCGGCGAGGCACCCCGCTCCCTGCAGCCGCTCGCCCCCGAGGCGGCCGGGCGGATCCTCGAGGTGCACCGCCGGTCGCTCTCGCTGCGGCGGCGCGAACGGTGGCTGGCGACCGCGTCGGTCGCCGTGGACGAGGCGACGCTGTCGAACACCTGGGCGCAGATCGTGCTGACCCCGTCGGCCGACGGGCTCGAGGACGGGGCCGACGGCGGGACCGATCCAGCGGCCGACGGCGCCGCCGGCGAGCGCCCCGCCCCGCTCACCCTCGTCCTGAACCTCGGCGACGAGGACGCCCCGGCCCCGGGCGAGGTCCTCGAGGCGGTCAGCGGCGCGGACATGCTCGACGCCGTCGGCCCTGCCGCCGAGGGGACGGTGCCCGCGCACGGCCTCGCGGTGGTGCGCTGAGGGTCGGCGAGATCGTCCCAGCCGCCGCCGAGCCGCACGTCGTAGGCTCGCCCCCATGAGCACCGCGATCAAGCCCGCCGAGTCCGTGAAGACCGCCCCCGTCGTCGCCGCCGGGCTGATCGGCGGCTGGCTCACCGCGCGGGAGACGGGGATCCGCCCCCTCGGCGGCGTGGTCCTCGCCGCGGCCGGGCTCTACGCGGGCCGCACCTGGCTGGCGCGCCGCGGCCCCGCGACCACCGCCGTGCTCGGCGCGACCTACGTGCTCGGCTTCGGCCTCTCCCACCCGCTGGCGAAGAGGATCGGCGCCTGGCCCGCGGTCCTCACGGTCACCGCCGCCTCCGCGACCGCCTCGGCGATGCTGTCCGACGCCGCCTACGGCGAGTGGTCGCCCGCCGACGCCGACGCCTGACCCGGGCGGGCGCTCCACGGCACGTCGTGGCGATATCGCCACATCGCGTCACCACGCGCCCATCGGCGACACCGCAGGGAGCAGTCCGCCACCCCGCGCCGCCACCCGCGCACCCTGAGCCCATCCCGTCCGAGCTGTCGGCATCCGGCCCCATCACGACACCTCAGAGGGGATGGACCCGTGCAGAGGAGGCGAGACGAGCGACGCGCCGGAGCGGACGGTCCCGGAATGCGCCGCCACCTGTCGGGATAGTTGACTAGGCTAAGTCCTCGTCCCCGACCGCCGGGGCGCACTCCCCTCTGAGGAAATCTCTCCCCCATGCTCGGCACCATGCGCCGCCTCTGGCAGACGGTCCGTCCCATCAGAATCCGCCTCTTCCTCGGCCTGCTCAGCGCCATGACGGCCTCGCTCGTGGCGCTGATGATCCCGCAGGTCCTCGAGGTCATCGTCAACCGGCTCGGCAGCGACGCCACCGCCATCACCATCTGGACCGGCGGCGCGATCGTGCTGGGCCTCGGCATCGTCGAGGCCACACTGATCTGGTCGCGCCGCACCTTCGCCGTCGCCCCCTCGACCACCGTCGAGAAGCAGATCCGCGTGGGCTTCTACCAGAAGGTCCAGCACCTGCCCGTCACCTTCCACGACGGCTGGGGCTCGGGGCGCTGCTCTCGCGCATGATGAGCGACATCAACCAGATCCGCCGCTGGATCGCGTTCGGCATGATCATGGCCGTCACCAACGCGGTGACGATCGCGGTGGGCATGGTGCCGCTGATCCGCTCCAGCGCGGCGCTGGCGCTGATCTTCTTCATCGCCGCGGTGCCCGTATCGATCATCGCCTACCGCTTCAACCGCACCTTCTCGGTCCTCTCCCGCCGCTCGCAGGACCAGAACGGCGACCTCGCCACCACCATCGAGCAGTCGGTGCAGGGCATCCGCGTGCTGAAGGCCTTCGGTCGGGGGCCGACGGCGCTCGCGGGCTTCACCGAGCAGGCCGAGGAGCCGCGCCGCACCGAGGTGAAGAAGGCGACCGCCATCGCCCGCTTCGACATGTTCATGTTCATGCTCCCCGAGCTCGCGCTCGGCGTCGCACTGCTGGTGGGACTGCACCTGACCGCCGACGGGTCCATCACCACCGGCCAGCTCGCCTCCTACTTCGCGACCGCCACGCTGGTGGTCGGCCCGGTGCGGATGCTCGGCATGCTTTGCTGGGCCAGGCCGTCAACGCGAGCACTGCGCTGGACCGCCACTACGAGGTGATGGACACCGAGAACACGATCGTCTCGCCCGAGCGCCCGGCACCGGTGAACCCGGCCGCGGCGATCGGGGCGGTGCGCCTGGACGGCGTGCACTTCCGCTACGCCGACGCGCCCGAGCACGTCGGCGACGTGCTGGACGGGGTGGACCTCGACATCCGCCCCGGCGAGACGATGGCGCTGGTCGGCGTCACCGGCGGCGGCAAGTCGACGCCGCTGCGGCTGGTGCCGCGGCTGTACGACACGACCGCCGGCGCGATCACGATCGACGACGTCGACATCCGCGACATGGACCTCACCACGCGCGCACCCTCACCGCCGTCGCCTTCGAGGACGCGACCCTGTTCTCCGACTCGGTGCGGGACAACGTCGCTGCTCGGCGCGGACCCGGCCCTGTCCGAGCGGGACGCGGAGGATCTGTCGCACCTCGCGCCGCGCACGGCGGATGCGACCTATGCCTACGAGCCGCCCGACGGGGTCGACACCCGCATCGGCGAGGAGGGCATGAGCCTGTCGGGCGGCCAGCGCCAGCGCCTGGCCCTGGCCCGCGCGATCGCGGCGAAGCCCGCCGTGCTGTGCTGCTCGACGACCCGCTCTCGGCGCTGGACACCAAGACCGAGGAGACCGTCACCGCGCGCCTGCGGGAGGTGCTCGCCGGGACCACCACCCTGATCGTCGCCCACCGCACCTCGACCGTGGCGCTCGCCGACCGTGTCGCGCCGCTGGACGACGGGCGAGTGGTCGCCGTCGGCACCCACACCGAGCTGATGGCGAGCTCGGCCCGCTACCGCTGGGTGATCGCGAACCAGGAGGAGGAGCGACGCCGCGACCAGGACATCGAGACCCTCACCGGCGAGCTCGAGCTCCGCGCCATCCAGGAGGAAGGACGATGACCACCACCGCACCGCTCGACCAGGACGGCGCCGACGGCGGCGCCCTCACCCCCGAGGAGGCCAAGGCCTCCCGCAAGCGCTCCCTCTCCCTGCTCGGCGAGCTGATCTCCCCGGTCAAGGGCCAGTTCGTGGTGATGGGCGTGATGGTCGTCGTCGCGCGCTCTCGCCGTCGTCGCAGGCCCCGCGATCATCGCCCGGGGCATCGACCACGGCCTGCCCGCGCCGCTGCTGGACGGCGATCCGTGGCCCGCGACCCAGGCGGCGGCCCTCGCCGTCGCCGCGGCGATCGTCGGGGGCGTGCTGACCTTCGGGTACGTGCGCCAGTCCGTGGTCGTCGGCCAGCGGATGTTGCTCTCCCTGCGGCGGAAGGTCTTCCGCTTCACCCAGAAGCAGGACCTCGAGTTCCACGAGTCCTACACCTCCGGCCGGATCGTCTCGCGGCAGACCTCCGACATGGAGGCGCCGCGGGAGCCGCTGGACTCGGGCGTGAACGTCATGGTCGGCGCGTCGCTGTCGATGGTGTTCACGATCGTGCTGATCGTGACCATGGATCCAGTCACGGGCCTGGTCATGCTTGCTGATGCTGATCCCCTGCGTGGCGCTGACGGTGTGGTTCCAGAAGCGCTCGAGCGTCGAGTACCGCGCGATCCGCACCCACTCGGCACGGCTGATCGTCCACTTCGTCGAGGCGATGGCCGGGATCCGCGCCGTGAAGGCGTTCCGCAAGGAGGACCGCAACCAGGCCGAGTTCGACCGCCTCGCCCAGGACTACCGCGATGCGTCGCTGCGCTCGATCAACGTGTTCGGCATCTACCAGCCGGCGCCGCGTGCTCGCGAACGTCACCATCGCCGCGGTGCTGGTCGTCGGCGGGTTCCGGGTGCTCAGCGGCGACCTGCAGGTCGGTGTGCTGGTCGCGCTCGTGCTCTACTCGCGCCGCTTCTTCCAGCCGATCGACGAGATCGCGAACTTCTACAACGCCTTCCAGTCCGCCGTCGCAGCGCTCGAGAAGATCGCGAACCTGCTGGCCGTGCGGCCCCACGTGAAGGAGCCGCAATCGCCTACGCCGCTGCCCAGCTCGGACGGGCAGATCGACTTCGAGGGCGTCTCCTTCCGCTACTCGGACGACGGGCCGCTCGTGCTGAAGCCGATGGACCTGCACATCCCCGCCGGGCAGACGGTGGCGCTGGTGGGCCAGACCGGCGCCGGGAAGTCCACGGTCGCGAAGCTCATCGCCCGCTTCTACGACGCGACCGAGGGCGCCGTGAGGCTGGACGGCGTGGACCTGCGGGAGGTGTCCATGGAGGACCTCACCCGCAACATCGTGATGGTCACGCAGGAGGCGTACCTGTTCTCCGGCACCGTCGCGGACAACATCGCGCTGGGCCGGCCCGGCGCGCCCCGCGAGGAGATCGAGGCGGCGGCCCGCGCGATCGGGGCCGACGAGTTCATCGAGAAGCTCCCCTACGGCTACGACACCGACGTGAACAAGCGCGGCGGCCGCGTCTCGGCCGGTCAGCGACAGCTGATCTCCTTCGCCCGCGCCTTCCTCGCCGACCCGCGGGTGCTGATCCTCGACGAGGCGACCAGCTCGCTGGACATCCCCTCGGAGCGGATGGTGCAGGAGGGGCTGACGAAGCCGCTCGGCAGGCGCACCTCGCTGATCATCGCCCACCGCCTGACCACCGTGATGATCGCGGACCGGGTGCTGGTGGTGCACGACGGGCAGGTCGTCGAGGACGGCTCTCCCGCCGAGCTCGTCGCCGCCGGCGGCCGCTTCGCGGCGCTGTACCAGGCGTGGCAGGAGTCGATGTAGCGCGCCGGGGTCGTCCCCTGGCACCGGGAGAGCGCGGCACGGGCCCCGCGCCCGGCACCTGATGTGGCCCAGTTCCCACGACAGGTGTGCGGAAGCGCTGGCGCAGGAGGTCGGCGCCGGTTATCTTCCTGCTGTCACACCGGTTCCGATCCTGAGGAGAGCCGACGAGAGTCGGCCGTCACCCGCGGATCCCCTGCTCCTCAGAGGTCATCCCATGCACCTGCCCCTGCTCTCGCGCGCCCGATTCCTGGCGCTGCTGCTCGCCGCGCTCGTGGTCGCGGTGCCGCTCGCGGCCGCCCCGCCCGCCGATGCCGCGGTGAAGAAGCCGCTGGACATCGTGAAGGTGTACTACGACCCGCCCGGCCGGGACTACTCGAGGAACTCCGAGTACGTGAAGGAGTACATCCAGGTCAAGAACACCGGGAAGACCACGCTGACCCTCACCGGCTTCGTGATCCGCGACAACGGCCCCCAGAAGTACACCTTCCCCAAGGGCTTCAAGATCGCCCCCGGCAAGACCGTCACGATCCGCTCGGGCACCGGGAAGAACACCTCCACCACCCTGTACTGGGGCAAGGCGAGCTACATCTGGAACAACACCGGCGACACCGCGCGCCTGTACAGCTCCAAGGGCACCCTGCTCGAGTCCTGCCGGTACAAGGGCGGCGCGTACAAGGGCTCGTCGACGTACGTCCGCAGCGACAAGACGACCGCCTACTGCTGAGCCGGCGCGGGGCCGACGGCTTCCCGTCGGCCCCGCGCCGTTCCCGCGGGAACGTCACCCGCACCCGATCTGGCAGATCCCGCCGCCTGATCAGGCGCCGAGCATCTCCCGCGGCGCGGGCGTGAGCCCTTCGACCTCCACCGGCACGTCGGGCCGACGCAGCGCTCTCGGGCGTGACGAGGAAGCGCTGCTGCTCCGCGTGCGAGCCAGGGATCGTGGAGATCTCGGTGCCGTTGTCGATGTAGCCGCAGGCGCGGGAGACGCCGTAGGAGGGGCGTTGCCGACCACGGCGGCGGACTCGGCCCGCGCGCACCGAGGTGGTCGAAGGCGAGCACGAGCATCGCCTGGCGCATGAGCCTGCCGTACCCGTTCCCGTGGGCGTCGAGGGTCAGCCAGGAGCCGGAGGTGACGGTGCGCCGCTCGCCGAAGCGCTCGGCGGAGACGTCCTGCGCGCCGATCAGCCGGCCTCCCGCCCACACGCCGAAGGCGAGGGTCCAGCGCTCGGGTGAGATCCCGCCGCGCGGCGTCCACTGGAAGCGCAGCGGCGCCTCGCGCACGCGCGTCTCCGGCGCGGCGCGGTACCAGGGGAACACCTGCGGGGAGGCCGGGTCCTCGAAGATCGGCCGACGGATCAGCGCGGCATACTCGGGCAGGTCCTCATCGGCCAGCGGCCGCAGGGTCAGATCCCCGGCGCGGACGACGAGCCCGAGGGAGGGGTAGAGCGCGGACAGCGCGGGGAACGGCTCAGCACGGGTCTGCTCGGACATCGCCCCAGAGTAGTCGCGGGCGACGGGGGCGATGTCGCGACGGACGCAGCGCTGGTCGACGCCGGCGAGAGCACCGTCGTGGCGCGCGGCCATCGGCGGGCGGTCGGCCGTACCCTGTCCCGATGACCATCGACGTTCTGCTCTCCGGTTTCGCGCCCTTCGACGGGGCGGCGACGAACGAGTCCTGGGAGGCCGTCCGGGAGGCGGTCCCGGCTCTCGTCGCGCGCGGCGTGGACGCGGAGGCGGTCGAGCCGCCGGTCGAGTTCGGCACCGCCTCGGAGCGTCTGGAGGAGGCGGTGCGGGGACTGCGTCCGCGGCTCGTGGTCGCCGTCGGCCTCGCCGCCGGACGCACCGCGATCACCCCGGAGCGGGTCGCGATCAACATCCGCGACGCCCGGATCCCCGACAACGCGGGCGCGAGCCCGGTGGACGAGCCGGTGGTGCCGGGCGCGCCCGTCGGCCGCTTCTCGACCCTGCCGGTCAAGGCGATGGTCGCCTCGCTCGCGGCCGACGGAGTGCCTGCGGCGGTGTCGCAGACCGCCGGGACCTATGTGTGCAATGACGTGTTCTACGCGCTGCGCAGCACCTGCTGGCGACCGACCCGGCGCTCGAGGGGATCCGGGGCGGGTTCGTCCACGTCCCCTCGGCCGACGTCGTCGACTCCCCCGCCGCCGCGCGGGCGCTGGTGCGGATGGTCGAGGTGGCGCTCTCCACGGAGGCCGACGTGCGCCTCGCCGGCGGCGCCGAGCACTGAGCGGCGGGCGGTGGGCGGGAGGCTCCTGCCGTCCGCCACGGTCCCTGCCCTCAGGGCACCGCCGCACCCCGAGGCCACAGCCGAGGAGCACAGCGCCGCGGCGGTCCACCGACGAGGGCGGTGACTCGGTGGAAACGAGGGTCCTCACGGGTGTGCACATCTTCGCTGTCCACCCTCCACAGGCAGTTATCCACAACGTTCTCCACAGCGCTGGAGGAATGACATCCTTGTAGTTCCGCACGTACGAGCGTTGTCCCGGGCGTGTCGCGGCATCGCGCCGGCGCGATGACCGATCTGTGCGGCTCCCCCGCCGCGACTCGCCGCCGACCCCCGCCGCCCTTGCATCACTGCAGGTCACAGAACTTCCGAGAGGCCTTCGAATCGGACATCACGTGCATACCTCGGCGCTGGACCGGCTCCGTGCAGTGGTCGGGAACGTCTGCGTGCTCCGCATCCACGGTGTATGGAGCTGCGCTGTCCCCACTGTCCGTCCACAGCACATCGGAAGTTGTCCACAGCCAGAACGCGTCATCCCCAATGCAGCAGCGGGTTATCCACACCGCGATCCACAGCTGGGGAAAACCACACCGGTGTAGTTCCGTCCGTGTCGTGACAGGGCTCTCGCGCACGGCCCGGGGACGCAGAACGGGGCGGCCCCGAGGGACCGCCCCGCCGTGCGGGAGGAGTGCGCCGTCGGCCCTCGAACGGGCCGCGCGCGCCCTCGGTCAGAGGCCGGGCAGGAGCACCGTCTTGACCGCCACGAGCACCGCGCACAGCACCACGGCGGCGACCACCAGCGCGCCGTGCGTGATCGCGGAGCGGCGGGCGAGCGCCTGCCGGTCCTGCCCGGCCACCGCCTTGGGGCGCGACGCGTACATCCCCGCGGTGAGTGCCGCGCCGAGCAGGAGTCCGCCGAGGTGGCCCTGCCAGGAGATGTTGGGGACGGTGAAGGTGATCACCAGGTTCAGCGCGATCAGCACCCCGATCTGCGCGACCTGCCCACCCATGCGCCGGTTGACGATGAACGCCGCGGCGAACAGGCCGAACACGCCGCCGCTCGCGCCGACGGTGCCGGTCAGCCAGGAGTACCCCATCGGGTCGGCCAGGACGTACACCGCCGTGTGCCCACCGAGCATCGAGACGAAGTAGACGGCGGCGAAGCGCGCGGGGCCGAGGGACCGCTCGAGGAACTGACCCATCGCCCACAGCGCGTACATGTTCAGCGCCAGGTGCATGATCCCGCCGTGGAGGAAGCCCGCGGTGAGGAAGGTCCACGGCATCGCGAGCGCCCGGAAGGGGGCGAAGATGCCCAGCCGCTCGACGATCTGCGGAGCGAGGATCTGCCCGAGATACGCGAGCACGCACAGCGCGATCAGCGTGTAGGTGACGACCGGGGCGCCGGTGCGCATGCGCCCGCCCATCGCTGTGCGGGGCCGGGTCGAGGCCTGCGCCCGGGCCAGCTCCCGCTCGCAGTCCACGCACAGCACGCCCACATCGGTGGGGCGCTGGCAGTCGGGGCAGGCCGGACGGTCGCAGCGCTTGCAGCGCACGTAGCTGACGCGATCCGGGTGGCGCGGGCACACCGGTCGCTCCTGCGGCCCGTTGCCCACGGGGCCCTGGGGCGGTGGGGCGTCGGCGGCGCTGTAGCCGTAGCTGGGTCTGTCCATGGGTCTCATTCCACCACGGGCGGCTGGAGGGAGCCGGGGCGCTTGCGCGCCGTCGCCCGCCGAGATCGGCTCCGCCAGCAGGTGGTGGCCGCTCGTCCCGAGGTGGGGCCCGCCTCCTTGCACGCTCGGCGCGCAGGCTCCCCCGGGCACCGGGACACCAGCGCGGGGGCCGCGACGCGCTCGAGGGGCGAGGGAGCAGAGGACGTCGCGCAGGTCGTGCCCCTGGCTCGCGACGGCGGCGTGCCCGACCGAGGCGGGGCCCTCGCCGCGGCACGGACCGACGAGGCCCTGGGCGACGAGGCGTTGGCCGGCGCGTTGGCGCGGGGTCCCGACCAGAGGACAGGGCGGCGGCTCTCCGCGAAGGAGCGGGGAGCGGGTGACCGGGTCGGAGGCGCTGTCGACCGCCGATCGGGAGAGGCTCCGCTTACTTCGTTCTTGCAGGTCAGGCGAGGCTCACCTTGCTTGATTGGACTTAGTCCAGAGACTAGTGTTGGGGCGTGAGCCTCCTCGACATGCCCCCTCGCCGCCCGCCCGTCGCCGATTCCACCGACACTCCCACCGCGTCGCACGGCGGTGCGCCGTCCGCCGAGCGCCCTGCGCCATCCGTCGGGCGGCCCTCCGGCCCCGCCGATGCGCATGCCCCGTCGGCCGACCGGGATACGCACACCGCAGTCTCGCGCGATCACGCCGAGGACCGCACCGCGCGCTCGGACCGCATCAACCAGGCGCGCGCCGGGGTTCTCGGCGCGAACGACGGCATCGTCTCGGTCGCGGGCCTCGCCGTCGGCGTCGCCGGCGCCACCACCGACATCCGCTGGTCGCTGATCGCGGGACTCGCCTCGCTGGTCGCAGGCGCGCTGTCCATGGCGATGGGCGAGTACGTCTCCGTCTCCACCCAGCGCGACACCGACCGCGCCCTCATCGCGCGCACCCGCGCCGACCTCGCCGCCGACCCCGCCGGGGAGCACCGGCACCTGCTCGCGGCGCTCACCGAGTCGGGAATCCCGGACGACGTGGTGGGCGAGGTCGCCGACTCGATGGAGCGCCACGACTCGCTCACCGCCCACACCCGCTTCCGCCACGGCGTGGAGCAGGGCACCGTCGTCTCACCGCTGTCGGCGGCGCTGGCCTCGCTGCTCTCCTTCACCCTCGGCGGGATCATCCCGCTGCTCGCGATCCTCGCCAGCCCGCCCGTGCTCGCGCCTGCCCGCGACGCTCGTCGCCGTCGTGGTCGCGCTCGCACTGCTGGGCGTGGTCAGCGCCCGACTCGGCCAGGCCGACGCCCGCACCGCCACCGTGCGCACGATCATCGGCGGGGTGCTCGCGCTCCTGGTCACCTACGGGATCGGCGCGGCGCTCGGGGTCGCGATCGGCTGACCGCGCGGTGCGCTCCGCGACGCTCACCTCTCCCCGCGCTTCACACAAGTGCTGGATACGGACTTCGAGCAGGTCGAGGACCCGATCACCGCGACGCTCACCTTCTCCTGAGACGCACGACGCCGCCGGCGTCGCCGCACGTGCGGCGACGCCGGCGGCGTTGGAATCCGGGGGCGCGGGGCGCCCGCCGGATCACTTCTCGATCGAGACCTTCTCGATGACGACGTCCTCGAGGGGACGGTCGCGCATGTCGGTCTTGACCGCGGCGATCTCGTCGACGACCTTCTTGGAGTCCTCGTCGGCGACCTCGCCGAACACGGTGTGCTTGCCCTGCAGGTGCGGCGTGGGGCCGACGGTGATGAAGAACTGCGAGCCGTTGGTGCCGGAGGGGCGACCGGTCAGCGCGTTGCGGCGAGTGCCGGCGTTGGCCATGGCGAGGACGTAGGGCTCGTTGAAGTTCTTCTCGGAGATCTCGTCGTCGAAGGTGTAGCCGGGGCCGCCGGTGCCGGTGCCCAGCGGGTCACCGCCCTGGATCATGAAGCCGGAGATGATGCGGTGGAAGACGACGCCGTCGTAGAACGGACGGGTGACCTTCTCGCCGGTCTCCGGATCGGAGAACTCCTTGGAGCCCTCGGCGAGGCCCACGAAGTTCTCGACCGTCTTGGGGGCGTGGTGCGGGAACAGCTCGATGCGGATGTCCCCGTGGTTGGTGTGCAGAGTTGCGAACATGGCGCAATCTTCCCACAGACCCGGTGCGCAGACCGTGCGCACGGCCGCTGCGCGGACCGGGCCTCTCCTCCACATCGCTGCGGCCTGCCACATCCTCCGCGACTCCGCATCCGCTGTGAACGCCGCCGGGTGGTCGCGTTAAGGTTGTGCCACACGGGTCGTGGCAGTCGTCGGCTGTCCCGGCCCAGGGACCACCGTCGGCCCGACCCGACGGATTCGACCGAAAGGGGAACCCCATGGCGCTTGGAACCAAGGCCGAGGCGAAGAAGGCCAAGAAGAAGGCCTCGAAGGCCGTCGAGGCGGCTGGCGCGTCCAGCCAGAACGCCCAGAAGGCCGTCGAGGAGTCGCAGAAGCTCGCGGCCCAGGTGGGCCCGGTGGTGTCGGAGGGCGCCCGCGAGGCCCGCTCGAAGGCGACCGACCTGTACGGCCAGTACGTCCCCGAGGCGCGGCAGAGGCCGCGCGAGCAGGGCGACAGGCTCTCGCAGAACCTCGGCCCGCGTGCGGACAAGCTCCGCCACGACCTCGAGGACGACTACCTCCCCCGCGCCCGCAAGACCGCCGAGACCACCGGCACGGTGCTCAAGGCCGCCGTCGACGCGGCGCGCAAGGAGCTCGACAAGGGCCAGGGCGACATCCGCTCCGCGATCGTGGAGCCCACCCCGCAGAAGAAGAAGGGCCGCGCCGGCAAGGTGCTCGCTCATCCTCGGCCTGGCCGCCGCCGGTGCCGCCGCGGGCTACATCGCCTGGCAGAAGACCCGCCCGGTCGAGGACCCGTGGGCGCCGCCCGCGGACTTCGCCCGTGCGCACTACCCCGCCTCGGCGGGCACCGAGTCCGACTCCTCGACCGTCTCCGACACCGTCGGCTCGGCCGACGCCGGCGACGTGGCCTCCGCCCTGAAGGGCGACTCCCACGGCGGGGACACCACCCCCAAGGAGGTCAAGGTGGACTCGGATCCCGAGGCCGGCTCGGCCGACGAGGACAAGCGCGGCAACCACCGCGGCGACGCCTGATCCCAGGCCCTCCGCGGCGCGAACCACTCGCGTGACGCACGTGCCCGACGGCGCGGCGATCCCGTCCCCGGACGAGGAGCGCCGCGCCGTCGGCGCGTCCGGGGACGCCGGCGAGCACAGTGGTGCGTGCGGCGTCGGCGGACCGAGCAGTCGCGAGGTCGGGAGGATCCGGACGGAGCGTCTGCGGCTCGCGCCGGTCACGGAGGCCGACGAAGCGGAGCTGTTCACTCTCCATGCGGATCCGCGCGCCTTCGTCGAGGACTCGACGGAGCCGCTGACCGACCCGGCCCAGATGCGCTGGGTGCTCGCGCAGTGGCGCGAGAGCTGGGAGCGCCACGGGGCGGGCCACCTGACCGTACGGGCACGGGAGGGGGCCGACCTTCCGGTCGGCCTGCTGGGCGTGGTGGGTCTCATCCCGCTCGCGCGCGACGTGGACCGGGCGACGGACGCACGCCGGACCCACGGCCCCGCTCCTGGCGTCGACGAAGGCTCCAGCGCCACGACCACCGCCCCTGCCAGGACCATGCTGAGCGCGTACTGGCGGCTCTCGCCCGAGGTGACCGGTCGCGGCGTCGCGACCGAGGCGATGCGCGCGGTGCTCGAAGCGCCGCCTGCGGGAGCACGGCGCGGCCCCCGCGCGACGGGCAGCGACACGGGCACGCACGACGGCAGAGACCTGGACAACGGCACAGTCCAGGATGACCGCACGGTCCCGTTCGAGATCGTCGCGATCACGGACCGCGGGAACACGGCCTCGCTCGCCCTCGCCGCGCGCCTCGGTTTCCGCCCGGCCCCGCCGGGCCGCCCCGTGCCCGGAGGACGCGCCGACGACGTGCTCCTGCTTGCTGGACCCGTCGGCGACCACCTGATCACGCCGGCACCCGCCCCCGCCGGCCCTCCTCCCTAGACTGGGGCTCATGCCTCGCTGCCACGCCCGGCCCCGGCGCGGGCCGCTACGCCCCCTCCCCCAGCGGCGACCTGCATCTGGGCAACCTCCGCACCGCCCTGTTGGCCTGGGCGCTGGCGCGGCGCACCGACCGCGCCTTCCACCTGCGGGTCGAGGACCTCGACCGGGTGCGACAGGGCGCCGCGCGCCGCCAGCTGGAGGACCTCGCAGCGCTGGGCCTCGACTGGGACGGCGAGGTCGTCCGCCAGTCGGAGCGCGGCGCGGACCACGAGGCCGCGATCGACTCCCTGACGGCGCAGGGCCTCGTCTACGAGTGCTACTGCACCCGGCGGGAGATCCTCGAGGCGCCGAGCGCACCGCACGCCCCGCCCGGCGCCTATCCCGGCACCTGCCGTGACCTCGCCCCCGCCGAGCGCGAGGCCGGCCGCGCGCGGATGCGGGAGCTGCGACGGGAGCCCGCTCTGCGGTCGCGCGCCGAGGTGACGGAGTGGAGCGTGCAGGACCTCTGGGAGGGCAAGGTCCGCGGCACGGTCGACGACCTCGTCGCGCGCCGCGGCGACGGCGTGGTCGCCTACAACCTCGCCGTCGTGGTCGACGACGCCGCGGCCGGGGTCGACCAGGTGGTTCGCGGCGACGACCTGCTCAGCTCCGCCCCGCGCCAGGCCCATCTCGCGCACCTGCTGGGCCTTCCCGAGCCGACCTACGCTCACGTCCCGCTCGCGCTGAACACCGCGGGCGCGCGACTGGCCAAGCGCGACGGCGCGGTGACGCCGCGGGACCGTCTCGCCGCCGGGGAGAGCGCGGCCGACGTCGTCGAGCGGATCGGGGACTCGCTGGGAGCGCCGGGTCGCCGCTCCGCGGCCGATCTGCTGGAGTCATGGGACCCGGCAGGGATGTCCCGTCGGCCGTGGTTGGTGGATCTGCCGGCCTGAGCCGCCCGGGCCGGGTCTGCCCCCGTCGGCCGACCGGAGCTGGGGAGAGCGGCCGGGTTCCTCCCACCACACTTCATCACAGAGGGGGTAACAAAACTCGATACACAGATGTATCGTCGCCCTGTGATGCGATACCTCCGTGCTCTCCTCACCGCGCTCTCCTCCGCGCCGCACGCCGTCCTGTCCGCTATCGGCACCGCCGGTGCCGCCCTCGGGCGGGGCGCGTCCGCCGCGGGACGGGGCGCGGTCGCCCTGCTTGCCCCGGGAGTGGAAGAAGCCGATCGCGGCGCTGTTCGTGACCGGACTGGCCCTCGTGCCGCTGGTCTACTCCGGCAACATGACCTGGTCGTTCATCGACCCGAGCAACAACCTGAACCACATCACCGCTGCCGTGGTGAACGAGGACACCGGCGCGGACGCGGAGAGTCCGGACGGGGAGGTCTCCCACATCGACGTGGGCAAGGAGTTCACGGAGACCCTGCTGGAGAAGGACCAGGAGAACCTCTACCACTTCGTGGAGGCCTCCCCCGCCGAGGCGCGGCGCGGCCTGGCCGACGGCACCTTCGGCGCCACCATCACGATCCCCTCCGACTTCTCCGAGAACATCGCCTCCCTCGGCGGCGACGCGATGGAAGCGGCCCCCGCGATGATCACCGTGAGCACGAACGACTCGGTGAACTACGTCGGCGGCAACTTCTCCAAGTCCGTCGGCACCGCGCTGACCGACGCGCCGCGCGCCTCGGTGCTCGAGGAGTACCTCTACAAGATCTACGTCGGCTTCACGACGATCCATGACGGGATCGTCGACGCGGCCGACGGCGCCGCCGAGCTCTCGGACGGAGCGAGCGATCTCCACGACGGCACCGGCGACCTGGTCGACGGCACGGCTGAGCTCACCGACGGCACCGGCCAGCTCGCGGACGGGTCCGCCGAGCTCGCCGCGGGCGCGGTCGACCTGCACTCCGGCGACCTCGACCTCGTGGTCGGGCTGGACCAGCTCACCTCCGGCGCGGTCACGGCGCGCAACGGAGTCGCGACCCTCGACGCCGGTGCGCAGCGGCTCTCCGGCGGGCTGGCGACCCTCGACGAGAAGGGGCGGCCGCCGCGCGGCGGCGCGGACGAGCTCGCCGGCGGCGCCGAGCGGCTCGCGACCGGGGCGAGCGATCTCGCCGGCGGGGCGGGACAGGTCGCCGACGGCACCCAGCGACTGGACGAGACCGTCACCGACGCCGCCGAGCGCGCCCGCGAGCTGGGCGTGACCGAAGAGAGCGTCCAGGCCACGAGCGAGGACCTGGTCACCGCGATCGACGACCTCGAGCGCGCGATCGACGGGATGCCGGAGCCGCTGGACGCCCCGGGCGAGGCCGCCGCCACCATCGCAGCCACCACCGAGAGCCTCGACGAGAAGGCCGGCGAGCTCGCCGAGACCGCCCGGAACCTCGACGAGTCCACGGGCGATCGCGCCCAGGACGCCCGCACTCTGCGCGAGGGCGCCGAGTCGATCGCCGGTGACATCGAGTCGCTCGACCAGGCCGTGCAGGACGCGGCCGAGGCCACCTCCACCTCGGCGCAGTCCGCCGAGACCTCCGAGGGCTCCGCCGGGGAGCTCGCCGACGGCGTCGACGAGCTCGCAGGACTCTGCGCCGAGGCCGACGCAGGCCCCGGCGAGGCGTCCGACGGGGGCGGCGAGGGGGCCGAGCGACCTTCCGCGGCCGAGTCAGCCGTCTGCCAGAAGGCGGAGGAGCTCGCCGGCACCACGCAGAAGGTCCGCGACGACGCCAAGACCGCCACCGCCGACGCGGCCGAGGCCGACCGCCTCACCCGGACCGCCGCGGAGACCTCCACCGACGTCGCCGACACCGCCGAGGGCATGAGCGACGCCGCCTCCGATATCGAGGAGTACATCGAGACCCTCTCCACCACCACCTCGGCACTCGCCGAGGGCGCCGCTGCTCTCGAGGGCACCACCTCGACCATCGCCGAGGACACCTCGACCCTCAGCAGCGACCTCGGCAAGGCGCGGGACGACCTCGCCTCCGCCGTCCCGTCGGCCGAGCCCGGCCAGAGCGCCTCCGACCTCGCCGCGGAGCTCGCCGACCAGGCCCGCACCGCCGCCCTCGCGCCGCCCGAGGCGTACCGCACCCTGGACCAGGGCGTGCAGGACATCCACCGTCTGAACTCCGGCGCCCGCGAGGTCGCCTCCGGCGCGGACCAGCTCGCCGCCGCGACGGGCACCGCCCGCGACGGCGCCCAGGACCTCGCCTCCGGCGTCACCCAGTACACCGACGGCGTCGGCTCGGCCCGCGACGGCGCTGATCAGCTCGCCGACGGCACCGGCACCCTCAGGGACGGCGCCGGCACTCTCGCCGACAAGACGGGCGAGGCGCGCGACGGGGCGCAGCGACTCGCCGACGGCGCCGGCACCCTCGCGGACGGCTCGGCCGAGCTCGCCGACGGCGCCCGCCAGGTGGACGACGGCGCGACGCGCTCGCCGACGGCGCGACCGACCTCGACGACGGCGCCGAGAAGCTCGACGACGGCTCGACCGAGCTCGCCGACAGCCTCTCCGATGCGAAGGACGACGTCCCCTCCTACTCCGACGAGGAGAGCAGCGCGCGCGCTCGCCGGCACCGCCTCGGACGCGGTGCAGATGGACTTCGAGCGCCAGCACGATCTGGGCCGCTTCGGCGAGGGCCTCGCTCCGCTGTTCCTCGCGATCAGCCTGTGGGTCGGCGGCATGGCGATCTTCCTGATGATGCCGCCGTTCTCCTCCGACGCGATGGCGCGCGGGACGGGGCCGGTGCGACTGCTGGCAGGCGGGCTCGTCCCCGCCTTCCTGCTGGGTCTCGTCCAGACGCTGATCGCCGTCGGGGCTCTGCACTGGCTGATCGGCCTCACCATCGACGACCTGCCGCTGATGTTCGGGCTCGCGGGGCTGACCTCGCTGGTGTTCGTCGCCCTGAACCACGGCTTCGGCGCCCTGTTCGGGCCGGTCGGGAAGTTCGTCGCCCTGGTGCTGATCGCGCCGCAGATCTCCGGGGCGGGCGGCACCTACCCGGTCCCGACCCTGCCGGGCTTCTTCCAGATGCTCCACCCGTACCTGCCGATGACTCATGCGGTCGACGCCTTCCGCGGAGCGATCGGCGGGGGCTGGATCGACCCGGCCGGGGACCTCGCCTGGCTGTCGGGCTGGCTGGTGGTCGGCGTCGTGCTGGGGCCGCTCGGCGCGGTCGTCCAGCGGCGCCGCACGCCGCACGCTCGGCGCGGACGAGGGCGGGCCGGACGGCGCGGACGAGGAGGAGCCGGAGCCCGCCACGGGCTCCGCCGCCCGCGCCTGAGGCGCCGGCGCTTCGCCCTGTCAGCCGCGCCGGGTCGGCCCCGACAGGCCAGGCCCCGCACCTAGGCGCGCGGTTCCCCCGTGCCCCGTGCCCCGTGCCCCGTGCCCCGTGCCCCGTTCCCCGTTCCCCGTTCCCCGTTCCCCGTTCCCCGTTCCCCGTTCCCCGTTCCCCGTTCCCCGTTCCCCGGCGGGAGCGTGGTCAGGTCATGGCGCAGGGCGTACCACTATGCCTATATAGGCATAGTGGTACGCCCTGCGCCAATACCCGGCACCCCAGCACCTGCCCTCACTGGTCCTCTCGCCTGCCCGGTCGCCCCCGATCCGCCCGGTCACCCACGGCGCCGCATTATCGGTCGACGGCCTCCGTCGAGCCTCGGCGACGTCGGTCCGAGCCCTGAGGCCCCATCGGCCCGGCCGTCCCTGCCCGCTCCCTCTTTGCTCGGCCTGTCCGGCTCCGCCCCTGCCGGTTCCCTGCTCCTCGGCCTGTCCGGCTCCCCGCACCTCCCCTCCACAGCCCTCCCTCGTCCACACCGCCGCCCCCGCTCCGCAACAGCGGTCATGTCATGGCTGTAATGAGGCGATGCAGATACCCGGGATCATCCATCGCTCAGACCTGCGCACTGTCGGCATCGACGAGGCGGCGCGCCGACGATTCCTTCGACACGGTCTCATGCAGAGGGTGGACTCCTGGTACGTCCGGAGCACGGCGCCGGGTCAAGTCCCTGGAAGTGGTGTAGCGATCCTTCGCTAAGGGGTCAGGCGGTCAGGGTGGGCAGGGAGCTTGTGGTGACCTCCTCGGTGCTGGTGTCGGGGACGAGGCTGAGGCGGCGCCGGGCCAGGACGTCCAGTCCGAGGTAGCGGCGTCCTTCGGCCCACTCGTCGGTCTGCTCGGCCAGGACCGCGCCGACGAGGCGGACGATCGCCTCGCGGGTGGGGAAGATGCCGACGGAATCGGTGCGGCGACGGATCTCCTTGTTCAGCCGTTCGGTGGGATTGTTCGACCAGATCTGCACCCACACATCCTTCGGGAACGCCGTGAACGCGAGAAGGTCTGCGCGGGCGGCATCGAGGTGCTCGGCCACGGCCGGGAGCTTCTCGCTCACGTAGTCCAGGAGCCGGTCGAACTGGGCGTTGACCGCTGCTGCGTCGGGCTGGTCATAGACGCTGTGCGAAGATCGCCTTCACCGCCGGCCACATGCTCTTCGGCGTCACGGCCATGAGGTTCGCCGCGTAGTGGGTGCGGCACCGCTGCCAGGCCGCCCCGGGAAGATGCGCGGCGATCGCCTCCACCAGTCCCGCATGCGCATCGGAGGTCACCAGGCGCACCCCGGCGAGGCCGCGGGCGACGAGGTCCGCGAAGAAGCCGTTCCACGCGGCTCCGGTCTCGCTGGTCGCGACCCGCATGCCGAGCACTTCGCGGTGCCCGTCGCCGTTGACGCCGGTCGCGAGCAGGACGACGGCGTTGATCACGCGCCCACCCTCACGGACCTTCATCGTCAGCGCATCGGCGGAGACGAACGTGAACGGCCCGGCCTCGTCCAGGGGACGGTGGCGGAACTGCTCGACGTGCTCGTCCAACGACTCCGCCATCCTGCTGACCTGCGACTTCGAAAGGCTGTTGATGCCCAGGGTCTTCACGAGCTTGTCCATGCGACGCGTGGAGACACCGGCGAGATAGCAGTCCGCGACGACCGTGATCAGAGCTGACTCGGCGCGCTTGCGCCGCTCGAGCGACCACTCGGGGAAGTAGGTGCCAGTGCGGAGCTTGGGAACCGCGACGTCGATCGTGCCGACGCGGGTGTCGAGGTCGCGATGGCGGTAGCCGTTGCGGCGCGCAGAACGACCAGCGCTGGGCCGGCCGTACTCCGCGCCGGCAACAGCGTCCGCGTCCGCGGAGAGCAGGGTGTTGATCACGTCCTGAAGCAAGCCGCGCATCAGATCCGGGGACGCTTCGGCCAGGGCTTCACCGAGCAGGCCGGAAGGGTCGACAATGTGAGGAGCGGTCATCGTGATGACTCCGTTCGAGAGTGCTGTGAGAGGTTCACTCGAAGGATCACACGGTGGCCGCGTCCTTGTCCGGGACGATCACAGGGCCACCGCGCTACACCACTATCGGGGACTTAACTCGGCGCGGCCGACCTCGTCGCACTTCTGGGGCAGGGAGTGCGGCCGACCTGCGTCAGCGCTGCCCGGCACCACGGCCTGTGGATCCCTCTCCACGCCGGCGAGCACGTCTACCGTCCTCGCGCCCTTCCGGAGTTCGGCCGGTCGACGTCACTCGTCCTGCACGGCAGTGAGATGAGGAGCTGGCCCGATCGCGATCCGGTCGCCGACCTCGAGCTGGCCCTCGAGCATGCCGGCCGGTGCCTCCCCGTTCGAGACGCGGCGATCCTTTTCGAATCGGCGCTGAACAAGGAGCCGCTGACCTGGGATGTGGCGCGCGGATCGTCTCCGGTCTCGCCTCCTCCCGACGGAGGCGACTGGCCCGTATCTCCGCGCTCGCCGAGTCCGGGACCGAGACGGCCGTGCGCTGGTGGCTCGAGTCGCTGCACGTACCGGTCACGCCTCAGGTCGTCGTTCCGGGCGTGGGACGAGTGGATCTGAAGCTCGGCCAGAACTGGATCATCGAGTGCGACAGCGTCCAGTTCCACGACAACCCCCGGCAGTACCACCTGGACCGGGCACGGGATCTGCTTGCTGCAGGCCCGCCGCTACACCGTGACCAGGCTGACCTGGGAACAGGTCTTCCTCGACTGGGAGCGGACCTCCGAGCTGCTGCTCACGATCCTCCGCCGACGGGAGCACCGCCGCCCTCTCGCCTCCTGAACGTGACGCCTCACGGGGTGTGGCGGTGGGCGTGGTCAGGTCATGGCGCAGGGCGTACCTCTATGCCTATATGGGCATAGTGGTACGCCCTGCGCCAGCACCCGTCCATTCCCCTCGGCTCCGACGACAGGGACGGTGGACTTGCCGACGACCAGGGTCGGCGCGCCGCCGCGGGCGGGCGACACCGCGGCGAGCGAGGCGACGACGGCCTCGAGAGAGCGCAGGTCGGCGCCGAATCCGTCGGCCCGCTGCGCGGTCGCCGAGCCCCAGGAAGTGCACGTCGGCGTGGGCGATCTCGGCGTCGTCGGTGGTGAAGCGGAGGCGTCCGGCGGCCAGGCCGCGGCGGAGGATCTCCCCGTAGCCGGGCTCGTCGAAGGGGCGCGGCCCGCCTGCATGGCCGCGACGCGGCCTGAGTCCACGTCCAGGCCGATCACGTCGTGGCCGAGCTCGGCCATCGCGGCGGCGTGCACCGCTCCCAGATATCCCACACCGATGACGGAGACGATCATTGCGCTTCCCTCCCACTGGCGGCCGCGGCCGGTCCCGGACGGGTCCCTGTCACCGTGACAGCCGCAGGTGCCATCGAGGTGTCGCGGGCATGGAGGGCACGAGAGGAACAGGTGCCCGGCGGGGCGCGGGTCAGGCCTCGGGGTCGTCGGCCTCCAGCGCCCAGGCCGCCAGGCGGCTGTCGGGGTCGTCGGCGAGACGATCGGGGTGGCCGTCCTCGACGAGGCGCCCGTCCTCGAACCACAGCACCCGGTCGGCGCCGAGCACGGTCTCGGGGTCGCGGCTGTGGATCAGCGCGGTGCGGCCCTCCACCAGCGCATCGAGCGCGGCGAGCACCTCGGCGCGCTCGCGCGGGGCGAGCTCGGCGTCGGCGCGGTCCAGCGGCACCACCGGCGCATCGCGCAGCAGGGCGCGGGCGATCGCGATGCGGCGACGGCGTCCGTCGGTGAGTGCGGCGCCGCGGCGCACCAGCAGGGTCTCGTACCCGTTCGGCGACTCGGAGTGGAGGGCGTCGGCGCCGCGCGGCGTGCGGCCTCGGCGACCTCCAGGTCGTCCGCCTCGGGCCGGCCGGCGCGGATGTTCTCGCGCACGGTCTCGGAGAACAGCGCCGGCTCGCGCTGGACGACGGCGAGGGCGCCGCGCAGGTCCGCCAGCGACAGGGAGCGGGTGTCGTAGCGGTCCATCAGCACCCGCCCGGTCTCGGGCTGGTCGAAGCGCGAAAGCAGGTAGGACAGCAGGGCGGAGGCCTCGGCGCCGCTGCGGTCCATGAGTGCGACGTGCTGACCTGCGGGAATGACGACGGACATGCCGTCGAAGCGGGGGCCGCGCTCCGAGTGCGCGGTGATCGCGGAGAACACGACCTCGCCGCGCAGGCGGCCGACGCCGAGGGTGCGGGGCGGCTCGCCGATCGCAGCGTTGCGGGAGAGGAGGTCGGAGAGCCCGGACGCGGCGGCGACGGCGGAGGCGATCTCGACGCGGAAGCGGACGATCGCGCCGGCCAGGGGGACCGCGGCGAGGGTTGCGGCGAGCACGACGACGAGGTCGCCGGCGCTCGGTCCCCCGGACTGCGCCCCGGCGAGCAGGAGCACGGCGACCGCACCGGCCGCGCCGACGAGGGAGTGCGCGGCCAGGCCCAGCACCCGGCCGCGGCGGGCGGCGGAGCGGGAGCGGGCGGCACGGGCCCCGACCTCGGCGAGGGTGCTGGCGGCGCGGTCCTCGAGGCCGTAGGACTGCACGGTGCGGGTCGCGGCGAGGAGCTCCTGGGCGGTGTCCGCGAGGGCGGCGGCGTCCGTCCTGGCGGCAGTCTCGCGGCGTTCCCCGCCGCGTCCGGTCAGGATGCTGACCACGGCGGCGAGGACCGCGGCCAGGATCGGCACGGGAGCCAGGGACGGGGCGATCACGAGCACTGTGATCAGCAGCGTGACCAGTGCGATCACGGCGCCGAGGAGGCGCGGTCCGGCACGGCCGACGAGGTCGCGCAGGCTCGCCACGTCCTCGAGCAGCGGGGTCGCGGCGCCCTCGAGGTCCTCGATGTCCCGGCCGGGGCTGAGGCGATGGAGGTGGTGCAGCAGGCGGGCGCGCGGCCCGGTCGCGGCGCGGGAGCCGGCGCCGTCCAGGGATGTGGACGCGAGCGCGCGCGCCCCACCCCGATCAGTGCGGCCACGGCGAGGCCGATCGCGGCGGGGAGGGCGGCCGACGGGCCGGCGCCGGCGCCGCCGGCCGCATCGAGGCCGCCGCGCAGGGCGAGGGGTGCCAGGGCCAGCGCGATCGTGCCGAGGACCAGGGTGGTCCCGCCCGTGGCCAGCGCGGGTCGCTGGGGGCGCAGGTGCGGGGCGAGCGGCTCGAGGGTGGCGGAGAGGGTGCCGCCGGGGCGGGCGGGCGGCTCGGGGGCGCCGCCGTTCTCCGAGGTCCTGGCGTCCCGCGGGTCCGCTCCTGCGGTGTCGCGGCGGGCGTCGGCGGGCGGCGCGTGGTCCTCGGCGGGCCGTGTCGACGGGGCACCGGCGACGGGCGGCATGCCGTACGGGACGGTGCCGGCCTGCGCGGCGCCGGACCGCGGTGCTGCGAGCTGCGGGTCTGCGTTCTGCGTGTCGGCGCCGAGCGGCTGGTCGACCACGTGCCAGTGCTCGCCGGACTCGGGGTCGCGGTCGGGTTCGACGTCGGAGGCGGTCGGGGTGTCGATCTGGTCCGTCGCCGCGTCGGGCGCCGCAGCGAGGGGTGTGTCCGGGGCGGAGCTCTCAGGGGCGGGCTCGGCGACGGAGGGATCGGCGGCGCGGGCTCCGCCGCGGAGGGCTCGGCCGCGGAAGGCTCCGCCGTGGAAGGCTCGGCCGACGAGGGCTCGTCCGGCGAGGGCTCGGCGACGGGCGACTCGTCGGTGGGCGGTTCCGGGCGCGGCTCCACGGGACCCTGCGCCCAGCCCTGCGCGCCCGCGGTGCCGTCGGCTCCCTGCTCGGACCAGACGTCGCGCGCCTCGGACGCGGACCATACGGGCGGCGAGGGCCTCTCCGAGACCGTCCCGGCCGCGGGGTCGTGCGGATCCGACGCGTCGGCCGGCTCGGGGCCTGGCCGCTCGGGGGTGGCGTGCGCGGTCATCGGCTCGTCTCCTGCTCGTCTCCGTCGCTCCGCGCGGCGGCGGAGCGTCCTCCAGTGTGGCATCACGGCATCGCGACGCCGACGGCCGGCCCCTGGCTCGCTCCCGCGCAGGCGCCTCCGCCCGCCTCTGCTCCGCGCACGCACCTCCCCGTGCTCCCACACCTGCGCCTGCGCCTGCGCCTGTGCCGCGAGCGAAAATCGTCGCGCTCCCCTGGCCGCCCCCGCGGCCCGCCAGTACAGTTTTCAAGGAACCATCTTCACCACCCCGTCGGCCGGCGCCCCTCGCGCCCCGGCCGCACCCGCCCCGCCCGGAGGATCCGATGACCACGTCCCAGGACGCCCCGACCGACGCCGCCCCGCTGATCACGGTCGACGTGTGGACCGACGTGGTCTGCCCGTGGTGCTACATCGGCGAGTCCCGCCTCCAGGACGCGATCGAGGCCGAGGGCCTGACCGGGCAGGTGCACGTGCGCGCCCACTCCTTCGAGCTCGACCCCACCTCTCCCGTCGGCGGCTCGCAGGACAACATCGAGCACCTGGCGCGCGCCAAGGGCATGCCCGCCGGGCAGGTGCGCGAGATGGAGGCGCAGATCAAGGCGATGGCCGAGGAGATCGGCCGCGAGTACACCACCGAGCGGCCGATGGCGAACACCCGCGGCGTGCACCGCGTGATGCAGGCCGTCGGCGCGGAGCACGGGACCGACGCCGCGACCGCGTTCTTCCTCGACCTGCGGCGCGGCTACTTCACCGGCGCGCTGAACCCCTTCGAAGCCGACGTGGTCATCGCCCACGCCGTCTCCGCCGGGCTCGAGGAGCAGGTCGCGCGCGAGGCGCTCGAGGGCGGTGCGCACGACGAGGCGGTCGAGGCGGAGGTGCGCGAGGCGGCCTCGATGGGCGCGCGCGGCGTGCCGTTCTTCCTGTTCAACGACAAGTACACGGCGCCCGGAGCGCGCCGACGGACGCCTTCCGCCAGGCGCGCGGCAGATCGCCGAGGAAGCGCGGGTCGAGCGCGGCGAGGCGGAGCAGGCATGAGCGCCACCGACCGCACGCACGACGACGACGCCGCCGAGGCGACCCGCCGCCCCGCGAGCGCGCCCACCCCGCACAGCCCGACGCCGCACAGGCCGGCACCGTCCGATCCGAGGGGACCGAGCCGGTCGAGGCCGCGCCGCGCCCGCTGACCTCCCTCTCCTCGCTGCTGGGCGGATCCTTCGCGGGCGGACAGGCCTGCGACGCCGACGGCGACTGCGACTGACGCGCCCCGAACAACCTCCAGACAGAACGGGACCGACCTCCGGAGAGGTCGGTCCCGTTCTGTGTGCGGCGGCTCCGCGCCCGCGGGTGGTCAGCGGGCGAGCAGCTCCTCGGTGCCGGTGCCAGGCAGGCTCAGGGTGACGGGGGTGCCCCACGGGTCCTCGACCCGGACGGAGCGGCCGGTGTCGGCGAAGGAGAGGCCTGCGCGGCTGAGGCGGGCGGTCAGCGCGTCGAGGTCCTCGCGGCCGGGGAGGGTGATCGCCACGTCGGCGAGGCCCAGGGAGGTCGCGCGGGGGCCGGCGCCGCGGCTGTTCCAGCTGTTCATCGCGACGTGGTGGTGGTAGCCGCTGGCCGCAGCGAACAGCGCGCCCGGGTGGGAGCCGACGGTGGTCTCGAAGCCGAGGGTGTCGACGTAGAAGCGGCGGGCGGTGTCCACGTCGCCGACCTGCAGGTGGACGTGGCCGACGATGCCGGGGCGCATGCCCGGGGTGGCGCTGGCCTCGTCGGTCAGGTGCTCGGCGAGGTACTTGTTCGGGTCGATGAACAGGGTGTCCATCGCGACCTGGCCGTTCGTCCACTGCCACTGGTCGCGGGGGCGATCCCAGTACAGCTCGATGCCGTTGCCCTCGGGGTCGGTGAAGTAGAAGGCCTCGGAGACGAGGTGGTCGCCCGTGCCGGCGAAGCGGGAGCGGGGGTCCTGCGCGGCGCGGAGCACGGTTCCGGCGAGGGACGCCTGGTCCTCGAACAGGATCGCGGTGTGGAACAGGCCGGCCTGGCTCGGGTCCACGCCGGGCGACCCCGGGGTCGCGACGAGGCGGAAGAAGGGGACGTCACCGCGGCCGAGCACGCGGTGGACCTCGCCGCCCACGCGGGTGCGCTCCTCGATCGGCGCAGCGCGAGGGCGTTCTCGTAGTAGGAGCTCATCAGCTCGAGGTCGCCGACGCGCAGGGTGACGGCGTCCATGGCGAGGTCGGCGGAGAGGTGCTTGCTCGCCGACGGTCCGGGCGGAGGCGGAGGTGGAGGTCAGGGATGAGGCGGTCAAGATGTCGCCTTTCGTGCGGCGGGCGTTGGTACCAGCATGCGCCGGCTCGATATAAACTTCAAGCCTTAACTGTTTGTGCGTGCTCCACACCATAGCTGCGGGCCCACGGAGCGCGCGGGCCCATGAGGCGGCGGGCCGACGGGCAGGTGCTGGGTGTCCCCGGGCAGGACCGAGGGCGGTGAGCACTGCCCACCGCCCTCGTGCCGAGTCCGCTCTCCCCTGCCGACCCGGGGTCCTTCCGCCTCGACCCCCGTTGCCGAGGGGAGGCGATGAATAGACAGTAGGCTCCTCGAGGTCCCCTCCCGGGGGACTCAGGTCCCGTCGGCCGGACGCCGCCCTGCCGTCGGTGTCGCCCACGGGCCGATGATGGGGCGAGGTGCATACATGGCCTGCTCGCACCACCTTCGGCCCGTCGAGGCCACGGGAGGTCGCCGGTCGCCGCGCCGGTCCGGGTCAGTCCCCGGCGCGCAGCAGCGGCGGGACGAGCGAGGTGCCGGAGCCCGCCCGGTACAGCCGGGCCGGGCGTCCGCCCGTCGGCGCCGCGTGGCGGTCCAGCTCCATCAGGAAGCCTTCGGAGCGGGTGGCCTTGCGGTGGAAGTTCCCGGCGTCCAGCGAACGGCCCCAGACGCTCTCGTACACCCCGCGCAGCTGCGAGATCGTGAACTCCTCGGGCAGGAAGGTCACCGCCAGGGTCGTGTACTCGAGCTTGCTGCGCGCCCGCTCGATCGAGGCCTCGAGCACGGTGGCGTGGTCGAAGGCGAGGGAGATGCCGTCGAGGTCGGCGATCGACCACCAGCGCGCGTCGGCCACGTCCTCGCCGCGGCGGGGGTCGGGCAGGTCCGCGCCGAGGGCCATGAACGCGACGGAGACGACGTGCCCGCGCGGATCACGGCCCGGGGTGCCGAACGTGCGCACCTGCTCGAGGTGCACGGCGCCGCTCGCCCAGCGACGCCTCGTCGGAGAGCACCCGGTAGGCGGCGCCGTCCAGGTCCTCGCCGTACTCGATGAAGCCGCCCGGGAGCGCCCACGCCCCCTTGTGCGGCTCGTCGTGGCGCTGGATCAGCGAGACGCTCAGCGCGCCGTCACGGAGCGTCAGGACGATCAGATCGACCGCGACGTGGATCGCGGGGGCGCTTGCTCTGGGGCGAGGAGGACATGCGTCCACGATAGGCGGGGTTCTGGTCACAGTGACACCAGTTGGCCGAGCGACTTGCAGGTGTACTCCGCGCAGGCGCATGAACTGCACGAACAGTGGCCGACGGGAAGCGCGCCCCGGCGCGTCGCCCGTCGGCCCGGCCGGCTCACTCGGAAAGCCAGCGGTCCCACTTGTGGGCGCGGTGCTCGGCCTCGACCAGGCGGACCGTCCCGGAGGTGGAGCGCATGACGATCGACTCGGTGACGATCCGGTCGTGGCGGTAGCGCACGCCGCGCAGCAGGTCGCCGTCGGTGATGCCGGTCGCCGCGAAGTAGCAGTTGTCGGAGGTGACCAGGTCGTCCGTGGTCAGCACGCGGTCCAGGTCGTGGCCGGCGTCGATCGCCCTCTGCCGCTCCGCGTCGTCGGTCGGGGCGAGGCGGCCCTGGATCATGCCGCCGGTGGCCTTCACCGCGCAGGCGGCGATGATGCCCTCGGGGGTGCCGCCGGTGCCCAGCGAGATGTCCACCCCGGCACCGCGGGCGGCGGCGATCGCGCCGGCCACGTCGCCGTCCATGATGAACTTGACGCGCGCCCCGGCGGCGCGGATCTCGCTGACCAGCGCCTCGTGGCGCGGCCGCTCGAGCACGCACACGGTGACCTGGTTGACGGGCTTGTCCAGCGCCTTGGCGACGAGCTTGATGTTCTGCTCGATCGGCAGGCGGAGGTCCACGTACTCCGCCGCCTCGGGCCCCACCACCATCTTCTCCATGTAGAACACGGCCGAGGGGTCGTACATGCGCCCTTCTCGGCGACCGCGAAGACGGCGAGGGCGTTGTCGTAGCCGAGCGCGGTGAGGCGGGTGCCGTCGATCGGGTCGACCGCGACGTCGACGTCCGGGCCGGTGCCGTCGCCGACCTGCTCCCCGTTGAACAGCATCGGGGCCTCGTCCTTCTCGCCCTCGCCGATCACGACCGTGCCGTTCATCCGGACGGTGTCCATGAAGGAGCGCATGGCGTCGACCGCGGCGCCGTCGGCCCGGTTCTTGTCGCCCGCGCCCACCCAGCGGCCGCCGGCGATGGCGGCGGCCTCGGTGACGCGCACGAGCTCGAGGGCGAGGTTGCGGTCGGGGGCGGTGGAGGTCGCGGAGGGTGGCGTGGCGGCGGGCGGGGTCATGGGGGTCTCCCTCGTCGTCGAGTGCGGGTCGTCGCAGTCGTGCGCCGGGCGTCCTGACCTGCCGGAGCGACAGGCCGATCGGTGCCTGACGTGCGTCTCCGACTGTAGCCGACCGGCGCCGCCGGGCGGGTCGCTTCGCCCGGGAAACCCTCCCGCGCCCGCGGCGGCCTGCCTCCACGGCGGGGTGGCTCGGCGGTGAGCATCGGCGTCGGCGCGCTCGGCGCGGCGGTGCTGTTCCTGTGTCGGGATCTCTCCACCCGCCGCGCACTGACCCGTCGCCTCCCCGCGGCCGCACCGGGCCTGCCGCAGACCCTTCGGCCCCATCGCCCTGCCGCGACTCTGCCGCGCGGCTCCGTCAGCACCGGCTCGGCCCCGGCCCGTGTGCGGATCCAGCCGCACACAAATGCGCTCTCTTCGCGACCTCAAGTCCCTAGAACAGCTGAGGTCACGCAGAGAGCGCAGAATTATGCGGGGGCGGCCGACGGGGCGGGCCTGCTGGCGGCCGACGGGGAAGGCCTGGGTGGCTGGTGTCCGACTGGGGCCGGGCCGGGTCAGGCCGCGACGCGAGTGCGGTCCTCGCGGGCGGTCCGGTCCTTGATCCCGGCGCGCAGGGCGACGAAGAGTGCGACCAGGCCGACGGTCAGGACGATGTGGCCGAGCCCGGCGATGCCCGGGATCGCGGCCGTGGTGGTCGCGGGGTCCTGCCCGTCGAGGGTCAGGATGCCGCGCACGGCCTGCATCACCACCGTCATCACCAGGCCGATGTTGTAGGTCCAGTAGAAGACGGAGAAGGAGCGTCGGCCGCTGAGACCGAAGAGCGCGTCGAGGGCGAGGACCGCGAGGAAGACGATCATCCCCAGCGCGAGGAAGTGCGTGTGGAGGGTGGCGAGCTGGGTGTCCATGCCGAGGGTGTCGGTTGCCTTGGTGTAATCGCGGTAGAACAGCCCCGAGACGAGGCCGAGGATCATGTAGGCGAAAGCGGTGTTCATCAGGCGGTTCATGCTCTCGAGCCTAGGAAAGGGCCGGGCCCGGCGTATCCACCGAAAGATCGATCCTCGCCTCGGCCCCGCGGGCTCCCGGACCCGTCCCCACGGCCGCGTGACGCTCCTCGAGGACTAGGCTTCGGTGCGGCGGCGCCGCACGGGCGTCCTGCGCCGGGAGCCGGCGCCCCGCCCAGAATGCCGACGAGGTCATGCCATGAAGCAGTTCACCCTCCCCCACACCGACATCACCGCCCCGAACGTCGTGCTCGGCCTGATGCGGATCGCCGAGAAGTCCGACGAGGAGATCCGCACCCTGGTCCGCACCGCACGCGACGCCGGCATCGACTTCCTCGACCACGCCGACATCTACGGCGGGCAGAAGCACCGCTGCGAGGAGCGCTTCGCAGAGGCTCTCGCGCTGACCCCGTCGGAACGCGACCAGGTCACCATCCAGACCAAGGCCGGGATCGTCACCGACGGCCCGTACTTCGACTACAGCTACGAGCACCTGGTCGAGTCGGTCGAGGGGTCGCTGAAGGCGCCGCGCACGGACCGCATCGACATCCTGCTCTTCGCACCGCCCCGACGCCCTGGTCGAGCCGGAGGAGGTGGCGCGGGCCTTCGACGAGCCGCACGCGAGCGGCAAGGTCCGCCACTTCGGCGTCTCCAACCACACCCCGCGCCAGATCGAGCCGCTGCAGAAGCACCTGGACCAGCCGATCGTCGCGAACCAGCTGCAGCTGTCGATCACGCACTCGACGATCGTCGCGCAGGGGGTGGCCTCGAACATGCAGGGCACCGACCAGGCGCTGGTGCGCGACGGCGGCGGGATCCTCGACTTCTGCCGCCTGCACGACATCACGATCCAGGCCTGGTCCCCGTTCCAGGCGGGCTTCTTCGACGGGGTCTTCCTCGGCCATCCGGAGCATGCCGAGCTCAATGCCGTCATCGACCGCCTGGCCGCGAAGTACGACGTGGCCCCCGAGGGCATCGCCACCGCATGGATCACCCGCCACCCCGCGCAGATGCAGGTCGTGCTCGGCACCACCACCCCGCGGCGCGTCGCGGACTCCGCCGCCGGCTCCGAGGTGCCGCTGACCCGCGCCGAGTGGTACGAGCTGTTCCGCGCGGCCGGGTGGATCGTGCCCTGAGCCGAGCCCGCGGCGGCTCCCCGCGCCGCCGTCGAGGGGGAGAAGTCCCCGGGCACGGGCAGGCGAGGACGGGCATCGCATGGCAACGGATACCGCTCCGTCACCCCACCGGGGAGAATGGCCGGGATTCTCTCTATCCACCCAGGTGCCGCAGCGGAGCGGCGAGGAGGCACCGCTCATGGCGCGCCGTCGCATCGGTCTGATCGGCTACGGGGACGTCTCCGTCGTCCACATCGGGGCGATCGAGGCGATCGAAGGGCTCGAGCTCGTCGGCATCGCGGACGTCGACCCCGCCGCGCGGGAGCGCGCCGCCGCGGACACCGGACTGCCGACCTTCGCGAGCGCCGAGGAGCTGATCGACGCCCTCGGCCCCGACGCCGTGCACGTCACCACGCCGCACGACCAGCACGTCGGCCCCTCCCTCGCCGCGCTCGAGCGAGGGGTGCACGTGCTCCAGGAGAAGCCGCTCGCGCACACGCTCGCCGAGGGCGAGCGACTGGTCGAGGCGCTGGCCGCAGTCTCCGCCCCGCGGGCCGACGGCGGCGCGGGCGCGCCGAAGGTCGCGATCTGCTTCCAGAACCGCTACAACCGCGGCGACCAGGAGCCGCACCGGCCGCTGGCGAGCGGGGACCTCGGCGCGGTCCGCGGCGCCTATGCGTCGGTGGTCTGGTCGCGCACGGCGGAGTACTACGCGGCCAAGCCGTGGCGCGGCCGCTGGGAGACCGCGGGCGGCGGGTCGCTGATCAACCAGGCGATCCACACCCTCGACCTCGTGCAGTGGTCGCTGGGCCCGGTCGAGCGGAGCGAGGGCCTGGTCTCGCAGAAGAAGTTCTCGGGCGTCGTCGAGACCGAGGACACCGCCGACCTCGTGCTCCATCACGCCTCCGGCATCACCACCACCTTCTACGCGACGCTCACCGCGCCGGTCGCGCGGCCGGTCGAGATCGAGGTCGAGACCGACAACGCCTACCTCGAGGTTCGCTCCGGCGCCGTCGGCGGGCTCACCGTGCGCTGGAAGGACGGCCGGGTGGACAGCTTCTCCGACCGGGTCGCGACCGCGGGAGGCCGCTCCTACTGGGGCGTCTCCCACGAGGAGCTGATCCGCGACTTCTACGCGGGACTGGACTCCGAGGGGCCGTTCTGGATCGGACCCGCCGAGGCGATGGACTCACTGCGGATCCTCAAGGCCGCCTACCGCAACTCCGGCGTCGGAAACTGAGCCGTCAGCCGCTGACCCGTCCGCACGAAGGGGCGTCCAGCGGCACGCCGCGGCGCTGGTCGCCGCGCCGTGCCGCTGGACGCCCCCTTCTGCAGGTGCCCGTCGATCGGCCGTCGGGCCTCAGATGATCGGGCGGCCCTCCTTGCGGGCCTCGCGCATGTCCTTGGCGAAGCCGCGGGTGATCGTGACGAGGATCCCGAGCACGAGCACGGGCCACATGAGCACGTAGGCGGTCAGCAGAGCGGTCATGGTTCTCTCCTTCGGGGAGCGGGGCCGGCGCACGGCCGGCAGGGACGAGGGGCGGGGCGGCCCCGTCGAGGCGGGGCCGCCCGCGGCACCGGGGCCGGCAGGACCGACACGTCCGGCGGGCAGTGCAGCAAACGGGTCAGAGCGGCCGACGGGTCAGCGGGCGGGGCCGCGGCCCGCGACGCGATCGTCGTCGGCGAGGTCCTCGAGGTCGGAGGCGGGCGTCTCCTCGTCGAAGTCGCCGGTGACCCTGCGGATCACCGCGAAGTCGAAGTCCTGCGAGGAGCGGACGCTGAGCGCCCAGCACACCAGGAACGAGACGGCGTAGGCGACGAGCGATCCCGAGAGGGTCTCGTAGTCACGCAGGTATCCGAACCCGAAGGGCGAAGATCGCGATGGTCGCCGTCGCGCCGATCACGATCGCGGCGCGCGCCGAAGAAGCCGAACGCCATGATCCCCAGCACCACGCCCACGCCGACGATCGCCAGCGGCTCGACCACCAGCGCCCAGGCGCCCTCGAGCGGGAGGAGCTCGAAGCGCACCGGCAGGAACACCACGAGCGCGGCGATCACGGAGAGGGTGAAGGCCTTGTTGGTGACCTTCTTCCAGTAGAAGGAGGCGATCACCGGGAACACGAGGCGACCCCACAGGGCGCCGACGAACACCAGCAGGTCCAGGATGTTGAAGCGAGCGGTGGCGAAGTAGAGCGCGAGGCCCGTCGCGACGATCATCGTGATCCGACCGATGAGCGAAGATGAGCTTCGGGTCGACGTTCTTCCGGCCGACGGACTGGCCGTAGACGTCGGTCATCACGATCGAGCTGAGCGCGGCGAGGTCGGAGTCTGCGGTGGAGGACAGCGAGCCGATGATCATCACGAAGGCCAGTGCGACCAGGGCGACGGGCAGGTAGGTGCCCACCATCTGCGGCATCAGGTTGTTCACGTCGCCGCCCATGGGCTCCACGCCCAGGTACAGCGCCATCACGCCGAGCATGCCCACGCCGATCACGGTCGCGCCGTAGCCGATGGTCGCGGTGACGAAGGTGGGCTTGATCAGGTCCTCGCGCACGGCGAAGAGGCGCTGGGCGATGGTCTGGTTGCCGATCGCGTAGGCGAGCACCGCGGCGATGTAGGGGGCGCCCTGGTTCATGAAGGCGTCGGAGGAGAAGAAGCTCTCCTGCTTTGCGGGGTGACGTTCCCGGCCGCGACCCCCTCGGCGAACATCGAGGGCCCGCCGGCGAGGAAGAACACCGCCGGGATGATCACGACGGCCGCGCCGAGCATCGCCATGACCTGCGTGAAGTCGGTCAGGACGGAGGCGCGGAAGCCGGACCACAGCGTGTACAGCGACACGCCGCCGGCGATGATCAGGATGCCCGCGCCGAAGCTGAGCGGGGAGAGCATCGAGATGATCGCGCCGCCGGCGATGAAGTTCGAGGTCAGCGAGATGACGGAGCCGAGCACGTTGGAGCCGGCGAGCATCAGCTGCGAGGAGCGGCCGTGGCGGGCGTACATCACCTCGGCGAGGGTGTGGGCTCGCGGGGCGACCTTCCGGATCCGCTTGCCGAAGGGGTAGATGAACAGGATCATCAGCGCGCCCCAGAGCCCGTAGTGGATGGGGCCGGAGACGCCGTAGGTGTACCCGGCGGTCACCGAGGCGTACATCGAGGACGCCCAGATCCAGGTGGCCGTCATGGAGGCGGCGGAGACGCCGAAGCCGATGCGGTTGCCGGCGGTCATGTAGTCGTCGGCGTTCTCCTGCTTGCGGGAGATCGCCACGGACATCCACATCGTGCCCCCGTAGAACAGGAGCAGGAGCAGGGCGATCCCGATGATCCCGAGCTGGATGATCTCGCCTGAGGGAGCGGGCGGCATGGACTTCCTCTCGTCGCGGTGGACCGGTCACGTGCGGCCGGTCCCCCGCGCCGCAGGGCGCGTCGGGCCAGACGGGGCCCCTCGCGGGGCCGACCGGCGATCGACCCCGTCGCGGATCGCGTCGAATCTCGCCCGGGCGAGGCCTCGCCTCAGCGCCGCATGGGGCGCGCCCTGACGGCGGGGACGGGTGGGCCCTCCCGGGCCGCTCCCCGCCCTCGATCACGCGTGGAGTCGCATAGATACTCGCACAACCCTCAGGGGATTGCCAGGCAGTCGATAACGGACGAGTAACTTTTGCAGGTCACGCGCGATTGCCGATTGTCGGACATTCAAAGCGGAGCGATCGGGACACCAGGGCTACATGCGTCGCATACAGATGCAGATGAGTCGTCCCCGCCGGCGGACGCGGCGTCGGGCCGCCGACCGTGCGCCCTACCCTCGATACCATGACGCGCATCGGCATCGTGACCACCTCCCCCGGCGCTTTCACCTCCGCCGATCCCGACCGCGACTGCGCCCCGCTGGTCGCCGCACTCCGCGACCGCGGCGTCGAGGCGGCCTCGCTGGACTGGCATGACGCGTCGGTCGACTGGGCCTCCTGGGACCTCGCCGTGCTCCGCGGCCCCTGGGATTACGCCCAGCACCCCGCCGAGTTCGCGGCGTGGCTCGCGCATGCGGGGACGCAGACCCACGTGCTCAACGAGCCGGAGCTGGTCCGCTGGAACATGGACAAGCACTACCTCCTCGAGCTCGAGGCCGTGGGGATCCCCGTGATCCCGACGAGCTACCACCGCACGCTCGACTCGGTCCGCGACGCGCTCGCGTCGCCGACGCGCCCCGCTCACGTGGTCGTGAAGCCCGCCGTCGGCGCGGGATCGCAGCGCACGGGCCTGTTCGCGCGCGAGGATCCCGCCGCGCTCGCCCTCGCTCGGCAGATCCTCGACGCGGGCGGGACCGCGATGGTCCAGCCCGAGGTGCCCGAGCTCTCCGACGGGCTGGAGAAGGCGGTCTACACCCTTGACGGCCGCTTCACCCATGCGGTCGCGAAGGGTGCGCCGCTCGCCCGCGGCGGCGGCCTGCGCGGCGGCCAGTACCAGGAGAACCCCCAGCTCGTCGACGCCTCGGCCGACGAGCAGGCCTTCGCCGAGCGGGTGCTCGCGGCGGTCGCCGACGTGACCGGGCTCGGCACGCCGCTGTACGGACGGATCGACCTGGTCGACTCCGCCGAGCACGGGCGGGTGCTGATCGAGGCGGAGCTGTTCGAGCCGACCTACAACCTGCACCTCGCTCCCGAGGTGACGGAGCTCTTCGTCGACGCGATCCTGGGGCGGGTCCGAGCCAGGGAGCCCGAGCGCTCCCTCTGAGCGCTCACAGGGACGCCCCTCCCGCGCGAGGGGCAGGCGCCGCGAACAGACCCCCTCCCTCAGCGGTCCCGTTCCGCCGGACGCCCGCCCGGATCGGTCAGCTCCCCGCCGGCGCCGGCATCCCCTGCCGCGGCCGCGGCAGGCCGAGATGGTCGCGCAGAGTCGTCCCCTCGTACTCGCGGCGGAACCGCCCACGCCGCTGGAGCACCGGCACCACCTGGCCCACGAACTCCTCGATGCCGCCCGGCAGGGTGGGAGGCATGAGGTTGAAGCCGTCGGCCGCTCCCCCATCGACCCAGCGCTCGATCTCGTCGGCCACCTGCTCCGGAGTGCCGATCACGGTCGCGTGGCCGCCACCTGCGGCGAGGAGCCCCAGCAGCTCGCGGACGGTCGGGCGGGCGGTCTCGACGATGCGAAGCACGGTGGCGTAGCGGCCCTTCGGCCCGGTGAACTCCTCCAGTGGCGGCGGCGGCGGGACCGGGGCGTCGAGCTCCCAGTCCGACGTGTCCTGGCCGACGAAGAAGGAGAGCTGGCGCAGCGAGTCCTGCACGGGCAGCAGGGCGTCGAGCTCGGCCTTGCGGCGTCGTGCCTCCTGCTCGGTCGAGGCGACGTAGGGGACCAGCCCCGGCATGACGGCGAGGGCGTCGGGGTCGCGTCCGAGCGCCGCGGCGCGGGAGCGGATGTCGCTGCGATAGGTGCGGGCGGAGGCGAGGTCCCAGGCCACGGCGTAGATCCCCTCGGCGTGTCGGGCGGCGAGCGCGCGCCCGGCCTCCGAGGCACCGGCCTGGAAGAGGACCGGTCGGCCCTGCGGCGGGGTCGGCACGTTGAGGGGGCCGTCGACCGCGAACTTCTCACCGCGATGGTGCGGGGGACGCAGGAGAGCGGGGTCGACGTAGGCGCCGTCCGGTTCGGCGAGGATCTCGCCCGTCGGCCAGGACGCCCACAGCCCCTGGAGCACCTCGATGAACTCCGCGGCGGTGGCGTAGCGGTGGGTGTGGTCCGGCAGGGCGGTCATGGAGTGGTTGCGGGCCTCCTCGTCGGTCATCGAGGTGACGACGTTGACCCCGGCCCGGCCGCGGGAGATGTGGTCGAGGCTCGCCAGCGACCGGGCGGCGTGGAACGGATCCCAGAAGGTGCTGGAGACCGTCGTGACCAGCCCGATCCGCTCCGTGGCACGGGCCATCGCGGTGAGCACGGTGAGCGGCTCGAGCATCCAGGCGGGGCCGCGCTCGACGCCGGCCGTGCCGATCGACTGGCCGTCGGCGAGGAAGACCGCATCCAGCCGGCCCCGCTCCGCGATCAGGGCGAGCTCCTCCCAGTACGTGATGTCCGCGAGGCGCGCCACCGAGGAGCCGGGCGCGCGCCAGGCCGCGGAGTGGTGGCCGCAGGCGTGGGCGAAGAGGTTCAGCCGCACCGGGCGGCGGACAGCGCCGGTCACGGAGGCATGGGCGTGGGCGGCCATCAGTCCATCACCAGCCCGCCGTCGACGACGAGGTTCTGCCCGGTGATCGCCCGTGCCCAGGGCGAGGCGAGGAGGAGCACGGCGTCGGCGAGCTCGGCGGGCGTGGTCACAGAGCGCGCGGGGTGCTCGCGGCGATCGCGTCGAACACCGCCTCCGGGGTCGCGGAGCTCGCGTCGGTGGTGCGCAGCAGGCCGCCGCTGACCATGTTCACGGTGATGCCGCGGGGGCCGAGGTCGGCGGCGAAGGTGCGGGTCAGGGCCAGCGCCGCGCCGCCTTCGCCGCGGTGTAGTCGTGGTAGGGCACGACGGGGTGCTGGAGGAGGTTGGTGCCGATGTTGACGACGCGTCCCGAGCCGGCGCGGTCGAAGCCGGGCAGGGCGGACTGGATCGTGTGCGGCGCGCCCTGCACAGCGCCGGAGAACTGTCCCGCGAAGGCCTCGTAGCCGATCTCGTGCGCCTTAGCGCGGGCGTCCCCGTCGAAGGAGAAGCCGGCCAAGGCGTTGTTCACGACGGTGTCGACGGGGTCGCCGAACTCGGCCTCGGCGTGCGCGAACAGCTCCTCGACCTGGTCGCGCTCGCGCACGTCGGCGCGCACGGCGATCGCCCGGCCGGGGTGTGCGTCGGCGATCTCCCGGGCGGCGGCCTCGCTGGTGAGGTGGTCGATGACGACCCTGGCTCCCTCGCGGAGGAACGCCTCGGTGAGGGCCCGGCCGAGACCTCGGGCGCCCCCGGTGACGAGGACGACCTGCTCGGAGAGCGCGGGAGCGGGCCGGGAGGCGGGGGTGATGGGGGTGGAAGGTGTCATGGTCGTGCGGTCCTTTCAGGGCATGCGAGCACGCCCGCCGCACAGTGGGTGGGGGCGCGTCGCGGTCGGAGCAGGGCCGCATCGGGGCGCGGCGGCGCGCGGGAGGCGACACGGGGGCCCTGGTGGGGACGACAGCGTGGCGGACTGCGGCCTGGTGGCAGGCGGCCCGGCGCGCGACAGCGCACAGCTCATCGACGACATCCCTCCGCGAGCATGAACTCGATCAGGTTCTCCGGGTGTGCTCTCAGCCCCTGATGGGGCACCCCGTGTCGAGCACCGAGTGTAGCCATGGCCGTGCCGCCGCGCGGTCCGGTCTCGCCGCGCCGCGGAGCGCCGGGCCCGCCGCGGCCGCCCTCCTCCGCCCCGCGGCCGCCCCTCGTCCGCTCCTGCGCACCGAGTCTGCATCTGGACCGCCTCGGCAGACGGGTGACGGTCCAGACGCGGCACTCGGACTCCCCCGCCCGATCGGGGGCCCAGCTCTCTTCCGTCCGCGACCGTCCGGACGTAGCTTCCAGGTGCAGGGGCTCGTCACCGTCGAGGCCGCCTGACACCCTGCCACGTCGCCTCGGGGACGTTCCCGCGGGAACGCCTCCGCGCCCTCAGCTCCAGTCTGCGGTGCGCTCCTTCAGCTCCCGGTATGCCTCGAGCACCTGCGGCGTCGCGTCGGCCGTGACGATCCGCGAGCCGCTGATCTCCCAGGCGGGCGGCTCCTCGGTGCCGGCGAGCGCCCAGGCGGCCTGACGGGCGGCGCCGAGTGCGACGTACTCCCCGTCGGGCGCGATCGTGACCTCGCGGCCGAAGATCGCGGGAGCGAGCCGCTGGACGGCGCGGGAGCGGGCGCCGCCGCCGATCAGCGTGATGCGGCGGGCGGCCGTGCCGGTGCGCTCCTCGAGGGAGGTGATGCCATCGGCCAGCGAGCACAGCGACCCTTCGACGTAGGCGCGGGCCACGTCCTCGCGGGTGGTGGAGCCGCTCATGCCGGTCAGAGTCGCACGGGCGTGGGGACGGTTCGGGGTGCGCTCCCCGTCGAAGTAGGGCAGCGCGTCGCGCCGTGCGCGCCGGGTTCGGAGGCGAGCGCCAGCTCGGCCATCTCCTCGTGGCTGACGCCGAGCAGGGCGCGGCCGGCCTCGAGGATGCGGGAGCCGTTGATGGTGGTGGTCATGGGCAGGAACCGGCCGGTCGCGTCGGCGAAGCCCGTGACGGTCCCGGAGGCGTCGCCGGGCCTGGTATCGCTGACCATCGCGCACACGCCGGAGGTGCCGATCGAGACGGAGACGTCGCCGGGGCCCAGCGACAGGCCGAGCGCGGCGCCCATGTTGTCGCCGGTGCCGGCCGCGATAGCGACCCCAGAGGCGGTGCGGGCCATCACCTCGTTCGGGGCCTCGGGCAGGCGCGGGAGCTCGAGGCCCTTCCCGAGCGCGGCCTCGACGAGCTCGGGCTTCCACGCCTCCTCGCGGGTGGAGTAGTAGCCGGTGCCGGAGGCGTCGCCGCGATCGGTGAACGGCGCGGTGCCGGACGCGGCGAGGTGGAGGGAGACAAAGTCGTGCGGGAGCGAAGACCTGCGCAAAGACGCTGCGCGTTCTCGGGCTCCTCGTCGCGCACCCAGCGCGGCTTGGACGCGGTGAAGGAGGCGACCATGAGGTCGCCGATCTCCTCGACGCTCGCCTGCGCCCCGCCCATCTCCTCGATCAGCGTGGTCGCGGCGTCGGCGGAGCGGGTGTCGTTCCACAGCGGCGCATCACGCACCACCTCGCCCTTCTCGTCGAGCGACACCATGCCGTCCGCTGGCCGCCGACGGCGAGGGCGTCGGCCCGCTCGAGCAGGGGGCCGGCGGCCTCGTCGACGGCGTCGAGCCAAGCGCGGGGGTCGACCTCCGTGCCGTCGGGATGGGAGGCGCGGCGCTCCTCGAGCACCTGCCCGGTCTCGGCGTCGACGAGCGGCGCCTTCGTGGACTGGGTGGAGGAGTCGATGCCGAGGACGAGCGGGGCCATGAGGGGTCCTTTGCGAGCGGATCGGGACGGAAGGGCAGGTGGGGCGCGGTCTGTCGGGCGGCCTGCGGGCTCGGACGCGCACCGCGCACGAGGCCAGGGTACGGGCGAGGAGCGACCGGCCGCCCCCGGAAGTCGGCCTCGGGCCGGGGCGGTGCCGGCGAGTGCGCGGGCCCGGCACTTGCATCCGGTGGCGCTCAGCCCGCAACTACCCGGCCATTGGCCGATGGCCGCAGGCTGAGCGCCAGTGGAAGACACGGACCCGCCGCAAGGCCTCCGCCGTCCAGCCCCGGGACCCGGGCCGGGATCCTCAGGCGCGGAAGCCGAGGAGGTGCCGCATGGCCAGCTGCTGCAGGCGCACGAAGCCGTAGTTCCGCTCCCCTGCCGCATCGGCGTCGAAGTCCTCGAAGGTGGAGCGGTCCGCGAGCAGGTCCTTGAGGGTCTCGCCCTCGCCGAGGGTGGGCTGGGAGAGCTCCTCGATGCCGGAGTAGGCCATGGCTTCCTGCACCTCGGAGTCCTGGCGGAACGCGATCGCGCGCTCCTTGAGCATCAGGTACATCTCCATGTTCGCGGCCGCGGAGTCGTACTGACCCTGCTCGTGCTCGGTGCGGGAGGGCTTGAAGTCGAAGTGGCGGGCACCCTCGTAAGCGCCGGGCTTCGAGGGGAAGCCGTTCTCGAGCAGGTCCACGGTGAAGAAGGCGCTGATCAGGTCCCCGTGGCCGAACACGAGGTCCTGGTCGTACATCGGCCCGTGCTGGCCGTTGAGGTCGATGTGGAAGAGCTTGTCGCTCCACAGCGCCTGGGCGAGGCCGTGGGTGTAGTTCAGGGTCGCCATCTGCTCGTGGCCGGTCTCAGGGTTGATGCCCACGATGTCGCCGTGCTCGAGCCGCTCGATGAAGGCGAGCGCGTGGCCGACGGTGGGCAGGAAGATGTTGCCGCGGGGCTCGTTGGGCTTGGGCTCGAGGCCGATGCGCAGTTCGTAGCCCTTGTCCTTGATGTAGCCGGCCACGGTGTCGAGGCCCTCGCGGTAGCGCTCGAGGGCGGCGTGGAGGTCCTTGGAGCCGTCGTACTCGGAGCCCTCGCGCCCGCCCCACATCACGAAGGTGCTCGCGCCGAGCTCGGCGGCGAGGTCCACGTTGGCGAGCACCTTGCGCAGGCCGAAGCGGCGCACGGAGCGGTCGTTGGAGGTGAAGGCGCCGTCCTTGAAGACGGGGTGGGCGAAGGTGTCGGTGGTGACCATCTCGATCACCAGGCCGGTCTCCTCGGTGACCTGCTTCAGCTGGTCGATGATCCGCGAGCGCTCCCCGGTGGTGGCGTCGAAGGGGATCACGTCGTTGTCGTGGAAGGTGAAGCCCCAGGCGCCGAGCTCGGCGAGGCGGCGCACGTGGGCGGTCAGCTCGAGCGGCGGACGGGTGGCGGAGCCGAACTGGTCCTGCGCCTGCCAGCCCGTGGTCCACAGGCCGAAGGAGAACTTGTCGTCACGGGTGGGGGTGGGTGCGGTCATGGGGTGCTCCTCGGTGGTGGTCGACGGCGTCGTCGGGGTGCTTGCGCGCACGGCGGCGGTCCGCCATGGCGGGGGCGCACCCCTTCCCTTAGTAATTTTCCGTTACTAATCTACGCATGGGAGGCTGTCCCGCACAACCCGGGGATCCGACGAACCCCGAACGCCGACGACGGCGACGAGCACGGACGAGCACGAGAGGACGGACCCGATGCAGTCCACCCACCTGCGCGAGCACAACCTCTCCGCCGTGCTTGCGCGCCCCTGCAGACCGCCCCCTCCCCCACCTCCCGCGCGGGCCTCGCGACGCTCACGCGGCTCACCAAGCCCACCGTCTCCAAGCTCGTCGAAGAGCTGATCGGCGCGGGCCTCGTGACCGAGGGCGAGCCGATCGCCGCGGGCGCCGGACGGCCGATGGTGCCGCCGCGCACCGCCTCCGGCACCCTGCTCGCGATCGGGCTCGAGATCGCCGCGGACCACATCTCCTGCCTCGGCATCGACCTCACCGGCGCCGAGCTCGCGCGCCGCACCACCTACCACCGGGTCGCCGAGGGCACGGCCGAGGACGCCCTCGCGCTCGCGGCGCGCTCGTCCACGAGGTGCGGGAGGAGGCGCCGGGGTCGCCGGTGGTCGGCGTGACCGCCGCGATCCCGGGACGCCTCTCCCCGAGGACGGCCGGATCCTCTCCGCCCCGGGCCTGGACTGGGCGGACGTCCCCGTGATCTCCCGACTGCAGGAGCCGCTGGCGCCTGCGACCTGGCCCGTCGGCGCCCAGAACGACAACCGCCTCTCGGTGCTCACCGAGATCGACCGCCGCCCCGGCGAGTCGTTCCTCTACCTGCGCGGCTCGACCGGCGTCGGCGGCGCGGTGGTGCTGGACGGCGCGATCCTCGAGGGCGCGCACGGCTGGGCCGGCGAGTTCGGGCATACGGTCGTCGCGCCCGACGGGCGGCAGTGCCGCGCGGGCGGCGCGGGCGCCTCGAGGCCTACATCTCCTACCTCTCGCTGGTGCGCCAGGCCGGCCTCTCCGACGAGGTGCGGATCGAGGACCTCGTCGAGCGGCTCGCCCGCGGCTCGAGCCGCGCCGAGGTGATCGGGGTGATCGGCCGCTCGCTCGGCCTCGCGATCGCCAACGCCCTGAACGTGCTGGACCTGTCGACCGTGGTGCTCTCCGGCTATCTCGCACCGATCGCGGAGGAGATCACCCCGGTGGTGCAGGAGACCGTGGACCGTCACGCCCTGGCCGCCGAGGCCGGGCCGGTCGCGATCGAGCGGGCCGACGCCCTCGCCGACCCCGCGCCGCACGGTGCGGCGCGCGCGGCGCTGCGCGCCGGTGTTCGATGCGCCGGGGAGCTGGATCGAGAAGGAGCGCTGAGCCCGCGCCTCAGCCCTGCTCGGCCCGGCCGGGATCCGGCGGCCCCGCCGTCGTCCCCCGCACCACCAGACGCGTCCGCGGCTCGAAGGGGTGGGCGAAGCGCCGCGGGTCGTCCAGCGGCGCGAGCGACCGTTCGACCGCGACCTGCCCCATCTCGAACAGCGGCTGGCTGACGGCGGTGAGCTGAGGCTGGGTCCAGCGCGTGATCATCGTGTCGTCGAAGCCGATGACGCTGAGCCGCGCGGGGATCTGGAGGCCGCGGGCGCGGGCGGCGCGCATCGCGCCGTGGGCGAGGTTGTCGGAGGCCGCGAAGAGCGCCGTCGGCGGGTCGGGCAGGGCGAGCATCCGCGCCGCGCCCTCCTCGCCGAGCTCCGCGCTGAAATCGCCGCCGTGGATCAGCCGCACGTCGACCTCGATGCCCGCCGCGGCGATCGCGCTGCGGTAGCCCTCGGCGCGCTGGCGCCCCGGGACGGAGCCGGCGGGGCCGTTGAGCAGTCCGATCCGTCGATGCCCGAGGTCGAGCAGGTGCTGGACGGCGCCGCGGCCGCCCTCCCAGTTCGTGGCGGAGACGGCGAGAAGCCCGTCGACCTCGGCCTCGCGCAGGATCGGGTCGATCACGATCAGCGGCAGATTCAGGCTCCGGCTCCAGCGCACGTGGCGGGAGTCGATCGGGGCGGTGAGGGCGACGACGCCCTCGACCCCGTCGCCGGCGACCTGCGCCATCCAGGCCCGGGAGATCCCCTGCTTCTCGGAGCTGATCACGAGCAGGTCCGCGCCGGCACCTCGCGCCGCGGACTCCGCCCCGGCCAGAATCCCCATCACGTAGGGACTGTCGGCGACCTCGAGATGGAGGGCGATCCGACGTCGGCCCCGCGCACGGCGCAGGCGCGGCCGCATAGCCGAGGGATTGCGCGGCCTCGGCCACCCGTTCGGCGGTGGAGGCGCTGACCGTGCCGCGGCCGTTCATCGCCTTGGACGCCGTCGCGAGGGACACCCCGGCCGCCTCTGCAACCTGCGCGAGCGTGACCTGCCCGCGCGACCTCCGTGTGCTCTCCATGGCGCGCATGCTACCCCCCGCGAACGAAACTTTCTGCCGCCGACGCCACGCCCGCCCGTCGACCCCGGCGGCCGACGACCATCACCGCCCCAAGCGGTCAGGGCGACGCGCCATGGCACACCCCGTCGCCCGCAGATCTCCGCGGACATCCGTATACCACCAGGTCGCAAAGCATCTCTGCCGACCCAGGTCTCGATCCGGCCACCCTGTTGACCCACACCATCCCGATTGGTAAATTGCGCTTACTTACCGGCGGCGCCCCCATGGCCCCCGCCGAGCACGACCCCGTCAACGTCGACACCAGGAGCAGGTCATGCGAAACATTTCACTCACCCGTCGGGGCATGCTCGGCGCCACCGCCGGGCTCTCCGTCCTCACCCTCGGCGCCTGCGGCACCTCCGGACCCGGCGGCACCGGCGGAGGCGGAGGCGGCGACAGCGCCTCCTACTGGGCCCTGTCCGGCGAGCCCAACGAGACGATCTACGGCGACGCCGTGGACGCCTTCAACGAGAGTGATGCAGGTCAGGTCGAGGTCACGTTCTTCCAGAACGATGCCTACAAGCAGAAGATCCGCACCGCGATCGGCGCGGGTGAGGCGCCGACGATCATCTACGGCTGGGGCGGCGGCGGTCTGCGCACGTACGCCGAGGAGTCGCAGGTCCTGGACGTCACCGCCTGGCTGGACGAGGAGGCGGACTACAAGAACCGATTCGTCGAGTCCGTCTGGGACGCCGCGACGGTGGACGACAAGATCTACGCCCTCCCCCAGGGCGCCACTCAGCCCATCATCCTGTTCCACAACAAGAAGGTGCTCGGCGACATCGGCGCCGAGGCGCCGGAGACCTGGGAGGACCTCCTGGGCGTGGTCGAGAAGGCGAAGTCCGCCGGCATCGCGCCGATCTCGCTCGCCGGGCAGTCGAGGTGGACCTCGATGATGTGGCTCGAGTACCTCCTGGACCGCGTCGGCGGCCCCGAGGTCTTCGCGAAGATCGCCGCCGGCGACAAGGAGGCGTGGCTCGACGACGCCGTCCTCGCGATGGGCGAGAAGGTCCACGAGTCGCTCGAGATCAAGGCCTTCGCCGACGGCTTCGAGTCCATGGCCGCCGACTCCAACACGGACCAGGCCCTGCTCTGGACCGACCAGGCCGCCCTCATGCTCCACGGCGGCTGGACCTTCGGCGACATGAAGGCCAGCGGCGGGGAGTTCGTACCGAGCGGCAATCTGGGCTTCGGCCCGTTCCCCACGATCGAGGGCGGTGCCGGCGAGCTGAAGAACCTGGTCGGCAACCCCTGCAACTACCTCTCGCTCTCCTCGGCGGCGGACGACACGTCCGTCGAGGTGGCCAAGGCGTTCCTCAAGGACGGGGCGATGTCCGACCAGGTCGCCACCGACCTCATCGCCTCCGGCTCGGTCCCCGTGATCGTCGGCCAGGACGAGGCCCTCGCCGCGAGCGAGGACGCCGAGTACCTCCAGTGGGTCTACTCCTCGATCCAGGAGGCCCCCGCCTTCACGCAGTCCTGGGACCAGGCCCTTCAGCCCACTGACGCCGAGACTCTGCTGGTGAACACCGAGCGGCTCTTCCTCGGCGCGATCACCGCCGAGCAGTTCGCCGAGAACATGAGCACCGGCAAGGGGGCCTGAGCATGACGGCCCTGTCCAGGGAGTCCGCCCTCCCCGCCACCGGGGCGGGGGTCCAGCGCGCGGAGTCGGCGCGCTCGACCCCGTCGGTCCGTCGTCCTCGCGAGGACCGGGTGAAGATCTCCCACCTCCTCTTCGTCCTGCCGGCACTGCTGTTCTTCGCGGTGTTCGCGCTGCGCCCGCTGGTGGGGGTCGTGGCGCTCTCCTTCACCACCTGGAACGGGATCGGCGCCATCGAGTTCACCGGACTGACCAGCTGGATCGAAGCGCTCGGGAGGTCCAGCACCTGGAACGGCCTCGGGCTGGTCCTGCTCATGATCGTCGCGACCTGGTCGCTGCAGACCCCGATGAGCATCCTGCTCGGAGCCTTCCTGGCGGGCCCGCAGCGGTACCGCAACGTGCTCGCGATCCTGTACTTCCTGCCGCTGCTGCTCTCCTCCGCGGCGATCGCGATCACCTTCAAGTCGCTGCTGGACCCCAACTTCGGCCTCGCCAACGGCCTGGACATGCCGCTGCTCAAGCAGAACTGGCTGGGCGACTCCGTGCTGGTCTGGGTGGTGCCGCTGTTCATCATCGCGTGGCAGTTCATCCCCTTCCACACCCTCATCTACCAGGGCGCGGTGCGGCAGATCCCCCGCTCGATGTACGAGGCGGCGGAGATCGACGGGGCGGGCCGCGTGCGACAGTTCTTCTCGATCACCCTGCCCCAGCTGAAGTACACCCTCATCACCTCCTCGACCCTGATGGTGGTGGGTGCCCTGACCTACTTCGACATCATCTTCGTGCTCACCCAGGGCGGCCCGGGCGCCGCCACCCGGATCCTCCCGCTGGACATGTACCTCACCGGCTTCCGCGGCAACGAGATGGGCGTCGCGAGCGCTCTCGCCGTGATGCTCGTGGTGCTCGGGCTGGGTCTCGCCCTCGGCGTGCGGCGTCTCGGCGGCAAGGACTCCGCCGCCAGCCAGATGGAAGGAGCCTGACATGAAGCGCAACTGGATAGGTGGGGCCTTCGGCTGGCTGTGGCTCGCCTTCGTCTTGCTCCCGATCTACTTCGTGCTGATCACCAGCCTCAAGTCGATCTCGACCTACTTCGGCTCCAACCCGGTGCTCGCCCTCGCTGCCGCTGGCGTTCGAGAACGTCACCGCGGTCCTCGAGGCAGACTTCACCCAGTACCTGCTCAACAGCGTGCTGGTCGCCGTGGGCACCGTGATCCCCCTGGTCCTGATGGCCTTCATGGCCAGCTACTCCCTCGTGCGCGGGACCCGCCGGGTGTTCAGCCCGATGCGGAGTCTGTTCCTGCTGGGACTGGCGATCCCCGTGCAGGCCACCATCGTGCCGATCTACCTGATGATCATCTCGATGCGGATGTACGACTCCCTGGCCGCGCTGATGATCCCGGCGATCGCCTTCGGCCTGCCGCTGAGCATCCTGATCATCTCGAACTCCCTGCGGGATGTGCCCAAGGAGCTCTTCGAGGCGATGGACGTCGACGGCTCCACCGAGTGGCAGAAGATGTGGCGCCTCGCCTTCCCGATCGTGCGCCCGGCGCTCGTGACGGTCGCGGTGTACCAGGCGCTGATGTCCTGGAACGGCTTCCTGTTCCCGCTGATCCTCACTCAGAGCCCGGACAAGCGCACCCTGCCGCTGGCACTGTGGAGCTTCCAGGGCGAGTACGCCACCAACGTCCCGGTCGTGATGGCCGCCGTGGTGCTGTCCTCGATCCCGATCGTGATCCTGTACGCCTTCGGCCGCCGCTACCTGGTCAGCGGCATGACCGCCGGCTCCGGGAAGTGACCCCCGACCCCGCTCGCGAACTGCAAGGAGACGTCCCCTCGTGACCTCGACGCCTGCCCGCTCGACCCCCCTGAACGTCGGCCTGATCGGCTACGGCTTCATGGGCGCCGCCCACTCCCACGCCTGGCGCACCGCGCACCGCTTCTTCGACCTGCCGGCCACCCCGGTCGCGCACACCATCGCGGGCCGCACCGCCTCCGCGGTCGCCGATGCCGCCGAGCAGTACGGCTTCGCCCGGCACACCACGCGCTGGCAGGACCTGATCGAGGACCCCGAGATCCATGTCATCGACATCTGCACCCCGGGCGACACGCACCACGAGATCGCGCTCGCGGCGCTCGCGGCGGGCAAGCACGTGCTGTGCGAGAAGCCGCTGGCGAACTCGGTCGCGGAGTCCGAGGAGATGGCGGTCGCGGCGGCCGACGCCGCGGCCCGAGGGATCCGCTCGATCTGCGGCTTCTCCTACCGCCGCACCCCGGCGCTCGCCTACGCGCGCCAGCTGGTGGCCGATGGGTTCGTCGGCGAGATCCGGCAGGTGCGCGCCCAGTATCTGCAGGACTGGCTCTCGGACGCCGACGCCCCGATGACCTGGCGGCTCGACAAGGACAAGGCCGGCTCCGGGGCGCTCGGGGACATCGGCGCGCACGTCATCGACCTGACCCAGTGGATCACCGGCACCCAGATCGAGCAGGTCTCCGGCACCCTCGCCACCGTCGTCCCCACCCGTCCCGCGGCCGGAACCGCGCAGGGCCTCGGCGGGAAGGGCGATGCCTCCGGCGAGCGCGGCCAGGTCACGGTCGACGACGTCGCCCTGTTCTCCGCCCGCTTCGCCGGCGGCGTGCTCGGCACCTTCGAGGCGACCCGCATGGCGCAGGGCCGCAAGAACGCGATGCGCGTGGAGATCAACGGCGCGAACGGCTCGGTCGCCTTCGACTTCGAGCGGATGAACGAGCTGGAGATCTACGACGCCACCGCCCCGGCGGGCCGCCAGGGCTTCACCCGCGTGCTCACCACCGAGCCGGAGCACCCCTACGCCGCGGCCTGGTGGCCCACCGGCCACGGCCTCGGCTACGAGCACACCTTCACCCACGAGATCGCCGACCTGGTCCGCGCGATCGGCGAGGGCACCGACCCCTCGCCCTCCTTCGCCGAGGCGCGCACGTCCAGCGCGTCCTCGCCGCCGTCGAGGCGAGCGACGCCGACGGCTCGCGCTGGACCGCCGTCGGCCCCCAGCACCCCACCACCGAGGAGACCACCGCATGAGCACCGCCCCCACCCGAGTCGCCCTCGTCGTCCGCGGCGGCTGGGACGGCCACCAGCCCGTCGAGGCCACCGACCTGTTCATCCCCTTCCTCGAGGAGAACGGGTTCAGCGTCCGCATCGAGGAGTCGCCGGCGATCTACGCCGATGCCGAGTACATGGCCACGGTCGACCTGATCGTCCAGTGCAACACCATGAGCACCATCGAGCGGCCCCAGTTCGAGGGCCGCGCGCGGCGATCGAGGCCGGCACCGGCATGGCCGGCTGGCACGGCGGGATCGCCGACAGCTACCGCAGCGAGTCCGACTACCTCACCCTCATCGGCGGCCAGTTCGGTCGCCATCCCGGCAAGCACCCCGACGAGCGCACAGGCGAGCAGGCCGACAACTACGTCCCCTACACCGTGAACCTGCTCCCGGAGGCGGCGGACCACCCGATCACCGCCGGGATCAGCGACTTCGACCTGGTCACCGAGCAGTACTGGGTGCTGGCCGACGACTACTGCGACGTCCTCGCCACCACCACCCAGAAGGTGCGCGACTGGGACCCGTGGCACCGGGAGATCACCTCCCCGGCGCTGTGGACGCGACTGTGGGGCAAGGGGCGGATCTTCGTGACCACGCCCGGGCACCGCGTCGAAGTGCTCGAGGACCCGAACGTCCGCACGCTCGTCGAGCGGGGCCTGCTCTGGGCCGCGCGCGGCGCGACATGCCCTACGGCGACCACGGCAGGACCCGAGCGAAGGAGGCGACCCGATGAAGGTCGGCATGATCGGTCGCGGGGTCATCTCGCGCCAGTACCTGGAGAGCTTCGACCGCCTGCCCGACGTGCGGCTCGTCGCCGTCGCGGACCTCGACCGCTCCCGCGCGGAGGCCGCGGCCGAGGGGCGCGAGGGGGTGCGGGTGCTCACCGTCGACGAGCTGATCGCCGACGCCGAGGTGGACACCGTCCTGAACCTCACCATCCCCGCCGCGCACGCCGAGGTGGACCTGCGCGCGATCGCCGCGGGCAAGAACGTCTACTCGGAGAAGCCCTTCGCGGTCACCACCGAGGAGGGCGCCCGCGTGCTCGCCGCGGCCGCTGCGGCGGGTGTGCTCACCGGCTCCGCCCCGGACACCGTGCTCGGCACCGGCACGCAGACCGCCCGCGCGGTGATCGACGACGGCGTGATCGGCACGCCGATCGCGGCGACCGCCACGATGGTCACGCCGGGCCATGAGCGCTGGCATCCGCGACCGGACTTCTACTACGTCCCCGGCGGCGGCCCGCCGCTGGACATGGGCCCGTACTACATCCACGCCCTGGTCACGCTGCTGGGCCCGGTCGAGGCCGTGATCGGTGCGGCGAGCCGGTCGCGCACCGAGCGCACGATCGGCTCCGGGCCCCGCGAGGGCGAGACCATCCCCGTCACCACGGACACGCATGTCACCGGGGTGCTGGTGCACGAGTCGGGGGTGCTGTCCACGCTCGTGATGAGTTTCGACGCGGTGGCGACCGCCGCCCACCCGATCGAGATCCACGGCACGGCCGGGTCCCTCGCCGTCCCGGATCCGAACCGCTTCGACGGGGACGTGCGCCTGCACCCGCTCGGCGGCGAGGGCTGGGAGACCCTGCCCGTGACCGGCGGGTTCGAGCAGGCCGGTCGCGGGATCGGGTCGCAGGACATGGCCGTGCGCGGCGCGGACCTGCGGGCCTCCGGCGAGCTCGGCCAGCACGTGCTCGAGGTGATGAACGGGGTGCTCGAGGCCGCTCACGGCGGGGCGCGCGTAGAGATCGCGAGCACCGTCGAGCGTCCGGCGGCGGTGCCGCTGACCGCGGCCGACGGCGCGGTGGTCGCCGGCTGACGACGGGGCCGCTCACCCGAAGGACAGCGGCGATCTCCCCGCGCGGGCCGAGCTCGCAGAGCTCGGCCCGCCGCGCATCGGTGAGCGTCTCGCGCCCAGTCGCCAGGCGCGCGCGTCGGCGTCGGCCCATCCCGCAGGCAGGCGCGCCCGCAGTCGGCGCTCGACCATGTCGCGGGCCTCAGCTAGGCCCTCGACGGGCGGAGGGGCGGGGGCGTCCTCGGGGTCGAGGTGGGCGACGAGGTCGAGATGATGCGACGTCCACTCGAGCACGTAGGCGTGCAGAAAGTCCCGCACGGTCAGGCTCATGCCCTGGATGGCGACGGGCAGGTCCGGCTCGGCGAGCGGCGCGGCGCGCTCGGCGGCGCCGCCGAGGTCCTCGAGGTGGCCCTTCAGCAGGTCCGGGTCCTCGTACGCGGCGGCGAGGCGCACGGTGAGGGCGTCGTGCGGGTCGGTGCGGTCGGGCGGGGTGGGAGTCGGGGTCCAGTAGCTCAGCGCGTCCGCCGTCGGGGCGTCCTCGGCGGGGGTCGCCAGCGTGATCAGCACGTCCTGCGCGTCGATCACGAGATGAGAGGCGAGGTCGCGCACCAGCCAGCCACGGCATCCCGAGGGAAGATCGAAGGCGCCCGCCGGCAGGTCGCCGACCGCGCGACGCGCGCGCGGACCAGGTCGTGGTGAACAGCTCCATGGGCGAACGCTATGTCACACGTTCCAGATCACCGGGACCAGCAGGATCTTCACCACCATCGAGAAGGCGAAGAGGGTGGCGTAGGCGGTCTCGATCCGTTCGTCGGCCTTCCGGGAGTTCGCGGCGTCCAGCACCGCGGGCTGTCCGAGGAAGCCGGCCACCGCGCCGGCGGCGCGGGCGGCGGAGAGGTCCAGCACCCAGCGGGCGGCCAGCAGCGGCACCACGCGCTGACGCCCGCGACGACCACGGAGAGCGCCGCGGCGCGCCAGGCCGTCGGGGAGGCGAGGACGGAGGCGACCTCGGGCCCGGCGGTGAGGCCGAGCGCGGCGAGGAACAGCAGCGACCCGAGCTGGCGCACGGTCGTGTTCGCGCCGGCGGGCAGGGACCAGACGATCGGGCCGGTGCGGCGCGCCGCGCCGAGCGCCATGCCGACGATCAGCGGGCCGGCCGCCGGGCCGAGGGCGAAGGCGCCCCCGCCGGGGAGCGGCACGGTGATCATGCCGAGCGCGACGCCGAGCATGAGCCCGAGGCCGAGGGAGAGCACGTCGAGCTCGCTGGCCTTGCGGTCCGAGTCGCCGAGGAAGCGGTGCACGGCGTCGAGCTCGCCGCGGTCCACGACCACGGCGATGCGGTCCCCCGGCTCGAGGATCAGGTCGTCGCGAGCGAGCGGCTCGAGGTCGCCGCGCCGCACCCGGGTGACCACGGCGCCGAAGCGGACGGGCAGGTTCAGCTCGGCGATGGAGCGGGAGGCGAGGTCCGGGTTCGAGACGGTCATGCGCGTGAACTCGACCAGGGAGCGGTCGTGGGCGATGTGCCGGTCCGAGCGCTCGCCGAGCTCGGCGACGACCTCCTCGACCACCTCGGGCATCCCGACGGCGACCACCTCGTCCCCGGCCAGCAGGTCCTCGCCGGGCACGATCACGCGCACCTTCCCGTCGCGGCGCAGGTAGGAGAAGCGGACCCGCTGCTCGTACCACTGCGGCACGTCGCGCAGGTTCACGTCGCGGTGGACGCGCACGGTGGTGGAGGTGAGGCTGGTCCCGGCGAGCGCGGGGGTGTCGCGCCTACCCGGCCAGGCGCGGCCCACGACCACGGAGACCATCGCGATCCCGACGATCACGCCGATCGGGTAGCCGAAGGAGTAGCCGACGGACGGGCCCGTCGTGCCGGTCAGGCGCGAGGCGGCGTCGAGCGCGGGCGCGGCGGTGAGCGCGCCGGTGAACAGGCCCAGCCCCAGGTCCTTCTCGATCCCGAGCACGCCGCCGAGCAGGATCGTCGCGATCGCGGCGACGACGGTGGCGACGGTCGCGGCCCCGAGCAGCCGGCGGCTGCTTGTTCAGGGTGGCGAAGAAGGTGGCGCCGGCGGAGATGCCGACGGTGTAGACGAACAGCGCGAGCCCGAGGGTCTGCACGATCTGCATGCCGTCGCCGAGCCGCGGGGCGAGCGCGGACAGTGCCAGGCCCGTGAACAGGGCGCCCGCGGCGCCGAAGCGCATCCGGCCGAACGGGATCGCGCCGAGCACGGCACCGGTCGCGACGACCAGGAACAGCGTGAGCAGGGGGCTGTTCGCGAGGGCGTCGATCACGGGGGTCCTTCCCGGGCCCGCCCTCGAGCGGGACGGGCGCGCTCGTGCACGGGCACCGCAGTGTGGGTTCAGGTCCACGATAGGCCCGTCGGCCGTGACGGACGAGCCGGGGTTGTCCGAGGTCACGCCGGAAGGAGGGCCGACGGAGGTCGCGGCCCGCGGGGCGGCGTCGCCTCGCGCGCCTGGCAACCCCCGGCACTCCGCGCCATCGCACCTCGTGATGCACGACACTGATGGCGACCACGACCGGGGCCCAGCCCGCACTCTCGACCGAAAGGACTGTCGATGGCCGTCTCCGAAGGCGCGAACTACGCCCCCGCCGCGATGCCGAAGCCGGTGGTCGAGCCCGGCGAGTTCGTGTTCGCCGCGATGCATCTCGACCACGGCCACATCGGCGGCATGACCCAGGGCCTGCTCGGCGCGGGCGGCACGCTGAAGTGGGTGTTCGATCCGCGGCCCGAGCGTGCCGCCGCGTTCAAGGAGCAGTTCCCCGAGGTCACCATCGCCTCGAGCGAGGAGGAGGTGCTCGCCGATCCGGAGGTGCATCTGGTCGCCGCGGCGGCCGTCCCCGTGGACCGGGCCCCGCTCGGCATCCGCGTGATGGAGGCCGGCAAGGACTACTTCACGGACAAGACCCCGCTGATCTCCCTCGAGCGACTCGCCGAGGCGAAGGCGGCCGTCGCGCGGACCGGGAAGAAGTACATGGTCTACTACTCCGAGCGCATCCACGTGGAGGCCGCGGTGCTCGCCACCCAGCTCATCCAGAAGGGTGCGATCGGCAAGGTCCTGCAGGTCACCGGCATGGGCCCGCACCGCTTGGGCGATCCCTCGACCCGTCCCGACTGGTTCTTCGAGCGGGCCCGCTACGGCGGCATCCTCACCGACATCGGCTCGCACAACTTCGAGCAGATGCTCACCTTCACCGGCTCCGAGGACGCGGAGATCCTCTCCTCCTCGATCGGCAACTTCGGCCACCCCGAGCATCCCGAGCTCGACGACTTCGGCGACGCGCACGTCGCGCTCTCCTCCGGGGCGACGGGCTTCGTCCGCGTGGACTGGTTCACCCCGTCGGGCCTGCGCACCTGGGGCGACGGGCGCACCTTCGTGGTCGGCACCGAGGGCTACCTCGAGTCGCGCAAGTACGTCGACGTCACCACCGACAACGGCCCCAACCAGGTCATCCTGGTGGACTCCGAGGGCGAGCACCGCCTCGAGGCCGACGGGAACGTCGGCTACCCCTTCTTCGGCGAGCTGGTGCTCGACGTCGTCACCGCACCGAGAACGCGATGACCCAGGAGCACGCCTTCAAGGCCGTCGAGCTGGCGCTCAAGGCCCAGGAGGCGGCGAAGGAGCTCACGGGCCGTTGAGCCCGACGTCTCGTCGAGTCCGACACGAGGGGCCTGATGCGCACACGCGCGTCAGGCCCCTCCGTCATGCTCGGGGTGCTCACGCCGCCCTGACCAGCACGCTCTCGCACAGCGCCTGCACGCAGTCGGCGAGGCGGAAGCCCTCCCCGCCCGTGGTGGCGGCGATCCGTTCGGGGTCTTGGCCGTCTGGCGTGCCGGGAGCTCTGCCAGCCGTCGTGGAGTGATCCTCGCCGACCGGACCGTCACCCTCGGCCTCGTCAGCCGCCGCCGCTCCGGCTCCTCCCTCGGTGCAGGGTGCCGTGTCGTCCGTCGGCACATCCGGGCGGAGGATCAGCCGCTCGAGCATCGCGGGCCATCGTGCCTGGACCGGGCGGCCGGCCTCGTCGAGCACCTGGAAGCGCGGCGTCCAGGCCGACGGGGCCGCCGTTGCGCCCGTCGACGCGGCCGCCGATGAGACTGCTGACGGAGCGAGCTCCCGGGACGCCGCCGGCTGAGCCCTGCTGCCCGAGGACGCGGACCGGCTATGGACCAGCCGCGACCCGCCCTCGTGGACCATCACGTGGTGGCGCCGACACAGCAGCGCGAGCTCGTCAAGATCCGTCGGTCCCCCTTCTGACCAGGGCGTGAGGTGGTGGGCGTCCAGGTGCTTGCTCTGGTGGCGCTCCGGGGAACACGCAGGTCCCGTCGCGGAGCCGCAGGGCGCGACGCTGGGCCCGGGAGGCGAGGCGCCGGGCGCGTCCGAGGTGGAGGATCTCCCCGTGGACGTCGGAGATGGCGAGCGAGACCTTCCCGGTGCAGGCGAGTCGCTCGGCGGTGCGGTGCTCGAGGGGCCCGCCGCCGACGACGCCGCGACGCGGAAGCGTTCCCGCGGGAACGTCCTCGACGAGCGACTCGGCGCTGACCTGCACGACCACGAGGTGGCGGTCCTCGCCGGAGCGGTCGTCGGGCTCGGCGGCGAGGTAGGTGCGGGCGATGTCGTGGAGGGCGTCGGCCCGACGCTGTTCGAGAGTCGCCTCGGCGGTGATCTCGGCGCAGCGCTCGGTAATCGCGACCGGTTCTGTGCTCGAGGGCAGAGCCGTGCTCGTGGGCGGACTCGTGCCGTCGCGGCCCAGCGCGAGATCCAGGGCAGTGAGCGGCTCGGCACCGGTCTCCGCGGGCGACACTGCGCGGATCTCGACCATGCCGTCCTCCCGCACGTGCCAGCGCGCCTCACGACGCGACTCCTGGTCGAGCCGGGAACCGTCGACCGCCCGGAAGGAGGAGATGGTGCGGGAGAGCTGGGCGGCGGTCATCGCGCGGGCCATCTCGACCAGGACCTCCTCCTCGACGCGGCCCACGACGCGGGTGATCTCGCGGACCTTGGAATAGGAGAGCCGGCCGGCACCGAACTCGGCGACGGTGAGCGGCGGCTCCGGCAGGGCGCGGGCGACGCGGAGGTGCTCCCTCGCAGTGCCTGCGGCCATCGAGCAGGCCCAGCCGAGCCAGTGCGCGGTCGATTTCAGGCCCTCGTAGAACCGCACCCCCTCGCGGGCGTCGAACTCCGCGAGCATCAACAGGAACTCACACGTGGCCTGGGCGATCACCGCGGCCTGGTGCTGGATTCGCAGGCCGAGCCGCTCGGCGTCCTCACGGTCGAGCCGCGCCGGCGGGGCGGCGAGAGCCGAGTGCGGGCGGGGCGGCGTCGAGCCCGTGTGTGGGCAGGTCGGCGTCAGGGCCGGACGCCGACGGGTCGGGCTCGGGGCCGGGTGCGGGTGGTGGGGCGATGAGCGTCATGACGTCCTCCGACCGAGTGACAGGAGTGCGGCTCCCCAGTCCAGTCGACGCGGACCCGGATTGCACCGTCACCTGCGCAGAAGTGGATCGATGACCGTTGTGGAGGAACGGTCGCACCGGCAGGTGAGACGACGCGGGATCCCGAGGCGGCGGCGGGCGACGCACTCGCACCCCTTGCAATAGTTAGCAATGCGAACTACTATCGGTCGCCGTGACCAGAACACCGCCGCCCCACCAGGACCCGTCGGCCGCCGACCCCGCGCTCGAGGAGCTCCCGCGGCACCTCGCGCTCGTGTGCGCCCAGTTCGCCCGGCTCGCCGCGCGGCGCTCGGACGTCGGCGTCGGCACGGTGTCCTGGCGGGTGGTGGCGACGATCGAGCGTCTCGGGCCGCCGCGCCTGAGCGAGATCGCCGAGCGCGAGCGGGTCTCCCGCCCGACGGCCACCACTGTGATCAAGCGGCTCGAGGAGGAGGGGCTGGTGCGCCGCGAGGCGGACCCGACCGACTCCCGCTCCTCGCTGGTCAGCACCACCGAGGCCGGCTCCGCGCGCCTGGCCGCCTGGCGCGGGCGACTCGCCACCGGCGTCGGCTCCCTCCTCGAGCCCCTGGCGACCGAGGATCTCGCGACCCTCGCCCGCGCCTCCGAGATCCTCGCGGACCTCCTCGAGTCCCACGACCGCTGACCCGTCGGCGACGCCCCTCGGGCGGACCGGCCGCGTCACCGACCATCCCTCCTCTCCCCCGGAAGAAGCACCGCATGACCTCGACGGACACTGATCCCTCGACATCCCCCTCCACGGGCGCAAGCTCCTCCGCGCCCACCCTGCGCGACGCCTTCCACCAGCCGCGCGCGGTGTGGGCGATCGCCTTCGCCGCGACCGTGTCCTTCATGGGCATCGGCCTGGTGGACCCGATCCTCCCCGCGATCAGCGAGCGGCTGGACGCCTCCCCCTCGCAGGCGATGCTTGCTGTTCACCAGCTATCTCTTCATCACCGCGATCGCGATGTTCTTCACCAGCTGGTTCGCTTCCGCCGTCGGTGTGAAGCGCACGCTGATGATCGGCCTCGTGCTCGTGGTGCTCTTCGCTGCGCTCGCCTCCGGCGCCGGGTCCGTCAACGAGATCATCGGCCTGCGGGCGGGCTGGGGCCTCGGCAACGCCCTGTTCATCTCGACCGCGCTCGCCGCGATCGTCGGCGCGACCGCGGGCCCGAGCGGCGGCGCGATCATCCTCTACGAGACCGCGCTCGGGATCGGCATGGCGCTCGGGCCGCTCCTCGGCGGCCTGCTCGGCTCCGTCTCCTGGCGCGCCCCCTTCGCCGGCACCGCGGTGCTGATGGGCATCGGCGCGCTTGCGATCGCGGTGCGCTGCGGCGCGAGGCGAAGCCCGCGCACGTCTCGCCGCTCGCGGCCCTGCGGGCACTGGGGAACCCGGCGCCGCGCACCCTGGCGCTGACCGCGATCTTCTACAACTTCGGCTTCTTCACACTGCTGGCCTACTCCCCCTTCCCGCTCGAGGCCGCCGCGGCCGCGCACGGCATGGAGTTCGGCGCGATGGGCATCGGCGGGGTGTTCTTCGGCTGGGGCCTCGCGCTCGCGATCACCTCGGTGTTCGCCGCGCCCGTGCTGACGCGCCGCCTGGGCCTGATCCCGACGCCGCTGACCACGCTCGGCCTGCTCACCGTGCTGATGGCGGTGCTCGCCCTGGTGCACACCTCGATGGCCGCGATGATCGTGCTGATCGTGATCGGCGGGTCGCTGCTGGGCATCATGAACACGGCGCTGACCGAGACGGTCATGGAGGCCACCGACCTGCCGCGCGGCGTGGCGAGCTCGGCGTACTCGGGCGTGCGCTTCCTGGGCGGCGCGATCGCGCCGGCCGTGGCGGGCCCCTCTCGCGGCGGCGACCACCGCCGGCGCCCCCTACCTGCTCGCGGCGCTCGCCCTCGCGCTCAGCATGGCCATGCTGACGATCGGCCGACGGCACCTCGCCGCGGTCGGCCAGGAGCACCATCTGAGCGCCGCCGAGGAGGCCGAGGCGATCACCGCCGGCGACGAGGTCTGACAGCCGGCGGCCCGGCCGGCGAGCGGGTCGGCCGACGGTCGGGGCCCCGGGATGCGAGGAGACGTCCCGGGGCCCGCTCGTCGGGCCGTCGGCCGCGGAGATTCCCGTCGGACGCCCGCCTTGCTAAGCTGTTGCGTGTTCCGAAACATGCGTTCTGCTATGCAAAACGCACGACGGGGTGCGATGCTCGAGCAGCGACCCGCGCCGCCCTCGGGACATCGCATCGCGGCGTCCCCGCGATCTCGCATCGACCAGGAGGTCCCGTGTCCGACGTCGCCCCCGCACCCCGGCTCGACCGCTCCCGCCTCGGCGGCCTGCCGCGACTCGGGGCCTCCGCCCCGCTGGACCCGGCGCGTGCCGGCATCATCCATCTGGGCCTCGGCGCCTTCCATCGCGCGCACGCCGCCGTGCACACCGCCCGCGCCCTCGCCGCGGAGGAGGGCGACTGGGGCATCATCGGCTTCGCGAACCGCTCGCGCTCGGTGATCGAGCCGATGGCCAGGCAGGACGGGATCTACTCCGTCCTCGAGATGTCCGACGCGGGCACCCGCGCGGACCTGGTGGACGTGCACCGCGGGTTCGGCGTGATGACCGAGGAGCCGGACCGGGTGGTGCGCGAGATCGCGGACCCGCGGCGCCGCCTGCTGACCCTCACCGTCTCCGAGGGCGGCTACTACGTCTCCCCGCGCACCGGCCGGCTGGACGCGGACGACCCTGCCCTGCGCGCCGACCTCGAGGGCGCCGGCACGCCGCGCACCGTGATCGGCCTGCTCGCCCGGGGCCTCGCCGCCCGCGCAGAGGGCGGGGAGCCGTTCACCGTGCGCCCTGCGACAACGTCTCCGCCGCCGGTCGCACCGCGCGGCGGATGGTGGAGGAGTTCCTCGAGCTCTCGAGCGCCCCCGAGGACGTCTTGCGCTTCGTGCGGGAGCAGGTCTCCTTCCCCGACGCGATGGTGGACCGGATCGTCCCGGCCACCACCGCGGCGACGAGCGACGAGGTCACCGCGCGCTGGGCGTGCGGGACGAGGCCCCGGTGCGCGCCGAGCGGTTCTCGATGTGGGTGGTCGAGGACGACTTCGCCGCGGGACGCCCCGCCTGGGAGCGCGGCGGCGCGATCCTCACGCCCGACGCCTCCGAGGTCGAGCGCTACGAGCAGGTGAAGCTCCGCCTGCTCAACGGCCCCCACTCCCTGATCGCGTATCTCGGGGCGCTCGACGGCCGGGTCATCATCCCCGAGGCCTTCGACCAGGACTGGATCGCGGAGGCGACGATGCGCCTGATCCGCGAGGAGATGCCGCCCACGATCGACCTGCCCGCGGGCTTCGACCCCGACGCCTATCTCGAGGACCTCGCGCACCGCTGGCACAACCACGACCTCGGCCACCGCACCCGCCAGGTCGGCTCCGACGGGTCGATGCGGTCGCCGCGGCGGATCCCCGTCCCGGCCCTGCACCATCTCGAGGCCGGCCGCACGCCCGCGCCGCTCGCCCTCACTGTCGCCGCCTGGTTCGCCTGCGTCGTCCCGCCGCGCGGGTTCGACCCGGGCGAGCAGGCGCGCGCGATGACCGACCCCGCGCAGGCCCGTCTGCAGGAGGTCGCCGCCCGGGCGACCTCCCCGTCGGAGCATGCGAGGATCCTGCTCGAGAGCGGTCGCCTCACCGAGGAGCTCGCTGCCCGCGAGGAGTTCGCCGACCTGGTCGGTGCGCGCTGACCACCCTCGTCACCTCGGGTCCGCGCGCCGCGGCCGCCGAGGCCCTGGACGCATCCCTGAAGGAGAACCGCTGATGAAGGCCCTGTTCATCCATGCCGCCGAGGACGCCCGCCTCGAGGACGTCCCGACCGTCGAGCCCGAGGAGGGGCAGGTGCGGCTGAAGGTCGCCTACGTCGGCATCTGCGGCTCCGACCTGCACTACTACTACAACGGCGCGAACGGCGCCTTTGTCATCACGGAGCCGCTGATCCCGGGCCACGAGCTCTCGGCCGTGGTGGACCTGGACCCCAGCGGCGAGCTCGCCCCGGGCACCCCCGTCACCGTGCACCCCGCCCGCTACGGCACCAGCGCCCCCGGCATCGAGGACCGCCCCCACCTGTGGCCGGGCGGCGACTACCTGGGCGGCGCCTCGGTGAGCCCGCACCGCCAGGGCGCCGCCGCCGAATACCTCGTGATCGACCGCGCGAACCTGCGCGTCTTCGCCGGAGTCGCGCCGCTGGAGCGGGGTGCGCTGGCCGAGCCGCTGGCCGTCTCCCTGCACGCGGTCACGATCGCCGGCGACGTGGCGGGCAAGGACTGCCTCGTGCTGGGCGCGGGGCCGATCGGCCTTCTCGCCGTCGCCTCGCTGCTGCACCGCGGCGCCGCCTCTGTGCACGTCACCGACGTGCGCCCGGAGCCGCTCGAGCGCGCCGCCGCCCTCGGAGCGGAGCGCACGATCCTGGTCACCGAGGAGACGCCCGAGGCGAACTCCTACGACGTGGTCCTCGAGTGCTCGGCCGCGCCGGTCTCGCTGTCCTCCGCGGTCCAGGCCGTGCGGCCCGCGGGGATCATCGTGCAGGTCGCGATCCTTCCCGACAAGGACATCCCGGTGAACCTCGCCGCGCTCGTGTCCAAGGAGGTCCAGCCGCGCGGCACCCAGCGCTTCGACGTCGAGATCGACGAGGCGATCGAGCCGCTCGCGGGCGATGCGCGCTTCGACGCCGTGGTCTCCCAGACGGTCCCGCTCGAGAAGGCGGAGGAGGCGTTCGCCACCGCGCGGGACGCCTCCCGCTCCGCCAAGGTGCTTGCTGGCCCTTTGAGCCCGTCCGCCGCCCGCCCGACCTCCCAGGAGACCCGCATGACCGACACCGCCCGTCCCCCGCTCCCCGAGCGCACCGCCGCCGCCCGTCTGATCGTCGTGATCCGGGGACGTGAGGCGGACCAGTACGCCCCTGTGCTCGAGACCCTCGCAGGCGCCGGCATCCGCTCCGTCGAGCTGACGCTGTCCACGCCCGGCACGCTCGAGGCGCCGCCGGAGCCGCTCGAGCGCTTCGGGGACCGGATGGACATCGGGATCGGCACCGTCACGGACCCGTCGGACCTGGCCACGGCCGTGCGGCAGGGCGCGCACTACATCGTCACCCCGATCACCCGTGCGGACCTGCTCGAGGCGGCCGCCGAGGCCGGCATCGCGATCGTGCCCGGCGGGCTGACCCCGTCCGAGCCGCACGCGGGCTGGGCCGCGGGGGCGGCGGCGGTGAAGGTGTTCCCCGCCTCGGTCGTGGGGCCCGGCTACGTGAAGGACCTGCGCGGCCCCTTTCCGGGGATCCGCGTGGTGCCCTCGGGCGGCGTGGACCTCGAGGCCGCGCAGGCCTGGTCGCGCGCCGGGGCCGACGCGGTCTCCGTCGGCGGACCGCTGCTGGGCGATGCGCTCTCCGGCGGGAGCCTCGAGGCGCTCGCGGAGCGGGCGGCGCAGTTCGTCGCCGTGACCACGCGAGAGGCCGGGGCATGAGCGCACGCGCCCGTGTGGTGACCGTCGGCGAGACCATGGCGCCGCTGCGCAGCGGCATGATCGGCTCGCTCGCGCACCTCCCGTCGGTCGACATCTCCCTGGGCGGCGCCGAGTCGAACCTCGCCATCGGACTGCAGCGACTGGGGGTGCAGGCCGCCTGGATCAGCCGGGTCGGCGCCGATCCGCTGGGCACGCGGGTGGTGCGGGAGATCCGGGGCGAGGGCGTCGAGGTGCGGCCGCGCCGTGGATCCCGAGCGGCCGACGGGGCTGATGCTGAAGTCCCGCCCGACGGGCACGACCACGCGCGTGGACTACTACCGCGCCGGCTCCGCGGCCTCCGCCCTCTCCCCCGCGGATCTTCCCGACGGGCTGATCGAGGAGGCGGAGATCCTGCACGTCAGCGGCATCACCCCGCTGCTGTCCCCCTCCGCACGGGAGGCCGTGCGCGTCGCCGTGGAGCGCGCGGTCGCGGCGGGCACCACGGTGAGCCTCGACGTGAACCACCGCTCCCGCCTGGGCTCCGCCGAGCATCTCGCCGAGCTTCTCGAGGACGTGCTCGAGCACGTGGACGTCCTCTTCGGCGGCACCGAGGAGCTCGCGCCGCTGGCCCCGCAGATCGACGGCAACGATGCCCGCGCGCTCCTGACCGCGCTCGCCCGGCCCGGCCGCGAGGTGGTCGCGAAGCTCGGCCCCGACGGCGCGGCCGCGCTCGTGGACGCTCAGCTGCACGAGGCGGCCGGGCATCGCGTGGACGTGGTCGACACGGTCGGGGCCGGGGACGCCTTCGTCGCCGGCTATCTCAGCGCGCGGCTGGACGGGCGGGACGTGGCGGCCCGGCTCGAGCGCGCGAACGCCTGCGGGGCGCTGGCCTGCACCGCTCCCGGGGACTGGGAAGGCGCGCCCGACGGCGCGGCGCTGGAGGCGTTCCTGCACGGCGGGGAGGCGGATCCGGTCTCGCGGTGAGCGGGGCGGCGCGAGGACTCCACGCCGGATCCTGTGCGCCGGTCAGCGCTCGAGGGAGTGTCTCGACCTCGCCTCGACTCCTCGGATGTGCTCCTCCACAGCGCGCCGGGCGCTCTCCGGGTCGCCGGTGGCGAGCGCGCGCCGCACCGCGTCGTGTTCGGCGAGGGACACCTGGACGTCATCGACACCCTCGGGGCCGAAGAGACGGAAGCGCCGCACGTGGACGGGCAGCGAATCCAGCGCGGAGCGGAGGAACCTGTTCTCGCACGCCTGCCCGATGAGGGTGTGGAACTCGGCGCTCAGCTCCAGGTACTCGCGATAGTGCTCGTAGGCCGGCCCGACCTCCACTCGGCGCGAGCGCTCCAGGTTCTCCCGAAGGGCGTCGTCGAGCCCCTCTGCGCCTGCGGCCTGGGCGGCGATCTCCGATTCGAGGAGCGACCGCGCATGCATGAGCTCGACGACCTCCTTGTCGGAGAGGAGGGGCGCGACCGCGTAGCCGCGCATCGGCGCCCGGACCACCAGCTGAGATCCGGCCAGTCGACCGAGGGATTCCCTGATCGGGGTCTGGCTCACGCCGAGGCGTGCCGCCAGGGCCTGGACGCGAAGCGGCGCCCCGGGGGCGAGGGACCCGTCCATGATCATCTCCAGGAGTCGATCGTGGACGGCGTCGGTCAGCGGGACTCGCGCGACTGTCTCATCCACCATGATTCTCCTCGTCTTCGGCGACAGCTGATGCTCTGCTGCGCCGGCCTGCGCCTCGGCGAAAATGCTCGAGCACGACGCTGTGGTCCTGCTCCCCTTCTCCGGACTGCACGATCTCGTCGAAGACTCCCTGCGACATGCGCGTCAGCGGAGCGTGTGCCTCGAGCCGCTCAGCGGCATCGGAGGCGTAGACGAGATCCTTGAGCTGATTGGCGGCGCTCCCGCCCAGGCTGTAGTCGCCGTTGAGCGCCTTCTCCTTCTTCAGGGAGAGCACTGCGCTGGAGGCGAGTCCTCCCTCGAACACCTCCACGAGCGACCTCGGGTCCACCTCTGCCCGCTCCGCCAGGGCGATGGCCTCGCCGATCGCGCTGAGCGTTCCGGCCACGACGACCTGGTTCGCGAGCTTCACCAGCGACCCGGTGCCCGGACCCCCGAAGCGGACGACCGTGCGGCCGAGCGCTCGCAGAACGGGTTCGAGCTCGACGAAGTCCCGCTCCTCGGCACCGACCATGAGGCTGAGGTTCGCCTCCCGCGCCCCGCGATCCCCACCGGACATCGGTGCGTCGGCCACGCGGATGCCCCACGGCGCGAGGTCGAAGGCGAGCTCCTCCACCTGCGCAGGCGACGTCGTCGACATGACCACCAGGAGCGGGCGGACTCGACTCCATGCCTCCAGGACCTCCTCGGTGAGGTTCCCGCGCAGATGGGGCACATCGGGGAGGACCGACAGGATCACGGCCGCGTCGATCCCGGCCAGTTGGTCGCGGACCTCGGCGCCCTCGTCCGCGAACGGCAGAGCGATCTCGCGAGTCCTGTTCCACACCTGGAGCGGGATCCCTGCGCGCAGCAGGTTCCGAGCGATCGGTGCGCCCATCGGACCGAGCCCGAGGACCGCTGTCGTGCCGTCCATGACATTCACACCTCTTCATCGATCGATGCGGGCCACTCCCGTACCAATTATATATTGTGTACTATCGGGACCGGCTAGACGTCCCACTGCAAGGAGGCGACCCGATGGCGCTGACGCCCTACCCGGCATCTGATTTCCCCACCACCCCCACGGCGATCGTCACCGGGGCCGCGTCCCCGCGCGGCATCGGCCGCGCGACCGCACATCGACTCGCAAAGGACGGCTGGGCCGTCGCGGTGATCGATCTCGACCAGGCGGCCAGCGAGGGCGTCGCGGCGGAGGTCGCCGAGCAAAGACGGCGTTCCCACCCTCGGCCTCGGGGTCGACATCAGCGACGAGAAGGCGGTGGGCGAGGCCGTCTCCCGCATCGAGGCCGAGCTCCCGCAGATCGTCGGCCTCGTGAACAACGCGGGAGTCTCCTCGCCCGTCCCGTTCCTCGAGGTCACCTCGGAGGAGTGGAAGCGGGTCATCGACATCAACGTCAACGGCACCTTCTACGTGACCCGCGCCGTCGCTCCGATCATGGTGGAGCATTCCCTCGGTCGTATCGTGAACATCGCGAGCGCCTCTGCGCAGCGAGGCGGCGGGGTGTACGGCCGTGCGGCGTACTCCGGGTCCAAGGCGGCACTCATGGGGATCGCCAAGACCCTCGCGCGGGAGCTCGGCCCCTACGGGATCACGGCCAACACCGTCTCCCCCGGCTCGATCGACACCGACATCATGGGCGGCCGACTGACCGACGAGCGCAAGGAGTTCCTCCTGAAGGAGCTCCCTGTGGGACGAGTCGGCACCGTCGACGACGTCGCCGGCGTCATCAACTTCCTCCTCGGTCGCGAGGGCGGCTATCTCACCGGCGTGACCTACGACGTCAACGGCGGCTCCCACATCGCCTGACCGACCTCCCCATCCCACCTGGGCAGGCGCTTCTGTCCTGCCCGACAGAAAGGAACCACGATGGAGTGGATAGAAGAGACCGGCTGGGAGAGCTGGCTCGGCACCGGCGGCCTCATCGGCGTCGCAGTCGTCGCCGTCCTCCTGCTTCTGCTGATGGTGATGCGCTTCAAGGTGCATGCCTTCCTGGCGCTCATCATCGTCAGCCTCCTGACCGCGCTCGCGACCGGCATACCCGTCGGCAACGTCGTGGACACGCTCGTCTCCGGCTTCGGGAGCACACTCGGGAACGTCGCGCTCCTCGTGGCGATCGGAGCGATGCTCGGTGCGCTCGTGGAGACCTCAGGGGGAGCACGGGCCCTCGCCGAGAAGATGATCGACGTCTTCGGCGAGCACCGCGCTCCCTTCGCCCTCGGTGTCGCCTCGCTGTTCATCGGCTTCCCCATCTTCATGGATGCCGGTTTCGTGCTGATGATCCCGATCGTCTACGCCGTCGCGCGGCGGCTCGGGATGAACCTGATCGCCGTCGGACTTCCGGTCGCGGCGCGCGCTGTCCACCATGCACGTGTTCCTGCCGCCGCACCCGGGCCCTGTCGCCGCGACGGAGTTCGTCGAGGCGAACCTCGGGTACGTGCTTGCTGCTCGGCCTCCTGGTCGTGTTCCCGATCTGGTGGGTCTCCGGCCATCTCTGGGGCAAGGTCGCCGCCAGGCGCTTCTTCGTGGACGTCCCGGATGCAGTGTTCGGCGAGCTGACCGGCGAGGAGGAGGAGATCGAGAATCCCCCGGGACCGGGGACCGTGGTGTTCCTCCTGCTTTGCTCCCGCTCTTCCTGATCCTCCTCAACACCGGCCTGGACGCCCTGGGCACCGCCGGCGTGGTGGATGCCGAGGCCGGCTGGGTCGAGGCTCTGCGCATGCTCGGCCAGACCCCGGTGGCCCTGCTGATCGCGGTCATCGCCACGACGGCCCTGCTCGGCTTCCGCCGCGGAAAGAGCGGCACGGCGATCGAGCGGACGCTGGACAACGCGCTCGGCCCGGTCTGCTCGGTCATCCTCATCACCGGCGCGGGAGGCATGTTCGGCGGCGTGCTGCGAGCCACCGGGATCGGTGACGCGATCGCCGACTCGCTCTCGGCGCTCGGCATTCCGCTGATCCTCGCGGCCTACATCATCGCCGCGGCGATCCGCGTCGCCCAGGGATCGGCCACGGTCGCCCTGACCACAGCTGCAGCGCTGGTCGCGCCCGGAGTGCTCGCGAGCGATCTGAGTCAGCCGCAGGTGGCGTGCATCGTGCTCGCCCTGGCCGCCGGCTCCGTGCTGGCGGGACACGTCAACGATTCAGGGTTCTGGCTGGTCTCCAGGCTCCTTCGGATGGACGTGAAGACGACCCTCCGCACCTGGACCGTGCAGCAGACCATCGAGTCCCTCACCGGGTTCGTGCTGGTCCTGGTCATCTACGGGATCGTCTCCCTCGTCTGACCTGCTGCGCACAGGAAGAGGCGCCGCCGCGGAATCTGCGGAGGCGCCTCTCTCTGCACCGTCGCCTACACGGCGAGATCAGCCCTGCGCGTCGACCCGCGCGAATCGCGGATGCTCGAGGACCTTGGGGTTCACGAGGTTCCTGGGCCTCCGTCCGGCGAGCACGTCGGCGACGCCCTCCAGGGTGCGTCGCTTGAGCTCGGCATAGGACTGCTCCGTGTACCAGGCGGCATGGGGCGTGAGCACGACGTTGTCGAGCGCGGCGTTGGGGTGCGTCGCCGGCGGCGGCTCCTGGGGGAGGTCAGAGTAGAAGTAGCACTCGGTACGACGAGGCATGGGCGGGCGCGGAGAAGACGGAGAAGCGCGCTTCGGCCGCCGCCCCGCCAGAGCTCGCCCTCCTCCTCGGTGGTGGGGAGGATATCCTGCTCGAGGAAGTCGCGGCACTGCGACTCCTCCGGTCGAGCGTTCCCGGGCTGGAGATGAGGTAGTCAAGGAACATCAGGTGCGGTGTGCACGAGTAGTACGGCGCGACCTCGTCGTGCGAGAGGTTCGCGTAGATGGACTCGTTGTTCTCGCCGCCCTCGAGGATCCCGGACTGGATCGCCGTGCAGACCTCGCCCTGTCGCATCGGCGCGCCCGAACCGCCCATGAGTCGCAGCATCGCGATGTTCGTGTCCGTGGAGGAAATGCGTCCTCGATCAGTAGACGACGTCCGGAACCGACAGCTAGTTGATGCGGTCATTGGGGATGCAACGGCTTCGCACCGGCCCGACGCAGTTGTCAGCGTGGCTCCACTGCTTTGCGTTCCACTCTTCGAAACGCTAGCTTCATCATGCGTGACACGCATGGACAGCGCGGGACCCCGTCGGCAACGACTCTCGAGGATCCAGCTCTCGACGTCGAGGCGCCGGGGGCGACCCCGGAGAGAATGGACCCCATGACGACGACGCCCTCCCCCGGCCCCTCCCCCGTCGGCGGCTGTCGACAAGGCGCTGTCCCTGCTCGAGGTCCTCGCCGAGGCGGGGCCGGAGGGGATGACCCTGCGCGACATCTCCGCCGAGAGCGGCCTGAACAAGGCGTCGGCGCACCGGTCGCTGCGCGCGCTGATGCATCGGGGCTTCGCCGAGCAGGCCGTCACGGGCCAGACCTACCGCCTGGGTGCCGCGCTCCCGGCTGCTCGCGAGCGGCTTCGAGCGGGAGGAGAACCTCCCCGTCCTGATGGCGCCGGCTCTGGCCGCGATCTCGCAGGAGGTCCAGGAGCTGGTGCACCTGGGCCGGCTGGACGGTCCGCACGTGCTCTACCTCGACAAGGTCGAGCCCGAGCGAGCCCTGCGGGTGTGGTCACGGGTGGGCGGCCGGGCCCCCGCGGCCCGCACCGCGATGGGCCGGGCGATCCTCACAGCCGACGGCGTCCGCGGCGCGGGCCTGGAGGCCTACGCCCGAGCCACCGAACGGGACGACAACGGCCGCGCGGTGACCTCGGCCCATCTCGCGGAGGTCATCGCCGAGGCGCAGCGGCGCGGCTGGGCCTCCGAGATCGAGGAGAACGAGGCGGGGATCGCCTGCGTCGGCGTGGCACTTGTGCGCCCCGGCGGGCGCTCGCTCGCGGTGAGCGTCACCGGACCGATCGAGCGGATGGACGCGGCGCGGCGCGAGGAGGTCGGAGCTCTGCTGCGGGAGCGGCTGGCGGCGCTCGCGCCGACGGGGTTCAGCGTCGCGGCGCTCGGCTGAACCCGCGTCTCACAGCCCCAGCACCACCGTCGCGATCGTGAAGTAGATGATCAGCCCCGTCGCGTCGCAGAAGGTCGAGATGAACGGGTTGGAGAACACGGCCGGGTCCGCGCCGATCCGCTTGGCGAGCGGCGGCATCAGCCCGCCGACGATCGCGGCCATGATGCAGATGGACAGCGGCGTCAGCCCCATCACGATCCCGATCGACAGGCCGTAGACGAGCCCGGAGACCACGAAGCCGAGGGATCCGAGCACCGCGCCCAGCACGGCACCGACGCGCGCTCCTTCCACACCACCCGCGGCAGGTCCCGCACGCGCACCTCCCCCACGGCGAGCGCGCGCGTGACGGTCGTCGCGGCCTGGTTGCCAGTGTTGCCTCCTGTGCCCGTCAGCAGCGGGATGAACAGGGCGAGCACGACCACCTGATCGAGCCGGTCCTCGAAGATCTCCAGCACCTGCACGGTGAGGATCGCCGAGATCGCCAGCACCAGCGACCACACGATGCGGGAGCGGACCACGCGCAGGATCGGGGTGGCGAGATAGGAGCGGGTCAGCGGCTCGGAGCCGCTGGTGCGGGCGGAGTCCTCGGCGTTCTCCCGCTCGATGATCTCCACCGCGTCATCGACGGTGAGCACGCCGACGAGCCGCTCCTCCGCGTCGACGATCGGCATGGCCAGCGGCTTCGCGGCGAAGAACCGCCGGGCGGCCTCCTCCCGGTCGTCGGTCGCCCGGGCGCGCACTGCTTCGTGGGCGAGGTCGCCCACGCGCTCCTCCGGATCGGTCAGCGACAGACGGCGCAGGCCCACCACCCCCAGCGACGACGCGGGAGGAGTCCACGACGGGCAGGAGGTACACGGTCTCCGCGTCCTCACCACGCTCGCGCACCTCGGCGAGCGCCTCGGCGACGGTCTGGTCGGGGCGCGGCGCGAGCACCTCCGGGGACATGTAGCGCCCGATGGCGTGGCGCGGGTAGCCGAGCACCGCGGTGGTCATCGCCCGCTCGTCGGCGTCCAGGCCGTGCATGAGGCGCTCGGCGACGGAGGCGGGCGACTCGTCGAACAGCGAGGCGCGGTCGTCGGGGTCGAGGTCGCCGATGATCTCGGCGACCTGCGGGGTGCGCAGGGCGGAGATCAGCTCGGCCTGGTGGTCGGAGCTGAGGCCCTCGAAGACGGCGAGAGCGCGCGCCTTGTCCAGCACGCGGAAGAGCAGGGCGGCCTCGGTCGCGGGGCGGGCGCCGACGAGGTAGACGAGCTCGCCGGTGGGCAGGAGCCGCGCCTCGCGGGCGAGGTGCTCGAGCTCGGCCTCGCTCTGCGGATCGGTGCGCAGGAGGTCGAGGACGGTGTCGAGAGCGGCGGTGGAGGTCACGGAGCCATTGTGTCCGAGGTGGCCGAGGGCCGGCCCCGCTCCCCCTCGAGCGCGGTGTGCGATGCGCCTATGCGTCCGCACGCGCGAGGCGAGACGGCCACCAGATCCTCCTGCCGATGTCGTCGGCCAGCGCCGGGACCAGGAGAGAGCGCACGACGAAGGTGTCGAGCGGCCTCCGAACGCGACGATGAAGGCGAGCCGCACGAGGAACAGGATCGGGATGACGGCGAGCGCTGAGAACGTCGCGGCCAGCACGACCCCGGCCGACGTGATCACGCCGCCCGTGATGGCGAGACCTCGCGTGATCCCGTCCCGTGTGCCGTGCGCCTTGGCCTCCTCCCTGACCCGTGTCATCAGGAAGATGTTGTAGTCGATGCCCAGCGCCACCAGGAAGACGAAGCCGTACAGCGGCACGGCCGCGTCCGCGCCCGGGAAGTCGAGGATCTGATTGAAGACGATCGCCGAGACGCCCAGCGCCGTCCCGAAGGAGAGCACGGTCGTGAGGATCAGGAGGAACGGAGCGAGCAGGGAGCGCAAGCAGGAGCACGAGGATCACGAAGATCACTCCGAGAACCAGGGGGATGATGAGATCGCGGTCGTGGACGGCCGCGTCGTTCGTGTCGACCGCGGTGGCCGTGACCCCTCCCACGTACACCTGCTCGGAGATCTCGTGCGGCGGCCCGCGGAGCGCGCGCACATCCTCCGCGGCCTGCTCGGAGTCCGCCGCTTCCACCAGGGTGGCCTGGATCAGCACGTCACCCTGGGAGACCCTCGCCTCCGGGGATTCGCCGGGGACGAGCGACTCGATGCCGCCGTCAGCGCTCAGGGTCGCGGTGGTGGACGAGGAGCCGTCGACCGTGATCGACACTCCATCGATCGCCTCGCTCCCGGCGAGCACCCCCGCCACCTCCTCCATGTCCTCTTCGGGCGTGAGGACGTACACCGGCGAGCCGGATCCTCCGGGGAAGTGCTCGCCGAGCGCGACCTGACCCTCTCGCGCCTGGGACTCGCCGAGGACCAGGTCCGACTGCGGGACGCCGTCGGCGCGCAGGCTGCGTCAGACCGGATGCACCGACGACCAGCGAGCAGGGTCGTGATGATCCAGATCGGTCGGGGGTGGCGGCGCACGAAGCGTGCCACGGCGGCCCACACCCCTCGTGCGGTGGCCTGGGTGCCGGAGGCGGACAGCTCGGGATCGTAGTGCGGACGCCGCGGCCAGAACGCGACCCGCCCCAGCGCGTAGAGGACCGCCGGGAGGAACGTCAGAGCGACCAGCATCGCGAACGCGATGCCGATCGCCGCGACCGGCCCGAGGGTGCTGTTCGACCGCAGGTCGCTCAGCAGCAGGGCACAGCAGGCCGGCGATCACGGTGCCGCCGGACGCCAGCACCGGCTCGATGGTGCCGCGGAGCGCGACACCGGTGGCGATGCGCTTGCTCCGGTTCTCCCGCAGAGCCTCGCGATATCGCGCGACGTAGAGAAGGGAGTAGTCGTTCGCCGCGCCGATGACGAGGATGAACAGGATCCCCTGCGTCTGTCCGCTGAGGAGGAGGACTCCGGCCTTGGCGAGCCACCAGATGGCGAGCGGCGCGGCGGAGAGCGCGAGGACGCTGGTCAGCAGGACCGCGATGGGGAGGATCACCGAGCGGTAGACGAGCACCAGGATGACCAGCACCGCCGCGAGTGCGACCAGCAGCGACGCCGTCGATCCCGGCGAACGCCTCGCTCAGCTCGGCGGAGAATCCGGCAGGGCCGGTGATGTGGAGGCGAACCCCTCTCCGGCATGCCCTCCGTGGCCGCGTCCTCGACCTCCGCGAGCACCTCGCCGGTCTCGGCATCCGGGTCCAGCGGCAGGATCGCCTGGACGGCGAGCCCGTCCTCGGAGGGTATGGCCGGTGAGCCGCCCTCCAGCACCCCGTCGACGCCGGCGGCCCGGTCGAGGCTCTCCTGCGGCTCGCCGAGCGCGCTCTTCGACAGCTTCTCGTCTGAGGTGAAGACGAGGATCGCGGGCAGGGAGTCGCTGTCCTGGAACTCATCGAGCCGGCTCTGGACGACCGTGGCATCGGCCGATTCCGGCAGGAAGGTCGTCTGATCGTTCGAGGAGACCTCCTCGACCCGGCCGAAGTAGGGCCCGCCCACCGCGGCCGCGGCAAGCCAGGCGACGATCAGCGCGGCCGGTACGAGAACCCGCGACCAGCGGGCGAGAGAGCGTGGCACAGGGGTCTCCTGAAACTAGTTAGCCGAGGAAGTAATACGCTCAGCATACATAGTCCCTGGTGTACGGTTTACGGATGGACGATCGGGAGGACGGCGAGGGGGCGAGCGGCGGCGCCGAGCACGACGGGTCGCATCGCTGGCTGTACGACGTCGACGCGACCGATCCGCTGTCCGAGCTCGTCTCCCGCGACCACGTGAGTCGTGAGGAGATCGTCCAGATCGGTCACCTGATGAGCGCGATGGCGGATCTGCGACGGGCCGAGGAGGCACTGGCCCTCGCCGGCCGCGAGTACATGCGGCTCGGGACGACCGACATGAAGGCGATCCAGTTCCTGATCGTCTCCGCGAACAAGGGCGAGGCGCCCACGGCGAGCACCCTCTCCGCGCACCTGGGGATATCGAACGCCTCGGTGACGAAGGCGCTCGACCGTCTCGAGCGCGGTGGCCACATCGAACGTCTGGCGCACCCGACCGACCGCAGGTCTCGCACCATTCGACTCTCCGAGCAGACGAAGGCCGCGGCCATGGCGTCGATGGGCAGGGCTCAGGCGCAAAGATTCCACGCGGCGGCGAGCCTGACCGCCGACGAGCGCGAGGTCGTGACCAGATTCCTCCAGCAGACCGCCGCGGACCTCCGTGACGCCCTGGGGCGCTTCTTCTGATCGACGTACCGACGATCGCGGGCGCCGACGCCCAGCGATCGTGGTGACCGCGCTCGCGGCCGGGGCGCTGATCGCGCTCGACCGGAGCCTCCTCCGGCTCCTGCGAGCGGGGCGCGCCTCAGCCGGCGAGCGCGGCGTACTCGGGCGCTCGGCTCATGTACTCCGCGTCCCACACGTCCATACCTGGGATCCGGGAGCCGGTGACGGCGCCGACGAGCCGGTCGAGGTACCACTCCCAGCCGGGCCCGATGTGCTCGACCATGTCGGCGGGCACGTCGTGGTGGCGCGACGCGAGATGGGTGAGGTCACCCGCGGCGCCGCCGGCACCGTCGGAGCCGCCCTCGAGCTCGAGCGAGAGCTTCCAGACCTGGTCCCCGAGTGCGGAGCTGACGGTGAGCAGGCGCTCGCGCTCGCAGGCGTGGATGCTCCACGGGGAGGTGGAGGGCTCGCCGGGCTCAGCGGTCATGGTCACCTCGACGACGCCGCTCGCGGGATCGCCGGAGTAGGTCCCGTACCAGGTGGCGAGGTGGTCCGGGTCGGTGAGATCTTTGCCAGATCCGCGTCCGTGAGGCGGGGACGGTGCGGCGCGCGCACGAGGTCGCCGCCGTCGAGTCGTCCGGTGATGCTCATGTGCTCTCCCGAGGTCGGTCGCGGCCGGGCCGGCGCGGTGGCGGCACCACCGTAGCCCGGGGACGGAGCGGGGTCGATCCCCGCGCGGCGACGAGCACGCCCGTCGGCCTGTCGGCTCATGCGGCGGGGCCCTGCCGCCGCGAGCGATCCGCCAGGTGCCAGGCCCACAGCAGCCGCGCCGACGATCACGCGACCGAGCGCGGCGAGCGCCACAAGGCCGCGGTGCGGGAGTCGATCACCCTCAGCGCCTATCCCACCGCCTGCACCGTGCGGATCCTGGCCCCGTACGACGAGATCGCACCCCACATCCCGGCACGCTCCGGCACGCTCGAGGCCGACGGGGAGGGATCCTGCGTGCTCCGCGCCGGCGCCGACGACCTGACCTGGGTGGCACTGCACCTGGCCCGGATCGGCGCGCCGGTCGAGGTCATCGACCCGCCCGAGTCGCTGGAGGAGATCCGGCGGATCGGCCGCTGGGCGGCGTCGGCCGGGCCCGGATCGACCGGGCCGACAGGGTCCGGGCCGACGGGGACCGGGCCCGGGGCGACCGGGCCGGGATCCGAACGGTAGGACCCCTGTGTCCCGCGGTGTGCGCGCTCTATCCTGGCCGTGATCCCCGGGGGCGGGCGGCGGATCGCCCCTCCCCGAGGGAGCGGACCCTCCGAACGGACTCGATGCGCCATGACCCCGCGCCGCTCCTCGCCGTCCCCCGCCGCGTCCCGACGCCCGGCCGCGCCCCGGCGCCCCGAGACCCCCACGCACCCTGCCGCCGCCCGGCGCGCCCTCGCGCTGAGCGGTGCGCCGCTGCTGGGGGCCGTGCTCGCAGGGTGCCTCGCGGGGCCTGCGGCCCCGGAGGCGACCGAGTCCACGTCCGCCCCGGCGACGATCGCCGTCCGCCAGGACGCGCCCCAGCCGGTGCCGCTCGCGCCCGACCCGTCCCCGACGACCCCGTCGGCCGGGCGACATGAGGAGCCCGCTGCGAGCCTGAGGCCCACTGCAGAGGTCCCGCCGCTGACCCGCACTCGGGTGGCCGGGATCTGGCCTGACGAGGACTGGGAGATCGTCGACTTGCCCGGGAACGCCTGCGCGGGCACCCTGCCGGAGGCGACCGACTGGGCCATCGGCGAGGACTTCTTCCGCTGCGGCGGCGCGGACAAGCGACTGCTGGTCTGCCGCTCCGTCGAGGGAGGGCAGGCCGGGGAGGCGCTGTGCGTGCGCGATCCGCTCACCCGCTCCGCGGCCCGGATCCGCTCCTCGATGCTCGTCGGCTTCACCTCCCACGCCTCGGAGATGCCGAACCCGCTGGTCGTGGTGCTGGCCGACGGGACGCAGTGCGGAGCCGTGCCGCGCGACGACCTCGAGCACCGCGCGGGCCGGCAGTCCTGGCTCCACTGCGGGGCGGACTCGGCGCTGCTGCTGGACCAGACCACCGCGACGCTCTACTTCAACCGGGAAGAACCGGTGTGGACGGCGGAGCTCGAGGAGCACGGCGGGGAGCCTCGGCGGGTCGAGGTGCGAGAGGTGCTCTACGCGGCGAGCGACGAGGACCTGCGGGACTGGGGATTCACCGCCGGCCTGACGGCCGACGAGATCCCGTGAGGGCCGGGGCCTCCGCGAGCAACCGGACCCTGGTCAGGGGATGAGCAGGCCGATCGCGGCGAGCACCGTCAGGCCCAGCACGAGCTTGTCGAAGACCGACTGGGAGATGCGGCGGGCGACCTTCGCGCCCACGAAGGCGGCCAGCGAGACGACCGGCACGAGCGACGCGTCCATCGCGAGGGTCTCGGCGGTGAACAGGCCCAGCCCCGCGGAGAAGGGCGGCTTGAACAGGTTGATCACGGCGAAGAACCACGCCGAGGTGCCCAGGAAGGTCAGCACCGGCATCCGCATCATCAGCAGGTACAGCGACATGACGGGCCCGGCGGCGTTGGCGACCATGGTGGTGAAGCCGCCGAGCAGGCCGTAGCCGATGCCCTGCGCGGTCGCGGCGGCACCCTTGCGGTCGCCGCCCTCGGACTCGGCGCCGGTCGCGGGCCCGGGGGCCGAAGAGTGGTCCGACGCCTCCGACTCCGCCGCGGGGCGGCGCGCGGCCTGGGCGCGGCGGACGAGGGTGAGGGTGACCAGCGCCAGCAGGATCACGCCGATGGTGACGCGCACAGCGGTGTCGTCGACCGCGGCGAAGAAGAACACCCCGATGATCACGCCGACCATGGCGCTGGGGAGGAGGCGCACGAGGGTGCGCCAGTCCGGCTCCCGCCGGTACACCCACAGCGCCGTCATGTCGCCGAGGATCAGCAGCAGCAGGAGCGCGGCGGTCGACTCCTTCGCGGGCATGGCCAGCGCGAACGCGCCCGCGGCGAGGGTGCCTGCACCGGGCGGCGCGGTCTTGGAGAAGCCGACGATGAGCGCGCCGAGCACCACCAGCGACCAGGAGCTGGTGCTCAGATCGGGGAGCAGGGCGGCGAGGTCGGACACGATCAGCGAACCTATCAGCGGGCAGGTCCGCAGTGCGCGGGGTGTCCGGGGCCCGTCGTCCACATTCCCACGGCAGGGGGTGCGGGCACACGGTCCCCTTTCCATACTGGAAGGGAGCACGGCGCCGAGGGCTCATCAGGTGCGCTGAGACTGCGGTGGGCGCACGACATGGAACGAGGCGAGGGACTGATGCCGGTCGAGCACGGAGGTACAGCCGCTCTCCTGGACGTCCTCGTCGCGCTGGCCCCCTTCTCAACCGCGACAGTCGGCGCGATCGCGGCGGCCATCGCCCTGTTCACCCTGAGCCACCGACGCAGGGCAGACAGCCGCGCGGAATGGTGGCGGCGGGTCGAGTACGCGTTGGACCTCACTCGGGAGGATGACAAGGTCGGACGGAACACCGGGATGCGGCTCCTGGTCCATCTGCTCGACGACAGGCGCTGGGATCCCACCGACGTGACGATGCTGGACGAGGTGAACGAGATCCTGGTCCAGGAGATCCTCGAGCGGTCACGACGCGCGACGGCTCCGCGGAGTCACGCTTCCCGCCGCGCAGGCGTCCTCGGTAGACTCGTGCCCCGGAACAGCGTGAGGAGATCGCGATGACGCTCAGCTTCCGCCCCCGGCCCGAGGACGATGCCCGGCCCTACACGGTGCAGATGAAGTCCCGCGACAACGAGCGCTTCGTCGTCGAGGACCGTCTGGACGCGGAGTTCCTGGAGCTCGCCGACGAGTTCGCGATGAAGGCACGCAGGATCCTCGCCGAGAACCCCCGGGGGACTCGGCGACGAGCACGACGCTGAATCGATCTGCCGTGGGCCGCGTTCCCTCGACGCCCCGCTCCCGGTCGAACCGCTGAGCTCGGACGCCCACGAAGACTCCGAAGGCTCACCCGATCCAGTCGGCGCGGACCTCTCCCCCGTCGGCCCCGACCGCGGCGCGCGGCGCGCCGACGACCAGCGCCATCGCGCAGGCGCCGGGGTCCATGACGCCCTTGGCGCTGTCGCCGACGTAGCTGGCGCGGCCGCGGCGGGCGGTGAGCTCGGCGGTGCCCTTCGCGGCGTCGATCGCGGCCTTCTCGGCGGCGCCGAGCGCGTGCGCGGCGTCGGCCCCGGAGCCGGCGGCCTCGCGCGCCGCGGCGACGGCGGGGGCGAGGGCGTCGACCATGGTGCGGTCCCCCACCTCGGCCTCGCCGTACTTCTGGATCACGACCTGGCCGGCGGCGAGCGCCTCGGCGAGCGCGGCGAGGTCCGGGACCTCGCCGTCGCCGGCGGCCTTGGCGAGGTCGCGGTAGAACATGCCGAACAGGGGCCCGGAGGTGCCGCCCACGCCGAGCCAGGCACGGGACATGGCGGTGACCCAGCCGCGGTAGTCGGCGGGCTCGCCGCCCTCGAGCTCGCGGCCGAGGTTCTTCATGGCGGTGCGGACGTTGTCGCCGAAGTCGCCGTCGCCGGCGCGGCGGTCGAGGTCGCCGAGCGCGGGCGCGGCGCCCTCGAGGGTCTCGCGAAGGGTCGTGACGACGAGACGGCCGAAGTCGTCGGGCAGGGCGTGGTCGGTCATCGCGGTGCTCCTTACCAGGTCAGGGCAGGGGTCTGGACGGGCGCGTCCCAGAGACGGCGCGACTCCTCGTCCAGCGGCATCAGCGTCAGCGAGACGCCGTGCATGTCGAGGCTGGTCACGTAGGAGCCGACGAGGTCGCGGCCGACGGCGATGCCCGCGTCGTCGAGCCGATGGTGGAGGCGGCGGGCGACGAGGTTCAGCTCGAGCGGGTAGGTGCCGCCGAGGCCGTTGACGATCGCGATCACCTCGGTGCCCCGCTCGAGCGAGAGCTCCTCGAGCAGCGGGTCCAGGAGCAGGTCGGTGAGTCCGTCGGCGTTGGTGAAGGGGACGCGCTGGGCGGCGCGCTCGCCGTGGATGCCGACGCCGAGCTCGACCTCGTCGTCGCCGAGCGTGAACTGGGGCTCCTCGTCGCCGGGGTGGGTACCGGCGGTCAGCGCGAGGCTCATGGTGCGGGCGGAGGCGGCGACGCGTCGGCCCACCTCGGCGACCGCGGCGAGGTCCTGGCCCTCCTCGGCGGCGGCGCCGCACACCTTCTCGACGATCACGGTGGCGGCGGTGCCGCGGCGGCCCGGGCCTCCCCGTCTGCCGTGTCGGTGGCGAGGTCGTCGTCCACCAGCACGATCTCGGTCTCGACCTGGTCGTCGCCGCTGATCTCCCCGGCGATGCGGAAGTTCAGCACGTCGCCGGTGTAGTTCTTGACGATCTGGACGACGCCGCGGCCCGAGTCCGCGGCCTTGGTCGCCTCCAGGACCTGCGGCGCGGTCGGGCTCGCGAAGACGGCGCCGGCGACCGCCACGTCGAGCATGCCCTCCCCGACGAAGCCGGCGTGCGCCGGTTCGTGGCCGGAGCCGCCGCCGGAGACGAGGCCGACCTTGCCAGTGGCGGGCTCGGCGCGTCGGACGAAGCGGTGCTCGGCGTCGAGGGCGAGGCGTCCCGGATGGCTGAGGACGAAGCCCTCCAGCGCCTCGGGGACGAGCTGGTCGGGGTCGTTGACGATGCTTTGCGTCGCATGAGGGTCCTTCCCGCGGGCGGATGCTCCGTCCCGACTCTAGCCCTCGCCGTCCCGCGCCGCACCGTGCCCGGTACGCTCGGTCGGAGTGACACGTCGGCGGGGGCCGACGGGTGAGAGCAAGGGGGAACCATGGACGGGGTGCGCATGGGCTTCGGCGCATTCGGCGCGATGTTCGCACTGGTCGCACTGCTGCTGGTCCTGGCGGGGCTGTGGATCGTGATCTCAGCCGTGCGGGACCTCGCTGCGGGCGCGGCGTCTGGCCTCGAGCGGGATGCGGGCCGAGGGGCGGGTGATCTCCTCGCACGTGCACTACAGCGGCACCCGGGAGGACCGCTCCAGCCGCGTCGTCGAGACGATCGAGTTCACGACCGACCGCGGGCAGACGGTCCGCGCGAACCCGGTGGTCAGCGACATCGGGACCGTGGACCGCAGCGGGATGAGCGTGACCGTGCTCCACGACCGCGACCGGCCCGAGCGCTTCATCGCCCCGCAGAACGGGCGCGGCATCTCCGCAAGGGGCCCGGTGATGCGGATCGGCTTCGCCCTGGTGTTCCTGGCCGTCATCGGGATCATCGTGAACGGCGGCTGGATGATCCTCGGCCAGCTCCCCTTCTTCTGAGGCGGTGCCGGCTGGTGCGGCACCTGCAGAAAGGGGACTCCCGCGGCACGGCACGGCGCTGAGCTCCGCCGTGTGCCGCAGGAGTCCCTTTTCTGCTGAGCCCCCTCCCGGCGCCGTATCCGTCCGCACGCATCAGCTCTGCCGATGCCGCGTCAGCTCTGCGCCGGGCCGCGCGATCGCCGGGCCGTGCAGGTCGCCGGATCAGCTCTGCGTGTCTCCGCCGCCGTCGGACGGCGCATCCGCCGGGGGTTCGCCGCCCTCGCCCGGCGCACCCTCGGGCGGGGTGCCGCCCTCACCGCCGGGACCGCCCTCTCCATCGGCCGGCGGCTGGCCGCCCGCACCGCCCTCGCCGCCACCCATCCCGCCGGCCTCGGGCTCCGTGGTGGTGTCGATCGGAACGTCGATGGCGAGGGAGTAGCCGGTCTCGAGGTCGCCGGAGAGGGTCGCGAGCTGCTGCTCGTAGCCGTCGGAGAAGACGTTGTCGGTCTCGAGGGTGAGCTGGGAGAGGTTCTCGGCGCTGCCCGCGTACTCGGTGAGCTCGTAGACGCCGTCCGCCTCCGTCTGGGGCGGCGCGATCTGCGAGGTGAGGATCGCATTGGTCGCGTCGACGATCGACTCCGCATCGGAGAACACCTCGAAGTGGAGGTGGGGCCAGCGGCCGGTGTAGCGACCGGGGAAGATGGAGGTGAAGGTGACCTTGCCCTGCGCGTCGGCGATCTGCACGCCGCGCAGGTAGGTCTCCTCCTCCACGCCCTCGGAGTACATCGAGTACTGCCCGGCGGCGTCGCACTGCCACAGGTACACGGCCGCGCCCTCCATCGGCACGTCGCCGCCGGCCATGTCGATGATGGTCATGGTGATGTCGAGGGGGACGCCCTCGGCCGTGGTGTCCGAATCGATCGAGGAGCGGATGTCGGAGCGCTCCACACCGCTGGTCTCGAGCACGTCGGCACCGTTGGAGCCGTCGCCCGGGTAGGGGCCGGCGGTCTCGCCCGGCATCTCGGTGAGCTCGCTGGAGGCGCTGGAGCCGCCGGCGTCGCTCGCCCCTCCCCCGTCGCTCGCGGCGCCGGTGCTGGTCGCGGAGCCGCTCGAGCAGGCGGCGAGGACGGCGGCGACGCGCCCGCGCCGAGCACGCCGAGCGCGCCGCGGCGGGAGACCAGAGTGCCGACGTCGAAGGCGAGGCCCTGGTCCTCGACATCCTCGTCCGGGTGGTGGAGGGGCCGGCCCTCGAAGCTGTTGCGCGGTGCGGCGTCGCCAGGGACCGCTGCGGCGGAGTTCTGTGCGGCGGTGTGCTCGCGCGCCTCGGGATAGGGGCGGCCGACGCGGCGGGGGTCGGTGGTGTCCATGACGGGTCCTCTCGGTCTCCTGCGGTGGAGCCGGAAAGCTAGAAGCGCAGGCTGTAGAGCCGCTGTCAGCTATCCGTGATCTGCCGGGAGGGTGCCCGGGAGCTCGCTGGGAGTCGTGGGCGACGCGGTCCCCGGGGGCGTCGGCGAGGGAACGGACCGAAGAGGGCCGCGGAGTGTCGGTCACGTCGGTCCTGACCAGCGCCGGGGCCCGGTTCCCGGCGGCCGGCGAGCGCGGCGGCGAGACGCTGGAGGCGCCGCCCCGGGAAGCGGCCGAGGTCGAAGGCGCTGTGATGCAGACCGCCGCCGGGGCCGGGGGCGCTGTGATGCAGACCGCCGCCGAGACCGCCCCCGTGCACGCTCACGACGGATCTCGTACGGTGCTGAGCATGCGCCTCCTCCTTCTCCGCCACGGCCAGACGCCCTCCAACGTCGAGGGGATCCTCGACGCCGCCTATCCCGGGCCGGGGCTGACCACGCTCGGTCACGCCCAGGCTCGTGCGGTCCCCGCCGCGCTCGCGCACGAGGACATCGCCGCCATCCACGTCTCCCGCCTGCTGCGCACCCACGAGACCGCGGCCCCGCTCGCCGCCTCGCGCGGGCTCAGCCCGCGCCTGGCCGAGGGGATCGAGGAGATCCGCGCCGGGATCCACCAGGGCCGGCAGGACGCGGAGGCCGTCGACGCCTATCAGGACAACCACCAGCGCTGGAGCGCGGGCGAGCTCGAGGGCGGGGCGCCCGGCGGCGAGACCGGGAGGGAGTTCTGGGACCGCTGGACCCGGGCGCCGCGGCACATCGCGGATCAGCACGCCGAGGACGCGACCGTCGTCGTGGTCAGCCACGGCGCCGCGATCCGCGTCTTCGCCTCGGTCGCCGGCGGGCTCGGCGCCGCCTCGCTGTCCGAGCGGCCGCTGTACAACACCGGGCTCGTCACCCTCGTCGGCGATCCCGCCGCGGGCTGGCGCGTGGAGGACTGGATCTCCAGCCCCGTCGGCGGCGAGCACCTGCTTCGCGATGCCGAGCACGACGTGACCGCCGACGACACGGCCGACGCGAAGGCCTGAGGGCCGCCGCAGGTCACCGCGCCGTCGGCCACTCCAGGCGCGGGGTGTCCGGGCCCGCGTAGGGCGCGTCCCCGACCTCGGCCTGCATCCGCGCGGTCAGCTCCTGCATCTCGGCGAGCGCCTGCGCGTAGGCGGGATCGCCTGCCGCGTCGGTCATCTCCGGCGGATCGGCGACGGGCCGGCTCGGGTCGCCGGGACTCCATGCCCTCGCTGCGCAGTCTCGCAGGCGACGCCGTCCGGGCGTCGGTGTCAGCGGACGGCGGCGGCCTCGAGCGCGGGACGCGCCTGCCGGAACCGAGCCGCGGCCACGGCGATCACCGCCGGGTGGTCGCCGAGAGGGGCGGAGACGAGATCCGCCCCGGCCCGCTCCACGAGGTCCGCGAAGTGCCCCGGGGCGAGCACGTAGCTCGCGGCGATGACGCGGCGCGCCCCCGCGGCGCGGGCCCTGGCCACCGCCTCCGGGATCGTGGGGGCGCGACCGGCCCCGTAGCCGACGGTGACCGGGGCGGGCAGGCGCGCGGCGAGGAGGTCCCGCATCCGCTCCACGGCACAGGCGGCGGCGGAGTCTGAGGAGCCGGCCGCGGCGAGCACCACGTGATCGCCCGGGCGGTGGCCGGCGTCGCCCCCGCTGACCGCGGCCAGACGGTCGCGCAGGGACCGCACCAGCGGCTCGTGCGGGCCCAGCGGCTCGGCGGCCGCGGCGCCGGGGTGCGGGGCGACGGCGGCGGCAATGTCCACGGAGGTGTGGAATCCGGTCGAGAGCAGCGGCGGCGGCACCACGACGGGCCCGTGCGCGGCGGCCTCCGCGACGACGCCGGCGACCTCGGGCGACTCGACGTCGACGTAGGCCTCCCGCACCTCGGTCCCGGGGATCGCGTCGGCGAGGGCGGCACGGATCCGGGCGACGGCGGCGCGGCCGGCCGGGGAGCGGGTTCCGTGCGAGCAGGCGACGAGGGTGGTCATGAGGCGTCCTCCTGGAGGCGACGGCCGGCGTCGGCGGGATCGAAGTGCTGGACGACGGTGCGCACGAGCGCGCCCATCCGGCCGCGGGCGGGCAGCGGCGCGGGGATGCCGCGCGCCTCGAGAGGCCCGGCGGTGAGGGGGCCGACGGCCGCCATCAGCAGGCGCCCGGCGCGGGCGTGCGCGGCGATGCCGGGCAGGGCACCGGCCCGTTCGGCCGCGGCGAGCCAGTTCTCGGTGCCGGGTGCGGCGGTGAACAGCACCGCATCGACCTCGCCGACGGCGGCGGCGAGCGCGGAGCGGTGCACGGCCGCGGGGTCTCGGGGCGGTCCCCAGCGGTAGACGGTCAGGGCCGTGACCTGGGCGCCGGCCTGTTCGAGCGCCTCGTCGAGGCCGTCGGCGCCGGAGCCGTGGTGCTGGACCGCGGCGCGGATCCCGTGCAGGTCACGGCCCGCGAGGTGCTCGATGATCTCGGCGGAGGTGCCGTCGGCCGCGACCCAGTCGACGGTGAGGCCGACCTTCTGGGCGGCGCCGCGGGCCTTCGGACCGCGGGCGAGGACGCGGGTGCCGGCGAGCGCGGCGCGCAGGGCGGGGGCGATGCCGGCGGCCTCGGCCGCCTCGAACCAGCCGCGCATCCCCACCCCGGTGGTCGCGATCAGGAGCCGCGGCGGCCGGGCGACGAGCTCGGCGGTGCGCTCCAGCAGCAGCGGGTCGTCCACGTGCGGGATCATGCTCATGGCGGGGGCGTGCTGGATCGCGGCGCCGTGTCGCCGGAGCGCGGCGGCGAGCTCGTCGGCCCGTCGGTCCAGGGCCAGGACGAGGCGACGCCCCTCGAGCGCGGACGAGAGGCTCGCGGGGGCGCTCACGCCCCGGGTCCCGCGACGGGCGACCGTGCGGTCGGTGCCGCGGAGCCGGCGGACTCCATCGGCGCGGCGAGGGGCGCGGGAGAGGAGACGGACGGAGCGACCGTGAGGACGCGCGCGTCGAGCGCCGGCGGCTCCTCGCCGAGCGACCCGGGCCGGGCGACCTCGCCGATCACGATCACAGCCGGGTCGCGCACCTGCGCCTCCTCTGCCGCGCGCACGGCGCGCTCGAGGGTGGTGCGGGTGGTGCGCTGGCGCGGGGTGTGCCCGTTCTCGATGATCGCGACGGGCCTCTCCCCCGGCACGCCGTGGGCGCGGGCGGCGGCGACGAGGGCGGGCAGGGTCCGCACCCCCATCAGCACCACGGTGGTGATGCTGTCGTCGGCGAGCGCGGCGAGGGTCGCCGGGGACGGGCCGTGCGGCCCGGCGGCGTCGTGACCGCTGACCACGTGCACGCCTGCCGAGGTGCCACGGTGGGTGACGGGGATCCCGGCGGCCTGGGGCACGGCGAGGGAACTGGAGATCCCGGGGACCACCTCGACCTCGATCCCCGCCGCCCGGCAGGCGAGCACCTCCTCCCCGCCGCGGCCGAGCACGAAGGGGTCGCCGCCCTTGAGCCGCACGACCGTGCGTCCGGCGAGGGCGTGCTCGACCAGGAGCACGCTGATCCGCTCCTGCGGGACGGGGTGGTGGCCGGGGCGCTTGCCCACGTCGACCAGCGGCGCGTCGGGACGCGGCTCCGCTCGGATCTCGGCGGCGGGGCCCAGCCGGTCGGCGATCACCACGTCGGCCGCGCGCGCGGGCGCAGGGCGCGCACGGTGAGCAGATCCAGCGGACCGGGCCCGCCGCCGACGAGGGCGACGCGGCCGGGGACGGCGCCGCTCATCGCGCACCCCCGCGCGCGACGTACAGGTCCCCGTCGAGGGTGCGCACGGGCCAGACGCGCGGCCGCTCCACGGCCTTCCCGCGGGTGTCGACGCAGGTGCCGGAGCGCAGGTCGAAGACCTGCTTGTACATCGGGGAGGCGACGGTGGGCCGTCCCGCGCGGGAGCCGACGATGCCGCGGGAGATGACGTTCGCGCCCGAGTAGGGGTCGTGGTTGTCGACCGCGCGCACGTCCCCGCCGGGCGGCAGGAACAGGGCGACCTGCTCCTCGCCGAGGAGGGCGGCGCGGCCGCGCTCCACCTCGAGGTCGGTCAGCGGGCACAGCCGCTCCCAGTTCGCGGCGAGCCGCGGGGCGAGGGCGGGGGTGGTGAGGGCGGTGCTCATCGTCGTACCTCCAGGGTCGTGCCGGCGATCAGGACGCGGGCGTCGCCGCGCTCCTCGGGCCGGGCGGGGCGGAGCTGGCCGCGCTCGGGGACATGGGCGAGGCCAGGGTCGGGGGTGGTGGGGGCGTTGACGAAGGAGCGGAAGCGGGCGAGCTTCGCGGGATCGGCGAGGGTCTCGGCCCATTCGTCGCGGTAGGCCGAGACGTGGCGGGCCATGGCGGCGTCGAGGTCCGCGGCCAGCCCCAGGGAGTCCTCCATGATCACCGCGCGCAGGGAGTCGATCCCGCCGTCGAGGGACTCGACCCAGGGCGCGGTGCGCTGGAGCTTGTCCGCGGTGCGGAGGTAGTACATGAAGTACCGGTCCAGCGTGCGGATCAGGGTGGCGTCGTCCAGGCCCTCGGCGAGCGGCTCGGCGTGGCGCGGGGTCGCACCGCCGTTCCCGCCGACGTACAGGTTCCAGCCCTGGGCGGTGGCGATGATGCCCGCGTCCTTCCCGCGCGCCTCGGCGCACTCGCGGGCGCGCCCGGAGACGCCGAGCTTGAACTTGTGCGGGGCACGCAGTCCGCGGTAGCGCGCTCGAGGGTGACGGCCATGCCGGTGGAGTCCATCACGCCGTAGCGGCACCAGGCGGAGCCGACGCAGGACTTCACGGTGCGCAACGACTTGCCGTAGGCGTGGCCGGACTCGAAGCCTGCGTCGACCAGGCGCCGCCAGATCAGGGGCGAGCTGCTCGAGGCGGGCGCCGAACATGTCCACGCGCCGCCCGCCGGTGATCTTGGTGTACAGCCCGAAGTCGCGGGCCACCTCCCCCACCGTGATCAGGCCCTCGGGGGTGACCTCCCCGCCGGGCATGCGGGGGACGACGGAGTAGGTGCCGTCCTTCTGCAGGTTCGCCATGACGTGGTCGTTGGTGTCCTGCGGCGTCGCGTTCTCGCCCTCGAGCACGTGGCCCTCGGGGACGAGGACGGCGAGGATGCTGGCGAGGACGGGCTTGCACACGTCGCGGCCGCGGCCGCGGCCGAACCGCTCGATGACGGCGCTGAAGGTGTCGAGGCCCGAGACGTGCACGGCGTCGAAGAGCTGGCGTCGAGAGAGGTCGAAGTGCTCGCACAGTCCCGTGGAGACGGCCTTGCCGAGCTTCGCGAGCTCGCCTGTGACCAGGGATTTCACCATGACGGTGCAGGAGCCGCAGGTGGCGCCGGCCTTGGTGCAGGCGGTGACCTCGGCGGCATCGGTGCGGCCCTGCTCGCGCACGGCGTGGCGGATCGTCCCGGCGCTCACGGAGGAGCAGGAGCAGACGATCGCCTCATCCGGCGACTCGGGGGTGGGGGCGGAGCCGGCGCCGGCGGGCAGGAGGTGCACGGCCGGGTCGGCGCCGAGCGCTCCGCCCACGAGGGGGCGCAGGGAGCCGTAGGCGGAGGCGTCGCCCACCAGCATCCCGCCGAGCAGGGTCTTCGCGTCGTCGGAGAGGACGAGCTTCTTGTGGACGCCGCTGACGGGGTCGGTGTAGACGACGTCGAGGGCACCTGGGGTGGTGGCGAAGGCGTCACCGAAGCTGGCGACGTCGACGCCGGAGAGCTTGAGCTTGGTGGAGAGGTCGTAGCCGTCGAAGGTCGCGTCGCCGCCGAGGATCCGGTCGCAGACCACCTCGGCCATGGCGTATCCGGGGGCGACCAGGCCCACGCACTGCCCGTCGAAGGCGGCGACCTCGCCGATCGCGTGGATGCGGGGGTCGGAGGTGGTGCAGGCCGCGTCGATCCGCACGCCGCCGCGCTCGGCGCAGTCCAGGCCTGCCGCGCGGGCGAGCTGGTCGCGGGGGCGCACGCCGACGGTGAGGACGACGAGGTCGGCGGGCGACTCGGTGCCGTCCCGGAGGGCGACGGCCTCGACGGCCCCGTCGGGCCCGGGGCGAAGCGCGGTGGTGCGGGCGTCGGTGCGCACGGCGATGCCGCGGGCCTCGATGAGGCGGCGCGGCACGGTCCCGGCGGGCAGGTCCAGCTGTGCGGACATGAGCCGGTCGCTGGACTGGAGCACGGTCGCCTCGGCGTCCATGCCCTGCAGGGCGCCGGCGGCCTCGAGGCCGAGCAGTCCACCGCCGACGACGACTCCGCGCACGGGGCGGTCCAGGGCCGCGGCCCGCTCCTGGACGTGGCGGCGCAGGTCCTCGACGTCCGCCAGGGTGCGGTAGACGAAGCCGCCGGGCGCCTCCGCGCCCTCGACGGGGGGCCGGGCGGCGACCGAGCCGGTCGCGAGGACCAGGTGGTCGTAGGCGTGGACGGTGCCGGAGGCGGTGGTGACGGTGCGGGCGCCGGTGTCGATCGCGGTGGCCGGGTCGTCCTCGTGGAGGGTGACGCGGGGGTCGGCGAAGATCGTGGCGGGGAGGGTGAGATCCTCGGCGGTCTCGCCGTCGAAGAAGCGGGTCAGGCCCACCCGGTCGTAGGGGCGGCGGGCCTCGTCGCCGAGGACGGTGATCTCCAGACGGTCCTCCGCGCGGGTCACCAGGGAGTCGACCAGGCGGTGCGCCGCCATGCCGGCGCCGATCACGACGATGCGGGCGCTCATCGGGTCGCCCCCACCAGGTCGGCGGTCTCGGTGGGTCCGTCGGCCGACGGGTCGGCGGTGGAGCCGGCGGCCGGTGCGGCGGGCGACGACGCCCGGAGCTCGGTCTGGTCTGCGGACGCACCCGAGGTCGCGTCGGAGGTCACGGTCGCGCCGGGCGCGGCGGAGGTGGCGGCGGGCTCCGTGTCCGCAGGCACGTCGGCCGGAGCGGCGGCGTGGCGGCGGTGGGCGAGGAAGAGCGGAAGGGCGACGAAGGCCAGCCCGCCCACGAGGTTGCCGATCACGGTGGGGATCTCGTTCCAGATCAGGTAGTCCAACAGGGTGAAGTCCGCGCCGAGCAAAGAGGCCGGAGGGGAACAGGAACATGTTCACGATGGAGTGCTCGAAGCCCATGTAGAAGAAGAGCATCACGGGCATCCACATGCAGGCGATCTTCCCGAGCATGCTGTCGGACATGAACGCGCCGACCACGCCGGTGGAGACCATCCAGTTGCACAGCACGCCGCGCACGAACAGGATGAGCATGCCGGCGGCGCCGTACTCGGCGTAGCCGACGGTGCGGCCGTGGCCGATCTCGGAGATCGCCTCGCCCACGGCGCTGGGCTCGGTGGCGAAGCCGTAGGTGAAGTAGATGGCCATGAGCACCGCGACGGCGACGGCGCCGATCAGGTTGCCCAGGAACACCAGGCCCCAGTTGCGCAAAGATCGCGGGGAGGGTGACGCCGTCTCGGCGGGCGAGCCAAGCGAGGGGCACCAGGGTGAACACCCCGGTGAGCAGGTCGAAGCCCATCAGGTACAGCAGGATGAAGCCGACGGGGAAGAGCGCCGCGCCGAGCGCCGGCTGGCCGGTCTGAGTGGAGACGGTGACGGCGAACGCGGCGGCCAGCGCCAGGATCGCGCCGCCCATGATCGCCCGGAGGATCGTGGCGCCGGTGGAGTAGGAGGTCTTCGCGGCGCCGGCGGCGGTGAGCCGGTCCACCAGGTCGGCGGGCTGGACGTAGGACATGGCGGCTCCTGGGGCTCGGGGAGAGTGGTCATGTCCCGTGCGCCTGCGCGGGATGCGGCCATCCTGTGGCTCCCGGGCCCGGGGGCGAAGACCAGAAGGGGCCCGTGACCTTCTCGTGACATGGGGTCTCAGGGGAGGTCCGCGGCGGGAGCCCCCGCTGCTCCCGGGAGCCCGGGAAGAGGAACGGCACGTGAGGCGTTGACCCCGTGGGTGCCGGGCGAGCCGGCCGGCACCGTCACTCGACGAAAGGTCCCCCATGCCCGTCCCGCTCTCGATCCTCGACCTCGCGACCGCCGCGCGCGACCAGACCCCGGCGGACGCGCTCGAGGGCACGGTCGCCCTGGCCCGAAAGGCGGAGGAGGCCGGGTACAGGCGGGTCTGGTACGCCGAGCACCACAACATGGCGTCGATCGCGTCCTCCGCGACCTCGGTGCTGATCGCCCACGTCGCCGCGCACACCAGCACGATCCGGCTCGGCGCGGGCGGCGTCATGCTTCCCAACCACTCCCCGCTCGTGATCGCCGAGCAGTACGGCACCCTCGAGACGCTCCACCCGGGCCGGATCGACCTGGGCCTCGGCCGTGCGCCGGGCACCGACCAGAACACGATGCGCGCGGCGCGCCGCGCCGCCGCCTCCGCCGACTCCTTCCCCGAAGACGTCATGGAGCCGCAGGGCTACCTGCAGGGCCGGTCCCGGATCCCGGGCGTGGACGCCTACCCGGGCAAGGGCACCGACGTCCCGCTGTTCATCCTCGGCTCCTCGCTGTTCGGCGCGGGCCTCGCCGCCGCGCTCGGGCCGCCCTATGCCTTCGCCTCGCACTTCTCCCCCGGCGCTCTCCACGAGGCGATCGCGCTCTATCGCCGCGAGTTCCAGCCCTCCGAGCGGCTCGAGAAGCCCCACGTCATCGCAGGCTTCAACGTGATCGCCGCCGACGATCGGGCCGACGCCGAGCGCCAGCGGCACGAGATGATGCGCGACCGGGTGGCGCTGCTGCTCGCGCCCGGGCACCAAGTACACCGACGAGCAGGCCGACGAGTTGCTCGCCGCGCCCCAGGCCCAGCACCTGCACCAGATGGCGACCTACAGCGCCGTCGGCACGCCGGACGTGGTCCGGGACCAGGTCGCCGAGTTCGCCGATGCCACCGGCGCCGACGAGCTGATCATCGCCCACCAGGGCCCGCGGGTGGAGCAGCTGGCCGCGGTCCGCGGAGCCGCTGGCGGAGGCGTACATGCGGTGAGGGTCCCCCTCGGCCGCGGCCCGCGCCGCCGCCCTCACTCGTCGGGGTCGTACCGCCCCTGGGTGGGGAGGGTGTCCCAGAAGGAGGTGTCGGCGGCCTGGATGGAGCCGTCTGCGATCGCGCGGGTCGTCTCCTCGAGGGTGATGACCGTCTGCCGGATGAGGTAGCCGCCGCTGCGGGCACCGAGCACGTAGCTCTCACCGGAGTGGTCGGCCATGCCGCGCATCTCGAACAGGAGCGTGGCGATGTCGTACTCGACGGCGAGGCCGTTGCGACTGATGGTCTCGGCGGAGCCGCCGTTGTACTTGCCGATCAGCCCCCAGCCGGTCGAGTCGACCGCGTCGTACACGACGGCGCCGAGTCGCTTCGAGCGCTCGACGAGCTCGGCGGAGGCGTTCGGGGTGGTGGGGTACAGGATCGAGCCGGAGACCCAGTCCTCGCCGATCGCGCTGTAGGCGCCCTGGTGGTGGAGGTCGATCATGTAGTCGATGTCGTAGGCGCCCAGCACGTTCTCGTGCGGCGCCTGGGTCTCGGGCTGGAGCCGGTCGACGTGGTCGCGGTTGAGATCGACTTCGCGGGCGTTGTAGCGGGTGAGGTGCCGGTCGCCGTGGGCGATGTAGCCGTCGAGGGAGAAGTCGACGTCGCCCATCGCGCCGTCGGGGTTGAGCATCGGGACGACGAGCACGTTGACGCCGTCGAGCACATCGCGGTTGCGGCCGGTGCCGAGGTGCTTGATGAACTCGAGCGCTCCCTCGGTGGTGAGCCGCTCGTTGCCGTGCTTGCTGGGTGAGGAAGAGGATCGTGGGGTTCGCGGGGTCGCCGATCCACGAGGCGAGGTAGAGGTCGCGGCCCTTACCGACTGCCCGATGACGTCCAGCCGCATCGCCGGTCGCTTGTCGGCCTGCTTGTGCAGGAACGCCGCGACATCGTCGTAGGTGGAGAGGTGGGCGGTGGTGATGTTTCCGTTGCCGCCCCATTCGGGGCCCTTGCCGACGGCGTGGGCCGCGGCGGGGAGGGTGAGGAGGGGGAGCGCCGTCATGGCACCGATGACACGTCGTCGTGTGAGGTGGGTCATGTTCTGACCCAAGCAGAGCGGCCGCACAGGTTTCAAGGGACGATTCGGACGAGTTCTGGCCGAAACGGGCCGACGTGCCGCGGTGACGCGGACCGCACCGGGTCTCGCCGCCGGCGCGGGGCACGCGGCGTCGGGCGTATCGGCTCTACGATCACCTGCGACCCCTCCCCCACCCCGCAGGAGCACTCCGCCATGACCTGGACCCCCACCGCCGAGGACGACCGCCGCTTCCTCTCCCTCGCGATCGAGCAGGCGCAGAAGAGCTGGGACGAGGGCGGGGTGCCGATCGGCGCGGTGCTGGTCCACGACGGGCAGGTGCTCGCCGCCGGTCATAACCAGCGCGTGCAGAAGGACTCCGCGATCCTGCACGGCGAGACCGACACGATCGAGAAGGCCGGGCGTCTGCGCGCGAGCGTGTACCGGGAGTCGGTGCTGTACACGACCCTGTCGCCGTGCATCATGTGCTCCGGCACCGCGCGCTGTACGAGATCCCGCGGATCGTGGTGGGCGAGAACCGCACCTTCGAGATGGCCGAGGCGGCTGCTGCGCGAGCGGGGCGTCACCGTGGACGTGCTCGATGATCCCGAGTGCGTGGCGCTGATGGAGCGGATGATCGCCGAGCGTCCCGAGATCTGGAGCGAGGACATCGGCGTGGAGACGGGCGAGCTCGGCGCGTCGACCGACGGGGCCGGCTCCGCCGGCGAGGGCGCGCAGGCCGCGGGCGCTTCGGGCGCGGGCGCCGAGGGCTCCGACGTCGACGGCGCGGGCCGGTGACCGCGGCCGAGCGCGCGAGGAGGCGGCGGGCACGGAGCCCGTCGACCCCGACTACCCGGTCACCCCCGTCCCCGCCTCGGCGCGGCGCGGCGTCGTCTCGATCTCGGTGGTGCTGATCGGCTTCACCGTCTTCGCGCCGACGCTCATGGCCGGCGCCTCGATCGGCGCGGCCTTCCGCTTCAGCGAGTTCCTGGTCGTCTTGCTGGTGGGCTCGGTGGTGCTCGGCGCGTACGTCGCCGCGATCGGCTTCCTCGGTGCCCGCACCGGCCTGACCACTGTGGTGATGTCGAGGTACACCTTCGGCACCGCCGGGTCGAAGCTCGTCTCCGTCGTCGCTGGGCGGCACGCAGATCGGCTGGTACGGGGTGGCGGTCGGCTCGATCGGGCAGATGACCGCGCTCGCCTTCGGCTGGGAGAGCGCCTGGGCTCCGGCGCTGGTGATGATCGGCGTCTCCGCCCTGATGATGCTGACCGCGCTGTACGGCTACGAGGGCATGTACTGGGTCTCGCTGATCTCCACGCCGCTGATCCTGGTGCTCGCCTTCTGGATCACCGCGCTCGCGCTCGGAGAGGTGGGCGGCTGGCGGGGACTGTTCGACATCGCCCCCACCACCTCCATGACCTGGGCCGCGGCCGTGACGACCGTGGTGGGCACCTTCGCCTCCGCCGGCACGCAGGCCGCGAACTGGACCCGGTTCGCCAGGCGCGGCCGCGACGCCGTGATCGCCTGCGGGCTCGGCTTCGTGATCGGCAACGGGCTGATGGTGTTCTTCGGCGCCGTCTCCGCACTGGCCTTCGGGGAAGGCGACTTCACCACGCTGCTGCTGAGCATGGGCATGATCGGCTGGGGACTGTTCTTCCTGTTCGGGAACCTGTGGAAGTCCAACGCCGACGCCGCCTACGCCTTCGGCGTCGCCGGGGCCGAGCTCGCGAACGCGAGGCGCAAGGGGCCCTTCATCATCGGTGGCGTCGCCATCGGCACCGTGCTCGCGCCGCTCGGCGTCGAGGGGCACATCGTGGGTTACCTCAGCCTCATCGGCATCCTCATCCCGCCGGTCGGCGGGGTGCTCATCGGTGATTGGATCGCCCGCTGGCGCGGCGGGCGACCGGCGCTGTCCACGCTCACCGAGAAGGTGCGCTGGCAGGCGCTCGTGCCGTACGTGGCCGGGTGCGTGGTGGCGTGGGTGTCGAACGAGTACGCCATCGGGATCGCGCCACTGAACGGGATCGTGGTGGCGCTGGTAGGGGCGTGGGTGCTGGGGGTGCGGGCCGGGCGGCGGTGAGGGCGTCGCGTCCGGCCGACGGGCGGCGTCTGCGGGCTCAGCCCCAGGCGCCGCCCTCGTCATCGGTGAGCGGGAGAGTGCCCGCGGCGCGATGGCGCTCGTACAGCTCGTGCTGGTGAACCCGGCGCCTTCGATCGTCACCGGCCGACTCCATCGGTGGTAACGCGGGCCACGCTGAGACGCTCGCGACGAGGTTGCCGCAAAAAACAACTGGCATCGGCACCTCCAAGTAGCGCTCCTCGCGCGTCTTCTCGATCCTCTCACGCACCTGCTCCCCGTGAGATCGAGGATCCGCGACAGATCCGCCGAGCGCACGTTCGTGACGAGGTTGAGGTGCGCGACGGGGCCCGTCTCGAAGGCCTTGATCTGGTCGGGCTCGAGCCACTAGGAATTACCGCGGCCGACACCGCCGAAGGCCATGATCCCGATCAGGCGCTTCTCGCCAGTGGCGTCGTCGACGGACTCGAAGTCAACCAGGGCGTCGCGTGCGCCGCACGTGTCTGTGGCCTCGCGGCCGGCAACGCATTTGAAGGCGATCACGGCCATGGTGGCCCGTGACTCGATCTTGTGGTCGGATAGCTCGAGCAAGTCTGCCTGGTTCATGCCGTGACCACGGCAGAAGGAGCCGACGGGTGAGACGACCTCAACCCACCCACTCTGGACCACCCTTCGACACGCCAACCCTATACTTCTATGTACCACCGAGCTTCACGCCTGTAACCCAACCCTAGTCGACACGTCAACAACCACGCTTCCCGTTGCCCAAGATGAGGTAGAAAATGGCCAAGGATGCCCCAGACGAAAAGTCACTGAAAAGCGTGTTCGTCATCTCCCCCATCGCAAAAGTGGACGACGATGGATTCGATTTCACAAAATTATTCCTCGAAGAGATCGTAAAGCCTGCGGTAGCAGAAGTTCCCGGATTTGGTACGCCCGTCCGCGCAGACGACGTTCGAGCTCCCGGCTCCATCACCTCGAAAGTAGTTAGCGATATAGTCGCCGCCGACGTCTGCATTGCAGACCTCACGGGGCGGAACCCGAACGTTATGTACGAAGTCGCCATAGCTCACGCGCCGACAAGCCGGTAATACTCCTTCAACAGGAGAGCGGCGGGCCGCCATTCGACTTCACCGACGAGAGAGTTATTCAGTACTCCACTCGGGCAGATCGAGCTAATAGCGCTAAGCGACAATTGGCAGAATACCTTCGGAACGCCCATCACGAAGATGGCGACGAGCACCTGCAACGAACCATGCATCCGGTCAGGACCATATTCCGACAGCCGCAGGCTCGCGAAAACGCTAGCGACCCGCAGCAAGCCATCCTGGATCGCATCGAACTGATCGCCAAAGACATTCAGGACTTCAAGTACGTCCCCGACACTGAGGCTCCCCCGCTCCGACCTGAACAGAAATCGTCGCCCTCGGGCGCCATCAGGCCATCAGTGCGAGCAAATTACATTAAGTCTCGGAACGCCGGCGAGGCTTTGCATCCAGGGAGTGCCAAGCCAGCCGACCTCACCGAGATATACTACACAAAGATCCAAGAAATGATAGACAAATACCTCGGATCAGACTTATCTCGCAATTTCGCCGACCACACGAATGCCGGCTCGCCATACGTGGAGCAGATCGATTCAATCCACTCACTACTGGCCGAGGTTGAGGACAATTCAAAGCTGACGCAATCGCAACGGAAGGAAATTCTGAACGAGACGTCCGATCTAATTCGCGCGCTACCGCCATTTTAGAACTATTCGCACCCGCTCGCGCAAAGGCACGCGTGCGTGCACTTCATGCCAGATGGTCAGGTGAATTTTTAGCGACTACCGAATGTGTTGACACGCTTAGTACAGCTAACGCCAGTTCCTTCACTGGCGCACACCTGCCGTGGGGCCCGAATGAGGTTAGGTCGATAACGATGCGAGCACCCCGGACGCACGAACTCGCATTCGAGCAATCCTACTTGATGACGCAAATTCCTTGGCTCCGCTCTTTCCTGCCCGTTGGGCGGGCGGACGGAATTGCTGGGCACTGCCCTCATCGAGTGGAGTCGTCCAACCGATGCCACCGCCTGCCCGCGCCGCGACGGCTCAGTTCCGGTCGGCCAGCTACGGTGGCAGACCATGGGGGTAGGCGACAGCATCGTCCAGGCGAGCACTACGCAGGAGTGTCGGTGCCCTCGTGGAGGATCAGCCTGCTGGCGAGCCGCTTCCCACATGCCTGACGAGCTCCCTGGCCAGGGGCTTATTCGGGTATAAGGCGCTCAATACGAGAGAAGAACTTCGGAGGTGGCTTCGTGCCGGACTACGTGCTGGGCGAGATGTTCAGCGGCCCAGGCGGGATCGCACTCGGCGCTGAGGACGCGAGTAGAAGGATCTCCGGCGACGGAGGCTCTTCGATCCGCCACGGCTGGGCCGTGGAGTACCACCCCGACACTGCCCGCACCTATCGCGAGAACATCGAGGGCGCCGGCGAGGACACCGTCTTCACCGCTGACGTCAGAGCCTTCGACCTGAGAAAGGTCCCGAAGTTCAACGCGTTCGCGTTCGGCTTCCCGTGCAACGACTTCAGCACCGTCGGCGAGCACAAGGGGCTGGACGGCGACTACGGCGCCCTCTATACGTTCGGGGTGCACGCCCTGGCTCTCCACGAGCCGGACTGGTTCATCGCGGAGAACGTCTCCGGGCTGTCGAAGGCCAACGGCGGCATGGCGTTCGGGAAGATCCTCTCGGCGCTCCGGCGCCCCGGCGCGGCCGCCCTCACGGACTCGCACTTCACCGAGTTCTACGGCGCTGAGGCGGAAGCGGTGAACCAGGATCTCGAGTACGAGCTCGTCGCCCACCTCTACAAGTTCGAGGAGTACGGGCTCCCGCGGCGGCGCGGCACCGCTTCATCATCACCGGGATCCGACGCGACATCTACGAGAAGCTGGGACACGGATTCCAGGTCCCGAAGCCGACGACGCCTCAAAGGACTCAGCAGAAGACGGCGTGGGAGGCCATCGAGAAGGACCCGATCCATCCCGAGGCCTACAACAACACCCGGATCAAGCACCGCCAGTCGGTGGTGGACCGCCTCGAGGCCATTCCTGCCGGCAAGAACGCCTTCAACACGCAGTTCAAGGACGAGTCACTGCGCCTCAACGTCAAGGGCGTCACGCTGAGCAACATCTATCGACGGCTCGCTCGCGACGAGCCCTCCTACACGGTGACCGGCTCCGGCGGCGGCGGTACGCACATGTACCACTGGGAAGAGCCGCGGGCTCTCACCAATCGAGAGCGAGCACGCCTGCAGACGTTCCCCGACTGGTTCCAGTTCTTCGGGGGGACTCCGAGCGTCCGTCGCCAGGTCGGAATGGCCGTGCCCCCGGAAGGTGCGCAGGTCGTCCTCGAAGCGATGCTGAAGACCTTGGACGGGACGTCTTACGCGAGCGTCGGCCGTCCCAGCATCGACGCCGATGAACTGATCCGCGCCTACGAGCTCGCCGAGCACGGGGAGGCGGCGCAGATGCACCTCGAGAACGCGTTCTCGGACCAGGAGCAGGATGACGAACTCCGCGTCCTCAACCATCCGCATCTCTCCGTCGCGCCCGGCGGTCGCGAGCCCGAAGATCCAGAGCTGGGCGTCGTCGAGGCCGTGGAGGCACGCCGAGCCTCCAGCTGACCGCTCACCGGTCGATCGCTGAGGGAGGAGCGGACGATGGAGGTTCCTGCTCCTCAGCCGAGCAACGAGAATGCTCGTCTGACGATGCAGGCGAACCGGCGGAAGGACACGACTCCGGAGCTCGCAGTGCGCCGTCGGCTCCATGCGGCGGGGCCGCGCTACCGGGTGGACTTCCCCGCCGACGCCACGGATCGACGGCGACGGGCTGACATCGTCTTCACGCGCGTGAAGGTGACCGTATTCATCGACGGTCGCTTCTGGCACGGTTGTCCCGAGCACTTCATCCCTCCGAAGAGCAATGCCGACTACTGGGGGCCGAAGATCGCGCGGAACATGGAGCGCGATCGAACCTCAACCGCACGGCTGAGCGATGCAGGATGGCGGGTGCTCCGCTTCTGGGAGCACGAAGATCCCGACGACGTCGCGGCACGGATCATCGACGCAGTGCGTCCACGGAATCGGATTCTTCCGCCGGATGTCAGCCACCGCAGATAGCCTGTTCCCGACACCACGGACGAGATCAGGGGGAGAACGGAATGGCGGAGAACCTGCTGGACGATGACCGATTCCGGGACGCGCTCGGCGCGTACGAGGGTATCCTCGCAGGGCGCGACGGACAGACGGATCAGGGCGCGGCTCACCGCGAGGTCGTAGCGATCGTCGAAGGCATCTTCCCCGGCTTCAGAGCGGCGCTTGAGGCATACGTCGACGCGCAGGAGAACACCGTCAAGCGCATCAAAGACGGTGACATGATCCGGAAGGACGGAGGCCGGCCGGAGTGGTACAGCGGGGCGAAGACGCGGATCGGTGAATGGCCCGCATACCGTCGACGCCTCGAACAGGGCGGTCTGCCCGCCGACGCTGTGGAGTCGATCCACCGCTCCACCGACCGCATCCTCCGCCAGTGCGCCAACCCCAGGGCAGTCGGCGACCGCCGCAAGGGTCTTGTCATCGGCTACGTCCAGTCGGGCAAGACCGCGAACTTCACCGGTCTCATCGCCAAGGCTGTGGACGAGGGCTATCGGATCATCATCGTCCTCGCCGGCATGTACACGAACCTCCGCGTCCAGACCCAGCTCCGGCTCCAGAAGGACCTGGGGATCGACATCGTCGAGGAGCGCTCGGGGCTCGCCTGGCGGCGCTTCACCAGCCGGAACGCAGACATGGGCAAGGACAGCGGCCCCGGGGTTCTCTCCTCGACGAGCAACGTCGCCCTCATGGTCGTCAAGAAGCACGAGATGAGGCTCGCGAACGTCACCAAGTTCCTCGAGTCGATCCCGGAAGCGACCCTGAACCGCCGCCCCGTCATGATCATCGACGACGAGTCCGACCAGGCGACTCCGAACACGCTGGGCGCGAAAGATCTCGTCTCCACCATCAACAAGCGGATCCGAGCGCTCTGGGCCGCAGTCCCCACCGGCACCTATGTCGCGTACACGGCGACCCCCTTCGCGAACGTCTTCATCGACCCCTCTGATGCCGGCGACCTCTATCCGGAGGACTTCGTCTCCGTCTTTGCCGAAGCCCGACAGCTACATGGGCTCCGAGCTCTTCTTCGACGTCGATCAGACCGTCGACAGCGGAGAGGACGAGGTGATCCATCAGCTCGCCCACGAGGTGCCGGAGCACGAAGCCCAGATCTTCACACCACGGCCGAAGAAGATCGACGAGTTCTCCCCCGAGATGACGCCGACGCTCGCCGCCGCGATCCGCTGGTTCATCCTCGCCACCGCGATCCGGGAGCTCCGCACCTCGAAGTCCCGGGACTCCTCGATGCTGGTCCACACCTCCCAGCTCGTCCGAGTCCACCAGCAGACCAAGGAGGTCATCTCCGGATTCATCTCCGACGTCGCCCTGGACATCGACGACCAGGAGGCGGAGTTCCGCTCGGTCTACGAGGCGGAGAAGGACCGTGCGGTGTCGCTGCGCGGCTCCGAGGAGATGCCCGGGTGGGCGGCTCTGTGGCCCGCCGCGAAGAAGGTCCTCGAAGGTGTCGTCGTCAAGATCGACAACGGGGCGTCCGACGATCGCCTCGTCTACGACCCGGACTCCACGCAGACGGTGATCGCCGTCGGCGGCGGCACCCTCTCCCGCGGCCTGACGCTCGAGGGGCTCGTCGTCTCGTACTTCCTGCGATCGAGCAACACCTACGACACGCTGCTGCAGATGGGCCGCTGGTTCGGCTTCCGCCCCGGCTATGCCGACCTAGTCCGGGTCTGGATGGGGCCCGGGTCGCTCGACGAGTACGCGCACCTCGCGACGGTCGAGAAGCGGCTCCGCGACGAGGTCGCCGAGATGGAGAAGGAGGGGCGCACCCCCGGGAGTTCGCGATCAAGGTCAAGAGCCATCCCGGGCGCCTCGAGATCACCAGCAAGGGGAAGATGGAGGCGGCGAGGCTCGCCCGCGCCGGGCTCGGAGGGACGAGGCGTCAGACCATCTATCTCGACAAGTCCGTCGCGGGACGGGAGCGCGCGCTCGAGGCCTCGTCGGGGCTCGTCCGCCGCGCGATCGAGATCGGTCGACCCGTCCTCGCACGCGGCGCCCACTCCTCCCGCCGCACCTCCACCCTCATGTACCAGGGCCTCACGAACGCCGACCTGCTCGCCTTCCTCGAGCAGTACTGGGTGTCTCCGACCGATCGCTGGCTGCGGCCCGAGGGCATGGCGAGCTGGCTCGGGCGCCACGGCGGCGACGCTGAGTGGAACCTCGTGCTCGTCTCCGGCTCCTCGAAGAGCGACCATGAGTACGCACCCGGCGTGACCGTGCAGGCGTCGCGCCGAGCCCCGCTCAAGTCGAAGAACTGGTCGGCGAGCACGCTCGGCGTCGCCCTCCCGGATGACGCCGAGATCGTCAACATCCGAGCGCTGATGGCCGGCGACGACTACATGCTCGACCTCCGGATCCTCGCCGACAACGGCGAGCTCGATGAAGAGGATCTCAAGGTCCTCGACGGCGTCGACAAGCGGAAGGTCAGCGCCGTGAAGGCGGCTCGCAGTCTGATCCGCCCCGGCCAGGGAGCGATCCTCCTCTATGCCGTCGACGGCCAGTCGGAGCCCGCGAAGGACTCGCAGACGAGGACCAGCATGGATGCCGACGGGACGATCATCGGTCTCGGCGTCGTCTTCCCCCACGCCGAGGACGAGGATCCCGAGGAGTACTGGTCCGTCGAGCTGGAGGAGCAGGATGCAGAGGCGGAGGCCGCCGTCGCACGCGACGAGGAGGGCGACTACGTCAGGAACGAGGAGTCGTGATGAGCCGGGGCCATACCCGCGTCCAGAAGGCCTACGAGCGACTCCGTGCCGAGCGGGTGCTGGAGGGCGAGTCGGTGTCCACGGTCCTCGGAAGCCCTTGGCGGCTCCAGGACGCTCTGCTCGTGAAGGATCACGTCGGGCTCATCCATCTCATGACACGGCTTCCGGAGGAGCGCGAGAGGTTCGAAGTGCCGCTCGGCCGCCTTCTCCGCGCCGCCTGGATCGCGACGAACGAGGACGGAGGGCGACGCGACTGGCTCGACGTCGTCTGCACCGATGCCCGACTGCTGCGGACGTTCCTCTCTCTGATCGGCGAGATGCTCGACCGCTCGGATGAGAGCGGGCGGCCCAGCATCGACGAGCTGGCGGAGGTCCTCGAGTCGTGGCGCGCCGCGCTCGCACGAGAGCGCACCGCGATGGACAGGAACCGACTCGTCGGGCTCTTCGGAGAGCTGACAGTGCTCGAGCGTCTCGCCGCGCGAGACCCCCAGGCCGCGCTCTCGTCATGGAAGGGCCGGCAGGGAGCGGTGCACGACTTCTCACGCACCAACGCTCTCGAGGTGAAGACCCTCGTCGGCGACGGCGACCCTGCAGTGACGATCCATGGCGAGCATCAGCTCGATCCTCCCTCCGGCGGCGCTCTCCATCTCGTGGCCTTCCGCATCGCCGACAGCACCGAGGGCGAGTCACTGGAGGAGCTCACCGCCCGGATCGCCGAGCACGGAGTCCCCTATGAGGACGTCCTGAGGACTCTGGGAGACGATGCCCCCGGCATCGAGGACCGTCAGCGACGCTTCGTCATCGAGGAGATCCGGCTCCATGAGGTGACCGGTGACTTCCCCGGCCTCCGCTCGTCGAGGCTCAGCCCGGAGACCCTGCGCGGCGTCTCAAACATCTCCTACCAGCTGTCCCTCGACGCCTGCCCCGGCCGGCTCGATCCGGACCAGCTCGACGCCGTCCTCGAGAATCTCTGAACAGGACCTCATGATCAAGACCCTCCAGTGGTTCCCCAAGCGCTTCTCCCCCGGGGACATGGACGCCTCCGGCGGAGATCGGCTCCTGGGGAAGACCGAGCTCTCCCGTCTGGCCGTGCTGATCCGCGAGACTGCGCAGAACAGCTGGGATGCTCGGAACGACCGCGGCCGTCCGCTCTTCGGGATCAGTCTCCGTCGCACCGACTACCGTCTGCGCGATGACCTCGCGGATCTCCTGTCGGAAGGACGTCACGGCGACCTCTCCTCGATGCGCCGCCATGCGAACTTCCGCATGCTGGAGATCTACGACAGAGGCACCCGCGGGCTCGACGGCCCGTCCGACCTGTCGCCGGCCGGCAAGGGCCGCTCAGCTCGCTTCCAGGACCTCATCCTCAAGTTCGGCGTCTCCCACAACAACGGGACCACGGGTGGGACATACGGATTCGGCAAGACAGCGGCGTTCGCGTACAGCGGCATCGGCACGGTCATCTACTGGACGCGCCGCCGCAATCCTGAGGGTGAGATCGAGGATCGTTTCATCGTCTCGGCGTTCGGCGAGTCCTACCAGGAGAAGGGTGTCCAGTTCACAGGGCGCCACTGGTGGGGCCAGCGCTCCGAGGACGGCGAGTCGGTGCTCCCCGTCGTAGGAGACGATGCGGCGGCGCTCGGGGCGAGGCTCTTCGAGAGAGGATTCGAACCGGGAGAGACGGGGACGTCCCTCCTCATCCTCGATCCGCTCATCGCGGACGAGGAGGATTCTGAGGACGCCTCCGTCGAGCCGCTCCACAGGCCGCGCAGCGATGCGTCCGAGATGGAGCAGGACTTCGAACGCCGAGCACGACACGCGATCCGCGCGAACCTCTGGCCGAAGATGATCACCGCGCCCGGGGACGTGGAGTCACCCATGGCTCTCGAGCTCACGGTGAACTCCCGACCCGTCGACCTCGGCATCGACGAGGGCGGCTCGCTGCTTCTCTGGGGCTCCGGTCTGAACGCGATCCGTGCCGCCCGTTCGGACTCTTCCGAGATCAGGACTCCTCAGGGGGTAGCGGTCGAGGTGATCGAGATCCTGAGGTACCGGAAAGTCATCGGCCACCTCGCCCTCGTCCGCCGCATCCCAGCCGCCGAGCCGTATCTGGCCTCCGACGATCTCGATCCCGCGAGGGAGGAAGAGTCGCGCATGATGCGCATCGCGCTGATGCGCGGGCAGGCCGAGCTCGTCGTCACGACCGTGGACTGGGTTCGGCGCGAAGCTCCTGCGGGCACGGACTGGCTCGCTGTCTTCAAGTCGGCTGATGACTTCGACGAGTACTACGCCGAGGCAGAGCCCCCTGCGCACGACAACTGGGTGACGGAGGGCTCGAGCAGCGAGTCCTCCAAGATCATCCGCCACACCAAGACCCGGGTCCGGGACAGGATCATCGAGGCGATCCATCCCGCGGTCGCGGAGCAGGTCCCGACTTCCCCGAAGTTCTTCCGTTCCACGGGAGCTCTGTCTCGCCGGCTCGGCGCCATCCTCCCCGGCCCTGCGCCACAGGTCTCCGACGACTCCGGTCGGTCCGGCACAGGACGGCGACGCACCGAACGGCGAGCTCGCTGGACGGTCGAAGCCGGGGCTCCTCGGCTTGTACGCACTGCGGCAGATGGGACACAGGAGCAGGAGGTCCGATTCATCGTCGCCGGCGATGGGCCTGTCGGGCGAGTCCGCCTGAGCGTCAGCCTGCTGGGAGACGAGGGCCTGCACGAACCGGTCCCCCCGCAGGACCTGGCGATCAGATGGCGACGACGCCGCACCGGAGGGGAAGGACATGGCAGTCGTACGGACCGGCGAGGAGGCCGGCGTCCGCTTCCTCGGCGCACCTCGGCGCGCCCTGAGGGTCGAGATCACGGCAGGAGCGCCCGATGGCCGTCCTTGAGTCGAAGCCCTTCCTCGCCCCGTTCAGCGCTTCGGTCAGCACGTCGATCGACGTGCTAGAACCAGCGACCGCTGTGGAGGAGCTCGCCGATGTCTGGGAGCCGGGACAGCGCATCGTCCTCCGCTGCCGTGCCGAGCTCGCCCCGGACTTCTGGGCGCAGACCGGAATCCCCTCCGACGAGGCGATCACGATGGTCGGGATCGCCACGTGCCTCCCGGCGCGCGCGACCTGGCGCAAGACGGCTCGATTCACCGAGCAGGACGGCGTCTGGAGCGCTGAGGCCCTCGTGGAGGTCGACGGCGGGGTCATCGCCGTCGAGGTCCTCGCGGATATCTGGATAGTCGGTCCCGGGCGGACCGGCGGCACCGACCCGAGGAACGCCGTGCATCTCGGCGCGAAGCTCTGGCGGCTGCCCAGGCCGCTGCGACTCGGGCTCGAGAGCGACGATGCGGCGTTCCCGACGACGGCGCTCTCCTTCGCACGGACCAGTCGCCGTGATGTGCCGTGGCTCGTCGAGGCCACCCCAGAGGCCGAGCCTGCGTGGAGGGTGAGCACCGCGATCCGCCTGTATGTGAACGTGGACTCCCATCTCGCGGCGGAGATCCTGGAAGGCACCGCGGCTGAGGACATCTACTCGCTCATCCAGAGCGACATCCACCTCGTCGTGTTCCACAAGCTCGCCAACTGGAGAGACACGATGACACCCCGGCAGATGGAGGACCTCGCGGAGCATGACCACGAGACCCTGGCGGCATTGGGCCTGCTTGCTGGCGCAGAGCATCGGACTGCCCCTCAGCGAGGCCATGAGGATGGCTCGGGAGGAGCCTGCGAACCTCATCGCTCGTTCTCGCGAAGCGCTCCGTTTCGGCGCGGAAGGAGAAGAGGCATGAGCCGCATCTATCCCCAGCTGACGCGCGAGGACGCCGCCACGGCGCTGAGCGAGCTCGAGGAGAGGCTGAAGCAGGGCGAGCCTCCCCGCTCTCTCCCCGATGGGACTCTCGACCCGAGGACCAGGTTCACCAGCTTCGGAGGCGCACCCGTCGGCGTGTCACGCCTGCGAGAGCTTCACAGCTCGCTGACGAAGGCGCTCTCCTCCGTCCCCGAACGTGGCCGCGATGCCGATCGGAAGTTCGACGCGATCACGGGAAGGTTCCTCGTCGACTGGTTCGAGGTGGACGGGAGAGGACAGGCGTCCGACCCGGAGATCTGGCCCTACCTCACGATCCTCGTGCTCCCCGATCTCGCAGTGCGTCGATTCGGCCCAGACCGCTCCGGCAAGCTTCCCCGCGACAGATACCTGTCCGGCCGCAGGAACGTGTTCTATCGCGCGTACCTGCGCTCGTGGATCCTCGGCGACCTCCTCGACGATCCGGAGTCGCCCCTCTACGAGGATGACCTCGTCGGCCTCGTCGATCGCAATCTCTCCGCGGATCATCGCGTCGCCCAGGCCATCGCCGAGCAGGTTCGCGGTCTTGCCGGTCACGAGAGCCGACGGGAGCTCGTCCGGAACGGGCTCAAGGCGATCCAGTACGAGCCGCGGGTCACCGATCTCTCGTCTCTCGACGACTCCGCGCTCGAGCACGCGACAGCAAGAATCTTCCGCTCTGCGGGGGATTTCCCGAGCTGAACATTCCGACGCTCACTCATCAGGAGGAAAGCAGTGGCACTTATCCGGCGCTTCATCGAGCTCCATAGCCAGGGCTCGATCCATCGATCCGAGACTGACGCCGGATGGGCGAACGTGCCCTACGGCGAGGAGAACCTCCTATACATCGGGACGTACGGCTCCGCCGAGAGGAAGTCCGGCCCGAAGCCGAGCCAAGCCATCCATCTCGATCGCGAGCGTCTTGCCGAGCTGATTCGGATCCTCAAGCGCGTGTTCCCGGGGATCGAGCACGACGCAAGCTGAAGCCAGCCGCGGCGAGTTCGCTTCGTCTCAGGCGCGGTTCGGCGTACGCCGCAGGCCCAACACCCCGAAGCCCCACAACCCCACGACCGGCACGAGCGGCCACCACCAGGTCACGCCGCTCTCCCCCACGACGCCCACGGACGCCATCACGGCGAGTCCCGCGATGATGCACACCGCCGCAGAGACCGGCTTCCACACCGGCGGGGCCGGCCGGTCGTCGGCCCGCGCTTCCTCGAAGCGGCCCATCGCCAGCACCACGAGGCCCGTCAGCGCCAGCGAGACGAGCGCCCACAGCGGCCGGGTCGCCCACCACAGCCCCGTCAGCGGCTCGGGCGGCACCACCCGAGCATCGAGCGCCAGGAGCAGATGGGCGAGCCCCACCATGACGGTGAGGTGCCACAGGAACCAAGTCATGATCCGCTGGTTCACGAGCACGGTGACGAACCACAGCCTCGGCCGGCGCAGCGACGCCTCGAGCGGCTTCTCCAGCGAGAGCACGAGCCCGGCCTGGAGCATGCCGAGGAAGGCCATCGTCACGCGCGTCGGGCTCGAGTTGGAGATCGCGTCTCCCCCGGCAGTGATCATCGAGACCGGATACGGGCCCACCAGCACGAGCAGCAGCAGGCCGACCAGACCGATCCCGGCCAGCGAGCATCCGTCTGCCGATCCCACTGAGGCGGCCGTCGAGCCAGGCGTAGCCGACCTGGTGGAACGCCGCCCAGACGAGAAGGTAGTTCGGGTACCCGAGCAACGGCTGGTCCGCGGCGATGCTGATCGCGTCGACGACCCCGGCGAGCGCGATGCCGCCGATGATCGACCACCAGCCGAAGCGCTCCCACAGCCACAGGCACGGCGGCCCCACGAGGATCACCATCAGGTACGCGGCGAGGAACCAGGTGGGGATCAGCGCCATCTGCGAGGCGAGCCGCACGGCCGCATGCGGGGCGCCGAGCGCGACCGCGACAACGCCGATGACGAGCCAGGTCAGCAGCAGCGGGATCAACGGGATGCCGAGGCGGCGGAGCCTCGTGCGCGACCACTCGGCGTAGGCGATCTCCTTGCGCCTCGCGGAGCGCCAGGAGAGGCCGTTGGAGTACCCGCCGACCAGGAAGAAGATCGGCATGACCTGGAACAGCCAGGTCAGCGGATGGGTCCACCGCGCGTCGTCGAGCACGCCGTGCGGGAGGATCCCGCCGTCGGGGTCGATGGCGATGATCGTCCAGTGCCCGAGGACCACCACGGTGATCGCGGCGGCTCGCAAGAAGTCGACGACCCGGTTGCGGGAGGCAGGGGTCGCGGCGTCGATCTTCTCGGCGCGGCTCGGGCGCGTGTTCGTCATCGGGTCCCCTCCCCTTGTCGATCCGCGGCGATGCCGCTGGATGTGGCGACAATCTACCCCGGTCCGCGCGACCGGCACGTGGGACCGGCCGGCTCTGGCGCACGACGCAAGAGCGCTTCCGCGCCACCGCCAGGTCTGCGAGGCTCGCCCCATGACCGCACACCACCACGCCCCGCACGCGCACGCCGAGCCGGACCCCGACCTCTCCCCCGCTGAGCACTGGGAGCGGCGCTACTCCGCCAGCGAGCGGGTCTGGTCGGGGAAGGTGAACCTCACGATGTCCGAGGTCGTCTCGCACCTGGCTCCGGGCCGGGCGATCGACCTCGGCCGCGGTGAGGGCGGAGACGTCCTGTGGCTGGCTGAACAGGGCTGGACCGCGCACGGCCTGGACATATCCGCGACGGCCGTCGGCCGTGCCCGCGGGGAGGCCGCCGCGCGGGGGCTCGACGGCGCGAGCTTCGAGGCCGTCGACCTCGACGCCTGGGAACCGAAGCCGGCAACGGTCGACCTCGTCACCGCGAACTTCTTCCAGTCCAAGGTGGCCCTGGATCGCACCGCGATTCTGCGACGGGCCATGACCGCGCGCGCCCCGATGGGCGCCTGGTCACGGTCTCGCACGCCGCTCCGCCGTCCTGGGCGAAGGACCACCCGGCGACGATGGTGTCCGTGCAGGACGAGGCAGGGCGACTCGCCGGCAGTACCGAGGAGTGGGAGGTAGAGCTCGCCGAGGAGCGACCGCGCGCCGCGACCGCCCCCGATGGGTCGACGGGCGAGCACCTCGACGCAGTGCTGGTCCTGCGGCGACGGTGAGCGGCTGAGTCATCTGCAGAGCAGTCCTGAGGTACCAGCAGAAGATACGGGCTTGCCGGGACAGTTCAATGCGATAGTCGGCCGCCTCGGCGGCGTCACCTGGAACGCCAAGGGCTCCTCGAGTACACAGTACGAAGACAGAACCAGATCGCGCTCGAGTTAAAAGATGAATCCAGACTGCATCGCTCTCCGCCTATCGGCACCTCGACCTGACCGCAAGTCCATCACCGAGACCAGTGATGTCCGAAAAGCCGCTGGCATGCTTCCATATTTTCACGGAGCGACGCTTCCGCTTCGGCGGCACCCCCTCCACCACACTTGGATACACAATCTTCCAAGTGCCCACAAGGGCGTAGTATGAAGCGAGGAATGCAAAGTATGGATGCGTATACGTGCGCATTGTCGCCTTACTGCTGACAAACGGAGAAAAGGATTCTCCATGGAATCGATCATTGCGCGCCGTGTAAAGGAACAACGAAAGCAGCATTTTTGCGCGCGGCACTGTGGTTAGCGCAAACCCTTCAACATCTCCCAACCTAAGGGTATCCCCCCTTAATGCCCGCCTTAAGAGCATGGCGCCTTTCCTGCGGCGCTCGTCCGTCTCGTCCCCATACTCCGACTTGAGATAGTCAACCAATTGAGAAACGAGGGGCTCGCCTAGGCCGTCAAGACGCTTCTCGAGTCGCGGGTCGGCCGAGCCTTGCAGTGCGTCCACAACGAATCTTTGATACAAGTACTCACAAGACTGCGCAGGATACTTCTCGCTGATCAAATTAACTACCCCCGGCTCAAGCCTCTCGGAGAGGCCTTTCAGACGGTCGGTAATATGTCCCGAGCATAGTTCCTTTGAGGCCAGCTCTAAAGCTTTCCAGGTCGAATCGAAGGCGATATCCACGCGACCCGGAAGTGCGTCGAATGCGTCGATCAAATAGCTCAACTGGCGATGATACTCAATAGAACTCTGGTCCGCCACAGCCATCGGTCGAAAGAAGATGTCGGATTTCTCCCGCACTCGATCGGCGAATGCCTTCTCGATGGGCAGTTGACGGCGAGGCTCCAGAACGCCCGCCTCAGACCACCGCGCCAGCGCTCGAAGGCGTTCATTGCGATGATAAGTTGCATCGTAGTTCATCCCATGACTCCCTTTAAGTATCGTTCCAGAAGGCAGGCTCACATCCCCGCCCATCGTCAAACCCTGTTCATCAAAATGAACGCGATAGCGATCGGAGCCACCCTACTACTGCCGGACACCCTTCCCTGGGCACCTGGGGCCTACTCCCCCGCGAGAGCGCCTGCATCTACATGACGAAATACTAAGATCCTATACGCACAAAGCCAATTTGTCGCCGCCATGGCGGACTGGGAATGAACTACTCGCAACCCACTCCGTCGCCGTCGCGGTCCAGCTTCCTGCTGTAGCCAGGGTCGCCGGCGTGCACGGGAGCCGCGCCGGCGGCGCGCGCGGCGTCGCAGTTCTTGTAATAGGCGCGCCGCCGCCGGAGCCGCTGTCGTTCGACTCCTCCTTCGGCGCGGGCTCGTACACCGGAGTGGTGGCCGGCGCCGGCTCGGGCGCGGGTTCCGGCTCGGGCGCGGGCTCCGGGGCGGGCTCGGGCGCGGGCGCCGGTTCCGGCGCGGGTTCCTCCTCGGTGGCGACGACGTCGCCCTCGCCGGTCGCCGGCCACTGGTCGTCGTCCTCGATCGCGAGGAAGCCCTCGCAGTCGCCGAGGACGCGGCGCATGGCGTCGGCCTCGGCGGGCTTGACCCAGAGGTCGTACTTGTCCTTCACGGCGATCTGCCGGGCGACGTACTCGCACCGGTAGTCCTTGAGCGGCGGGAGCCAGGTGGCGGCGTCGCCGTCGCTCTTCTGCCGGTTCAGGCTCGACTCGACCGCGAGCAGGTTCAGCGGGTCGTTGGCGAACTCGCGGCGGGTCTGCTCGTCCCAGCTCGCGGCGCCGGTCTGCCAGGCGTCGGAGAGCGCCACGACGTGGTCGATGTCGATCGTGCTGTTCTCGCGATCGAAGTCGACGGTGTCGCCGCTGTACGGGGAGTCGAGGGTGCCGCGCTGGACGACGCGACCGTTCGTGCCGCCCTTGAGGGTGATCTGGGTGAGGTCGCGGCGCAGGATGTCGTTGCGGGTGTCGCGACCGTTGCGGTCCATGTCGTCGCGCCAGCCGAACAGCTCGCGGTCGTAGTCCGTCTTCGGGGCGCGGCCCTTCTCGTCGAGTCCGGCGAGGACGGCGAGCGCCGTGCCCTCGGCGGCGACGGGCTCCGGGGTCGGAGAGGGCGTCGGGGCGGCCGTGGTGGTGGGCGCCGGGGTGCTCGGCGCCTCCGTCGTGGGAGTGGCCGTCGTCGGCGTCTCCGTTGTCGCCTCGTCCGCCAGGACGGCGGTCTCCTCGAGGGCGGTCTCACCCGCGACCACCTCGTCGGCCGGGGGCGTCTCGACCGTGCCTCCACCCGCGATGATCGCGACGAATCCGAGCGCGACCACGCCGGAGATGGCACGCGCGGGCCACTTCATCGTCTCGAACTGACGCAGAGGCCGGCCCTTGGCATCCTTGACCCGGCCGATGCTCAGCGACACCAGGTCGACCAGCCACCAGATGAACAGCCCGCCGAGAGTGAAGAATTTCAGCAGGCCGGTCTTCCACTTCCCGAGGTAGAAGCGGTCCACTCCACACACCCCCAGGAACAGCGAGAGCACCCAGGCGATCGGGAAGCTCTTGGCCGGGGCCTGCACGGGGCGCCGCGGGTCGCCGCGCCGAAGCGGCCGGCTCGAAGGGCAGGCCGCCCCGCGGGCTCTGGCCGTACGTAGGCGCCGTGGGCCAGTTCTGGCTCCCGTCCGGGCGCGGCGGAGTCGGGTTCTGAGCGTTCATGCCCATCCTTCGTGATCGTCACCGATGTCCGTGCACGGCACGGACCGGGGCGTCGGCGGCAGTCGCCCGTCCCCCGTGTCTCCCCACCGGAGACCCTTGAAGATTACGATTCAACGACCACGAATGAGCAGGACTTTCGTCCGATGCCGCCGACATCACACAGTTGTGCAGAAAACGGGTGGGCGGTATCGCCGCCCGTCGTTCACGGCAGGATCGCGTCCGTGTACCCGCCGTCCACGCGCGCGCCCCGCCGGTCGTGGCCGACGCGAGCGGCGAGGCGAGGTAGACGACCATGTTGGCGATCTCCTCGGGCCGGATCAGGCGCTGCAGCAGCGACTGCGGGCGGTGCAGGCGCATGAACTCGGCCTCCGCCCTTTCCCAGGGCAGGGACGGATCCACCAGCTCGTAGACGAAGTCCTGCACGCCCTCGGTGTACGTGGGCCCGGCGATCACGGAGTTCACGGTGACGCCGGTGCCGGCGGCGTCCTTCGCGAAGCCGCGGGAGACGGCCAGCGGCGCCGTCTTGGAGACGCCGTAGTGGATCATCTCGGCCGGGGTGACGATCGCGGAGTCGCTGGCGATGTTCAGCACCCTCCCCCAGCCGCGCTCCTTCATGCCGGGCAGGGTCGTGCGGATCAGCCGCACCGCGGCCATCACGTTCACGTCCCAGTAGCGCTTCCACTCGGCGTCGGTGATCTCGAGCGCGGGCGCGGCGCCGAAGATGCCGAGGTTGTTCACCAGCACGTCCACCTCGCCGGCGGCCTCGAGCGCGGCGGCGAGACCGTCCTCCGCAGTGACGTCGCCGGGCGCCGCGATCAGCTGCGACGGGTCGACCCCTGCGCCGACCAGGGCATCGAGCGCCTCCTGCACCCGCTCTGCACTGCGGCCGTTGACCGCCACGCGCGCTCCGGCGAGCGCGAGCCGCTGCGCGATCGCGAGGCCGATGCCCTGCGTGGAGCCGCTGACGAAGGCCGTCCTGCCGGTCAGGTCCAGGTCGATCATGGGAAGGTCCTCTCCTCGTGCCTCGCGGGCCTCACACCCCGGGCTGCGAGGGAGCAACGCCGCGGGCCGACGGATCCTTCCCGTGTCGTTCCCGGCGAGGGGTCGACCGCTCAGAGACCCATCAGCACGATGCCGATGAAGGCGAGAACGAGCGCGATGATCACGGCGGCGGTGGTGCGCGCGGAGGAGTCACGGCGCCCGGCGTCCGCACTCGCGGACACGGCCGGGATGGGCCCGGTATGGGTCGTCGGGGTCATCTCGTGACCGAGGTGGATGTCAGGGCGAGGATCCATGCCGGAGGCCTCCTTCAGCGGTGTGTGGGACGCGCCTGGTGCAAGACGCGTCCTGCCAGGTCAGTCGGGGAAATCGTGCGCCTCGGCGCACCGGTCAAGACTAGGGTCCTCGCGGGCGCGCGCGAAAGAGCTGTCCACCACCCGTCAGCGGGATCACACCGCCCCGGGCGCACTGCTCGTCGGCCCGTCCTGCGCCCTTCCCGCACGGCGCCCTCGACGATGCCGCCGAGTGGCGCCGCCGCTGTGCGAGGACCTGCACAGCGCGGACGGCATGAAGGCGGGAGCGGATCCCCCGATCCGTCTCCCGCCTCCGCTGGGCCACGGGCCCGGCGCCGGCCTCCGCCCCCGCGGAGGGCCACCATCCCTCTCCCCCGAGGTCCCGCACCCAGTGCCTGGAATCTATGACGGGTGCTGGGAATGCGCGATGGGGCGAACTGCCTGGGGAGAACTCCCCATGCCCTCCCCCGGCCATCCCCCGGATCCAGCCCGCGCCCACCTGCGGTCCAGCCGCTCGCGGTAGCCTTCCAGCACGTCCAGGACGAGGCGTGCGCACGGCCCTCGAGGCGGTCCCCCCGCCTGCACGGGCCGACGCTCGGGCCTCGTCACCGTCCCGGGGAGGACAGCGAATCGCAGTGAGCGCAGGAGAGACACCCTCGGCCGAGCGGCCGAGCAGCGGGAGCGACCGGTTCCCGGACCCCTTCGCGCCCGACTCGCCGCCTCCGCTGGCCCACCAGCCCGGCCCCCGGCGCAGCAGTCCGGCTCTCCGGCCCAGCAGTCCGGCCCGCAGGTCGCCGACCCGGCCGTCGGCCCCGCTGCCCGCGACGAGCGGCTCCGCCCACCAGCGGCTGTCCCGTCGGTCGGCGCCTCGGCGCCTCCTCTCCACCCGGCCACCGCGTCGGCCGATACACGACCCACCGACCCGTCGGCCGACAGGCCGGTCGCCCCCGGCGCCCAGGACCTGCCGTGGAAGGCGACCGCGGAGCGGCGCGACCTGTGGGGGCCGAAGCAGACAGCGCTCGAGGGCACGGTCCGCGGCCCCGCCTCCCGCGAGGTGTCCGCGCCGCGTCCCTCCTGGATGGTGCGGCTCGGCGCTCCCGTCGTCCTCGGCGGTCTGGCCGGCCTCGCAACCTTGCTGGTCGTGCTCGGCACCGGCCTCGGCGGGCCCGTGCTGGCCCTCGGCGCCGCGGTCGGCGTCGGCGCCGTCGCCCTCGGCGGGGTCGGCGTGGCCGTGAACCGTCCCCGGTCGGGATCCGCCGAGCGTCCCGTGATCGATGCGAGCGTCACCGGCGGCACCCGTGAGGTGCTCGAACGGATCCTCGAGGCCGACGAGACCACCCGCAGTCGCGTGCGGGAGCCGCGCCCGCAGGCCGCCGCGGCTCCTGCGATGCAGGTGCTCGACGACGTCGACTCGCTGCTGACCAGAATCGACGCGCTCGTCGGTGCGGAGCGGCTGCGCAGCAGATGCGCCCCTCCGTGGGCGAGGTGACGATGCTGGAGGGCATCGCCACCCGCTACGTGCCCGACCTGGTCGACGCCGCCGCGGAGATCATCGGCTTCCTGCGCACCTTCGCCGGCTCCGCCCGCGAGGAGGCGCTGGCGAACCTCGCCTCGATCGACCGGCGGCTCGACGTGCTCGCCGAGGGCGTCGAGCGGATCGAGAGCGACCTCGTCGGCGGAGTCTCCCGTTCGCTCGAGGTGCACTCCGAGTTCCTGCGACAGCGCTTCGCCGACCAGCACCTGGACCCGATCATCGACGTCTGACCCGCCCCGCCGGCCGCACCGCCGCCCCTCCACCACCGCCGACCGACCCGCACTCACCGACCATCCGCCCGAGAGATGCCCGGCCCCGCCGGCATCGACCACCAGCCATCACCCGCGACCCGCCCAGGAGGCACCGATGGACAAGCTCCAGCCGCCCACCCCCGCCCAGGAGATCACCCCCGCCGACCCGGTCGAGGAGATCAGCGACGACGACGCGGTCTCCGTCGCCGCCCGACCTCCCCGCCGAGAAGCGGCAGGAGCTCGAGCGGCGGGCCGACGCCTGGGTCGACCAGGTCTCCCAGCTGAACCCCCACTCCCAGGAGTTCACCGCGCAGGTCAACGCCCTCGGCGCGGTCGCGCGGCGCACCTTCGAGCGCACCTCGCAGACCTCCTCGCGCTTCATGGAGCAGGCGCCGCGGGACGCGAAGGACAAGAAGGGCGCGCCCAGGAGAACGTCGCGAAGTCGCTCACCGAGTCGCGCACCACCATGGAGGAGCTCGCGCCGAAGGAGGAGACCTTCGCCGACAAGGCGCTGGGCTTCCTGCCCGGCCGCAACCGCGCCAAGCGCTACTTCCGCGACTTCGAGTCGAACCAGGACCAGCTCGACCACGTCCTCGGCGCGCTCTCCCGCGGCCAGGAGGGGCTCCAGCGCGACAACGCCGAGCTCGCCGTGGAGCGCCGCGCCCTCTGGGAGGACCTCGGCGCCCTCCAGAAGGCCTCCCACCTGCTGGGGCCGCTGGATGATCGGGCCGTGCGCAAGGCCGAGGAGATGCGCGCCTCCGGCAAGCAGGCCGACGCCGATGCGCTCGAGCGGGACGTGCTCTTCGCCGTGCGCCAGCGCCGCCAGGACGTCGCCACCCAGATCGCGGTGACCGTGCAGGCCTACCTCTCGATGGGCGTCATCGAGGACAACAACACCAAGCTCCAGCAGGGCGTCGAGCGGGCCCGCACCACCACCGTCACCGCCCTGCGCACCGCCGTGATCACCGCGCAGGCGCTCGAGAACCAGAAGCTCGTGCTCGACCAGATCGACGCGGTCAACGCCACCACCGACAACCTCATCTCCTCCACCTCGAAGATGCTCGCCGACAACTCGGTGAAGGTGCGGCAGCAGGCCGCGAACTCCGGCGTCTCCGCCGAGACGCCGCAGAAGGCCTTCGACAACCTGTTCACCACGATGGACGGCATCGACTCCTTCCGCACCCAGGCCAACCAGAACTTCCTCACCACGGTGACGAACCTGGAGCAAAGAGGTCGAGCGGGCGCGGCCGTACATGGAGCGGATGCAGAAGGAGCGCCCCGAGCACGAGGAGATCGAGAGCGCGGCGAGCCTGCTGGAGATCGAGGACCGCTGATCGGGCCGCTGGCGGCCGTCTCGGCCGCACCGGGGCCTGCCACGGAGGTCACGCTGACCTACGACTGGAGCACTGTGCCCGACCCGCTCCGGGAGGAGTTCGGCCTGCCGCCGTTCCCGCCGCGCTTCCTCGAGGAGTCCCTCGCCGCGCTCGAGCGAGCGGTGACTGCGCAGTAGCCGCCGCCCGCCCGCTCAGCGCACCGTCGCGGCACCCGCGCCGGCGCCGTCCTCGTTCTCCAGCGACACGGCCACGGTCAGCGTCGCATCGGCCGGCACGTCCCCGACCAGCGGGATCGTCACGACCTCGCGGGCGGAGCGGACGTCGGTCGCCTCGAGCTCGCCGACGGTCCGCTCCCCGTCCCAGACGAACACGCGCCGGGTGCCGGGCGCCGCGGTGCGCACCACGGCGCTGATCTCGCGGCGTCGGCGGGTCGCCTTGTCCACCCGCACCGCGTCCGCGCCGAGCGAGGGGAAGCCGCCGAGTCCCACCCCGTCGGCCGCGGACTGCAGGATCGACTGGGGCGAGGCCACGGAGCGGGCCGAGGTGTTCGGGATCCGCGCCTCGACCGGCGCCGACGGCTGGGCCTCCAGGTCCGGCGGCTCGAGCACGCCCCAGCGGAAGGGGTCGGCCTGCACGCCGGGGAAGGTGGACCAGCCGATGCGGGACTGGCCGGTGCGGTCCTGGGTGTCGGAGTCGTAGACGACCACGTTGAAGCCCATGCGGGTGGGGTCGATGCCGTCGGGCGCCTCCGCGAAGGGGATCGTCGTCTCGAGCACGTAGCCCTGGTAGGGCTCGGAGATCTCGGCGGCGATCCTCACCGAGGGCGCGACCTCCTCGATCGGGCCCTGGCGGTTGTCGTGGTCGCGTCCGGCGACCGGCCCGCCCACGCCGCCCGCGCCGTCGTCCGTGCCGGGCGGCGCCCCGAGGATGAAGGTGGTGGCGGTGTGGTCGGAGGTGCCGCGCGGATCGATCATGATCTCGACCGAGTCGGTGCGGAAGCGCCGCTTGTTGTCCTCCGGCGGCGGCAGCGTGCCGAGCACATCGTCGATGACCTGCACGAACACGTGCAGCGCCGCGTCGTCGTAGGTGACCCAGGTGGAGCCGGAGGCGTCCTCGGCGGTGACCGCCGAGCCCTCCCACAGGGTGCCGATGTCGATCGGCTCGCCGGGGTACTCCCCGGTGCCGCGCACCGCGTCGACCTCGACGCCCTCGGTGCGGGAGGCGACCAGCCGCGGCACGAGGTGGAGGCCCTGCGCGGTCGCGGCGGCGACGCCTCCGGCCGACGCGGTGACCGTGACGGCGTAGACCCCGCCGTCCGGAGCGCGGTTCGCCGTCGGCGCGAGGGGTCGGTGTTCTCGATCCGCACCGTGGCCGTCGACTCGCCGAGCGCGGGCACGCCCTCCACCAGCGCCTGGGCCGGCTCGGCCGTGAAGCCGTCGGGCAGGGTGAGGGTGACCTCGGCGTCCTGCACCTGCTCGGAGCGGTTGCGCACCACGATCTCGAACTCCTCGGCGCGGCCCTGACCCAGCGAGCGCCGGGTGGGCACGAGCGCGTCGAGGCGGCGCATGCCGAGCTCCTCGGTCCACTCGAGGAAGGCGGCGATCTCGGCGCGGTCGGCGATCCCGGCCTCGACCACGCCGGCGGTGCGCGCGGGAGCACGTTCTCGCCGCTGCCCTTGCGGGAGGTGACGCGGGCGCGCAGCGGCACGTGCTCGCCGGGGGTCGCGCTGACCGGCACCTCGACGGTGAAGGTCGCGGTGCGGGACTGCTTCGCGGGGATCGTGCCGAGGACCTGCCGGCGCCCGGCGTCCCATCCGTCCGGAACCTCGAGCTCGACCTGCACGCCGGGCAGGGCGGCGCCCGGGGAGCCGATCTCCACCTCGACCTCGACAGCGCCGCCGGTCTGCACGGCGAACTGCTCGCTGCGCGCTCGAGCGTGGTGCCGAGCGGCGACCCGCCCTCGACCGGGAGGCTCGCCCCGCCGAGCGCCGCGGTGTCGCCGCTGGTCGGATCCGGGAACGGGGTGCGGGAGTCGATCAGGGTGAACCAGGCGGCGGGGATCTTCTCGGGGTCCGTGGTAGTGGGCGGGAAGACGTGCCAGCCCTGGGTGCGGTAGGCGTGGATCGAGTCGTCACGCACGGCCGACCAGCGCTTGCCGTGCTTCTCGGACTCGGTGCCGTTCCACGCCCCGAACACCACGTCGCTCGCCACCAGCGGCGTGAACCCGGTCGCGACGGCGTCGGGCCCGGTCGGCGCCTGCCCGTCGGAGCCGGAGCGCAGCGACCGCGTCGGGGCGAAGGGCTTCAGGCCTTCGTCGAAGTGCTCGGGGAAGACGTCCTCGCGGCCGGCGAGGAGGTACGCCTCGACGGCGAACATCGCGGCCTGCTGGTGGTTGCCGTGGTTGCCCTGCACGGCCGAGGGGTTCATCGTCACGATCACGTCCGGCCGCGTCGCGCGCACGACGCGGATCACGCGGCTGAGCACGTCCCGCCCGCCCCACACCTCGTGGCTGAGCGGGGCGGAGAGGGTGTAGAAGAAGTCGACCGCGTCGAGGTTGAAGACGTGCTCGATCCCGGCGAAGCCGACGGCGGTGCGCTCCTCGCCCTCGCGGATCAGCCCCAGCGCAGGGCCCTCCTCGAGGCCGACGGCGTTCCCGCCGCCCTCGCCGCGGGTGATCGTGATGACCCCGGCCCGCTGGTCCTCGTACTCGTTCCACTGCCCGAAGGCGGCCAGCGTCCAGGCCTCGTCATCGGGGTGGGCGCCGATGTAGAGGATGTCCAGGTCGACGCCGCCGTCGGCGAGGGCGCGCTCCATGGGCGGCGACCCGCTGAGGTCCAGCGCGGTGGCGCCGGCGGCGAGTCCGAGCACTGCCGAGCCCTGCAGGAGGCGCCGGCGGGAGAGCCCGCGGGCGGCGGGGGCGTCGGGGACGGGTGCGGCAGAGGCGGGGCGGGCGGGGAGGGGAGGGCGCGGCATGGTTCCTGACTTCTCTCGTGCGGCGGTGCGTCGATGCACCGGTGGATGCGTCGGGGTCGTACGGAACCGGCCGGGGTCAGTGCCGGCCGGCGTCGGAGCGGAGCGCGAAGGTGCCCTGGGCGCGGCGTCGGCCGAGCACGGGGCGGTCGGGGACGATGCCGTCGAGGAACTCGTAGCCGCCGCGGGTGTAGGCGGCGCGGAGGTCGCCGTCGGCCGCGCCGTCGCTGAGGTGACGCCACCAGTCGGTGATGTCGCCCCAGCCGGGCGCCGCGAGGGAGCCGCCGAACTGCTGCACGGCCAGCGCCGAGCACAGGGAGGCGAAGCGCGCCGCTGCTCGAGCGGCCACTCGGCCAGGGTGCCCAGCACCATTCCGGCGGCGAACACGTCCCCGGCGCCGGTGGTGTCGATGGCGTGGACGGGCACGGCGGGGCAGAACGCCTCCTCGCCGGTGGAGGCGTCGATCGCGTAGGCGCCGTCGACCCCGTCGGTCACCACTGCCAGCGGCACCTTCTCGGCGAGCGCCCGCACGGCGCGGCCGGGGCTGTCGGTGCGGGTGTAGGCCGTGGCCTCCAGGGCGTTGGGGGTGAAGGCGTGGCAGTGGGCGAGCGGGGCGAGGTCCGCGGGGTCCCAGCGGCCGGTCGCATCGAAGCCGATGTCGGCGAAGATCAGTGCGCCGCCGCGGGCGAGCTCCGCCCACCAGGAGGTCTCCCCCGCGAGGTCCACGACGGCGGCGCGGGCGGCGGGGGCGCGGGCGATCATGGCCGACAGCGGCTCGGGCAGGTCGTGGCCGTGGGTGGCCATGGCCCGGTCGCCGTGGGCGGCGATGGAGACGGTCAGCGCCGAGTGGAAGTCGTCGAAGCGTCGTGAGGCGGAGAGGTCGATGCCCTCCTCCTCGGAGAGGGTCTGCCACATCCAGTCGCCGTAGGCGTCGTCGCCGAAGCCGGCGACGAGGCCGGTGCGCAGGCCGAGCCGGGCGGCGGCGGTGGCGAGGTTCGCGATCCCGCCGGGGCTCGAGCCCATCCCCTTGGACCACAGCTCCTCGCCGGGCTGGGGCAGGCGGTCCATGCCGGTGAAGACGATGTCGAAGAACACGGTGCCGGAGAGAAGCACGTCCAGCGGCGGGTCCGACGGGGTGCGCAGCGAGGCCAGCGGGTCCCAGTCCTGCCGCTCGGCGGCCTCGGGCGGGGCCGGGGTCGCGGCGCCCGGGGCGTGCGAGGCGGCCGCGTCTCGGGCGGCACGGCCGACGGCGGGCCCGTCGGCGGCGGGGGCGATGCGGTCGGCGGTCGCTCCGTCGGCGGCGGGCCCATCGGTCAGGGCGTCGGGGCGTTCGGTCATCACTTGGCGACTCCTTCGAGCATCCCGCGGATGAAGTGGCGTTGGAGGAACAGGAACAGGATCACGGTGGGCAGGGCGATGATCACGGCGGCCGCGGCGAGCGGCGCGGTCTCGGAGGTGTACTGGCCCTGGAAGGTCGCCAGGCCCAGCGGGGCGGTGCGTCGAGCGCCGCTCGGGGTCATGATCAGGGCGATGAGGAACTCGTTCCACGTCCACATGAACACCAGCACCACGAGCGTCACGATCGCCGGCCGGGAGGCGGGCACGAGGATCTTGCGCGCGCGCGCAGGGGGCCTGCGCCGTCGAGCGCGGCGGCCTCGAGCAGGCTCGTCGGCATCGAACGGAACTGCGCCCGCGGCCAGAAGGTGCCGAAGGCGATGGACTGGGCGACCTGCGGCAGGGCGATCGCGAGATAGGTGTCAGTCAGGCCCAGGGTGCGCAGGTCGAAGAACAGCGGGATGATCGTCGCCTCGGCGGGGATCATCATGCCCAGCAGGAACAGGTAGAAGAGCACCGTCGCGCCGGGGAAGCGCATGGTGCCCAGCGCATAGCCGGAGCCGATCGAGAGCACGGTCGCCAGGCCCACCACGATCGCGGCGACCACGACGGAGTTCCCGAGCGAGCCGCCGAAGCCGCCCACCGTCCATGCCTCGAGGTAGTTGCCGGGGTAGAAGCCGGCCGGCTCCCCAGCGGCGCCGAGACGGAGCCGATCAGGATCGTCAGCACGGGCGCGAGCGCGAACAGCGCGAAAGCGACCAGGAGGACGTAGTTCATCACGACCTCGCCGCGGGAGACCCTCATGACTCACGCTCCCCGATGCGGGTGACGCCCACGTTGATCGCGAAGATCAGCAGAGTCAGCACGATCGCGACGGCGCTCGCGGAGCCGACCTCGCGCAGGTCGAAGGCGCGGAAGTACACCTCGTAGCTGGGCACGGTGGTGGAGTTGCCGGGGCCGCCGGAGGTGGTCATGTAGACGAGGTCGAAGGTCTTCAGCGCCGCGATGATGGTCAGCACGAGCGCGACGGTGATCTCGCCGCGCACCGCGGGCAGGGTGATCGCGAAGAACTCCTTCACGGGTCCGGCGCCGTCCAGCCGCGCCGCCTCGAACAGCTCGGCGGGGATGCGGCTCATCCCGGACAGCATCAGCGAAGCATCACCAGCCCCATCTCGACCCAGGTGCCGATGAAGCCGACGGACGCGAGCGCCGTGCCCGGGTCGCCGAGCCAGCCGCGGGTGAGGCCTCCGAGCCCGACGGCCTCCAGCACCTGGTTCAGCGGGCCGACGGGCGAGTAGATCTGCCGCCACGCGACCGCGACGACGACCAGCGCGATCACCTGCGGCAGGAAGATCACGGTGCGGAAGAAGCCCATCCCGCGCACCTGGCCGCGGCGCAGGATCGCGGCGAGCACGAGGCCGACGACCAGCGGGATCACCGCGTAGAACACGATCAGGACCAGGGCGTTCCCGATCGCGGCGCGGAAGGCGGCATCCCCGGCGAGGTCGACGTAGTTCTGGAGGCCCACGAAGGTGGAGGCCCCGAAGCCGCGCCACTCGAAGAGGGAGAACTGCGCGGCGCGGCCCAGCGGGTAGAGCGCGAACGCGGCGTAGACCGCGAAGGCGGGCGACAGGAACAGCGACGGCGTGGCCCACGAGCGGGCCACGGCCGAGGGACGCGGGCGGCGCGACGTGGCATATGTGCCACGTCGTGTCACCCGCGTCCCGTCGGCCGACGCGCGGGCGGCCGTCCCGTCGGCCGACGCGCGCGCACCCGTCCCGTCGGCCGACGCGCGCGCACCCGACCCGCCGGCCCCTCCTCCTGCCCGGGCCGTGCTCCCGTGAGCTGACGCCATGTGGTCAGGACCCCTCGGTGAACGCGGCGTAGTCCTCCTGCGGCGCGTCAGCGGCGGCCGGGGGCTCAACCTGCCCGCCGATCACCTGCTGCAGGGCGGCCCCGGCGGTGTCGGCGAAGGACGGGGTCGCGTAGTCGAGATAGGGCAGTAGGGTGCCGTCGGTGGAGACCGCGTCGAAGGCCTCGTAGACGTCCTTGTTCACCCCGGACTCGGGGGCGAGCTCGGCGGTGCGGTTCACGGGCATGCCGCCGTTGTCGGCGATGAGCCGCATCGCCTCGTCGCTGGTGAGGAAGTCGATGTAGGCGGCGGCGACGTCCTTGTTCTCGGCGGCGGCGGGGATCGAGAAGGGGATGCCGGTGCCGCCGGTGGTGGCGACCGCGCCGTCGACCCCGGGCGGCGGGGCCATGAAGCGCAGGTCCTCACCCATCACGGCCTCCATGTCGGGGGCGAGCCAGGAGCCGCCGATAAGGAGGACGCCGGTGCCCTTGGTGTACAGCGGCCAGGCGTCGTCGTAGGCGAGGCCGTTGGGGAGTCGCCCATCGCGCCGGTGGTGCCCCACTCGGCGAGCTGGGTGAGGGCGGCGACATTCTGCTCGCTGGTCCAGTCGGCGCCGGTGTTGCCCATGCCGAGCGTGACGATCTCCTCGGCGGGCACGAAGTTCGCCTGCGCCGGGCCGAAGATGTGCAGGGCCGGCCACTGGTCGAGGTTGCCGAGCATGATCGGTCGCTCCCCGGCCTCCTTCGCCGCGTCGACCAGGGCGAAGAGCTCGTCCCAGGTGGTGGGGGCCTCGAGGCCGAGCTCGTCGAGCTTCTTCTGGGAGTAGTAGATGCCGCAGATCTCGCCGGTCTGGGCGAGGCCGTAAAGGGCGCCCTCGCCGAGGGTGACCCCGTCGGCCGAGTAGCGCATCTTCGCCAGCACGCTGTCGCTGAAGCGGTCCTCCCAGCCGTAGGCCTCGGCGTAGCCGGTGAGGTCGGTGAGCGACTGGTCGGCGACGTAGGCGCCCATGTCGCCGCGGGCGTTGTTGACCTGGAGCACGTCGGGCACGTCGTTGCCGGACAGGGCCAGGCCCGTCTGCTGCTGGAGGTCGTCGAAGGACTGGCTCTGCCGGTCCACGGTGACGTTGGGGTACTTCTCCTGGAACGCGGTGATCAGGGCTTCGATCGCGTCGTTCTGCGCGCCGCGGACCTCCTGGTCCCAGACCGTCAGGGTCACGTCCCCGAGGGAGGCGATGTCGGTCTCGACCTCGCCGGCCGCCGGGCCGCCGCCGTCGGAGGCGTCCCCGCCGCCGCCGTCCGAGCCGGGGGCGCAGGCCGCGAGGAGCCCCAGGCCGCCGAGCGCTGCGCTGGTCCCGAGGAAATGACGTCGTCGCATGGTGTCCTCCTGAAGGGTCGGCGGTGCCGCTCCGTCGCGTCCGCCCGTGCGAGCACCCGGGTGTGGTGCACGGCACCATGATGGCATGATCTGCGCGGGACTGCACGTTCCTGTTCGAAGCTGCGTGAAGTTGCGTGCTCGGTGCTACGGTATCGCCATGCTGAGCGAGGAGCGCCACCGGGCGATCGTGTCGGCGATCCGTCGCGGCGGTGCGGCGACCGTCGCCGCTCTCAGCGCTGACCTGCAGGTCTCCGAGGCGACGATCCGTCGGGACCTCGACGCGCTCGCCGAGCAGGGCCTGGTCCGCCGGGTCCGCGGCGGCGCCACCGATCCGCGCGGCTCCGTGCGCCCCGAGGCCGATCCGCGCTCCTTCGCGGACGTCGCCGCCTCCGCCCCCGCCGCGAAGCAGGCGATCGCGGCGCTCGCCTGCACCCAGATCCGCGACGGCGAGGTGATCGCGCTGGACATCGGCACCACCGTCGCCGCGATGTGCCCGCTGCTGGCCGAGCGCTCCCTCACCGTGGTCACCGCCTCCCTCGCCGTGGTGCGGGCGCTCGCGAGCGCCCCCGCGATCGACATCGTCGTGCTCGGCGGGTCGCTGCGCCCCAACTACGACTCCCTCGTCGGCACCCTCACCGAATCGGCACTGCGCCAGGCGCGCGTGGACCGCGCCTTCCTCGGCACCGCCGGGGTGCGGGCCGACGGCGCGGTGCTCGACTCCACCCCCAGCGAGGTCCCCGTCAAGCGGGGCCTGCTCGAGGTCGCGACCTGCTCCTATCTGCTGGCCGACCACGAGAAGTTCCCCGGCTCCGGCTTCCTCGAGGTCGCCCGCCTGCCGCGCTTCACCGCCCTGCTCACCGACCGTCCCCTGCCCATCGAGATCGACCTCCCCGAGGGGGAGGCCGTGGAGGTCCTCGCTGCCATGAAGCTCACCATCCTGGGAGGCGGAGGGTTCCGCGTCCCCCTCGTCCACGAGGCGGTCGCCACCACCGCCACCGGCCTCACCGTCGACGAGGTCGCGCCGCACGACGTCGACCCGGAGCGTCTGGCGACCATCAGCGCGGTCATCGAGGAGCAGGGTGCGCGCCTGGCCGCCGAGGGACGAGCCGTCGCCCTCCCCCGCCTGGTCGCCACCACCGACCTGCGCGAGGCCGTGACCGGCGCGGACTTCGTGTTCAGCGCCGTGCGCGTGGGCGGGGCGGAGGCCCGCACCGTCGACGAGCGGGTCGCGCTCGGCCTCGGTCTGCTGGGCCAGGAGACGATCGGCCCGGGCGGACTCGCCTATGCGCGCGCACGATCCCCGTGGCCCTCGAGATCGCGCGGACCATCGCCGAGCTCGCGCCGACGGCGTGGACCATCAACTTCACCAATCCCGCCGGGATCGTCACCGAGGCGATGCGCTCCGTGCTCGGCGACCGCGTCGTCGGGATCTGCGACACCCCGATCGGGCTGGTGCGTCGCGTCGGCCGGTCGCTGGGGGCGGACCTCGTCGCCGGCGAGCGCGGCGCGGAGGTCGACTACGTGGGCCTGAACCACCTCGGCTGGTCGCGCTCGGTGCGGCTGGAGGGGACCGAGCGCCTCCCGGGGTCGCTCGCCGACGACGCCGCCCTCGAGGAGATCGAGGAGGCGCGGCTGATCGGCAAGGACTGGGTGAGGGCCGACGGGGCACTGCCCAATGAGTACCTCTTCTACTACCTGCACACCGCCGACGCGATCGAGCGGATCACCGGCGCCGCGACCACGCGCGGGGAGTTCCTCGCCAAGCGACAGGGCGACTTCTATCTCGCCGCCGCGGAGGCCGACGGGCGCGGGCCGGGCGGGAGCGGCACGACATCCGCCGCCGGAGCGCGCCGGCACGGGCACCGACGACGGGTCGGCCGGGCCGCACGATGCCGGCACGCACGACGCCGAGGGCGCGCCTGCTGCACCTCGCCGCTGGACCTCTGGCGCGAGACCCTCCACGAGCGGGAGGCGACCTACATGGCCGAGTCCCGCGACGAGGAGCGGCGCGAGGAGGACGTCGCCGGCGGCGGCTACCAGGAGGTCGCGATGCGACTCATGACCGCGCTCGCCACCGGCCGTCCCGAGCGGATGATCCTGGACGTCGGCAACATCGGCGCCGGCCGCGAGGACGCCCCTGCGAGCGAGCGGATCGTGCCCGAGCGCCCGCAGACTGCGTGCTCGAGGTGCTGTGCGAGGTGGACGGCGACGGGATCCGCCCTCTGCCCGTGGCACCGGTGGAGCTGGGCCGGCTCGGGATGATGAGCGCGCTGCGCTCATCCGAGCGGGCGATCCTCGAGGCCGCGGTGACCGGTTCGCGGGAGGCGGCCTGGCAGGGCTTCTCCACGCATCCGCTGGTCAGCTCCCCGGAGCTGGGCCGGAAGCTGCTCGAGGGCTACGAGGCCGGACACCCGCAGATCGCGGCGGCGCTCTCCGGCCGCTGATCCCGGGCCGATCCCTCACAGGTGCCCGGCCGTGGCCCGCACCCTCTGCCGAGCCCTGCCCGGGCTGGCCGCGGTGCAGAGGTCCGCCCGGTCCTGGCCCCGCCGTCGGCCTCTCCGCAGGGTGTGTCCACCGAAGGGACGTCAGCGGCACGCGGCCTGCCTATGACAGGCCACCTGCTCCTCACGTCCCTTCGAAGGACACGAACAGCTCCGGACCCGGCCGCCCCGCCCAACAGCTCCGGATCCAGCTCCCCGGCACAGTGGCACCGGACCCAGCTGACCGGCCCAGCGGTTCTGACCCCACCCGGCCCAGCTGGTCGGGACCGGGCGAGTCAGAACCCGGGGTTCGCGGGGTCCGCGCCGATCCGTCCGTCCGCGCGGTCCAGGCCGTCGATGCGCTCGACCTCCTCCTCGGTGAGGACGAGCGCGCGGCGGCGAGGTTGGAGACGATCCGCTCGGGCGTGACGGTCTTCGGGATCACGACGTTCCCGATCGCCAGGTGCCAGGCGATGATCACCTGGCCGGCGTCGACGCCGTGGGCCTCGGCGATCGCGGTGATCACCGGATCCTTCAGGATGTCGCCGCCCTGCCCCAGCGGCGACCACGCCTCGGTGAGGATGCCCTTCTCGGCGTGGTAACGACGCGGCTCGGACTGCTGGAACTGCGGGTGCGGCTCGATCTGGTGCATCACGGGAACCACTCCGGTCTCGGCGATGATCTCCTCGAGCCGCGGGATCGGAAAGTTCGAGACGCCGATGGACTTCGCCTTCCCCTCCTGCTGCGACTCGATGAGGGCCTTCCAGGACTCGAGGTACTTCCCGCGCTGGGGGCTGGCCCAGTGGATGAGATAGAGGTCCACGTAATCCATGTCGAGCTTCTCGAGCGAGGCGTCGAGAGCCGCCTTCGCGGAGTCGAATCCCTGGTCCTCGTTGGCGAGCTTGGTGGTGATGAACAGGTCCTCGCGCGGGACGTCCGCGGCCTTCACGGCGCGGCCCACGCCGCCTTCGTTCTGGTAGCCGGCCGCGGTGTCGATGTGCCGGTAGCCGGCGTCGATCGCCTGGCGGACGACGTCGGCCGCGACCTCGTCCTCGACCTGCCAGACGCCGTAGCCGAGCTGGGGGACGGACCTGCCGTCGTGGAAGGGCGGAGCGGGAACAGCGGTCATGGCGGAGCCTCCTCGGTATGCGTTTGCCGGCCCAGCCTATGACTGCGGGCTCCGGGTCGACAACGATCGTCCGACTGGTCGGCCGCCGCCGGCGCTCACCACGTCCTGTGGTGGCAGACTCGGGCACGAGCGTGATCTCGCCCGCGCCGTGCCAGGTCGCCCCGTCGCGCACTTCGACGACGACCACACGGGCGCGACCCTGCTCGGTCTCCTCCACCTCGCGTCGCAGGCTGGCGAGGACCCGCTCCGCCGGCGGCCGCGCCGCCGAGCTCCGCCATCAGCGCGGGCTCGCAGCGCAGGCGGAGGTAGAGGTCCGCGTCTGCGCTCCGCACGGGGCGCGACCGGATCCGGGCGGGATCCCCGGTACCCACCTCTGTCGTCCCGGGCATCATCATGGGGCAGGCTACGCGGCGGCGCCCCGTGAGCGCGGCGGCGGCGGCCGGGGCTTCCCGTTACGGTGGCCGCGTGCCCCTCACCCTGTCCCTGAGCCTGATCGCCCTGGTGCTGGTCTGCGCGATCATCCAGCGCGTGGCCGGGATGGGGCTCGGCATCGTCTTCGCGCCCTACGCGGTGGTGCTGATCGGGGCGCACGAGGGGATCATGCTCGCGAACCTGCTCGGCGGCCTCGTGCCGGTGGTGATCTTGCCGCGGATCTGGTCGCAGATCGAATGGGCCACGGTCTTCGCGGCTGGGACTGCCGGCGATCGCGGTGATGCCCTTCGCCGCCTGGCTGTCCTCCATCTCCCCGCCCGCCCCGCTGTATCTGGTGGTCTCCACGCTGGTGCTGCTGAGCCTGGTGATCTCGGTGCTCCTCGCCCGCGTGCACACCACTGTCGACGGCGTCCCGGTGCAGATCGGCACCGGGGTCGGGATCGGTCTGGGCACCGTGCTCGGCGGCGTCGGCGGACCGGCCGCGACCGTGTACGCGGTCCTCTCGCGGTGGCCGGCCCTGCCGATGGTCGCCACGCTGCGACCGCTGTGGATCCTGGTCTCGTTCGTGTCCTTCGGCAGCAAGCTGGCCTGGGACGACGGCCAGCCGCCGCACATGCCGATCTGGGTCTGGGCGGCGATGCTCGGCTCCCTCGTCCTCGCGGTCGGTCTCGGCGAGACGCCGCAGAGGAAGCTCGGGGAGCTCGGCATCCACCGGCTCGTGATCGTGCTCGGCTTCATCGGCGCGGCGCTGTCGCTGTGGACCGGGCGCGCGGCGCTGCTGGGCTGAGCACACCGTCGCGGACCCCGCCCAGGGGCCGCGGCGAGCGCACCGCCTCCGGGCCGCCCCCGCACCGGACCAGGAGCACGACCGGCCTGAGCGAAGGACCGGGCGAGGACCGGGATCGGTCCGGGGTCAGCCCTCGCCGCCACGCGGCGGGAAGGACAGCACCGCCACCGGTCCGTCCTGAGCTCCGGGGTCCAGCACGACCGGGACGTCCGCCTGCCGGGCCTCCCGGGCTCCGACCGGTGCTCCCGCTCCGCCCGATGCCTCCGCCCCCTCCGGCATCACGGCGATCTCCCGCACCGCGTCGCTGACCTGCGCGTCCAGAGTCACCGGCCCTGTCGCGGGGTCCAGCAGGAGGATGTTCAGCACCCCTCCCCCGTCGGCCGCGTGCCCGAGCGTGAAACGCACTTCCGCAGGCGGCACCCGCACCGCCTCGTGGAACCAGGGACGGGTGCCGTGGATCGCCGCACCGTGCACAGCGAGCCACTCCCCCAGGCGCTCGAGCGCGCGGGTCTGCAGTGCGGGCACGGATCCGTCGGCGCGGGGGCCCACGTTGATCAGCAGGTTCCCGTTCTTGGAGACGACGTCGACGAGCAGACGGATCAGCGCGGGGCCGTCCAGGGCGTGCTCGGCGGACTCGTCGGCGTTGTACCCGAAGGAGAGGCCGAGCCCGCGCGTCGCCTCGAAGACCTCGTCCTGGACGGCGTCGATGTCCTGGTACTCGCGGGTGAGGACTCCGTGGGCGGGCACGCCCCAGCGGTCGTCGACCAGGCCGTCCGGGACGGCGGCGAGGTGCTCGGCGAAGAGCTGGGCGAGGGAGTCGGGTCCGGGGTGCTTGCCGGCGTCGGGCCAGTCGATGTCGTTCCAGAGGATGTCCGGGACGAAGCGGTCGATCAGCTCGCGCAGCTGTGCGGCGGCGAAGGCAGCGAAGGCGGGGTCGTTGCGGCGCGGCGCGAAGAGGTCCTCGTGCGAGGTCATCGGCGGGAAGTCGGTGACGTGCCAGTCCAGGGCGCCGGAGTAGTACAGCCCGAGCCGCATCCCGGCCTCGCGGGTCTCGCGCGCGAACTCGGCGACGAGGTCCCGACCGGGGCCGCGTCGGGCGGCGGTGAAGGAGGTGGTGGCGCTGTCCCAGAGGCAGAAGCCGTCGTGGTGCTTGGCGGTGGGCACGAGATAGGCCGCGCCCGCGCGACGGGCGAGGTCGACGATGCCGGCGACGGCGTCCGGGGCGGGGCGCCAGTCCTCGGCGAAGTCCTCGTAGACGTGGCCCACGCCGTCCAGCCGCTGGTGCCGTGCGCGGGTGGGGTCGCCCTCGATGCGGACGGTGTTCGCGTACCACTCGGCGTACTGGTGGCGAGCGTAGGCGGTCTCGGCGGTGACGTCGCTGCGGTCCAGCACGTCGGCCCAGGCCGGCACCGAGTACAGGCCCCAGTGCACGAAGATCCCGAGCTTCGCGTCGCGGTACCAGTCCGGGACGGCGAGATCCGGATAGGCGGAGGCGGGGGCGGCGTCCGAGGGGCCGTGGCGGCGGTCGAAGCTGATCATGGGGCGTCCTCGTCCTCGGGGCGATCGTGGGGAGCGGTCCTCGCGGGCGGTCAGCCGACGGGTAGGCGGGCGCGCGGCGAGCCGACGGGCGACGGCGCCCAACGGGCCCTGGCGGCCCGCTCCGACAGGGTGCGAGGATGAACGCCACGCTATCAACCGCTTGAGCCGTTCGGAGCCTCCATGCCTGCGACGACGCAGACCCCACCCCCGCCGCCCCGGATCGCGATCGCCGGGATCGCGATCGAGTCCTCGACCTTCACCCCCTACCGCTCGGGCGCGGCGGACTTCGAGGTGCGGCGCGGCACCGCGGAGATCCTGGACCGCTATCCCTTCGAGGTGCCGGAGGCGGAGTACGTCGGCGTCCTCCACGCCCGCGCCCTGCCCGGCGGGGAGCTGGAGCGCGAGGTCTACGAGGGCTGGAAGGCGGAGATCACGGGCGGGCTCGCCGCCGCGCACGCCGAGGCGCCTCTGGACGGGTTCTTCTTCGACGTCCACGGCGCGATGAGCGTGGTGGGGCTCGAGGACGCCGAGGGCGATCTGCTCGCCGCGCTCCGCGCCGTGATCGGTCCGGACGTGGTGGTCGGCACCGCGATGGACCTGCACGGCAACGTATCGGAGGACCTGTTCGAGGGATGCGACCTCATGACCTGCTACCGCCACGCCCCGCACATCGACGCCTGGGAGACCCGCGAGCGCGGCCTGCGCGACCTCGTCGAGGCGGCGGCGCGGGTGCGGGACGGCGGGGCCCGGCCGCACAAGGCCCTCGTGCACGTGCCGATCCTGTCGCCCGGCGAGAAGACCTCCACCCGCATCGAGCCGGCGAGGTCGCTGTACGCGCGGATCCCGGAGCTGGCCCGCCGCGACGGCGTCACCGACGTCTCCTGCTGGATCGGCTTCGCCTGGGCGGACCAGCCCCGCTGCAAGGCGGCGATCGTCGCGCACGGCGACGGCGCGGAAGCGGTCCAGCAGGCGGCGCTCGAGCTCGCGACCGCGCTGTGGGAGGTGCGGCACGAGTTCGAGTTCGTCGCACCGACCGGCGGCTTCGACGACTGCCTGGACCGGGCGATCGCCTCGTCGGCCCGGCCGTTCTGGATCTCCGACTCCGGCGACAACCCCGGCGCCGGCGGTGCCGACGACACCACCCACTGCCTCGCCCGCCTCGCGGCGCGGCCGGAGATCCGCAACGGGGAGGTGAGCGCGCTGATGGTCTCGCTCGTGGATCCGGCATCGGCCGACGCCGCCTGGGCGGCGGGTATCGGCGGACGCCTGGACGTGCAGGTGGGAGGGCGGATCGACTCGCGCGACCCGGGGCCGGTCCCGGTCACGGTGGAGGTGGAGGCTCTGGACGACTCGGGGCCGCCGGGCCGCGCCGCGGCGCGCGGGTGCTGGACGGCGCCGCCCGGACCGGGCTGACCGTCGTGGTCACCACGCGCCGCTCCCAGTGGGCGACGCGCGAGATGTTCGCCCGGCAGGGGCTGACGATGACCGGATTCGACGTGGTCACCGTGAAGATGGGCTATCTCGAGCCGGACCAGTACGAGGCCGCCGCGGACTGGTCGCTGGCGCTCACCCCGGGCGGCGTGGACCAGGACCTGCTGCGGCTGGGTCACACCCGCATCGACCGGCCGATGATCCCCTTCGATCCGGAGATCCCTGCCCCGGCCGCGGCGGACGTGCGGACCGGCGGCGGCGCCTGAGCCCCGGCACGACGAGATCAGGGCGAGGGCGCCTCGACGAACGGGGCATCGCCGCCGGCGGAGCGCCGTCGGCGGAGCACTCCCGCTCCCAGGCGCGGTCCAGGGACATCCCGGCCGGCACGGAGGCGGCGCCGTCACTCTCGTCCCCTGCCCGGAGCCCCGGGCGCGTCCCACCGGAAGGACCCTCATGAGCACGTTCCGCCGCCTGATCGGCACCGCCCAGAAGGCGCTGGACCAGCAGGGCTCGGGCCGCTCCCGCTCGGGAGGGGGCTCGGACTGGCGCTCCCTCGTGCGGGGCGCCGCCGACGCCCTCACCGGGGACGGCGACTCGCAGCGCTCCGCCCACGGCTCCTCGTCGCCCCGGGCCGACGGCCCGCGTCGGGACCACCGGGCGGCGGACTCCTCGCGCGGAAAGGGCGTGGGCATCCCGACGACGTCCATGCCATCGCTCGCCGGCGACCGGTCCGCCCACAGCGCCGCCGGCGGCGCACACCCGGGCACCCGCGGATCCTCCGGGTCGGCCGGCTTCTCCGGAGCGGCCGGAGCGGCCGGAGCAGTCGGGGCGGAGCTCACCGCGGAGGACCGTCGGGCGATCGCCCGCTACGACTACCTGGTGCGCACCGCGGAGCCGGACCAGCTCGAGCGCGTGCACCGCGAGGCGTTCGAGCGCCTCACCCCGGCGCAGCGGGAGCGACTGGGCACGACGATGCGCAGCGAGTCGCCCGAGGGCGAGCGGCCGCGCTCCGAGGACCCGCAGGACCTGGCCCGTTCCGCGACCCGCCTCGGCGTGCTGGATCCGCGGCGGCTCACGCGTCTGCTGGGTCGCGTCGGCGGCGGCGGCGGGAGCGGCCGCTCCGGCGGGATCGGGAAGGCCGCGCTCGGCGCCGGGGCCGTCGACCTCGGGACGGCGGGCGTCGGCGCGGCGGGCCTACTCGCGGCGGTCGCGGGCGGCGCGGTGCTGAGCTCCGTCGGCGGCTCGCTGCTCGAGTCGGCGATCGGCGACGGGATCGACGTCGACGCCCTCGCCCCCGACCTCTCCGAGCGGCTGGCGGGCTTCACCGAGGGCTTCGAAGGCATCGAAGGGATCGAGGGCATGGGCGATCTCGCCGGCGTCGAGGCCCTCGACGGCGCGGCCGACGGGATCGGCGGCGGCGTCACCGACCTCGGCGAGCGGCTCACCGGCTTCGGCGACCAGATCTCCGATCTCGGCCTCGGCGACCTGTTCGGGCGCTGAGCGCTCCGGACGCTCGGCATCGGGCCCGGTCCCGCATGCCGGGCCGCGACCGGCGACGCGTGCTTCAGGAGTCGACGAGCGTGACCTCGAAGGAGTACCGGGACGCGCGGTAGACGTGGTACCCGAACTCGATCACGCCGCCGTCGTTCGCGAAGGACTTGCGTTCCATGGTCAGCGGCGGCGCGCCGAGCTCCTCCTCGAGCGGCTCGGCGTGCTCCTCGTCGGCGACGGTCGCGCCGATCCGCTCATGGGCGAGGACGGTCGTGATGCCGCGCTCGCGCAGGCAGGCATACAGGCCGGAGGCGGCGAGCGCCTCGCGCGAGGGCGCGATCCGCTCGGGGATCGTGTTGCGCATGACGGCGAGGGGCTCCCCGTCGGCGTAGCGGACGCGGATCAGGTCCAGCACCTGCTCGCCCGGGGAGAGCCGCAGGCGGTCCAGCGCCTCCGGGGAGGGCCGGCCGATGCGGTACTCGATGATCTCGGTGCGCGGGGCCTTGCCGGCGGTGCGCAGGTCGTCGTACAGCGAGGTCAGCGCGACCTGTCGGTTCACGGGGGCCTGCACCACCTGGGTGCCGACGCCGCGCTTGCGCACCAGCATCCCCTTGTCCACGAGCTCCTGGATGCCCTGGCGCACCGTGGGCCGCGACAGCTTCAGCCGCTTGGAGAGGGCCAGCTCGTTCTCGAGGCGGTCGCCCGGGGCGCGGCACGCCGGAGCGGATCGCGTCCTCGATGCCGCCGGCGAGCCGCAGGTACAGCGGGGTGCTGGTATCGCGCTCGATCGTGAGGTCCAGGGTGATCGCGCCGTTCTCCGGCGCGGCGCCGCCCGCCGCGCCGTTCCCCGGCGCCGCGTGCTCCGTCGTGCTCCCGATGGCGTCGCTCGTGCTCTCGCTGTCCACGTCTGTCTCCTCGTCCTCCGGGTCTCCCCAGGGAGTTCCGGGTCCTCCCCCGCCGCGGCGCGGACCCGCCCCGCAGGATACGGGGCGGGCTGAGCCGTAGGACCGCGGTCGGGGCTCTTCAGGCGCGCCGCTTCAGGCCGGGCGCTCCTGCAGGGTCACGTCCACGGCGCCCTCGGCCGTGAGCGACCGCTCTGCGGCCTCGCACACGGCGGCGGCCGCGTAGCCGTCCCAGGCGGTCGCCGAGCGGGGCGCGATGTTGCTGCCGTCGGCCACCGCGGCGACCCATGCCTGCACCTCCGCGTCGTAGGCGGCGATGAAGCGGGGGCGGAAGTCCAGCGGCACCTGCCCGCCCCAGCGGGAGCCGGCCTGCTGGGTGGTGACGATCCCGGACTCCTGGCCCACGGTCGCCGCGCCCTTCGAGCCGACCAGCTCGGTGCGCACCTCGTAGCCGGCGTCGGTGCTGACCCACAGCTCGTCGGTGACGACGGTGCCGGAGGCGGTGCGGAACAGGAACAGCGCGGGTCGTGCGGCCCCTCGGGCGCCTTCTCGGTGCCGCGCGGCATGACCGTCTGCACCGAGACCACCGGCTCCTCGAGGAAGAAGGAGATCGCATCGATCTCGTGCACGGCCGAGTCGTAGACCATGTGGGTGTCGGTGAAGCCGGGCGGCACCGAGGCGTTGCGGTGCTTGCAGTTCAGCGACATCGGCGTGCCGAGCTCGCCGGCCTCGAGGGCGTCCTTCAGCTCGCCGTAGCCGACGTCGAAGCGGCGCATGAAGCCGAGGGAGACCAGCGGGGTGCCGGCCTCGGCCTCGGCGCGGACCACGTCGTAGGCGTCGGAGGGGTTCATCGCCAGCGGCTTCTCGCAGAGCACCGGCTTGCCCGCCTCGATGCAGGCCAGGACCTGCTCGCGATGGAACTCGCCGGGGCTGGCGATGAGCACGGCGTCGACGTCCTCGGCCGCGACGACCTCCTGCCAGGTGTCGACGACGCGGGAGCCGGGTGCGGCCTGGGAGACCTTCTCGGCGGTCTCGCGCAGGTAGTCGCTGAGCACGCTGACGCGCGCGCCCTTGATGCGGCGCGTGATGCGCTCGACGTGGTCGGCGCCCATGCGACCCACGCCGATCACGCCGACGCGGACGTCCTGCGGGGGTGCGGTCTGCGGCGCCGCGTTCTGCCGCACCGGGGCCGCATGCTCTGCGGTCATCGGGCCTCTCCTTCGAGTCGGGGGTCGATCCCGGCGTCGGCCCAGGTGTCGCGCACCCAGCCCTGCTCGGGATGGTCGGTGATGTTCCAGGCCCGCTCCGCCTCGGGGCCGGCCATGACGTTGAGGTAGTACATGTCGTGGCCGGGCGCGGCGGCGCAGGGGCCGTGCCAGCCGTGCGGGACCAGGACCGTGTCGCCGCTGCGCACCTCGGTGAGCACGTCGATCGGCTTGTCGTCGCCGCTGGAGGTGGTCTGGTGGAAGCCGAACCCGGGACCGGCCGGGCCGTCCTGGATCTCGTAGTAGTAGATCTCCTCGAGCTCCGACTCCAGGTGCTCGCCGTCGTCGACCGTCTCGTCGTGCTTGTGCGCGGGGTAGCTGGACCAGTTCCCGCCGGGGGTGATGACCTCGCAGGCGATGAGGGAGTCCATCTGGTCGAAGGCGCCGACGGTGCCGAAGTTGCGCACCTTGCGGGTCATGTTCCCGCCGCCGCGGATCTCGACGGGCACGTCCTCGGCGCGGATCAGCGCGACGGGGTGGGCGCCGGTGGCGACGGCGGTGGCGAGCGCGAAGCGGCCGCCCTCCTCGGAGGAGATCGTCAGCTGGGAGCCGACGGGGACGTAGAGCACGTCGGTCGCGGAGGCGAAGACGTCCTCGCGGCCGCGCAGGCGATGGGTCTCGCCGGCCACGGTGACGTCGCACGCCCCGTTCAGCGGCACGACCATCGCCTCGACGCCGCCCGCGGTGACCAGCTCGCGCCGCCCGGGGCGAGGGCGAGGACGCGCAGGCCCGTGTGGACCCAGCCCTCGCGGGCGCCGGGATCGATGATCGTCTCGTAGTTGCCGCGGCCGGTGGACCCGGCCGGCAGGTGGAGCCGCTCGCTGGTGCTCATGGATGCTCTCCTGTTCTCGATGCTGGGAGCGGGATCGTCAGGACGCGCTCGCGGAGCGGATCATGTCGACCGAGGCGGAGACCGCCGCGGAGACGTCGTCCCCCGCCGGGTACAGCAGGGTCCGGCCGACGACGAGGCCGCGCACGTTCGGACGGGCCAGCGCCCTCCCCCACGAGGCGCGGATCGTCTCGGGATCGTCGTCCACCGGGTCGCCGCCGAGGATCAGGGTGGGCATGGTGGTCGCGTCCATGACCCGCTCCATGTCCTCGACCGCCGGGAGCTTCAGCCAGGTGTAGGCGCTGGTGGCGCCGAGGCCCTGGGCGATGTGGATGGACTTGATGACCGCCTCCGGGGAGAGGTCGTTGACGACCTTCGTGCCCGGCCCGCCGGGGCGGGAGGACATGAACGGCTCGACCATGGCGATCAGCTCGTGGCGGGCGAGGTCGGTGACGGCGTTCGCGCTCGCCTCGAGGATGAAGGAGGTGCGGTCGTCGTCCAGGTCGATGCGGGTGAGCATCTTCCCGCCGTCGAAGCCGGCCTGCTTGATCGAGGCGGCGTCGTAGGCGGTGAAGCGGTCCTCGATCTCCCAGGACCCGCCCTGCAGTCCGCCGCGGTTCATCGAGGCGAACACGACCTTGTCCTCGAGCGCACCCATGACCAGCAGGTCCTCGAGGATGTCGGCGGTGCCGAGCACCCCGTCCACGCCGGGCACGGCCAGCGCCTCGCGCATGCGGTCCAGCGACTCGGTGCGGGAGGCCATGGCCTGGTCGCGGGAGCCGACGCCGAGGGCGCCGCGTGCCGGGTGGTCGGCGGCGATGATCATCATCGTGCCGTCGGTGTCGGCGACGGTGCGGCGCTTCCGCGCGGCGGCGAGGCGGGCGAAGCGGCCCGGATCCTCGATCCGCACGCGCGTGACCTCGTCGTAGGTCGAGACGAAGGCGCCGGCTCCGACGGCGGTGGGGCTGGTGGTCATCGCTGCTCCGCCCCGACGGCGCCGCGACCCCGCAGGGCCCCGAGCATCTCGTCGACCGTCTGCCCCTTGTTGGGATCGCCGCCCGCGATGAGCAGGTCGATCTCCTCGGTGGTGGGCATGGCGGTGGAGCACTCGAGGCGGGAGGTCACGATGGCGCCGGCCGCGTTGCAGCGGGTCAGCGTCTCCTCGAGGGACTGGCCGGTGAGCAGGCCGTGGCAGAGCGAGCCGCCGAAGCTGTCGCCGGCGCCGAGGCCGTTGATCACCTGGATCATGTTCGGGGCGACGACCACGCGCTCGTCGGCGGTCTTCCCGAGCACGCCCTTGGGGCCCTGCTTGACGATGGCGACCTTCACGCCGGCCTCGAGCGGCCGCGTCGGCCGCGCGCTCGGGCTCGGTCTCGCCGACGGCGACCTCGCACTCCTCCTTGTTGCCGACCGCGACCGTCGTAAACTTCAGCGCCTCGCGGTACTGTTCCCGGGCCTCCTCGATCGAAGACCAGAACATGGGCCGGTAGTCGAGGTCGAAGACGGTGTGACCGCCCTCGGGGCCGCCGTCCTTGCCGCGCGCCTCGAGCGCCGCGTGGTGGGCGGAGCGGCTGGGCTCCTCGGACAGGCCGGTGCCGGAGAACCAGAACAGCGGCACCCTGCGGATCGCGGCGAAGTCGAGGTGCTCGGGCGCGACCTGCAGGTCGGGGGCGCTGGGCTTGCGGTAGAAGTACAGCGGGAAGTCGTCCGGCGGGAAGATCTCGCACAGCGTGATCGGGGTGTTCAGCTGGTCGTTCTTCACGACGTAGCGGCCGGAGACGCCCAGGCGTTCCATCTCCTTGACCACGTAGCGGCCGAAGGGGTCGTCGCCCACGCCCGTGATCACGGCGGGTGCGTGCCCGAGGCGGGCCGCCGCGACGGCGACGTTGGTGGGGGCGCCGCCGAGGAACTTGCCGAAGCTGTGGATGTCCTCGAGACCCTTCTCGATCTCCAAGGGGTAGATGTCCACGCCGCTGCGGCCGAACGTGATGATGTCGAGATCAGATGCCATGGCTCTCCATGCCTCCCTGCGTCAGAACCTGGTGCGGTGTCGCGGGCCGCTCTGCCCCACGACCCTCCGGTCACCACCCATGATCACATGGGGGACGGTGTTTGTCCATACAAATATAGGTGATTGTCGGGCGGCCGACGGCCCGCCGGATCGAGTGGCGGATCTCGAGCGCTTCACCTCTCTCGAAGCGGTCGAGATCCGCCACTCGATCTCCCGGGACCGGGGCGGGTGCCCGGTCGCCCGGCGGCCCCGCTCAGAGCTCGCCGGTGAGGAACTGCGCGCGGCCCCGGCCGAAGGACCAGTCCTCGTGGCCGTTCTCCACGACGGAGACGATCAGGTCGTCCTCGCGCACGAGACCTGCGGCGGCGAGGCGCTCCGACAGCGCCGCATAGATCGCCTTCTTCTGCTCCTCGCCACGGCCCTGCTGGGTGATGTGGATGATCACCACGCCGTCGCTGCGCTCGAGGCCGAGACCGGTGTCCTCGGCGATGATCGAGCCGACGGGCAGGGTCTCGAGGATCTGGTAGCGGTCCCCGGGCGGGGCGGCGAACAGCTCGAGCATGACGTCCTGGACGATGTCGGCCAGCCGCCGGGACTCTTCGGGGGTGCGGACATCCTGCTGGGTGACGCGGACGAGCGGCATGAGGTGCTCCTTCGATGGGGATGGGACTGCGGAGAGATCAGAGCGAAAGGGGCGGATCGAAGCGGTCTCGGCGGCCCATCCCATGAGAAGTGCGGGAATCAGGCCCGATAACGACACTTCTCATGGGATCGACGGGGCCGCCGCCGGGCTCAGACCCCGGCGGCCTCGGCGGCGGCGAGGAGGGTGCGGGCGCCGCGCTCGAGGCCCTCGACCTTGCCGAAGGCCGCGTCCTCGTGCTCGATGTTGACGCTGAGGTTCGGGTTCACCGCGGCGAGCGCCGTGAGGAACCGGGTCCAGTAGTCCACGTCGTGCCCCTCGCCGAGGGCCACGAAGCGCCAGGCCGGGTCCTCCGGCCAGGTGCTTCAGTAGTGGCCGATGCCGGTGGGGGTGCGCTGGGCGGGGTCCTCGGGCACCGGGCCGAAGACGGTGTCGAGCACGCCGCGCACGGTCGCGCCGGGCGACACCGCGGTGTCCTTGGCGTGCACGTGGGTGATGTGCCCGCCGAGCCGCTCGATGCAGTCGATCGGCTCCATCTGCTTGCCAGAACAGGTGCGAGGGATCGAGGTTCACACCGATGTTCGTCGGCTCCACGCGGTCGAGGAACTGCTCGAAGGTGAGCGGGGAGAAGACGAGGTTGCGCGGGTGCATCTCGAAGGCGAGCCGCACGTCGCGCTCCCGGGCGAGGGCGTCGATCTCCTTCCAGAAGGGCACCGCGACGGACCACTGGTGCTCGAGGATCTCCAGGTCGATCCCGTTCCAGGGGTTCACGATCCAGGCCGGGTAGCGGGCGCCGGGGTCGGTGCCGGGCGTGCCGGACATCGCGACCACGTCGCGCACGCCGAGGCCGCCGGCGAGCTCGATGGTGCGGCGCAGGTCGTGGGCGTGCGGGAGGCCCTCGGTGGGCAACGGGGAGAGGGGGTTGCCGGAGACGGTCAGGCCCGTCAGCTCCATGCCCTTGTCGGCGAAGAGGGCGCGCGCGCGCCGCGCTCCTTCTCGCTGGCCAGCGGCGCGTCGACGTGGGCGTGCGGGGAGGGGATGAAGCCGCCGGTGTTGAGCTCGGCGCCCTTCAGGCCCGCCGCGGCGAGCACGTCGAGGGCCTCGGAGAGGGAGCGGTCCTGCAGGCAGGCGGTGTAGGCGCCGTAGGTGAAGGCCATGTCGGGTCCTTTCGGTGGTCGTGGACGGGATCAGTCGATCTGGATCGCCGCGCCGCCGCGCTCTGCGGACTCGGCGACCGCGCCGAGGATCCGCATCTGGCGGTAGCCGTCGGAGAAGCTCGCGCGCGCGGCAGGGCGCCGTCCTCGATGCCCGCGACCTGCTGGAGGAAGGCGTGGGCCTGGTAGGTGAACTGCTCGATCTGGTTCAGGCCCACGCCGCCGAAGGCCATGGAGGAGCCGTTCTTGAAGTAGGGGAAGTCGGGGTTGACCAGCACCTGACGCAGGCCGCCGAGGCCCGCGGGCGAGGAGCCGTCGGCCAGCTGGATCTCGCCGGTGCGGTCCAGGGACCAGGTGGCGGAGCCGCCGGTGCCGAGCACGGCGAGGTTCTTGTAGTTGGGCAGGCCGTGGGCGACGCGGGAGACGGAGAAGGTGCCGGCCGCGCCGGAGGCGAAGCGGGCGGTGAAGGTCGCGACGTCGTCGTTCTCCACCTCCTCCTTCGGGGCGTCGGTCGCGGCGGTGACCCCGCGGCCGCCCGCGACGGCGCCGGTCACGACCGGGCGCTCGGCGATGGTGCGGACCAGTCGCGCACCGGAGACCTCGATGACCGGGCCCATGATCAGCTCGGCGGAGTCCACCAGGTGCGAGCCGACGTCGCCGAGGGCGCCGGAGCCCATCGGGCCCTTGTAGCGCCAGGCCATCGGCACGTTCGGGTCGGCGCCGTAGTCGCACCAGTAGCGGGCGTCGAGGTGGGTGACCTCGCCGAGCGCGCCCTCCTGCGCGAGCTTGGCGAGCATGGCGATGCCGGCGTTGCGGCGGAAGGTGTAGCCGGTGGCAAGGACCAGGTCGGGGTGCTTCGCCTCGAGCTCGGCCATGGCCTTCGCGTCCTCGAGGGTGCCGGCCAGGGGCTTCTCGCAGAGCACGTGCTTGCCGGCGGCGGCCATAGCCTCGGCGATCTCGCGGTGCAGGGCGTTGCCCACCACGATCGAGACGATGTCGATGGAGTCGTCGCCTGCGACCTCGCGCCAGTCGCCGACGGCCTTCTCGTAGCCGTAGCGCTTCGCGGCGTCCTCGGCGAAGGGCAGGTGGGCGTCGGCGATGGTCGCCAGGCGCACGGGCGGGAGGCCGAGGTCGTAGACGGTGCCGGCCTGGCGCCAGGCGTTGGCGTGGGTCTTGCCGGCCATGCCGGCTCCGATCACGGCGACGGAGAGCGGTGCGGTGGTCATGGGATGGTCCTCTCGGGTCGAGCGACCGACGGGGTCGGCGGGACGGATGACGTGCGGGACCTGCGGGTCGGGTGACGAGCAGGGGGCTGGTGGGGCAGGTGCGGCGCCGGGGTGGATCGGACGGAATGCCGCGCGGCCGGTCGGGTGGGACGTGCCACCGGCCCGGGCGCGACCGACGTGCGCGCGGCCCGTCACGCCGTCAGCGCAGGCGGATGACGCCGCCGGCCTCGCGGAACTCCCACTCGATGCGCTCGAGGGTGAACTTCCGCGTCTCCGGCACCCGCAGGTAGTACCAGGTGACGGCGAAGATGTTGATCGCGGCGAACAGGCCGTAGGTGAACACCGGGCCGACCCCGTCCATCAGGACCGGGAAGGTGACCGTGACCAGCATGTTCGCCAGCCACAGGAGCATGACGGCGAAGCCGTTGGCGGCGCCGCGGATCGAGGCCGGGAAGATCTCCGAGAGCATCACCCACATGACCGGGCCGGGGCCCGACTGCATGCCGAGCATGAACAGCACGATCACGACCACGACGAGATACGGGACGAATCCGGGGATGTCCGGCGAGACGGTGCCGTCGAGGTTGATGTACGGGTTGATGCCGATCAGGAAGATCGCGGTCATCGCGATGAGGGACAGGGTGAGGATCACCTGTCCCACGAGCGACACCTGGCGTCGGCCGAAGCGGCGCGCGCGAGCAGGCCCGCGGCGGAGCCGATCACGGAGGCGACGCCGGTGAAGACGTTGAGGATGATCGAGGCCTGCGAGTCGAAGCCGGCCGCCATCAGCACCTTCGGGGCGTAGTACATCATCGTGTTCACGCCGGTGAGCTGCTGCAGGATCGCGAAGGTGCCGCCGAAGATGATGATCGAGCGCGCCCACGGGACCCTGAAGCCGGCGCGCAGGCTGAGCTTCTCCCGTTTGGCCTCGAGGCGGCGGGCCTCCTCCATCTCGGCGACCTCGGTGAGGACGTCGTGCCTGCCCTCGATGCGCGACCGCTTGAGGGAGCCGATCGCCTCCTTGAGCTCGCCGCGGCTGACGTGCCAGCGGGCGGACTCCGGCATCAGACGGATCCCGATCCACAGCGCGATCGCGGGGATCGAGCAGAGCACGAGCATGTAGCGCCAGGCGTGGCCGTTGCCCTCGGAGACGCTGACCCCGGCGATGCCGGCGAGCAGGTCCCAGGAGACCGTCTCCCCTGCCTGGTAGGTGCCGGAGGGGTCGTTCTCGACGACGGCCTGGGGCCCGCCCTGCAGCGAGGCGATCACGGCGTTGAAGGCGAAGGCGGCGAGCTGGCCGGTGACGATCATGAGCTGGTCGACCGCGACTAGCATGCCGCGGCCGCTCCTTGGGCGCGGACTCGGAGAGGTAGACCGGCACGGTGGTGGAGGCGCCGCCGACGGCGAGGCCCAGCACGAAGCGGGCGATGTACATCAGGACGATGTTCGGGGCGAGGGCGCAGCCCGACGGCGCCGACGAAGAAGAGCACCGCGAGCGGCAGGATGTTGTGGCGTCGGCCGTAGCGGTCCGAGAGGCGGCCGCCGACGATCGCGCCGACGGCGCGCGAACCGAACAGCAGGAAGCCGCCGATCAGACCCTCCTCGAGGGAGGTCAGGGCGAGGCCGCCCGCCTCGGAGGGCAGGTGCATGTAGGGCAGGGCGCCGGAGATCACGCCGGTGTCGTAGCCGAAGAGGAAGCCGCCGAGGCAGGCGACGACGGCGAGGAATCCGATCGAGCGCTTCTTCCCGGAGGCGGGGGTCTTCGCGACCAGCTCGCGTAATCTCTCGGTGGATTGCGACGGGGTGAGGCTCATGTTCCCTCCTTGGAACCTGAGACCGACGCCGGGGCGCCGGTGCGCGGTGCCGCCGGGCACCTGCGCGCTGTGCGGGGTCGCCCCCCGTCGATCCGCGGCGTCCCGATATGTCAGGGCGGAGGAGCGCTGGAGAGGCTTGATTGTCCTGTCTTAATGACCGAACAATACTGACGAGATGGCAAGCTAACACAGGATCCTGACCCGAGGAAGGGTCGTTCGACCCGAGCAAGCGAGCGCAGATCGCGCCTACCTGGAGCTTTACCACAGGCATCTGCGGGGAATCTTGTCATGACAAAGTGTTGACAGGTTCGGTCTCGCGGGCCATGCTTGTCCCACGAGCTCACCGTCGAGTGGACCCCGCGCGGTCACCGGCAGTGACGACGACCTCCCGCCGGCATGCACGGCGGGTCCGACCTTCCCGCCCCATCGTGCGGCGGGCCTGCATCACGGAGGCGAAGATGAGCGAGAACCCTTCGGCCCCCGCCGCGGCGTCGGCCGCCGGCGCATCGTCGGCCCCCGCCGGCACGATCCGGCTCACCGTCGCCCAGGCCCTGGTGCGCTTCCTCGCCGCTCAGCACAGCGAGCGCGACGGCGTGCGGCGCCGTCTGATCCCCGGCGCCTTCGGCATCTTCGGCCACGGCAACGTCGCGGGCGTCGGCCAGGCGCTCCTGCAGAACGCGCTGGCTCCCGCCCCCGCCGAGGCCGGCGCGCCCGTCGAGGTCGCTATCCCCGCCGAGGCGGAGATGCCCTACTACCAGGCGCGCAACGAGCAGAACATGGTCCACACGGCCGTGGCCTACGCGCGCACGAAGAACCGTCTGCAGGCCATGGCATGCACCGCCTCGATCGGCCCGGGCTCGACGAACATGGTCACCGGCGCGGCGCTTGCGACCATCGACCGGATCCCCGTGCTGATCCTGCCCAGCGACGTCTTCGCCAACCGCGCCGTGGACCCCGTCGCGCAGCGGCTCGAGGACGAGCGGGCCATGGACGTCACCGTCAACGACGCCTTCCGCCCCGTCTCCCGCTACTTCGACCGCATCTGGCGGCCCGAGCGGCCTGATCCCCTCGCTGCTGGCCGCGATGCGCGTGCTCACCGACCCCGCCGAGACCGGCGCCGCGACGATCTGCCTCCCCCAGGACGTGCAGGCCGAGGCGCACGACTGGCCCGTGGAGCTGTTCGCCGAGCGCACCTGGCACGTCGGCCGCCCCGTGCCGGAGCCCGCGGCGCTCGACCGCGCGCTCGAGGTGATCCGCGGGGCGGAGCGCCCCGTCGTCATCGCCGGCGGCGGCGCGATCTACTCCGAGGCGAGCGAGGCGCTCGCGGCCTTCACCGACGCGACCGGCATCCCGGTGCTGGACACCCAGGCCGGCAAGGGCGCGCTGAGCGCCGACCACCCGCTGTGCCTCGGCGGCGTCGGCGCGACCGGCAACGACGCGGCGAACACGCTCGCGGCCGAGGCCGACGTGGTGATCGGCGTGGGCACCCGCTACACCGACTTCACCACCGCCTCCCACACCGCCTTCCGCAACCCCGACGTGCGCTTCGTGAACCTCAACGTCAAGGCCTTCGACGCCGCGAAGCACGCCGCGACCATGCTGGTGGCCGACGCCCGCGAGGGCCTCGGCGCGCCGCAGGCCGGGCTCGAGGGCTGGCAAGCACCGGCCGAGCACGGCGAGCGCGCCAGGCGACTCCGCGCCGACTGGGAGCGACTCGTCGAGCCCTGCTTCCAGCCCCACGACCAGGAGCCGCCCGCCCAGACCGAGATCTTCGGCGCGCTGAACGAGCTGATGGGCGACACCGACATCATCATCAACGCCGCCGGGTCCATGCCCGGCGACCTGCAGGCGCTGTGGAAGGCCCGCTCCCCGCAGCAGTACCACCTCGAGTACGGCTACTCCTGCATGGGCTACGAGTCGCCGGCCTCGCTCGGCGCGAAGATGGCCGCGCCGGAGTCGGAGGTCGTCGCGATCATCGGCGACGGCACCTTCCAGATGGCGCCGCAGGAGATCGCGACCATCGTCGCCGAGCGGATCAAGGTCATCCTGGTGATCCTGCAGAACCACGGCTGGTCCTCGATCGGCTCCCTCTCGGAGTCCCACGGCGCCCAGCGCTTCGGCACCAAGTACCGCATGCGCGACGAGAACAGCGGGATGCTCGACGGCGACAAGCTCCCCTTCGACATCCCCGCGAACATCCGCTCCTACGGCCTCGAGGTGCAGGAGGTCTCCGACACCGAGTCCTTCCGCGAGGCGTACCGCCGCGCGGAGCAGTCCGAGGAGGCGACCGCGATCGTGGTCAACACGAACCTGTACGGCCCGAACCCGCCCGGGATCGGCTGGTGGGACGTGCCGGTCAGCGCCGTCTCCCGCCTGGAGTCCACCCAGCAGGCCCGCGCCCAGTACGAGCAGGACCTCGTCCCGCGCCGCCACTACCTCTGACCCGTTCCAGGCCGCGCACGATTCTGCGTCCTGTGCGTGACCTCAACTCCATATACGTCCTGAGGTCACGCCTGGAGCGCAGAAGTTCGCGCGCCGCCACTACCTCTGACCCACTGCAGACCACCCCCGACACCCCACCTCCGAGGAGAGACACCATGGGATACGAGATCACTCACTGGATCGACGGCCGCGAGGTCGCCGGCGCCGGCTCCACCCAGCCGATCATGAACCCCGCCACCGGCGGCGAGGTCGGCACGCTGCGGCTCGGCGACGCCTCCACCGTCGACCAGGCCGTCGAGGTCGCCCGGCGCGCGCAGAAGGAGTGGGCGAAGGTCTCGCTCTCCAAGCGCACCCAGATCCTCTACCGCATGCGGCGGCTGATGATCGAGAACACCGACGAGATCGCCGTCGTGATCTCCCGCGAGCACGGCAAGACCGTCGGCGACGCGAAGGGCGAGATCGCCCGCGGCCTGGAGACCCTCGAGTTCGCCACCTCCATCACGCAGGACCTCAAGGGCGGCTTCTCCCAGAACATCTCCACCGGCGTGGACGGCCACACCCTGCGCCAGCCGCTCGGCGTCGTCGCCGGCATCACCCCCTTCAACTTCCCGGCGATGGTGCCCTTCTGGATGCACCCGATCGCGATCGCGACCGGCAACGCCTTCATCCTCAAGCCCTCCGAGCGCGACCCCTCCGCCTCGAACATCGTCGCCCGCCTCTACCAGGAGGCCGGCCTGCCCGACGGTGTGTTCCAGGTGGTCCACGGCGGCAAGACCGTCGTCGACGCGCTGTGCGAGCATGACGGCGTCGCGGCCGTTTCCTTCGTCGGCTCCACCCCGATCGCCAAGCACGTCCACGCCACCGCCTCCGCGGCCGGCAAGCGCGTCCAGGCCCTCGGCGGCGCGAACAACCACGCCGTGGTGATGCCGGATGCGAACGTCGAGTTCGCCGCCGCGCAGGTCGCCTCGGGCGCCTTCGGCTCCGCCGGCGAGCGCCGCATGGCCGTCCCGGTCGCGGTGACCGTGGGCGACGTGCACGAGGAGTTCCTCGCCGCGATCAAGGCCGAGGCCGAGAAGCTCGTGGTCGGCCCGGGCGATGACGAGAGGACCGACATGCCGCCGGTCATCACGCCCGACGCGAAGGCGCGCGTGATCCGCATGACCGACGAGGCCGAGCAGGCCGGCGCCACCATCGTCGTCGACGGCCGCGGGCTCGTGGTCGAGGGCCACGAGAACGGCAACTTCGTGGGGCCGACGATCATCACCGATCTGGCCGCCGACCACCCGACCTACACCGAGGAGGTCTTCGGCCCGGTGCTCGTGGTGATGCACGTGAACAACTTCGACGAGGCGATCGACCTGGTCAACGCCTCGCCGTTCGGCAACGGGACCGCGATCTTCACCGACTCCGGCCACTACGCGCGCCGCTTCGAGGACGAGATCCAGGTGGGCATGATCGGCATCAACGTCCCGATCCCGACCCCGGTGGGCTACTACTCCTTCGGCGGCTGGAAGGACTCGCTGTTCGGCGAGCACCACGCCCACGGCCCCGAGGGCGTCTCCTTCTACACCCGCCAGAAGGCCGTCACCACCCGCTGGCCCTCGCAGAACGAGTCGGTCGAGTCCTCGATGAGCTTCCCGACCCACGACTGAGCAGACCGCACGGGCGGCCGACGGGGCCGGGCGGCCTCCGTCGGCCGCCCGGCCCGTCGGCCATCCGACCTGTCCTGTCAGCCGCCCGCCCAGCCCGTCGGCCTCCTTGCCCGTCCCGTCTGCCGCCTGGCCCGTCCCGTCAGCCGCCTGGACCGTCTCGCTGGCCGCTCAGTCCGGCGCTTCAGCCGCATGGCCCGTCCCGTCGGCCCCCGGGTTCCCGGCCCCGCAGGTTTTACGTCCGCTACGACTCATAGCGAGCACCCGCATGAGTCGTAGCGACAGCAAAACCTCATCCGCGCCCGCGCCGCCGCCGGCTCCATGGCCGGCACCCCCGGCCTCACGCCCCGCATGACCTCCGAAGGAGCAGAGTCTTGACCACCACCTCGCCCTCCCCCGCCGCCGGCGACAAGTCGCGCAATCCCGAGGCGCCCTACGACAAGCTCACGATCGGCGTGTGCCCCGACCAGTGGGGCGTGTGGTTCCCCGAGGACGAGAAGCAGATCCCGTGGCGCACCGCGCTCGGCGAGATGGCCGAGGCCGGCTTCTCCGTGATGGAGACCGGGCCGTGGGGCTACTTCCCGAAGGACGCGAAGGAGCTGAAGTCCGTGATGGACGAGCACGGCTTCCGTGTCGTGGCCGGGACCGGCTGGGGCATCCTGCACAAGGAGGAGGCCTGGCCGGAAACGGAGAGGACCTTCCGCGCGATCGCCGAGACCCACGCCGCCGTCGGCGCGGAGCACATGGTGCACCTGCCGCCGATGTACCGCGACGAGAAGACCTGGGAGTTCACCGACGACCGTGAGCTGACCGGCGAGGCGTGGCGACGCTACGTCGAGAACGCGAACGAGCTGGGCCGCATCATGAAGCAGGACTACGGCCTGACGATGGTGTCGCACCCCCACGGCGACTCCCACATCGAGACGCCGGAGGAGATCGCCCGCGTGTTCGAGGCGACCGACCCGGAGCTGGTCTCGTTCTGCCTGGACACGGGCCACATCGTCTACGGCGGCGGCGACCCGGTCTCGATGATCGACGAGTACCCCGAGCGGATCGGCTACGTGCACATCAAGGCCTTCGACCCGGACATCACCCGCGAGGCGCACGAGAAGGACTGGCCCTTCGGCGAGGCCGTCGCCAAGGGCGCCTCGGTGAAGCCGCCGGCGGGCCTGCCGGACATGAAGGACCTGGTCCAGAAGCTGGCGACCCTCGACAAGGAGCTGTACGTGATCTGCGAGCAGGACCTCTACCCCTGCGATCCGTCGCTCCCGCCGCCCAATGCCATCGCGACCCGTGAGTTCCTGGCCGAGTGCGGCCTGGGCGTGAAGTGACCCGTCCCCGCTGGCCCCGCCGCGCCGCGCACCGCGTGGGCTCCCGCCCCCCGAAGGAGGACCTCCATGGTGAAGATCCTGCTGGACCCGTCCATGTACCACCCGCACCTCAGCGTCGCGGAGGAGCTCGCGAAGGCCGCCGAGCTCGGCTTCGAGTACCTCGAGCTCTCCCCGCGCGCGGACTTCCACGAGTGGCACCACTACCCCAAGGTGGACCGTCACCAGATAGCCGAGGTGAAGCAGGCGATGAAGGACACGGGGGTGAAGATCTGGACCATGAACCCCGTCTTCGACTGGGCGAGCCCCGACGAGCAGGAGCGCCAGGCGCAGGTGCGCAACTGGAGGCGGTCGCTGGAGATCGCGGACGCCCTCGAGGTGCCGCTGATCGCGACCGAGTTCTCCGGCGACCCGAACCGTCCCCGGCAGAGCGAGGGCCAGTTCTACAGGTCGATGGAGGAGCTGATCCCCGTCTTCGAGAAGTACGGTCTGGAGTGCACGATCGAGGCGCACCCCTACGACTTCGTCGAGGAGAACGACCGGGCCGTGCAGATCATCCGCGGCGTGGACCGCGACTGGCTGAACTACGAGTTCTGCTTCCCCCACGCCTATCACCTGGGCCAGGGCGCCCGGGATCCGCGCGAGATGATGGACTACGCCGGTGACCGGCTGAAGCACCTGCACATCGCGGACGTCTTCGACCACACCGCGAACGTCGGCAACCGCTACATCATGAACCCGCCCGGGGCCGACGCCCGGATCCACCAGCACAACGAGATCGGCAACGGCGAGATCGACTGGGACGCCGCCTTCGGCTACCTGCGCGAGCGCGAGTACGACGGGCCCGTGTCCGTGTGCGTGTTCGGCTGGGAGGAGGAGGCCGACGCGATCAACGTGCGGATGCGCGAGCGGATCCAGAAGGAGCTCGGGCAGGGAGGCCCCCATGCGTGAGATCAGCATCGGTGTGGTGAGCCTCGGCTGGATGGGGCGGTCGCATTCCGCGTCCTACCAGCGGATCCCCTCCCGCTTCGCGGAGCTGGGCATCCGCCCGCGGCTCGTGGTCGCGGCGGATCCGATCGAGGAGAACCAGAAGGCCGCCGTCGAGCAGTTCGGCTTCGAGAAGGCCGTCGCCTCGATCGACGAGGTCCTCGCCGATCCCGAGGTCGAGGCGATCTCGATCTGCTCCCCGAACTTCCTCCACCGCGACTTCGCGGTGAAGGCGGCCGCGGCGGGCAAGCCCTTCTGGATCGAGAAGCCGATGGGCGTCTCCGCCGAGCAGGCCCGCGAGATCCGCGACGCCGCGGCCGCGGCCCGGGACGGCGCCGGCATCGCGACCGCGGTGGGCTTCAACTACCGCCACGCCCCCGCGATCGCGCACCTGCGCGAGCTGGTCCAGGGCGGGCGGCTGGGGCGGATCACGAACGTGCGCTGCTGGCTGATCGCCGACTACGCCTCCTCCCCCGAGGGGCCTCTGACCTGGCGCTACGACCGTTCCAAGGGCGGCGGCGGCGTGATCGGCGACCTGCTCTCGCACGGCGCGGACCTGGTCCAGCACGTCACCGGGCAGCGGATCGCCGAGGTCTCCGCGACCACCGACATCTTCGTCCGCGACCGGCCGATCCCGACGAAGCTCGGCGTGGGCCACGGCGGCTTCGAGGTGGGCGAGGAGCGCGGAGAGGTCGAGAACGAGGACTGGGTCGCGGCGCTCGCCCGGCTCGACGGCGGGGCGCACGCGACGCTGGAGTCCTCCCGCGTCGGCCGCGGCCATCGCAGCGACTACGCGCTGGAGGTGTTCGGCACCGAGGGCTCGGCCCGCTGGTCCTTCACCCGCATGAACGAGTTCGAGGTGATGATCGGCGAGGGCGGCACCGAGCACGGCTACACCACCGTGCTCGCCGGTCCCGGCCACGGCGACTACGAGCATTTCCAGCCCGGCCCCGGCATCCCCATGAGCTTCGACGACCTCAAGACCATCGAGGGCGCCGCCTTCCTCTCCGACGTCGTGGGCGGCACGCACCGCGCTCCGAGCGCCGAGGACGGGCTCAGCGCCGCCGAGATCTGCGAGGCGATCGTGCGCTCGGCCGCCTCCCGCGGCTGGGAGGGCGTCGTCCAGGGGTGAGGATCGACGGGCGGAGGCGCCCGACGGGAACGGGGCGGGGCCGCAGTGCGGCACCGCCCCGTCCGTGCTCTGGTCAGCCCACTCGCGCCGCGGACACCGCGACCGGTGCGGCGTCCTCGCCGGCGAGGGTCACCTCGACCCCGCCCGTCGGCCAGTCGAAGCCGGCGGGCGGCGCCGACGGGTCGAGCCGCAACGAGCCGGCCGGGCCGCTGAGGAAGACGTGGCACACCCCGTCCTTCTCGACCGCCCGCGCCCAGTCGACCCCGTCGAGCTCCAGCTCGCCGAGGCCGCGGGAGCCGGCCAGGTGCGCCTTGTGCTCGGCCATGAACTCGCCGAGCGACTCGAGCGCCGCGACCTGCGGCTCGTGGAGCGCGCCGTCGGCGCGCGGGCCGACGTTCAGCGAAGACCCGCCCGCCCTTCGAGACCGCGTCGACGACATGGCGCACGGCCTGCGCCCCGGACATGTACTGGGAGGCGTCCTCGACCTGGTTGTAGCCGAAGGAGAGCCCCACGCCGCGGCAGTTCTCCCACGGCTGGCCGTCGGGGATCTCGCCGGCCTGGTACTCGGTGGTCACGAAGTCCTGGTGCGCGCCGGCGAAGCGGTCGTTGATCAGGCCCTCGGGACGCTCCGCGTAGAAGTGCTCGAGCGACTGGCCGAGCCCGCCCTCCTCGAAGTGGAAGTTCTCGTCGGGCCAGCCGATGTCGTTCCAGAAGACGTCGGGGGAGTAGCGGTCGATGAGGTCGCGGACGTGGGAGGCGCAGTACTTCCCGTACTCGTCGTCCCGCGGACGCTTCAGGTCGTGCACGTCCTCACCGCTGACCAGCGGCTCCGTCGGCCGGACGTGCCAGTCCAGACCGCCGGAGTAGTAGACGCCGAAGCGCATGCCCGCCTCGGTCACCGCGCTCGCGATCTCGCCGACGAGGTCCCGCTGCGGGCCACGGCGGACGGTGTTGCGGTCCCCGGTGCCGGGTGCGTCCCACAGGGTCACGCCGTCGTGGTGCTTGGTGGTGGGCACGACGTAGTCCGCGCCCGCGCGGCGGAACAGGTCGGCCCAGGCCGCGGGGTCGAAGTCGGAGGTGTCCCACTGGTCCAGGAAGTCGTCGTAGGGCGCGTCGCCGTGGACCTCGCGGTGGTGCTCGGCCGCCGGGGAGCCCTCGATGCGGATCGTGTTGAAGTACCACTCGGCGTAGGGGTTGTGGGCGAACCACCCGAGATCGCTGTCGATCGCGCCGAGCTCTGCGGTGGGCTCGGCCCAGGCGGGCACGGAGTACGGGCCCCAGTGGATGAAGATGCCCAGCGGGGCGTCGCGGAACCAGTCGGGCAGTCGCTGCGGGAGGGAATCCCACTTCTCGGGGTCACGCATGGCAGGTGTCTCTCTTTCCTGGTGAGCGGTGCGGGCGAGTCGGTCGGCCGACGGGTGTCGGCCGCTTGGAGGGTCGGCATGATCGAGCAGGGCATCGGCACGGAGGGGCCGGCGGGTGGGGCGGATCAGCGGCCGCCGAAGCCACCCATCGACACCCCCTGCTGCAGCCGCTTCTGGAGCAGGACCACGATGAGCAGGCTCGGGAGGACCACGAGTGTCACCGCGGCCATGAGCGGTCCCCAGTCCGTCCCGCGCTCGCCCGAGAACATCTGCAGGCCGATCGGCACCGTCGCCATCGAGGCGTCGTTGACCACGATGAGCGGCCAGAGGAAGCTCCCCCAGTACTCGATGAACGCGAACACGAACACCACGGAGATCGGTGCCCGCAGCGGCGGGACGATCACACTGACCAAGGTGCGCAGACGGCTCGCGCCATCGATCGTGGCGGCCTCCTCGTAGTCGGCGGGGAGCGAGAGCAGGAACTGTCGGATCAGGAAGGTGCCGAAGGCTCCGAAGGCGAAGGGCAGGATCAGCGCGGGGTACGAGTTGACCAGGCCCGCCTTCTGCATCATGAGGTAGAGCGGGATGATCAGCACCTCCTGCGGCGGCACCATCGTGGCCAGGAACGCCCCGAACAGGGTGGCTCGGCCCCGGAAGCGCGACCGGCTGAAGGCGTAGGCGCTGAGCACCGACACCGTGACGGTCAGCGCCGCCCCGGCGAGGGCGACGAGGAAGCTGTTGACGAGGATCCGGCCGAAGGGGATCGCCGTCCACGCGACCGTGTAGTTGCTCCATTCGATCCGCGAGCCGAAGAAGCTCGTGCCGGTCGCGAAGACCTCGTCGGTGGGCTTCAGCGAGGTGGCCAGCATCCACACGAACGGGAACAGGAAGACGGCGCCGACCACGCAGATCAGGACGCGGGAGACCACGTCGCCGGGGCGGGGCCCGCTCCGGCCGCGGCGGACGGGGGTGACGGTCTCAGCTGTCATAGCTGACCCACCTCTTCTGTTGGCTGAACTGGAGGGCGGTGATCAGCATGACCAGGACGAACAGCACCCAGGCGAGGGCGGAGGCGTAGCCGAGCCGATCGAAGGAGAAGCCGTTGCGGTACAGGTGCGAGACGAGGGTGTTGGTCGCGTTGCCGGGACCGCCCTCGGTGAGCGCGTAGGGCTGGGCGAACACCTTGAAGGCGCCGATCACGGTCATGATCGTGCAGAAGAAGATGGTCGGCGACAGCATCGGGAAGACCACCCGGAAGAAGCGGTTCACAGGTCCTGCGCCGTCGATCCTGGAGGCCTCCAGCACGCTGGGGTTGATCCCTGCGATGCCGGCGCCGAGCACGATGATGTTGTAGCCCATGCCCTGCCACAGCGACATCATGACCAGGGAGAGCATCGCCCAGCCGGGAGTGTTGAGCCACTGCGGGCCCTGGATCCCGACTGCGGCGAGCATCTGGTTGATCACGCCGTCGTCGTTGAGCATGAGGCGGAAGATCAGCGCGTTGCCGATCATCGGCGTGACGACGGGGATGAAGAACAGCACCCGGAAGAACGCCGCCCACCGCCCGCCGAGGTTCATCAGCCAGTAGCTCAGGCCCAGCGCGACGACGAGGTTCACGGCGGTGTAGAGCACCGCGAAGATCAGCGTGTTGCGCAGGCTGATCCAGAAGGCGGGGTCCCCCGCGAGCATGTAGCGGTAGTTCTCGAGCCCGACGAACTCGGGGGCTCCGAACAGCGGCCAGTCGTAGACGCTGATGACCAGGGAGACGAGCAGCGGGACGACGATGAAGACGGCGAAGCCGAGCATGCCGGGGCTGAGGTAGAGCGCGGCGAGCGCTCCCCCGCGACGGCGTCCGGGAACGCCGCCGGCCGGGCCCGTGCGGGGCGCCGGCGCCGCGTCCACGGGGGCCGGGGCGACGGAGGCGGTCATCCGCCCACCGCCGTCTGGATCTCGCCGAGGATCTCCTCGGCGCTGCGGTTGCCCTGGAAGCCCTCGGTGGCGAACTGTGCGAACTGGGAGCCGACCTCGTTCCAGGTCGGGGTGGTGATCAGCGGGGCACCGTTCTGGGCGAGGGCGGTCATTGCGGCGACGTTGTCCTCCGGCTTGCCCTCCGCCCACTTCTCCTCCTGGGAGACGATCGAGGGGAAGGTGCCGCGGGAGTTGGCGACCGCTCCGATGACCTCCGGGGTCGTGATCGCCATGATCGAGGCGAACGCCGCCTCGGGGTCCTTCGCGTTCGAGGCGATCCCGAAGCCGGAGCCCTGGATGAGGCCCTTGGCCTCCCCGGACTCCGAGGGGACGATCGCGACGCCGAGGTCCTCTCCGAGGGCGTCGGCGTAGGCCTGGTACATCCAGGGACCGTCGAGGTACATCGCGACGTTGCCGTTCATGAGCTCCTGCTGGGCGGCGGGCTCGGAGTCGACGGCGGCGGGCGCCTTGGCGACCTGGTGCTCGGTGACGAGGTCGAAGCCGAACTGGAGTCCCTCGACGATCTTCGGGTCGGTGAGCGTGAGCGCGCCGTCGGTGACGGGGGTGCCGCCGTTGGCGAACCCGATCGACATGCCCAGGTGCACGAGGCCGGCGGAGATCGCGAGGCCGTAGGAGTCGCCGGAGGTCAGGGACTTCGCGTTGTCGAGGAACTGGTCCATCGTGTAGGTGGTCCCGGGCGGCTCCAGGCCCGCGTCGGTGAAGAGCGCCTTGTTGTAGAAGAGCACCATCGGCTCGGCGTCGTAGGGGATCGCGCGGACGGTGCCGTCGACGGTCATGCCTCCGATCATCGCCTCGTTGTACTGAGAAAGGTCGACGCCGGCTCCCTCGGCGAGGTCGTCGAGCGGGGCCAGCGGCGCGTCGAGCTCCTGAGCACGGGCCGCCTGCGTGGTCAGCGGCGCAGGGGCGTCGCCGGAGGACATCCGGGTCTTGACCTTGGTCCAGTAGTCCTCGAAGCTCGGCCCCTCGAGGGTCAGTGCGAACTCCGGGTCGGCCTCCTTCGCGGCATCGATGAAGGCCTGCCACTGCGCCCGGTCGTTCTCGTTGGAGATCCAGGTGTAGAGCGTGGTGCTGGGGTCGGAGCCGGAGCCCGACGACCCTCCGCGACCGGTCAGCAGGGCCAGCGGGGCCGCGGCGCCGAGCGCGGCAATCAGCGAGCGGCGGGACAGCGCGGGCAGTCGTTTCGTCGAAGCATTCATGTCATCTCCTCGAGGGGCGAAGGTCCTCGATGACCTTCAGGCGGTACCCTGGGGACACCCGATACATCGGATGTCTACTGCATCGGGAGCAACCATCCCGCAGAACATCGGAGGTGTCAACAGCCGCATCGGGGCGTCTGTCCGAATTCCCTGGACGAATCCGTGATCCTGCCTGGCCGGGACGCAGTCGTGCTTGAATCATCCCGGAGAGACATCCGACCATGGGGCGTGCCGCTCCCCCGGCCCCGCACCGCGTCGACTCGTCCAGGACGATTCCCCCGACCACCGACCCGCCCCGAACCGGACCAGCACGGCCTCGTCGCCCCGCACCGACCGACCTGAAGGAGAGGACGCCATGGCCTCCGCAGTCACCGACCGCGCCATCACCGCCATCAAGCAGATGGTGGTCGACGGCGAGCTGAAGCCCGGGGACCGGCTCCCTCCGGAGAAGGAGCTGTCCGAGCGGATCGGCGTTTCCCGCAACTCCCTGCGCGAGGCGGTCAAGGCGCTGTCCGTGATCCGCGTGCTCGACGTGCGCCAGGGCGACGGCACCTACGTCACTGCGCTCGAGCCCGAGCAGCCTGCTGGAGTCCCTCGCCTTCGTGCTGGACCTGCACCAGGACGCGAGCTACGTCGAGATCCTGGAGATCCGTCGCCTCCTGGAGCCGGTCGCGGTCGAGCAGGCGTGCCTGCACCTGACCGACGAGGACTTCTCCGCGCTCGAGCAGATCATGGAGGACATCGACGAGAGCTCGGGCATCGAGGAGCTGGTCGACGCCGACGTCGCCTTCCATCGCCTGATCAACGACCGCTGCCCCAACGACTACCTCAGCACGCCGCTGGAGAGCCTGGGCGGCTCCACGGCGCGGGCGCGGATCTGGCGCGGGCTGACGGACGACTCGGCGGTGGAGCGGACGCTGTCCGAGCATCGCCGCATCCTCGATGCGCTGAGGGCCCGCCGCCCGGATCTCGCCCGCACCTATGCCGCGGCGCACGTGGCCGGGGTCGAGTCCTGGCTGCTGCAGGAGGGCGAACCGCCGACGGAGTGAAGCGCCGTCGGTCGGGCGGTCAGCCGTCGACCAGGGGCGCGCCGAGCCGTCGGTAGATGCGAGCGGCGGTCCCGTGGGTGACGGCGGCGACGGCACCCTCCGTCCAGGTGCGCGCGTGCGCGAGCAGGGGCGCGAAGCCGGAGCCGAGGTCGAGGGCGCGCGGTGCGATCGGCCAGTCCGAGCCGATCATCAGCCGCTCAGGGCCGAAGAGGGCGAGCGCATGGTCCGCCGCCCCCATGAAGTCGCCGTCCCCGCTGGTGGCGAGGCCGGAGAGCTTTGCGACGGTGTTCGGCGCCGCGGCGATCGCGGCGATCTGCTCGCGCCATCGCCCCATCGCGGCGACGTCGCCGAGCGGCGGCTTGCCGAGGTGGTCGAGGACCACGGTGAGGTCGGGATGCCGGGCGGCCACACGCACCACCTGGTCCATGTGGCGCTCGAAGGCATCGGGCACGTCGAGCGGGAGGCCCGCCTCGGACAGCAAGTCCAGGGAGCGGGCCACATCGGGGCGGTCGAGGAATCCGGGGTCGGGCTCGTCGTGGACGAGGTGGCGCACGCCGACGAGGCGCTCGGTGCGGGAAGGGTCCGCGAGCGCGTCCGCGACCGCGGCGGGATCGGTCAGCGGGAGCCAGCCGACGACGTCCGCGCGGGCGATCCGTCCGTCGGCCTCGATCGCGGCGGCGGTGCGCTGGAGGTGGGCGGTGTCCTCTGCGGTGTCGTCGGCCTGGACGAGGACCACACGGGCCACCCCCAGGGCCTGCAGGTCCCCGCGGACGTCGTCGATCGTCACGGTGCGGCGCAGCGGTGCGGGCGCGCCGGCGAGCCAGGAGTAGGGGCTCGCGGCGAGGTCCCAGAGGTGGAGATGGGCGTCGGTGACCGGTCCGGGGGCGCGGCGGAGTCAGCGGGCGACATCGGCGGCCTCCCCGCCCTCGGCGTCGGCCTCGAGCCGGGCCACGTCCTCCCACGCCGCCTCCGGGATCGGTGCCGACATCCGGGCGACGTTGGAGCTGACCTGTGCGGCGGTGCGCATGCCGAGGGCGACCGAGCGCACCGCAGGGTGGCGCAGCGGGTACTGCACGGCGAGATCGGGCAGGGTCACGCCATGGTGCTCGGCGAGGTCGGCGAGCTCCCGCGCCCGCTCCAGCGGCTCCCCTGGGGCCTGCGCGTACTCGTAGGTGGCGTCCTCGGGGACCTGGTGCCGGGCGAGCAGGCCGGAGTTGAACACGGACACGGCGATGACGCCGACGCCGCGCGCCTCGCACTCCGCGAGCGGCTCGCGGGCACCGGCCTGCTCGAGCAGGGTGTACCGCCCCGAGAGCATGACCAGGTCCAACAGTCCCGTCCGCACCGCGCGGGTGAGCAGGCGGGCGTCCTTCGAGCCGACGCCGACGGCGCGCGCGAGGCCCTCCTCCCGCATCCGGGCGAGCGCCGGGAGGCCTTCGGCGAAGGCCTGCTCCGTGGGTCCTTCCTCGGGGTCGTGGGCGAGGAGGATGTCCGCGCGGTCCAGCCCCAGGCGCTCGAGGGACTCCTCGTGCGAGCGGCGCACCCCCGCCTCGGAGAAGTCCCATTCGCGCACGTGGCGGTCGGGGACGGCGAAGGCGTTCGCCATGTCGTCCCCGGTGCCGGGCCCGGGACGCAGCAGACGTCCGACCTTCGTGGACAGCAGGTACTCCTCGCGCGGGTACGGCGCGAGCAGAGCGCCGAGGCGCCGCTCGGAGGTGCCGAGCCCGTAGTGCGGCGCGGTGTCGAAGTATCGGATCCCGCCCTCCCACGCGCCGCGATCGCCCCGGCGGCCTCCTCGTCGGTGGTGACGCGATAGAGGTTCCCGAGCTGCGCGGCGCCGAATCCCAGCGGCGGGAGCTCGAGCGGCGAGCGGGGACCCATCGGCCCTGTCATGAGGCGCCGCTCTCGGCAGGCTGGGCGGGCAGGGACCAGACGGGGCGGATGCCCGTGTCCTCGCCGCCGTAGTCGTCGACGACCTCGAGGAACTGGTTGATGTGGTCCTGCCAGCGCTGATTCGCGGGGTCGCCCGCGAGCCGGCGGCGCATGGCGCCGTAGTCCTCGACCTCGACGAGGTGGAAGATGTCGCGGCCGTCCCGCCAGATCCGCCAGGCGTGCACCCCGGCGGCGCGCGGCGCGGCATCGAGCTCGTCGGGGATGCGGGCGTGCTCTCGGTCGTAGTCGGCCTCGTGTCCCTCGGCGATCCGGGTATGCAGGGCGATGCGGTCCATGCGGGGTCTCCTCCTGGGGGCGGGCGGTCAGCGGGCGGCGGTGGCGGTCTCGTCGGCGGTCGACCGGGCGACCGTGTCCGCCGACGCGCCGGTCGCCGCGTCCGACGGCGCGACGACGCGGGCGTCCTGCGCGGCGAGCTCCCGCCAGACGGGGCCGACCGGGAAGAGGTGGTCGCGCACCGAGGCCTCGTGCATCCGCGCGCCGCCGCCGGGCTCCTCGGGGGGCATGTACGCGCCGCGCTCGATCCGCACCGGGACCTCGAAGTGCTCGTGGAGGTGGTCGACGAACTCGATCCGGCGCCGCGAATCCTCCCCCGCGATCGCGACGGCGTCGAGGAAGGCGAGGTGCTGGACCATCTCGCACAGCCCCACCCCGCCGGCATGAGGACAGACGGGCACGTCGAACTTGGCCGCGAGCAGGAGGATCGCGAGGTTCTCGCTGATCCCGGCGACGCGGGTGGCGTCAGCCTGGAGCACGTCGATCGCGCCCGCCTGGAGCAGCTGCTTGAACAGGACCCGGTTCGCGCCCTGCTCGCCGGTCGCGATGCGGACGGGGGCGACGGCCTCGCGGATCGCGGCGTGGGCGAGGACGTCGTCGGGATAGGTGGGCTCCTCGATCCAGTACGGGTCGTGCGGGGCCAGCGCCCGGATCGCCTCGATCGCGCTGGGCGCATCCCAGCGCTGGTTCGCATCCACCGCGATGGGGAAGCCCGGGCCCATGACCTCGCGGGCGATGCGCATGCGCCGCTCGTCGTCGGCGGGGTCGGCCCCGACCTTGAGCTTGACCATCTCGAAGCCGTCCTCGCGCGCCTCGTGCAGGAGGCGGGTGAGCTTCTCGTCGCTGTAGCCGAGCCAGCCGGGGGTGGTGGTGTAGGCGGCGACCCCGCGCTCGCGCGCCGTGTCGATCCGCTCCTGCTTGCCCTCGGCCCCGCGGCGGAGGATCTCGAGCGCCTCCTCGCGGGTGAGCGCGTCCTCGAGGTAGCGCAGGTCCACCAGGTCCAGCGGCTCCTCGGGGGTCAGCGAGGCGAGAGTGAGCCACAGGGGCCTGCCCTCCCGGCGCGCGCGCAGGTCCCACAGCGCGTTGACCACGGCGCCGATCGCCATGGTCATCACGCCCTTCTCCGGGCCCAGCCAGCGCAGCTGGGAGTCGTAGGTGAGTCGCCGGTGGAGACCTCCGAGGTCTGCGAGAACCTCCTCGACGTCCCGGCCGACCACGTGCGGGGCGAGGGCGGCGATCGCGGCGCCCTGCACGTCGTTGCCGCGCCCGATGGTGAAGACCAGCGAGGTGCCGGCATCGCCCGCATCCGTGCGCACGGTGAGATACGCGGCGGAGTAGTCGGGGTCGGGATTCATCGCGTCGGAGCCCGAGAGGTCCCGGCTGGTGGGGAAGCGGACGTCCTGGACGTCGAGGGCGGTGAAGGTGCTCATCGGCGGCGTCTCTCCTGGGTCACTCCGAGGCCCGCCGTCGGACCGCAGCGATGCGGTCCCGGCGCCGGGGACAGGAGCCCCTAGACATCGGATCTTTGATCGGGCTCCATCTTCATCCGCGCACCGCACCACGTCAAGTGCGCAGGACAGCATCGCGGCGGCCGACGGGAGAGCGGGCACCCGTCGGAGCAGTGGGCGGCTGGCCGACGGGACCGGTCGACGTCCCGCCGACGCCCGGCCGCCGTCCGGCCGACGGGTCCGACCGACGCACGACGCCCCGGCCGGGAGGGCCGGGGCGTCAGGGGGCAGGAGCGCCCGAGGTCGGGGCGTCGCGAGGGCTCAGTGCGACTCGCGCGACACCTCGGAGCCGCTGGATCCGACGAGGAAGTCGAGGTCGGCGCCGGTGTCCGCCTGGGTGACGTGCTCGACGTAGAGCTTCTGCCAGCCCCTCTCGGGGGCGGCGAAGCCGGCGAGGGTCGCCTCGTTCGGCGTGCGGGCGGCGAGCTCCTCGGGGTCGACCTCGACGTCGAGGCGGCGCGCGGCGACGTCCAGGGCGATGGTGTCGCCGGTGCGCACGAGGGCCAGCGGCCCGCCGTCGGCCGCCTCCGGGGTCACGTGCGACGACGACGGTGCCGTAGGCGGTGCCGCTCATGCGGCCGTCGCAGATCCGCACCATGTCCCGCACGCCGCGCTCGAGCGGCTTGCGCGGCAGGGGCATGTTGGAGACCTCGGGCATGCCGGGATAGCCCTTCGGGCCGCGACCGCGCAGAACCAGCACGGAGTCCTCCTCGACCTCGAGGTCGGGGTCGTCGATGCGGGCGCGGAAGTCCTCGATCGAGTCGAAGACGACGGCGGGGCCGCGGTGCCGCAGCGCCGCGGGGGTCGCGGCGGAGGGCTTCACGATCGCGCCGCCGGGCGCGAGGTCGCCCCGCGACACGGCGATGCCGGCCTTCTCCTGGAGGGGATCCTCGCGGGCGGCGATCACGTCGGGGTCCCAGGCGCGGGCGTCCTCGAGATGGTCGACGAGAGGCCGACCCGAGACAGTGAGCGCTCCCGGATCCAGCAGGTCGCGGACCTCCTTCAGCACGGCGAGAAAGCCGCCGGCGCGGAAGAGGTCGTCCATCAGGTTCTCGCCGGAGGGCTGGAGGTTCACCAGCGGCGGGACGTCGGCGCCGACGGAGTCGAAGTCGTCCAGGGAGATGTCCAGGCCCAGCCGGCCCGCGATCGCGAGCAGGTGCACGACGGCATTGGTGGAGCCGCCGATCGCGGCGAGCGCGACGATCGCGTTGCGCACTGAGGCCTCGGTGATCACGCGGCGCGGGGCGAGCTCCTCGCCGACCATCTCCACGATGCGTCGGCCGCTGGCGTGGGCGCCCTCGAGCAGTCGGGCGTCGGGGGCGGGGGTGCCCGCGAGGCCGGGCGACACCATCCCGAGCGCCTCGGCAACCAGGCCCATGGTGGAGGCGGTGCCCATGGTGTTGCAGTGGCCCTTGGAGCGGATCATCGAGGACTCCGAGGCGAGGAAGTCCTGCTCGGACAGGCCTCCGCCGCGCACGTCCTCGCTGAGCTTCCACACGTCGGTGCCGCGGACCCAGCGGCTTGCCGCGGAAGGTGCCCGAGAGCATCGGCCCGCCGGGCACGACCAGCGCGGGGATCCCGACGGACGCGGCGGCCATGAGCAGCGAGGGGATCGTCTTGTCGCGGCCGCCGAGCGGACCACGCCGTCGACGGGATTGGCGCGGAACATCTCCTCCATCTGCATCGCGGCGAGGTTCCGCCAGAGCATCGCGGTCGGGCGCACGAGGGTCTCCCCGAGGCCCATCACGGGCGACTCGAGCGGAATGCCGCCCGCCTCGTGGATGCCGTTCGCGACGGAGCGGGCCACCTCGGTCAGGTGCATGTTGCAGGGCACGAGGTCGCTCGCGGTGTTCGCGATCGCGATGTGGGGGCGGGTACCGTCGAAGGCGGAGGCGGGCAGGCCGCGCCGCATCCAGGCGCGGTGGATGTAGGCGTTGCGGTCGTCGCCGACGTACCACTCGGCGCGCGCAGGGTCGACATGGCGAGGTCCTCACGGGGCTGGGGGCCGCGGGGGCGGGGGTCCGCTCCGGCCGGGAGCGCATCGGGCACCGGGCGGGCCGACGGGCGCGCGGCGGTGGAGCGAGCGACCCTCCCCAGAAAGGTAACACCATTGACGGCAGGCGGGAAGCGGGGTGGTCGGTCGCCGCCGAAAGCGGGAAGTTCAGTCGCCGCCGAAGTCGCGCAGGGCGCCGCCGACGATCTCGCGGGCGGCGCTCTCGGCCGCCTTGGGCCGCCCCTCGGCGACGGCCTCGGCGAGCTCGAGGTGCAGGTCCAGAGTGCGGGCGTCGGGACGGTGCGGGTTCCGGCCGAGCCGTGCCCGGCCGCGCAAAGACCTCGGAGACGGTGGATTCCAGCGCCGCGAACATCTCGTTCCCGCTCGCGCGCAGGAGCAGGGCGTGGACGGCGACGTCGGCCTCGACGTACTCGGCCTCGGCGCCCGCCCCGCGCAGGCCGAGGGCATGCATCCGCCGCGCCGCGGCGAGGAGCCCGGCGACCGGGTCCGCCTCGCCGTCCCGCGCCGGCGCGGCCTCGAAGGCGGCATGCGCCGCCGCACCCCCGCCTCCGGTGCTCCGCAGGGCGGCGGCACGGGCGGCGGCGGGCTCGATCGCCCGGCGCAGCTCGGTGAGGTCGCGCAGCTGCTCGTCCCGGGCCTCGGAGGCGAGACGCCAGGCGATGACCTGCGGGGACAGCACGGACCAGGCGGCGCTCGGGCGCACGGCGACGCCCACGCGGCGCTGGGAGACCACCAGGCCCAGCGACTCGAGCACCCGCACCGCCTCGCGCACGACGGTGCGGGAGCAGGAGAAGCGCTCGGCGAGCTCGGCGAGGTTCACGACGTGCCCGGGGGCGAGCGCACCGCCGGCGATCTCCTCGCCCAGCACGCGCACGACCTCGCTGTGCGGCACGGGTGCGGGCACGGGGCCTCCTCGGGTCGGCGGGACTGCGCGCCACAGTATCCGTCGGCCGCAGGAGCCGTCGGGCGCGGGCTCCGCCGGGCGCTGGATCCGGCGGACGCGGACCGCGGCCCGGCCCCAATCCCAGCCCGGGGACGGCCCGGTCGCGCTCCAGACATCCGACGTATGCTGGGGCGACAGCAACGCCGCCCTTTCACCGCGAAGGAGCCCCTGACCATGGCGCTCACCCCGTACCCGGCCTCCGACTTCCCCGAGACCCCCACCGCGATCGTCACCGGCGCCGCCTCGGAGCGCGGGATCGGCCGCGCGACCGCGGACCGCCTGGCCCGCGACGGCTGGGCGGTGGCCGTGCTCGACCTCGACGAGGCCGCCTCGGCCGAGGTCGCCGACAAGCTCACCCGCGACCACGGCACCCCCGCACTCGGGCTCGGCGTGGACATCTCCGACGAGCAGGCCGTGGCCCGGGCCGTGGCCCGCATCGACGCCGAGCGCCGCGGCTCGTCGGCGTCGTGAACAACGCCGGGATCTCCTCCCCCACCCCGTTCACCGAGGTCAGCACCGAGGAGTGGAAGCGCGTCTTCGACGTGAACGTCCACGGCACCTTCTTCGTCACCCGCGAGGCGGTGAAGGTGTTCCGCCGCCACAGCCTGGGCCGCATCGTGAACGTCTCCTCCGCCTCCGCCGAGCGCGGCGGCGGCGTGTACGGCCGCGCCGCGTACTCGGGCTCGAAGGCGGCGGCGCTGGGCATGGCGAAGACCTGGGCCCGGGAGCTCGGCGAGTACGGCATCACCGCGAACTCCGTGGCGCCGGGCTCGATCGACACCGACATCATGGGCGGGCGCCTGACCGACGAGCGCAAGGAGTTCCTGCTTTGCAGGAGCCGCCGGTGGGACGGGTCGGCACCGTCGAGGACGTCGCGGGCGGCATCGCCTACCTGCTCGGCCGCGACGGCGGCTATCTCACCGGCGTCACCCTGGACATCAACGGCGGTTCGCACATCCACTGATCCGCGGCCGACGGGCCCGCGTAACCGCGTACCCGCAGGAACGCACCCGCCCGCCGGCCCGCACCTGCTCGACACGAGAACGGCGCCGCGCAGGACTCTCCCTGCGCGGCGCCGCCTGTGACCGTCTCCCCCGGTCAGGCGCCCCCGAGCACCTCGGGGTTGAGGACCTCGCGCGGCCGCTCGCCGCGCGCGACGGCGGCGACCTCCTCGGCGACACGGCGCTTGAGCTCGGCGTAGGACTCCTCGGAGTACCAGGAGGCGTGCGGGGTGAGGACGGCACTCGGGCAGTCCAGCAGGGGGCTGTCGGCGGGCGCCGGCTCCTCTTCGAAGACGTCCAGGCCCGCCCCCTTCAGCCGTCCGTCCTGCGGCGCACGGGCGACGGCCTGCGTGTCCACGACGCCGCCGCGGCAGGTGTTCACGAGCACGGCACCGGGCTTCATGCGTGCGAGCGCGTCCTCGCCGATCAGGTGGTGGGTGGACTCCATGAGGGGCACGTGCAGGCTGATCACGTCGCAGGTGGCGAGCACGTCCTCGAACTCCACGACCTCGATCCCGTCGGCCGTGCGCGCACCGACCTCGAGCATCGGATCGGAGCCGACCACGGTGAAGCCGAGCGCGCGGGCCTTCACCGCGGTCGCGGCGCCGATCCGGCCGAGCCCCACCACGCCGAAGCGGAGGCTCGAGACGCGGTGGAGCGGCTTGACGGGCACGAGCCCGTACTCCCCGGCCCGGACCAGGCGGTCCAGCTGAGCGGTGCCGCGCACCACCGACATCGTCAGCGCGATCGCGTGGTCGCTGACGTCCTGCACGCCGTAGTCGGGCACGTTGCACACCGCGATGCCGCGCGCCGTGGCGGCGGGGACGTCCACGGTGTCCACGCCCACGCCGTAACGGCCGATGACGCGCAGATCAGGAAGGGCGTCCATCACGGCAGCGGTGAGCGGGGCGTACTGGACGAGGATCCCGTCGGCGCCGCGGGCGGCCTCGATCGTCTCCTGCTCGGTGACCGCGCGGTGCCGGGTGAGCTCGAGGCCGTGGCGGTCCGCGACCTCCTGCTCCTGCTCGAAGCTCTCGTTGTCGCTGTCGACGATGGTGATGCGCATCGTTCTGCCTGCTTCCTCGCGTGCTCTGCCGTCCGGGTGCGGCGCGCGGGACACGACGCCGTGACCGCTCCATCCTATTGGATAAGCCCCGCCGACGGGCGGAAGTCCGTCGGCATGCACGCCTCCGCACCCCACCGGACTCCCCGACGCCAGCACGTGCCGCCGCACCGAGTGAGTCTTTGCCCCAGGTAAGGACAGCACAGCGCCAGCCCCGAGGGCCCCGACGCCCTGCTGGGCCGGTCGCCGCTCGGCGCGACATCGATCCTGTAGGAAAGTCTTGACTCTGTCGGATCCGCATGCCTACTCTTCGATGCCGCTCGTGACGTAGGTCTCGTGCGGCCGTCGCCCGGCAAGGCCGCCGTGCGCACGGAGATTCGCCTGCCGCCCGCGGCCGGCGCCTCGCTCCCCCGACACCGACGTCGTCGTCGGCCGTGCCGGGGCCACGCTCGGCCCGAAGGAGGACCAGCTGACATGACCACAGCACGACCTGAGGAGCTCGGTCTCGAGGAGCTCCGCTTCCCCGAGGCGGACCCACGGCTGAAGAAGTGGAGCTTCACGAATCTCCTGGCCTTCACCGGTCCCGGCATGATCCTCGCCTCCGTCACCATCGGGAACGGCGAGGTCTTCTCCGCCTCCCGCGGCGGCGCCGTCTTCGGCCTCACGATCCTGTGGACCTTCGTGTTCTGCGCGATCATGAAGGCCTCGATCGTCTACTCGGGCGCCCGATACATCACCCTCACCGGCGAGCACCCCTTCCAGCGCTGGGCGCAGATCATCCCGGGCCCGCGCAACTGGCTGGCCCTGCTGCTCGGCGTGCTCGCCGTGATCTGCTTCCCCTCCTGGGCGGTCGCGTTCATGCAGGGCCTCGGCCAGTGGTCCAACTGGACCTTCCACACCGACGTCGACCCCAAGCTGTGGGGTCTGGCCTGGGGCCTCCTCGCCTTCGCGACGATCTTTCTGCGCGCTTCAAGGTCGTGGAGAACTTCCAGACCGTCATCGTCGGCCTGATGATCCTGTTCTCCTTCGTGGCGCTGTTCGTCTCGAACCCGCCGTGGCTCGAGGCCCTCGCCGGCCTGCTCCCCAACGTGCCGTCCGAGTATCCCGGCTGGGTCCAGGAGTCCTACCCCGACGTCGCCTCCCGCCCGATCCCGCTCGAGATCATCGCCTACCTCGGCGCGCTCGGCGGCGGCGGCTACGACTACATCGGCTACGTCGGCACCCTGCGCGCCAAGCGCTGGGGGATGCTCGGCGCCCCGAACCACGCCGAGCTCGAGGCCAAGCTCGACCGTCTGGACACCGACCGGGCGCAGATCCCGCTCGCCACGGACGAGGAGAACGTCGGCAACGGCCGCGCCTGGCTCCGCGCGGCCAAGCTCGACGTCCTCGCCTCCTTCGTCTCGGTAAGCATCCTGGCGATCACCTTCGTGATGCTCGGCGACGTGATCCTCGGGACGGGCGCCGCCCAGCAGGTCCCCGAGAACGACAACATCCTCCAGGCCCAGGCGCAGTTCTTCTCCGTGATCAGCCCCGTGCTCGTGTACCTCTACCAGCTGGCGATCTGGGCCGCGTTCTTCGGCTCGCTGCAGGCGCTGTCCACGATCTACCCGTACACGGTGCGCGAGGCCTTCGCCCCCTCGTTCCGCGGGTCGCGCGACGAGTCGAGGTTCCAGAAGCCGCGGATCTGGGTGAACGTGTACACCTTCGGCGGCGCGATCTTGCTGCTGTTCACGGGGGTCAGTTACACCACCGTGATCTCCTTCGCGGGCGTGCTGGGCGGTGTGCTGTCGCTCGGCATCTGGGGCTTCGCCCAGCTCTGGACGGAGCACAAGGCGCCGCCCGCCCCCTTCCGGATGCGCCGCTGGCTGCGGATCGTGGTGCTGATCAGCTCGATCTTCCTCACCGCGGCCGGGTCGCTTGCCCTGGTCCAGTTCTTCGTGGACCTGCTGGGATGAGCACGATGACGGCTCCCGCGCCCGTGAGAGGATCCGGTGCCATGCGCACCCCCGTCTACCTCATCGCCATCGCGTCCTGCCTCGTGCTCTCGGGGCCGCTCGCGAGCCGCGAGAACTGGCTGGGGACGGTGCTGGTGCTGGGCGCCGCGATCGCGTACTCGGTGCGCCTGATGCTCGCTCTCCCGCGCCGAGGCGAGGGTGCAGGCGGAAACCGCTCGCGGCCCCGTCGCCGCCACCTCGGCGGAGCAGGAGCGACTGAAGTCCGAGCCGCGCGACATGCGCGCGGCGTACGAGCGCAACCGTCGCGGCATGCTCGCTCCTCGCCGTGGTCATCGGAGGTCTGGCGGTGGTCGCCTGGGGATGGAACCCGGCCTTCGCGCTCGCGCTGGTGCTCTTCGCGATCCCGCCGCTGGTGCTCGCGTGGAAGAACGCCAAGGCAGTGCGCAAGATCGACGACGGGCTGGCCCGGGCCCGCTGACCCCGTCGGCCTATGCACCGGACCCCCGGCGCTCCTCGCGGAGTGCCGGGGGTCCGGTGCATGGGCTCCCTCGCGGGGACCTTAGGCGTGGGCGATGAAGGTCTGCTCCTGCTCGCCGAGGCCCTCGATGCCGAGCCGTACCACGTCGCCGACGGCGAGATAGGGGAAGCGGCCGGAGAGGGCCACGCCCTGCGGGGTGCCGGTGTTGATGAGGTCCCCGGGCTCGAGCACCATGTACTGGCTGAGGTGGTGCACGATCTGCGCGGCGGAGAAGATCATGTCCGAGGTGCTCGAGTCCTGACGCGCCTCGCCGTTCACGCTCGACCACAGGCGCGCGCCTGCGGCTCGACCTCGTCGGCCGGCACGAGCGAGGGGCCGACGGGGTTGAAGCCCTTGGCGTTCTTGCCCTTGGACCACTGGCCGCCGGACTCGTTCAGCTGGTAGTCGCGCTCGGAGACGTCGTGGCTGGTGACATAGCCGGCGATGACGTCGGCGGCGGCCTTCTCGTCGGAGAGGTAGGACGCCTTCTTCCCGATGACGATGCCGAGCTCGACCTCCCAGTCGACCTTCTCGGCGCCCGGCGGGATCTCGATCTCGTCGTGCGGGCCGACGACGGTGTTCGGGTGCTTGAAGAAGATGATCGGCACGCTCGGCGGCTCGGCGCCGGACTCAGCGGCGTGCTCGGCGTAGTTCTGGCCGATGCAGACCACGGCCTGCGGGCGAGCGATCGGGGCGCCGATGCGCTCGGACTCCGCCCCCTCCCACACGGGCGACTCGCCGGCGGCGAGCTTCTCGCGCACCGTGGCGATGCCGTCGCCGGCGAGGAAGTCGCCGTCGATGTCGCCGGTGAACGAGTCCAGGCGGTAGGTGACGCCGTCCGCCACCAGGGCGGGCTTCTCCTGGCCGATCGGGCCGAGTCGTCGCAGTTCCATGATTCTCCTTCGAAGGGGTCGGGCTCGGCCTCACTGTGCCAGCTCCCGGGGCGTCCGTGCAGGACGGCCCGAACGCCGATACATCCGAGGTCTGTGCGGGGTGGGGCCTCAGTGGGTGAACGGCCGACGGGTCGGGATCTCGGGGTTGAACTCGACGCCGAAGCCGGGGGTGTCCGGGACGCGGATCCGTCCGTTCTCGGGCACCGGCTCCCCGAGCGACATCGGCGAGAACATCGGCACGATCTCCTCGGCGCTCGGGTGCATCATCAGGAACTCGCTGAACGGGCTGTTCGTGCGGGTGATGACGAAGTGGTAGGAGTACACCGAGGAGCCGTGGGGGACGACCATCGCGCCGTGCGCGTCGGCGAGCGCGGAGATCCTCGCCAGCTCGGTGACGCCGCCGCACCAGCCCACGTCGGGCTGGATGATGTCCGCGCGACCCATCTCGAGCGACTGGCGGAAGCCCCAGCGGGTGGCCTCGTGCTCGCCGGTGGTGATGAGCATGCCCTTGGGGGCGTTTCGGCGCAGCCTGCTGGTAGCCCCAGTAGTCGTCGGGGATCAGGGCCTCCTCGAGCCAGCGCGGCCCGTGCTCGTGGGCGCGGTGGGCGAGCCGCGTCGCGTAGTCGACGTCCAGGCTCATCCAGCAGTCGTACATGAGCCAGAAGTCGTCGCCGACCTTCTCGCGCATCTCGGCGAGCAGGGCGATGTTCTTCTCCAGGCCCTCTTCCCCCTCGGCCGGGCCGTGGTGCGGCGGCATCTTGCCGCCGATGAAGCCCAGCGCTTCGCGACGTCCGGCCGGGCGCCGGTGGCGTACATGGTCAGCTCGTCCCGCACCGGACCGCCGAGCGGCGCGTACACGGGCTCCTCGCGGAGGCGTCCGAGCAGGTCGTAGAGGGCGAGGTCGACGGCGCTGATCGTGTTCAGCACGATGCCGCGTCGGCCGTAGAAGAGGGTGGAGCGGTACATCTGGTCCCAGATACGCTCTATGTCGGTGACGCGGGCGCCCTCGAGGAAGCGGGCGAGGTGCTTCTCGACGATCCAGGCGCCGATCTCGCCGCCGGTGGAGACGGCGAAGCCTACGGTGCCGTCGTCGGCCTCGATCTCGACCATGAGCGTGCCGAGCACGTTTATGCCGAAGGACTGCCTCGATTCGCGGTACTCGGGGTAGACGGACATCGGGGTGGCGATGTGGTCGTCGATCCAGTGGTCCTCGCCCTGGCCGTGGTAATCGGCGCCGCCGCCGGTGACGGTGAAGGCGCGGACGTGGGCGATGGTGCGGTGCGAGGCGCTCATGCGGCGCTGACCTCCTCGGCGTCGAAGCGGACCAGGATCTTGCCGGCCGGGCCCTTCCCGGCGGCCAGGGCGGTGAAGGCGTCGTGCGCCTGCTCGGGCGGGACCACCTCGCTGACCAGCGCGGCGGCCTGCTCGGCGTGCTCGCCGATCCAGGCGGTCGCGTCGGCGAAGTCCTGGGCGGTGTAGGTGAAGGAGCCGTGGATCGTGCGCTCCTCGGTGCTGACGGCGAAGGCCGCGAGCTCCAGGCGCGGCGAGCCCATGCCCACCAGGACGATGCGGGCGCCGAGCCGGGTGGCGGTGAGGCCGTCGGCGAGGGTGGGGGTGACGCCGACGGCGTCGACCGCGAGGTCCGCCGGGCCGCCGAGGACCTCGGCGAGCTGATCGGCCATCGGTCCCGCGGCGGGATCCAGCGCGCTCGCGCCGAGGGAGGCGAGGAGCTCGCGGCGGCGGGGATCGGGCTCGGAGACCGCGATCGCGGTGAGGCCCGCCCGCTGGAGGGCGAGGACGACGCTCTGGCCGATGGGACCGCCGCCGACGACGAGGGCGCGCTCCTCTGGGCTCGGCGCGGCCAGGCCCACGGCGTGCACGGCGACGGCGAGAGGCTCGATGAGCGCGCCGAGGTGCGGCGGCATCGCGGGGTCGAGCAGCAGGACGTTGCGGGCCGGGACCACGACGTAGTCCGCGAAGGAGGCGGCGCGGGCGGCGGCGACGCCGATGACCTGCTTGCCGGGGGCGTCTTGCTCCCTGCCGCGGTACTCCTCGGCCTGCTCGGGCGGCACGACGACGGGGTTGAAGGTCGCCGGGGCGCCGAGAGGGAGGGCGGCGGCGTCGACCCCCTCGCCGAGCGCGGCGATCCTGCCGGAGGACTCGTGGCCCATGATCTGCCCGGGGACGCGCCGCCCGTTCTCCCCGGTGAAGCCGTGGAAGTCGGAGCCGCAGATGCCGGTCGCGCAGATCCGCAGCGACACCTCCCCCGCTCCGGGCTCGGGGCGCTCGACGTCGACGAGGTCGAGCTGGTGGAAGTCGGTCAGGACGAGTGCTCTCACGAGGGTCTCCAGCACGGTCGGGGCGGTCGCGGGCCTCGCGCCCCGGGTGCCGGCCCGTGCTGGACCGACCGGCGGGCACAGGGCGCACCGGGACGGGGTCGAGGAGACATCGGATGTACGCCGGGGCGGGGGTGCGCTGAGCACCGTTGCTGCGTCGTGGCCGAGGTCGCGTCCACGACGCTACCAGCGCTCCCGCCGGGGAGGACCTGCTGCATCATCCGCGTTTCCACAATCCCGTATCCGTGGATCGGCACATGCAGCATTGCGCGTGCGACCAGGGGTGATGCGGGGCTCGCAGGGCGGGGTGACGCTCGGTCCCTGCGGGCCCGGAGGTCCGGACGACGACCCTCCCTGCCGCCCGCCGGGCAGATCCCATATCCTGCATGAGCCACCACTCGATGAGGAGAACACCCCATGACTTCTGCAGCAGAGCTCGAGTTCGCCGGCCTGAAGGCCATCGTCACGGGCGGCGGTGCCGGCATCGGCGCCGCCACCATCCGTGCCCTCCAGTCCCGCGGCGCGACCGCCGCCGCGCTCGACCTCGATCCCTCCGGCGCGCCCGAGGGCGCGCCGCGGATCCAGGTCGACGTCACCGACTCCGCCGCCGTGAAGGCGGCGGTGGACCAGGCCGCGGAGGAGCTCGGCGGCCTCGACATCGTCATCAACAACGCCGGCATCGGCGCCCAGGGCCAGGTCGACGCCAACGACGACGCCGAGTGGGCGCGCGTGCTGGACGTCAACGTCATCTCGGTCGCGCGCGTGACCTCGGCGGCCCTCCCCACCTGCGCCGCTCCGACGCCGCGGTCGTGGTGAACACGGCCTCGATCGCCTCGATGCTCGGCCTGCCCGAGCGCGCGCTGTACTCGGCGTCCAAGGGCGCGGTGCAGGCGCTGACCCTCGCGATGGCCACGGACTGGGTCCGCGAGGGGATCCGCGTGAACGCCGTGGTGCCCGGCACCGCGAACACCCCGTGGATCGGTCGCCTGCTCGAGAAGGCCGAGGACCCGGAGGCCGAGCGCGCCGCGCTGAACGCCCGCCAGCCCCACGGCCGCCTGGTCGAGCCCGAAGAGGTCGCCGAGGCGCACTGCTACCTCGCCTCCCCGCGCAACCGGTCCACGACCGGCGTGCTGCTGCCCATCGACGGCGGCATGACGAACCTGCGCGCCCGCTCCTGAGCGCACCGCCCGGGCGACCCGCGCGCACCGCGCGGCGGCGCCCGGGTGTGCCGCGCACGACAGAGGCGGCCCGCCGGAGGAGTTCCTCCGGCGGGCCGCCTCTCTCGTGGTCCCCTCGAGGGACCGGGCGGCCTCGTCGGCGAGCGGATCAGGCCTCGGCGACGACGCCGCCGGGCATCAGGCGTCCGCCCGGACGCCCTTGCCCGCCGCCTTGGCCGCGGCGCGCTCGGCGCGGCCGCCCAGCAGGTTCATCATCGGCACGGCGGCGATCGCGAGGACGACCAGCACGATGAGCACCGCGCTGATCGGCCGGGTGAAGAACTGGGTGAGGTCCCAGTTCGTCTTGATCACCGACTGCATGAAGTTCCGCTCGACGATCGGGCCGAGCACGATCCCCAGCACCACGGGGGCCAGCGGGATGCCGCCCTTCTCGAAGAGATAGCCCATCACGCCGAAGACCACCATCAGGCCCACCTCGAGGTAGCCGTTGTTGATCGCGAAGGCCCCGCAGATCGAGATGGACACGATGATGCCCATCAGGATCGAGCGCGGGATCCGCGACACCGTGCCGGAGGCCCGGATGAGCAGGAAGCCGAGCGGGAGCAGCAGCAGGTTCGCGACGATGAAGATGATGTAGAGGGAGTACAGCGTGTCGGTCTGGTAGAGGAACAGGTCCGGCCCCGGCGTGATGCCCTTCACCAGCGACACCCCGATAAGGATCGCGGTGATGGTGTCCCCGGGGATGCCGAAGGCGAGGGTCGGCACGTATGCGGAGGCGATACCGGCGTTGTTCGCGCTGGAGGCGCCGCTGATCGCCTCGATGCGGCCGCTCGTCGGCGGTGCCCTTGCCGCCCTTGCCGGGACGGATCCGACTCGTGGAGCGGGTTACGGCGTAGGAAATCCAGGCCGCGATGTCGGCTCCCGCGCCCGGCGGCGCGCCGGCGACGCCGCCGATGACAGCGCCCGAGCCGACCCGCCCCTTGTTCCGCCAGATCTTGCGCAGGGTGGGGCGGACGGTGCCGCCGGACTCCAGCTTCGGGATCGGCATCGAAGCCCCGCGCCGGGCGGTAACCGCGCGCAAGCACCTCGGAAAGGCCGAACAGCCCGATCATCGCGGCGATGAAGTCCACGCCCCGGTACAGCCGCTCCTGACCGAAGGTGAAGCGCGGGTGCCCGAGGGTCACGTCGAGGCCGACGGTCGAGACCAGCAGACCCACCATGAGCGCGATCCCGCCCTTGAGCTGCGAGCCTTTGGAGACGATGACCGCGGCGGTCAGCCCCAGGACGGCCACCCAGAAGTACTCGTAGCTGGTGAAGCGCGGCGCGAACTCCCCCAGGACCGGGGAGACGAAAATCAGCGAAGACTGAGCCGAAGAGACCGCCGAGGACCGAGCCGACGAGGGAGACCCCCAGGCCGATCGGGCCCTTCCCGTTGCGGGTCAGGGCGAAAGCGTCCTCGGTGTACGCCGCCGACGAGGGCGTGCCGGGGATCCGCAGCAGGGCGCTGGGGATGTCGCCGGCGAAGATCGCCATCGCGGACATCGTGATGATCGCGGCGATGGCGGGGACCGGGTCGAGGAAGAAGGTGAAGGGCACCAGCAGTGCCGCCGCGAGGGTCGCGGTCATCCCCGGCAGTGCGCCGATGACCAGACCGAACACCGCCGAGAGCAAGACCACGAGGAGCGTGGTGGGATCGGCGACCAGCGAGAGGGCGCTCTCGATGTCGTGGACCATGTCAGAACCCCTCGATCAGGCCGTCGGGGAGTCGCACCAGCGAGCACCTGCTCGAAGAGGCCCCACAGCGCCAGCGCGGCGATGACGCCGGTGAGAACGGCCGTGAGCCACGAGGCTCGCAGGGAGCGCACGATGGCGATGACCAGCGGCGCCATCGTGATCGGGAAGCCCAGCACCGGGGCGAGCAAGCACATAGGCGACGATGCCGCCCATGAGGATAGCGCCGTTGATCCAGCGGCGGGCCCCGTCGGAGCCGACGTCGGTGTCCATCACGCCGGCGGTCTCGAGCTCCTCGAGGGGGACGTCCCCGTCGGAGTCCGGGGCCGCCGCGCCGGACAGGGCGAAGGGATCGGCCTCGGCCGGGGCGATCTCGCCCCCGGCGGGAGCGGACGTGCTCCCCTCCGCCCGCATCCGGCGCTCGGAGAGCCACGTGGTCAGCGGCAGCGGCGCGCCGAAGAGGATCAGCAGGCCGCCGATCATCATCGGGAACAGGCCGGGGCCGGGGACGCCCTCGCGGATGTACGGCATCGAGGCGCCGTAGGGGATCACGATCGCCCCGCCGAGCACGGATAGTCCCCCGATCAGAAGGTTCTGCCGCGACACCCCGCGCGGGGGCACCGCGGCCGTCGCGGAGGCCGTCACTTCGCGAGCCCCGCTTCCTCCATGACCTCGCCCTTCTTCACGTCGTCCTCGCGCATGAGGGTCTGGAAATCCTCGGCGCCCGCGTACTTCACGCCGAGGCCGGAGTCGGCCATGAACTCGGTGAACTCCCCGGACTCCGCGATCAGGCCGAGGTGGCACTCGAGCTCCTCGACGACCTTCGGGTCCATATCCTTGGGACCGGCGATGCCGCGCCAGACGGACATCGAGTAGTCCGAGCCGAGCCGCTCCTCGAGGGTCTCGACATCGGGGAAGTTCGGGTCGCGTTCGGAGCCCATGACGCCGAGCGCCTTGGCCCGCTCGGAGTCGAGCATGGTCTTGGATTCTCCGAGCGCGTTGGTGGTCATGTCGATGCCACCGGCGACGAGCTCCTGCGGCGCCGGCGCCGCACCCTCGGAGGGCACGAAGTTCACCGAGTCGACAGGCAGATCGTTGTCCAGCGGCATGCCCAGCGGCGCGAGGTGCCAGATGCCGCCCTGGCCGGTGCCGGAGGCGGTCACCTCGCCGGGGTGCTCCTCGATGTAGGTGAGCAGGTCCTCGGCGTTCTCCCACTCCGCATCGGCGGCGACGGTGATCCCGGCGCCGTCCTCGTTCATCTGCGAGATGGCGGTGAGGTCCTCGCCGCTGATGTCGGTCAGGCCCTGGTGGTGCATCATGCCGATCTCGACGGTGACCAGGCCGATCGTCTGGCCGTCGGGCTCGGCGTCGACCATCGCCTGGTGGCCGACGACGCCGGAGCCGCCGGTGCGGTTGACGACGTTGACGTTGGAGCCGAGCTGGCCGGAGAGCTGGTCGCCGATGAGGCGGGCGACGCCGTCGGTGCCGCCGCCGGCGGCCCAGGGGACGATCATCTCGACGGGGCCGCTGGGGTAGTCGGGGGCGATGTCGTTGCAGGCCTGGATCGCGTCGGTGTCCGCGCCCTCGCCGCCGCCGGCCCCGCCTGGCGACCGGCGGCGACCAGGGCGAGGGCCGCGGCTCCGGCGATGCCGGAGAGCAGGCCGCGGGTGCGGGGACGGGAGGTGCGGGTCATGGCGGGCTCCACTTCGTCGTGCAGATCGGGACTCGTGCAGGTCGGGGATGGTCACGACGAGCTCGCTCCGGTCCGCACGGCATCGTGCGGGGGCTCGGCCCGGGTCTCGTCGTCGAGGTGCTTGGAAAGCTACCAACGAGGGGACGGAGGAGGGCTCCGCCCGCGATCCGCGAACGCGAAATCCTATATCCGAGATTGGTAAGATGGGTCACTGCAGTGCGCTGACCAGCGACGGAACACCCCGCGCGCGCGCCGAGACCAGACCGTGATCCGCCCCGGATCCGCTGCAACCCGGCCCCGCCGAAGGAGGACCCCGTGCCGCGCATCGAGCAGACCGACTGGTTGGAGACCTTCGTGGCGGTCGTGGACCACGGCGACTTCTCCGCCGCCGCCCTCGTCCTGCACCGGGCGCAGTCGCGCGTGAGCACCCACGTGGCCGCGCTCGAGCGCACCCTCGGCGGATCCCTCGTGGACCGCAGCCATCGCCCGGTGCGCCCCACGGAGCTGGGGCTCGCTTTCCTCCCCCACGCCCGGGCCGTGCTCGCCGCGCTCGAGCGCGGCGTCGAGGCGGTCGACGAGCACACCGGCAGCCGCGCGCGGCCGCGTGGTGATCGGTCGCCACCCGAGCGTGAGCGCGGGCTTCCTGCCGGGCGTGATCGCGGGGGTCCACGCCGAGCACCCGCTGCTGCGCATCCAGCTGACCGAGCACACCACCCCCGACCTGGTCTCGGGCATCGCCGCCGGCCGCTTCGACATCGCGATCCACTCGCTGGCCTCGGACCCGCCCTCCTCCGACCTGCTCAGCGTGCACCTGTGGACCGAGCACTTCGTGGCGGTGGTGCCGCCGGGCCATCCCCTCGCGCCCGAGGACGGGCAGGTGCGCGAGCCGCTGGAGCCCGCGGGGCTCACAGAGCATCCGCTGATCGCGATCGCCCGGCCCGGCGCCGCGGTCGACCCCGACACCGGCGCGCGCGCCGCGGGCCTGGGGGCTCGAGATCCCGCTGGCCTGGCAGTCCGAGCGACCGCAGTCGGTGGTGAACCTTGCCCGGGCGGGCCTCGGCGTCGGGGTGCTGAACGCGCTGGCCGCGAGCATCAGCGACACCACGGGGATGGTGGTCGCACCCGTCGGCTCCCTCGCGGAGGGACGGGACGTGGCGGTGACGCGGGACCGCCGCTCCGCACCCTCGCCGAGCGTCGACGTCGTCTTCCGCGCGATCGTCGCGGCCACGCCGCCGCCGGGGGTCCGCCCCGCGCGCTGAGTGCCCCGGCGGTCCAAGCCCGGCGGCCTGGCCCCGTCGGTCCACGCTGCGACAGCCCACGGATCGCAGGTGGTTGACGCCCGAGCATCGGCCATAGATCCTATAGCCCTGTTGCGCGGGTCACCCCGACCCGCCGCACGCCGGCGACGCCGTCGGCGTCCCCCGCACCGCCCTTCTCGTGATGAGGCCAGAAGGAGTCCCCGTGACCGACCGCTCTCCCGATCTCTCCACGCCGCGCTCGCCCCTGTACGGGACGATGGACCGCATCCCCGGCGGGACGATGGTGATCCCGCTCGTGCTCGGCGCGGTCGTCGGCACCCTGGCTCCCGGCTTCCTCGAGCTCGGCGACTTCACCACCGCCCTCTTCGCCACGCCGATGCCGCTGATGGCGCTGGTCATCTTCGCCACCGGCATGCAGATCACGCCGAGGTCGATCGGCCCCGTAGCCGGCACCACCGGCGCGCTCCTGCTGGGCAAGACGATCGTCCCCGGCCTGCTCGTGGTGGCGCTGGGCTTCCTGGTGGGCCTGGACGGCGTCCTCGGGATCTCGATCGTCGCGATGCTCGCGACCTTCGACAACTCCAACGGCGGGATCTGGCTCGCGTTCACCGGCAAGTACGGCACGCGCACGGACCGCGGCGCCTATGTCGCTTCCGCCGTGAACGACGGCCCCTTCTTCACCATGCTGTTCATCGGCGCGGCCGGGCTCGGCGAGATCCCGCTGGAGTCCTTCGCCGCGGCGGTCATCCCGCTGCTGTTGGGCATCCTGGTGGGCAACATCGACCATCGCTGGACCGAGATCCTGCGCCCCGTGCCTACCATCGTGATCCCCTTCTTCGCCTTCGGGCTGGGCACCGGCATCGACATCGGCGCGATCCTCACCGGGGGGATGACCGGCATCGTCCTGGGGCTGGTGGTCACGCCGTTCACCGGCGGCACCACCTATCTCGCCTATCGCTTCCTCGCGCGGCGCGGCAAGCGCGCCGGCATCGGCTTCGTCGCCGGCACCACGGCGGGCAACTCCATCGTGACCCCCGCGATCATCGCGGCCGCCGACCCCCGCTTCGAGCGGTACGTGGACGTCGCGACCGTCCAGGTCGCGACCGCGGTGCTGATCTCGGCGATCACCGCCCCGCTCATCGCCGCCTGGTTCCTGCGGCGCCACGGCGCGCTGACCACCCCGGACGAGGACGGCCTCGACGAGGGCGGTGAGCCGCTCCCCGCCGCGGCGGGACAGCGCCGCGACGAGGCCCTCGACCCCGCCTCTGAACACCGCTGATCTGTCGATGACCGCTCCGCGTCCCCGCCTCACCCGCGCCCATCTGGTCTGGGCTGTCGGGGTATTCGCCTACCTCTGCGCCGTCTCCGGGCGTGCGGCGTTCGGCGTCGCCGGCGTCGAGGCCTCCGCGCGCTTCGGCGTGGACGGGACGGTGCTGAGCCTGTTCGGCGCGGTGCGGCTGGGCACCTATGCCGCGGCGCAGATCCCGGCCGGTCTGCTGCTGGACCGGATCGGGCCGCGCCGGATGCTGGTCCTCGGGGCGGTGACGATGGCGGCGGGGCGGCTCGCTGCTCGCCTTCGCGACCGGGGTGCCGGTGGCGCTGCTGGGGCGGTCGCTGACCGGCATGGGCGATGCTGCGACCCTGATCAGCGTGGTCCGGCTGATCGCGAGCTGGTTCCCCACCGGGCAGGTGCCGGTGTTCACGCGGCTCGCGACCATGATCGGCCAGTTCGGTCAGGCGGTCGCCGCGGTGCCCTTCCTCGCCCTGCTGCTCGGCGCGGGATGGACTGCGGCCTGGTCCGGTCTCGCGTTCCTGCTGCTGCTCAGCGTCTTGCTCGTGCTCGCCCTCGTGCAGGACGTGCCACCCGAGGAGCCGGGCGCCGCGGTGCCGCCGCGAGTCCGGGCGGGGGCGCTCCTGCGCGCCGTGTTCACTTCGCGCCCGGCGTGGTCGGGGTTCTTCCTCCACGCGCTCACCCTCGCGACGGTCAACGCCTTCCTGTTCCTGTGGGGCGTCCCGTTCCTCACCGAGGGGCACGGGCTGGGCGCGGCCGAGGTGGGGGCGCCGCTGACCCTGAACGTCGTGGTGATGGTGGCGCTCGGTCCCCTCATCGGTCTCCTCACCGGGCGCTTCCCGCGGCACCGGGTGATGCTCGGCGGGATCGCGGGAGCGATCCTCGTCGCAGCCTGGACCGCGATCCTGCTCATCCCCACGCCGCTCACGGCCTGGCGGCTGGTGCCGCTGATGGTCGCGCTCGCGGTCGGATCGGCGACCTGCTCCGTCGGCTTCGACCTGGCACGCACCGGGGTGGCGCCGCGCGCGATCGGCACCGCGACCGGGATGGTGAACATCGGCGGCTACTCCACCTCGCTGCTCGCGGTGCCGCTGATCGGCGTGGTGCTCGACCTGCGCGCGCCCGACGGGGCGGCGAGTCTCGCGGACTACCGCGCGGCCTTCGCCTCGACGGGCGTGCTCATGGCCGCCGTCGCTCTCGGGTCGCGCTCCTCACGGGGCGCACCGGGGTCGACTCCTCCCCCTCGTCAGGAGCCGCTCCGACGCAACGCTGAACAGATTCCCGCCGACACATCGGACCCTTTCGCCCCACCCCTCTTGTGTTCACCGATCACCTTCTATACGTTGGGCCCACTTCGTACAGAAAGGACCGTGACGATGACGTCACCGCGCCTCCCGGTCGACGACCTCCTCTCCCTCACCTCCGAACTGCTCGAACGCTCTGGCGTTCGCGCCGACGACGCCTCCTTGGTCGCCCGTTCCCTGCTCGCGGCGGACCGAGCGGGCATCTATTCCCACGGCCTGCTCCGCCTCCCGCTCTACCTCGAGGCCGTTAATGCCGGCGGCATTGATCCGACCTCTCGACCGTCCGTCTTGCGCCGCGTCGGCGGCACCGCGGTGCTGGACGGTCAGGGCGCCTTCGGCCAGGTGGTGATGCGGCGCGCCGTGGACCTCGCCACCGAGACCGCGCACGAGCACGGGATCGCGGCCGTCGCCGTCCAGGGATCGACGCACTTCGGCGCCGGCCGATTCTGGACGGACCAGCTCGCCGAGCGGGGCCTGGCCGGCGTGCTCACCTCCTCGACCGGTCCCGTCGCCGTGCCCTTCGGCGGCTCCCGTCCGGTCCTCGGCACGAACCCGCTGACCCTGTCGCTGCCGTCCTCGGGTCCGGGTCCGCTCGTCGCGGACCTCGCCACTACGGCCGGCGCCTATGGCAAGGTCGTCTCCGCCCGGAACGAGGACACCTCGATCCCCGAGGGGTGGGGCGTGGACGCCGAGGCGCGGCCGACGACGGATCCGTCGGCCGTGCTCGACGGCGGTGCGCTGCGCCCCCTTCGGGGGGCACAAAGGCTCAGGCATCTCAGTGCTCCTCGAAGGACTCGCCACGGTGCTGACCAGCGCCTCCCTCGCCGCCCGAACCGTGGACATCTGGGAGGACCGCTCCTCCCGGATGAACACCGGTCACCTGTTGATCGCCCTGGACCTCGCTGCGTTCGGGGATCCGGCGCAGATCCGCGACCGGGTCGCGGAGCTCCAGGCGGAGGTGCGCTCCTCGCACCCCGGAGGCACCGTCGTCGCCCCCGGCGATCTCGAGCACGACCGCGCCGCCGCGGACGACGGGGTGGAGCTCGCCGCCTCGACCGCGGAGCGGCTGCGCGCGCTCGCCCGCGCTCATGACCTTCCCTTCCCCGACCCCCGTCCAGATGGGATCTCACGATGACCCGCACCGCCCGACGCCGCGGCCCCGGCACCCTCCTCCTCGCTGCCTTCTCGGCGCTCGCCCTGGCCGGATGCTCGCTCTGGGAGCCCGTGGATGTCAGCCAGATCGAGAAGCACACGATCGATCCCGACGCCCGCGTCGTCCGCTTCGCCCACCAGTACGACCCTGCCCATCCCGTCGAGGCCTGCGGCGCCGCGACGCCGCGGCAGGAGCTGGCCGACGACGGCATAGCGGTGGAGACCTACCCCTCCGGCCAGATCGGCGGAGAGGGCGAGACCACTGAGCAGATCGCCACCGGTGGCCTCGAGCTCGGCGTGGTGGGCCCGTCCTTCCTGGGCATCTGGTACCCGGATGCGGCCGTGCTCGACGCCCCCTACCTGTTCTCCGACGTCGACCAGTTCGACGAGGCGACCAACGGACCGATCATGGCTGAGGTCTACGACAAGATGGCCGAGGAGACCGGGCCGCGGGTCACCTCCACCTGGTACTACGGCACTCGCCACATCACCTCGAACGTCGAGATCGACGAGCCGGACGACCTCGTCGGGCTGAAGATCCGCACCCCCGACGCGCCGCTGTACATCACGAGCTTCGCGATCATGCACGGCGCCGCGACGCCGATGGCGCTGTCCGAGGCCTACCTCGGCCTCCAGCAGGGCGCCATCGACGCCCAGGAGAACCCGATTCCCACGATCGACGTGCAGAAGTTCTACGAGGTCCAGGAGTACCTCAACCTCACCGCGCACATGGTCCAGGCCGTCAACATCGTCACCTCGGATCGGTTCATGGAGTCCCTCACGCCGAGCGAGCGCGAGGGCATGGAGGACGCCCTGGAGAAGGCGCGCATCGCCACCCGGGACTGCATCGTCGAGGCGGAGGAGGAGACCCTCCGGCAATGGGCGCAGGAGGACGCGATCACCATCAATGACGACGTCGACGTCGATGCCTTCCAGCGACTGATCGCCGACGAGTTCCCGTCGAAGGTGGCCTGGGGAGATCTCTACCTCGAGCCGCAGGAGTCCGTCCGATGAGCATGCAGTCGCCCAAGCCCATCCCCGGGGGCCGCGACGGCCAGGTCCCCGACCTCGACACGTACATCGAACGCGACCACTACGAGCGCAAGTGGCGGCTCTACGCCCTGCTCGTGGACGCCGAGCGCCTGCTCGCTGGAGCGCCGCTCATCGCCGTCTTCGCGATGATCATCTTCCAGGTGTTCACTCGCTATGTACTCGCGTCACCGCTGCCCTGGACCGAGGAGATCGCCCGGTCGCTGGTGGTGTGGCTGACCTTCGTGGGAGCCGGCTTCGTCTCCTCCCGCAACGCCCACATCGCCGTGGACATCCTCGCCGTCTACCTCCCGCGCCGGATCGCCTCCGCGAGCCAGATCTTCGCCCTGCTGCTGGTGGTCGCGGCCGCGAGCTACATGGTGTGGGCGGCTCTCTCGCTGATGGTGCTGACCAGTCCACTGGAGATGACCGCCAGCTCCCTGCCGATGCCGTTGCTGTACGGCGCCGTACTGGTGGGCTACCTGATGATCCTCGGCCACACGCCGCTGAACATCGCGCCGCACCTGCGCCACCCCGAAGAGATCCCGGACGCGGTCGAGAAGGCCGCCTCGATGGAAGGCCTGTGATCCCGTGGTCCTGCTGATCATGTTCGCAGCCCTGCTGGTGCTCGCTCGCCCTGCGCGTCCCCGTGTGGATCGCGCCGCTCATCCCCTCACTCGTCTACATCGTGCTGGACGAGACCGCCACCGCGGCCCTCGCCGCCCAGCAGACGGCCTCGGGCGTCTTCGACTTCGCGATCCTCGCGGTGCCGATGTTCATCCTGCTTGGGAACCTCGCCAACGTCTCCGGGGCGACGGACCGACTGTTCGACGCCGCGACCAGCGCGATCGGGCACGTCCGCGGCTCGCTCGGCTACGTCAACATCGCCACCTCCTTCGGGTTCTCCTGGATGAGCGGGGCGGCGATCTCCGATGCCGCGGCGATGGGACGGATCCAGGTGCCCGCGATGAAGAAGCGCGGCTATCCCGAGGGCTTCGCGCTCGGCATCACCGGCGCCTCCTCGCTGATCGCCCCGATGATCCCACCATCGATCCCCGCGATCATCTACGCGGTGACCGCCGGGCTCTCGGTGAGCTCGATGTTCATGGCCGGCATCGTGCCGGCGCTCGTGCTCGTCCTCGCGCTGTGCCTGATGGTCTTCCTGCAGACCCGCGGACGGGACGACCTGCGGTCGCCCAAGCCGCCCGCAGCGAAGCGGGTGGGGGACGTGGTGAAGGCGGCGCCCGTGGCCGGCGCCGCGGTGATCATCCTCGGAGGGATCCTTTCGGGGATCGTCACCCCGACGGAGGCCTCGGCGCTCGGCGTCGCCTACGTGGCGATCCTCGCGCTGTGCTACCGCACCCTCAACCGGCGCGCCCTCGGTCGGATCGCGGCCTCGACCGTCGAGACCACCGGCGGCTGTCCTCGTGATCGTCACCAGCGCAGCACTGTTCGGCTGGGTGCTCGCCCGCGAGCAGGCGCCGCAGGTGATGAGCGAGATGATCCTCCAGATCACGGACCGCCCGCTGGTATTCCTGCTGCTGGTGAACATCCTGCTGCTGATCGTCGGCGCGATCCTGGAGCCGACGGCCGCGATCCTGATCCTGGTGCCTGTGCTGGCGCCGATCGCCGACGTCTACGGGATCGACCCCACCCACTTCGCGGTGATGATGATCTTCAACCTGATGATCGGCCTGCTCACCCCGCCGGTGGGGCTCGTGCTCTTCGTCCTCTCCTCGGTCACGAAGATCCCGGTCACTCAGGTCATCAAGGGCGTACTGCCGTTCTTCGTCCCGATGCTCTTGGTGCTGGGGGTGATCACCTTCGTCCCGCTGGTGAGCACCGGGCCGCCGTCCCTCGTCGGACCCTGAGCGCAGGGTGTCCCGTCGGGCGGGGCGCCGCGGCGCCCGGGGGCGCCCGGCAGGCAGGAAGGAACATGGCGTGACCCGCGGCGGCACCGGACAGGACCGGGTGTACCAGGCCCTGCGCACCCGCATCCTCGAGCACCAGCTCGAGCCGGGGGCGCGGATCTCCATCAGCGCGGAGGCGCGGCGCCTCGGCGTCTCTCAGACTCCGGTGAGGGAGGCGCTGAACCGGCTCGAGGGCGACGAGCTCGTGGTGCGCACCGCCTCGCGCGGGTACGCGGTCACGCCGCTGATCGACAGGGAGCGGCTGGTGGAGCTGTTCGAGCCGCGGCTCCTGCTCGAGCCGTGGGCGACGGGCGAGGCGGCCACGTCCCGGTCGCGCAATCCCGCCCGCACCCTGCGGGAGGAGCTCGAGGTGCTGGAGCGCTTGCACGGGACGGAGCAGTCCGTCCAGGCGCGCGGGCGCTCAGCGACCAGCGCTTCCATGAGGCGATCCTCGACGCCGCGGGAAACGTCTTCCTCGCAACCGCCGTGGATCGCCTGCATGCGCACGTGCACGTCTTCCGCCTCCATCAGATCGATGCCGAGGGCCGGGAGACGTACCGCGAGCATGCCGCGATCCTCGCCGCCGTCGAGGCCTGCGATCCGACGGCCGCGGAGGAGGCGATGCGGGCGCACCTGCACGGGGCCTTCGCACGCCTCTCCGCGCCCGCCCACACGACACCCGGCGGGGCGGACGGGGGGAGCGACGGAGCCGACAGAGCCGCGGGGACTACTGGTTCCGCCGGGATCACGCCGCGCGAGGCCCGCTCGCACCTGCGCTGAGCCCCGCCGACGAAGCCGCGTGGGTCTCGTCGGCGGGCTTCGGCCCACCCTCCGCTCAGCCGACCCGCAGGCCGCCGTTGAGGTTGTAGGTCGCGCCGGTGGTGAAGCCGCCGTGGGCGCCGACGAGATAGGCGACGAGCTCGCCGAGCTCCTCGGTGGTGCCGAGCCGTCCCACGGGGGTGCGGGCCACGAACTGCTCCCGTCGCTCCCCCTCCAGGCGTCCGCCCATGATGTCGGTGTCGATGTTCGCCGGGGCGATCACGGCGGTGGTGACGCCGGTGCCGGCGGTCTCCTTCGCCAGTCCCCGCAGCGACCCCTCGACCCCCGCCTTGGAGGCGGCGTAGGCGCTGGTGGAGAAGTTCCCGCCGCCGTCCTGCGCGGCCGTGGAGCCGATCGCGAGGATCCGTCCGAGCCCCTGCTCGAGCATGCCGGGCGAGCACCCGGCGGGCGAGGTGGAAGGCGCCCAGCGTGTTGATGCGCGGCGTGCGCTCGAAGGCGTCGCTGGTCATCTCCAGGAACGGGGTCGGGTTCGCGATCCCGGCGCAGTGGACGAGGGCGCCGACGGCGGGGGCGTCCGCATCCTGCTCCACGACGCCGAGCGCGGCGTCGACCGAGGCCTCGTCGGCCACGTCGACGCGGGCGGTGACCACATGCGGCGCCCCGGCCGCCCGGGCCTGCTCGGCCGCGGCGGCGAGCCCGCCCTCGTCGAGGTCGAGCACGGCGAGCGGCCGGCCGTGCCGGGCGAGGGCGAGCGCGACACCCCGGCCGATGCCGCGCTCGGAGGCGGCGCCGGTGATCACGCAGGTGAGGCCCTCGATGCGGGCCTCGTCGGCGGCTGAGCGCTCGGTCACCGCGCGCCGTCCGTCCCGCCGCGGGGAGAGTTCACCACGTGCTGGGAGCCGCGCCCGGCGGCGACGGTCCGCACCTCGGCGAGGGCCTCCGCCCCGGTCGCGGCCGCGAAGTCCGCGGTCCAGCACAGCGCGTGCGGGGAGAGCACGACGTTGTCCAGGGCGATCAGGGGGCTGTCGGCCGGGAGCGGCTCGACCTCGAAGACGTCCAGGCCCGCCCCCGCGATGGTGCGCTCCTGCAGGGCGGTGATCAGCGCGGCCTCGTCGACCACGGCGCCGCGGGCGATGTTGATGAGGAAGGCGGACTCCCTCATCATCGCCAGCTCCCGCTCACCGATGAGGTGGCGGGTGCCGGAGTTCGCGGCGACGGTGAGGATCAGGTAGTCGCTGCGGGCGATCACCTCGTCGAGCTCGAGCTGCTCGATCCCGACCTCGGCGCAGAACTCGGGGCGCGGGGAGCGGTTCCAGGCGATGACGTCGAGGTCGAGGGCGCGCGCTGGCGCACCGTCTCCTGCCCGATCCCGCCCAGGCCGACCATCCCGATGGTCGCCGAGCCGAGGCCCGGGCCGCGGTGCTCGGCCTTGCGGTCCCAGGCCGCCTCGCGGACCAGGCGGTCCTTGGGCGAGCAGGGGAGTGCGCGAGGGCGAACAGGAAGGTCAGCGCCGTGTGCGCCATGGGGACCCGCGGCCCCGTGGGGGCGTTGGTGACGGGGATGCCGCGCTCCTCGCAGGCGGTGAGGTCCACGGCGTCGAAGCCGGCGCCGAAGCGGGCGACGTGCTTGAGCGTGGTGACGCCCTCGAGCCGCTCGGCCCCGAACGGAGTGCCGCTGAGCAGCGAGCACCGCGTCGAAGCCCTCGAGCGCGCCAGGGCGGATCGGGGTCTCGACGAGGGACCACTCGATGCCGTCCGCGGCGAGGGCGCCGAGCCCGATGTCGCCGTAGATGGTCGAGCCGTCGGCCTCGGCGTAGTCGGCGGTGACCGCCAGTTTCCAGTGGGTGCTCATTCACGGGCCTCCTCGCGGGTCGCGGTGGGGTCGCCGGGGCGGGCCGTCTCGGGCTCGCGGTGCATGCCGGCGCCGTGCCAGGCCTCGGGGTACTCCACGAAGCCGCGGTCCAGGGCGTCGATGCTGGTCGCGCCGAGCTGGCCCATGGCGAGCTCGAGCTCCTCGTCGAGGATGTCGATCGCGCGCGACACGCCCTTCTCCCCCGCGGCGGCGTTCCCGTAGCCCCAGGCGCGGCCCACGGAGACGAGGTCCGCGCCGACGGCGAGGGCCTTGGCGATGTCGTCGCCGGTGCGCACCCCGGAGTCGAAGACGACGGTCATCTCGTCGCCGACCTCGTCCACGATCCGCGGCAGGGCGCTGATGCTGGAGGGTGAGGAGTCGAGCTGGCGTCCGCCGTGGTTGGAGACGTAGATGCCGTCGGCGCCGACGCGGCGGGCGCGGCGGGCGTCCTCGGGGGTGAGGATGCCCTTGATGTAGAGCGGGCCCGTCCAGCGACGCCGCACCTCCTCGAGGTTCTCCCAGGTCAGGGTGAGGTTCGCGAGGTACTTCGCGACGAACTCCTGGTGGGAGACGGCGTTGTCGCCCTGGATCTGGTCCTTGAGGTTGCGGAAGCCGATCGTCGGCGGACGCATGATCGAGCGGGTCCAGTCCAGGTGCCGCACGGCCTGCAGGGCGTTCTGCGGGGTGATCTTCGGGGGGATGGACATGCCGTTGCGGTGGTCGCGGTAGCGCTTGCCGTTCAGCGGCACGTCGACGGTGACCACGAGCGCCTCGGCGCCGATCTCCTCGGCGCGGGAGATGAGGTTCTCGACGATCGCGTCGGACTTGTACATGTACAGCTGGTACCAGAGCGGGCCGGTGGCCTGCTCGGCGAGCTCCTCCATCGTCCAGTTCGAGGCGGTGGAGATGGTGAAGGGGATGTTCGCGCGGCCCGCGGCACGCACCGCGCCCATCTCGCCCTCGCCGCCGATCATGCGCCGCAGTCCGAGGGGGCCCAGCACGTAGGGGCGCTGGAGGTCCATGCCGTCCACGCTCGTGCTGATGTCGATGTGGGAGATGTCGGTCAGCCAGCGGGGGCGGAAGCGGACCTCGCGCAGGTCCTCCTCGTTCGACGCACGGGTGATCTCGTGGTTGGAGGCGCCGTCGACGATGTCGAAGGCCATCGTGGGCAGGCGCCGCTTCGCGACCTGCCGGAGGTCCTCGATCGAGGGTGCGGAGGCCACCGGGTCGAGGGCGAAGCCGCCGGCCGCGAGCATCTTCGCGAATTCGACGGCTCCGCTGAGTCGGGATTGTGCCATGGTCTGTCTCTCCTTCGAGCGTGGTGGATGGTCGGGTCGCGGCCGCTCGGGCCGCGGGGCGGGGTCAGGTGGTCGCGTCGCCGTCGCGCGGCACCCGGTAGACGATCGAGTCGTCGCGGCGGTCCCAGCCGAGCTCGCTGCCGCGGCGGTAGAGCCGCTGGGCGGAGGCGGCGAGGGGGACCTGCTGGCCCACCTCGTCGGCGGCCTCGGCGACCAGGCCCATGTCCTTGACGAAGATCGTCAGGGCGGAGCGGACGTCGTCGAAGGCGCCGTCGACCATCCTCCGGCCGCGGTCGGAGAACATGAAGGAGGCGGCCGCGCCGGTGCCTAGCACCTCGTGGACCTGGCGCAGGTCCAGGCCCATCGCGTCGGCGAGCGCGAGCGCCTCGCCGGCGGCGGCGATATGCACGCCGCACAGCGGCTGGTTGACGATCTTGAAGCGCTGGCCGTCGCCGGGGCGGGAGCCGACGACGGGGGCGTTCGAGGCGAGGGCGTCCAGCACCGGGCGCACGGCGGCGACGTCGGCCTCGGCGCCGCCGACCATGACCAGCAGGTCGCCGTCGGCGGCGCGGGCGACGCCGCCGGAGACGGGCGCGTCCACGATCCGCAGGCCGGAGCCGTCCAGCCGCTCCGCGCCCGCATCGAGGGCGGCGGGGCCGACGGTCGACATGATCAGCAGGACGGTCCCGGCGGCCAGCTCGCCGGCGATCCCGTCCTCGGCCCCGAACAGGACCGAGTCCAGGCGCTCGGGGGTCGCGACCATGACGGCGACGACGTCGGCGCCGGGCACGGCCTCGCGGGCGGTCGCGGCGGTGGCGACCTGGTCGGCGATGGCCTCGCGGGCGGCGGGGAAGAGGTCGTAGGCGGTCACGGGCAGGTCGGCGCCGGCGAGGGCGCGGGCCATGGGGGCGCCGATCGCGCCCAGTCCGATCCAGGCGACGGCGGGGGTGGTGGTCATCGGGGGCTCCTCGGGTCGGGGGCAGGAGACGGCAGGGCGGGGGGCGGCGTCAGCGGGCGGCGACGGAGGCGGTGAGCACGTCGACCACGTCGGCGAGCGCCTGCTCGCCGCCGACGTTGCCGGGGAAGACGACGTAGGGCGCACCCAAGACCTCGTCGGGCGCCTCCTGGGCGGAGAACAGCGAGACCTGCCCGGGCCAGAACTGCCCCTCGACGCGGGCGCGGCGGATCCCGAGGCCGTTCTCGGCGACCTCGTGGGAGGTGATCCCGCCCTTGGCGACCACCCAGGCGGGCTTCGCCTCGCGCACCCGGCGGACCACCTCGACCACGGCGTCGGAGACGCCGCGGGCGATGGCGAGGGACTCGGCGGGATCGTCGGTGCGCACCAGGTCGCGGCTGGTGAAGACGACGCAGTCGGAGCTGCGGAGGGTCTCCGCCGCCTGCGCGGAGACGCCCGCGAGGTCTTCGCTCGCGGCGCTCGTCGAGCACGGAGGGGACGTGGATCTCGAGCTCGGCGAGGGTGCCGCGCCGCTGGACGGCGCGCAGCTGCGTGGTGGTGAGCCCGACGTGGGAGCCGACGACGACGAGGCCGTGGTCGAGCCGTCCCTCGGGGATCGTGATCGAGTCGGGGTCGACGACGCGTGCGCCCTGCCGCCCGACGAGGGGCCGCACGAAGGAGGGCGCGCAGCGGGTGACGAAGGTGCGTCCCTCCGCCTCGAGCGCCGCCATCGCCCCGGCGACGACCTCGAGGTCCTCGTACTCGGTCGCGTTGACGACGACCCAGGTCCGCTCACGGGCGCCGGCGAGGAGCGTCCGCACCCGCGCGGTGCCGCCCTCACGGATGTCCTCGAGCGAGAGCGAGAGGACCTCGCTCGCGCGCACGGCGCCGCCGGAGCGCTCCTCGAGGAATTCCCGCAGGTCGGAGCTGGTGTAGCCGAAGGTGGCGTCGCGGGCGAAGTCGGTCTCGGCGACCTCGACGGCCGTCCCGTCCACGCGGGCGTAATGGATGTCGCCCTCGGTGAACCGTCCGGCCTCGAGCATCGCCGGGCAGAGCACGAACGCGTCGACGTCGATGCCGCGCGCGCCGAGCTCGTCGGCGATCGCGACCGGTTCGGCGATGACGTGACCGCGCAGGGTCGAGTCGGAGCGGGAGACGACGTGCGACCCGGCGGCCGGCACTCCCCCGTCGAGCACCCCGGCGAGGACGCGCCGGTTCAGCGCGACCGCCTCCTGCTCGTCGAGCGCGCGCGTGTTCGTCAGGACGAAGCAGGCGGCGCCGGGCTCCTCGAGGACGCCGACGGGGATCGCCGGGTCGAGGTCGAAGGCGACATCGATCCCGGCGACGCACTGCGAGCCGGTGGGATCGTCGTCGAGGATCAGCAGGCGACGGTCGGTGGGCGCGGTGGCGGTCACGGGTCCTTCTTCCAGGAGGCGGGACGAGGCGGGCGAAGACGGGGCAGATGCCGCTTCACGAGCAGGGCCGGGACGAGGCGGAGCAGGGACGACGAGCGCCCCTGCTCCCACCTTGTCAGATCTGCACCGGTCGTCTACGCGGCGATCACGAACACGACCGAGGACAGGGCGAAACCGAGCAGCGAGATCGTCGTGCCGACCAGCGACCAGGTCTTGAACGTGGTCACGGTGTCGAAGCCGCAGAACTTGCCGATCAGCCAGAAGCCGGAGTCGTTGACATGGGACCAACCGATGGACGCGGCGCCGATCGCGATGACGACGGCGGCGACCGCGATGGTCCCGAAGTCGCCGGCCATGATCGCCGGCGCCATGATCGAGGCGCCGGTGGTCGCGGCGACGGTCGCCGAGCCCTGGGCGATGCGCATCGCCATGGTCACCAGGTACGCGGCGATGATCAGCGGGAGCCCCATCGCATCCAGGCCCTCGGCGACCTCGCCGCCGATGCCGGTCTCGGTGAGGACGCGGCCGAAGGCGCCGCCGGCGCCGGTGATCAGGATGATCGAGCAGACGGGGGCGAGCGCGTCGTCCACGAGCTCCTCGAGAAGTCCGCCCACCTGCTGACCGGAGCGACGGCGCGGGATCACATAGAGCGACACCATCGCGGTCAGCGCGGACAGGGCCATCGCGACCGGGGTCGCGCCCACGAGTCGGGAGAGCTGGTAGAGGACGTTCTGGTCGGAGACGGAGCCGGAGGCCTCCATGGTCGAGAGCCCGGTGTTGAAGAAGATCAGCACCAGCGGCATGAGGAGGACCAGCAGGATCGCCCCGAAGGCGGGCCGTTCCTCGACCGGGACCTCGCGCGGCTCGCCGAGCAGGGCCGGCACCGGGGTGTCCGGGAAGCGCTTCGAGATCGCCCGGGCGACCAGGTAGCCGCCGAAGTACCAGGTGGGAAGCCCGATCAGAAGCCCGACGAGGATCACGAGACCGATGTCCGCGCCCATCACCGTCGCGGCGGCCGTGGGCCCGGGGTGGGGCGGCGGCAGCGCGTGCATCATCATGAACGACGCGATCGAGGGGAGCACGTAGAGCATGAACGAGCCGCCGAGGCGTCGGGCGACCGTGTAGATGACCGGCGACATCACGATGAAGCCGGCGTCCAGGAAGATCGGGAACGCGTAGAACAGCGAGGCGACCGAGAGGGCGAGCGGCGCCCGCTTCTCCCCGAAGGTGTCGAGCATCTTGTCGGCGAGCACCTGCGCGCCGCCGGTGACCTCGATGATGCGTCCGAGGACCGCACCGAAGCCCACGAGCAGGGCGACTGTGCCCACGGTGCTTGCTGAAGCCGGCGATGACCACGTCGATCACGTCGGCGACGCCGATGCCGGCGGCGAGGCCGGTCAGAACGGCGACGATCAGCAGCGAGAAGAAGGCGTGCAGGCGGGTCTTGATGATCAGGAACAGCAGGAAGGCGATCGCGACGACGGCGATAGTCAGGAGCGACCAGACAGGCCGCTCCGCGAGGACGAGTTCTTCCACGGGAGGGTCTCCAGGGGTGTGGTGGCGGTGCTCGTCGGGTGCCGTCACGCCGGAGCGCTCGGGACCCGGGTCGACGCGCGGGTCCCGAGCGCTCGCTCGAGTCCCGGGCGTCGATGCCCGGCCGACGGGCGGAGCCCGCAGGATGGATGGGTGGGTTAGGGCGTGATCCCGTCCGATGGGCAGAGCCCGCAGGACTGATCGAAGAGGTGCGGCGCGGGCCCGGCCGATGTGGCGTCGGCCGGCCCCCGTCGTCAGGAGTCCTTCGGCGTCGCCTTCGGCGCGGGACCGAGCTCGGCCAGGAGCTGCGACATCTTCGCGTAGGCCTTGTTGCGGTAGGCGATGAGCTCAGCGGCGGTCTTCTCGTCGTAGTCGCCGAGCAGGCCCTTGCCGTTCTTGACGCCCTTGCGGTCCGCGGCGACGGCGTCGGTGAGGATCGTCGGGGTGGCGAGGCGGTCGCCGAAGGCGTCCTCGAAGGTCACGAAGCAGTTCGCGTAGACGTCCAGGCCCGCCTGGTCGGCGATCGCGAAGGGGCCGAAGAAGCCCAGGCGGAAGCCGAAGGTGGTGCGGACGATGGTGTCGACGTCCTCGGCGGTGGCGACGCCCTCCTCGACGATGGAGGTCGCCTCCTTCAGCGGCGCGTACTGGAGGCGGTTCAGCACCATGCCGGGGGTGTCGGCGACCTGGGCGCCCTCGTTCCCCGACTTCTCGAGCAGATCCTTGACCGCAGCGACGGTCTCGGGCGTCGTGGCCTCGCCGGCGACGAGCTCGACGCCGGGGATGAAGGGGGCGGGGTTGGAGAAGTGGACGGTGAGGAAGCGCTCGGGGTTCTTCACCGCGCTGACCAGCTCCTTGACCGGGATGGTCGAGGTGTTGGTGCCGATGATCGCGTCGGGGCGGGCGTGCTGCGAGATCGTGCCGAGCACGTCGCGCTTGACGTCGAGGCGCTCGAAGACGGCCTCCTCGATGAAGTCGACGTCCGCGACGGCCTCCTCGAGGCTCTTGCCCGCGGAGATGTTCTTCGCGACGAGGTCCGCGGAGCCGGGCGAGAACAGGCCCTGCTCCTCGAACTCGCGCGCCTCGCGGCCGCAGGCGCTCGAGGGAGGCGTTCGCGGTGTCGACGCTGACGTCGGCGATGGTGACGTCGAAGCCGGCGATCGCGAGGACCTGGGCGATGCCGCCGCCCATGTATCCGGCGCCGACGATGGTGACGGTCGAGATGGTCATTCGGGGGAACTCCTTCGTCCGGGGGCGCCTCTCGGACGAGGGCGCCGGCGCCGCCACGCCCGACGCCGCCTTCGTGGAGACGTTCCGTGGGCTCGTGACAGCCATGGTAGCTATCCTATTGGATATTGACTAGGGGTGGTCCTGCGACGCGATACAGCCGCAGAACCGAGGACCGAGGCGCCTTATGGGCGCCTTGCCCCTGCCTGTCGCGAAGGTCAGTGCATGTGCTTGCCGCCGTCGACGTTGATCGACGTGCCGCTGACGAAGCTCGAGTCCTCGCCGACGAGGAACGCGATGAGGCCCGCGACCTCCTCGGGTCGCCCCACGCGCGCAGCGGGATGTTCGAGCTCATGCCCTCCTTGCGCTCGTCGGTCAGGGTGCCGCCCATGATGTCGGTGTCGATCGGGCCGGGGAGGATGACGTTCGCGGTGATCCCGTACTGGCCGAGCTCGCGCGCGAAGCCGCGGGTCAGGCCCTGCACGGCGGCTTTCGCGGCGGCGTAGCCGGTCTTGGAGAAGGTGCCGCCGCCGTCGAGGGCGGTGATCGAGGCGGTGTTGACGATGCGCCCGCCCACGCCGCCGTCGACCATGCGCGTCGCCGCCGCCTGGGTCATCAGCGCGCGTGCCCTTGGCGTTGACGTCCATGACGCGGTCCCAGATCTCCGAGGTGAGCTCGAAGAAGGAGTGGGGGCTGGGGATCCCGGCGAGGTTCACCAGGCCCACCACCTGCGGCGACTCCGCGTCGATGCGTGCGAAGGCGGCGTCGACCGAGGCCTGGTCGGAGATGTCGACGCCGACGCCGATCACCTTCTGCTCCGACTGGGCGGGCGGCTCGGCGCTCAGCTCGGCCGCGAACTCCTCGACGGCCGTGCCGTCGATGTCGGCCGCGGCGACGCTCCAGCCCTCGGCCAGCGGCTTGCGGACGACGCGTCGGCCGATGCCGCGGGGCGCGCCGGCGCCGGTGACGACCGCGGTGCGGCGGGCGGGGAAGGACTGGATGGTGCGGGTCTCGATGGTCATCTGGGGGTTCTCCTTCGAACGGGTGCGGTAGGGGCTCAGGCGGTCTCGGCCAGCGCCGAGCTCAGCACCTGCCGGATGTACTGGACGTTCTCGGCGATCACGCCGAGGGAGTCGGAGCCGTAGTGCTCGCAGCAGAAAGGGCCGGTGTAGCCGAGGTCGAGGGCTCGGCGGATGACCTGGCGGTAGTTGATGTAGCCGTACTTCAGCGGCATGGGCGCGCTCGAGTAGGCGCCGGTGACCGGGTCCAAGTCGCGGGTGTAGTTCTTGATGTGCCAGAAGTTCGAGTGCGGCGGCACCTTCTCGAACATGTCCGGCCACGGCTCGACCTCGCGGTGCAGGCGCACCAGGTTGCCGAGGTCCGGGTTCAGGCCCACGGCGTCGTGGTCGACGTCGCGCAGGAAGGCGACGGCCTCGTCGGCGGTGCCGATGTAAGTGTCCTCGTACATCTCGAGGCTGACCTCGATGCCCTGCGCCTTCGCAGCGTCGCCGAGGGTGCGGATCCGCTCGATCGCGAGGTCGCGCGGCGCCGGGTCGTCGACGTGCCCGTCGGCGAGCCAGAACCAGATGGCGCGGGACTGCTCCTCGGTGAGTGCCTGCATGAAGCCGGTGTTCACGACGGTCACGCCGAAGCTCGGGGCCAGCTCGATGAAGCGCGCGCGTCGGCGAGGTTCTCCTCGCCGTTCTCGACGTCGACGACGGAGTTGCGGGTCATGGAGATCGAGGAGAGGGTCAGCCCCTCGCCGTCGAGCACCCGACGGAACTCCTCGACGCGATCGTCGCTGAGCTTCGCCAGCGGCGGCCAGGCGTCGGTGGGGTCGATCTGGTCGACGCCGAGCTCCTTGACCTGTCGCAGCTGCGAGGCCCAGACGCTCGAGGAGGCCTCAAGGGTGGGAGTGCCGTCCGGCGTGGTGCGCCGAACGAGAGCATGTTGGCGCCGATCGGCCAGGTCTCTGCGGTGAACATCGTCGTCCTTTCACGGGGGTTACTCGTGCCATCGATCCTATAGGAACTTACGACCGATGGGAAGAGCGAAGGGAGGGGCGCCGGCGGACCCGCGCCGTCCGCGGATCGGGAGCCCCGTCCGCTCGGCACCTCTTCTGGCATGCCCGCTCTCTCCGACGACGCCTCCGACACCTTCGCCGAGGCGCTGTCGGCCGTCCCCGCGGGTTCACCGATCTCCGGCGTCACGGGCCGGATGCTCGAGCAGTTCACGGGCGGGGGCCTTGAGCCGGGTACCCGCCTTCCCCGGAGCGGAAGCTTGCGAGCGCGCTCGGCGTGGGCCGCTCGGCGGTGAGCGGGGAGCTCGCGGTGTTCGAGATCCTCGGGATCCTCGCCGTGCGCCGCGGCTCGGGCACCTCACTGCGAGGCCGAGCGAGCGAGCCGCTCCTCCAGTCCTTCAGCTGGGGCTGATGATCAGCGGGCGCCCGACCCCGCCCTGGTGACCCTCTCCGCATCGTGCTCGCGATCCCGATGTGTCTGCTCGTCCGCCTCGTCGGCAAGCGCGCGACCTCGAAGGGCTTCGCGCCCTCCCCGGAGATCGGGGAGAAGTACGCCGGCACCGGCGCCGCCGAGCTCGGCAGCGGTGGGCACGGTCGCCGCGCCGCCGTCAGGGCGGCCGTCGGTGCGTTTGACGGCTCAGCGGCCGACGGGCCTCTCCTGCCGATCGGCACCCCCTGCCCTATCGCGTAGTTTTCCTATAGGATCAATCTGCCGCGGCGCCGCGCGCCCGGCCCCCCACGACCCTGCGCCGTCGACCCCCGCACGGCGGCTCCCGGAGGAATCCACGATGACGTACCTCTTCAACGACCCGGCCGCCTTCGCCGCCGACGCGGTCCAGGGCCTGGCCCTGGCCCACCCCGACCACGTGGCCGTGGTCCACGGCGGCGTGGTCCGCGCGACCGAGACCCCGAAGGGCCAGCCCGCCCTGGTGATCGGCGGCGGCTCCGGCCACTACCCCGCCTTCGCCGGTTGGGTGGGCCCCGGCATGGGCCACGGCGCCCCCTGCGGCAACGTGTTCGCCTCCCCGTCGGCCTCCCAGGTGTACTCCGTGGCGCGCAACGCCGAGAACGGCGGCGGCGTGATCCTCGGCTTCGGCAACTACGCCGGCGACGTGCTCCACTTCGGCGCCGCGGCCGAGAAGCCGCGCCGAGGGCATCGACGTGCGGATCATCAAGGTCAGCGACGACATCGTCTCCAACACTCCCGAGAACCACCGCGACCGCCGCGGCATCGCCGGAGACCTGCCCGTCTTCAAGATCGCCGGCGCCGCGATCGAGGCCGGCGCGGACCTCGACGAGGCCGAGCGCCTGGCGTGGAAGGCCAACGACGCGACGCGTTCCTTCGGCGTCGCCTTCGACGGCCCGACCCTCCCCGGTGCCGCCGGCGCCCTCTTCCACGTGCCCGAGGGGCAGATGGGTGTGGGCCTGGGCATCCACGGCGAGCCCGGCGTGCGCGACGAGCCGATCGGCACCGCCGACGAGATCGCGACGATGCTGGTCGAGGGCGTGCTCGCCGAGCGGCCCGAGCGCGCGGAGGGCGGCTACCAGGGCCGCGCCGCGGTCCTCGTCAACGGCCTGGGCACCGTGAAGTACGAGGAGCTGTTCGTCGTCTACGCGAAGGTCGCCGAGCCGCTCGAGGACGCCGGCATCACGCCGGTCCGTTCCGAGGTCGGCGAGCTCGTGACCAGCCTCGACATGGCCGGACTGTCGCTGACCCTGGTGTTCCTCGACGAGGAGCTCGAGCGACACTGGCTCGCTCCGGTCGACACCCCCGCCTTCCACCGCGGCGCGATGACCGGCGCGGCGGAGCGCCCGCGCCGCACCGCCTTCTGGGAGGCCGGGGCCGACGAGACCCCCGCGGCGAGCAGCGAGTCCCGCGAGGTCGCCGGGAAGGTCGCCGGCGTGCTGGACCTGTTCGCGGGCGTGTGCGTGCGCGAGGAGGCCGAGCTCGGCCGGATCGACGCGATCGCGGGCGACGGCGACCACGGCCAGGGCATGGCCTACGGCTCCAAGGGCGCCGCGGCCGTCGCGCGCCAGGCGCTCGAGGACGGGGCCGGGGCCCGCACCCTGCTGGTCCGCGCCGGTGAGGCCTGGTCCGAGTCCGCCGGCGGCACCTCCGGCGCGCTCTGGGGCGCGGCACTCATCGCGGCCGGCGCCGTCTACGACGACCAGGCAGGCGCCGAGCCGCGCACCGTCGTCGACGCGGTCGACGCCGGGATCGACGCGATCCAGCGCCTCGGCGGCGCGCAGGTGGGCGACAAGACCATGGTCGACGCCGCCGCGCCCTTCCGCGAGGAACTCGCGAAGGCCTTCACCGGCGAGAACGCGGCCGAGGCGATCCTGCAGGCCGCGGACGTGGCCCGCGAGGCGGCAGACGCGACCGCCGAGATCACCGCGACCCTGGGCCGCGCCCGCGTGCTCGGCGAGAAGTCGGTCGGCACCCCCGATCCGGGGCGATCTCCTTCTCGATCCTCATGCGCGAGCTCGGCCAGCACCTGTCCTGACCCGGGCAGAGGCCTACCCTCGGAAGTGTGCGACTCTGAACCAGTTCGGGCCCGGAAGCGGTTCAGAATCGCACCCGACTCGACCCGCCCCCGGCCTGCTTTGCCACGTGACCGCGTTCCATCACCCCTGGAACAGCTCCACCGACCCCTACCCCTCGACTCCGAAGGAGAACATCATGGCTCTGACCATCGTCACCGGTTCCGACAACGCCGGCTACGGCCACAAGTCCGCGCTCAAGGAGCCGCTCGAGCAGGACCCCCGCGTCGAGAAGGTCATCGACGTGGGCGTGACCGGCCGCGAGGACGGCACCTACTACCCCAACGTCGCCGTCGAGGCGGCGGAGAAGATCGCCGCGGGCGAGGCGGATCGTGCGGCGCTGATCTGCGGCACCGGTCTGGGCGTCGCGATCTCGGCGAACAAGGTCTCCGGTATCCGCGCCGTGACCGCGCACGACCTCTATTCGGTGCGGCGCTCGGTGCTGTCGAACAATGCGCAGGTGCTGTGCATGGGCGAGCGCGTGATCGGGCTGGAGCTCGCGAAGGAGCTGGTGAAGGTGTGGCTCGACCTCGAGTTCGATCCGGAGTCGTCCTCGGCGGCGAAGGTCGACGCGATCTGCGCCTACGACGGCTCCCTCGAGAAGTGAGCTGAGCCCGGGCCCCGGCTCAGAACCCCGGGCTCGGGCTCGGGATGACCGGCTCGGGCTGGGCACCCGGGCCGGCGGCGCACTCTCACCCCGAGCGCGCCCCCACAGGCCAGTTGTTCGACGTCCGGTACCAGGACCCGACCAGTTGTTCGACGTCCGGTACCAGGAAACTGGTACCGGACGTCGAACACCCCCATGGCACGTCTCGTCGAAGGAGCGAAGATGTCCCCCCTCTGGATCGGCACCAGCTGGAAGATGACCAAGACTCTCGCCGAGGGCCGCGCCTGGGCCGAGGGCCTTCGCGATCACCTCGCGAGCGAGCACAGCCGGCAGGCCCCTGCCGGCGTCCAGCCCTTCGTGATCCCCTCCTTCACCGCCACCACGACGGTGCGGGAGGTCCTCGGCGAGGACTCCCCCGTCGCCGCTCGGCGTGCAGAACGCGCACTGGGAGGACGAGGGCGCGTGGACCGGCGAGGTCTCCGTGCCGCAGGCGAAGGACGCCGGCGCCCAGGTCGTCGAGATCGGGCACTCGGAGCGTCGCGAGCACTTCGGCGAGACCGTGGAGACCACGCGCCTCAAGGTCGCCGCGGCGCTCCGTCACGGCCTCACCCCGTCGCTGTGCATCGGCGAGAGCGCCGAGGTGAAGGAGGCCGGCGACTCGAGCGCGTTCATCCTCGAGCAGGCCGCGGGCGCGCTCGAGGGGCTCTCCGCCGAAGAGCTCGCCCGCGTGGTGATCGCCTACGAGCCGATCTGGGCGATCGGCGAGAAGGGCCGCCCCGCGACGGTCGATGAGCTCGTCGAGCCCTTCGCCGCGCTCGGAGGGCGGTACTCGGGGAAGGTCTCGGGGCCGCTCTACGGCGGATCGGTCAACCTCGACAACGCCGCGGGCCTGCTCGGGATCGAGCACGTGACCGGCCTTTTCGTCGGCCGCACCGCGTGGAAGCTGGAGGGCTATCTCGAGCTGCTGCGGATCGCCGAGGCGCACGCGGCCGCCTGATCCCTCACCCCGCGCCGGGATGTGCTGCGGTGGGGGCATGGACACCTCCTCCGCCCTCCCCGAGGACGCCGCCTGCCCCGGGCCTCCCTCCCAGGATCAGGGGGACATCCCCCAGGGGATCCTCACGGTGCCGCGATAGCCTGGGAGCCGTCGACGACGAGGGCCCACGCCGGGTCTGCGGCCGCGCAGGTCGCCTCCCGCGATCGCCTCGAGGCCCGACCGCAGGGCCCTCCCCGTCGAGACCTCAGCTCCGTCCACAGAGAGGTCCGCGGTTCCCATGAGCCCCCAGAGCCCCTCGCCCCGCCGGCACCCGGCACGTCCCGGCGGGACGCCCTCGCGCCCCGGCCCGGGGGCGCATCCCGGCCTGCGCGCCCCGGCGCCGCCCGCGCCAGGGTCGTGGGCCGCCGGCACCGCACCCCTCGAGGGCACGGTCCATGCCCCGCGCTCCCGCTCGGTCTCGCTGCCCCGCAGGCGCGGGCGCTGGCTGACCGTCGGCGTGCCGGTGGTGCTCGCGGGAGTGCTCGGGATCAGCGACTTCATGCTCCTCGGCGTGAGCGCCCTGGTGGGCGGGGCCGGTCTGCTCACCCCGTTCCTGGCGAGCCTCGGCATCGCCGCGGTCGCGGGCGGCGGCGCTGCCCTTCCTCTTGCGCAATCGTCGACCGAGGCCGACGCGCCTGGGCCGCTCCACGGAGGAGATCTCCTCCGGCACCCGGGCGATGCTGGAGAAGATCGTCAAGGACTCCACTCAGCGGCGTCGACGCATCCATCGGATGCGGCGCCGGATCCAGGGGCCGACGGAGAAGCGCCTGCTGGACCGCGCCGAGACCCTCCTGCTGCGGGTCGACGCGCCGCTGGGCTCGGCGGCGTTGCAGTCCCGTCGCGCCTCGGACCCCGATGTGATCTTGCTGGAGGGGATGACCGAGCGCTACGTCCCCGAGCTGGTGGGCGCGCTCGAGGACACGGTCGGCTTCCTGACCCCCGGATCCACGGAGGACACCCGCGCCCGCGCGGCGGGGAACCTGCGGCGCATCGACGAGCGACTCGCGGTGCTGGACGGTCGTCTGGACCGGCTCGAGCACGAGGTCGTCTCCGGTGTCTCGCGCACCCTCGACGTGCACTCGGAGTTCCTGCGCGCCCGCTTCTCCGAGCCGTCGGCGGATCCGCACGCCGACCGCTGAGCCCCGGCCGAGACAGCGACGCGCACCAGGTCCCCGGACTCTCCGTCGAGCGCCGCCGCCCGACGGGAGGCGACGGCCGTCGCGCAGGACAGTTCATATCGGCGCGCGCCCGGGCGTGCGGACCTCCCGGCTCGCGCCGCGTCTCAGGTCGCCGCGTCCGCGTTCTGTTTCGCCGCCGCCGCCTCCGCGACGACGTGGGAGCGCTCGAGAACGGCGGCGAGGTGCTCATCCAGGGCATGCAGGGCCCCGTCGTGGTGGTGGCGGCGCACCTTCTCGAGGATCCTTCCGTGCTCCGTGTAGGCCTCGTGGACGTCGAGCGCGGCGGGGCCGCCCACCCAGGTCTGCCGCATGCGGTGGGTGTGGGCGCGGACCGTCTCGACCATCGTGGAGAGGTAGCGGTTCCCGGAGTGGTCGAAGAGGGCCTGGTGGAAGGACCAGTCGGCGTGGAAGTGCTCCTGGAGCGGCTCGATGCTCACCTCGCCGGCGGCCTCGATCCGGGCGATGACGGCGCCGTGGGCGGCGTGCGCCTCCTCGAGGGCGGCGAGCGGCGCGTCCACGTCCTCGAAGGCCCGGCCGAGCGCGGCGGTCTCGACGACGCGTCGGGCATCGAGCGCCTCGGTCATCTGCTCGGCGTCGAGCATCGGCGCGACGACGTACCCGCGCGGCGCCACGTACTCCACCAGCCCGGAGCGCTCGAGGGACACCATCGCCTCCCGCACCGGGGTCGGGGAGACCTCGAGGTCGCGGGCCAGCCCGTCGATGCTCAGCCGCGCCCCCGGGGGCCAGCGTGCCTCCAGCGGCCGCCGCAGGATCAGCTCCTCGACCTCGGCACGCGGCACCTGCCGTCGCACAGCCATCACGGCACTCCTCTCTCTTCCCGGGCCCGGCGTCATCGCCCGTCCCGGCGGCGTCGCTCGTCGCACGGGCGGGACGCTCCCGGCGACGCACCCGCTCGACCGGCACCCTATAGGAAGTGTGGCTGCGGGGCCGACGGATCGCTGCGGACCGGCACCTCACGCCCCGGCACCTCACACCCCGGCGCCGTGCGGCCCTCGGCACCGCTGGTCTCGCAGCACCGCACGTTCCCCGGCGCCGCTCCCCTCATCCCGCGAGCGCCACCGGTCGCCCGGTGCGCACCGACTCCTGTGCGGCGGCGACGACGCGGACGGTCCGCGCGCCCCCACCTCCCCCGTCGGCGTGGCCGCCTCGCCCGCGCGGACCGCGTCGAGGAAGGCGTCCAGCGACAGGGGCGTCGAGGTCGGTGCCGTAGGGAAGCCACTGGCCGGGGCCGCCCACGTGCTGGGCGAAGGCGTCGATCTGGAGCTGGCCGCCGGTGCCGAGGGCCTGGAGGGTGAGCCCGCCCCAGGTCGGGGCGTCGGCCGGCATCGACCAGGAGCAGTCGATGGTGGCGACGACGCCGGAGGCATAGGTGAGGGTGACGAGCCCGCCGGTCTCGGCACCCTCACCCGCGCGGTCGGCGTACAGGATCCGGTTGGAGACGGCGTGGACGCTCTCGGGCTCCCCGAGCACGGAGTCGAGGATCTCGGCGAGGTGCACGGTGTGATCGACGAGGGAGCCGCCGCCGGCGAGCTCGACGTCGGTGAACCACTCGCGACCGGCGGGGAGCTTGCCGTTGTTCGTGCCGGTCAGGCCGACGATCTCGCCGAGGGTGCCGTCGGCGATCGCGCCGCGCAGCGCCTGGACGGCGGGCGAGAAGTGGACGGGGAAGGCGGTCATCAGCACCACGCCTGCCTCGCGGCACGCGGAGACCATCTCCTCGGCGTCCGCCACGGTGGTCGCGAGCGGCTTCTCGCACAGCACGTGCACGCCGCGGCGGGCGGCCTCGAGCACGAGCTCCCGGTGGTGCGCGTTCGCGCTGGTGACGACGATGGCGTCGGGGCCTTCCGGCCAGGCCTCCCAGGCGTCCTGGTAGCCGCCGGCCACACGCACGCCGCGCACGTCCCCGTAGCCGTCGGGGTCGGCGACGACGAGGTCCACGTCGGCTCGGGCCTCGAGCGGCGCCGCGTAGGAGGAGGCGTGGGTGTGGGCGCGGCTCATCAGCGCCACGCGCAGCGGGGCGGGGGCGTCGGTCGGCGCGTTCGCGGGATCCTGACCTGGGGCGTTCAGCATGGGATGCTCCGTCCGGTGCGCAGGGAGTCGAGGGCGGCGCGGGAGACCTCCACGGCGCGGGCGCCGTCGGCCGCCTCGACGCGGGTGGCGCCGCCGACGGTGACCGCGCGGGCGAACTCGGCGATCTCGGCGGCGTAGGGGTCCTCCATGGTGGAGACGTCGGGCAGGAAGCCGTCGCCGCTCGCCTGCCGGGCGGAGGCGACGTCGTCGAAGGTGATGCCTGCGTCGCCGGCGCTGTCGTACCGTAGGCGGCCGCGGTCGCTGGCGAGGTCGAAGGTGTAGCGGAACCGGGTGCCCTCGGGGCCCCAGAAGCCGCGGCAGTGGCTGAGCGCGCCGGAGCGGTGGGTGAGGACCACGTGGGCGGTGCGCACGGCCGGGTCGGAGGCGGCGACCCGCTGGCGGGCGTGGACCGACTCCGCGTCGCCGGCGAGCCAGAGCGCCTGGTCGATGTCGTGGATCATCTGGTCCATCACGATGCCGCCGGAGCGCTCCTCGTCGGCGTACCAGTCCCGGTCCGGCAGGGCGCCGGTGCGCTCGAAGCGCGCACGGCGGGGGTGCCGATCGCGCCGGTGTCGACGGCGCGTTTCGCGGCGGCGTACTGCGGGAAGTAGCGCACGACGTGCGCGGGGAAGAGCAGGCGGCCGACGTTCTCGGCGTGCCGGGCCAGCTCTCGCGCCTCCTCGCCGGTCAGCGCGAGCGGCTTCTCGCAGAGCACGTCCTTCCCCGCATCGAGGGCGGCGCGGACGATGCCGGGGTGCGAGGGGGTGGGGGTGCAGACGTCCACGACGTCCACCGCCGCGAGCAGTGCGTCGAGGTCCGGGTGCACGCGCGCCCCGGCCTCGGCGGCGAACGCCTCGGCGCCCTCCGGGCTGGTGCAGTGCGGCTCGGCGCCGAGCGCCTGCCAGCCGGGCAGATGGGCCCGGGAGATCCCCCGGTGCCGACGATGCCGACGCGCGCGCGGCCGGCGGGTCCTGCAGGGACATGGGTGCTCTCCGTCGTCGGAGCGGTCACGGTCGCCGTCGATCCTAGTCACGGCGCCGCGATGCGGACCAGCGGTGCACAGGCGCCGGCGCCCGGGCTGGTCACCTTCGGTGGCGGAACGGTCGCTGGTGGCGTCGTCATGGTCGGATCGGCAGAGCTCATCGCTGCGGGCGCCGCCGTCACGGTCGCCGGGGGCGGGATTCTTCTCGCTGAGGCGGCGAACAATCCCCAGTCCCCAGGGTCACCTCGCCAGCCGGAGACTCACCAGCCTTCGTCCGGGGGCGGCGCCCCGAGACCGCCCGGGGAGGTACTCGGAAAGATGCCAACTGGCAAGAATCCAGGGGTCCGAACCGTGGGCAGCGATGCCGAGCTTCAGGCTTCCTACGGCCAGATGGCGCGCGGAGGCGAGGTGATCCGCCGTCCCGGGTGCCGTGGAGAATGGGTCAGGCAACCGGACGGGACCGAGATCGGGCCGCGCGAGAGTTCACGCTGCGGTGGTCGCACGATCGACGTACTCCACCCTGATGGAACGATTGAGAAGGTGCACATCCGATGACCCTGCACGAGGATGCGCTCCGCGAGGCACTCGAGACCGTTTGAGGGCAGTGGGTCGAAGCGCTGGACATCGACACCGAACAGACCCGACTGGTCACCAGCCGTGGAGCAGTTCTTCACGGAGAGACTCCAACGTCTGGGGATGCACTGGTCACGGACGATGCCCGGCGCTCGGCGCTGTGATCACCGCATCAACTCTTGTCCCCGGCGGTGTGCTGACCCTCGCTCTCACCCGTCCTGGCGAAGACAGCACACTGCTCGTCGCGACTCGCGCGCCATGGGCGCTAGAGCTCCCGCTCGGCGCTGTCATCGCTGCGCGCGCAGACGGACAGGTAGGTCATCGTCCGGCGACCGGGCCGAGGTTCGCGACACCCCGAGCCCTGGCCGAGTGGGCGGCTTCCTCGCCTGACGAGGTCGAGAAGGCCGTGCTCGATGCCGCTGTCGACGACTGGGTGAATCCCGGCGACGTCGTCTCGGCACTACTGCGCTCCGGCGTGAGCGATGATCAAGAGCTCGAACGGCGCGGGATCGAGGTCCTGGGACGACTGCTGGTGCGCGGGGACCTTGTGGCCGGGTCGATCGATGACACGGGATTCCACCCTGCGCCAGAGCCGGTCGAGGCAGTCGTTGAGCACGTAGGAACCGTGTGGGAGGCACTCGGCGGGCGCCGCCCCGGCCCCGGGCACATTGCATGGTTCGATCTTCCTCCTGAAGAAGAAGTCTGACCCCACCGCAGGGAACCGCGCGATTGCGGTCTCCGCGGCTCGGGGCCGCCACCGCCGCCACAGGTAGGATCTCCCGGGTGACCACCGAGGACCCGCGCTGGCTGACGCCCGAGGAGCAGGCCACCTGGCGGGCTCTCACGAGCCTCCTCGTGCGCCTGCCCGCGGCGCTCGATGCCCAGCCGCGTCGCGATGCCGGGATCACCCACTTCGACTACCAGGTGCTCTCGCAGCTCTCCGAGCGACCGGGCCGTCGCCTGCGCCTGCGCGAGCTCGCGACGCTCGTGGACTCGAGCCTCCAGCGCCTCTCCCAGGTGGTCACCCGGCTGGAGACGAAGGGCTGGGTGGAGCGCGTCCCCGACCCGGCCGACGGCCGCACCACGCTCGCCGTGCTCACCGATGCCGGCTTCGAGAAGGTCGTGGCGACCGCGCCGGGTCATGCCGCCGAGGTGCTCGACCTCGCGATCGATCCGCTCGATCCCGAGCGGCTCCGCCGACTGCGGGAGGTCGCCGAGCGGATCGTCGGGACGATCGAGGAGACGCGCTAGGGCCCGGCGCCCCACCCCGGTCCTCGCTGCGGCCGCCCCGGACGCTGAGCCCCTCCGGGCCCTGAGCCTCAGGAGCCCCGAGCCTCAGGGCCGCGACCCCTTGAGGTAGACGTCCACGATCCAGTCCCGCTGACCGGGCAGCTGCCCCCTCGAGGCCGCGGGGCGCCGGCCGCGTGATCGCGGCGAGACCGAGGAACACCTGCACGGTGCGGACGCCCTTGGCCAGCACTCCGGCGGCCTTCGCCCGACGTACCACCGGCGTCATGATGCGCAGAGCCCTCATGCGCCGCTCCGCCCCGCCCTGGACGAGCCCCTCGGAGCTCGACAGCGACTACCTCGCGACCTCGCTCGCGCTCTCCCTGGGTGTGGCCGCGGTGTCGCTGACGGTCCTCGGTCTCCAGTCCCTGCTCGGGCCGGCCGGTCTCGGCCTCGGCGCGGTGCTGATGATGTTCGTGGCGAACCCGCTCTCGGGCCTGTCCACCGGCTGGCAGTGGTCGCCGGCCCCGTGGGGCGAGATCGGTCAGGGCCTCCCGCTCGGCGCGGCCGGTTCTCTGCTGCGCTCCGTGGCCTTCTTCGACGGCGGCGGCGCGACGACACCCGCGCTGGTCCTGGCGATCTGGGCCGTGTTCGGCGCCGTGCTGATCGTCGTCTCCGCGGGGCGCTCCCGCCGACGCGCCTCGGCGGCCGTCCACCGCGCGAGCTGATCCCCGCCGCGCGAGCTGATCCCGGCCGCGCGGCCGGGCGGGCATGGGGCGGGCGGCCTCGTGCCGACGATCGGCGGGCGGCCTCGGGCTCCCCGGGCCGCCCGCCCGTCACCTCAGCGGCAGGCCGCCGACAGGTCCTGCACCAGCCGCGCGGACTTCTCGTCGGTCAGGTCGTGCACGGTCAGACGCAGATGCCGGGAGGGCTCGGCCCCGGCGACCCCCGGTGCGCCCGGGGCGAGGTTGAAATCGTCCCCGGTGCGCACCCGCCACCCTCGACGGGCAAGCTCCGCCGCGATCTCCCGGGCGGGGCGCGGGACGGGGACCCACAGGCTCATCCCGTCGGCCGCCTCGACGGGGAGCCCCTGCGCCGTGAGCAGCGCGGCGACCTGCGCGTTCCGGGCTGAGTAGTGCTCGCCGGCCCGCTCGATCAGGGCGCGGGCGGCGTCGTCGGCGAGCACCCCGTGGGCGAGCCGCCGCAGGAGGTGGCTGACCCAGGTGGTGCCGGGGCTGAGCCGCGGCGCGAGCCGGGCGGCGGTCTCGGGGTCGGTCGCGGCGACCGCGAGGCACAGGTCGGGGCCGAGGAACTTCGAGACCGACCGCACGAGCGCCCAGCGGCGGTGCCCGGGCGGCGCCGGCGAGCGGAAGGGCCGACGGGACAGGAACGAGAAGTAGTCGTCGACGACGACGAGCACGTAGGGATGGTCGGCGAGCACGACTCGCAGCTCCTCGGCCCGGCGTGGGCTGAGCGAGGCGCCCGTGGGGTTCTGGGCTCGAGGAGTGAGGACCACGGCGCGGGCGCCCAGCTCGAGCGCGGCGCGCGCCCCCGTCCGGCGTCATGCCCTCGTCGTCGACGGGGACGGACACCGCGCGGTAGCCCGCGTGGCGGACGGTCTGGATGCTCGCCAGGAAGCACGGGTCCTCCAGCGCCACGGCGTCGCCGCGCACGAGCGCCTGAGCCAGCAGACGCTCGATCGCGTCGACGGCACCGCTGGTCAGCGTCAGATCGACATCGGCGCCGCCGGGCACGTCGGGCGCGACCCAGTCCCGCGCCCAGGCCTCGAAGCCTCGATCGATCACCGGCTCGCCGTAGAGCACCGGGCGGCCGACGGCACCGGCGAGCGCGGGCGCGAGGTCCGGGATGAGGGCGGGGTCGGGGTTGCCGCCGCCGAGGTCGCGGAGCGTTCCCGCGGGAACGCCTCCTGTGCCGCGGCCTGCTCTCGCGGCGTCGCCGAGAGCTTCGGGTCCCCCGGGAGCGTCGGACCCGCCGAGTCCGCCCAGAGCCTCGGGCCCGGCGAGTCCGCCGGGACCTGCGGAGCCTGCGCGACCGGTGAGGTCCCTGAGCGCCTCTGGGGCGGCGTAACCCTCCTGCGCCACCGCCTGCGGGCCGGCGATGCGGGTGCCGGCCCGGCCCTGCGCGATGACGGCGCCGTCGCGGGCGAGCTTCCGGTACGCGGCGACGGCGGTGTTGCGGTTGACGCCCAGCTGCTCGGCGAGGGTGCGCACCGGCGGGAGCAGGTCACCGGGGACCAGCTCGCCGCGGTCGACCAGGTCGCGCACGCCGCCGGCGATCTCCGCGGCGGTGGTGCCGGTGATCTGCGCGGTCGAGGGGGTCTCCACGCGCCTGAGTCTAGGGCGAGCGTCGGTGGGCGGCCGGGTGGAGACGGCCCTCTCGGAAGGGCGGTCGCGAATGGTGGCGCTCAGCCCGCATCCATCCCCGAATTCGTGCCTCGCTGCGCGCTTAGCGCCACTTCTCGCGATGGCCGCCCAGATCCGCGCCGCCCTGTGGACCCCCGAGGACGCTCTCGCGACCCCGTGCTACGTTTTGGCCTAGATCAAAGTGGTGCAGGGAGGGTCGCGGCGTCAGGAGCCGTCGGCCCGCGCCGCGCGAGCTGCGAAGGAGCTCCCATGAGCGCCCCTGCCCCCACTCCGTCCACCAGCGCCGCCCCCTCCACCGGCACCGGCACCGTCAAGCGCGGCCTCGCCGAGATGCTCAAGGGAGGCGTGATCATGGATGTCGTCACCCCCGAGCAGGCGAGGATCGCCGAGGACGCCGGCGCGGTCGCCGTCATGGCGCTCGAGCGAGTGCCTGCCGACATCCGCGCCCAGGGCGGCGTCTCGCGCATGTCCGACCCCGACATGATCGACGGGATCATCGAGGCGGTCTCCATCCCGGTGATGGCCAAGGCCCGGATCGGCCACTTCGTCGAAGCGCAGGTCTTTGCAGCGGCTGGGCGTGGACTTCATCGATGAGTCCGAGGTGCTCTCCCCCGCCGACTACGTCCACCACATCGACAAGCACCGCTTCACCGTGCCCTTCGTGTGCGGGGCGACGAACCTCGGCGAGGCGCGCGTCGCATCACCGAGGGCGCGGCGATGATCCGCTCCAAGGGCGAGGCCGGCACCGGCGACGTCTCCGAGGCGACGAAGCACATCCGCACCATCAACGCCGAGATCCGGGCCCTGTCCGCCCGCTCGGAGGACGAGCTCTACCTCGCCGCGAAGGAGCTCCAGGCTCCGTACGCGCTGGTCAAGGAGGTCGCGGAGGCCGGTGCGCTACCCGTGCCGATGTTCACCGCGGGCGGGGTCGCGACCCCGGCGGACGCCGCGATGATGATGCGGCTCGGGGCCGACGGGGTGTTCGTCGGCTCCGGGATCTTCAAGTCCGGCGAGCCGGCGAAGCGCGCGGCCGCCGTCGTGCGCGCGACGGTCTCCTACGACGACGCCGCCGTGATCGCGGAGGTCTCGCGGGGCCTCGGCGAGGCGATGGTGGGCATCAACGTCGCCGACCTCCCCGCCCCGCACCGCCTCGCCGAGCGCGGGTGGTGAGCGGGGGCGCGACCTCCGGCCCGCGCATCGGGGTGCTCGCCCTGCAGGGCGACGTGCGCGAGCACGCGCGCATGCTCGAGCGACTCGGTGCGCACGTCACCGCGGTGCGGCGACCCGCCGAGCTCGCAGTGGTCGACGGCCTGGTGATCCCTGGCGGGGAGTCGACGGTCATCGATCGCCTCGCCCGGATCACCGGGGCGCGCGAGCCGCCGCGGGACGCGATCGCGGACGGCCTGCCGGTGCTCGGCACCTGCGCGGGGCTGATCCTGCTGGCCGAGCGGGCGCGGGACGGCGGCCCCGGTCAGGAGACCTTCGGCGGGCTGGACGTGACCGTGCGCCGCAACGCCTTCGGCCGGCAGACGGAGTCCTTCGAGACGGATCTCGTGGTCCCCGCGCTCGAGGGGCCGCGGGCCGACGGGGCGCCGGTGCGGGCCGCGTTCATCCGCGCCCCGCTGATCGAGGAGATCGGGCCGGCCGCGGAGCCGCTCGCCGCGCCGCCGGACGGGCGGGCGGTCGCGGCGCGGCAGGGCCGGGTCATGGGGCTCGCGTTCCACCCCGAGTCCACCGGCGAGACACGCTTCCATGGGCTGTTCCTGCGGGTCGTGCGGGAAGGATGAGCAAGACGGAACGGTCGATTCGGCCTCATCCGACGCGATCGACAGGGTCCAGGACCTCCAGCCCGAGATGCGCCGCGACGTCTTTCATCGTCCTCTCGTGGGTGGCGACGACGACCGGCTCGCCCAGGAGCGGCCGCAGTGGCGAGGTGCGCGCATCGAGGGTCTTCACGTGGCGCTCGATGGACTCGGCCACGGCATGCGTGTCGCGCCCGATCTCGAGCAGTCCCACCCGATCCAGGAGTGGCGTCCCGTCGACGAGGGAGCGTCCCTCACGGCGGAGGACGCGCACCACCTCGGTGCGGAGCAGGCGGGAGGAGACGAGAGTCCCGGCCCGGTCCATCCAGGGCTGGACGTGCGTGCGCTCCGGAACATCGAGGATCGCGCGGAGAGCAACAGAGGAGTCGAGATAGACGAGGTCACTGCTCATGACTCAGTGATCGCCGCGCATCTCGGCGAGGAACGCATCCGCCTCACTCGTGGTGTAGACGGGCACGTCGACCCGCGACGGCCACGGGGACGGCGTCGACCGCGCAGGGGTGAATCTCCCCTGCCGCTCGAGCCTCGCCAGCACGCCTTCGGGTTCTCGGGCGCGCTGACTCGCCACCGCGGCACGCCCCGCTCCGTCACGACCGCATCCTCCGTGTCGGTGACACGAGCGAGCACCGCGGCGGTCTGCTGGTTGAGCTCGCGCTTGCTGATCGTCGCCATGACCGCATGGTATTACCGGCGTAGGACATCGTCACTGCAGGTCAGCCCTGCAGCAGCGGCGCTATCTCCCTCCCCCACGCCGCGACGGCGGGCAGGTCGCGGAAGTCCCCGGTGGGGGTGCGCATGGACTTCAGCGAGACGCGCTCGTGCGCGGGATGCGGTCCATGAGCACCCAGCCGGGGAAGTTCGCGGTCGCGACGGGGGTGTGATCGAGGGTCGCGAGGAAGGCGTCGGTCGCCTTCTGCTTCCCGCCCTTGGCGGGGTCGGAGGCGGAGCCGGAGCAGGAGAAGAAGGCGAAGGGCCTGGTCGAGAGGGCGTCGGCGTACTGCTTCGCCCAGGCCGCGGCGCTCTTCTCGATGGACTCGACGCGCACGCCCGAGCCGAGCACCACGGCGTCGTAGCCGGCCGGGTCCGGCGCGTCCTCGATGTCGACGAGCTCGCAGTCGAGACCTGCCCCGCGCAGGGCGTCGGCGAGGGTCTCGGCGAGGGTGCGGGTGGCTCCGGAGTGGGTCGCATAGGCGACGAGCGCTGTCATACGAGGCATCGTGCCAGCCCCACGGCCGCGACATGCGGGACCGAGGTCCGCCGCCTGCGCCCGCTCGTGCCGTCCATCGGGCATCAGGTGTCGATCACCCTCGGCACCGGCCGACGCGATGGCTGCGGAGAGTTCCGCTCCCGCAGGTCATCCCTAGATCACGATTCGGTCGTCATGACCTGCCGGTCACTGGAACGCGCTCGCGCGGGAGCGGAGAATCCCATCATACGGCCCTGGCCGCCGTGGCCTTCGCCGTCGCCTGGAGGAGGCGACCGTGAAGAAGAGAATCCTGTCCGTCCTCGCCTCGGGCGCGCTGATGGTGGGACTGGGCGCCGTCGCCCCGGCCACCGCGTCGGCCGCGCCGTACTGCGGGATCCGCTGGGGATCGCTCCCCGAGTCGATCACCGCCACCACCTCGGCCCAGGTCGAGAACCTCCGCTCCGGCCGCCACGACTGCTTCGACCGGCTCGTCGTGGACCTGGACGGCACCGTGACCGGGTACTCCGTCTCCTACGTGAGCCGTGTGGAGCGGCTCGGCTCAGGGCAGGTCGTCCCGCTCTCGGGCGCGGCGGACCTGCAGGTCCTCATCGAGGCCGCGGCCTACGACGACCGCGGCGAGGCGACCTACTCGCCGCGCACCCCGTCGCGCGCGGTGGACGTGACCGGCTATCGCACCTTCCGCCAGGTCGCCTTCACCGGCGCCTTCGAGGGACAGACCCTGATCGGGCTCGGCGTCCGCGCCCGGCTCCCGATGCGGGCCTTCGTGCTCGACGGCCCGGGCGACGGGTCCCGCCTGGTCATCGACGTCGCCCATCGGTGGTGAGCGCCGGGTCCTCGCCCGCGCCGTCGGCCTCCTGCGCGCCGGCGTCCCCGTCCTCGGGGGCGCCGGCGCCGTGCGTCCGCCCTCTCAGCGGATCAGCCGGCGCTCCCGCGCCACCCGCGCCGCCGCGGTGCGGCTCTCGACGCCGAGCTTCTCGTAGAGGTGGACGAGGTGGGTCTTCACCGTCGACTCGGAGATGAACAGGCGCTTGGCCGCCTCGCGGTTCGTCGCACCGGTCGCGAGCACCTCGAGGATCTCGGTCTCGCGCGGCGACAGGGCGGTGCGGGGCTCGGCCATGCGCCGCACCAGCAGCTCTGCTGCACCTCGGGGAGAGCACCGAGCGTCCGGCGACGGCCTCGCGCACGGCGTCCAGCGGCGCCTCGGTGGGCGCGTCCTTGAGCACATAGCCGGTCGCGCCGGCCTCGAGCGCACCGACCACGTCGGCCTCGGCGTCGAAGGTGGTCACGGCCAGGACCTGCACGCCCGGGTCTTGCGCGCGAAGTCTCCGCGTGGTCTCGATCCCGCCGATCCCGTCGCCGAGGTTCAGGTCCATCAGCACCAGGTCGGGGGCGCCCTCGCCGGTGGTCACCAGCCGGTCCAGCGCCTGCGGCGCCTCGTCGCCCGAGCCGACGTCGGCGACGACCTCGACCTCCGCATCGGCCTCGAGCAGGGCGCGCGCCGGCGCGGACGACGGGGTGGTCGTCGACCATCATCAGTCGGATGCTCACGATCGGACCTCCTGGTCGCGCAGCCGAAGGGTCAAGCCGACGGCGGTGCCCTCCCCCGGGGTCGAGTCGATCGTCACGGTACCCCCGGCCCGGTCCATCCGGGCGCGCGACGAGACGCAGACCCGTCGCCGCCCTCGGCACGATCGAGGGCAGGGGCGTCGACGGCCGGCCCGGCGGCGGGGGCGATGCGCGCGCCACCACTGGTGCGCGCGGCGTCGCCGGCGGCGGCGCCGTCGGCCGCCCGACCCACGGCCGACGGGTCGAAGCCGCGCCCGTCGTCGACCACGTCGAGGCTCACCCGGTCCGGCCACCAGGCCAGCGTGAGCACGCAGCGCCGCGCCTGGGCATGCCGCTGCACGTTCGCGACCAGGGACTGCGCGGCCCGGTGCGGCGTCTCGACCTGCTCGGGCGCGAGCTCCATCGGGGTCCCGTCGATCCGCGGCTCCCAGCGGGTGGGCCCGCCGAGCGCCTCGACACGGGCGATCACCTCGCGCGCGCCTGCTCGAGGGTGGTGCGCGGGGCGCGGTCCGCGAGATCGCGGACCAGGCCGCGTGCGTCGGCGAGGTTCTCGCGGGCGGTGCGCTCGATGCGGGAGAACTCCTCGGCGGCCGACGGGTGAGCGGCGCCCGCGGCGCGGGAGAGCATCACGATCGAGTTCAGGCCCTGGGCGAGGGAGTCGTGGATGTCGCTGGCCAGGCGCCGCCGCTCCTCGGCCACGCCCTTCCGCCGCTCGGAGTCGGCGAGCTCGGCCTGGGCGGCGCGGAGATGCGCGACCAGCACCCGGCTGCGATCCGTCTCGCGCGAGAGGCGCCGGTAGACGGCGTGCGCGACCAGGGAGAACACGGCGCCGATCAGCGGTCCGAGGATCTCGCCGACGCCCAGCAGGGCCTCGTCCCGCCCGAGCACCGGGGAGACGATCGCCCACAGGGTCACCAGCGCGAGCGCGAGGGGCCCGCCGACGGGTCCCAGCGCGAACAGGACCAGGAAGAACAGCGTGAACGCGATCCACACGAACGACGGGGAGACGAAGGTGGTCGCCATCCAGGCGGCGGTCAGCGCGAGCACCCACGGCGCCGACGGGAGCAACAGGTCGGTGGTGTCCGCGCGTCCGGCCTCGCCGCGGCGCAGGGCCCGCTGCGAGCCGAGCAGGTAGATCACGGCGAGCACGGCGGCGCACAGGATCGCGAGCGGCGCGGGGACCCCGTCGGCCGTGACCGCGCGGACCGCGCCCACCACCGGCGACACCAGGAACGCGACGTGCATCGCGCCGCGCGCGTCGCGGCGAGCGCGGTGGAGGTGTCGCCCGTCGGCGTGGGATCGTCCGCCGGCCGGTGCGAGGCCCCCGGTGCGGGCTCGACCGCAGGCGCGGGCCGGGCCGACGACACGGGCGTGCCGGTCGGCGCCCGGTCCTCCCCGATCCGGGGACGGTCCGACTCCTGCTCCGGGACTGGCTCTGCGTTCACCCTCGACACTCTAGGGGCAGGCCCGCCGCGCACCCCCGCTCACGGCATCGTCCGAAAGGACGACTCCGCGCTCGTCCTTCGGGTCAGCGGGGACCATCCCGCACAGGCGATGTCGCCGGGCGGGATCCGCGATGGCATGGAGCCATGTTCGTCGCGCTGAAAGACATCGTCCACGCCAAGGGTCGATTCACCCTCATGATCGGGGTGATCGCCCTGCTCACGCTGCTGCTGGTGCCGCTGACCGGCCTCACCCGCGGTCTCGCCCACCAGAACATCTCCGCCATCGAGGACCTGCCGGCCGACGCGGTCGTGCTCACCCCCACCCTCGGCGACGAGATCTCCTGGTCCGACTCGCAGGTCTCGACCGAGCAGGCCGCGACCTGGAAGGCGGCCGACGGGATCACCGCCGAGCCGCTGTCCGTCGGCCAGATGCGCATCGAGGCCGGCGAGGCGGTGACCTCGCTGGCCCTGTTCGGCATCGCCCCCGACGGCGAGGCCGCGCAGGCGCGCCCTCGGCGCCCGCCCCGGGCGAGGCGCTGCTGCCCGAGGACGTCGCCGCGGACCTCGGCGTCACACCCGGGGACACCGTGCAGGTCAACGGCCAGGACCTCACCGTCGTCGGCACCGCCCCGACCTCCTGGTACTCCCACTCCCCCGTCGGCTACGTCGACGTCACCACCTTCAAGGACCTCGCCCATCAGGCTGAGGACACCGCGGGCTCCGCCCTGCTGGTCCACGGCGCCGGACCGGACGACGCCGTCGTCGAGCAGGCCGCCTGGGACTCCGGCACCCGCGCAGTGAGCGTCTCCGACTCACTCGCCGCCCTGCCCTCCTACTCCTCGGAGAACGGCTCGCTGACCCTCATCCAGGGCTTCCTCTACGGCATCTCCGCGCTGGTCACGATCGCCTTCCTGTCCGTCTGGACGATCCAGCGCACCCGCGACATCGCCGTCGCGCGCGCCCTCGGCGCGACCGCCCGCTACGTCCTGCGCGACACCGTCGGCCAGGCCGCGATCCTGCTCGCCGTCGGCGCGGCGGTCGGCGGGGTCGTCGGCGGGGCCGGCGGTGCGGCGCTCGCGACCGTCGCCCCGTTCGAGTCCTCGGCGGTGACCGTGCTGCTGCCCGTCGCCGGGGTGCTCGTGATCGGGCCGCTCGGCTCCGTCCTCGCCACCCGGCGCGTCACCCGTGTCGATCCGCTGCTCGCCCTCGGAGGGAACTGAACCCCATGACCACCACCGCCACCATCACCGCCCCCGACACCACGACGACCGCCCCCGCGCTCTCCGCGCGGGACGTCACCGTCCCCTACCCCGACGGCAGGAACCCCGACGGCAGCGAGCGCCTGAACACCGTCCTGCACCAGGCGAGCCTCGACGTGGCCCGCGGCGAGTTCGCGGTGATCCTCGGCCCCTCTGGCTCGGGCAAGTCCACCCTGCTCAGCGTCGCCGCGGGGCTCGTCGTCCCGGGCTCCGGCAGGGTCCTGATCGAGGGCACGGACCTCACCGCGCTGGACGAGAAGCGCCGCACCGCGATGCGCCGGGATCGGATCAGCGTGGTCTTCCAGCGACCGAACCTGCTGCCCGCCCTCACCGTGCGCGACCAGCCGCTGGTCACGAAGCATCTCGCCGGAGTGCGCGGCCGGCGACTGCGCGCCGAGCGGTCCCGGGCCGAGGCGATGCTCGAGCGCGTCGGGATGGGCCAGTACGCGGACCGTCGACCGCACGAGCTCTCCGGCGGTCAGCGCCAGCGGGTCAACATCGCCCGCGCTCTGTTCACCGATCCGGCGGTCTTGCTGGTGGACGAGCCGACCAGCGCCCTGGACCACGAGCGCTCCCGCGAGGTCGTGGACCTGCTGGTGGGGATCACCCGCGAGCTGAAGGTCGCGACAGTGATGGTCACCCACGACCGCGAGTTCGCCGAGGACGCGGACCGTGTGATCACCCTGCGCGACGGCCGGGTGGAGGACCCGGCCGCCTGAGCCGCGGCGCCGCGCGGGTCCCGCCGCCCCCGGACATGCCGACGCCGACGCACGACGGGTCCGGGCCGCCGTGCGTCGGCGAGGTGCCGGTGACCCTACTCCAGGGCGTCCCCGGCGTCAGGAGGGTCCTCGGACGGGTTGCAGGAGGCCTGGTCCGGACGGGGTGTCGGCGGCCTGCCGGATCGGCGCGAGCGAGTTCGCGCGACGCAGGACGCGGCTGTGCGGGGACCCCCGGCATGACGACGGCCCGCGCCCCCTGCGTCAGGGGACACGGGCCGTCAGCACTCAGGGCATGAGGCCCCGGGATGAAGCCTGCGGAATCAGGCCTGGGGCACGACGAGACCGGACGCGGAGGAGCGCGCGGCCTCGAAGCGGGCCTGCACGTCGGCCCAGTTCACGATGTTCCAGATCGCCTTGACGTAGTCCGCCTTCACGTTCTGGTAGTCCAGGTAGAAGGCGTGCTCCCACATGTCCAGCTGGAACAGCGGGATCGTCGCCACCGGCACACCGTTCTGCTGATCGTAGAACTGCTCGATCACCAGGTTCCCGCCGATCGGCTCGTAGGCGAGCACCGCCCAGCCCGAGCCCTGGATGCCCAGCGCCGCGCCCGTGAAGTGCGCACGGAAGGAGTCGAACGAGCCGAAGTACTCATCGATCGCCTGCGCGAGCTCGCCGGTCGGCTTGTCGCCGCCCTCCGGGGAGAGGTTCTTCCAGAAGATCGAGTGGTTCGTGTGACCGCCGAGGTTGAAGGCGAGATCCTTCGAGAACTGGTTGATCGACCCGAAGTCCCCGGCCTCGCGCGCCGCGGCGAGCTTCTCCAGCGCCGTGTTCGCGCCCTTGACGTAGGTCGCGTGGTGCTTGGAGTGGTGCGACTCCATGATCTTCCCCGAGATCGAGGGATCCAGCGCGCCGTAGTCGTAGTCGAGATCGGGAAGCGTGTACTCAGCCATGATCAGTCCTTCCTTTCGTCGAACCCCGCCGGTCCGCCCGGCGAGCAACAGCTCGACCATAGAACCTCAAGTCCGCTTGAGGGCAAACCGGGGCGTCATACGTCGCCATCAGCGGACGGCTGTGGACTGGCGCGCGACGTCCCGGCGGCTGACGCCCCGCGCTCGGCGGCCGTCTCGCGCGACTGCGCGGCGTCGGCCGCACGCCCCGCACTCACGTCCGCTCGTCGGCGCCGTCGTCTCCTTCGTCGTCCTCGATGACGTCCTCGAGCCGGCGGGGCCCGGCGCCGGTCGCAGCGAGCGCGTCGTCGGGGTTCAGCGGCCGCGCAGGCCTTCAGCGAGAGGCGACCCGCGGCCGATGCACCCGGTCAGCTCGTGCTCGAGCCGCTCGATCGCGCGTCGACGCTCCTCGAGGGTGCGGCGCCAGCGGCGGAGGCCCGCCGCCAGTCGGCGTGGGAGGGTGTGCGGTCCATGGGGACGTCGCCGAAGGCGGCGCCGACGTCGGCCAGCGGGATCCCGAGGCGCTTGGCGACCGAGACCAGGGAGACGCGGCGCAACATGTGCCGGGCGTAGCGTCGCTGGTTCCCGGCGGTGCGCACGGAGGCGATGAGCCCCAGGTCCTCGTAGTAGCGCAGGGCGCTCGCGGCGACGCCGGTGCGTCGGCCCATCTCACCGATGGTCATGAGTCGCTCGGGCTCGTGGGGCGCATTCACGAGCATCCCCTCCCTCCGCCTTGACCTCAAGTGCACTTGAGATCCTACGGTGCTCGTAGCATCGCGGGAAGGACCCGCACCGCCCCACCGCTCCTGGGAGGACCGCCTCCGATGACCTACGTGATCGCCCTGCCCTGCGTCGACGTGAAGGACCGCGCCTGCGTCGACGAGTGTCCCGTCGACTGCATCTATGAAGGCGACCGGATGCTCTACATCCAACCGGACGAGTGCGTGGACTGCGGCGCCTGCGAACCGGTCTGCCCGGTCGAGGCGATCTTCTACGAGGACGACACCCCGGACGAGTGGGCGGAGTACTACAACGCCAACGTCGAGTTCTTCGACGAGCTCGGAGCGCCCGGCGGCGCGGCGAAGATGGGCGTCATCGAGAAGGACCACCCGCTGGTCGCGGCGGCGCCTCCGCAGGAGAACCCGCTGAAGTGAGGTCAGGGGGTGCCCGGCGCGGTGCCGCGGAAGCGGTGCGGCTGGTCTGCTTCGACCCGTCGCAATGCGTTCATCCCGTGTCCCCTCGCCGTCGGCCCTTCCCGCGTCCGGTATGCCGCGGCGCACCAGTTCGTCACCGCGGAGCGCACTGCTCTCCCCAGGTGCCGCGAGCACGGCCCGCCAGCGCGAGCACCGCCGGACGCACCTCCGGGGGCCGAGCACCCGCGCAGTGCCCAGCAGGAGCGCGAGCAGGTGCGACACCCGGGCCACGTCGCACACTCCCCTCTACGATGCAAGCATGGACGATGCCCGTGCGCCCCGACGCGGGCGGCGCTCCCCCGGGGACCTCTCCCTCGCCCTCGGCCTGATCGCGCCGCTCTGCGCCCTGATCCCGATCATCGGCGACGTGCTCGCCGTGCCGCCGGGCCTCGCCGCCGTCGTCCTGGGATATGTCGGGGTCAGCCGCCACGACCGCGGTCTGGAGCACCGCGCGCCGCCCGCCTGTGCCGGCGCGGGATTCGGCGCGATCGCACTGTTCCTCGTGGCGGTCTCGCTCATCGCCACGCACGACACCGCCTGAGGCCGACGGGACGGCCCCGACCGCCCGGCCTCCCCGCGAGTCGCCGGGGCGGGTGGGGTGCGCTCGCGCGGACCGGTACCGGTTCGGCATGCTCGCGCAGCGCTCACCATCACCTCGTACGTCTGTGCGATTGGGCGACCACGGAGACTCGACAGCTTCTCGGGCGACACCATCGTCGATGCACGAAAAGCAACTTCCGGGCGCGTGTTCCGGATTCTCTCCGAGCCGACGGCGGCGACCGTTCCTGCTTCGTGAGCAGTGCGACCTCCCCGAAACCCGTTTCTCTCTGCCTCTCGCGGGACGACTCCCCCGCGGCTGTGGCATTCGGCATCGGCCCAGGGCGAACAAGACGATGTGTCCGAAGCATCGCACGTCGGAGCGGCTCGCCGGCCGCACTCTCCTGACGCGCATCCCGCCGCCGCCGCCGCATCCGGACAGGACCACCCTCCCCACTGTTCCTCCACACGCCCCGCTTTTCCACATTCTGTGCACAGCTGTGGAGGGTTTCTACCGGACTCTTCCCTCTATCAAACTGCCATGCGATACTGGTCACATGACAGAGGATCCGCAGCGACGCGACGACACCGGGGAGGCCGACGACGGCTACCGTCCGGTGAACGACGTCCCGCCTGCGGATGACGCCGCTGAGGGCGCGCCGGTGCCGGTGGACGTACCCGTGCGTGTGGAGGAGAGAGCGGTCCTCGTCGGAGAGGTCGATGTCGCGGCGGCCCGGTCAGCCCTCATGACGCTCGGCGTGCAGGGCTCCCCGTCGCTCGACCGTCTGTCCGTGGCCGAGACCAAGACACTCCTGTCGAGCATCGTCGGGATCGAAGTCGCTCTGGATGCGGTGCGAGCTCGTGCGCTGGTGCGCCTCGAGGCCGCGGTGAAGGAGGACTGCCTGCAGGGCGAGGAGAGCCCGCGACAGGCGATGCAGGTCGCCCGCTCCGAGGCCTCGCGGATGCTCAAGGAGTCGCGGTCCGTGGCCGGTCGGAGCCTGGCGACCTGCCGTCGGCTGGTCCAGAGCATGCCGGGCATGCTCACCGCCCTGGCCGAGGGCACGCTGAACCCCCGCTCGGTGCACACCGTCGGCTCGGCCATGGGGCCGGTGCCGCCGCATGTGCGGGAACTGGTCGACACGATGCTCACCGCACAGCTCCCCGACCTGCAGGACTGCGGCACCCGGGAGATCTCCGACCACGTCGCGCGTTTGCTCCATGCGCTGGATCCGGAGGGGGCGGCGGAGCGCCATCGTCGGGCGATGAAGGATCGGCACGTCACGATCACGCGCGAGGACCACGGCATGGCCTCGGTGCGGGCGCTGATCCCGGCGATCGACGCCGCCCGGATCCGGAAGGGGCTGTCCGTCGCGGCGGAGGGCGCCCGCGCCGCCGGCGACCGGCGCGGCCACCAGCAGATCATGGCGGACATGTTCGCCGACGCCCTGGTCGGCCGGGGCGACGGCATCGATCCAACCACCCTGGACATCGGGATCATCATCACCGACCGGTCCCTGCTCGCCCCGGCGCACGCCGACGCGGCGACGATCGAGGGATTCGGGCCGGTCCCCTACGACCACGTCCGTGAGGCGATGCTGCGGGCCCTGGACTCCGGGGGCGAGGACACCGACCTCGCGCTGACGATCCGGAACCTCTACGCCGACCTCGACACCGGCCAGCTCGTCGGTGTCGAGGCGAGGTCCAGAGCCTTCCCCGCCTCCCTGAGGCGCTTCCTCACGCTCGCCCACCAGACCTGCCGTGCACCGTTCTGCAATGCCCCGATCCGCCAGTTGGACCACATCGTGCCCTGGTCGCAGGGCGGTGCGACCAGCCTCGACAACGGGAACGGCACCTGCGGCGGGGACAACCAGAAGGAGGAGTCCGGGGAGAGCGTCCGCGTCATCCACGACGAGGACGGGACGCGGCGCACGGTCGAGTGGACCACCCGCTACGGCCAGAAGGCACGGCGGGGCGGCATCAACTTCGACCCGGTCGGCACCTACCGACGGCGCCGCCGTCGTCAGCTGGCGGAGTCCGGCATCGCAGGCCTGCCGGTGCCTCACACCGCAGGCTCGCCCATCTCTGCCCGTCCTGCTCTCCCCGCGACCACCGGCGTCGATGGCGTCCCACTGCCCGGTCGCCGAGACTCCTCCCGTCGTCGAGGGCTCCCTCGAGACGGCGACCCCGCCCGTCGCATCGGCCCACGGCACCGGAGCGACCGGAGAGGAACCAGCGTTGGACGAGGGCTCGTCGGCGAAGGGATGGTCGACGATCTACCGCGCCTTCGACCGCCTGCCGTTGCGGATCACGGACCTGCCGATCATCCGGCCCCTCCCTGCCAGCGACGGCGTCCTCGTCCTGCTGGACGACATGGCCAGGGGCAGTGCCCCGAGACCGTCGCAGCCACCTGGACCGACGGACGCCCCCGAGCCCCCAGCGCACTGATCCGGAGACCGCACAGATCGGAGCAGGGCGTCACATCGATGTCATTTATCGCGACACGCCCCTGACCTGCACGATCTGACGGCGACTCGGGCATACCGTGGCGCCATGACCGCTGTTGACACCCGTGTGAACCCTGCTGTGAGCACCGGTGCTCCCGCACGCTTCGGCATCGGCGAGCTGTCCGCGCGCACCGGCGTGAGCGCCCGCTCACTGCGCTACTACGAGGAGCAGGACCTGCTTACCCCGGCCCGCACCGCCGCCGGCCACCGACGCTTCGACGCCGAGGCGGTGGACCGCGTGCTACTCGTGCGGCGGCTCTTCGCCGCCGGCCTCACGAGCACCGAGATCGCACCGCTGCCGCCGCCGCTGGGGAGGTCCGACGGCGCGGCCGACGGGATCAACTCGCTGCGCGTCCACCGACGCGAGCTCGAGGGACGGATCGCCCGCCTCCGCGACACGGCAGAGATCCTCGACGAGGTGCTCGAGGAGTTCCTCGGCGCCCGCTGAGCGCGCCCGGACCGGAACGCAGATGTGCCCCGACTCGCGGGGCCAGGCCCGGACCCCGGTGTGGAGGGACGGTCAGCGCGACTCTGCCGAGCACCGTTCCGCATCTCCCGCCGCCGTCACCCCCGTCGGGCGAGGCCGTGCTCCCGGCTGAACCCGCTGGCGGTCACGAGGTCCAGCAGCAGGTGCTCGCGCCCGCCGAGCCGGACCGTCGTGCCCGGGTGCGTGTCCGGGTCGCCGAGCGACCGCTTGAAGGAGCGCAGGTGCGGGGCGCCGGCGCGGGCGGCGCGCTCCGCCTCGAAGCCGTGGACGAGCCGCCCGTCGACCTCGGCGATCACGGAGGGGAAGTGGGCGTGCTCGTCCCCGTCGGGGTCGGTGAACGAGAGGACGGGATAGTTGCCGCGGTCCACGCCCGCCGCGATGGTGCGGGTGGTGCCCATGTCGATGCCGATGCGCATGGCCTGAACATAGCCGGGTCGGCGCACGGGTGTCCGATCTGTCCGGAACGCTCGACCGAGCGCCCTCCGGACCTCACCCGTGCGCCGACCCGGCGCACCGTCACCTGCCCAACATCACCCCAGGTGGCGCTCGTACGCGCCGTTCGTGAGGAAGGCCGGGAACTCGTCGCCGAGGACCGCCTCCTTGAGCGACTCGGCCGCCTCGGGGATGCGGTCGCCCTGCTCGGTGTCGAGCTCGAGCACGGCCCGGTCGATGAAGTACTCGACCCGCTCCCGCGTCACCGGCATGCCCTCGTCGGTGAGCATCCCCTGGGTGATCCACTGCCACAGCTGCGAGCGGGAGATCTCCACGGTCGCCGCGTCCTCCATCAGGTGGTCGATCGCGACGGCGCCCGAGCCGCGCGACCACGCGTCCAGGTAGCGGAGGGACACGCGGATGTTCTGCCGGATCCCCTGGGCGGTGATGGCCCCGCCCTCGACCTCGAGGTCGAGCAGGTCCTCGGCGGTCACGTGCACGTCCTCGCGCGACCGGTCCACCTGGTGCGGGCGCTCGCCCAGGACCGCGTCGAACTCGGCCTGCGCGGCCGGCACCAGGTCCGGATGCGCCACCCAGGTGCCGTCGAAGCCGTCGCTCGCCTCGCGCCGCTTGTCCTCGGCCACCATGACCAGCGCCTGCCGCGTCACCTCGGGGTCGTGGCGGTCGGGGATGAAGGCGCTCATCCCGCCGATCGCATGCGCGCCGCGGCGGTGGCAGGTCGCGACCAGCGGCTCGGTGTACGCCCGCATGAACGGCACCGTCATCGTCAGCTGCGAGCGGTCCGGGAGCACGCGGCGTCGGCCCCGGTCGCGGAACATCTTGATGATCGAGAAGAGATAGTCCCAGCGTCCCGCGTTCAGCCCCGCACAGTGATCGCGCGGCTCGTAGAGGATCTCCTCCATCTCGAAGGCCGCGGGCAGGGTCTCGATGAGCACGGTCGCGCGGATCGTGCCGTGCTCGATCCCGAGCCGGCGCTCGGCGATCGTGAACACCTCGTCCCACAGCCGCGCCTCGAGATGGGACTCGAGCTTGGGCAGGTAGAGGTAGGGGCCGGAGCCGCGCTCGATCAGCTCGCGCGCGTTGTGGAAGAGGTACAGCCCCGCGTCGACCAGCGAGGCGGAGGCCCGCATCGAGCGGCCGTCGGCCCGCACCCAGCGCAGATGCTTTGCTCGGGCAGGTGCCAGCCGCGGGGCCGGAACACGATCGTCGCCGTCTCCTCGGCCAGGCGGTACTCCTTGCCGTTCTCGCCGGTGAAGTCGATCTGCCGACGGATCGCGTCGTGCAGGTTCAGCTGACCGTCGATGACCGCGTCCCAGGTGGGGCTCAGCGCGTCCTCGTGGTCGGCGAGCCACACCCTCGCCCCCGAGTTCAAGGCGTTGATCGTCATCTTCCGGTCGGTGGGGCCGGTGATCTCGACGCGCCGGTCCTCGAGGCCCGGCCCGGGGCCGGCGACGCGCCAGCTGCGGTCCTCGCGGATCGCACGGGTGGCGGGGAGGAAGTCGAACATGGCCCCGCCCGCGATGGACTCCCGGCGCAGGGTGCGGGCGGTGAGCGACTCGGTGCGTCGGCTCGCGAAGCGGTCGTGCAGCAGGGCGAGGAAGTCGAGCGCCTCGGGGGTGAGGATCTCCTCGAAGCGGGGCCCCAGGGGGCCGACGACCTCGAGGCGCCCGCGCGGGGTGCTGCGGTCAGGGGCCGACGGATCGGTCGAGGTGCCGGCGGCGGGGCGCCGCTCGGAGAGGGGGCGGCGGTAGTCGATGAGGGTCATGGCGAGGTCCTTCCGGGACACGTGGCTGGTCAGGAGGGTCGAAGGGGTCCGGCGCGGGGTGGCGGGCCGAGGGGACGGGTCAGGTGGACGCTGGTTCTTCGCCCGGGGGCGGCGGGGTCTCCGCTCGCGGCCCCGGGGACGGGGCCGACGGCGCTCAGTGGAACTGGGCCGTCTCGGTGGAGCCCGCGAGCGCGAGCGTGGAAGAGGTGGGATTCAGGGCGGTGGCGACCCGGTCGAAGTAGCCGGTCCCCACCTCGGCCTGGTGACGGTGGGCGGTGAATCCGTGCTCGGCGGAGGCGAACTCCGCCTCCTGCGACTCGACGAAGGCGCTCATCTGCCGGTCGCGGTAGCCGCTGGCCAGCTCGAACATGGCGTGGTTCAGGGAGTGGAAGCCGGCCAGAGTGATGAACTGGAAGGCGTAGCCCATCGCGGCGAGCTCGCGCTGGAAGCGGGCGATCTGCGCATCGTCCAGGTGACGCTTCCAGTTGAAGCTCGGCGAGCAGTTGTAGGCCAGCTTCTGGTCCGGGAACCGCGCGTGGATCGCCTCGGCGAAGCGGCGGGCGAGCTCGAGGTCCGGGGTGGAGGACTCGACCCACAGCAGATCCGCGTACTCCGCATAGGCCAGACCTCGTGCGATGACGGGCTCGATCCCGGGGGTGACCTCGTAGAAGCCCTCCGCGGTGCGCTCCCCGGTGAGGAACGGCCGGTCACGCTCGTCGACGTCGCTGGTCAACAGGGTCGCGGCGAGCGCGTCGGTGCGCGCGATGATCACCGTCGGGGTGCCGGAGACGTCCGCGGCAAGACGGGCGGCGTTCAGGGTGCGCACGTGCTGGGAGGTCGGGATGAGCACCTTCCCGCCCAGGTGGCCGCACTTCTTCTCGCTCGCCAGCTGGTCCTCCCAGTGCACGCCCGCGGCGCCCGCCTCGATCATCGAGCGCATCAGCTCGTAGGCGTTCAGGGCGCCTCCGAAGCCGGCCTCGGCGTCGGCGACGATCGGCGCCTGCCAGTCGCGGCTGGTGGTGCCGGTCTCGGCGAACTCGATCTGTCCGGCGCGCAGCGGCGCGTTGTTGATCCGGCGCACCACGGAGGGGACGGAGTTGGCGGGGTAGAGCGACTGGTCGGGATAGGTCTGGCCGGAGAGGTTGGCGTCGGCCGCGACCTGCCAGCCGGAGAGGTAGATCGCCTTCAGCCCGGCGCGGACCTGCTGGACGGCCTGGTTGCCGGTGAGCGCGCCGAGGGCGGAGATCCAGGAGCCGGGGTCCTCGTCGTTCTCGCGGATCAACTCCCAGAGGCGCTCGGCGCCGCGGCGTGCGAGGGTGTGCTCCTCGCGGACGGGGCCGGTGAGGGAGAGGACGTCCTCGGCGCTGTGGTCGCGGCGGACCCCCGCCCAGCGCGGGTCGATCTCCCAGTCGCGGGCGAGCTCCTCGGCGGTCATGGTCGGGTCCCCGGGGCGGGTGGCGCGCGCGGGGCGGAGGGGGTCGGGGTGGTCATCATCGGCTCCTCGGGCTCGTCCGGCGGCCGGTGGGGTCGCCGTCCTCGACGAACTTCGTCGAGTGGTCACACTCTTGCCGCTCCGCAACCCCCTCAGAAGGTCCGATAGCGAAGAACTTCCGCGATATTTCTGTTCTTCAGAAGTAATCTGTGTCACTGTGGCCCGCATGACCGCTCAGCCCCGCACCTCCGGCCGACGTCCCGACGACGCCGCACGACGGCCCGCCGCCAGCGCCGGCTCCAGCACCGGCGCCCCCGGCGCACCTGCTCCCGGAGCGCTCGCGCCCGATCCCGACGACGAGGTCGACCCGCCGCTCATCGGCCGACGGATCCGTGCCGCGCGCACCGCACGCGGCCTCTCCCTCGCCGAGCTCGCCACGGCCCTGGACCGCGCACCCTCGCAGCTGTCCGTGATCGAGAACGGCAAGCGCGAGTCGCGCCTCGGGGAGCTGCGCCGGATCGCGCGCGTGCTCGAGGTGGGGGTCGAGGACCTGCTGGACCCCGAGCCCCCGTCGCGCCGGGCGGCGCTCGAGATCGCGCTCGAGAAGGCGCAGGCCGGAGCCCTCTACCAGGGGCTCGGCCTACCGGACCTGCCCGTGCGCAAGACCCTCTCCGACGCGGCGATCGAGACGATCCTGACCCTGCACGAGGAGCCGCGGCGCCTGCACGAGCGGCGGGCCGCGACCCCGGAGGAGGCACGGCGCGTCAACGGACAGCCGCGCCAGGAGCAGTCCGAGGCCGGCAACTACTACCCCGCCCTCGAGGAGACGGCGCGGGAGCCGCTGGCCCGGATCGGGCACAGCGGCGGCCCGCTCTCGCACCGCAAGGTCTCGCTGCTGGCCGAGGAGCTCGGCTTCTCCCTCCACTCGGTGCCGGACCTCCCCCACTCGGCCCGCTCGATCACCGATGCGTCCTCGATGCGGATCTACCTGCCGCTCGGGCGCGATGCCGCCGACCCCCGCACCACGGTGCCGCAGGCCCTGGCCGCGCACGTGCTGGGGATGGGCGAGCCGGCCGACTACGGGGAGTCGCTGCGCCAGCGGGTGGAGGTGAACTATCTGGCCGCGGCGATGCTGGTGCCGGAGGCGGGGGCGAGCGAGCTCCTGCGCGGGCGAAGGCGCGCCGGGAGCTGTCGGTCGAGGATCTGCGCGACGAGTTCGCCGTCACCTACGAGCTGGCCGCGCACCGCTTCACGAACCTCGCCACCCATCACCTCGACATCCCGGTGCACTTCCTCAAGGTGCACTCCTCGGGCGCGATCGTGAAGGCCTACCAGAACGACCACGTCCGCTTCCCCACCGATGCGCTCGGCGCGGTGGAGGGGCGACTGGTGTGCCGCTGGTGGAGCGCGAGGCGGGTGTTCCGCTCCGAGGACCGGATGCGGCAGTACAGCCAGTACACCGACAAGCCCGGCGGCACCTACTGGTGCACCTCCCGCATCGAGTCCGGCTCCGGCGGGGAGTTCTCCATCTCGGTGGGCACCGACTTCGCGCACACGAAGTGGTTCCGGGGCCGAGAGACGAGCGTGCGCCACTCCTCGAGCGCCCCGACCCGGACTGTCGCCGGCGCCCCGCGCCCGAGCTGGTCGAGCGCTGGCACGGCTCGGTGTGGCCGGTCGCGCGACTGCACGCCTCGCTGCTCGCCGCGATGCCGACGGGCACCTTCACCGGAGTGGACCGGGTGGCGATGCTCGAGTTCCTCGAGCGGCACGCACCCTCGGAGCCGCAGGGGCCGGCGCAGCCCGCAGGCGCAGTCGGCCGACGGGAGCTGAGCAGACGGGGACTGGGCGCAGGGACCGGCTCGGAGACGTCGCCGGACCGGGTCGATCGAACGCGCCGGTCAGGGCGGTCCCGGGATCCCTCGGAGCTCGTCGGGCGCCCAGGCCGGCCAGTCCGGATCCCCGATCCGCACCCCATTCTCGAACCTCGCGCACAGCCGGAACGGCGCCGAGGCCCGGGAGTTGTCACGCACCTCCGCCACGACGCACGACAACCCCGGGACCGCGCGGAGCGCACCGGCCCCGGGGCCGTCGGCCTGCTCACCAGGTCAGCTCGCGGCGGGGTCGGACGTGGATGTCCGTGAGTCGCACGTCCTCGCTCGCGGTGATGGCCATGACCACCGCTCTCGCGACGGAGGAGGGGCGGATCAGCTCGCCCCGGTCGACGTCCCCTCCGAACATCGGGGTGTCCGTGGGGCCGGGGTACACGGTCGAGACCCGCACTCCGTTCCCCTCCTCCTCGGCGCGCAGGCCGTTCGCGAGCGCCCGGAGCGCGTGCTTGCTCGCGGCGTACGGGGCATTGCGGGGACGGGCGGCGGTGCCGGCGCCCGAGTTCACGAGCACCACGGTGCCGCGCGCGTCGCGCAGGGCCGGCAGGGCGTGCCGGACGAGCGCCGCACCGGCGGTGACGTTGAGGGCGAAGACCCGTTCCCAGTCCGCATCGGCCGTGTCCTCGACCCGGGTCGACGGGGAGATCCCGGCGGCGTGGACCAGGGCGTCCACGCGGTCGGGCATGAGCGCGGCGAGGTCGCCCGTGAGCAGGTCCGCGGCGCGCGGGGTGATCAGCGCGGAGGCCTCCTCGAGTCGCCCGAGGGCCTCGCGGTCGCGGCCGACGGCGATCACCCTCCAGCCGAGCTCGGCGAGCCGCAGGGCGACCTCGCGGCCGATCCCGCTGGTCGCGCCGGTGACGAGAGCCGTGCGAGGGGTGGTGCTGTGCTGTTCGGCGGTGGTCATGCGTCCAGTCTCTCGCCGACCGGCGGCGCGGGTCTAGCCGTGCACGACCCCGAGCACGAGCATCACCGCGAGGGCGCCGTAGACGGTGCCGGCCGCGCCGTCGAGCAGGTAGCGCACGCGCGGCCGGCTGAGCACGGCGTCGCGGAAGAGCCCCGCGGCGGCCGCCGATCGCGAGATCGGTGAGCAGGCCGGTCAGCTGCAGCAGCAGGCCCAGCATGAGGATCTGCGCGAAGGGGTTCTCCCCGGAGCCGCCCGTCGTGCCCAGGAACTGGGGCAGGAAGGCGACGAAGAACAGCGCGATCTTGGGGTTGGTGATGTTGACGACGAAGCCGCGGCGGAAGACGTTCGGCACGACCGAGGCCTCCGCGAGCGGGGCGCCGGCCCGGCGCCAGGTCGTGACCGCGAGGAAGGCCAGATAGCCGGCGCCGGCTAGCCGGATCGCGTCCAGCGCGGCCAGCGACTGGGTCAGGGCGACGCCGAGACCCGTCGCCGCGACGAGCACCCAGATCGTCATCGCCGAGGTGACCCCGAAGGCGCCCTGGACGGCGGCGCGCCTGCCCTGGTTGATGCCGGTGGCGACCATGAACGCCATGTCCGGTCCGGGAGTCACGAGGATGACCGTGACGGCCAGCAGGAAAGCGGGCAGGACGGACACGTCGAGCACTTCTCACCACCTTGATCTCACTGCGGGAGGAGCTCCCGGAATCACGCCCTCACCTGGGCCGACAGAGACTCTAGGAGGCGGCGATGCGGCGTCGCAATGATCGAGATGCCGGGCAGAACGGCATCATGAGGAGCAATCTGCTGGGCGGTATTAGGCTGTCTGCGTGCTCGACGATCTCGACTACCGCCTCATCGCCCTCCTCCGCGCGAACAGCCGCACCCCGGTGGCCGTCCTCGCCCGCGAGCTCGGGGTGAACCGCTCCACCGTCACCTCGCGGATCGACCGCCTCGTGGACAACGGCGTGATCGAGGGGTTCACGATCCGGGTCAGCGGCGACATCGAGCACGACTCGGTCCAGGGCGTGATGCTGGTCGCGACCGAGAACAGCCGCGACCCCGAGATCGTGCGGGAGGCGCGCGGCTATCCCGAGCTCGAGCAGTTACACTCCACCACCGGCACCTGGGACCTGGTGCTCGCAGATCCGGGCTCGGAACCTCGCCGAGTTCGACCTCGTGCTGGAGCGGGTCCGGGCGATCCCAGGCGTCCGCACCACGCAGACCAACCTGCTGTTCAGCTCGCTGCGGACGGTGTAGGAAGGGGATCGTGCAGGGCGGCCCTCAGGCCCCCTGCGGCACCTCCGCCGCCTCGACCGTCTCCCGCTCCCGGAAGAGCGCGGCGAAGAACAGCGCGACGCCGACGGCGAGCGCCGCCGGGATGAGCCAGATGGTGCGCCAGTCGTGGGCGCCGTCGGCCGCGAGGAAGGCGTCGACGATGGGGCCGGAGATCAGGGAGCCGATCAGCAGGCCGACGCCGTAGGTCGCGAGCGAGATCAACCCCTGGGCGGCGCGCGCACGTGCTTCGGGGCGAAGCGGTCGGTAAAGATCTGCCCGGCGACGAAGAAGAAGTCGTAGCAGACCCCGTGCGGCGACGAGGCCGATGATCACCAGCCACAGCAGGGAGCCGGCGTCCCCGAACGCGAACAGGGCGTAGCGCGGCGCCCAGGCGAGCATGCCGATCAGCGGCGTCCACTTCACGCCGAGCTTCCTCAGCATCAGCGGCATGACCAGCAGGAACAGCGCCTCGGAGACCTGGCCGAGGGACTGCACGGCCGCCGCGGACTGCACCCCGATCTCGTTGAGGTAGAGGTTGGTGAAGTTGTAGTAGAACGCCAGCGGGATGCAGATCAGGATCGAGGCGAGGAAGAACACCAGGTAGGAGCGGGACTTCAGCGGCGCGAGGGCGTCCAGGCCCAGCACGTCGCGCACGGTGACGCGCTCCCCCGTCGTCTCCGGCGGGGTGTGCGGGAGGGTGAAGGCGTAGACGCCCAGCGGCGCCGAGCCGATCGCGGCCATGACGAAGGTGTTCTCGAGCGCTCCCCCGGCCTCCCAACCGAGCCAGCCGATGAGGAGTCCCGCCACGATCCAGCCGATGGTGCCGAACACGCGGATCGCCGGGAACTGTCGCTCGGGGCTGGTCAGGCGGCGGAAGGAGATCGAGTTCGCAAGCGCGAGCGTCGGCATGAACGAGATCATCGCCAGCGCCGCGAACACGAAGAACGCCCCGAACTCGCCCTGCCGGCCGGCGAGGAAGAGCATCACGGCGCTGAACAGGTGCGGCACGCCGAGGATGCGGCGCGCGGCGAACCAGCGGTCCGCGATCAGTCCCACGATGAAGGGGGCGAGGATCGCGCCGAGGGACTGGGTGAGGAAGGCCAGGGCGATCTGGTCGCCGCTCGCACCGAGATCCGCGGCGAGGTACGTGCCGAGCGTGACGAACCAGGCGCCCCACACGAAGAACTCCAGGAACATCATCGTCGAGAGTCGGAGACGGATGACGGGGTCGAGTGTCATGCATGGAGAATCTAGCCGACCGTCCACCGGAACGGGAGGGGGCGCGGCCACGGACTCCGCACGACCGGATCGCGGACCGGCGGCGTCTCGGCGGGGCGGCCGACGGGCTGGACCCGCCGGTCGGTCCACTCCCCCCTCGCGCGTCACGGCCGTACCCTGGCCCGTATGCGCATCCCCCGCACCCTCGCAATCGTCCTCGCCGGCGGACAGGGCTCCCGGATGGGAGCGCTCACCGACGAGCAGGCCAAGCCCGCCCTCCGCGTGGGCGGCTCCTACCGGCTGATCGACATCGCCCTGTCCAATCTCGCCAACAGCCACCTCAGGGCGGTGTGGGTGGTCGAGCAGTATCTCCCGCACTCGCTGAACGAGCACCTGTCGGCCGGCCGGCCCTGGGACCTCGACCGCACCCACGACGGGTCGCGCACCCTCACCCCCTTCGAGGGCGCCGAGGGCGAAGGCTTCGCCACCGGCAACAGCGACACCCTGTGGAGGCAGAAGGAGCTCATCGCCGAGTTCGCCCCGGAGATCGTGCTGGTGCTCAGCGCCGATCACCTCTACACGATCGATCTGCTGGACGTGCTGGACACGCACGCGGCCGCCGACGCCGAGCTCACCATGGTCACCACCCGCCTCCCGCAGGACGCCTCCCGCCACGGCGTGGTGCGCACCGGGGAGGGCGGCATCGTCGAGGAGTTCTGGTACAAGCCGGAGGACCCGCCCACAGATCTCGTCGCCACCGAGATCTTCTGCTTCGACGCCCCCGCGCCGCTCGAGGCCCTGAGGACTCTGCCGGAGCGGGTCGGCGAGCCGCAGGACTGGGGCGACGACCTCATCCCCCACTTCGTCGAGCGGCACCGGACCGTCGAGCACCGCCTCGAGGGGTACTGGAGAGACATCGGCACCCTCGCCTCGTACTGGGCGGCGCACATGCACCTGCTCGACGGCGACGGCGTGACCCTCGACGATCCCGACTGGCCGATCTTCTCCGCCCAACCTCAGCTGCTGCCCGCCCGCGTCCGGGACGGCGCCGCGGTGAGCACCTCCCTGCTCGCCCAGGGCAGCGACGTGGCCGGCGGCGTGACCCGCGGCGTGATCAGTCCCGGCGCGGTCGTCGAGGCCGGTGCCGAGCTGGTGGAGTGCGTCGTCCTCGACGGTGCGCACGTGGGTGCCGGAGCCCGTCTGCGCGGCTGTCTCGTGCAGGACGATGCGCAGGTCCCGCCCGGGGCCCGTCTCGGCGACGACGACCTCGTCACGCTCGTGGGCGTCGACGGGACGGTCGCGGAGACGACGGCGCGGGAGTGAGGCCGGCCCGAGTCGACGGCGGTGCGGACACGACCGGACACGCAGAAGGCCCCTCCCGGGGGAGGGGCCTTCGTCTGTCCTGCCTGGTGGAGACTAGGGGGTCGAACCCCTGACCTGAAGCTTGCAAAGCTACCGCTCTACCAACTGAGCTAAGTCCCCGTGGCTGGTGCCGATCGTACTTCCTGCGGCACCGGTGCGGATCAGGAGTGCTTGCGCCTGCTTCTGCGCCGCCATGTCCTGCTCGACGGAGACGCGCTCCGCCTCGTTCCACAGATCGTTGCGGATCCGGTCGGACTCGACCTTCCGCCAGGTGAGGATCCCCGCGACAGCCGTGGTGAGCACGACAGCGGTGGTCGTGATGAACTTCTTCATGAGTTCCTCCGATCCTCGAAGTGGGCCTAGCTGGACTTGAACCAGCGACCTCTGTCTTATCAGGACAGCGCTCTAACCGACTGAGCTATAGGCCCGTGCAGGGCGATCTCGGGAGGGCTCCCGGGGATCTCCGCCGACGCACAACGCTACCCCGAGCCTGCCCGCGGAGTCCAACCGGTCCGGTCGGTTGTTCGCGAGGTCACACCCCTCCCGGCGCGGCGCGGCGCACCGGCCGGGCGACCCAGTGACGATCTCCTCCCATCCGCCGGGGTCGCGGCTCCGAACTCCTCACGTGATTCCCCTCCCGGGGCGTCCCGCCCTCGGACCTCTCGAGGACGATCGCAGCACCACGAAGGAGATCGTCATGACCACTCGGACAATGCTTCCCCGCCTCGGGGCGCTCGCTGCGACCGTCGCCCTGATGAGCGCCTGCTCCGGCGGGATGGGAGAGGACGCCTCCCCTGCCGCGGAGGACCAGCCCGCCGCCGGCCAGGAAGAGCCCGCGGACAGCGGGATGGCCTCCGACGGCGGCGGCGACATGGCCGCAGACCCCGCCGCGGACCTCGTCGGCGCGGGTCGCGCGGACTACGCCGCGATGGTGCCGGACGGCGCCGGCTCCGTGGAGGGCATGGCGCAGGATCCCGTCAGCGTCGCCGCCTCGAACAACCCGATGCTCACCACCCTGACCTCGGCCGTCTCCGGTGAGCTGAACCCCGAGGTGGATCTGGCCGACACGCTCGACGGCGACGAGTTCACCGTCTTCGCCCCGGTCGACGACGCCTTCGCCGCGATCCCCGAGGAGGACCTCAGCGCCCTGGCCGAGGACTCCGACGCGCTGAGCGGCGTGCTCACCTACCACGTCGTGCCCGGACAGCTCTCGCCCGACGAGATCGCCGGCACCCACACCACGGTGCAGGGCGAGGAGGTCGAGGTCACCGGCGAGGGCGACGAGCTGATGGTGGACGGCGCGACCGTGATCTGCGGCGGCGTCACGACCCAGAACGCGACCGTGTACCTGATCGATACCGTCCTGATGCCGCCGTCGATGGCGGAGCAGGACTGAGCGGAGCAGACTGCACTGTCGGCCCGAGGGGGCGGGGCGAGCTGATCGCCCGGCCCGGCCCCCTCGGCCCCCTCCCCGAAGGAGCTCCATGCCCCCCGAGCCCACCCCCTCCGAGCCCGAGCACCCGCCGCCCGAGAGCGCCGGGCCGCGCCCGCTGCTCGGCGACGCGTCCTCCGTCGATCCGGGGCCGCACGCGATGCGGCCCCCGTCGGACGACCCCGCCGAGCCGCTGCACCGCGCCGCGCTCGGGGACGAGGACGCCTTCTCCCGCCTCTACGACCAGACCGCACCGCGGCTGTTCGCGCTGATCAGGCGCGTGGTGCGGGATGTCGCGATGAGCGAGGAGGTCTTGCAGGAGGTGTACGTGGAGGTGTGGCGGCAGGCCACACGGTTCGACGCCCGACGCGGATCGGCGCACGGCTGGCTGTGCACCATCGCGCACCGACGCGCCGTGGACACGGTCCGCTCGAGCGAGGCGGCGCGGCGCAGGGACTCGGAGGACGGTCTGCTCACGCTCGAGCAAAGCAGGTGGTCGACGTGCAGGAGGAGGGGATCATGAGGGTCGAGAGCGCACGCGTGCGCGCCGCGATGAAGGCGCTGACCACGGCGCAGTCCGAGGCGATCCGCCTCGCCTATTTCGGCGGCCGCACCCATCGCGAGGTCGCCGCGCCGCTCGACATCCCCGTCGGGACGGCGAAGACTCGGATCCGCGACGGCATGATCGTCGCGCGCGACAGGCTGGGGGTGACCTCGTGAACGAGCAGAAGCACACCATGACCGGCGCCTGGGCGTTGAACGCCCTGGACGCCGACGAGCGCGAGCGGATGCGCCGCTATCTCGCCGAGGACCCCGAGGCCGCCGCCGAGGCCCGCGCCTTCGAGGAGACCGCGGGCGAGCTCGCCGCGAGCCTGCCCCCGATCGCTCCCCGGCCGCGCTGAGGTCCGCCGTGATGGCCCGCATCGCGACCACCCGCCAGCTCTCCCCGCCGCCGGAGGACGAGCAGGCGGATCCGCGCGACGACGAGCCGACGGAGAGCACCGGCTCCCCGGAGGCGACGCCGACCCCGGGGGCGAGGCAGGATCCCGGTCCGACGGGCGCCCCGGCGCCGACGCGACCCGAGGAGACCACGGGCCCGCGGACGTCGGAGGACGCTGAGACGTCGAAGGAGCCCGAGGAATCGACGGGACGCGTCGTCCCGCTGGACCGCTATCGCGCAAGCGTGCGCCGCACCCGGTGGACGGCCGCGGCGGCCGCCGCCCTGCTGCTCACCACGATCGGGGGCCTCGGCCTGTGGGGCTCCGAGCGCGCCGCGCGCGGGAGGCGGAGGCGACCATCGAGGCGATGGAGTCGCAGCAGGCCGCGGCGCAAGAGGAGCGGGAGATGCTCTCGACCCTCCTGGCCGCGGACGACGCCTCCCAGCTCTCCGTCCCCGTCGGCGACGGCGGCTCGCTGGAGCTGATGTACTCCCGCGACCAGCAGGCGATGATCATCCAGCCCGACGGGCTCGCAGCGCTCCCCGCCGACCGGGCCTACCAGGTGTGGATGATCGAGGGCGACGAGATCACCAGCGCCGGGTCGCTCGAGGACCCGTCCGCCGCGATGATGCATCCCGGCGCGATCCCGGAGGGCGTCGTCGTCGGCCTGACCGTGGAGCCCGCCGGCGGCTCGGACCAGCCCACCATGGCCCCGATGGCGCAGGGAGAGCTGACATGAGCGGGCGCGGGGCCCCGGCGACCGACGGGGAGCGCGAGGACGGTACGGCCGGGCCTCGGAGAGGGTCGGGTCCAGCGCCGGCGCACCGCCCGGAGCGTGCCCCGGGCCGCTGGTCGGCGCTGGTCGGCGTGGTCGCCGGGCTCGTGCTGGTCGCCGTCGCGGAGCTCGTCTCCCTGGCCTTCGGCTCCTCCTCCGCCCCCTTCGTCGCCGTCGGCGGAGGCGTCGTGGACATCGTCCCGCCGGCGGTGAAGGACCTCGTCATCGGGCTGTTCGGCACCTGGGACAAGCTCATCCTGTTCGCCTCGATGTTCGTGGTGTACGCCCTCATCACGGCGATGATCGGGCATCTGGCGAGCTCCCGCCCCGTGCCCGCCGCCGCGGCGCTGACGGGGCTCGGCCTGTTCGCGATGGCCGTCGTGCTCACGCGGGCCCAGAACACCCCGCTCGACGTGCTCCCCACCCTGCTCGGCACCCTCGTCGCCGTGCCGACCCTCTTCGCTCCTGAGACGGGCCGTGCGCGGCACGACCGGGGCGGAGCCGACGGCCTCGTCGGAGCCGACGGGCGCGCCGGACGCCGCATGGCCGCGCCGCCGTTCGCTGGTCGGCGTCGGCCTGGTGGGCGTGCTCGCCGTGGTCGTCGCCGCCGGGGCGCGCGGGGTGAACGCCGGCCGCGAACGGGCCCGCCAGGTCGCCCGCTTCGTCTCGCCCGCGCCGCGGGAGTCCGCCGCCCCGATCCCCGCCGGCGCCCAGGTGGACCTCGCGGGCATGCCGCCCTTCGTCACCCCGAACGACGACTTCTACCGGATCGACACCGCCCTCGCGGTGCCGAACGTGGACCCCGGCACGTGGACGCCGCGGATCCACGGCCTGGTCGACCGGGAGCTCGAGGTTGACCTCGCCGCACTGCTCGAGGAGCCGATGACCAAGACCCATGTGACGCTGACCTGCGTCTCCAACACCGTCGGCGGCGACCTGGCCGGGAACGCGACCTGGCTCGGCGTGCCCGTGCGCACCCTGCTGGAGCGGGCCGGGGTGCAGGACGGCGCGGACATGGTCCTCTCCCGCTCGATCGACGGCTTCACCGCCTCCACCCCGCTCGAGGCGCTCACGGACTCCCGCGACTCCCTGCTCGCCGTGGGCATGAACGGGCGCCAGCGCCGGCCGAGCACGGCTATCCGGTGCGGATGGTGGTGCCGGGCCTGTACGGCTACGTCTCGGCGACCAAGTGGCTCACGGAGCTGAAGGTCACCCGCTTCGCGGACGACACCGCCTACTGGACCACCCGCGGCTGGTCGGAGCGCGGCCCGATCAAGATCGCCTCCCGCATCGACGTGCCACGCTCCTTCGCCGAGCTCGCCCCCGACGCGGAGGGCGCCGTCACGCTCGGGGGCACCGCCTGGGCGCAGCGAGCGCGGCATCGCGGCGGTCGAGGTGCGGATCGACGACGGCGACTGGCGGGAGGCCGAGCTCGGCGCCGACGTCTCCGCCGACACCTGGACGCAGTGGTCACTGCGCTGGGAGGACGCGGAGCCCGGAGACCACTCGGTCTCGGTGCGGGCCACCGACGGCGAGGGCGAGGTGCAGACCGAGGAGCGGGCGGATCCGGCCCCGAACGGTGCGAGCGGCTGGCACACCGTGCAGTTCACCGTGGTGTGATGCTCAGGATGCCGGCGAGCCCCTGACCTCCTCGTAGGCGGCCAGTGCGTCTCGCCGCGAGGCGCGCAGGTCCACGATCGGGTCGTCCCGACGCTCGGTGCCGATCTCGGGCACCCACCGTCGCACGTAGTCGCCGTCGGGGTCGAAGCGCTCCTCTTTGCCGGGCAGGGTTGAACACGCGGAAGTACGGCGCGGCGTCGTCCCCGCTACCCGCCACCCACTGCCAGTTGAACGGGTTCGAGGCCTCGTCGGCGTCCACCAGCGTGTCCCAGAACCACTCCTCTCCGCGCCGCCAGTCGCCGCCGGAGATTCTTGGTGAGGAAGGAGCCGGTCACGAGCCGCACCCGGTTGTGCATCCACCCGGTCTCCCAGAGCTCTCGCATCCCGGCGTCGACGAGGTCGATGCCGGTGCGTCCCCGCCGCCAGGCGCGGAGCTCCTTCGAGTCCTCCCGCCAGTCGAAGCGGTCGAACTGCCGGCGGACGTTGCGGGTCGCGAGATCCGGCAGGTGGAACAGCCGGTGCCAGGCGAACTCCCGCCACAGCGGCTCCCTCCGGAAGGACTCCGGGCCCGTGCCGCGGCCGCACTCCACGCTCCGATGCCACACCTCGTGGGGCGAGACCTCGCCGAAGCGCAGATGCGGGGACAGACGGGTGGTCCCGTCTGTGGCAGGCCGTTCCCGGTCCTCCGCGTACGCGCCCAGCACCCCGTCGAGGTCCTCGAGACGGCGCCGGGCGCCCTGCTCCCCGGGGACCAGGCTTCGCGCGACCCACCCGCCCAGTCCGGCGACGTCGGGATCCAGCCCCGACGGTCGAGGACCCGCTCGAGGTGCTCCTCGCGGAGCCAGGTGCGCATCTCGTGCCCGCCGGCGCGCACTCCGTCGGGCGGTCCGCTCAGACGCGGCGGGAGACCGTCGGCGGCGCGGGGCGGGCCCGCTTCACCGCAGGCGCGGGCGAAGGCCGAGTACACCTTGTACGGGTCGCCGGACTGCGTGGTGATCGTCCAGGGCTCGTGCGCGCAGATAGCCGTCGAAGCTCTCCGCCCGCAGGCCCTGCTCGCGCAACGCGCTCTTCAGCCGAGCATCCACGGCCCTGCGGGGGCGTGGTACCGGCGGTTCCACAGCACGGAGTCGGCGCCGCTGTCGCGCACCAGCTGGGGGATCAGCTCCTCGGGGTCCCCGCTGACGAGCACCAGTGGGACGCCCTGTGCGCGCGCCGCGCCGCCGAGGCGCGTCAGCGAGTGGTGCGCGACCACCACAGGGTCGCCCGGCCCGGTTCCCGCACACCCTCGATGCGCTCGTCGACGTGCACGGCGATCACGTCGCCGTCCTCCGCCGCGGCGGCGAGCGCGGGATTGTCGTGCGACCGCAGGTCGTCGCGCACCCACCAGAGAGCGGTCATCGGAGGTGCTCCTGTCCTCGAGGGATCACGGGTCGGCGAGAGACCCGTCATTACGTAGCCTAGCTAACGAATGATCGTCGTGAGGCCTCTGCCGCCCCCTGTCCCCGCACTGCCGGACTCGACCGGAGCTCAGGACCTCGGCGACCCGTCGGCGGCGACGAGCCCGTGCTCGAGGGCGAGGTCGTGCACCAGGTCGGGCCGCGCGGCGAGCCGGCCGCAGACCTCCGCCGCGTCGCCGATCAGGCGCGTCTCGCCGGTGAGTCCCTGGAGCTCGTCGAACAGCTCCTCGCGCCGGTGCCGCAGCGGGATCGGCACCCCGTCGCGGGCCAGCACGCCCCATCGCGAGGCGTAGACGTCCACATGCTCCGGACGCTCACCCGTCGCGAGCAGGAGCGGGACGTCCGCCGCGCCGAGCCGCGCCCGGTCGTAGTTCGGCTCGGTCCGATCGACGACAGCCAGCTGTTCCTCGTCGAACCAGGTCGCGACCAGCTCCATCCGCTCCCCGTCCGCGCGATAGGGCGCGGCGGGCACATAGCCGGGAGCGGCGGCCCGCGCGACATGGCCGACGGCGAGGCCGTGCACGGTGCGCCGCACGAAGGGCGTGGTCACGTCGAGCTCGCGCACCGCACGTCGGTACTTCCGCGCGATGGTCCGGGGAGTCTGGTTGGAGCCGACGGCGAGGACCAGGGTCCGTTCGGCCAGCGGCGCGGCGCCCGCGGCGGCGAGGGCCCGCTCGATCTCCCGGCGGTCCACGAACGGGCGGTCCTGGTCCTCGGCCGGACGCGCCCGGGCGACGCGGTCGGCCTCCCGACCGGCGTGGTGCAGGCCGTCCCCGGCCGATCCGCCGTCGTACGCGCCGTCGTCGTGCCGCCCGCCGCCGTCCGCGCCCGGTTCGAGACCCACCACCCCGTCGGCCAGCAGGAGAGCGGAGGTCGCCGACGGCCCGAGCCACGGGTACTCCTCGGGGGCGACAGCGGCAGGCAGGGAATCGGGACACGCGACGGACATCCCTCGACCGTAGCGCGGCGCCCGCAAGCTCCCCAGGTCAGCGCGACCGCGCTCACGTCCGCCGCCGACGGCGTCACTTTGGCCCGGCTCGCCGAGTCGATCGTGGCTCCCGCGCACAGGGGACGACGACTGGGCGTCGCCCTGGTCGACCACGTCCGGGAGGACCCGGAGCCGATGAGGCCGAAGCGGATCGTGCTGCAGGCGTGTCCGAGGCGGTCCGGCCGCTGTACGAGAGGGCGGGCTGGACGCCGCTCGAGGGTCCCGACGGCCGGATGGAGCCGCGCTCCCGGAGACTGCGTGCCCGGTCACTGCACTCCCGGGGTCGGGGCCTACGCTGGCTTCATGAGCGAGCAGCGTGCGACCGACGCCCTGGAGGCCCTGGGCCTGCCCCACGAGATCACCCGGCACGGGAGGGTCGGCTCCCTCGCCGAGGCGGCCGCGGCCCGTGGCGTCGAGCCCCGCGACATCGTCAAGACCCTCGTGGTGCGACGTGGCGAGGGCGACTTCCTCTTCGTGCTGGTGCCCGGCGACCGGGAGATCTCCTGGCCGAAGCCGCGCGCGGTGCTGGGCGTGAACCGCCTGTCGATGCCGGACAAGGAGGTCGCCAAGGAGGTCACCGGCTACGAGCGCGGCACGATCACGCCCTTCGGCGCGACCACGGCCTGGCCGGTGGTGGCCGACGCGTCCCTGGCCGGGGATCCCGAGCGGCGGATCTCGATGGGCGCCGGCGCGCACGGCGTCGCCGCGACCGTCCCCGCCGAGAAGACCCTCGCCCGCCTCGACTCCCAGGTCGCCGACGTCACCGAGCTCCAGCGGCCCCTGACCCCGGGCGGACGGCAGGTATCCGGCACCCCGCCCTGGACCACCGACACCCGACACCCGACATCCGACACTCGACGCTCGACACTGGCCGGCGGATCCCCCGTCCCTAGCGAACCAGGGTCTTTGGGACCGCCATTCGCCAATGTTTGCTGCGCTGGCGACTCATGGCGACCCCCGCATGAGTCCTCCGGGCCACAAAAGGTGCTCACCAGGGGGCCGCGCCGACCCGAGGCGGCCCGTCGGGGCACCGGGCGAGGGCCGGATGGTCCCGGACACGACGACGCCGCCGGCCTCGGGGAGGCGCGGCGCCGTCGATGGAGTCGCCCGTGCCCTGCGGGCGAGCCTGTCACCTGCGGCCGGGCGGGTCAGTGCCCGGCAGGGCGGGCGGGCATCGCGGAGGACATGCCCGCCGACCGGGGACTCACTCGTCGGTGAAGGTCATCTTCAGCCCGCCCAGCGGCGCGGCGACGAGGTTGTAGAGGAAGGCGCCCAGGGTGCCGAGCGCGGTGATGATCACGACGTTCACCACCGCGACGATGGTCCCGTAGCTGGTCATCTTCGAGAAGCTGAAGAACTCCATGAAGGGCGCGGGTTGCCGCCGTTCAGGTCGCGGCCCAGCTGGTCGATCTTTCCCCACAGGCCGATCGCCTCGACGAGGTTCCACAGCAGCACGACCGCGATCACGGTCGCGATGCCGACGGCGATCGCGACGAGGAAGGACAGCTTCATCACCGAGAACGGGTCCAGGCGGGCCAGGGTCAGGCGCACCCGGCGCGGGCCGCGGCGCTCCTTCTCCGCCCCTCCGGCCGGTGCCGACTTCTTCGGGCGCGGCTCGCGCCGCGGGCCGCGGAGCCCTTGCCGGAGCCGAGCCCCTGCTCCGACGGCGAGGAGGCGCTGTCGAAGGCCGGGAGCTTCGAGGTGGACTCGGCGGCGTCGGTCTTCCCGGTGCCGGTCCTGGAGTCACTGGTGCTCACGGGTCACTCCTCGTTCTGGTCTGCGTCGTCGGGCGAGGTCTCGGACTCGTCAGAGCCTAGAGCATCGCCCTGCCCGTCCTCGGTCGCGGAGGCGGCGGTGTCGGAGATCTCCGCATCCTCCTCGCCTCCGGCCTCGTCGGCCGAGGCGGGGCTCGCCGCGCTGTCCGCGGAGCCCTCACCGTCGTCGCCGGCGTCCTCGAGGACCGGCTTCTCGGCCTCGTCCTCGTCGAGCTCGCTCTCCGGGCCGGTGGTGACCAGCAGGATGCGGTCGCCCTTGTCGGGCTTGGCGAAGGTGACGCCCATGGTGGTGCGGCCCTTCGGCGGCACCTCGGAGACCTTCGAGCGGACCACGCGGCCGCGCTCCATCACGACCAGCGGCTCGTCGGTCTCCTCGACGACGGCGGCGCCGGCGAGGTGGCCGCGGTCGTCGGGCGCCTTCGCGACCCGGATGCCGAGGCCGCCGCGGCCCTGGAGGCGGTACTCGTCGATGCTGGTGCGCTTGGCGAAGCCGCCGTCGGTCACGGTGACCACGAAGGTGCCGGGGCGCACCACGTCCATCGCCAGCGGCTGGTCGTCGTGGCGGAACTTCATGCCGGTGACGCCGCTGGTGGCGCGGCCCGTCGGACGCAAGACGTCGTCCGCGGCGGGCATGCGCACGCTCTGGCCGTTGCGGGAGACGAGCAGCGGCTCGTCGTCGCCGTTCACGGCGCGGGCGGCGATGACGCGGTCGGGGCGGGTGCCGTCGATGCCGTCGACGTCGCGCAGGTTGATCGCGATGATGCCGCCGGTGCGGTTGGAGTCGAAGGCGGTCATCGCCGTCTTCTTGACCAGGCCGGACTCGGTGGCGAGCACCAGGTACTCGGCGTCCTCGTAGGAGTCGATCGCGAGGACGGAGGCGATGTGCTCGTCGGGCTGGAAGGCCATCAGGTTCGCGACGTGCTGGCCCTTCGCGTCCCGCGGCGCCTCGGGCGACTCGTAGCCCTTGGCACGGTAGACCCGGCCCTGGTTGGTGAAGAACAGCGACCAGCGGTGGGTGGTCGTGGTGAAGAAGTGCTCGACCACGTCGTCCTCGCGCAGGGACGCGCCGCGCACGCCCTTGCCGCCGCGCTTCTGGGCCCGGTACTGGTCCTCACGGGTGCGCTTGACGTAGCCGCCGCGCGTGATCGTGACGACCACGTCCTCCTCGGGGATGAGGTCCTCCATCGACATGTCGCCGTGGAAGGGGAGGATCTGGGTCCGACGGTCGTCGCCGTACTTGTCGACCAGCTCGCCGAGCTCCTCGGAGACGATCTGCCGCCGCCGCGCCGGGTCGGCGAGGATCGCGGTGTACTCCTCGATGAGGGCCTGGAGCCGGTCGTGCTCCTCGACGATCTTCTGGCGCTCCAGGGCGGCCAGGCGGCGCGCTGCATCGCGAGGATGGCGTTGGCCTGGATCTCGTCGATCTCGAGCAGGTCGATCAGCCCGGTGCGGGCCTCGTCGACGTCCGGGGAGCGGCGGATCAGCGCGATGACCTCGTCCAGCGCGTCCAGTGCCTTGAGGTAGCCGCGGTAGATGTGGATCTGCTCCTCGGCCTTCCTCAGGCGGAACTCCGTGCGGCGCACGATGACGTCGATCTGGTGCTTCGTCCACTCGCGCACGAAGGAGTCGATCGAGAGGGTGCGGGGCACGCCGCCGGAGAGGGCGAGCATGTTCGCGGAGAAGTTCTCCTGCGGCTGGGTGTGCTTGTAGAGGTTGTTCAGCACCACCTTCGCCACGGCGTCGCGCTTGAGGGTGATGACCAGGCGCTGGCCGGTGCGGCCGGAGGTCTCGTCGGTGATGTCGGCGATGCCCTGGATCTTGCCGAGCTTGACCATCTCCGCGATCTTGCGGGCGAGGTTGTCGGGATTGACCTGGTAGGGCGTACTCGGTGACGACGAGCGCCATGCGGCCGCCGATCTCCTCGGTGGAGACGACGGCGCGCTGGGTGATGGAGCCGCGGCCGGTGCGATAGGCGTCCTCGATCCCGTCGGTGCCGACGATCGTCGCGCCGGAGGGGAAGTCGGGGCCCTTGATGAACTTCATGCACGCTTCGAGCGGCTCGGGCTTGGTCGCCTCGTGGTTCGTCAGCGACCACTGGACGGCGTCGGCCACCTCGCGCAGGTTGTGCGGCGGGATGTTCGTGGCCATGCCGACGGCGATGCCGGCGGAGCCGTTGACCAGCAGGTTCGGGAAGCGCGCGGGGAGGACGGAGGGCTCGTCGACGGTGTTGTCGTAGTTGCCCTGCATGTCCACGGTGTCCTGCTCGATGTCGCGGACCAGCTCGAGGGCCAGCGGCGCCATCTTGCACTCGGTGTACCGGGGGCGGCCGCGCCGTCGTCGCCGGCGGAGCCGAAGTTGCCCTGGCCCAGGATCAGCGGGTAGCGCATGTTCCAGGGCTGGACCAGGCGGACCATCGCGTCGTAGATCGCGGAGTCGCCGTGGGGGTGGTAGTTGCCCATGACCTCGCCGACGACCTTCGCGCACTTGGAGAAGGAGCGGTCGGGGCGGTAGCCGCCGTCGTACATGGCGTAGACGATGCGGCGGTGGACGGGCTTGAGGCCGTCGCGCACGTCCGGGAGGGCGCGCGAGACGATGACGCTCATCGCGTAGTCGAGATAGGAGCGCTGCATCTCCTGATTGAGGTCGACCTGGGTGATGCGGTCGACCTCGTCCTCGTCGAGGGGGTCGACGAGCGTGACGGTGCGGGAGGCGGCCTCGTCGGCCGAGAGCTCGCTGGAGCCCTCGGGCATCTCCTGACCGCCGATCCCGGCGCTCTCGGCGGGGGTCGGGGTCTCGGCCGAGGGCTGGTCGTCCTCGGGGCCGGTGGGGTCGTTCGGGGTGTCGCTCATGGCGGGGAGGGCCTTTCGGGTGGGGCCGGTGGGTCGTGGGGGTCCCGGGGGCGCGCGAGAGGGATCGGCGCCGCCCCGGGGCCCGCTCAGATGTCGAGGAAGCGGACGTCCTTGGCGTTCTCCTGGATGAAGCGGCGCCGGGACTCGACGTCATCGCCCATCAGGACGGAGAAGATGGTGTCGGCGTCGGCGGCCTCGTCGACCGTGACCTGCTTGAGGGTGCGGGTGGCGGGGTCCATGGTGGTGGACTGCGGCTCCTTCCAGTCCATCTCGCCGAGGCCCTTGTAGCGCTGGATGCCGTTGTCCTTGGGGATGCGGCGCCCGGCGGACTGCCCGGCGGCGAGGCGCTCGTCGCGCTCCTCGTCGCTGAAGACGTACTCGTGAGGGGCGTTGGACCACTTCAGGCGGTACAGCGGCGGCATCGCGATGAACACGTGGCCCAGCTCGATCAGCGGCCGCATGTAGCGGAACAGCGGCGTCAGCGAGCAGGGTGCAGATGTGCTGGCCGTCGACGTCCGCGTCGGCCATCAGGATGATCTTGTGGTACCGCAGCTTGGTCGCGTCGAAGTCCTCGCCGATGCCGGTGCCGAAGGCGGTGATCAGCGAGCGGACCTCCTGGTTGTCCAGCGCCCGGTCCAGCCGCGCCTTCTCCACGTTCAGGATCTTGCCGCGGATGGGGAGGATCGCCTGGGTGCGCGGGTCGCGGCCCTGCACGGCGGAGCCGCCGGCGGAGTCACCCTCGACGATGAAGATCTCGGACTCGGCGGGGTTGCGGGAGGAGCAGTCGCGCAGCTTTGCCGGGCATGCCGCCGGTCTCCAGCGGGGACTTCCGACGGGTCGCGTCGCGGGCCTTCCGGGCCGCCTCGCGGGCCATCGCCGCGGCCTGGCCCTTCAGCACGATCGCCTTGGCCTCGTTCGGGTGGGACCCGAACCAGGCGGTGAGCTGGTCGGTCATCACCTTGACCATGAAGGTGCGGGCGATGGTGTTGCCGAGCTTGGTCTTGGTCTGCCCCTCGAACTGCGGCTCGCCGAGCTTCACGGAGATCACCGCGGTGAGGCCCTCGCGGATGTCCTCGCCGGTGAGGTTGGCGTCCTTCTCCTTCAGCAGGCCCTGGGACCGGCCGTAGCGGTTCACGATCGAGGTGAGCGAGGAGCGGAAGCCCTCTTCGTGGGTGCCGCCCTCGTGGGTGTTGATCGTGTTGGCATAGGTATGGACGGAGTCGGTGTAGGCGCCGGTCCACTGCATCGCGACCTCGACGGAGATCTTCGCGTCCGTGTCCTCGGACTCGAAGGAGATGATGTCGGGGTGGATCACCTCGGCGCGCTTGGCCGAGTTGATGAACTCGACGAAGTCCTGCAGACCGCGCTCGTAGAGGTAGGAGACCGTGCGGGGGCCGCCCGAGGTCTCGCCCTGCTCGGCCTTCTCGGCCTCGAGCTCGACGTCGACCTCCTGGTCCTCCTCGGCCTCGTCGGCGCGCTCGTCGGTCAGCGTGATGCGCAGGCCCTTGTTGAGGAAGGCCATCTGCTGGAACCGCTTGCGCGCCGTCTCGAAGTCGTAGACGGTCGTGTCGAAGATCTCGCCGTCGGCCCAGAAGGTGATGGTGGTGCCGGTCTCGTCGGTCTCCTCGCCCTTCTCCAGCGGTGCCTCGGGGACGCCGCGGGAGTAGGCCTGGCGCCAGACGTGGCCCTGGCGGCGGATCTCGACCTCCATGCGGATGGAGAGGGCGTTGACCACGGAGGAGCCGACGCCGTGCAGGCCGCCGGAGACGGCGTAGCCGCCGCCGCCGAACTTGCCGCCGGCGTGCGCGACGGTGAGCACCAGCTCCACGGCGGGCTTGTTCTCGGTGGGGTGCATGTCCACGGGGATGCCGCGGGCGTGGTCGACGACGCGCACGCCGCCGTCGGCGAGGAGGGTGACCTCGATGGTGTCGCCATGGCCGGCCATCGCCTCGTCCACGGAGTTGTCGACGATCTCCTGGACCATGTGGTGCAGGCCGCGCTCACCGGTGGAGCCGATGTACATGCCGGGACGCTTGCGGACCGCCTCGAGGCCCTCGAGGACGGTGATGTCCGAGGCCTCGTAGTGCTCGGGCGCACGGGCCGCCTTCTCGCCCGCGGTGGTCGGCGCCGGGACCGCGGGGGCCGTCGCCGCCTCGGGGGCCGGTCTTTGCGCCGCCCGCTCCCGGTGACGGGTCCGAGGTGCCCTCGGGCAGGTCCTGGTCGGGCATGGGGCGGTCGCTGTCGCTCACCTGATGTGGCTCCTCGCAGTCCGGTCGTCCCTCGGTCGGAAGGACCGAGGGTGGTCCGGCGGCACCGTGCGGCGGTGTCCCTGCGGCCCGACGCGTGCGGGATCCGCAGGAGCTTCTCGCGCACGCGCGCGAGCGGCACCCGCAGGCCTCGGCGATCGGGCCGACGGCATCGAGGTGACCGGGCCGCTTCGACCCCGGTCGACGTCGGCCGAACCGCCCTCATTCTATCGGAGAACGGGTGCTGGGCCTATTCGACGCCCCGTTCCTGTGGACGACGCGACGCTGACCCCGTCCCAGACGCTCCGTGACGGCCTCTTCAACGCGCTCCGGGAGCCTCGGATGGGGGCGGGTACGCCCGAGGGGGTCCGGAGGCGGCACAGGCGCGCCTGGGATGTCCGCTCTCGGGCGTCCCGCGACGGGGCTCAGCGGGCGGCGTCCGGGAGCCCCGCGAGCACCTCGGCGGTGGCGAGCGCCGCCGCGGCCGCCTCGTGCCCCTTGTCCTCCACGGAGCCGGGCAGGCCGGCCCGATCCCGCGCCTGCTCGTCGGAATCGCAGGTCAGGAGCCCGAAGCCGACGGGGACGCCGTGGTCGAGGGACACCCGGTTCAGCCCGTCGGTCGCCGCGGAGCAGACGTAGTCGAAGTGCGGGGTGCCGCCGCGGATGACGACGCCGAGGGCGATCACGGCCTCGTGGCCGCGGGCGAGGCGGTCCGCGACCACGGGCGACTCGAAGGAGCCGGGCACGCGCACCAGGGTGGGCCGGTCGATGCCGGCCTCGGCGCAGGCGCGCAGGGCGCCGGCGACCAGGCCGTCCATCACCTCCTCGTGCCAGGACGCGGCGACGATCGCGACGCGGGCGTCGGGGCGGGCGGTGATCTGCGGGGTGGGGGCGCCGTGGCCGCTCATCGGGTTCCTCCGTGGGTGGGTGAGGGGGTGGGGGCAGGGGTGGGTTCGGTGATGGATTCGGCGGTGGCGGCAGTGGCGAGCGCGGGAAGCCCGGTCAGGTGGTGGCCCAGCCGGTCCCGCTTGGTGGTGAGATACGCGAGGTTCTCGGGAGTGGGGTGGGCCTCGAGGTCGAGGACCCGGTGCATGCGCGTGCCGCCGGCGCGCAGGGCGTCGGCCTTCTCGGGGTTGTGGGTGAGCAGGTCGATCGTGGTGACGCCGAGGTGCTCGAGGATCCGCGGGACCGCGGCGAAGCCGCGCTCGTCCACGGGCAGTCCGAGGTCGAGGTTCGCCTCGACGGTGTCGCGGCCCGCGTCCTGCAGGGCGTAGGCGCGCGCTTCTGGACCAGGCCGATGCCGCGGCCCTCGTGCCCGCGCAGCGCCACCAGCACGCCGCGGCCGGCGGTGGAGATCCGGGCGAGGGACTCCTGCGGCTGGGGCCCGCAGTCGCAGCGCAGCGAGCCGATCACGTCACCGGTCACGCACTCGGAGTGGACGCGCGTGAGCACGGGCTCCTCCCCGGTGACGTCCCCGGCCACGAGCACCAGGTGCTCCGCCGTCCCCTCCCGCACGGCGAGGGCGCGGAAGGCGCCGTGGGCGGAGGGCGCGGCACCGCCTCGGTGACCTCGAGCGGGGTCGGATCCGGCGCGGCCATGGGACCGGCCGACGGAGCCGACGGACTGGTCGACGTGACCGACGGGCTGGCGGCCGGCGCCTCGGCGGCCTGGTCGGACTCCGTTGCCGTCACCGGCTCCTGGGCCGCTCCCGCCGCCTCACCGATCTCCCGCCGGTGCGCGGCGAGGTCCTCGATGGAGATCATGGCCAGTCCGTGCTGGTCGGCGAAGGCGCGAAGCGCTGGGCCGCGCCGCATGGTGCCGTCGTCGTGGACGAGCTCGACGATCATCCCGACCGCGGGCAGACCTGCCATCCGTGTGAGGTCCACGGCGGCCTCGGTGTGGCCGCGCCGCTCGAGCACCCCGCCGGCCTTCGCCCGCGCGGCGCGACGTGCCCGGGCCGGATCAGGTCGCTCGGGACTGCGGCGGGATCGGCGAGGACGGTGAGGGTGCGGGCCCGGTCCGCGGCGGAGATGCCGGTGGTGACCCCTCTCGGCCGCGTCGACGGTCAGGGTGTACGCGGTGCGGAAGGGGTCCGCGTTGTCGGCGACCATCAGCGGCGGCTCGAGGGCGTCGGCCCGCTCGGCGCTCATCGGCGCGCACAGCGACCCGCTCGAGTGCCGGACCGCGAAGGCGACCTGGGCGGGGGTGGCGGTCGCGGCGGCGAGGATAAGGTCCCCCTCGTTCTCGCGGTCCTCGTCGTCCACCACCACGACGGGCCGGCCGGCGGCGATCTCCGCAATCGCGGCGGGCACGGGATCCAGGCGCAGGCCGGTCATCGTCCCTGCTCCGTCCCGGTCACGGCCTCCGGGGCGCGCGCGGGCAACAGACCGGCGGTGAGCTTCTCGACGTACTTCGCGAGCACGTCGACCTCGAGGTCCACGCCCTCGCCGACGGAGCGGGCGCCGAGGGTGGTGCGCTCGAGGGTCTCGGGGATCAAGCCGATCGTGACCACGTCGCCGTCGATCGCGGCGACGGTGAGGCTGACCCCGTCCACGGCGAGGGAGCCCTTGGGCACCACGTAGCGGGCCAGCCCCTCCGGCAGGCGCAGGCGCGAGAGGGTGGTGCCGGACTGCTCGTCGCGGGAGAGGATCTCGCCGACGCCGTCCACGTGGCCCTGCACGATGTGCCCGTCCAGGCGGCCGTCGGCCCGCACGCGCGCTCGAGGTTCACGCGGTCGCCGGGGCGGAGCGTGCCGAGCGTGGTCGCGGCGAGAGTGGTGGCGATGACGTCGGCGCTCCACGTCTCCCCGACGACGGCGGTGACGGTGAGGCAGCGACCGTTGACGGCGATCGAGTCGCCGAGGGCGATGCTCTCGAGCACGCGCGGGGAGCGGATCCGCAGAGCGGCGGGGTCGGCGCCGAGGTCGAAGGCCTCGACGGTGCCGAGCTCCTCGATGATTCCGGTGAACATGGTGGTGTCCTTCCTGGTCAGGCCGGGGTGGGAGTGGTGCGGGGGCGGAGGGTGAGGCGCAGATCGGCCGCGCCGCCGGGCGTGGGCGCGGGGCGACGTCGACCAGTTCCAGGTCGAGCCGCTCGGCGAGGGTGGTGATCCCGAGGTCGGCGACGCCGGGGCGGCCGGCGCCGAGCAGAGTGGGGGCGAGGTGCACGATCAGCTCGTCGACGAGCCCGGCGCGGAGGAAGGCGGCGGCGAGGGTGGGTCCTCCCTCGAGCGGCGACGTGCCGGATCCCGCGGTCGAAGAGCGTCGCGAGCGCGGCCGACGGGTCGCGGGTGGGCAGGTGCGGCCGCCTCCCCGGCGCCCTCTGTCGCGGGGAGGTCCTCCACCTCGGAGGTGCCCACCACGACGCGCGCGGCTGGCGGGCGTGGAGGGTGCCGTCCGGCCGACGGGCCGTCAGCGTCGGGCGGTCGCTGCGGGCGGTGCCGGTGCCGACGAGGACGGCATCGCAGGTGGTGCGCGACCGGTGGACCTCCTCGCGGGCGGCGGGGCCGGTGATCCATCGGCTGGTGCCGTCGACGGCGGCGGCGCGGCCGTCGAGAGTGAGCGCGGTCTTCGCCGTGACCAGCGGCCGGGACGCGCCGAGGCCGTGCTCCCAGCCGCGGTTCAGGGCCGCGGCCGTGGCGGCGAGATCGGCGGGAACGTCGCCGACGACCTCGACCCCGGCCGCGCGCAGGCGGTCGATTCCACCCGCGGCCTGCGGGTTCGGGTCCTGCCTCGCGACGACGACGCGGGAGATCCCGGCCTCGAGGAGCGCCTGGGTGCAGGGGCCGGTGCGGCCGGTGTGGTCGCAGGGCTCGAGGGTGACCACGGCCGTCGCGCCGCGCAGAGTCGCGGCGGCTCCCGGCGCCTGCCGGGCGCGGGCGAGGGCGTCGGCCTCGGCGTGGGCGGTGCCGGCCCCGCGGTGACGGCCCTCGGCGAGGACGGTCCCGTCGGCGGCGAGGAGCACGCGACCGACGCGGGGGTTCGGGCCGAACGGCACGGCGGGGTCCGCGGCGATCTCGAGCGCGCGGCGCGCGCGGCGGTCTCCGCGGGGGTGATCCCTGGCCGGTCGCTTGGCGGGGCGTCCTGCGTGGTGCCGGGGTCCATGGCCTCTCCTCCGTCCGCTGCTCGCGATCCCGGAGGGAGAGGAAGAGACGGGACGACGTCACCGGGGGCGCCGGCCGGGCCCGGAGGGTCGGCAGGTACGCCAGGCGACGTCGACCGCGTGCGCTTCCCATCCGGACTCTCACCGTCGGTCCAGGAGTTCCACCTGGTCAGCCTCGGGCCATGGGCCCTCGGGTCGCGGACTGTCACCGCCGGCTCGGAATTTCACCGACCCCAGTGCACGCGAGCATCATCAGCTCGTCGAGAGCACACCGTAGCAGGGGCGGCCGGGAGGATGACGGCGGATGAACGCCCGATCAGGCTCCATCAACCCGCTGACCTCCTACCGCTCGTCCCTCGCAGCACGTCGATCAGGCTCCACCCACCCGCTGACCTCCTACCGCTCGTCCCTCGCAGCACGTCGCTCAGCCATACGTATCCCGGGGGCCGCGCCAGGTCACCGTCCGTCGACCCTTCTTCCAGCCGCGCTCGGCGGCGGCCGGGCCGGTGACCTTCAGCTCCGAGACGACGTGGGAGCCGACGTGCTCCTCGATGGTGGTGATCAGCTGAGGGGTGAGCATCCGCAGCCGCGCCGCCCACGCCGAGGAGGAGGCGCTGACCACGAGCACCCCGTCCTCGAAGGAGACCGGCCGGCAGTGCGTCGCGAGGCGCTCCCCGACGATCACGTCCCACTCGTCCAGCACCCGTCCGGTGCTCATCCCGGCGTTCCAGCCGAGGTTCCCCAGCACCTTCTTCAGCACCAGCTCGATGCCCTGCGGATCCCGCGGGTCCGGGCGCGAGCCGGAGTAGCCCGGCGCCCGGCCGGACCGGTCGCGCACGTCCCTGGCCTGCGTCTTCGCGGAGATCGGGAAGAGGCCGCGGTCACGGGCAGCGGCACGGGAGCGGTTGACGGTGCGGCGTGCGAGCTCGAAGGGATCCGCCGGCGCCGGCAGGTCCGGCGGATCGTAGAGCACCTGCTCCTCGCGGTCGGGATCCCCGGGGGCGACGGGCGTCCGTGCCCCGGAGCGGGACGCGACGGGCCCACCAGCCCCCTCGGCGCCCGGCCGCGCTCCACCGCGGGCCCGCTCGGCACCGTCCCCGCCGCGGGCACCACCCCGCGGGGGCGCGGCGGCCGGAGCCGTCGGCGAGGACGCCTGCTCCTCGGACGCCGCCGCCGCCCCACTCCAGGTGCCGAGCCCGTAGGGGTTGGCGATCCTCGGGCGCGGAGCACCGCCGTTCATCGCAGCCCGCCCCCGGCGCGCGGGACCGCCTCGCCGAGCGTCACGTCGACCACGTGGATCTCGCCGTCGAGGGAGGCGGGGATGTCGGTGTCGTTCGCGGTCGTGATCAGCACCTGCGAGGCGTCGGTGACGATCCGGCCGAGCCGCTCGCGGCGATGCACGTCCAGCTCGCTGAAGACGTCGTCGAGGATGAGAATCGGCTCGCCGTCGCCGAGGTCGCCCTCCTCGAGACGCAGCAGGTCGTAGCTGGCCAGGCGCAGGGCGAGCGCGAGAGACCAGGACTCGCCGTGGCTCGCGTAGCCCTTCGCGGGGAAGTCGTGCAGGCGGATCTCGAGGTCGTCGCGGTGCGGCCCGGTGAGGTTCGTGCCGCGGTCGATCTCCTCGTCGTGGCGTGCGGAGACCAGGGCGAGCAGGACGTCGTGGATCTCGCGGGTGCCGGGCGGCTCCCCGGGCGCGGCGCCGAGCTCGTCGAGCACGTCGGAGCGGTAGCGGACGTCCGCCGGGGAGGCGACCTCGCCGCGCTGGTCAGGGGGCAGGTCGAGCGCCTGCTCGGCCCCCTCGTCGGTCGAGACCCGCAGGTAGGAGTACCCCAGGTGCGGGCGCAGACGGTTCACGAGGTGGAGCCGGGCACGCAGCGGCTCGGCGCCGTGGCGGGCGAGCCGCTGGTCCCAGACCTCGAGCGTGGAGGCCGCGGACTCGGCCGGGTCCAGCCCGCCGACGCGCGCCCCGAGCCGCCCCGCCGCATCGAGCGCATCTGCTTGAGCAGGTTGCCGCGCCGCTTGAGGACCCGGTCGTAGTCGGCCTTGATCGACGCGAAGCGGGGCGCGATCTCGAACAGGAGCTCGTCGAGGAAGCGGCGCCTGCCCTCCGGATCGGCCTTGACCAGTCCCAGGTCCTCCGGGGCGAAGAGCACTGCCCGCACCTCGCCGAGCAGGTCGCGCGCCCGGGAGACGTTCTGCCCCTGGAGCCGGGCGCGGTTCGCCTTGCCGGGGGTGATCTCGAGGTCGATCTGCAGGGGCCGGCCGGCGCGTTCGAAGCTCGCACGGACGATCGCGGTGGACTCGCCGCGGTGCACGAGCGCGGCGTCGTGGGGGACGCGGTGGCTCGAGAGCGTCGCGAGGTACCACAGCGCCTCGACGATGTTGGTCTTGCCCTGCCCGTTCGGGCCCACCATGACGGTGATGCCGGGACGGACGGGCAGGCGCAGCCGCCGGTAGGAGCGGAAGTCGGTGAGTTCGAGGGCGGTCAGGTGCACGGAGGGAGCTCGCCCTCCCTCAGATCCGCATCGGCATGATGAGGTACCGGTAGGAGTTGTCGGGCTCGCCCTCGAGCGAGTCCTGCCCGGTCATCACCGAGGGCTTGATCGAGTCGGTGAAGGTCAGGCGCGCGAACTCGCTGCCGAGCGCGCCGAGGCCGTCGAGCAGGAAGCCCGAGTTGAAGCCGACGACGAGGTCCTCGCCCTCGAGCCGCGCCTCGAGCACCTCGCTGGCCTGGGCGTCGTCGCCGGCGCCGGCCTCGAGCGCGACCTGGCCCTCGGAGAACGACAGGCGCACGGGGGTGTTCCGCTCGGCGACCAGGGAGACGCGCTTGACCGCGTCGATCAGCGCGCCGGTGGAGACGACGGCGGTGATCGCGGTGGTCTCGGGGAACAGTCGTCGCACCGGCGGGTAGTCGCCGTCGACGAGGGTGGAGGTGGTGCGGCGGCCGCCGGCCTCGAAGCCGATCAGGTTCGCGGAGTCCTCGTCGGACAGCGCGATCTCGACGCCGCCGCCGGTCGCGAGCGAGCGGGCGACCTCGTGGAGGGTGCGGCCGCGGACCAGGGCGGTGAGCTCGGCACCGGGCGACGAGGGGTTCCAGGTCAGCTCGCGCGCCGCCAGGCGGTAGCGGTCGGTGGCCATCAGGGTCATGGTCTCGCCGCTGATCTCGACCTTCACACCGGTCAGCGGCGGGAGGGTGTCGTCCTTCGAGGCCGCGACGGTGACCTGCGAGATCGCCTCGGAGAACACGTCGGCCGCGACGGTGCCGGCGACCGGGGGCATGGTGGGCGGCTGCGGGTACTCCTCGACCGGGAGGGTCGCGAGGGCGAAGCGGGCGCCGCCGCAGCGGACCTGGAGCTTCGTGCCCTCGAGCGCGACGGTGACGTCCTTGTTCGGCAGGGCACGGACGATGTCCGAGAGCATGCGCCCCTGGACCAGCACCTCGCCCGGTCGCTCGATCTCCGCCTCGAGACGGATCTGGGCGCTGACCTCGTAGTCGAAGGTCGAGAGCTGCGGCTCGCCGCCCGCATCGGCGACGATGCGCACGCCCTGCAGGATCGGCATCGCCGGACGGACAGGGAGGGTGCGGGTGGCCCAGGAGACGGCGTCGCCGAGGACGCCGCGGTCGAGGTGGAACTTCACCGTTGCCACTCCTTCGCAGTGGTCGAAAGCCTGATCGTGATCGAACGGTGGACAGCGTATCGGTTCCCGGAGCCCTCCGACGACACACCGCTGCAGATCCTTGACTTCCGCCCCTGCTCCTCCGTGCTCCTCGGCCGCTGTTGCCGACCCCCGCCCTCCACATCCACGACGAGCAAGAAACTACAGACCTCATCATCACGGCTGTGGATCTCGTGGATAACCGACATCTCAGCAGGTCACAGCCGACACTGTCGACGTGGACGACTCGTCGACAATCACAGGAAGCTCGTGCACGACCTGTGCACGGATCGCCGCCGCCGTCAGATTCCTGTCATTCCTCCGTGCACATCGTCTCCTGCGCAGATGCTCGTCCTTCCACACTGTCCACAGAGTTATCCACAATTGGGGAGAACGTCGGCCTGACCTGGGATGACATTTTCCGGCGCGCTCACGCGGTCGGCTCCGTCACTGCCGTGTCGTTCCCTCGTCACTTCCGGGCCGAGGAGCTCGAGCTCTTGATCCTCGCCGTGAGCTCCGTGACCTGGTTGAAGATCGCCCGGCGCTCCTTCATCAGCTCGCTGATCTTCTTGTTCGCGTGCATGACGGTGGTGTGGTCGCGGCCGCCGAACTCCTCGCCGATGCGGATCAGCGGCATGTCCGTCAGCTCCCGGCACAGGTACATGCCGATCTGCCGCGCGGAGACGAGGCGCCGGCGCGGGCCGGTGCCCACGATCTCCTCCACCGACAGCCCGAAGTAGGTCGCGGTCTGGGCGATGATCGTCGAGGCCGTGATCTGAGCGCCGTCGTCGTGGGAGAGCAGATCCTTCAGCACGGACTCGGCGAGGGTGACGTCCATCGGCTGGCGGGAGAGGGAGTGCGCGCCTGCACGCGGATCAGCGCGCCCTCGAGCTCGCGGATGTTGGTGGCGATGTGGCTGGCGATGTACTCCAGCACGTCGTGCGGCACCTCGCCGGTGTTCTCCTGGGCGACCTTCTTGCGCAGGATCGCGATGCGGGTCTCGAGGTCCGGCGGTCGCGTCCGTCATCAGGCCCATCTCGAAGCGGGAGCGCATCCGGTCCTCGAAGCCGCCGAGCTCCTTCGGCGGCAGGTCCGAGGTGATCACGATCTGCTTGTCCGAGTTGTAGAGCGTGTTGAAGGTGTGGAAGAACGCCTCCATCGTCTCCGGTGCCCGCCGCAGGAACTGGATGTCGTCGATGAGCAGGATGTCGATGTCGCGATAGCGGCGCTGGAACTCCTGCGCCTTGCCGAACTGGCCGGACTGCACCGAGTTGATGAACTCGTTGGTGAACTCCTCGGAGTTCACATAGCGCACCACCACGTCGGGGTAGAGGCTCTGGGCGTAGTGGCCCACCGCGTGCGACAGGTGGGTCTTCCCCAGACCGGATCCGCCGTAGATGAACAGCGGGTTGTACGCCTTCGCCGGCGTCTCCGCCACGGCCGACGCGGCCGCCTGCGCGAAGCGGTTCGAGGAGCCGATCACGAAGGTGTCGAAGGTGTACTTGCTGTTCAGGCGGGAGTCCTCGCCGAGGGTCGAGCCGCCGGAGGGGCGGGTCGGCGCGGGGCCGGGCCCGGGGAGGGAGCGGAGGCGCCGCTGAGCGCGGACATCCCCGCGTAGGCGCTGGGATCGTCGGCCGCGGAGCCGTGGAACTCGTCCTCCCCGCGGCCGAAGTGCGAGGCGGCGGAGGCGGCCGAGTCCGAGGTCTTGCTCGAGGGCGCGCGGGCCGGCCGGAGGCGGACTCGGACGGGAGCACGGTGCCGCGTCCACGACGGAAGGGCGGGGTGTGGACATCCCCCGTGGAACTGTCCACATCGTTGTCCACAGGATGTGCACTTCGGGGTGCGGAGGAGGAGGTCAGCGGCGGTGCAGGGGCCTCGTCCTCGTCGTCCCCCTCCAGCAAGCAGCGACTCGTCGACCGTCACGGCGAAGCGGAGGTCCGTGCTGGCGGCCTCGCTGAGGGCGGCCTTCAGGGATCCCGCGATCCGGTTCTCGATCAGCTCCTTCGCCGAGGTGGAGGGCACGGCGAGCAGGGCGGTGTCCGCGACCACGGCCATCAGGCGGGAGAGGGTGAGCAGGGCCATCACGCGCTGGGAGACGGTGTCGTCGCGGCGCAGGATGCTCAGCGTGCTGTCCCAGATCGCGTCGGCGTTCGCCTCCGGCATCAGGTGTCCCCCTCAGGTCTCGGGCGCGGGTCGCCACAGTTTTCCACATTATCCTCACCGCTTTGGATCGCCGATGTGGACAACAGGTCGGGGTTCCGCCTCCGACGTGACCGGGACGACCGCGACGATGTGAGCGGCGCCGCCCCGTCGGGCGCCCCCGGGCCGGAGGGGCAGGACCCGAAGGGCACGACGGGCCCTCGGGGCCGTCGCGACACGCCCCCGGAAGTGAGAATCGGGCCACAACCGGCCGTCAGCGGGGCTCCTCCGTTGACCACGTGCACCCCCGCGCCTAAAATCGTGCAGTCAACGCGCGCGCCGCCCGACGGCACCGTCCCGATGTGGGACACGGCGACCGCCCCGCCCCGGCGGGTGCGCCCGGACATCCGTTCGCGCAGCGAGACCACACGCCACCGCGAGGGGCACGCCGGTGCCCACGATCGAGGAGAACCATGAGCAAGCGCACGTTCCAGCCGAACAACCGCCGCCGCGCCAAGAAGCACGGCTTCCGCGCCCGCATGCGCACCCGCGCCGGTCGCAGCATCCTGAACGCCCGCCGCGCCAAGGGCCGCGCCGAGCTCTCCGCCTGAGACGACGGTGACCAGGGCCGAGGCGTCACGTCGTCGTGTACTGGTCTAGTCGCCGGCTCCACAGCGGCGACGAGTTCCGTGCGGTCACCCGCGGTGGCGCGCGCGCGCTCGATCCCACGTGGTCGTGCACCTGACCCTGCTCACGCAGGGGGAGGAGGCACCCCGCGTGGGATTCGTCGTGTCCAAGAAGATCGGCAACGCCGTGGTGCGCAACCGCGTCACGCGGCGCCTGCGCGAGATCGTGCGCCCGCATCTCGAGACCCTCCCCGCCGGCGGCCGCGATCGTCGCGGGCGCGCGCCGGGCATCGAGGCGCGACCCTTCGCCGAGCTCCGCGAGGACGTGGACTCGGCGCTCGCCTCCGCCTTCCGCAAGCTCGCCCGCCGCGAGGAGCGGTCGCGGTGAGCGCCGGCCCGCCGGAGCGCGCGCGAGGTCGCGAGAGCGCGGCGCGCCGATTGGGACGCCTGCCGCGCCGGTCGCTGATGCTTGCCGGTGCGCGGCTACCAGGTGGGCATCTCGCCCTACACCCCGCCCGCCTGCCGCTACGACCCCGTCTGCTCGCAGTACGGCATGGACGCCTTGCGCACGCACGGAGCCCTGAAGGGGACGCCGCTGACCACCTGGCGGATCTTCCGCTGCAATCCCCTCACCCGCGGCGGGCTCGATCCGGTCCCGGCGCCGGGCATGTGGAGCAATCCACGCCGACTGCGGCACCCGGCCCCCTAGGGCCTACCCTTGACCGAGACTCCCGACCACAGCCGGCACCTCGCATGAACGACATGCGCATCCGTGCGGCAGGAAGACCAGGCCGATGAATCCCCTGTACCCGATCGAGTGGGCCGTCGCATGGCTCATGGTGAAGTTCCATGCGCTCCTCTCGCTGTTCATGGAGGCGGACTCCGGCATCACCTGGGTGCTGTCCATCGTCGGCCTCACCGCGGTGGTCCGCACCCTGATCATCCCGCTGTTCGTGCGCCAGATCCGCGCCTCGCGCGCGATGCAGATGGTCTCGCCCGAGCCGCAGGCCGTGCAGAAGAAGTACAAGGGCAAGACCGACCAGGAGTCCCGGCAGAAGATGGCCGAGGAGACCATGGCGGTCTACAAGGAGGCCGGCGCCAGCCCGTTCTCCTCCTGCCTGCCCGTGCTTGCTGCAGATGCCGATCTTCTTCGGTCTGTTCCGCGTGCTCTTCAACAGGTCGCCCCAGGCCGCCGGCGGCGAGCCCTTCGGCCCGCTGACCACCGAGCTGGCGCAGAGCGCGAGCACCTCGACCATCCTCGGCAACGTCACGATCGCCGACAGCTTCCTGAACTCCGGCGACGGCGGGGTCACCACCAAGATCGTCGCCGGCATCATCATCGCGGCGATGTGCGCGGTCACCTTCTTCACCCAGAAGTCGCTGACCATGAAGAACATGCCCAAGGCCGCCCTCGAGGGCCCCATGGCCAGCACCCAGAAGATGATGCTGTACATGCTCCCGTTCATCTACGTGATCACGGGGCCGGGCATGCCGATCGGTGTGCTCATCTACTGGCTGACCACCAACGTGTGGACCTTCGTCCAGCAGTACATCGTCATCCGCGCGACCCCCACCCCCGGCTCCGACGCGGAGAAGGAGCGCCACGAGCGCATCAACGCCAAGCGGGAGCGGAAGGGTCTGGAGCCGCTGGACTTCACCCCGCCGAAGAAGGTCTCGGAGCCCGATCCCGAGCCCGAGCGGCAGATCCGCGTCCAGCCCTCCGCGAAGAACAAGGGCGGCAAGAAGCTCTCCGACGAGCAGAAGCCGCAGCGCGCCCGCGAGGCCCGCGCCAAGGCCGCCGAGGAGCGGCGCAGGGCGCAGGAGGAGTCCGGTGACTTCCCGGTGCCCTCGCCGAAGAGCTCTCCCCTGGACAAGGGCAAGAAGAAGCGGAAGAAGTGACCTCACGGCCCGGGAGCACGGTCGCTCCCGGGTCGTCCATCCCTGCATTCCCGGAGGACCCTGAATGAACGAGACCATCACCGACCCGTCGTCGGCCGACGAGACCGCCGCCGAGCAGGCGCACGAGGCCACGGACGCCGAGGCGGCGGAGACGGCCGCCCCCGCGGAGACCGCCGGCTCCGGCGAGGCCGCCGAGCCGCGCACGCGGGCGAGAGCGGGTACGAGGACGAGGACGGCGCCGAGTCCGAGGCAGAATCCGATGAGGAGCGCCTGCGCCGCCTCGAGGAGGAGGGCGACATCGCCGCCGACTACCTCGAGGAGCCGCTGGACATCGCGGACCTCGACGGCGACATCGACATCGACGTGGACGGCGACCGCGCCTCCGTGGAGATCCGCGGCGCGGACCGTCTCGCGGAGCTGAACCGCCCCAAGGGCGAGCCGCTGGACGCCCTGCAGGAGCTCGCGCGCCTCGCGGTCCAGACCCGCACCGGTGCCCGGTCGCGCCTGATGCTGGACATCGGCGGCTTCCGCGCCGAGCACAAGGGCGGGCTCGAGGAGCTCGCCGCCTCCGCGATCGCCGAGGCGAAGGAGTCCGGGCGACCGGTCCCGCGCGGCCGATGAACCCCTTCGAGCGCAAGGTCGTCCACGACGTCGCCAAGCGCGAGGGGTCGCGCTCCGAGTCCGACGGCGACGGCAAGGGCCGTCACGTCGTGATCTACCCGGCGTCCTGAGGCCGGCCGTGACGACGCTCCCCGCATCGCTCCGACCCCTGGCCGGGCGCCTCTTCGGCGACCGGCTCGAGCTCGCCGGGCGCTTCGCCGACCTGCTCGCCGAGCAGGGTGCCGAGCGCGGTCTGATCGGACCGCGCGAGGTGGAGCGACTCTGGGAGCGCCACCTGCTCAACTGTGCGCTGATGGCCGACGCCATCGACCCGTCGGTCAGGACCCTGGCCGACGTCGGCTCCGGGGCCGGGTCGCCCGGCGTCGTGATCGCGATCGCCCGCCCCGAGCTGAAGGTGACGCTGATCGAGACGATGCAACGTCGCACCACCTGGCTCGAGGAGGTCGACGCCGAGCTCGGCCTCGGCCTCGAGGTCGTCCGCGCCCGTGCCGAGGAGCCGCACGGCGAGCGGGAGTTCGAGGTGGTCACCGCCCGGGCCGTCGCGGCGCTGGACAAGCTGGCCCGCTGGACCCTCCCTCTGGTGCAGGAGGAGGGGCCGCTGCTGGCGATGAAGGGCTCGTCGGCCGCCGACGAGATCGAGAAGGCCGAGAAGGTGCTCACGAAGCTCGGCGGGATCGACCCCACCATCACCCGGTACGGGATGGGCGAGGTCGAGGTTCCCACTACAGTGGTCCAAGTGCGTCGCCGGCCGAAGGCGAGCAGGAAGGGAGATGCGCGTGGCTGAGAAGCGCGAGGGCTCCTCCCAGGGGGCGGGGTCGATGGACGACACCCCGCTGATGCGCGAGCTCACCCGGGACCACGCCCGCCGCCGGCGGCTGGAGGAGGTCGAGTTCACCTCCCCCGAGCACACCAGGATCGTGACCATCGCGAACCAGAAGGGCGGGGTGGGGAAGACCTCCACCACCGTGAACCTCGCGGCCGCGCTGACCATGGGCGGCCTGCACGTGCTCGTGATCGACGCCGACCCGCAGGGCAACACCTCCACGGCGCTGAACATCGAGCACCATGCCGAGGTGCCCAGCATGTACGAGGTGCTGGTCGAGTCGGCGCCGCTGTCCGAGGTGGTCCAGGACGTCCCGGACATGGAGCGCCTGCAGTGCGCCCCCGCGACGATCAACCTCTCCGGCGCCGAGATCGAGCTGGTCTCCCTCGTCGCCCGCGAGAACCGGTCGCGCAACGCCATCCGCGAGCACCTCGAGGAGCGGGAGGCCCAGGGCCTGCCGCGCCTGGACTACGTGCTCGTCGACTGCCCGCCCTCCCTCGGCCTGCTCACGGTCAACGCGCTGGTCGCGGCCCGTGAGGTGATGATCCCGATCCAGGCCGAGTACTACGCGCTCGAGGGCCTGACGCCGCTGCTGAACAACATCGACCTGATCCGGCGGCACCTGAACCCGGATCTCGTGGTCTCCACCATCCTGCTGACCATGTACGACGCGCGCACGCGGCTCGCCGCACAGGTCGCCCAGGACGTGCGGGACCACTTCCCCGACCAGACCCTCGAGACCACGATCCCGCGGTCGGTGAGGATCTCCGAGGCGCCGAGCTACGGCCAGACCGTGCTCACCTACGATCCCGGCTCCAGCGGGGCGCTCGCCTACCGGGCGGCGGCCTTCGAGCTGAACTCCCGCCCCGCTCCCTGACCTCGACCTCCCCTCACCGCGCGATGTCGCGCCCGGCACGGAGGTCACCCCCACGGTGACGACATTTCTCGGAAGGACAACGGCCATGACGCAGAAGCGAGGACTCGGCAGAGGTCTCGGCGCCCTGATCCCGGGGGCAGGCTCCTCGCCCGCTCCTGAGCAGGAGCCGCGCACGCGCACCCGTCCGCAGGAGGAGGGCGGCTCCGCCGCGTCGAGCACTCGCCCCGTGGACATGTTCTTCTCCGGCGAGAAGGTCTCCTCCGAGGACGCCCCCCAGCGGGGCGGCGCCCGTGACCTGGCGACCGGCATGGCGCGCGCCGCCGCCGAGCGACGCGGCCGCACCGCGGGCCGCTCCGCCAGCTCGTCGACCGCGAAGCGCTCTGGCGCCGAGACCTCCTCCGGTGGCGCGGACGCCGGCGGTTCCGCCGCCGGGACGGCCACCGAAGCCTCGACGACCTCCAAGGGCACCGCGGCGAAGCGCGGCGCGTCGAGCTCTGCGGGCACCGGGTCCCGTTCGACCGCGTCCAGGCGCACCGCGTCCAAGGGGACCGGCACCACCGCGAAGGGCACCACGTCGAAGAACACCGCGTCGAAGGGCACTGCGTCGAAGGGCACCTCGGCGACGTCCGAGCCGTCGACGACCGCGAAGGGCTCGGGAGCCGCGAAGAGCACCGGGTCTGCCAAGAGCACCTCCTCGCCCGCGAGGAGCACCTCCGGCTCGAAGGGCGCCTCCTCCCCGGCGAAGGGATCCACCGGCGCGAACAGCAAGGCCGGCGCGAAGAACGCGGCCGCGCCCACGGCCGCCGCCGAGTCGACAGGCCCCGCGGAGGGCACCGCCGCCTCGACGGACGCGAGCACGACCCCTCGGACCACCTCGGCGCCGACCGCTCCCACCCCCGCCCCCGCGACGGGCGGAGCAGTCGACGAGACCGCTCCGATCAGGACCGACGAGGTCCCGAGCGCCGCCTCCTCGACGACCGAGCAGGAGCAGGCTTCTTCGCAGGCCGCTCCTGCCGCCGCAGAGAACGAGGCGACGGCCCCGGCGTCGAGCGCGCAGGATGCGCGACCCGAGACCGCTGACGCGCCGGAGGAGGCCCCGCAGGCCGGCTCCGCGGAGTCGGAGGCCCCCGCGCGCGGCGAGGACAGCCCGGTCGTCGACGTCGAGGCGGTCGAGTACACCCGAGTGCGCGACACCGCCCCGTCGGAGGAGGCCGAGCCGGCGCCGCCTGCCGAGCCCTCCACGACCGAGCAGTCTCGTCGCCACCCCTCAGGAAGCCCCTGCCCCTGAGAACAGCTCCGCGCCGGCCGACGAGCCCTCTGCGACCGATGAGTCCTCTGGGACGGACGCCGAGCCCGCAGCTGCGGTCGTACCCGATGGGGATGCGCGCGACGATGCCGGGGAAGCGCCTTCCGACGCCGCCGGACAGTCCGACGCCGGCTCGGAGCGAGCTCCTCTCGAGAGCCAGGGCCTCGTCAGCGTCCCGGGCGCGGAGTTCGCGGAGATCCCGATCAACGAGGTCCGGGAGAACCCCCGCAACCCGCGCACCATGTTCGACGAGGAGGAGCTCGACGAGCTCGCGCACTCGCTGCGCGAGGTCGGCGTGCTTCAGCCCGTCGTGGTGCGCCCGATCCCGGTCACCGAAGACGGGGAGTCCTTCGAGCTCGTCATGGGCGAGCGCCGCTGGCGCGCCGCCCGCCGTGCCGGCCTCACCGCCATCCCCGCGATCATCCGCGAGACCAGCGACGACGACCTCCTGCGCGACGCGCTCCTCGAGAACCTGCACCGCACCCAGCTGAACCCGCTGGAGGAGGCCAACGCCTACCAGCAGCGCTCGCTCGACGACTTCGGTCGCACGCAGGACGAGCTGGGAGAGCGCATCGGCCGCTCTCGCCCCCAGATCACGAACACGCTCCGCCTGCTGCGGCTCCCCGCCCTCGTGCAGCGACGTCTCGCCAGCGGGGCGATCAGCGCCGGCCACGCCCGTGCGCTGCTGTCGCTGGACGACCCGGCCCTCATGGAGGAGCTCGCCCAGCGGATCGTGAGCGAGGGGCTCTCCGTGCGCGCCGTGGAGCGTCTGGTGGCACAAGGCGGGCAGCAGCAGGCTCCCCGCACCGTTCGCCGCGCAGACCTACGACCCGCACGTCGTGGACCTGACGAGCCGGCTGTCGAACCGTCTCGAGGCGCCCGTGCGCATCGATGTGGGCAAGCGCAAGGGCAAGATCACCCTCGAGTTCACGAACCTCGAGGACCTCGAACGCCTCATGGAGAACATGGGCCTGGAGCTCCCGGCCTCGGAGTGAGTCGGGGAGTGCGGGGTCCGGCCCGCACCCGCTCGCTGGAGCGCTGACGTCTTGCGGCGTGAAACGTGCGCCATGCCGTCGTCCCGATGACGAGGGCGATCCTCTCCTGACCGACAAGAGCGTGCTCGTCCCGTCCCCCTCGCCGGTCGAACTCCCCGTTCGCCCGTAAGAGCACCAGCACGCCGAGGGGGCCCTTCAATGAAAGGGCCCCGGCTCTAGTGTGAGCGGCGTCACAGTTCAAACGGATCTGCCATGGCCGCTCCATGTGCCATCTCCGGTCGGTGCACGCGGGGTGGACGCGCGCGTCGTCCATTTCCCCCGCACCTCACATCACCCCGCACCGGGGCGTGTTGCCCGTGCCATCGGTGCAGGCCAGAGTGCTGAGCGGAGCTTGTCCACCGTTGTGCACAACTCTGTGGACTGCGCTCGCTCCATCGGGGAGCGGATGTCCACAGTTGTGTGCACCCTTGTGGAAGCGGAGTCAGTAGGTGCCGCTGTTTCTCGTGGTTTCGCGGGAAACATCTGGCTCCTCGCGGCAGACTCTCACCGGCCTCAGCGGTCGGCGCAGAGATGCTCCGCGTCCCGCAGGATGCCTGCGCGAGCAAATGATGCCATTTATGCAGCGCCGGCTTCGGCTCACTCGCTCCCCTGTGGAGTTCCACGGGAAACCGAGTGGAATGGTCCTGGGACGAGCATTCCAGAGCTCGCGATGGATGATCCTCGCAGGAGGAGAGTCCGCCGCTTCCGGGGGACGGGCCGCCTCGCTTCTGCCGTGCCTGTGGCTCCCACGTGGAACCGGACTGTCGCGGGGACGAATGCCGAATTCGTCGCAGTGCCCCCGTCATGCCGCCTTGCCCACCGCTCTGTTTCACGCGAATCGCTGGCCGAAGTCCGCCGACCAAGGCCTTCTGACTGCTCGTCTGTCACTTCGCGCGACATGGGACGTGTCGTAGGCAGAGTTCCGGTGTCGGATCTGTGGTCGAAGCCGCGGTAGTAAGTGGGTTCACGTGAACCGTCACTGGGTCGCTCCCCTCTCCGAGGTGTCAACGTCGCTCACTCAACGCACTACGATCGACGTCAACGCAGCGGGGCAAAGCCCGTCCTGGAGGACCGCACAACCCTCGGCCGCTGACGTTTCCCGCGAAACACACGTGTCCGGGCACGATTGACTCCATCGCGGCGGGCGCCCTAGTCCGCGGCGAGCGTGCATCGTGAACTAGTGATCCACGTGAAACAAGCTGGTGCCCCCTTCTCGGGGGGGGTCCAGCAGGATCAAGACCGACCCGGGTAGGACGCGTTCACTCTCCCGATCGCAGTGAGTGCGTGGCGCGACCCGCATCAGAAGTGTACGGGTAGTGGCCCTGCTCCTCGTTTCGCGTGAAACATCGGCTCGGCGGGCGAAACCGCTCGCGACGACTGTATGGCGTGTCCTGCCGACTGCGGTCGAGCGACCGCATGTGCGTTGCCGGAACTCGGCCTTTGAGGTTTCGCGTGGAACTGCTGGTTGTGACGGTGATGCTGTACGGCCGCGGTTCCGGTCGCGTCGAGCCTCGATGAAGCGTCCGGCCTTGGGCTCGTCGCTTCGTGTGCGCATCCCATGTGGCCGTATGCACGCTTGGGCGGATGACCTCTCAACCGTCGGTCCTATGGCGCGTTTGCCGTGAAACATGGTGTGGGAACTTCCCGGATAGGTCTCCGAAGGCCGCTTCCCTCTGTGGATCTACGTGGACCGCGCGACGCCAAGGAGCACCTGACGGTTGCTTGCCGCGGCTCGCGTTCAGTGGGGAGGTGGATGAGTTCCCCGTGGAACGCTGATGGGTACCGACTCCGGCATCGTGTGCCGCGCCCCTAGAGGCGTGCGATCCGCTGTCCCCTGGACAGAGCCTGCTTCACGTGAAACCCGCACGACGACAGTGCGTCGGGGCGGTCACTACACCCGCAGCACGACTGGCAGTTTCCCGTGAAACGGCGCGCGCGGAGGCTCTGCGGGTCGTCAGTTGCAAACCCTGCTTCGCCTTTCCATCCCGTGCTGTCGACTGTGCGGCTCCGTCTCGCCAGAAGTGGCTGGTCCGCTGAGGTGGTGGGCTCGGCGTCACGTCGAACTTGTACTGCGCTCTGTGCAGTCTTGGACCTGTTCGTTGCACATGGAACGGCTGTGTGGACTATCCAGCCGCGCGGAGAAAATCGGAGGGGCGGCGGCAACTCCAGTACCTCATGACCAACGACTGACGCGCTACCCGCGTGACGTGGATGCGTCCTCCGCCAGCTCTGAGCGCACACGCATTCCGCCCAAGGGAGTGTGCCTCCTGCGAGACACCGTTCGTCGTGAAACCGCCGGGAAGCGCACGTCCCGCCCAGCGGATCGCTGTGCGGACGCCTTCGCGGTCGGCGGACGCCTGACTCAACTGATCAGGAGAGTTTCACGGTAAACATTGCGCCGTGATGGTCGACGGGCCCGGGGACCTGGCCGGTCGAGTCACACGTGACGTGCTCACTCTCCTCCCACCGCCAACCCCTGTGCTTTTCCGGGCGGCACTGCTCCTGTGGATCGGGCATGGAGCGTTGCTTCCCGTGCACCGGCCGAGTCAGTGGCCTTCCGCGCGGAAGCAGTGCGGCACCGAGCTTGGAGTGGTGTTCGTCGTCTTGATGGCCGCATGATGGCGGCGGATGCCCACGGGAGCGGAGCGGTGAGGCGCGCGTCCCCCTCCGCCTGCCTTGTGATTCACGTGCACCATCGGCATTCATGCACAGTGTGCAGAACCCTGTGGACAACCGCAGCAGACCAGCTGTCCAGAATGTGACCGGAGATACATCGGGCCCTGTAGCACGTCCTGGAGCGGACGTCAGTTGAACCTCAGATCTGCTGGACCCGCAGGTCAGGGGAGTTTCCGTGACGAAGGTCGTGGTCAGAGAGGTTCCACCGTCATCCACACCCAGTTGTGGATAACCTTGTGGAAAGACGAGGACAGTTCTGTGGATAGCCATGTGGATATCGATGTGGACATACCGTCCGTGCACGTCAGCGAGGGCGGTTGCACCTAGGTTGACACGACGTGGACAACGCCTTGGATGACACGCAACCTCGGGCTCAGCGCGAGTCCGTCGCATCGGCCGCGGCGTCCACCTCGCCTGGGTGCGACCAGATGCGGACACGGCGAAGATGTGGTCGGGACGTCGCCGCCGACAGCTCGTCCTGCCCACGGGCGCGAAGGCTCGGTCTCGAGACACCGGTGCCGCCGCGGGCGATCCCGCGGCCGCAGAGGCTCCCCCTCAGCTCGCCTCGGGCCCGAGCTCTGCGTGCACGACGTGCTTGGGCAGCGCTCCGCTGCGCCGGTGCGTGAGCCGCCACGGGCCGTCCAGGACGAGCTCCTCTCCCCGGGGGTGAGGCCGTGCGGCTCGCTCTGCTCGCCGTCTTCGTCGTCGGTGACGAAGCGGAGCCAGGTGGGAAGGTGCTCGATAGCCCAGCGGTCCAGGAAGCCGTCCTCCGGGTCCTCGACGAGGAGGCACTGCATGGAGGTCCCCCAGCGCCGGGACAGCTCCCTGAGCAGCGTGGGGGCGGGACGGGACGGCGCCGCCCAGTCCGCGCTCACCAGCACGAGCACCGGCACCCGCTCCGCGTCCCGCGATGCGTCAGGCGGGCCCTCGCCGTGGGCGCGCTCGCTGCGCGGGCAGGACGACGTCCGCCCTCCCCGCGGTCCCCCGGAAGGGGACGCGAGGAGGGCGGACGGGCGACTCGGCCTCGGGCACTGCCGGCTCGGGCACCGCCGGGACGGTCACTGCGAGACGGCCTCCACCACGGGTCGCTCGGCGTCGGCCGCGGCGTCGATGCCGGCGGCGCGGTCGGCGAGCCAGCGCTCGGCGTCCAGCGCCGCCTGGCGAGCCGGTGCCGGCGGCGGTGATGGCCTGGCGGTAGGTGTGGTCCACGACGTCGCCGGCGGCGAAGACGCCGGGCACGGAAGTAAACGTCTTCGCGGCCCTGGCAGACGATGTAGCCCTCGTCGTCCAGCTCGAGCTTGCCGCGCACCAGGTCGGTGCGGGGCAGGTGGCCGATCGCCTCGAACACGGCGGAGGTCACGAGGTCGCGCTCCTCCCCGGTGACGGTGTCGCGCAGGGTCACGGACTCGACCTTGTCGCGGCCGTTGATCCGCACGATCTCGCTGTTCCACGCGAAGGTGAGCTTCGGATCGGCCTCGGCGCGGCGCCCCATGATCTTCGAGGCGCGCGCTCGTCTCGGCGGTGCACGAGGGTGACGGACTTGCCGAAGCGGGTGAGGAAGGTGGCCTCCTCGACGGCGCTGTCGCCGCCGCCGACAACGACGATGTCCTGGTCCTTGAAGAAGAAGCCGTCGCAGGTCGCGCACCAGCTGACGCCCTTGCCGGAGAGGTCCGCCTCGCCGTCGATGCCGAGCTTGCGATAGGCGGAGCCGGTCGTGATGATCAGCGACTTCGCGCGGTACACGGTGCCGTCCTCGAGGGTCACCTTCTTCACGTCGCCGTCGAGCCGCAGATCCACGGCGTCCTCGTAGACGACCTCGGCGCCGAAGCGCTCGGCCTGCTCCTGGAAGGAGGCCATCAGCTCGGGGCCCTGCACTCCCTCGGGGAAGCCGGGGAAGTTCTCGACGTCGGTGGTGGTCATGAGCGCGCCGCCCGCGTCGAGGGCGCCCGCGATGACGATCGGCTTCATCTCGGCGCGCGCCGTGTAGATCGCGGCGGTGTAGCCGGCCGGGCCGGAGCCGACGATGACGACCTCGTGCACGGTCCCGTCGTCGTCCGCGACGGGTCGCACGAGCGGTCGCGCGGCCGGCGCGGGGCCGCCGAGGATGTTGAGGGCCTGGATCGGCTGGGTCATGAAGGTGTCCTTCCGTGGAATCGGGCGGAGGCGGTCGGCGGGAGGACCGCTGTCCAGTATGCGGCCTGGGGAGGGGCCGACGGGGTCAGAGCGAGCCGATCATCACGTGCCCGGCCCAGAGCCGGTCCTGGCCGGGATCCTCGTCGTGCGCTCCGGTCCCGCAGGTGGGCGACGACGACCGTCGCGGAGATGATGCCGCCGTTCGCGCGCGGCGTCTCGCGGTCCACGGGACCGTGGACGAGCGACCAGCCGGTGGTGTCCTCCCCGCCCCATGAGACCTCCTCCATGATCAGGATCGATTCGGTGATGCCCTGCTCCTGCAGGCACTGCGCGGCATCGAAGCTGGTCATCGGCTGGATCGTGCCGGTGTCGACGAGCCGTTGGACCTCGGTGCCGAGGGTCGCCTCAGTGACAACGGGGAGACCGGTCGAATTCTTCCCGGTGCCCGAGGCGGAGTCGACGGAGGCCCCGGCCATGTGGGAGGCGCTGGTCGTGGACTGCTCCAGAGCAGTGGCGAGTCGCACGCCGAGCAGTGCCGCGATGACCAGGGCGAGGATCATCATCGGCGACTGGGATGCCGAGCACCGAGCGGATGCGCGGCCTGCCGGGGCCCCCACGTCGTGCAGGGCCCCGGCGCACAGTGCGGGGGGTCATCCGACCTGGATCTCCGCGATGCGGGCGCGATAGCGGCCCTGCTCGTTGCTGTCCGGCGGCGGACTCCGGGATCCACAGTGCGACCTTGTCGGCCTCGACGGGCTCCGGGGTCTCCAGCGGCACCTCGCCGTCGCCGGCGAGCTCGCCGCTGGCGAGCACGTCGCCGAGGGAGCCGTCGTCGTGCACGGCCCGCGGCTCGATCAGCCCGCCGGTGTTGCGTGCGGTGGTGACCTTGACGGTCCTGAGCGTGGACTGCTCGGCGAAGGTCAGCCGCACGCCCGCGCCCTCCTTGAGACCGCCGTAGTCGGCGCTCTGGTAGTGCTTGGTCGACCAGAAGGTCCCCGGGTCGCCGTCGGTCATGCGGTCCTGCTGATCGGCGTTGTCGGGCTCGAGGTCGGTGCCCTGGGTGAACACCTCGACCCCGGTGAGCTCGGGGGCGGGCGACTCCGGCTCCTCCGTGTCCGTGGGGGTCGGCTCGGCGGGCGCCTCTCCGGTGTCCTCCTCAACGGGCGTGGTCGTCTCGGGCTGGGCGGTCGCCAGCGGGTCCGCGATGATCTCGCGGAGGTCGCGGGTGATGGCGGTGACCGCGAAGACCAGCGCGAGCATCACCACGATGACGCCGCCGACGACGATCCACTGCGACTGCAGGGAGCGCTTCTCGCGGTCCCGGGGGCCGAGGGCGAAGGTGTCGGGGTCGTCGGCGTCGACGGCGACGCCGACCACGTCGCGCAGCGAGGGAGCCGCGCGAGTGCGGGAGCGTCGTCTCCTCGGGGGTCTCGTCCAGGTAGGAGGTGCGGCGGCCCTGGACCACGATCGAGCCGGTCTCATGGGTCGCGGGGGCCTGCGGCGGCGCCGACGGCGGGCATCGCCGCGGTGGGCTCGTCCTCGCCCGCGGTCCCGCTCTGCTCCGCGGCGCTGGCCTGCTGGGGAGCGACCGACGGGGTGGGGGCGGCATGGTCCGCCGTCGGCGCGATCGCGCCGACCCCCGGTCGCTCGGCGCGCCCGTCGCTGCCCGCGGGCGAGCCGGCGGGGCTCAGCGGCCAGTGCGTCCCCGAGGTGCGCGAGGGGATCTCTCGCGTCGCCCCGGGCTCGGCCGACGGGGACTGCTGGTCGGACGGGGACTGCGCCGCGGCGGCGCCTGCGGTTCCTGCCGCGCCGGCGGCTCCGGCGAGGCCCGCCGCGGCCGCCGCACCGGTTCCCGACACGGCGGAGTCCTGCGCCGCGCCGGTCGCCCGAGCGGCCTCCGCCTGCGGCCGACGGGGCTGGGTGATGTCGAGGTGCCCCGGGAAGGGGCTGGTGCCGCGCTTCTCGTCGAGATGCAGGTCCTTCACGAGGGTCGCGGCCGCCGCGGAGTGGTCCTCCCGCGGCGCCGCCGGGGTCTCCTCGCCGGCAGGGGCGTCCTGGCTCGAGGAGGGGCCCTCCTCTCCGGACAGGTCCTCGCCCGTGGTGGCTGCGCTCGCAGCGGGAACGGAAGCGGTCTCGCTCGCCGGGGCCTGCGTCTCGTCCACTCGAGCGTCCGCCGACTGCACGTCGACGGGTCGCTCCTCGCCAGCGCGCTCCGCGGCGCCGTCGACGGCCGGCAGGGCCGCCGTCCTCTCGCCGGAGTCGCCCTGCTCCACGTCAGCAGGCCCGGCGTCATCAGGGCCGTTCTCGGCCGGGGCGAAGATCAGCCGAGGTGGCATCGGTCGACGTGGCGCCGACGGCGGGATCGGCGGCGTCGGAGCCGGCATCGTCGGCTCCGTCCGCATCCGGGCGGGAGCCGACGTCGCCACCGGTCACCGCCGCGCCCGCGACCACGGCGGCACCTGTCACCGCACCGGCGGCTCCGGCGGCGGCGGCGCCGGCCCCCACGGCCGGACCGCTGGCACCGCGCGGATACGCCTCGAAGGTCACCGGGATGGACTGCCACGGCTCGAGCGCCTCGATCAGCCCGCGGGTGGTCTCGGGGATGTCCTCGGCGGACTCGTTGAGCACCAGGTCGCACAGCAGATCGAGGTCCGCGGGGATGTCGGTGTCCACCAGCGTCGAGGGCCGCGGCACGGTGCCGGTGCCGTCGTGCTGGGGGTGCGGCCGGTGAGCGCCCGGTAGAGCAGGGCGACCAGCGCCGCGGTGTCCTGGAAGGAGGCGACCTCCCGGGAGCGGTCCAGACCGGGGTGCGAGGCGGCCTCGACGCCGATGCCGAGGATGTGCACGCCGCCGGAGCGGGTGTCGACGAAGACGCGGTTTGAGTCGAGGAACTGATGGCGCACGCCGCGGCGCCTCGCGGCCTCGAGACCGGTCGCCGCCTCGCCGATGATCGCGCGCGCCGTCTCGGGGTGCATCGGACCATCGGTCAGCAGCGCCGCGAGCGGCGGGGCGGGAGGCATCGGGTACTCCACGACCGTCGTCGGCCCGTCCTCGGGCGCACCGGTCGAGGTGGTGTCGGACTCCTCCCGGGGGTCGTCGAGCACGACGATCTCCCGGACGGGCAGCAGACGGGGCTCCTCGACGAGATAGGCGCGGCGCACCGCATCGGCCGCCTCGAGCGCGGCCTCGCCGCGGACGATGAACAGCACCACGGACTCGCCGGTCGCGACGGAGCGGGCGCGGCGCCAGACGGCGCCGTCGGCCACACCGGACAGCGGGATCCTGCCCTCGAGGGTCCACCTCGCGTGCAGTGCATCCTGCTCGGGGTTCGTGCTCACGGACCCTCCCTCTCCTCGTCCGGCGGGTCGATGCCCGTCATCTGCGTCGACCATGCTACGAGGTCGCCCCCGCTCCGCGACGGCGCGCCCTCAGGACCAGGCGTCGCGTCGTGCCGACCAGCTGGCGCACCTCCGGCACGCGCGACGACGTGCCCCGCCGCCGTGAACACCACGATCATCACCGCGCCGATCACCATGCCGAGCACCACCGCGAGCGCGCGGTGCCGCCAGATCAGGCCGTCGAGCAGGGCCACGAGGCCCGTGCCGGCCGCCCAGCTCACCGCGCCGGCGGCGATCAGCCTCCCGAGCAGCGCGCCTCGGCGCGCAGGCTCGGCGGAGCCACCTCGTGCCGTGCGGCATGACGTCGCAGCCGCCACAGCCCGAACAGCCAGGCCAGCAGGTTGCCGAGGCTGGTCGCGCCCGCCGCGCTCATCGCCGCGTACTGCGGATCCACGAGCGTGAGGATCACCGGCACGGAGATCAGCGTGACCGCGGCGATCGGGATCTGCGCGAGGAACGGGGTGCGCGCGTCCTCGTAGGCGTAGAACAGCCGCTTGATCAGGTACAGGGACGCGAAGGGCATGAGCCCCAGCATGTAGGCCACCAGCACGCCGCCGTTGGCGCGGGCGCCGATCTCGCCGGTGCCGCCGCCGATCACCCACATGATCGGTCCGGACAGCGCGACGAACACCGCGGTGCACAGCACCATCGGCACCGACAGCATCCGGTTGGTGTCCGTGTAGCGGGCCAGCGCCCCGGCATGGTCCTCCGCGGCGGCGGCGCGGGAGATGGACGGGAACGCGGCGGTGACCAGGGTGACCGCGATGATGCCCTGGGGGATCATGAACGCGAGATAGGCCCACTCCAGGGTCAGCGGCGCCGGATAGCGGGCGGCGAGCTCCGGCTGGCCCTGCAGCCGCTCGGTCATCCGCACCGCGCCGCCGGTCGCCCAGCGGGACGCCCAGATGCCCAGTCGCCCGAGCCCGAGCATCGCCAGCGACCACAGCCCGATCCGGGAGAGCTTGCCGAGCCCGAGGCCGCGCGCGCCCCACTTCGGGCGCAGGCGCAGGTCGAGCTTCTTGACGTACCAGAACAGGAACACGACCTGCGCCGCGGAGCCGCCGACGTTGATCAGCGCCATCGCCGCGATCATCGGGATCGTCCACTGCGCGGGATCGCCGACGGTGCCCCACAGGCCCAGGAACAGCGCCGCCCCGACGATGCCGACGAGGTTGTTGAGCACCGGCGCCCACTGGTACGGGCCGAAGGAATCGTGGGCGTTGAGCGACTGCCCGCACATCACGTACAGGGCCGAGAAGAAGATCTGCGGCATCATCCAGTAGCCCAGCTGGACCGCGAGCGCATAGGTCGCCGGCGGCGGCGACGCCGCTGGTGAGGGTGAGCAGCAGCGGCACCGCCACCATGCACACGACGGTCACGCCGAGGGACAGCACCGCGACCAGGGTCATCAGACGCGAGATGTAGTCGCTGCCGCGATCGGGCCGTTTCACGGCGCGCACGATCGCGGGTACCAGGATCGCGTTCAGGGTGCCGCCGCCCACGAGCGACCAGATGGTGTTGGGCAGGGTGTTCGCGGCGGAGAAGGCGTTGGCCGCCGAGGACATGGAGCCGCCGAGGATCGCGCCGAACAGGAAGTTCCGCACGAAGCCGAGCAGGCGGGAGACCATCGATCCCGAGGCCATGAGCACGCTCGCCTGCAGGAGACGGGAGCGGCTCGAGGGGCGCCGTGGCGGCGGTGGCGGGGTATGTGATGAACCCTGTGGACCCGGCGGGTGGTGCTCATCGGGGGTCCTCCTCGGGGGTGTCGTCGGGGTCGGTGGGGTCGTCGGGGGCTGTGGCGTCGTCGGGGTCGGGATCGTCGGCCGGGTCCGGGGCGCGGTGCCTCGCCCGCTCGACCCAGACCCGCTCCGGCACCGAGGTGTCCAGCGTGGTGCGGCCCGTGCGGGCGAGCTCCTCCGGGTCCTCGGGGCCCCGGATCGCGGGGGCGCGGGTGCTGGAGCCGGTGCGGCGCGCGCGGGCGACGCCGACGACGACCAGCAGGCCCATCGCGATCACCAGCAGGAGCGTGGTCCAGTTCTCCCACGACGGGTTCACCGTCAGCGGCACGTCGACGGGGTCGGTCAGTCCGCCGGTCGTCCTCGGTGGTGAGGGCGGTGGTGAGGGTGACGGAGCCGTTGGCGATCGCCGTCACGTCCACGCTCGCGGTGGTCTGGCCGTGCGCCGGGACCGTGACCACGGCCGGCTCCCCGACCTGGACCAGAGGCCGGTCGGAGGTGACCGTGACCTTCACCGTGATCGGCGTGTCCAGGCCGTTGGTGATCGTGATCGGCACGGCCGCGGAGTCGGAGACGACGTTGTAGCCGGAGGCGGGGACCACCTGGATCCGGTCCTGGAGGGCGTCGGCCCGCTCGGAGGCGTCCTGCGCCCGCGCGGCCGGGGTCTCGGGGTCGCCGCGCCAGGCGAGAGAGGTCGCACCGAGGATCTCGCGTCGCGCGGCGTCCAGCGGGGCGTCGTCCTCCATCGCCGCGTCGAGCGCGTCGAGCCGGCGCCAGGTGCCCTCGAGGTCCTCGAGGACCGCCGGGTCCGGTGCCTGCGCCTCGACCGTCTCCTCGAGCACCCGCCAGGTGCCGTCGTCGGTCGGGCCGCTGGGATGCACGTCCTCGGCCTGCGCCCGGCCGAGGGCGTACGGCTCCTCGCCGTCGGCGCTCGGGTCGGTGGTCCAGGCCTGCTGGTCCGCGGTGTCCAGCGGCGTCGAGGTGCGGCCCGACTCGATCCACGGCGCCTCGGCGAGGGCGTCGAGCACCGCACCGGCGGCCGCGGGGTCCAGGTCCTTCCCGGCCGACGGGGAGATCAGCAGGTGGCGGGGCGCGTCGGTGTACTCGGAGGCGATCGTGGCGGTCTCGGCGAGCGACCGCTGACGGGTCTGCTCCGCGTCCGAGTCCCCGGTCAGCTGCGAGAACTCCTCGGAGAGCACGGGATCCGGGGCGAGCACGGAGAGCCGCGCGCCCTCGGTGCGGGAGGACTCGTACACGCCCACCGAGCTCGGGGTCACCGCGGAGCTCGGGTCAGGGCGCAGCGAGCTGGAGGGCACCACGGCCGCGGTCGCGCCGACCTCGATCATGTCCTCGAGGGCCTCGGCATCCGCCTCCGCGCCGGGGACGCCGAGGACCTGGGCGCGGGGCGAGATGCCGCGGGCCTCCCACACCCCGTCGGCCGCGTCACGGGCGGCGCCCTCGAGCGACATCGCCCCGGACTCCCGCAGGCTCACCAGATCGGCGCCCGCGTAGGGGGCGGCGAGCACGGTGCGCTCGCCGACGGCGGCGTCGAGCTCGTCGGCGATCGCGGTGGATGCCGGGTCGGGGCGCAGGGACGGCGCGGCGGAGGAGCCCTCCGCCTCCTCGCCGCCCGCGGTCTCGGGCAGGGTCGGCGGATCCATCAGCGCGGGATCCAGCCACCAGTCGACGTCCTCGCGGGCGGCGAGGGCCCGCAGAGCGTCGAGCCGCCCCTGCTCGGCGGAGGCCGCGTGCTCCTCCGGGGCGAGCACCGCGGAGGCGGCGTCGGCCTCGGACACCGGCGCGCAGCGTGGACTGGGTGATTCTCACGTCGGCGCCGTCGGGGCGCCACACCGCGAAGGTGCGCAGGCCCGCGAGGGGCTCGTCGTCCGCGACGGCGGTGAGGGAGACGCGGCGGGTCCCCCAGTAGTAGGTCTCCCCCGAGTAGCCGAGCTTCTCGGCGGTGGCCTCGACGACCAGGGTGGTGCTCTCTCCGGGCGCGAGGCTCGCGGGCGGGGTCCCGGAGGAGGTGGCGATCGCCGGGCCCTCGATGTCGGGGGCGGTGTCCGCCTGCCAGCTCGCGAGGGCCTCCCGGTCGGTGACCCGGGAGCCGCGGGTGCGCGCTCGAGGTCGAGGTCCGTCAGCGGTTCGGAGGAGGCATTGGTCACCTCGACCTCGGCCCGCGCGTGCCGCCGGGGGCGAGGGAGGTGGGGGTCAATGAGACGAGGTCCATGGTCACCGGTGCGTCCTCGGCCGGGACGGGCGGGGCCGACGGGCTCGCCGCGGGCGCGGCCTGCGCCGCCGGGAGAAGGGTTGCCGGGCCGCTGACCAGCACTGACGAGGCGATGACCAGCACCGTCAGCAGTGCCGCGAGCACCGGGCGCGCGGCGGGAAGGGACGACGGCATGGGGACACTGTAAGCGGCCGCTACCGTAGAGGCCCCGAGGAGGCGCGCCCGCCTCCACGACATCTCCATCCCCTCCTCCCCCGGACAGGACCGCCCGTGACCGACCCCGCCGACGAGACCGCCGAGCGCCTCGCGACCGCCCGCACCCGTGCCGCCTCGATGTTCCGGGCGGCGCCCGAGGAGGTCCACGAGCTGGGGAGGCTGTTCGAGGCCGCCGGCCACGAGCTCGCCCTGGTGGGCGGGCCGGTGCGGGACGCGGTGCTGGGCCGCTCGAGCGCCGACCTCGACTTCACCACCTCCGCCCGCCCCGAGCAGACCGAGGCGATCCTCCGCTCCTGGACGCGGGACGGGGCGATCTGGGACATGGGGCGCGACTTCGGCACCCTCGGCGGGGTGCGCGACGGGGTGAAGGTCGAGATCACGACCTATCGCACCGAGTCCTACGACCCGGCCTCCCGCAAGCCGCAGGTCGAGTACGGCGACACCCTCGAAGGCGATCTCTCGCGCCGCGACTTCACCGTCAACGCGATGGCGGTGCGCCTGCCCTCCCTCGAGCTGGTCGACCCCTTCGACGGGCTCGCCGACCTCGCCCGCACCCTGCTGCGCACCCCGGTCGCGCCCGGGCAGTCCTTCGACGACGACCCGCTGCGGATGATGCGCGCGGTCCGCTTCGTCGCCCAGCTCGGCTTCCGCATCGAGGACGCCACGGCCGACGCGATCGAGCGGCTCGCGGAGCGGATCACCATCGTCTCCGCCGAGCGGGTGCGGGAGGAGCTCGTGAAGCTCATGCTCGGCGCCCATCCCCGCGGCGGCCTCGAGCTGATGACCGAGCTTGGCCTGGCCGCGCACGTGCCGCCCGAGCCGCCGGCCCTGCGGCTCGAGATCGACGAGCACCACCACCACAAGGACGTCTACGAGCACACCCTCACCGTGCTCGACCAGGCCATCGACCTCGAGAGCCCGGCCGGCTCGGGAGGGCCCTGCGAGAACCCGGACCTGGTGCCGCGCCTCGCCGCGCTCATGCACGACGTGGGCAAGCCGGCCACGCGCCGCTTCGAGGACGGCGGCGCGGTGACCTTCCGCTTCCACGAGACCGTCGGCGCGAAGATGACCGCGAAGCGGATGAAGGCCCTGACCTTCGACAAGGACACCACCAAGAAGGTGGCGCGCCTGGTGGAGCGCGCACCTGCGCTTCCACGGCTACGTCGACTCCCCATGGACCGACTCCGCCGTGCGCCGCTATGTCACCGACGCCGGCGACCTGCTGCGAAGACCTCCACCGTCTCACCCGCGCCGACGTCACCACCCGCAACAAGCGCAAGGCCCGCACCCTCGCCCGCGCCTACGACGAGCTCGAGGCCCGCATCGACCATCTCGCCGAGCAGGAGGAGATCGGGCGGATCCGTCCCGACCTCGACGGCAACCGGATCATGGAGATCCTCGACCTGCCGCCCGGCCGCGAGGTGGGCGAGGCGTACAAGCATCTGCTCGAGTCGCGGATGGAGCACGGTCCGCTCGGCGAGGAGCGCGCCGAGCAGGAGCTGCGTGCCTGGTGGGAGGCCCGGACCGAGGGGTAGGGGCCCTCGGCGCGTCGCCCGGGGGCGGTGTGAGCGAGGCCGCACGGCTCGTGCACACCCTGTGTGTTTCGCCGCCGGATCGTTCCGTCGGGACCGGGGGCGTGCTCATACTGGGGAGCTGGACGCCGCGGCGCCCTCATCCGTCCATGCCCCCGAAGGACCAGGAGCGACCATGAGCGAGTCCCGACGCCCGTCGAGCGGCGGCGGCAACCGCCGCGCCGCGGGTGTGCGCCGCACGCCTTCGGGGAAGCGCACGCCCTCGGGAAAGTCCGCCGCGGGCGGCGCCGCCAAGGGCAGCGACCGCGCGGCTCCTCGAAGAGCACCGGCGGCGCCAAGGGCACCAGCCGCACCTCGTCGAAGGGGACCTCCGGCGCGAGGACAGGCGCCGCCGCCAGCACGTCGGCCGCCTCCGCGAGCTCCGCGAAGCGCCCCACCTCCCGCACCTCCGTGAGCGCCCGCCACGCCGGCGCCGCCCCGAAGGGCGCGGGGAAGGGTCGCGGGAAGAAGGTCGCGGCGACGAACTTCCTGAACTACCCCCGCGCCGGGCGGAAGAACCCCTGGCGCTGGATTCCCTCGCTGCGCATGATCGTCGGCGCCATGGCGCTGTTCGTGCTGGCCGGGCTCGGCTTCGCGGTGTGGCTGTACAACGACACCGAGGTGCCCGAGCCCTCCGACTTCGCCCTCGCCCAGACCTCCCGTGTCTACTTCGCCGACGGCGAGACCGAGATGGGCAAGTTCAGCGAGATCAACCGCACCGAGCTCCCGGCCGACGAGATCCCCGACAACGTCAAGCAGGCCGTCGTCGCGAGCGAGGACTCGAGCTTCTACGAGAACCGCGGCGTCTCCCCGCGCGGCATCGTCCGCGCCTTCGTCAACAACCTCCAGGGCGGGGCCCGCCAGGGAGGCTCCACCATCACCATGCAGTACGTGGAGCGGTACTACACCGGCACCGAGACCTCCTACGTCGGCAAGGCGAAGGAGGCGGTCATGGCGCTGAAGGCGGACCAGGAGCTCTCCAAGGACGAGATCCTCTCCCGCTACCTCAACACCATCTACTTCGGCCGCGGCGCCTACGGCGTGCAGGAGGCCTCCCAGGCCTACTTCGACAAGGACGCCTCCGAGCTCACCGACGCCGAGGCCGCGCCGCTGGTCGCCGTGATCCCGAGCCCCTCCACCTACGACCCCGCGAACGACCTCGAGGGCGCCACTCAGCTGTGGGACCGGGTGATCACCCGCCAGGTCGCCGAGGAGCAGATGACCCCCGCCGAGGCGGACGCCCTCGAGTTCCCGAAGACGGTCGAGCCGAACTCCGAGAACTCCCTCGGCGGCACCAACGGCTATCTCCTGTCGCAGGTCCGCAACGAGCTGATCGCCGAGGGCTTCACCGAGGACGAGATCAACACCGGCGGCTTCACCATCGTCTCCACGATCGACCCCGCGATCCAGGAGAACACCGTCCAGGCCGTCGAGAACCTGCCCGAGGATCGGCCCGAGAACAACCGCGTGGGCACCGTGACGATGGACCCCTCCACCGGTGCGATCCGCGGCATGTACGGCGGCGCGGACTACGTCACCCAGGCGCAGAACGACGCCACCCAGTCCCGCATGCAGGCCGGCTCGATCTTCAAGACCTTCACCCTGATCGCCGCGCTCGAGGACGGCTACCCGCTGGACTCCCGCTGGGACGGCAACTCGCCGAAGACCTTCCGCGGCGGCTGGACGGTGAAGAACTTCAACGACATCGACTACGGCCGGGTCACCCTCGAGACGGCGACCACCAACTCGATCAACACCGCCTACGCGGAGGCGAACCTCGAGATCGGCCCCGAGCGCACCCAGGAGACCGCGATCTCCCTGGGCCTGCCGGAGGACACTCCGGGTCTGGACGCGGAGTCCTCGAACGTGCTCGGCTCCGCCTCCCCGACGGTCGCGGAGATGGCCGAGGTGTACGGCTCGATCGCCTCCGGCGGCGTGCACCGCGACAGCTACGTCGTGCAGTCCGTGACCCGGCCCGACGGCTCCTCGCGCTACGAGCACGAGACCACGGAAACCCAGGGCATGGACGAGGAGGTCGCGATCAACGCGACCGTCGCATTGCAGGGCCCGCCCACCCAGGGCTCCGCGCGCGACCTGCAGAACGTCATGGGCGGCCGCCCGGTCGCCGGCAAGACCGGCACCTCCGAGCGGTTCCGCTCGGCCTGGTTCGTGGGCTTCACCCCGCGACTGGTCACCGCCGTGGGAATGTTCCAGCCCTCGGCCGACGGCACCTCCGAGGAGACCCTGACCCCCTTCGGCGGGGAGCAGAACATCACCGGCGGCACCTTCCCCACCCAGATCTGGGGCGACATCATGTCGACCTCCCTGGAGGGCGAGGAGTACCTCGAGTTCCCCGAGGAGGTGCGGCTGGACAACGAGACGCAGGAGCGCAGCTACGTCCCGCCGCCCACGCAGGAGCCCGAGCCGACCCAGGCCCCGGAGCCGACGCAGGAGGAGCCCAGCGAGGAGCCCACCACGGAGGAGCCCACCACCGAGGAACCGACGACGGAGGAGCCCACCACCGAGGAGCCGACCACGGAGGAGCCGACGACGGAGGAGCCCGAGCCCACCGAGGAGCCCTCGTCGGAGGAGCCGCCCGCGGACGAGGAGCCTCCTGCGGACCAGCCCACCGAGGAGCCGTCGGCCGACGAGCAGGGTGGCGACGAGGAGGCCGACGCCGGTCTCCCCGAGGTCGAGGACCTGCTGCCCGGCGAGGGCCAGGGGGCCGGAGGCGGCCGCGAGGGCCGCGCGGCGGCCGAGAAGGGGACTGACTGTGGCCGCCCGCTGCGAGCAGTGCCGCAACCGGATCCGCGGGAGGGTGCACCGCTCGATCACGGGCCGTCGACTGTGCGAGAGCCGCCACACCCGCCTGATGGGGCAGACCGCCGGCTTCATGGCCGGCGGCGGCGTCCCGAACGCGATCTCCACCGGAGGCTGGTTCGCCCGTGCCAAGCGCGCCATGCGCGGAAACCGGTCGAAGGGCTGATCGCGAGGTCGGCCAGGCAGGCGCCTGCTGATCTCCTCGGACCGATCGGCCCGGCCGCACGGACCGATCGTTCTGCGCAGTGCCCTGCACGAACGCTCGGGCGACTGTCGGTCCGCCGCGTGCACGCCTACCGTGACATGCGTCAGCGATGACCCGCGCGAGCCCCCCGAGGAGACACGTCATGACCCCTCCGAAGAAGACCCCCACCCCCGCTCCCGGCCGGCCCGGCGCCCGCCCGCCCCAGCTCGAGGAGCCGACCGCACCGGACGGGCCCCTCCCGCCGAAGCCCGATCAGCAGGGTGCGCGCCGCGCACGCCCACCGGCGCCGAGCCGGGCCCGGAGCGCAGCACGAACGCCCAGCAGGGCGCCTTCCTGACCACCTCGCAGGGAGCGCGGGCGCGCGACACCGACCACTCGCTGAAGGCGGGCCGGCGCGGCCCCGTGCCGCTGCAGGACCACCACCTGCGCGAGAAGATCACCCACTTCGACCACGAGCGGATCCCGGAACGAGTGGTCCATGCCCGCGGCGCCGCCGCCCATGGCGTTTTCGAGGGGTACGGCACCGCGGAACCCGTGTGCCGTGCCGGATTCCTTGCCAAGGGGAAGCGCACCGAGGTGTTCACCCGCTTCTCCACCGTCGTCGGCTCGCGCGGCTCGATGGACACCGCCCGGGACACGCGCGGCTTCGCCACGAAGTTCTACACCGACGAGGGCACCTTCGACCTGGTCGCCAACAACATCCCGGTGTTCTTCATCCAGGACGGCATCAAGTTCCCCGACGTCGTCCACGCCGCCAAGCCCCATCCCGACCGCGAGATCCCCCAGGCCCAGAGCGCGCACGACACCTTCTGGGACTTCGTCTCCCTGCACACCGAGGCCCAGCACCACACCCTGTGGTTCATGGGCGACCGCGGCATCCCGCGCTCCTACCGGATGATGGAGGGCTTCGGGATCCACACCTTCCGGCTCGCGAACGCCGCCGGGGAGACCTCGCTGGTGAAGTTCCATTGGAAGCCTCAGCTCGGCGTGCACTCGCTGACCTGGGAGGAGGCGCGGCTCCTGGGCGGCAACGACCCGGATTTCCATCGCCGCGACCTCGCCGATGCGATCGAGTCCGGGGCCCACCCCAGCTGGGCGCTCGGGATCCAGGTGTTCCCCGACAACGAGGAGCAGAGCTTCGAGGGGATCGACCTGCTGGACCCTACGAAGTTCGTGCCCGAGGAGCTGGCGCCGGTGCGCGACCATCGGCCGGCTCACCCTGGACCGCAACCCCAGCAACTACTTCGCCGAGACCGAGCAGGTCGCCTTCAACCCCGGCCATCTGGTGCCGGGCATCGACGTCACCGATGATCCGCTCGCTGCAGGTGCGGCTGTTCTCCTACGTCGACACCCAGCTCACCCGGCTCGGCGGGCCGAACTTCGCGCAGTCGCCGATCAACCGTGCACACGCCCCGGTCAACGACATGCTCCGGGACGGCTACGGTCAGCAGGGCGACCACGCCGGTGTCGCGCCCTATCAGCCGAACTCCCTGGACGGGGGTCGCCCGTTCATGGCGGGCGAGATGGACGGCGCCTTCGAGGACCTGCCGGTCCGGGTGCCCGAGGGGGTGAAGGAGCGGGAGCTCTCGGCCACCTTCGAGGACCACTTCAGCCAGGCCCGCCTGTTCTGGCGCGACATGACGCCGGTCGAGAAGGACCACATCGTCGACGCGTACTCCTTCGAGCTCGGCAAGTGCTACGAGAACACGATCAAGGAGCGCCAGCTGCAGAGCCTGGCGAACATCGACGGCGAGCTCTGCGCCCGGGTCGCCTCGGCCCTCGGCCTGCCCGCCCCGGAGCCGACGGTCCCGGACGACGGTTCCGAGGAGGGGCCGGCCACCAGCGCACCGCTGTCCCAGCTCGGCGGCGGCTGGCCCGTCGACGGCAGGAAGATCGGCATCGTCGTCGACCCCGAGGCGGACAACGCGGACCTGCTGGCGCCGCACGAGGCGATCGTCGCCGCCTCGATGACCCCGCTGGTCATCGCGCCGCGCGGCGGCGAGGTCGCCGGAGTGCCGGTGGCTCGCACTCTCGGCACCGCCGCCTCCGTCGAGGTGGACGCCCTCTTGCTCGCCGGCAACCCGCTCCTGGCCCCGGACTCCCGCCCGTCGGTGGACCCGAAGGCCGGCGCGCCCGGGAACGGCGAGGTCGAGCCGCGGGTGGGCAAGCTGATCGACGAGTGCTGGCGCCACGCGAAGGCGATCGGCGCCTGGGGCCCCGGCCGCGAGGCGCTCGAGGAGCGCACCGCCCCCGGCGGCGCAGGGCTCGTCGCCGGTGAGGAAGGCGAGAGCGTGCTCGGCGAGATCATCGCCCTGCTCGGGAGCCATCGCGTCTGGGAGCGGTTCCCCGCGGGGGCCTGAGCCTCAGGCGGCGTCGGCGCCGGTGAGCTCACCGGCCCGGCGTCGCCGCCATGCGGCGAGGGCCGCGAGCGCCGCCGCCACGACGAGGAACGGGAGCCCCAGCCGCCACACCGCCCACTCGACCTGAGTCATCAGCGAAGCAGGCACGAGACCAGGCCCCCGACCGGGAGCACGGCCGGGACGCGGAAGTGGCGGTGCGCCGGCCGGTCGCGGCGCAAGCACCAGGACGGCCGCGTTCACGGAGAGGAAGACCACCAGCAGGAGCGACACCATGGTGCCCGCGAGCACGTCGATGGTCCCGGTGAGGGCGAGGAGGAGCGACAGCGCCGTGGTCACGAGGATCGCGACCCACGGGGTGCGGCGCCCGGGGAGGACCCGTGCGAGCACCTGCGGCAGGAGTCCGTCGGACGCCATGCCGTAGGCGAGGCGGGAGCTCATGATGCCCGTCAGCGGCGCCCCGTTCGCCACCGCGATCAGCGCGATCGCGCTGAACACGACCGGCGGCACGATGCCCGCCGCCTCGACCACGAGGGCGAGCGGTGCGGAGGAGCCCGCGAGCTCCTCGGTGGGCACGACGGCGGAGGCGACCACCCCGATCAGCGCATAGACCACACCGGTGACGATCAGCGCACCGAACAGGGCGCGGGGGTAGGAGCGTGAGGGGTCCTTCGTCTCCTCGGCGATGTTCACGCTGGTCTCGAAGCCGACGTAGGAGTAGAACGCGAGGACGGTGCCGGCGAGCACCGCCGCGACCGGTCCGTTCTCGGGGGTCCCGAGCTCCGTGAGCCGGCCCAGGTTGCCCTCGCCCCGGCCGATCACGATTCCGCCCAGCACGATCACCAGCAGCAGGCCGCCCACCTCGATCAGGGTGGCCACGCGGTTCGCGCCCAGCGACTCGGAGATGCCGCGGGTGTTCAGCGCCGCGAGCAGGGCGAGGAAAACGACCACCACGAGCACGACGGGCAGACTGACGAAGGCGCCGAGATAGTCCCCGGCGAAGCCCAGCGCGAGCGCGCCGACGGACACGATCCCGGCCGAGAGCATGCAGAACCCGACGAGGAACCCCGCGAAGGGGCCGAACGCGCGGGTGGCGTAGTGGGAGGAGCCTCCCGCCCGGGGGTACTTCGTCGCGAGCTCGGCGTAGGAGCCGGCGGTCAGCGGCGCCAGCAGCGCGCCGCCACGAGGGGGACCCATAGGGCGCCGCCGGCGATGCCCGCGATCTCCCCGGCCAGCACGTACACCCCCGCTCCGAGCACGTCCCCGAGGATGAACAGGAAGAGCCCGGTGGTGGTGACGGTGCGGCGCAGTGTGGGGCGCTCATCGGTGCTGGTCATCCACCCACGGTAGGGCGGGCGCGGTGGTGCGGACGGACCGATCGGTCGTGCCGCGCCGCCCGGCTCCGCTCGCGCACGCCCTGTGATGCGCCGCGCACCGGCGGGCACTCCCTGGCCGATGCTCCTGGGCACGGGTAGGCTGTCCCGGTCCGTGACGTGCATCGCCGATGCCCGCACGGTCGGCATGAACCCTCCTGCCACGGAGAGACCGTGGCCGCAGAGACCACAGGAGGTGGGTACCAGAACATGCGCAAGTACGAAATGGTCGTGATCCTCGACCCGTCCGTCGATGAGCGGACCGTCACCGGAACCTTCGAGAAGCTCGTCCAGGTCGTCCCGACCGAGGGCGGCATCATCGACAACGTCGACGTCTGGGGCAAGCGGAAGTTCGCCTACGAGATCGACAAGAAGTCCGAGGGCATCTACATCGTCCTGCAGTTCACCGCGAAGGCGTCCACCGCGCAGGAGCTGGACCGTCAGCTCGGGCTCAACGAGTCCGTCATGCGCACCAAGCTCATGCGTCTCGACGCCGAGTGACCTGCCGTCTCTGACCCCCGCACGATCCACCACACCCCCGGAGCAGAGGAGCACCCATGGCGAATGACACCGTCATCACGGTGATCGGCAACCTCACCGCGGACCCCGAGCCGCGCTTCACGCAGTCCGGCGTCGCGGTCGCGTCGTTCACCATCGCGTCCACCCCCGCACCTTCGACCGCCAGTCGAACGAGTGGAAGGACGGCGAGGCGCTGTTCCTCCGCTGCTCCATCTGGCGCGACGCCGCGGAGAACGTGGCCGAGTCGCTCGAGAAGGGCTCCCGCGTGGTCGCACAGGGCCGCCTCAAGCGGCGCTCCTTCACCGACCGCGAGGGCAACAACCGCACCAGCATCGAGCTGGACGTCGACGAGATCGGCCCCTCCCTCCGCTACGCGACCGCGAAGGCCACCAAGGTCCAGCGCGGCGGCGGTGGCGGCGGCCGAGGCGGTTTCGGCGGCGGAGCCCCGCAGGGCGGCGGCCAGGGCGGCTTCGGCGGCCAGGGCGGATATGGCAACCAGGGCGGTCAGGGCGGCTACAACGCGCCGCAGGGCGCTCCCAACGCCGACCCGTGGGCCGGTGGAGGCAACCAGGGCGGGTACGACGACCCGCCCTTCTGATCGGCGCGCCGGATCCCGGCACCCCGCGCAGAGAACCCCTAAGAACAACCCCATCCCGGGTGCATGCCCGGGCTCCCCTCAGAAAGAAGGAGCACCACGATGGCCAAGCCTGTTCTTCGCAAGCCGAAGAAGAAGCAGAACCCGCTGAAGGCCGCCGGTCTCGAGACCGTCGACTACAAGGACGCCGCGCGCCGCTGCGCAAGTTCATCTCCGACCGTGGAAAGATCCGCGCCCGTCGGGTCACCGGCGTCTCCGTCCAGGAGCGGCGCAAGATCGCGAAGGCCGTGAAGAACGCCCGCGAGATCGCCCTCGTCGCCGTACTCGACCTCCGGTCGCTGAGCGAGGAAGGGAAGCACATGACCAGCAAGCTCATCCTCACCAACGAGGTCACCGGCCTCGGCGCCGCCGGCGATGTCGTCGAGGTCAAGGACGGCTACGCCCGCAACTTCCTCCTGCCCCGCGGTCTCGCGACCCCGTGGACCAAGGGCGGTCAGCGTCAGCTCGACCAGATCCGTGCGGCCCGCGGCAAGCGCGCCATCGCGAACATCGAGGAGGCGCAGGCCCTGAAGGCGACGCTCGAGTCGAAGCCCGTCGTCATCGCCGAGCGCGCCGGCCAGAACGGCCGTCTGTTCGGTGCGGTCTCCTCCAAGGAGGTCGCCGAGGGCGTCAAGGCGATGTTCGACAAGGACATCGACCGTCGCACCGTCGAGTTCGCCACCCCGATCCGCTCGCTCGGCGAGCACAAGGCGACCGTGCGCCTGCACGACGAGATCTTCGCGAACCTCGTCATCCAGGTCGTCGCCGCCAAGGGTGCCGCCAAGGCCTGATCGACGTACTGCGAGGTACGAGCGGTAGGAGATCAGGCAAGCAGGCGCGACGCCTGACCGGTCTGATCAACGATCCGCGCGATCCCCCTTCAGCGCCCCGCACCGTCACGGTGCGGGGCGTCGCTGCGTTCCCGAGACCTTCCTCGAAGGCTCCTCGGGCCGCCTGCCGGATAGGTTGTCGCCATGTTCGGACGCACCAGGCAGCAGCAGACCACGATCGAGAACCTCCAGGAGCAGATTGCACGGCTGGAGGTCCTCGTCGGCGTCCTCGCCGAGCGGGCCGGCGTCGGCGAGGCGGAGCTCGAGCGGCTCCGCGAGGAGTCGGGCGCTCCGCGCGTGCCGGAATAATGCCGTCGGCTCATCGCGGAGGGCAAGGTCATCGAGGCGATCAAGGTGTACCGCGAGCACACCGGCGCGGGCCTCAAGGAGGCCAAGGACGCGATCGACCGCGCCCGCGGTGTCGCCTGAGCCTCGTCCCCGCTCACCGGCTCACGGTGAGCACCGGCATCTCCCCGGGCTCGTGCACCTCGGTCGCGATGCCTGCCTCGGGATCCCGGAGGGACGTCGTGCCGAGGGTCAGGTCGCGCGGCACGTCCGTGGCGGCCGCCGCCCTCGGGGATCTCGAACGGGGTCTCCACCATGCGCGGGGCGTCGAGCGTCTCCCCGCTCCTGCCGTCGATCAGGTGGAGGGTGGTGCGGTCCTCGAGCAGGACGTCGCCGGCGGCGCAGAGCCCGCCGCTCGGCCCAGCCTCGACGGGCACCGCCCACAGCTCCTGTCCCGTCCGTGCGTCGAGGCCCCGCACCTGCGCCTCGCCGCCCTCGTCGCGGACGGGATCGGCGGTGACCAGCGTGCCGTCGCACACCCCGAGCGGCCGCACGACGCCGCCGAGGCTCCGCGAGCGCGGCGGCTCCCAGGGCTCCGCCTCGTCGGAGCTGACGTACGAGCCCCGAGCCACGAGCCCGGTGACGCTGAGGTCGTCGAAGGCCAGGTGATGCCCGTCCAGGTATTCGCCGGTCTCCATGCCGATCGGCGACTCCTCGCCGCCGGCCGGCGCGATGCGGGCGAGCACCTCCGGCTCATGGCCCGGCCCGGAGAAGACGACGACGTCGCCCAGCACGGTGTCGAGGAGATAGGACGAGGCCGGCGCCTCGGACTCGGGTGACAGCGAGGTGCGCCAGTGCTCCGTGCCGTCCGTCCCCAGGCCGAGCGGCTCGATCTCGCGCGGCGCCCCCCCCCACCGTCGGCCGTGCCCTCCAGCGCCGCCATGAGCACGATGCCGTGGTCGGTGTCGACGACCTCGACGTGGCGCACGTCCGAGGGCAGGTCGAGCGCCGCGATATCCGCCCCGGACTCGGGGTCGAGCATCAGCGTCCGCCGCTCCCCGCCGTCGTCGACCTCCACGAACGCCGGGCCGTGGCGCGAGACGTCCACCGCCGCGACCTCGCCGTCCTCCTCGAGCGTCCACCGCACTTCGCCGGTGGTGCTGTCCAGGCCGTGCGACGACGTCCACTGCGGGGTCCGCCTGCCAGGCGTGCACCAGGAGGGTCCCGGAGGGGCTCTGCTCCTCGACCTGGATCGCGCAGGCCAGCGGCTCGTCGCACGACGCCGGGCGGGAGCCGGTGAGGTCCTCGAGGTCGACGGAGAACTGCTCCTCGAGCCCGCCCCGCAGAGCGGTGACGGTGCCGTGGGTCGTCTCCGGCGGCGGCACCTCGGGGGCCGCTCCTCCGCCGGGCGCGAGGGCGCCGCACCCGCCGAGCAGCAGTGCGAGGACGGGGGCGAGCAGGACGGGACGGGCGGCGCGCATCGGGGCCCTCTCGGGTCGGTCTGCGAACGGTCGCCCCGATCCTAGGCGACCGTGCGCCATGGGGGCTCGCCCCCACGACCATCGTCGGCCCCGGGGCCGACCATCCCCGCCGAGGCCTCCTCCCATCGCAGGATGTGCCGGGAGGCGGGATCCGGAAGAGTCAGGACATGACGACCTTCCAGAAGCCCGCTCGCCCTCCGACCCGCCGCCCCCGCGACCCCCGCCCCCGCGGACCCTCCGCGATGTGGCTCGTCGCCCTCGCCGTGCTCCTGCTCTCGGCCGGCTACGGCCTCACCCTCGTCCCCGAGATCGCCGACATCGGCCTTCTCGTCCTCGTCCCGGCCGGCGTGCTGCTGCTCGTCGGACTGAACGCCACCGTGCGCGACGACCTCGACACCGAGGGCTGACAGGTCCCGACCCCGGCCGCAGGACGGGGCTACCCTCGACGGGTGACCTCCCAGACCTCCTCCTCCGACGAGCGCGCCGACGGGCGACTCGCCCGCTCGCTCGGCCACGGCCAGATGGCGATGATCGCCATGGGCTCCGCGCTCGGCACCGGCCTGTTCCTCGGCTCCGGCGAGGCGATCGGCATCGCCGGCCCCGCCGTGATCATCTCCTTCGCGCTCGGCGCCATGATCGCCGCGACGATCGCGCTCGCGATGGGCGAGATGGCCTCCCGCCACCCCGTGCGCGGCGGCTTCGGCACCCTCGCCGCCCGCTACCTCTCCCCGTTCTGGGGCTATCTCAGCCGCTGGCTGTACTGGATCGTCACCGTCTGCGTGACCGGCGCGGAGCTGGTCGCCTGCGCCGCCTATCTCGCCTACTGGGTGCCCGCGGTGCCGATCTGGGCCGGGATCCTGCTGTTCGCGGCGCTGATCATCGCGATCAACCTCTCCAGCGTCGGCTCCTTCGGCGTGATCGAGTTCCTCCTGTCCTCGATCAAGGTGATCGCGGTGTTCGTGTTCATCCTGATCGGCGCCGTCCTGGTGCTCTTCGGGATGCCCGGCCAGGAGGCGCCCGGCTTCGTCGAGCTCACGGCCGACGGGGGCTTCGCCCCGATGGGCTGGGCCGCGGTGTGGGTCGCGCTGTCGGTGGTGATGTTCTCCTTCGGGGGCATCGAGCCGCTCTCGATCACCGCCGCCGAGGCGAAGGATCCCGCTCGTTCGATCCGCACCGCCGCCCGCACCACGATCGTGCGCCTGGCCTTCTTCTACGTGCTGTGCATCGGGATCGTGGTGTGCCTGGTGCCGTGGCGACAGGCGGCCGGCGACCGCGAGGACGTCGCCACCTCGCCCTTCGTGATGGTCTTCGACCGGATCGGCATCCCCGGCGCCGCCCACATCACGAACCTGCTGGTGCTGGTCGCGGCGCTGTCGGCCGCGAACGCGAACCTCTACGCCGGCGACCGGATCCTGCACTCCCTCGCCTCCGACGGGCTCGCGCCGCGCTTCGCCGCGCACGTCACGGCCCGGCGCGTCCCCGCCGTCGGCATCGCCCTGAGCTCGATCGGCCTGATCGGTGCCGCGCCGCTGGCCTTCAGCGGCGTGGGCGGGGTGTTCGGCTACATGATGAGCCTCGTGGTGTTCTCGGTGATCATGGTGTGGGCGCTGATCCTCGCGACCTACATCGCCTTCCGCCGACGCGGCGAGCGGGGCGGCACCTTCCGCATGCCGGGCGGCGTGGTCACCGCGGGCGTCGGCCTGGTGGGCCTCGCCGCCGTCTTCGCGACCGTGTTCGTGCGGCCCAGCATGCAGGTCGCCGCGATGGTCGGCATCCCCGCGGTGATCGTCGCGACTGTCCTCTACGTGGTGGTGGGCCGTCGCCGCATCGATCCGGCCGACATCGACGCCGCCTTCGAGGAGGCCGAGTCGATGCGCTGAGCGTCGAGCGCCGAACCGGCCCGGAGTGGCGTTCGTTACTGTGAAGGGTGTCGGCTTGGGCTCAGGGTTCGGCGGGGGTAACCTGAGGGAACCTTCGGCCTCGGCGCCACGAGACCCGGTGCCGGAGATACGCGCAAGTGGCGGAATTGGTAGACGCGCACGGTTCAGGTCCGTGTGCTGGCAACAGCGTGGGGGTTCAAGTCCCCCCTTGCGCACCGCGAGAGAATCCCCCTCCGACCAGCAGGTCGGAGGGGGATTCTGCATGTCGGGGGCGCGTCCCGCAGGACTGGGCCGGCCCGCTCTCAGTGCCCGGGCGTCGCCAGCAGCGGCTCGACGTTGCGGTCCTTCCCCTCGCCCTCCTGCGCCCGCTCGGCGTGGAGGTCGTTGAAGGACAGCTCCCGGTACAGGCTCGCCAGGCCTTCGCCCTGGTACGGGGCCTTCGCCTCGATCAGGGTGCTGAGCAGCGAGAGCGTCCCGTCGCGGTTGTCGACCACCTCGAGCACCCGCGCCTGCTGCGCGGGAAGTCCACGTGCGAGGCGGTGGTGATCTTCCAGTAGCGGCGCTCGGCGACGTCGTCGCCGTGCGGCCGCGATCGTATTGGTGTGCGTGTGGCCGTTGACCCAGGCGAGCACGTTCGGGAAGCGGCCCAGCAGGTTCTCCACGTCCCAGCCGGCATGGCGCGGCTCGCGGACGCCGGGCTCGAGCAGCAGGTTGTTCATCGTGTCCGGGGTGTGGTGGCTGAAGACCACGAAGTACGTGTCCCCGGACTGCGTACGCTGGAGGCGCCCGATCCCGTCGTAGTAGCGGCTGGAGCCCTCCTCGAGGGTCTCCTCGAGCCAGCGGTACTGGGCGTGGCCCAGGGAGCCCTGCGTGAAGCCCGCGCGGTTGGTGGAGTCCAGCGCGATGCCGACCACGCCCGGCGCGATCTCGAAGGTGTAGTAGCCGGTCGACTCCACCGCGTTCTCCTCGGTGAAGCCGTGCCCGGGAGTGCCGACACGCGGGGTCTGGCCCAGATGGGCGCGGATGTACTCCTCGGGGGTGAAGGGCTCGCGGCGCTCGTCGGGCGTGACCTCGTACCGGCGCTCGGGGTCGAGGGAGCCGGAGAGGGTCTGGCGCGCGCCTCGCCGGTGCCGCCGGCCTCCGCGGTGCGCACCTGCGCCTCGAGCGCCGGTTCGCGGTCTCCGAGGCGAAGCCGGTGAACTTCCACGAGCCGGTGTACATCTCCCGCAGGACGTCCCAGTTCGTGGGGAGGGTTCCGCTGATCGAGTCGTCGTGGTTGCCGAAGACGCTGAACCAGGGGATGTCCAGGCCGGGGCTCGTGTGGGTGGACATGGCGCCCGCGAGCGGCTCGGGCAGCTGCGGGAAACCGGCCTCGGCGTAGCGGTCCTCGACCTCGCCGCCGGGATGCCAGTAGTGGGTCGACCCGCCCGTCTGCACGCCCTCCCAGGTCCCGTCGGCCCCGGTGTTCGCGGTGATCTCCCCGCCGTTCATGAGGGCGAGGAACCAGTCGAGCTCCACGTGCTCGTGGTTGTCGGTGTTGTCGCCGGTGGTGACCACGCAGTCGAGGTCGCGCCCGGTGTGGGGGCCGCGGCGCGGCTCGTTGACCCGCTCGATGAGGGAGACGGCGCCCTGGGTGGTCAGCGACTCCTGCGGGCGGAAGGCGGAGCCGGTGATGTCGTGGAGGAACTCGAAGCGCATAGGGGACTGGGCGTCGAGCACGTGCAGGTCGGTGAACTGGACGAAGGCCGCCAGCGGCACGCGGGTATCGGCGCGGGAGGCCCGCGGGGCGCGGTCCAGCGCGTCCTCGCGCACCTCGAAGGCGTAGCCGGGGCCGGCGGTGAGACGACGGTAGGAGTCTTTCTCCCCGGCCTCGGGCACCGCGACGGCCTCGAGGGTGGTGCCGGTGGGGTCCAGCCCCGCGTCCTCCGCGAAGGCACGCTGGTCGGGGAGGGCCGAGGCGGCGGTGCCGCCGAGAGCGAGGCCCGCCCCGACCAGGAGGGTGCGTCGGCCGAGGGGAGGGAGGGCGAGCGAGGAGTCGTGTCGGCGGGCTGGGGTCCGGGGTGCGTGGAGCATGCGCTCCACCCCAGCACCGGGAAGTGACCAGCCGATGACGACGGGCTGAGCACTTGCCGTCGATCGCCGCCGCGGAGTGCGCCCCCCGGCCCCGCTCAGTGCACGGCGGTGCGGCGCAGGCGGACGTTGACGAACTCGCCCATGCCCCAGCGGCCGAGCTCGCGGCCGTAGCCGGAGCGCTTCACCCCGCCGAAGGGCGGCCCGGGCGCGTCGTCCCGTGCTCGTTGACGTACGCCATCCCCACGTCCAGGCGGTCGACGACCTCCTGCGCCCGGGCCAGGTCCTCGCTCCAGACGGAGCCGCTCAGCCCGAACGACACGTCGTTCGCCAGCTCCACGGCGTGATCGACGGACTCCGCACCGTAGATGACCGCCACCGGGCCGAAGATCTCCTCGGAGTAGGCGTCCATGTCGGGGGTGACGCCGGTCAGCACGGCGGGTCGCATGAACGCGCCCTCCCGGTCCAGCGCGTCGCCTCCCGTGTGCAGAGTCGCTCCCTGCTCGACGGCGCGGGCGACCTGCTCGACGACGCCGTCGCGCGCGCCGAGCGAGGAGAGCGGACCGACGTCGACGCCCTCGTCCAGCGGGTCCCCGAGCGTCGCGCCCTCGAACTCCTCGACGATCGCCGCGACGAACTCGTCGAGCCGTGCGCTCGGGACGATCATGCGCTTGGGGGAGTTGCAGGCCTGGCCCGCGTTCGACAGCCGCGCGGTGGCCGCCGCGCGGGCGACCCGTGCGATATCGGCGTCCTCGAGCACGATCAGCGGGTCCGAGCCGCCCAGCTCCAGCACGGACTTCTTGAGGTGCTCAGCCGCGGTCCGGGCGACGGCGGCTCCTGCTCGCTCGCTGCCGGTGAGGGACACGCCGCGCACGCGCGGATCGGCGATCATCTCGGCGATCTGGTCGTGATCGGCGAAGACATTGACGTAGGCGTCGTCGGGGACCCCGGCGTCGTGCAGGATCCCGGCCATCACCTCGGCGGAGCCGGCGCAGATCTCCGCGTGCTTGAGGATGATCGTGTTGCCTGTCATCAGGTTGGGGGCGACGAAGCGGGCCACCTGGTAGTACGGGAAGTTCCAGGGCATTACGCCGACCAGCGGGCCGATCGGCTCGGTCTGCACGAGCGACTCCTGCGCTCCCTGCGGGTCCAGCGGCTCGTCCTGGAGCGACTCGGGGCCGTGCGTCGCGTACCACCGGTAGATCGATCCGGCCAGCTCGGCCTCGCCGATCCCCTGCGCCAGGGGCTTGCCCATCTCGGTGGCGATCAGTCGTCCCAGCTCCTCCGAGCGGGAGTCGTAGGCGTCAGCGACGCGCTCGAGGATCTCGGCACGTCGCTCCGGGGGCGTCCCCCGCCAGTCCGGGAAGGCGGCGTGCGTCCGTCGGAGCACGTCCTCCACGCCCGCGGATTCCAGAGCAGGGAACTGCTTGTCGGTGCGTCCCGTGGTCGGGTTGGTCGTGGTGTATCCAGCCATGCCCCCACCCTCAGGCCCCACCCCGTGGTGTGTACAGTCCGAGGACCGATCGGTCGTCGATCTGTCAGAGGATGAACTCCAGCGGGTCGAACTCGTCGATGTCGATGATCCGCACGCGCGGCAGACGGCTGGTGAAGGCGTGCACGTCGTACTCGAGGTCGTGGAACTCGATCCCGGGGATGTCCTGCAGGTCGGTGGCCATGAACTCGCGGAAGCCGACCAGCGCCGTGCGCCGGTCCGGGGTCGCCGCGAGGTCCGTCATCTGCGGGACGAAGTCCTTGTCGTGGCTGACCAGCATGACGTCCGCCGGGCGGTCCTGCGGCGCCTCGGCGGTGCGCTGGATCGCGATGTCCACGACCTTGCCCTCGCCGCGCGCCGGGATCGCCTTGTACCCCAGTGCGATCAGGGCCTGCACGAACCCGGAGGGGAGGCTGTCGCCGACGGCGAGGAAGAACAGGCCCCGCACCGGCTGGTGCCAGGCGTGCTCGGCGTGCTGGAGCAGCTTGTTCCAGCGGGGGCGCTCGTCGGACTGGGGTCGTCGGCCGAGCACCGAGACGCCGAGGGTGGCGTCGATGTTCTCACCGTCCACCAGGAGATACGTGGTGCGTGCGGTCATGGGGATGACCCTACTCGGTGCCGGGCGCGCGGTCGCCGGCGCGGGTGGTGCGTGCGGGCGCCCGCCGCGTGCGTCGATGAGCTCCGCACGACGCCGCCGTCGCCGCGAGAATCAATTCCGACGGCTCTTCCCCAGTCGCGCTTTTCCACATTCATGAGCGTGCACTTGACAATTCGCAAAGAGCGGGGATGGCGACGATCTCGGTGTTCTCGGGTAAGGCCCTGTCCCGCGCCCGTCCTCTCCGGTGCCGTCACCGTTCGGGACCCGTTCCCGTCGGGCACGTGCTCCCGTCCCCGCGGCACCCCTGCTCGCGCCCACGCTCCGGCCCTCGGAGCACCCTGCTCCCATCCCCGCCCCTGCTCCCGCCGCCACAGCGTGATGCTCCTGTCCCTGCCTCCGCTCCCACCTCCGCGCCGCCCTGCCCCCTCCCTCGAGTGACCGTCGCATAACGCGCCGGCCGCGACCTCTCCTCCCCACAGATGGGTTATCCACGAATTCATCCCCATTGCGCCTGAGCCCTTCTGAAATGTCCGTTTCGACGGTACTGTTTGAGGTGTTGGGAGTCATGAAAGAGATTCTCTGTCGCGACAGCGGACGGCACCGAGGCCGTCCCGTCCACGGATCGGGGAAGGAGGGCGTAATGGGGCTCTTCAGAGTTGAGTGTGGGCGCGCCGGTGATACGGGGTAGCTGAGGATAGACGTCGAGGTCCCCGAAGATGAGCGGACTCTTACCTCTGCTCGCACCAAGGACCTCGACGATGCCCAACCATAGTTGCGTATGCCCTGACGCGCTTGATCGCTGCGACCGATGCGACGTTCTCCTGGACTTCCCTGGCCTTCATCTGGTGGCCGTCTCGAAGGCCCGGGCCGGACTGTTGCTTGAGGTTGAGTCCTGCGATCCAGTGGCCGGATGCCCTGGCTGCGGTGTCATCGCCACTGGTCACGGCCGAGTGGTGGTCGAGATGATCGACGCGCCATGGGCTGGCCGACCGGTGCGGATTCGGTGGCGCAAGCGCCGCTGGATCTGCCTCGAGCGTGTTTGCGCGGTGACGACCTTCGCCGAGCAGAACCCGGAGGTCTGTGCACCGCGGGGCCTGCTGAGCACGCGCGCGATCCGCTGGGCGATCGGACAACTCCGGCGCGAGGGAGCGACGATCCAGGGCCTGGCCCGCCAGCTCGGCACGACCTGGAACACGCTCTGGTCCCAGGTCCGACCAGTCCTGATCAAGGCCGCGAACGACCCGTCCCGGTTCGAGGGCGTGCAGGTCTTGGGCGTGGACGAACACATCTGGCACCACCGGGACCCGCGCCGGCGCGGACCGAAGGAGCTCACCGGGATGGTCGATCTGACTCGCGGCACCCACCCCACCGCCAGACTTCTCGACCTCGTCCCAGGCCGATCCGGCAAGGCCTACCGAGACTGGCTCGACGAGCGCGGCGACGAGTTCCGCAAGCGGGTCGAGATCGCCACGCTGGACCCGTTCCAGGGCTACAAGAACGCGATCGATGACCAACTCGAGGACGCCACCTGCGTGCTGGATGCGTTCCACATCGTGAAGCTCGCCGGGGCGCAGTCGATGACGTCCGCCGCCGGATCCAGCAGGAGACCCTCGGCCACCGAGGCCGCAAGGGCGACCCCCTCTACGGGATCCGCCATGTTCTCCGCGCCGGACGGGAACGCCTCACGCCGCGCCAGCAGACCCGCCTGGCCAGCGCATTCGCGGCCCATCCCGATCACGTCGCGGTCGAGGTCGCCTACCAGTGCGCCCAGGACCTCCGAGACGTGTTCCACCAGCCCACGCCCGCGCAGGGACGTCGACTCGCCCAGCGGCTCATCGACACGCCGCCCAGCTGTCCGATCCCCGAGATCGCGAGGCTGGGCAAGACCCTACGCCGCTGGCGGACAGCGTTCCTGGCCTACTTCGACACCGATGGCGCGAGCAACGGCGGCACAGAGGCCATCAACGGGATCATCGAACTCGGCCGCCGCATCGCCCGCGGCTTCCGGAACTTCGAGCACTATCGCCTCCGAATGCTCCTCATCACCGGCGGACTCGACGCCTCACCCCACACTCAACTCTGAAGAGCCCGTAATGGGTGAGTTCGACGAGGGGCCGGGGGCCCCGCTCGAGTCCGAGTCCGACGCCGGCACGGGAGCCGGCGCCGGCGGCCGCGGCAGACGCGGCGACCGCCGACGAAGCCACCCAGGGCAGCATCGCCGCAGCTGGGACTCGGGTCGCGACCGACGGTGCGACGGAGCCCCCGCCCCGCGCTGGCGAGTGCGAGCCCGTCGACCGCTGGACCAGGAGCAGATCCTCGCCGAGGTGGAGTCCGGCACGATCGAGGCGTCGCGGGTGCTCGCACTGCACCGCACGATGCAGACCAGGGCCCGCCTCTACGCCCACCAGCTGCGACAGCTGGCGATGTTCTTCCGCGAGGATCCCGAGACCGGCGGCATCCCCGAGAACGCGGACATGACCGGCGTGAAGGTCGCCGTGGGCCTGCGCACCTCCGCGGCCCGCGCCTGGTCGATGGTGCTGGACGCCCGCACCTCCGTGGATCTCATGCCGGCGACCTTCGCGCACCTCGCACGCGGCGACATGCCCGAGGACTTCCACCGCTACCTGCTGCGCCAGGTGCGCCGCCTTGACGATGCGCAGAAGGAGTCGGTGGACCGCCACCTCGCCGGGGTGGAGATCCCCGCGGTCTCCAAGGCGACCTTCGAGGCGCAGGTCCGCCTCGCCGTGCGCCTCGCGACCGCGGGCACCGTGCCCGAGCCGCCGCGGGCATCCCGCTCCGTCGAGTCGCTCGACGTCGACACGAGGGCCGGCACCGCCTCGCTCTACGTCACCGGACCGATCCCCGAGATCCAGGGCCTCGCGCATCGGCTCGACGTCGCCGCGCGCACCGTCCAGAAGGCGCGCGCGCCGCCCTGCGCGACGGCGAGGAGGGGCCGCGCCCTTCGACATGGACGGCGACCTCGCCGAGCGGGGCCGCGCCCTCTCCCTCGCGACCCTTCGTTACGCGATCCTCACCCACTCAGTGCTGGACATCGACCCGGTCCAGGAGACCCGCGGCCCCTACAAGATCCTCGTCACCGTGCCGGTCACGACGCCGCTGGGACTGGAGAACACCCCCGCGATGCTCGATGGGCTCACGCCGATCCCGGCCGAGCTCGCCCGGGACCTCGCCGCCGGGGAGCCGACCTGGCTGCGGATCCTCACCGACCCGATCATCGGGGCGCCCTGCGACGCGGTCGCCGAGACCTACCACCCCACCGCCCAGGCGAGGCTCCAGCCGCGGCTTCGCCATCCGCTCTGCGCGGTGCCGGGATGCGAACGGCCCACCCGCCTCGCCGCCGAGGACGACCACATCCTCGAGTACGACCACGACCACCCCGACGAGGGCGGCCCGACCTCGCTCCAGAACCTGCACCGGCTGTGCTGGAGGCATCACCAGCTCAAGACCGCCGGGCTCCTCGACCCCACCCGCGTTCCCGACCCCAGCCGCGAGCTCGGCGGCTCACCCGGACCGGTCGCCACCGACTGGGAGATCGACGGCGGAATCCGTGCCCGCACCGTCGAAGACACCGACCTCGTCACCCCGGTCACCGCCGAAGCACTCGAAGCCGCCTGGCGGATCCACCAGCGACTCCACGCCGACGCAGAGCGGCTCGCCGCCGCCGAGCGGGCCAGGCCACGACGAGAACGGGTCGACGAGCGGCGTCGCGAGGCGATGGCCATCGCCCACCCCCACCTGCGCGACCGGCTCCGGCCGCCGGACCCCGATGCGATCGCCGCGCTCGGCGACCCGCCGTTCTAGCTCACCGGCCCTCGCCGGCGACCTTCACCGTCATCCGCGCCGTCTCGCCGTTCACCGTGACCGTCACGGTCGCGGCGCCGCGGCGCGCGCCCCGGTCATCTCGCCGGTGCGCGGATCGACCCGGACGACGTCACGCCGGTCCGGATGCTCGTCGCCCGCTCCGCCGGTCGCGACATGCACCCCGGTGCCGCCCCACTGGGCGGTGACCGGCCACGCGACCGGCACCTCCCGGCCGTCCTGCGTGAGCGTCGCCGAGACCTCCCCGACCTCGCCCACCGCCAGCTGGTCCCGGCCCTCGACCGCGAGGGAGTCGACCCACGGGCGGGTCTCCGCCGCGAGCCAGTCGACCCGATCCTGCGTGGCGGGATTCCGGCCGACCACGCCCGAGGCCGGATCGATGCCCAGCATCGTCCAACCCGTGAAGCCGCCCGTCGCCGGCGTGCCCGCCGGGAACTTGCCCGAGTTGCCGTTCACCAGCGTGGTCACGCCCTCGACCGCGCCGCCGTGGAACACGCCCGCATGGGCGTTCACCAGCGCGACGGACTTGCCCGTCGTGCGACGGAACTCGGCGAGCTGCTCCTCGATCGCCCGGGCCTCCCGCTGATCGGAGAGCTGGCTCGACTCGCTCGGCGACGGATCGTCGGTCGGGTGGTGGAAGAACACGACCGCCCCGGTGAGCACGTCGGACTCCGCCACGGCGCCCAGCCGCTCCTCGAGCATCTCGAGCTGGCCCAGGCCGTCCCCGGCGAGGGTGCCGGGGGCGCTGTTCATCGTGATGAGCTTCGTCGCGCCGAGATCCTGCGCGGTCGACGTCGGCCCGAACGCCTCCTCGAAGTTCGCGATGTCCCCGCCCATCACCTCGTGGTTGCCGGGCACGTAGACGTACGGGATGTCGCTCGTCCACTCCTCCTCGAGGATCCGCTGGGCGAGGGCGAAGTCCTCCGGCGAGGCCTCGTCGACCAGGTCGCCGTTGATGACCAGCAGGTCCGGGGACGCCTCCCGGATCTCCCGCAGGGTGCGGCGCGCGCCCTCGACGGCGTCCGAGTCCGGGGAGGCGGCCACGAATTGGGCATCGCTCATCACCGCGATCCGCGCGGACGGTCCGAGACGTCGCCGTTCGCCAGCGGCGCCGCGTCATGGATCCGCGGCTCCTCGGGCGACTCGGCCTGCGGGGTGGTGGTCGCGCGGAGGTTCGCGACGGTGATGTCGCCCGTGTACTGCGCCTCCGGGCGGGTCTCCATGATCCGCAGACGCTCGACGGTCAGCGGTCGCGGCAGACCCTCCGGCACCGTGAAGCGCACGCTCTGCCAGCCCTCGCCGTCCAGGTTCTCGCCGTCGAGGTTCGTCACCGTGCCCTCGCCGTCGCGCACCTGCGACCGGGGCCAGGCACCGCTGCCGTCGGAGAGCACGTCCATCGTCAGCGCCTGCGTGGAGCCGTCCACCGTCACCGGCTCGTCCGCGACCAGGTAGTAGCCGCGGGTCGCCGAGGAGGTGGTGAAGTCGTACGTCATGCGCACGCCGAGCGTCGGCTCGCCGTCCTCGCCGGCCGGCCCCTCGGCCACCTCGAAGGAGCCGGTCGCCCGAGCCGCGTCGTCGCTGAAGGCGGAGAGGTCCGAGAAGTCGAGGACCTCTTTGCTCCTCGGTGCCGTGGGTGAGGGGGACCGTGGTCGACAGGCCCGCGGCGCGGAGGGTGAGCGTGCCGGTGGCGACCTCGCCGGTCGCGCGCACGCTCCAGCTCCCGAGGCCGTCGTCGGTGACCTCGAAGCCGTCGGAGGTCGTGGCCTCGACATCCGCCGTCTCGATCCGGGCGCGACGTCCGTCGGCGTCGTAACCGGTCAGGGCCACGGTGCGGGAGATCTCGGCGTCCGGGAGGTTCAGCGAGCGCTCCGAGACCTGCAGGCCGACGGGCTCGCCGAGCACGCGCGGCTCCTGCCGCGCCTCATGGCCCGCGGCGGTGTAGGTGACGGCGCCGCCGCCGGGACCTGTGCCGCGCACGACGGCGCCGGCCTGGTCGGACTGCTCGAGCTCCACCGCGCCCTCCGCGGTGAAGGCGCCGTCGGCCATCACCGGGGAGAGGTCGGCGGCGAGACCGGTCGCCTCCAGAGAGCGCCGCAGGCCGGGGAAGACGGCGTCCTCGCCCTCGAGGGCGAGGGTCGTGTGCACGTCGGCGAGCTCCTCGGCCGGGGCGTCGGAGTAGAACACCAGCGCATTGGGCACCTCGCGCACGACCCCGTCCGACGGGCTGTTCCAGAACGCCTCGCTCTCGCTGCCGACGGTGCGGGCGGCCAGCGCCGAGGAGCCGCCGCCGTCGAGGTTGACGGCGTTGTGCGCGCCCATGTCCTCGAGGATCTGCCCCATCTCCGGCAGGGTCATCCCCGTGGACGCGGTGCTGCGGCCGTCCAGGACCAGCACGAACAGCTCGCTGCCGTCCCGGCTGACGCCCACGGCGGTGCGGGGATGGGAGGTCGTGACCAGGGAATCCCCGCCCATGTCCGGCACCTCGCCGCCCTCGAGGATCTGATGGTCGCCGGCGATGCCGAGGTCGACGTCCTGGTCGGGGCCGATCTCGATGTCGACCGCGTCGCCCACCTCGAGGTCCGCGACCATGCCGGCGCCGTCCTCGCGGCCCAGCGAAGACCTGTCCGTCCTCGGGGATCTGCGGGTCGCCGGCGGAGTCCTGCACCTCAGTGACCTCGGTGACCGTGCCGTCGACGATGGTCGCCAGCGCGATCTCCTCGGCCATCGCGTCGGGCGCGCCGACGGGCCGGTCCAGCGTGTAGTCGCCCCACGCCGGGGTGTACACCCCGATCCCGTCCTCAGGCAGGGAGGGGTTGTTGATCCCCTCGAGCTCGTGGACGGCGCCGTCGGCCGTGGTGAGCTCGCCGGAGGCGGAGAGGGCCTGGATCGCGGCCTTCCCGTCGGCGAGCGTGAGCGCGGGCATCGCCTGGGAGGTGCCCATGCGCACGCCGGCAGAGCTCATCGAGGTGCGCGGCGGCGCATCGGAGTGGTTGATGTCGAAGAAGGTGCCGTTGACCGCGGCGACGGCGCGGTCACCGCGCTCGCCGGCGTGCATCACATCGGTCAGCGGGGAGCGGCCCGTGACGGTGCCGTCGTCGGTGACGTCGACCGAGAGGGTCGACTCGGTGAGGTCGGCGGTGAGGACGCCGCCCCTCCTTCCAGCCTCCCTCCTCGAGGCGGGAGAAGGTGGTGAGGTCCAGGCCCGGCGCGACGCGGTAGTCCTGCGAGTCGCGCGACACCCCGCCCTCGGCGAGCTGTCCGTCGGTGACCTCCGCCGCGGCGGGCGCGGCAGGGAGCGCGGGGAGGAGGAGGGCGAAGGCTGCGAGGAGCGCGAGCCAGCGGGTCTGTGTGAGGGCGGGGGCGCGGGGCGCGGAGGGCATCGAGGATCCTGCTCGCTGGAGGGGAGGGCCTCGAGCACCGTATGTGACCTGGGAGACACCTGGGTGGTGTCGGGGTGAACGTCGGGTGACCTGACATCGGTGTGAGGGCTGGTCGCCCTCACCCCGATGTCAGGTGTCGTGCCAGGTCAGACGGCCTGGACCTTGCCGGTCACGCCGTGCGGGTCGATGACGTACTTCTTGGCGACGCCGGAGTCGAACTCGGCGTAGCCCTTCGGTGCGTCGTCCAGCGAGATCGCGGTGGCGTTCACGGCATCGGCGATCTGCACCTTGTCGTGGAGGATCGCCTCCATGAGCTGGCGGTGGTAGCGCATCACCGGGCACTGGCCGGTGGTGAAGCTGAGCGACTTCGCCCAGCCGAGACCGAACCGCATCGAGAGCGAGCCGACCTTCGCGTTCTCGTCGATGCCGCCCGGGTCGCCCGTGACGTACAGGCCCGGGATGCCGAGCGCGCCGCCGGCGCGGGTGATGTCCATGAGCGTGTTCAGCACGGTCGCGGGCGCCTCCGTCGCCTCCTTGCCGTGCCCCCGCGCCTCGAAGCCCACGGCGTCCACGCCTGCGTCGACCTCCTCGCGGCCGAGGATCCGGGCGATGCCCTCGCGCGGGTCCTCCTTCGAGACGTCGATCGTCTCGCAACCGAACTTCGCAGCGTTCGCGAGGCGGTCCGCGTTCATGTCGGCCATGATCACGACCGACGCGCCGAGCAGCCTGCGCGCCCACGGCGGCGGCGGTCCCGACGGGGCCGGCGCCCGCGATGTACACCGACTTGCCCGGGCCCACGCCCGCGGAGACCGCGCCGTGGAAGCCGGTGGGGAAGATGTCCGAGAGCATGGTCAGGTCCAGGATCTTCTCCATGGCCTGGTCCTTGTCCGGGAACCTCAGCAGATTCCAGTCGGCATAGGGGACCACCACGTACTCGGCTTGGCCGCCCACCCAGCCGCCCATGTCGACATAGCCGTAGGCGGCTGCCGGGACGGTCCGGGTTCACGTTCAGGCAGATCTCGGTGCGGCCCGTCTTGCACATCTCGCAGCGGCCGCAGGAGATGTTGAAGGGGACCGAGACCAGGTCGCCTTCCTTGATGAACTCCACGCCCGGCCCGGTCTCGACGACCTCGCCGGTGATCTCGTGGCCGAGCACGAGGCCCTCGGGGGCGGTGGTGCGGCCGCGGACCATGTGCTGGTCCGAGCCGCAGATGTTGGTGGTGGGTAAGGCCCGACGGCGTAGCCTGGTGGGGAAGAGGTGAGCCGTGCCCGAGATCCATCAGACCTATGCCGCCGAGCCGCCCGAGCTCTCGACGCCGTGGCGGGCCGACGTCCCGCCGCGTCCGGAGCTCGTCTGGCTCGACGAGGAGCTCGCCCGCGAGCTGGGGCTGGATCCCGAGTGGTCGCGGGGCGAGGACGGGATGGCGCGCTGACCGGGCAGATCGAGGGCACCGTCGCGCAGGCCTACGCCGGCCACCAGTTCGGCACCGCGAACCCGCGGCTCGGCGACGGGCGGGCGGTGCCGCTGGGGGAGATCGTCGACGCCCGGGGCAGAAGACGGGACCTGCACCTGAAGGGGGCGGGCAGGACGCCCTTCGCGCGGGGCGGGGACGGGAAGGCGCCGCTCGGTCCGATCGTCGCGCGAGGCCGTGATCGGGCGCTGGTCGCACGCCTGCGGCGCCCCCACCACGCGCGCCCTCGCCGTGCTCACCACCGGGGAGAGGATCGCGCCGCGCCAGGGGGTCACCGACGAGCCGGGTGCGCTGCTGGTGCGGGTCGCCGCGAGCCACCTGCGGGTGGGGACCGTCGAGTACGCCTCCTGGCACCTGGGGCCCGAGGTGACGGGGCGGCTCGTCGACCACGCGATCGTCCGGCACCACCCGTCGGCCGACGGGCCGCTGGGACTGCTGCAGGCCGTGTCCGAGGCGCAGGCGGACCTGGTGGCGCAGTGGATCTTGCTCGGGTTCGTGCACGGGGTGATGAACACCGACAACATGACGCTGTCCGGCGAGGGCATCGACTACGGGCCCTGCGCCGTGCTGGACGTGCACCGCCGCGGCGCCGTGTTCAGCTCGATCGACCGCGGCGGCCGCTACGCCTACGGCAACCAGCCCGGCATCGCGCTGTGGAACCTCTCCCGCTTCGCCGAGGCGCTGCTGCCGGTGATCGAAGGGGAGCCGAATGCTGCGGTGACCAGGGCGACGGCGGTCCTCGAGGGGTTCGAGAGCAGGTATCTCGACGCGTACGCCGACGGGCTCGCGGCGAAGCTCGGCGTCCGCGGGGAGCGGGGCGAGGTGCGGGAGCTCGGGGAGGAGCTGTTCACCCTCCTCGAGGAGCAGCGGGTGGACCACACGGGGTTCTTCCGGGCGCTCGGCGGGGGCACGGCGGCGGGGCTGTTCGCGGAGCCGGCACCGTTCGAGGACTGGTCGCGGCGCTGGGAAACGCCGCGGGGCGACGGGGACTCGGCCGACGAGGCCCGTGCGGCGATGCGCCGCGCGAACCCCCTGTACGTCCCCCGCAACGTCCATCTCGAGGCGGCGGCGCGGGCCGCGCACCTGGGGGACATGGCACCGGTGCTGAGGTTGCTCGACGCCGTGGGGTCGCCCTTCGAGCGGCGGGAGGGGCTCGAGGTTCTCGAGGGGCCGGGCGACGGGGGCGATGCCTTCATGACCTTCTGCGGCACCTGAGGGGCACCCCCGAACGGTCGGTCGAGCGGGAGGGCGCGGCCCGCTCCGCGGTGCTAGCGTCGCAGGTGTCACCGACGGAAGGAGAGCCCCATGGCTGCCCTGAACGATCGACGCATCCTGGTCCTGACCACCAACTTCGGCACCGAGTCCGATGAGCTGACGAAGCCGATCGCCGCGCCGCGTGAGGCGGGAGCGACCGTGACGGTCGCGGCGACGGAGCCCGGTGTCGTCAAGACCCTCGCGGGCGACAGGGACCCCGGCCCCGAGGTCCCCGTGGACACCACCTACGAGCAGGTCAGGGCCGTCGACTTCGACGCCCTCGTGATCCCGGGCGGCACGCTCAACGCCGACCAGCCGCGCACCGACGAGGCCGCCCAGCGGCTCGTGCGGGCCTTCGGCGCCGACGGCAAGGTCGTCGCCGCGATCTGCCACGCTCCCTGGATGCTGGTCGAGACCGGGTTCGCCGCCGACCGCGACCTGACCTCCGTCCCCGCCATCCGCACCGACCTCGTCAACGCGGGTGCCCGCTGGGCGGACCGGGAGGTGGTCATCGACGACGAGGCCGGGTTCCGCCTCATCACCTCCCGCACACCCGATGATCTCGACGCCTTCAACGCGGCGATCATCGACGCCCTGAGCTGACCGCCCGAGTACCCTCCGGAGGAGAGACACATGACCGAGAGCTTCGACCCCGAGAGCACGACCCAGGGCGAGGACGGGCCGCTGGGAGAGGACCAGTGGCAGGACGTGGACCAGGTCCAGGGGCAGGATCCGGCGCCGGACTCCGACGAGGTCAGCATCGACGACACCCTGGAGTTCGATCGCGCCGCCGCCGAGGGCCCCGAGGAGCGCCTCGTGGACGCCCACGGCATCGACACGGACATGGCGCGTGGCGCCGACGGCGCGACCGCCGCCGAGCAGGGCAACCGCGACGAGGACCGCATGGAGGCCGACGTCGACGACGAGCGACTAGAGCGGCTCGCCCGCGAGGACGGCGGGCTGGACGAGATCCTCCCCGAGCAGGAACCGCCCCTGGCCTGACCTGCGGCGACGCCGTCCCCGTTTAATCCGTTGCTCTCGGGTGACGACGGGTCTACGGTGTGAGCACACAGGGAAGGAGGTGATCCGAGAAGTGATTTCTTATCGGACATGTGAGGTGGCTCGCCGCTGAGGCGACCGTTCATCCGGACGCGCAGCGAATACCACCGAGTCGCCGGGACCCCCAGGGGTCGGACCTCGTCCTTCCGACCAGCGCACCGCGCGACCTGGGGGTTCTTCCCTGCCCCGACGCCTGCGAGTCGATAGCCTCGTGCCATGACGACCTCGCCCCAGTACGGCTCCGTGGAGCTGATCGCCCCGCACCTCGACCAGAGCGCCGTGGAGCGCGGCGGCGCGCAGGACGCCCCGATCGTGCTTGCTGATGCACGGGCTCGGCAGCGACGAGCGCGACCTCGCGAGCCTCGTGCCCTTCCTCCCGCCCGTCTTCGAGTACGTCTCCGTGCGCGGGATCTTCCGGTACGTGCAGGGCTATGCCTGGTTCGACATGCCCCTGGACCCGGATCGGCCCGAGGCGATCGAGTCCTCGGCCGCGGCCGTCGAGGAGTGGATCGCCGCGCAGGAGCGCCCCGTCGTCGGCGCGATCGGTTTCTCCCAGGGCGGTGCGGTCGCCCTCCAGCTCCTGCGCCGCGATCCGCATGCGCTCCAATTCGTCGTGAACCTCTCAGGCTTCCCGTTCCCCGCCGCGATGGAGGGCGATGCCGCGCTCGCCGAGGTGCGTCCGCCCGCGCTGTGGGGCCACGGCGGGATGGACCCCCTCTACGACCCCGAGCGGGAGCAGGCGGTCCGCGAGTTCATGAGCGCGCACACCACGCTCGAGGAGGAGCGCCGCCCGCGGCTCGGGCACGCGGTCGACGAGATCGAGCTGAGGGCCGTCGCCGCCTTCCTGCGCCGTCGGGCCGCCGACGCGGACGGACGCTGAGCGCTCGCCCGCATTCCCTCCCGCCGCCCAGGGGGCGGGCTGTAGCATTCCTGCATTCCCCGCCGAGAGACGGCGGGGTTCCCCAGGAGCACCAGGAGATCATGAGCGCCGCCAGCGACGCCCCCAGTGACAGTCCCAGGCCTTCGGGCCTGCACTCATTCACTTCCCACGGGGGGATCCGTCCATGGATCTGATCGGTCCCCTCGTCTCGCTGGCGATCGGGCTCCTGCTCGTGCTGGCCTGCGGCGCCTTCGTCGCCGCGGAGTTCTCCCTGATCACGGTCAACCGCAATGACGTGGAGGCCGCCGCCGAGAGCGGCGACAAGCGCGCCGGCGGTGTCCTGCGGGGCATGAAGACCCTCTCCACGCGCCTCTCCGGAGCGCGGCTGGGGATCACGGTCACCAACCTCGGCATCGGCTTCCTCGCCGAGCCCGCGATCGCGGCCCTCGTCGGCCCGCCGCTCGTGGACGCCGGGCTCAGCGAGGTCGCGGCCCGCTCCGCGTCGGTCGCCCTCGCCCTGGTCCTCGCCACCGGCATGACCATGATCTTCGGCGAGCTGGTCCCCAAGAACATGGCGATCGCACAGCCGCGCGCACCGCGAAGCTGGTCGTCGGCTTCCAACGCCTGTTCAGCACGATCTTCGCCCTCCCGATCCGCCTGTTCAACGGCAACGCGAACGCGGTGGTGCGGGCGCTCGGCGTCGAGCCGCAGGAGGAGCTGAGCTCCGCCCGCGGCGCCGACGAGCTGTCCGTCCTGGTCAAGCGCTCTGCCGACGAGGGCGCCCTCGCCGAGGAGACCGCCTCGCTGGTGCGGCGCACTCTCGCCTTCGGCGACCGTCGCGCGCACGACGCGATGGTGCCCCGCGGCAGGGTCGACTCCCTGGAGGTCGACCAGACGGTCGCCGACCTGCTGGAGCTCGCCCGCGAGACCGGGCACTCCCGCTTCCCCGTGCAGGACGAGGAGAACGAGATCGCGGGCGTCGCGCACATCCGCCACGGCCTCGCCGTCCCCTTCGATGAGCGGCCCACCACGAGGGTCGACGCCGTGATGGGACCGGCGACGTTCGTGCCGGACACGGTGCCGCTGGACGACCTGATGGACACCCTCCGCGCCGGCGGCCTGCAGATGGCCGTCGTCGTCGACGAGTTCGGCGACCACGCCGGCCTCATCACCCTCGAGGACCTCGTCGAGGAAATCGTCGGCGAGGTCCGCGACGAGCACGACGAGGAGATGGACGACACCCCCGAGCCCGACGGCTCCTGGGACCTCGACGCGCGCATGCGTCCCGACGAGGCGACCGAGCGGCTCGGCGTCACCGTGCCCGAGCACGAGGACTACGACACCCTCGGCGGCCTGGTCACGATGGAGCTCGGCCGCCTGGCCGAGGTCGGCGACGAGATCGTCGTGGACACCGACCCGGCGCCCGGCGAGGAGCCGGCGCGCCTGCGGATCGTCGTCGTCGAGATCGACGGGATGCGGATCGAGACCGTGCACGTGATCGTCGAGGCGGTGCCCGACGAGTCGGATGTGCGGGCCGAGGACGAGGAGGTGGCCCGATGAGCGACTACGTCGGCCTGCTGGCCACCCTGGTCCTGCTTTGCTCCTGAACGCCTTCTTCGTCGGCGCGGAGTTCGCGCTGATCTCGGCGAGACGCTCCGTCATCGAGCCGAAGGCGCTCGAGGGGAACTGGGCCGCGAAGGTCACGATCTCCGCGATGGAGCAGGTCTCCCTCATGATGGCCGGCGCCCAGATGGGCATCACCGTCTGCTCCCTCGCGCTCGGCGCGATCAGCGAGCCCGCGATCGCGCACCTGCTCGAGGGCCCCTTCGAGGCGATCGGCGTGCCGGGCGCGCTCACCCACCCGATCAGCTTCGTGATCGCGCTGTCCCTGGTCACCTACCTCCACGTCGTCTTCGGCGAGATGGTGCCCAAGAACATCGCGCTCGCCGGCCCCGAGCGGATGGCGCTGATCCTGGCGCCGGTGCTGATGGGCATCGTCACCGTCTTGCGGCCGCTGCTGTGGCTACTGAACTCCATCGGCAACCTCGTGCTGCGGATGATGGGCATCGAGCCGAAGGACGAGGTCACCAGCGCTTTCACCCGCAACGAGGTCGCGGCGATGGTGAGCGAGTCCCGCGAGGGCGGACTGCTCGAGGACAACGACGAGGCGCTGCTGCTGGGCGCCCTGCGCTTCGAGGCCCGCTCGGTCGCGAACCTGGTCATCCCGCTCGAGAAGGTCTCGACCCTGCCCGAGGGCGCCACCGCCGCCCAGGCGGAGGCCGCGGCCGTCGAGGGCTACTCCCGCTTCCCCGTGAAGGCGGCCGACGGGCGCCTGACCGGCTACGTCCACATCAAGGACCTGCTCGACGCCGTCCAGGCCACGCGCGACGAGCCGATCCCCGCGGAGCGGATCCGGGCGCGCCCCGGATCGGCGGCGACCAGCCGCCGCGCGACGCGCTCGCCGAGATGCAGGGCTCCGGCGCGCACCTCGGTGCGGCGACCGGTTCCGGCGGCGAGGTGATCGGCGTGGTCACCCTCGAGGACATGCTCGAGGAGCTCGTGGGCCAGATCCGGGACGACTCGCGCGCGTACGCGTGAGGGCGGGCCCGACAATGGGGTCATGACGATCCCCGGCATCGGCCCTGACGAGAACCTGTGGACGGTCGCGGTGCGGCGCGATCCTGAGCATGCGGCCGGCTACGCCGCACGCTGGAAGCGTCTCGCCGCGGCCGGACAGGACCTGGACGGCGAGGCGCGGCTGATCGACGCCATGGCGCCGCGCGGCTCGCGGATCCTCGATGCCGGGTGCGGCACGGGGCGGGTCGGCGGGCGCCTGGCGCGGGCCGGACACCGGGTCGTCGGCGTCGACCTCGATCCGCACCTGATCGAGGTGGCCCGTGCCGAGCGACCGGCTGGGCGCTGGGAGGTGGGGAACCTCGCGGAGCTGGACCTGGTCGATGGGCATGGGGAGCGCGAGCAGTTCGATCTCGAGGTGTGCGCGGGGAACGTGCTGACCTTCCTCGCGGGGGCGGAGCGCCGGCCGGCGCTCACGGCGCTGGCCGCGCATCTTGCGCCGGAGGGTCGCCTGGTGGTCGGCTTCGGGCTCGACCGCGGCTACGCGATCGAGGACTTCACGGCCGACTCCGCCGCGGCCGGGCTCGTGCTCGCCCAGCGCTTCTCCACCTGGGACCTCCGCCCCGCCGCGGACGGCTTCCTGGTGGGGGTGCTCGAGAGGGTCTGACCACCGGGGACGGTCGTGCACGATCACGCTCGGGTGAACGCGCACCTCGGCGATCTCGCGCAGCGAGGAGGTGAGCCGCGCCACCTTCGTGGTCGGGTGCACGCGGCGACGGCGCTCGCGGCTACGGTGGCCCCAGCACACCGACGTGTCCCCGGCCCCGGCCGGGCCCATCGCAAGGGGCGCCGAATGAACGCATCGCTTCCGATCCCCCCGCCGCCGCCGGCCGCCGCCCGGCAGACGTCCGCGTGCCCCCGCCCGCGCCCCGCCGCGGAGCGTCCTGCGGCCGATGCGGTCCCCGTCTTCTTCATCTCCGACTCCACCGGCATCAGCGCCGAGACCATGGGCAACGCGCTGCGCTCTGCAGTTCCCGTCGGTCCCCTTCGAACGTCGGCTGATCCCCTTCCTCCGCACCGTCGAAGAGGCTCGGGAGGTGCGCGAGGACCTCGACGCGGCGGCGGACAGCGAGATCGCGCCGCTGGTGTTCCTCACCGTCGTCGACGAGTCGGTGCGCCAGGAGCCGCTGCGCACCCGCGCACCCGTGATCGACTTCGTCAGCGGCCATCTCGCCCAGCTCGAGGCGCGGCTCGGCGTCACCGGCGACCACGCCCCCGCCCGGCTCCACGGGGTCGGCGACTCCCGCCGCTACAACCGCCGCATGCAGGCGGTCGAGTTCGCGATCGAGCACGACGACGGGCAGTCCGTGCGCGCGATCGAGAAGGCCGACGTCATCCTCATCGCGCCGTCCCGCCGCGGGAAGACCCCCACCTCGATGTACCTGGCCCTGATGCACGGGATCTTCGTGGCGAACTACCCGCTGGTGGACGAGGACCTCGCCGGCGAGGTCGCGCCCGGCTCGATCTCCGCCGTCGCGGACCGCTGCTTCGGCCTGCTGACCTCGCCGGAGCGGCTGACCGCCGTGCGCTCCGAGCGCCGCGCCTCCTCCCGCTACGCCTCCCTCGAGCAGACTCGCTGGGAGCTGTCGAGGGCCCGCCGCGTGTACGACACGCACGGCATCGACTTCGTCGACTCCTCCAGCAAGTCGGTCGAGGAGATGTCGACCCTGATCCTCCAGTCCCTGGCTCGCCGCGGCACCACCGCCCGGTGAGCGTCCCCACCCCGAAGGAGCAGCAATGACGCAGAGCATCCGTTGGTTCTCCGAGCTCGGCATGGCCGATCTCGAGCAGGTCGGAGGCAAGAACGCCTCCCTGGGCGAGATGGTCTCGAACCTCTCCGCCCTCGGGGTCGCGGTGCCCGACGGCTTCGCGACCACCGCCGACGCCTATCGCGAGTTCCTCGGCGCGACGGGCCTTGCCGAGCGCATCGACCAGCGGCCGCAGGGCCTGGACACCGAGGACACGATCGCGCTCGCCGAGGCGGGCCGCGAGATCCGGGCGCTGGTCATCGAGCGGCCCTTCCCCTCCGCCCTCGAGGAGGGGATCCGCGAGGCGTACTCGACGCTCGCCGCCGGCGGCGGCGAGGAGGCGTCCTTCGCGGTGCGCTCCTCGGCGACGGCCGAGGACCTGCCGGACGCGTCCTTCGCCGGGCGACGAGGAGACCTTCCTGAACGTGCGCGGCATCGACGACGTCTTGCTCGCGATCCGGGAGGTGTTCGCCTCGCTCTACAACGACCGGGCGATCGCCTACCGCGTCCACCACGACTTCGAGCACGCCGCGGTCGCGCTCAGCGCCGGCGTGCAGAAGATGGTCCGCTCCGACATCGGCTCCTCCGGCGTCATGTTCACCGTCGACACCGAGTCCGGCTTCGACCAGGCCGTGTTCATCACCTCCGCTTTCGGGCTCGGCGAGGGCGTGGTCCAGGGCGCGGTGAACCCCGACGAGTTCTACGTCCACAAGCCCGGGTCGCGCGAGGGCCGGCCCGCGATCCTCAAGCGGCAGGTGGGCGAGAAGGCCACCAAGATGATCTACACGACCGACACGGCCGTCGGCCGCACCACCGCCTTCGTCGACGTCGACCCCGCCGAGCGGGTCCGGCTGTCGCTGACCGACGAGCAGGTCACCGAGCTCGCGACCCAGGCGCTGGTCATCGAGGAGCACTACGGGCGGCCGATGGACATCGAGTGGGGACTCGACGGGGCCGACGGGAGGCTCTACATCCTCCAGGCCCGCCCCGAGACCGTGCAGTCCCGCGCCGGGAACACCGTGGAGAAGTACCTCCTGGCCTCCCGCGGCCCCGTCCGGGTGGAGGGCCGTGCGATCGGCGCCCGGATCGGCGCCGGCCCCGTCCGGGTGCTCGACACGATCGACCGCATGCACGAGTTCCAGCCCGGCGAGGTCCTCGTCGCCGACATGACCGACCCCGACTGGGAGCCGATCATGAAGCGCGCCAGCGCCATCGTCACCGACCGCGGCGGGCGCACCTGCCACGCCGCGATCAACGCGCGCGAGCTGGGGATCCCGGCCGTGGTCGGCACCGGCACCGCCTCCCGGGACCTGGCCGACGGGGACGAGGTGACCGTCTCCGCCGCCGAGGGCGACACCGGCTACGTGTACGAGGGGATCCTCGACTACTCGGTCTCCTCCTCCGAGGTCGACTCGATGCCTGCGCCGCCCACGAAGATCATGATGAACGTCGGCAACCCCGAGCAGGCGTTCTCCTTCTCCCGGTCGCCGAACGCGGGCGTGGGCCTGGCGCGGCTGGAGTTCATCGTGAACCGCCAGATCGGCATCCACCCGCGCGCCCTGCTCGAGCTGGAGCGTCTGGAGAAGGACGAGCCGGAGATCGCCGCGCAGGTGACGGAGCGGATCAGCGCCTACGAGGGGCCGCGCGAGTTCTTCGTCCAGCGCGTCGCCGAGGGCGTGGCGACCATCGCCGCGGCCTTCCACCCGGAGCCGGTGATCGTGCGGATGAGCGACTTCAAGTCCAACGAGTACGCGAACCTCCTGGCCGGCACCCTGTTCGAGCCGGAGGAGGAGAACCCGATGATCGGCTACCGCGGCGCCTCGCGGTACCTCTCGGAGGACTTCGCCGACTGCTTCGCGATGGAGTGCGAGGCGCCGCGGTACGTGCGCGAGGACATGGGGCTGACCAACGTGAAGCTCATGATCCCCTTCGTGCGCACCCCCGCCGAGGGCAAGGGCGTGATCGACCTGCTCGCCACCCACGGGCTGGTGCGCGGGGAGAACGGGCTCGAGGTGATCATGATGTGCGAGATCCCCTCGAACGCCGCGGTGCCGGAGCTGTTCCTCGAGCACTTCGACGGCTTCTCGATCGGCTCGAACGACATGACGCGCTGACGCTGGGCCTGGACCGCGACTCGGCGCTGGTCGCGGACGCCTTCGACGAGCGGGACCCGGCGGTGAAGTTCATGCTGGGCCGTGCGATCGAGGCGTGCCGGGCGGCGGGGAAGTACGTCGGCATCTGCGGGCAGGGCCCGTCGGACCACCCGGACCTCGCCGAATGGTCGCTCGAGCAGGGCATCGCCTCGATGTCCCTGAACCCGGACACGGTGGTGGACACGTGGCCGCGGCTGGCGAAGCTGAGCGGCGGGCAGGGCGGCGGCGAGGTGGGCTGACGCTCTGACGCGTCGCGAGCTCCCCGGCGATCCGTCGCGCGGGGAGCTCGCGGCATGGTGGGCGAGGAGCGTTGCCGAGCGCGGTCGGGCCCTGCTCCGTCAGGCCGCTCCGTCAGGCTCGGTCCTCGTCCTTCATCACCGGCATCTCGCCGGTGCGGGTGGCGTGGGCGCCGCCGCTGGGCTGCGAGGTGACGGCGGTGAGCAGGAAGGCGCAGTCCTCGAGCGCCTCGACGGCGTGGCGGAAGTGGGTGAGCGCGTCGAGGTCGCCGGCGCGCGCGACTCCGCCTCCTCCTGACCGGTCACGCGCACGCCGCCGCGCACCACCTGGATCGACGCGGCGGGCGGGGAGTTGTGCTCGGGCAGGCGCACGCCGCGACGCGCGCGATGACGCTCTGGCGCAGCGGACCGTCGCTCACCAGGACCTCCGCGTGGCGTCCGTTCTCGGCGGTACGGGCCATGGTCATGGCCTTGGTGATCGCGTCGGGCAGGGCAGGCATGGGGTCCTCCTCCTCGGGAGTGGCGTCGGTCCCTTCCCAGTATCTCGCGGGGGTCGGGGTGCCGCTGTGGAACCGGGGAAGTCGAGCCGGGCGATCGGCCGGGCGCGGCCCGAGGGCCGCTGGTCGTGACCGTCGGCGGAACGGCGAACCGGGAGCGAGCAGCGGTGCTGTCGAAGAGATCGGTGTACGTGATGTACGTGATGTACGTGCTTTTCTGCAGCGACCCCGCCGGTCGCTGCGGTCGCCGGTGCCGTTGTCGTCGCGTGGGGGCCGGGAGAGCGTCGGCACGGGCCGTGTCAGCTGGTCGCGAGACCTGCCGCGGCCTCCTTGGCGAGGTCGAGCATGGTGCGCTCGCTGATGCCCAGCACGCGGGCCGCGGCGGCGACGTCGCGGAACTCGGGTTCGCGGCGCACGACGGTGCCGTGCTGGTCGCGGGCGATCTTCACGGCGATGCGTTGACCGCGCACCTTGACCTCGGTGAACTCGCGAGTGCGGATGACCCGGTCGACCCGGTGCATCCGCACGCCGAGGGTGCCGGTGCGGTCCATGAGCAGCCGGCGCGGCGTCTGGCTGCGAGTCCTCGCGGACCAGGGCATGGATCGTGACGGCGGGCCGGCCGTGCTTCATCGAGATCGGGACGAGCCAGGCGTCCAGAGCGCCCGCGTCCAGGAGCTCCTCGAGGACGCGAGGCCAGAGACGAGGGTCGAGGTCGTCGACGTTCGCCTCGAGCTGGAGAGCGGAGGTGGGGGTGGCGTGGGCGTCGGGCGGGAGATCGTCGGCGACCAGCTCGTTCGCGGCGAGGGTGCTGGGGGCGGGGGCGGGGTCCGCTGCCGCGGGATCGGCCGGGGAGGGCGCGGTCACCCGCGGCGCCGTGGACCGGGGTGCGGTCGTCGGGAGCGCGGTGGAAGGCCGCCCGGCGGCGTGCGGCTCGGGGGTGAACGGGCGGCCGACGAGGACTCGGACGACGTTCGGGCGGCCCGGGGTGTCCTTGGTGCCGGCGCCGACGCCGAGCGCTTCGGTGGCGATCATCGGCTGGGGGCCGGCAGTCGCGGCGAGGCCGCGCAGGAGGGCGACGCCGGTGGGGGTCGCGAGCTCGCCGATGCCGGGGGCGACACCGGAGGGGACGCGCCGGCCGCCGTGCTCGTGCGGACCGCCCTGGGCGTGGGCGGGCAGGGCTCGCGTCGGAGTCGGGGACGGGGACCGGGTCGTGGGAATGGGGATGGTCGTGCGCGTGGTCGTGGCTGTGGGAGTGGGCGTGCCCGCGCGGGGGGAGGATCTCGCCGGCGACCGTCGGCCAGCCGAGGGCGAGGCGGGCGACCACGGGGACCGGGACGGGGATGTCGCCGTGCGCGGCGCGGATCCGGCCCGAGCCGACGGCGAGGACGCCGCCGGTGGCCTCCTCGATGCCGAGCCGCCGCCACGCCTCGCAGGCCCCGATCACGTCGGCCAGGGAGTCCAGCGCCCCCACCTCGTGGAAGTGGACCTCGTCGGCCGGGACCCCGTGGGTCGCGCCCTCCGCCTCGGCGAGACGGCCGAAGACCGCCAGCGCCAGGTCGATCGTGCGCTCGGGGACGTCGCGGCCCCGCGCCTCCTCGAGCAGGTCCCGGATCGAGGCCCAGGTGCGATGCGGCGGGTCGTCGACCAGCACCTCCACGTCGACCTTCACCGCGCGCCGCCCGCCGCGGTCCACGTCGGTGCGGAGGAAGCGCACCGAGTCCGGGACCAGCGCGTCGAGCACCTGCTGGACGCGCGCGAGGTCCGCGCCGGCGTCGACGAGCGCGGCCAGCGAAGATGTCGCCGGCGATCCCGGCGGTCGCGTCGACAAAGGCGGTGCGGGGGGTGGCGGGATCCATGACCGGATCGTATCGGCACCGCCTCCTCGGACCACCACGACGACGAGTCCCGGATCGGGCAGAATGCGGGGATGACCTCCGCTTCCGCTCCCGCGCCGCGTGCCCGGCTCGACGACCTCGTCGCGGGCACGACGCCGCAGTTCGGCCGCTTCGCGCGGGAGATCCGGGCGGAGCGGCCGGGGAGGTGCGGCTCGCGCTCGCCGAGATCGAGCAGGCCGTCGCCGACGGAGCCTGGGCAGTGGTGATGATCGCCTACGAGGCCGTCGCCGGGCTCGACCCCGACGCACAGGTCCATGCCGGGCAGGACGGACTGCCGCTGGTGTGGGCGGGGATCGCGGAGGCCCCGCACCCCGACCCCGCCCCGCTCACCCCCGCGGGCGGGTACGCCCTCGAGGCCTGGCGACCGGACTGGACTCGGGCCGAGCACGCCGAGGCGATCGCGGCCGTGCGGGCGGCGATCGCCGAGGGCGACACCTACCAGACGAACCTCACCACCAGGCTCCGCTCGCGCCTCGTCGGCGACCCCTACGGCCTCTACGGCGACCTCGCCCACCGTCAGCGCGGTGCCCACCACGCCTATCTCGAGATCGGCCGCCACACGGTCGTCTCGGCGAGCCCTGAGACCTTCCTGACCTGGGACGGGAACGAGATCAGCACCGCGCCGATGAAGGGCACCGCCCCGCGCACCGGCGATCCCGCGACGGACCAGGCGGCGCGGGAGACGCTCGCGACGGGGGAGAAGGACCGCGCCGAGAACGTCATGATCGTGGACCTGCTGCGCAACGACATGGCCCGGATCAGCGAGCCCGGCGGCGTCGAGGTCACCGAGCCGCTCGGCGTCGAGGAGTACCCGACCCTGTTCCAGCTCGTCTCCCGTCTGCGCTCCCGGCCCCTGCCCGGCACCGGGCTCGCGGGCGTGCTCGGCGCGATGTTCCCCTGCGGCTCGATCACCGGCGCCCCGAAGCTCTCCACGATGGAGCTGATCACCCGCCTCGAGGACGCCCCGCGCGGCGTGTACTGCGGCGCGATCGGCGTCATCTCCCCGGGCCGCGAGGGGGGCCCCCGCGGGCGAGCCTCTCCGTCGCGATCCGCACCGTCGTCATCGACCACGAGGCCGGCGGTCTCGCCGTCTACGGCGCGGGCGGCGGTGTGACCTGGGGATCCACGGCCGACGGGGAGTACGACGAGTCGCTGGTCAAGGCCGCCGTCGTCGCCGACGGGGCGGCGCGAGCCCTTCGCGGCCGCTGGAGACCTTCGCCGTGAGGGACGGCCGTGCGCGGCACCTCGAGCCCCATCTCGAGCGACTGCGCGGCTCGGCCGAGTGCTTCGGGATCGGGATCGACGAGGAGGCGCCGCAGGCCGCGCTCGGCCAGGTCGCCGCGCTCGAGGGCGAGCAGCTGGTGCGGCCGCGGCGCGGCGCGACGGGAGCGTCTCCGTCGAGCCCCGCCCGCTCACTCCCGCGCCGGAGCCGGTGCGGCTCGCGGTCGACACGGTGCCGACGGTCTTCCCCACAGGGCTCAGCGTCCACAAGACCACGGTGCGCGATCATCTCGAGGCGGCGCGTGAACGGCACCCGGAGGCCGATGACGTCATCCTCCGCGGGGCTCACGGCCGGCTGGTCGAGACCACCATCGCGAGCCTCGCCCTGCGCCTGGACGGCACCTGGTGCACCCCGCCGCTCGAGGACGGCCGCCTCGAGGGGGTGGGGCGGCGCCTCGCGCTCGAGGGCGGGGAGCTCGTGGAGCGGGAGCTGACGGTGGAGGATCTGCGACGGGCGGAGGAGATCGCGGTCATCAGCTCCGCACGCGGGTGGCGTCGGGCGGTGCTGGCGGAGGGCTGACGACGACTGCCCGTCGCCTGTCCATGGGGAGTCCTCCCCATTCCCACCCCCGTCGGCCGCGCCTAGCGTGCGCGGAGGAGTGGTGCGACGACGGACGAGGGGACGGTCATGGGGAATCGGGACGGGTCGGAGCAGGCGAGGACGCCAGGGGCGGGGCCGCGGGTGACCGCGCCGCCCGGACCCTCGCGGCTGGTGCGGATCACCGAGGGGGCCTTCGACCGGGTGCGTGCGCTCGCGCTCGGGGAGGAGCCCGCGCCTGAGCTCACCGAGGAGCAGGTCGTCGAGCTCGAGCTCGCCGGGCTCCTCGTCGACTCCCCGGACGACGAGGATGCGCTCGTCCTCGACCAGCACTGGGAGGAGCCGCTGCGCGCGGGTTGCGCTCGCCGGTCGGCGCCGAGCTCGTCTGCGTCGACGGGGACCGCGGCTGGACCACCACGCCGCGGATCGCCGGACGGTTCGTGCTGGTGATCGACCAGGAGCACGAGGTCAGCGCCGACGAGACGACGATGCGGCTCGGCCGACGCTCGAACGCCGTGCCGCTGGGCCTGGCGACCATCGAGCACCTCGGCGCGCTCGTGCGGGCCCTGGTCCCGCGCGCCCCGCCTTCACCGACGCGGAGCCCGCCCCGGCCCCGGAGCACCTCGCCGACGCCCCGTCGATCGCGCAGGTGCAGATGGTCGTGGTCTCCTCGCCGACCCCGGAGGAGACCACCGTCGGCGGCGGCTCCTGGTACGCGCTCGGGCGAGACGGCGAGCGACTCGCCCTGCTGGTCCCCGGCGAGGACGGCGGCGAGGTGCGCGAGGCGCACCCGGCTCCCTCGCGGACGCGCTGTGCGCGAAGGTGATCGGCGCGATCGACCATGTCACCGCCCACGCCGCGGGGAGGGCCGCCTGATGAGCTTCCAGGGCATGGACACCGAGCAGGTCACGGGACAGTCCGAGGCGCTCGCCCGGGCGGCGCGGCGCCTCGAGGGACTGCTCGGCGAGCTCGACGGCGACTGTCCGGTCGGTCGCCTGGGTCGGCCCCGACGCCGACGCCTTCCGCGAGCAGTGGGGGAGCACCCGTCGCGAGGGCGAGTCGCTCGTGATGCCCGGGCTCGAGGACCGCTCCCGCGACCTGCAGCAAGACGTCGAGGAGCAGGACCGCGCCTCCGAGGACGGCGACGGCGGCTGGTTCGGCGACATGATGGACTGGCTGGGGGACACCGCCGGCGACGCCGTCGACGCGATCGGCGACGGGATGGACTGGCTCGGCGACCGGGTCTCCGACGGTGCGGACTGGGTCGGCGACCGGATCGGCGAGGGCCTGGACTGGCTCGGCGATCGCGTCCAGGACGGGAAGGACCTGGTCAGCACCGCGATCGACGCCGTGCGGGATTTCGAATGGCCGCGGGTCACGGAACTGCTGGTCGACGGCGCGACCGGGCTCATCCGCGGCACGGGTGATGGCATCGAGGCTCTCACCGGGATCGACCTGAAGCTCGCCGACGACGGCACCGGCTACGCGGACGCGCCGGTCCCCGTCACCGGTGAGGAGTCCGGCCTCGTGCCCCCGAGCGACCTCTCCCAGATCATCGCGAACACCAACACCACCTACGGCGACAAGGAGACCGGGGAGGTCTCGATGTCCGTCGTCGGCAACCCTCCCACCGGCGTGATCGTGAACATCCCCGGCACCGAGAAGTGGGGGCCGGGCGCCGGGGACAATCCGATGGACCTCACCGGGAACGCCGAACAGGCCGGCTCGGGCGGCTGGTCCGCCGGCTCCCAGGCGACGGCCGACGCGATCGCGCGACTCTATGCGGACAACGACATCCCGCCCGGCACCCCGCTGATGCTCAATGGTCACTCGCAGGGCGGCATGGTCGCCTCGAGCCTCGCCGCGAACGAGGACTTCGCCGCGCAGTACAACCTCACCAACGTCATGACCTACGGCTCGCCGGTGGACAACTACTCGGTCCCCTCCTCCGTGAACCAGCTGAACCTCCAGCACGGCGGGGACGCGGTGCCCAGGATCGACCTCGGCGGACTCGCCCTGGGCCCGGGCGGCGGCGGAAGCGACGGGGCCACGAACCTCACCCTCGACAGCCCCGGGGCCCACCCCTTCGACTTCGGCACCAACCACAGCGGCGCCGAGTACCAGAACTCCGTCCAGACCCAGCCGCAGGACCCGAACTCGACGCTCTCCCAGTACAGCCAGGACCCGAGTCTCGCGCCCTTCCTCACCGGCGACCCCGGGAACGTCCAGCACTACCGCTCGGGCGTGCACCGCGAGAACTGAGGCGTCGCGCGGTGACGGTGGGGGATGATGGGCCGATGAGAGGCGTCGGCCGAAGAGGGGTGCTCGTGGGGATCGTGGGAAGCCTGCTCGCCGCCTGCGGGCTCGGCGGGCGCAGCGACGCAGGCGCCGTGCAGGACGCACTGCGCACCGCCGTCGAGGCGCCGCCCGAGCACCGCGGCGGCCTCGTGCAGTTCCAGGACTCCGCCAGCGCCGGCACCACGATCGGCGGGGTGCTCGTGCTGGCGGGCGAGGACCGGGCCGGCGTCGAGCAGTCCCTGCTCACCGTGCTGGAGACCGTCTCCCGGACCTACCGCGAGCGGCCCGGGGTGCGCAGGGCGTTCGTGCGGATCGAGGCGCATCCCGAGGGCGATGCCGCCCTGCGGGTGCTCGCCGCGGACGTGGTCGAGCCGGCCTCGGGCGCGAACGTCACCACCGACGACCTCGAGGCGCGACTCGGCGGCTGAACGCTCTGCTCAGCTGGCGGTGCCGGTCAGAAGCGGTGCCGGTCAGCGGGCGATGTCGAGCCGCCCGACCCAGGAGATCGGGGAGACCCGGCCCTCCTCGAGCTGGTACTGGCGACTCGATGATCCCGAGCCGCCCCTCGGCGACCGCGTCGGAGATGACGGTGGACTGGCGCATGAGAGCGTTGACGGTCTCGTCGAGGTGGCGACGGCCCACGGCGTCCACGTCGATCAGCGTCGGCTCGACGTAGGGGCTGACCTGCTGGGTCGCGAACCACTCCTGCTGCACGGCCGGGCGGATCTCCTCGAGCTCCTTGCGGATCGCGGGGGTGACCTCGCTGGGGTTCGCGGTGGTCTGATCGATCGCGGCCTTCACCGCGCCGCAGGAGCCGTGGGCGAGCACCACGATGACGGCGACGCCGAGCTCCGCGACCGCGAACTCCATGGTCGCGACCGTGTTCTCGTTCGCGATCTGGCCGATGTTGCGCACCACGAAGAGGTCGCCCAAGCCGCAGTCGAAGAGGATCTCCGCTGCGACGCGCGAGTCGGAGCGACCCAGGAACGCCGCGTTCGGCGCCTGCGCCCCGGTCAGCTCGGAGCGACGGGCCGCGTTCTGCTGCGGGTGGCGCGGCTCCCCGGCCATGAACCTCTCGTTCCCCTCGGCGAGGGCATCCCAGGCCTGCTGGACGGTGACGCGGGGAGTAGTCATGGGGGCGATCCTTCGTGGTGGGGTCCGCCGGGCGGGTCCGCTCGGCGCAGGGGCGCGACCTCGCGGGCTCACGCCCCGCCGCAGGATACTCCCGCGTCCGCTCCGGCTCCGTGGCGTCCGCCGTGAGGGCGTCGCCTCAGGCCTCGTGCAGCGGCGGAAGCGCGTCGGCCGCGGTGGGATAGCTCGGCTGGGCGCCCTCGCCGGTCGCCGCGAAGGCGCCGACGCGGGAGGCGAGGCGGGCGGCGGTGGCGAGATCGTCGCCGCGCGCGAGTCCGAGGGCGAGCGCGCCGATGAAGGCGTCGCCGGAGCCGGTGGTGTCCACGGCCTCGACCGGGGCGGGCGGGATGCGGCGCACGCCGGCCTGGTCGGCGACCAGCGAACCGTCCGCGCCGAGGGTGAGAACGGCCGAGGGGATCCCCGCCGCGCGCAGGGCGGCGACGACGGCCTCGGGATCCTCGGGTGCCTCCTGGCCGGGGGCGAGCTGGGCGAGGACGAGCCCGGCCTCGTGCTGGTTCACGACCAGCGGGTCCGAGGCGCGCAAAGACTGCCGGATCCAGCTCCATCACCGGAGCGGGGTTGTGGAGGAACCGGCCCGTGACCAGCGCGGGCAGCGCCTCGATGCCGTCCCGCGGGATCTCCCCCTGGCACACGACGATGCGCGCTGCGGAGATGACCTCGGCCGCGGCCCGGACGCGGGCGGCGTCCATGGCGTCGTTCGCTCCCGCGATGACGACGATCGAGTTCTCGCCGTCCTCCGCGACCGTCACGATCGCCAGTCCCGTCGGCCCCTCGATCTCCGCGACATGGCCGAGGTCGACGCCGGCCTCGCGCGCGCGGACACCGCCGCCTCCGCCTGGACGTCGGAGCCGACGGCACCCACCATCGCGACCCGTGCGCCGAGGCGCGCGGCGGCGACGGCCTGGTTCGCTCCCTTGCCGCCGGGCAACATCTGCCCGCCCGTGCCGTGCGCCGTCTCCCCGGGCCGGGGATGGCGCCGCACCTGCGCGAGGAGGTCGACGTTCACGGAGCCGACGACGACGATCGTGCCGTCGGGCGAGGAGGCGGTCGCAGCGGTCATGACGGGAAGCCTACGGTCAGGCGGCGTGGTCCACGCAGGTCCTCGCCGTCGGCCGGACCTCGAGGCGGGCGCGCGGGATCGGCCGCCCGCACACCTCGCAGATGCCGTAGTCGCCGTCCTCGAGCCGCCGCTCGGCGGCGTCGAGATCGACGAGGTGCCGCTCGGCACCGGCCAGCAGAGCCTCGGTGCGGGAGCGGTCCACGGCGGTGGTCTGCCCCTCGGGGTCGTGCTCATCGTCGGTCGAGGTCAGCGCCATCCCGTCGAGGATCGCGGCGTAGTCGCGCCGGAGCGCCTCGATCCGCTCGCGGGTGCGGGTGCGTTCGGCCTCGAGCAGGCCGCGGAGGTCGTCGGAGACCACTCAGCCCTCGCTGCCGGAGATGTTGACCTGCCACACGACGCCGAAGCGGTCGGTGAAGGCGCCGTAGACATCGCCCCACATCTGCTTCTCGAGCGGCATCGTGATCTCGCCGCCGACCGACAGCTTCTCGTAGGCGCCGCGCAGACTGCCTCGTCATCCCCCATCAGGGAGAGGGCGACGTTGGTGCCGCGGGTGTACTCGCCCATCCCCTCGACCACGTCGGAGACGTACAGGCGGATCAGGTCGGTGACCTCGAGAGAACCGTGCATGATCTTGTCGAAGGCGGGGTCGCCCTCGGGGACCGCGTGGAACTCGCCGAAGGTGGCGAACTGGGGTGTGGCGCCGAGGGCCTCGCCGTAGAACTCGGACGCCTCGCGGGCGTTGCCGTCGACGTTGAGGCAGGGATGCAGTGCTGCGGGCATGGCGGACGTCCTCCTCGGCGTCGGCGCCGGCTCGGTGCTGGGCGCTCGGGGAGAGCGTAGGCGCAGGGGCCGACAGTCCACCAGGGGCGATGCGACGGACAGCCCATGACCTGCGGTCGCCCCCTGCGTACGCTCGTCCGGGTGACCTCCTCGCCCACGATCTCCCTGCGCCGACGCCGCTTCGCGCTGTATGCCCTGTTCCTGTTTGCCGGGGCTGAGCATGTCCGCCTGGGTCACCCGCACGCCCGCGGTGCGGGACCTGCTGGACGCCTCCACCGCGCAGATGGGGCTGGTGCTCTTCGGCCTCTCGATCGGGTCGATGCTGGGGATCCTCTCCTCCGGTCCGCTCGTGATGCGGCTCGGCACCCGGCCCGTGGTGCTCGCGGGCTCGACGCTCGTGGTCGTCGCACTGCCCACGATCGCGCTCGGCGCCTCGACGGGACAGCCGCTCCTCACCGCCTTCGGCCTCGCGCTGTTCGGCGGCGGGATGGGCGGGGGCGAGGTCGCCATGAACGTCGAGGGCGCCGACGTCGAGAGGCTCGGCGGGCGCTCCTTCCTCCCCTCCCTGCACGGTCGCTTTAGCCTCGGCACCGTGATCGGCGCGGTGCTCGGCATCCTCGCCAACGGCGCGGGCTTCCCGGTGGTGCCGCATCTGGTGGCGACCGCCGCCGTCGGCGCGGGGTCGCTGCTCTGGGCGATGCGCGCGATCCCCGTCGGGACCGGGAAGGTCACCGCCGACGAGCGCGCCGCGCAGGCGGCGACGCCGCGGCCCGCGATCTGGAAGGACCTGCGGCTGGTGTGCATCGGTGGGGTCGTGCTCGCGATGGCGCTCGCCGAGGGCACCGCCAACGACTGGTCGCCGCTGATCATGGTCGACGGGCACGGCTTCGGTGCGACCATGGGCTCGCTCGTGTTCGCGCTGTTCGCGGCCTCGATGACGATCGGCCGCTTCTCCGGCGGGCCGATCGTGGAGCGCGTCGGCCGCTCCCGCGTCTTGCTGGTCAGCGCCCTGTTCGCCGCGATCGGCCTCGCGCTCATCGCCTACGTGGACAGCCAGGCCGTGGCCGTCGTCGCCGTCGTGCTCTGGGGCCTCGGCGCCTCCCTCGGCTTCCCCCTCGCGCTCTCCGCCGCCGGGGACTCCGGCCCGGACTCCGCCGCGCGCGTCGCCCTCGCCTCGGTGATCGGCTATCTCGCCTTCCTCGTCGGCCCGCCGACGCTCGGATTCCTCGGCGAGGAGATCGGGCGCGCGGCGCGCTCGTCGTCCCCCTCGCGGTCGCGCTCCTCGCGGCGGTGCTCAGCCCCGCCACCGCGACGCGCAGACCGACGGCGGAGGAGCAGACTGCAGTCCGTGCCGGATCAGTGAGGGTCCCGGCCGTCGGCGGTGTGCGAGGGCGCGTGGCCCTCAAGTCTTCGGGGGTGTTCGGCGACCCGGCGGAGATCAGCGGCAGTCGCTCCCGCCGTTGCGGTCGCCCACCAGGGCGGAGACGGGCTGTGCGCAGGCCTCGCCGCGCCACGCCTCGAGCCCCTCCCTCACCGCGAAGGCGGCGATGACAAGAGCGGCGACCGAATCGGCCCAGGCCCAGCCCAACAGGCTGTTCGCCAGCAGGCCCAGCAAGACCGCCGCGGAGAGATAGCAGCAGATCAGGGTCTGCTTCGAGTCGGCCACGGCGCTGGCCGAGCCGAGCTCGAGCCCCGTGCGTCGCTCGAACCAGGAGAACGCCGGCATGATCGCCACGCTCACCGCGGCCAGGGCGATGCCCACCAGGGAGTGGTCGGCCGCCTCCCCGCCCAGCAGCGAGCGCGGCGCATCGACGGTGACGACGGCGGCGAGGCCGAAGAACGAGAGGGCGATGACCTTCAGCGCGACACGCTCGCGACGGTGCGGATCGGGGCCCGCGAACTGCCAGGCGACGGCCGCGGCGGAGAGCACCTCGACGAGCGAGTCGAGGCCGAAGCCGATCAGTGCCGCGGAGGACGCGGCTCGGCCGGTCGCCAGGGCGATGACCGCCTCGATCACGTTGTAGGTGATCGTCGCGCCGACGATCACGCGGATGCGGCGCTGGAGGACTTGTCGGCGGTCCGGAGCGAGGGCGGGCGTCAGATGCATCGGCACTCCTCCCCGGTGCGAGACTCCGGGTCGACCACGAGGGTCAGGCGCATGAGGTCGCCGAGAGCCTCGCCCAGCAGCCGGGTCGCTCAGGCGATACCTGGCGGTGCGCCCCACCCTCTCGGCGGTGACGAGTCCGCGACCTCGCAGGCAGGCGAGGTGGTTCGAGAGCTTCTGGCGGGAGACGCCGAGGGCGTCGGCGAGTTCGGAGGGAGGGCGGGCGCCTCGCGCGCGCCAGGAGCACGCGTGTCCGGGTGTCGTCGGACAAGGCGTGGCCGAGGCGCGCGAGGGCGGCGGTGTGGCCGAGCGTCACGGTATCCAGCATGACCCGACAGTACAGCAGATCCTGTACTGTCAGCGTTTCGGCTCAGCCGCCGAACAGCCCGCTGAGGTCCACCTCCGACGCGATCCACCCGGCGCTGGTGGCGAGAAGCGACCCGCCGGCGAGGATCCAGCCCAGCATCGCCAAGAGGTTCAGGAGGATCCCCCATCCCGCGCGACCGCGGGCGAACGGCTCGTTCCCGCGGGACATGACCCCGAGGATCAGCCCGAGGGCAGGGGCGACGAGCGTCCAGCCCGCCAGCAGCGAGCAGATCCCGAGCAAGAGGCTCGCGGTGCCCTTGCCGGTGCCGTGATGGACGGTGGGTGCGTAGGTGGCGGTCACGGGGCCCTCCTGGTGGTCGACGAGCGCCCAGATCCCTGGAGCGCGGTCGCCAGCGTAGGAACGGGGAGGACCGTGGCGGATCGCCCTGCGGGATGGTGCCGGCGCCTCGCGGTCCGACCTGGGTCTGACGACGCGTTGGCCCGAGACGAGCCGCCTCCGAGATCGGAGCGGCCGTGGAACGATGGCCGCATGGCGCAGGAGCTGAGTCCAGATGTCCACCCGCTCGATGAGCAGCGTGACCCGTCCGAGGTCGCCCTCGTGCAGAGCCTGGTCGCTCAGGCGGCGTCGCGCCACGGCGCCGATCTCACGCGGATGCGCAGAGCGAACGGGTACTCGAACGCGACGTGGGTCGGTGACGGCATCGCCGTGCGCATCGCACGGACCCCCGTCGGCATGGCGCGCGAAGCGGCGCTGGTGCGCGCGCCGCCGCCCGAGGTTGGCCATCCGACGATCCTCGGGGAAGGCGTCTCCCAGCGGCACGGCTGGATCGTGACCAGGGAGGTCCGCGGCCGGAATCTCGGGGAGGCATGGCCGACGCTCGCTCCCGCCGAGCAGCGACGGGCGGTCACTCAGCTGTGGTCTCGCGCGCGTGCGGTGCACGAGGCGACCGCGTCTCTCAGCTCCCATGTCGAAACGCACGGCGGGTTCATCCCGGCGACCCATGACGAGTCGACGGCGGCGGGCAGGCGTGCCGAGCGCGCGATCGGGCTCTCCTCCGCCCAGCGCTCGCGGCTCCACGCGCTTCTCGACGAATACTTCCGGCTCGCGCCCGAGGTGCCGCAGGTCGTCGACCACGGCGACCTGGCCCTGATGAACGCCCTCTGGGACGGCGAGGTCGTCGCGCCGCTGGACTTCGAGTACGCCCTGCTCGGCCCGGTCGAGATCGACCTGTGCCGACTGGTCTGCGAGGCGCGCGTGACCGAGGACGGACAGTTCGTCGATTCGGACGCCGGCGACATCGCAGCCGAGCTCGCCGCTCAGGAGATGGACCCGACGCATGGCCGGGCGCTGATCCACGGCGCCGCGGTGCTCGATCAGCTCCGCGATCTCGACATCTGGCTCGGCAATGACGGCGGGGGAGAGCCGGTCGAGGAGTGGCGGCCCGTCCGGTCGCTCACCGGACTGCTCGCGCCCGATGGTGGATACCTCGCATCGCTGGTCGGATGACCGGGCCTCTGTGCCTCGGTGGCGACGCCGATCGTCCGACGGTCAGTCCGAGGCTCGGCCTTTGACGCCGGCCGCGACGGCCTCGACGAGGAACCCGTCGTCGTGCAGCCGCCGACGCAGGGAGGCGAGGATCGGCCCGAGCTCGGCCCGCTGCTCGGGAAGGAGCCGGCGCTCGAGCCGCCCGGAGAGGATGCGTGCGGTCCACGAGGCCTCGAGCAGGTTCATCGCGAGGATCATCGCCAGCAGGGCCCCGATCTCCTCTGCGGCGAGCGGCGAGGCGCGGTGATAACCGGCCACGAACCGCTCCACGTTGCGCGCGGCCGCGGGCAGGGGCAGGCGGCGCAGACGCCTGCTGAGGTACTTCGCGAGGTCGAAGACCCGTGGTGCCAGCGGCAGGTGGTCGAGGTCGATGAACGAGACCGTCCCGTCGGCCCGTGACACCAGGACGTTGTCGGGCGTGAGGTCGCCGTGGACCAGCTGGAGCGGCGCTGGAGCGATCCGGGCGAGGACCTCGTCGCGCCGGGCATCGAACCCGTCCCGGACGTCCTCGGGGACGTGGAGGTCCGCGAGGCCCTCGGCTATGCGCTCGCGGTACGAGTGCGCGTCCCAGGGATGCGCGGCGAGGGACTGGTGCGGCGCGGCGACGGAGCGGCCGACCAGCTCCTCGACCGGCAGGGCCTGCGCCGCGGCGATGTCGTCGTGCGGAAGGTGCGGCATCAGCACGAAACTGTCTTCGGGTGCCCCGGCGAACATCGACGCCTCCTCGGTGACCAGGAACTCCGCGACGCGCACGGCGGTGCGGGTGAGGTGGGCGAGCACCCGTGCCTGGTCGGCGACCGGCAGGTTGCGCCAGGGTCCGAGCCGCTTGAGGACGTACCGTCGGCCGTCCTCGGCGGTGACCGGCCAGAGCTCGCGGCCGGGAAGCGCTGGGTCGATGTCGGGGTGGTCGCCGAGCAGGGTGGACCAGGCGCGGAGGGTCGATGAGAGGTGCAGAGTTGTGTCCATAGCAGGGTCCTCGATTGCTGGGGGGCGGAGGACCAATGCCCCGCACTGTTGCACGCCCCATAACGAGCTGTTACGGTCGTAACCCAGATCACAAACCAGGTGCATTGGTCGCCGAATGGATCTCGGCAAGATTGACGGTTGCCGCTGTGGCAAATTGGGCTTTCGCCGAAGGGAAGGCTCAACGGCACATGAGACAGCCGCAACAAGTTGCCGAAGGTCACTGAGTCTTACGTCAATTCGTCGATCAATCCAGTCAAGGAGTGACCGAACAGTGACGCCAACAAGCGAAAAAACTCGACTCTACCTTGGATACGACGCCAGCTGTATGCAGTGTTCAACAGTTGCTGCACGCATTGAAAGCTTGGTAGGGAATCAGCTAACTCTACTTCCACTGACGTCCCCACTGATGGATTCGTGGAGACGGAAGACGCTCGGTGACGACGCCCCATGGACCCCCACACTCGTTCGGGTTAACGGTTCCAAGGGGCGCGCTTATGTTGGTTGGCAAATGGGTCCCCAGCTCGCAGCGGCGCTTGGTGTCAAGCGATCACTGGCGGTGCTGAGTGCGCTCGGGGGTGAGCAACTCGAAAAGAAGAGGCCACAAGCGGATATTCCCCCACGTCTTTTCAACGCGAAGGACTCGTTTAGTAGGAAGATTTTCTTGCGCGCCAGCCGCGGTTCTGGCCGGGATGGCGATCGTGGCCGGCATTTCCAGGCCCGCCGTAGCTTCTCCTGAAGCACAAGGACGCAATGTTGCCGTAAAGCGCACAAACAAGCTTTCAGAGGCGGACACGTTCGAGGAGCTAAAAATCCACTTCGATAGCGCAGATGTCTCGAATGTGGTTTCGAGCGCTTCGCTGGGAACTGCCGCCAAGGGCGCAAAGACATTGGGAGCAATTCCGAGTGAAGCTTTCACGATTGCGACCGAAACTACTGGAACCAAAGCCCCGGATGGCGACGTGTCGGAAGTGCAAGCATCTCGAACAGAGTACTCGGATGGGACAATTGAGTCGTCGATCGCGGTGTACAACCATCAGAGCAAAGACAATGGTGGTATCTCGCAGAATGGACAAACCGCTCAATGGGGTTAGTTCTATTGTTCGCCGCCTTAACGTATCCCAGGATCGACTCACCTCGGTCGCCCACAGCGTCAATGGAACAATTCCACACAGTGTTGATGCAGAAGACATTTCCACCTTGGATAGTGACCCATGTAGTGGTTGTGCCGGCGCCCCGGGGGATACGTCGCGAAAGCGTCTTCAGGACGTCTGCAACTGGGAATTAACGGTAAGCCGCGCAAGGGACGCGGGAATATGTCTCGGATGTATTCCCACCGTCGTGGGTAGTGCGGCTACAGTTGTCCTTTGTATTGGGGTTCAGTGCGGCTGGGCCGCTCTAGACTCTTGTCGCTCATCGATGGACGCGGCCTGCGTGGGATGTGGCGGTCAGACTTGATCACCTCCGGCCTCACCCGAACTCTCAGGATCGGATGAATCCGCGAGGCGGACTTTTATACGGAACAGAAGGTGATCCCTCAGATGTCCAGAATAATTCTCCTAGGAGTGGTCGCCGGTGTCGCGATGGTGGCGTCATTGCACGCATTTATTACCGAGGGAGTCGGCGTCTCCGGAGTAAGCGCTGGACTATTGGCCGCCGTGTTAATCTACGAAGCTGTGCGAGTTTCGAAGAATCGGGCTCAAAGAGGACAACGCTAGTTGCACTTTTCTGTACCGAGCGTCCTAAGGGGTGCACATTAGAATGCTCCCACAGGTGATAACTGAACTTGATTCCCCAGGTGCAGTTTCATCGGCTCTAAATGACGCAATGTCGAGGGATGATGCTGTAGTTGTTACGGATGAGTATGTGGCTGAAAGTGCAATGCGGGGAGATCTTCGTCGCCTAGTGGCGCGACGTTCATCTCGCGGGTCTTTGATCGTTCTACCGGAGGCCGGTAGAGGCACCCTGGATTGGGCGCTTGATATCGTGCGAGCACTGCGGTCTACGCAGGCGAAAACGTGTACTGCGATTGGCGGAGGCTCTGTTCTGGACTCGGCTAAGACTGCCGTCGCTTCGTTGGAGCAGCCATGGCTACTAGACCCCGCGATATGGCAATCCAGTTCGGGGCGTTTGCCTATGGTTCGCGAGCGGAAGCGAGGCAAAGCCGGGTTAACTCTCGTGGCGGTACCCACCCTCCCAGGGTCCGCCGCACAAGTAGCTCCAAGGGCAACTCTCGCTCACATCCGGGGCCAATCCCAGAAGATGGCTTTCGGATCCGGGCTTGTCCCAGACTTTGCCGTGGTGGACTCAGAGTTGTGGTCTGATGTAGAGCGTTCTTACGTTCTCGTCGGATTGTCCGAGATGCTCTTTCGTACTTTAGGTCCGTACCTAGTAACGAAAATCTACTCTTCGGATCAAGAGGTCGATACATTGCGTATAGCGCATTGTATTGTCGACATCGGAGTGCAAATCCTGCGTTCTCAAACTAGTATTGACGCGCCGTTGCGCGCCAATATTGACAGGCTAAGCATGGAGAGTGCTCGTCCGGAAAGGGTTCGTGGATGGAGCCCCGGAATTCATCCCTGGTGGTGTGTCCAGAATTCCCTAGCGGCGGCAACCGCGATGCCCAAGAGGTCACTGACTCCCCGGGGCTTCCTTGCCGTCCTCGACGGTGTGCCGCCAGCTTCGTGCGCACGTCTCACTGCCTCTCAGGAGAAGATTCCCGAGAGAAATCAAGGCCGCTCGTTGATTGACGACGCGCGCTACTTCTTGGGTGAGGTGAGCCGTTCCGTCGGTGATGTGGCGACCACCGTTGATGCTTGCATGGTGGATAGGGCGATTGTCGAAAGCCTTGAATTGTGGGGGCCGAGCATGAAGGTCGCGGGTTGGGGCGACCAAGAGGCAATTGGAGAATTTGTAAGGGTCGCTTTATGGCGACGCTGACTTGAGCCTGCACGTGCTACCTAGCATCACTTGCGGTTGTTCGTATGCGAAGCTTGCGAGATTGTGCAGACAATATTCCCCGCGTCGGCACGGGCGTGATTCGTCGAGTTGGATGCTTAGTGGAACTTTTGGTGGGTGTCGATGTGTCAGCAGGCCGTGAAGGTCCACGATAGTGCTCGAGCTCATGGTCTAATGGGATTCTGCCCAAGGGCATGGGAGAGTCAATTAGGGTGCGTTCGTAACTGATGTGGATTTCGCCTGGAAGTAGTTTTATGCTCTAAAGTCGGCGCCCTGTGGGTAGCGATCTTGAGATTTGCCTCCGGGTCCGGGTCACGCAATCTGCGCCTATCGTCGGTGGGCCCGGAAGCCGTAGGGGAGTGCGTTGGCGGGGCCATTGCGGTCTGGGGGGCATCGTAGTTACTACATCTAGGTGTTGCGGGTCATGACGTTGTAGTCAGCGGGGTAGGGATGAAGGAACGGGTCCCTGACCGGCACGATGGGTGGTGTCTAAGCGACCATCTCGCAGGAAGAGACCCGTTCCATGACCCACCGTAATGCCCCGCTGACCGTGCTCGGAAGGCGACGAGCCGTCACCCAGGTGATCGAGCGTGGCCGGCCGATCGCGCACGTCGCTGCGGAGTTCCACATCGCCCGCGCGACGCTCTCGAAATGGGTCGGACGCTACCGAGCCGCCGGTGCGGCAGGGCTCGAGGACTGCTCCAGCGCCCCGGTGAACCGCCCGTCGCGCCTGAGCGTGGAAGTGATCGAGCTGATCGAGCACTGGCGGCGCAGGGAGAAGTGGTCTGCCCGCCGGATCGCCCGCGAGCTCGCCGACGGCCACTACGCCCAGTGCAGTGTTCGGACGGTGACGCGGTGGCTGGACCGGCTCGGTCTGAACCGGATCCGAGACATCACCCCAGATGGTGAGAACCTGCGTCGACCAGGGAAGATCCTCGCTCGCTATCCCGGACACATGGTCCACATGGACGTGAAGAAGGTCGGGAAGATCCCCGACGGTGGCGGCTGGCGGGTCCACGGACAGGGCAGCGAGAAGGCGCTGGCGAGCAAGCGGTCCCACCGACAGAAGGTCGGTTACACCTACCTCCACTCGATCATCGACGGGTACTCCCGTCTGGCCTACACCGAGGCGCTCGAGGACGAGACCGCTGCGACGACCATCGCCTTCTTCCACCGGGCCAGGGCGTTCTTCGCCGAGCACGGGATCACGCGGATCTCCCGTCTGGTCACGGACAACGGAAAGAACTACACCGCCAAGGCGTTCCGCCGCTCTACCTGCGCGTTCGTCGGCCGGCACCAGCGCACCCGGATCTACACGCCCCGCCACAACGGGAAGGTCGAGCGGTTCCAGCGGATCACCGCCGACGAGTTCCTCTACGCCGAGGTGTTCACCTCCGAACAGGAGCGGCGGAACCGTCACGGCGTCTGGTCGCACCACTACAACTACCATCGGCCCCACACCGCCTGCGGCGATCAGCCCCCGGCCTCTCGCCTCCACGCCACCGTCGACAACGTCATGACCAACTACATCTAGGGCGGCGAGAACGGCGGCGTCCGCGGGGACGCCGGCACGCTCCAGGGCGAGCGGCACCGCCCCGCCCAGCGGGTCGAGCCGCGGGGTCACCAGCTCCGTGCGACGCGGCTCCCCGCCGTCGAGCGCCTGCGCGAGCCGGCGCGGAAGCTCGGGTCGCTCGCCAGTGATCCCGTGCACGCCACGGGCACCGGAACCGTGGCAACGGACGAGGCGAGCGACCGCACACCCCGGGCAGTGAGGTCGGCCAGGTGGCGCAAGGCGGTGTCCGCTAGCGGCGACTGCTCGGCCAAGGCGGTGACCTGCGGTGCGAGAGCGCCGTAGCTCCGTTTCCCGTCATTGTGGTGAGCCACGGACAGCTCCAGCACAGCGTTCCGCGGCTCGTCGACGTCCGCGGTGCCGAAATGCGCAAGGACGTCCGTGTGCAGAGGGTCCGCGACGCTTGCTCTCGCCGAGGAGGATCCGCTGGACCGCGTCACATGCGAGGTGACGGGCGGCACCCGCGTAGTGCCCGAACTGCCCGCTCTCGAGATCCGTGCCCTGCTCGTCGATCGCGAGGATCATCGAACCGGTCCCGGCGACCACGACCACGCCCGCCCGGCCCGACAGGGCGCCGCGGTGCGCGATCACCGCGTCGTTGACGACGGTCCTCGGGCAGGTCAGGCCCTCGAGCTCGACGGAGCGCTCCACGGCGGCGTTGTGTCGGAGGCCCATCGGGGAGGTGGTCCGGTCGAAGCCCGCCATCCCCGCCACCAGGGCCACGGCCCCGGAGGCATCGAGGCCGGCGTCCGCCAGCGCGCGGGTGAGGGTGCCGCGGACGTTCTCCTCGGCGTCATCGTTGTGCATGGGGCTCGCGCCGCCTCCACGGGCGATCGAGAGTGGCGTCCCGTCGAGGCCGACGCGTGCCACCCGGGTGTGGGTGCCCCCTCCGTCGATGCCGATCACGAACTCGCCCTGCGCCCTCGCCTGGTCCATGCGGGCGAACCTAGCACCGCGCCCCGCCCGACGACGCCGACTGCTAGCCTTCCTGAGTCGTTTCATGGCGAGGGGAGCGCGGCCGGTGACCGAGACGTCTCTGCGACCGACCGGGCCGCTGCTGGACCTCCAGGAGCAGGCCGTGGGCGTGCGCGGGGACGCGGTGCGCTTCTCGTGGATCGTGCCGATGCTGGGCGATGGAAGGCGGCCGCGACCACCGGATCCAGATCGCGGAGGACCCCGCCTGCACGCAGATCCTCTGGGACTCGGGCACGGACCGGACCGCGGACTCCACCAGCGTGCTCCACGAGGGCCTGCCGTTGCGAGCCTCGACCCCGTACTGGTGGCGGGTGCGCGTCACGACCTCCCTGGAGAGCGACTGGTCGGATCCCGTCCCCTTCCTCACCGCTCCGGGCACCTGGCCGGCCGCCCCGATCTGGGCCGACGGCGTATCGGACTGGGCGCTGCTGCGCACTGAGATCGACCTCCCCGCCGTGCCGGTCCGGGAGGCCGTGATCGAGCTCGTCGGCCTCTCCCCGGAGGGCGGGCCCGGCGGGGCGGGCGGACCGCGCGGCGGACGTCAGCACGTCGCGAAGCTCTGGGTCAACGGTGCTGCGACCGGGTACGGCGGCGTGCGCGCCGCCGACCACCAACCCGCCCTGCACACCTACCGCGTCACCGACCGCCTGACCCCGGGCACGAACGCCCTGGCGGTGCTGGCCTGGGCGCAGGAGGGCAGGCAGGTCGCCGCCCGCCTGCTCGTGCTCCTCGAGGACGGCACGCGGATCGAGCACCTCAGCGGCCCCGACACCTGGCACGCCCGCCCCGGCGACCGCCTGCTGCCCGGCGGCCGGAACATCGGCGGCGCCTGGTACCACGCCCCCGCCGAGGACTGGGACCTCCGCGAAGAGCCCGTCGGATGGACGGATGCCGGCTTCGATGACTCCGAGTGGGCGCCGGCCACGGCCGCCCCCGCACTGCCCGCCGCGCCCGTCCCGGCCGCCGTCTCCCTGCGGCCCGTCGACGGTCCCGTCGTCATCCTCGAGCCCGTCGGCCCCGGGGCGTGGCGACTGGACCTTGACCGGGAGATCGTCGGCGGCCTCGAGGCGCGGCCGCCGCGCCGAGGAAGGGATCCGGCTCGCCGTGCACCTGGGCGAGCGGCGCGACGCCGACGGCGCCGTGATCTCCACGATGCCGACGGGGAACGTGTACGAGGAGACCTGGACGCCGCGCGAGGGGGAGCAGGAGGTCGAGCACTGGGGCTACCGCGCCTTCCGCCACGCGGATCTGCGCGTGCTTTCCGGTCGACTGGAGGACCCGCAGGTCACGCCGGTGACGCTGACCAGCGGGACCGCCCACACAGGCCGCTTCTCCTCCTCCGATGCGGACCTCGACCGGGTGCACGAGCTGTGCCGCTACTCCATCGAGGCCACCACTATCGACCTCTACCTCAACACCCCGGCCCGGGAGCGCGGCCCCTACGAGGGCGACGCCTACGTCAACCAGCGCTCCCAGCTCGCCTGTGAGCGCGCGCTTCGCGCTGGCTCGCACCACCACCCGCTATCTCGTCCGGCGCCCCACCTGGCCCGCCGAGTACCATCTCATGCCCGTCTTTGCTCGCCTGGGAGGAGTACCTCGCCACCGGCGACGACGCCCTGCTGCGTTCCGATCTGGACCTCTGGCGCCGCGCCACCTACGACCGTGACCTCCGCGCCGACGGCCTGGTGCACCGGGAGGTACTGCCTGCGAGCAGCTGGGACGCCGTGCTCGTGGACTGGCCCGTCAGCTGTCGCGACGACGTCGAGATCACCCCGGCGAACACGGTGCTGAACGCCTTCCAGGCCGCCGCCCACGACGCCCTCGCCCGCATCTGCACCGTGCTGGGACGCGCCCGCGAGGCCGAGCATCATGCGTCGCTCGCCGCCCTGACCCGCGAGGGGATCGAGAACCATCTGGTGCGGGAGGACGGCACCTACCGCGACGGGCTCGACACCGACCACGCCGCGCGGCACTCGAGCGCTATCCCCGCCGCCCTCGGCCTCGCCCCGGCCCGCTGGCACCGGGAGCTGGGGAGGCACTCGCCGCAGGCGGGATGCGGATGAGCGTGTACGGGGCGCAGTTCCTGCTGGACGCCCTGTTCACCCTGGGCCGGGCCGAGGAGGCGCACGCCCTGATGACCGCAAGCGGCCAGCGCAGCTGGCTGCACCTGATCGACGACCTCGCCGCCACGATCGTCCCCGAGGCCTGGGACCCCTCCCTCAAGCCGAACATGACCTGGTCCCATGCCTGGGGCACCGCCCCGGTCAACGCCATCGCCCGATGGGTGCTCGGGGTGCAGGTGGTGGCGCCCGGCGCGGCCCACCTGGAGATCGCGCCGCGGCCCGGGCCGCTGCGCTGGATGGAGGGCACGGTCCCCACGATCCGCGGCGACGTCCACGTGCGCTGCGACCGGGAGGTAGGCGAGCTCGAGGTGCGGATCCCCGCGAACTGTTCCGCACGGGTGAGATGGGAGGGCATGGAGTGGGAGATCGGCCCAGGTGCGACCGTGATGCGGGTGGGGTGAGGAAGCCGTCGTCCAGCACGCTCCGGGGCGCCGCTCGGGCCGATCCTCGCCGGCGACGACGGTTGATCCTGCATCCTCTCGATGCCACTCTCGCTCGGGAGACCGACATCGAGGAGGCAGGCAGACCGATGACCGAGATCGTGTGGATCGGCGTGGAGGAGGCTTCGCGCGAGCGATGCCGGATCACGGACGGGCCTCGCGGTGTGGCGATCGAGAGCGAGATCGAGACGGGCCCGGGTGTCTGCTCCTACTCACTGCGCGCCACTGCGGACTGGGCGTTCACCGACCTCGAGCGCGCGCGGACGGGCGGGAGCTCGTGGTGCGTCGCACCGAGGCGGGATGGCAGGTCGACGGCGAAGCGCGACCCGACCTCGACGCCGCACGCGAGGTCGACATCTCGGTGTCCCCGCTGAGCAACACGTTGCCGATCCGACGCCTCGGCCTCGCGATCGGCGAGAGCGCGGACATCGTCACGGCCTACGTGAGGGTTCCGGAGCTCGACGTCACGACGGATCCGCAGCGCTACACCCGCACCGGGGAGCACGAGTACCTCTACGAGTCCCGCGACTCGGACTTCCACCGATACGTCACGGTCGACGAGGAGGGCCTGGTCCTCGAGTATCCGGGGCTGTTCACGCGCGAGGAGGGCTGAGGGTCCGGGTGCGTTCGACCCGTCCCCGCAGGGGCCCTGGAGCGGGACCTCGCCGGCCGAGTCGGTCGCACAGTGACTCGGCCGGGCCGAGGGGCACGCGCCGTACGGTGGCCTCATGGCGAGCAGAGCGCACACCGTCGTCGAGCAGGTTCCCCACGATCCTGAACGGCAAGCTCGGTTCGCCGAATCTGCGGCGTTTCCCGAGGCAGAGATCGCGCACGTCGGCTCCACCAGCCTGCCCGGACTGCCCTCGAGGCACACGATTGACCGGGCGGCGGTCGTCGACTGTCTCATGGACGAGAGGCGGGCCTGGCGGCGCCCGCGCTCCGAACCTGTGGAGGCTTCCAGGTGACCGTGGATGACCGAACAGTGACCGCTCCGGCCTTCCACGGTGTCCTGCTCGACTTTCGGGGGACGCTCGTCGTCGCGCCGACCGAGCGCTGGCTCGTCGAGACGGCGCTGGCACGGCTGGGGCGAGCCGCAGGCGCCGCTGAGGTCGAGAAGGTGCTGGTCGCATTGGGTGGTGCTGATAGTGCCCGGGTCGATTTCTCGCAGATCGATACGAACGTCATCGAGCACCGCGCGGCGTACGCGGAGTGGTTCAGGGATGCGGGGATCGATGGCGAGCTGGCGGGGGCGCTCTACGCCGCAGAGTCGGACGTCTCCCTCAATGAGTTCGCTCGAGATGTCGAGCCTTTGCTGTTGGGTCTCGCGTCGGCTGGTGTGCGCGTCGGAGTGGTGAGCGACATTCATGTCGACCTGAGGCCCGTGTTCGCCTCCCACCTGCGCCCGACGGGCGCTCGTGGGCGGATATCGTCCATTCGTGGACACTTTCGTTCGAAGCTGGTCTCGCGAAACCGGACCCGGCGATCTTCCGGGCCGCTCTCGACGGGCTCGGCGTGCCTGCATCCGATGTCCTGATGGTCGGGGACCGGGCGGGCTGGGACGGCGCGGCGCTCGACGTGGGGATGACGACGCTCGCTGCTCCCGCCGCTCAAGGACCCCACAGAGGAGCGATTGCATCGTGTGCTCGACCTCGTCTTCGCCCGGAAGGTCCTGTACGCCGCGGATCCGGCCCTGACATCGCCGCATCAGCTGCTCGCGCTGTCGTAGCGCCGCAGGGCGACCTGCCAGTGCACGGCGGTGATGACGCCTCCGGCCAGCACCACCGCGGCGCCGCCGAGGAGCGGCCCGGCCGGTGCATCGCCCAGCAGCAGCTGGGCCGGGAGGGTCGCGAGCAGCAGCAGCGCCGGGACGAGGGTCGTGAATCCCCGCGGCGGGAGCCGTCGGAAGGCCGCGCGCGGATACTGGCCGGCCTCCCGCGGCCCCGCCACGACGTCCTGGACCGGTTCCGCCGAGGCCCACCAGAAGGACAGGAAGCTCACGTTCACCCAGAACAGGGCCCAGGCGGCGACGCCGAGCACCATCATCGCCAGGCAGGTGACGATCCCGAGAGGGGTAGGCACCTCGTCGGCCGACACCAGCGCCACGGCCACCAGCGCGATGCCCACCAGCACGCGCGTCGCCTCCGCCGGGCGCACCCAGCGCGCGTGAGCGCCAGCGGCGCCGGGACCGGACGGATCAGCGAAGAGATCCACCTCCCCGGTGCGCACCGCGGAGTCCAGACGCAGGAGATTCGGACCGATCACCGTGTCCAGCAGGGCGGTGGACAGGGTGAACAGCCCGACCACGAGCACCGCAGCGGACTCGTCCCAGCCGTTCGCGACCGTGCGCGCCGTCTGCGCGAGCACAAGGGCGGGCACCAGCGAGATCCCCACATCGACCAGGGCACCGACCGCGATCAGCACCGTCTGCGTGCGGAACTGCAGGTCGCGAGCGATCGCCTGACGCCAGCACGCCAGCCACCAGCGGAGGATCCGGCCGATCATGCCCCGGCCGCCTCATAGCGGCGCACGCCCCGGGGCCACACCAGGGCGAGCAGACCCAGCGAGGCACCGGTCCAGCCCAGCAGGGCGAGCCAGTCCGCGACCTCCGCGGTCGCGGTGCCGGTCAGGACCTCGAGGGGGAACGCGAGGGTGAAGCGGAAGGGCTGGAAGCGCACCGCATCCTGCACGGCGGAGGGCAGGAGCATCAGCGGGACCACCGCCCCCGAGAGCGACCGCTGGGCGAGGCCCAAGATGCCCTGGACGCCGTCGACGTCCTCGAACCAGAACGCGAGGCGACCGATGAGCACGTCGAGCACGAAGGCGAGGACCGCCGCACCGACCAGTGCGCCGAGAGCGGCCATCCAGACCGCCGGCGCCGACGGGAGCCGCACCTGATCGCGCACCGCCAGCGCTAGCACGGCCACCATGGGCAGCGACACCACGAGCTTCACCGCCTTCTCCGCCGCATTGTTCGCGGCCAGGGGTAGGAGCGCCGGGCACGGCCGCACCAGCCAGATCGAGAGCCCGCCGGTGCGGATGTCCTCGGCGAGGAAGGAGGCGGTCCAGCTCGAGGTGGCCATGGAGACCACCGCCACCAGGACGTACCAGGTCACGAGCTGGTCGACGGGCACCGGCGGGGTGGCGCCGCGGGCGACCGCTCCGGTCCACACCAGCAGCGAGACGATCGGCGGGGTCACCGCTCCCAGCCGCAGCGGCACCACCCAGGCCCGGTTCGTGAGCGTCACGGTGAGGTCGCGGCCGACGAGCGCGGCGGCGGTGGGGATCAGCGTGCTCATCGCCGCCCCCACGCAGTCCCGTAGGCGCGGGCCATCACCGTGTCCAGATCGACCTCCTGGACGCTGAGGTCCCGGACGCCGCCGAGCGCGAGCACTGCGGCGGTGGCCGCCTCGAGCTCGTCCTCCGAGGCCTCGATGAGCACCGTGCTCTCGTCGCGCAGCGAGGCACCCGGAGGGAGATCCTCTGGCCGGGGCGGCCTGGCGAGCACGGCCCGGATCAGTCGGCGCGGGGCGAGGCGTGCGCGCAGGGCGGCGATGTCGCCGTCGAAGCTCAGATGACCGTCCGAGACCAGCAGGACACGGCGGCACAGCGCCTCCACGTCGTCCATGTCGTGGCTGGTCAGCACCACGGTGGTCCCGAGCTCGGCATTGGTGCGGGCGAGCATCTCGCGCAGTGCCTGCTTCGCGGTGACGTCGAGGCCGATCGTCGGCTCGTCGGCGAAGAGCGACCGCGGCGAGTGCAGCAGCGACAGCGCGAGCTCGCAGCGCATGCGCTCGCCGAGGCTGAGACGGCGCACGGGCACGTCGATCACCTCGGAGAGGTCGAGGACCTCGGTGAGCTCGTCGACGCGGCGCCGGTAGGTCGCGCCGTCCAGGGAGTACATGGCCTTGTGGACGAGCATCGAGTCGATCGTGGGGACGTCCCACCAGAGCATCGACTTCTGACCGAACACCACCGCGATCGACTGCAGGAACGCGGCCCGTCGCCGTGACGGCTCATGGCCGAGCACGCTCACCTCCCCGGAGGTGGGGCGGATCAGCCCGCAGCAGAGCTTGACCAGCGTGGTCTTGCCGGCGCCGTTGGGGCCCAGCAGGCCCACGAACTCTCCCGGCGCGACCTCGAGGTCGAGCGGCGCCAGCGCCACCTTCTCCTCGGTGCGGCGTCGGGCGAAGGCGCGCAGCGCTCCGCGGATCCCGGGATCCTGGTGGTGGCGGCGATAGGACTTCGACAGCGAGGAGGCCCGGATGACGGGCAGGGTCGATGAGGGGTGATGTGCGTCAGACATGAGGCGCCTTTGATCTCTGAGCGCGCGGCGGTGCCGCGATGACCGGGAGAAATGCCAGCGTCTCCGCTGGCCGGCGCATCATCCGGCCCCCCGCACGTCTCCGTGGGCGGGGGTGGGACGGGGCGGACCTAGCGGCCCGCGTTATGTCGCGTCATGAGATGCACGAGCTCGATGCTACGTCCGAAGGCGGCCCTCGTCCACGGCGTTTCCCGGCAGGGCGGGGCGCGGTGATCCGGCGGTGCCGGGGTCGAGTGCGGCTCGGTCGGAGGCGCCGCCCAGCTGTCGTTGGACCGCCCTGGCCACCTCGTCCACCGGTCGCGGGGGAAGGTAGGCGTCGGCGCCGGCTTCCAGCATCCGGGTCACGGGCCCCGCGTAGTGCACGCCGAGCTCCTCGTCCTCGATCTCGGCGACCAGCACCCGCGCCGAGGGGAACTGCGCGCGCGGCTCCCCGAGCAGCTGCGGGCTGATGGGCGGGACCAGCGAAGACATCGGCCGACGACGGCGCCTCGTGCAGATCCAGCACCAGGAACCCCTCGCCGAACTGCTCCGCGAGCCGGTCCCGGGCGGTGCGGGAGAGCTCCATCGCGGTCGCGACCACGGTGACGTCCTCCCGGTCGGGCCGCTCCTCGCGGGTTCCCGTCGGAGCGGCGAGGAGCTGGCCCTCCAGCACCGCGGGGCGGACCGAGAGCGTGCCGAGCGGCTCCTTGCCGCGCACCAGCGCGACCTCCTCGCCGGCCAGCGCCCTCTCGAGCGCGTCGGCCACGGGGTGGGGCACTGCTGCAGGTCCAGACGGCGGGGTGAACGATGGCGCATCGGCCCTCCTCGGCGGTGCGAGCGTCCACTGTGACCCGTCGGCCGGCGGCGGGGGTAGCCCGGCCGAGGCTTCTTCACCGGCTCTGCACCGTCGACCCCGCCGTTCCTACAGTGGCCCCATGGCGAAGAACGACTCGACCTTGCCCCTGACCTGGAACGCGCTGCTCGACTCCCTCGACCTCCTCGCTCGGCCGACCGCTGAGGCCGCCCGCGCCGGCGCCGTCCCGAGCGCGCGCGTCGCCACCGTCGAGGATCACCTGGCCGACACCGCCGCCTTCTGCGCGGCCTACGGCGTGGAGGAGTCGCCCACCGCGAACTGCGTCATCGTCAAGCGCCGCGGCGGCGGGCAGGACATCCATGCCGCCGTGCTCGTGCTCGCGAGCGACCGGGCGGACGTCAACCGCGCGGTGAAGAAGCACCTCGGTGCGAGCAGGCTCTCCTTCGCCCGCCACGAGGACACCGAGGAGCTGACCGGCATGACCAGCGGCGGCGTCACCCCCGTCGGCCTCCCGGACGGATGGCCCGTGCTCATCGACCCGGCGGTCGCCGCTCTCGACGAGGTGCTGATCGGCGGGGGAGTGCGCACTGCAAAGATCATCGCCCCCGGGCGCGAGCTGGCTGAGCCGCCTGGCGCCGAGGTGGTGCCGGTGGCGCAGTGAGTAGCGCGCTCGGATGAGGGCAGGCCCGGTCAGAGTCCCAGCAGAGCCCGGCACTGCAGGACCAGCTCGGTGTTCGAGGCCGCGTCGGTGCCGTCGGGCGGCGTGAGGGTGTCCTCGAGGCCGATCCGCGTGCCCAGGCCGAGTTCGCGGGCCAGCGGCACGCCGGGCCAGGCTGAGCGCTCCTCGCCGTGCAGCGCACGGGGAGGCCGTGGCCCGAACCGTCGATGACCGTGAGGATCTCCTCCGCGAGGTCGCGAACCTGCTCTGCGGGGAGGTCCGGGAGCTCGATGAGCACGCGGTGACATGCGGCGGCGTGCGGAGAGCGCACCCAGGCCTGTGCGGCCTCGACTCCCCACAGACCGGCCTCTATCCCCACCTCACGCTCGATCAGGAGCGCCGCGAGGTCCTCGGCGCCCTCCTCGTGCCAGTTCAGTGACGCGAGATCGGGCGCCTCGCGCCAGCGGCGCACCTGCGAGAGACGCTCCTGTGCACCGCCCGTCGCCCAGGCCCCGGTGGTCACCCCGAGGGGGACCTGCGGACAGATGCTCCAGAACGCGCGCGACCAGCGGCTGAGATCCTCCGCGCGGAGGGAGTCGCGGCCCCCGGCGTCCTTGGGGTGGAGGTGGACCTCGGCGGCTCCGGCCGCGACCGCAGCGGCGGAGTCGGCCGCGAGTGTCTCGGGGTCGGAGGAAAGAGCCGGATGCGCGTCCGTGGCACGATCACCGTTCGGGCAGAGCGTCAGCAAGATGATCCGAGCCTACGGCGCATGGCCGACGGGACTACGCTGGGCCGCCCCGCACCAGGAGGCCGCGATGACCCACCCCGAGCCGCTCCACACCGCGATCGACGCCCGCGATCCGCGCGCGCTCGCCGAGTTCTACCGCGAGCCGCTGGGGTCGCACTACCGGCCCGGGGACGAGCCTCCCGCCCCGCTCGCGCCCGACGACGAGGACTGGCTCGTGCTCCTGGACTCCCGCGACCAGCGATTCCTCGCGATCCAGGGCAAGGCCGACCTGCGCCCCTCGACCTGGCCCAGCGAGGAGGTGCCCATGCAGCCGCACATGGACTTCCGCGTCCCCGACGCCGCGGAGCTCGAGCCGCAGCGAGAGCGGGACGAGGCGCTCGGCGCCCGCGTGCTCATGGACCGCACCCAGGTCCCGGAGGAGCCGCTCTACGTCCTCGCCGACCCCGAGGGCCACCCGTTCTGCCTGCTGGTGGGGTGACAGATCCATCAGCGCCCATGCACGGAAGCCTGAGGATCAGCGCTCGTAGACCTCACTACGGTGACCGAGGGCGACGACAACGACAAGCAGTCGTGAATCCTGGATCGTGTAGATGATCCGGTACGAGCCGACCCGGATGCGCAGACCATCCCGACCGCGCAATGCCTTAGCGCCCGGTGGTCGCGGGTCCACAGCGAGAAGGGCGATCGCGCCCTGGATACGTCCTCGGTCCTGGTGGTCGACTCGCTTCAGTGCGCGGACTGCCGCTGGTCGGAGCTCGATCTCGTAGGCCATGAGGTCACCACCCGAGATCGCGCTTGACCTGCTCCCAAGGGATGCTCGCTCCCTCCTCCGCCATCGCCTCGTCGAAGGCGCGAGCGTCCTCGGCATCCTCGGCGGCGTCGAGGAGTCGTTCGTACTCTGCAGCACTGAGCACGACAGCCTGCACCTCACCGCGACGCTCGACCTTGACCGTCCCGTGCTGGGCGGTCTCGAGGAGGGCGGCGAAGTTCTGGCGGGCCTCGGAAGCGCTCATGATCGTCATGATTCAAATGTACATTTGGGGATCCCATTTGTACATAGTTGGGTGGCGGCGCGAGTGGTGAGCGCGGATGTCACGCCACCCTATCGAGGCGGGTGCGCCACGTCCTTGGAGGAACGACCACCCAGTGAGTGGATGAAGGACTCCAGCTCAGCAGGTTCGACCTCCCGATACCGACCCTCGTCGAGGTCCTCCCAGCCGGCGTCGGCGGCGACCCGAAGTGTGCTGGGGCGCGCGCCGCCCTCGTCTGCGCGGTCGGCGGGTGCCTGGCCTGACACTTCAGCGAAGCCGTTCACCACGCGTACGCCTCCGGGGCCGGATCGCCCGGGCCGGGGAAGATCTCGTCGAGGGCTGCGAGGTCGTCCTCGGACAGCGTGATGTCGACCGCCTCGATCGCGGAGTCCAGGCTCCGCTCCATGGTGCGCGGGCCGATGATCGGGCCGAGCACGCCCGGGCGGTGCAGCGAGCCAGGCGAGAGCGACCTGTCCGGGCGCGAGGTCCCGCTCGGCGCAGAAGGCCTCCCAGCGGTCCAGGCGCTCGGTGAGGTCGGCGGGGTCGTGACGACGATCGGCGGCGCGCCGGCGCGCGCCGTCCTCCCGCCTGCCGCCCAGCTTCCCGCCGGACAGCGGCGACCAGGGGATCACCCCGAGTCCGTAGTGCTCGGCCGCCGGCGGACTCCTCCAGCTCGATCGACCGGGAGAGGAGGTTGTACAGCGACTGCTCGGAGACCAGGCCCAGGGAGCCGCGGCGGGCCGCGGCCTCGTTCGCCTGGGCGATGTGCCAGCCGGCGAAGTTCGAGGAGCCGACATAGCTGATCTTCCCCTGCGCGACCAGCAGGTCCATCGCCTGCCAGATCTCCTCCTAGCGCGCGGAGCGGTCCACGTGGTGCATCTGGTAGAGGTCGATGTGGTCGGTCTGCAGGCGGCGCAGGGACGCGTCGACCGCGCGGCGGATGTTCAGCGCGGAGAGGTCGCGGTCGTTCGCCCCGGGACCCTTCTCGCCGAACACCTTGGTGGCCAGCACGATCTCTTCGCGCTTCCCGGAGCGCTGGAGCCGGCGGCCGACGATCTCCTCGGTGCGGACCTTGTGGTCCTTTGTAGCGTCGCGATCGCGAGCAGGATCCGCGGCAGGAAACCCTGTTCCCGGAGGGTGGTGGAGGACCAGGGCCGCCCGGTCCGTGGGGGGCCGCTCAGCGCCAGGCCGCGGTGACCTCGTCGAGGTGGGCGGCCAGGGCGGCCTGCAGCAGCGGGCCGAAGCTGACGCGGCGCACGCCGAGCTCCAACAGTCGGGCGAGGGCCAGGCCGTCCGGGATCGCGCCCTTCGCCGGATGGGCGGTGACGTTCAGCGGGGTGCTCACGGCGGCGAGCGGCGCCTCGAGCGTCGCGGTGTCCGGCACGCCCACCGGGTAGAGCGAGTCCGCCCCCGCCTTCTCGAGCAGGTTCAGCCGCGTGATCGCCTCGGCGAGCCGGTCCGGGATCTGCTCGTCGGTCGCGAACACGTCGGTGCGGGCGTTGATCACCAGGTGCACCCCGGCCTCGTCGGCCGCCCGGCGGATCCCCGCGATGTAGTCGGCATGCTCCTGCGCTCCGCGCGACCGGTCCTCCGAGTGGACGGTGTCCTCGATGTTGACGCCGACGGCGCCCGCCTCCAGCACTCGCTCGACGAGTTCGGCGGGGGCGGTGTCGTAGCCGGACTCCATGTCCGCCGAGACGGGGACGTCCACAGCCCCGGCGATGCGGGCGATGCCGGCGAGGGCCTCGGCGAGGCTCATCTGCTCGCCGTCGCCGGAGCCCAGCGAGTCGGCGAGAGGGTGGTCGCCGATGGTCAGCGCCTCGAAGCCGGCCTCGACGGCGGCACGGGCGGACCAGGCGTCCCACACAGTGGGGAGCACGACAGGGGCGGGCTTGTGGTGGAGGGCGAGGAGGGTGTCGGCGCGTGCGCTCAGCGATGTCATGCGGCCAGGACACTCCACGCGGTGCGGTCGGTCAAGGGGTGTCGGCGCGTCGAGCGCCGGCTCGACCGTGCGCGGCTCAGGCATGCAGGGGGCGGGCGGCCTCGCGGGCCTGCACGACGGGGCTCTCCATCTGGATGGTGGCGTGCTCGAAGGCGACGGGGAAGTGGGTCCGCACGCACTCGTGGACCTCCTCGAGGATCTCCATCGCATGCGCCGAGCCGAAGCACTCCTCGGCCACCACCAGGTGGGCGGAGAGGATCGGCAGGCTCGCTGCCGACGTTGGAGGCGTGCAGGTCGTGGACGTCCTGGACGTGCTCGAGGGCGAGCAGGTGCTCGCGCACCTCGTCGAGGTCGACGCCCTCGGGGGTGTACTCCATGAGGATCCGCAGGGTGTCGCGCAGGATCCGCACCGCGCGCGGCACGATCAGCGCCGCGATGAACAGGCCCGCGAGCGCGTCGGCCTGCTGGAAGCCGGTGAAGCGGATGACGAGCGCCGCGACGATCACGCCGAGGGAGCCGAGCGCATCGTTCGCGACCTCGAGGAAGGCCGCCTTCATGTTCAGGCTCGTGTCCTTGCCGCCGGCGAGCACGAGGATCGCTACCAGGTTCACCGCGAGCCCGACCGCGCCGAAGACGAGCGGCTCCGTCGAGGCGATCTCGGGCGGGGAGGCGAGGCGGCGCGACCCTCGACCGCGGTGTAGGTGCCGACGACGATCAGCAGAGTCGCCTGGGCCAGCGCCGCGAGCACCTCGATCCGGGCGAAGCCCCAGGTGCGGGTCGGGCTCGCGGGGCGCAGCGAGCATCGTCGCCGCGATCAGCGCGACCAGCAGGCCGGAGGCGTCCACCAGTGCGTGCGCGGTGTCGGTGAGCAGGGCGAGGGAGCCCGTGACCACGCCGCCGACCGCCTGCGCGAGGACGATCAGCGCCGTCAGCCCGAAGGCGATCGCGAGGCGGGTGCGGCCGGTCGTCGGGGAGGCATGGCTGTGGCCGTGGTCGTGGGTGTGCGAGGCGGTCATCGCGGGCTCTCCTCGTCGGCCGGGCCGCCGCCGACGCGCGGGTCGTGCAGGTGCTCGTGGATCGTCGGCGCCGCGCCCGCGCCGGAGAGCATCGTCGCGGCCATGGCGAGCAGGGAGCGCAGCCGCTCCGGGTCCGACAGGGAGAACCAGGAGGCGCGGCCCTCGCTGCGGGAGCGGATCAGTCCGCAGTCCCGCAGGCAGGCGAGGTGCTTGCTGACCGTGGACTGGGCCAGGTGCAGGTGGTCGACGAGATCCCGTACCCGGTGCTCGCCGGTGGAGAGGTGCTGGAGCAGGGTGAGCCGGGTCGGCTCGGCCAGCGCGTGGAAGAGCGCGGCCTGGGACTCGTCCACGTCGAAGAGCGGGGGAGAGGATTCCATCGGCATCGCCATGCGGCGATCATATCGTCAAATGGCGATGAAAGGGAGGGGTGGGTGACGATGGAGACGCGCGGCGAACACCCCTTCCCTAATACCCCCTAGGGGTATACCGTCGAGGCATGAGTACCCATCATGAGGGCCACGTCGACCACCGGGATCATCACGGCCAGGACGAGCACCACGAACAGGGTGAACACCACGACCAGGGTGAGCACCACGAACATGGCCACCACGAGCATGGTCACAGCGGTCACAGCGGTCACAGCGGTCACAGCGGTCACAGCGGTCACAGCGGTCACAGCGGTCACGGTGATCATGTCGCCCAGTTCCGCCGGCTGTTCTGGATCATGCTGGTGTTCGCGGTGCCGGTCGTCGGGCTCTCGCCGATGTTCGCGGACCTGATCGGCTACACGATCCCGGACGTGCCGGGCCTCGGCTGGATCGCACCGATCCTCGGCACCGTCATGTACGTCTGGGGCGGGAAGCCGTTCCTCAGCGGCGGGCTCTCCGAGCTCCGCTCCCGCGCACCGGGGATGATGTTGCGCTGATCAGCCTCGGCATCACCGTCGCGTTCCTCGCCTCCTGGGGCTCCCGGCTGGGACTGCTCGATCGCGAGCTCGAGTTCTGGTGGGAGCTCGCGCCGCTGATCGTGATCATGCTTGCTGGGGCACTGGATCGAGATGCGTTCGCTCGCGCAGACCTCCTCCGCGCTGGACTCGCTGGCCGCGCTGCTGCCCGATGAGGCCGAGCGGATCGAGGGGGACCAGCTGGTCACCGTCGCCCCCGCGGACCTGCGCGCCGGAGACCTCGTGCTGGTGCGCCCCGGCGCCTCCGTCCCCGCGGACGGCACCATCGTGGAGGGCGGCGCGGACGTCGACGAGTCGATGATCACCGGCGAGTCCCGCCCCGTGACCCGCGGCGCGGATGACCGCGTGGTCGCCGGCACCGTCGCGACCGATTCGAGCCTGCGCGTCGAGGTCACCGCCACCGGGGAGGAGACCGCGCTCGCCGGGATCCAGCGCCTGGTCTCGGACGCCCAGAGCTCCTCCTCCCGCGCTCAGCGGATCGCCGACCGCGCCGCCGCCTGGCTGTTCTGGTTCGCTCTCGGCGCCGCGGTGCTCACCGCGCTGGTCTGGACGCCGCTGGGCATGCCCGACCAGGCCGTGGTCCGCACCGTGACCGTGCTGGTCATCGCCTGCCCCCACGCACTGGGGCTGGCGATCCCGCTGGTCGTCTCGATCGCGACCGAGCGCGCGGCCCGGGCCGGGGTGCTGGTCACCGACCGTCTCGCGCTCGAGGGCATGCGCACCGTGGACACCGTCGCCGCTGGACAAGACCGGCACCCTCACCCGCGGCGAGCCGGAGCTCTCGCAGCTCGAGGTCGCCCCGGGCGCAGGTATCGGGGAGCAGGAGCCGCTGGGCCTCGCCGCCGCCGCGGAGTCCGAGAGCGAGCACCCTCTGGCCGGCGCGATCCGTCGGCGCGCGGAGGCCGACGGCGTGGACGTGCCCGGCGCCTCCGAGGTCTCCTCCTCCCCGGCGCTCGGCGTCAGCGCCCAGGTGGACGGCCGCGAGATCCGGGTGGGCGGGCCCCGCCTGCTCGAGGAGAGCGGGGCGGACGAGCTCGAGCAGGCCGCGACCTGGCGCGACGAAGGCGCGATCGTCTTGCACGTCGCGCGCGACGGCGAGGCCGTCGGCGTGCTGAAGCTGGCCGACGCCGTGCGGGAGGAGTCCCGCGAGGCGATCGACGCGATGCACGCGCGCGGCCTCCAGGTCGTCATGATCACCGGCGACGCGCAGAACGTCGCCGACCACGTCGCCGCCGAGCTCGGCATCGACCGGGTCTTCGCGCAAGTCCGTCCCGAGGACAAGTCCGCCCGAGTGGCCGATCTCCAGCAGGAGGGCCGACGGGTCGCGATGGTGGGTGACGGCGTCAACGACGCCCCCGCCCTCGCCCAGGCCGACGTGGGCCTCGCGATCGGCGCCGGCACCGACGTCGCGATCGGCTCCGCCGGCGTGGTGCTCGCTTCCTCGGATCCCCGCTCCGTGCTCTCGGTGATCGACCTCTCCCATGCCGCGTACCGCAAGATGCGGCAGAACCTGGGGTGGGCGGCCGGCTACAACCTGCTCTCCGTCCCGCTCGCGGCGGGCGTGCTCGCCCCGATCGGGTTCGTGATGCCGATGAGCGTGGGGGCGTCGCTGATGAGCGCCTCCACCGTGGTGGTGGCGCTGAACGCGCGGCCTCGCTGCGCCGCCTGGATCTGCGGCCGGAGGCGAGCGGCGACCGGCGCTGAGCCCTCGGTGCGCTCAGGCCCCCAGCCGCATCGTGGTGAGGCAGGTGGGGGCCTCCGCGTCGGTGCGCAGGGTCGTGGTCGCCTCGCCCGCCGCACCGGCCAGGCGGAGGGTGAGCTCCTCGTCCCGCGGCGCCCACAGGCCCAGGAACCCGTTCGGGGCGGTGGTGCGGGCTTCGTCGATCAGCACGGTGCCGGAGGCGTCCTCGACCCGCACCTCGAGCTCCTCCTCCGCCAGCTCGCCCCGGCACGTGGTGAGGCTGTGGAAGAAGCACTCGTGGGTGCCGGTCATGAAGGGCGCGACCGAGACGTACAGCTCGTCCGCGGGCGGCTCGAGGCTCGCCTCGCGCCCGGAGGCGTCGGTGAGGGTGAGCACCTCGGTGCCCACGGAGGCGAGCGGCTCCGGAGGCCGCTGCGCGAGCGGCGGCGCCTCGAGCGCGTCGATCACCTCGCGGGCCGAGCCGGCGGGCTGGCCGTGAGCGGCCAGCATCTCCTCCGCGGCCGCGGGGGACGCGGAGCGACCGGCGAGGACCAGCGGGGTCGCGGCGAGCGCAGCGAACAGGGCGCGGCGCGGAAGGGCGGAGGGCATGAGGATCCTTCGGGACGACGGCGGGGCCGCCCCGACCGTACCCCAGCGGGGTATGCAGGGCCCGGGACAGGAGTCCCGGGGCGGACCCTCCGGCGCGGAGCGCGGGCATCGCGTCCGGGAGCCCGTGCGGCGGCGTAGTCTCTGCGCGTTCCCCACGTCCCGGGAGGCCCCGATGCAGATCCTCGACGCGACCGCGCAGCACGCCGGCGGCATCGCCGCGATTTACAACCACGCCGTCGAGCACACCACCGCGATCTGGAACGAGCGCCTCGTCGACGCCGCCGACCGCGCCGCCTGGCTCGCCGAGCGGCAGGGGAGCGGCTTCCCGGTGCTGGTCGCCCTCGAGGCCGACGGCACCGTGCTCGGCTACGCGACCTACGGCCCTTGGCGGCCGCACGACGGCTACCGCCATACCGTCGAGCACTCTCTCTATGTGCGCGAGGGACTGCGCGGCCGCGGCACCGGCTCGGCACTGCTCACCGCCCTGCTCGAGCGCGCCCGCGCGCAGGGGATCCATGTGATGGTCGCCGGGGTCGACGCGAACAACGAGGGGTCCGTGCGCCTGCACGAACGGTTCGGCTTCACCCACGTGGGCATCCTGCCGCAGGTGGGCACCAAGGTCGGTCGCTGGCTCGACCTCGCCTTCCTCCAGCTGGTGCTCGATCAGGCTCCGCCCGCGGAGGAGGGCTCCGCCGGCCGCTGACGGTGGGCCGGGCCGGGGCGCACCGGCCCGGACCCCGTCGGCCGATTCGCCGCCGGTCCGGTCACCGCAGCGACACGAGCGCCTCGCCCTGGCCGCCCCGCCGCAGAGGCCCACGGCGGCCGTCCCGGCGCTGCGTCGGGCCAGCTCATGTGCCATGTGCACCACGAGACGGGCCCCGGAGGCGCCGATCGGGTGGCCGAGCGCGATCCCGCCGCCGTGGACGTTCACGATCTCCTCGGAGACGCCGAGCGCGCGCTGCGAATGGGCGACGACGGCGCCGAAGGCCTCGTTGATCTCGACCAGGTCGAGGTCCGCGGCGGTGATCTGTCTGCTTCGTCAGCGCCCGGGCGATCGCGTCGGCCGGCTGGGCCTGCAGGGAGCTGTCCGGCCCCGCGGTCTGCCCGTTCGCACCGATCCGGGCCATGACCTGCCATCCCTCCGCATCGGCTCGGGCCGAGGTGGTGAGCACGAGGGCGGCCGCGCCGTCGGAGATCTGGGAGGAGCTCCCGGCCGTGATCGTGCCGTCCTTCGCGAAGGCGGGGCGCAGGCGGGCGAGGGACTCGGCGGTGGTGTCGGGGCGGATGCCCTCGTCGGCCGTGACCTCGACCGACTCCCCGCGGCGCCGCGGCGCCGAGACCGGCACGATCTCCTCTGCCAGCGGCTCGGCCGCGGCGGCCGCGCGCTGATGGGACAGCGCCGCGACCCGGTCCTGGTCCTCGCGGGTGACCTCGAAGCGGGGGTTGTGCCGCTCGGTGGACTCGCCCATGCTCACCTGGTCGTGGGCATCGGTGAGGCCGTCGTGCGCCATATGGTCCAGCGCCTCGACCGCCCCGTACTTCCACCCCGCGCGGGAGCCCATCAGCAGGTGCGGCGCCTGGGACATCGACTCCATGCCGCCGGCCACCACGACCTCCGCGTCCCCGGAGGCGATCATCCGCGACGCGTCGATCACGGCGGTCAGGCCCGAGAGGCACACCTTGTTCACGCTGCTGGCGGGGGTGGACCACGGGATGCCCGCGCCGAGCGCCGCCTGTCGGGCGGGGTTCTGGCCGGAGCCAGCCGGCGACACCTGCCCCATGACCACGGCGTCGACCGCGGCGGGTTCCACGCCTCCGCGCTCGAGCGCCCCGGCGATCGCGGCGGAGCCGAGCTCCGGGGCGGAGAAGGAGGACAGCGCCCCCTGGAGCCGGCCCTGCGCGGTGCGGGCGGCGGCGACGATGACGATCTCGGACATGGGGTGCCTCCCGGCGGCGACGACGGTGTCTGCCGTCATTGTGTCGCACCGCACCGCACCGCACCGTGCCGCACCGCGTCGCGGCGTCAGGGCCAGGGGGCTGTGAGGCGTCGCGCCTGCACGAGCACGCGCCCGGCGGGAATCGCGGAGACCGCGTCGATCAGGGGCCGTCGAGCCGATCGGCGACCCGTTCGAGCAGGCCGGCCAGGGTGGTCAGCTCCTCGTCGGAGAGGTCGCCGAGGATCGTGTCGCGGGCGAGCGCGATGTGCGGAGGGGTGGCGCGGAGATAGGTGCGCAGTCCCTCGCGCGTGAGGCGGACGTTGATGGCGCGACCGTCGCCCGCGCAGGAGGTCCGTTCGACGAGTCCGCGCTTCTGCGACCGCGTGACGGCCTTGGAGGTCCGGGGGTGGACGACGACGCCCCGTCGGCGAGGGCTCCCATGCGCGCGTCGAGTCCGGGGCGGCGGCGAGGGCGCCGAGGATCGCGTACTCGATGTTGATGATCCCGGCGTCGTCCGTGAGCTGGGCGTCGAGCCGGGCGGGGAGCCGCTGGCCGACGGTCACCAGCGCCCGCCACGCACGGGCGTGCACGGGATCCATCCGGGGGACGCGGGGTCTTCGCGGATTCGTCGGCGGACATGCCTCCATCCTAGGGGTTGTTTCCCAGGCAACTATGTGTGTATGATGTAGTTGAACGGGCAACAAGATCGGTGTCCCGCCCACCACGACCGCAAGGAGAACCCCATGAGCACCACCGTCACCGTCATCGGATCCGGCAACGTCGGCTCCGCCGTCGCCGCGCTCGCCGCCAAGGGTGGGGCGCAGGTCCAGGTCCTGGGCCGCGACCAGGACAAGGCCGCCGCGCTCGCCGCCGAGGTCTCCGGCACCGCCGGCGCCATCGGCGAGGCGATCACCGGCGAGATCGTCGTCCTCGCCGTCCCGGTCACCGCCTTCGACGAGCTCGTCGCCGCCTACGGCGCTCAGCTCGAGGGCAAGGTCGTCGTCGACGTCACCAACCCCGTCGACTTCGCGACCTTCGACTCCCTCACCGTCCCCGCGGACTCCTCCGCCGCCGCCGAGCTGCAGGCGAAGCTCCCCGGCGCCAAGGTCGTCAAGGCCTTCAACACGCTGTTCGCAGGCGTCCTCGCCGCGGGTCAGGTGGGCGGCGACGTCCCCGCCGTCGTGCTGGTCGCCGGCGACGACGAGTCCGCGAAGTCCGCACTCATCGAGCTGGTCACCGCCGGCGGCGTGAAGGGCGTCGACGCGGGCTCCCTCAAGCGCGCCCGCGAGATGGAGGCCGTCGGCTTCCTGCAGATGACCCTCGCCGCCCGCGAGATCATCGGCTGGACCGGCGGGTTCGCGCCGCGCGGGTGACGCAGGCCTGAGCGACCCGGCCGCCTCGGCCGTGCCGAGATCTCGACGCTGCCCGGGTCCCCGTGTGGGGAGCCGGGCAGTGCCGCGTCAGGACCGGACCGGGCGCCGCTGCCCTCCTGTCGCCGCGTAGAGCAGCGACATCACCGCGAGGAACCCGACGCCCACCAGCAGGGCCGTGTGGTACTCGGACTGCCACACCATGATCCCGAAGGTGAACAGGATGAACGCGATCGCGAACGCCTGCCCGTAGGGCCAGAAGGGGACCGGGAACTGCGGCGCGTCCCGCTCCTGCCGGCTCATCCCGCGGCGGGAGGCGACCTGCGCGAGCAGGATCATCAGCCACACGAAGACGGTCGCGAAGGTCGCCAGCGACGCGACGATCGTGAACACCTCGTCCGGCAGGATCCAGTTCAGCGCCACGCCGACGACGAGCACGCCCAGCATCGCGAGCGTGGTCACGACCGGCACCCCGCGCAGGGTGCGGGACAGGGCTGACGGGGCCAGGCGCTGACGGGCCATGCCGGCGACGACGCGGCCGGCGCCGAAGAGGTCGGCGTTGATGGCGGAGAGCGCCGCGGTGATCACCACGATGTTCAGCGGCGCCGCCGCCCAGTTCACGCCGAGGGCGTCGAAGATCTGCACGAAGGGGGACTCCTCGCCGGTGATCTGCCGCCACGGGGTGAGCGAGCAGGATCACGCCGATCGCGAGGACGTAGAACAGCAGGATCCGCACCGGGACCGTGTTCACGGCCTTCGGGATGGCTTTAGCGGGGTCCTCCGCCTCGGTGCCGGCCACGCCGATGATCTCGGTGCCGCCGAAGGCGAAGAGCACCAAGATGAACGCGCTGATCATCCCGCCGGGCCCGTTGGGGAAGAAGCCCCCGTCGGCCGTGAGGTTCGCAAGGCCCGTCGGCGTCGAGGGATCCCCGAGCCCGAAGGCGAGGATCGCCGCGCCGCCGACGATCATCGCGACGACCGCGCCCGCCTTCACGATCGTGAAGGCGAACTCGAGCTCCCCGAACCAGCGCACGCTCGCGAGGTTCGCGGCGCCCACGATCAGCGACGTGAGGGCCACCCAGATCCACTGGGCGGTGTCCGGGAACCAGAAGCGCATGTAGATCGCGATCGCGGTGAGGTCCGCGAGGCACACGATCAGCATCTCGAAGGCGAACATCCAGCCGGTGATGTACCCGGCCCAGGGGCCCAGGAAGCGTCGCGTGTACTCGGCGAAGGAGCCGGAGATCGGCATCCGCACCGCCATCTCGCCCAGTGCGCGGAGCATGAAGTACACGACCGCCCCGCCGAGCAGGTACACCAGCGGCACGGAGGGGCCCGCGGCCTGGATCGCGCCGGCCGAGCCGTAGAACAGGCCCGTCCCGATCGCGGAGCCGAGGGCGATGAAGTGCAGGTGTCGCGCCGAGAGCCCGGGGCGGCGACGCGTGGTCGCGGGGGCGGACACCGGGGCGTCGTGCGCGGTCGCGTTCATGGCGGGGTGGCTCCGGGGGCGGGGAGGGGCGCGGCGCGGAGGCCGCAGGCACTTCTTGTGCACCTGACACGGTACGACGCGGGGTGGCGCGCGGCCACGTGTGTCCGGCCACGTCCGTCGGCCGGAGGGCCCCGGCCGACGGGACGGCCTTGACTGTGCCGCAGGGGCACGGTGTCGGGTGGGAGCGATCCGCAGGACGCCGACGGGAGAGGACCGAGCATGCGCATCGACTGGGACGAGCACGGCACACCGACGATCACCGCCGAGGACGACCTGAACGCCTGCCGGGGTTTCGGGCACGCGCAGGCCCTCGCGCACGCCACCGCGGTGCTCGAGCTCTACGGGATCGCCCGCGGACGTGCGGCCGCGCTGTGGGGAGAGGAGTTCCTCGACGGCGACCTCCAGCACGCCGGGCTCGGCCTAGAGGTCGCGGTCGAGACCTGGTGGGTCGCGCAGGAGGAGCCGACGCGGCGGCGGCTGGAGGCGTTCTGCGAGGGCTTCAACGCGCCCTGCGCCGAGGACCCGGACCTCGGCGGCGCACGGCGCGCGGCGGCGCCGGTCACTGCGCGTGACGTGGTCGCTCACACCTTCGCGCTCTTCCTCGGGTTCGCGCGCTTCTGGGACCAGGGCCTCGCCTTCCCCACGGTCGGCGGAGACGGACTGCTCGGAGGCGGGTCGAGCGCCTGGGCCGTGACCGCGGAGAAGTCCCGGACCGACGAGGGGTCGCTGATGATCAACCCGCACATCCCCTGGGTCGGTCCGTACCGGATGTTCGAGGCGCGCACGGTCTCGCCCGGCCGGCGCCGCCACGGCGCGACCCCGATCGGCTTCCCCTGGCAGTCCTTCGCCCACACCCCGGACGTGGGCTGGACGCACACCGTGAACCCGCTCCCGCGGCTGTGGGTGTACGAGCTGGAGACGGCCGGGGACCGGTATCGGCTGGGCGAGCGGCTCGTCCCGTTCGAGGTGCGCGAGCACCGGGTGGAGGTCCGCGACGGGGAGGCGGTGACCGTCACCGAGCGTCGCAGCGTCCACGGTCCGGTGACCACGGCGCCGGACGGGGCGACCGTGGCGCTCCGTATCGCCGGGGTCCTGCATCGGCCCGTGACCTCGGCGCTGGAGAGCTGGTGGCGGCTGTCCCTCGCCGGCGACGTGCGGGAGCTGTTCGCCGCGCAGGAGCGGTGGCCGCGCCGATGTTCAACATCATCGCCGCCGACTCCTCCGGCTCCATCGGCGCCGCCTTCTGCGGCGCGACCCCGCATCGTCCCGGTGGATCGTTCGAGGATTCTCGGCGCCGGTCGCCGGGACACGACCGGAGCCTGATCTGGGAGGACCTGAATCCGCCGCTCAGCCTGCCCCGGGTGATCGACCCCGACTGCGGATGGGTGCAGAACGTCAACGAGACCCCGTGGTGGTTCTGCGACCCGCCGCTGGACCCGGCCGATCATCCCGACGGGATCGCCCCGGCCCCCGACCGGATCCGCGACATCCGCTCACCGCTCTCCCGCGCCCGGATGGCCGCGACGGAGCGTCTCGGCCCGGAGGACCTGCTGGAGCTGAAGTGGGACACGCGCGCGCATCTGGCCGACATCGTCCTCGACCAGCTCCTCGCCGCCGCGGGGACGGACGAGGCACTCGCCGAGGCCGTCCGGGTCTTGCGCGACTGGGACCGTCACGCCGAGGCGGGGTCCCGCGGTCGCCTGCTGTTCCATCTCTGGGCGCACGACCACTTCCCCGTGGGGGAGGTGGTCATGGACGACAGCCGCCTCACGCCCGCGCCGGAGCCCGGCGGTCTGCCCACCGGGTCGCGCGACCCGGAGGAGGCCGTGCGGTCCCTGCGTCGGGCCGTCGCGGCGCTGACCGGGTGGGGCCTGCCCCTGGACGCGGCCTTCGGGGAGGTGGCCCGGATCGGCGAGGCCCCTGAGGACGTCCCGGCCAGCGGCGGACCCACCTACTTCGGACTCTTCAAGTGCCTGGAGATCGTGCCCGGCGAGGGAACATGGCCCGCGATCGGAGGTGACAGCTGGGTCTGCCTGGTCCGTTACGGGGCCGAAGCGCAGGCGGCTTCGGGTCTGCTCGTCGCCGGGTCCGGCGAGCGAGCCCGGTCGCGCCGACACACTCGCCCCGACCCACCGCTCGGCCCCGCGGCTGTTCGCCGCCGAGGAGCCGCTCGAGCACGCGCCCTGGCCCCGTGCCCAGTCCCGCTGAGCGCCGGAACGCTCAGTCGGCCGACAGATCCTCGACGGCAGCGATCCAAGGCACCGCGTCCTCGCCGGGGACGGACGCCAGGCCGATCCACAGGGTGAGCGTCTCGAGCCAGGCCCGTTCGGTCTCGCCGAGGGGGCGGACCTGCTCGTAGCCCTCGCGCGGCGCTCGTCGGGCGGGGGCGGGCGTCGGCCGCCAGTCGCGGAACAGGGTGCCGAGCGGCCTGGCCGCTCTGCGCGAGCTCCGCGATGCGATGGTCGACGCGGACCTCGTCGAGGTCCAGCACCGCCGCGACCTGCCCTCCCTGCATCAGCAGGTTCGCGGCGCGCACGTCGCCGTGGACGAGCCGCGGAGTGTCGAGGAGATCCGGCAGGTCCTGGAGCGAAGCGGCGAGCCTGTGCGAGGCCGACGGGGCGCGGCCGTGGTCGTGCTCCTCGAGCCAGGTGCGCACCCGCTCGCGCGGCGGACGCGGAGGCTTTCCTGAGCTCGCGGGGAGCTCGAGCCCGCCGAGGACCTCGTGCATCCGGGCGAGGCAGACGCCGACGGTGCGCACCGCCTCGAGATCGTCCACGTCCAGCCAGGTGCCGTCGATCTCGGGGAGCACCGCGACCGACAGCGGGCCGATCGGACCGTCCGCGGCCACGCGCACCGTACCGTCGCGTGCGGGAACAGGAGCCGCGACGGGGACTCCCTGGTCGGCGAGGTGCGTGATCAGTCCGGTCGTCGCCTCGAGGCGGGGGAACAGGCAGTCCTCGCGGGACCACTTCACGACCAGGTCGGCCCCGTCGGTGCCGACCCAGGCGATCACGTTGTGGTCGCTGATCGTGAGACGTCGGCAGGAGCGGACCGTGAGGGCCCAGTGCTCGCGGAGCGTCGCGGCGAGCCAGTCGGTCGCCTCCGCGACATCCGCGAAGCCGAAGCGCTCGCGCGCGCTGTTTGCTCGTCGGCGCTCTCCCACAGCAGGGACAGCCCGGGCGGGAGGTGGGTCGGGGCAGGTGTCGAGATGGCGGGGTCCCTTCGTCGGGTCCGAGTCTGGATCGCGGGCGAAGTGCGGCCTCCCCCGTCGTGTCGAGAGGCTACCGTCCATCGGGTGGCCGCTCCGTTCGCCGTCGGTCGCCTCGGAAAGGACCCCATGACCATCACCGCCCGCCTGCGGCTCGACCCGCCTCGCGAGGCCGACCTCGAGGACCTCCACCGGATCTATTCCGACGCCCGCACCTGGACCCACCTGCCCAGCGGCCGATTCGCCGACCTCGCCACCACACGGCAGGCGCTCGCCGGATGGCTCGCCGACTGGCGCGAGCAGGGGCTCGGCGCCTGGGTCGCGCGCGAGGACCGCGCGGTGGTGGGCCACGGCGGCGCGCGGTGCGGCAGAACGCGTTCTGGAACCTCGGGTACCGCTTCGCGCCCGAGGCGCAGGGGCGGGGGTTCGCGACCGATATGGCCCGTGCCGCGGTCGAGGCCGCCCGCGAACTACGCCCGGAGTCGCCGGTGATCGCCTACCTGCTCGAGAACAACCCCGCCTCCGCTGCGGTCGCCCGGAAGGTCGGGCTCAGCCTGCGACACCGCGGTCCCGACGCCGGCAACCCCGACCCGTCGGCCGTGCGCCTGGTGTTCGCGGACCGGGAGCTGAGCGAGGCGGAGCTCGCCGCGACGATGCGGTGAGGCCGTCGCACGACTCCGCGATGCGAGTTACCGACAAGTCACGTGCATCTGTGTTCCATGGACGGAACACCGCTGCACATGACTTATGAGTAGCTCCTTCTCGCCGCTCAGGTCCGGGATCAGCGCTCAGGACGCCGCGACCGCGGCGACCTCGGGCTCGACGGACTCGTCGGCCGCGAGGTCCGACGCCGGCGCCGGCGGCGGGCGACGCAGGCCCCAGGCGACCGCCGCCAGGCACAGCACGCACACCGCGGCCACGATCGCGAGCCCGCTTGTGTACGGCGCGCACGGGGGTGAGCGCCGCGAGGATCGTCGGCAACAGGAAACCGAGATAGGCGAGGGAGTAGTAGACGCCGGTGATCCCGGCGAGCTCGCGCGGAGAGGCGAGGGACTGGGCGATGACCAGCCCCGCCACCACGCACACCCCGTAGGACGCGCCGAGCAGTGCCGCGACGCCCACCACCAGCACCGGGCGGCGCAGATCCGCGGCGACGGCGGCGAGGATCATCCCCGCGCTCATGCCGCTCAGACCCACGATCAGCGCGCGGCCGCGGGTGAGGCGGTCGATCAGGCCTACGGTGCCCTGGGCGATTGCGCCGACGCCCAGGGTGAGCACCGTCAGGCCCGTCGCGTAGATCGTCGCGGAGTCCCCGATCTGCGCCTCGACCGTCGCAGGCAGAATGGCGTAGGCGACCCCGGCGGCGGCGAACACCCACGGCGCGGCCGGCGGCGACGATCCGCGCGAAGACGGGATGCCTCACCGAGGAGACCCTCAGGTCATCGCGCGGCGCGCCGCGGGCCCGCGGCTCGCGCGGCAGACTCTCCGGCGCCGCGAGCGGCGCGATCCCGGCCAGCAGGCACAGCCCGAGATGGACGAGGAAGGGCAGCTGCCCCGGCGGCGGCGCCCACTGGGCGAGCGAGCCCGTCGCGCCCGCGCCGAGCGCGAAGCCGAGGGTGAGGATCATCGAGGAGCGTCGCGCCCCGGCGGTCGGCGTCGCGCGCGGGTCGTGCGGGGCGGAGGAGAGCTCCTTGATCCAGGTCGAGCAGACCGACATGCCCACCCCCACGCCGATCCCGGCGAGGACGCGGCCGGCGCACAGCGGCCACGAAGCTCGACATGCTCGCCGCGAGCACCACGCCGCCGAGCGCCCCGGCGAGCAGGCCCGCGATCGCGATCGGCCGACGGCCGTGATGGTCCGAGAGCCCTGCGGCCAGCAAGATCCCGGGGACGAGGCCGGCGACGTACATCCCCAGCAGCAGGTTCGCCTGCCAGGGCGCATAGCCGCCGACGGTCTCGTACACGTGCAGCAGCGGCGTGAAGTGGTTGCCGCCCCAGGCGAGGAGGAAGCCGGTCGGGGCGACGGCGAGCCAGGCCGGGATCCGTGCGCGCATCACTCGGACACCACCGAGTAGGCATCGTGGCCGGTGTGCAGGTGGCCCTCGATCATCTCGCGGAAGCCGGCGACGTCCCCGCGCGCCACCGCATCGGTGAGCTCGATGTGCTCGCGGTGCAGGGCGGGCAGGTCGGCGGCGGGGGAGAGGACTGCCAGATGCGTGAGGCGGAACAGTCGCGGTCCGAGCGCGCGCGGCCCTCCTCGACCACGCGGTTGCCATCGTGGGAGGCGAGGGTGAGGTGGAAGGCGTAGTCGTGGACGGCGAAGTCCGCGGGACGATCGGTCGCGGCCTCCTGCGCCGTGAGCACCGGCGCGAGCGCCTCGACGAGGGAGATGCGACGGGTCTCGTCGGGCGTGATGCGGGAGACGGCGTGCCCCTCGAGCATCGCGCGGACAGAGAGCGACTCCTCCCGCTCCCGGGCGGTCGGGGTCGTGACCTGGGCGCCCTTCTTCGGCAGGAGGCGCACCAGCCCCCAGGTCTCCAGCTGCAGCATCGCCTCGCGCGCCGGGGTGCGGCTCGCGCCGTGCTCCTCGGCGACGTCGACCTCACGCGACAGGGCGCCCGGGTCGATCGCGCCCTCGGCGATCCGGCGGGCGGTTGCGGCGGCGATCTGCGTCGCGATCGGACGGTTCTCGCGGTCATCGAGCCAGGGGAGGGTGGGGGAAGGCATGACCGCGATGCTAATGCATGCATCAATGGATGCAAATCGTGTCCGCGGCGCGGTTCTCACCTGCCCCGGCGCCCGAAGCGCCACGTCGTCGACGAGCTTCACCACCCCGTCGTCGCTGGCAGCGGAGTCGCGCGAGCGCGGCGTGCCAGGAAGGGCGGTGCCCTGGGCAGGGTGCCGTGCCGTGTGGCGAGAGAGTCAGTCCAGTCGATCCTCGCGCCTCGGCTCCGTCTCCCGCTGCGCTCGTCGGACGCCGGAGGCGGCGGCCGCCCGGACGACCGCGAAGAGCACGGCGAGGACCAGCACCGCGGCGGCGACCGCCGCGAGCGGATGATGATCTCCCAGCCCCCGAGTCCCAACACTCCCGTGATTCCCATGGTTCGACCCTACGCGTCAGCGGATCACCGGGGCAGGAGACAGAAATCCTCGGCGGTGGAACTGCGGGTAAGCCGACGAGGCGGATCGGAAACCCGCCGATCGGCACACAGCCGCTGGCTCGATGCCGCCTCCGGCGGGCTGATCGTGCTCGTACAGGGGTTGCTGTTCGCGCTGGTCCACCTGTTCGCGCCCCGCTACGGGCCGGCGGCCAGGCGCCGGGAACGGCGCGGCGACGGACCGGCTCAGCCCGCGGGGGAGGATGCGGCCGACGCCCAGATCGACTCGGTCGACCCCCGTGGCAACAGCCTGGCCATCCTTGTTCGGGTCTGGTCGCACCGAGCATCATGGGGCCATGAGCCAGACGACGACGGCGACCCAGCGACCCACGATCCACCCGATCCCCGAGGGCCTGGCCGAACGGGCCGCCCTCCTCGGAGGCCCGGGAGGCATCCTCACCGACGAGCAGATCGCCGGCTTCGTCGCCGAGCGGCTCGCCGGCCAGGACCTCGACGGCAAGAGCGTCTGCCTGATCATCCCGGACGGCACCCGCTCCGTCCCCCTCCCGAAGGTGCTCCCCGCGATCCACGACGCGCTCGCCGGCCGCGCCTCCTCCGTCACCGTGCTGATCGCGCTCGGCACCCATGCCGCGATGAGCGAGCAGGCGATCGATCAGCCGCTCGGCTCCACCGAGCGCGGGGCGAAGGCGACCTACCCGGAGTGGACCGTCCTGAACCATGCCTGGGACGACCCCTCCCAGATCGCGGACCTCGGCGTCATCCCCGCCGAGCAGATCGCCGAGCTCACGGGCGGCCTGCTCACCGACGTGCCCATGAACGTGCAGATCAACAGGCTCTGCGTCGAGTCCGACGTGAACCTGATCGTCGGCCCCGTCTTTCCCCACGAGGTCGTCGGCTTCTCCGGCGGCAACAAGTACTTCTTCCCCGGTCGCTCGGTGCACGACGTCATCGACATCTCCCACTGGGTGGGTGCGCTGATCACCGCCAGCCGCATCATCGGCACCCTCGGCATCACCCCCGTGCGCCAGCTCATCGACGCCGCGAGCGAGCTCATCCCCACCGAGAAGCTCGCCTTCACCATGGACGTCGCCGAGGGCGGAGCGGACCTCGGCGCGATCGCGTTCGGCGACCCGCAGGCCGCCTGGGCGGCGATGGCGAGGATCTCCGCACAGACCCACATCACCTACGTCGAGAAGCCCTATAAGCGGATCGTCGCCCTCGTCCCGGAGATGTACGAGGACATGTGGACCGGGGCGAAGGGCTTCTACAAGTCCGAGCCCGTCTGCGCCGACGGCGGCGACGTGATCATCTACGCCCCGCACATCACCGCGGTCGCCGAGATGCATCCCGGCATCCGCGAGATCGGGTACCACAACATCGAGTACTTCACGAAGCAGTGGGACCGCTTCAAGGACCACCCCTGGGGCGAGCTCGCCCACTCCACGCACGTCACGGGCCTCGGCACCTACGACCCCGAGACGGGCGAGGAGAAGCGACGCGTGAACCGCTACTTCGCCACCTCCATCTCCAAGGAGGAGACCGAGGCGTACAACGTGCTGTACATGGACCCCGCCTCCCTCGACCTCGAGGCGGCGCGCGATGACCCCGACACCCTGGTGATCGACCACGCTGGCGAGGTCCTCTTCCGCCTCGCCTCCGAGCGCGACGGCGCCGCGGAGCAGGTCAAGTGACCAGCCTCCGCCAGCCCGTCCCGCTCACGCTCGGCACCGCCCCGCAGGCCCCCGCCTCGCTGTTCGCGCCCGGCCACCCCGGTTTCGAGGCCGAGGAGATGACGCCCGACGCCCTGCAGGGCGAGGCGCTCGAGCTCGCCGACGCGGTCTCCGCCGAGCTCGCGGGCGTGAAGAAGCTCGGCGTCGCCTACTCCGGCGGCGTCGACTCCGCGACCCTGCTCGCGCTCGCCGTGCGCGCGCTCGGCGCCGAGAACGTGGTCGCGGCCGCTGGGCGTCTCCCCGTCCCTCGCCCGGCGCGAGCGGCGCCTCGCCCATCAGGTCGCGCGCGTGATCGGCGTGGAGGTAGTCGAGGTCCCCACCCACGAGGGCGAGAACCCCGACTACCAGAAGAACGACGCCGCCAGGTGTTTTCATTGCAAGGACGAGCTGTTCACCCGCATCGGCGAGGACGTCGTCGGCGAGCAGCGGCTCGACGCGGTCGCCTACGGGGAGAACGCCGACGACGCGACCCGCCACGACCGCCCCGGCGCCGGCGCCGCGACCCGGCACCGGGTCCTGCGGCCGCTGTCCGTCGTCGGCATGACGAAGTCTCAGGTCCGCGAGGTGGCGCGGCGGCTGTCCCTGCCCGTCGCGGACAAGCCCGCCGCCCCCTGCCTCGCCTCCCGCATCCCCTTCGGGCAGGAGGTCACCCCGGAGAAGCTGCGCCAGATCGACGACCTCGAGGACGCCGTCTACGAGCAGGGCTTCAGCGACTGCCGGGTCCGCCACCACGGCACCGTCGGCCGCATCGAGTCGCCCGCCGATGAGCTCCCTCGCGCGATGGAGCCCGCGATCCGCGAGGCGCTCGTCGCCGCCGGCAAGGAGACCGGCTTCCAGCACGTCACCATCGACCTCGACGGCATCCGCTCGGGTCTGTTCTCCCTGCAGATCGCCGGGAGGGACGCTCGTGGCTGAGGCACCGGGAGCGGCCGACGGGGCAGGAACGGCCGACGGGGCCGGCAGGATCGAGGGATTCCTCGACCTGGACCTCGACCGCGCCTCCCGCCGCGGCGCGCCCGAGGCCGTCCTCTGCGATGCGAAGTCCGTCGAGCAGGTCGGCCAGATCGCTGCGACCTATGCGCGCCTCGCCGCCGAGGGGCGCGAGGACCTCGGCCCGGTGCTGTTCACCCGCGCCGACGAGGCCCGCGCCGAGGCCGTGCTCGCCGCACTTCCGGACGCCTCGCACGATCCGTCGGCCCGCTTCCTCGCCTGGCCTGCCGCGCCGCCCGCGCCGAGCGGCGGCCTCGTGATCGTGGCCTGCGCCGGCACGAGCGATCTGCCCGTGGCCCGCGAGGCGGAGCTCACCGCCCGTCACCTCGGCCGGCCCACCAAGCTCATCGCCGACATCGGCATCGCGGGCCTGCACCGCCTGCAGTCCCGCCTGCCCGAGCCGCGCGAGGCGACCTGCGTGGTCGTCGCCGCCGGGATGGACGGGGCGCCGCCCACCGTGATCGCCGGGCAGATCCCCGCACCCGTGGTCGCGGCCGCCCACCTCCGTCGGCTACGGAGTCGCCGCCGGCGGTGTCACCGCGGCGCTGACGATGCTCTCCGCGTGCGCGCCGGGCATCGGCGTGGTCAACATCGACAACGGCTACGGCGCCGGGCACCTCGCCGCGCAGATCGCCCGCTGGGCCCCCGCGCCGGGGGAGTAGCAGGGGGAGAAGCGGCTCACGCAGGAGGCGACTCAGGCTTGCGTTACTTGGCCATCCGGTAGGTAAAGTAACGGGTGTTCCCCTCGGACTCGGAGGTCCCATGCCACCCGCACGCTCCACACCGCCCGCACGCCCCGCGCACCGTCCCTCGGCCCGCGAGGCGATGCTCGACGCCGCCGAGGCCCATCTCGGCGAGGGCGGCACGCTCACCCTCGACTCCGCCGCCCGCGCCGCCGGCGTCTCCAAGCCGGGGCTGATGTACCACTTCTCCACCAAGGAGGAGCCGCTCGGTGCGATCCTCGACCGACTGACTGCGCGCTACGAGCGCGAGATGCTCGCCCTGGTCGCCGCGCGCCACGGCGCCGAGATCGAGGACTTCGCCGAGGCGCCCGCCGAGCATCGCGTGCTCGCCTATCTCGACTGGGCCTGCACCGGCTCGATCGACGCCGCCGACCTGGTGATCTTCGCGGACCCCCACCTGCGCGTCGTCCTCACCGAGCGCTGGGAGGACCAGCTCTCCCGCTGGCTCGGCATCCCCGCCGGGGTCGACGCCGGCCGCGCGCACGCCTCCTGGCCGTGCGGCTGATGGCCGACGGCCTCTGGTTCGACCGCGCCAGCGGACTGGACGCCGGCTCCGAGGAGCGGCTGGACCAGGCGCGCGAGCTCGCCCGCGACCTGCTCGGAGGTGAGGCATGATCGCCTGGCTGCTGCTCATCGGCGCGATCCTCAGCGAGGTCACCGCCACGCTCTCCCTGCGCGGAGCGCTCGACAACCCTGCGCTGTACGTGCTCGTCGTCGCCGGCTACGTCCTCGCCTTCACACTGCTGGGCCAGGTGCTTCGGCGAGGCATGTCCCTCGGCGTCGCCTACGGCATCTGGGGCGCCTCCGGGGTGGTCCTCGCCGCCGCCGGCTCCGCGATCCTGTTCGGGGAGGTGCTCACCGTCCTCAAGATCGTCGGCTTCGTGCTGGTCGCCGCCGGCGTGGTCGTCGTCGAGATCGGCTCCCAGCGCGCCCACCAGGCAACCGCCGACGCGGCCGCGCCCGTCACCGCGACGGGCGCCGACGCCGTCCCCGCCACCGGAGAGGAGTCCCGATGACCTGGTTGCTGCTCGCCGGAGCCGTCCTCGCCGAGGTCGGCGGGACGCTGTCCCTCCGCATGGCCTCGACCGGCGGCGACCGCCGCTGGTACGTGCCGCTCGTGCTCGGCTACGTGCTCGCCTTCTTCCTGATCTCCGGCGCTCTCTCGCTCGGCATGCCCCTCGGCGTCGCCTACGGTGTCTGGGTGGCGGTCGGCATCGTCCTGACCGCCGTGCTCTCCCGGATCCTGTTCCGCGAGCCGCTCACCCCGCTGATGCTCGGCGGCATGGGGCTGATCGTCGCGGGCGTCCTGCTCGTCGAGCTCGGAGGGGTGCACTGAGGGAGGGGTGCACTGACGGGGTGCGGCTCCCGGCCAGATTGCCTGGGAGACTGGGCCCCATGACCCGCGACCAGGACGAGACCACCGGGGCGATGACCGAGCTCGAGAAGCTCGACGCCGGGCTCGAGTACTGCTTCGACGACCCGGAGGTCGCGGCCCGCAAGCAGGCCGCGCCGCTGGCCTGCCGGGAGCTCGACGCGATCGACCCGCGCGATGCCCAGGCGCGCGATGCGGCGCGCGCGCCCTGCTCGGCTCCTGCGGCGAGGTCGTCGACCTCCAGGCGTGCCCGCGACCGTGATCAGGCGGCTGGACCCCTCAGAGTGACGGGCGGACGGTTGCCGCCGGTTGCCTTCGGCTCGGGATAAGCTCTGCCGAGGACAGCGGGCGGCGCCGCCCGCGAGGACAGCGCCCGGTGGGTGCGGGACGGAGCCGGCCGAGTGGCGGACGCGCGCGTGACGATCTACGACGTCGCCAAGGAGGCAGGTGTCGCCCCCTCCACCGTCTCGCGTGCCTTCTCCCGCCCCGGCCGGGTCAGCGCCGCGACCCATGCCAAGGTGATGGCGGCTGCGAAGGTCCTGGACTACCGCACCTCCGCCCCGCCCTCGCAGGAGCGCGGCCACCGCCACCAGCGCCTCGGCATCGAGGTCCCGGACCTCACCAACCCCTACTTCGCCGAGCTCGTCTCCGGCATGCAGGAGGCCGCCCAGGAGCAGGGCTTCCTCGCTGCTCCTGCTGGACGCCGTCGAGGACGAGGCGCGCGAGCGCGCGAGCCTCGAGAGCGCCGTCGACGTCGTCGACGGGATCGTGCTCTCGGGCACCCGGCAGTCCGACGCGATGCTCAACCACCTCTCGAAGCGCATCCCCGTCGTCGTGATGAACCGGCGCGTGGCAGGCCTGGATTCCGTCACCCCCGAGTTCGAGCACGGCATGGGCCAGGCGATCGCCCACCTGGCCGAGAACGGCCTGCGCACCGTCACCTACGTGGCCGGGCCCGTGAACTCGTGGTCGGACGGGGAGCGCTGGCGAGCCGTCCGCGTCGCCGCCCGCCGGCACGGGATGCAGATCCAGCGCCACGGCCCCTCCGCCCCCACCATCGCGGGCGGCGAGCAGGCCTTCGAGGAGATGCACGACTCCCTGCCCCACGCGGTGATCTGCTACAACGACCTGGTGGCCTTCGGCTTCCTGGTCTCCGCCCTGCGCGCCGGCATCCGCGTACCCGAGGAGCTGTCGGTGATGGGGCACGATGACATCCAGCTCTCCCGGCTCGTCGGCGGCGGGCTCACCACCGTCGTCAGCCCCAAGCGCGCGCAGGGCCGTGCCGCCGTCGAGCGCCTCATCCGCCGCATCGAGAACCCTTCCGCCCACCGCACCCCGGTCGAGGGCTCGCTGCCCGTGCGGCTCGTGCCCCGCGGCGCGACGGGACCGCGCGAGACCCCCTGAGGCGGCGCGCCCGTCGCGGTCCCCGGCCACTCGCCGGGGAGCCGATCAACCTGATGGAGGGCGCTTTCCCCGGCAACCCGTGACAACCGTCCGACGCTCCGGCGAAAGGTTGCGAGGATGGCCGCATGAGCAACGACGCCTTCGTCCCGCACCCCGCCCGCCTCCTGCCCGCGGACCCGGCCGTCCGCGAGATCGCGCGCGGCCTCTACGAGCTCGAGAAGGATCAGCCGATCGTCTCGCCCCACGGGCACGTCGATCCTCGCCTCCTGCTCGACGACGAACCCTTCCGCGATCCGACCTCGCTGTTCATCACCCCGGACCACTACGTCAACCGCCTGATGCACGCGCGCGGCGTGGACCTCGCCGACCTGGGCGTGGGACAGGGGCCCCTGGACGAGAAGGCCTCCCGCAGGGCCTGGCATCTGCTGGCCGAGCACTGGCACGCCTACGCCGGCACCCCCTCGCGCTACTGGATGGAGCACGAGTTCTCCGAGGTCTTCGGCCTGGAGACCGTGCTGAACCCGCGCACGGCCGACGCGATGTACGACGAGATCGCGGACAGGCTCACCCGCCCCGAGTTCCGTCCCCGCGCCCTGTTCGACCAGTTCAGGATCGAGGTCATGGCGACCACGGACGACCCGGTCGATGACCTCTCGCCGCACGACGCGCTCGCCGCCGACGCCTCCTTCACCGGCCGCGTGATCCCCACCTTCCGGCCCGACAAGTACCTCGAGCCCGCCCGCGCCGACTTCCCCGAGCTGGTCGCCGCCCTCGGCGAGTCCGCCGGCGTCGACACCGGCACCTACGACGGCCACTTCGAGGCCATGCGGGTGCGCCGCCTCTACTTCCGCGACCACGGCGCCGTCTCCTCCGACCACGCCCACATCGACCCCGGCACCGAGCGGCTCGCGCTCGAGGACGCTCGCCGCCTCTACTCCGCCGCGCTCGAGGGCACGATCCGGGCCGACGAGGCCGTGGCGCTGCGCCGCCACCTGCTCGCCGATCAGGCCCGTCTGGCCGCCGAGGACGGGCTCGTGATGACCCTGCACCCGGCCGTCTCCCGCAACCACTCCGATGCGATGTTCGAGCAGTTCGGGGCGGACGTCGGCTTCGACATCCCCGTCGCCGTCGACTTCGTCCACCACCTCCGCCCCATGCTCAACGACGTGGGCCACGCGGCGGGCTTCCGCACCGTGCTGTTCACGATCGACGAGACCGTGTTCTCCCGCGAGATCGCGCCGCTGGCCGGCGTGTACCCCTCGGTCTACGCAGGCGCCCCGTGGTGGTTCATCGACTCGCCCGATGCGATCCTGCGCTTCCGCCGCGCCGTCTCCGAGACCCTCGGCTACACGCGCACCAGCGGATTCATCGACGACACCCGCGCCTTCTGCTCGATCCCGGCGCGCCACGACATGTCGCGCCGCATCGACGCGAGCCACCTGGCCGGCCTGGTCGCCGAGCACCGGATGCGTCTCGAGGAGGCCGAGGCGCTCGTCGCCACCCTGCCCACCCAGCGACCTCGCGAGGTCTTCCGCCTCGGCGAGTCCGCCTGAGAGGAACCGCCCCGATGAACGCCCCCGCCCCCTCCGACGTCGGCCGCCTGGTCCACCTCGGGATCGGCAACTTCGCCCGCGCCCATACCCTGCAGGCCACCGCCGTGGCCGGTGGCTGGTCCGTGGTCGCCTTCACCGGCCGCTCCGCCGCGATGGCCGACGCGCTGAACGCCCAGGGCGGGAAGTACGGCCTGATCGTGCGCGGCCCGGAGGCCGACGAGGTCAGCGTCCTGGACGTGATCGACGAGGTCCACCCCGCCGCCGACGTCGACGCCCTTGTGCAGATGCTCGCCGATCCCTTCACCGCCGTGGTCACCCTGACCATCACCGAGAAGGGCTACGCCGCCGGGTCGGATCCGGCGACCTCCGCCCCGGCCCGTCTCGCGCTGGGGCTGAAGGCCCGCCGCGAGGCCGGCGTCGACGAGCCGATCGCGCTGGTCTCCTGCGACAACCTCACCGGCAACGGCGAGGTGCTCGGGAAGGCCGTCCGCGCCGAGCTCGACGAGGAGACCGCCGCCTGGTTCGAGGACCACGTCGACGTCATCTCCTCCATGGTCGACCGCATCACCCCCTCGGCCGACGAGGGCGCCGCCGACACGGTGCGCGAGCAGACCGGCTTCGCCGACGCCGTCCCGGTGGTCACCGAGCCCTTCACCGAGTGGGTCATCGAGGACCGGTTCCGCGGCCGTCGCCCCGAGTGGGAGAAGGCCGGGGTGCAGTTCACCGACGACATCGAGGTGCACGAGCGCCGCAAGCCGCGCCTGCTCAACGGCGCCCACACTCTCATGGCCTACGCCGGCCAGGTCGCCGGTGTGGAGCGCGTGGACGAGGCGATCGGCCACCGCGAGGTGCGGGCCCTGGTCGAGCAGCTGTGGAGCGAGGCGCGGGAGACGCCGCCCCTGCCGGCCGACGAGCTCGACGCCTACACCGCCGCCCTCGAGGAGCGCTTCCGCAACCCGCGTCTCGCGGACAACCTGATCCGCATCGCCGCCGACGGCACCGCGAAGTCGCCCGTGCGCGCGGCGCCCGTGAACGCCGAGCTCGGCGGCCCGGACAAGGCCCCCGGTGAGGTCTCGGCCGTCGCCGCCTGGACCGCCTGGGTCACCGACCGCGTGCGGGGCGGCCACGAGGTGCAGGACCCGAAGAGCTCCGAGATCGCCGGGGCGGCCGGGCTCGAGGACGCCACCGAGCGGGTCACCGCCCTGCTCGCCCTGCTCGGCGTGCCCGCCGGCGACCCGCTCGTCGCTGCCGTCGTCGCCGAGGAGCGCCGCCTGCCCCGGCCCTGAGGTTCGGTGCCTATATAGGCACAGAGGCACACCATGCGCCATCTGCAGACCATGCACCGCGGGCGGCGCATGCGGTGCTCGTGCGAGCGAGCCGCCTCGCCTCAGGCCAGGTCGGCGAGCTTCTCGAAGAGCTCGAGGCGCTCGCGGTAGTAGTCCTGGTGGGCGAGCACCGGCTCGACCCGGGCGAGCACCGGCGCCTCCGCGACAGGGATCTCGGGTGCGGCCTGCTCGAGGGCCATCACGGCCGCGCCGCGCATGGTCGAGCGGGAGACGGCGACGTGGTCGATCGGCATGGCGAGCGCGTCGGAGAGCAGGTGCGACCAGCCGGGGATCGCGCCGGTCATCCCGCCCGAGAGCACGATCCGCTCGGGCTCGCCGCCGGCCTCGCGCATCTGGTCGGCGATGCGCAGGAACGACAGAGCCACGCCCTCCATCGCGCCGAGCAGATGTCCTTCCAGGTCGTGGAGGCGCCGACGTTCGTGAACATCGCCCGGGAACTGCCGCGCCACTTGGTGCCGCGCTCGCCGGAGAAGAAGGGGACCACCAGCGGAGTGCCCTGGGAGGGCGGGCCGGAGAACAGGGTCGCGGTGTCCGTCGCGTCGATGTCGAAGGGCATCGCGAGCTCGTTGCGGCACCAGTCCAGCACGCGCCCGCAGTCGCTCATCGCGGAGCCGACGAGGGTGCGACGCTGGTCCACGCGGTACGCCCACAGCCCCGAGGGGAGGGCGGGGATGTCGGTGTCCAGGAGCTGGCGGATCGCACCGGAGGTGGCGGTGGAGATGCCCCAGGTGCCGGTGCCGAGCGCGCCGATGCCGAGGTTCGCGGCGAGGCCGTCGCCGATCACGGGCGACCACACGGCCTCTGCCAGCCGCGGGAACTCGGAGGCGAGCGGGGTGCCGGCGACGGGCAGGGCGTCGTCGGGGTCGATCGCGGGGCCCATCGCGGCCTCGTCCACGCCCACGGCGTCGAGCGACTCGGGCACGTACTGCCCGGTGCGCCTGTCGATCATGCCGGACCAGGTCGCGGAGGCGGTGCCGAGCGCGGGCGTGCCCAGCGCCTTGAAGGCCACGTACTCGCCGAGCGCCATGAACCGCTCCGTGCGGGCGAAGACCTCGGGGTGCTCCTTGCGCGACCACAGCAGACCGCGGCGCGGTGTAGGAGGAGTGGAGGCGGGCGCCGGTGCGCTCGTGCAGGTCCTCGACGTCGACGCGGGAGGCGAGCTCGCCCACCTGGGCGTGGCGCGGGTATCTGCGTAGGTGATGCACGGGGTCAGCGCGTTGCCGGCCGTGTCGACCGCGATCAGCGAGGAGGCGAAGGTGTCGAAGCCGATCGCGCGCACGTCGCCGGGCGACTCGCCGTGGCCGAGCACGGCGGAGAGCGCGGTGCGGATCTCCGCGACGATCTGGTCGGCGTCGATCGTGCTGGTGCCGTCGTCGTCGACCGTGAAGGCGTGGATCTCCTTGTGCTGGAGCTTGCCGACCTCGCGGCCCGAGACGTCGTACACGGCGGCGCGGGTGCCGCCCGAGCCGATGTCGATCCCGACGACCAGGGGTCCCTGGGCGTCCTCGGCCGGGATGTTGAAGCGGGGCATGGATGATCTCCTGCGGTCGTCGGGGCCTGCGCGTGCGAGCACGACGGTCCGGGCGGTCGTGCCGGGGCGCAGGGGGTTCCGGCCAGCATACGAGGCCCTCGCACAAGCCCGACGGACTCGCCACGGGTTGCCACCTGCCGGCTGTCGATCTCCCGCACTCGCCGCCCTCCTCGTCGGTTCGTCGTGGAGGGCCCGGCAGAAAGGGGACTCCAGCGGCACGGTGAGGAGCTCAGCTCCGCACCGTGCCGCGGGAGTCCCTTCTGTGCAGACGGCGCTCGGTCGCGGCCGGACGGGACGGCGGCGGCTCGGCTACTCCAGCACGGACTGCCCCAGGAACTCGCCCTCGGCGCGCCCGGGCGGGATCGCGAACACGGCCGAGCCGATCGGGGTGGTCCACTGGTTCAGCAGGTCCAGCTCGTCCAGGCGGCGCTGGATCGGCAGGAACTGCGCGAGCGGATCGGCCTGGAAGGACACGAACACCTGCCCCGCCTCGGACAGCGGCTGCGAGCCTGGCGCCGGCGCGTGCTCGTAGTTGTACGGCCGGCGGTAGATCTCCTGGTGCTCGCCGTCGTCGACCCCGCGGGCCCGACGCATGTGCGAGAACTCCCCGATCACCGGGAAGCCGTTCGCGGAGACCTTCTCGAAGTCCGGCGGGGTGCTCTCGTCCCCGCCCGACAGCGGCGCGCCGTCGTCCTGCCGGGTGCCGGTCGCGGCGTCCCGCGCGCCGCGGTCGGCCTCGTCCCAGCCGTCGAGGTCCATGCGGATCCGACGCACCACCATCGAGGTGCCGCCCGCGAAGGGGCCGTCCTCGATCCAGACCACCTTCGCGAAGTGCTCGCTGCCCGGGGGCGGGGTTCGCGGTGCCGTCGAGCTGGCCGAAGAGGTTCCGCAGGGTGTCGCCGGGTCTCACGACGCCGGGGGAGCGGCGGAATCCCGTCTGCCCCCACCGGAGGGTCGTGAAGGCGCGGGCGTCCTTCAGCGACATCCGTGCGGCGTGGGAGACCGTCAGCGGATCGTCGGCCGCGACCTGCAGCAGCAGGTCCCCGCCCGACCACTGCTCCTCGAGCTCGTCGATGCCGAAGGCAGGCAGGGGCGCGAGCCAGTCCGGCGCCGGGCGCTCGGCCCGGGACATCAGCCCCGGGCCGAAGCCGACGGTGACCGTGAGGGAGGCGGGCTCGGTCGCGAGCTCCGGCTCGGTGTCCGCGAGCGCGGGCTCGCCCTGGGTGAGGCGGGCGGCGTCGTCGGTGAACAGGCGCGAGCATCCGCGGCACGCCGTCGTGGTCCACGTCCTCGCGCAGGTCGAGAGCCAGGAGCGTGGCCGACGCCGGGGCGGGCGTCTCGACCCCGGCCTGGTGCACGCCGTGGAAGGGGACGGTCGGGCCACCGTAGGGCGCCTGATCGGGCGCGACCTCCTCCGCGGAGTCGGCAGGGGCGGCGGGGTCGGCGAGTGAGCGGCCGAGCCCGACCCCCGCGGCCCCGATGCCGAGCGCCCCGGCGCCGAGGGTGCCGGCCCGCGGCAGGTGGCGCCTGCCGGGGCGGGCGGGGGTGCGGTCGTCGGGGGCGGTCACTCGGCGCCGTCCTTGGCGTCGGAGCCCTCCGCGGGCTCGTCGGCGCTGTGGCCGCCGTGGTCGCCGTGTCCGTCGGCGTCGTGCTCGCCGCCGTCGTCGGAGGCACCGGAGCCGGCCGAGCCCTCGGGCTCGTAGTGCTCCTGCGCACCGGCGAAGTCCTTCACCGTGGCGGTGACGACCAGCTCGGTGCCGTCCTCGCACTGCGGCGTCAGCTCCACCTCGTCGCCGGGCCGCGCGGGGCGGCGAGGTCCATGAGCATGAGGTGGTCCCCGCCGGGCTCGAGCACGAGCTCGCCGCCGTCGGGGACAGGGAAGCCGCCCTCCTTCTCCTGCATGCTCATGCCGCCGGAGCCGTCGCCCATGGTCTCGTGCGGCTCGACCATCCCCGCCGATGGGGTGCTCGCCGAGATCAGCTGCAGCGCGCGGCCGGTCGCATTGGTGAGGGTGCCGAACGCGGAGGTCATGCCCTCCTCGGCGGCCTTCACCCACGGGTCGACGAGGGTGAGCCCCTCGGCGCTCATGCCGCCGCCGTCCGAGGCGGCGCCACCCGTCTCGGAGCCGTCGGAGGGGTCGGAGCCGCAGGCGGCGAGGGGCAGGAGCGAGCCGCCGCGGCGAGGGCGGCCCGGCGGGTGGGGCGGGCGGCAGAGGGCAGGAAGGAACGCTGGGTCGTGGAACGCTGAGACATCGAAGGTCCTCTCGAAGGGCCGACGGTCCGCGGCGCAGGGCGCGCGGGCAGCGGTCGGCGCGGACCCGTGCGGCAGGGAGGCCGGACGGGTGATGGTCGATCGGGGAGGGCCTGAACGGGCGCGTCGTCCCTGCTCAGGCCGCGAGGACCACCGGAGGACCCCGGCGCAGCTGCGGGGTGAGGACGGCACGCTGGGCGTGCAGGAGATGGGGCGCCGCGGGCAGGGGCCGGGCCGGCCGCTCGGGCACCAGCGGCGTGATCAGCGACAGCGGCGGCGGATGCGCGAGCACCGCGAGGACGCTCAGCGCCAGGCGCGCGCGCATCGCATCAGCACCGACTCGCCGTCTTCGCAGCGCAGCACCGCGGTCACCATCGCGGCGAGCACGTGCGGCAGGAGCATCCGCAGATCGGAATGGTCGCCGTGCAGGGCATGGTCGGCGACCGACGCGACCCCCTCGCCGCCGTCGCCGTGAGTGCCGTGCCCGGCGACGCCCCCGTTGCCGTGCCCTGCGTGGCCCGCGCCGTGGCCCAGATGGGAGCCCGGCGGGTCCACGAGGGCCCGCCCGGGGTCACCGGGCGTACCCGCGCTGAACAGTCCGTGGAACAGCGCCTGGCTGGCCAGCACCGCGACGCCCATCCGGGCCAGGGAGAACTGCGCGCCCGCCAGCGGCGTGCACACGGCGACCGCGAGCCACCAGGGCACGAGGATCCCGAGCCAGGCCGGCATCGCCCCGCCGCCCGCGAGGTGGCCGCCGAGCGCGACGGCGGTCGCGATCGAGGCGGCGGTGCCTCCGCGCACGAGGCGCGCCGGCGAGCGGGAGGCGGACATGTCCCCATTCTGCCCCGTCGGGCCGCGCGGCGCGGCGCGAGATGCCCCTCGTCGGCGCGACCGGCCGAGGCCCCCGCGCACTACGTAGCGTGGGACGGCACCACCATCACCGGCCCCTCGGCGTGCTGGAGCAGGCCGCGGGAGACCGAGCCGAGCAGGGTGCTCATCACGCGCCCGTGCCCGCGGGTGCCGACGACGGTGAGCCGCGCGTCGGCCGCCTCCGCGAGCAGCGACCGTACGGGGTCGCCGAACAGGACCTCGCTGGTGATCGTCAGCTCAGGATGCTCCCGGTGACGCCGCTCCAGGCCTCGTTCGAGCCGGGCCGCGGCCCGTGAGCGATGGGTCCGGACCACGTCGGGGTCCGGGCGCCAGGCCGCATAGGAGCCGCCCCAGTCCTCCAGGGACGGGAGCACCATGAGCACGCGCAGCGAGGTGCCGCGGGCGAGCGCCTCCTGCGCGGCCGCGTCCAGCGCCGCCTCGGCCCGGGCGGAGCCGTCGGTGCCCACGGTCACGGGGGAGTCCTCCTCGAGCGGCTCGAAGCGGTGCGCACCCTCGCCGAGCTCGTAGCCGCGATGCACCACGACCGTGGGGCAGTGCGCATGGGCGGGGAGCGCGGCGGAGACCGAGCCGAGCGACCGGCCCATGAAGCCGCCGCGTCCGCGCGCTCCGACGACGGCCACAGCGGCCTGGGCCGACAGCTTCACGAGCACGCCCGCGGCATCGCCCCACTCGGCGCGCAGGTCGACGGCTCCGCTGTAGTCGCGCAGGTGCTCCCGCGCCTCCTCGAGCGACTCGTTGGCGGCGTTCAGCCGCGCGACCTCGGCCGGGACGACCGGGGTGAGGGCCGCCTCGGCGTAGGCCATGGTCGGCACGGTGTAGGCGGTGACCACGGTGAGCGGCAGGTCCTGGCGCGGCGCGGCGCGGGCGGCGTAGTGCGGCGCCTGGACGGCCTGTCCGGAGCCGTCGTAGCCGATCAGCACTCCGAGCGGCCGCTCCCCGTCCGGCGAGGTGCCGGGAGCGTGGGAGACACTGGGTGCCGGGGCGCGGCCGGTCGGTGCGGAGGTGGCGGCGGGGCTGGTCCGGGCGGGCTGGGCGGTGACGTCGTCGTCGGGCATCTCGACCTCCTGGGTCGGGGGCTCCCTGGGCCGACGGAGCCGCCCCCGTGGGTCTCCTCCGCCGGTCCGTCGATCGTAGTCACGGCCGGACCGGCCCGCGCGGGGCCGAGGTCCCGCGGCGGGGGCGAGCGCCGCGGTCGGGCGTCGTCGGGTCCGCCGTCGGCTGAGTGGGACGGCCGGACGTCTCGACCGATCAGAACCCTCGTTGCCGCGCACCCGGGACGGGACGACAATGGAGGGCGGGCTCGTGGTCGCGAGCCCGCCCGCCGGTCCGAAGGAGCGCTACGCCATGTCCGAGCTCACCGTCCTCGCCAGCCCGAGCCGCTATGTCCAGGGGAAGGGGGCGCTCGACGCGCTGGGCACCCATCTCGCCGCCCTCGGGAGCGACCCCGCTGCTCGTCGCCGACGACATCGTCTGGGGGCTCTTCTCCGAGCAGGTCGGCGCCTCCTTCGCCGCGGCGGGTCTGCCCCTCGAGCGCGTCGGCTTCGAGCGCTTCGCGACGACGGATGCCGTCGACGCGCTGGTCGCCGCGATCGCCGCCGGAAGCCATGACGTCATCGTGGGCTTCGGCGGCGGATCGAGCATCGACGCCGCGAAGGCGGCCGGGCACCTCGCCGGGATCCGCTGGGCGAGCGTGCCCACGGCGGCCTCCTCCGATGCGCCGACCTCCGCGCTCGCGGTGATCTACACGGCCGAGGGCGAGTTCCACGAGTACCGCTTCTTCCCCCGCAACCCGGACCTCGTCCTCATCGACACCCAGGTCGTGGCCGAGGCGCCGGTGCGCTTCCTCGCCGCCGGGATCGGCGACGCGCTGGCCACCTGGCTCGAGGCGCGCGCCACCCGCCGCGGCACCGGCACGGCGATGGCCGGCGGTCGCCCCACCCGTGCCGGCACCGCACTGGCGGAGCTGAGCTGGGACATCCTGTGGGAGAACGCGCCGCCGGCGCTCGATGCGGTCGCCGCGCGCGTGGTCACTCCCGCCCTGGAGGCCGTGGTCGAGGCGAACACAGCGCTGTCCGGGCTGGGCTTCGAGTCCGGGGGCCTCGCCGCTGCGCACGCCATCCACAACGGGCTGACCGCCGCCCCGCAGACGCACGGGCTCACCCATGGCCAGAAGGTCAACATCGGCTCCCTCGCCCAGCTCGTCCTCGAGGGTGCCCCCGCCCAGGAGATCGAGGACTTCATCGTGTTCACGACGAAGGTGGGCCTGCCGAACACCCTCACCGAGATCGGGCTGACCCCCGAGGACCGGAAGGAGCTCCGCGCGGTCGCCGAGGCCGCGACGGTGGAGGGCGAGACGATCCACTCGATGCCCTTCCCGGTGACGGCCGACGACGTCCTGGCCGCGCTCACCGCGATCGAGGGGCTCTCGCGACGCGTGCGCCGGGAGCACGGCCTTCCCGAGCCCGAGCTGTACACCGGCGGAGGCCACTGACCCCGGCTCAGCGGGGGCGCCGCCGGTCGCGGCCGATCCGCGAGATGTCCAGGTCCGGCACCACCATCACCGGGCCCTGCGCCCGCTCCAGGAGGCCGCGGGAGACCGAGCCGAGCAGGGCGCTCATCGTGCGGCCCCGTCCACGGGTCCCCACCACCGTCAGCCGCGCGTCGCGCGAGCGCTCCACGAGCGGCGCGACGGGATCGCCGACCTCGACCGAGGCGGTGACCTCCACCTCGGGGTTCCGGTCGCGCGGCGCTCGGGCCTCGCCCTCGAGCAGGGCGAGCGGCTCCTCGAGCCGCCGGTCCAGGAACTGCTGGTCGGGCACCGAGGCGAGCGCGGAGGCGGACCAGGTGTCCAGCGGCGGGACCGCCTGCGGCAGGTGCGCGGCGCCCCGGCGACCGCGGCCGCCCGCTGCGCGAGGGTGGTCAGCGTGCTGTCCTCGCTGCCGTCCAGCCCCACCACCACGGGCTCCGTGCCCGGCACCTGGGTGAAGCGCTCGCGTCCGGTGGTCTCGGGCACCTCGTAGTTCGAGGGGACCACGACCGTCGGGCAGTGCGCGTGGGCGGGCGACGCCTCGGAGACGGAGCCCAGCAGGCGCCCCAGGAATCCGCCCCGGCCGCGGGAGCCGACGACGGCGAGGCGGGCGAGCGCGGAGAGCTCGACGAGCACGCCGGCCGCATCGCCCTGGACGGACTCGAGCTCGACCTCGCCCGGATAGCCCTCCAGGTGCGGGAGGGCGCCCGCGGCGACCTGTCGGGAAGCGGCCGCACGGGCCTCGTCCTCGCGCACCGGCGGCGGCGAGGCCAGGTTCGGATAGACCATCACGGGCACCGTGAACGCGGAGACCACCGTGAGGCGGCGGCCGATCCCCAGCGCCATCGTCGCGGCGTAGTGGAGGGCCTGGATCGCCTGGTCGGAGCCGTCGTAGCCGACGAGCACCCCGACCGGTCGGGATTCGGGATCGAAGAGCGGGGGAGTGGAGCTGTTGTCGTCGGCGCGCATCGGGGACTCCGTTCCGGGGGCGCGGTGCGACCGTCGACGGGATGCCCCCATCGGTCGCGCCCGCCGTCGGTACCTCCGAGGGTACGACCGTCCGGCATGCGCGGCCAGGGCCGAGGTCCCTTGCCCCGCCCCGGACGCGCCCTGACCTCGCCCCGGCCGCACCCCGCCCGGCCGCGGAGGCGCGCGGCCGGGCGAGACGCGGCGGAGCGACCGCCGGGAGGCTCAGCCCCTCGGCGTCCCGAAGCGCGGGGCGGGCGGCGGCGGCGCGACCGCGGCCGGGGTCTTCTCCAGCGGCGCGAGCGCCTCCGTCACGCCGCGGGCGAGCTGCGGGTCGTCGCCCGCCACCCAGGCGTTCGGCGGCGGCGGCACCTCGATGTCGGGCTCCACGCCGTAGTTCTCGATCGCCCAGTCCTCGCCCTCGAACCAGCTGGCGTACTTCGGCTGGGTGACGCCGGTGCCGTCGACCAGGTCGTAGCGGCCGTCGATCCCGATCACACCGCCCCAGGTGCGGGTGCCGATGATCGGCCCGACCTCCAGGGCGCGGGAGACGGCGTTCACGATGTCACCGTCGGAGCCGGCCTCCTGGTTCGTCACCAGCACCACCGCGCCGCGCGGCGCGAAGGCGGGGTAGGTGCCCGGCCGCTCGTGGCGCGGGTAGTCCCAGGACAGCACCCGACGCGCGATCCGGTCGGTGACCAGCTGCGAGGTGTGGCCGCCGCTGTTGTAGCGGACGTCCACGACCAGGCCCTCCTTCGTGGTCGCCTCGCGCAGGTCGCGGTGCATCTGCGCCCAGCCGGAGGAGACCATGTCGGGGATGTGCAGGTAGCCGAGCCGGCCGCCGGAGAGCTCAGCGACCAGGGCGCGGCGCGACTCGACCCACGCCTGGTAGCGCGGCTCCGAGTCGTCGCCGAGCGGCGTGACGGCCACCCGGTGCTCGGCGCCGTCGCGCCCGAGGACCAGCTCGGTCGCCTTCCCGGCGGAGCCGACGAGCGCCGCCTCGATCCCCTCGGGGCCGACGTCCCGGCCGTCCACGCGCGACACGGCATCGCCCACGCGCGCATCGACGCCCGGAGCGAGCAGCGGGGAGCGGGCGTCCGGGTCGGAGGAGTCGCCCGGCAGGATCCGGGTGATCACCCAGCGCCCGTCCCGGCGCTCGATGTCCGCGCCGAGATGGGCCGGCGGCATCGGCGGATCGGCCTGGTACACCCCGCCCTGCACGTAGGCGTGCGAGGTGCCGAGCTCGCCCTGGACCTCCCACATCATGTCCTGGAAGTCGTCCTCGGTGACCAGGCGCTCGATGACCGGGTCGTACCAGGACGTCATCGCGTGCCAGTCCATGCCGTCCATGTCCGCGCGCCAGTACTGCTGGGCCATGATCCGGTAGTTGTCCCAGAGCATGCCGCGCCGCTCCTTGACCGGGTCGACGGTCAGGCGCAGGCGCCCCGTGTCGATGACGATCCGGGCGGGGTCCTCGTCCTCGGCCTTGCGAGTCGCGGGGACCTGCACCCAGTGCTCGCCCTGCCGGATCACCAGGGTCTCGCCGTCCCCGGAGACGGACAGGTCGGTGACGTCCTCGGCGAGGACGGTGAGCTTGCGGTCCGCGAGCGACCAGTGCTCGAGGGTCGACGAGGGGGCCTCGCCCTCGACACCGGCGCGGGCCGAGCCCAGCACCCCCTGCTGGGGGTGGCGGAGCCAGACGAAGCCGCCGGTCACGGCGGTGAGATGCGAGTAGTAGCCGGAGACGACGGGGAAGGGCACCAGGCGCGACTCGACCTGCTCGAGGTCGATGCGGGTGGCCGGCGCGCGGTGCGCGTCCTCCGCCCCGGCGGCGGAGTGCGAGGTCGCGGGGCGGGAGGAGGCCTCGGCCGCGGCGGTCGCGGCGGCGCTCGCCGAGGTTCCGGCGTCCGCGCCTGACGGGGCCCCCGATCCTTCGCCGCCCGCCGTGCCGCGGCCGGTGCCGTCGTCCGCGGAGCCGGAGGCGGCGTCGGCCGCGGGCTTCTCCGGGGCGGCGCCCCAGCCGTCGGGGTGCGGGCCGAAGGGATCGGGGGTGGTGCGCTCGAGGGGCGACAGGAAGGGCCGCTCGGCGTTGACGAACCCGAGGTCGAAGACCATGTCGTCGTAGACCGTCTCGAAGGTGCGCAGGCTCAGCGGCGCCAGGTGCTTGCCGTCGGCGCTGAACGCGGGGGCGGAGTCCTGGAACTTCCCGGAGGTCAGGGCGCGGCCCGTCGGCTCCTGGGCCTCGGTGTCCGAGATCATCAGGCGCGAGAGCGCCAGGAGTTCGGCTCGGCCCACACCAGCCAGCGGCCGTCCGGCGACCAGGCCAGGTCGCTGACCTCGCCGCCGCTGCTGCGGCCGATCTCGCGCACGTGGTCCAGGCGCGGCGCCGCGACGGAGCGGTCGGCGTCGGCCTCCCAGCCGGCGTCGGCGCCCGGCGCGGTGTGCGCGCCCTTCCCGTGCGTCTCCTTGGCGGGGTCCCCGAGGCCGCGCAGGGTCACCAGGCGCACCACGTTGTCGTGGCTGACGATCGCGATGCGGGAGCCGTCGGGCGAGGGGATGGCGTGCAGGATCCGGCCCACCTCGCCCACGGCCAGGCGGATCTCCTCGCCGCCGCCGTCCAGCCGTGCCAGCGCCAGCACGTCGGATCCGACGCCGCCCAGCTCACGATCGGAGCGGGCCTCCGCATCGGAGACGAACAGGGCGAAGGGCGAACGGCCGAGCGGCCGCACCTCCCGCGCCCGCGACCCGCAGGCCCCGGCGAGCGGCCGCGCCGGACCGCCGCGATGGGTGAGGGCGTGCGCGGAGCCGCGCCACTCGACGACGCTCGCGCGCGCGTCGTGCAGCGGCCGCATGGCCAGGAGGTTCTCGCTCGCCGAGGCGGGGCGCGGCAGTCGGGCGGCGCCGACGCCGGAGGCGAGCACCTCGATCTCCCGCGGCGCGGCCTCGAGGGAGTCCATCGCGAACAGGCGCCCGCGGGAGCTGAACACGATCGCGCTTCCGTCGGTCGCGGGTTCGCGCAGGTAGCCCTCCTCGGAGGTGAGGGAGGTGTGGGAGCGCAGGTCCGTGCCGTCGGCGGCGATCGACCACAGGTTCGCCGAGGCGCGATCGGTGAGCGCCGCGCCGGGGCCGGGGGTGTCGGAGGCGAACAGCGGCCGGTCCCCGTACCAGGCGATCCTCAGCTTCGAGGCGAGGATCTCGTCGAGCAGCGGCTCCCAGGTGCGGGCCGCATGCGCCTCGGTGGGTGCGTCCAGCGGCATGTCCTCGCGCGAGAGCCACAGCTTCACGGCCGTGCCTCCCTGGTAGTGCTTCCAGGAGGCCTGGTCGCGGCGCCAGGGCGTCGCGACGACGGTGGTGCCCGACGGATGGATCGCGACCTCGCCGCCGCGGCCCAGCGGCGACGAGTGGTGGTGCCCTCGAGGTCGACGGCCCACAGCTGGGCATCGCGAGCGACCGGCGCGGCGTAGCTGGTGGTCGCGACGATGCGGCCGTCGGGCGACCAGCCGACGACCTTCGTGGTGGGGCGGCCCCAGAAGGTCAGGCGGCGCGGCGCGGACTCGCCGGCGACATCCGCGACCCAGACCTCCGGCCCGCCCGAGGCGCGGGAGGTGAAGGCGATGCGGGCGCCATCGGGGGAGAAGCGCGGGTACGAGACGGGCGCGCCCTCGTCGGTGAGGCGCCAGGCGCGGCCTCCCTCGAGCGGTGCGAGCCACACGTCGTTCGCGGCGGTGAAGGTGATCAGCTCGCCCCGGACGTCGGGGTGGCGGAGATAACTGGCATGAGCGGGCGTCGTCGGCATGGCTTCCACCCTATGCCGCGGGGCCGACGTCGCCGGGCGGAAGCTCGCGGCGCGGGCGGGTTGCTCAGCCGAGCGCGCCGGCGATGACGCCGTCCGCGCGGTGCGACACGGCCGCGAGCTCGGCGCGGGTCACCGCCTGCTCGCCCTGCCAGTGCGTCGACCCGTCGGGAGCCATCCCGGCGCTGGTCAGCCAGGCCACATCCTGTGACAGCCCTGCGGGGAGGTTCTTCCCCTCGGCCGCGCCGGGCCCGTCAGCGCCGCCGGCGGGCCAGACCGCGCCGATCCCCGCGAGGGCGGGACGCAGCGGCGCGGCGAGCATCCCCGAGGCCCCCTCGCGGGTCGCGCGGGCCTCGGGATGGACCTTCAGCTCGGCATCGCCCCAGAGCGCGCCGCGGCCGTGCGACCACAGCAGGGCGGAGGCCTGCTCCGGGTCCTCGCCGAGGTCGACGATGAGCACCGGCACGTCCTCGAGCGGCACCGCCGGGGTGCCTGCGAAGCGGTGCAGGGCCGCGGCGACCTCGCCCCGGGTCATGACCGCCTCCGGCGAGAAGGCGCCGCCGGCCGCGGGCGACACGCCGGTCTCGTCCGCCCAGACCATCGCCTCGAGCCCGGCATCGCCGTCGGCCACATCGGAGAACGGGCTGGTGGCGGGGCCGAGCAGGCGCGGGAGCGCGACCCCTGCGGAGATCGCGCCGACCACGGCGGCGGCCGCGGCGCCCGCGAGCAGCAGGGTGCGGCGCGGCGGCACGGACCGGGCAGGGGCGGGGCCGACGGGGCGTTGCTCCGGCGCTCGCGCGACGGTCCGCGGCGCGGCCGGGAAGGGGCCGCGGCCGCACCTCCGGCAGGGCCGGTGCGGCGGCGGAGGGCGGCTCCACGGTCGTCGGCGTCCCGGCAGGCACCGGTGCGGGTGCCGTGGGGGTCACGAGCACGGCGCGGGCGGCGGCCGGGGCCGGGGCGCCGGGCCGGTCGGGGCGCAGGCGAGGCGCCGCAGGTCGTCTCAGAGCCACCGCAGCTCCTGCATCCGTCGCACGATCGCCCAGCTCAGCACCAGGTTCCCCCAGCCGTTGAGGTGGATGCCGTCGGAGGCGATCAGCGGCGGCGGCACCACGGCCCGGGCGAGGGCGTCGTGGGTGGTGCCCTGCTCGAGCGGCTGCAGCGGCGCGAGCGGGGAGCTGGCCAGGCCCTCCTCCCCGGTCAGCAGATGCTTGCACGTCCAGGAAGTGATCGCGATGAGCTTCCGCGAGTCCGGCGTTGACCTCGGCGACCGCCTCGCCCGTCGCCGAGCCGGCCTCGTCGTGCTCCGTGCACCAGTGGCCGAGGACGAGCGTGTCACCGGGCGGGGCGGCCTCGGCCATCCGGGCGGTGTGCTCGAGCACTCCCTCGACGTCGCGGATGTTGTTCTTCCCCATCCACAGCACCTGCCGCGATCCCTCCGCGATCTCGGCGAGCGAGGAGACGAACACGCCGCCGGTGACCGCGTCCGCGGGGTCCGACGGGGTGAAGTACCAGGTCCCCGAGCGCCGTCGAGGATCCCGTCGACGTCGTCGACCCGGCCCGGCACCCGGATCGGGCCGGACGGGGCGAGGTCGGAGTCGAGCGTGACCTCGAGGCGGGAGGTGCCCGGCTCGGGATCGCCCCGGCCGATCAGCGTCGGGGTGTCCAGGCCGCGCTGGAGCAGGGTGTGCCGGGACCAGGTCGCGCCCACGCCGAAGGGGTGCACGGGAGCGGGGGCCGCCGCGAGCGCGAGGTGCTCGTGGATGCGCACCGGCACGGCGGTCGCCTCGTCGCCGCCCTCGGAGCTCATCGAGGAGGAGCCCCACAGCGTCAGCGCAGGGGCCTCGGACTCCGGATGCAGCAGGCGGCGCGCGGCCTCGGTGCCGGTCAGGGTGGAGGACGGGGAGGAGGGTGCGACAGGCGCGGCCGGGGCGGCGGCATGCTTGCGGCATCACGGTCCTCCGTGCTGGTCTGTGGGGCGAGCGCCCCACCGACGCTCACGGCGCCCAGCTTACTCGACGGGAACTTCAGCGGAAGGGGCGCGGAGACGGACCACCGGGTCTCGTGGCGGGCCCGCGGGGCCCGGCCCGTCGGCCGACGGGCGGCCTGCGGGCGGCGGCGTGCGTTTCCGCGCTGACCGGGTGCAGGGTCAGCCCAGCTCGTAGTCGACGACGACGGGGGAGTGGTCCGACAGGCGCATGCCCTCGTGCTCCCGGTCCACGGCCGCGCGCACCGCCGACCGCGCCAGGCGCGGCGTGGCCAGGTGGTAGTCGATCCGCCAGCCGGCGTCGTTCGCGAAGGACTGCCCGAGCCAGGACCACCACGAGTAGGGGCCGTCCTCGTCCGGGTGCAGGCGCCGCACCACGTCCACGAGCTTGCGCGGGGAGAGCCGCTGTCCGAGCCATTCCCGCTCGTCGGGAAGGAACCCGTCGGTCTGCTGGTTGCGGCGCCAGGCGGCGAGGTCCTGCCGGGTGTGGGCGATGTTCAGGTCGCCCATCAGCAGGAACTCTCGCCCCGCGGCCGCGGCGGCACGGCGCGTGCGGGTCAGGTAGCGGGCGAAGCCGTCCATGAACTGCATCTTCCGCGCGTACTTCGCACCGCCGTCGGGCGCCTCCCGCATCCGCTCGGGCCGCTGCAGGTGCGCGGGCGACCCGCCCTTGGGCAGGTAGAGGCAGGCGATCGTGACCGGGGCGTCCGCGAGGTCCACCTCGAGGTACCGACCCTCGGCGACGAAGCGCGAGAGTCCGCGGGCGAGCGGCACCCGGTCCTCGGCGGGGATCGGGGCGAGCGCCTCGTCGGGCGCGCCGAGCGGCCGCCGCCCCGGACCAGGTGCGCACCGCCGCGGGCGGCCGACGGGTCAGCACCGCGACCCCGTTCCGACCCGGCGGCGTCCCGGTCTCGAGCGCGACGTGGAAGTCGCCGAAGGCCCCTCGGGCGCCTTCGCGGCCTGTGCCCGCACTTCCTGCGGCGCGATCACGTCGCGGCCTCGCGCGACGAGCCAGTCGCCGAAGCCCCGACGATGGGCGGCGCGGATCCCGTTGACGTTGGCGGAGGCGATGCGGAGCATCCCCGCAGGCTACGCGGTGCCGTGCCGCCTCGGGCTCGTCGTCGCAGGATGGTCTGCGCGGGCGTTATACGGCACGTCGTGGCGATATCGCCACTACGTGCCGTATAGCGCCGGTACGTGCTGGGGCCGCCCGGCCGCTCGTCCGCCGGGGCCGCTCGTCCGCCGGGTCCGCCCGTCCGCGCCGAGTCTGCTCGTTCGCCGGACCGTCGCCTCAGGCGGTGACGGGGTCGCCGACGACGGGGCCCTCGGTGTTCGGCTTCCAGCCGAGCGCCGGCGCGACGTGCGTCGCGAAGTTCTCGAGGATCTCGAGGTTCAGGTCGACCCCGGCCTGGCTCGGGATCGTCAGCAGCAGGGTGTCGGCGGACATCACGGCGGCGTCGGCCTTCAGCTCCTCGATCAGCCGGTCGGGCTCGCCCACGTAGGTGCGGCCGAAGGTGGAGCGGGTGCCGTCGATGATCCCGATCTGGTCGCCGCCGCGCCGCCGCCCGCGCCGAACAGCGCCCGGTCGCGGTCCGAGAGGATCGGGAAGACGCCGCGGGAGACGGAGACGCGCGGGATGTGCGTGTGCCCGGCCTCGCGGAACGCCTCGCGGAAGACGTCGATCTGCTCGGCCTGGAGGTCGCCGAAGGCCGAGCCGTTCGCCTCGGTGAGCAGGGTCGAGCTCATCATGTTCAGGCCCTGCTGCCCGGTGCGCTCGGCGGTCGCTCGGGAGCCGGAGCCCCACCAGATGTGGCGGATGAGCTCCTCGGACTGCGGCTCGATCGCGAGCGGGGCGTGCGGGGCGGCATCGGACATGTAGGGCGCGCCGCCGCACGGGTCATCGGGTGGCCCTGGATGGCCTGCAGGAAGGTCTCGAACTTCGCCGCGGCGATGTCCGCGCCGCGCGGGTCGGTCGAGCCGGTGTAGCCGAAGGACTCCCATCCGCGGTCCGCCGCCTCGGGCGCGCCGCGGGAGATGCCGAGCGCCACCCGCCCGTCGGCGATGTGGTCGAGGGCCGCGGCTTCCTCGGCGAGGTAGAGCGGGTTCTCGTAGCGCATGTCGATCACGCCCGTTCCCACCTCGATCCGTTGCGTGCGTGCGGCGACCGCCGACAGCGGCGGCATCGGTGCGGCGGACTGGCGGGCGTAGTGGTGGACGCGGAAGTAGGCGCCGTTCACGCCGAGCTCGTCGGCGCCGACCGAGATGTCGATCGCGTCGTGGAGCATCTGGCGGGCGGTGATCCCGCCCTGGGCGGGGTTGCCGCCGTAGTGGCCGAAGCTGAGGAATCCGAAGGCACGCATGGCCGCACCCTATCAACTAGTTGAAAACGGGATCAGCGGTGAGGGAAGGGGGCCGCCATGACCGTGAGCGCCCCGAGAAGGCTCTCGTGCTGGCCGACTCCTCCGCCTGGCACGACTGGCTCCTCGCGCACGAGGGCCGTTGGCGACGGCGAATGGCTCCTGCGCGCGCTGAGGGGGCACCGCGAGGTGCCGACGCGCATCGTGCCCGGCGCGCCCGCGGGGCGCCGCGACCGTCGTGCGGCCGCGAGGTGCGCTCGCCTCCGAGTCGAGCGCCCGACGACGCCCCGCGATCAGCTCTGCGTCGAGTCGCCGCCCACGACCAGCGCGAACATCACGCCGAAGCGGTCGACGACCTGGCCGTAGTGGTCGCCCCAGGGTGCGAGCTCGAAGGGCATCGCGACCTTCCCGCCGCCCTCGGCGATCCGTGCGAAGAGGTCCTTCGCCGACTCCGCGTCCTCGAGCCCGATGAGGAAGGAGTAGACGTCCGAGCCCAGCGGCGGCGCTCGTCACCGGGCCCGCCGATCGCGTCGCCGCCCGAGACGGCGAACAGGCCGCCGGTGAGGGTGGCGTGGGCGACCGCGCCACGCGGCGGGGTGAAGGGGAAGCCCGAGAGATCCGGGATCTCGTCGTAGGTCATCATCTCCAGCTCGCCGCCGAACAGCTCCTGCCAGTGGGTGAGGACCTCCTGGCCATTGCCGGGGAAGGCGATGTAGGGCGAGTTCTGCGGTCGCGGCATCCTGACCTCCGGGTTCGTCGGCGGGCGGCGACGTCGCGGCCCGGGGCGTCAGTCTTCCACGCCCCGGGCCGCGAGGGAGGCTCAGTCCTCGTCGGCCTCGGTGGACTCGGTGGGACGGGCGCCGAGCTCGGCGTCCAGGCGCGAGAGGCCGGAGCCGTCCTCGCCGATCAGCTTCACGCGCCCGATGATCTCGGAGACGGTGGCCTCCTCCTCGATCTGTTCGTCGACGAACCAGTTCAGCGAGCGGGCGGGAGTCGTAGTCGCCCTCCTTGTCAGCGCTGCGGTAGAGCTCGCGGATCGCCTCGGAGACCTTCTCCTCGTGGGCGAGGGCGGCCTCGAAGATCTCCAGCACCGAGAGGCCGGGCTTCACACCGGGCTCGGAGAGGGCGCCGATCGCGGCGTGGTTGCCGCGGTCCGAGACGTGCTGGATGAACTTGTTGGCGTGGACGATCTCCTCGTCGGCCTGGTGGCGCGCCCACGCGGCGATGCCGGGGAGGTCCTGCTCATCGGCCTCGATGGCGAGCTGGCGGTAGGTGATCGATGCGGCGAACTCCAGGGTGATCTGGTCCTGGAACTTCTTCTCGAGATCGTTGCTCATCTTCATGAGGACGACGGTAGTCCTCCGACCGGTCGTTGTCACCCCTGGCAAGCCTTCCCTGACCTGCAGTGATGTACTTCGGGCAGGCTTTCCTGACCGTGCGCGGCCAGCTCAGCTCCGCAGGTGAGCGGGCACGGGCCCGAGGGTGGGTCCGGGCACGAGCTCCCCCTCGACGAGCGTGTCTTGCGCGGGCGGCGGGGCGACGGCGAGCGGGCCCTCGGGGTCGTCCTGCGCGGCGACGAGCGGCTCCTCCATCCGCTCGACCGCCCGGGCGGCGACCTCCTCGACGGGCAGGCGCACCGTCGCGAGCCCCACCAGGTCCAGGCCGTCGCCGAGCCCGTCGAAGCCGAGGGTGCTGACGTCCTCGGGGATGCGCACGCCCCGCTCGGCGGCGGCTCGCAGCAGGTCGAGGGCGACGTAGTCCACGGGGCAGACGATGCGGCTCGCGCGCTCCTCGCGCGCGGTGTCCAGGGCGCGCACCACGCCCTGCTCCACCGGCGACAGGTCCACGGGGAGGGTGGCGATGCCGAGCTCCGCGCACCGCTCCACCAGGTCGCGGATCCGCAGGTCGAACACGCGCGAGTAGAGCAGCGGCGCGGTGAGAACGACGACCCGTCGGTGCCCGTGCACGGCGATCTCGTCGGCGACCGCGCGGCCGTGGGCGCGCTCGTCGTAGCTGATGGACTCGATGCGGGGGTGGTCGTTGGGGCGGCCGACGATCATCAGCGGCACCGAGGTCACGGTCTCCACGAGGTCCTCGGCGGCGGTCACGCCGGTGCCGACGAACACCCCGGCGACGCGCTGACCGAGCAGGCGCCGCGACCCGGCCACCTCGGCGGTGCCGTAGTCGTGGCGGGAGGCGGTCACGGAGATGAGGGTGCGCCCCGCCCGCTCGACCGCCCGGTTCGTCTCGGAGAGCAGATGCCCGTAGGCGGGGTTCGTGCCGTCGCGGATCAGCAGGCCCAGCTGGCGTCCGTGGCGCATGGCGAGTCCGCTGGCGACGAGGTTGTGCACGTAGCCCAGGCGCGTGGCGGCCTCGTGCACGGCGATGAGGGTGTCGGGGGAAACCCGCTCCCCGTCGTTCTGGAAGACCCGCGAGACCGTGGAGCGCGAGACCCCGGCCGCGCGGGCGACGTCCTCCATGGTGGGCTGGCGCGGCATGGCGGCTCCTCCCGTCCCGGATGCCTCGGGGCGCGGCACGGGCACTCCGGTGCGCGTCGTGTCGGCGGCTGGTCCGGGGCAGGATAGCCCGGCCGGAAGGGCGCCGCGGACCGCCCAGGTGACCTGCAGGTGAAGACCGGGGGAGGGGGTCCGGAGCGCGACCGGGCCGACGATGAACAGTCGTCACCGGGACGATGAACGTCCGGTGGACGCGCGGCGGACCGAGGGTGCCCGGGGGTTCCCGGAGGCCGGATGAGCGCGGCGTGGGAGCGCTCCCACCTGCGAGGTCAGGCGCTGTTCACGGTCGGTTCACCGAGTTCGACGGCTCCTTGGCGGATCGTCCCGCACCTTCCTACGGTGGCCTCGTCGAGGACGCCGGCGCCCGCCCCACGGCCGCAGGGATCCTCGACGTGCCCGCTCCTGGACCCCGGTCCTGCGCGCGGGCGAGGCGGACCCGCGAGTCCGTCGACGGCCGCCCGCCCCGGGCAGGGCGCGTCCGTCGCGCGCCCCGTCGTCCCCCGACAGCCCTCCGGGCCGTCCCGACCAGGAAGCTGGGAGCGCTCCCATGACAACCCCCGTCCGCACCCACGGCCCGGACCGCACGGCCGCCGCCGGCGCCGGTGAGTCGCCGAGCGAGGCGACCGCCGAGTCCGCGCCCGCCGGCGCGACCCCCGCCGCGCGCGGCCCGCCCGTCGGCGCTCCCCCAGCGCCGCCGCCGCGCCCGTCGCGACGCGCCGCTTTGCTCTTCCTCGCGCTGATCGCCCCGAACTTCCTCGCGATCATCGTCTTCTCGTACTACCCGGCGCTGTACAACATCGGGCTGAGCTTCTTCGAGTGGGACTTCGTCGAGCCCGTCCCCGAGTGGGTGGGCGCGCAGAACTACGTCGACCTGTTCACCTCGGCGAGCTTCGGCCAGGTCCTGATGAACACGCTGATCTTCACCGGGGTCAGCGTGATCGGCTCCCTCGTGCTCGGCCTCTTCTGCTGGGCGACCTGCTGGCCACGAAGGTCCCGTTCACGGGCTTCGCGCAGACCATGGCGTTCGCGCCGCACATGCCGCCCGGCGCCGCCGTCGGCATCCTGTGGCTGTTCATGTTCGACCCGAACTACGGCCTCTCCCGCTGGGCGTTCTCGCTGTTCGGCGCGGACTCCCCGGCGTGGACCACGACATCGGACTGGTCGCTGTGGTCGATCACCATCGCCTACACCTGGCGCCGCCTCGGCTTCGTCACGGTCATCTGCTACACCGCGATCCTCGACCTGCCGAAGGACCTCTACGAGGCCGCGGCCCTCGACGGCGCGCACGGCTGGAAGCTCTTCCGCCACCTGACCCTGCCGCCGCTGAGCCCGATCACGTTCTTCCTCTCGATCACAGGCATCATCTCCGCCGCACAGGCCTTCGACATCATCTCGATCATGACCGACGGCGGCCCCGGGACCTCTTCCAGCACGCTGAGCTGGATGGTCTACGAGGAGGCCTTCCAGAAGTTCGACATCGGCGGCGCCTCGGCCGCCGCGACCGTCTTCGCTCGCGATCCTCCTGGTCATCACCTACGTGCAGGTCCGCTACGGCGAGAAGAAGGTGAACTACGACTCATGAGCACCCTGAGCTCCGCCCCCTCCGCCCAGCTCCCCGACGGGACGGCCGCCCCCGCGGGCACCTCCGTGCCGCGCAACACCGGCCGACGCCGCGGCCCCCGCCGTCGACCCTGGGTCACCGCGCCGCTGATCGCCGGCGTCCTCGCCACGATCGCGGTGTTCCTGGTGCCGCTGTACTGGCTGTTCTCCTCGGCCCTGAAGCCGCACCAGGACATCTACAGCTGGCCGCTGCAGTGGATCCCCACCGAGCTGACGTTCTCGAACTTCGTCGGCGCCTGGGAGGCCGCGGCGTTCGACCGCTTCTTCCTGAACTCGATCATCACCACCGGCGTCGGCACCGTGCTCGAGATCGTGCTCGCGATCCTGTGCGCCTACGCCTTCGTGTTCGTCGAGTTCCGGTTCAAGAAGATCGTGTTCGGCCTGATCGTCGCCTCGCTGATGTTGCCGGGCCACGTGACGCTGATCGTCAACTACATCACCGTGGCGAACCTCGGCTGGCTGAACACCTACGCCGGGATCATCCTGCCCGGCATCGCCAGCGCCTTCGCGATGTTCCTGATCTACCAGCACATGCGCACGATCGACAAGGACATCCTGCAGGCCGCGGAGATCGACGGCGCCGGCCACATCCGCCGCATGCTCACCATCGTGGTGCCGCTGTCGAGCCCCATGATCCTCACCGCCACCCTGATCGTCATGGTCGGGAAGTGGAACGAGTACGTGTGGCCGCTGATCGTCACCTCGACCGAGGACATGCGCACCCTCCCCATCGGGTCGCTGTTCCTGCGCGCCAGGAGGGCTACAGCAACTGGGGCGTGATCATGGCCGGCGCCGTGTTCGTCTCCCTGCCGATGCTGATCCTCTTCTTCCTCGCCCAGAAGCGCATCATCGGCGGCCTCGCCGCCGGCGCCATGAAGTGAGGCCGACGGGACGGCCCCGCGCCGTCTAGACCGTCCCGGGCCACTCCGGCCCGACCCCCGAACCCGCCGGACCGGGCGCACGAGCGCCCGGCCCCGGTCCCGCACGACCCGACGACCCCCGCACCACCGCTCCGGAGCACTCCGGCGCGGCCACGACCAAGGAGCGATGCACATGTCCCGCGGCCCCCTGAACCTCTCCCGCCGCACGATGATGGCCGCCCTCGGCCTGGGTGCCGGCGCCGCCGGCCTCGCCGCCTGCGGCGCCCCGAACGGCGGGGGCGGCGGCGGCGCCGACAGCGCTGTCCGCGAGGACTTCACCCAGGCCGACCTCACCGTCCCCTCCGAGTACGAGGGCCGCACCCCGATCCTGTTCTGGGCGCCCTTCACCGGCGTGAACTACGAGGTGCTCGCCAAGCAGTTCGCGGCCTTCAACGAGTCCCAGGGGGACATCGTCGCGATCGCCGAGTCCGTCGGCGCCTACGCCGACCTCAACCAGAAGTTCACCGCCGCCCTCCAGGCCCGCACTGTCCCGGACATCGTCTGCTTCCCCGAGATGCAGTGGCTCCAGTTCCACAACTCCGACGCGCTCGCGCCGCTGGACAGCTACTTCGACGACGAGTGGAACCTCGACATCTACATCCAGAACTACGTCGCCGAGGGCAAGTCCGCCGGCGAGACCTACGTGGTGCCCTTCGCCCGCTCCACCCCGCTCTTCTACTACAACAAGACCCGCTACATCGAGGCGGGCCTGCCCGAGGAGGGCCCCGAGACCTGGGAGGACCTCGCCGAGTTCGCGCCGGAGCTCGCGAAGATCGAGGTCGAGGGCCGCCCGCTCTCCGCGATCGCGTTCAGCTCGGACGCCTGGCACGGCCAGGCCGACATCTGGGGCTTCGGCGGCGCGAACTCGAACGAGGAGTTCGAGGTCACGATCAACGACGACGCCGGCGTCGAGTGGCTGGAGTGGATGCGCAAGTTCGTCCACGAGGACGGCTACGGCTACCTCGCCCAGGACTCCGGCACCGACTTCGCCTCGGGCCTGGCCGCCGGCTGGCGCGGCTCGACCGCCTCGCTGACCGGCCAGACCGCCGCGACCGAGGGCGTCTTCGAGATCGGCACCGCCTACATGCTCTCCAAGGAGGGCCAGGACAAGCAGGTCCCCACCGGCGGCTCGGGCCTGTCGATCGTGCGCAGCGACTCCCAGGACCGCCAGGACGCCTGCGCGGAGCTGTTCCGCTTCCTCGCCCAGCCGGAGAAGTCCGCCGAGTGGCACATCGGCACCGGCTACGTCCCGATCGTCCAGGCCGCCGCCGAGACGCAGGCTGTCAAGGACCTCGTCGCCGAGAACCCCAACTACGGCGTCGCGCTCGCCCAGCTCGAGAACGCCCGCACTGCGGACTACACCAACTGGGACCAGGGCTCGGTCACCGAGATCGGCGCCGCCATGGGCCAGGTCTACGGCGACGGCGCGGAGCCGAAGGGCGTGCTCGACGCGCTCGCGACCACCCTCCAGGAGACCCTCGACGACAACCGCGAGGACTACGAGGCCGTGGAGTTCGAGGGCTGGAACTGAGCCTCCGGCCCTGAGCGTGTCCCGGTCGCCGTCGCGGCCGGGACCCGCCGCCCCGGGGCGGGCAGCGACGCCCCGCCCCGTCGACCACGTCACCCAGGAGAACCACCATCATGACCCCCACGCGACCCGCCCTCGTCGGACATCGCGGCGCCGCCGCCCTCGACCCCGAGAACACCCTGCGCTCCTTCCGGCGCGGCGTCGCCGAGGGCTCCGCGCCGCTCGAGTGCGACGTCCACCTCAGCGCCGACGGGCAGGACGTGATCATCCACGACGCGACTCTGGACCGCACCGCGCAGGCCGACTCCCCGCGCACCGGCGCGGTCGCCGAGCTGACCCGTGCCCAGCTGGACCGGGTGCTGGTCGGCGAGGGCGAGCACATCCCGACGCTCGCAGAGGCGCTCGATGCGGCCGTGCGCGAGGACGGCACCCGCGTGCCGCTGCTGGTGGAGATCAAGGCGCCCGGCGCCGTGGAGCGGGTGCTCGAGGTGCTCGCCGAGGAGTTCGGCGACGGAGAGGCGGAGGCGTGGGCGGATCCGTCGGCCGCCCCGGCGGTGCCGCTGTCCTTCCACGAGGAGCCGCCGCGCCGTGCGCTGGAGGTCGCGCCGTGGATCCCGCGGATGCGCACCACGTCGGCGACCAGCCCCGAGTGGTGGGACTCGTGCCGCGATCTCGGTGTCGCGCACGTCGGCGTGCGGATCGCCGACGCCCGTCAGGCCGACGTGGAGCGCGCGGCCGAGCTCGGCGCGGCCCTGAACCTGTGGACCGCGCGCACCGACGAGGAGCTCGAGCGGGCGCTCGAGCTGGGCTGTGACACGATCACCGTCGACGACCCGGTCTGGGCGGCGGCGCTGATGGCGAAGCCGCTCCCGGCCTGAGCGGGGGCAGACTGTCCCCCATCGACCGCATCCGCCCGTCCCTCTCCTCCGACAGGAGCACCATGACCCCGCAAGACACACCGCCCGCCCCGCGATCGTCGGCCACCGCGGCGCCTCCGCCCACGCCCCGGAGAACACGCTCGCCGCCTTCCGCCGTGCGATCGAGGACGGCGCCCAGGCGCTCGAGTGCGACGTCCACCTCAGCGCCGACGGCCAGGTGATCGTCATGCATGACGAGACCATCGATCGCACCGCCGCGGCGGACTCGCCCCTGCGCAGCGGCGCGATCGGCGACCTGACCCGCGGCGAGCTCGACACGGTGCTTGCTCGAGGAGGGGGAGAAGGTCCCCTCGCTCGCCGAGTCGCTGGAGATGACCACCGTGCCCGTGTTCATCGAGGTCAAGGTCGCCGGTGCCAGCGAGGCCGTCGCCGCGCGACTCGCCGCGCTCCCGGAGGACTCCCCGGCGAAGGCCTCCACCGTCATCTCCTTCCACGCCGAAGCGCTCGAGGCGATCCGTCGCGGCGACCCCGGCACGCCGGTCTCGTATCTCGTCGGCCAGGTCACCGAGGAGGAGATCCGGACCGCGCTGGAGCTCGGCGCCTCCGGGATCGGCCCCGGGATCGACGGGCTCTCGCTGGGTGCCGCGCGCGTCGTGCGCGAGGCCGGACTGCGCCTGAACCCCTGGACCGTGAACAGCGCCGCGCGCTCGACGTGGCCCTCGCCTGCGGCGTCGACACGATCACCACCGACGACCCGGCCTGGCTGCGGCGCGAGCTCGACGTGCGCGCGTGACCTCCGCTCAGGCTCCTGGGCGTGATGACCGACTCGGGCCCCTCGTCAGCCTCCTCGCCGCTCTCGAGAAGCCGGGGGAGAGGCCGCCCGCTGCAGGGGCGGGGGTCGAGTGCGCCGCGCCGCCGCCCAGTGCTGGAGGCCCTCGATGTGGGAGAGACCCCGACCTACGGAGTCAAGGGGGCTTGACTTAAGATGTCAAGAACCCTTGACTATACCGCCAAGGACGCCTTGCATTTTCGGTATGAGCACGACGGCGGCCATCCCGGCCGCCTCCGCCTCCCGACCGAAGGAGCCGTCATGACCGCCAGCCCCCGCCGAGCCAACCGCGCCTTCGGCCTGCGCTTCACCGCCGGCGGCGTGCTCTACGGCCTCGCCCTCCTCCTGGCCGGCGTGTCCGAGGGGACCGGCTTCCCCGCCTGGATCCCCGCCCTCCTGGTCGTCCCCGCCGTGGTGCTGATGGCCTGGGCGAACATCGAGATGTACCGCAGCGGCGACGAGTTCGAGCGCCGGAAGATCGCCGAGGCGATCCTGCTCGCTTTCGTCGTCTCCACCGCGACGATCCTCGCCGTCGGCGTCTTGCAGTTCTACCTGCCGCCGGCGCTGAACTGGATCTTCGCCTTCTCGATCCTCATGCTCTCGTGGATCGTCGGCACGATCGTCTCCGCCGTCCGATACCGCTGAGAGGAGCCCGCCGTGCGCAACGACATCAAGGCCCGCCGCGCCGAGTGCCGCTGGTCCCAGGCCGAGCTCGGCAAGGCTCTCGGCGTCTCCCGCCAGACCGTGATCGCCATCGAGAACGACAAGTACGACCCCTCCCTCCCGCTCGCCTTCGCGATCGCCCGCCTCTTCGAGGCCCGCATCGAGGACGTCTTCGACCCGGGGGAGCCCGAGGCCGACGGCTGAACCCCGGAGGCGCCCCCGGATCGGGCGCTCGAGGCCGACGCTCCCAGCCCGAAGCACCCGGTCCGATGCCCCCCGACGCGCCGAGCGCCCGCCCCGCGGGAATACGGGGCGGGCGTCATGCGTTCCCCACGCCATGAAGGCGATCACCTACAGCACCTATGGCGGCCCCGACGTCCTCGCTCTCACCGAGCTCGAGGACCCGAAGGTCGGCCCCGGCGAGATCCTCCTCGACGTCCGCGCCGCGGGCGTGAACCCGGTGGACTGGAAGGTCATGTCCGGCGGCCTCGACCCGCTGATGACCACCATCTTCCCAGTGATCCCCGGCTGGGACGTCGCGGGCGTCGTCGCGGCGGTCGGCCTCGACGTCCCCGAGTTCTCCGTCGGCGACGAGGTCATGGCCTACGCCCGCAAGGACTGGATCCAGGCCGGCTCCTCCGCCGAGAAAATGACCGTCCCCGTCCGCGCCGCCGCCCACAAGCCCGCCTCCCTCTCCTTCGAGCAGGCCGCGGCGGCCGCCGCTCTCCGGACTCACCGCCTACCAGTCCCTCCACCGCCTCGGCCTCGAGAGCGGGCAGACCGTGCTGGTCCACGGCGCGAACGGCGGCGTCGGCTCCTTCGCCGTGCAGATCGCCGCGGCCGCCGGCGCCCGCGTGATCGGCACCGCCTCCGAGCGCAACCACGAGCGGTCGCGCGACCTCGGCGCCGAGCCCGTCGAGTACGGCGACGGCCTGGAGGAGCGGGTCCGCGCGCTCGCCCCGGAGGGCGTCGACCTCGTGGTCGACTACGTCGGCGGCGTGCTCGAGCAGACCCTGGCCGTGCTCAAGGACGGCGGCCGCCACGGCTCCGTCGCCGACGACGCCGTCACCGCCTCCGGCGGCGAGTACATGTGGGTGCGTCCCGACGCCGCGGACCTCGGCGAGCTCGCCCAGGCCGGAGACCTCCGCATCGACGTCCAGCGCAGCTTCCCCCTCGCCGAGGCCGCCGACGCCTTCCGCGCCAACATGGAGGGCCACACCAGCGGGAAGATCGTCCTGACCGTCGGCTGACGCGGGAGTGCGCGGGCGGCCGACGAGCCGCCCGCGGCGGCGCACCCCGCCGGCGCAGGGCCGGCCCGCGTCGTCGCCGAGGCGCACGGCGAGCCCGCGGCCGACGGTGCCCATGCGCCGGTCGCGGTGACGTCCCGCACTCGCTTGATACGGTGACGACGCCCTGTGGGGCGCCTCACATGAGACCTGCCGGCGGCGCCCCGCGCATCCCCACACCGCCGCGCCCGTCGCGTGCGCGGATCGGAAGGCCCCGCTGTGAATCGTTCTGCAGACGTCTCTCCTCCCACCTCCTCCCGCGTCGCCGCCGCGCCGCCGCGCCACCTCTCCCGCCGCTCCGCGCTCGGCCTCGGCCTCGCCGCCGGCGGTGCGAGCCTCCTGCCCGTGGGTGCCGCCCGCGCCGAGGGCGGCACCCGTGACGCGGTCCCCGCGCTCCACCCCGCCCCGCAGTCCCTCACCGGGACCGGGAAGCCGCTGCCCCCTGACCCGGCGCGCGCAGGTCCTGGTGGGGGAGGGGGCCGACGAGCGGGCCCGCGAGGAGCTCGTCGGCCTCCTCGAGGAGGTGGCGTGCACGGCCGAGGTGATCACGGACGGCTCCGCGCCCGTCTCCGGCACCCGCATCCACCTCGGCACCCCCGAGGACAGCGCCGGGATCGTCCCCGCGCTCAAGGCGCTCGGCGCCGCGTCACCGGAGGGCCTCGCCGCCGACGGCTACGTGCTCGCCGCCGGCCGCGACCGCGGCACCGTCCTCGCCCTCGCCGGCCGCGGCGCCCGCGGCGCCTTCTACGCTGTCCAGACCCTCCGCCGGCTCCTCGCCGGACGAGCCCTGGTCCCCGAGGTCATCGTGCGCGACGAGCCGCTGATGGAGATCCGCGGCGCGATCGAGGGCTTCTACGGCATCCCCTGGTCCCACCAGGCCCGCCAGGACCTCTTCGCCTTCTGCGGCGCGCACAAGCTCAACACCTACATCTACACGCCCAAGGACGACCTCCTGCTGCGCTCGAAGTGGCGCGAGCTGTACGCAGGCGAGGAGCTCGAGAAGCTCGCCGAGCTGGTCGAGACCGCGAACGCCCACCACGTCGACTTCACCTACGCTCTCTCTCCCGGCAACGACATCGTCTACGGCTCCGACGCGGACCTCGAGGCGACCGTGACGAAGTTCGAGCAGCCTGCGGGAGCTGGGCGTGACCAGCTTCTACATCGCACTGGACGACATCCCCTGGGAGCTCGGAGAGGAGGACGCCGCGCAGTTCGACTCGCTCGCCGCCGCCCAGGCGCACTACCTGAACCGCGTGCAGACCGAGTACGTCACCGCCCACGACCTCGCCCCGCTGCAGACCGTCCCCACCGAGTACTGGGGCTCCGGCCCCAGCGACTACAAGACCGCCTTCGGCGAGGGCATCGACCCCGCGATCCGCGTCCAGTGGACCGGAGAGGGGGTCTTCTCGCCTTCGGTCACCGAGGAGTCCGTGGTCGCGGCCGTGGAGTCGTACCGGACGGAGCACCTCTACATCTGGGACAACTTCCCGGTCAACGACGGCCGACGCGCACGGCTCTTCCTCAACCCCCTCGAGGGCCGCGCGCCGACCCTCCACGAGCACCTCGCCGGCTTCACCGCCAACCCGATGATCCAGCCCTACGCCTCGCTGATCTCGCTGGGGAACTACGCCGACTACTGCTGGAACCCGCCCGTCTACGACGCGGCCGAGTCCTGGGACGCGGTCGTCGACGAGCTCGCCGGCCCCGAGGAGCAGATCCGCTCCGACCTGCGCGTCTTCGCGGACCTGCACCAGAACTGGCCCTACCGCGCCGGCTCCCCGCTCGCCCCCGCGCTCGAGGAGGATCTCGAGGCGTACTGGGAGGCGAGCGCCGAGGGAGGGGCCGACGGCATCGCGCTGGTCGAGCGCCTGACGACGATCACGGGCCTCGAGGACTCCCTCGCGGGCATGGCCGAGCAGGGCTTCTTCGAGGACGTCGCGCCGTGGATCGTCGCGGGCGCCCAGTGGGCAGAGGGCCTCCTCGCCCAGCACCAGATGATGGCCGCGCCGCAGGCCGGCGAGCACGAGGCCGCCTCCGAGGCGGCGGCCCGGGCGGCCGAGCAGTTCGCGCTCGCCGGCCGCGCCACCGTCCCCGATCAGCGCGAGGACGGGGTGTACCGGGAGGACCAGATCGTCCCCGTCGTCGCCGCCGGGCTGTTCGAGACCTTCGCCGCCCGTGCCTGGGAGGTCTTGCGCGAGGTGCTCCCGGACGATCCGTCGCTGCCCTTCCGCGGCCTGCCCGCCACCGCCACCACGACCCTCGACACCTACCAGGACTATGCCCCCGAGCGCATGGCCGACGGGGCCCTCTCGACCTTCTTCTGGTCCGACGGCGCCCCCGCGGTCGGCGACGAGATCCGCATCGACCTCGAGGAGAGCCACGAGATCACCTTCGCGCGCGTGCAGATGGCGCGCAGCGACGACACCCCCGGCGACCAGATCCAGCACGGCGTGCTCGAGCTGTCGGCCGACGGGGAGAGCTGGACCGAGGTGGCGAGCACCGACGGCTCCCCGCTGGTCGAGGTCACGCTCGACGCCCCCGTCGCGACCCGGGCCGCGCGCCTGCGCGTGACCGAGGAGAATGACGGCGGGAACTGGGTGCAGGTGCGCGAGTTCGCGCTCGGCGAGGAGCCGCCGGCGTCCTGAGCGCCCGGCCCGACACGCAGAGCACGCACCGAGGAGGAGCATCATGACGATCGCCGACGGAGCCCCGCTGATCACCCTTCACCGCGGCGACATCACCCGCGTGACCGACGTCGACGCGATCGTCAACGCCGCGAACTCCACCCTCCTCGGCGGCGGCGGGGTCGACGGCGCGATCCACCGCGCCGCCGGCCCCGGCCTGCTCGCCGAATGCCGCACGCTGGACGGCTGCGAGACCGGCGACGCGAAGCTCACCGGCGGGCACGAGCCGCCCGTCCCGCACGTCCTCCACACCGTCGGCCCCGTCTGGTCTGCCCACGCCGACGGGGCCGGTCGCGCCCGGCGCGACGCCGAGCTCGCCTCCTGCTACCGGCGCCGCCTCGAGGTCGCGCACGAGCACGGCCTCTCCCGCCTCGCCTTCCCCTCGATCTCCACCGGCGCCTACCGCTTCCCCCTCGACCGCGCCGCACGCATCGCGATCGAGAGCCTGCGCGAGACCGCGTCGCGGCTCGGCGGGGACTGGGAGCTGCGCCTGGTCCTCTTCGACGACGAGACCCTCGCCGCCTACGAGAAGGCCCTCGAGGGTCGTCGCGACGACGCTCGGCTGTGACCCCCGTCTCGCCGATGCATGGCGAGACAGGCACGTGCATGTTCACTCACCGAACGTCCCGTGACCGCTCGATGCGGTGCCGCTACGCTGGCCCCGCTCCGCCCTCCGATCTCGAGGGTCCCGCGACGCCGGGCCTTCGGGCCCCTGAAAGGACTGCGATGCTCGACTCGACGCTCCAGGACACCTTCGACCGTGTGCTCCGCCGCAACCCCGGCGAGCCCGAGTTCCACCAGGCCGTCCGGGAGGTGTTCGAGTCTCTCGAGGTCGTCCAGGCCCGGCACCCCGAGTACCAGGACCACGGGATCCTCATGCGCCTGTGCGAGCCCGAACGCCAGATCATCTTCCGCGTCCCGTGGGTCGACGATGAGGGGAACGTGCAGGTCAACCGCGGCTTCCGCGTCGAGTACAACTCGGCTCTCGGGCCCTACAAGGGCGGCCTGCGTTTCCATCCGAGCGTCAACCTCGGCATCGTGAAGTTCCTCGGCTTCGAGCAGATCTTCAAGAACTCCCTGACCGGCCTGCCCATCGGCGGCGGCAAGGGCGGCTCCGACTTCGACCCGCACGGCCGCAGCGACGGCGAGGTCATGCGCTTCTGCCAGTCCTTCATGACCGAGCCGCACCGCCACATGGGCGAGTACACCGACGTCCCCGCCGGCGACATCGGCGTGGGCGCCCGCGAGATCGGCTACCTCTTCGGCCAGTACAAGCGCCTGACCAACAAGTACGAGGCCGGCGTGCTCACCGGCAAGGGCCTGGACTGGGGCGGCTCGCTCGTGCGCAAGGAGGCCACCGGCTACGGCGCGGCCATCTTCGCCGACGAGATGCTCAAGGCCCGCGGGAAGTCCTTCGAGGGCCGTCGCGTCGCCGTCTCCGGTTCCGGCAACGTCGCCCTCTACGCCATCGAGAAGTCCCGCCAGCTCGGCGGCCTCCCGATCACCGCCTCGGACTCCTCCGGCTACGTCGTCGACGAGAACGGCATCGACCTCGAGCCGCTCCAGCAGATCAAGGAGGTCGAGCGCGGCCGCATCCACGAGTACGCCGATCGCCGCGGCGAGGGCGCCCGCTTCGTCAAGGGCGGCGTCTGGGACGTCCCGGCCGACATCGCCCTGCCCAGCGCCACCCAGAACGAGCTCGACGCGGACGCCGCTCGGACCCTCGTGAAGAACGGCGTGCTCGCCGTCTCCGAGGGCGCGAACATGCCCTGCACCCCCGAGGCCGTCACCGTGTTCCGCGAGGCCGAGGTCGCCTTCGGCCCCGGTAAGGCCGCGAACGCCGGCGGCGTCGCGACCAGCGCGCTCGAGATGCAGCAGAACGCGAGCCGCGATGCGTGGAGCTTCGAGCACACCGAGGAGCGCCTCACGCAGATCATGAAGAACATCCACACCACCTGCCTCGAGACCGCCGAGGACATGGGTCGCCCCGGCGACTACGTGCTCGGCGCGAACGTCGCCGGCTTCCGCAAGGTGGCCGACGCGATGATCGCCTTCGGCGTGATCTGAGCCCCGCCGGGCCTGGCCCCACGGAGGCTCTTGCCCGCCGGGCAGAGTTGGGAGCCGATACCTGGTGGTGCGTCGGAGCCGCCTTGCACATCGATGGAGCACCGGCGACCGCTATCGCGATAGCGGTTGCCGGTGCTCCAGTCGATGCCGCCCTGGCGACCGACGGGTGTCGACGCCGCTTTCGGGCGTTTCCATCACCGTCGTCGTGATGCGGCCTCGGCCTTCTCGATCACAGGCCGCGCCGCCATGTAGATGCTTGCACACGATGGCCGCCATGAGACACGCGGCCCAGAAGCTCTCGGTGATAAGGCTGTAGCCGAGCGCAAGAGGCGCGAGGGAGAGGAGAGTGGTGGCGATCTCCTGGTGAACTCGTGGCTTCCTGTGCAGGGCCGCACGGATGGCAGTATCCGACTTCGTCGACAGGATGAATCGGCGCAGGTTTGATGCCGCTGCTGTGTGAGTCCGGAAGGATGGACAGCATGCCGGCGACGATCGATCCCCAGCCGCGCGCGAGGTGCGTGCGGCTCGCCAGGGAGCACCTCCAGGAGTACCCCACCCTGGCCGACGCAGTCACCGCGGTGGCTCGGCAGGAAGGCGTCTCGCGGGAGTCCGTCCGGCGCTGGCTCGCGCAGGCCGAGGTCGATGACGGAACCCGCCCCGGCATCACGAGCGAGGAGTCTGCCGAGGTCAAGCGAGTAAAACCGAGAACGAGCGGTCGCGCGAGGACAACGAGATTCTCCGCCGGGCCTCAATTTTCTTCGCGGGGGAGCTCGACCCCCAGAACCGCTGATCCTGGCCCTCATCGACGAGATGCGCGCCGAGGGCTATGCAGTCGAGTCGATCCTCCGCGTCCTGCGCCGGCAGGGCCTTGCGATCGCTGCACGCACCAGCCGGTCCTGGAAGCGACCGGCCCGCATCGCTGCCCGCACCGTTACAGACGCCCTGCTCGAAGTCAGGATCCGCGACCTCGCCTGGAGGGCCAACCCCGTCACCGGGTAGGTTCAGATGACGCCGGAGGGCCTCGACGGGCGGCGGAAGCGGGTCGTCCTGCTCCGCCGCCAGGAAGGCTTCGCCGGCACGTCCCGTGGCGCGGTAGACAGGGCGATGCGGACCCTGGGCCTCGAGGGCGTCAGGCGCGTCAAGAAGCTCCGCACGACGATTGCCGATCCTGACGGGAAGCGAGCCGGTGACCTGCTGAATCGCGACTTCATCGCTACCGCCCCGAACCGAGTGTGGGTCACGGACTTCACCTACGTCCGCACCTGCGCGGGGTACGTCTATGTCGCCCTCGTCGTGGACGTCTTCGCCCAGCGGATCGTCGGCTGGCACGCCTCAACGTCGAAGAAGGTCGACCTGGTCATGACCCCGCCGCGCATCGCGCTGTGACAACGAGAACGGGAAGGAAACCCAGGTTCACCAGGGAACTTGATCCATCACAGCGACGCCGGATCGCAATACACCGCCATTCGACTAACCGAGCACCTCGCCCTCGAGGGCATCGCCCCGCCGATCGGGACCGTCGGCGACGCCTTCGATAACGCGCTGATGGAAACGATCAACGGGCTCTACAAGACCGAATGCATCCGCACCACCGTCTTCCACCACGGCCCGTTCCTGACCCTCGCAGACGTTGAGTTCGCGACCCGCCGGCTGGGTCGACTGGAACAACAACCGACGCCTCCACGGCTCCCTCGCGATGCTCACCCAAGTAGAGACCGAGACGGCGCACTACGAGGCCCCCACCCGAGAGCCCGCACCCACAAAGTAGCGGCAGAGAACCTGGGCCGATTCATAGTAGGTGCTCGGCGCGATCAGGGTGCCCGCCGCGGTGAGCGTGCGGCAGATCGGCTCGACACCGAACTCGTGCTTGTGCTGGTCGATGAACTTCACGATCAACGCTGTGGGCGGTCGAGCTCCGCGCGAAAAAACCAAGGCCGACCTCAAGATCGCGTTAGCCCGGCGCGACTCACGCATTTCCTTCTCCAGCTCAGCGAGTCGTTCGGCGTCACTCGTCGTGGTCCCAGGCCGATGGCCCTCGTCGATCTCGGCCTGCCCGACCCAGTTCCTCAGAGTCTCGGGATTGATCCCGAGCCGCTCGCCCACACGACGGAACGTGCCTGACTTCGTTGCTGGATACTGCCGCGCGTCCACGGCCATCCTCGAGGCCCTCTCCCGAAGCTCATCGGGGTACTTCCTCGGTGCCGCCATGATCCCCATCCTCCCGTGGGATCAGAGCCTCCACCAGACCCTGGGCGATTCAGGGGCCCGGGTCGATTCCAGGGTGGCTCAGCCTGGTACCAATCGCGCGCTCCTTGGACAGCGATCCGCCGGAGCCTCAGAAGGCGTGCCTAATCTAAATCGGCCTGTGTACTCACCGACGGGCATCATGGTCACGGGTTCACCACTATCCGGAGCCGCGCCCCGATCGAGCCGACGGCCGACCACGCGGCCTGCATCAGATAGAGGGCCTGGAGGGCCTGAGGCCGCGGCTTTCTCGCGTTGGCGATGAATTCCTGCTTACTGAGGATGCCTGACGCGACTACCAGCACTTCGCGCTCGTAGCTGGGGTCTCGCAGTGCCGCCCAGGCCGCGCCTGCGGCCTCCTCAGCGGTGTGTGTGGACCTCAGGCGCGAGATACCGCCACCACTAACGCTCGCGTTCCAGTTTGCCGACCACCGCACCGCGACGGCGCTACTGTTGAAGCCCTCTGCTCCCGGCCTGATCGTTCCGAGGTGCTTCTGGGCTTGTGCGATGACGTCGTGAAGACCCGATGCTCCGTACCCCGGCGAAGTGGAGTCTTTCGCCTTCGCGTGGATGACCGTGAGACGTCGCGCGGTCGGATCGACAAGGTAGAAGTCGGCGGTCTCCCGGGCGTCGTCATCGCACACCAGGATCGCGTCCGTGGAGATCTGCCGACCGAGCAAATTCCCCTTAGCAACGCTGTCGCAGATAAATGCGAAGAGGTCGCCGGGCTCCCAGGCAGGCCCTGACCGCAGGCCACCTTTCTCGGAGGTGACGCCGGTGAACTTGTCCGTCCCAAGCGGCTGGTTCAAGGAGACTCCCGCCGTTCGATCGTCGAGCGCCAGACTGACGCGGGGGCGGAAGAATCCGGAATTCACATAGAATACAAGAGGCTGATCCTCTTTCGGACCATCCGTAACGATCACGCGGAACGCTTGCTTTTCGGACACCTCTGCTGAGAACGTTGCCGAACGCTCATCCGCGCGCCGGTAGGCGGTGTCGATCTCGTCGCATCGTAGTTCGTAGCGCGTGCCCGTCCAGGAGATGCGGGCGGGGAACGAGCGTGAACTGCCTTCGAGCGTCAGAGCGAACGCTCCATCGACGACATCGACGCACACGTCCTCCAACACGAGCGAACGGCCGGCGTCATCGACGTAGTTGGCCATGCCAGGGAAGTCGATGAGGACGTTTCGTGCGACCGGCTTCTCGCATTCGAAAGGTTCCGCGTACCGATCGAAGATCGGCGCAGTACCGCCGCGCCACGGTTCAACTGCTCGTCAACCATGCGAAGCCAACGAAGGTAGTTGGACACATCGAGGCGACCATCCTCTCGAACTCGACCATTGGTGAATCCCACATAACGTGAGACGACGCGATCGCTACTCCGGGATCCTGCAGTGGCAACTGAGCGCGCTTTACCCGAGATGGTCGAGGGTGCCTTGAAGTAATCTCCGAGGTCAGGAGAGAGGTCGATTAGGGAGTTTGCCGATTGCGACCGTGAGCGTTCAGCGACTAGTGATAGATCGGAGTTCTGAAGCGTGACACGGGTAAAGCGGTTGCGCGTCTCGTCGAACGCCTGGCGGAGGTCTGCCGCCGGCAAGACGTTGTAGCCCCGCGTAGCGAGGTCGTGGGCCACCGTCGACTGCACGTAGACGCGCCGACCGACGACCGCAAAGAAAGTGAAGCCGAGCCCGGAATCAACGAATGCCGACTCGGCTAAAAGCGGCGACTGTCGGGCGACGACGTGGAGCTGTAGAGCCCAGTGGGCATCCGGAAACTCTTCAGATTGATCCCTTCCGAATCGAGGACCAACAAGCTCTGCGTCTCGGTGCTCGAGAGACTGCTCGACGAGCGCCGTGAGATCCGCGAACGGATCGCTCACGTTCGCCGGTGCGAGGCAGGCCGTCACCGCAGTCGGCAATCGGATCTCGGATTCGGCAAGGTCGTCCGGGCTGAGCGGACTGCGGAACGCTCCGCCGACGTAGCCGGAGACCTGGCGTGCCACATCGACGATCGCAGCGACCGGGGTGGTCGACACATCGTTGACCTCGTCGAAGGCTACGAACGCTTCCCACGCACGCTTGAGGGACGCCGCATCAGGGGCAAGCACTCTCGCCTCCGGGTTCCGCTGCGGGTCACGGAGGACCCGACCGATCTGTTGGACGAGCGCCCGATGATTGCGAAACGGTGCGTACACGGCAAGTGCTCGGAACGAACCGTTATCGATGCCCTCGATGAGCTTGTTCTGATGCACCCAATACCGGGCGTGATGCCCGGCCGGGACGCGATGCAGTAGCCCCGCCGCCGCGTCCTGCTGAGAGAACCGCTGATGGATCCCTATCGCGCTCGCGCCTGCCGCGCGGAGCGCAGTCACCATATCGCGCACGTCCTGTTGGGTCGCGCGCCGCACGACCACTCGGTCGTCGTCGACCATGTGCGCGTCGATATAGCGCGTGAGGGATCGACCGAATTCGTCAATCGTCTCGCCATCGATAACATCAAAATTTGGACGCCGCGACCAGCCCTCCTCGATCGCCGTGCCGACCGGGTAGTGGAAGGAATTGCTCGGCTCGATCGCGAAGTACTTGCGGTCATTGCGGAAAGGCGTCGCGGTGAAGATCAGTGTGGGACGGGCCAGAGACCTCACGGCGCGCGCCCACGTCACCGCCGGCTCGTAGTGACCCTCATCGACGATCACGAGCTCGAGCCTTGATCTTAGTCGGGCCGAGAGCTGGGGAGTCAACTGCTGTAGCGCCGCCAGGGTCATAACCCAAACGGCCGGGGCGCCCTCGCTGGCCTCCAAGACCGCCTCGGCGTTCGAGGGCAAGATCCGCGTGACCGGGACCATGGCGTCGGAGTCGATCCGAGCGTGGCGCCAGAACCTCTCTTCGACATCGGAGCCCAGCCGCGTGGCAAGCGCGTCCCAGGGGCAGAGCAGCAGGACGCCGCCGCCCCGCGCGTGCCGCTGAGCGAGGTAGGCAATCACGCCGCTCTTGCCACTACCGGTCGGCATTGTGAGGAGGAAGCTTCGCGACTCGTCAGGGTCGCAGGCCTCAAGGAAGGTCTCGGCTGTCTGGACAGCATCCTGCTGGTAGGGGCGCAAGCGGGCCCGCACCACCTCCCAAGAAGGCGGGCGGAGATCAGCCTCATCCCGGAACTCTTTGAGGCTAGCGCAAGGCTTGAGCCCCGGTTTGCGGTCCTCGCCGGAACCGCTCATGTGGTTCCGCATCGAGGACGTGGCACAGCGTGTCTCCTTATTCATAGCAATGGCAACTTGAGCGCGAGGATAAAGCACAGACACGCCGAGTTGAAGCAAATGCTAGGGCGTGTCTCCTAAGTGTAGTTGGTCATGACGTTGTCGACGGTGGCGTGGAGGCGTGAGGCCGGGGGCGGGACTGACGCACGTGTAGGTGTCACATGATCCGTGGCGCTGGTGAGCGTTGCAGGGAAGGATGTGCACCATGCCTGCTCCCCATCCCCCGGAGTTCCGGGACGACGTCGTCCGCGTCGCGAGGAACCGTGAACCTGGCCAGAAGCTCGCCGTGATCGCGACCCGACCGTCAGCCTGGCCAGAAGCTCGCCGTGATCGCGACCCGACCGTCAACCTGGCGGCCTAACCCCAGCTGGCACCTGATCGCGCATCAGTCCCGTTCCTGTCGGGATGATGTTCGGGGGGTGCCGATGCAGGGGCGTGAGGCCTCGGCGCATTGAGCCCCGGAGTGGAGTCGGGTCGGAGGTCTAGGGCTGGAGCGGACGGGCGGCCAGGTCGCCGAGCTCGCGACCACGGGGTGACGCCCGGCTCTGGGTGCCGCGTGCCATACGTCCCCAATTGCGAGAGATTCTCATTTGCTGGTAGCTTCCTGGCATGCACCTGATGAGAAGCATTGTCATGAAGCGGCGCGGCGCCGCCTTCCTCGGGGCGGGCGTGCTCGCACTCGCCGCCTGCGGCTCGGGCGTCGACGGGGGAGCCTCCGACGGCGGGGGGACGGGGCCGGGGCCGCCGAGTCCCCGTCCTCGGACCGCACCGAGGTCGGCGCGCTCAGCCCCCGGATCGTCCTCGCCCATGAGGGTGGCGTCTTCACCCTCGACTCGGCCGACGGCTCCGTGCTGAACGAGACCCCCGTTGAGGGCTACGTGCGGCTGAACCCGGCCGGCGACGGTCGCCACGTCGCGGTCAGCGCGTCCGACGCCGTGACCATGTACGACACCGGCCTGCTCGCCCAGGGCCATGGCGACCACTTCCACTACTACGTCCAAGACCCGGCGCTCACCGACCTCTCCGTCGAGGCGCCGATGCCCGGCCACGTCGTCCCTCACGGCGACCGCACCGCGATCTTCGCCGACGGCACCGGCGACATCACCCTGATCGACCCCACCGCCCTCGGCGAGGGCCAGCTCGACGTGCTCGAGGAGACCGCGACCGAGGACCCGCACCACGGCGTCGCCGTGCCGCTGTCCGACGGCGGGTCGCTCACCACCCAGGGCACCGAGGATGCGCGCGGCACCGTCCAGGTCCTCGACGCCGACGGCAAGGTCGTCGCCGAGACCGACGACTGCCCCGGCGTGCACGGCGAGGCCGCCGCGAAGCCCACCGAGGCCGGCGACGTGATCTCGCTGGGCTGCGAGAACGGCTCGGTGATCTACCGCGACGGCGAGTTCCACAAGGTCGCGATCGACGGCGACTACCAGCGCTCCGGCAATCAGAAGGGCCACGAGGACTCCCCGATCGTGCTCGCGGACCACAAGGTCGAGGCCGAGCCCGCCGGCGGCATCGAGCGCCCCACGGAGATCGCGCTGATCGACACGCGCGACGCGACCCAGCGACTCATCGACCTCGGTTCCCCGTACTGGTTCCGCGGCCTCGACCGCGGGCCCGACGGCGAGGCGCTCGTGCTCACCTACGACGGGGAGCTGAACATCCTGGACCCCGAGAGCGGCGAGATCCTCCACGAGGTCCCCGTGACCGGTGAGTGGGAGGAGGGCGAGAACTGGCAGGAGGCCGGCCCGATGCTCTCGGTCGCCGACGGCACCGCCTTCGTCGTCGACCCCGAGGCGAAGAAGCTCAGCATGGTCGACGTCGCCAGCGGCGAGGTCTACCGCGAGCTCGACCTGCCCGTCGTCCCGCACGAGATCCAGGTGACCACCGGCACCGCCTCCGGCGAGTACGAGGTCTCCCCGGGCGCGAGCGAGTCGAAGGGCGAGGAGGGCCATGAGGGCCACGACCACGCCGACGAGGGCCACGACCACGGCGCCAGCGATGCCGGCGGCGCCGAGGAGGGTCACGAGGGCCACGACCACTGAGCCCACGCCGCTGAACCGCGACCACCGGGCCGGGGGCAGACCCCCAGGACCTCCATCGAGACGTGGCCTTGTGCCGGAATGGCCACTCATTCCGACACGAGGCCACGTCTCGATCGCGTCGGTGCACGCCTCCCGAATGCGTCGGCGCCCTTCTCCGACGCCGAGTGGTGCATGTGGACCGCTATGTGCAGGTCATAGCGGTCCAGATGCACCGCTCGGCGTGAGGGCAGACGTGGCGGCCGGGGCTGGCCGATGCGGGTCAGCCGCGGCGGCCGGTCCTCGCGAGCACCCGGGTCTGCCCGTCGGCCCCGGCGGGCACGTCCACGGGCGCGCCGAAGACGCCGGGGGCGTAGGCATGCTCGCCCCAGCCGTCCACCGCGGCGTCGACCAGCGCGAGCTCGGCCTCGGTCAGGCGGGCATCGCGGCCCTGTGTTCTGGCCTGGCTCCAGCGATGGACGATCAGGTCGACGGCGTAGGAATCCATCCACCGTCGGTTCCCGCTCGCCTCGCTGCGCCCCTGGCGGCGTCGCTGCAGGATCCCGGTGCGGGATGCGATGGAGGGGGCGTGCCGAGCAGCGGGTCGCCGCAGTTCCCCGTCTGCCTTGCGATCACGACCCCCGCCCACTCGCGATGAGCGAGGGATGAGGCTCAGAACCCCAGCTCGTCCGCCCGGGCGATGATCGCCCCGGCGGTGGAGATCGCCTGGTCCACGTACGCCTCGCCGAAGAGGTGCACGTGGGCGAGCAGGCCGAAGAAGAGGTGCGCGGGCAGGTCCTGCTCCCAGTCGCCGGGCAGCGGGTGCTCCTCGGTGTAGCCGTCGAAGATCTCCTCGAGGTGCGGGGCGTCGAAGAGGGAGAGCATCGCGAGGTCCTCGAGGCGGTGGCCGCCGTGCGCGGAGGGGTCGATAAGGGTCACCCCGTCGGCCGTCCACATAAGGTTCCCGGACCACAGGTCGCCGTGCACGCGGCTCGGCTCCTCCGTGCCCTGGCCGCTGATGCCGTCGTAGGCGCCGTCGGCGATCACGTCGATCGCCTCGTCGACGGTGTCGTGCCCGTCGGCGCCGAGGCCGCGGGTGACCTTGTCGGCCAGGGGGCGCGACCGCTCCTCGGCCCAGTACACCGCGAACTCCTCCTCGACGCGGGTCGAGACGGGGAAGGGGTTCTCCAGCGGGCCGAAGAAGGCGGGGTCGGCGGGGGACCAGCCGAAGCCGGGCGCGCCGGCGTCGTGCAGGCGGGCGAGGCGTCGGCCGAACTCGCGGGCCGCCTCGGGGGTCGGGCCGACGGGCTCCAGGCGCGCCAGGCGCAGGGAGTCCTTCTCCTCCTCGAGCACCTCGACCACGGGGACGGCACCGGGCTCGGCGAGCCAGCGCAGGCCCGCGGCCTCGGCCGCGATGTGCCCCTTGGGGGCGTTCGGTGCGTTCTTCACGAAGTCGCTCATGGGCCCACCGTAAGCAGAGGGTGACGTGATCGCGCCACTGTGCAGGTGGGCGATGTGGTGGGGAGGACAGCCGCAGGGCGCGGCGGGCGGCTCAGCCGTCCAGGCCGAGCTCCGCGGCGAGGGTGCTCTGCGGCACCGGCGGCACCTGGCGGTGGGAGGCGCGGGTCGCGGCGCGCGAGGCGACGTGCACGAGCATCGCGGTGCGCTCGTAGGCGGTCCACGCCCGCATCCGCTCGCGCGGCCGCACCGACGTCGGCGATCCCCGCGGGCACCTCGCCGAGCTCGCCGCGCGCCCGCACGTACTCGTCGACGAAGGCCGTCACCTGCTCCTCCGCGAGCGGCACGTACCAGGGCCCGCCGTGCACGGGACCGCCGATGATCGCGAGATCGCGGGCGGGGTCGTCGCCCTGCGCCCACTCGTAGTCGATGTACTGCACGCGCGGCAGGCCGGTCGACGGGTCGATGCCGTCCCACAGGATGTTCGTCGAGCACAGGTCGCCGTGGCAGAGCGCGAAGCCGTCCAGGCGCGCGATCTGGTCCTCGATGCCGGCGATGCGGGCGAGCGCCGCCTCGAGGAAGGGCTCGAGCCCGTGCTCGGCGAGCGGCGCGCCGTGCCGGGCGCGCCAGGACTCGACCTCGGCCTCCACCTCGGGCAGCGGCGCCTGGGGGCCGACGGGGACCGCCGCCCACGGGTCCTCCCCGAAGCTCACCGGCCCGCGGCCCGGGGCGGGCACGGCGTGGAGGCGGGCGAGGAGCCGGGCATGGGAGCGCAGGTGCGCGCCCGTCCAGGCCTCGGGCGCGGCGGCCACGCCCGGGATCTCGGTGGTGACGACGCAGGGGTGGCCGAGCGGGCTGGTCGCGGCGTCGTCGTGCACGGCGATCGGAGCGGGGCCGGCCTCCGGCGGGATCAGGGTCAGCGCCGCGATCTCGTGGCCCAGGTCCTGGTGCGGCTCCTCGGGAGCGACATGCGCGATCCGCACGATGAGCGGCGCGTTCTCCTGCGGGGTCACGCGCCAGGCGGCGAAGCGCTCGCCCACCCCGGCCAGCGACACCCGCGCCTGGCCCGAGAGGGAGGGAGGCAGGGCGGACCTGTGCAGGCCGGGCAGGCGCAGGGGAGTGGCGTCGTCCTCCCCGAGCGGGAGCACGAGCGCGCCGCGCCGCCACGCCTCCACGATCCGCTCGCCCATCGCGGGCGAGGCAGGGTCCAGCGGCGCCGGGGTGCCGGTGCGCGGGTCCGGGATCATGTCCGCTCCTCTCCGAGGGGTGGTGCGAGTCTATCGCCGCAGGCCCGCGCCCTGCCCCTCCCCGCGGATACGATGAGCCGGCCCGCGCCCCCGCCCGAAGGAGACCCCCGATGGAGCTCGTCCTGCTCGCGATCGGCGTCGGCCTCGGGGTCGGGATCGTGGTCGGGGCGCTCGGTGCGGGCGGGGGGATCCTCGCGGTGCCGGTGCTGGTGTTCCTGCTGGGCATGCCGCCGCATGCCGCGACCGCCTCGAGCCTCGTGATCGTGCTGATCACGGCGCTGGCGAGCCTGCCCCACCATGCGCGGCGGCGGGAACGTGGAGTGGCGGGCGGGGCTCGTGTTCGCGGGGGTGTCGGTGGTCGGCGCCGTCCTCGGCTCGCGGCTGTCGGCCCTGGTCCCGCCCGATGTCTTGCTGACCCTGTTCGGGGTCATGCTCGCGGTCGTCGCCGCGGCGATCTTGCGCCGAGGCCTGCGCACCCGTCGGACGGAGGACGCGGAGGCCGCCGCGCTCGGCACCGTCGCGCTCGCCGACGGAGACGCCCCCATCGCCTCCCACGACGACCCCGTCCTGGACCAGCCCGGCCCCGACACGGTCGAGACGGCCGACGGGCTGCAGCACCATCACGGCGAGCCCGACCTGCCGTTCGCCCCGGCCGCGCCGCCCTCCCCGCGGTGGGGCTCCGTGATCGCCGCCGCCTCGCTCACCGGCTTCCTCACCGGCTTCTTCGGCGTGGGCGGCGGGTTCATCGTCGTGCCCATGCTGGTGATCGCGCTGGGGCTCGCGATGCGCCGTGCCTCCGGCACGAGCCTGCTGGTCATGATCATCGCGACCGCCACCAGCCTGCTCGCCCGCCTCGGCACCGACGTGCAGGTCGACTGGGCGACCACCCTGATCTTCGCGGCCGGCTCCGCCGTCGGCGGCGTGCTCGGCGGGCCGCTCTCGGCGAAGGCGCGCCCCTCGACGCTGACCCTGCTGTTCGCGGCGCCGCTCGCGGGCGTCGCCGCGGTGACTCTGGTCGGGACGCTGGTGCTGTGAGGCCGCGCCGGCGGTGCCGCTGCACCGCCGCGACGTCCCTCCACTGCCGGACCTCACGCCCTTTCCCCCGAGCCCGCCACGAGAGGACCCTGCACGACGAGCCCCGCGCGCCGTGCTCCGCACCGGCGCGAGGGCGGAGTCTCGTGGTCGACTGATGGCGTGTGGCGTACCGCTACGCCTATACAGGCGTACTGGTACGCCCTGCGCCATCGGGCGACCATGAGCTGGGGAGCTGGGGAGCTGGGGAGCTGGGGAGCTGGGGAGCTGGGGAGCCTGCAGGGGCGAGGGACGGGGAGCTCAGGCGCTCGCGCCGGTCACCGTGCGCACCGCGTCGTCGATGAGCCGCGCGGCGGTGCGGGCGGTGCGGGAGTCGATGTCGAGGGACGGGTTCAGCTCGACCACGTCCAGCAGTGCCAGCTTCCCGGAGCCCGCCGCAGTGCGGACGGCCGCGGCGATCAGCGGCGGCGGCACCCCGTGCGCGGCCGGCGCCGAGACGCCCGGCGCGACCGCGGCCGGGAGCACGTCGAGGTCGATCGTCAGATAGAGGAGGTCGAGCTCTGCGGCGAACTGCTCCACGAAGCGGGTGATCCCCTCGGCGCCGGCGGCGAGGCACTGCTCGTCGGTCCACCAGGTGACGCCCAGCTCCCGCGCCCGGGCGAACAGCGTCCCCGTGTTCGAGGGCTCCGCGATCCCGAGCACCGCATAGCGCGCCTCCCGGCCCGCGGCGTGCTCCGCCTCGGCCATCTGCGCGAAGGGCGTGCCGGAGGTGGGTCGCGGCTCGCTGCGCAGGTCGAAGTGCGCATCGAGGTTCAGCACGCCCCAGCGCTGCCCGGCCCGCGGGCCGAAGCCGGAGCCCATCAGCCCCAGATAGGAGGACCAGGCGGTCTCGTGCCCGCCGCCGAGCACCACGGTCAGGCGCGATCCGGCCCGGTCCAGGCCGTGCGCGGTCAGCGCTGCGGCCGCGGCCTGCCCCGCCTCGAGGTCCTCGCCGACGGTCTCCGCATCGCCCAGGTCGTGCGACTGGACCTCGCCGTGCGCGAGCGGCCCGTGCAGGGCGAGCGGTGCGAGCGCGCGGCGCAGGGCCGCGGGACCGTCGACCGCGCCGACGCGACCGCGGTTGCGCCGCACCCCCTCGTCGGAGCGGAACCCGAGCGGCCGCCACGTGGTCCGCGGCCGGGTCCGGGAGCCGGCGCCGGGCGCACCCGGCGCCGCTCCCGCCGCTCCCGCCGCACCCGCCGCGCCGCCGGGCGTTCCCGTCTCCACGACCCGCACCGCCTGATGCCAGCGGGCATGCTCCGGGCCGTCGCCGTCGTGCCGGCCCGTCCACACGGACGCGGGGGTGGAAGAGGTCGTCATCGAGGGCTCCTCGTCGGCTCTCCAAGGGGTAGGTTCGCTCCATCATGGCACCGTGCCGGAGCACGGGATCCACATCGAGGAGTCACGATGGCACGCAGCGACCGTCCGGGCCAGACCGAGGAGCGCCGACGTCTCGGCGCGAGCGACCACGCGGTCGAGGACGCCCTCGTCCAGGAGTTCGAGAACACCGTCACCGAGGGCGCGAACCGGCTGAACCGCACCTGGCGTGCCCTCGCGGTGACCGGGCTGTTCGGCGGCATCGACGTCGGGCTGGGCCTGCTGGCGATGCTCGCGGTGATGGACGCGACCGGCTCGAAGTCGCTGGGCGGACTCGCCTTCGGCGTGGGGCTGTACGCGCCGCGGCTGGCGCACTCGGAGCTGTTCACCGAGGAGTTCCTGGTCCCGATCAACGCCATCGTGGCCGGGCACGGCACCTGGTGGCGACTCTTGCGGCTGTGGGCCGTGACGCTGGTGACCAACCTCGCCGGCGGCTGGGCGCTGGCCTGGCTGGTCGTCGCGGCGTTCCCTCGCTTCGAGGACGTCTTGCTGGAGTCGACCACGCAGTACATGGAGCCCGGCCTCACACTCGAGACGGCCTCCCTCGCGATCCTCGCCGGCTTCACGATCACGCTGGTGACGAGGATGAGCCAGGGCTCAAGCGACGGCATAGCGACCCTCGCGAACTCTCTCATCTCCGGGTCGCTGGTGGTGGGGCTGGGCATGTTCCACGGCGCGCTGAGCTCCGCGGTGATCTTCGCGGCGATGCACGCCGGCGCCGAGACCACCTATCTCCAGTGGCTGGGCTGGTGCGCCTGGGTGATCCCGCTGAACATCGCCGGGGGTCTCGTGATCATCACCCTGCCGCGGCTCGTGCGCACCTGGGAGCTGGTGCGGGCCGAGAAGGAGGCGCGGCGCGCGCGGTCGGCCGAGGGGAAGAGCGCGGACGAGCAGGCCCCGAGCCGCTGAGCGGCGACCCCGTCAGCCGGCCGTGCGGCCGGCCCCGCCCCCTGACGCACGCGCCGGTCGGTGGCATGCTTCGGCCATGCCCACCCCGAAAGTCCCGGCGGCCGACGCGACGCCGCGTCTGCTGACCTTCCTCGCCTCGCGCCGCGCACCCGTCGCCGCCGCGCGGATCGCCGAGGAGCTGGAGTCGCCCCGCTCACGCACCTACGACCTGCTGGCGACGCTCGTCGAGCACGGGTACGTGATGCACCTGGAGCAGGAGCGGCTGTACGGCCTGGGCCCGTCGGCCCATGAGCTCTCGGGCGCTTACCTGCGTCAGGAGCCGCTGGCCCGGATCGGCCGGCGGGTCGTCGAGCGGATGGTCGACGCGGTGGGGGAGAGCGGCCATCTCGCGGTCTTCGCACGGCCGCGACGTGCTCTACGTGGTCGAGGAGCGCGCCCGGAACCGGCCGAGCCTCGTCACCGACGTTGGCGTGCGGATCCCCGCCCATCTCACGGCGAGCGGCCGCGCGATCCTCGCCCATCTGCCCGCACCCCAGCTTCGTGCCCTCTACGGCACCGCCGCCGACTTCGCCGCCCGCACCGGCGCACCCGGCCCCGCCACCCCGAAGGAGCTGAGGGAGCCGCTGACGGCCGTGCGCGCCGAGGGGGTCGCGAGGGAGTCCGGGGAGGTCAGTGACGAGATGGGCTCGGTCGCCTCCGTCGTGCGGGACCACGCCGGGTGGCCCGGCGCCGCCGTGGCGCTCACCTTCGTCGAGGCGCGCGTCGGCCCCGCCGAGCGCGAGCGCCTCGCCGCCGCCGTGAGGAGCGGCGCGGAGGAGATCACGCGCCGACTCGGCGGGCGGGCGGAGATGGCGGGGCTCCCCTGACCGGCAGGTGACCGGGCGCCTCGGCAGCGATCCCGGTCCACGCCGGCCCGGGGCCGAGGAACAGACCCGCGACGTCCGGTATACCGGACGGGACTCCCTCTGCGACTCTCGACCCGAGCGGGACGCGGTGGTGTCCTGAGGGGACCCCGAGCAGTCCCGCCCCCGTGGCGCACCGCCCTCGACCCAGGAGCCGAAGATGTCCCTCCCCGGAGCCCGCCCCGTCCGCGCCGACCGCGGCACCGACCTCACCGCCAGGTCCTGGCAGACCGAGGCGCCGCCGCGCATGCTCATGAACAACCTCGACCCCGAGGTCGCCGAGCGACCCGACGACCTCGTCGTCTACGGCGGCACCGGCCGCGCCGCCCGCTCCTGGGAGGCCTTCGACGCGATCGTCGACACCCTCAAGGACCTCGAGGACGACGAGACCCTGCTGGTCCAGTCCGGCAAGCCCGTCGGCGTCGCGCGCACCAACGAGTGGGCGCCGCGCGTCGCTGCTGGCGAACTCCAACCTCGTCGGCGACTGGGCGACCTGGCCCGAGTTCCGCCGGCTCGAGGCCGAGGGCCTGATGATGTACGGCCAGATGACCGCCGGGTCCTGGATCTACATCGCCACCCAGGGCATCCTCCAGGGCACCTTCGAGACCTTCGCGGCCGTCGCACAGAAGCGCTTCGGCGGCACGCTGGCCGGCACCATCACTCTGACCGGCGGTCGCGGCGGCATGGGCGGCGCGCGGCCGCTGGCCGTCACCCTCAACGACGGCGTCTGCCTGATCGTGGACGTGGACCGCACGCGCCTCGAGCGCCGCGTCGCCAAGCGCTACTGCCACGAGATCGCCGACGACCTCGACGACGCGATCGCCCGCGCGAACGCCGCCAAGGCCGAGAAGCGCGGCCTCTCGATCGGCATCGTCGGCAACGCGGCCGACGTCTTCCCCGCCCTGCTCGAGCGTCACAAGGCCGGTGACCTGCAGATCGACGTGGTCACCGACCAGACCTCCGCCCATGACCCGCTGAGCTACCTGCCCACCGAGGTCGCCGTCGAGGACTGGCGGCGCGAGGCCGCCGCCGACGAGGAGGGCTTCACCAAGAAGGCCCGCGAGGCGATGGCCCGCCAGGTCCAGGCCATGGTCGAGTTCCAGGACGAGGGCGCCGAGGTGTTCGACTACGGCAACTCGATCCGCGACGAGGCGCGCCACGCCGGCTACGATCGCGCCTTCGAGTTCCCTGGCTTCGTCCCCGCCTACATCCGACCCCTGTTCTGCGAGGGTCTCGGCCCGTTCCGCTGGGTGGCGCTGTCCGGCGACCCCGAGGACATCAAGGTCACCGACGCTGCGCTGAAGGAGCTGTTCCCCGAGAACGAGCACCTGCACCGCTGGCTCGACGCCGCCGACGAGTTCGTCGAGTTCGAGGGCCTGCCCGCCCGCATCTGCTGGCTCGGCTACGGTGAGCGGCACAAGGCCGGGATGCTCTTCAACGACCTCGTGCGCGACGGGAAGGTCAAGGCCCCGATCGTCATCGGCCGCGACCACCTCGACTCCGGCTCCGTCGCCTCCCCCTACCGGGAGACCGAGTCGATGCTCGACGGCTCCGACGCGATCGCCGACTGGCCGCTGCTGAACGCCCTGATCGCCACCAGCTCCGGCGCCACCTGGGTCTCGATCCACCACGGAGGCGGCGTCGGCATCGGCCGCTCGATCCACGCCGGCCAGGTCGGCGTCGCCGACGGCACCGAGCTCGCCCGCCGCAAGCTCGAGCGCCTGCTCACCAACGACCCCGCCATGGGCGTGATCCGCCACGTCGACGCCGGCTACTCCCGCGCCGACCACGTCGCCCATGAGCGCGGGGTCCGCATCCCGATGACCCCGGTGCGCCGGGACTGAGGAGGCCCGTCATGACCTCGACCCTGCTCACCGGCATCTCCGAGCTCTGGACTCTCGACCCCGCCCTCGACGACCCCGCCTGCCCCGGGCAGGTCACCGAGGAGCAGGTGTTGCGCGAGGCGGCGCTCGTGATCGAGGACGGCCGCGTGGCCTGGACCGGCCCCGCCTCGCAGGCCCCGTCGGCCGACGAGAGCGAGGACCTGGGCGGTCGGGCCGTGCGCGCCCGGCTGGGTCGACTCCCACTCCCACCTCGTCTTCGACGGCGACCGCGCCGCCGAGTTCGAGGCGCGGATGGCGGGGCAGGCCTATGCCGCAGGCGGCATCGGCGTGACCACCTCGGCGACCCGGGAGGCGTCCGACGAGCGCCTGCGCACCCTCGTCCGGGCCCGGCTCGCGGAGGCCGCCGCCGGCGGCACCACCACGCTGGAGACCAAGACCGGCTACGGGCTCACCGTCGCCGACGAGGCCCGGGCCGCCCGCCTCCTCGCCGCGCTCGCCGAGGCCGGGGAGCTCGACGAGGTCACCTTCCTCGGCGCGCACCTGGTGCCCTCCGAGTACGACGGCCAGGGCGGCCGGCCCGGGGCCGAGGAGTACGTCGACCTCGTCGCGGGGGAGATGCTCGAGGCGGTCGCGCCGCACGTGCGCTGGATCGACGTGTTCTGCGAGGAGGGAGCCTTCGACCCCGCCCAGTCCGAGCGGGTGCCGCGCGCCGGCGCCGCGCGGGCCTCGGCCTGCGCGTCCACGGCAACCAGCTGGGCCGCGCGGCGGGGTCGCGCTCGCCGCCGAGCTCGGCGCCGCCAGCGTCGACCACCTCAACCACCTGTCATCGGGTGACATCGAGGTGCTCGCCGCGACCGCCGGCCGGCCCGTGGCGCCCGCGGACGCCGCGGCGCCGTCGGCCGACGGAGCCGGCGCGGAGGGGGCCGCGGGCCGCGTCTCCGGCCTCCTCGCCGTCGACACGGGGCCGACGGTCGCGACCGTCTTGCCCGCCTGCGACCTCTCCACCCGCGCCCCGCTCGCCCCGGCCCGGGAGCTGCTCGACGCCGGCGCCGCCCTCGCGATCGCCTCGAACTGCAACCCCGGCACCAGCTACACCAGCTCCATGAGCTTCTGCGTCGCGACCGCCGTCGCTGCAGATGCACCTCTCCCTCGCCGAGGCCGTGCGCGCCGCGACCCGCGGCGGGGCCCTCGCCCTGCGCCGCAGCGACGTCGGCCACCTCGGGATCGGCGCCCGCGCCGACCTGCACGTGCTCGACGCCCCCGCCGCGATCCACCTCGCCTACCGCCCCGGCATGCCGCTGACCCACCAGGTGCGCCGCCGCGGCCGGCGGATCACCTGACCCGGCCCCGCCCCGCCGCCTCACCGCCCCTCCTCCCGAAAGGACGATCTCGATGATGACGACGTCCGACGCAGCAAGCGGCCCCCGCCGCGACCTCGACCACCAGCCCTTCGACCGCTCCGCCGCCGCGCGCGCCCGCTCCGTCACCGCCGCCGACGGCACCGAGCGGCCCGTCCCGCCGCACCGCTGGCGCTTCTTCGTCTACAGCGCCATCGGCCTGGTGATGTTCTTCGTGTCGGTCGAGATCGGCGGGAAGTCCACGATCCTCGTCGACCACGCCCTCACCTTCGTGCGCTGGGTGCTGGGCCCGGCCGTGCCGTGGGTGGTGGTGGCGCTGGTGCTTGCTGGGCACCGTGCGGCCCTTCGTCACCGGCTCCTGGCGCCGCGGCGCGCGCGCACCGTCTTCGCGGTCGCGAACGTGATCGGCCTGGTCGTCGCGGTCTGCGCGGCGCTCGGCTACTACCCGGGACCGCTCGGCAACCCCGACATCGGCCCGTTCCTGTGGGAGAAGCTCGGCATCCCCGTCGGCCTCATCGTGCCCGTCGGCGCCGTGTTCCTCGCCCTGCTGATCAACTACGGGCTGATGGAGTTCATCGGCGTGCTGGTCCAGCCGATCATGCGCCCGCTGTGGAAGGTGCCCGGCCGCGCCGCGGTCGACGCCGTCGCCTCCTTCGTCGGCTCCTACTCCCTGGCCCTGCTGATCACCGACCGGGTCTACCGCGAGGGCCGCTACACCGGCCGCGAGGCCGCGATCATCGCCACCGGCTTCTCGACCGTCTCGGCGACCTTCATGGTCATCGTCGCGAGCACGCTCGAGATCATGCACCACTGGACCCTGTACTTCTTCCTCACCCTGGTGGTGACCTTCGCAGTCACCGCGATCACGGTGCGGATCCCGCCGCTCAGCCGCGTGCCGGACGTGACCTTCGAGGGCGTGGAGCACGAGGCGGAGCCGGTCTCCACCGGGAACCGGTCGCGCTATGCCTGGGACGAGGCTATGCGCGCCCTGGACGGGGCGCCCGGCCTGATCCGCGGCACCTGGGACACCTTCAAGGACGGCGTGCTGATGGCCGCCGCGATCGTCCCCTCGATCCTCTCCGTCGGGCTCGCCGGGCCGCTGCTGGCCACCTACACCCCGGTGTTCGACCTGCTGGGCTGGCTGTTCGTGCCCTTCGCCTGGCTCGTGCAGGCTCGCCGGACCCGGCGCTGGCCGGGAAGGCCGTCTCCGTCGGCATCGCGGAGATGTTCCTGCCCGCCACCGTGGTCGCCGGGCACGAGTCCGAGGTCTTCGCGCTTCACCGTCGGCGTCACCGCCGTCTCCCAGATCGTGTTCTTCTCGGCGCTGGTCCCCTCGGTCCTGGCCACCCGCATCCCCGTGAACGTGGGCCAGCTGGTGGTGCTGTGGTTCGTGCGCGTGGTGCTGACGATCCTGATCGCCGCCCCGCTCGCGCACCTGCTGCTGTAGCCCGCCCGCCCCTCCGCGCCGCAGACGCTCTCCCGACCCTGCCCGCCCTTCCGACCTCCCCCACCCGCGCCGCTCGCGCCCCGAAAGGACCCTCATGACCACCAGCACCGGCTCCGCCCCCGTCGTCACCCTCTGCGCCGAGGGGATCACGGCCGCCGATGTGCTCGCCGTCGCCCGCCGCGGGGCCCGCGTCGAGCTCGACCCCGCCGCCCGCGAGCAGGTCGCCTCCGTCCGCGCCCACATCGACGCGCTCGCCGCGGGCGAGACCCCCGTCTACGGCGTCTCCACCGGCTTCGGGGCGCTGGCCGACACGTCCATCCCGCCCTCGATGCGCCACGCCCTGCGGCGCTCCCTGATCCGCTCCCACGCCGCGGGTGCCGGCCCCGAGGTCGAGACCGAGGTGGTGCGCGCTCTGATGCTGCTGCGCGCCCGCACTCTCGCCTCCGGCCGCACCGGCGTGCGCCCCGTCGTGGTCGAGACGATGCTCGCGCCGCTGAACGCCCGTATCACCCCGATCGTCCACGAGTACGGCTCGCTCGGTCGCTCCGGCGACCTCGCCCCGCTCTCCCACTGCGCGATCGTGCTGATGGGGGAGGGGCGCGCCCGCGATCGCGACGGCGTGGAGCGGCCCGTGCCCGAGCCGCTCGCCGAGGCGGGGATCGAGCCGGTGCCGCTCGAGGAGAAGGAGGGTCTGGCCCTGATCAACGGCACGGACGGCATGCTCGGCATGCCGCTGATGGCCCTGGCCGACCTCGACGAGCTGGTGCGCGCCGCCGACGTCACCACGGCCTTGTCCGTGCAGGCCCTGCGCGGCCGCGACACGGTCTTCCACCCCGAGCCGCACGCGCCGCCGCGCCCCACCCGGGCCAGGAGGCGTCGGCCGCGAACATCCTCGCCCTGCTCGAGGGCTCCGGGATCATCGCCGACGTCGCCGCCGAGGGGTCCCGCGTGCAGGACGCCTACTCGCTGCGCCGCGCCCCGCAGGTCGCGGGCGGCGTGCGGGACACGATCGAGCACGCCCGCACCGTCGCCGAGCGCGAGCTCGCCTCTGCGATCGACAACCCCGTCGTGCTCGAGGACGGCACCGTCACCTCCAACGGCAACTTCCACGGCGCCCCGGTCGCGTACGTGCTGGACTTCCTCGCCGTCGTCTCCGCGGACCTCGCCTCGATCGCGGAGCGCCGCACCGACCGGATGCTCGACAAGTCCCGCTCCCACGGCCTGCCGCCCTTCCTCGCCGACGACCCCGGCGTGGACTCCGGCTTCATGATCGCCCAGTACACCCAGGCCGGCCTCGTCTCCGAGATGAAGCGCCTGGCGGTGCCGGCGAGCGTGGACTCGATCCCCTCCTCCGCCATGCAGGAGGATCACGTCTCGATGGGCTGGCACGCCGCCCGCAAGCTCCGCACCTCCGTCGAGAACCTCCGCAGGGTCCTCGCGATCGAGCCGCTCACCGCCGCCCGCGCGATCGACCTGCGGGCGCCGCTGAGCCCGTCGGCCGGCGCCGCCGCCGCGATCGCGGTGCCGCGGGAGAGCGTCGACGGGCCCGGCCCGGACCGCTTCCTCGCCCCCGACATCGCCGAGGCGGAGGCGCGTCTGGCCGACGGGGCGCCGCTCGCCGCGGTGGAGGGCGTCGTCGGCGACCTGCGATGACGATCTTCACCCCGGCCGGAGCGGTCGCAGCAGGCGGGGGAGCGGTAGCCTGAGGCACGCCCTCCGGCCCCCATGGGAGCCGGGGACGGTCCCCCTTTCCCCGCCCACCGCCCGGATCCCTGCCTCCGGCGCCCCCTGAAAGAAGTCCCATGGGAGAACTGCACCTCGGCTTCGAGATCGCCGCGCTGGTCGTGCTCTGCGCGATCCTGCTCGCCGACCTCCTGCTCGTGATCAAGCGGCCCCACCTGCCCTCGATGAAGGAGTGCGCAGGCTGGATCGGCTTCTACGTCGGCCTCGCGCTCGTCTTCGCGGTGGTGCTCTTCTTCGTGGGCGGCTCGAAGCCGTCCTCGGAGTTCCTCACCGGCTGGTCGCTCGAGTACTCGCTGAGCATCGACAACCTCTTCGTCTTCATCCTGATCATGGCGAAGTTCGGGGTCCCGCGGAAGTACCAGCAGGAAGCGCTGATGGTGGGCATCATCATCGCGCTCATCGCGCGCGGCCTGTTCATCCTCGCGGGCTCCGTGATCATCGAGCACTTCGTCGGCGTCTTCTACCTCTTCGGCCTGTTCCTGCTGTACACGGCCTGGAAGCAGGCCTTCGGCGACGAGGACGACGACGCGGAGTCGCCGATCATGCGCCTGGTGCGCCGGGTCATCCCGGTCTCCGAGGAGTACGACGGCAACAAGGTCCGCACCGTCGTGGACGGCAAGAAGGTGTTCACCCCGATCTTGCTGGTGTTCATCACGCTCGGCATCACCGACGTCATGTTCGCGCTGGACTCGATCCCCGCGATCTTCGGCGTGACCCGCAACCCGTTCCTGGTGTTCACCGCGAACATCTTCGCGCTGATGGGCCTGCGCCAGCTGTACTTCCTGCTCGGCGGCATGCTGGATCGCCTGGCCTACCTGCACTACGGCATCGCCGCGATCCTCGGCTTCATCGGCGTGAAGCCGCTGATCCACGCGATCCACGAGGCGCCGCTGGGCTTCATCCCCGGCTTCTCCACCCTGCAGAAGATTCCCGAGGTGCCGATCTGGCTCTCGCTGAGCTTCATCGTGGTCGCGATGGGCGTGGCGATCATCGCCTCGCTCGTGGTCGCCCGGAAGAAGGAGGACGAGGAGATCACCTCGAAGTGATCCCGCCGGGGAGTCCGGCTCCCCATGCGCCGCCGCCCCAGCGGCCACGGCGTCCGCACCGCGCCCCCGAGGTCCCAGGCCTCGGGGGCGCCGCCGTCCTCGGCCAAGAGGCCTCGCCCCTCATCGAGCGGGGCCTTCCGCCCGTCGCGGCACGGGACGAGGATGGGGGCATGGATGACGACGGACCCGGGCCGCGGCGGATCGTGCCGGTGACTCTGGAGCCGGCGGGCGACGACGCCTGCTGGCTTGGGGAGCTCTGCCCGGAGTGCGGCGCGATGCCCGAGGGCACCGGGGCGCAGGACGCGACGGTGCCCTGCTGGCGCCGCGGGGCCGTGCGGGCGCAGAGCGAGCAGGGCGGGGCCGGCGGCGGTCAGACCTCGGGCGTCGCGAAACCCCCGTTGGACAGCAGCAGCTGACCGCGGATCCACCCGCCCTGCGGCGAGAGCAGGAAGCGCACCAGGTCCGCGACGGTGCCCGGCGCGCCGATCTCCCCTCCGGGCGTCTGCGCGGCGCAGGCGGCGCGCACCTCGTCGTCCATCCAGCCAGTGTCGATCGGACCGGGATTGATCACGTTGGTGCGGATCCCGCGGTCGGCGAGCTCGAGGGTGCCGGCCAGCACCAGACGGTCCAGCGCGCCCTTCGTCGCCCCGTAGGGCAAGTTGTGGGCGGTGTGGTCGCTGGTCACGGCGATCACCGCGCCGCCGGGGGAGTCGGGGCCGACGGGGACCTGCTCGGCGAAGGCGCGGAGCAGCAGCCAGCTGGCCCGCACGTTGACCGCGTAATGCCGGTCGAAGCTCTCCACCGTCGTGTCCAGGATCGAGGAGTCCACCGACTCGCAGTGGCACATCACCAGCGCGCCGAGCGGTCCGAGCGCCTCGCGGGCCTCGTGGACGAGTCGCTCCGGGACAGCGGGATCGGCGAGATCGCCGGGCAGCGAGCACGACCCGCCGATCCAGGCCGCGCGCCTCCTCGGCCAGCGGCTCGACGTCGGCGTCCTCGCCCAGCACGCGCCGGTCGTACTCGCCGTGGAAGGAGAGCGCGAGGTCGTAGCCGTCCTCGGCGAGGCCGCGCGCGATCGCGGCGCCGATCCCGCGACGTCGGCCGACGCCGGTAAGCAGGGCGGTGCCGGGAAGGGCAGGGGAGCGGTGGTGCATGAGCGCAGACTACGGAGGCGGGCCTCGCCATGGCCAGCGGTTTCCCTGTCCCGGTCTCGGCGCGTGCGCCTCGGGTGCCACGCCGCCGGGCGGGTCACGGCGTGAGGGCGGTGCCGCTGCGTGGAGACTCGGTCGCGGGGCCGTCGATCAGCGCGGCTCTTCGGCGCCCGCGAGGACCTCGGCGGTGCCGGCGAGCGTGACCTGCGGTCCGAACAGGCTCATCGTGTGCAGGGCCGCCGCCCCGTTCGCCTCGTCCGAGGCGGCGCAGGCGTCGGTCACCACCGTCAGGTGAGCGCCCGCGTCGGCGGCGGCGAGCACGGTCGCGATCACGCAGCAGTCGGTCGAGACCCCGGCGATCAGCGCGGCGCACCCGTCGCCGCCTCGCCGAGGCTCGCGCGCGCCTGCGGCCCCCACTTGCCGAAGGTCGGCTCGTCGATCGTGGGATGGGCGGTGAGCTCCGCCGCGCCGTCGACCAGGTCGTACAGCGGATCCGTGGCGGGCACGTCCGCGAAGGGCCAGGCACGGAAGTACTCGCCCCAGGAGGTGGTGCGGTCCGCCGTCGGGAGCCAGCGGCTGACCAGCGTGCGCTCGGGGCCGACGCGCGCGGCGAGCTCGCGGATCCGCTCCCAGGCCTCGCCCCAGAACGGGGAGGCCCAGTCCGATCCGGGATCGGCGAAGATCCGCTGCGGGTCGACGATCAGCAGGCGCGGAGCGTTCACGCCGTCCGCTCCTGCGCGCGGATTCGCGAGCGGCGCGCGAACCAGGTCACCGCGAAGCCGAACACGAGCGCGAAGAGGACGCCGATGTTCGCGTAGGCCCAGTTCCCGTCCCAGTAGGCGCCGGCCGGGTCCTCGACGAAGGTGCCCAGGCCCAGCGGCTCGAGCAGGTAGCCCTGCCAGTTGTTCCACGGCGCGGCCTCCGCGAAGGAGTTCACCACCAGGCCCCAGCCGATCACGGAGGCGACGACCATGGTGCCCACGGAGATCCAGTCGACCGAGCCGTAGCGGCCCTTCGGATCGAACAGGGCCTGCTCGTCGTAGTCGGCGCGGCGGGAGAGCACGTCGGCGATGAGGATCCCGGCCCAGGCCGCGATCGGGACGCCGAGGGTGATCAGGAAGCTCTGGAAGGGGCCGATGAAGTTCTGCGCGAAGAACGCCACCCAGATCGTGCTGGCCGTGAGGATCACCCCGTCGACCGCGGCGGCGGCCGGGCGGGGGATCCGGATGCCGAGGCTGATCAGGGTCAGACCCGAGGAGTAGATGCCGAGCACCGCGCCGGAGACCAGGGTCAGCACCGCCACGATCCAGAAGGGCACCAGCGCCCACAGCGGCAGGATCGTGATCAGCGCGCCGATCGGGTCGGACTCGATGGCCGTGTTCAGCGTGGGGTCGGAGCCGGCCAGGAGCAGGCCGAAGATCACCAGCACCACCGGGGCGGCCGCGCCGCCGATCGTGTTCCACAGGATGATGGACCCGTCGGACGCGGTGCGCTTCTGGTAGCGCGACCAGTCCGCGGAGATGTTGATCCAGCCCAGGCCGAAGCCGGTCATCACCATCACCAGCGCGCCGATCATCGCCTGCGGCGGGCCCGACGGGGCGCTCATCACCGCGGCGAGGTCGATGTGGGGGATCGTGAGGATCATGAAGAGGATCGTCATCGCGCCGGTCGCCCAGGTCAGGATCGACTGCGACTTCATGATCGTGTGATAGCCGAGCACGGAGGCGCCGACGATCAGGGCCGCGATCGCGAGCGCCGCGATGACGGTGACGGCGTCGCCCGCCCCGATCCCGAGGATCTCGAAGACGGTGGCGGTGGCGAGCACCGCGGAGATCGCCAGCGAGGTCTCCCAGCCGATCGAGGTCAGCCACGAGATGATGCCCGGCACCTTCTGGCCGTGCACGCCGAAGGCGGCGCGGGAGAGCACCATCGTCGGCGCGGAGCCGCGCTTGCCCGCGATCGCGACCAGCCCGCACAGCGCGAAGCTGAGGACGATGCCGAGGACCGCGACGATCGTCGCCTGCCAGAAGCTGATCCCGAAGCCGAGCAGGTAGGAGCCGTAGCTCATCCCGAACACGGACACGTTCGCGGCGAACCACGGCCAGAACAGGTCGCGCGGCCGGGCGGTGCGCTCCGACTCGGCGATGATCTCGATGCCGGTGGTCTCGACGAGCGGGGCGGTGCGGGCGCCCTCGGGCGCGGCGGGGGAGGTGGACATGGGCAGAGTCTCCCACGTCACAGCCCCGCAGGATGTCTCGCGCACCATGGCGGCCGACGACGGGCGGGGATAGCCTGGCCCGACCTCCCCTGCCCCGGCGCGCGCGATCCGCCGGCGCCCCGCCCCGGCCGGGTCCCCGTTCGACGACGACCCCGGTCGTGCCTCCTCCTCGTGCGCCCCGACCGCGGTCGCGCCCCCTCCTGGAAGGAGCCGCGTGCCCCGGACCCCGTCCCCCCTCGCGCAAGCCCGACGTCTGCTCGCCATCGCCCCCGCCCGCGTCGACCACATCCCCGCCTTCCGCATCGCGGTGGGCCTCGCGATCCCGATGGCGGTGCTTGCTGCTGACAGACCGCATCGAGTTCGCGATGTACGTGGGCTTCGGTGCGTTCACCGGCATCTACTCCCGCTACGAGCCGACCCGGGCGCGTTTCCGTCGCCAGTTGCTGGCCGGCGCCATGCTCACCGTCTGCGTGACGATCGGCGCGGCCGTCGCGCGGCTCGCGCCGAGGATGCCCGAGACGCTCTCCTCCTGGATCGTGATCCTCGTCGGCGCGCTGGTCGCCGGCGGCTCGGCGATCTTCGTGACCTCGCACGGGCTGAAGCCGGGTGGGGCGATCTTCCCCGTCTTCGCGACCGCGGCGGTCGCCTCCGCGCCGCCCGCCGCTCCGTTCTGGCTCGCGGGGCTGATCGCGGCATCCGTGGTCGCCCTGTGCGTCTTGCTGGGGCCGCTGGGCCACTGGGCGGGGGAGCGGCATCCGGACGTGGTGCTGGGCCGCGACCACGAGGACGTCACCCGCGCCGAGCTCGGCGCCGAATTCTCCCGCTACTTCGTCGCCGCCCTGGTCGCGGGCGGGATGGGTCTCGCCTCCGGGTCGCCCTTCCCGTACTGGGCCCAGGTGGCGGCCGTCGCACCGCTGGCCTCGCCGGGCCACGGGGCGCGGATCGAGAAGGGCGTCCACCGCCTCGTCGGCACGATCCTCGGTGTGGGCGCGACCGCGTTCCTGCTCTCCTTCCCGGCCGAGCCCTGGCGGCTGGTGGTGTGGGTGGTGCTTGCTGCAGTTCCTCGCCGAGATGTTCATCCTGCGCAACTACTCGATCGCGCTTCTGTTCATCACGCCGCTCGCGCTGCTGATGGTGCGGCTGGGCCACCCCCAGCCCGCCGGCCCGATGCTCGAGGCCCGCGTTCTGGAGACCGCGATCGGCGTGGTCGTCGGGCTCGCACTGGTCCTCGGCCGTTACGCACGGGAGCGGCGGAGCGCGACGGCGGGCTGACCGGGGGGCCGTGCAGGGGCCGACGGGCCGCCCGCACGGCCGACGCCGCTAGGGTGGCGCCATGGTGCGAGGACGACGCGAGAGCCTGGAGCAGGCCGCCGAGCCGCGGCGACAGCTGAAGGCCGAGCACGGCGACGACCTCGTCGACGCCCTCGCCGAGCAGTGGGCGCAGGCAGGGCCGACGCGCGCGCACAGACCTACCGTGCGGCGATGGCACGCAATGCCGGCATCGGCGGGGGCCTGCACGACATCGACCTGCCCGAGCGGATCCTCGACCCCGAGGAGACCGTGTACGACGTCGCCGTCGGAGGGCAGAGCGATGACACCTTCCCGCCGCTGATCGTCACCGACCGCCGGGTGCTCGTGACGAAGGACCTGCCCTGGAGGCGCTGGAAGATCCAGCGCGAGGTGCCCGCCGCCCAGATCGCCGGGGCCGAGCTCGAGACCCGTCTGCTGTCGGGCCGGATCCGGGTGCGGCTCCATCAGGGCCGGGACATCTCCTTCCGGGTCAACGAGCGGACCCGCTCCGCCGAGGTCGCCGCCCTGCTGCGGCACCTCGCCGCCGTGGGAGCGCCGCCTCTCTGAGGCGACTCGCGCCTCGTGCGCGCGCTCGAGGTCAGTAGTCTCGAGGGCATGGGGAAGGGAATCGATCGACTGCGGGACGCCGCCGCTCTGCAGGAGCAGATCCGTGCCCGGCACGGCGAGGACGCCGACGCCGAGATGGCGGAGACGGTCGCCGGCCCGCCCGGCGCGAGCCGGGCGGAGGCCACCTACCGCCGCGCGATGCGCCGCAACCAGGGCCTGCGCTTCCGGGCGTCGGACCTGACCCTGCCCGAGCAGGTCCTCTGCCCCGAGGAGACGGTGTACGAGGTCGCGGTGGGCGCCCAGCGCTCGGACACCTTCCCGCCGCTGATCGTCACCGACCAGCGGGTCCTTCACGTCATGGACCGCCTGCGCGGCTGGACCGTGCTCGAGGAGGCGCCAGCCGCATCGATCACGGGGGCCGAGCGCGAGGAGCGGTCGCTCTCCGGCCGGCTCCGCGTCCATGTGCGAGACGGCAGGGACCTGACGATGAAGGTCACCGAGCAGCGGCCGCGGCCAGGAGGTCGTCGAGTCGCTGCGGCACCTCGCCGCCGGCGGCGCCCGCCCCTCTGAGCCCGTTCCGCCAGGCGACCGGGCGAGGACCGGCCGCCGCGGTGGACGTACCGTCGGCCCATGAGCGATCCGACCCCGTACACCCACGGCTACGGCGACGCGGTGCTCGGCGACCACCGCGCCCGCACCGCCGCGAACTCCGCCGCGCATCTCCTGCCGCACCTGCGCCCCGGGCGCCGCCTGCTGGACGTGGGCGGCGGCGCCGGCACGATCACCGCGGACCTCGCCCGGATCGTCGGCCCGGAGAACGTCACGGCGCTCGAGGTGGCGGAGGAGTCCGCGGCGCTCACCCGTGCCGAGCTCGCCCGTCAGGGGCTCGAGCAGGTTCGGGTGCTGGTCGGCGATGCGCACGCCCTGCCGCTCGAGGACGGCGCGCGTGGACGTGGTCCACGCCCACCAGGTGCTCCAGCACGTCCACGACCCGGTGCAGGTCCTCGCCGAGATGCGGCGCGTCGCGCGCCCCGACGGGCTGATCGCGGTGCGGGACAGCGACTACGAGGGCTTCCGCTGGTGGCCGGAGACGCCCGCCTTCGACCGCTGGCTCGCGCTCTACCTCCGCGCCGCCCGCGCCAACGGCGGCACCCCCGACGCCGGCCGACGCCTGCTGGCCTGGGCGCACGAGGCAGGGCTGGAGGGCGTCGTCCCCGGCGACTCCACCTGGTCGCACGCCACGCCCGAGAGCCGTGCGGCCTGGGCGGACACCTGGTCGGGCCGGATCACCTGCGCGCCCTTCGCCGACCAGCTCGCGCGCGAAGGCTGGGCCGACGCCGCCGAGCGGGAGGAGATCGCCGCGGCCTTCCGCGCCTGGTCGGAGGATCCCGACGGGTGGTTCAGCCTCGCTGCACGGCGAGATCCTCGCCCGGGTCTGAGAACGGTCTGCCGGTCGGTCGGCCGCGGCACGCCGAGCGGTGGACGCATCTCGGCTGTCCGAGTCCGCGCGGGCCCCGTCGACCATCGCGTGGGACGCGTCCTCGCCGTACCCTCTCGACAGGCACCCCTCGGGGCGCGTACTGTGTGGTTGAAAGTACAACGATCTGAACCGGGGGTCACCATGAGTCTCAGCACCGCCATCCTCCGCGCCGTCCCCGGCGCGTTCATCCTCAACTCCGGCATCGGCAAGCTCGGCATGGACGCGGGCACCGCGGAGCACCTGCGCGGCATGGCCGCCCAGGGTGTGCCGGTGCTCGGCAAACTCACCCCCGAGCAGTTCGCGAAGTTCCTCAGCTACGGTGAGATCGCCGTGGGCACCTCGCTGCTGCTGCCCTTCGTCCCCTCGAAGGTCGCGGGCCTCGCGCTCGCCGGCTTCTCCGGCTCGCTGGTCTCGATGTACCTGCGCACCCCCGGCATGACCGAGGAGGACGGCGTGCGCCCCACCCAGGAGGGCACCGCTGTCGCGAAGGACACCTGGCCGCTCGCGATCGCCGCGGCGCTGATCGTCGCCGGCGGCGAGTCCGTGAAGAAGTCCAAGGCCGACAAGGCCTGAGCCCCGGCCGCGCCGGCCGAGAAGCCCCGGGGCGGACCCGCTCAGAGGACCGTGAGCCCCTCGACCATCGCCTCGAGGTCCGCGACCTGCTGATCGTGCCCGAGCGCCGCGCCGCCGTCGAAGGCCGCGGGACCGTCCGGGGTGTCCACCACGATCACCACGCGGCGCCAGGAGTCGGTGGAGTGGAGCAGGGCCAGATCGGAGATCACCACGTCGGCCGAGACGACCCAGGCGTCGTGCCCGTCGACCGTGGTCGCCTCGGAGCGGAAGTCGCGCGGATGGCCGGGTCGCCGTAGAGCTCCTCGCCCTGCTCGGGCTCGAGCGCGCACAGGAAGATCGCGCGCGCGGCCTCCTCGGCGCCGGGATAGCCGCCCTCCTCCTCGGGGAACTCGACCTTCCCGACGCCGGCGAGCGTGTACCAGCCCGCCTCCACGGGCTGGTCGGCGTGGTGCTGGTCGGTGACGTAGGCGCTCTGGTCGCCCCAGCCGGTGCCGACCTCCCAGCCCTCGGGCTGAGAGAACGCGAGGCCGCCGCCGCGCACCTCGCCCTCGACCTGCTCGGTCACGGCCCCGTCCCCGTGCATGGTGCAGGCGGTGCCCGACGCCTCCGCCTCGGTCTCGGGCTCCTCGTCGGTCGGCGCCGTGGCGCCGCCCGCGCCCCCCGACGTCGGAGGCGCCCCCGCCATCGGACGGATCCGGCGAGTCCGAGGGGTGGGTCCCGCCCGAGGGCTCCGCCGCGCTCGTGGTCGGCCCGTCGCCCGGCTCGTCCCCGCCGCCGCTCAGCACGGTCTGCGAGAGCACCAGCGCGATCACGGCGATGATGACCACCAGACATCCGCCGCCGCCGAGCAGCAGCGCGAGCAGCGGGCCGCGGCCGCCACCCGATCCGCCGGGCGACCCGGGGCCGACGGGAACGCCCGGGCCGACGGCACCGGACCCGCCCTGCTCGGCGGGGCTGTCTGAGGGGCCGCCGGAGAAGTTCGGCAGGGAGGCGCCGCGGACGCCCCCGGTGCCTGGGCCGCCGGCGCCCTGTGCGCTGACGTCGTGCCCTCCGACGTCGTACGCGTCTGCGCCCTGCCCGCCGCCGGGCGCGGAGAAGTCCGGCGCCTGCGGTCCCTGACCGCCCCTGTGTTCGTTCATCGTTCGTCCCCTCGTCCCCGGCCGCCGTCCCCCGACGACCGGGCCCACCCTAGCGGGCCGCCGCTCCGTCCCCGCGCCCCCTGCCGGCCCCGTGCTCACTGCCATCCCCTGCTCCCCGCCGGGCCGTTGCATCCGCAGGCGCTCAGCCCGCGACCGACCGCGCATACCGGCCCCGACGCACGCGCGCGCCCAGGGGACGCAGCCGCGCCCGCGATGTCCGCGACCCGCCGCCCGAGGTCGCCGGCCCGCACCTGTCGTCCACCCGCCTGCCGACGACGCCGGTCCGCCCCTGTCATCCATCCGCCGGCCTTCGCCGGCTTCCATCGGCACCGCGCCGAAGGTCCCCGCAGGTCAGCGAATGTAGCCGCGATCACACGTCCACAAGGTGAATAAAGCAAGCGACGAGTGGCATTAACCGGGCAGGTGAGGCTAGCCTCAGTTCTGTCGCAGGTCGGAACATCGCCGCGCACCCCTGGACCCCGTCGAGAGAAAGACTTCCCATGACCTCCTTCACCCGCCGCGCGCCTCGGCGCCTTCTCCGCCGCCGGCCTCCTCGGCCTGGCCCTCACCGCCTGCGGCGGCTCCGGAGAGGATGACGCGACGGGCGCCGGCGCCTCCGACGCGGGCGGCGCCGAGGCGGACACCGTCGAGGTCGAGGACAACAACGGCACCCAGACCGTGCAGGTCCCGCCGGCCTCCGTGGTCGCGACGGACAACCGCACCTTCGAGACCCTCGAGGACTGGGGCGTCACCCTCACCGCCGCGGCCCGCGCGCTCATGCCCACCACCATCGGGTACAAGGACGACGAGTCGATCGTCGACCTCGGCAACCACCGCGAGCCCGACCTCGAGGCTGTCGTCGTCGCCGAGCCGACCCTGATCATCAACGGCCAGCGCTTCGCCCAGTACCACGACGACTTCGTGAAGTACGCGCCCGAGGCCACGATCCTCGAGCTCGACCCGCGCGAGGACCAGCCCTTCGCCGACGAGCTCAAGCGTCAGGTCTCCGTGCTCGGCGAGATCTTCGGCAAGCAGACCGAGGCCGAGACCCTCGGCGACGACCTCGACGCCGCGATGGAGCGCGTGAAGAGCGCCTACGACGGCTCCTCCACCGTCATGGCCGTGAACACCTCCGGCGGCGAGATCGGCTACATCGCTCCAGGTCAGGGGCGAACGCTGGGCTGGGCCTTCGAGGCGCTCGGCCTGGTGCCCGCGCTCGAGGTCGAGGGTGCCAGCGACGACCACGAGGGCGACGACATCTCCGTCGAGGCGATCGCCGACTCCAACCCCGACTGGATCCTGGTGATGGACCGCGACGCGGCCGTCTCCGCCGACGACCCCGAGTACACGCCCGCCAACGAGCCGCTGGACTCCTCCGAGGCGCTCGCCGGCGTGACCGCCGTGGCCGAGGGCAATGTCGTCTACATGCCCGCGGACACCTACACCAACGAGTCGATCCAGACCTACACGGAGTTCTTCACCACCTTCGCCGATGCGCTCGAGGGCAAGGCCTGAGCCACGTCCGTCACCGCTGACCGCCGCACGGCGGGCAGGGCCTGCGCGCCCCGCCCGCCGTGCGTCGTGTCGTCGGAGCACCCGTCGGCCCCGTGCGCCGCACCGGCTCCGGCGGCCGCGCGCCGACGCGACCACCGCCCCTCCCAGGAGTCCTGAATGACCACCCCCCAGCTCACCTCCGAGGCGCCCCCGCCCCGCACCCGCGGGCGCGAGCGCCTCGTCGACGGCAAGCTCCTGATCGGCATCGGCGCGGTCGCGCTGCTGCTGGTCGTCTCCCTGTTCACCGGCGTCTACGACGTGCTCGGCGCCGAGAACGGCGGCGAGATGTTCGCCATCACCCGCATCCCCCGCACCATCGCGCTGGTCCTCGCCGGCGCCGCGATGTCGATGTCGGGCCTGATCATGCGGCTGATGACGCAGAACCGCTTCGTCGAGCCGTCCACCACCGGCACCACGGAGTGGGCGGGGCTCGGCCTGATCCTGGTGATGGTGCTGGTCCCATCGGCGGGGCCGCTGACGAAGATGGGCGTGGCGATCGTCTTCTCCTTCGTCGGCACGATGGTGTTCTTCCTGTTCCTGCGCCGGGTCACGCGCGCGCTCCCCGATCGTGCCGATCATCGGGATCATGCTCGGGGCCGTCGTCGGCTCCGTCTCCACCTTCGTCGCCCTCCAGTTCGACGCGCTGCAGAACCTCGGGGTCTGGTTCGCCGGCTCCTTCACCTCCGTCGCCGCGCGGCGCCTACGAGGTGCTGTGGATCGTGCTCGCCGTGGGCGTGGCCGTGTTCGTCGTCGCCGACCGCCTGACCGTCGCGGGCCTCGGCGAGGACATCGCCACCAACGTCGGGGTGAACTACCGCCGAGTTGTGCTGATGGGGACGGGCCTGGTCGCGATCGCGACCGGCGTGGTCACCGTGGTGGTCGGGAACCTGCCCTTCCTGGGCCTGATCGTCCCGAACGTGGTCTCGATGATCCGCGGCGACGACCTGCGCTCGAACCTGCCCTGGGTGTGCCTGCTCGGCATCGCGATCGTCACGATCTGCGACCTGATCGGCCGCACCATCATCATGCCCTTCGAGGTGCCGGTCTCCCTGATCCTGGGGATCGTGGGAGCGGCCGTGTTCATCGCCCTCCTGCTGAGGCGCGCCGACATGGCTGAGCGCACGACGACCCACGACGGGCGCCGCCTCGAGGCGGTCGCCGACGAGGCCGCCCCGGTCGAGCTCTCCACCGCCCCGGCCGACGCCGCAGGCGAGCTCGGCGTGCTCTCCGCCCCGCGGCGCGTGCGCGCCCGCTCCGGCGCTTTCCCCGACGCCGCCTCCCAGCGCCGCTACTGGATCGTGCTGGCCGTCCTCGTGGTCCTGGCCGCGGGTGCCGCCCTCGGGCCGCTCGCGATCGGGAACCCCATGCCGGTGGGCTCGCGCGGCTTCTGGCTGATCGCCGAGATGCGCGTGACCTCCCTGGTGGTGATGGCGGTCGTGGCGATCTGCCAGGCGGTCGCCACGATCACCTTCCAGACCGTCACCAACAACCGCATCATCACCCCCTCGATCATGGGCTTCGAGTCGCTGTACACCGTCATCCAGACGGCCGCGGTGTACACGCTCGGCGTGGCCGGGGTCGTCGCCCTGCAGGGGCCGGGCCAGTTCCTCGCGCAGGTCGCGGCGATGGTGGGGCTCTCGGTGCCGCTGTACGGCTGGCTGCTGCGCGGCCGCTACGCGAACATCCAGGTCATGCTCCTGGTGGGCATCATCATGGGCGGCGGGCTCGGCGCGGTCTCGACCTTCATGCGGCGCCTCCTCTCGCCCAGCGAGTTCGACGTGCTCAGCGCCCGACTGTTCGGCTCGGTGACCAATGCGAGCGCCGAGTACCTGCCCTTCGCGATCCCGCTGGTGATCGTGGCGACGACGCTGATCTGGCTCAACGCCCGCACGCTGAACGTCATCGCGATGGGCCGGGACGTGTGCATCAACGTGGGCGTGGACCACGGCCGCCAGACCATCTACTCCCTCGTCCTGGTCTCGGTGCTGATGGCGGTCTCCACCGCGCTCGTCGGCCCCATGACCTTCTTCGGCTTCCTCGTCGCGACGCTGACCTACCAGCTCGCCGGGACCCACGACCACCGCCGCCTGCGCCCCTCGGGGCGCTCACCGGCTTCGTGGTCCTCGCCGGCGCCTACTTCGTCATGAACCACGTGTTCTACGCGCAGGGCGTCGTCTCCATCATCATCGAGCTCGTCGGCGGGACCGTGTTCCTCGTCGTCATCATGCGGAAGGGGCGCCTGTGATCACCATCGACAAGGTGCGGAAGGAGTACCGGTCCGCGACCGGGACGGTGCAGATCGGGCCGGTCACCACCGACATCCCCTCCGGCGGGGTGACGGCGCTGGTGGGCCCGAACGGCGCCGGCAAGTCGACGCCGCTGACCATGGTGGGTCGACTGCTCGGCATCGACGAGGGCCAGATCGAGGTGGCGGGCTACGACATCGCCTCCACCGCCTCGAAGGACCTCGCCAAGATCCTCTCGGTGCTTGCGCCAGGAGAACCACTTCATCACCCGGCTCACGGTGCGCCAGCTGGTCGGCTTCGGCCGGTTCCCCTACTCCAAGGGGCGCCTGACCCGGCTCGACGAGCAGAAGATCTCCGAGGCGATCGACTTCCTGAACCTCGACGACCTCGAGGACCGCTATCTCGACCAGCTCTCCGGCGGGCGGCGCCAGCGCGCGTACGTGGCGATGGTCCTGGCCCAGGACACCGAGTACGTCTTGCTGGACGAGCCGCTGAACAACCTCGACATGCGCCACAGCGTCCAGATGATGGGGCGCCTGCGCGATGCGGCCCGCGAGCTGGGCCGCACGGTCGTGGTGGTCGTCGCACGACATCAACTTCGCCGCCCACTACGCCGACCACATCATCGCGATGAAGGAGGGCGAGGTCGTCGAGGCCGGGCCCGTCGCGCGGATCATGGACGGCGAGGTGCTCTCGCGCGTGTTCGACACCCCGGTGCAGGTCATCGACGGGCCGACGGGCCCGCTCGCGGTCTACTACTGAGCCCGGGCCCGTCGGCCCCGGTCGAGCCCCGCGCCCCCGGGGCCCCGGCCCGGCTGCGACGACATCGAGTGGCGGATCTCGACCGGTATGGCACGGGCCGTTTCAGTTGGTGAGTGCGGGGAGGGGGCCGCACCGTCTGCGCGCGGGATCCGGTGCCGAGTACTGCATGTGGACCGTCACCGGGGCGCGCGGCGGTCCAGTCGCTTTACTCGGCCGGCGGCGGGGCACCTGGACAACAGGGGCCCTGGGCGGCGGTCACCCAGGCGACAGGCACCGCGGGCGCGGGGCGCCCGGGCGGCGGCTCGCCTGCCCTCAGCGGGTCACTTGGTGGCGGGGTCCGTCCCGCCGCGGCCGTCCTCGCGGTCCAGCGCGTCGATCGCGGCGACCTCGTCGGCCGTGAGCTGAAGCTCCACCGCGGCGAGGTTCTCCACGATCCGCGAGGGCGTGACGGACTTCGGGATCGTCACGATGCCGTGCGCGAGATGCCAGGCGAGCACCACCTGGGCGGGGAGGCCCCGTGCGCCTCAGCGATCGCGGTGACCGCCGGGTTCTCGAGCAGGTCCGACTTGCCCTGGCCCAGCGGCCCCCACGACTCCGTGAGGATCCCCTTCTCCTCGTGGATCCCGCGCGGCTCACGCCGCTGGAAGTAGGGGTGCGGCTCGATCTGGTGGATCGCCGGGGCCGCGCGCCGGTCGCCTCGATGATCTCCGCGAGCCGCTCCTTCGGGAAGTTCGAGACGCCGATCGCGCGGACCAGGCCGCGCTCCTGCAGGGCGATCAGCGCCTTCCACGCCTCGACGTACTGCCCCTGCGAGGGCACCGCCCAGTGGATGAGGTAGAGGTCCACGTAGTCCAGGCCTAGCCGTTCGAGGGAGGCCTCGCAGGCGGCGATCGCGTCGTCGAAGGCGTGGGCGTCGTCCCACAGCTTCGTGGTCACGAACAGCTCCTCGCGCGGAATCCCGGACTCGGCGATCGCCCGGCCCACGCCCTCCTCGTTGCCGTAGATCTTCGCAGTGTCGATGTGGCGGTAGCCGGCGGCGAGGGCCTGGGCGGTGACGTCGGCCGCGATGTCCGGGTCGACCTTGAACACGCCGTAGCCGAGCTGGGGGATCGGGGCGGCGCCGCGGATCTCGAGCGTCGGGACGGCGGGGTGCTCTGCGTTCTGCGTGGTGGACATGGAGTTCCTCTCCTCGGGACGGACTCGCTCCAGCCTACGGCGGGCGGCCGACGGAGGCGGACCGGCCCGCGGCCCTCCCAGCCCGTCCCTCTACGATGGCGGCATGACGTCGCCGAGCACGGGACGCCGGAGGTGACCCCGGCGCGGTCCGCCCGACTGGTGCCGCTGGGCCGTCCGGTGCCCTCGGAGCCGCCGGGCTACGACCACTCCCGCGGGCACACCCCGCGCGGCCGACGGTTCGAGCTCTACGCACTGCTGGACAACCTCTTCATCGCCGCGGGCGTGGTCGTCGCGATCTGGCTCGCGCCGCTGTACCTGGTCGAGGGCTTCTCGCTGACGCCGGTGCGGCTCCTGTACCTGCTGGGCTTCTGGATCCTGCTGACCTACATCCTGCAGCGCCGCGACTGCACCAGCTGATGACCTGGATCTACCTGCCGGACTACTTCTTCGGCCGCACCCGCACCACCGAGGGCGTGCTCTCGGACCCGATCAACATCGCCCTGGACGGCCCCGAGTGGGACCTCCACGTGGCGATGCGGCGGGCCGGCTGGGTGCTCGCGGAGGAGCGGACCCTCTCCTCGGCCTGGTCGATGGTGCGCTCGACGCCGCTGCGACGCTCCTACCCGTCGGCCCCCGTCTCGGACCTGTACCTGATGGGGCGCCGCCACGACTTCACCTATCAGCAGGAGGTGGGCGGCACCACCACCAAGCGCCATCACGTGCGCTTCTGGCGGATGCCGCCCGACTTCGTCGCGCCGGGCGGGTACCGCTCGGACTGGCTCGCGGCGGGCACCTACGACCGCGCCGTCGGCTTCTCCTTCTTCACCCTGCAGATCACCCACCGCATCGACGAGAACATCGACGTGGAGCGGGACTACCTCGTGGACACGGTCCGCTTCGCGGATCCGGAGGTGGAGGTCGAGGTCATCGAGGAGTTCTCCACCTCGTACCACGACCGCAACGGGCAGGGCGACCGGTTCCGCACCGACGGCGACCTGCCGGTGATCGACGTGACCGGCGCGGCCTCCCGCTCCGACGGGGCGAGCGCGATCATCTTTGCCGCGACACCGCCCCACCGGCGACTCGGTGATGAAGTCCCGCGCCCGCGCGGCGACGCAGACTGCGCTGAGCGCGACCCGCTTCGGCGGGCGCCGCACCGAGGTGGCCGACGAGCTGACCGCGCAGTGGCACGGCACGGTCGGGGACTTCCACGAGGTGCTCGCCCGCGCCGCGGACCACCACCTCCCGCCGCCCTCGGTGATCTTCACCGGCTTCCTCGCGCCGCTGCAGGCGGCGATCGTGGCGATCCAGTGGTTCACGCTCGGCTCCGGTGTCGACCTCACCGAGCGCTTCCCCGACGCGTCGCTGATCCTGCCCGAGCAGGGCACGATCTGGGGCGCCACCGCGTTCGCGGCCGCGCCGCTGCTCGCTCCAGATCGGGGTCGCGCCGCGCGCCGCTGGGCCCGCATCGCGCTGATGGCGCTCTTCACGGCCGACGCCTTCGCCCGCCTGGCCGTGGCGACCTCGATGACCGGGGACGTCTCCCACTCGCTGCTGGTGGGCGCCGGTGCCTCCGCGCTCGGCGTGATGGCGATCAGCTCCGATGCCTCCCGCCAGTGGGTCCAGACCCTGCGCCTGGACCCCCGCGAGCGACGGGCCGACGAGGACTCGGAGGAGGAGCGCGAGGCCGCGCCCGCGCTGTGAGGGCGGTCACCGGAGAGTAGAGTGCGTGCACCGCCGTCCGGTGATCCCCGCACCGGCGTGCACCGACCTCGTGCCCGCCCTGCGCCGTCGGCGGTCCCTATCCCTGTCTTCCCCGGGAGGAATCCCCATGAGCGAGTCCCACGAGACCGCCCCGGCGAACGCCGGCGACCCCGGCTCCGTCGGCACCGATCACGGCTCCGATCAGCCCGAGCTCAAGAAGGCGATCACGCCCAAGCTCCTGCTGCTGTTCATCGTCGGCGACATCCTCGGCACCGGCGTCTACTCGCTGACCGGCAAGGTCGCCGGCGAGGTCGGCGGCGCCGGCTGGTCGCCGATCATCATCGCCTTCGCCGTCGCGATGGTGTCGGCCCTGTCCTACGTCGAGATGGTCACGAAGTACCCGCAGGCCGCGGGTGCCGCGCTCTACGTCCACAAGGCCTTCGGCATCCACTTCCTGACCTTCATGGTCACCTTCGCGGTGCTCTCCTCCGGCATCACCTCGGCCTCCACCAGCGCGATCTTCCTCTCTGAGAACGTCCTGAAGGCCTTCTCGCTGGAGGAGCCGCTGGGCGATTCCGCCGGAGCCGTCGCCACCACCATCGCGCCGCTGTTCCTGGCCCTGGTGGCCCTGATCAACCTGCGCGGAGTCTCCGAGTCGGTCAAGGCCAACGTGGTCCTGACCTGCATCGAGATGACCGGGCTGGCGCTCGTGATCCTCGTGGGGTTCTTCGCCGTCGGCGGCGGCGATGCGGACCTCTCGCGCGTGGTCCTCTTCGAGACCCAGGGCGACAAGAGCATCTTCATGGCCGTGATCGGCGCGACCGCGCTCGCGTTCTTCTCGATGGTCGGCTTCGAGGACTCGGTGAACATGGCCGAGGAGACCGTCGACCCGGTCAAGAACTTCCCGCGCGCGCTCATCGCGGGTCTGTCGGTCACCGGCGTGGTCTACGTGCTGATCTCGATCCTCGCCGTCGCGGTGGTCCCGATCGGCCAGCTCACCGAGTCGACCACCCCGCTGCTCGAGGTGGTCAAGGAGGGCGCCCCGGCGATCCCGATCGACACGATCTTCGCGTTCATCTCCATCTTCGCGGTCGCGAACACGGTGCTGATCAACATGATGATGGCCTCCCGTCTGCTCTACGGCATGGCGAAGCAGGGAGTCTTTGCCTGGCTTCCTGCGCGGCGTCTTGCCGCAGAAGCGGCGCACCCCGTGGGCCGGCATCGTCTTCTCCACCGTGCTGGCCTTCGCGCTGGTGCTCTCGGTGCGCTACGTGCTCGCCGACGAGACCATCTCGGCGCTCGGCGGCACCACCGCCCTGCTCGCTGCTGACGGTCTTCGGCCTGGTGAACATCTCGGTGCTGGTCTTGCGCAAGGACAAGGTGGACGTGCGCCACTTCCGCACCCCGACGGTGTCGCCGATCATCGGTGCGATCACGTCCTTCGCCCTGGTCTCGCCGATCGCGCGCCCGCGGGAGAACTACGTGATCGGCGGCGGCCTGCTCGTGGTCGGGCTCGTGCTGTACGTGATCACCTGGTTCTACAACAGCGCTGTGCGGGCACGCCGCACCCGCTTCCGCCACCCCGACGACCTCGGCAAGGACTGACCCCGCCGTCGGCCTGCCGTCCCGCCCCGTTCCCTGAGACCCGCACCCCGAGGGAGAACCCATGTCGAAGATCCTGCTGGCCTACGTCCCCAGCGCCACCAGCGAGGCCGCGTTCGCGTTCGCGGTCGAGGAGGCCGAGCTTCGCGGCGCCTCGCTGCTCGTGCTCGCCTCGGAGCGCGCTCCCGACCCGCGCAAGGCGCGCGGCGTCACGGACCATCGCCCCCTCCAGGAGCGCCTGGAGGAGACCGGCCTCGCCTTCGAGCCGCGCACGGTCCCCAAGCGCGACGATCCGGCCGACGACATCCTCGACGCCGTCGAGCACGACGACGTCGACCTCGTGATCCTCGGCATCCGCAAGCGCACCCCGATCGGGAAGATCCTGCTGGGCTCGACCTCGCAGAGGGTCGCGATCGAGGCGCCCGTGCCGGTGGTGATGGTCAAGCCCGAGGGCTTCGTCGCGCCGACGAGGTTCTGAGGAGACCCCGAGCGAGCCCGTCGGCCCTGCTCCTCGCCGGGAGACGGCGGCGGTGCCCTGCGCGGCACCGCCGTCGGGCGTCCGGGCGGCCGCGCGCCGCGTCCTTCCGATTCCTCCGGGCTTGGGGGCCTCCCTTCGCCCGGTGTTCATCTGCCCGTTCCCCGCATGCCGGGAGCGACTCACCTTCGTGACGCACCGTCATCTGGTCCTGCGCATCGTGATGCGCGGGGAGACGAGTACACCAGCGAAGGATGTCAGCCATGGCTCTGATCGACCTGCCCCTGCTCATGAAGGACGCGGTGCGCGGCAAGCGCTCCGCCGTGACCTGCCAGCTCAAGTGCGCCAGCCAGTGCGCCTTCGGAGACTGCAACCACTCGGACAACCCCACCTTCCGCGACATCGCCTCCAGCGCGCTGTCCCGTCGCGCCGTGATCGGCGGCTCCACCGCTGCGCTCGCGATCGGCCTCGCCGGCACCCAGGGCGCCCTCGCCGATCCCGGCGCCGGGAAGGGCAAGGGGCAGGGCAACGGCAACGGACGCGGTGGTCACCGCCCTCCGAACGGCACCAAGCTCACCTTCACGCCGATCGAGCCGGTCGACGCGGCCGTCGACGAGTTCACCGTGCCCCGGGGCTTCGCCTGGTACCCGATCATCCGCTGGGGCGACCCGCTGTTCGACGACGCGCCCGAGTTCGACTGGAACGCCCAGAGCGCCGAGGCGCAGAAGCGCCAGTTCGGCTACAACAACGACTACACCGAGATCCAGGAGATCCCGGGCGCCGCCGGCAAGCGCGCGGTGATGTTCGTGAACCACGAGTACACCAACGAGAACATCATCGCGCCGGCCGACACCGACGCCGAGGAGGCGATCGAGATCGGCCGCGCCGCCCACGGCCTCACCGTCGTGGAGCTCGAGCGCAAGAACAAGAACTTCCCCTACCGGTACGTGCAGGGCGCGAAGCTGAACCGACGCATCCTGCTGGACGACGAGTTCGCGCTGACCGGCCCCGCCGCCGGCTCCGACCTGGTCAGGACCGTCGAGGACCCCGAGGGACGCACGGTCCTGGGCACCCTCGGCAACTGCGCCGGCGGCCTCACCCCGTGGGGCACCCTCGTCTCCGGGGAGGAGAACTTCCACGGCTACTTCCGCTCCGCCGGCACCTCCGAGGCGGAGAAGCGATACGGCCTGCGCGATGCCGCCACCGCCCGCGGCTGGGAGAACGCCCACGACCGCTACGACGCCCGCAACGAGGGCTACGAGAACGAGGTCAACCGCTTCGGCTACATCGTCGAGGTCGACCCCTTCGACCCCACCTCCACCCCGCGCAAGCACACCTCGCTGGGCCGCTTCAAGCACGAGGGCGCGAACATCATCATCGCCGAGGACGGCCGCGCGGTCGCCTACTCCGGCGACGACGAGAAGTTCGACTACCTGTACAAGTTCGTCTCCCGCGACCGCTACGTCGAGGGCGACCGCGAGCACAACCTGACCCTGCTGGAGAACGGCGACCTCTACGTCGCGAGGTTCACCGGCAACTCGCCCGAGGCCGAGATCGACGGCTCCGGCGAGGTCCCCGCCGACGGCGCCTTCGACGGCTCCGGCGAGTGGTCGCCGCTCGTGGTCGACGGCGAGTCCCAGGTCCCCGGCTTCACCGTCGAGGAGGTCCTCGTGCACACCCGCCTCGCGGCGGACGCCGTCGGCCCCACCAAGATGGACCGCTGCGAGGACGTCGAACCCTCGCTGCACAGCCGCCGTGTGTACGTGGCCTGCACCAACAACTCCGATCGCGGCACCGCCGGCAAGGCCGCCCCCGACGAGGCCAACCCCCGCTCCCAGAACCGCGACGGCCACGTCGTGGAGATCGACGAAAAGGGTGACCAGACCTCCACCGCCTTCGCGTGGAATCTGCCGCTGGTGGCCGGCGACCCCGCGCAGGGCGATCAGACCTACTTCTCCGGCTTCCCGGCCGAGAAGGTCTCCCCGATCTCCTGCCCGGACAACCTCGCCTTCGACTCGGTGGGCAACCTGTGGATCTCCACCGACGGCGCCCCCTCCGGCATCGGCTACAACGACGGCCTGTTCCGCGTCACCCTGGAGGGCGAGGCCCGCGGCCGCGTCGAGCAGTTCCTCGCCGTCCCGATCGACGCCGAGACCTGCGGCCCGATCATCCGCGACGAGGACCGCTCGGCGTTCGTCTCCGTGCGGCACCCGGGCGAGGACGGCGAGTTCGGCGCCCAGCGTTCGTACTTCCCGGACTACGACGGCCAGGGCCCGAAGCCCACGGTCGTGCAGGTCTTGCCCCAGCGCGGCTGACCCCGTGCTGATCTGGCCCTGATCTCGCACTGATCTGCCGCTGATCCGGTGCTCCGCCGGTGCGGTGTCGGCGTCGCTGCGACGTCGGCCCCGCACCACGCCTGAACGGCCCCGCGCGCCCCGCGAGAACCCTCGCGTCGTGCGGGGCCCTCGTGGTGCCCGCGTGCGCTCGGGAACGGCGGCCGGCGGGGCCGCACCGGATCCGACGGCCCGTGCCCGGCCCGACAGCCCCGCGCGCGGCCCGTCGGCCGCCCTGCCCCGCGGCCTCGCTGTGAGCCTGCTCACCGGATTCCGTCCTCGCCCGCGGCGCGCGGCCGGGGCGGAGACGAGTTTCTCTCGCACGCGCGCGCGAGAGCCCGCCCGGCCGGAGAGGTGGCGGCGCGTTGGAGCCCTCAGTTCGCTTCGCTAGACTCCCCGCCATGACCCGCCGTGACGCCGCCGCCCACGCACGTCCGGGGTGCTGACGGTGTCAGTGCTGTGGACCCTCTTGCTCCTCGCCGCGACCGTCGCCGTCACCCCGGTGCTGGACCGGCTGATGGGCCGCGCGGCCTGCTGGGTTCTCGCCGCCCTCTACCTGGCCGCCGCCGCGGCGCTGCTGCCCGCCGCCGCCGCCGTGATGGCGGGCGGGGCCGGTGACCCGGCCACCACCTTCGCCGTCCCGTGGGCGCCGCAGTGGGGCGTGGAGCTCGCGCCGCGGGCCGACGGGATCGGCATCGTCTTCTCGATGATCGCGCTGGTGATCGGCGCGGTGGTGCTCGCCTACTCGGCGCGATACCTCCCAGTGGGCCGCAATCTCAGCTTCTCCCTGGTGATGGCGCTGTTCACCCTGTCGATGGTGACCCTGGTGCTCGCCGACGACCTGGTGCTGCTGTTCATCGCCTGGGAGCTCACCTCGATCGCGTCGTTCCTGCTGATCGCCCGCTCCGGCGCGGCTGGGCAGGCCGCCTCGATGCGCACCCTGCTGATCACCTTCCTGGGTGGCCTGGCCCTGCTCAGCGCCGTCACGCTGATGGTCTCGCGCCTGGGCACCACCTCCCTCAGCGAGGTCCTGGCCGATGAGATCTGGCGCAGGACCCGGCGTTCACCACGCTGGTCGCCCTCCTCGTCGCGCTCGCGGCGTGCACGAAGTCCGCCCAGTTCCCGTTCCACGTGTGGTCGCCGGATGCGATGGCCGCGATCACGCCGGTCTCCGCCTACCTGCACGCCGCCGCCGTGGTGAAGGCCGGCATCTTCCTGCTGCTGCGCTTCAGCCCCGCCTTCCACGACGTCCCCGCCTGGAACGTCTTGCTGATCGTGGCGGGGATCGTCACCGCCTTCGTGGGCGGCGTCCTGGCCCTGCAACAGGGCGATCTGAAGAAGCTGATGGCCTATTCGACGGTGAGCCAGCTGGGGCTCATCGTCGCCCTCATCGGCGTGGGCACCGAGTACGCGATCCTCGCCGCCGTGCTCCACACCATCGCGCACGCCCTGTTCAAGTCCGGGCTGTTCATGATGGTGGGCGTGGTGGACCACGCCGTGCACACCCGCGAGCGCGTCGCATGCCGGCGCTGTGGCGCACGATGCCCGGCTCCTTCGCGGTGACCGTGCTGGGTCGCATGTCGATGGCGGGCCTGCCGCCGATGCTCGGCTTCGTCTCCAAGGAGTCGCTGCTCACCGGCGCGCTCGAGACCGGCGGCCCTGCCTGGGCTCCCTGGGCGGTGGCGCTCGGCATCGCCGGCGCCAGCGTGCTGACCTTCGCCTACTGCGCGAAGATCGTGCTGGGCGCCTTCGTGGACGGCCGCGACGAGGAGCTCCTGGCCCGCGTGGACGGGGAGCGGGTGCCCTCGGCCCCCGACGCGCACGACGCCACCGGCGCGCTGGTGCGCGCCGAGGACGCCCACGCCCCCGGCCTGCTGTTCCTGGGCCCGGCCGCGCGCGCCGATCCTGGTGGGCCTGCCGCTCGCGCTGGTGGTGGGGGTGCTGGACACCCCCGTCGGCCGCGCGATGGACGCCGCCCTCGGCGGCGAGTTCCACCCCCACCTGGCCTTCTGGCACGGGATCACCCCGGAGCTGGGCCTCACCGCCGCCATCATCGCGCTGGGCACCCTGATCGCGCTGGCGCGGGAGCGGGTCTTCGCCCGCCCTGGAGGCGCGGCCCTTCCCCGTGGACGGCGCCCGCGTGCTCACGGCGGTGGACCGCCTTGCCGAGCGCGTCGCCGCGTGGCTGGTGCGCCCCATCGCCTCCGACGACCCGATGCGCCACCTGGGCGCGATCCTGCTGGCCTTCGCCGCGGTGATGCTGGGCTCCCTCGCTGTGCTGTGGGGGGACCTCGCCCCGCTGCAGCAGGGCATGAACCGCGGCATCGACGTGATCCTGCTGGTGCTGGTCACCGTCGCCGTAATCGTGGTGTGCACGCGGCGGGATCGGCTGGGTGCGGCGGTGGCGCTCTCCGCCGTCGGCATCCTCGCCACCGCGCAGATCCTGGCGTTGGGCGCCCCGGACGTCGCCCTCACCCAGCCGCTGGTGGAGTCGCTGACGATCATCGTGATCATGCTGGTGCTTGCAGCGGCCGCCGCGGCGCTTCGAGGCCCCGGAGCGGGACAGCGCCCCGCGCCGCTCCCGCCGGGCGGGCGCGGCGCTGGTCGCGATCGCGGTGGGCCTCGGCGCCGGCGCCGGCGTGTTCCTGTTCATGGGCCGGCGCGGCCGCAGCGAGGTCGCCGAGTACTACATCGACCACGCCGAGGAGATCACCGGCGGCCACAACATCGTCAATGTGATCCTGGTGGAGTTCCGTGCGCTGGACACGCTCGGCGAGCTCTCCGTGCTGGGCATGGCGGGCGTGGCGATCGTGGCCGTGCTCTCCAGCGTGCGTCACATGTTCATCGACCCCGCCCGCCCCGACGAGCAGGTCGAGGCCCCGCACCTGCGCGAGGAGGGCACCTCCGCGCACCGGGCCATCTCCTCCGCCTGGGGCAACGCCGCCGCGCTGCGGCTGATGGTGCGCGTGGTGGGCCCGGTCCTCGCGCCGCTGTCGCTGATGCTGTTCCTGCGCGGCCACAACGCCCCCGGCGGCGGCTTCATCGCCGCCCTGGTGGGCTCCGCGATCGTGGCGCCGCTGTACCTGTCCACCTCCCGGGACCGACAGATCGGCCCGCCGCGCCTGCCGCTGCTGCTGATCGGCGGCGGCGTGCTGGTCGCGCTCGGCTCCGGCGTGCTGGGCTTCCTCCACGACGGCTTCCTCGAGCCGCTGCACGGCTACCTGCTGGGCCAGCACGTCTCCACCTCGATGATCTTCGACCTGGGCGTGTACCTGGCGGTGCTGGGCCTGGTGATGGTGGCCGTGAACCTGCTGGGGGCCGGCGCCACCACGGGTGAGAAGTCCGGCGAGGGCACCCGTGAGCGCACCGACGAGGCGGTGGAGGGCGAGCCGCCCGGCCCGCTGGACACCACCCGCGGCGAGCCCGCGCGGCGCCGCCCGGTCGGCGTCGGCACCGCGCACCTGACCGCCGGAACGAAGCCGAGGGAGGCCGGACGCCGATGATCCTCGCCCTGACCGTGGCCGTGCTCGTGACCGGCGGTGTGTACCTGCTTTGCTGCGGCGCGGCATGGTGCGCGCCGTGTTCGGGATGACCCTGATCAGCCACGCCGCGAACTTCGCCCTGCTGGCCACCGGCGTGCCCGGCTGGCGGGCCGAGCCGCTCACCGACCTCTCCTCCCGCGCCGAGATGGCCGATCCGTCGCCCCAGGCGTTCGTGCTCACCGCGATCGTGATCACGATGGCGGTCACGATCTTCATGCTCACCCTCGCGGTGATCGGCCGGGACGACGACATGACCGCCCATCCCGACACCGGGGAGACCCACGACTGATGATCCCCGCCGTGAACCCCGCCCTCTTCGCCGCTGTTCGTGGTGGTGCCCCTGCTGGGCGCCGCCGCGCTGGTGGTGGTGCGTCGCCGCCCCGTGGAGGTCGCGGTGATGCTGGGCGCCCCGCTGCTGGTGGCGCTCGGCGCGCTGTGGTCGCTGGCCTTCCACCGCACCGTGCCGGTGCTCTCCCACGCCGTCGGCGGCTTCTCCGACGTGCTGGCGATCCCCTTCGTCTCCGACACCCTCAGCGCCGTGATGCTTGCTGGTGACGGCGCTGTCCACGCTCGCCGCCAGCGTGTTCCTCGTGCTCACGGGGGAAGCGCGGTACCGCTTCGTGCCGCCGCTGGTGCTGCTGCTGAGCGCCGGCGTGAACGGCGCGCCGCTCACCGGCGACCTGTTCAACCTGTTCGTGTGGGTGGAGGTGATGCTGATGCCCTCCTACGCGCTGATCGCGCTGACGGGCACCTGGCGTCGCCTCGGCATCGGCCGACTGTTCGTGCTGGTCAACCTGCTCACCTCGACGGTGCCGCTGATCGGCGTGGGGTTCGTGTACGGCACCGCCGGCACCGTGAACCTCGCCGCGCTGGCCGGTGCCGGCGGCGAGAACCCGGTCACCGCCGCGGCCCTGGCCGTGGTGCTTGCTGGCCCTGGCCGTCAAGGGCGGCATGGTGCCGGTGCACTCCTGGTCGCCGCGCGCCTACCCCGCGACGTCGGCCGGGATCATGGCGCTGTTCTCCGCCCTGCACACCAAGGTGGCGCTGTACGCGATCTACCGCATCGTCGCGGTCGCCTTCGGCGACGAGCTCCCGTTCCTCACCGTGTTCGCGGTGCTGGTGCTGGCCACGATCCTGGTGGGAGCGTTCTCCACCGCCGCGGCCACCCGGGTGCGCACCGCGATGGGCCATCAGATGGTCACCGGCGTGGGCCACATCCTGCTGGGCCTGGTCTTGCTCACCCAGCTCTCCGTGACCGCGGGCATCCTCTACCTGGTCCACCACGTGATCTCGATGTCCTCCCTGCTTGCTCACCACCGGCGCGCTCGAGCACACCTACGGCTCGGGCCGCCTGGACCGCCTCAGCGGCCTGGCCCGGCGTGAGCCGTGGGTGATGGCCGTGATGGCGCTGGGCATGTTCAGCCTGGTGGGCCTGCCGCCCACCTCCGGCCTGTGGGGCAAGGTGGGCCTGCTGCAGGCCCCCTCCCAGCAGATCACCGGCGGGGACGCCGTGCTGGGCTGGGCGGCGCTGTGTGCGGTGGTGGTCGCCTCCGTGGGCTCCCTGCTGGGCCTGCGGCGGGTGTGGCGCAGATTGGCCTGGGGTGAGGACATGACCACCTACCGGCCGGACGATCCGACCACGGGCCGCGGCGAGGAGCGACCGCCGCCCGACGAGGTGCGGGTGCCGCGGCGGTCGCTGGCCCCGGGCGCGGCCATGATCGCGCTGTCGATGGCGCTGTTCGCGGGGATCGGCGCCGTGTCGCGCCCAGCATCGACGTGGCCGCCACGGACCTGCTGGATGTCGAGGCCTACGTCGAGGCGGTGATCGGCTGATGCGCGCCTGGTACACGTTCACCTACGTGCTGTGGATGATCGGCGAGATCGTGAAGGGCTCCTTCGCGGTGGCCGCCGGGGTGTACAGCCCGCGCACCCGCGGCTCGCCCGCGATCGTGGAGTACCCGCCGCGGGCCACCACGGACCTGGAGATCATCGCGATGGCCTCCTCGATCACGATCACCCCGGGCACGCTGGTGGTGGGCACCGCCCACGGCACCCTCGAGGAGGGCCCGAGCCTGTTCGTGCACGTGCTGTTCGCCGCGTCGCGCGAGCAGGTGGTCGAGGACCTGCGCGAGATGGAGCGGCGCCTGCTGCGCGCCTCCCGCGGGCCGGGCGGGGCCGAGGCGGCGCGCTCCCGCGCCGGTCGCGCAGTGCGGTCGACGAGCGCTTCGCGGACGGGCGCGCCGTGCGTCGGATCCGCGCCGCGGGCCACCGCACGGGTCCCGGCGGGCACGCCGGGCCGGGCGGGTCCTCGCACGAGCAGTCCCGCGAGCAGGAGGAGGACGAGCGATGACCATCATCCTGTGGACCGCCGTGGTGCCGCTGGGCGCCGCGATCCTGGTGGGCCTCTTCCGGGTGGCCACCGCCCCGGATCCGGCGAGCCGCGCCGTGGTGGGCGATCTGGTGTTCTTCTCCGGCATCGGGGTGCTGGTGCTGATCGGCCTGGTGAACTCCTCCGCCGCGGCGGTGGACGCCGCGCTGATCGCGTCCGTGCTGGGGATCCTCGCCACCGTGGCCCTGGCCCGCATCCTCACGAAGGGGCGCCGATGAACCCCGTGCTCGACCTCGCCCTCACCGTGCTGATCGGCGTCTTGCTGATCGGCGGCGCGTTCTGGATGCTCACCGCCGCGCTGTCGATGTTCCACGCCCGTGATTCGTTCAGCCGCATCAACGTGCTCTCCCCGGCCACCGGCCTGGGTCTGCCGATGATCGTGATCGGCGCCTTCCTGCGAAGACACCCGCACCAGCGGGCTGGACCCCGTCGTGCTGGTGAAGACGCCGCTCACCGTGCTGGCGCTGATCATCGTCTCCTCCATCGCCTCGAACGTGCTGGCGCGCGCCGCCTACCTCTCCGGCTCGCCCGTGGACCCGCGCACCGCCCCGCAGGACCTCGCCCGGGCGCCGGGCGAGGGGGAGCAGGAGCCGCACAGCGAGGAGCGCTGAGCGAGCAGGCCGCAGGGGCAACGGCCTGGGCGATGCCCCCAGGTGTACCACGAGACTGATACGGTGTGTGTCAACTAGCTGGTACACCGCGGAGGTTTGGCATGACCTGGACGATGTTGTGGATGCTTTGCTCTGGCGACACCTGGCCGGGATCGTGCTCGGTGCGCTCGCATGGGCGGTGCGCCGTCGCGGGCTCCCTGCGCTGGAGGCAGGTCGTGCCGTGACGGCGGCGGCGACCGGAGGGGCCGTGGTGCTCCTGGCGGCCTACTCCGTGCTCGGGGCGATGCCGCTGTGGGTCGAGGCGCCCCGGGAGGTCTGGTCGGCCGTCTTCGGGGCCCGCTACGCGCCGCCGCTGGTGCTCGGGCTGGTGGCCCTGGTCGCGCTGGGCGCCGCCCGCCCGCATCGCGCGCCGTCCACAGGGGCATCCCTCGCGCCGCGGACCTGGCGCACCTTCCTCGACGCCCGCTGGCTCGCCGCTCTCGTCATCGCCCCCGTGCTCGTGCTCGTGCCCACGCTCGCCGCGGGCATGGCCTCCCGGCCGGACGAGGACGGCGAGTACACCCGTTACGTGGTCGACGTCGGCTCGGGCACGCTCGGCACGGGCATCTACGGATGGCATCACTCCGCCCTCCCGCTGGTGTTGCTGGTGCCGCTGGGCGCGGCCACCTGGTGGGCCCTGTCCGGGATCGCGCGCCCGCCGCTGGCCGAGGCGGAGCCTGCCGACGCGGCGAACCGCCGGCCGCGCGCGCGAACGTCGCGCGGGTCGCGCTCGGGGCGCCGCTGCGCACCTCGGCACGATCCTGACCTCGCTGGCGAACACCTCGCGGCTCTCCGGCACCTTCTCCGGCGGGGATCGTGGGCAGTTCTCGATCAGCACGCCGTTCGCCGCCCTCTCGGGCGCGCTCGACGTGCTCGGGGCGGTGGCCGCCTGCGCGGGCTGTGCGCTGTGGGTGTTCACGGCCCTGACCGCCGTGCCCGCGCCGTCCCTCTCCCGCTCGCGACGCGCGCGGTCCCGTCGTGATCCTCGCCCTGAGCCACGAGGACGGGAGCCCCGCCCGGCAGATCCACGATCAGATCAGCGGCCTGATCACCATGGGTCGGCTGGGCCGGGGCGAGCGCCTGCCCTCGGTCCGGCGACTCGCCGCCGACCTCGCCGTCGCCCCTGGAACCGTGGCGAAGGCCTACCGCTCGCTGGAGGCGGACGGCTTCCTGGTGACCCGGGTGGGCTCGGGCACTCGGGTCAGCGACGAGGCGGCCCCGGTCTCCTCGGCCGTCGCGCAGGCGGCGCGCCATCTGGCGACCGCCGCGCGCGACGAGGGCCTCTCGCTCGAGGACGCGCCGCGGGTCTTTGCGCGGTACGTGGTGAGGGAGACGCGGAGCCGTGTCCTGCCGCCTCGGCAGGACAGGGCCCGCTCCGGCGACGTGCAGAGAATCGACCGGCGGAGGATGGGCCCATGACCGTCGCGCCCGACCCTGTCTGCTCTCCGCGGGAGGGACGAGTCCATGATCCGGCCGCTGGATCCGGACGCACGACTCGACCTCCCGGGACCGTTCGCCTGCATAGGCTGGTCTCATGGTGACGACTCTCCCGTACGGCTCCTGGCCCTCGCCCCTGACCGCCGACCTCCTCGCGACCGGCGGCACCCGCCTGGGCTCGCCGCGCCTCGTCGGCCGGGAGGTGTGGTGGAGCGAGGGGATCGCGACCGAGGGCGGCCGCCAGGCGATCGTCCGCACCGCGGGTCCCGTCGCGCTCCCGCCGGCCGAGGGTGCCGAGGGACAGCCCGCTGCGACCGGCCCGACCGACCGCGTCACCGTCCTGCCCGCCCCCTTCAACGCCCGCTCGCGCGTGCACGAGTACGGCGGGTCGAGCTGGAGCGTCGTCTCCGCGCCGGGCCTGGACGGGCAGGGGCCGCTGGTCGTCTTCGTGAACTTCGCCGACCAGCGCGCCTACGCGCGCGCGAGGGGCAGCGGCCCCGCCCGCTCACCCCCGTCGGCCCCGAGGTCGCCTCCGCGCACGGACCCTCGATGCGCTGGGCGGACCCCACCGTCGTCACCCTCGCGGACGGCACGACCGAGGTGTGGTGGGTGTGCGAGGACCACACAGGCGGCGAGGAGGGTCCGCGCACCGACGCCGACGGCGCCCCGCACATCGAGCGCAGCATCGTCGCCGTGCCGCTGGACGGCTCCGCCGCAGAGGATCCTGCCGCCCTGCGCCGCATCACCCCCGCCTCCCGCTTCGTCGCCCACCCGCGCCTCAGCCCCGACGGCACGCGCCTGGCCTGGATCAGCTGGGAGCACCCGCAGATGCCCTGGGACGGCACCGAGCCGCACGTCGCTCCGCTGATCGGCGGCGCGCGCCGGGGAGGGCGAGATCATCGCCGGCGGCACCGACGTCTCGGTGCTCCAGCCCGAATGGCTCGACGACGAGCGCCTCCTGTTCCTCTCCGACGTCACCGGCTGGTGGAACCCCTGGACCTGGTCGTCGGCCGACGGCGCCCGTCAGGTCCTCGAGCGCGAGGAGGAGTTCGCCGGGCCCATGTGGGCGCTCGGCACCACCTGGTACCAGGTGCTCGACGCCGACCGGGCCCTCGTCCAGCACGGCCGCGCCGCGACCTCGCTGTCCGTGCTGCGGATCAGCACCGGCGAGCTCGCCCCGCTGGACTGCCCGCTCACCGAGGTCGGCGGCATGCGGCGCCGCGAGGACGGGTCGCTCGTCCTCGCCGGCGCCTCCCCGACGGCGTTCGGCGCGATCCACCTCGCCGAGCCGCGGCTCGAGGAAGGGAGCGCGGAGGCCGATCCGCCGGCCGACCCGTCCGACGCCGCGCCCGCGGCCGCCTCGACCGGTGGCGCGCCGTCGGCCGCCGAGTCGGGTGCCCCGCCGTCGGCCGTACCCTCCCTCTCCCCGCTCACCCTGCTGCGCTCCTCCCGCGACGACGCCCCGGACCCCGGCCTCCTGCCGGAGGCGGAGAGCATCGAGGTGCCGCTGGCGGACGGCGGAGTGGTCCACGCGATCGTGCACCGCCCCCGCCAGGAGGGCCTCGCCGGGCGCGAGGGCGAGCCGCCGCCGTTCATCGCGCAGGTCCACGGCGGTCCCACCGCGCACGTCCCGCCGGTGCTCTCGCCGCCGGTCGCCTACTACACCTCCCGCGGGCTCGGCGTGGTGGTCGTGAACTACGGAGGCTCCAGCGGCTACGGCCGCGCCTACCGCGACCGGCTCAAGGGCCAGTGGGGCGTGGTCGACGTGCAGGACACCGTCGCGGTGATGGAGCACCTGGTCGCCGAGGGGATCGCCGACGGCAAGCGGCTCGCGATCGAGGGAGGCGGCGCCGGCGGCTGGACCACGCTGGCGTGCCTGACCCGCACGGACGCCTTCGCCGCCGGGGTCTCCAGCTTCGGCGTCGCCGAGCTGGAGCAGTTCCGCCTGGACACCCACGACTTCGAGTCCCGCTACATCGACGGGCTCGTCGGCCCCTATCCCGAGCGGCGCGATCTGTACGTCGAGCGCGCCCCGCTCAGCCACGTCGACGAGCTCGAGGTGCCGGTGCTGCTGCTCCAGGGTGACGAGGACCGGATCGTCCCGCCCAGCCAGTCCGAGGCGTTCCGCGACGCGCTCGCCGCCAAGGGCATCCCGCACGCCTATCTCCTGTTCGAGGGGGAGCGGCACGGATTCCGGAAGGCGGAGACGATCGTGACGGCGATCGAGGCGTCGCTGTCCTTCTACGGGCAGGTGCTCGGCTTCAGCCCCGCCTGCGTGCCGGTGCTCGCGCTGGAGAGGAGCTGAGGGTGCGGTGACCGGGAGCCGGGGGCGGGGGAGATGACGATGGATCCGAGCACGAACGGCGAAGGCCCCGGGGCATACGGGTCGGGAGCTCCCTGGCCGGGAGTCGGGGACCCGGGCGCCCACGGGCCGGGATCGGGCTGGCCGGGACCGGTCGGTCCGGGAGCCCAAGGGCACCGGGCCTACGGGCCGGGAGCGGGCGGGCAGAACCCGGGCGGTCCCGCTCCCGTGCCTCCGGCCGACGGCGGGTCGTGGCCGCCGCGCTCACCCGTCCCGCCCGCACCCTCCGTGCCACCGGTCCGCACGGCGTACGCCCTGATCGCGGTGATGGCTGTGATGGTGCTCAGCGGCCTCGTCGGCCTGCTCCTGGAGCTGTTCGGGGCGGGACTGCCTCTCGTGACGTGGACCGGGTCGCTGACCGAACCCGGCGGTCGCTCCGCGGTGGTGGCCGTCATGGTGCTCCTGCTTCGCTCGGGAACCTGGCGCTCTGGGTCGCGGCGCTGGTGCTGTCGATCGTCGTGATCGTGCGCGCCCGTCGCGGCGACCGACTCTGGATCGGCGGGGTGCTCGCCATCGCCCCGGTCCTGCTCGGCCTGCTCTTCGGCATCGACGTCTCCGGTGACCTCGACACGCTCCCCGACGGTCTCGCGCTCGTCGCCCGGCTCCTCGACGTCGTCGGGGTCCTGGTGGTGGCGGGGCTGAGGGCGGCCTCGATCGTCCTGCTGGTGCTCGGCCTGCGCGAGGTGCGGGCGGCTCGACGGGGCGCTGGCCGCGTCGGCGGTCGCTGACCTGCCCCACCGCCCCCATGCCCGCGGCCGCCCCAGCCCGTCCTGTGACGGTTGCCATAGGAAGGGGCCGGGGATAGGTTGGTGGGCGGTGCGCGAGGCTCCCGACCAGGGGGAGCGGAGCCTGTGTGCCTCCCGGTCCGACCAGCGGAGACGGAGGTGCGGCGTCATCGAGGACGCCCCCGGCCGCGCGACGGACCCGATGCGAAGGAGCCCCATGGACCAGCCCGGCACCGACCAGCCCCGCGACGATCGGCCCCGCCCCGACCAGCCCGGCACCGACCAGCCCGGCCTCACCCGGCGCACCGGCCTCGCAGCGGGAGCCCTCGCGGCCTGCGCCGGAGCCGTCGGCCTCCCCGCCGCCGCGCACGCCATGGGCGATCCCGCGCCGCGCAAGGAGCGCCCCGAGAAGCAGGCCGCCGCCTCCGCCCCCGGCTGGCGGCCCGGCGGACCCCACCCCCACCCCTGGAACCGGCGCGGCTCCTCGAAGACGCTCGAGGACGTCGAGCCCGCCGACGTCGGCCTGGACGCCGACGTGCTCGCCCAGCCGCCCGGCATCCTCCGCGCCGGCCTCGACAACGACCCGCCCCGCTTCTCCGGCGCCACGCTCCTGATCGCCTCGCAGCGCGGCATCGCCTACGAGCACGCCGACGGGTACGCGCGCGCTGGCAGGACGCGAGCACCGAGTCGCCCGAGGCCGAGCGGATCCCCGCCCGGACGGACACGATCTACGACCTCGCCTCGATCTCGAAGATCTTCACCGCCACCGCCGTCATGCGCGACGTCGAGGCGGGACTGCTCGCGCTCGAGGACCGCGTCGCCGACCACCTCCCGCGCTTCGCCGAGAACGGGAAAGGTGAGGTCACGGTCCAGCACCTGCTCACCCACGTCGGCGGACTGCCCGCCTTCATCAACCTCTACTCCGCCTTCCCGGACATCCCCTCGAGGATCGACGCGGTGCTCACCGTCGCGCCGAGCACCCCGCCCGGCACGAAGTACGTCTACTCCGACCTGGGCCTGATCACGCTCGGGCTCATCGTCGAGAAGCTCTCCGGGCAGAGCCTCGATGCGTACGTGCGCGAGCACATCACCGGCCCGCTCGGCATGGACGAGACGATGTACAACCCGCCCGCGGAGCTGAAGGCTCGCATCGCCGCGACCGAGTACGTGGAGCACTACGGCCGGCTCGTCCACGGGCACGTCCACGACGAGAACGCCTACTCCCTCGGCGGCGTCGCCGGGCACGCCGGGGTGTTCTCCACCGCCCGCGACCTCGCCGTGTTCGCGCAGATGTTCCTGCACGGCGGGATCTACGGCGGCGCTCGCATCCTCCAGCCCGACACCGTCGAGTCGATGTTCACCGACCGCATCGCCGAGATCACCGGGGTGGGCGGCGCGCGGCGCGGTCTCGGCCCGGAGCTCGAGGCCTGGTTCTATCACGCCGGCCTGACCAGCCCGTACAGCGGCGTGCACACCGGATTCACCGGCACCTCGCTGGTCATCGACCCGCTCACGGAGACCGTCGTGGTGTCGCTGACGAACTCGGTGCACCCCACCCGCGAGTGGTCCACCACCTCGGTCACCCGTCGCGAGGTCTCCACCTGCGTGGCCCATGCGCTCGGGATCGTCCCCGAGAGCGTGCGGTCCGGCTGGCGCGCCGGGGACCGTGACGCCGCCACGGCGACCCTGGAGATCTCCGCGGACCTGCCCGGCCGTGAGCCCGTGCTCGAGGTGGAGCTGTTCGCGCACCTCGAGACCGCCTACGACCTGCTGGTCCTCGAGGTATCGGCCGACGGGGGAGAGAGCTGGAAGCCCCTGCCGGGCCGACTCACCGCCCGCCACCAGGAGCCGGTCGAGATCCCCGACGGGACGATCACCGGCTGGGGCCGACGCGTGGCATGGACGGGGACGTTCCCGCTGGTGGACGCGTCGGGTCCGCTCTCGGGCGAGGTGCAGGTGCGGCTCGCCCTGACCACCGACGGCTCCACCCGCGGGCTCGGCGCGTGGGTGGGGAGGCCGCGGGTGCTGGACCGGCGTCAGGTGCTCGTGGACACCGATCGGCCCGGGGACCGGGACGCCGTCGTCGCCGACGGGTGGTCGCTGCCCGGGTGAGCCCGGCGGCGCCGGGCCGACGGCCTCGGGGCGCGACCGTGGGGTCCGCACCCGACGTCATCGCGCTCCGAGCCGTCGCGCCCGGAGCCGTCGCGCCCGGAGCCCTCGGGCCCGGCACCCCGGCCGGCCGTCGGCCGCTCAGGCGCCGAGCGCGGCCTCGATGTCGTCCGCGATCTCCTCGGGAGTGGTCTGCGGCGACCAGCGGCGCGAAGACCTGCCCGTCGCGGTCCAGCAGGAACTTGCCGAAGTTCCACTCGATGTCCCCGGCGGGAATCTTCAGCCCGCCCTCGAGCTCGTGCTCGCCGGTCAGCCACTGGTACAGCGGGTGCGCGCCCTCGCCGTTGACCTCGATCTTCGAGAACATCGGGAAGGTGACGCCGTAGTTGACCTGGCAGAACTCGGAGATCTCGTCGTCGGTGCCGGGCTCCTGGTTGTTGAACTGGTCGCAGGGGAAGCCGAGCACGGTGAGGCCGCGGTCGCCGAAGCGCTCGTGGAGGGCCTGCAGGCCCTCGTACTGCGGAGTGAGTCCGCACTTGCTGGCGGTGTTGACCACGAGCACGACGGAGCCGAGGTGCTCGGAGAGGTCCTGCTCGGTGCCGGAGAGGGTGGTGGCGGTGAAGTCTGCGAGAGTCGTCATGCTCTCCATTGTGGGTGCCGCGGCTGGGCGGTGCCCGACCCCGACCGTTCCTCCACACTGCCCCGCCGTCCCCATTTCCCCTCTCTGCCTGGTGATCTGCCGCGGGCGCCGGAAGCATGGAGGCATGACGAGCGCACCGTGGTTCCCGGGTTCCTCGGGGAGGACACCCCCGAGGGGGCCCTCGCCGCGCCGCGCCGCACCGACCCCGTCGGCCTCGCCCAGCACCTCGGAGACCTGGCGTTCCTCCTCCAGGGGCTCGCCGGCGACCCCGCCGAGCTGTTCACGACCGAAGGCAGGCCCCGTCGCGAGTTCTCCGACCTGCTCGGCGCGATCCAGGCCTCCCGCGGGGCGCTCGACTCCCTCGAGGCCCGCGCATTGGTCGCGCCGCAGGACACCACGCGCCGCGAACGCTGGGAGCAGGCGCGGGCCGGCGCCGCCCACGAGGACGCCGCCATCCCCTCGCGCAGTCGCATCGAGCAGGAGGCCGACGGCTCCACCGTCACCGACATCTCCCTGATCACCCGCCGCTCCCCGCACATGGCCGGCCGCACCCTCGCCTCCGCCCGCCGCCTCGTCGAGACCCTCCCGCGGATCATGTCGGCGCTGGCCGCGGGCCAGATCGCCGTGGACTCCGCCTACGCCGTCGCGGGCGCCTCGGCCGTGCTGGACCCGGACCTCGCCCGCGAGGTCGACCGGATCCTCGGCGAGCGGTCGCCCGACCTCGACGGCGCCGGCACTCGCAGGTGGCGGGACGCGGTCGCGACCGTCGCCGGGGACGTCGACCCCGAAGGCTCAACGCTCCGCCACCGGCGGGCGCGCAGCGACCGTCACGTCACGGTGACTCCTGGTCAGCACGGGATGGCGACCCTCACGGCGCGGCTCACCGCGCTCGACGCCCAGCAGATCCACCGCCACCTCAGCCGCGAGGCGGAGCGTCGCCGCGCCGCCGGGGACCGCAGCGGCCACTCCGCGGTGATGGCGGACGTCCTGGTCGACACGGTGCTCCGCCCCGGCGAGGGGGCGCCGCCGCCCGTCACGCTCGAGGTCGGCGTGATCATCACCGACCGTGCCCTGTTCCGTCCCGATGCGGGCGACGTCGCCCATCTCGAGGGCTACGGCGCGGTGCCGGCCGAGGCGGTGCGCGAGCGACTCCTGGCCTGCACGACCCCGCCCGCTGAGGGGGAGCGCGATCCCTTCGGGCCCGACGGCGAGGCCGTGCGGGCGACGCTGCGACGCCTCTACGCCCACCCCACGGCCGACGAGCTCATCGCGATGGACTCCGCCTCGCGGCCCTTCCCGCCCTCGATGCGACGCTTCCTCAGTCGGCGCGACACCACCTGCCGCGGACCGTTCTGCAACGCCGCGATCCGTCAGTACGACCACATCGTCCCCGTCTCCCGCGGCGGACCCACCAGCCTCGACAACGGACAGGGCGCCTGCGCCCACTGCAACAAGAAGGAGCGGCTCGCCGCCCGCGTCGAACGGGTCGAGAACCCCGCCCTGCCCGGGCACCGGGTGCGCTGGACCGGACACTCCGGTGCGGTGCGGGAGACCGGGCCGACGCCGCCGCTGCTGGGCCCGACAGACCGGGCCAGGGCGCCGGGAGCAGACGACGCGTCAGCGGCGGGACACGACGGATCCGCGGCTGGCCCTGAGGGCGGGCCCGACCGCGGCCCCGGAGACGGATCGAGCAACGGATCCGACGACGGTGGGAGCTGAGGGTAGGCCGGGGCACCGGGAGCGACTGACGGCTCGGCGACCGGACCGGATCCGACTGCGTGCCCGGCAGGTGGTCCGACAACGGCGGCACGTGAAGGCGGGCCCGGTGCGGGACCTGAGGAAAGGCCCGTGCGGCTCCCACGACGGACCACGTCGAGGATCAGCGAACCGCAGCGGTCACTCGACCCCGTCGGCCGCGAGCCGGAGCGCGGCCGACGCCGCCCCGTCGAACTGCGCCGCCTCCTGCACGCAGCGGGCCAGCGACCACCGCCGGGTCCGCCGACGGTCCAGCCCCGCGAGATCAGCCATACGATCCGCGAACGCCCCCGGACCGGCCACGAGACGCTCCTGATCGTTGAGCATGTGCTGCGCAGCACGTCGTAATGCGGATCGCCGACGTACGGCTTCGGGTCGATCAGCGACCACCCGTCCTGGCCGTCATGGGTGAGGATGTTGCCCGGGTTCAGGTCCGTGACCAGCAGGACCCGCTCCCCGTCCCACTCCCGGGGCGCTCGCGGAGCAGTCCGAGGCCATGCTCGACGAGCCCCGACGGCAGGAGCGACGGGGCGGAGACGGCGTGCCGCTGGGCGGCGCTGTCGGCCCACCACGCGCACATGTCGGCGAGTGGCCGGAACGAGGAGAGCGTCGGGTCGCCGGAGTGAGGTGCCGGAGTCCTCGGGCTCGGTGCCGTCGCACTCGGGTCCGCGCACGGGACGCCGGATTCCGCCGTCGGCGCGTCGCAGTCAGGTGCCAGATCGTCGTCCCCGGAGAGCGGCTCCTCGACCGGGACGCGCGACCGGCGCAAAGACCGCCGCGGTCACCTCGTCCCGCTCGGGCCAGGTCAGGCGACTCGCGAGGGGCACCCCGGGCTGTACACGCTCCATCAGCAACGCCGCCGTGTCGCCGCGTCGTTCGCTGCGGAACAGTGCCGCGACCCCACGGCCCTGCCAGGCTCGCATCCCGGCGGCCTCGTCGCGGGACTCCTCGTGCGCCCACGCCACCTTCAGCACCTGCTCGGCCCCGTCGGCGGTGCGCACCGGCGCGACCCAGGCGCTCGAACCGCCCGGTCGGAAGGGCGGCGGCGCCGTCAGCTCCCAGCGCTCCAGCACCTCGTCGACCAGCGCGGGAAGGCGGGCGAGCCACGCGCACAGCGCCGGGTCCTGCGCCGCCCGCAACCCCTCCGGGAGCGGATGTCCCGCGACCAGCGCGACCGGTGAGCTCACGAAGAGAGCACCTGCTCGGCGCACAGCACGGCGGGCCGTTCGACGGCCGCGGGAGTCAGCGCGAGGCCACGAGCAGGGGAAGCGGTCACGGGATCTCCTCGATGAGCGTCGTCGACGCCCCGCAGACTACGGGAGAGGCCGGCCCGACCGTCGGGACCGCGGTGCGCGCCGACAGGACAGCAGTGCGCGCCGACAGGACCGCAGCGCGCCGACATGCCGCGGCACGGTCCTGCGCCACGTCCGCGGAGCCGTCCATCACCGGCGATGCAAGGGCCTGCCCCGACGGCCAGGAGCATCACGCACCAGTCGATACGATGCGCTGGTGAAACCGTTCGTGCAGATCGCCACCCGTCCCGAGGACGACGTCGCCGCCACCGAGCGCGCCGCCGTGCTCGACTTCACCGGCCTTCAGGAGCAGGACCTGCTCTGGGCGCGCTTGGACCGTGACCCCTTCCCGGACCTCGCGATGGACGACGTCTCCGGCATCATCCTGTGCGGCGGCCCCTTCACCGTCTCCGACCCCGTCGACTCCAAGAGCGAGGCGCGGCTGCGGGCCGAGGCGGAGATCGACCGCATCCTGGACCAGGTCATCGCCCACGACGTCCCCTTCCTCGGCGCCTGCTACGGCATCGGCACCCTCGGCACCCACCAGGGCGCGCTGATCGACCGCACCCACGGCGAGCCGCTCGGCGCCGTCGAGGTCACCCTCACCGAGGCCGGCCGCGAGGACCCGCTGGTCCGCGCCGCGCGCTGGAGGACACCTTCCTCGGGCTCGTCGGCCACAAGGAGGCAGTGCACATCCTGCCCCCGCACGCCACCGCGCTCGCGAGGGGACGCACCGCACCGGTGCAGATGTTCCGCGTCGGTACCAGGCAGTACGCCACCCAGTTCCACCCCGAGCTGGACGTCCCCTCGATCATCGAACGGGCCCGCGCCTATCGCGACCACGGCTACTTCTCGCCCGACGAGATGGAGGAGATCTTCACCGAGTCGCGGCACGTCGAAGCCGACCAGCCGCCGCGGCTCCTGCGCGCCTTCGCGGAGCTGTTCGCGCGCTGACCCGGTTCGCGTGCTGACGCGGCTCGCGTGCCGGCGCGCTTCGCACATTGACCCGGCACGGACGCCGACGCGGCTCGCGTGCTGACGCGGCTCGCGTGCTGACCCCGCCGGGAGCCGGGAAGCGTTGTCCTTCCTCCGCTCCCGCCCGGCACGTCTCCCGCGACGGCCTGGCCTGCTCCGGTAGCGTCCGGTGCGTGCCACGATTCACGCCTGAGCAGGTCCGCCGACGTCAGATCGTCGCGGGCTCCCTCGCGCTGCTGCTCGTGCTGGTCATCGGCGGATGCTCCGTCTCGGTGATCCGCGGCCTCGGCGGGGGCGGGCAGGAGGCGGCCAAGAGCAATCCGGCGCCCTTCACCGCCGACGACGCGGCGATGGAGGTCGCCGCGACCTCGACCGACGCCGCCGCGCTCGAGAACCTCCCCTCGAAGACGACGCTCGCGCCCGACGAGGTGATGGGCATCGACGTCTCCGCCCATCAGGAGGAGATCGACTGGGCCGCGGTCGCCTCCGACGGGTACGGCTTCGCGTACATCAAGGCGACCGAGGGCGCGGGCTTCGTCGACTCCCGCTTCCAGGAGAACTGGGACGGCGCGCAGGCGGCCGGGGTGGTGCCCGGCGCCTACCACTACTTCACGCTCTGCTCCTCCGGCGCGGACCAGGCCCAGGACTTCCTCGCCGCGGCCCCGCCCGACGACTCGGCGCGCCGCCCGCTCTCGACCTCGAGTTCGACGGCGCCTGCGAGGAGCGGCCCGGCGCGGTCGACGCGCAGGCCGAGGTCGACGCGTTCACGGCGATCGTCGAGGAGGCCTGGGGCCGTCGTCTGTTGATCTACTCCTCCTCGGAGTGGCGCGACCACTACGGGTCGCCGGTCACGGACTCCCGCCCCGACTGGCTGTTCTCGGCGGGCGACCGCCCGAAGCAGGGCGACTGGGCCGTGTGGCGCCTGCGCTTCGACGGGACGGTCTCCGGCATCTCCGGCGGCGTCGACATCGACGTCGCGCGCATCGAGGTCTCGCGCGAGCACTCCGCGATCCCCGACGGCGAGGGTGCGATCGGGCACGAGGTGGAAGAGAAGAGGTGACCGGCGGGGCCTCGGCCCGGGAGAGCGAGGGCGGGCGGGGCTGGTCGCGTCCTCGTCAGGGTGACTGGAACCTCGGCCCGGGAGAGCGAGGGCGGCCGACCGGACAGGGCCGAGCCGTGCGCGGCGGCCGACGCCCGGCGCGTTCGCACCTGCGGCGGTCGACCCGGGGGCGCTCAGCCCTGCAGGTCGAGACGTCCCATGGCGAGCTCGCGCCCGTGGGCGGCGACGACGTCGTCCAGGACGAGGTTCCAGTGGTCAAGCAGGCCCTGACGCTCGGCGGCCCCGAGCAGGCGCTCCTGGTGGATCTCGAGGGTCGTGGCGTGGCCGAAGGACTCCGGCACCTCCTGGAGCGTCACTTGGAACACCGTCTCGTGGTCCAGGGTGTCCGGGGTCCAGCGCAGGCGGACGCGGCGGCCGACGTGGCGACCGATGACACGGCCGTGGACCCGGCCCCCGCGGCGCACTGGCGCACCGACCATCTGAGGGACGGACTCGACGCCCAGCCACTGCGGGAGCCACTCGGCGAGCAGTCGCTGCCAGATCTCGGAGGGCGGGGCGGGAAGGGTGCGTCGGACGTCGAGCTCCCACCCGGCGTCGTGCGTGAGGCCGACGGGGGAGTGCCAGGTCTCGCTCTGCATGATTCCACGGTAGGACCGGTCCTGGAGAGAACCCAGGGCGGGAGCTGGACTGTCCTCAGGTGTTCGCCCGGGCGTCGCCAGGGGGACACCCAACGGGTCGCGGGGAGTGACCGGGGACATCTCCTGCGGTGCTCGCGCGCTCCCGAGCGGTCGGTCGGGCGCGCGGTGCTCAGGCCGCTTCGACGGCCTTCCGCACGGACCCCGAGCTCGTGAGGTCGCCGTCGATGAGCACGGCCGGCGTGCCCGGCACGGCCTGCTGGGCCTCCGGCTCGACGACCTGCTCCAGCCAGGGCAGGTAGGTGCTCTCGGCCTGGCGGCCGGAGATGTCGACCGACGTGGCCTCCTCGACGATGCCGATGAGCTCCTCGTCGGGGAGCCCCGCGGAGCCGGGCGCTGCGCGAACAGCGCGGCCGACGCCGGGTACCAGTTCGCGGGGTCCTCCGCGGCGGCGCAGAGCGCGGCATTGGCGGCGCGGCCCGAGTATCCGGCCGGGGAGGAGGTTGCATCGAGCATCGGGCGGGGGTGCATCCGCGGCGTGATCTCCCCGGCCTCGGCCATCTCCTGCAGGTCCGGCCCCTGGGCCGCGTCGAAGGTCTGGCAGTGCGGGCACAGGAAGTCCAGGTAGACGTCGACCACGGGGCCGTCGTCGCTGGTGCTGAGCTCGAGATAGGGCTGGTCGGCCGACGCCCCGGGCGGTGCCACGACCTCGCCGGAGCCGGTCGGGCCCTCCGCGCCCTCCGTCGGGCCCTCCTCGGTGGCGGTGGCGGAGCCGGGGTCCGAGCCCTCGCGAAGGACCAGGAAGCCGACGATGCCGCCGAGCACCAGCACCAGGACGAGGCCCAGGCACGCGACGCCGCCGATGATGCCGAGCACGAGCGGGGTGCGGGAGCGTGGCTGGGGTATGGAGGACCTCGCGGGGATCGGGGGAGGGAGGGGCGTGCACGAGGGTAGCGGTCCTCGGGAAGGATGTCCGGACGACGGTGCATGCTGGGGGCATGAGCTCTCACGACTCCGCCCAGGCGCCCGACGCCCCCGCCGCATGGCGCACCCGCCCGGAGCGGCCCGACGACGCCCCGGCGCCGCGCGAACTGCTCGTCGCCGCCTTCCCCACCCCCGAGGAGGCGGACCTCGTCGAGGCGCTCCGCGCCGACGGGGAGGCCTGGATCGAGGGGCTCTCCTGGATCGCGCACGCCGACGGGGACCCGCGACCGGTCGCGCAGGCGCTCCTGACCAGGGCACACGTCGGCGGGGAGCCCGTGCTCGCGCTCGCCCCCTGCGCGACGCCCCGCGCGCAGCAGCGACGCGGCGCGGGCTCGGCCGCGATCCGTGCCGCGCTCGAGGCGGCGCGCGAGCAGGGCGAGAACCTCGTCGTCGTGCTGGGCCACGCCGAGTACTACCCGCGCTTCGGCTTCACCCCCGCCTCCGGTTTCGGGGTCACCGCCCCGTTCGACGTGCCCGACGAGGCCTTCCTCGCCCTCGCCCTGGACCCGGTGCGCCCGACGCCGCGCGGACAGATCGCCTACCCGCCCGCCTTCGGCGTGTGACGGGACGGCCCCGAGGGAGCGGCCCGGCCGGCCGAGCCGACGGATAGTGCCACGGACAGCGGAGCGGAGGTGAGCAGCAGCTGATGGACGGCCTCTTCGGCGACGACTTCGACGAGCCCGGGCTCCCGCGCTCGCCCTTCGACACCCCGGTCCTGCCGGTGCGGGAGCCGCGCGAGCACCCCCTCGCCCCCGCGGACCACGCGGCGTGGCCGGCGACCCTCGCCCCGATCCGCCAGGTGCTCCGCGACGGCCTCGAGCTCGGCCCGATCACTGTGCTGACCGGCGACAACGGCGCCGGGAAGTCCACCCTCGTGGAGGGGCTCGCCGGCGCGTTCGGGCTGAATCCGGAGGGCGGCGGGACCGGAGCGATGCATGCGACCCGTCGGACCGAGTCGCCGCTGGTCGAGCATCTCCAGCTCGTGCGCGGCGCCGGCGCCCCGCGCTCTGGCTTCTTCCTGCGCGCCGAGACGATGCACTCCCTGTTCACGTACTACGAGGAGATCGGCGTCGGCGGGATGATGCACGAGCGCAGCCCACGGCGAGTCCTTCCTCGCGCTCGTCGAGGAGCGTTCGAGGATCCGCGGGCTGTGGTCGCTGGACGAGCCCGAGTCGGCGCTGTCCCTCAGCGGTCGCCTCGCCCTGCTCGACCTGCTGCGCACATCGCCGACGCCGGCTCGCAGATCGTGCTGTCCACCCACTCACCGGTCCTGGCCGCGCCGCCCGATGCCGACCTGTACGAGCTGGGGAGTGGGGCCGCGCCGTGCCGACTACGACGACCTCGACCTGGTCCGCACCTGGCGCGGCTTCCTCGAGGCGCCGGAGCGGTTCCTGCGCCATCGGGGCTGAGCGGGCGCGCGCGCGACGGCATCGCGCGGCGGCGCCCGCGGCACCGGCATCGCGTGCCGCCGTGCCGGCGTCGGGTCGCGGTCTCAGGGCCGCAGGCGGTGCCGCTCCCAGTCACCGGCGCCCGCGTCGTCGCCCGACCGCTCGTAGACGATCCGGTCGTGGACCCGGTGCGCCCGGCCCTGCCAGAACTCGATCCGCTCCGGACGGATCCGCGACCCGCCCCAGAACTCCGGACGCGGCACCTCGGCGCCCTCGAAACGTGCCTCGACCTCGTCGTACTGCGCCTCGAGCGATTCCCGCGAGTCGATCCGGCGGGACTGGTGCGAGGCCCAGGCGCCGAGCTGGGAGCCGCGCGGACGCGTGGCCCAGTAGGCGTCGGACTCAGCCGCGGGGACCTCCTCGACGGGCCCCTCGACACGCACCTGCCGCTGCAGCGGGTACCAGGGCATGAGCAGAGCGGCCCGCGGCGTCGCCCGCGCTCGCGGGCCTTGTCGGAGCCGAGGTTCGTATAGACCACTGCACCGTGCTCGTCCAGGCCCTTCAGCGGCACGGTCCGCGAGCGCGGCCGGGGTGCGCCGTCGGCGTCGAGTGCAACGGTGGAGAGCACCACTGCGGTCGGGTCCGAGATGTCGCCGTGGGAGTCGCGGCGGGCGAAGGCGTCCTGCGACCAGGCGTCGCACAGGGCGAGCGGGTCCGCGGGGGCGGCGTCCGCGAGGGAGCCGGCGAGGTAGTCGAGTCGTTCGCCGGCGAGACGGTCCGAGGCGCTGGTCATGGCACTGATCCTAGGCCGTCGCACGGCGCGGGCCCATGCCCCGTCCTCCCCGCGCCGACCATGGCGTCGGGACGCACGGGGAGCTGAGGGCGACGTCGACGGCCGGCTCAGGCGGCCGCGAGGTGCTGGCCTCCGCTGCGGACCTGGCGCGGGGTCCCGTCGCCGCCCAGCAGGCGGGCCCACAGGCCCCGACGCGTGGCGCGGTGAGCAGGGGCCCGGCGCGGAGCGACCGCGGAGCCGTCGGCCGAATCGCGCGTCGTGGCGAGCAGGGCCGGGAGCTCCAGCGTGCTCGGGTCGAGCCCCTGGGCGGCGGCGAGCGCCCGGCGCTCGCGCACGGCGTGCGGCGCGTCGACGTCGCCCCAGGAGCGGGGGAGGGGGCGGTACTCGATGAGGCGGTCGGAGGCGGCTCGGGTGCGGCTGGTGGCGATGGTCGCGTTCTTCATGCCTCTACGATCCGTCGACGGGTGCGGCGGACGCGTCCGCCCGGGCGGGCGGCGCCGTCCACCCGGGGGAGGATCTTCGAGCGGGCACGGTCCGACCCGCGGCGCGGGGGTGAGGTCCCGGCGGAGAGGAGGAGCGAGGCCGGAGGGACGAACCGCGGCATGGACCGCGGGTCGACGGCTCGGGCTGGGGCCGGCGCGGACTTCGCGATGCGGTCCCGCGCCGCGCGCAGGGCGGCGAGGATCTCCGCCTCGTGCGCGGGGCTCTCGGCGAGGATCGCGCGGCCGAGCGCGGGGTGCACGGCGGGCAGGCGCCGGCCGACGCGAGGCATGACCCGCGGGTACTCGCGCGACTCGACGGTGTCGAGATGGTCGACTGGCTCGATCCGCTGTTCGAGGAGCGGCTGGAGACGCGCGAGGGCCGGATGCTGGTCCCGGACCGGCCGGGGCTCGGCATCACGCTGTCCGAGCGCCGCCGCGCCCTCACCGCGGACTTCGTCGTGCTCGGGGGCTGAACGCGGGGCCTGCCGCGCGGGCACCGGGCGCGGACCGGCGCGCCGACCGGCAGGCCCGTGCCGTGATCGAGCGCCGGGCCCGGGCTCTGCGACCTGGACTCAGCGCACCATGCGGATGTCCGGCAGTGCCGGCCATCGCGGATCCACGTGCCGGGCCCCGTCGGGCGCGAAGCCGAGCTTCGCGTAGAAGCGCTGTGCGCGGGGGTTGTCCTCGGCGACCCACAGGCTCGCCGGCTCCTCGCCGATCAGCGCTGTGACCAGCGCGCGCGCCATGCCCGTACCGTGCCACTCCGGCGCGACGTAGAGCACCGACAGCTTCCGGTCCCGCACCGGTCGCGGATCGCGGGGCGGCCAGGAGGCGGCGAGGCCGACGGGGATGCCGTCCCCGTCGCGGCCCACCCGGAAGATGCCCTCGTCGGCCTGCGGCGTGCCCGGGGTCAGCCAGCGGGTCCAGTGCTCGAGGCGCCGCGCGATCGCGGGCTCGCCGAACCACTCCTCGCCCGAGAGGGCGTGCCCGTAGGCGACCTCCCAGCCGCGCACGTGGACCCGGGCGAGGCCCGGGACGTCGGCCAGGGTCGGGGCGTCGATCGTGAAGCCGGAGGCCGGGTCCGGCGCGGGATCGGGAGCGGTCGAGCCGGCGGGTCGGAGCGCGCACATGGCCGCGAGGCTACCTGCCGCCCCCGCTCGCCGCGGAGCGGGACGCCTGCGGGCACGGGGACGACAGGGCGCCCCACCCTGTGCGATGCTGATGGATGCCATAAGCAATGCTTCGACCCGTCAGGGCGTCGGAGCGGACGACGAAAGGTGCACCATGTCGCTCTTCCTCCTCGAGATCGAGCCCGCCGCCACCACTCGCGAGGGCGACCAGGCCGTGCTCGACGCCCTGCGCGCCGCGCGGGCGACACGGCCCCGGCGGAGCTGATCGAGTCCCAGGTCGCCGCGGACCATTCCCGCCTGTTCACGATCCTCGAGGCGGACGACGCCGAAGGGGCCGGGACGGTCGTCGCCGAGCCGCGCGAGGTCGCCGGAGCCGTCCACGGTCCCGACGAGGTGCGGCTGGTCGGCGCCGAGCTCGACGAGATCAAGGCCCTGCGCCGCGGTGCCGGCTACCTGGTGGAGTGGGACATCCCCGCCGAGATCACGATGGACCAGTACCTCGCCCGCAAGAAGGCCAACGCCCCGAAGTACGCAGAGGTCCCCGAGACCAGCTTCCTGCGCACCTACGTGCGCGAGGACACCGCCAAGTGCCTCTGCTTCTACGACGCTCCCGACGAGGCCGCCGTGGTGCGCGCCCGTGAGGCGGTCTCCACCCCCATCGACCGCATCTGGGCGCTCGGCGCGATCGAGCTCGACACCACCGGCGCCTGATGACCGCCACCTCCGAGCGTGCCCCCGAGCCTGTGGCCGGGACGGAGCCCGCGACCCGTGACGGGCTCGGCCTCGCCGTCGCGCCCGCGGCGACGGAGCCCGTGCTCGCCCGCGTCGCCGAGCGGGCCGGGGAGGTCGACCGGGCCGAGGCGGACCTCTGGGACGAGCTCGCCGCGCTCGGGGAGCTCGACCTCCTGGCCGCACCGCTGCCCCTGGCCGCGGAGCTCACCCATGCCCTCGCCCGCCGCTGCACCGCGAGTGCCTTCGCGCTGTGGGGCCACCGCTCCGCGATCGCGTACCACGAGGCGACCGGCACCCCGCCGCCGGACGGCGCCGCCTCCGGCGCCGTGGCCCTCGCCTCCGGCATGGCCCCCGCCTTCAAGGAGGAGGCCGGCCTCGGCGAGATCCCGCTGCTCGCGACCGACTCCCCGGACGGCGCGATCGCCGTCTCCGGCGTCTCGCCGTGGTGCTCGAACCTCCGACCGGGAGGCTGGGTCGTCACGCCCGTGCGCTGGGAGGACGGCCGACGCGCCGTCGTGCGCCACCGGCGCGACGCCGACGGGGTGCGGGTCAAGGAGCTCACCGGCCTCACCGCCCTGGACGCCACCGCCTCCGGCGTGCTGCTGCTGGACGAGGTGCGCATCCCCGCACAGGACGTCCTCACCCGCGACCTGCCCGCCTTCCGCGACGACGTCCGCGCCACGTTCCTGCAGATCCAGACCGCCATGTGCCTCGGCCTCGCCGGGGCGGCGCTGGATGCGGCCGAGGCGGGGGCCGACGACGTGGCCCGCGAGGTCCTCGCCGAGGAGCTCTCCGCGGCGGCCGAGGACTGGCGACACCTGCGTGAGGCGCTCGCCGCGGGCGTGCGCGCGGCCGACGCGCCGTCGGCCCCCGTGCGGCCGGCCGAGCTGGTGCGGGTGCGGCTCGAGGCCGCGCCGCCACCGGCCGCGCCACCCGGCTCGAGCAGAAGATCGTCGGCGGTCGCGGCTACGCGCTCGCCTCCGACACCTCGCGCCGCGCCCGCGAGGCGGCGTTCCTGCCCGTCCAGTCCCCGACCGAGATCCACCTGCGCCATCTGCGGGCGCGCGCCGGGGACGACGCGACGGGCGGGCCCGCATGAGCGACCTCGCGCTCCACGGGGTCACCCACCGCTATCCCGGCGGCGCCGGCCCCGTCTTCGCAGGACCTGGACCTCGAGGTCGCAGAGCACGAGACCCTGTGCGTGCTCGGCGCCTCCGGGGCGGGGAAGTCGACCCTGGTGCGGCCGCTGGCCGACCTCGACCAGCCGCAGTCCGGGCGCATCGACCGCGGCGCGGATCCGCGCCTGCCGGCGCTCGTCCCGCAGTCCCCGGACCTCTTCCCCTGGCTCACCGTCGCCGAGAACATCGCCCTCGGCGGCCGCTACTCCGCCAACGCCGGCCGCTTCCGCGCCGAACGGGTCCCCGAGCTGATGGCCGACCTCGGCATCGCCGAGCTCGCAGGCGCCCTGCCCGCCGAGCTCTCCGGAGGGCAGGCCCAGCGCGTCGCCCTCGGCCGGGCGCTCGCCGTGGACCCCTCCGTGGTCCTGCTCGACGAGCCCTTCTCCGCCCTGGACCCCGCGATCCGCGCCGACCTGCAGACCTGGCTGCGCGACGTGCTCACCCGCGTGCGGATCTCGGCGGTGCTGGTCACCCACGACGTCGACGAGGCGCTCGTGGTCGCCGACCGCATCGTCTACCTCGACGGGCCCCGCGGGATCACCGCCGACTGGACCCCGCGGGAGGACGGCACCACCCGCGAGGAGGTGCTCGCCCACTACCGGCGCGGGGCCATCGCCGAGGCGGACGCGTGAGCCCTCGGCGGTCCTCGCGCACGCCGTCGGGCGCGCGGGGTCCGAGCCGACGCGCCGTCCTCGGCGGAGGAGGAGCGCTCGCGCTGTCCGGCCTCGCCGGCGCCGGGCTCGGCCTCGCCGCCCGCGGCGAGGTCCCCGAGTCCCGCGGAGGGCAGGCCGGGAGCGGGTCGGGCGGCGCGGGACGCGACGGGACGGCCTCGCAGCGCCCGCTGCGGATCGCCTATCTCCCCATCACCGACGCCGCCCCGCCGCTCATCGCCCACTCCCGCGGCCTCTTCGCCGAGGCGGGGGTCGAGGTGGCCGAGCCCGTGCGGTCGCGCTCCTGGGCCACGATGGGCGAGGCCCTGCTGGCCGGGAGCGTCGACCTCGTCCACCTGCTGTTCCCGATGGCGCCGCAGATGCGTCTGGACCTCGGCGCCGACATCACCGTGCTCGGCGCCAACCATTCGGGCGGCTCCGCCCTCACCCTCGGCCGGGACGTGCCCGAGCTCGGCGCTCTCGCAGGCTCCACCCTCGCCGTGCCCAGCTGGTTCTCGATCCACAGCATCATCGTCCAGCAGATGCCGCGCGCGCCGAGGGACTCACCCCCGTCGTGCGACGCACCGCCTCCCGCGACCGCGGCGAGGTCACCCTGGTGCCGATGGCGCCCTCGGACATGATCCCGGCGCTGGACGCCGGATCGATCAGCGCATACACCGTGGCCGACCCCTTCAACGCGATGGGCGAGACGACGGGAGCCGGCACCATCGGCCGCTTCCTCGGCGACGTGTGGCGCTCCCATCCCTGCTGCGTCACCGTCGCCTCCCGAGCGCTCCTGCGCCGCCCGCCCGAGCAGATCGCCGGCGTCGCCGAAGCCCTCGTGCGGGCACAGATCGCCTGCCGGGAGGACCGCGCGGGCGTCGCCGCCGAGCTCGCCGGGACCTACCTCCCCCAGCCGCCTCCCGCGATCGCCGCGGCGATGCACCGTGAGGGCGCCGGGCACGCGCACGTCGCCCATCCCGAGTGGCACGGGGAGACCATCGACTTCACCCCCGTGCTCAGGCCCGGCTTCACCGCGCGGCTGGTCCGCGAGATGCGCACCGCCGTGCTCGACGCACCCCTCGGCGCGCTCGCCGAGATCGACCCCGAGGACGCCCACGACCTGGTCGTCGACGACACCGCGCCGCGTGACGCCGCCCGGCGGATCGACCCCGGCTCGCTCGTCGGCCTCGACGACCCCGAGGAGATCGCCCCATGAGCCTCGTCCCCGCAGATCTCGACTCCGAGGACCCCGACCGCCCCGAGCCCCGGGGCGACGCCGCCGCACGGACTCGCCCCCGGGATCCCGCGGGACGCGGGGCCGACGGGGCGGCGCGGCGCCCCGTCCGTCGACGCGGCGTGCGTGCGGAGCGCGGCCCGGCCCTGGCCTGGGGCGTGCTCGGCGTGCTCGCCGTGGGGCTCGCGTGGTGGGCGCTCACCGCCGTCGGCGGCGCGGGCAGTCCCATGCTCGCGGCGCTGGACCCCCTGGGCGTGCCCTCCGCCCTCGCCTCCCTGCTCGCCACCGGCGTGCTCGTCCAGGATCTCGTCACCAGCACCCTCCGCCTCCTGCTCGGCATGGGGATCGCCGCCGCGCTCGGCATCCCCGCCGGGGTGCTGATCGGCCTGCACCGTCCGGCCCGCTGGGCCAGTGCGGCGCCCGTCCAGTTCGTGCGCATGATCTCGCCGCTCTCCTGGGCGCCGGTGGCCGTGGCGTCGCTGGGGGTCGGCTCGGCGCCGGTGGTCTTCCTCGTCGCGGCCGCGGCGATCTGGCCGATCCTGCTGGGCACCGCGGCGGCGGTCGCCGCGATCGATCCGCGCTACGTCGCCGTCGCCCACACCCTCGGCGCGAACCGGCGCGAGATGCTCGCGCACGGTGCTCGTCCCCTCGGTGCGGCCGGCCGTGCTGCAGTCGATCCGGCTCGCCCTCGGCATCGCCTGGGTGGTGCTGGTGCCCGCCGAGATGCTGGGCGTGACCAGCGGGCTCGGCTACGAGATCCTCAACGCCCGCGACCGCCTCGCCTACGACGAGATGCTCGTGGTGATCCTCGTGATCGGCGTGCTCGGTGCCGCGATCGACCTGCTCGCGCGTCTCCTCCTGACACCGCGCCGGGGATGATCCGGGCGGCGCCCCGGGGGCGCCGAGCACGGGTCCGCTTCCCACCAGGTACCTGCAACCCGTAGTATCACTAACGCCGGCGTCCGGAGCCGACGTCGGCCGCAGGTCCCGCGGGCGCGGATCCCTGCGGCCGCGCCGAGACTCCGGCCCGCCCGAAGACACCGCCGTCCCAGGAGGAACCCGTGCCCGAAGCCGTCATCGTCGCCGCCACCCGCTCACCCATCGGGCGGGCCCGCAAGGGCTCGCTGAAGGATGTCCGGCCCGACGATCTCGCCGCGCAGACCATCCGCGCCGCCCTCGACCAGGTCCCGCGGCTCGACCCCGCCACCATCGACGACCTGCGGCTGGGCCGCGATCCCCGAGGGCTACCAGGGCGGGAACCTCGCCCGCACCGTCGCCGTGAAGCTCGGCCTGGACACCGTGCCCGGCGCGACCGTCACCCGCTTCTGCGCCTCCTCCATCCAGACCACCCGCGCCGGCTTCCACGCCATCGCCTCCGGCGAGGCGCGGGCCGTGATCTCCGCCGGCGTCGAGTCGATCTCGCTGAGCACCGGCAAGCTCATGGAGGAGGACGCCCGCGACCCGCAGTTCAGGACTGCGTGGGAGCGCACCGACAAGCGCGCCTCCCGCGAGATCCCCGCCCCCTGGCACGATCCGCGCGAGGACGGCGAGCCGCCCGACGCGTACATCCAGATGGGCCAGACCGCCGAGAACGTCGCCGAGCCGCGCGGCGTGACCCGTCAGGCGCAGGACGAGTTCGCCGCCCGCTCCCAGAACCGGGCCGAGGCCGCGCAGGCCTCCGGCTTCTTCGCCCGCGAGATCACCCCGATCACCCTGCCCGACGGCACCGTCGTCGACACCGACGACTCCCCGCGCGCCGGCGTCACCTACGAGGCCGTCGCCGGCCTCGACCCCGTCTTCCGTCCTGAGGGGACCGTCACCGCCGGCAACTGTCGCCCCCTGAACGACGGCGCCGCCGCGCTCGTGCTGATGGAAGCGGAGTACGCGAAGGAGCTGGGCATCACCCCGCTCGCCCGCGTCGTCGCCACCGGCGTCTCCGGGCTCAGCCCCGAGATCATGGGCCTCGGCCCCGTCGAGGCGACGAAGAAGGCCCTCGACCTCGCCGGTCTCACCATCGAGGACATCGACCTCGTCGAGCTCAACGAGGCCTTCGCCGCCCAGGTGCTCCCCTCCGCGGAGGACCTCGGCATCGACCACGACAAGCTCAACGTCCACGGCGGGGCGATCGCGCTCGGCCACCCCTGGGGCTCCACCGGCGCCCGACTCACCACCACGCTCCTGAACGGCCTCGCCGAGCGCGACGGCCGCTACGGCCTCGCCACCCTCTGCGTCGGCGGCGGCCAGGGCATGGCCCTCATCCTCGAGAGGATCAAGTGATGACCAGCAACGACACCCGCACCACCACCGACACCAGCGGCTGGGACGCCCCGGCGCCCGACCACATCTCCCTCGGCGGCGACCCCGGCACCGACGAGAACCGCGACCGCGTCGACTCGGTGGTCACCGAGCGAGCCGTCGTCTCCGCGCCCGACGCGTCGGCCGCCACCCCCGAGACGCTCCTGCCCGCGACCGCGGACCACTTCGCGCTCTTCCAGGACGTCGCCGGAGAGGACCTGAAGGCCTGGGCCGATGCCCGCTCGCTCGCCGACGAGGTCCTGCCGCGGATCAACGACTGGTGGGACCGCGGCGAGTACCCGATCGAGCTCGTCGCCCGCCTCGGCGAGCTCGACCTGCTCACCGACGGCCTGGACGTGCCCGGACACCGCACCCTCTCCCCGCTCGCGACGGGCCTGGTGAACATGGAGCTCTCCCGGATCGACGGCGCTGTCGGCACCATGGTCGGCGTGCAGGGCGGGCTCGCGCTGCGCTCGATCATGCCGCTGGGCTCCGAGGAGCAGAAGCGGCGCTGGGGCGACTCCCTCGCCACCGGCGCCGAGCACGCCGCCTTCGCCCTCACCGAGCCCGACCACGGCTCCGACTCCGTCTCCCTCGAGACGATCGCGCGCCGCGACGGCGACGAGTGGGCGCTGACCGGCGAGAAGCGCTGGATCGGCAACGGCGCCGGCCGCCATCTCTCGGTGGTGTGGGCGCGGATCGAGGACCCCTCCGACGAGCAGCTGAACGGCCAGGTCAGCGGGTTCCTCGTGGACCAGTCCCTGCCCGGCTACCAGGCCGAGGTGATCCGCGGCAAGGTCGCGCCGCGCGCCATCCACCAGGCGCACATCACGCTGAACGAGGTGCGGGTGGGGCTCGACCAGCGGTTGCCCGGGGCGCGGAGCTTCAAGGACACCTCGAAGGTCCTCTTCGCGACCCGCGCCGGGGTGGCCTGGGGCGCGCTCGGCCACGCGATCGCCTGCTACGAGGCGGCGCTCGAGCACGCCACCACCCGCATCCAGTTCGGGCGCCCGCTCGCCAAGGCTCAGCACGTCCAGGTGCGGCTCTCGGACATGCCGCAGACCCTCACCTCGATGCAGCTGTACTGCCGTCGCCTGGCCGACCTCGAGGCGGCCGGCACCATCCGGCCCGAGCAGGCCTCGCTCGCCAAGGTGCACAACACCCGCGCCGCCCGCGAGATCGCCTCGAATGCCCGCGACCTCCTCGGCGGCTCCGGGATCCTGCTCGAGAACCGCGTGATCCGCCACCGCAGCGACATCGAGGCGCGCACACCTACGAGGGGACCGACACGATGCAGTCGCTGATCGTCGGCCGGTCGATCACCGGGACCAGCGCGTTCGCGTGACCCGGGCTCGATAGGATGCGGCGGCGGAGCGGGGCTCCGCCGCCGCTCGTGCGCTCAGGGAGGGGAGTCCGGTCATGGCCCTACAGGTCCGTGGAGTCTCGATCCGCGACCGGCGGAGGGGACTCCAGCCGTCCCGACGCGGTGCGCTCGTCCTGGCGGCCCTCGTCGCCGGCGCGACGGTGACCGGTCGCGGGATCGGCCGTCCGGAAGCGGAGGGCGGGCTCGAGCTCACCTCGGGGTCGGAGATCGACGACGCGATCGGACCGCTCTGGGAGGGCGGTGGTGAGCGCGCTCTCGCCGACGTGGTCGACGTCGAGTTCGACCAGCTGATGGTGTTCCCGGAGGCGACCCCCGCCGAACGCGTCAACGAGGCCGCCGGCACGACGCCGCTGAACGGCAAGTACTACCAGTCCTCCACGCGGCTGTTCCTCTTCCGCGCGGGCGGCGCCGGCGTCCTCGCCGCGATGGTCTCCTCCGACGTGTTCGCGCACGAGGTGCAGAACGCGACCTTCGGCCCCGAGGTGCGGATCGTCGCGCCCGGCGGGAAGCGACTGATCACCCTCGAGGGCTGAGGCCGCGTCCCTGCAGGCGCACCGTCGCCGGTGCGCCGGGGACGGTGCGGTTCCCTCAGCGGGCCGCGCTCCGCGCCCTGCCCGCCTCCACGACGAGGAGGACCACCAGGATCGCCTCGACCGCCTTCGTCAGCGACCCGATCGCCATGAACGGCGGACCCATGACGAAGTACAGGACGATCGTGAGGACCGTGTACCCGATCAGGACGTAGCGGACCGCAGGCCGGAACCGCTCCAGCGCCGCCAGCGGCGCATACAGCAAGACCAGCAGGCCCAGGTAGCCGAGGCCGTTGAGGACGAACAAGGGGATGCCGAAGGAGAGGTGGACGATCGCGGTGATCAGGGTGGTCAGGATGATCCCGCTCATCACGGGGTAGCCGGCCGGAGGATTCTGGAGGGACATGCGAGGTCTCCCGTCGTGGCGCCGCGGGGGCGGCGCCGGGTCGAGGTCTCCGGGTGCGCGACAGTCGTTGCTGCCGCCCCCTCAGCGTAGTGCCGTCCGCTGCGCACGCTCGAGGCGGATGACGTCCCGGCCGAAGGAGACCACGAGCAGGGCCAGGGCGAGGGCGACCACTGCGGCCGCCGCCGGGACGGGGACGACGGGGACCAGCGCGATCAGCGGCGCAACCCCCTGACCTCCGCCGACGAGCCGCCGGAACCGGCTGAAGGCCAGCGGCTCCCGCGGCGCAGGCCGTACCCACGAGGCCGCCACGAAGGCATAGCGCATCAGCCCGATCGCGAACGCCCACGGCCCCACCACCGTCGCGACGAGCACGGACAGCACCATCACCAGCGCCGCGTCGGCCTCCATGTCGATCCGGGCGCCGACCGGGCCGGCGCCGCCGGTGTGCCGCGCGACAGGGCCGTCCAGGGCGTCGGTGGCCAGGGTCGTCGCGATCAGCGCGGCCAGCGGCCACGACCGCCCGGCCATCTCCCCGCCCAGGACCAGCACGGTCGCCGCCGCGAGCGCACCCGCCCCGAGATGGCGCAGCAGGGTCAGGGCGTCGGCCGCCGTCACCGCGCCCGGGGCGCGCGGACGCGCTGTCGAGGCCGCCACGGGCCACGTCGCGAGAGCGGCCAGCACCGCTGCGAGGGCGAGGAGCCTCGAGGCGGGAGCGACGAGCGGCGCCACGAGCACGCCGGAGAGCAGCGCCCGCCTGCGAGCACCGCGAGGGCCGTCCCCACCCGGCGAAGTCTCCCGGGAGGGGCCGGGACGGGCGATGTCGCGGCCATGTCGGTGAGCGTAGCGGGACGCCTCGCGCGGCCCGCCAGCCCCCACGGTCACGTGTCGGTGACGAGAGCGCGGGAATCGCCGCGCGACCTGCTACATTGCGCTCACCGTTGCCGCACGGGTCACCGGAAGCGCGGGCTCCTGGTCCCTTCTGCACCCCTGGCGGTCACCGATGTCCGACGGCTCCTCGCCTCAGCCCCTGCCTGCCCTCGCCCCCGGCGGCGCGGCAGACTCTGCTCCTGCTCCATGGGCGCCGCTCGCGCCCGCGCAACGTGATGACCCGCAGGCGGGCACCGCGCATGCCGACACCGCGCAGGCCGAACCTGCGCAGGTGGACACCTGGTCCGACCCCTCGCTGCTCCCGCCCCCGTCGGCGCCGCCGGAGCGTGCCCGGAGCGGCGCGGCGCCGATCGTCGCGATCGTGCTGTCCTCCCTGGCGCTCGCCGTGTCGGGCCTCGTGCTCGTGCTGGTGCTCGTCCTCGGCGGGCTGACGTACATCTACGGCGGTGCGCCGTACGTGACGAGCGATCCCGTCGGCGGGTACTCGAGCATGTACACGCCGGGCAGGGTCACCGATGCCTCGGGCGCGGTCGTCACGGACGTCGGCACCTACGACCGGCCCGCCACGCTCGGGGAGCACACCCTGTCCTGGCCGACGGTGAGCGGCGGGGTCGTCGAGGTGACCGTGACCGAGGTCGACTGGGAGGCGGACGCCGCCGTCGCGGCGGACCCCTCGAACCCTCCGGCGGGACCTGACATGGAATACGTCCTGGCGACGATCGACGTCGCCTACACCGGGCCCGGCGGTCTGGTCCCCGCCGAGGACCTCTACATCTGCCTCGAGTCCGTGTCCTGGAGCACCTGCAGCGACGGGATCGACGTGACCACCGCCGCCCCGCTCCGGGGCATCGGCGCGCTCACCGACGGCGACGAGGCGACCGCGACCGTCGCCCTCGAGCTGACCGAGGGGGAGCGGGGCTCCGCCCTGTTCTCCGTCGAGACGATCGACGGCGAGCCGCTGTACCTCACGGAGCGCTGAGCGCGCAGGACGCTCGGTCCTGGAGCTCAGCGGGCGGCTCGGGAGACGCGACGACGGTGAGGGAGCAGGCAGGATCTGCGATGCTGGAGCAATCGCAGGGGTGGGATCAGGAGAGGCGGAGCGGATGCGGAGGCGAGTGCTGATGGCCGGAGGACTTGCGGGCATGATCGCCGCGCTGGCGGCGTGCGGGCGTCTGTCGCCGTCGCGCACGGACTCGTTGAACGACCCGGTGGAGGAGTTCGAGCATGTGACCTCCTCCGAGATGGAGATCAGCGGCGGCGGGACCATGAGCACCGGCCTGCTGGGAGACATCCGCTTCGACGTGGACGAGGACCAGCCGCTGGACGCCCTGGATCCGGTGTGGCGGCGGGTGACCGAGTACATCTTCGAGAAGGACGAGGGATTCGGGTCACGGACCGTCCTGGTCACAGCGCACGGCACGGACGGTTCGACGTTGGAGCCCCGCGAGCTCCTCGGCAGCGAGGCCGCCGACCAGTTCGGGTCCCTCAATTTCATCCACTTCTTCGAGCACTACGGACTGGCCTGAGCACCCTCGCACGGGCGGCGCCGGTCAGATCCGGCGCGCGTCGATGACCACGTCGTCCTCGAGCACGACGTCCTCCCCGATGTACTGGCCGTCCATGCGGTCGGCCTTGCCCGCGAGCGCGGGATGGTCCCCGTGCTCGCGCAGGGTGCCGTAGTACCCGGAGGTCTCCGAGTAGACGGACGGGTCGTGCGGGTCGCGGTGCACCGACTCGTGCGCGTTGTGGGCCGCGTCCTCTGCTGCGGGAAGTCCGGGTTCTCGTGCGGAGTCTGCATGGGCACGACCTGCACGTTCTCCGCCGGATTGCCGCCGGGATGTCGGAGGGAGCGCCCCTCGAGATCCAACGTGGGGACGAAATCACCGTCGGTCCCCTCGTTCTGGACATGCTTGCACGTTGAGCACATCGGTGGAGCTCTGGGCCGGGGTGTAGGTCTGCACCGGGGAGCCGACGGACAGGATGTCGGTGACGTTGTAGGTGCCCGCTGCGCCGGTGGAGGAGCTGAAGGCGGGATCGTCGGACAGCTGCGCAGCGACCATACCGCCCTGGGAGTGCGCCACGAAGGCGACGTCCGAGCCCGGGGGGATCCCGGCCTCCTCCATAGCGGCCGTCACGGCGTTCGCCCCGGCATTCTCCCGTCCCGCCATCGCATAGATGTTGTTGGCCCAGCCGAAGGGCTGGCCCTGCCCGTTCCATCCCTCGAGGTTTCTCGGGAGACCGCCCTCCTCCGACCACAGATCCGCGCCCTGAGTCGGGGGCACATGCACGATGAACCGCTCGGTGCCGTCGGCGCCCTGGAGGGTCTGGATGCGGATCTGTGCCACGGGGAGTTCTCCCCGCCCCCGCGTCGGCCGAACGAGGCGGGAGGGTGGAGAGGCAGGGGCGGACCGGCGGGCCGAGCGCCAGAGTCACTCCAGGTCCACGACCTCGAACTCGAGCATGCCCTCGGCCCGGGAGACCGTGGTCGACGGATCGCGCGCCTCGCGCCGCTCGGCCCAGGCCCGGAAGCTCTCCTCGTCCGCCCAGCGGGTCAGGACGAAGTAGTGCTCCTCGCCCGCGACCGGGCGCAGCGGCTCGAAGCCCTCGAAGCCGGGCGCCCCGTCCACGGAGTGCTTCCGGGCGGCGAAGCGCTTCTCGAGCTCGGCCGCCTGCCCGCCGGGGACGGCGAGGCGGTTGATCTTCACGACGGTCACAGGGTCCTCCTGGTGGTCGGGTGTGGGGCGGGCGGGGAGGCCGCCCGATGCGGCCAGTATCGGCGCGCGCGCGCCGCCGCGCAGGACGGAGGGACCGAGGCGGCGGCCGACGATCGTGGTACGGAGGGGCCGGGCGGGCGGCCGACGGTCGTGGTCCGGCGTAGTCCGAGCGCTCAGCGCACCGAGTGCGTGTGGTTCGGGCGGTGCATGTGCGGCGTCGGGTGCTGGGCGGCGAGGCGCTCGCAGAGCGCCGCGACCTTCGGGTTGTGGGCGAGGCCGACGAAGATCGCATGGGCCTCGGGGCTTGCCTAAGCTGCGAGAGATGTCAGGCGCCGCGCTCGGCGACGAAGCGCCGTGCCACCGACAGGTCCTCCTCGCCGAGCCCCGCCGCGACCAGCTCGTCGTACGCGCCCCGCGCCGCACCGAGCAGGGCGGGGGAGGTGCCGGTGTCCTCGGCGACGTCGGCCGCGAAGCCGAGGTCCTTGGTCATGTACGCGGCGATGCCGCCGGGGGAGTAGTCGCCGGCGACGAGCTTGTCGCGCTTGTCCGCCAGCGACGTCGAGCCCGCGTAGCCGCCCGAGAGCACCTCGAGCAGGTCCGCCGGGGCGATGCCGCGCGTTCGGCGAGGACGGTCGCCTCGGCGATCGCCATCATCGTCGCGCCGACGATCATCTGGTTGCACGCCTTCGCGACCTCGCCCGCTCCGAGCGGGCCGAGGTGGCGCACCGTCCCGCAGGGGGCCAGCGGCGTGCGCGCCCGCTCGACGTCGGCCGACTCGCCGCCGGCCATGATCGACAGCGTCCCCGCCCGCGCCCCGGCCTCCCCGCCGGAGACCGGCACGTCCACGAGGCGCACCCGGCCGCCCCACTCGCCGACCAGCCGGTCCGCGAGCTCGCGCACCCCGCGCGGGGAGCTCGTCGAGCCGATCATGAGCAGCGCAGCTCCGTACCCGCGGCGAGCAGTGAGTCCGGGCCCTCGAGCATCGAGGCGAGCTGGGGCAGATCAGGGAGCATCACGAGCACGGCATCGACCTGCTCGGCCAGCTCGCGAGGGGTGTCCGCCCAGATCGCACCGGCCTCGATCAGCGACTCCCTGCGGCCGCGGGAGTGGATCACGAGGGCGCCGTGCGCGGCGAGCAGGTGGCCGGCCATCGGCTCTCCCATCGAGCCCAGGCCAATCACCCCCAGGCGTGCGCGGGCGGGCCAGGGCGTGGAGGAAGCGTCGTCGATTCGCATGGCGACAGACTACGGCAGTCCACTGGAGTGGACACTGTTCACTCCTCTGAATCTGGGGTACGCTCGCCCCGCAGTCACCGCAGACCGTCCCCGTCCGAGCGAAGGAGCGTCGATGACGACCACCCCCGAGCGACCGGCCCCCGCCGATGCCGCCCGCCCCCGCGTCGTGATCGGCGTGGACCTCCCCGAGGAGCTCTGCGCCCGCATCGAGCAGGCCGAGCCCCGCGTCGAGGTGGTCCGCGACCACGAGCTCTACCGCCCCCGCCGCTTCCCGGCCGACTGGGACGGCGACCCCGCCCACCAGCGCACCGCGGAGCAGCAGCGCCGCTTCGAGGAGATGGTCGACAGCGCCGACGTGCTCTTCTCGCTCCCCGACGTCGACCCCTCCCAGCTCGCCCGCACCGCGAGCGCCAACCCGCGCCTGCGCTGGGTGATGACCATGGCCGCCGGCGGCGGCTCCCAGCTGCGCGCCGCGGGCCTCGCGCCCGAGCGGCTCGAGCGCATCGCCGTCACCACCAGCGCCGGCACCCATGGCGGCCCGCTGGCCGAGTTCGCCCTGCTCGGCGTGCTCGCCGGCGCGAAGACCCTGCCCCGCCTCCTCGCCCAGCAGCGCGACCACGACTGGTCCCCGCGCTGGGAGATGCGCCAGCTGGACACCATGCGGGTGCTCGTCGTCGGCCTCGGCGGGATCGGGAAGGCCTGCGCGGCCCTGTTCCACGCCGTCGGCGCGACCGTGCTGGGCACCACCCGCTCCGGCGCCCCCGTGGAGGGCGTCGACGAGCTCGTCCCGATCGAGGACCTCGCGAGCGCGGCCGGCGACGCCGACGCGATCGTCGTGACCCTGCCCGGCACCGACGCCACCGTCGGCCTCGTCGGCCAGGAGGTGCTCGGCGCCGTGCGGCCCGGGACGATCCTGGTCAACGTCGGCCGCGGCACCGTCGTCGACGAGCCGGCGCCGCTGGACGCCCTCGAGACCGGCCGGATCGGCTTCGCCGCCCTCGACGTCGTCGCCCGCGAGCCGCTCACGGCCGACAGTCCCCTCTGGGACCACCCGAACGTGCTGATCAGCCCGCACACCGCGGCGCTCGACCGGCGCGAGGAGGAGCGGATCGTCGCCCAGTTCATCGAGAACCTCCGCCGCTTCCTGCACGGCGAGGAGCTCGCCAACCGGGTCGACACCGTCGAGTTCTACTGAGCCGGGGAGGCCGAGACGATGAACGACACCGCCCGCGATCCCGCCCCCGCCGTCACCCGCGCGGCGCGCGTGCTCGAGCTGCTCGAGCAGTCGGGCGGCGCCCCGCTGACCCTCTCCGACCTCGCCCGCGCCCTCGGCGCCGCGAAGTCCTCCACCTCCAACATCTGCGCCGTCCTCGAGGACGGCGGGATGATCCGCCGCGTCGAGGCCGGGTACCGCCTGGGCCGACGCACCGCCGAGCTCGGCGGCGCCTTCGCCCACGAGTTCAACCAGATCCGCGAGTTCTACGGCGTCGTCGAGAACGACCCGGTGCCGCGCGGGGAGGTGGTGCAGGTCGCGATGCTCGACGGGGAGTACTCCCTCTACCTCGCCCGGCACGAGGGCCGCGCCCACCGGCTCGGCACCCCGCTCGGCTCCCGCCTCGCGGCCGTCACCACCGGCGCAGGGCTCGCGATGCTCTCGCGGCTGGACGACGCCCGCATCGACGAGGCCATCGCCCGCACCGAGGCGCCCGACCTGCCGTCCGCGGAGCAGATCCGCACCCAGATCACCGAGACCCGCGAACGCGGCTGGTCCGTCGACCCCGGCCGCGGGCTGTCCGGGATCTGGGGCGTGGCCGTGCCGCTGGAGCCCTGGCGACCCACCGACCCGCCCCTCGCCCTCGGCGTCGCACTCCCCGCCGCGGAGGCCGACGAGCAGACCATCGAGCGCCTCGGCCGCGCCGCCCTCGGCGTCGCCGCCCAGCTCACCAACCCGTTCCTCCGACCCGCCGGCTGACCCGGCGCAAGAACACCCCCCGGGGCCCGTCGGCCCCTCTCTGAGCCATCGAAGGAGATGTCCCATGAGCTCCACCCCCACCCCACGACCCCGCCGGATGCGGTCGCCGCGGACGCGGACCGCGAGTACCAGGCGAACCTGCGCCGGGCCACGCTCTCCTCGAGCGTCGGCGGCGCGCGCTGGAGTACTTCGACTTCGCGATGTACGGCCTGATGACCGCCCTGGTCTTCAACCAGCTGTTCTTCGACCAGTCGAACCCCGCGATGGCGCTCATCGCCGCCTTCGGCGTCTACGGCGTCGGCTTCGCGGCCCGCCCCATCGGCGGGCTCGTCTTCGGCATGCTCGGCGACAAGGTCGGCCGACGCTTCGTGCTCGTCACCACGATCGTGCTGATGGGCGGCTCGTCCATGCTGATCGGCGTCGCGCCCACCTACGAGTCCGTCGGCGCCCTCGCCCCCGCGCGCTCGTGATCCTGCGGCTCGCCCAGGGCTTCGGCGCAGGCGCCGAACAGGCCGGCTCCACCGTGCTGATGGCCGAGTACGCCCCCGTGAAGCGGCGCGGCTTCTTCTCCGCCCTGCCCTTCGTCGGCATCCAGGCCGGCACCCTGCTGGCCGGCCTCGCCTTCTCCGCCCTGACGCTGCTGCCCGAGGAGCAGTTCCTCTCCTGGGGCTGGCGCCTGCCGTTCCTCGCCTCCGTGGTGCTGATCCTGGTGGCGCTGTGGATCCGGGCGAAGCTCGAGGAGACCCCCACCTTCGTCCACCTCGAGAAGCGCGAGCAGACCGCCGAGCGGCCGCGCGCGACATCTTCACCAAGGGCCTGCCGGGCGTCGTCACCGGCATCGGCCTGCGCATGGCCGAGAACGGCGGCTCCTACCTCTTCCAGTCCGTCTCCCTCGCCTTCGTCACCTCCGCCGCGATCGGCCTGGACCGCGGCTCCGTCGCCTGGGGCGTGACACTCGGCGACCTCATCGGCGTCTTCTCCGTGCCGCTGACCGGCGCGCTCTCCGACAAGGTGGGCCGAGTTCCCGTCTACCGCTTCGGCGCCGTGTTCATGCCGCTGTACAGCTTCCCGGCCTGGTGGATGCTGTCGCTGGGCGCACCGGCCTCACGATCGCCGTGGTCGCGATCGGCATCGGCGTGGCCGTGAACTCCATGCTCGGCCCGCAGTGCGCGATGCTCCCCGAGCTCTTCGGCAACCGCCACCGCTATCTCGGCGTCGCGATGGCCCGCGAGCTCTCCGCAGTGCTGGCCGGCGGTCTCGCCGGCGTGCTCGGCGCCTCCCTGATGGCCTGGACCGACGGCAACTGGATCGTGCTGGGCCTGTACATGGCGACCCTCGCCGCGATCACCACCGCCTCCACCTTCCTGGTCCCCGAGACCCGCGGCCGCGACCTGCTGCGCACCGAGGACGCGATCCGGCTGTCCACCACCGAGAAGGACTCCGCCTACGAGGCCGAGGCGGCCGTCGTCCCCGGCTCCGGCGGCGCGGACGAGACGTCGCGCCCCGCACCGGCCTGAGATCCTCCGAGGAGGCCCGGGCCCGCTCCACGGCCCGGGCCTCCTCGTCCGACCACGCCCCCGCACGTCCCGCACGAAGGAGAGACATCGTGTCCGACCTGTTCGACCTCACCGGCCGCACCGCTCTGGTGACCGGTTCCACCCGCGGCATCGGCCGTGCGCTCGCCACCGGTCTGGTCCGGGCCGGGGCGCGGGTGATCGTCCACGGCCGGGACGCGGGGCGCGCTGCTGCCGCGGCCGAGGAGATCGCCGCCGTCGTCGCCGAGCGCGCGGGCGCGGCCGACGGGTCGACCACCGCCGACGGGACCGCCGTCGGCGACGAGGCCCCGGGCGGGGCCGGCGAGGTGCCGGAGGTCCTCTCGGCCGGCTTCGACGTCACCGACCCCGCCGCCGTCGACGCGGCGCTCACCGCGATCGAGGCCGCGCACGGCACCCCGGACGTGCTGGTCAACAACGCCGGCATCCAGCGTCGGGCGCCGATCGCGGAGTTCGCCGACGAGGACTGGGACGCGCCGCTGGCCACGAACCTCTCCGCCGCCTTCTACTGCGCCCGCCGCGTCGCCCGCGGCATGATCGCGCGCGGCGCCGGGAAGATCGTGCAGATCGGCTCGGTCCAGTCCCAGCTCGCCCGCCCCTCCATCGCCGCGTACAGCGCGACCAAGGGCGGGATCGCGATGTTCACCAAGGGCCTCGCCGCGGACCTCGCCCCGCACGGCATCCAGGTCAACACCCTCGCCCCCGGCTACTTCGCCACCGAGCTCACCAAGGCCCTGGTCGAGGACGAGGAGTTCTCCGCCTGGGTCGCCCGCCGCACTCCCGACGGGCACTGGGGCGACGTCGAGGACCTCATCGGCCCACTGGTGTTCCTCGCCTCCGACGCGAGCCGCTTCGTCAACGGCCAGACCCTCCACGTCGACGGCGGGATGACCGCGGTGGTGTGAGCCGCCGGGCGGGCACACGACGACTGGCCGGGAACGCGGGGAAGGAGCCGCAGGCGCCGCCCCGCCGCCGGTCGGAGGAGCCGCGTACCCTACGAGCTGTGAGCTCCTCGTCCCGTCGCCCCACCTCCGCCGACGTCGCGGCGCGTGCGGGCGTCTCGCGGGCCACCGTCTCGATGGTGCTCAACGGACGTGTGGAGGGGACGGTCGCCGCGGCCACCCAGCGCCGCGTGCTCGCCGCCGCCGCCGAGCTCGGCTACACCCGCTCGGCCCTCGCGATCTCCCTCAAGGAGCGTCGCTCGCGCACGATCGGTCTCATCACCGACGAGATCGCGACCTCGCCCTTCGCCGGCCGTATGGCGCGCGCCGCCTCGATGGTCGCCGCCCGGCACGATCACCTCGTGATCACCGTGGACCTCTCGCTGCGCGACCACACCGTCGAGGATGCCGCTCGCCTCCTTGCCGAGCGCCAGGTGGACGGACTGCTCTACGCGACCATGGGCCGCATGAGGGCCCCCTCCCCGTCGTGCCGCCGGGGATCCCGCTGGTGCTGGCGAACCACGAACCGGTGCCGCCCGGGGCGGACGAGCGCGGCGAGAGTGCCGAGCCGCCGCCCACCTTCGTGCCCGACGACTACGGCGGCGCCCGACGTCGCGCTCGTCGCCTGATCGAGACCGGTCATCGGCGTATCGCCATGCTCTCCGGCGACGATCGCTCCGTGGCCGTTCTCGAGCGCGAGGCCGGCTTTCGTGACGAGCTGGCGGACGCAGGCCTCGAACCGCGGATAGTGAAGGCGGGGTGGCAGATCGACGATGGCTACCGGGCCGCCGCCCGGCTGTTCGCGGGGAGGACCCGCCGACGGGTGTGTTCTGCATCCGTGACCGGGTCGCTGCCGGGGTGCTCCAGGCCGCGGCCGCGGCGGGCATCGCCGTTCCGGGGGATCTCTCGGTGATCGGCTTCGATGACGAGGACTTCTTCGCCGAGCGGCTCGTTCCGAAGCTCACGACGATCGCCCTGCCCCACGAGGAGATGGGACGCCGGGCGATGGGTGCGCTGTTCGCGCGACTGGAGGGCGAGGCGGCGGGCGACGATGCGGGTCTCGTGGTCGTCGAGTGCCCGCTCGTCGAGCGGGAGTCGGTGGGGATCGCTCGCGAGCGCTGACCTCGCTCGACGTCCGCTGCGCGGGCTGGTCGAGGTGGGACCGGTGGTGCTCCGGCCGGGTCTAGGCCGGCTCCGGGCTGGTCCCGGGCTGGGCGAACCGGTCCGCGTCATGGCTTCGGGGCGCTGACGCGGGATCAGGGTTGACACGTGTGAAAGCTGCGCTCCATACTGGTCTCGCACGACTTGGACACGTGTGAAAGCGGTGTGTCGGCGATGACGCCGGACAGCCGCATCGACTCGCACCTCCTCCCTCAACCCGCTTCGACTGTCCCGACTCTCGACGAAGAGGACCGCATGGCCAGCCCCTCCACCCTCACCCGCCGCGCCCTCCTCGGCGCCGGCGGCGCGGCGAGCCCTCGCGGGCACCGTCGCCGCCTGGCCCCGCCTCACCGGCGCCGACATCCCCGGCCGCGGCCAGGACGCCCTGACGATCCTGATCCTCGGCACCTCCCAGGACGCGCCCGGTCGCCAGGCGATCGCCGATGCGTTCATGGAGACCCACCCCGACATCCCTGTCCTGATCCAGTCCGTGCAGGCCACCGACTGGGGAGACTTCTTCGCGAAGATCCTCACGATGGTCGCCTCCGGCACCCAGCCCGACATCGTCTACACCGCGACCGAAGGCGCGCGCTCTTCGCCGAGCGCCTCGCGCGCCGCTGGACGACTACCTCCGCCGCGACGCGGAGGAGATGAAGGACTACTTCGAGGACGTCCACCCCAGCCTCATCGAGGCCTTCATGTACAAGGGCTCCCTCTACCAGCTCCCGCTCGACTTCAACGCCGCGAACATGTACCTCAACCTCGACGTGCTCGAGCGCAACGGGCTCGAGATGCCGGGGGAGGACTGGACGAAGGACGACTTCACCGAGCTGCTGCGCGGGATGAAGGGCGACGCCACCCCCTACTACTGGACCAATCGTCTCTTCGGCGGGATCGTGCCCTGGCTCTACGTCAACGACACCTCCTTCCTGATCGAGGAGCGGGCGAGCGGCGGCGAGGACTTCTGGTCCATCTTCTATCCGGGCGAGCAAAGGCTCCGGCGGTTATCTCTGGACCGGCTCCAATGCCACCGACGACCGCGTCCACGAGAGCTTCGAGCACCTGCGCGGCCTCGTCGGCGAGGGCCTCGCCGTGCGTCCCGAGGAGGGCGGCGGCAACACCCTCGTCGGCCTGTTCGCCTCCGGTCGCATCGGCACCACCCCCGCGGGCGGCTACTGGGTGCAGGGCCTCGCCGAGGGCGGCATGCGTCCCGAGCAGTACGACGTGCAGTTCTTCCCGCGCTGGAAGTCCCAGCGTCACCAGTTCGGAGGCGCCGGATACGCGGTCATGAAGACCACCGACAAGCCGGACCAGGCCTGGGAGTGGATCAAGTACACCGCCTCGAAGGAGGCGATGGAGCTCGCCTTCCCGACCCCGTCGACCACTCCGACCCGGCGCTCGATGGTGAACGACTCCCTGTACACCGGCATCGGTCCGGAGCACTGGTCACGCTTCTACGAGACCCTCGACCGCTTCCCGTCCACCGGTCCGATCCCCGCCCCGCCGCAAGAGGCCGCCGTCGAGACGGCGCTCATCCGCAATGTCTCCACCGCGCTGTCCGGCGGCCCCGACCAGGTCGCGCGGTCGCTCGCGGCTCTGGACGCCGACCTGCGCGCCGTCTTCTCCGAGGAGGACCCCTCATGACCGCCGATCGCGACAGCGCCCTGCTGCGTTGGCTCTTCCTCGCCCCGACGATGCTCGGCATCGGCATCTTCGTGGTGTCGCCGATCGTCGGCTCGCTCGCTCTCGCCTTCTTCCGCTGGGACATCATCACCTCCCCGCAGTTCGTGGGGCTGGAGAACTTCGCCGACCTCGCCACCGACCGCACCGTCGGCATCTCCTTCCTGAACACCGCCGTGTTCGTCATCGTCGCGGTCGCCGCCCAGCTCGTCATCGCGATGCTTGCTCGCGGTGCTGGTCAGCTCCCGGATGCCTCCGTGGCTGCGAGTGTTCTTCCGCTCGACCTTCTTCTTCCCCCTCGTGCTGTCCGCGGCGAGCGTCTCGATCCTCATGAAGTACCTGTTCAACGAGAGCTACGGCGTCATCAACTGGCTGCTCTCGCTGGTGGGGATCCCGGCCGTGCCCTGGCTGACCAGCCCGCAGTGGGCCATGGTCGTGGTGATCGCGGTGTACGTGTGGCAGAACTTCGGCTTCTCGTTCCTGCTCTTCATCGGCGGTCTGAGCTCGATCCCCACCGAGATCTACGAGGCCGGCTCCATCGACGGGGCGACCGGTTGGCGCCAGTTCCGCCATCTCACCCTGCCGCTGGTGAGTCCCACCGTGCTGGTCGCCTCGGTGATGGCGATCATCTCCGCGCTGCAGGTCTTCGACCAGCCCTACGTGCTCACGCGCGGCGGGCCGGGCGACTCCACCCGCACGGTCGTGATGGTCATCTACGAGAGCGCCTTCCGCGAGCTCGAGTTCGGGCGTGCCAGCGCGATCGGCCTGGTCCTCATGGTCCTGATCATGCTCGTCACCGCCGCCCAGTTCCGCCTCGCCCGACGCTTCGTCTTCTATCAGTGAGTCGCGCTCCCGCCGTCGCGAGCGCCCCTGTCCCCGTCCGGAAGGACCCCGATGACACGCCGCCTGCCCGCCCTCGCCAAGTACTCCGCCCTGTTCGTCGCCGCCGTGCTCACCCTCGGTCCGGTGTGGTGGACGTTCACCACCTCGCTCCGGCCCGCCGCGGAGTCCTTCAGCCTCCCCCGAGCTTCTTCCCCACGTCACCGGACTTCTCGAGCTACACCGCGGTGTTCGAGCAGATCGCGGTGCCGCCGCTGGTGCTCAACAGCGCCCTGGTCACGGGCGTCGTCGCGATCGGGCAGATGCTCACCGCCGCGATGGCGGGATACGTCTTCGCCCGTATGGAGTTCCGCGGCAAGAACGCCCTGTTCGCGATCGTGCTGTCGACGATGATGGTCCCGGTGCAGGTCACGATCGTGCCGGTGTTCATGATCATCCGCGGCATGGGGCTCTCCGACACGCTGCTCGCGCTGATCCTCCCCGCGATCCCCACCGCCTTCGGGACCTTCCTGATGCGCCAGTACTTCCTGGGGCTCCCACTGGAGCTGGGGGAGGCCGCGGCGCTCGACGGCGCGAGCCCCTGGCGCACGTTCTTCTCGATCTATGCGCCGCTGGCGCTGTCCGGCATGGCGATCGTGGGCGTCCTCGCCTTCAACTACCACTGGAACGAGTTCTTCCGCCCGCTGATCTTCATGATCTCCGAGCAGAACTACACCCTGCCGCTCGGCCTCGTGACCCTCCAGGGCAACCTCGGCACGGGTTCGATCTCGGTCGTGCTGGCAGGCGTGATCCTCTCGATGGTGCCCGCCGTGGTGGTGTTCCTCTTCGGACAGCGCTATCTGCGAGAGGGCCTCACCGCCGGGTCCTCGAGATGACCTGCCCTGCCTGATCCCGGCCCGATCCGGAACCTTCCCCGCCTCATGTCCCTCCCGACCAGGAACGAGCACCCCATGACGGACCCCCACCTGCCCGCCCTCCACCGTGTCCACCCGCGCGGCTGGATCAACGACCCCAACGGCATCCACCGCACGGCCGACGGGCGCTGGCACGTCTTCTTCCAGTACAACCCCGACTCTGCCCGGCACGAGCTCATCCACTGGGGCCACATGTCCTCCCCGGATCTGGTGAGCTGGCGCGAGGAGCCGCTGGGCCCCGTGCCCCGCCCGGGAGAGGCCGACCAGGGCGGTCGCTGGAGCGGCGTCGGACTCCTCGACCACTCGCCCGACGCGAGCGCCGCCGAGGGTGCCGAGCTGTCCGCCGGACCCGTCGCCGGCGGGCCCGGTGCTCCTGCCGTCCCCACTCTCGTCTACTCCGGGGTCGACGGGATCGAGAACCAGCTCGCCCGCGTGCTCGTCACCCGCCTCGATGAGAGCGGCACCGAGCTGGTCCGCACCGGCGTGGTCGCCGCCGAGGTGCCCGAGGTGCCCGGACTGATCGGGATCCGCGACCCCTTCGTGTTCACCTACGGCGGGAAGCGCTGGGGGATCCAAGGCGCCGGGGTGCGCGAGGGCGGTCGCTTCGTGCCGACGCTGCTGCTGTACTCGTGCGAGGACCTCGAGACCTGGGAGCTCGTCGGCACGCTGCTGCACGGGGACGACCCTGTCGCCGCCGAGCACTCGCCCGCCGACCTCTGGGAGTGCCCGCGGCTCGTGCCCGTCGGCGGGCGCTGGGTGCTTGCTGCTGTCCCGCTGGGGGCACCCTTCCACCCACGAGCGCTCCACCCTCCAGGTCGACTACCTGGTGGGGGACCTCGTCGATGGCCCGGACGGCGCGCCGCGCTTCGCTCCGACCGCCGGGGGGCAGGTCGACATCGGTCCCGACTTCTACGCACCCCAGGCCGTCGTCGACGCCGAGGGCGGCCGGGTGCTGCAGTGGGGCTGGTCATGGGAGGGGCGCAGCGCGCCCAGGAGCAGACCGACGCCCAGGGCTGGGCCGGAGCGCTGACCTTCCCGCGGAGCCGCGGCTCGACGGGGAGGAGCCGCGCGCCGCGCCGGTCCCGGAGCCGCGCGCGCCGCGCGGGCCGAGGCGCGCCGCTGGAGGCGGCGGACGACGTCGACGTGCCCGTGGCCACCGGGGCCGGCGGCACTGTCGAGCTCCTGCTCGAGACTCCCGCGCGGGCCGAGGTGCGCACTCGCGGGGCCGTCACGGTCGAGATCCTCGGGGCCGACGGCACTGCGCGCGAGGTTCTCTCGGCCGATGACGGACCCGCGACGCTGTTCCTCGACGCGAGCCTCCTCGAGCACCTCCCGGACGCGGCGTCCCCGTGCACTCTGCGCTTCTATCCGTCAGACGGCGATCGGGTCCGCGTGCGCGGAGCGCTCTTCGAGGCGTGGGCGCTCGAGCCGCCCGAGCGCTGAGCCTCCCGCCGCGGCATCCCGAGCGCCGCCGGGTCCGGTTCCCCCGATCCGAGGCCCGGGACCGTCGGTGGCATGGTCGGTCACGGGCGTCTGGCGTACCTCTATGCCTATATAGGCATAGAGGTACGCCCTGCGCCAGTAGTCGACCATGCTCTGCGGCCGCGGCCGCGGGCGCGGGCGCGGGCTGCGGGCTGCGGGCTGTGGGCTGTGGGCTGTGGGCTGTGGGCTGGGGGCTGGGGGCTGAGGGGTGCGGGCTGAGGGTTGCAGGGTGCCTGGAGCTGAGTGCGACCTGGCCCTCCGCGGGCGGGGTGGGCCGGGTGTCAGCGCACCCCGAGCGGCGGCAGCTTCGTGAGCGCGTCGCGCCAGTGCGCGAGGTCCCAGCCCTGCGCGGCGACCCAGTCGTCGTCGAAGTAGGTGTCGGTGTAGCGGTCGCCCGGATCGCACAGCGGCGTCAGCACCGAGCCGCTCTCGCCCCTCTCGCGCATCTGCGTGATCAGCGCGCCGCGGCGATGAGGTTCGTGCCGGTCGAGGCGCCGACGCGCCGCCCGAGCACCTCGGAGAGATGTCGGGCCGCGGCGACCGAGGCGGCATCCGGCACCCGGATCATCCGGTCCACGACCCCGGGCACGAAGCTCGGCTCGACCTGCGGGCGGCCGATGCCTTCGATCCGCGAGCCGGACCCGGTGGTGAGCTGCGGATCCTCCTGCACCCATCCGGGGAAGAACGCGGAGTTCTCCACGTCCGCGACGCACAGGGAGGTGGGCAGGGACCGGTAGCGCAGCAGGCGTCCGAAGGTCGCGCTGGTCCCGCCGGTCCCGGCGCCGACCACGATCCAGCGCGGCACCGGGTGCGGCTCCAGCTCGAGCTGGGCGAGGGCGCTGACGGCGATGGAGTTGTTGCCGCGCCAGTCGGTGGCGCGCTCGGCGTGGGTGAACTGGTCCAGGAAGAGCCCGCCGAGCTCATCGGCCAGGCGCCGCGCCTCCCGGCTCATGTCCGCCGCGCCGTCGACGACGTGGCACCGCCCGCCGGCGAACTCGATCAGCGCGATCTTCCGCGCGCTCGTGCCGCGCGGGACCACGGCGACGAAGGGGATGTCGAGCATCCGCGCCACATGCGCCTCACTCACCGCGGTCGAGCCCGACGACGCCTCGACCACCGGCATCCCCGGCCGCAGCTGGCCGTTGACCAGCGCGAACAGGAACAGCGAGCGGGCCAGTCGGTGCTTGAGGCGCCCGGAGGAGTGGGTCGTCTCGTCCTTGAGGTAGAGCTGGATGTCCCAGTCCTCGGGCAGGTCCAGGCGCACCAGGTGGGTGTCGGCGCCGCGGCGCCCGTCGGCGTCCAGGCGGTGGATCCGCTCGGCGACCCAGGCCCGCAGGTCCTCGTCGCTGCGGTCGACGTCCTGCAGGGGGTCGGGCCAGCGCGCATCGATGGTCATGGGGAGACCGTACCGAGTCGGGTGTCGGGGGCAGGACGGGCGCGGTGGATCTTCGCCTGTGTCGGTCTACGACCCGGGCACGGCCGGCCGAGGCGGCGGGTGGGCCGGCGGGCGGGGTCAGGCGTGGCCGGCGACTGCCCCGGTGTCGCCGGGCCGCGTCCCGCTCTGCTCCCGCGGCTTCTCGACCGTGTCGGCGGGGGTCGCGTCCTGTCGAAGGGCGGCGGGACCGCCCATGCCGCACGAGCCCTTCCAAGGCTGGTGGGCCGTCCGGGACCCGCGCGAGACGGCCGGGCGGAAGGACGGCGCGCCGCTCAGGGTGTGCGCGCCCCGAAGGTGAGGCGGCGCCGCAGTTCGAAGCCGAGCTTCTCGTAGCCCGCGATCGCGGCGGTGTTCGCGGCGGAGGCGTGCAGCGAGCGCCCTGTCACCGCGGCGCTGGATGTGGTGGGCGACGTCGAGCACGAGGCGGGAGGCGAGACCCTGCCGGCGATGGTCGGGATGGACCGCGACCGCGCTGATCTCGGTCCAGCCCTCGGGGTGGAGGCGCTCGCCGGCCATCGCGATCAGCTGTCCGTCCCGCCGGATCCCCACGTAGCGGCCCATCTCGTGCGTGCGCGCCTCGAAGGGGCCGGGCCTGGTCCGCGCGATCAGATCGAGCATATCGTCGGCGTCGGCCGCTCCGAGCTCGACCGCCTCCGGCTCGGGGCGCGGGGCGAGGCGGTCGGTCTGGACGAGCCGCACGCCCGGGATCTGGAACTCCGGCGCCCAGCCAGCCGGCGCAGCGGATCGGCGTGGGAGACGGAGACGACGGCGTCGTGCCCGAACACGTCCAGGATCGCGTCCCACACGTCGGGGTGCTCCCAGTCGCGCACTCCCACGAAGGGGGAGACGTCCTCCGGATAGCGCGGCACGTGCTCGTTGCCGATCGCGAGCGCCCGGTGGGCCCCGGTGAGCGAGGACCAGGCGGGGTTGTCGAGCACCGGATGCTCCGCGTCCGAGGGGGCGTCGGCGCTCCCGACGTGGGGCTTTTCGTCCAGTGGCATGCGGTGACCTCGTGCGGCGGAGCGGGCGTGACCGGGCCACGCTACTCCCGACGGGGCATCGGGTGCGCGGCTCTGTCACTCCGCGTGAACGGCGCGGGCCGGCGGGGCCCGGGGGTGATGGGGCGCGGCCGACGAGGGCGATGCCCACCCTTTCGTGATACAAGGCGAGTTGTCATTGAGGTAAAGGGATCGTAAAGTCATCGCCGAGCGGTCCTCGCGACCGCGACCCGGACGGCCGTTGCGGAGCGCACGGCGACGGGGAACCCCAGGGGAGGCCGGGATGTCGAGGACAGTGGCGGCGAGGACAGCAGGGGTGGGTGCGGCGGTGTCGGGGGACACCGGGGCACGAGGGGATCGCCGCGGGACGCGGCGGCGCGGAGGGGCGTCCCTCGCGGCGCCGCTCGCCGCCGGTGCGGCGCTGGCGGGTCGCGGCACGTCCGCGCCCGAGGCGGCTGACGCCGAGGACCCGGAGCCGGTCGCGATCCCGGCCCCGGCCGAGCCGGAGCAGGACGGCGCGGCGGCGGACGACGCGGCGGGGAACGCCTCCGGCTTCGTGACGACCGCTGGCGACCAGGGCGAGGGCGACCAGGGCCAGGGGCAGAAGAGCGATGGTCGGGCCGATGACGGCGGCGACCAGGGCCAGGACGACGATGGCCAGAGCGGCGACGACCAGGGCGAGGACGCCCCGGGCCCGTCCGCGGCAGACCTGCCCGCCTCGTGGGCCGGCACCTACTCGGCCGAGAGCCTTCCTCTCGGCGCGGGTATCTCGTCGTGCAGAACCTCTACGGCGAGCACCGCGGGGCCACGTCCATGGAGGCCTCCGACATCGCCGGCCAGGAGTTCTTCGCGAGCAGCGGAGCGACCTGCGAGGGCGCGGCGACCCTCGCCGGCGACACCGCCGACTGCGTCCTGCCCGGCGACGGCCGAGGCATGGGAGAGCAGACCGCCGTCGTCCACCTCGTCCCCGCGGCGCTCGGCGCGACCTCGCTGCTCGTCGAGGTCGGCGTCACGGACGGCCTCGCCGTCGCCGAGGCCCCGCAGGGCATCGGCGGCCTGAGCGCGGCGATGCCGAGCGAGGTCACTCTGGAGGAGGTCGAGGGCGCCATGGTCACCGCGGTGATGATGGCCGACAGCCCCGAGGGTCCGCTGCCCGAGGAGCTCGACGCGCGATGCGAGCCGCGCGACGGCGGCCGGCACGCGCTGTGCGAGATCGTCGGCACCCCCGACGGCGGCGGCGACGGCGGCTGGTACGGCACGCTGCAGCCCGGCTACGGCAACTACGTCGTAATCGCCACGAAGTCGCCCGCCTGACCTGACACCGCCGGGCCGCCGGCGCCGCTCAGGCGAAGGGCGCTGAGGCCTCGTCCAGGGCGGCGACGTCCTGCGCGGAGAGCTCGAGAGCGGTGCCTGCGAGGAGGGCGGGCAGCCTGCTCGGGCGTGCTCGCCGAGGCGATCGGGGCGGTCGTGCCCTTGGCCAGCGACCAGGCGATCGCGACGGACGCCGGCTCCGCGTCGTGCGTCGCGGCGACCTCGGTGAGCACGTCCACCACGGCCAGGGCGTCCTCGGTGAGCTGGTCCTGGACCATGCCCTTGCGGGCGCGGCCCTCGAGGTCCTCCTTCGTGCGGTACTTGCCGGTCAGCAGGCCGGAGGCGAGCGAGAAGTAGGGCATGACGGCCGCGTCGAACTCGCGCGCGATCGGGGCGTAGTCCTTCTCGTACGCGGCGCGGGCCAGCAGGTTGTAGTGCGGCTGGATAGCGACCGGCACGGTGAGGCCCTCGCGGGTCGCGACCTCGAACCACTCCCGCATCCGCTCCGGCGAGTAGTTCGACAGGCCCAGGTGGCGCACCCTGCCGGAGCGGACCAGGCCGTCGCCGATCCGCACCTGCTCCTCGATCGAGACCGCCTCGTCGTCGTAGTGGGCGTAGTACAGGTCGATGCGGTCGGTGCGCGACCGCTCGAGCGACTCGTCCAGCGCCGCCTCGACGTTCGCGGCCGACAGGCCCGTGCGCGACGGCTTCGCGCCGACCTTGGTGGCCAGCACGATCTCCTCGCGATTCCCGCGCGCCTCGAACCATTCGCCGAGCACCGTCTCGGAGTCGCCGCCCTCGCTGCCCTCGGCCCAGGCGGCGTAGACGTCGGCGGTGTCGATGAAGCGCCGCCGGCGGCGACGAAGGCGTCCAGCACGGCGAAGGACGTCTCGCGGTCCGAGGTCCAGCCGAAGGTGTTCCCGCCGAGGTTCAGCGGGAGCACCTCCAGGTCGGTGCGGGGCAGACGGGTCAGGGATGCGGTCGGAGCAGAGGTCATGGAGCACTCCTCGTGGCGGGGTGGGGCCGGGTCCGTCCGCGCCCATCGGCTCTCGGGTCGCGGGCGCGGCGGTGGCCGGCCGGTGCGCCCACCACGCTAGCGCGTCTCCCTGACCGGCGACAGAGCCCGTCCGACGGGCGAGGCGCGAGAGGAGCTCGACGCGGTTCTCCTCGCTCACCCCTGTCCCGGGGAGGTCGACTACCGTGGCCGTGCCCGCCCCGCCGGGCCTCGACCAGCCCCGGAAGGAGCACGGCACGTGCCGAACGCCCAGGACCCCAGCGGCCCGGACCCAGACCGCCGCGCATCCCGCCGCCCGGCCCCGAGGGCCGTCGCGCTGGTGCCGCTCGGGATCATCCTGCTCCTCTCGATCGGAGCGTACGCGCTGGTCACCGCCTGGCTCGGCTGAGCCCGCGGTGCCGTCGCCGGCAAGGGCCTGCGACCCCCGCCGCTCCGTCGTGCCCGTCCTCTAGGCTCGATGCATGAGCACGGGACGGGGGACGCCCTCCGACTACGACTGGGAGGACGGCGCCGACGCGCCGGACGCCTCCGACCCGTCCGCGCGCACCCCCGCCGACCCCGCCGCGCCGCCCGCGCTTCCCCGTCGGGGCGCACGCGCCATCCCGTCGCGCGACCTCACGGCCGACGTCTCCGCCTGGTCCGGGACGGGGGCCGAGCCCGACGCGACCGGTGCGGCCTCCGAGGAGCCCTCCGGCATCCCCGACGGCCTCTTCGACACCCCCGCCGAGGGCCCCTACGGCGCGCCGTCCTTCACCGACGACGCCCCGGAGGAAACGCCCGACGAGGAGCGCCGCGACGGACGCCTGCCCGCCTGGGCCATCCTCGCCATGGTCGCCGTGCAGGGCGCGGCCGCCGTCGCGATCGTCGCCCTCGTGCTGGGCGCCGGGCAGAACCTGCTCGGCGGCGGGGCGGCGGACCCGTCGGCCGCGCCGCCCTCCGCGCCCGCCACCCGCTCCGCCCCGCCCGCGCAGACCGAGCGCCCGCGCGAGCCCGGCACCGTCCTCGACGCGCAGGGGCGCGAGGTCACCGACGGCACCGGCGGCTACGACCGGCCCGCGACCGTCGGCGAGCACTCCGTCGCCTGGAGCGTCTGGACCGGCGGGACGCTCAGCGTCACCCCGCTGGCGGTCGACCTCGACGCGACCCTGCCCGGCGCGAGCGGCGAGGGCGCCATCCAGGAGGGCTATCGCCTGGTCCTGGTCGAGTACGAGGTGCGCTACGACGGGACCGGGCATCTCGCACCCGCCGAGGAGCTGTGGCTGACCGGTGAGTCCTCGCGCACCTACTTCCCGGACGTCGGCGAGGGCCTCGTCCCCGACCCGATGAAGCGCATCACCCCGCTCGCCGACGGGGCCAGTGCCCGCTTCCACAGCGCCTTCGTGGTGCCCGAGGCGGAGATGGAGAGCTTCCGGCTCGGGGTCGAGACGTTCAGCGGAGAGGTCCTCTACTTCGCGACCACCTGAGCGCGCCGTCGGCGGGTGGTCGCCGGCCGCCCGGGCGCCGGCGCGTCGGCCGCGAGCCGGGGACTCGCAGACCGGAGGGGCGTGGGACGGAGGGGCGGGCCGGAAGTCGCCGGCCAGGTGATGGGGGCCGCGTGCGCTAGCGTGAGGGTGCCCCGCGCAGGGGCGCGCACCGCACCGGGGGAGGGGCGGCGACGGCCGCGGAGCGGCGCGCCGCAGGAGGAGTCGACATGCGGCCCGCGCCGCCCACCCAGCCGCTGCCCGAACACCGCCCCCGCACCTCCTTCTACGTCGCGGTCGCCGCCGTCTCGATGATCGCGGGCCGCTCTCCTCGGCGTCGGCGGCTTCTTCGGGATCCGGGCGCCGCAGGGCCCGCCCTCCTCAGGCGCGGAGGAGGTCGCGACGGAGCAGACCGTCCCCGAGGGCGGCGAGGTCATCGCCGAGGCCCCCGTCGGCCCCGACGAGGCGGTAGCGCACGACGCCGTCGTCCCCTTCGAGCCGACCGAGGACAGCGGCCGCGTCGACGTGCGGATCACCGCTGTGGACTGGGACGCGACCGAGGAGATCCGGGAGACGAACTCCCTCAACGACGAGCCGGCCGAGGGGATGAAGAACATCATGGTCACCTTCGAGGGGCGCCATCGCGGGCAGAAGCCCTTCGCCACCTACGGCGGCCACTGGATCGACGTCACCTACGTGGCCGCCGACGGCACCGAGTACAAGAACGGCGCCCAGGTCACCCCGCTCTACGACGAGATCTCGCAGAAGGAGACCGCCGTGCCGACGGACGAGATCCTCTCCCAGCAGGCCTTCGTGGTTCCCGAGGAGATCCAGGGCGACGGGCACTTCGTGCTCACCCAGCGCGCTGGCGATGTCCAGGAGGGCATCTGGCTCCGCGCGAGCTGAGGTGGTCGGACGGAGCGGCCCCGGTGGACACCCGGCCCCGACCTGGGGCATGATCTACCTGAAACCCGCAGTATCAGACAACTGTGCGGCACTCGACGACGAGAACGCGAAAGGCCCCTGATGAGCAGCTATACCGAGCACGTCACCCGAGTCGTCACGGAGGATCGCGAGCACCCCGGACTCGGCACCGTGGCCGTTCTAACCTTCGCCCCGCCGGAGGGCGAGGAACGCCGCCCCGCGACCCTCGGCCCCCGCTCCATCGACGCCGTCACCGGCGCGATCGCCGCCGCGCTCGACCGCGCCGAGGCCGGGGAGATCCGTGCGATCGCCCTGACCGGCACCGGCCGCACCTTCCTCGCCGGCGCCGACCTGTCGATGTTCGCCGACCCCACCGCCGCCGAGAACGTCCGCGCGATGACCCGCGCCGCCCACGACCTGCAGGTCCGCGTGCGCACCAGCCCCGTCCCGATCCTGGCCCACCTCAACGGCGTCGCCCTCGGCGGCGGCCTCGAGGTCGCGCTCATGGCCGACGTGCGCACCGCCGCCCCCGGCGTGCGCGGCATCGGCCTGCCCGAGACCAGCCTCGGCATCCTCCCCGGCTGGGGCGGTACGACGCTGCTGCAGTCCGTCGTCGGCGCGGAGACCGCTGTGCGGATGATCCTCGAGGACCCCGCCCGCGACCGCCAGCTCACCGCCGAGAAGGCCCAGGAGGCCGGGCTCGTCGACGAGATCGCCGCCGACCTCGACGAGGCCCTCGAGCAGTTCGCCGCCCTGGTCGCCGCCCACGTCGACGTCGACGAGACCGACACCGACGTGGTCGACCCCGCCGTCGTCGGCGAGACCGCTCCGGCCGAAGCGGCCGGCGCCTGGGGCGGGCGCGCCCCTGCCCTGCCCGCCGCCGACTCGCCCGAGGCCGAGGAGCCGCTGGACGCGCTCGACGCCCCGCACAGCCCCGCCGAGACCCGCCGCGCCTGGGCGCGCGGCTCGAGGCGCAGGGCGCCCCCGCCGTCGGCCGCGCCCTGATCCTGCTGCAGCAGCTGCCCGGCTCCACCCTCGAGGACGCCCTGACCCGCGAGGGCGACGCGCTCGCCGAGCTCGTCCGCAGTGATGCCGCCTCCGCGTCCCTCTACTCCGCCGAGCCGCTGCGCCGCGGCAAGCCCGGCCGTACCCCGGTCGAGGGCGCGCGGGAGATCACGCGCGTCGGCGTCGCCGGCGCCGGGCTGATGGCCTCCCAGATCGCGGCGCGCTCGCGCTCGGCTTGAAGGTCCCCGTCGTCATGCGCGACCTCGACGAGGCCATCGCCGAGAAGGGCCTGGCCGCCGCCCGCGACGTGATCGCCCAGACCGCCGCCCGCGGACATCTCGACGAGCAGACCGCGACCGCGATCGCCGAGAACCTCTCCGCCACCACCGACCTGCAGGAGCTCGCCGGCTGCGACCTCGTGATCGAGGCGGTGCCGGAGGTGCTCGCGATCAAGAAGTCCGTCTTCGCCGAGCTCGAGGGCGTCCTCGCCGAGGACGCGCTCGCTGGTCACCAACACCTCCTCGCTCTCCGTGTCGAAGATGGCCGAGGACCTCGCCCGCCCCGAGCGGGTCGTCGGCCTGCACTTCTTCAACCCCGTCGCGAAGATGCCGCTGGTCGAGGTGATCCACACCGAGAAGACCGACGAGCAGACCCTCGCCACCGGTCTCGAGGTGGTGCGCCGCCTGCGGAAGTTCGCGGTGCGCAGCGCCGACGCGCCCGGCTTCATCGTCAACCGACTGCTCTTCCGCGTGCTCGGCGGCGTGCTCGCCTCCTCGACGCCGGCGCAGACCCGACGGAGGTCGACGCCTCCCTCGACGCGCTCGGCATGCCGATGCGACCCTTCGAGCCGCTGGACCTGGTGGGGCTCGGCGTCGCCGACCATGTGGGCCAGGTGCTTGCGCGAGGAGCTCGGCGACCGCTTCCACGCCTCGCCCGGGCTCGGCGTCATGGCGCAGGGCGGCGTCCACTTCACCGAGCGCAGTCGCGGCTCCGTGCACCCGCCGGTCTCCCCGACGGTCGCGCAGGTCTTCGGCGAGGGCGAGCGCCCCGCCGGCATCGAGCCGCTGGTCGGCGAGGCGCCGCTGGAGAAGGTGCGGGCCGGCCTGGCCGAGGAGATCCAGCTGATGATCGAGGAGGGCGTGGTCGAGCGACCCGAGCAGGTGGACCTCGCGCTGATCCTCGGCGCGGGCTTCCCCGCCACCGCGGCGGGATCACCCCCTATCTCGACGCCTCCGGTGCCTCCGAGCGCACCACCGGCGCCGCCTTCCACGGGGAGCGGTTCACCGCGGGGCGCTGAGCCCGGTCCCGACGGGGCGGCCGACGCACGCCGACGTGCGCGGTCGCTCCGTCCCGTCGCGGGGTATAGCAGGTGAGGACGACGCGGGGTGACCGTCGACGGGAGCGCACGACGGTTCCGCCCGGCATCGTGACCCGACTGCGACATGACGGATGCTGAACGGAGCCTGGACGCGCTCTACGATGACGCGGACGGACCCGCGCAGGTTCGTGCAGAGCTTGTCCCGCCAGCAGAGAGGGGTCGGCGCCGCGGCCGGCGCCGGAACGGACCATGTCGCAGCCACCGCAGAACCCGTGGAGTCAGCCCCCGTCCGATGACCAGTACGGGCAAGCAGTCCGCGAACGCCGGCTACGGGCAGGGACCACAGCCCTATGGCCAGCAGCAGGGCTACGGCGAGGAGGGGTACGGGCAGCAGGGCTTCGACCAGCAGGCGTACGGCCAGGGCTCGCCGAGCGGTGCTTACGGGCGACCCTCGCCGAACTCCGGCTACGGTCAGGACCCGCAGGGCTGGGCCCAGGCGCCGGCCTCCGCGCCTGCCTTCGGGGCCGACGGCCAGCGACCTCACGCCCAGCACGCCGAACCGCCGAAGAAGTCCTCGAAGACGCCGCTGCTCATCTGCGCGGGCTGTGCGGTGCTCGCCCTGATCGTGCTCCTCGTCGGCGGCGGCATCTTCCTGTTCACCCGCGACGGCGGGGAGCCCACGGACGACCGGACCACCTCGGAGCAGGCCACCACCGAGGACGGCGAGGAGCCGACCGAGGAGGACGCCACGACCGAGGAGGCCACCTCGGAGGAGGCGACGACCGAGGCCGCCGCCGACGGCAAGGGCACCAAGGACGCCCCGTACGCGATCGGCGAGAAGTTCACGCTCGACGATGGCGGCGGCGGCACGCTCGAGGTCGTCATCGGAGAGGTGGATTGGGATGCGACCGATGCGGTCATGGAAGCCAGTTCGGCCAACGAGCGGCCCGGCGAGGGCGAGACCTACATCCTCGTCCCCGTGTCGATGACGTACCACGGTGACGGCTCTGCGGAGCCGGGCTACTTCGCCCTCACGGCCGACTACGTGGGCGAGAGCGGCGACACCTTCAGCGACGAGGGCACCCTGACCCCGCAGAGCTGGCTCGACACCGGAACGCTCCATGATGGCGACACCGGCGAGTGGCAGTACGGGATCATCATCCCCGAGGACCAGGCGAAGACAGGCGGCTTCACCGTCTCGACGCTGATGAACTTCAGCGCCGACCCCGTCTGGGTCAAGGCCTCCTGAGGCCCGCCCGCGACCACGACGGCCCGCCCGCCCCCGGAGCTCTCCGGGCGGCAGGCGGGCCGTCGGCCGTACGGGGCCGGACCGTCGGCCGCGCATGCCCGGGCGACGGGCCGGGAGCGCCGTCAGCACGGGCCGGCGTCGGAGCGCGACCGGGTCGGCGGCGTCGACCCACCGGGCCGTCGACCACTCAGCGGCGGGGCGCCGCCCAGCTCTCGAGCCGCTCCAGCGCCTGCTCGATCGTCGCGCGCGACTTGCAGAAGGCGAGCCGCAGATGGGACGAGGCGTCGCCCGCCTCGCCGTCGCGGTAGAAGGCCGACAGCGGGATCGCGACCACCCCGGCCTCCTCGGGGAGGCGCTCGGCCAGGGCGCGGGCGTCGCGCTCGCCGAGCGGGCCCGCGTCGGCGACGGTGAAGTATCCGGCCTCCGGCACGCTCACCCGGAAGCCGATCCGGCGCAGCCCGTCGGTGAGCAGGTCGCGTCGTGCGCGCAGGTCGGCGGCGAGGTCGTGGAAGACCGTCGGATCCATACGCGCCCGGCGGCGACCGCGGGCTGGAAGGGAGCGCCCGAGGCGTAGGTCAGCCACTGCTTGACCCCGGTGATCGCGGTGATCAGCTCGGGCCGCGCCGTGATCCAGCCGATCTTCCACCCGGTCACGGCGAAGGTCTTGCCCGCCGAGGAGATCGAGATCGTGCGGTCCTGCGCCCCGGGCGCGTCGCCGGCGGCAGATGGGCGGGGCCGAAGGTGAGGTGCTCGTAGACCTCGTCGGTGACGATCAGCGCATCGTGCCGCTCCGCCTCCTCGACGATCGCCTGCGCCGCCTCCACCCACAGCATCAGTCCGGTGGGGTTGTGCGGCGTGTTCACGAGCACCAGGCGGGCGCGCTCGGAGAACGCCGCGCGCGGCGCGTCCCGGTCCACGTCCAGCACCAGGTCCCCGTCGTCGGCCGCCGAGCCGGTGTCTGTGGCGGAGCCCGGCCGGGAGGTGATCGGGACGGTGCGGTGCACGCCGCCCGCGAGCGCGATCAGCGCCGCGTACTGGTCGTAGAAGGGCTCGAGGGTGATCACCTCGTCGCCCGGCTCGACCAGCGCCAGGATCGTCGCGGCCAGCGCCTCCGTCGCCCCGGTCGTGACCAGCACCTCCGTGGCGGGGTCCCAGCGCAGTCCGTACCAGCTCGCCTGGTGCTCGGCCACGGCCTCGCGAAGCTCCGCCTCGCCCGCACCCGGCGGGTACTGGTTGCGGCCGCGCCGGATCGCGTCGATCGCCGCCTCGGCGACCAGCGCGGGCGGATCGTCGTCGGGATAGCCCTGCCCGAGGTTCAGCGCGTCGTGGGCGGCGGCCTTCGCCGACATCTGCGCGAACACGGTGGGACGGGCCTGCCCGCCCACGAGCAGGCCGGCGCTGGCGGCGGCACGGGTCCAGGGACCGGAGGTGTTCATGGGTCCGAGTCTCTCAGAGCTGCGGAGCGGTGCGGCAGCGATCGCCGGGGTGACGAGCGGCCCGATGCTCATCGGCGGGGGAAGACCAGCCGCCCGTAGGTGACGTAGCGGAACGAGGTCGAGACGATCTGGCCGATGAAGGTGCCGGAGATGTTGTCCGCGAGCGGGGAGTCCAGCCCCAGCACGTACCGCGAGAAGGCCAGGCAGGCGAGCTGCAGTCCCGTCGCGATCACGTTGACCAGGATGAACAGCATGATCGAGCGGGTCGTGTCGGGACGGGGGCGGTCCCCGAAGGTCCACAGCCGGTTGCCCAGATAGGTCAGGCACGAGGCGACCGCGATCGTGAGCACCTTCGCCGTGAGCGGGTCGCCGTGCATGATGCCCTCGCCCCAGCCCTGCGCGGGATGCCAGAACACCAGCAGGTTGTACATCGCGGCGTCCAGCAGGAACACCAGACCGCCGACGACCAGGAACTTCAGCGTCGAGCGGAGGTGATCGTCGACCAGCGCGCCGGCGCGGCCACGGAGGGTGCGGTGGGTCCCGGCCGACGTCGCGGGGGAGTGCTCGGCCGTCCCGTCCTCGGACAGGGAGGTGTCGCGGAGCGTGGTGGACGGAGCGCCGCGCCCCGTCGTCTCGTCCGGCGACAGCACGCCCGGCACTGTACCGGACCCGGTACCATCGTGGACCTGCCGCAGCGACGGGTCGGCGGCGCCGCACGCGGCGCCCGGCCCTGGGAGCGCGCGGCACCGACCGCTGCGACGGGCGGCACCTCCGAGAGGTGCGCCGGCCCTGGGAGCGCGCGGTCACGTCGCCCGACGACGTCCGTCCCGGACGGCACCCGTCACGAGGCGGAGCCCGTCGGCCCCCCGCGCCGCGGACCGCCCCGGCGACGCCGACGCACACACCACGAGAAAGGCCCCCATGACTCACGTCGCCCTGACCATCGCCGGCTCCGAGGCCTCCGGAGGTGCCGGTGCCCAGGCGGACATCAAGACATTCCACCAGCTGGGCACCTTCGGCGCTGCGGCGCTGACCTGCATCGTCTCCTTCGACCCGAAGGACGACTGGAGCCACCGCTTCGTGCCGCTGGAGCCGCGGCTGATCCTCGACCAGATCGAGGCGAGCACCGCGGTGCACGACATCGACACCACGAAGATCGGCATGCTCGGCACCCCCGCCACGATCGAGACCGTCGCCGGCGCTCTCGCCGAGCGCTCCTTCAGGAACGTCGTTCTCGACCCGGTGCTGATCTGCAAGGGCAACGAGGGCGGCTTCGCCCAGGACACCGACGACGCGCTGAAGGCGAAGATCCTGCCGCTGGCCACCTTCGTCACCCCCAACCACTTCGAGACCCTGGCGCTCTCCGGCATGGAGAGCATCGAAACGGTCGAGGAGCTGGCCGAGGCCGCGAAGCGCATCCACGAGGCCTTCGACGTGATCGTGCTGGCCAAGGGCGGGGTCGTGCTCGAGGGCGAGGACGCGGTGGACGTGTTCTACGACGGCGACCAGACCGTCGAGCCGCGCGCCCCCAAGATCGGCCAGGAGCGCGTCAACGGCGCCGGCCGCACCCTCGCCGCCGCCGTCACCGCCGAGCTCGCCAAGGGAGCCACCCCGCTCGAGGCGGCCCGGACCGCGAAGGCCGTGGTCACCAGCTCCATCGAGAACCGCCAGAAGGGCCACACCCCCTTCGACTCCGTCTACCAGGGCAAGTACCAGGGCTGACGGGTCCCGGGGCCGGGCAGGCGGATCGCCGCGCCGGGCCGCGTCGAGCCGCGTCGGGCCGCGGCGGGCAGAGCAGTTCGGGTCGGATGACCGACAGGGCGCTCGGCCGCGGCCGCGGCGTGGTGATACGCGGCCGCGCGCGGGGAGACGGGCCCGGAGCGGGCGGAGGAGCCGTGGGAGAGGTCCAGCAGACGGTCCCGGAACGGTCACGAATGCATCCCGACATCCGATCAGCGCTCCCCTCATGTGGACAGATGTCGCCGGGGGAAGCATTCTCGGAGCATGAACGAGCGCACCACGCCGCCCGACGCCGACGTCGCGGGGCAGGACCCGACCCGCCCCGAGGGGGGCTCCCCGCACCGGCGAGCCCCTGATCTCCGTGCGCGGCGTCGACAAGCTCTTCGGCGACTTCCAGGCGCTGAAGGGCATCGACCTCGACATCCACCGCGGCGAGGTCGTCGCCCTGATCGGCGCCTCCGGCTCCGGGAAGTCGACCCTGTGCCGCCGCCTGAACCGGCTGGAGACGATCACCTCCGGTGAGATCACCATCGACGGGGAGCGGGCGCCCGAGGAGGGCCGGGAGCTCACCCGCCTGCGCGCCGACGTCGGCATGGTGTTCCAGAGCTTCAACCTCTTCCCGCACCTCAAGGCGATCGACAACGTGACCCTCGGCCCGCGCAAGGTGCGCGGCGTGCCCAAGGCCGAAGCGGACCAGCAGGCGATGGAGCCGCTGGAGCGCGTGGGCCTCGCCGACAAGGCGAACTCCCTGCCCACCGCCCTCTCCGACGGTCAGCAGCGGCGCGTCGCGATCGCCCGCGCGCTCGCCATGAAGCCGAAGGCGCCGCTCTTCGACGAGCCGACGTCGGCCCTGGACCCCGAGGTGATCAACGAGGTCCTGGACGTCATGGCGGAGCTCGCGGAGGCAGGGATGACGATGCTCGTGGTCACCCACGAGATGGGCTTCGCCCGACACGTCTGCGACCGCGTGGTCTACATGGACGCCGGCGAGATCGTCGAGGAGGGCGAGCCCGAGCAGTTCTTCACCGCTCCCCGCAGTGACCGCGCCAAGGCCTTCCTGTCCAAGATCCTCGCGCACTGACCCCGATGTCCGCACCCCCTCCCGCACACCCCGACCCCCGCTCCGTCCGGAGCGCACGCAGAAACCGGAGAGACCCATGAACCCCACGAGCTTCCGCCCTCGCCGCCGGGCCGTCGTCGCCGCGGCGGCCGCCCTGCCCCTGGTGGGCCTGGCCGCCTGCGGCTCCGACACCGGTGACGGTCCCGACCTCGGCGAGCGGCGGCTCCGACGGCGGCGGCGAGGGGTCGGCCTTCGCCGACGTGATCGCCTCCGGCCCCGTCGCTGCCGATGATGCCGTCGCCGGCGGCGCCTGGGCCGCCGCGATCAAGGAGAAGGACCAGCTGATCCGCGGCGGCACCGTCGCCAACCAGGTCTTCTCCCTCGCCTCGACCACCGGCGGGCGCCCACCGGCTTCGACGCGGGCATCACCCAGCCGCTGGCGAAGTACATCCTCGGCGAGGGCGGCGAGGAGAAGGTCGAGTACATCGACACCACCGTCGAGACCCGCGAGACGCTGGTGCAGAACGGGACCGTGGACTGCGTGATCGCGACCTACTCGATCACCCCCGAGCGCCTCGAGGTCATCGACTTCGCCGGCCCCTACTACCTCTCCGGCACCGCGGTCCAGGTCCGCACGGAGGACGCGGAGTCTATCTCCGGGCCCGAGGACCTCACCGGCAAGAAGGTGGTCACCCAGGCGAACTCGACCGGCATCCAGGCCGCGGAGGAGTTCATCCCGGACTACGACGCCTCCCTCGTCCAGACCCTCCCGGACAACGAGTCCTGCGTCGCCGCGCTCAAGCAGGGCCGGGCCGACGCCTACGTGCTCGACCAGGGCGTCTTGCGCTCGGCAACTCCGCCGCGGACCCCGAGGTCACCGTCGTGGGCGAGCCTTTCGTCGACGACCCCTACGGCGTAGGCCTCGCGAAGGATGCCGAGGGCGCGGTCGACTTCGTGAACACGTTCCTGCAGGAGATCATCGACTCCGGCGCCTGGGAACAGCTGTGGACCGCCACGATCGGCGAGGTCATGGACACCGAGGCCCCCGAGCCGCCCACCCCCGGCGACCTCCCCTCCTGATCGGCTGAGCCGCCCGGCCGACGGGCGGGCCGCCGGCCCGGCGGCCGATGAGCCGCCCGCAGGCAGGCCGCCGGCCCGTCGGCCGTCCCTGATCCCCAGTCCCCGATCGCACCGAGAGGCCCCAGATGGACGCCATCCGCGAGAACATCCCGCTGCTGCTGCAGGGCATCGGGACGACCGTCGCCCTGACGGTGCTCGGCTACGTGTTCGCGCTCGTCGTCGGCACCGTGATGGCGGTGGCGAGGGTCAGCCCGATCCCGCCGCTGCGCTGGGCGGCGACCGTGTACGTCGAGATCTTCCGCAACATCCCGCTGCTGAGCCTGCTGATCCTCATCTCCTTCGGCCTGCCGGACGTGGGTCGCGCCTGCCCTACTTCTGGTGCGGCGTGCTGGGACTGACGCTCTCGTCGGCCGCGTTCGTGTGCGAGAACGTGCGCTCGGGCATCAACACCGTGCCCGTCGGCCATGCCGAGGCGGCCCGATCGATCGGGCTCGGGTTCTTCGGCACGCCGCGCTACGTGGTCGCCGCCGCAGGCGTTCCGGTCCATGGTGCGACCGCTGGTCAACGTATTCATCGGCACCGTGATCGGCTCGGCGCTGTGCTCGGCGATCGCGGTGCAGGAGGTCACCTGGGTGACGCAGACGCTGAACATCCGCTACGCCCAGGCGGTGCTGATGTTCCTCATCGCCGGCGCCGTCTATCTCGTCCTCTCCCTCGGCGGTGCGGCGATCGGCGGGGCGATCGAGCGGGCCGTGTCCCCGGGCGGTCGCGACCGCTCGCGCGCGAGCAAGGCGCTCGACGTGACGGCAGGAGCCCAGGCATGATCGCGCGTCGACGAACTGCGAGGAACGAGCGGGAGGAGATGCGCTCGATGGGTTCCGCGCGTCGACGAACTGCGAGGAACGAGCGGGAGGAGATGCGCTGATGAGCACGAGCGCCACCCAGGTCCTCTTCGACGCGCCCGGTCCGAAGGGTCGTCGGCGCATCCTGCTGCTGTCGGTCCTCAGCGTGGTCGCGATCCTCGCGGCCGCTCGCCGGGGCGCTGTGGCAGTTCCAGTCCAACGGCCAGCTCGATCCGGGCAAGTGGATCGTCTACCTGCGGGTGGACTACCTCGCCTTCCTCGGCCAGGGCCTGTGGGGAACCCTCAAGGTCACGGCGCTCGCCGCCGTGGTCGCCTTCCCGCTCGGCCTGCTGCTGGCCCTGGCGCGCCTGTCCCGCTTCCGGGTGCTGAGCACGCTCGCAGCGGTGTGGATCGAGTTCTACCGCGGCATTCCGATGCTTGCTGGTGGTCTACGCGTTCCTGCTGGCCCTGCCCGCCTTCGGCGTGACCTTCCCGCGGTTCTGGATGCTGGTGATCCCGATGATCCTCGTCTCCTCCGCCACCACGGCCGAGGTGTTCCGCGCCGGGATCAACGCCGTGGACCGCGGACAGCACGAGGCGGCCGCCGCGATCGGGCTCTCGCGCCGCGATGCGATGACCTCCGTGATCCTGCCGCAGGCGGTGCGCCTGGTGCCGCCGAGCCTCATCCTCGCCCTGGTCACGCTGCTGAAGGACTCCACGCTCGGCTACGTGGTCAGCTACAACGAGCCGCAGTTCCAGGGCAAGACGCTCGTGTCGATCACCCGCTATCTCGTGCAGACCTACCTGGTGGTCTCGGTGATCTACATCGTCATCAACTTCCTGCTCACCCGGATCGCTCTCGCGCTGGACGCGCGGATGAAGGCCCGCGCGGCCGCGGGCTGAGCGCAGAAGGAGTAGCCCCATGTGCCGTCTGCTCGGCGTCGTCTCCCGCGGCGCGCTCCCGCTGCCCGAGGCGGTGCCCGACGAGTCGCCGCTGTTCACGGCCCTCTCCGAGCGGCACAAGGACGGCTGGGGCGTGGCCTCCTACCCCGCGGGCTCGGGGGCCGACGGGGGCGACGACCCCGCCCCGATGCTCCCGCTGCTGCGCCGCGGCACCGACACCGCCCTCGCCTCGAACGACTACGGGGACGCGGTCGCGGAGGCGCGCGGCGAGGTGATCGTGGTGCACCTGCGTCGGGCGAGCGTGGGCCTCGCGCTGACCCCCGAGAACACCCACCCCTTCGTCGAGGGGGAGATGACCTTCAGCCACAACGGCCAGTTCGACCTCTCCGACGAGCCGCGCGAGCGGATCCTCGCCCGCGGCGGCCGCACCCCGCTCGGCACCACCGACTCCGAGCTGTTCCTCGCGCTGATCACCGCCTGGGCGGGCGAGCTCCCGCCGCGGGAGGGGCAGACGGACTGGGCGCCCGCGATCCAGCACGCGGCCGCCGAGCTCACCGCGCTGACCACGGAGCTCTTCGGCCGCCCGCCCGAGTCGCTGAACTGCCTGCTCACCACGCCCGGCACGCTCGTCGCCTTCGCCCAGCACGACCCGCCCCAGGCCCCGGCCGATCAGCCGGCGGAGGTGTACGACCTGCGCTGGCGCGCCGACCACGACCGGGTGCTCGTCTCCTCGACCGGCTACCCGCAGGCGGGCTTCGCGACCCTCACACAGGGGGCGGCGCTGACCGTGCACCGCGGCGACCTCCGCGTCGAGGAGAATCCGCCGCTGGGTCGGTGGACGCGGCGGACCGAACGGCCTGGCGCGACCCCGCGCGTCAGGCCACTCGATAGGGTTGGTCCCTCCGGCAGTGACAGCTCGTCGGCCCGACCGCCCTGGGAGGCCCCGTGATCGGTTTCGAGAACGTCCGCAAGGAGTATCCGGGCGGCACGCTCGCAGTCGAGGACTTCACCCTCGAGATCGCCTCCCACGAGGCGGTCGCGCTCGTGGGCACCTCCGGCTCCGGCAAGACCACCCTCATGCGCATGATCAACCGGATGGTCGACCCCACCTCTGGACGCGTCACGATCGACGGCGAGGACGTCGCGGGGATGGATCCCGTGGCGCCGCGCCGCTCCATCGGCTACGTCATGCAGGCCTCGGGCCTGCTCGCCCCATCGCACCGTGCTGGACAACATCACCACCGTCCCCGTCGCCGCGGCACCGCGAAGGGCGCCGCGCGCGAACGGGCCCGCGAGCTCATGGACACCGTGGGCCTCGACCCGGAGCTCGCCTCCCGCTATCCGGCCCAGCTCTCCGGCGGCCAGCAGCGCGCGTCGGCGTCGCCCGCGGCCTCGCCGCCGACCCGAACATCCTGCTCATGGACGAGCCCTTCGGCGCCGTCGACCCGATCGTGCGCGAGGAGCCGCAGAGCGAGCTGCAGCGCCTCCAGCGCGAGCCGCGCAAGACGATCGTCTTCGTCACCCACGACATCGACGAGGCCTTCCGCATCGGCGACCGCGTCGTGATCCTCCGCCCCGGCGGCCGGATCGCCCAGGTCGGCACCCCGCAGGAGATCCTCGCCGACCCGGCCGACGACTTTGTGGCCAGCTTCGTCGGCGCCGACCGCGGCACCCGCACCCTGCACGTCGAGCATGTCGACGGCCGCGACGTCGTCGTCGACGCGGACGGACGCGCCGCCGGGGTGCTCGCCGGCGCTCCCGCGGCCGACGGGGGACGCGAGGGCGAGCGCGGGCAGGAGCGGCCCCGGTGAGCTGGGTCCTCGACAATCTCGACGTGATCGCGGGATACACCGGCGCGCACCTGGTCCAGGCGCCGCCGCCGATCCTGCTCGCCTTCGCGCTCTCCCTGCCGCTGGCGAAGCTCGCGAACTCCCGCGGCTGGTCGCGCACCGGCGTGACCACCACCTCCGGGCTGATGTACGCGATCCCGTCCCTGCCGCTGTTCGTGCTGCTGCCGGGCTTGATCGGCACCGGCGTGCGCAGTCCGCTGAACATCGTCGTCGCCCTGACCCTCTACGGCCTCGCGCTCATGGTCCCCACCGCCTCCGACGGCTTCCGCTCCGTCTCCCGCGACGTGCTCGGCTCCGCGACGGCCCAGGGCTTCGCCCCGGCCGCCCGCTTCTGGCGGGTCGAGCCGCCGCTGGCCGGGCCGGTGCCGCTGGGCGGGGTGCGGGTCGTCGCGGTCAGCACGATCTCGCTGGTCACCGTCGGCGGTGTGCTCGGCGTGCCGAGCCTGGGGATGCTGTTCGTGGACGGGGTGCGGCGCGGGATCGTCGCCGAGATCGCCGCCGGCGTCGTCGCGACCGCCGCCCTCGCGCCGCTCATCGATGCGCCGCTGGTGCCGCTGGGCCGCCTGCTGATGCCCTGGCACCGCGGGCGGAAGGAGGGCAGGCCGTGAACGAGAACCCCTTCGCCGGCGCCCTCGAATGGCTCTCCGACCCGGTGCGCTGGACCGGGCCGTCCGGGATCCCCCTGCGCACCGCCGAGCACCTCGGCTACACCGCGCTCGGCGTGCTGGTCGCGGCGCTGATCGCCGTGCCCGTCGGGCTGTACGTCGGCCACACCGGCCGGTTCAAGGGCCTCGCCGTCGGCGCCGCGGGCGTGGCCCGCGCCCTGCCCACCCTGGGGCTGGTGACCCTGTTCGCGCCGCTGGTGGGGATCGGGCTCACCGCGCCGCTGCTCTCCTTCGTGATCCTGGCGATCCCGTCGCTGCTGGCCGGGGCCTACTCCGCCGTCGAGTCCGCAGATCCAGCGACAGTCGACGCCGCCCGCGCCCAGGGCATGACCGAATGGCAGATCCTCACCCGGGTCGAGCTCCCGCTGGGGATGCCGCTGCTGGTGGGCGGGGTGCGCGGCGCGACCGTGCAGGTCGTCGCCACTGCCATGCTCGCCGCCTATGTGGGCGCGGCGGCCTGGGCCGGTACATCTTCCAGGGCCTCGGCTCGCAGGACTACCCGCAGATGATCGCCGGGTCCCTGCTGGTCATCGTGCTCGCCCTCGTGCTCGACCTGGCCCTGCTGCTGCTCCAGCGCGCCACCGCACCGCGCGGGACGGCCGCCGCATGAGTCCCGACTGTTCCCTCCCCGCCGCACGCTCCGTCCGACCTCACCTCCCAGGAGAACCCTCATGAGCATCCACAGCACCCGTCGTCACCTGCTGGGCGCCCTCGGCGCGGGCGGGCTCGCCCTCGGCGCCGCGGCCTGCGGCGGCTCCGACCCCTTCGAGGAGGACGGCGGCTCCGGCGCCGCCGGCTCCGACGGCGGCGGCGAGGCCCCCGCGGGCACGCTCGCCATCGGCTCCCAGGCCTACTACTCCAACGAGATCATCGCCGAGCTGTTCGCGCAGGTGCTCGAGAAGGCGGGATTCACCGTCGACCGCCAGTACCAGATCGGCCAGCGCGAGGTGTACATGCCCGAGCTCGAGGCCGGGTCGCTGGACCTGCTTTGCCTGAGTACCTCGGGAACCTCCTGCGGCACTACCAGCCCGACGCGGGCTCCGCGAGCCCCGAGGAGATCCGCTCCTCCCTCGAGGAGGCCCTGCCGGAGGGCGCGCGTGCTGTCCTTCGCCGAGGCCTCCGACCAGGACTCGTACACCACCACCTCCGACTTCGCCTCCACGCACTCCCTCAGCGCGATCGGCGACCTCGCAGGCGTCGAGGAGGACCTGAAGATCGCCGCGAACAGCGAGTTCGAGACGCGGCCCTACGGTCCCGAGGGCGCGAAGGCGGTGTACGACGTCGACATCGCGGTGGTGCCCGTGGAGGACTCCGGCGGTCCGCTGACCGTCCAGGCCCTCCTGGACGGGGACGTCCAGCTCGCCGACATCTACAGCGCCGATCCCTCCATCGCCGAGAACGACCTGGTGGTGCTCGAGGACCCCGAGTCGATGATCCTGCCGCAGAACGTGGTCCCCGTCGTCTCCGAGAAGATCGACGAGCAGGCGGCCGACGCGATCGAGAGCGTGATCGCCGAGCTCAGCGCCGGCGACCTCGTCGAGCCGCACCGGCAGAGTGTCGTGGACCAGGCCTCCAGCGCCGACATCGCCACCGGCTGGCTGACGGAGAAGGGCCTGCTCTGATGCGCATCGTCCTCACCGGCGCGAGCGGCAAGGTGGGCGGCGAGGTCGCCCGCCTGCTCCACGGGGCCCCCGGGGTCACGCGCGCCTGGTCGGCCGGAGCCTCGAGCGCCTCCCCGCGCTCGAGGGCGTCGAGCAGGCGCAGGCAGGGTTCGGCGACGCGGACGCCTGCGCCGCCGCCTTCGACGGGGCCGACGCGCGCTGCTGGTCTCCGCCGGCGAGGCCGCCGACCGGCTCGACCAGCACCGCACCGCGATCGACGCCGCCGCCCGTGCCGGGGTCCGGCACGTGGTCTACACGTCCTTCCTCGGCGCGGCCGACGACGCCGGCTTCACCCTCGCCCGCGACCACGGCGCGACCGAGGAGATGCCGCGCGGCTCGGGGATGGCCTGGACGTTCCTGCGCGACAGCTTCTACGCCGACGTCTTGCTCGACTTCGCCGGGGACGACCGAGTGATCCGCGGCCCGGGCGGCACAGGACGCCGCGCCTTCGTCGCCCGCCGCGACGTGGCCGAGGTCGCCGCCCGGATCCTGCGCGACCCCGCCCCCTACGCCGGTCGGGCGCTGGACCTGACCGGCCCGGTCGCGGTCAGCCTCGCCGAGGCGGCGCCGCTGATGACGCGCGCGACGGGGGAGGAGTACGAGTACGTCGACGAGTCGATCGCCGAGGCCCGTGCTTCCCGTGCTCCCTACGGCGCACCGGACTGGCAGGTCGAGGCGTGGATCAGCACCTACACCGCGATCCGCGACGGCGAGCTCGATCTCGCCTCCGGGCACGTCCAGGAGGTCCTGGGGCGGGCACCGCTCGGCCTCGAGGAGGCGGTCGCCGACCCGCTGTGAGCGGGGAGGGGCTCCTCAGCCCGGGCTCACCGCGCCGAGCCGGCGCGAGATCGCGTCGGCCGCGGCACGGGTCCGGGCGGCGAGCTCCGGGAGCCGCTCGGCCCCGGCGCGGTAGAACGGCGCCGCGAGGAGCACGGCGCCGGCGACCTCCCCGCGGTGGTCGCGCACCGGCGCGGCGAGGGAGACCTCGTCCTCGGAGGTCTCGCGGTCGTTGAGCGCGTACCCCTGCTCCCGCACCCGGGCGAGCCGCTCCATGTAGTCGCCGGTCTCCCAGCCCTCCTCGAGCCGGATCGTGCCGGCAACGACCAGGGCCTCCGCTTCGGCGGGCTCGAGGGTCGCCAGGAGCACCTGCACGGTCGAGCTCAGCGCCGTGCGGTAGTGGTCGCCGAGCACCGAGGTGTGCTTGATCTGATGTCGGCTCGGGACCTGCTCCACCGTCACCGACGCCACGCCGTTCCAGACCGCGAGCGCGGAGGTCTCCCCGGTGCGCTCGGCGAGCTCCTGCAGGTCCTCGAGCGCGACCCGGCGCACGTCGAGCTCTGCGAGCGGCGGCCCGGCCACGGCGATCAGGCCCAGGCCCAGCCGGTAGCGGCGGGAGGCCTCGTCGCGCTCGACCACCCGCTCCTGCTCGAGGGTCGACAGGATCCGCGAGACGCTCGACTTGTGCAGGCCGACCTGCTCCGCGATCTCGGTGACGCCCTGCTGCGGATGCTCCACGGTGAAGCGCGGATGATCCGCAGGACGTTGACGATGACGGAGGCGCCGCGGCCGCTCTCGGAGCGCTCCTGCTCGTTGGTGCTGGTCATCCTCGAATCCTATCGGCGCTGTCGTCCCCAGGGGCCTCGCCGCGGGAGACCGTGTCGGTGGAGGGCTCGTCGCGGGAGGCCGAAGCGGCGTCGCGTGCGGCGAGGGCCCTGCGGTACGAGCCGAAGCCGCTCATGTCGAAGTGCCCCGTCGGCCCCCATGCCACGAGCACCTGCGCGGCTCATCGCCCTCGCAGGCCAGGTCGTGCTCGATGCCGGGCGGGGCGCGCGCCGCATCCCCGGGACCCAGCAGATGCGTCTCGCCCTCCTGGCGGATGCGGGCCCACCCGGAGAGGACCAGGTATATCTCCTCGAGCGCCGGCTCGTCATGGGCGTGCATGCCCTCATAGGCGCCCGGGGCGAGGGTCCAGGTCTGCGGCGCGACGGGCGCCTGCGAGCTGACGGCGAAGTGATGGCGGATGCGGAGGTCACCGGCGCCCTCGTGCAGGGTGTGCGCGAATTCGTGCTCGCCGGCCCGCTCGACGGGGTCGTCCGACTGGTCGGGGGTCGCAGGCCGGTGCTGCGGTGTCTCCGGGTCGCTCATGCGGGGCTCCTGAGGTCGGGGATCGGGCCGGCAGGCGGTGAAGATGGTCGTGAGGCGGCTCAGGGCGTACCAGTACGCCTGTATAGGCGTAGTGGCACGCCCAGCGCCCGTGATCGACCATGACCGATCATGCCGCTCGGGTCGGGTCGGGTCGGGTCGGGTCGGGTCGGGTCGGGTCGGGTCGGGTCGGGGCGGCGCCGCACGTGCCGGGCGGGCGCGGCGGGGGCGAGGACGCCGGCCGGCATCGTCCGCGAGTGCGGTGATGCCGGCCGGCGTCCCCTGTGCCTGATCAGGCAGGGATGATGTTGTGCTCCGGGCCGAAGGGGAACTTCGTGATGTTCTCGGCGCCGTCCTCGCCGACCACGAGGATGTCGTGCTCGCGGTAGCCGCCCGCGCCGGGCTGGCCCTCGGGCACGGTGATCATCGGCTCCATCGAGACGACCATGCCCGGCTCGAGCACCGTGTCGATGTCCTCGCGCGACTCCAGGCCGGCCTCGCGTCCGTAGTAGTGCGAGAGGACGCCGAAGGAGTGGCCGTAGCCGAAGGTGCGGTTCGGCGACAGGCCGTAGCCGATGTAGATCTTGTTCAGCTCATGGGCGATGTCCTTGCACACGGCGCCGGGCTTGATCAGCTCGATGCCGGCGCGGTGCACCTCGACGTTGATGTTCCACAGACGCAGCGACTCCTCGTCGGGCTCGCCGAAGAACAGCGTGCGCTCGAGGGCGGTGTAGTAGCCGGTGGGCATCGGGAAGGCGTTCAGCGACAGGATGTCGTGCTCCTGCACCTTCCGCGTGGTGGCCCAGTTGTGGGCGCCGTCGGTGTTGATGCCGGACTGGAACCACACCCAGGTGTCGCGCACCTCGCGGTGCGGGAAGGTCTTCGCGATCTCGCGGGTCATGGCCTCGGTGCCGGCCAGCGCCACCTCGAACTCCTGCACACCGGCGTGGACGGCGTTCTTGATCGCCTCGCCGCCGATGTCGCCGATCCGCGCGCTCTCCTTGATCACCGCGATCTCCTCGGCGGACTTGATCATGCGCTGGCGCATCGCGTCCTGGGAGACGTCGACCAGCTCGGCGCCGGGGAAGGCGTCCTGGAGGCGGCGGAGGATCTGCGGCGTGACGGTGTCGTCCTCGATGCCCAGGCGCTTCGGGTCGGTGATCCCGCGCTGGGCCAGGGCCTGCTGGAGCGCGTAGTAGAAGTTGTCGCGGTTCCAGTCGGTGTAGACGATGTTCTCGCCGTAGCTGGTGCGCCAGGGCATGCCCGCGTCGATGTTCGCGGTGATGGTGCAGGTGTCGTCGGCGGTGACGACCATGCCGTAGGAGCGTCCGAAGTACGTGAACAGGAAGTCCGAGTAGTACTTGATTCCCTGGTAGCTGGTGAGGATCACGGCGTCGAGGTTCTTCTCGGCCATGATCCTGCGCGCCCCGCTGAGGCGGCGCTCGAACTCGGCGTCGGAGAAGGTCAGCTGCTGCTTCTCGCCGTTGTGGAGGACCTTGAGGCGCTCGAGGTCGTTGACGGAGGTTGCGGTGGTCGCGGTCATGATTGTCTCCTTCGGCGGGGCACGGCACGGTACGTGGCCTTGGTGGTTGCCTTGAATGCAACCCTGTTGCGTCAGTGTTGCGCGTGAGGGGTGTCACGTCAAGCGGTTCGGGGCGGAAGTTGCTGACCCGTGATGGTGGGGCGGGCGGAGGCGGGGTCGGCGACGCAGACGGGGCCGACGGGGCCGCCGGTCGGACGACGAGCCCCGCCCCTCGCCCGAGGCGGACGCGGAGCGAGGCTCGTGGAGGTCAGAGCCCGAGCTCGCTGTGCGGCTCCGCGGCGAGGTCCGCGACGGTCTGCGTGAACAGCGGCTCGCCCTTCTCGGCGCTCGCGCCGTCGGGCGCCGAGAGACAGCCGGTCTCCGGCGTCCGCTCGGGCACGACCGGCAGGCGGTCGAAGCGGTACGGCGCGGCGGGCGGATGGCTCACCGCGCGGTCCATGTGCACCAGCTCCGGCCGCAGGTGCAGCAACAGCGCGGTCTCCAGCACCCCGCCGTGCTCCACGTCCCAGCCGGGGAACCCGCCCGGGTAGACGACCTCGAGAGTCGGCGCAGAGACGTAGTCCCAGTAGGACAGCAAGCATCACCGACTGCTCCGCGCCCGGGGCCAGGCCCAGGTCGCGCAGCGCCAGGTCCGCGCCCTCGTAGAGGAACTGCGTGTTCTCGTAGTGGCCGTTGAGCACCACCACGTGCCGCACGCCCTGGGCGAGCAGGCCCCGGATCAGCTGGCGCGCCTGGGCGATGAGCGCATCGGCGTCGAGGCTGAGCGTGCCGGGCAGGTGGTTCCCGCCGCCCGAGCGCCGCTGGGACTTGTATCCGAGCGTGAACGGCTCGAGCACCTTCGCCCCGGTCTGCTCGGCGACGGCGGTCGCGACCGCCGTGGAGAGGATCGCGTCGGTCCCCAGCGGCAGGTGCGGGCCGTCGCGCTCGAAGGCTCCGGTGGGCAGGATCGCGACGGCGCTCCCGCCGCCCACCCACTCCTCGTACTCCCGGGCGGTCATCGTCGCCAGGCGCACGGTGCGGGTGGGCCCGCCGGCCAACGGGGCGTCGGGCGTGGGTGGCTCTGTCATCGGTAGTCATCCCTTCGGTCGTCGTGCCGGCGGAACGTCTGCGGGGGCACGAAGGTGCCCTCGCCGACGCCGCGCTTGGGGTCGGGGATCCCGTCCTCGTCGACGAACTCGTCCTCGGGGCGGGGCTCGGGGTCGTTGATCTCGCGCTCGGTCCGCACGACTGCGGCGTTGCGGGCGCGCAGTCGCCGGATCAGGTTCGCGATCATCAGGATGATCACGAAGGAGAACGGGAAGGCGCCGATGATCGTGCCGGTCTGGACGGTGTCCACCACGGCCGCGCCGCCGAGGGACAGCGAGCACCGCCGCGACGGTCGCGATCGAGATCACGAGCACCACGCGGAAGGCAGGGCCGGACTTCTTGGGGGCCGAGACGAACTCTGCCAGCGCGTAGGTGCCGGAGTCGAGGCTGGTCACGTAGTAGGTCGCGACCAGCACGGTCGCCATGATGATGAGGAGGATGCCGATGCCCGGCACCATCTCCAGCATCCGGAACAGCGCCACCGAGAGGTCCTCGTTCACCGCCTCGGAGATCACCAGGCCGTTCTGGTCGTCGTAGCGGATGCCGGCGGAGGCGATGACCGCGGTCCACACCATCACGATCAGCGAGGGCACGATCGTCACGCCGAGCACGAACTCGCGGAGCGTGCGGCCGCGGGAGATCCGGGCGATGAAGCCGGCGACGAAGGGTGAGAACGCGATCACCCAGCACCAGATGAACACGGTCCACGGGCCGTTCCAGAGCTCGTCCCAGGGGGCTCCGGCGCCGGCGGCCTCGGCCTCGGTCCAGAAGCTCATGGCCGGGAAGGAGGCGAAGAAGCCGCCGAAGGTCTGGAACATGTTCGAGAGGATGAAGATCGTCGGCCCGAAGACGAACACGCCGACCACCAGCACGATGCTGAGCACGGAGTTCAGCTCGCTGATCCGCTTCATGCCCTTGTTCACGCCCATGAAGGCGGAGATGGCGGTGAGCGTGCCGAGCACGACGATCACGATCATCCAGACCAGGGGGCCGGAGGTGACCCCGGTGAAGGCGTTCAGGCCCGAGGAGAACTGCATCGCCGCGAAGCCGAAGGAGGTCGCCAGCCCCAGCACGGTCGCGATGATCGCGAGCGGCTCGATGACCACGCCGGCGGGGCGGCGCACGGCCGCGGGGAGGATGTCGACGGTCGCCTCGCGGAAGGTGAGGGTCTTGCCGAGGTTGTGGTGCGAGTAGGCCAGGCAGATCGCGACCACGCAGTACATCGCCCAGGCGGTGGGTCCCCAGTGGAAGTAGGTCCAGATGATGCCGGACTGGCCGGCGTTGCCCATGTCCGAGGCCACCGGGGCGCCGTCGCGCGCATCATCGGCTCGGCGAGGGACCAGAAGATCAGGCCCACGCCCTGCCCGCAGGCGAAGAGCATCGAGTACCAGGCGAAGTTGCCGTGGGCCGGCCGGGCCTTCGGGCCGCCCAGGCGGATGCGGCCCAGCGGGCTGATGCACAGCCACACGCAGACCGCCACGGCGATCAGCGAGTAGAGCACGAACCACCAGGTGAATCCGCCGGTGACGAAGGAGCGCAGGTTCGAGATGAGGTTCGCGGAGGCGTCGGGTGCGAGGATCACCGCGATGACGACGCCGACGATCAGCGACGGCGGCGAGACCATGATGATCGTGCGATCCAGCGCCGGGATCTGAAATCCGCGGAAGCGGGGAGGTCGACCGTGCGCTCATCGGCGCGGGAGGCGCCCTCGGGCGTCTCCGCCGCACCGTCGCGGTTCTCGGGCTCAGGGGGCGAGGACGGGTCCTCGGCGCCGGGATGGTTCGTCTCTGTGGTCGTCATGGGACACCCCTCGGGATGGTCGGTGCGGCCGGGCCTACGGCGATCGTTCTCGATCGCTCGACGGTCCGCGGGACTGATTCCCCTGCACTGTTGCGTTTACCGCAACGTGGTTGCCCAAGCATTCACGTGGCGGCGGTCACAGTCAAGGGGGTTCTGGGGCGCGGCGCGCCGCGCGACACCTGTGAGGCGCCCACGCGACGTGTCGGGCGCTCAGGGGGCGGCGAGTCGCTCCTGCTCCTCGCGGGCGGCCTGCTCCCGGGCGGCCTTCGGATCGTACGAGTCGCCCTGGAGGATCAACGCGACCAGCCCGAGCAGCGAGAGCCCCATGATCAGGAAGGCCGGCGAGTACGAGTTGTCCGTGACCGAGATCAGCCAGGTCGCGATGAACGGCGCGGTGCCGCCGAAGATCGCATTGCCGAAGTTGAAGGGGATCGCGAAGCCGGAGAGGCGCACCTGCGGCGGCACCGCCTCGACGAAGTAGACGGCGAAGGTCGAGTCGTTGAGGCTGAACAGCGCCACCAGCGAGATCTGGATCAGCGAGACGCCGAGGAAGCCGGACTGCCCCAGCGAGACGAAGGCCGGATAGCTCAGCAGGGTGAACCCGATCGCGTTGATCAGCGACAGTCGACGCCTGCCGAAGGTGTCCGAGAGCCAGGCGCCCACGAAGATCAGCGGCAGGTAGAGCACCAGCGCGAGCGAGAGGATCAGGCTGGACTGGAAGGCCGTCAGCCCCAGCTCCACCTCGATGTAAGTGGCCATGTAGGTGAGCACCAGGTAGTAGCCGCTCGCGTTCACGGCCATGATGAAGAGCATCCGCAGCATCGAGGGCCAGTGGCCCTTGATCAGCTCGAGCAGCGGCGCGGTCGCGACCGCCTCCTCCTGCTCCATCTGCTCGCGCACCGGCGAGTCGGAGACCTTGCGGCGGATCCAGCGCACCACGATCGTGAGCACCGCCGCGGCGAGGAACGGGATCCTCCAGCCCCACTCCTGCACGGCCTCCTCGGGCAGCAGGCCGTTCAGCAGCGAGGCCATCACCGACGCACCGAGGAAGCCGGCCGACGTCGCGATCGGGACGGTCGAGACCCAGCGGGCGCGCTTGTGCGCCGGTGCGTGCTCGGCCAGCGAAGACCGCCGCGCCCGAGTACTCGCCCGCGGCGCAGAAGCTCTGCAGCATCCGGGCCGCGAGCAGCAGGATCGGGGCGGCGAGCCCGATCGTGGCGTAGCCGGGCGAGACGCCGATGGCGAAGGTCGCCAGCCCCATGCCCACGATCGTGAGGGTGAGCGTCCGCTTCGGACCGATCCTGTCGCCGAAGTGGCCCCAGAACAGCCCGCCGATGGGTCGGACCAGGAACGAGAGCGCGAAGACGCCGAAGGTCTGCATCAGCGCGATGCCCGGGTCGGTGCTCGGGAAGAACACCTGGGCGATCGTGGTGGCGAGATAGGCGTAGCTGGCGTACTCGAACCACTCGATGAAGGTGCCCAGGCCGACGGTGCTGAGCGTCAGTCGGACCTGGCCGCGCGCGAGCCGTGTCGCCGCGGCCGCGGTCGCGTGGGAGGGGGTGCTGGACATCGGGGCTCCAATCTGCCTCTCGCCGCAGGGAGGGGCCGTCGGCTCGCTCGGGGCGACGCGGGAGGAGGTGCGCGCCGGCGAACTCGTGCGTTGCGTTCAGTACAACCGAGTTGCCAGAATGTCCTGTGGGCTGGATCACGTCAAGGGCATCGGAGGCCCGTGACCGTCTCGTTGCACGCCCGTCCGGATGCTGGCCTCAGAGCACCGTGCGGATGGAGGACTCGAACTCCGCGACGTCGCGCGCGACGAGCTCGGCGGCGCGGTCGTCGTCCCCCGTGAGCATCGCGTCGAGCATCTCCCGCGACTCGGTGACGTGCGAGGTCAGGCCCGGCAGGCGGTGCATCGCCACGCACCAGATGCGGGTGGAGAGGTTGTCCAGGCGCAGCGACGTCTCGGCGAGATAGACGTTCCCGCAGGCGCGGTAGATCGCGCGGTGCACGCCGACGTCGACCTGCAGGGCATGGCGCGGGTCCGCGGCCTCGGGCTCGGCCTCGAGCGCGTCGAGGAGCGCAGCGACTCCTCGAGGGCGGCGCGGGCCGAGGGATCCTGGTTCGCGGACGCGGCGCGGACCGCGACCGGCTCGAGCGCCGCGCGCACCTGGGTGATCGCCGCCAGCGCCGTGATGTCGACCGTGGTGGCGAAGGTGCCGCGGCGGGGATAGGTGACCACGAGGTGGTCGAGCTCGAGATGCTTGATCGCCTCACGCACCGGGGTGCGGCCCACGCCGAGCCCCTCGGCGATCCGGCCCTCCTGGAGCGGCTCGCCCGGGGCGATCTCGAGCATGATCAGCCGGTCGCGCAGGGTCAGGTACGCCTGCTCGGCGAGCGAGGCGGGGGAGGTGCCGAGGGGCGTGGTCATCTCTGCTCCTGAGCGTCGGGGTGGCCGGTATTGACACCGGATGTGGCCCACCCTACAGTGAGCGACCAGTGATATATCAGTCACCGTCGACTGGTCGACACACGCGCCGTCCGGCCCACCGCCGACGACGGCGCGCCCCGTCCCCCTCTGCGAAGGAACCCTCCATGGCCGACCTTCTTCCCGAGCATCCCGATTTCCTGTGGCACTCGCCCGAGCCGAGGTCCGGCTACGACGTCGTGATCGTCGGCGGCGGCGGCCACGGCCTCGCGGCCGCCTACTACCTGGCCTCCCGCCACGGCATCACCAACGTCGCCGTGCTCGAGCGCGGCTGGCTGGCCGGCGGCAACATGGCCCGCAACACCACGATCATCCGCTCGAACTACCTCTGGGACGAGTCGGCGATGATCTACGAGGCCTCGCTGAAGCTGTGGGAGCAGCTGCCCGAGGAGCTCGAGTACGACTTCCTGTTCAGTCAGCGCGGCGTGCTCAACCTCGACCACACCCTCGGCGACGTGCGCGGCTCCGTGCGCCGCGTCAACGCCAACAAGCTCAACGGCGTGGACGCTGAGTGGCTCGACCCGAAGCAGGTCAAGGAGGTCGTGCCGATCCTCAACATCTCCGAGGACATCCGCTACCCCGTCCTCGGCGGCACCTACCAGCCCCGCGCCGGCATCGCCAAGCACGACCACGTCGCCTGGGCGCTCGCCCGCAAGGCCGACGAGATGGGCGTGCACATCATCCAGAACTGCGAGGTCACAGACGTCATCGTCGAGAACGGCCGCGCCGTCGGCGTCGAGACGACCCGCGGCCGCATCGACGCCGGGAAGGTCGCACTCGCCGCGGCCGGGCACTCCACCGAGGTCTCCGAGACCGCCGGCGTCCGCCTGCCCGTCCAGTCACGCCCCCTCCAGGCCCTGGTCAGCGAGCTGTTCGAGCCCGTCCACCCCGCCGTCGTGATGAGCAACCACGTGCACGTCTACGTCTCCCAGGCCCACAAGGGCGAGCTCGTGATGGGCGCGGGCGTGGACCAGTACAACGGCTACGGCCAGCGCGGCGCCTTCCACGTCGTCGAGGACCAGCTCGCCGCCGCCGTGGAGCTGTTCCCGATCTTCTCCCGGGCCCGCGTCGCGCGCACCTGGGGCGGGATCGTCGACGTCACCGCCGACGCCTCGCCGATCATCTCGAAGACCGAGGTGGACCAGCTGTACGTCAACTGCGGCTGGGGCACCGGCGGCTTCAAGGCCACCCCCGGCGCCGGCTTCGCCCTCGCCCACACGATCGCGCACGACGAGCCGCACGAGATCAACGCGCCCTTCACCCTCGACCGCTTCGAGACGGGCCACCTCATCGACGAGCACGGCGCCGCCGGCGTCGCCCACTGACCGCGCCCCGGCGCCACGACCCCAGGAGGCCACCATGCTCCTCATCGACTGCCCCCACTGCGGGCCCCGCAACGAGGTCGAGTTCCACTACGGCGGCGAGGCCCACGTGCCCTACCCCGAGGACCCTTCGGCACTCGACGACCGCGAGTGGTCCCGCTACCTCTTCTACCGCGCCAACACCAAGGGCATCCTCGCCGAGCGCTGGCGGCCTCGGCCGGTCGCCGCAAGTGGTTCAACGCCCTGCGCGACACCCGCACCTACCGCTTCGAGCGCATCTACCCGATGGGCTCCCCGCGCCCCGACCTGCCCGGCCCCGAGAAGGTCCCGGCCGACGCCGCCGAGCCGGACCGCTTCGCCTCGATGACCACCACCGAGGGACGCACCGACGGCTCCGTCGCCGACCCCTCCGCCGCCGGCGGCTGCCGCCGACGGCTCCACCCCCTGCCCGTGAGGCTCACACCGGGAACGAGGACGACCATGCCTGAGAACCAGACCCCCCGCCGCGGCCCCGCCCACGGGGTCGACCCCGCACGGCCCCTGACCCTCACGGTCGAGGGCGAGACGCCGCCCGCACTCGCCGGCGACACCGTCGCCAGCGCCCTGCTGGCCGCCGGTCGCCTGACCGTGGCCCCCTCGATCTACCTCGCCCGCCCCCGCGGCCTCATGGCCGCCGGCCTCGAGGAGACCAACGCCCTGATCACCGTCCACGACCGACGGGAGGACGGGGTCGACGAGTCGATGCTCCCCGCCACCGCGGTCGAGGCCGTCGACGGGCTCGAGGCGAGCCTGCTCAGCGGACTCGGCACGCTCGACCCGCGCGAGGACCACGCCTACTACGACCACAAGCACGTCCACACCGACGTGCTCGTCGTCGGCGCCGGCCCCGCCGGACTCGCCGCCGCCCGCGAGGCCGCCCGCTCCGGCGCCCGCGTCATCGCGCTGGACGAGCGACCCCTCGCCGGCGGCTCGCTGCTGTCCTCGCGGGGCCTGCGGATCGACGACCAGGACGCCATGGACTGGGTCGACGCGACCGTCGCTGAGTCGCGCCGCACCGAGGACGTCACCGTGCTCGAGCGCACGAACGTCTTCGGCGCTACGACTCGAACTACATCACCGCCCTGCAGAAGCGCACCGACCATCTCGGACTCCCCGCGGAGGGTGCGGACGGCGGCCGCCCCGGCGTCTCCCGCCAGCGCGTCTGGCACCTCCGCGCGAAGCAGGTCGTGCTGGCCCCCGGCGCGATGGACCGCCCCGTCGTGTTCGCGCACAACGACCGCCCGGGCGTCATGCTCGCCGCGGCCGTGCAGACCTATCTCAACCGCTTCGGCGTCCCCGCGGGCGAGGACGTCGCGGTGCTGACCACGAACGACTCCGCCTGGGAACTCGTCGCGGACCTGCACGACGCGGGCGTGCGCCTGCCCGTCGTGCTCGACTCCCGCCCCGAGCCCAGCGCCCGCGCCGCGGCCGTCCGCGAGGCGACCGGCGTCGACGCCCGCTTCGGCTGGTCCGTCGTGGACACCGTCGGCGGCGACGGGGACCGCCTCACCGCGGTGCAGATCGCGCCGCTGAGCGCCGACGGCGAGATCGCCGGCGAGGTCGAGACCGTCGCCGCGGACCTCCTCGCCGTCTCCGGCGGGCTCTCCCCGCTCGTGCACCTGCACTCCCAGCGCCAGGGCCGGATCCAGTACGACCAGGCGCTGACCTCGTTCGTCGCCGTCCCCTCGGTCGAGGACCAGCACTTGGCCGGCTCCGTGCTCGGCACCGCCGACCTCGCGGACACCCTCTCCCAGGGCGCCGAGGCCGGGGCCGCCGCCGCGACCGCCGCCGGATACCCGGTCACGGCGAAGGCCCCGCGGGCCGAGGCGTCTGCCCCCGTGGCACCGGCCCGGCCGCTGTGGCTCGTGCCCAGCCCCGACAGCGGTCCCGTCTCCGTGGCGACCGAGGACCCCGAGCGGTGGCGCGAGCACTTCGTGGACCTGCGCCGCGACGACCAGACCGTGCGCGACGTCTTGCGCGCGCTGGGCGCCGGCATGCGCGCCGTCGAGCACGTCAAGCGCTTTACCTCGATCAGCACCGGCGCCGACCAGGGCAAGACCTCCGGCGTCGCCGCGATCGGCGTGATGAGCGTGCTTGCTGGGGGAGGAGGACCTCGGCGGGATCGGCACCACCACCTACCGGGCGCCCTACGCCCCGGTGAGCTTCGCCGCCCTCGCCGGACGCCGCCGCGGGCAGATGTTCGACCCCGCCCGCATCACCTCCATCCACCAGTGGCACCTCGAGCACGGCGCCGTCTGGGAGGACGTGGGCCAGTGGAAGCGACCGCGGTACTTCCCGCAGGGCGGTGAGGACATGGACGCGGCGGTCTTGCGCGAGTGCGCCGGCGTGCGCGACTCCGTCGGCATGATGGACGGCACCACGCTCGGCAAGATCGAGATCCGCGGCGCGGATGCGCCGAGGTTCCTCAACCGCATGTACACCAACGGCTTCCTCAAGGCGCCGGTGGGCAAGGGCCGCTACGGCGTGATGTGCGGGCCCGACGGCATGATCATGGACGACGGCGTCACGGCGCGCGTGGCAGAGGACCACTTCTTCATGACCACCACGACCTCGGGGGCCGCTGCAGTGCTCGACCACCTCGAGGAGTGGCACCAGACGGAGTGGCCGGAGCTGGACGTGTCCATGACGTCGGTGACCGAGCAGTGGGCCACGATCACCGTCGCCGGTCCCCGCTCCCGCGACGTGATCGCGAAGGTCGCCCCCGACCTCGACGTCTCCCAGGAGGCGTTCGGGTTCATGGAGTTCCGCGACACGGTCCTGGCCAGCGGCATCCCAGCCCGGATCCCGCGGATCTCGTTCTCCGGCGAGCTCGCCTTCGAGATCAACGTCGACGCCTTCTACGGGCGGTCCGTGTGGGAGGCCGTGCACGAGGCCGGCCAGGAGTTCGGCATCGTCGTCTACGGCACCGAGACCATGCATGTCTCGCGCCGAGAAGGGCCTGATCATCGTCGGCCAGGACACCGACGGCACGATCACCCCGCACGACGCGAACATGTCGTGGATCATCGGCGCCAAGAAGAAGGACTTCGTGGGCAAGCGGTCCCTGGACCGCCCGGACTCCGTGCGCGAGGACCGCCGCCAGCTCGTGGGCCTGCTCAGCGACGACGGCGACGACGCGCCTCGAGGAGGGCGCTCAGATCGTCGACGCCGACACCCCGATCACCCCCGAGGACGGGCCCGTGCCGATGATCGGCTGGGTCTCCTCCTCGTACCTCTCGGCGGCTCTCGACCAGCCGTTCGCGCTCGCCCTGGTCGACGGCGGCCACGGCCGCATCGGCGAGAAGGTCCGCTCCCCGCAGGGGGACCGGATCATCGACCTGACCATCACCTCTCCCGTGCTCGTCGACCCCGAAGGAGCCCGCCGTGACGGCTGACAGCACCACCCCGACCACCCCGATGGACGTCCTGGAGCCGCGCGCGCCGCCCCCGCCCGCCATCTGACCGACCTGATGGAGGGCGCCGCCGTCACCGGGGCGCGCGCCGTGACCCTGCGCGAGCACGAGTTCGCCGTGCAGATCGGCCTGCGGGCCGCGCCCGGCGAGCAGGGCGCGACGGCGCTCGAGTCCGTGCTCGGCGTGCCGCCGCCGACGGCGCACGGCCAGGTGACCGGCGACCTGGACAGCCTGCACGTCCTGCGCCTCTCGCCGGACGAGTTCCTCGCCGTGGATGTCTCCCGCCGGCAGGAGCCCGGCGTCGAGGCGCCCTACCGCGAGGCGCTCGAGGAAGGGGTCCCCGGGCAGGCCGTGGATCTCTCCGCCAACCGCACCGTGCTGGTGCTCGAGGGCCCCGGCGCCCGCGAGGTGCTCGAGAAGAGCGTCGCTCTGGACCTGCACCCGCGCGTGTTCGGCGTCGGCCGGGCTGAGGCGACGCCGCTGAGCACCATCCCGGTGATCCTCGTGCGCGCTGGCGAGCAGACCTGGCGGATCCTGCCCCGCGCCTCCTTCGCGGACCACATGGTGCGCTGGCTCGTCGACGGCATGACGGAGCTCGGCTCCGCCTGCCCGGAGGAGGAGTCCGCGCGGCCGCTCGGTGCGCCCCGCGCGCGACGCCTGAGCTCGCCCCCGGCGCGGCGCGAGGGGCCGACGGGATCCGTCCGTCGGCCCCTCGCGCCGTGCCCGGTCGCTCCCAGGGAGTGCCCGCGCCGCGGTGAGCAGGCAGTTCGACCGCCCGGTCGTCGCGGCGTGACATCGCGCGCGCTCACGAGGCAGGGTGGGGGGATGAACACAGAGCAGACCCATCTGACCGTCACCCGCACGATCGACGTGCCCGCGAAGGACGTGTTCGCGGTGCTGACCCTGCCCGCCCGCCACCACGAGTTCGACGGCTCCGGCTTCGTCCGCGCCGCCGACGACACCGAGCGGATCACCGCTGTGGGCGAGAAGTTCGTGATGAACATGCACGGTGACCACATGGGCGGCGACTATCGCACCCACAACTTCGTCACCGCGTACGACGAGAACAAGATGGTGGGCTGGAAGCCCGCTCCCGAGGGGGAGGACGGCGGCGCCCCCGAGGGCCCGAAGGGCTGGGAGTGGCTCTACGAGCTCACCCCGCAGGGCTCGGACGCGACCGAGGTGTCGCTGACCTACAGCTGGTCCGACGTCACCGATCCCGAGCCGCTCAAGCAGATCCGCTTCCCGATGATCCCCGAGGAGGATCTGGAGCAGTCGCTGAACCTGCTCGCCGCCGCGGTCACGAAGGACTGATCGCGCAGGTCGCCGCCGCGGCGACGAAACGGCGGTCCCGCGACCCGCCCCCCGTCCGGGTGGGCGGGCCGCTGCGCGCCCGGGCCACCCATGCATGGACCGCCCGCATCCGCAACTCACCGCCCCGGCCGAGCCCGTCAGCCAGGGAAGGAGCCTCGCCCGGGCCGCCGATCTCTGGCACGCTTCATGAAGACGGCGACGACGCCGCCCCGACCCGAGGAGCACCGCCATGGCCGACGCACAGTCCCTCCCCGCCGACGCCCCCGTCCCCGACGAGATCGTGCACAGCGTGCTGATCGACGCGAGCGCGGAGAAGGTGTTCGCGGTCATCCGCGAACCCGGCTGGTTCATCAACGACGGCGAGTACCGCGAGCACGAGATCACCACGTCGGGCCCGGTCACGCGCGTGGTCGACCCCGTCCACGGCGCCTTCCAGCTCGCGATCGAGGCGCACGAGCCGCCGAACCGTGTCGCGTTCCGCTGGCTGGGCGGCGGGCTCGGCGAGATCTCCGACGCCCCGAACAACACCGTCGAGTTCGTCATCGACCCCGCCGGCACCGCGGCCCGGAACAGTGTGCGGCTCACCGTGCGCGAGCGCGGCTTCGCGAAGCTGGGCCTGGACGAGGCGGCCCGACGGCGCAACTACGAGGAGAACCTCCACGGCTGGCGGCAGGAGCTCGAGCTCGCCAAGCGGCTCGCGGAGAACGGCCGGAACGGCGCCGCCGCGTCGGGATCCGGGAAAGACGCCCACGACTGAGGGCACGCCGCACCGCAGGTGAGCGGACTATCCTCGAGGGATGGGCAGGGTCACCGACAGCACGCGGATCCGCACCGTCAGGGTGCGGGACGGGAAGCTCTACGCCGGACGCAAGGGCGACCATGTCGCCGTCGAGGAGCCGCTGGACATCCGCCTGAACGGGCAGCGACTCTCCCTCACCATGCGCACCCCCGGCAACGACGTCGAGCTGATCCACGGCTTCCTCCACGCCGAGGGCATGATCCGTGACCGTGAGGACGTGGCCGAGGCCCGCTACTGCGACGGCGCCGTGGTCGACGCCGGCGGCGGCTTCGCCCAGAACACCTACAACGTCATGGACTTCACGACCACCCGGCCGCAGCTTGCTGCCGCAGGTCGCACGCGCCTTCACCACCACCTCCGCCTGCGGGGTGTGCGGCGCGGAGAGCATCGACGCCGTCCGGCAGAAGAGCCGGTACACGCCGCTGCAGTCCTGGGCATTGGACCCGCACGTGATCCTCCGCGCCGCCCGCGAGCTCTCCGACCAGCAGGCCGTCTTCGCCCGCACCGGCGGCGTCCATGCCAGCTGCGCTCGTGGACCTCGAGGGGAACCTGCTCGTGGTCCGCGAGGACGTGGGCCGGCACAACGCGGTCGACAAGGTCATCGGCTGGGCCCTGCTCGAGGACCGCCTGCCGCCGCGGGACTGCTTCCTGCTGGTCTCCTCCCGGGCCAGCTTCGAGATCGTCCAGAAGGCCTGCATGGCCGGGATCCCGATGGTGGCCTGCGTCTCCGCCGCGAGCTCCCTCGCCGTGGAGACCGCCCGCGAGTTCGGTCAGACGCTCGTCGGCTTCACCCGCGCGCGGGACGACGGGGACGGCCGCATGAACCTCTACACCCACCCCGAGCGCCTCGACCTCTCCGCCGCCGAGGGCTGACAGGGCAGGGTGGCCCGACCTGCTCCTGCGGTCCGGCTCGGGCGGCTCGCATCCTGCGGTCCGGCTCGGGTGGCTCGCACCCGTCGGCCGTACTCGCAGGCAGGATCCGTCGGCCGCACTGTCCGGCCGGCCCGGTGGACGGGCCTCGCGGGTCGGTGCCGATGGTCGGCCCCGCGCCTTCGTGCCCGATAGGGTGCGGGGGTGACCAGCGACGACGCCGCCCTCCAGCAGTTCTGGGCCGAGGCCCGCACCGCCCGCCCCGAGTCGCCCGAGCACAGGCCGGAGGCCTGGGCGTTCGGCGCCACCCCCGAGCACGCCGACGGGTCGCTCCGCCTCGTGCTCGACGGCGTGAAGACGGGGACCGCCTCCTCGCTCCGGGACTACGAGGCCGACGGGGACCCGCTCCCGGAGGTCGGCGAGCTGTCGATCATCCTCGACGGCGCTGGGCGCCCCGCGCGGTGCTGGAGACGACGGAGGTCACGACCGTCCCGTTCGACCAGGTCACCGCCGAGCACGCCCACGCCGAGGGGGAGGGCGATCGGACCCTCGCGGCCTGGCGGCAGATCCACGAGCGCTTCTGGACCGAGCACTCGGCCGACGGCTTCGCGGCGGACATGCTCGTCGTCTGCGAGCGGTTCCGCCTGATCCACCCCCGCTGACCGCCCCTTCCCTCCAGGTGGTCGACGCGTCGCCCGCCGATCGCAGGGCGGGGCATGAAGAATGCGTCATTCTCAGCCACTTCGGGCCCAAAATTGGTTCAGAATCCGGCCCGATTGCATGGGTGGGCTGGATCAGGGCGGGTCCGACCGGGCAGTCCCGGAAGCGTCGTGAACCGTCGGAGTTCGCCGCGCACTGTTCCTCCCCACGGGTGCCCTGTCCACTTGAGAGCTGTCACATCGAGTGAGCGCAGATCGGCGTGCCTACTGTCGAGCGCATGCGGAAGTCCCTCGAGCGATATGGCGGTGCGCCGCTCCACCACAGCAGATGGCGCGAGCTCGGGTTCCACTCGCGGGACCTGGCGTCGCCGAGCTTCACGACGGTGTTCCCCGGCTATCGCACCCCTACCGACGATCCCGCGAACTTCAACGCGATGGGGGCGGTGCTTTGCAGAACCGAGTGCTTCCCGGAGCAGTGCTCAGCCACTCGACCGCGGCAGTGCTCTGGGGCATCCCTCTCCCGCTCGCGCTCGACGGCGGCGTGGACCTGCTTCGCTCCGGTGCCGTCGTCGGCCCTGACGGTGTCGAGCGGATCCCCTCCATCGTGCCCGGAGAGTCACTGCGGGACGGTGCACAGCCGCCGACCATGCATGTCCGTGTAGCCAGGGGCGGGAGCTCCGGCCTCGGGCGAGGCGCCGTTGTCCATCGGTCGCGGGCTGGGCCGACGGCGTCCCTCGGTTCGCTCGTCACCTCCTCTCCGTCCGAGGTGCCTGCGGGAGCTTGCTTCCGAGATCCCGCTCTGGGACCTGGTCGCCGCCGTCGATGGAGTGATCGGTCCGAGATCGCGCGCGCAGGGGTGGACCTGGGCTCGTTGATCCCTCAGATCTCCGAGGGCAAGGGTCGCCGCGGAACGCCGGGCGCCCTTGCCGCCCTCCGCCTCGCACGTACAAGGGTGCGATCGCCGGGGGAGACGATCTTTCGCCTCTTGCTCGCGGAGGCAGGCTTCCCGGAGCCGACGCTCAACCACCCGGTGCGGGATCCGATCACCGGTCGGACCAGGGAGATAGATCTCGCCTGGGCCGAGATAGGGATCGGACTCGAGTTCGACGGCGATGGGCATCGCCGCACCAAAGGGCAGTGGCGAGAAGACGAGCGACGGCGTGACGAGCTCGCGTCCCACGGCTGGACTCTCAGCCGGGCCAATGGGAAGGACCTGTTCTGGCCGACGCGCATACTGCTCCGCCTGCGACGCACGATGGCGGAGCGGGGGTCGCACGTTCCTGACGAGGCCCGTGTGCGGGGCGCGGTCATCGACGTCGGGCAGCGAGGACTCTCGACGCGCATCGCCCGACGGCAGGGCTGATCTCGTCGAAGACCTTGCTGAGGACCTGGACGCGGAACGGCACCCTTGCTGCGGCGCCGACCCGGGAAGCTGTCGACGCCTGCGCTCCGACGGGCAACGGGGCGAGAAATGCGCGATTCTCAGCCGCTATCGGCTCCGAAGTGGTTCAGAAGCACACCAGATTCCACAGGCGCGCCAGAGATGCGCGGGGCGCAGGGCGGGCCAGGGTCAGCAGGCCAAGCCGGGAAGAGGCGCCTCTCTTCAGCGCAGGGCGAGCGGCGCCGTGGCGGTGACCGCATCGATGACCAGGTCCGTCGCGACCCCGGCCCGCGCCGCCGCCCGCAGCGGCGCTGCCTTGCGGGAGCCGGAGGCGACCAGGAGGCGGCGTGGGATCCGGGCCAGGCGGTCCGGGGCGGTGCCCGATCCGCGCGCGTTCATGGCGATGTCGCGGAAGGTGCCGTCGGCCCGCAGGAACACGGTGCACACATCGCCCACCGCACCGTCGGCCCGCAGCGAGCGTAGGTCCGCGGCCGTGAGGTAGTTGTGGGTGTAGACGTGGCTGGGGACCTCCGCGTCGAAGGCGCCGACGCTGAACACCGCGACCGTGGCCTGCGTCTGCGTCTCCAGCACCCGCTGCACCGAGCGCTCGTGCCACATCGCCTCGCGCGTGGCGGCGTAGTCGAAGAAGGCCGGGACCGGGAACTGGTGCACCGTCGCGTCCCATCGCTCCGCCGCCCGGGCGAGCACGGTCGCGATATAGGTCAGGCCCGAGCCCTCGACGTTGATCGCGCCGTTGAGTCGCACGATCCGCATCCCGGGAACGGGGCGTGGTCGGACCGTGCCCAGCAGTGCCGCGACCGTCGTGCCCCAGGCGATGCCGAGCGTGGAGCCGGGCTCGAGCATCTGATCGAGCGGCTCCGCGGCCTCCTCGACCACGGCGGCGAGGCGGTCGCGCTGATCGCTCTCGGGCGGATCCGGCACCACGTGCACCTTCACCCCGTACTGGCGGGCGATGCGTCGTCCGAGGTCCTCGACGCGATGCGCCTCGGGCGGGCGCAGGGTGATCTGGACCAGGCCGGCCTCGCGCGCGTCCCGCAGCATTCGTGACACGGTCGAGCGGGACACCCCGAGCTCTCCGGCGATCGCCTCCATGGTCTGGCTCTGCCCGTAGTACATCCGTGCAGCGGTGAAGAGGTCCTCGAGTCGGGAAGCGGGGGTCATGGACACCAGTCTTGCACGTTCGTGCACCTGGCTTGCGTGATGCTGCACGCCCGTCCCAGGATGGCGGCGTCACCGCCGCGGAGAGCGCGACGGGCCCGGCCGCGAGCGCCGGGATCACCAGGTGCCGATGCGAAGGAGCGACCAGCGTGTCCGAACAGCAGCGATCCGCACTCACCCCCGAGGGCCGCGGCGAGCACCTCGCCCGCCTGCGCGCCACGACCGCCGAGAACCCGCTGGACGTCCTCGTCGTCGGAGGCGGGGTGAACGGGGCGGGCGCCGCCTTCGACGCCGCCACCCGTGGCCTGTCCGTCGGCCTCGTGGAGTCCCACGACTGGGCCTCCGGCACCTCCTCCCGCTCCTCCAAGCTCATGCACGGCGGCCTGCGCTACCTGCAGATGCTCGACTTCAAGCTGGTCGCCGAGGCGCTGCGCGAGCGCGATCTCTTGCTCGAGCACACCGCCCCGCACCTGGTGAAGCCGATCAAGTTCGTCTTCCCCTTCTTCAAGAAGGTCATCGACCGCGGCTTCATCGGCTCCGGCGTCATGCTCTACGACGCGATGCAGTCGGTGGGCCGCAAGCGCGCCGTCCCCTTCCACCGCCATCTCCTGCACGACAAGATGCTCGAGGTGTTCCCGGCACTCGACGGCGACAAGGCCGTCGGCGCGCTCGAGTACTACGACGCGCAGGTCGACGACGCCCGCTTCGTGATGATGCTGGTGCGCTCCGCCGCCCAGCTCGACGCCTCGGTCGCGAACTACACCACCGTCGTCGACTACCTCCACGAGGGCGAGCGCGTGGTCGGCGCCCGGGTGCGCGACGAGGAGAGCGGCGAGGAGTTCGACGTCCGCGCCCGCCACGTCATCCTCGCCGGCGGCGTCTGGACCCAGGAGCAGCAGGAGCTCGCCGGGGCCGACGGCGGCCTCGAGGTCCTCGCCTCCAAGGGCATCCACGTCACCGTCGCCCGCGACCGGATCCCCGCCGTCCCCGACACCGGCATCATCACCCAGACCGAGAAGTCGGTGCTGTTCATCATCCCGTGGGACGAGTACTGGGTCATCGGCACCACCGACACCCCGTGGACGCAGGACCCCCGCGACGTGGGCGCCACCTCGGACGACATCGACTACGTCCTCGAGCACGCCAACGCCGTGCTCGCCGACGACCTCACCCGCGAGGACGTCATCGGCGTCTACTCGGGCCTCCGCCCCCTGCTGCGACCCGTGAAGAAGGGCTCGGACAAGGGCTCGACCAAGGTCTCCCGCGAGCACACCGTCATGCAGGTCGAACCCGGCCTGAGCGCCATCGCTGGCGGCAAGTACACGACCTATCGCGTGATGGCCGAGGACGTCGTCGACTTCGCGATCAAGGACACCGAGCCCGGCCGCCCGTCGCTGACCCGCTCGGTCCCCGTCATCGGTGCGCAGGGCTACGCGGCCCTGGTGCGCGACAAGTCCGAGATCAGCAAGCGGATCGGCGGCGAAGAGTCCGGCGCCGACGAGATCCGCGTCGATCGGCTCCTGTTCCGCTACGGCGACCTGCTCACCGACGTGCTCGCCCTGATCGACGAGGATCCGTCCCTCGCGACCCCGCTCGAGCATGCCCCGCGCTACCTGCGCGCCGAGGTGGTCTATGCCGCCCGCGCCGAGGGGGCCCGGCATCTCGCCGACGTGCTCGAGCGCCGCACCCGCCTGGACTACGAGACCCGTGACCGCGGCGTCGCGGCGGCCGACGAGGTCGCCGCGGCCGCTCGCGCCGGAGCTCGGCTGGGACGAGACGACCGTGCGCGCCGAGGTCGACGCCTACCGCGGGTACATCGAGGCCCGTCTCGCCGGGGAGGCCACCGCCTCCGACGCCGAGGCCGCCGCCCGCATCGCGGCCGCCGCGGAGGTGCCCGCCCGCGGCTGACCCAGAACTCCTCCCCGGTCGTGACCCGGCCGGGGAGGCTCTCCGCGGGCGACTCCGCCCGCGGACCATGGGCGGGCAGGACCCGCCCCTCTCCCCACCATCTGGATGCCACCGGTCCCGCAGAGCCGCGGGACCGCTCGACGAGGAGGACCCATGGCAACCATCTTCCTGTACGAGATCGCCGGCACGGCGATGCTCACCCTGCTGGGCGGCGGCGTCGTCGCCAACGTCGTGCTGGGAAAGACCAAGGGCAACGGCGGAGGCTGGTCGCTCATCAGCTTCGGCTGGGGCCTCGCGGTCTTCGCCGGCGTGTGGGTCGCCTACAAGACCGGCGCCCACCTGAACCCCGCCGTGACCCTCGGCCTGCTCTCCAGCGGCGCCGAGGAGTACGGCCCCGGCATCGCTGTGAACTTCGCCAACACGATCGCCTACTTCCTGGCCGAGATGATCGGCGCCTTCCTCGGTGCCGTCGTGGCCTGGCTCGCCTACAAGACCCACTACGACCAGGAGAAGGATGCAGGCACCATCCTCGGCACCTTCTCCACCGGCCCGGAGATCCGCTCGCACGGCTGGAATCTGGTCACCGAGATCATCGCGACCTTCGTGCTGGTCTTCGTCATCGTCATGTTCGGCAACACCCCGCACGGCCTGGGCCCGCTCGCGGTCGCGGCGCTGGTCGTCTCGATCGGCGCCTCCCTCGGCGGGCCCACGGGCTACGCCATCAACCCTGCCCGAGACCTCGGTCCGCGCCTCGCCCACGCCGTCCTGCCCATCCCGCACAAGGGCGAAGCAGCGACTGGGGCTACGCCTGGGTCCCGATCGTCGGCCCGGCTGCTCGGCGGCGCCCTGGGCGGCCTCGCCAGCATGGCCTTCTGACCCACCCGCTCCAGCCGGGCGGCTCCCGTGCGGCCGCGCAGAGCCGTCCGGCACCATGACCACAGCACGACGTTCATCACCACGAAGGAGTTCCGATGACCGACTCGACGAAGTACATCCTCTCGATCGACCAGGGCACCACCTCGACCCGCGCGATCGTCTTCGACCACGCCGGCCAGATCGTCTCGACCGGCCAGCAGGAGCACGAGCAGATCTTCCCGAAGTCCGGCTGGGTCGAGCACGACCCCATGGAGATCTGGCGGAACACCCGAAGGGTGGTCGGTGATGCCCTCGTCGGTGCCGAGATCAACCGCCACCAGCTGGCGACCGTGGGTATCACCAACCAGCGCGAGACCGCGGTGGTGTGGGACAAGAACACCGGCGAGCCCGTCTACAACGCAATCGTCTGGCAGGACACCCGCACCGCCAAGATCTGCGACGAGCTCGCGGGCGACGAGGGCGCCGACAAGTACAAGGAGCGCGTGGGCCTGCCCCTGGCCACGTACTTCTCCGGTCCCAAGGTCAAGTGGATCCTGGACAACGTCGAGGGTGCCCGCGAGAAGGCCGAGGCCGGTGACCTAATGTTCGGCAACACCGACTCCTGGCTGGTGTGGAACATGACCGGCGGTGTGAACGGCGGCGTGCACGTCACCGACGTCACCAACGCCTCCCGCACCATGCTGATGAACATCGACACCCTCGACTGGAACGAGGACATCGCCAAGGACATGGGCATCCCGCTGTCCATGCTCCCGGAGATCAAGTCCTCCTCCGAGATCTACGGGTACGGTCGCAAGCAGGGCCTGCTCATCGACACCCCGATCGCCGGCATCCTCGGCGACCAGCAGGCCGCGACCTTCGGCCAGGCCTGCTTCGAGATCGGCCAGGGCAAGAACACCTACGGCACCGGCAACTTCATGCTGGTCAACACCGGCGAGGACCTGGTGCGCAGCGAGAACGGGTCGCTCACCACCGTCGCCTACAAGATCGGCGAGAACAAGCCCGTCTACGCCCTCGAGGGCTCGGTCGCGGTGACCGGCTCGCTCGTGCAGTGGATCCGCGACAACCTGGGCCTGATCAAGGACGCCCCGGAGATCGAGGACCTCGCCAAGCAGGTCGACGACAACGGCGGCCTGTTCGTGGTCCCGGCGTTCTCGGGCCTGTTCGCCCCGCACTGGCGCTCCGACGCCCGCGGCGTGATGGTCGGCATGACCCGCTTCCACAACAAGAACCACATCGCCCGCGCGGTCCTGGAGGCCACGGCCTTCCAGTCCCGGGAGGTCCTCGACGCGGCGATCGCCGATGCGGCCTCCGAGGGCGTGGAGCTCACCGAGCTCAAGGTCGACGGCGGCATGGTCATGAACGAGACCCTCATGCAGTTCCAGGCCGACATCCTCGGAGTGCCCGTCGTGCGCCCGAAGGTCATCGAGACCACCGCGCTGGGCGCCGCCTACGCGGCCGGCATCGCGGTGGGCTACTGGGAGGGCGAGCAGGACGTCATCGACAACTGGGCCGAGGACAAGCGCTGGGAGCCCCAGATGGACGAGGAGACCCGCGACCGGTACATGCGCCTGTGGCGCAAGGCCGTCGAGCGCACCCTCGACTGGGTCGACGACGACACCGACGCTCTGTTCGGCTGATCGACGATCTGCGGGCGCCCGGCATCTCGAGAGATGCCGGGCGCCCGCATGTCCGGGGAGAGGTCACCTTCCGGACACAGGATGGGGTGATCGGGGTCACCTCGGCGTAGGCTCGTCGATACCCGTCCGCCGAGCACCGGTACGGTGGCCCGTCGTCCCGGTCCGGCCCGTCGGCCCTGCGTGCGAGGTCGCCACGGCCCCGGAGTGTCATCCCTTCCCCACCAGAGATCGGAGAGACCCATGGATCTCGCCTTCAAGCTGGTCGCCCTCGTCGTCTACTTCGGCGGCATGATCGGCATCGGCCTCTACGCCTTCCGCAGGACCAAGGGCGGCGAGGACTACATGCTCGGCGGCCGACAGCCGCACCCCTTCGTCGCGGCGCTCTCCGCCGGGGCCTCGGACATGTCCGGCTGGTCGCTGATGGGCCTGCCCGGCGCGCTGTACATGAGCGGCATGGTCGAGGCGTGGATCGCGATCGGCCTGACCGTCGGCGCCGGTCTGAACTGGATCTTCGTCGCCCCGCGCCTGCGCCAGTACACCCAGATCGCCGGCAACGCGATCACGGTGCCGAGCTACTTCGGCAACCGTCTCCACGACCGCACGAACATCCTGCGGATCGCGGCGGGCCTGATCATCCTGGTCTTCTTCACCTTCTACGTCTCCTCCGGCATGGTCGCCGGCGGCGTGTTCTTCCAGTCGATGTTCGGCGGGCCCTACCTGACCGGCCTGCTCCTCGTGGGCGGCGTGACGATCCTGTACACCCTCTTCGGCGGCTTCCTCGGCGCGAGCTACACCGACGTGGTGCAGGGCCTGATCATGCTGGTCTCCCTGATCATCGTGCCGATCACCGCGATGTTCGTCGTCGGCGGGCCCACGGCGATGTTCGCCTCGGTGCGCGAGGTCGACCCCTCCTTCGGCTCCCTCGTCTCCGGCGGCACCTGGGTAGGGATCCTCTCCGCCCTCGCCTGGGGCCTGGGCTACTTCGGCCAGCCCCACATCATCGTGCGCTTCATGGCGCCGCGCTCCTCGCGCGACGCGAAGTACGGCACGATCGTCGGGATGAGCTGGATGATCCTGTGCGTGACCGGCGCCGTGTTCACCGCGATGGCGGGCCTGGCCTACTTCCAGCAGAACCGCGACGTGCAGATCACCGACGCGACCAACGGCGAGTCGGTGTTCCTCGACCTCGCCCAGGTCCTGTTCCATCCGCTGATCGCCGGCATCCTGCTGGCGGCCGTGCTCGCGGCGATCATGTCCACGATCTCCTCGCAGCTGATCGTGACCACGTCCGCGCTGGTCGAGGACATCGTCGGCGGCGCGGGCGTGAAGCTCGGCGACGGCGCCAAGCTGTGGGGCGGCCGCATCGGCGTGCTCGTCGTCTCCGTCGTCGCGGTGATCCTCGCCCTGGATCCCGAGAGCTCGGTGCTGGCCCTGGTCGCCTTCGCCTGGGCGGGCTTCGGCGCCGCCTTCGGGCCGATCGTGCTGCTGTCGCTGTTCTGGCGTCGCCTGACGACGGCGGGCGCTGCGGTGGGCATGATCTCCGGCGCGGTGGTCGCCTTCGTCTGGGGCCAGTTCGAGCCCGACGTCAGCTGGGGCCTGTTCGGCGAGGAGCACCTCTACGAGATCATCCCCGGCTTCGCGATCTGCCTGGTGCTCGCGGTCGTGGTCAGCCTGATCACCCCGCGCCCGCCCGCCAAGGCGATGGAGGAGTACGACGACATGCTCGACTCCCTCGCCACGGGCGAGGCCCGGGACCGCTCATCGGAGGAGCCCGCCGCGGCCTGAGCCGTCGGCGTCCCGGCCGGCGGTGCCGTCCCTGGCTTCAGGCCGCCATCCCCGGCCCAGGCCGTCGGTGCCTACCCCGGCGCCCTGGCCCCGGCGTCGCACACTTCTGCGCTCCTGGCGTGACCTCAACGGCTATACGACCCTCAGGTCACGCCAGGAGCGCATTTGTCGTCACGGCCGGCCCCGGGGGCGCAGGGCCGGCCGTCGGGGTCAGGCGTCCGGATCGACCTCGTCGGGATCGCCGAAGAGGTTCTCCTCGGTGGGGCCGACGACGCCCGGACGCACCGAGAACAGCGAGCCGGCTTCCGGATCGTCCCCGTCGGCCACGTTCTCCCGGCTGGTGGTGATGAACAGGGTCCCGCGGTCCTCGCCGCCGAAGGTGCAGGCCGTGACCTGGCGCGCCGCCACCGTGATCCGCTCGGCGAGCCCGCCCCGCTCGTCCAGGCCCAGGACCTGAGAGCCGCCGAACATCGCCACCCACACCCGGCCCTCGGCATCCAGGCACAGCCCGTCCGGGCCGCCGTCCTCGCCGGAGAGGTCGGCGAAGGGCCGGCGCTCGACGAGCCCGTCGGCGTCGGACCAGTCGAAGAGGTCGACCCGTCCGGTGGGGGTGTCGACGTAGAAGGCGCGCGTCCCGTCGGCCGTGAAGGCGAGGCCGTTGGAGATCGTGAGGTCCCCGAACTGCCGGGTGGTGGTGCCGTCGGGCATCAGGCGCCACATCGCGGCGGCGCCGGGCCGCTGGTCATAGGCCATCGAGCCGCACAGGAAGGAGCCGTCCGGCGCGATCGCGCCCTCGTTCATGCGCACGGCCTCGTCCCACAGCGGCGGCGGCGCGCGGATGGACCCGTCGGCGTCCTCGAGGCCGAAGCCCTTCTCGAGGGCGAGCACCGCCCCGCCGTCCGCCGCGGGGCGCACGCAGGCCACGACCGGGCTCGGGGTGGGCAGGCGCCGGGCCGTCCCGTCGGCGTCGAGATGCGGCATGTCCCCGGCGAGCATGTCCACCCAGCGCAGGCCGTCCCAGGTCTCTGACCAGTACGGACCCTCCGCGTGGTGACAGAGGGATTCGGTGAGTCGGTCGGCATGCATGGGGCTCCCCTTCCGGGCGCAGGATGCGGTCGACCGGCGCGCGGAGGTGCCGGTAGGGCCACCGTACGGGGTACGACGACGCGGCGTGCCGGACTCCCGGCCTCAGTGCTCCTGCATCGCCGCGAGCGCGTGGGTGATCTCGTAGGTCGCGGGGTAGAGGTCGCGGTAGAGCCGGTACAGCTCGTCGTACCGCTCGCGCCGCGCCGGGTCCGGGACGATCTCGTGATCGGTGGGGTTCCAGCGGGAGACGTCGGTGCCGTGGGCGAGGCGCGCGGCGAGCATCGAGCCGCCGTAGGAGGCGCCGACGACGCGCCGCGGTATCCGCTGGACCAGGCCCGTCACGTCGGAGACGATCTGCGGCCACAGGTCGCTGCGGGCCCCGCCGCCGACGGCGACGACCCGGTCCAGGCTGAGCTCGGCCGCGGTGAGGGTCTCGAGGTGGTGGCGCACCCCGAAGGCGGCGGCCTCGAGCGCGGCGCGGTAGAGGTCCCCGCGGGTGTGTGAGAGGGTCAGGCCTGCGATCACCCCACGGGCGCCGGGGTCGGCGATGGGGGAGCGCTCGCCGGCGAAGTAGGGGAGCATGACCAGCCCGTTCGCGCCGGGACCGCTGGCCTCCGCCTCCGCGAGGAGCTCGTCGAACTCCGGGGAGCCGGTCAGTTCGCGCGACCAGCCGGTGATCGCCCCGGAGGAGGCCATTCCGCCCGAGAGCGCGTAGGCGCCCGGCTCCACCCCGGAGGTGGGCCACAGGGTGCGGCTCGCGACGGGCTCCACGGTGGTCGCGACGAGGAAGGTGGTGGTGCCGTACATCAGCATCAGGTCGCCCGGGGAGGCGGCGTCGACGCTGACGGCCTCCGCCCAGGCGTCGATGGTGCCGGTGATGACCGGGATCCCGGCGCGCAGACCGGGCACGAGCCGCGCGATCGCGCTCTGCACGGTCCCCGCCGCCTCGCCCGCCCAGCGCGGCTCCGGGAGCTCGAGGCCGGGGCCGACGCGCTCGGCCCACTCGGGATGCCACGTCTGGTGGCGCAGGCTGTACATCGGAGCGGACTGGCTGGCGCTGACGTGGTCGAGCACGTACTCGCCGGTGAGGCGGAAGGCGAGATACGAGGCCGGCATGAACAGCCGACGCGCCCGCGCATAGACCTCCGGCTCGTGCCGGGCGACCCAGGCGACCTTCGGCCCGGCCGCCTGCGAGGTGAGCATCCCGCCGCAGTGCGCGACGATCTCCTCCCTGCCCAGCACGTTCGTGAGGTGGTGGATCTCCTCGCCCGCGCGGGTGTCCACGCCGTAGAGGATCGCGGGGCGCACCGGTTCGCCGCGCTCGTCGGTGAGCGGCACGCAGGGGCCCATCCCCGAGACGCCGATCGCGGTGACTTCCGCAGTGACGTCCGCGGCGCCGGTCGCGGTGAGCTCGCGGGCGATGTCCACGAACTCCTCCCACCAGATCTCCGCGTCCATCTCGACGTGGCCCGGGGCGGGGCGGGAGACCGAGTGCTCGCGCACGGCGGTGGCGAGGATGGTCCCGTCGAGCGCGACGAGGGTGCCCTTCGTGCTCGAGGTGCCGACGTCGACGCCCAGTACGGCGGGGATCGTCGCGCCGGCTGGCGCTCCGGCCGTTCGGGGCGCGGCCGACGGGGCGGACGAGGTGGTGGGGGCGACGGATCCGGCGGTGGTCGCCGCCGCCGTCCGCGAGGCGGGCCGCGCCGCCGGCGCCGCGGTCGCTGGCGACGCCGCCGAGGAGTCTGACGGGGCGGTCCGCGGAGCAGGGGTCACCGCCCCCGTGCCTGCCGTCATCGCGCCGCCTCTCCGTGCCGTCATCGCCGCAGACCATCCTGCCACCGTCCGCCCTGCCAGGGGCACAGGACGGGCCCCTGTTCCGCAAAGCACCGCCCGGCGTTCATTAGGATCATCGGCGCGAGCCCCGCCGCCCCGGGGCCCGGACACGGCCTTCACGGAGAGGGAGGAGCATCGATGCTCGAGACCGCGATGGACCTCCAGTCGCTCCACCGCGCCGCCTCCGCCTACTACGTCGACGGGGTGCGTCAGGCCGAGGTCGCCGAGCGCCTGGGCGTCTCCCGGCCCACGGTCTCCAAGCTCCTCGCCGAGGCGCGACGGATCGGGATGGTGCGCTTCGAGGTGCTCGAGCCGCCCACTGCCGACCTGCCCGATCTCGGCGCCCGCCTGCAGGACGTGCTCGGCGTCCGCTCCGTGCGCATCGCCCCGGGCAACCAGGTCCAGCGCGACTACCGCGGCATCGGCGACCTGCTGGGGGAGGAGCCGCGCTCCCTGGACCTGCAGCGAGGCGATGTCTTGCTGATCTCCTCGGGCAAGACCACCTACGCCGTCAGCGGCATGCCCGGGCCGCCCGAGCCGCCGGGAGTGGTGATCGCCCCTACCGTCGGCGGGCGACAGGAGACCGACCCGTCCTTCCAGACCAACGAGATCGTGCGCCGCTTCGCGGACCGCACCCGGGCCGAGCCGAAGTTCATGTTCGCCCCGGCGAGCCCCTCGGAGCGACTCTGGGAGTCGCTGCAGGCCGACCCCAGCTTCCGCGAGATCACCGACCTGTGGGCGCGCGCCCGCGCCGTGGTGGTCGGGATCGGCGAGCCCTACCAGGGGCGCGCGGCGCTGACCTCCGTGGTGCCGCGCGACGAGACGGCGGCGCGCTCCCGGCCGTCGGCGACATCAACCTCCACTTCTACGACATCGGCGGGCATCCGGTGAGCTATCCCGGATCGGAGCCGCTGGTGCGCCCGCCGCGCGCACTGCTCACCGCGCGCCGACCTCGATCGCGATGGCGGCGGGGGAGCGCAAGGCGCCCTCGATCCTCGCCGGCGCCCGCACCGGGCTGTACACGACGCCGCTGACCGACGAGCCGACGGCCCAGGCCGTGCTCGCGCTCGCCGCCTCGATGGGCTGACCCCGTCCGATTCACCCCTGGCATACCTCTGAACTGCGTCGCCCGGGTGTAGAACATTTGTGCTTGACGTTTGTTCCCGGTCTGCCTAGAGTGTCCCTCGTCAGGCCCGACCCGTCGGCGCGCGCTGTGGCGCCCCAGGCCGGGCGGAACGTATCGAAGGAGATGTGTCTTACGTGAGCCAGCGCCCCCGCCACCATGCAGGCCGTCGTCATGCATGCCCCCGAGGACTACCGCCTCGAGGAGCGCCCGGTCCCGACCCCCGCCGCCCATGAGCTCCTGATCCAGGTCGAGGCCGTCGGCGTCTGCGCCTCCGACCTCAAGGCCTACGCCGGCGCCGCCAAGTTCTGGGGCGACGAGAACCGCGACCGCTGGGTCGAACCGGGCATCATCCCCGGCCACGAGATCACCGGCACCGTCGTGCAGGGCTCCGACGAGATCCTCGCCCACCACGGCGTCTCCGTCGGCGACCGCATCGTCGTCGAGCAGATCGTCCCCTGCGGCGAGTGCATGTACTGCCAGCGCGGCTGGTACTGGATGTGCGCCCCGCACGACATGTTCGGCTTCAAGCACTACCACGGCGGCATGGCCGAGTACATGATCGTGCCGAAGCTCGCCCGCGCCCACAGGATCTCCAAGGACATCGCACCGCAGCACGCCGCCTACGCCGAGCCGCTGTCCTGCTCGATGCACGCCGTCGAGCGCGCCGAGCTGGAGTTCGACGACGTCGTCGTCATCGCCGGCGCCGGCCCCATCGGCCTCGGCGCGATCATCGGCGCGGCCCACAAGAACCCCAAGCTCGTCATCGCCCTCGACTTCGACGACGAGAAGCTCGAGCTCGCGAAGAAGTGCGGCGCCGACCTCACCCTGAACCCCTCGAAGGTCGACATCTACGAGGAGATCCGCGGCCTCACCGGCGGCTACGGCGCCGACGTCTACATCGAGTGCACCGGCCACCCCAGCGCCGTGCCGCAGGGCCTGAACCTCGCTGCGCAAGCTCGGCCGCTTCGTGGAGTACTCCGTGTTCAAGGAGAACGTCTCCGTGGACTGGTCGATCATCTCCGACGACAAGGAGCTCGACGTGCGCGGCGCCCACCTCGGCCCGCACACCTGGCCCGCCGCCATCAAGATCATCGAGAAGGGCGACCTGCCCCTCGACGAGATCTGCACCCACCAGTTCGGCCTCGCCGACTTCCAGAAGGCCCTCGACTCGGTCGCCGACTCCGCCGGCGCCTCCGTCAAGGTCTCCATCCTCCCCGGCCGCTGAGTACGGCCCCGCTGATCCCGGATCAGCCCTGACGGGGCGGCCGACGCCTCGATGATGCCGCCGGCCGCCCCGAGCCTCTCCCCCTCGCACACAGGAGTGCCCCTATGAGCGCCGTACCCTCGACCACCCAGCCCGGACCCGCCGTCCCGGCCGCCGGGTCGTCCCAGGAGACCTTCCTGGACCGACTCGGCATCCCCCATCCGCTGCGATGGGGCTTCCTCGGCGTGCTCGTCTTCATGACGGGCAACGGCGTGGAGACCAACTTCGTCTCCCCGCACATGGCCGAAGTCTTCGGCGGCGGCGACAACATGATCAACCTCGCCGCCACCATCATCACCTTCTACTCCCTCGCCTCGCTGGTCGGCTCCTATCTCGCCGGCGCCCTCTCGGACCTGTGGGGCCCGCGCAGGGTGATGATCTTTGCTCGGCCTCGTCGTCTGGCTGGTGTTCCAGGCCGCGTTCCTCGGCGCGCTGTCCACCGAGTCGATCCCGCTGGTGGCCGCGACCTACTTCGTCCGCGGCTTCGGCTTCCCGCTGTTCGCCTTCTCCTTCCTGGTCTGGGTGAACGCCGTGGTCCCCAAGGAGCGCAACGGTGCGGCCGTCGGCTGGTTCTACGTCATGTTCACCGGCGGCATGCCCACCATCGGCTCGCTCGTCGCGATGGGCCTGATCCCCGCCTTCGGCGGAGGCTTCTTCGGTGAGCGCTGGGCCATGGCCGCCTCCTCGCTGATCGTGATCGCCGGCTTCCTGATCGCCTGGTTCGGCGTGCGCGAGAAGCACGGCTCGATGCGGCTGGCCCCCGAGGGCGAGTCCTCCCGCCAGGTGATCTTCTCCGGCGTCAAGCTCTCGCTGACCAACAAGCGCGTGATGATGGGCTTCCTGACCCGCCTGATCAACACCGCCCCGCAGTTCGGCATGTTCATCATCCTGCCCACCGTCATCGCCGAGACCCTCGGCTGGGGGCAGAGCCGCTGGTCGCTGATGACCTCGATCGTCTTCGCCGGCAACATCCTGTTCAACGCCGCCTTCGGCGCCCTCGGCGACCGCATCGGCTGGACCACCACGGTGCGCTGGTTCGGCATCGTCGGCTCCGCGATCGGCCTGCTGCTGTGGTGGTACGTGCCGCACTGGGTGCCGGCCGGCTCCGACTGGGGCTTCATCGTCGCCGTCATCGCGGGCACCGTCTTCGGCATCCTGCTGGCCGGATTCGTGCCGCTCGGCGCGATCATGCCGGCGCTCGCCCCCGACCACAAGGGCGCTGCGATGGCGATGTACACGACCGCCGCGGGCGGCGCGACCTTCCTCGGCTCGGCCGTGGTCGCGATCGTCCGTCCCTGGGGCGGGAACGTCGGCGTGGTCTGGGCCTTCGTGGCCCTGTACGCCCTCGCCTTCCTGATGACCTTCGCGCTGAAGGTCGACCAGCCCCGTGTCGGCAAGAAGAACATCGCCGCCGCCGAGGCCTGATCCGCGCCCCGGGGGCCGACGCAAGGACCCGTCGGCCCCCGGGACTCGTTCGTCCTGGCCGATCCGTCCGCTCGTCCATCGCGCACGACCCGCGCGCCCCGACCCGCGCGCGCGCCCGTCGGCCCCGCCTCTCCCGTCCGCCCACTGCTTCGAAGGAGTCCTTCATGACCTCCGCCATCAGCCCCATGTTCGACCTCACCGGGCGCACCGCCCTCGTCACCGGCGGCGCGAAGGGCCTCGGCCTCGCGATGGCCAAGGGTCTCGCCCAGCACGGCGCCCCGATCGTGCTGGCCGACATCGACGACGCGACCGGCCAGCAGGCCGCGAAGGACCTCGCCGCCGAGACCGGGGTGGAGGTCTCCTACCGCCACCTCGACGTCACCGACCAGGCGATGGTCGAGAAGGTCGTCGCCGAGATCGACCAGGAGGTCGGGGGGATCGAGATCCTGCTGAACAACGCCGGGCGCACCATCCACCACCCGGTCGAGGACGGCGACGGCGAGAAGTGGCGGGCCGTGATGAGCCTGAACCTCGACGGCGTCTACCACGTGCTCTCGGCCGTCGGCCGGGCCATGCTCGAGCGGGGCCGCGGCGAGCATCATCAACACCGGCTCCATGAGCGGCATCATCGCCAACATGCCCCAGACCCAGGCCTCCTACAACGCCTCCAAGGCCGCGGTCCACAACCTCACCCGCTCCGCCGCGCTCGAGTGGGCCTCCCGCGGCGTGCGCGTGAACGCGATCGCGCCCGGCTACATGCGCACCGAGCTGACCCGCGGCTTCTACGAGGAGGGCGGCGAGCAGATCGACATCTGGAACGCGATGACCCCGATGTCCCGCCCGGGCGAGCCGGAGGAGCTCGCCGGCGCCGCCGTGTACCTCGCTTCCGACGCCGCGAGCTTCGTGACAGGCTCGATCCTGTCGATCGACGGCGGCTACACCGCCGCCTGAGCCCCGGCGGCCGACGGATCACCCCGTCGGCCGCCGGGCCCGTCGGCCGAGGCGCCGTGGGGGCGCGGTCGTCGCCGCCGGCCCCGCGCCCGCCACTGCGGCCGCCGTGCCCGCCCGGCGCCGGCCCGACGCCCGCCGCACATGCCCCCATCCGCACCGACCCCGCCGATCCGGAGAGACCCGATGACCTACCTGTTCGATGACCCCCAGACCTTCCCCTCCGACGCCGTCGAGGGCCTGGTCGCCGCGCACCCCGAGGAGTCGCTGCGCGTGCACGGCGGCGTGGTGCGCGCGAAGCGGACCCCCGCCGGGCGACCTGCGCTCGTCGTCGGCGGCGGGTCCGGGCACTACCCGGCCTTCGCCGGCTGGGTCGGTCCCGGCTTCGCCCACGGCGCGCCCTGCGGGAACATCTTCTCCTCGCCGTCCTCCGACCAGGTGTACTCGGTCGCGAAGAACGCCGAGAACGGCGGCGGCGTGATCCTCGGATTCGGCCACTACGCCGGGGACGTGCTCCACTTCGGCGTCGCCGCCGAGAAGCGCGCGCCGAGGGCATCGACGTGCGCATCGTCGCCGTCAGCGACGACATCGCCTCGGGCCGCGAGGGCGAGCACCGCGACCGCCGCGGCATCGCCGGCGACCTGCCCGTCTTCAAGGTCGCGGGCGCTGCGATCCAGGCCGGCGCCGACCTCGACGACGCCGAGCGCCTCGCCTGGAAGGCGAACGACGCCACCCGCTCCCTCGGCGTCGCCTTCGACGGTCGCACCCTGCCCGGCGCGGAGGACGCGCTCTTCCACGTCCCCGAGGGGCGGATGGCGATCGGCCTGGGCATCCACGGCGAGCCCGGCATCGACGAGCGACCCATGCCGAGCGCGAAGGAGCTCGCGAAGGTGCTGGTCGACGGCGTGCTGGGCGAGACCCCCGAGCTCTCCTCGGACCGCGTCGCCGTGGTGCTGAACGGTCTGGGCACCGTGAAGTACGAGGAGATGTTCGTGGTGTGGAAGCACGCCTCGCAGCTCCTGCTGGAGGCGGGCCTGACCATCGTGCGCCCCGAGGTGGGCGAGCACGTCACCAGCCTCGACATGGCCGGACTGTCCCTGACCGTGATGCGCCTGGACGAGGAGCTCGAGCGAGCACTGGCTCGCCGCGGCCGACGCCCCCGCCTTCCGTCGCGGCGGCACCGTCGAGGGTGACCTCGGCACCGAGCGCACCGAGATCTACACCCCCGGCGAGGACCCGATCCCGGACGCGTCCGACGAGTCGAAGGAGTCGGCGCGGCGGATCGCCGGGATCCTCGCCGACGTCGAGGCGCGCTGGTCGAGCTCGAGCCGGAGCTCGGCCGGATGGACGCGATCGCCGGCGACGGCGACCACGGCCAGGGCATGGCGCTCGGCGCGAAGGCGGCCCGCGCGGCGACCGACCGCGTCGTCGGGTCCGACGGGGGTGCCCGCACCGTCCTGGTCCAGGCCGGTGCGGCCTGGTCCGCCGAGGCCGGCGGCACCTCCGGCGCGCTGTGGGGCGCGGCGCTGACCAGCCTCGGCGGCGCCTTCTCCGACGACGCGCCCGTCTCCGGCGAGCACCTGCTCACCGGCCTGGTCCAGGCGGTCGAGGCCGTCGAGCGGCTCGGCGGGGCGAAGCCCGGCGACAAGACCATGGTCGATGCGGCCGTGCCCTTCCGCGAGGCGATCGCCCTCGCCCAGGCCACGGGCGCCGAGGAGGGCGACGGCCCGGCCGCCTCCGCCTCCCGTACGATCGGGACCGCGGCGGCCCGCGCTGTCGAGGCGGCCGAGGCCACCGCGGACATCTCCGCGACCCTGGGCCGCGCTCGCAACCACGGCGACAAGTCCGTGGGCACCCCCGACCCCGGCGCGATCTCGTTCTCGAAGATCGTCACGGCGCTGGCCGAGAAGCTCTCGGCCTGATCCCCAGGCCGAGCCAGCCGGGCTCTTCCCGGCTCGGAGCGCTCCGAGAAATGTGCGATTCTGAGCCATTTCGGGCTCGAGAGTGGCTCAGAATCGCACGTTCTTCGTCATTGCCGGGCCCGGACGGCCCTCTCTGCCTTTCACTACTCGTACTACCCACCTCAGGAGGACATCATGGGTTTCACCATCGTCACCGGTTCCGACAACGCCGGCTACGGCCACAAGTCCGCGCTCAAGGAGCCGCTCGAGCAAGATCCCCGCGTCGAGAAGGTCATCGACGTGGGCGTGACCGGCCGCGAGGACGGCACCTACTACCCCAACGTCGCCGTCGAGGCGGCGGAGAAGATCGCCGCGGGCGAGGCGGACCGGGGGTCGCTGGTCTGCGGCACGGGCCTGGGTGTCGCGATCTCGGCGAACAAGGTCTCCGGCGTCCGCGCCGTGACCGCGCACGACCTCTACTCGGTGCGCGCTCGGTGCTCTCGAACAACGCGCAGGTCCTGTGCATGGGCGAGCGCGTGATCGGGCTCGAGCTCGCGAAGGAGCTCGTGAAGGTGTGGCTCGACCTCGAGTTCGACCCGGAGTCGTCCTCGGCGGCGAAGGTCGACGCGATCTGCGCCTACGACGGCTCCCTCGACAAGTGAGCTGAGCCCGGACCCGGCACGGTGCCCCGGGCTCGGGAACGGGCTCCGGCCCGGGCCCTGCCGCTCGGGCGCGATATCACCGGGTCGGGCTCGGTACCTGGGCAGTGATCGCACCGACGCCCCTGCGCGTCCCCACCGGCCGGTTGTTCGACGTCGGGTACCAGGACCCCGCCAGTTGTTCGACGTCCGGTACCAGGAAACTGGTACCGGACGTCGAACAACCCCGCGCGTGGAACCGGACGTCGAACAACCCCCGCGAGGTGGTGCCGGTCGTCGAACAACACGTGCCTGGTGACGCGTGGCGCTGATCGCCGCGCACCCCATGCCATCGCGACAGCGCCGGAGGCCTACTCCGCCAGCGCCTTCCCCGCTGCTCGGGCAGGGTGAAGGCCGCGGCGGCGGCGACGGCGAAGGCGAGCGCGAACACCCCGAAGGCGAGCCACTGCCCGCCGGCGAGCACCAGCGCCGGCACCAGGAACGGGGCGATGATCGAGGCGAGGCGGCCGAAGGCGGCGGCCGCGCCCGTGCCCGTGCCGCGCACCGCGGTGGGGTAGAGCTCCGGGCCGATCGCGTACAGCGCGCCCCAGGCGCCGAGGTTGAAGAAGCTCAGCAGGCGACCGGCCACCAGGATCATCGCCTCGGAGTCGGCCATGCCGTAGCCCACGGCGGACAGCGCCGAGCCGGCGAGGAAGATCGTGAGGGTCCAGCGCCTGCCGAGCACCTCGATCAGCCATGCCGCGGCGGCGTAGCCGGGGATCTGGGCGAGCGTGATGATCAGGGTGAAGGTGAACGACTTCGTGAGGTCGAAGCCGCGATCCACCAGCGACGTCGGGATCCAGATGAACGCGCCGTAGTAGGAGAGGTTGATGCAGAACCACACCACCCACAGCCCGGCGGTGCGGGCGCGGAGGGACGCCGACCAGATGCCGCCGGTCGCGACCTGATCGGCCTCCGGCACGACGCCGACCGCGTCGGCGGAGACACGGCCCCCATCGCCGACGCCGGTGACCTGCGCGTCGGGCGCGGTACGGGCCTCGGGGGAGTGCGGGACCGCCGGAGTCCCGGCATCGATCCCGGCGGAGTCCTCGAAGTCGCGGACGATCCGCTCGGCCTCCTCGTGACGGCCCTTCGTCTCCAGGAAGCGCACGGACTCGGGCATCCCGAGCCGGATCACCAGCGAGTAGACGGCCGGGATCATGCCGAGCGCGAGCGCCCAGCGCCATCCGGCCGGCCCCGACGTCGTGACGAACGTGCCGATCACGGCGGCGAGGATCCAGCCGCCGGCCCAGAACGCCTCGAGCCACACGATGATCCGGCCGCGGATCCGGGCCGGCGCGAACTCGCTCATCAGCGTCGAGGCGACGGGCGCGCTCGGCGCCGAGCCCCAGGCCCACCACGAAGCGCGCGCGATCAGCGTGCCGACGCCCAGGGCGAGGGCGGAGGCGCCGGTGGCCAGGCCGTAGACGAGGAGGGTGAGGGCGAAGACGGAGCGTCGGCCGATCCTGTCGGCCAGCGACCCGCCGAGGCTCGCGCCGATCGCCATCCCGGCGAAGCCGGCGGAGGCGATGAGGGACCCGTCGGACTTCGCGAGGTCCCAGTGGACGGTGAGCGCGGCGATGACGAAGGAGATCAGGCCGACGTCCATGGCGTCGAGCGCCCAGCCGATGCCGGAGGCGCCCAGCGGCTTGCCGTGCTTGCGGGTGAAGGGGAGGCGGTCCAGGCGCTGCGAGCGGGTGAGCGGCCGGCTGACCGGGGCCGCGGACTCCGGGGCGAGGGGGGAGGGGCTCATGTCATCTCCGACGACGAGGGGAGGGGTGGGCACATCATGGCCTACCGCGACCGCTGCGTCGTGCGGCGTGGATCACACCGATGGGCGCCGCGGCGCGCCGCCGGAGGCAGGACTCCCGGTCAGAGTGAGAAAAAGTGGGACGTCTCGGAAGGGTTGCGGTTCGGGGGCCGTCTTGGGCGATCTCGACACGCGGGACGATCAGCGGCCGACGGGCATCGCGGCCGAGGGGCATTGCCGCCGGCGAGCCGCCGCGGCCGACGGGCCCCGTCGGCCGCTCGGCCGGGGACCTCCCGACGGGACCGACAGGTCACCGCCGGGAATGGGAGGCGAGGTCCACCTCGGCCTCGCCGCGCGCGACACCGCGAGAGCGCGCCGGGCACGGGCGGCGCCCCAGGTCGAGAGCGGCTCCGCCCGGTCCTCCTCGATGAGCGCCCAGTCGTCGAGCTCCGAGGCCTGCGGCACGATCTCCGCCTCGAGCGCGCGCGCGGGATCACGCCGGCGTCGAAGATGAAGTGCACGCCCATCGGCGCGGCGCGCACCGGACTCGCCGGCGACCAGTCCACGGCGAGCGACCGACCCACCTCGACGTCCAGGCCCAGTTCCTCCATGACCTCGCGCTGGGCGCACTGCCGGGCGTCCTCGCCGGGGTCGACGCCGCCGCCGGGCAGCGAGCCAGTGCGGACGGTAGTTCGGCTTCTCGACGACGAAGCGGCCGTCCTCGTCGCGCAGGATCACCGCTCCCGAGGTGATGACCTTGGGCAGGGAGGCGAAGTAGGCGGGGTCGGGGAGGAGGCGCGGCATGCCGTCCATCGTGTCACCGCCGGTGCGGCCGTGCACCCGCGTCCCGGCCCGCAGGGGAGTCCTCCCCATGGCCCGGGGCCGTCTGGCTCCCTATCGTGGCCGACGAGCGGAAGGACATCTGAGCATGGGGAGAGCGGCGCGCATCGCGCAGACGCAGGGCCTGGGACGACTGGTCCGCACCTACCGGCAGGCGTTCCCGTTGTGGTTCCCTGCGCTGTTCGTGGTGATGGCCGTGGTGATCGTCGGCGCCACGGCGCTGAACCCGACCCTGGGCGTCGGCGTGAAGGCGGCCGGGGCGGCGGTGCCGCTGGTGGCGCTCGGCGTCATCTGGTGGGTGATCGCCGATGTGCGGTTGGTGCTGTGCGAGGGCGGGATCCTCGTGGGGCGCTTCTTCCCGCTGCTGACCCCGTACGCGTTCCCCTACCGGGCGATCGAGCCGCGCGGCGTCACCTGCGTCAGCGATGTGGGGCGCCTTCCCTCCGCGACCGGACGCACCTACGGCTCGACCCTCTTCCACCTCCCGCAGTCCCGGCGCGGCCTGGTGCTCGACGGGCCCCTGCCCGCGCAGGCACGGGTCCGCGGCGGAGCGGTCTCGCAGGTCATGGACACCGGCGCCGACACGGTGCGCGGAGGCAAGCTCTGGGCCTTCGCGTACCGCGGCGCGCCGGAGGAGCTGGTCTCGACGCTCCAGCGGGGGATGCTCGCCCAGCAGGTGCCCCACGCCGAGGCGCTTCCCCGGATCGCGCCGCCGGAGCGCGCCGTGGCCGACGGGGTCAACGGCCTCGCTCGCTGAGCGGCTCAGGACCCAGGCGAGGGGCCGTGCTCGCGCCGTCGCACGAGCCGCTGCACGCTCACGGAGCGTCGACGGGCTCCAGGCGCAGGCGCGTGCCCGGCCCCGCCTGGGCGAGGCGGTCCAGGCCCTCCCGCGTGACCACGGCGATCACCGGGTAGCCGCCGGTGGTGGGGTGGTCGGGGCCGAACACGACCGGCAGTCCTGAAGGCGGCACCTGCACCGCCCCGGGCGCGATCGGCTCGCTCGGCACCGACGCCGCGCCCGAGGGGACCGGGAGCGCCGGCCCGTCGAGCCGCACCCCGACCCGGTCCGAGTCGGGCCGCACGGTCCAATCCGTGCCGAGCGGCGCCTCGACCGCCTCGTCGCCGAGCGGCTCGGCGCGCGGGCCGATGAGCACGGGGATGCGGACGGCGTCCCCGTCGGGACGCTCGGCCGGCGAGGCCGGGACGGCGTCCCCGATGGCCGGCACCGCGTCGAGGCCGCGCTCGGGGCCGACGAGCAGCAGGTCACCGGCCTGCAGCGGATCCGGGCCGAGGCCGGAGAGGGTGTCGCGGGAGCGTGCGCCGAGCACCTCGAGCGGCTCGTCGTCAGCGGGATCCTGCCGCCTCACCTGCGTGATCCCGCCCCGGACCGCGAGGATCAGGCGCGACCGTCCGCGGCCGGGCCCACCTCGATCCGGTCGCCGGGGTCCAGGGCGAGGGCGCGTTCGCGGGAGGCATCGGCCGGCGGCTCCACGTCGCCGACCTCGTCGTCGTCGCGCCCGATCCGCACCGGGGCCTGCGCGCCGGAGACGGCGACGACCGTCGGCGCGACCGCGCGCGCGCGAGCGGTCCCAGCAGGATCTCGAGCGCGGCGGCGCCGGAGGGATTGCCGACGGCGCGGTTCGCGCGCCGCAGGGCGCCGCGGTCGAAGGCCCCCGACCGGCTCACGCCGATCGATGCCCGGCCGGGCCTGCCGGCGTCCTCGATCAGGGCCAGCGGACCGGGGGAGAGGACCTCGAGCGCGGGGCGGGAGGTCGTGCCGGCCTCCGCGCCGCGATGGAGCCCGAGCCGGGCGGGGACGGCGGCGGCCTCCCGTGCGGCGCGGGCGAGGGCGCGGCGGTCGCGGCCGTCGGACGGGAGGCGGCGCGCCGCGGCGTGAAGCGTACGCGCGTGCCGGGGCTGAGCAGTGCGGGCGGCTCCCGGTACGCGTCGAACAGCGCCGCGTCGCTGCGGCCGATCAACTGCCAGCCTCCGGGGAGGGGCGCGGGTAGATGCCGCAGTAGCGGGAGGCGAGGCCGACGGCGCCCGCGGGCACCGACGTGCGGGGCTCGGCGCGGCGCGGCACCTCCCAGGGCGGGCCGGACGCCTCGTGCGGATCGCCCGCGACGAGATAGGGGAAGCCGGGCGCGAAGCCGCCGAAGGCGACCGTCCACGTCGCCCCGGAGTGCGTGCTGATCAGCGCGTCCGTGCTCATCCCGAGCGGCTCCGCGACCTCCTCCAGGTCCTCGCCGTCGTAGACGATGCCGATGCTGGTCTCGCCGCCGCCGGTCTCCTCGCGCGCGGCGCGGGGAGCTGCGCGAGCAGGTCCGCGAGCGCCGCACGTCGCGCGGGTCCGCGCCGTGCAGCAGCAGGGTGCGCTCGGCGGGGACGAGCTCCAGCAGGTGCGCGGGGGAGAGGGCTCGCACGGCCGCGGCCGCGTCGAGCACCGCGGCGGTGTCGGGGTACTCGGCGAGGATGCTCGTCTCGCCGGCGCGGTGCACGCGCGCGGGGGAGGGAGGGTGTCGGCCGGACGCGCCGCGTCGTCGTGACCGTCGCCGAGCGCGCCGGTGGCGCCGTCGGGGGCGGTGCCGCCACGCCCCGCAAGACGGCCGACGCCGGGGAGCGGTCCCTTCGCCCCGTCCCTCACAGCGCCGCCTGCAGGGTCACGCCCGCCTCCGCGAGCCGGGCCCGCACCGCCCGAGCCAGCTCGACGGCGCCGGGGGTGTCCCCGTGCAGGCACAGCGACCGCACCGGCAGATCGACCCAGGTGCCGTCGGTCGCGCGCACCCCGCCCTCGGTCGCGATCGACAGGGCCTGGGCCGTGACCGCGTCGGGGTCGGTGAGCACGGCGCCGGGCCGCGTGCGCGGGGTGAGGGTGCCGTCGGGGAGATAGGCGCGATCGGCGAAGCCCTCGAGCACCACTTCGAGCCCCGCCGCCTCCGCCGCGGGGACGACCACGGCGCCGGGCGCCGCCACCAGGGGCATGCCGCTGAGCTCGCCGAGCGCCCGCACCACCGCGCCGGCCTGCGCCTCGTGATGGGCGAGCGCGTTGTACAGGGCACCGTGCGGCTTCACCCCGCGCACGCTCGTCCCCTCCGCGCGGGCCATCGCCTGCGCGCCCCGGCCTGCACGACCACCTGGTCCGTGAGGTCGTCCGGGTCGATGTCGAGGAAGCGTCGGCCGAAGCCCTGCAGATCCGGATAGGCGACGTGCGCGGTGATCGCGACGCCGCGTGCGGCGGCGGCCCGGCAGGAGGCGCGCATCGTCGAGCCGTCCCCGGCGTGGCCGCCGCAAGCGATGTTCGCGGTGGTGACGACCTCGAGCATCGCGGTGTCGTCGCCCATCGACCAGTCGCCGAAGCCCTCCCCGAGGTCGGCGTTGAGGTCGACGACGGCGGTGGGGGTCATGGGCGGGCTCCTTCGTCCGACGGCGGGGTCCTCCCCATTGTCGGCCCCGACCGCGCGGGCGTCATCCCGCCCTGCGTCCGACGGGACGCGCAGGCGCCATGCCGCGCGTTCGCATGCCCCGGCGCGCGAGCGTTCCCCCGACCTTCTGTGCCCGGGGCGACTCATGGACGCCGCGACATGAGTCGCCACCGACACAGAACCTGGCCGGCCGGGGTCCGGGGCGGCGATGGCTGGTGCGGCCCCGCACCGAGGGTCGGAGGGGAGGTTCTGCACCGCACCGAGGGCCGGAGCCGAGGTTCTGCACCGCTGAGGACCCGTGCCGGCGACGAGATGAGTTCTCAGCGGCGCAGAACCTGCCGCCCCGGATAGCCTCGGGGGATGAACGCGACCCCGGCGTCCTCCGCCCCTGACGCATCGGCCGATGCGTCGACACGGATCCCCGACCTGCCCGCCGGGATCGGCGGCACCGATCCGGCCGCGCCGCTGCAGTACACCGCCGAGGACGTCGCCGCCGCGCGTGACCTGCTCGAACGGGTGCGGAGAGGAGAGGCGACGGGACCGGATGGCATGCCTCGCCCGTCCGCCCCGCCCGCCGCCAACCGACCCGACCCGTCGGGGTCACAGGACGATGTCGTCCAGCCCGTCCCGCCCGCCGCACAGGACGACGGCGGCCGGCCCGACCCGTCGGCCGCCCAGGAGCCCGCGCCGGTGGTGACCCTGAGCGATGAGCAGATCGCCGCGCTCGACGGGTACGAGCGCCGCCAGTTCGTGGCCCTGCCCTGGCTCGACGCGCATCCCGAGCAGCGACGCGTCGCCGCGGCCGTCGCGCCGCGCGGCATGATCGCCGGCGGTCAGGTCCTCACCCGCACCGCCCGGCACGAGGAGGGGCCGCGCTGGCGGGCTGTCCCCGAGATCTCCGGTCGCCTCGTCGCCGCGTCGCACCGCGGAGTCGTTCACCACCGCCGAGCGGACCGTCCGCACCGAGGCCGGGCCGCAGGTCCATCGCCTGCACTGCTACAGCCACCCCGGCGGGGTGCTCGAGGAGGAGACGACGGCCGACGGCCTCCACCGCTTCACCGTCCTCCGCGCCGAGGAGGCGACCGTGCGCCTGGCCGCCTTCCTCGACCCCGCGGGCCTCGCCGATCCCGCCGCCGATGCCGAGTCCGACGCCGGCGGCGGGAGCGTCCACGTGCGCGGCTCGGAGTCGCCCGCCCACCCGCTCGCCGCGCGCTCGCCGCGACCCGGGCGCTGACCGTCCTGACCCGCGTGCGCACGGCCGACGGGACCGTCCAGCGACTCAGCGCCTACGCGACCGCCGGCGGGATGCTCACCATGGAGGCCCTCGACCCCGGCGTCGAGGACCCCCGCCTCGAGTTCCGCCGCGTCGGCCCCGTGTCCCTGCGCGCGCTCGCGACGGTGCTGGTCAGCGGCCAGGGCGCGCCGCAGTGACGCCGCCGGCGGGTGAGCACTCGCGGTCATCGGCGCGGGGGTCGACGCCGCTCCCAGGACCGCCCTCCGCGCCTCGATCGGACCCGGACCTCACATCCCCGGCCGCCCCTGCGTCTGCAGGGTGATGACCATGAAGATCCCCTACGAGACCGCGGTCCAGCGGCACGGCCCCACCGTGCTGCGGGTGTGCTGCGCCGTGCTCGGCCCGGGACCCGACGCCGAGGACGCCTGGGCGGAGACGTTCCTGGCGGCGCTGACCTCCTGGCCCGATCTCGCGGAGGACACCAACGTCGAGGCCTGGCTGGTGCGCGTCGCGCACCGCAAGGCCATCGACGTCACCCGCCGCCGGGCCCGGCACGCCGTGCCCACGGACGACCTGCCCGAGCGGACCTCCCGCCGCGGGAACCCCGGCCGGGACGACGGGGTCTGGAACGCCGTCGCGGCCCTGCCCGAGCGGCGCCGGCTCGCCGTCGCCTATCACTACCTCGGCGGACTCCCGCACGCCGAGACCGCCGCCCTTATCGGCGGGAGCACCGAGGCCGTCCGCCGCGCCTCGGCCGACGGCATCCGAGCCCTGCGACAGACCTTCGCCGCAGGCGACGACACGGAAGGAGCCGCGCGATGACCGATACCCCGAGCCTCCCCGAGCACCTCACGACGAACGAGCGGGAGGCGCTCTTCCCGCTCCCCGACCCGGCCCTGGCAGGACTCCGCGCCCGCCTCGTGCAGCAGGCCGACGACGCCGGCCTCGTCGAGATCGCCTATCGCACGCTCGACACCCCCGTCGGCCCCCTCCTGCTCGCCGCGACCGCGCAGGGGCTGGTCCGCGTCGCCTTCGAGCGCGAGGGCTTCGACGCCGTGCTCTCCGCCCTCGCGACGAGGGTCAGCCCCCGCATGCTGGAGGCACCGGGCCGGCTCGACGAGGCGGCCGCCGAGCTGGAGGAGTACTTCACCGGCACCCGCCGCCGCTTCGACCTGCCGCTGGACCGCGCCCTGTCCACCGGCTTCCGCGAGAAGGTCCAGCGCGTCCTGCCGCAGATCGACTACGGCTCCACCCGCTCCTACAAGGAGATCGCCGAGCTCGTGGGCGACCCGCGGGCCGTTCGCGCCGTCGGCACCGCCTGCGCCACCAACCCAGCGCCGATCGTCGTGCCCTGCCATCGCGTCGCGCGCACCGACGGCGCGCTCGGCGGCTACATCGGCGGCCTCGACGCGAAGACCGCCCTGCTGACCCTGGAGAGGACCGCATGACCACCCCCGACCCCCGCACCGGCCCCGACACCGGCGCCCGCCCCGACGCGGACCCTCGCACCGGCACCGCCCCCGACGTCGTGATCGGCGAGGACGGCCTGGCCCGCCCCGTCTGGGCGAGCGTCGACCCGATGCTTTGCGCGAGTACTACGACACCGAGTGGGGCATGCCCGTCCGCGACGAGCAGGGCATGTACGAGCGGATCAGTCTCGAGGCCTTCCAGGCCGGGCTGTCCTGGGCGACGATCCTGCGCAAGCGGCCCGCCTTTCGCACCGCCTTCGACGGCTTCGACCCCGAGGTCGTCTCCCGCTACGGCGAGGCGGAGGTCGAGGGGCTCATGGCCGACGCCGGCATCGTGCGCAACCGCGCGAAGATCCTCGCGACCATCACCAACGCGAAGGCGACCCTGGCGCCGCGGGAGAAGGGCGGGCTCGTCGACCTCGTGTGGTCCTTCCAGCCGGGGACGACGCCCGCGCCGAGGACCGTCGCCGAGATCCCCACCCGCTCGCCGGAGTCGACGGCGCTGTCGAAGGCCCTGCGCAAGGAGGGCTTCGCCTTCGTGGGGCCGACGACGATGTTCGCGCTGATGGAGGCCGCCGGCATCCTCGACACCCACCTGCTGGGCTCGCACCGCCGCGGCACCTCCGGCGTCTGGGAGGCCTGAGGGTCCGGGAGGGGCCGACGGGACGGCCGGTCCGGATCAGCCCGCCGCGCCGTGCTCGACGCCGCCCGTGGCGTCGTCGGCCGCACCGAGCTCCGCTCCGACCGCATCGGCCCACTGCGCGAGCACGTCCTCGAGGCGGCCGTGGACGCGCAGGGACGCGTCGGGATCGGCGCGGGTCGGGCCGTCGTTGAGGATCACCACCGGCTTGTCCTGCTTTCGAGCGGCGCGCACGAAGCGCGACCCCGACTGCACCGTCAGCGAGGAGCCCAGCACCAGTAGGGCGCGCGCCTGCTCGAGCGCGGCGAAGGCGGAGGCGACTACCTCCCGCCGGGCGGACTCGCCGAAGAAGACCACGTCGGGCTTGAGGATCCCGCCGCACAGCGGGCACGGCGGGTAGCGGAAGGAGCTGGTGCGGTCGACCTCGGCGTCCCCGTCGGGCGCTTGGGCGGCATCGGCCGCGAGCTCGGGCAGGCGGGCTGCGAGCTCGGGGTTCATCGCGAGCATCCGGGCGTGCAGGGCGGCGCGCGAGGAGAGGGCGTCGCACTGCTGGCGCTGCGCACCCGGTCCAGGCGTCCGTGCAGGTCGATCACGGGATCCGAGCCGGCGGCGGCATGCAGGCCGTCCACGTTCTGGGTGATCACGGCGGTGACGGGGAAGGCGGCGGGGGACAGCACCGCGAGCAGTCGGTGGGAACGGCCGGGCCGGGCGCCGCGGAACTGCTCCCAGCCGACGGTGGAGCGGGCCCAGTACCGGCGTCGGGCGAGGTCGTGCCCCATGAACTCCTGATAGGTCATGGGGGAGCGGGGCACCGCATCGCGGCCCCGGTAGTCCGGCAGGCCCGAGCCCGTGGACATCCCCGCCCCGGTCAGCACCGCGACCGGCCGGTCCCGCAGCGGCGCGAGCGCCTCGTCGATCTCGTGGTCGTGGCTGCGCAGGCCGTAGCGCGCCCCCTCCATCGGCCCCCAGGCGGGCAGGCGCGGCCCGCCGCGGGTCGGGCCCGGGCCGTCCAGCGGGCGGGAGGTCGCGGTCGCGAACCAGCGGCCGACGTCCGCCGCGGGACCGGCGAGGCCGGAGCGGGGCGAGGTGTCCTCGGCGCGACTCATTCCTCGAGCGTAGAGCGCGAGTCGGTCGCCGTGGCGCCATCGGCGCCGGAGGTCACTCCATCCTCCGCGTCGGCACGGTCCCTCCGCGAGCGGATCCGCTGGGTCGCCAGTCCCACCAGGGCGAGGATCCCGATCCCCGCCACGATCGAGGAGTAGATCCGCACGAAGCCCTCGAGCGCCTCGCCGCCGGCCTGTCCGAAAGCGTAGCCCGCGACCACGAACACCGCGTTCCAGATCGCGGAGCCGAGCCCTGTGGCCAGGGCGAACAGCCACACGGGCATCTTCTCGATCCCCGCCGGGATCGAGATGAAGGTGCGCACCATCGGCACGAAGCGCGCGAGCGCCACGGCGGGGAAGCCCCAGCGCTCGAAGAACCGCATCGCCATGGTCACGTCCTTCTCCTCGAGCGGCGGGAGGCGCCGCACGAGCGCCGTGGTGCGCCGCGGCCCGAGCGCGCGCCCCACCGCGTACACGCCGAGCCCGCCGAGCACGGAGCCGAGCGTGGTCCAGAAGATCGGCACCAGCACGTGCTGGCCGTTCGCCGCCGCGGTGACGCCGGCGAAGGGGAGCGACACCTCGCCGGGGATCGGAGGGAACAGCGCCTCGGAGGCGATCACGAGCGCGGTGCCGGGACCGCCCAGGAACTCCATCAGGGCGATCGCCCATGCCGTGACGTCCACAGGGGCCTCCCGTCCTGGCGCATCGACTGGCGCGTGCACCGTAGCGGGGGACGGTGGAGGGCAGGTGAACGGCACGTGGCGACAGACGAGGCGCACGCCCACCAGCCGACTTGCAGATGCGTGCTGCAACTTTGCACCGGCCTGTTGACAACGATGGAATGAAGCGCTTTCCTACGAGCCAACCAGGGTGGGAAAACGCTAACCCATGTCCGGTGCCGAGGCCAGAGGGAGTCCGTGTCGCGAGGCGGGCGAACCCGGTGGCGTGACGTGGGTGCGCCCTAGCATGCGGCCATGAGCGATGCGATCCCCCGAGGCCTCTGCCGCTTCCCGACCTGCTGGCCCATGCCCGCTTCGACCTGATGATCGAGGCGGCGCTGGTCCGCCCGTCCGCGCGCTCGAAGGCGGGGCTCCACGGGATGCTGTGACAGAGCGGCGGCGGCGCCTTGCTGCAGGTGGTCCTGCTGGCCGGCGACCGCGCCGTCGTGCTCGGCGTGGATCGCGACTACTCTCGCACCGTGACCGCGGACGCCGTCGACCTCCTGACGGGCCTGCCGGGCTGGGTCGCGGACGCGGCCCGCACCCGGGACGACGGCCAGGGCGAGGACTGCCTGGGCTTCGTGCTCTGGTGGGAGGACGGGGCCTGGTGGAGCATCGCGCACCCCGTGGACGACGGCGCCTCGCACGTCCCGTTGCTGCGGCCCTGCACCGAGGCGGTCCAGCGCGAGGCGGTCGAGGAGGCCGTGAACGTCGCCGCCCTGGACCATCTGCGCGAGGACGATCCTCGTGAGGAGCGACTGGTCGACCCCGAGGCGGTCCGTCGCCTGGTCGCCGCGGGCGCGACGGTCGACGAGCGCCTGCTGCTCGACGCGCTGATCTTCGAGGAGCTCCATCTCGCCCACGCCGTCGCGGTCGCACGTTCGGCCGGGATGATCTACCCGGCCCGCACCGCGCTCGAGGCGCGGGGGATGGCCGACGGGACGGCCAGGTAGGCGGCGGGACGGCCGACTGGTGACTCCCTGGCACCGCGACGAAGAGGGAGGCGCGAGGACGTGCGGACACGTTCAGTCGTCGGAGGCCAGACGGGCACTCCAGTAACCCGGTCCTCGGCTCTCATGCGCGTAGGCGAGGACGAGGACCGAGCCGTCCGACTCGGCGTACACGATGCGGAGTCGGAACGGTTGCACAGCACGCGACCGGATCACGGTGCCTCGGGTCGAAGACGCCAGCGGAGGCCACGATCGGGGCGATCGCTGGACGGACAGGATCGCCCGCTCGACCGCGTCGAGCAGGAGATCTCCCAGGCCAGGGCGCTGGTCGTCCAGATGTAGTGCGGCGGCGAGGAGCTCCTCGTGTGCGGCGGGGTGCTCACGCCACGGAAGCGTCATCGGCGGTGGACCGCCAGCCGCTCACGCACGGACTCGAGTGCGTTCGGGCCATCGATGCTGTGCACCGAGCCGTCCTCGATCTCCTCAAGGCGCTGGAGCGCTTGTGACGTCCACGCCTTCTCGGCGCCCTCGGCATCCGTCGCCTCGTCGGCGGAGTCGGAGGCTTCGAGGGCATGCAGCGACTCATGGACCAGATCGGTCAAGTCCTGGTGGCTGAGCTGCTGAGCATCCCTCAGGAGCTCGGAGACGCCGCGTTCCATGCATCGAGTGTAGGGACGCGCCTCGACAGCCACCAGGCGCTGGGCGTCGATGTGGATGGCGACCACCGTCCCCGGTCCGTCCGGGGAACCGAGAGCGTCAGCGTTCTGTCACAGGCCTGCTCACGCCCCCAGCGACCGGTCCACGTACTCGTTGCGGAACACCCGCTCGGGATCGAGCCGGTCCCGCGGCGCCCGGAAGCGCTCCAGGTCCGGATACTGCGACTGCACCACCTCCGGGTCCAGCGTGAACACCTTCCCCCAGTGCGGCCGAGGCGCGAAAGGGGCGAGGCGCTCCTCGATCTCGGGCAGCGCGCCGCGACCTCGGCGGGCCGCCGCTTCCAGGTGAAGTGCACGCAGGCGCTGTCCCGGTGTTGGGCGGGGGAGAGCCACAGCTCGTCGGCCGCGACGGTCCTCACCTCGGAGGCGTGCAGCAGCGGACGGATCCGCTCGCCGAGCGGCATCACCGCCGCGAGCGCCTCGCCGATCCGCTCGCGCGGCACGAAGTACTCCGACTGGATCTCCTCGCCGCTGGACGGGGTGAACTCGAGCCGGAAGTGGGGCAGGCGCTCGTGCGCCGGCCCCGGCTCGCCGGTCTGGTCGGTGCAGAAGTCGGCGGGCATCCCCGGCGCGGGTGCACGGGACCCGGCGCCCGTCGGCCGCCGAGCCAGTGCTCGGGAAGCGCGGTGTCCTCGTCAGTGTCCTCACTCAGGCGCCGCTTCACCCAGGCCTGCGCGATGTGCCCGTCCCAGTGGTGGAACAGGCTCACGCTCGCGCCCGCCCCGAGCATCTCCGCGAGGTCGCCCTCGTCCATCCGCTCGGCGGGGAAGTCGAGGTGGACCGTCTGCCGCATCGGCGCGGCCGGCACCAGGTCGAGGGTCAGGTGCGTGACGATCCCGAGCGTGCCGAGGGAGAGCACGACGCCGTCGAACACGTCCGGATCGGCCTCGCGCGAGAGCGTCAGCAGATCCCCGCCCGCCGTGACCAGCTCGATCTCCCGCACCGAGGAGGCCAGCGAGCGCGAGCGGTTCCCGGAGCCATGGGTGCCGGTCGCGCTCGCCCCGCCCACCGAGATGTGCGGCGGCGAGCCCATGTTCGGCAGTCCCAGCCCGGTCGCATGGGCGGCGACGGCGAGCTCGCCGTAGCGCACCCCGGCGCCGACGCGGACGGTGCTCGCCTCGGTGTCGATCTCGATCTCCGGCGGCATCGCCGTGAGCGTCACCAACGGACCGTCCGACGCGGCGACCTCGGAGAAGGAGTGCCGGGTGCCGAGCGCCCGCGACCTCGTCGCGCCGGCGACGAGCTCCTGCGCCGCGCGGCGACCGAGGTCGGCGCGTGCGACGGCCCGGGTCCGTAGTCCACGGTGCCCGACCAGCTCAGCCCGGGGGCGTGGAGGGCGGGGTCGGGCGTGCTCGAGGTGGGCATCATCGCTCCGAGGTGTCGAGGGACGTGGTCACGGGGTGCGGGACGGCGCACGGGCCAGGCCGTGCGCGGCGCGGCTGGCGCGCGCGTCGGGCCGGCATGGCAGGAAATGTACCGCCAGGACCCATGTAGGGCTCCGCACGGGTCCTGGCGGCGCAAAAGCTGTCGACCACCGGTCGACGGGGCCCGTCGGCCGGGCCCGCGCGGCCGACGGGCCAGGTCGCCCCGCGCCGACGGGCCAGGTCGCCCCGCGCCGACGGGCCGAGCCGCTCCACCCCGTCGGCCGGGTCGGAGCCCGCGCCGTCGGCCGGGCCGCTCAGAACCCCTGGGCGAGGCGGTGGAAGACCTGGTTGGTGCGCGGCTCCTGGGCGAAGGAGCGAACGGTCGTGGACTCGTCGATGATCGCGAGCTCGATGTCCGCGATCGTGGCGAGGTCCTCCCACACCTCCAGGCCCACGGCCGTGGTCATCACGGTGTGGTGGGCGGCGCCGGCGGTCAGCCAGCACTCGGCGGAGGTGGCGAAGTCCGGGGCCGGCTCCCATACGGCGCAGGCGACCGGCGGCTTCGGCGACTCCTCGTCGGGCTCGACCACCTCGACGACGTTGGCGACGAGGCGGAACCGCTCGCGCATGTCGGACAGCGCCACGACCACCGCGGGGCCCGCGTCGGCCGTGAACTTTAGGCGCACCGGGTCCTCGCGGTCCCCGATCCCCAGCGGGTGGATCTCCAGCGAGGGCTTGGCGGTGGTGAGGGCGGGGGAGACCTCGAGCATGTGCGCGCCGAGGATCTTCTCGCTGCCCGGCGTCATGTCGTAGGTGTAGTCCTCCATCAGGGAGGCGCCGCCGGGCAGGCCGTAGCCCATCACCGCGGCCACCCGCACCAGGATCGCGGTCTTCCAGTCGCCCTCGGCGCCGAAGCCGTAGCCGTCGGCCATGAGGCGCTGGACGGCCAGGCCCGGCAGCCTGGCGCGACCCGCCGAGGTCCTCGAAGTTCGTGGTGAACGCGCCGAAGCCGCCGTCCTCGAGGAAGCGGCGCAGGCCCAGCTCCTGCCGGGCGCCGTAGCGCAGCGACTCGTGGCGCTCGCCGCCGCGGCGCGCTCGGGCACCACGTCGTAGAGCTCCTCGTACTCGGCGACGAGCTCGTCTACGGCGCTCTCCTCGATCCCATCGACCACCTCGACGAGGTCGTTGACGCCCCAGGTGTTCACGGAGACGCCGAGCCGCGGCTCGGCCTCGGTCTTGTCGCCCTCGGTGACGGCGACGCCGCGCATGTTGTCGCCGAAGCGGGCGAGCTTGAGGGAGTGCATCTCCGCCCAGCCGGTCGCGGCGCGGGCCCAGCGGCCGATCTTGGCCTGCACCGTCTCGTCCGAGGCATGGCCGACCACGGTCTTGCGGTCCACGCCGAGCCGCGTAGCGATGTACCCGAACTCGCGGTCGCCGTGCGCGGCCTGGTTGAGGTTCATGAAGTCCATGTCGATCGTGGACCAGGGCGCCTCCACGTTCGCCTGCGTGTGCAGGTGCAGCAGCGGGGTGGCCAGCGCGTCGAGGCCCTGGATCCACATCTTCGCGGGGGAGAAGGTGTGCATCCAGGTGATGACGCCGACGCAGGCCGGGTCCGCGTTCGCGGCCAGCGCCACCTCGCGGATCGCGTCGCGGTCGGTGAGCACGGGCTTCCACACGATCCGCACCGGGATGTCGGAGGCGGCGTCGAGGGTCTTGGCGATGGTGCGGGACTGGGCGGCGACCTGGTCGAGAGTCTCGGGGCCGTACAGCCCCTGGTCGCCGGTGAGGAACCAGATCTCGCGGGTCTCGAAGGGGTTGTGCATGGTGCGTCCTCGTCTCTGAGTGGGATCGGTGCGGCCGAAGGGCGGCGGGTCGGTGGGAGAAGGTGGCGCAGGCGTCGGGGCGTATGCCGGACGGGCCGGCGTCAGCGCTGGCCGTAGACGTTCTGGTAGCGGTCGAAGAGGGAGTCGACGAGCGACTGCTCGATGGGCGCCGGCTCGCCGAGCTGGCGGGAGACGTGCACGGTGCGTGCCACCTCCTCGCACATCACGGCGGCCTTCACCGCGGCGCGGGCGTCCTTGCCGATGGTGAAGGGGCCGTGGTTCTGCATGAGCACGGCGGGGGAGCGGGAGCCGCGCGCGGCCTCTCGACGACGCCGCGGCCGATCGAGTCGTCGCCGATCACGGCGAAGGGGCCCACGGGGATCGGGCCGCCGAACTCGTCGGCCATCATCGTCAGCACGCAGGGGATCTCCTCCCCGCGCGCCGCCCACGCGGTCGCGTAGGTGGAGTGGGTGTGCACCACCCCGCCCACGTGGTCCATGTGCTCGTAGACGTAGGCATGGGCGGCCGTGTCCGAGGAGGGGGAGAGCGCATCGGGGGTGCCGTCGACGATCTTCGCGCCGTCGAGGGTGCACACCACCATCGTCTCGGGGGTCAGGTCGTCGTAGGAGACGCCGGAGGGCTTGATGACGAACAGGCCGGGGACGCCCTCCGGCAGATCCGGGACGCGCTCGGAGACGTTCCCGGCGGTCCACACCACCAGCTGATTGCGGGGCGGCTCGGCGTGCAGGGCGGCGACGCGCTCGCGCGTCGCGGCGACGGCGCGCTGGGCGGCGTCGGGCAGGTCGGTCAGGACCAGGGTCATGGGACTTCCTTCCGGTGCGGGGTCGGCAGTGCTGTCAACGTTCACAGATGGAGCCGAGCGCGATGCCGCCCGGTCGGCGGGCGAGGTCGGAGGCGTCCCGACGGGCCGATCTGCTGTGGTGGTGAGGTGGTCGTGACGGTCGCGCGAGCAGTCGGCCGACGGGTCGCTCCTGCGCCGCGCCGGTCGCCGGATCAGCGAAGCAGGTCCCCGGCCCGGCGGGCGAGCGGGAGCCCGCCGCGGTACGCGTCCAGCCAGGTCGTGTGGCCCTCGCGGCCGGCGCCGTCGGGGGAGCGGGTGGTGATGTCCTGGCCGGCGAAGACGACCTCGTCGAGATAGGCGCTGAGGGACTGCGCGCCACCCGCGGCGTTGGCACCCGATCCGTCGGCCGCTCCGCCGTCTGCTCCGCCGGCGGCCCCGGCGGCCCCGTCGGCCGCGGTGGTGCGGGCGGTGTGCGCGGCGAGCGCCGCCATGCCCCAGGCGCCGCCCTCGCCGGCCGACTCGCCGAGCGCGACCGGCACGCCGAGCGCGTCGGCGAGCACCTGCTGGGCGACGCCCCGGGTGCGGAAGATGCCGCCGTGGGCGTACATGACGTCCAGTCGCACGCCCTCGTCCTTCAGCAGCGCGTCCATCCCCACGGCGAGGGCTCCGAAGGCGCCGTAGAGCTGGGCGCGCATGAAGTTCTCGAGCGTGAAGCGGGCGGACTGCTCGCGCACCAGCAACCGGGCGGCCGGAGGCGACGCCTGTCTGGTGCTCGCCGGAGACGTAGTTGTAGGTCAGCACACCGCCGGCGTCGGCGTCCCCGTCGGCCCCTGCGGAGAACAGCGTCCCGTAGAGGTCCTCGGCGGACTGCGGTGCGCCGATCAGCTCCGCGAACTGCGAGAACAGGCCCAGCCAGGCGTCGAGATCGGTGGTGCAGTTGTTCGTGTGGATCATCGCGACCGGGTGGCCCGACGGCGTGGTGACCAGGTCGATCTCCTCGCGCGGCCCGGACAGCGGGCGCTCGAGGACGACCATCGCGAAGGCGCTGGTGCCGGCCGAGACGTTGCCGGTGCGGGGATCGACGGCCTGGGTGGCGACCATGCCGGTGCCGGCGTCGCCCTCGGGCGGGGCGGTGATGGCCCCGGGCTGCAGCGTCCCCGTCGGGTCCAGGAGGGCCGCGCCCTCCTCGGTGAGGTGCCCGGCGTCCTGCCCGGCGACGAGCACCTCGGGCAAGAGGTCCGGCGGCGACCAGGGCATCGCGGCGATCGGGTCGAGAGCGGAGGTGCGCTCGAGCGGCTCGGCGTCGAAGGCGTCGCCCGAGGAGCCGATCGGGAACATGCCGCTCGCGTCGCCGACGCCGAGCACCTTCTTCCCGGTGAGCTTCCAGTGCACGTAGCCGGCGAGGGTGGTGAGGAAGTCGAGGCGCTCCACGTGCTCCTCGCCCTGCTGCACGGCGTGCAGGAGGTGGGAGATGCTCCACCGCAGGGGGATGTTCTGCGCGAGCGTCTCGCTGAGCGGCGCCGCGGCCTCGGTGGTGAAGGTGTTGCGCCAGGTACGGAACTCGGCGAGTCGCTCGCCGTCTGCGTCGAGCGCGAGATAGCCGTGCATCATCGCGGAGATGCCGAGGCCGCCGAGGGTCGTGAGCTCCGTGCCGTGCGCGCGCGCACCTCGCGGGCGAGGTCGGCGTAGCAGTCGCTGACCCCGGCCCACACCGCGTCCAGCGAGTAGGTCCAGATCTCGCCCACCAGCTCGTTCTCCCAGGCATGGGAGCCGGTGGCGAGCACGGTGCCGGTGCCGTCGACCAGGGCGGCCTTGATGCGGGTGGAGCCCAGCTCGATCCCGAGATGGGCACCGCCGTCGGCGATCAGGGCCGCGGCGTCCTCCCTCCGGGTGCGGGGGAGGGGGGCTGGGCGGGGGACACGTCAGCGTGCGTCATGGGGTCACTGAACCAGGTCTTCGACCGCTCTGTCAACGTTCACATCGCAGAGCCCGACTCCCGGACAGGGGCCGCTCAGTGGGTCCGCTCGGGGCGGGTCGAGCGGCGCACCACCAGGCGCGGCGACAGGGGCGGCGGGGGAGGGCCGGGATCCTCCGGATCCTCCAGCAGTTCCAGCGACCGGTGCGGCGCGAGCCGGCCCAGCTCCGCGAAGGGCTGGGAGACCGTGGTCAGCGAGGGGAGCAGGTACTCCGCGCCGACGGTGTCGTCGAAGCCCGCCACGGCGACGTCCACCGGCACGCGCGCGCCGTGCTCGTGCGGCGCGTGCGGCGCCCCGATCGCCATCATGTCGTTCGCCGCGAAGATCGCCTCCGGCACGCCGCCCGCGAGTAGGGCGCGCGTCAGCTCGTACCCGGACCTCGGCGTCCAGTCGCCGGGCGCGGTCGTCGTCCCGTCCAGGCCCAGCTCCGCGGTCGCCTCGCGGAAGCCGTCGAGGCGGGCGCGGGCGTCGTACCAGTCCGTCGGGCCGGCCAGGTGGGCGACCGAGCGCACGCCCGTGCGTGCGAGGTGCTCGACCACCGCATGCGCGCCGAGGCGCTGGTCCACGCCCACGACCTGGGTGGACGCGGTCGCAGGGGGTCGCGCGGAGACGGCGAGGACGGGGATCGTGGAGGCCGCCGCCGCGACCACCGGTCGCATCCCCTCGTGCGCCGCGACCACGAGGATCCCGTCGACGCCCGAGCCGATCAGCTCGGCGCCGGGCGTCGCCCCCGCAGGGTCCCCGGGGCGGACCGTCGTCAGCGGCACCGAGTAGCCAGCCTCGCGGGTCGCGGCCTCGATCGCGGTGACCGTCTCGGAGGGGCCGAACAGCGAGGAGCCGTCGGTGAGCAGGCCGATCTGCGAGGAGCGGGTGGTCTTCAGGGCGCGGGCGGCGCGGTTCGGGGTGTAGCCGGTCTCCGCGATCGCCGCGAGCACCCGCTCCCGGGTCTCGGGGCGGACGATGCCGGGCTGGTTGAGCACGCGGGAGACCGTCTGGTACGAGACCCCGGCGCGGCCTGCGACGTCGGCCATCGACGGGCGGCGCGTCGCTGGACTCATGGCGTCCTCCTCGCGGACGGTCGGTGGAGCGGCACTCTACAGGGCGATGACCTGCGCGGATCGCCCGGTCCGAGCTCGGCGGGCAGTGGTGACGGGCGCTCCCGGCAAGGTGCGGCGCGGGGCGCGATCGGCGGCGTTGCGGCATCGTGACCCGCGGTGTGGTGGTGTCGGTTGACACGCGACTCGATGTGAACGTTATCATCCTGGCGACCGATGCCATCGAGGGCATCGGTCGAATCGGACGCGGGGCCGCTGTCGGCCCGACGTCCACGCCGACGAACGGCCGGTCCCCACGGCGAAGGTGCCCGAGGGAGCCGATGTGCCGCACGCGGTGTCCCGCTCCCGATGAGGGGAGCGGGCGGAGATTTCGACGAGGAGAGATCCATGCACAACCGCAGAAGCTTCATCCTGGGCGGCACCGCCGCCGCGGCGCCGCTCGGCCTCGCGGCCTGCGGCGGGACCGGCGCCGGCTCCGGCGGCCCCGACCCCGACGCCGCCCCCGAGGACCAGACCGTCGGCGTCGCCATGCCGACCCAGACCTACGAGCGCTGGGTCGCCGACGGCAACAACATCAAGAAGGGCCTGGAGGACAAGGGCTTCACCGTCGACATGCAGTACGCCGACGATGACATCCCCACCCAGCAGCAGCAGATCGACCAGATGATCAACTCCGGCGTCGCCGTCTTGCTGATCGCCTCGATCGACGGCGCCTCGCTCTCCTCGCAGCTCGACGCCGCCGAGGCCGCCGGCATCCCCGTGATCGCCTACGACCGCCTGCTCACCGACAACGAGAACGTCGACTTCTACGTCACCTTCGACAACTACAAGGTGGGCGTGAACCAGGCCAACGCGCTCCTGTTCGGCCTGGGAATGCTCGACGAGTCCTTCGAGCCCGCGGCCGATGCTCCCGAGGGCCCGCTGAACGTCGAGCTGTTCGCCGGCTCGCTGGACGACAACAACGCCCACCTGTTCTGGAAGGGCGCGATCGACACCCTGCGGCCCTACTTCGACGAGGGCACCCTGAAGGTCCTCTCGGGGCAGATGGAGATCGAGCAGGCCGCCACCCAGCGCTGGGAGCAGGAGACCGCGCAGAAGCGCATGGAGAACCTCCTGACCACCCACTACAACGGCGGCGAGGAGCTCGCCGGCGTGCTCGCCCCGGCCGATCCGCTCTCGCGCGGCATCATCAACGCCCTGCAGAACGCGGGCCTCGGCCCCACCATCGAGGAGGGCCTGCCGATCGTCACCGGCCAGGACGCCGAGATCGCCTCGATCAAGCTGATCGCCGACGGGGTCCAGTCCTCCACGATCTTCAAGGACACCCGCAAGCTCGCCGAGCAGGCGATCGTCGCGGCCGAGTCGATCCTGAACGGCGAGGAGCCCGAGGCGAACGACACCGAGACCTATGACAACGGCGTGGTCGTCGTCCCCTCCTACCTGCTCGAGGTGCAGATGGTGCTTTGCAGAGCAACTACGAGGAGATCATGGTCGACTCCGGCTACTACACGGCGGAGCAGGTGGAGTCCGGCCAGCTCTGACGCCGTCCGCCGACGTCGCGCCGAGGAACGAGGCGGCAGGAGGCGGACCCAGAACTGCTGAGAAGCACCGAACCACCGGTGGGGTCCCGGCGCGCCGTCGTGCCGTCGGGACCCCCTGCCCGAAGGAGGTCCCCGTGGCCGAGAACATCCTCGAGATGCGGTCCATCACCAAACGCTTCCCCGGCGTCGTCGCCCTGAAGGACGTGTCCCTGACCGTCGGCGAGGGGGAGATCCACGCGATCTGCGGCGAGAACGGCGCCGGCAAGTCCACGCTCATGAAGGTCCTCTCGGGCGTCGAGCCCGCCGGCACCTACGAGGGCGAGATCCACTACCGCGGACGCCCCGTCAGCTTCGCGAGCATCAACGACTCCGAGGACGAGGGGATCGTGATCATCCATCAGGAGCTCGCGCTCATCCCCCACCTCTCCATCGCGGAGAACATCTTCCTCGGCAACGAGCAGAGCCGCGGCGGCGTCATCAGCTGGCACGAGACCAACGCCCGCGCCGCCGAGCTGCTCGAGCGCGTGGGGCTGAAGGAGAAGCCCGTCACCCCCGTCGGCCAGCTGGGCGTGGGCAAGCAGCGGCTCGTCGAGATCGCCAAGGCGCTCTCGAAGGACGTGAGCCTGCTGATCCTCGACGAGCCCACCGCCGCCCTGAACGACGACGACTCCGAGCACCTGCTCGGGCTGATCCGCGACCTGCGCGAGAAGAGCGGCGTCACCAGCATCATCATCTCCCACAAGCTCGGGGAGATCGCCGCGGTCGCCGACGCCACCACCGTGATCCGCGACGGCTCCACGATCGAGACGATCGACATGCGCGTGCCCGAGCAGGAGCGGGGCACGCTCGTCCCGCGGATCATCCGCGGCATGGTCGGGCGCGACATCGACAGCCTCTACCCCGAGCGGACGGCCGAGATCGGCGAGGAGATCCTGCGGATCGAGGACTGGCACGTCGGCCACCCCACCCAGCCCGGCCGCGTCGTCGTGGACGGGGCGTCGCTGACCGTCCGCGCCGGCGAGGTCGTCGGCATCGCGGGGCTGATGGGCGCCGGCCGCACCGAGCTCGCCATGAGCGTGTTCGGCCGGTCCTACGGCCGCGACATCTCCGGCCGCGCCCTCATCCACGGCAAGGAGGTGCGGCTGCGCTCGGTCGCCGACGCGATCGACGCCGGCATCGCCTACGTCTCCGAGGACCGCAAGCGGTACGGGCTGAACCTGATCCAGGACATCCGCACCAACATCACCGCCGCAGCGCTGACGAAGATCCGCACGGGCGGCTGGCTGAACGGCAACGAGGAGATCGCGGTCGCCGAGCGCTACCGCTCCTCGCTGAACATCAAGACGCCGACGGTCATGGCGACCGTCGGCAAGCTCTCGGGCGGCAACCAGCAGAAGGTCGTGCTCAGCAAGTGGCTGTACACCGAGCCGGACCTGCTGATCCTCGACGAGCCCACCCGCGGCGTCGACGTCGGCGCCAAGTTCGAGATCTACACGATCATCAACCAGCTCGCCGAGGCGGGCAAGGCCATCATCGTCATCTCCTCGGAGCTTCCCGAGGTGATGGGGCTGGCCGATCGCATCTTTACGCTGTCCGCGGGCCGGGTCACCGGCGAGGTCGCCGCCCAGGACGCCACCCAGGAGCGCCTCATGGAGCTCATGACCATGGAGAGGGAGTGAGCGCGGCTCATGGCCGGGACTTCTGACATCAAGGAGCCGCTCACGCGCAACCTGCGCACCAGCGGCATCTACATCGCGTTCGTGTTCATCATCCTGCTGTTCACGATCCTCACCGGCGGCCAGCCGCTCAGCCCCGGCAACCTCACGAACCTCGTCCTGCAGTACTCCTACATCCTGATCCTCGCCATCGGCATGGTGCTGATCATCGTGGGCGGGCACATCGACCTCTCCGTCGGCTCGGTGGTCGCGCTGACCGGCGCGGTCGCGGCCGTGGTGGTGATCGGCAACGGCCTGCCCTGGTGGCTGGGCGTGCTCGCCGCGCTCGGCACCGGCGTGCTGGTGGGGATCTGGCAGGGCTTCTGGGTCGCCTACGTGGGGATCCCCGCGTTCATCGTGACCCTGGCCGGCATGCTCATCTTCCGCGGCCTGACCATGCAGGTGCTCGGCAACGTGTCGCTCTCGCCGTTCCCGCAGGAGTACCAGTTCATCTCCGGCGGCTTCCTCAACGGACTGCTGGGCGGCCAGGGCTTCGACGCCTTCACCCTGTTCCTCGCCGCCGCGCTGGTGGTCGTCTTCGCGATCCAGGAGTACCGCGGACGCCTCGCGAAGCTGAGGTACAAGCAGAGAGGTCGAGGCGTTCCCGCTGTTCTGGGTGAAGATCGCCGCGGTCGCGGTCGTGGTCATTGCCTTCGCCTGGCGGCTCGCGCACTCGCGCGGCCTGCCGGTGGTGCTGATCCTGCTGGCGGCGCTGGTGCTGGTCTACGGCTTCATCAGCCAGCGCACGATCGTCGGCCGGCACATCTACGCCATGGGCGGCAACCTCCAGGCCGCGAAGCTCTCCGGCGTGAAGGTCCGCCGCGTGAACATGTGGCTGTTCATCAACATGGGCCTGCTCTCCGCGGTCGCGGGCATCGTCTACTCGGCCCGCTCGAACTCGGCCCAGCCCGGCGCGGGCAACATGTTCGAGCTCGACGCGATCGCCGCGGCCTTCATCGGCGGCGCGGCCGTGACCGGCGGCATCGGCAAGGTGCACGGTGCGATCATCGGCGGCCTGATCATGGCGGTCATGTCCAACGGCATGCAGATCATGGGCATCGACCAGTCCACCCAGTCCGTGGTGCGCGGCGTGGTGTCGCTGATCGCGGTCGCCTTCGACGTCTGGAACAAGAAGCGCTCGCAGGCCGGCGCCTGAGCTCGACCGGATCCCCCGGTCGACGTACCCGCCGACCGAGGTCTCCGTGCACACCCCGGGCACCCTTCCAGCGAGGGGTCCGGGGCTTCGTGCTGCCCGGAAAAGGTGCTGGTCAAAGCATATTTCGGGGTGTCGTGATGGGGTGTCGACAGATCATTGCGCCACGTTGTACAACGATGTAATCTCACTGGTGAGTCAGGCCACCCCGGCCACGGCGCGGTGACGCGGCGGAGACCGTCCTCCGCCGCACCGTCCCGAGGCCCGTGCGCACCACGGCGCGGAGCCGTGGCGGCACCGCTCCCGCCCGCGCGGCCCCCGGCCCACCCGGCAGTCCGATCCCGATGGAGTGATGAGATGAGCAGTCGTCCACCCCGCTCAGCCCCCACCCGCCCCGCGGCCACCGCGGGGATCAGTCGACGCCGGTCGCTGGGCGCCGGAGCGCTCGCCGCCGCGGCCGTGCCGCTGGCCGGTCGCTCCACCCCCCTGGGGGCCGGGCTCCTGGGCACAGAGCTGAACCCCGACACGCTGGTCTACTGGAACCTCTTCGGCGGCGGCGACGGCGTGCGCATGCAGGACATGCAACAGGGCTACCGGGATCGCTTCGGCCCCGGGTCCCTGCAGGCCACCACACTCACCTGGGGCAATCCGTACTACTCGAAGCTGACTCTGGCCACCGTCGGCAACCAGCCTCCCGATGTCGCGGTCGCCCACCTCACTCGCGCCAAGCCGCTGTGGAGCGGCGGGTCGCTGGACGCGATCACCGAGGAGGACCTCGCCGGGGTCGGGCTCTCCTCCGCGGACTTCAACGCCCAGGCCTGGGACACTCAGCGCACCGACGGCCAGAACATCGCGATTCCGCTGGACACGCACCCGTTCACGCTCTTCTACCACAGGGAGGTGTGTGAGCAGGCCGGTCTGCTCGACGGCGATGGACTGCTCGTGGACCTCACCGGGCTGGACAGGTTCGAGGAGGCGCCGCAGGAGATCAGCGCCGTCACCGGCGGTACCGCGATCACTGTCGCGAACGTGGCCGAGACCGCGACCCCGTGGCGCTTCTTCTGGACCCTCTACAACCAGCTCGAGGGCGCCACGCCCTTCCTGTCCGACGACGGCGCGACCATCAGTGTGGACGAGTCGCTCTTCCTCGAGGTGACCGGGACGATCCAGCGCTGGGTGGAGCAGGGGTGGCTCAACAGCGCCCTGGACTATGCCACCTCCCAGACCCAGATGTTCACCGGCAACGCCGGGTTCTACCTCCAGGGGGAATGGGAGATCGCCACCGCTCAGTCCATCGAGGGGCTGGATTTCGGGATGGCGCCGATCCCGCGACTTTTCGACGTCCCGGCCGTCCAGGCCGACTCCCATACCTTCATCCTTCCGCGCAAGGAGCGCTCCCCCGAGCAGCCGCCGGCAGGCGATGGAGTTCATCAAGACGATGCTCGAGCAGAGCCTGGTCTGGGCCGAAGGCGGGCACATCCCCGCCTACCTGCCCACCGCGGAGAGCGAGGAGTACCTCGCCCTGGAGCCCCAGCGGTTCTACTCGGGCGCCGCGGACTACGCGGTCTACGACGACCCCGCCTGGTACGGCGGCTCCGGCTCGACCTTCGAGGACACCGTCGGGGCACAGCTGGGGCTCGTCCAGCAGGGTGCGCTCACCCCCGAGCAGGCACTGGCCGCGATCCGGAACCAGCTCGCGACCTACACCTCGACCCCCAGCCCGCTCTGACCCGGAAGGCACAGCTCATGACCACGATGTCTCCCACCGCGCCGCCGGCAGGACGGGCGCAGGGCACGCGCTCCCGCCCCGGCGGCGCGGTGACCCGCCGCACCCCGCAGGCCTGGCTGTTCCTCGCCCCGTTCGCCGTGACCTATCTGGCCTTCATGGTCGGTCCCATGGTCTGGATGTTCGTGGCGAGCTTCTTCAACACCTCGACCGTCCGCCCCGGACTGGGCTCGTTCGCGGGCCTGGACAACTACCTGGAGATGTTCGGTCGCGACGACTTCTGGTCCTCTCTGTGGCACACGCTCCAGTTCACCCTCTACACCGTGCCGCCGCTGGTAGTGCTGTCCTTCGTCCTGGCCGTGCTCACCAACCGCATGAAGCACGGCCAGTGGTTCTTCCGCCTGGCGTTCTTCCTGCCGTTCATCCTGCCCTCGGCGACGATAGCCCTGATCTGGGTCTTCATCTTCACGCCGAGCTCCGGGCTGTGGTCGCTGCCGGCGTCGCTGGTGGGCATGGACCCGGGCGCCGGGATCCTCTCCAGCCCGAACACCGCGATGATCGGCATCGCGATCGCGACCGTGTGGTGGACGATCGGGTTCAACTTCGTGCTGTACCTGGCCGGTCTGCAGGAGATCCCCCGCGAGCTGTACGAGGCGGCCGCCGTCGACGGAGCCTCGCCCTGGCGAAGAGATCCGCCGCGTCACCATCCCGCTGCTGAACCGGACCACGGGCCTGGTGATCCTGCTGCAGATCATCGCAAGCCTGAAGATCTTCGACCAGGTGTTCCTGATGACCAACGGCGGTCCGGGCATCTCGACGCAGGTCTCCCTCGGCCTCATCACGAACACGGCGTTCACGGACAACCGGGTCGGCGCGGCATCGGCCGCGTCGGTTCTGCTGTTCCTCATCATCGTGGTGATCGCCGTCCTCCAGCAGATCGTCAGCCGCATCGGCTCCACGCGTGAGGAGGCCTCCTGACATGGCCACGACCGAGACCCGACTCCCCGTCCGCACCGGCATCTCCGGTGCGGCCCCGGCCCCGCGCATGCAGGCCAGCGGCAAGACCTTCACCAGGGTCACCGGCATCTTCCTGATCGTCGCCGCGATCCTCTGGCTGATCCCGAGCCTGTTCGCCATCAAGACCTCCCTGACCGACAACGGCGTGGCCGCCCTCGGCGCCCAGGAGATCCTCACGGACCTAAGCCCCACGCTCGAGTCCTATGTCGCCCTGCTTTGCGGCAGGGTGACATCTGGAACTGGTACCTCTCCAGCTTCCTTACCTCGATCGTCACCGCGGCGCTGACGCTCCTGTTCGCGTCGATGGCGGCATTCGCGCTCTCGCGCCTCGAGTTCCGGGGACGGGCCGCGATCTACCTGCTGATCATCATCGGTCTGATGATCCCGACCCAGGTGCTCATCGTTCCGCTGTTCGAGGAGCCGCGGATCTTGCGCAGCCGCTGAACACCTACTGGGCCGTGATCCTCCCGCAGATCCCGTCGGTCATCGCCGTTTTCATCTTCAAGCAGTTCTTCGACGGGATCCCGCGAGAGCTCGAGGAGGCCGCCCGTGTCGACGGTGCCGGGCTGTGGCGGATCTACTGGGGCGTGATCATGCCGCTGTCGCGTCCGGTGATCGCGGCGGTCGCGATCCTCACCTTCGTGTGGACCTGGAACAACCTGCTGCCGCCGCTGTTCGTGCTGTCGAATCCGAACCTGATGACCATCCCGGTGGGCCTGGCCACGGTCCAGGGCGACTTCGGCCTGCGCTACGCGGACATCCAGGCCGGTGCCATCCTCGCGGCGCTCCCGCTGGTGGTGCTGTACATGTTCTTCCAGCGACAGATCGTCGAGGGCGTGACGGGTTCAGGCCTGAAGGGCTGAACCGCGCACAGGCGCACCGACGTCGGTCCCTCCCGCATCTGTTGCAGAGATGTGATGCAGGGCACTCTTTACAACGTTAAACTTGGGTCAGCACCGCGACGGCGCGGTCTTGCGTCGCCCCGACGACGACCTGGCACATCACAGGAGATGGCTATGACCCGCAACGCTGCTCTTCCCGGCTCCCCCGATCCCGCCGGCTCTCCCGGCGCGGCGCCCTCGGCCTCGGCGGCGTCGCCCTCGCCGGCGGCACGCTCGCCGCGTGCGGCGGTAACACCGGCGGCCTCACCGACACCGGCGGAGGCGGTGGTGGCGAGACGCTCTCGCAGTGGTACCACCAGTACGGCGAGGACGGCACGCAGGAGGCCGTGAAGAAGTATGTCGAGGGGTACGACAAGGCGACGGTGAACGTCAACTGGGTCACCGGCGACTACGCGGCGCGGCTCTCCACCGCGCCGCTCTCCGGCGGCGGCGTGGACGTGTTCGAGAACAACGCCATCGCCGTGGACCAGGCCGAGCAGGGCCGCTACGTCGACCTCACCGACGTCATGGAGCCGGTCAAGGACCAGTTCAACGAGGCGTCCCTCGGACCCGTCACGATCGACGGCAAGATCTGGGGCATCCCGATGATCCTTGATCCCCAGCACTTCTACTACCGCAAGAGCCTGTTCGAGAAGGCTGGCATCCAGCCGCCGGAGACCTGGGACGACCTCGTCGCCGCCGCCACCGAGCTCACGACGCCCGACCAGAAGGGCCTGTTCCTCGGCAACAACTTCGATGCGAACTCCTGGGCGATGGTCTGGGCGGCCGGCGGCTCCCCGATGAACGAGGCGAAGGATGCCGTCGCCTACAACACGCCCGGCTACGCCGAGGGGCTCGGCGCCGTCCAGCAGATGATCGAGGACGGGGTGCTGCTGACCGGCGCGCCCTCGGACTGGGCCGATCCCGCGGCCTTCGCCGCCGGGCTCTCCGCGATCACCTGGGGCGGCCGCTGGGCGCCGCCGGCCCTCGAGGAGCAACTGGACGACATCGGCGTCTTCCCCCATCCCGCCGTCGGCGCGGACGGGCGCCAGGTCGCGTTCATGGGCTCGTGGAACGAGCAGGTCGCCGGCAACAGCGAGAAGATCGACGCGGCCAAGGAGTTCGCGAAGTGGCTGTGGATCGATCAGACCGAGTCCCAGACCGACTGGGCGCTCAGCTACGGCTTCCACATCCCGCCGATCACCGCCGTGGCCGAGCAGGCCGAGGCGCTCAAGGAGGGCAACGGCCTCGAGATCGCGACCATGGCCAAGGACATGGGCGTGACCGGCCCGCCCGAGTGGACCGGTGACATCAGCACCCCGCACTCGGACGCGGTCAGCAACATCCTCAAGAACGGCGCCGACCCCGCCGAGGAGCTGGCGAAGGCCGAGGAGGCCAGCAACCGGGCGATCGGGTCGTGAGCGCCTCGACCGAGGTGCGGGCCGCCGCCCCGGCGCGAGCGGCCCGCACCGGTCCCACCAGGATCAAGGGCAGCGGCCTCGCGTTCTGGCTGTTCTTCACCCCGTTCCTGGTGGGCCTGCTCGTCTTCACGATCCTGCCGCTGATCTGGGGCGGGACCCTGAGCCTGTTCGAGGCGCGCGGCACCGTCTTGCCCACGAAGTTCATCGGCCTGGACAACTTCCGCGGCTTCCTCGTCGACACGGCGTTCCTGCAGTCCCTGCGCACCTTCATCGTCTTCGCACTGTTCATCGTGCCGGTGACGATGGCGTCCTCGCTGGCCCTTGCGGTGCTGGTCAACGGCCTGCCGCGCTTCCAGATGTTCTTTCGCTCGGTGTTCTTCCTGCCCACCGCCTGCAGCTACGTCGTCGCCTGCGTGGTGTGGCGGCTGTCGCTGTTCAACGGCCTGGAGTCCGGTGTGGTCAACCAGGTCCTCGGCGTCCTCGGGATGGAGTCGGTCTCCTCCTGGCTCTCCGCCTCCCCGTACTGGTGGATCGTGCTGGTCAGCGTGCGGCTCTGGTCGCAGGTCGGCTTCTACATCTTGCTGTTCCTCGCAGGCCTGCAGGCGATCCCCACCCAGCTGTACGAGGCGGCGGCGGTGGACGGGCTCAGCCCCGGCGGGTTCCGCATGTTCCGCCTGATCACCCTGCCGCAGCTGCGCACCACCTCCGCGGCGGTGCTGCTGCTCCTGCTCATCGCGGCCTTCCAGGCCTTCGACGAGTTCTACAACCTCACCGGCAACAACCCCGAGACGCGGCCGCCGCTGGTGTACCTGTACAACATCGCGCTCGGGCCGCGAGCAGGACTTCGGTCGCGGCTCGGCCGGCGCCCTGGTGCTCACCGCGATCATGGTGATCGCCGGGTCGCTGCAGACGTGGCTGGTGGGCTTCGGGTCCGACGACGACCGGCGCGGCGGACGCTTCGGTCTCCTGCGCAGGTCGCTGCGTCGGCCCGCGGTCACCCCGCAGGAGGGAGCGCGATGACCGCCCAGCGCACATCGTCGGTCAGCGGCGCAGCGGCGCCGGGCGCGTCCTGCGCTATGCCGTCGCCTCCGTGCTCGCGCTGATCTTCCTGATCCCGTTCTACGCGATGGTGAAGACTGCCCTGTCCACGAACGAGGAGATCTACTCGCAGGACTTCGTGTTCTGGCCGAGCGACCCGCAGTGGCGCCGGATCCCCGAGCTGTTCGCGGACCCGCGCTATCTCGATGCGCTCATGAACTCGGCGATCATGGCGGTGGTCTCCACCTCGCTGTCGATCCTCATCGCCTCGCTCGCGGGCTATGCGCTCGTGCGCATCCCGAACCGGGCCGCGAAGCCGATGTTCACCCTGGTCATCGTGGTGCTGCTGGTCCCGGCGACCACGGCGTTCGTCCCGAACTTCATCATCGTCGCGTCGCTGGGCTGGATCGGGACGCCGCAGGGCCTCATCGTCCCGGGCCTGTTCAGTGCGTTCAACGTGTTCCTGTTCCGGCAGTTCTACGTGAACTTCCCCCGGGAGATCGAGGAGGCCGCGTACATCGACGGCGCGGGATTCTTCCGCACCTTCTTCCGAGTGGTCTTCCCCAACACCCTGCCGTTCGCCTCCGCGCTGACCGTGCTGGGGCTCATCGGCTCCTGGAACGCGTTCCTGTGGCCGCTGGTGGTCGCCGGCGACGGGCAGAACGCGATGACGGTGCAGATCTACCTGTCCTCCTTCCTCACCGCGCAGACCTTCGACTACGGGGGCCTGTTCATGGCGGCGACGGTGAGCCTCATCCCGGTGCTTTGCTGGTGTTCTTCGTGCTCCAGCGCTACCTGGTGGCGGGCATCGCGGCGACGGGCCTAAAGGGATGAGCCGCGCCGTCCCCGCCTGGGAGGTGCCGCTGGCCGATCCGGACGTGGTCCGCGTGCCGGGAGGCTGGATCGCCTACGGCACGGGGCCCGTCCGGGACGGGAGGGCGGTGCCCGCCGCGTTCTCGGAGGACCTCGACTCCTGGCGCGGGATCGGGAACGTCCTCGAAGCGCTCGGCCCCGAGGCGGGGGAGTCGTACTGGGCGCCCGAGGTGTGCGAGCGCGACGGTGCCTGGTGGATGTACTACTCCGTCGGCCACGGAGACCGCGGCCACCGGGTGCGGGTCGCCCGGGCCGACGCGCCCGAGGGCCCGTTCCAGGATCAGGGTGCGGTGCTCACCCCCGAGGAGCCGTTCGCGATCGACGCCTCGCCGTGCCGCCTGCCCGACGGGCGCTGGTGGCTGTTCTTCGCCCGCGACGTGCTGGACCACGAGCGTCCCGGCACCCACCTCGCCGGCGCCGAGCCGCTCACCCCCACCGTGCTCGGCCCGATCCACGAGGTGCTCGCTCCATATGCGGACTGGCAGGTCTTCGCCCACGACCGCGAGATGTACGGGCAGGTGCTGGACTGGCACACGCTCGAGGGACCGCACGTCCTGCTCGCCGGGGGGTCGCTGCTGATGGCCTTCTCCGGCGGGTCCTGGCGGGGGCCGGGCTATCGCACCGCGTGGGCCTGGTCCCGTTCGCCCGAGGGGCCGTGGACGGTGCCGGAGGCGGGAGAGGACGTGCTCCTGCGCACGGACGAGGAGTTCATCGGTCCTGGACACAACTCCTGCACCCAGGGCCCCGACGGTCGCCCGCTCATCGCGTTCCACGCCTGGGACGACGCGGCCAGCGGCCGGTACATGCATCTGCGCGAGCTCGCGGTGGGGGAGGATCCGCCCTCGCTGCGGGTCCTGCCGAGGCGTCCCGTCGTCGGCCCCGGGGAGGCGACCGCGGCCCTGGGGAGCTGACACCGGCCCTGGGAACGCCGCAAAGATCACAGAGGTTTGCCTTACCTCCCGTCCCTGGCCTGGGATGGAGGGACGGTCGCCGACGGGCGGCGGCCCCGTCCCGCAGGAGGCGACCCATGACGACTCTCGAGCACTCGATCGTGATGGGCGGGAGCATGGCCGGACTGCTCGCCGCCGCGGCCCTCGCCCCGCACAGCGCCCGCGTCACGATCGTCGACCGCGACCTGCGCCGGTCGACGGGCCCGACGCCTTCGCCCCGCGCCGCGGCGTGCCCCAGGGCGGGACCGTCCACCGCCTGCTCGCCCTCGGCGAGGCGCAGATGGAGGAGCTCCTGCCGGGCCTGCGCGAGGATCTCCTCGCCGCCGGTGCCGCCTCGCGCGCCGCCCGCGAGGCGGACCCCGTGCTCGACGAGGCGACCCCGAGCGAGGGTGCCCCCGCCGCCGCCGACGGCCCGCTCGGGACCGACGAGCACGACGCCCCGGACGTCGACGAGCCCGGCACCCTGTGGCTCACCCGCCCCGTCCTCGAGGGCGTGGTCCGTCGCCGCGTGCTCGCCCTGCCCGGCGTCGAGGCGGTCCAGGGCGCCGTCGGCGGACTCCTGACCAGCGACGACAAGCGCACCGTGACCGGCGTGCGGCTCCGCGGCGGGGACGCCGGCGAGCCGCACGGCGACCTCGTCGTCGATGCGGCCGGGCGCAGCGACCGCGCCGCCACCTGGGTCGAGGGCCTCGGGTTCGAGCGCCCGCGCACCCTCGGCACCCGCGTCCACGTCGCCTACACCTCGCAGCGCCTGCGCCTGCGCGAGGGCGCGATGCCCGAGGGCGCCGAGTCTCTCGGGCGACCGGCGACCGGCAACAGCCCCTTCACGATCGACCTCGAGCCGTGCGGGGCCGACGAGCACATCCTCTCCATCGCCGGCACCGCCCGCCACCAGCCGCCCACCGATCTCGAGGGCCTGCTGGACATGGTCGCGCTGCTGCCTGAGCGGGAGACCGCCGACGCCCTGGACAGCGCCCTCGAGGGCGCGGAGCCGGTGGGGGAGCCGTCGGTCGCGAAGGCCGCGGGCGCCCACCGCCAGCTCTGGGAGGAGACGACCGACGGCCCCGCAGGCCTCGTCCACATCGGCGACTCCGCCGCGATGTTCACCCCGCTGTACGGCCAGGGCATGGCCATGGCCGCGGTCGGCGCGGTCGCGCCGCGGGACACGCTCGCGGACGACGGGGCCGACGGCCTCGCCGCCCGCTTCCCCGCCTGCTCGGCGCCCTGCTGGACCGCGCCTGGGAGATCACCACCTCCCGCGACGCGCAGATCCCCGGCGCCGAGATGCTGGTCGACGGCGCGGTGGTCGAGGAGCCGCCGGCGGCCGGGTCGCTCGTCGGCGCCGCCTCGGGCGAGTAGACCGCGGCGTCCGGCGTCCGGCGTCCGGCGTCCGGCGTCCGGCGTCCGGTGCTCCGGTGCCCGACTCCGCGCCGTGGCGCGCCGCGGCAGAGTTCCTCGCCGACCAGGCGCGGCTCAGCGCGAGTAGGTGAGGAACCGGTAGCGCAGGCCGCTCGCGGCCTCGTGCCAGCCTTCTGCGGGATCGACGGAGGCGACTGTGAACTCCGAGGGGATCGCGGGGGCGAGGGTGTCCCCGTCGACCTCGAGGTCGATCTCGGTGACGACCAGGCGCTCGGCGACCTCGATCGCGTCGGCGTAGATCGAGCCGCCGCCGATCACCCAGGTGGTCCCTGTCGGGCCGGCCTCGGTCGCGGCGAGCTCGAGCGCCTCCGGCGGCGAGCGGGCGCGCACCGCGCCCGGCAGGTCGAGGGAGTCGTCGCGGGTGATGACGATGTTCGTCCGCCCCGGCAGGGGGCGGAACCTCGGCGGGAAGGACTCCCAGGTGCGCCGCCCCATCACGACGGGGGAGCCGGAGGTGGTGCGCTTGAAGTGCTTCAGGTCCTCGGGCAGGTGCCAGGGCATGGTGCCGCCCGAGCCGATCACCCCGCCGCGCGCCTGTGCCCAGATCATGCCGATCCGCGGTGCGCCCGTCCCGTCGGCCGCGCTCACACCGCCACCGGTGCCTTGATGCCCGGGTGGTGCTGGTAGCCGACGATCTCGATGTCCTCGGGCTCGTACTCGAGGATCGAGTCGGGCCGGCGGTTCAGGCGCGACTCGGGGTAAGGGTACGGCTCGCGGGAGAGCCGCCGCTCCACCTGCTCGACGTGGTTGTCGTAGATGTGGCAGTCCCCGCCGGTCCACACGAAGTCGCCTACCTCGAGACCGGTCTGCTGGGCGACCAAGTGCGTGAGCGACGCGTAGCTGGCGATGTTGAAGGGCACGCCGAGGAACAGGTCGGCGCTGCGCTGGTACAGCTGGCAGGAGAGCTTCCCGTCGTGCACCTCGAACTGGAACAGGGCGTGGCAGGGCGCGAGCGCCATCTGCGGGATGTCGGCCGGGTTCCAGGCCGAGACGATCAGGCGCCGCGATTCGGGGTTGGTGCGGATCTGCTCGACCACGTCGGTGATCTGGTCGATCACGCCGCCGTCGGGGGTGGGCCAGGAGCGCCACTGCGCCCCGTAGATCGGGCCGAGGTCGCCGTTCTCGTCCGCCCACTCGTCCCAGATCGTCACGTCGTGCTCGTGGAGATAGCCGATGTTCGTGTCCCCGCGCAGGAACCACAGCGGCTCCACGATGATCGAGCGGGTGTGCACGCGCTTAGTCGTGACCAGCGGGAATCCCTGCGAGAGGTCGTAGCGGATCTGCTTGCCGAAGAGGCCGCGGGTGCCGGTGCCGGTGCGGTCGCCCTTGGCGTGGCCGGTCTCCAGGACCTCGCGCAGCAGGTCCTCGTAGGGGGTCGGGATCGTCACCGGGGGAGCTCCTCGTTCTCGGGGCGGGCATTGGGTTCGGGCTCGGGCAGGACGGCGCGGGGAGCCGGGGGAGCGGCCGACGGGGCGGCTCCGGCGGCCGCCGACGGGGTGGGTGCCTCCGGCGACGCCTCGACGGCAACCGGCTCCGTGGACTCGCGCACGACCAGCGAGTACGGCGTGTCGATCGTGCGGGGCGGGCCGTCGTAGCCCTGAATCCGCTCGGCGAGCAGGTCCAGCGCGGTCGCGGCGAGGGTGAGCTTGTCCGGCGCGATGGTGGACAGCGAGGGGATGGTGAAAGGGCTGTCGGGGGTGTCGTCGTAGCCGATCACGGCGACGTCCTCGGGCACGCGCCGGCCCAGGCGGCGCGGCATGGCGAGCGCGCCGGTGGCGAGATCGTCGTTGCCGCAGACGATCCCGTCGACCTCCGGATGGCGAGCGAGCGGCTCGCGCGCCCCGTCGAAGCCGTCCTCGCGCCGCCAGTCGTCCACCACCTGGATCCGGGCGGGATCGCCGCCGAGGCCGTGCGCATCCAGCGCCGCGAGGAAGCCGTCGCGCCGCAACGTCCCGGAGGAGTGGGGCCGCTTGCCCTGGGCGGTGTCGATCGCGCCGATGAACGCCAGGCGCCGACGGCCCTGCGCGATCAGGTGCGAGGTCGCCTCGTATGCGGCGCCGACGTTGTCGATGCGCACGTAGTCGCTGCCCTGGGGGAGGGTCTCGGGGAGGTGCTCGCCGATGAACACGGTGGGCTGGCTGGTGCGCTCCATCCGTGCGAACAGCTCCTCCTCGAGCATCAGCGGGTTGAAGATGACCCCGTCGCCGAGCACGCGCTTGAACCCCTCGAGCACGGTCCGCTCCGCCTCGCGCCCTCCGGAGGTCGAGTGCGACAGGATCGTCTGCCCGCGCTCCTGCGCCACCTCGATGAACTGCTGGGCGAGGTTCGAGAAGTAGGAGAAGTCCAGCGAGGGGACGGCGAGGGTGATCATGCCGCTCGCCCCGGTGCGCAGCTCGCTGCGCCGCGACCTGGGGGCGGTAGCCCACCTGCAGGATCGCTTCGCGCACCTTCTCGCGGGTGGAGTCCTTCACGTGGGGGTAGTCGTTGACCACGTTGGAGACGGTCTTGATCGAGACGCCCGCGAGCTCGGCGACGTCGCGCAGCGACGGCGGACGTCGGCGGCGGGTCGCGGGGCTCGAGGGCATGAGGTCGATTCTCGCACCGTCCAGGGCGGGCGGGGCGCCGGGGTGACGGAGGTCGTGTCGAGAGCGCCGGGGCGGGGTGTCAGCAGAAAGGGGACTGCAGCGGCACGCCGCGAGGCTGAGCGGCTCAGCGTGCCGCTGGAGTCCCGTTTCTGCAGCAGTCCGGGAGCCGCGGGATGCCGTTGACGGGGAGGCGGGCCTGTGGAAGCATGTTTGCAACGTTGTAGAAGCGGTCGTCGCGCCGGGCGGTGCCGCCCGGTGGCACGACCGCGCCGCTCCCTCGCTCCGCCGTCGATCGCCGCTCCGGCGCCGCACCGCCGGCCCGCCCCACCTCAAGGATGCCGACACCGATGTCTTCGCCCGTCACCCTCACCCTGCACCCGTCCTTCCAGGTCGCACCCGTGCGCCGCCGCACCTTCGGCGCCTTCGTCGAGCACCTCGGCCGTCGCGTCTACACCGGCATCTTCGAGCCGGACCACCCCTCGGCCGACGAGGACGGCTTCCGCACCGACGTGCTCGCCCTGACCCGCGAGCTCGGCGTGAGCTCCGTGCGCTACCCGGGCGGCAACTTCGTCTCCGGCTACCGCTGGGAGGACGGCGTGGGCCCGGTCGAGGAGCGCCCCGCCCGCCACGACCTCGCCTGGCACTCCACAGAGCCCAACACCGTCGGGCTCGACGAGTTCATGACCTGGGCGAGCAAGGCCGAGGTCGAGCCGATGTACGCGGTGAACCTCGGCACCCGCGGGATCGAGGAGGCGCTCGACGTGCTCCAGTACGCGAACGCCCCCCGCGGCATCGCGTACTCGGACCAGCGCGCCGAGAACGGCCACGCCGAGCCCTACGGCATCCGCATGTGGTGCCTGGGCAACGAGATGGACGGCCCCTGGCAGGCCGGGCACAAGACCGCCGAGGAGTACGCGCGGGTCGCCACCGAGGCCGCTCGCCTCATGCGCCAGGAGGACCCGGAGCTCGAGCTGATCGCCTGCGGCTCCTCCAGCTCGCAGATGGAGACCTTCGCGGCCTGGGAGAACACGGTCCTCACCGAGTCCTACGACCTGGTCGACATGATCTCCGCCCACGCGTACTACTCGGAGAAGGACGGCGACCAGGCCTCCTTCCTCGCCTCGGCCGACGACATGGACCACTTCATCGACTCCGTCGTCGCGACCGCCGATCACGTGCGCGCCAAGCTCAAGCGCGACAAGCGCATCATGATCAGCTTCGACGAGTGGAACATCTGGTATCAGCACCGCGCCGAGTCCCGCCCGCCCAGCGGTGACGACTGGCCGGTCGCGCCGGTGCCGCTCGAGGACACCTACAGCGCGATGGACGCCGTCGTCTTCGGCAACCTGCTGATCTCCCTGCTTTGCGCCACAGCGACCGCGTCGCCTCCGCGTCCCTCGCCCAGCTGGTCAACGTCATCGCCCCGATCATGACCGCACCCGGCGGGGAGGCCTGGAAGCAGACCACCTTCCACCCCTTTGCGCTCACCTCCCGCCACGCGGCCGGACAGGTGCTCGACGTGCGCGTGACCGCCCCGAGCTTCGAGAACACCCGCTTCGGCGAGAGCTCCGCGGCCGACGCGGTGGGGACCTGGGACGAGGAGTCCGGCGCGCTGACCCTGTTCGTCGTCAACCGCGGACCCGAGGGCGAGCAGGCGCTGGAGGCGGACCTCGCCGGCTTCGGCGATCTCGAGCTGGTCGAGGCCGTCACCCTCCATCACGAGGACCCCTACGCCGCGAACACCCAGGACGCGCCCGAGACCGTCGTGCCCGCACCGAACGACTCGGTCACCCTCGACGGCGACCGCCTCGTCGGCACGCCGCCCGCGATCTCCTGGTCGATGATCCGTCTGGCCCGCACGGCCTGACCTCCTGACGCGGTCCGGCCGGGTGGAGCGCCCCCGGCCGGGCCGATGCCCATCGCCACCCCGCCACCCCGAGGAGCCCTCGATGACCGCCCGCACCCTGACCACCGGCCTCGTCGGCGCCCTCGTCCCGACCTCGACCGGCGACCGCCCGCTCGCCCCGCGCACCGGAGCGACCGACGGGCCCGCCCGCGTCGTGATCGACCTGGACCTGCCCGGCGCCACGATCTCCCGCCACCTCTACGGCCACTTCGCCGAGCACCTGGGACGCCGCATCTAGGTGTAGTTGGCCATGACGTTATCGACGCCGGTATGGAGTCGTGAGGCTGGGGGCTGATCGCTGCAGGCGGTGTGCGGGCGATGGTAGTCGTAGTGGTGGACCCAGATCCTGATCGCGTCTCGCCGCTCGTTCTCTGAGTCGTAGGCGCGGGCGTAGAGGCATTCGTCGGTCATGAGCCGCTGGTAGCGCTCGACCTTCCCGTTGTGCCGGGGCGTGTAGATCCTGGTGCGCTGGTGCCGGCCGATGAACGCCCTGGTTGACCGTCGGAATGCCTTGGCGGTGTAGTTGCTGCCGTTGTCGGTGATCAGACGGGAGATCCGCGTGATGCCGTGCGCGGTGAAGAACGCCCGGGCTCGGTGGAAGAACGCGATGGTCGTCGCGGCTTTCTCGTCCTCGAGTGCTTCGGTGTAGGCCAGGCGGGAGAACCCGTCGATGATCGAGTGGAGGTAGGTGTAACCGATCCGCTGGGAGTGCTTCTTCTTGTCCTGCACGGAACCTCGCCCATGCGCCCACCACCCGCCGCCGTCGCGGAGCTTGCCGATCTTCTTCACGTCCATGTGGACCATGTGCCCGGGATAGCGGGCATGGATCTTCCCAGGTCGGCGGAGGTTCTCTCCGTCCGGGGTGATGTCCCGGACCCGGTTCAACCCGAGCCGGTCCAGCCAACGAGTCACCGTCCGCACGCGCATGCGAAGCCGTGGCCGTCGGTGAGTTCGCGGGCGATCCGACGGGCGGACCACTTCTTCTCCCGTCGCCAGGACTCGATCAGCTCGAGCACCCAGACCGGGAGCCGGGTGGGTCGCTTCATTGGCGCGCTGGAGCGATCCTGCAAACCGACCTCGCCATGCTCCCGGTAGCGGCCGACCCACTTCGACAGGGTCGAACGGGAGATGTGGAACTCCGCGGCGACGTGCGCGATCGGACGGCCTCTCCCGATCACCTGGCCGACGGCTCGCTGCCTTCCAAGCGTCGTCAGCGGGGCATTACGGTGGGTCACGGAACGGGTCCCCTCCTGCGAGATGGTTGCTTAGACACCACCCATCGTGCCGGTCACGGGGCCCGTTCCCTCATCCCCGGCCAGCGTCCACAACGTCATGACCCGCAACATCTAGGGCGGCTTCTACGTGGGCGAGGACTCCGAGATCCCGAACCTGCGCGGCATCCGCACCGACGTGGTCGAGGCGCGCGCGCCCTGCGGATCCCGAACCTGCGCTGGCCCGGCGGTCGCTTCGCCGACGACTACCACTGGCGCGACGGCATCGGCCCGCGCCAGGACCGCCCCCGCATGGTCAACTCCCACTGGGGCGACATCGTCGAGGACAACTCCTTCGGCACCCACGAGTTCATGGACCTCGTCGAGCTACTCGGCACCGAGGCGTACGTCAACGGCAACGTCGGCTCCGGCACGGTGCGGGAGATGAGCGACTGGATCGAGTACCTCACCCGCGCCGACGACCCCCCGATGGCGGCGCCGCGGCGCGAGAACGGCCGCGACGAGCCGTGGCAGGTGCCGTTCTTCGGCATCGGCAACGAGGCCTGGGGTCGCGGCGGGAACATGCGCGCCGAGGACTACGCCGCGCTGGCTCGCCAGTACGCCACCTATGTGCGCGACCACGGCGACAACCAGGTCACCCGCATCGCCGCCGGCGCGAACGTGGACGACTACGCCTGGACCGAGGCGCTGATGCGCGCGATCGACGGCCTCGAGGGCCGTGACGGCCGGCCCGGTCCCTTCCAGGCGATCTCGCTGCACTACTACACGATGTCCGGGCCCTGGGAGGACAAGGGCGACGCCACCGACTTCAGCGACGAGGAGTGGTACCTGACCCTCTCCCGCGCCGCCCGCGCCGAGGAGCTGGTGGCCCGCCACGCCACCGTCATGGACCGCCACGACCCGCACAAGAAGGTCGGGCTGGTGTTCGACGAATGGGGCACCTGGTGGAACGTCGAGCCCGGCACGAACCCCGGCTTCCTGTACCAGCAGAACACCGTGCGCGACGCGCTCGTGGCGGGCATCCACTTCGACGGCTTCCACCGCCACGCGGACCGGTCGCTCATGGCGAACATCGCCCAGACCGTGAACGTCTTGCAGGCGATGATCCTCACCGATCCGGATTCCGGCGCGCTGGTGCTCACCCCGACGTACCACGTCTTCGCGATGAACGCCGGGCACCAGGACGCCGCTGCGCTCGACGCCCACCTGCTTGCTTCCCGAGGAGGTGCAGGAGGTCGACGGCCGACCAGCGCCGCTGGTCTCCGCCTCCGCCTCGCTGCGGGTCGACGAGGGGGCGGCGCTCGTCTCGCTGTCGAACCTCTCGGCCGACGAGCCTCGCACCCTCGTCCTGGACCTGCGCGGCCGCGAGGTCGTAGGCCATGAGGCGACTGTGTTGACCGGCGCGTCGACCGCCGCGCACAACACCCCCGAGCGGCCGGAGGCGGTCTCCCCGGTGCCGCTGACGGACGTGCGCGAGCACGAGCGGGGACTCGAGGTGACCCTGCCGCCGCACTCCTTCGCGACGGTGCGGCTTGACCTCGCCTGACCGCGGCGCCGACCAGCCCCGGCAGGGCGCGAGAGTGGAGAGGCCCGGTGCGTCGGCCGGTGGTGCGGAGGAGCGCCGCGAGCGCCTCCGCTCCCTGCTGGGTCTCGACCCCACCACGACGGAGGGGCGCCTTGCCGCTGTGCCGTCGGCCCCGTCGGACGACGGCCCGGTCGAGGTGCAGCTGCTCGCTCCGTGCGGGGAGCCCGGCGCGGAGCCGGGCGCCGACCCCGACGTGATCCCGGCGTTCCTCCTGCGTCCCGCGCCCGAGCACGACACCGGCGCCGGCGTCGTCCTCGTCGCCGGGCACGGACGCGGCATCGACGCGCTGGTCGCGACCGATCCGGCCGACGAGTCCCACGACGCCCTCGCCCACAAGCTCGCCCGCGCCGGGCTGACCGTGCTGTGCCCGGAGATGATCAGCTTCGGCCGGCGCCGAGTCCCGCCCCCGCCGGGCGGCGCTCCATGGGCGCCAGAGGAGAAGACCTGCGAGATCGACGCGGCCCGGCACCTGCTGCACGGCCGGCCGGTCATCGGCCGCCGCGTCGCCGACGCTCGCGCCGCCGTCCAGGCGGCGCGCGCCCTGCCGGGCGTGGACCCCGAGCGGGTCGCCGTCGCCGGCGGATCCGGGGAGGGGCGGTCGCCCTGCTTGCTGGCCGCGGCCGACGAGACGATCTCCGCGGCGCTGGTCGCGACCTACTTCTGCACTTTCCAGGCGAGCCTCGCCTCGATCCGGCACTGCCCCTGCAACATCGTCCCCGGCCTGCTGCCCGAGCTCGAGATGGCGGACATCGCCGCACTGATCGCCCCGCGCCCGCTGGTGATCGAGGCGGGGGAGCGCGACCCCCTGTTCCCGATCATCGCGACCCGCGAGGCCTTCTCCCTTCTCCCACCGGTGTGGGAGGCGCGGGGTGCCGTCCCGCCCGAGCTCGTCGTCACCCGGGCGGGCATGCCTTCCGCGCCGAGCGCTCCCTCGACGCTCTTCTCGAGCGCCTCGCCGGCTGAGGGTGCCGCCGTCGGTCGCCGGGCGGCCGAGATCTCCCTCGGTCGCGGGATGCGCCGCGAGCGAGCGTCCGCCGGCCGCCCCGGTCACCGGCCCCGCCCGTCGGCCGCTCCCGTGGCCCCGCTGTCAGAGTGACAAGATCGAGTGTTTGCGCCCAGGGGTGGGGGAGATGTCCTCTTCTGCCGTACGGTGAACCGTGTGCTGATCGCTGCACCCCGCGAGGGGACGCGCGCGGCGCCCGAGACCTCAGTCCCTGTCCCTTCGACGATTGTGAATCCCTTATGCAGGTAGCTGCCCGCAACAAGCTGTCCGCTCCTCCTCGCCTGGCCAAGAACGGCCTGCGCATCACCCCGCTCGGCGGCCTCGGCGAGGTCGGCCGCAACATGACCGTGTTCGAGCACCACGGAAAGCCGCTCATCGTCGACATCGGCGTGCTCTTCCCGGAGGACCACCAGCCCGGCATCGACGTGATCCTGCCGGACTTCACCTCGATCCGCGACCGCCTCGACGACATCGTCGGCATCGTGCTCACCCACGGCCATGAGGACCACATCGGCGGCGTCCCGTACCTCCTCAAGGAGCGGGCCGACATCCCGCTGTACGGCTCGGAGCTGACCCTCGCCTTCATCACCGCGAAGCTCAAGGAGCATCGCATCACCCCGAAGACCATGCAGGTCAAGGCCGGGGACCGCCAGAAGGCGGGGCCGTTCGACCTCGAGTTCGTCGCGGTGAACCACTCCATCCCGGACTCCCTGGCGGTGTTCATCCGCACCTCCGCCGGCTCCGTCGCCGCATACCGGCGACTTCAAGATGGACCAGTTCCCGCTGGACGGTCGCATCACCGACCTGCGCGCCTTCGCGCGCCTCGGCGAGGAGGGTGTGGACGTGTTCCTCACCGACTCGACCAACGCCGAGGTCCCCGGCTTCACGATGAGCGAGCGGGACCTCACCCCCGCGATCGACCGGGTCTTCGCGACCTCGCCGCGGCGCGTGATCGTCTCGAGCTTCGCCAGCCACGTCCACCGCATCCAGCAGGTGCTCGACGCCGCCCACGCCAACGGCCGCAAGGTGGCCTTCGTGGGCCGCTCGATGGTGCGCAACATGAAGATCGCGCGCGAGCTCGGCTACCTCTCCATCCCCAAGGGCCTGGTCGTCGACTTCCGCAAGATCCAGTCGATGCCCGATCACAAGATCACCCTGATCTGCACCGGCTCCCAGGGCGAGCCGATGGCGGCGCTGGCGCGCATGGCCAACGGCGACCACCAGATCCAGGTGGGCGAGGGCGACACCGTGCTGATGGCCTCCTCGCTGATCCCCGGCAACGAGAACGCGATCTACGGGATCATCAACAAGCTCATCGACCTCGGCGCGAACATCGTCCACAAGGGCAACGCGAAGGTGCACGTCTCCGGCCACGCAAGCGCCGGCGAGCTCGTGTACTGCTACAACATCGTGGGGCCGAAGAACGTCTTGCCGGTGCACGGCGAGTCCAAGCACCTGCACGCCAACGCCGACCTCGCCCGGAAGACCGGTGTGCCCGAGGACCGCGTGGTCGTCGGCTTCGACGGCGTGGTCGTGGACCTCGTGGACGGGAAGATCAAGGTCGCCGGCAAGGTCGACGCAGGCCTCGTCTACGTGGACGGCCAGACCATCGGCACCGCCACCGAGGACACCCTCGCCGAGCGCCGCATGCTCGCCGGCGGCGGCGTGGTCACGGTGGTCGCGCTGATCGACCCCAAGACCCACAAGCCGGTCGAGCCGGTCGAGTTCCTCACCAAGGGCTTCGTGCACGACAAGAAGACCTTCGAGGGCGCCGCCGCGCAGGTCGAGAAGGCACTCGCGCAGTCGAAGGCCGACAAGATCGACGACATCGCCGAGATCGAGCAGATCGTGGTCGACACCGTCACCAATCACCTGCGCCGCACCTACCGCCGCGAGCCCGCGGTGATGGCCGTGGTCATCGACTCCTGAGTCCCGGCCGACGTCCGCGTCGGCGCTCTTCGACGGCCCCTCCGGCCCGCTTCGCGGCGGCGCGGGAGGGGCCGTTCTCATCGGCCTGTGTTCAGCCGGTCCGATGCCGCGCCCGATGGGCCGACGGGCTCAGCCCCGCGCGCGCCCGGAAGCGGCGCGAGAAGTACAGCGGATCGGCGAACCCGACCCGCCGCGCGACCTCGGCGACAGGGTCCGGGGTCATCTCCAGCGACCTCGCGGCGGCCTCCATCCGCGCGCCTCGACGTAGCCGCGCAGCGGCGTGCCCGTCTGCGCGGTGAACAGGTGCGCGAGCCGCGAGGGGGAGAGGTGGGCGACCTGCGCGAGCCGCGGCGCAGTGAGCTCCTCGTCCAGATGCGCGTCGATGTGCTCGAGCACCCGCGAGCACCCGCTCGTCCACCCGCCGCCGGCGCGGGTTCTGAGTGTCGTACCAGAGCAGCGCCTCCTCGATCCCGTTCAACGTGAACAGCTCGGAGCGGCCGACGGCCAGGCGTGCGGCGCGGGCGGCCGTGCGCGCCTGCCTGCACGCGGGCGTCGACGGCCGCGCCGAGACGGATGGTGAGCAGACCGTCCGCGGCCTCGGGCCAGTCCAGCGGCGCGAGCCACGGCGCCGGCGGATGCACATGGACGTAGAGCAGGTGCCAGCCGCCCGCGGCGGGATCCGTGCCGTAGTCCTGGAGGGTGCCGGGGCGGATCAGCACGCTCTGGCCGGTGGAGGTGGTCAGGGAGACGCCGTCTGCCGAGTGGACGAGGCCGGCGCCGGCCACGGTGTGCGCGAGCAGCGACCAGTCGGTCGTGCCCCGGGAGCGGCGCACCCGGTAGTCCGCCTCCTGCTGCGGCTCGCCGACGAGCACGCGGCCGGTCTCCGGGGCCGGGAGCTCGACGGCGGGCACCTGGCGCCGCGCAGCAGGATCGTCCATGTCTCCGCCCTCCTCGCACCTGGTCGGCATCGACCGGGGTGCCCAGACTTGCATCATGAACACCGCCGGCACCAGCCCCGCCCCGACGACCCCCGGACTCGAGATCCTCCCCGCCGACACCGCGGACCCCGCTCGCCTCGCCGCGGCCTACGAGACCGGCGGCGCCGTGCACCTGCGCGGCGTGCTCACCGCCGAGGAGGTCGCCGAGCCGCGGGAGGCCTTCACCTCCCACATAGAGACTGACGGCGCCGGCGGCGCCTTCGACGAGACGCCCGAGGGCGATCCGCGCGCGCCTACCCCCGCATGATCCAGCCCCATCGCGGCGACCACGCCCCGGGCAGACTCGCCCGGCGCTGGTCGCTCGAGCAGCGCGTGATGGGCCGCGTGGCTGAAGTGGTGGGCCCCGTGTGGGCGACCCAGTCGATGTTCTACTTCAAGCCCCCGGGCGCCCGCGGCCAGGCGATGCACCAGGACAACTACTTCCTGCAGTCTGAATCGCCCCGGGTCTGGGGAGGCTCTGAACCCACGGGAGGATGAGGAGCATGGCGGCACCGAGGAAGTACCCCGATGAGCTTCGGGAGAGGCCACGAGGATGGCCGTGGACGCGCGGCGGGATCCAGCGACGAGGTCGGGAACGTTCCGCCGTGTGGGCGAGCGGCTCGGGATCAATCCCGAGACTCTGAGGAACTGGGTCGTGCAGGCCGAGATCGACGAGGGCCACCGGGTCCGGGACCACGACCAGCGACGCCGAGCGGCTCGCTGAGCTGGAGAAGGAAGTGCGCGAGCCGCGCCGGGCGAACGCGATCCTTAAGTCGGCCTCGGCTTTTTTCGCGCGGAGCTCGGCCGCCCACCGCGATGATCGTGACGTTCATCGACCAGCACAAGCACGAATTCGGCGCCTGGCCGATCTGCCGCACGCTCACCGCGCGGACACCCAGATCGCGCCGAGCACCTATTACGCCTTCAAGACCCGCCCGCCCTCGAAGCGGACGCGCGGGACGAGGAGCCGCTCGTGCAGATCCGGCGCGTGCACGCGAAGAACTTCGGCGTCTACGGCGCGAAGAAGCTCCACGCTCAGTCGCGCCGAGAAGGCATCTCCGTCGCGCGCGCACCGTGGAACCAGGAAGGACATGCAGGAGCGAAGGAAGGGCCAATCCAGGAAATCCCTGCCCGGGCCGAGACCCCGACCCGCGTACCTGCGGCAGTACCGCCAGGCGACCAATCGTCCCGGATACGGACGCTGAACAGGGGCGACGGGCCGGTACGTACAGAACCTCCTAGGTGCTGAGGGAAGCAAGTCCACCGATGTCATCCCATGCCGCTCGGGACCCGTGGAAGAGCCGAGTGCCCCGATCCTTTTAACGTTCGGCGACGAGCACGGTCGGTTCGAGTTCGAGCTGGTCGGCGACAGCGTGCCATGACTCGGCGAAGTTGCCATAGGCAGTCTTGATGGGAACGCCAACTGGCAGTTCTGGGCATTCGTTCTCGGTGTTCGACCCCCAGTTGACCCAGCCGGACTCCTTTCGCTGGACAATCTGGAATCCGCCTGACGGTTGACCCGTCCACCAGACCATCGCGCGTCCGTTCACCGAGTGGAACTCCGCCGACTTCTGCACCGCACCGGTGAAGATCGTGGCATCCGGGACGGCGGAAACATCCACTGGCCGTTCACTGATGACCCACGGTCGGTCCGGAGCGTCCGCCAGGAAGTGCGAGTGCTCTCGCACGACGGCCAGCCGCTGAGAGATCTCCTCATCAGGGAGAGCCTCCTCCCATGCGCAGAACAGCCGCCAGTACAGGTCCCAATGCGCTGATTCCATGCCGTCAGCCAACTGGTCCCGGATCTCAGTGAACCTCTCGGAGTCGCTCCTCCCGTGCGCGAGAGTCTCCTCGACCATGTTCACAAGCTCGCTGCGCATAGGGGTCCCCCGCACGGTAGCGAGTGCTGTGATGAGACTCAAAACGGTCGAACACGAGCTCGCCGGGCCCGCCCTCGAACTCATCCCCCACGGTGATCTTGTCGGCGACAGAACGGCCGTTGATCACCGTTCGAAAGCTGTCCACGTCATAGCGACGTCGGAACGATGGCGTCCCATAAGTAAAGATCCAGTCGATCCTGAAGGTCTTGCCGCGCAACTCCTCAAGCAGACCATCCGGAACGGTGCCGTGCATCCGATAGTGATGGAGAATGGGACCCTCTTCGACGGTCTCGATGCGCACCTTCGTGTGCTCGGGCGGGTTGATGAGACCGTTCTCTGGAGTGAAGAACGGACCGTAGAACCCACCGATGGCATTGTTGCCGGAGGCCAGCAGGTCGACGCCCTCATGGTGAGCACTGAAGTGCCGCGGACCCCCACTTCGAGGAACCCTCGCCTTCAGCTGTGCCAGAGCACAGCTCGAGATCGAAGTACCCCGTGTCCAGCCGGACGAAAGCATCGCCTTCTACTGCCTCGAGCGTGCGGATCCCGTCGACATCACCGACCCAGGGCCCGCCGAGCTCAAGCGTCTCGGTGCCCTCCAGGTCCACCACAGCGATGAACGTGGTGGCAGAGGAGCCGGAGCTAGAGTTCACCCGTTGGCACACGACCACTTCACCCCGCGAGGTTTCGGCGGAGTACACCGCCTCGGGATAGTGGCCCAGGACGGTGAAGACGATGGGCTCCTTGATGCGACTTCCATCAAGGGGGTCGGCGATCTCGACTCGGATCGTCATTGGTTCTCCTTCATGAGGGATCTCTGAGCTCTATCTGCGACCGGTTCAGGCGAAGACTGGGCTGGCCAGCACGCCGACCGAACGTGATGCGCTTCTGCTTGAGGCTGTCGATAGACACCGCGATCACGATGACGATGCCCTTCACGAGCAACTGAGTGAAGAAGGGGACATTCATCAGGATGAGACCAGTGGTCAGCACCCCAAGGATGAGGGCACCAATGAAGGTGCCAATGATCCGACCCTTACCGCCGGCGAGGCTGGTACCACCAAGAACGACAGCAGCGATGGCGTCGAGCTCGTAGCCTTCTCCCGCAGTCGGCTGGGCCGAGACCACGCGACCGGCGAACAGGACGCCTGCCAGGCCTGCGCAGGCGCCGGCAATCACGTAGACCGACGCGATGACGGCCTTGACGTTCACGCCGGCCAGACGTCTTCGCCTCAGGATTGCCACCGACGGCATAGACGTGGCGACCGTAGGTGGTGTGCTCGAGGAGGAACCAAGCAATCACATAGACGATGAGCATCGCGATGACGGGTGCCGGGATTCCGAGGACGGCGCCGCTTCCCAGGGCGCGGAAGCTCAGGTTGCCGTCGACGATCGGCTGACCGCCGGTCAGCGTGTAGCCCAGGCCGCGCAGGAACGTCATCGATGCCAGGGTCACGATGAACGCGGCGAGGGCCATATAGGCGACCAGGAGGCCGTTGACGAGTCCGGCGATCGCGCCAGCGATCACTCCGATCAGCACCGCCGGGATTGCGGGGACTCCTGCCATGGCGACCATGACGCTGACGACGCCGGCGACTGCCACTGTCGACCCGACAGAAAGGTCGATTCCCGCCGTGATGATCACAAAGGTCATACCCGCGGCGAGGATGGCGTTGATGGAGATCGCACGGGCGATGTTCCAGAAGTTGTCCATCGACGCGAAGTTTGGAGCGATGGCGGCCATGAGCGACACCAGTGCGATGAGCACGAAGAGGATGCCGTAACGGTCCCACCAGCGGGCAAAGTCGAACGACGGGCGGTCGATGGGCGTCGAGGTCGTGTTGGTGGAGGTCATTCTGCTTCCCCTTCGGGCGTGGCGGCGGTGCCAGTGGCGTGGAACATGACGTCGGTCTCGGTGGTGGTGGCCGAGTTGAGCTCTGCAACGATCCGGCCTGCGCGCATGACGAGCAGGCGGTCGCTGATCCCGATCGCTTCGAGAAGGTCGGACGAGACGACGAGGATGGCTTTACCCTCCTCGGCGAGGGCGTTGATCGCGTCGTATATCTCGCGCTTGGCTCCGATATCGACGCCGCGGGTCGGCTCGTCGAGGATCAGCAGGTCGGAGTCAGCCATCAGCCAGCGGGCGAGAACGGCCTTCTGCTGGTTTCCTCCGGACAAGGACCTCACCGGCGGCCCGATCGCGTTCTGTCGGAGGTTGAGCCGGGACATCTCTTCTCGTACCGCGGCGCGGATGGGGCTCTTGTGCAGCAAACCGGCTGTTGCGTAGGAGCTGAGCGTGCTGATCGAGATGTTCTGCTCGACCGTGTGATCGAGGAACAGCGCTTGTTCCTTGCGGCTCTCAGGGACCATTGCGATGCCGGAGGAGATGGCGTCAGAGGGTCTGCGCACGAGCATCGGGCGGCCCTTGATCGAGACGGTTCCGCTTCGGTGTGGATCGGCCCCAAAGATCATTCGCACCAGTTCGGTGCGGCCGGCTCCGATGAGGCCGCTCATGGCTACAACCTCGCCGGCCCGCACCGTGAGGCTGGCGGGGCCAACCTCGTCCCCTTCAACATCCTCGACCTCGAGGATGACGTCTCCGGGGGTGCGGACAGGGTGCCCATAGAGGTCACCCACGTCGCGGCCAACCATCATCCGCACCACGTCAGCGGGCTCGATCTCTTCCTTGCTCCGTGTCCCCACGAGCTTGCCATCGCGGAAGACGGTGAGTCGGTCAGCAAGGCGCCAGACTTCTTCCATGCGGTGCGAGATGAACACGAGAGCCACGCCTCTGGCCCGCATGTCCTCGACGAGCTCGTAGAGTCGCTCTGACTCGCTGCGCGAGAGCGCCGCAGTCGGCTCGTCCAAGACGAGCACCCGGGCCTTCTCCCCGATAGCCCTGGCGATCTCGACCATCTGCTGTCGGCCCACGCTGAGACGGCCGAGCGGGGTACGAGGATCGACGGTGGCACCGGTCAACGCCAGCTTGGACTTGGCATCGGCGAGCATTCGCTTGCGGTCGAGAGTCCCCAGCGCAGTCTTCGGCTCATGGCCGAGTGCCAGGTTCTCGGCGACGGTCATCTCTGGGACTGTGTTCAGTTCCTGATGAATGATCGCGATGCCGTGCTTGGTTGCGGCCGCCGGCGAGCTGATCTCGATCTCTTGACCGTCTAGGAAGATCGTTCCGGTGTCCCGGGGCTCGTTGCCAGCGAGGATCTTCATAAGAGTGGACTTCCCCGCGCCGTTTTCCCCCATGAGTGCATGGACCTCGCCGGAGTAGAGCTCGAGGTCGACGTTGTCGAGCGCTTGCGTGGCGCCGTAGCGCTTGGAGATGCCGCTCAGTCTGAGTAGCGGAGGCGGTGCGGAGTTGAGGGTGTCAGGAATTTGCTGTGTGGCCACGGTGCTCACCAGCCTTCGTAGGTGTCGATGTCGTCACGGGTGTAAAGCTCGCTGGGGATGAGGATGGTGGGGTCGGCGGGAAGATTCCCGGCGATGATGTCCTGTCTTGCCAGGACGCCCTGGCGGACCATCTCGGCGGGATTCTGGGTAGCGAACCCGATGAATGGAGAGCCGGGCCGCTTGAGCTCCTCGACTCCCTCGGGACTGCCGTCGATGCCAGTAACGATGATCTGGTCGGTCAGGCCGGCCTGCTCAACGGCGAGAACAGCGCCAAGCGCGGACGGATCGTTCATGGCCCAGATCCCACTCACGTCCGGTGCGGACGTGAGCATGTCCGTGGTGACGGTGAGACTCGAAGCACGGTCATTGTTGGATGACTGGTGCCCAGCGATCTTGATGTCTGGAAACTCCTCGAGGACGTTCATGCGGCCGGTAACGCGATCTCTAATCGTCTGCAAGGGAGTCCCGTCGACGATGAGGAGCCTCCCGGCGCCGCCCATCTGCTCGAAGAGATAGCGAGCCGAGATCTCGCCGGCTTCGACGGCATCGGTCATCACCGTGGCCGAAGCTCCATCAGCGACGGAGTCAACAGCGATGACGATGGCGCCGTTGTTCTGAGCTCGTGTGATGGCAGGAGCGATGCCCTCACTATCGATGGCGCTGATGACCATGAGATCGACGCCCTGGAGGATGAAGTTGTCGATCTGGTTGTACTGCTCAGCGAGGTCCAACTGAGCATCCTGAACGTTTAGGTCCGCTCCCAATGTGTGAGCGGCATCCTTCGCGCCCTTCTCCATCGCGGCGAAGAACGGGTTGGACATGTCCTGCACCATCAGGCCAATCGACTCGATCTTGGTGGTGCGTGGCTTCACGGCTTCGTCGCCGGTGGTGCAAGCGGACAGCCCGAAGGCTGTGGTCGCGAAAGCGGCGCCGAGAGCGGTTCTACGGCTGATCTTCATGACGTCCTCGTCGTGGTCGTGGGAACTTGGGTAGGGGTCGGGGGTGGCCTGCGTCAGGAGGGGCATCCGCAGGATTCACGGATCGTCAGCTTGGCGGGCATGACGATTTGGTCACCCGGCTTGTAGATGTCGGTGAAGGCAGTTGCCTCGGTGGAGGCTTCTCGCCGCTCGATCAGGTCCAGTAGGAGGGTCGCGGCTTGTCGGCCAATGAGTGCGGCATCCTCATCGATCAGAGTCATCGTGGGAGTGGTGAGCGGAGCCCAGACAAACTCGTCGAACGAGACAAGGCCAAGGTCTTGTGGCGCGTGAAGGGAATGCGTAGCCAGGGCCCCCATGACGCCTCGGAGCAGTGGGTTGTTGCCAGCGATGATGGCGTCCGGTCTGGAGCCAGAGCCTAGATGCTCAGAGAGTGCATCGGCGGCGGACGTCGTGTCGTTCTCTGCATCAAGAACGGTCAGGGACGCTCCATTGCGGCGTGCGAGCATCCTGGAGTCCTTGCACACGAGGTGCTCGAGTTGGCCATCGTGATGGGTACATGACAGACACCCAGTTGCGGTAGCCGTGCAACCCGAGGTGGTCGCCGAGATCCCTGCTCGCCTTCAGATTGTCAGTGGTGACACTGGCTGTTCGGTTCGACCCCGCAGGGGGAGGAGAATCCACGAAGACCACAAGCACCTCCCATCGCTCAAGGAGGTCGAGGTTCTTCTTGGACAGAGGCAGTGTTGTGATGAGGCCTGCCGGCCGCATCCCGAGCACGGACTCTATGGTCTGGTCCTCGGCTTCCTGGCTGTAGTGCCCCTTGGAGGCGATGTCGGAGACCATCGCAGTGTGCGTGGATCCGAGAAGCTCGGTGTGGACTCCTTGGACGAGGTCGACGTAGTAGCTGTTCTCCGTGCTGGCAGTGATGACAGAGATCCCGCTTCGCCGATTCCGCTTCAGGTCGCGGGCGGCAGAATTGACGACGTAGCCAAGGTAGGCGGCGGCATCTTGGACAGCAAGACGGCTCTTCTCCGAGACTCCAGACTTGCCGTTGAGGACCTGGGAGACCGTCCAGATGCTCAGGCCGCTGCGCCGACTGACATCGGCCATGGTGGGCTTCATTACCCCGCACTCCCTAAGCGTTTAGGTTGATGGAAGCTTGCATCCGCTTCGACGCGAGCAAGCTACAGGGTTGTGTCGCGGTCGTCAAGGCCGCGGGACTGGTGCGCCGTTAGGGTCCTCCGTCGTGATTTCGCGACAGCTCTGTCCAGGTAAGTGCGTCGGCCACCTCAACGCGACAGGCGCGTTATCGCGAGTCGAGTGAACCCGCTTCACGCGCTCGCACCTGCCTGCCGGCGAGGAAAAGCTGGCCGCGGGCGCCCGCGGTCGATGGGATCCTTTGCGCGTCTGGCGGCGGAACCGCGCCCGTGCTGAGCTCCGCGCGCCGGGCGCTCCGTGCCGGGTGAGACGCCTGTAGCCGGCGTCGACGGCGCGCCCGCCGCCCTGGACCCGCCGCTGAACAGCTTGCGCCCACCGAGCCTCGTCGTGTGCGACTCTACGGCGGTGCAGGCCGACGGGGCGGGGCACGCGGAGGGACGGGTGATGACAGCGACGAATACGGCTCCGAGAGTGGGGCGATGACGGCCGTCGGCCAACCCGGCGTCGGCGCCGAGCCGAGCCCTGCGGGCGGGCCCGCCCCGCTGCAGCCGCTGGTCGGCGGGGCGAGCAGGGAGGAGCCGCACACCCGGCTCGCGAAGCTCGGCATCCAGCTGAACGCCGGCGCGCGCACGCTTCTCGAGGATTCGTGCTTCGACACCCGCGCACCGGAGACGCTCGAGGTCGTGCGGCCGCGGCCTCCACCAGCTCGGCCTCGCCTCAGGCGGCACCCTCCCGCAGATCACCGCTGCGGCACGGGCGCAGGGTCTCGTCCCGCGCCGCCGCCGGACACCGGCCCTTACCTCCGCCTCGCCATCACGGACCAGGGGCAGGCCCCGGACTCGATCCTCTCCGCCGGGAGGGCGCCGACCGGCGCCGTGCACGTCCACTCCGTACCTCTCCGCGCGGACCACGACTACCCCAAGGGCTTCTATCTGCGTGTCGTCGACGGCGTCACCTGGTCGCGGGGCTTTCGCTGCGACGAGGAGTACGTGTGGCCGGCCGACGCCGTCCTCGCCCTGCGGGCCCCCGACGCGTGAGGGGCCCCCGCGTCATCTGACCGCGAGGCGGTGTCTGAGCGCTGAGCGCACCGCGGCGTCCGACCGAGCGGCGGCGCCTGAACGCACCGTGGCACCCCGCCGTCCCAACTCGTGGACGAAGTGGCCCAGATCACCGCCTCGCGACGTTCCGCCCTAGGCTTCGAGAATGTTCTCCTGCCTGTCGCCCGGAGCGCTGGGGCTCCCCCTGGACCACACCGCCGCCATCGACCTCGCCGTCACGCACGGCTTCGGGGGCGTGGACCCCGACCCCGACCACTTCCGCACCCTCCTAGCCGACGGCGGCCTCGAGGCCGTCTCCGCCCACGGCGACGCCGTGCGGGCGAAGGGCCTGCAGTGGGGGATGGCCGGCCTCCCGATCGCGCTGGACTCCCCGGCCGAGGAGTTCCGCACCGCCCTCGGCTCCCTGCCCGACGCCCTCGAGCCGCTCACCGCCGCCGGGGTCACCGCCGTCGGCACCTGGATCCGCCCCATGCACCAGACCCTCGACCATGCCGCCAACTGGCGCCTGCACGCCGGACGGCTCTCCCTGGTCTCCGAGATCCTCGCCGACCACGGGTCGCGGCTCGGGCTGGAGTACATCGGGCCGAAGACCTTCTGGTCCACCGAGCGCCACCCCTTCGTGCACGACATCACCGATGCCCGCGCCCTGATCGCCGAGACCGACGCGAGCAACATCGGCCTGATCCTCGACAGCTACCACTGGTACACCGCCGGGGAGACCCCCGAGGACCTCACGGGCCTCGCCGCCTCCGACATCGTCTCCGTCGACATCAACGACGCGCGCCCGGACCGGGCGCGCGACGAGCAGATGGACCTCGACCGCCGCCTGCCCTACGACACCGGGGTGATCGACCTCGACGGGTTCATGGGTGCGATCCGCGCCGCCGGGTACACAGGCCCCGTGAAGGTCGAGCCGTTCATGAAGAGCCTCGCCGAGCGGCCCGTCGACAAGGTCCTCGCCGACATCTCTACCCGCCTGGACCGGGCGATCACCGGCGCCTGACCCGCCCCGGCCTGGCCGGCGCAGTGGCTACTGGTACGAGACGAACCAGGGGCGCGGCTCCAGGGCGTAGGTCTCCTCCGGGGTGAACATCGGGGTGTCCTCGTCGTGGAAGTTCTTCCACGCCATGAAGATCCCGCCCGGCAGGTCCTGCTGGAGCGCGTTCCAGGTGGCGAGCTTGTCCTCGGGGGTGCCGTGCCCGTCGGCGTGCAGGGTGATCGCGAGCTCGGGGCGGGAGGTGTCCACGTTCTGACGGTCGGAGATCATCGAGAGGTTGAACTGGTGCAGGATCAGCACCTTCTGCGGCAGGCCGTGCTCCGCCGTGAGGTCCGCGAGCCAGGTGGAGACCTCGTTGATCTCCGCGGCGGTGACCGAGCCGATCTGCTCGAGATGCTTCTGCCCGGGCTCGAGCCGCCACTCGGCATCCAGTGCCAGGCCGACGTGCGGGGCGGTCAGCGGCTCCTCGTAGAGCTTCGCCTGGGTGAGGAAGTCGGTGGTGCCCGGCCGCAGGTCCAGCACCACGTACGCCCCGGCTTCGCCCGCGGCGTCGACCCACTCGCGCAGTCCCTCGGCGCCGAGCTCGGAGGAGAAGTCGCCGTCGCCGCCCGGCTCCGAGGAGGCGATGGTCGTGATGATCTCGAGCGCGGGGACGACCGGCTCCTCGGCGAGCCCGTCGTACTCGGCGACCATCTCCTGCACCCGCTCGAGGGTCTGCTCGAGGTCCTGCTCGCCGAGGATCCCGAGCGAGGGCACGGCGGGGGAGCCGTAGGCCGCGATCATGCGCCGGCCGGGGAAGGCGGTGATCCCGCCGCCGGGCGCCTCTGTCGTCGTCGCCGTCCGGCCCAGCGCCTCCACCAGCGCCGAGGTGTCGCCGAAGGAATCGCCGAGCGCGAGCACGCCCGCCGAGGCGTCCTCTCCGGCCGCCTCCTTCGCCGCGGCGACGCTCTCGCTGCTGCGGCCGACGTCCCCGCCGGGCGTCTCGACGACGGTGCCGCCCGCGGCGGTGACCACGGCGCTCGCGAGTGACTGTGCGGGCGAGGCCGCCTCCGGGTCGATCAGCGGCGTCACGGCGGTGGTCGCTTCCCCGGCGGAGACCTTCGGGAGGTCGGGGTTCTCGGCGGCGAGGTCGATCTCGATGATCTCCCGACCGTCCCCGAGGTCGCCGGGATCGACGCCCGCCGGGACGACGAGCGTGGCCGCGCCGAGCCGGTCGATCTCATCGGTGACCGCCTGGTCGATGCCCGCCAGCACCGGGGCGGGGAAGCCCTTGAGCGTCGGCGCAGCGCCTCGAGCGAGGCCTCGTCGGCGAGGACGGCGACGTCCGAGGAGGTGAAGAGTGCCGCGCTCAGGGCGGCGGACGCCGCGGGGAGATCGTCGCCCGGCGACACCGTGGTCTCGGGGGACTCGGTGCGCTCGACGGAGAGATCGCCCCCGGTGCAGGCCGCGAGGCCTCCCGCGAGCGCGAGCGCCGTCGCGCCCGCGAACGTTCGCCGGGTGATGGTCGCCGGTCGTCGGTCTCGTGCTGTCACGGCGGTGACCTCCTCTGCGATGTGGGCGAATGCCGGCGATCGGGACGGGCCGAGCCCGGGCTGGTGCGGTCGCATGGTGCCCATGCTGTCAGAGCAGCGGAAGGGTGAAGGGCACGGAGAGCCCTATGTCGGATCTCCCCGGTCGCTCGTCGTTCCTCGCTGCGGACCCGATGCGGTAGGCACGCGCTTGCCCGAGCGAGATGCTCCGTGGTCTAATCATTCGAGATGGAAAGCGGTTACCACCGCAGGAGCTGCGAGTGCGGCCCAAGGACCTCGAAGGAGAGCAGTCACATGGCAGAACGCAGGATCGGCATCATCGTCAACGGCGCGACCGGGCGCATGGGCTACCGCCAGCACCTGGTCCGCTCCCTCCTCGCCATCCGCGACCAGGGCGGTGTCGAGCTCGAGGGCGGCGACCGGCTCATGCCGGACCTGCTGCTCGTCGGCCGCAACGAGGAGAAGCCGCGCACGATCGCCGAGCGCCATGGCCTGAAGAACTGGACCACGGACGTGGACGAGGCGCTCGCGAACCCGGACTACGAGGTCTACTTCGATGCGCTGGTGACGAACCTGCGAGTGGCGAACCTGAAGAAGGCGATCTCCGCCGGCAAGGCGATCTACACCGAGAAGCCCACCGCTGAGTCCTTCGAGGACGCGCTCGAGCTCGCCCGCCTGGCGAAGGAGGCCGGGGTCGTGAACGGCGTCGTCCACGACAAGCTCTACCTCCCCGGCCTGCTCAAGCCGCGCCGCCTGATCGACTCCGGCTTCTTCGGCGAGATCCTCTCCGTGCGCGGCGAGTTCGGCTACTGGGTCTACGAGGGCGACTGGCAGAGTGCCCAGCGCCCCTCCTGGAACTACCGCTCCGAGGACGGCGGCGGCATCGTCGCGGACATGTTCCCGCACTGGAACTACGTCATCGAGGAGCTCTTCGGCCGCATCGAGGACGTCTACGCCCAGACCGCCACCCACATCGGGACGCGCTGGGACGAGCAGGGTCAGGAGTACACCGCCACCGCCGACGACGCCGCCTACGGCGTCTTCCGCCTCGAGGGCGGCGCCGTGGTGCAGATGAACTCCAGCTGGGACGTGCGCGTCCACCGCGACGAGCTCGTCGAGTTCCAGGTCGACGGCACCAGGGGCTCCGCCGTCGTGGGCCTGCACGGCGCCCGCATCCAGCCCCGCGAGGCGACCCCGAAGCCCGTGTGGAACCCCGACGTCAAGGATCCCCACAACTACTACGACGACTGGATCGAGGTGCCGGACAACGCCGGGCCCGACGGCTTCGACAACGGCTTCAAGGTGCAGTGGGAGGACTTCCTGCGCCATGTGGCAGGCGCTGAGGAGGGCTCCGACTATCCGTACGACTTCCTCTCCGGCGCGCGCGGCGTGCGGCTGGCCGAGGTGGGCCTCGCCAGCTCCGCTGAGGGCCGCCGCATCTCCCTCACCCCGCTGACGGAGGTGTGAGAGCCATGAGCGAGCCGCAGCTGACCCTGCTCGACGAGGACGGCGCCCTGCGCCGGATCCCGCTCGCCGAGGCCCCCGCCTTCGCCCGCCCCACCGCGCCGCTGCGCTCCCGCGTGGTGTACGCGGCGGTGCACGTGGTCCCGCTGGTCCACGGCGACAACACTCCCGGCGCCCCTGCCCAGATCGACTGGGATGCGACCCTCGCCTTCCGCCGCACCATGTGGTCGCGCGGGCTCGGCGTGGCCGACGCGATGGACACCGCCCAGCGCGGCATGGGCCTGGACCCCGCCGCCACCCGCGAGCTCATCACCCGCACCGCCGACGCCGCCCGCGCCGCGCTCGAGGACCCCGAGATCGCCGCGGTCTTCCCCGCCGGCGCCACGGTGAGCGACCTCGTCGTCGCCGGGGTGAACACCGACCAGCGCGAGGAGCGGGACCTGAGCCTCGACGAGATCGTCGAGGCCTACGTCGAGCGACTCCGCGCCACCGAGGCGAGCGGCGCCGGCGCCGTGCTCATGGCCTCCCGCCACCTCGCGGCCGCAGCGACCTCGGCCGCGGACTACGAGGACGTCTACCGCCGCGTGCTCGCCGAGGCGACCGCGCCGGTGGTCCTGCACTGGCTCGGCACCGCCTTCGACCCGCAGCTGGCCGGCTACTTCGGCAGCGACGACCCCGCAGAGGCGGCAGAGACTCTGCTGCGCATCATCGGTGAGGACCCCTCCCGCATCCGCGGCGTGAAGATGAGCCTGCTGGACGACGCCGCCGAGATCGCCGTGCGGGAACGCCTGCCCGAGGGCGTGCGCATGCTCACCGGCGACGACTTCCACTTCTCCCACCTCATCGTCGGCGACGGCACCTCGACGGGGGAGGCCGACGAGGCCCAGGTGCAGGGGGAGTACTCCGACGCGGCCGCTCGGCGCCTTCGCCGCGACCGCCCCTGCCGCCTCGGCCGCCGTGCAGGCGCTGGACGCCGGGGGCGTCGCCGAGGCGCGGCGCATCCTCGACGCCTCCGAGCGGCTCGCCCGGCACATCTTCTCCGCCCCCACCTACCACTACAAGACCGGCGTCGCGTTCCTGGCCTGGCTGAACGGACACCAGAAGGCCTTCCAGATGGTGGTCGGCATGCACTCCGCCCGCGACCTGCCCCACCTCTCGCGCACCCTCGAGCTCGCCGCCACCACCGGCAACCTCGAGGACCCGGCGCTCGCCGCCGAGCGCTGGCACGCGATGCTGCGACTGGCCGGCTACGAGATCGACTCCGCCACCGACAGCGCGGCGGACTCGGGCGGGGCGACCGCCGCGAGCGAGGACGCCGCCGCATCGCGGACCGCACGGACGGGAGACGCCGCATGACCACGCAGACCAGCTCGACCGCCATCGATGTCGAGGTCGCCGGCACGGTGCCCCGGCTGTCCCTGAACCGCTGGACCTTCCGCACCACGCCGGTGCAGGAGTTCCTCGAGGCGACGACCTCCCGCGGCATCGGCGCGGTGGGCCTGTGGCGCCAGGACGTCGAGGAGGTGGGCCTGGACGCGCCGCGCCGCCGCGTGGACGACGCCGGGCGCGCGTCAGCTCCCTGTGCCGGGGCGGGTTCCTCACCGCCTCCGGCGAGGCGGACCGCGCCGCGGCGCTCGCCGACAACCGTCGGGCGATCGACGAGACCGCCGCGCTCGGCGCTCCCACCCTCGTCATGGTCGTCGGCGGGGTGGACCGCGCCGACAAGGACATCGTCGGGGCCCGGGCCCGGGTCACGGAGGCGATCGCCGAGCTCGCCCCCTACGCCGAGCGGCGCGGCGTGAGCCTCTCCCTCGAGCCGATGCACCCGATGTTCGCCGCCGACCGGGCCGTGCTCTCCACCATCGACCAGGCCCTCGACATCGCCGAGGCCTCCGGCGGCTCCCGCCGTCGGCGTCGTCGTGGACACCTACCACGTGTGGTGGGACCCATCCCTCGAGCGCGCCATCCAGCGCGCCGCGGCATCGGACCGCCTGCTCGCCTACCAGGTGTGCGACTGGAACCTGCCGCTCGCCGCCGAGCCGCCGCACTCCCGCGGCTACATGGGCGACGGCTTCATCGACTTCCCCGCAATCACCCGAATGATCAAGTCCGCCGGCTACACCGGGGACATCGAGGTCGAGATCTTCAACGAGGACGTGTGGGCGACCCCCGCCGAGGAGTCCGCACGGATCATCGCCGAGCGGTACCAGGAGCTCGTCCGCCGTACGCGTGACACGGCGGGCCACGGGCCCACCTCGACCTCCGCCTCCGGGCGCCGCCGCGGCCGGAGCCTCGCTGATCCTGAGGCGGTCTCGTGTCTCGCGGTCAGCGGGGTGCGATCTCCGTCGATTCGCGCAGCCGCCACATCCCCGCGCACCCGCACCTCGCGCACCGGGTCGGCCGCGCCCTCGGCCGATGGCTCCTCGTCGGAGCCGCTCGCGGCCTCCGCCTCATCCCCCGACCGGTGCGCGGGGGCGACGCCCTCGAGCGCCCACGCCGCCGCCTGCGCCGCCATCTCCGACAGCGGCGGCGCGAGGGTGGTCAGCGAGGGATTCGCGTCCGCCGCGGCGGTGACCCCGCCGAAGCCGGCGACCGCGACCTGGCCGGGCACGTCCAGGCCGCGACGGCGCGGCTCGCCGAGCGCGCCGAGGGCCATCATGTCGGCCGGCGCGAACAGGCACAGCGGGCCCTGGTCGGAGCCGCCGGCTCCCTCGAGATGCTCCTGGACGCGGGCGGCGGCCTCGATCCCGCCGTCGCGGGTGAGATCCGCGGCGATGCTCAGCTCGGGCTCGATCCCCGCCTCCGTCAGCGCGGCGATGAAGCCGCTGGTGCGGGAGCCGGCCGACGGGATCCCGGGGATGCCCTCGACCACGGCGAAGCGTCGATGCCCCTCGACGACCAGGGCGGTGGCGAGCTCGTGGGAGTCCGCGGCGTCGTCGGAGATGATCGTGCGGCCCACGCCGAGAGACTGGCCCAGCCCCACGACCTTCCCGCCGTTGCGCTCGAAGCCCTGCAGCGGCGTGCTGATCGCGGTGTCGTCCTCGGTGCCGTAGCGGTGCGTGCCCACCAGCACGAGCGCGTCGACCTGCTGGGCGATCAGGGAGCGCAGCGCCCGCACCTCGGTGTCGATCCGGCGATCGGTCTGCGTGAGCGAGCACCTGGGACTGCGAGGCGAACAGCTGCTGCTGGACCTCGCCGGCGATGGTCGCGAAGTACGGATCGGCGAGATCGTGCACGACCAGGCCGATCAGCCCCGAGCGGGAGCGGGCCAGGGCCTGGGCCTGGGCGTTGGGGACGTAGCCGAGGCGGTCCGCGGAGGCGCGCACCCGTTCGGCGACCTCCTTGCCGGGCACGCGGGCCGAGCCGTTGAGGACGCGGGAGGCGGTGGCGAGCGAGACGCCCGCATCCTGGGCGACGTCGCTGAGGCGCACGGCGGGCATCGGGGGCTCCTTCGTGGTGAGGCGGTCCTCCCGTCGGTGATCGTCCGGGCGGTGCGCACCGGAGCGGTCCGTCGGGGCCGACGGGTCCGACGGGAGGGCCCGACGGGGCCGCCGGGGTGGGTCGACGAGAGGGGTGGGAAACGCTGTCCCGGGAAGGTCAGCATAACGAGGCGATCACGGCCACGAGGCCGGCACGGCAGGTCGGGGAACGTGATCCCGGTCGGGATGCGGGTCAGGCCATGGAGTCCCGGCGGCTCCCGTCCACGGGATAGCGCGGCGGCTCCCCGGCGGAGAGGCGTCGCAGCTCCTCGAGCGCGGCCTCGCCCATGCGGTGCGACTCGTTGCCCTGGGAGCCCGCGATGTGCGGGGTGAGCCGCGCGAGCTCCGCCTCCCACAGCGGGTCGTCGTCGGCGAGGTCGTCGTGCACGTCGAGGACCGCGCTGAGCCGGCCCGAGAGCACCTCGTCCCGCAGTGCGTCGATGTCCACCAGCGCGGGCCGGGCGGTGTTGAGGAAGGTGGTGCCCTCGCGCATCAGGCCGAGCGGCTCGCGGGTGACCATGCCCTGCGTCGAGGGCACGTCCGGGGCGTGCAGGCTCACCACGTCGCTGCGGGCGTAGAGCTCCTCCGGCTCGGCCTTCCTCGCGCCGAGCTCCGCGATCCGCTCGGCGCTCGCGAAGGGGTCGGTGATCAGCACCTCGAGGTCGAAGCGGCGCAGGTGCTCGGCCACCAGCGTTCCGATCCGGGAGGCGCCGATCAGGCCGACCACCCCGCCGTGGTTACCGATCCCGGGATCGGCCGCCGTGGCCGTGCCGACGGTGCGCTCGCGCCGGTAGCGGGCCTGCTGGGCGAGGGTCCGCTTCCCGGCGAGCAGGATCTGGGCGAGCGCGTACTCGGCGACCGGGACGGCGTTCGCCTCGGTCGCGGAGGTCACCACGATGTCGCCCCTGTCCCACACGGCGTCGGTGACGACGGAGCGCACGGTGCCGGCCGTGTGCACGATGGCGCGCAGGCGCGGCATCCGCGCGAGCGCCGCGGCGTCGACGGCGGGAGAGCCCCAACCGGTGACCAGCACCTCCACCTCGGCGAGCTCCTCGCCCGGCGCGGCGGCGAGGTCGGGGACGGTGCGGGAGACGTCGATGCCGGTGATCTCCGCGAGACGCTCCCGCTGAGCGGGGGAGAACATCCTGTCCTGCAGACCCTCGGGCATCGCCAGCCGGGTCCTCATCGCGCGAGCTCCTCTCCGGCGGTGATCAGGGTGCGCAGGGTGTCCGCCTCGCGGGGCAGCGAGCGCGGGGTCGTCGCCCGGCACGAACTCCAGCATCGCATCGCGGTCCGCACCGTTCGCGGCGAGGACCGCGAAGGCCGGCTCCCACAGGTCCGAGCGCTCGGCGAGCGGCAGGCGCTCGTGGCCCGGCCACCAGGAGAAGACGTGGATCGTGGAGGTGCGGGGCGGCGCTCGGCGCGGCGTGTCCAGCGCCGGCTCGACGGGCATGTCCTGATGGGGTCGCCAGTAGGTGAGCACGTTCGCCCGTCCCACCTCGTCCAGCAGGCGCAGGGTCGAGCCGATCTCGTCGGTGAGGGTGCCGCCGTGGAACTCGAGCCCGAGCTCCAGGCCGTGGGCGGCGACGCGGTCGGCGAGCTCCCGGATCCGGCCGACGGTGACGGCGCGGTCCTCGGCGGAGGTCTCCGCCGAGCCGGTGCGGGTCGCCCACACCCGGATCCGCGGGGCGCCGAGCGCGCGGGCCGCGGCGATCACCGCCCCGCCCGCGGCGTGCACCTCCTCGTCGGAGCCGACGAACGTGAGATAGGAGCCGTAGGAGGTGACCGCGAGGCCCGCCTCCTCGGTGACGGTGCGGGCGTGGGTGGCCGCGTCGAGGTCGCCGGGCGGGACGTGCGCGTCCCCGGCCCACTCGATGCCCTCGAGTCCGGCGGAGGCGGCGTGGCGCACCACCTCCTCGACAGGCAGGGAGCGGAAGGTGACGGAGCACAGGCCCGGGCGGATCATGACGATCCCTCCGATCTCGACGAGGCGGGAAAGCGGTTGCTTCCAGCCTATCGCAGGTCCGCGAAGTGCCCGACGGGTCACCTGTGGGGTCCGGTCCGACGCGGCCGGAAGGCAGGCGCCCGACGGGTCGGAACCGAGGGGCCGGCCGCCCGGATCAGCCCTCGCGCCGCGCCCGCTCGGCCTCCTCCTGCCGCCAGACCTTCTCCTTGGCGATGTACTCGTTGTCCTCCGAGACGAGCTCCGCGATCTCCTCGTCGCCGTGGATCCGGCGCACCTCGAGCTTCATGCCGGGGCCGAGCGGGCGACGCTCCGCCCACTGCCGGGCCTCATCGCGCGAGGCGACCTGGAGGATCCAGAACCCGTTGAACAGGGACTCCGTCGGCCCGTAGGGCTCCTCGGAGAGGGTGGGCGGGGTGGAGGAGAAGTCGAGCACGAAGTTCTCCTCCGCCGCCGCGTCTGTGAGTCCCTCGCCGCCGGCGAGCACTCCCGCGTCGTGCATCGCCTCGTTGTAGGCGCCCATCTGGTTGACGACCTCCTCGAAGTCCACCTCGGCGCTCGCGGCGAGCGCGGCATCGGTCGCGCGCATGATCAGCATGTACTTCATCGAGGCTCCTGTCGTGGGGTTCGCGGCGATCCGCGGGCCGTCTGCGCTCAGCGTAGGGCCGCCTCGATCTGGGCACGCGGCGAACGGGCGGATCAGATCAGCCGAAGCCCGCCGCCTCACCGCCAGGGAGACGCAGGCCGGCCCGGGGCCGTGACGGTCCCGGGCCGGTCGAGGTGCCGTGCCGGATCAGCGGCGGGGCGACAGGTCGCCCATCGGCACGAAGTCGGTGAACTCGGGGTCCAGGCCGGGGCGTGCGGGAGCGGCGTCGGCCGACGCGTCCTCGACGGAATGCGTCTCGGCGGAGCCGTCGGCCGCAGAAGCCTTGCCCGCGGCGCCGGCGACCGGGAGCGCCGTCCCGCGACGGGCAAGCGGCATGGTGGCGAGCTCACCGGCCGCGCGACGCACCCGCGCCGCGAGCGGTCGCTCGTCGGCCTGGCCCTCGGTGTCCGCGCCGAAGTCCGCCGAGGCCGCGAACACGGAGGTCGGCACGAGATCCGCCTTCAGGTAGCCGAACATCGGGCGGACCGCGTAGTCGATCGCGAGGGAGTGGCGGGCGGTGCCGGCGGTCGCGCCGAGCGAAGACCGGCTTGTCCTTCCACAGCTCGATGTCCAGCGCGTCGAAGAACGTCTTGAACAACCCGGCCGGTCCCGCGTTGAAGATCGGGGTGACCGCGATGACGGCGTCGGCCGCACGGACCTTCTCCCTCGCCGTCGAGAGGCGCTCGCTGGGGAAGCGGGTCAGCGGCGCATCGGTGAGGTCGTGCGCGTACTCCCGCGGCTCGACGGTGGTCACCTCGACCGCGGAGCCGTCGGCCCCGAGCGCGGCCGACGCCTCACGGGTCAGCTGGTCGGCGAGCATGCGAGTGGAGCTCGGGGTGGACAGCCCTGCGGACAGGGCGAGCAGGCGGAACGTGTCGGTCATGGGGGGTCTCTCTCGGGGAGCGCCGGGCGGCGGGGGGCATGGGGCGGAGCGTGGCGGGAGCTTTTGCGCCCGCGAGGACCGATGGCGGGCCGAGCATCGGTCCTCCGCGCAGCAAAGGCGCGTGGACGGCGGCCCGGGGTCGACCGCAGGGGTCGTCGGGCCCGGATGGCCGCGCCCGGTCAGCGTCGGGCGTCCTCGGCGCGCAGGCCGGTCCAGTTGTCGCCGGTCTCGAACTTGTAGCTGTCGTCGAAGGCGCCGTGCTCCGCCTCCGCGGCGGCGACCCGGCTGGCGTGGGTGGGCGCCTCGGGGACGTCGGCGGGCTTGCGGGCCTCGAGCTCGCGGCGCGACGACGGGGACGACCTCGGTGCCCAGCGGCTCGATCTGCTCCAGGACCGTCTTCTGCGGCGACCCCGCGTGGTCCAGGAGGAACATCTGGCGCTGGTAGTCGCCGACGTGGTCTGCCATGGTCAGGTAGCGCTCCACGACCTGCTCGGGGGAGCCGACGGTCAGCGGGGTCTGCGCGGTGAAATCCTCCATCGAGGGGCCGCCGCCGTAGACGGGGGCGTTGTCGAAGTAGGGGCGGAACTCGTTCCACGCGTCCTGGGAGTTCTTGCGCATGAACGCCTGGCCGCCGAGGCCCACGTAGGCCTGGTGCGCCTTGCCGTGGCCGTAGTGCTCGTACCGCTCGCGGTACAGCCGCACCATCTGCTTGGTGTGGCTCATGGGCCAGAAGATGTTGTTGTGCAGGAAGCCATCGCCGTAGTACGCGGCCTGCTCGGCGATCTGCGGGGAGCGGATCGAGCCGTGCCACACGAAGGGCGCGACGCCGTCCAGCGGGCGCGGGGTGGAGGTGAACTGCTGCAGCGGCGTGCGGAACTGGCCCTCCCAGTTCACGACGTCCTCGGTCCACAATCGGCGCAAAGAGGTCGTAGTTCTCGATCGCGATCTCGATGCCCTTGCGGATGTCCTACCCGAACCAGGGGTAGACCGGGCCGGTGTTGCCGCGGCCCATCACCAGGTCCACGCGGCCGCCGGTGAGGTGCTGCAGCATCGCGTAGTCCTCGGCGATCTTCACCGGGTCGTTGGTGGTGATCAGTGTGGTCGCGGTGGAGAGGATGATCTTCTCGGTCTGCGCGCCGAGGTAGGCGAGGGTGGTGGTGGGGGAGGAGGTGACGAAGGGCGGGTTGTGGTGCTCGCCGATCGCGAAGACGTCCAGGCCCACCTGCTCGGCGAGCCTGCCCATCTCGATCATGTTCCTCAGGCGCTCGTTCTCGGTGGGCACCTTCCCGGTCATGGGATCGGGGGTGATGTCGGCGATGGTGAAGATTCCGAACTGCATGGCAGGCTCCTTGAGGTGCGTCGCGGGCATCCGGGAGGGCAGTGGCGAGGTTCCGCCCGGACCCGCCGAGAAGATGCTGCAAATTTAAACTATCTCGGACGAGCTGGCAAGGACGGGGTGATCCCGGTCGCCTCGGAGCGGGCCCTGTGGACCCCGGCGAGCCCGCGGTCTGCGCGTCAGTGCCCACCGGACGACGGGCAGGTGCGAGGATGGCGAGCCATGACCTCCACGAGCATCGAGACCCTGCTGGACGCGACCCGACTGGCCGCGCTCGAGACCACCGCGGGAGGCAGGATCGTGGCGAAGGTGTCCGGCCTAGACCAGAAGGGCACCTCCTATCGCGGCTCCCTGGTCGAGATCGACGGGGACCGCCTGCTCCCGCTCACCCGCGGAAGCGCCTCCGTCGGCGCCGTGGCCCTCGCTGAGGACGGCACCACCTACTTCACCGCGAAGCGCGCGGGCGAGGACGGCGAGGAGTCCGAGGACCCGCGGCTCTGGGCGCCGCCCGCCCGCGGCGAGGCGCGCGAGCTCGCGAACCGTCCTGGCGGATTCGGCGGCCTCGTCGTCGCCGGACGCCACCTGGTCACCGAGCTCGAGATCCACTCCCAGGCGGCCGACGAGGCCGAGCACGCCGAGCTCAGCGCGACGCGGAAGAAGGCCAAGGTCAGCGCCGCCTTCCACACCGGCTTCCCGACCCGCTACTGGGATCACGACCTCGGCCCCACCCGCCCGGTCCTCGCCATCGCCGCCCTGCCCGAGGACCTCGCCGACGCCGAACGCACCGCCGCGCCCACGGCCGACGGGGCCGACGCGGACGAGGACGCCCCCACCCAGGTCCTCCACTTCCGCCACGTCACCATGCCGCCCGGACGCCTCGAGGCCTGGACCGCGGACCGCACCGGTGAGCAGGCCCTCGTCGCCATGGCCGATTCCCGCGACGACCGCCTCGCCGTCACCGACCTCTACCTCCTCGACCTCGTCGGTGCCCAGCCACCGCGACTGCTGCGGGAGGGCTCGAACGAGATCGAGTACGGCCCCGGCGAGTTCAGCCCCTCCGGCGACCGAGTCCTCATCGGCCGCCACCGCCACTGGACGCAGACCGCCTCGCTCCATGCAGGTGTCGAGTCGCTCGACCTCGCCACCGGCGAGTCCGCTCCCGTCTGGCCCGAGCTGGACCACTGGGTCGACCCCTTCTGGCTGGACGAGAACACCCTGGTCGCCACCTCCGACGACACCGGTCGCGGCTCCGTCTGGATCGGTGACGTCAGCGACGCCGCGCCGCGCCGCCTCGCCGGCGGCCCCGGCCAGGACCTCGCCTTCTCCGGTCTCTCCATCGCCGGCCGCGAGATCATCGCGTCCGCCTCCGGCATCAGGGTCGCCCCGCACCCGGTGCGGATCGACCGCGGCGCCGGCGCCGTCGAGGAGTCGCCGAACCCGGCCGACGTCCTCGTCCAGTCGGGCACGCTCACCGAGGTCACCGCGCAGGCCGAGGACGGCACGGCGCGCGCGCCTGGTCGCGCGTGCCCGACGGCAAGGGGCCGCACCCGCTGGTCGTCTTCGCCCATGGCGGCCCCTGGGGTTCCTGGAACGCCTGGACCTACCGCTGGAACCCCGGCCCCTTCGTCGATGCCGGCTACGCGGTGCTCGCGCCGGACCCCGCGATCTCCACCGGCTACGGCCAGTCCATGATCGACCGCGGCCAGCACGAGCTCGGCGGCGCCCCGTTCACCGACATCATGGCGCTCACCGACCGGGCGATCTTGCGCGAGGACATCGACGAGGCCCGCACGGCCTTCGCCGGCGGCTCGTACGGCGGATACATGGCCAACTGGGTCGCCGGGCACACCGGGGATCGGTTCCGCTGCATCGTCACCCACGCCTCGCTGTGGGACACCGAGTCCATGGGCCGCACCACCGACAACGCCGCCTGGCACCGGCCGATGCTCGCCCAGAACGCGCGCTTCAACCCGCGCGACTTCGTGGGCGAGATCGTGGTGCCGATGCTCGTCATCCACGGCGACAAGGACTACCGCGTCCCGATCGCGCAGGGTCACGCCCTCTGGCACGACCTCCACGAGTACTCCGCCACCCCGCGCGACGCGCAGGGCCGCGACCGCCACCGCTACCTCTACTTCCCCGACGAGGGGCACTGGATCCAGGGGCGCGGCAACGCGCAGGTCTGGTACGAGACCTTCCTCGGCTTCCTCGATACGCACGTGCGCGGGACGGCCTGGGAGCGCCCGGCGACGCTGGGCTGAGAGGCGTGATGACGACGAGCCTGATCCCCGGCACCGGTCAGAACGAGGGGATCAGCGTGGCGCTGTGCTCGTCCTCGAGGAAGGTGCGCACCGCATCGGAGGTCATCGCCCGCTGCGGCGCCTGGATCTTCGCGGAGTCCCTGTTGTCCTCGCGGGCGACGAGCGAGATCGCGAAGCGCTGGTCCACCGTCTCCTCGAGCAGCAGGGCGTCGGCCGGGGTCAGGCCCACCTTCGAGATGTAGGTGGGGTAGTTGTAGACGAGCGCGATCCCGTCCTCGTCGTAGGCGGAGGCGAGGTTCAGCAGGTCCACCTGCACGAACTCGAGCGCGAGGGGGTTGTCGACGATGTCGGCGACCCTCCCCTCGAAGCCGGCGTCCTCCGGGAGGGAGAGCAGGCCGTGCTCGTGCAGGATCGCGAGCGCGCGCCCCTCGTTGGAGACGTCGTTCGGGATCGCGACCTTCGCGCCCTCGGGGATCTCCTCGGTGCTCGTGTACGCCTTGGAGTAGTAGCCGACCTTCGCGTCGTAGATCGCGGCGAGCTTCACCAGCTCCGTGCCGTTCTCCTCGTTGAAGGTGGTCATGTACGGCTCGTGCTGGGCGAAGTTCGCATCGACCTTTCCGTCGGCGAGCGGCCGGTTGTACTGCACGTTGTCGCTGACCTGCACGAGCTCGACGGTGTAGCCCTCCTCCGCGGCGACGGTCGCGGCGGTGGTGACCACGTCGGTCATCGGCGGGAGGTGCGAGGCGACCTTGATCAGGGGGTCGCCGCCGCCGTCGGACGCGCCGCCCTGACCGGAGTCGGAGCCGCCGCCGACTCCGCAGGCCGCGAGGCCCAGCGCCGCGCCACCGGCGAGGGCCGACAGGCCGACGGCGCGGCGGGTCGGCAGGCCGCCGGACGGGCGGACGGCGCTGCGAGAGAAGGGGGGGAGGGGTCGCCGACGGGCCGGGGCGCCTCGGCACGGCGGGAGGGGGAGCGGCGAGCGGAGGGAGCCACGGGATGTCTCGTTCCTGGAGGTGGGGGTCGGGGAGGTGAGGCCGGGGCCTGCGGGACTGCGGGTCGCTCGGCTGTCGGGCACGAGCGCTGCGGTCGTCGGGCGGACCCGTCGGCCGGAGGGGCGCGGTCAGCGCCCCCGTCGGTCCAGGGCGCGGGAGAGCGGCGTCCCTGCGCCCTGGATGAGCATCACGGCCACGATCATCAGCACGATCGTGGCGTACATGAGGTCGTACTCGTAGGTCTGGTAGCCGTAGCGGATCGCGAAATCGCCCACTCCGCCGCCGCCCACGACGCCCATGATCGTGGAGTAGCTGACCATCGAGATCGTCACCGTGGTCAGGCTCAGCACCAGACCGGAGCGCGCCTCGGAGTACAGGAAGCGGGTCACCAGCTGCAGCGGGCTCGCACCGAGGGAGCGGGCGAGCTCCACGGTCTGCTCGGGCACGTCCAGCAGGGTCTGCTCCGAGAAGCGGGCGTAGAGCGCGGCGGCGACGAAGGCGAGCGGCACGGAGGCGGCGGTGGTGCCGAAGGAGGTCCCCACCAGCCAGCGGGTGAAGGGGATCAGCGCGACCACGAACAGCAGGAAGGGCACCGAGCGCACCACGTTGACGTAGACGTTCAGCGCCGTGTGCGCCCAGCGCCGCTCGTACGGGCCGTCGGGGCGGGCCAGGTACAGCATCGTCCCCAGCGGCAGGCCGACGAGCACCGCCGCGAGCAGCGAGTTGCCGATCATGTACCCGGTCTCGACGATCGAGGTGATGATCTCGCCGCGGTACTCGGAGAGGCGCGCGAGCAGGTCGTTCATGCGAGGAACTCCGCGGCGCGCTCCGCGTAGGCGCCGGTGCGCTCGCGCGGTGGCGGGGGAGTGATGTCGGTGAGCGCGGCGATCCGGCCCCGCTCGAGCACGACGGCCCGCTCGCAGGAGCTCTTCACGGTCTCCAGCTCATGGCTGACCAGCACGATCGTGGTGGAGAGCTCGTCGCGCACCGCGCGCGACGACGTCCATCACCTCGCCCGTGTGGCCGGAGTCGAGGGCCGAGGTCGGCTCGTCGCAGAGCAGGATCCGCGGCTGGGTCACGAGGGCCCGCGCGATGGCGACACGCCGCTTCTCGCCGCCGGAGAGGCGTGCGGGATGCGTGTCCCGGTGGCCGGTCATCCGCACGAACTCGAGCATCTGCATCGCCCGCTCGCGGCCGCGCCGGCCCTGCATGCGCGCGGAGTGCGACGTTCTCGAGGACGGTCGAGTTCGCGAGCAGGTTGAACTGCTGGAACACCATGCCGATGTCCCGCCGCCGCTCGCGCGCGCGCGGGCCGACAGGGCGCCCTGGTCCTCGCCGTCGACCAGGACGGTGCCGGAGGTGGGCGCCTCGAGATGGTTGATCAGCCGCGACGAGGGTGGACTTGCCGGAGCCGGATTCGCCCACCACTCCGACCATCTCGTTCTCCGCGATCGTCAGGTCGATGCTGTCCAGCGCGGTCACGGTGGTGCGGCCCTGGGTGAAGGTCTTGCTGACCTGGTGGAACTCGATCATCGGCTCTCGGGGAGGGGAGGGCCCGTGAGCGGGCTCGACATGGAGAGCGCCCGACGGGAAAGGTGAATCAAGCCTATCCAGCCGGTGGGTCAGCGCGTTATGCGGTGCGTCACGGAACCCTCGTCACCGAGACGTCCCCGCCGCCGGCGAGCGGCTTCGAGACCGGGCAGCGGGCATGCGCCGCCTCGATCAGCGCCTGCGCCTCCTCGGCGGGCAGTTCGTCGATCCCGATCTCCGCGCGCGGCGCGAAGCGGTAGCCGCCGGCGGGATCGCGCAGCAGGTCCACCTCGACGCTCACCCGGCTCGCCACCCGGTGCCCGTGCTCGCGCGCGACCACCTTCAGCGTCTCGCCGAGACAGGTGGACCAGGAGGCCGCCAGCAGCTGCTCGGGATCGAACCCGGCCGCCTCGGCCGACGGGCCGCCCGTCGGCGGCGTGATCGCGCCGTCCGGGCCGGCCGCGGTCGCGGCGAGCTCGACGGCTCCGGCGCCCTCGATGACCACCTCTCCCGCAGTGCCGCCGCGGTTGCGCACCTGTGCGGTGTACAGCGCCTCCTCGGCGGCGCTCGGTGCGGGCGGAGCGGGCGGTGCCTGCGCGGCGTGCGGCGCGGGGCCGTCGGCCGTGGGCGCTCCGTTCTGCGGGGTGGGATCGGTCGCCATCGTCCCAGGCTAGTCCCGCGGGGAGGGGCGGCGGGTGGTCGCGGTGCGCCGTCGGCCTTGACTGCAGTTCGAACGCATGTTCGACTATCGGGCATGCGGTGGAGCGGACAGGAGATCGGCCCGGGGCCGGAGCGGCAGGCGGGTGCGCCCGCGGCCGCTGGGCCTGTCCGGCCTGGTGCGCGACGTGACCACGCCCGAGTTCCAGGGCGTCACCTTCCACGAGGTCACCGCGAAGTCCGCGCTGAACCGCGTTCCCGCCGCCAGCTCGATGCCCTTCGAGTGGACGGTGAACCCGTATCGCGGTCGCTCCCACGCCTGCGTGTACTGCTTCGCGCGCGACACCCACCGCTATCTCGACCTCGACGCGGGCGCGGACTTCGACCAGCAGGTGATCGTGAAGGTCAACGTCGCCGAGGTGCCGCGGGCCGAGCTCGCCCGTCGCTCCTGGAACGGGGACCTCGTCGCGCTCGGCACCAACACCGACCCCTACCAGCGCGCCGAGGGCCGCTACCGGCTCATGCCCGGGATCATCGACGCGCTCGCCGAGTCGCGCACGCCGCTGTCGATCCTCACCAAGGGCACCCTCTTTGCGCCGTGACCTGCCGCGGCTCGAGCAGGCCGCCCGGCGCGTCCCCGTGGACCTCTCGATGTCGATCGCCGTGTTCGACGACGCGCCGCAGAAGGCCGTCGAGCCCGGCACCCCCACCACCGCTGCCCGGCTCGCGACCGTGCGCGCCGCGGCCGACGCCGGCTTTGCCGTCACCGTCTTCCTGATGCCGATCATGCCCTGGCTGACCGACTCGGACGCGCGACTCGACGACGCGCTCGCCCGGATCGCCGAGGCGGGCGCCTCTCGCGTCGTGTTCGGGGCGCCGCATCTGCGGCCGGGGGCGAAGGAGTGGTTCCTCGAGTGGATCCAGCGCGAGCACCCGCACCTGGCCACGGGGTACCGCCGCTTCTACGGCGGCTCCTCCTACGCCCCGGCGAGCTACCGCGCCCAGCTGGCCCGGCGCATGCGGCCCCTGCTGCGGCGGCACGGCCTGGACGCGCGGGAGGACGAGGACCAGCCGGAGCGTCGCCTCGCCTGGGGGTCCGCGCGTCGGCCCACCTCGCCGCCGTCCGCCCTCGACCCGATGCCGCGACCGGCCCTGTTCTGACGGAGGCGACCGTCTCGGCGCGCCTCGGCAACTCTCCCCGCTCCGCACTCGGCCCGAAGCCCCGGCCCGCACTGTGCACGGCCACGGATCCTGCGCCGCGGCGCGGCGGCGCGCCGGCCGGTCGACTCAGGCGACGGCGTCGGGCGCGGCGGACCAGGTGTCGCAGCCGCGCGCGGCGACGCCCTCGCTGCCCTTTCCCTGCCCCACCCACACCGCACGGGCCTCGGGGCTCGGCTCCCCGGCGGTCGCGGGCGCGGCCTGTGCGTCGACCGAGGTCACGAAGCTCTCCACCCTGTCGGCGGGACGGATCCCCTCGGGCATCCGGTAGACGGCCGCGGAGGCGAGGCACGAGACCTGCAGGTCGTACCGGCGCTGGGACTCCTCGGCGCGCTCCGGCTCCTCGGCCAGGGAGATCAGCGGCGTCCCGAAGTAGTCGTCCAGCGAGACGGCGCTCATCGCGAACAGCGCGTAGGAGTAGGAGAGGTGCCACATGTACAGCCGCGGCACCTCCTCCGCGGCGGTGTTCGAGAAGCCGGGATCCCAGGCCGCGGGCCAGTACAGCGTGTTGTCGGCCTGGCACACCACGGGCGTCGCCTCGGAGAAGCGCGCCGGATCGCAGGCCGAGTCCTCGGGCGCGCATCGACGCTGTAGACGACGACGTCGGGACCGGTGAACTCGACCCCGACCGCGCCGAGCGCCTCGCCCCAGCTGGCCTCGAGGCAGGCGGCCCCGATCTCGAGATATCCGGTCAGCTCCTCCGGTGCGAGTGCGCCGCCGTCGGTCGGCGGCGGCTCGCAGTCGGTGGGGGCCTGCGGCGTCGCCTCCTGCGGCGGGTTCTCGGCGAGGACCTGCTCGAGGTCGTCGGCGGTGCCGGTGGGCTGCTGCCCCTCCTCGAGCGGCGCGCCAGACGCCGGGCTCGGCCTGGGCGGGGCGCTCGAGGACTCCGCGGCGGGGGTCGGCTCGGCCTCGCGGTTGCCGAGCCACACCGCGGTCAGGCCGCCGCCCACGCCCAGCGACAGGAGCGGCCTTGCGACCGAAGGCGATCGCCGGCACCAGCAGTCCGCGCCGGCGAGGCCCGGTCGCGTCGATCCCGGGCGGGGCGCCGGGCGGGGCGGGGGCGGAGACCGACGGACTCCCGTCGGCCGGTCGCGCTCCCTGCGAGGGCGAGCCCTGCGGTCGCGCGACGGGCGGCGGCGTGCCGGTCGATCGCGCGGCCGACGGCGTGGCCGAGGGAGCTCCGCCGGGACGGGCGGAGGACGGCTCCGCCGGCGGGGCCGGCGACTGTCGCGTCGGCGAGGTCGGGGACCGCCGTCCCGAGGCGGTCGACGCGGCGGGGTATTCGAAGCGGGGCCGCTGGTCGAAGCGCTGGATCGGGCCGGTGTCGGGCAGGAAGGGCCTGCCGCCGGGGGAGTGGTCGAACAGGCCGCCTCCGGGGCGGCGCACCACGGTGTCGTCGTCGGAGTCCGAGAGCGGGACCTCGTGGACCAGCGCGTTCCCGTCGGCCTCCCGGGGTGGTTCCTCGCGCGACACGGTGTCGTCCTCGGGCAGGTCCTCGCCGGAGCCGACCGGGCCGGCCCCCTCGGCGTCGCCCGGGCGGTGATCGGTCGGGGCCCATTCCGAGGGCGTGCCTCGGACGGTGCCCTCGAGGTCGGGATCCGCCGGGGAGCCGGTCCCGGCCTCGCCGCGCTGATCGCTCATCGTCCTCCTTCCCTCAGGGCCCGGTGGTCGGCGGCTCCTCCGCCGGACGCCCGGCGCCGTGGCCGAGCCGTCCGCTCAGGAGACCGTCTCGGTCTCCGCCGTCCAGGTGTTGCACGTCGCGAGGTCGCCGCCCGAGTCGAAGCCCGCCGAGATCCAGCGCGCCCGGGTCTCCGGCGTGATGTCGTTCGGCGGCTCCCCAGCCTCCCAGGCGTCGGGCGAGCCGAGCGCGTCCCGCGGCTCCTGGCTGGGCTGTGCGGCGCTGGGGACCTGCATCGACGCGGCCGAGGCCCAGCAGAGCCACTGCAGCGAGTTGCGGCGCCAGGCGTCGTCGAACGCCTCCGGGTCGGTGTCCTCGTACTGGTCGCGCGACTCGCCCTGGTAGAACACCAGCGTGCTGTTCCAGCTGGCGGCGTTGGAGTACATGTAGGCGAGGTCCCACAGGTAGGCGCCGGGGACGTGCGCCTCGTCCTCGAAGTCCGTCGCGGTGCCGTAGCCCACGGGCCAGTAGATCGTGGAGTCGAGGTTGCACATGCGCGGGAAGTCCTCGGCGAAGGTGTCCGCCTCGCAGCTGGAGGACGAGGGGACGTCCGGCCAGGTGTAGACCACCACGTCGGGCGCGGTCCAGGGCGACCCGCGGTCGGAGCTCGCGACCGACCACACCTGGTTCAGGCACCCCGAGGCCGCATCGAGCACGGCCTGGAGCCGCTCCTGCGACGGCGAGGTCGGGGTGGCAGGCGGCTCGCACTCGCCCACGTCCGGCAGGCCGCCCTCGGTGAGGGGGTTGTCCTGCATGACGCCCAGGAGCTCCTCGGGCGTGGCCTCGGGGAACTCCCCGAGTCCCAGCACCTTGAACTCGGAGTAGTCGGACGCCTCGGTCGTCGGGGTCTCCTCGGCGGAGGCATTCCCCTCGTCGCTGGAGGAGGCCTCCGAATCGCTCGGCTCGACGGAGTCCGACGTCGTCGTGGGGTCGCCGGCGACGGGCTCCGGGTCGCCGCGGCGGAGCACGAGGAACCCGATCCCTCCGCCGACCACGAGGATCATCGCCGCGATGCGGCTCGCCGCGACCGCGATCAGCCCCCAAGGCCGCTTCTGCTTGCGGGGCGGGAGGTCGCACGCCGGGGCCCTGCCCGTAGCCGGGGCCCTGGGACGGCTGCGACGGCGGCTGCTGCCACTGCGGCGACTGCCACGGCCCCTGGGGCGGGCCGCCCGACGGCGAGGCGGCGGGGCCGCTGCGGGCCGGGAGCCGACTGATGCGGAGGCTGGGCCCACGGTGGTGTGTTCTGCGGCTGACCGGCGCCGCCCTGACCGGGGGAGTTCGGCGGTCCGCTCGGATGCCTGGAGCCGTCCTGGGGACCGCCCGGCCCCTGTCCGTGCTGGCCGGCCCCGTCTCCCGGGCCGCCGCATCCTGCGTTCGACATCTGGTTCCCCTCGCCTCCGCCGCCGCACTGCCGCCGCGCCGCTGGTGTGCAGGATATCCGGGCAAGTCGCCAGGGGAGAGCGTTCCACGTGCGGGGGAAGGGGCAGGGCCGCGGGTGCCCGGGCCGAGCGGCCACGGCGACCGCATATGCGGAAAGACCCCTGCCCGGCGAGCGAACTCGCTGGTCAGGGGTCTTTCTCCGGCGGAGGATGGGGGATTTGAACCCCCGAGGGCGTTAACCCAACACGCGTTCCAGGCGTGCGCCATAGGCCGCTAGGCGAATCCTCCAGCGCTCGTGAAGAGCGATGATCAGAGTACCCGACAGCCCAGGCCTGCGCGAACCGAGCGGGCACAGGTCACATTCGGCTCGTTCGCGACGGCGTCGCGGCGATGGTCAGGTACCGGCGCGTGGTGTACCGATGTGCCTATAGAGGCATAGCGGCACGCCACGCGCCAGTGCTCGACACTCATGGGGAGGCGGGTCCGGGGCCGGTGGAGTCGCGGATGCGCGGCACGGGCTCGGCGATGCTGCGGGAGTCCGTGCGTCGGCCCTCGCGCCGCTCCTGCGAGCATCCGCGCCGCGATCCGCCCCATCTCCTGCCGGGGCTGGTTCACGCTGGTCAGGTGCGGCCGGACGGTGAGCGCGACGGCGGAGGAGTCATAGCCCACCACGCTCAGCCGCTCCGGCACCGCCACCCCGAGATCGGCGGCGCGGTGCGACACCCGCACCGCGGCGATGTCGTTCGCGGCGAACACCGCCGTCGGGGCGTCCTCGGCGCCGCGCCGCGGCTCGCGCAGCGAGCAGGTCGATGCCGTCGTCGGCCGAGTCCGGGCCGATCGCAGCGACCGCGTCGGCGAGCCCGAGCCGCGCCGTCTCGGCGAGGAAGCCGGTGCGCCGCGCGGCGGGTCCGGGCCGGGAGGAGAGGGTCACGTGCGCGAGGCGACGGTGCCCGGCCGTGACGAGATGCCGCACCGCGAGCGCGGCCCCGGCGGTGTCGTCGGTGATCACCGCATCCGTGCCCGGCACCGGGTCCTGCATCCGCCCGATCACCACCACCGGCACCGAGCGCGCCGCCTGCTCGAGCGCCTCCGGCGGCGACCACGTGGTCACCGCGATGATCCCGTCCACCTCGAGGTCCAGCAGGCGCCGCAGGCCGCCGCTCCATGTGCGCGGTGTCCCGCCTCCCGTGGGCGATCACGACCCCCGCCCCGAGCATCTCGGCGCTCTCCTCGATCCCGGCGATGACGTCGGTGTGGTACGGGTTCCCGAGGTCCGTGGGGAGCACCCCGAACAGCGTCGTCGCCCGCCTCCGTCGTCCGTAGCCGAGTCCTCGCGCGGCCTCCCGCACGCGCCGGCGGGTCGTCGGCGCGATGCCGGGGCGGTCGTTCAGCGCCATCGACGCGGCGGCGGAGGAGACCCCGGCCGCACGCGCCACGTCGGCCAGGCTCGGGCGCTTCCCGGAAGTGGTCACGACACCGGTCTAGCAGTGCCGAGTGCGGTGCTGACCGGCGGGTCTGAAGGTTTTCAGTCCCGGACCCGAAGGCGTGCCGACGGGTTCACCTTCCGTTCACGGGGTGCGCCCCGATGCCGCCTAGCGTCGAGGTCATCGGCCCTGCGCCGCCCCGCTCCTCCCCGTCGAAGGACCTCCGTGACCACTGCGCCCCGCACCCTCGATCCCGCCTCGTCCGCCCTGCTGCCCGTCGGCGACGGGGTCCCGGCGCCGCCCGCCCCCGCGGCGCTGCTGCTGGACTTCGGCGGCGTGGTCGTCACGACCGTCCCTCGCGTGACCTGGGCGCAGGAGCTCGCCGAGGCCGTCGTCGCCCGGTCCGCGACGCTCGGCGCCCGGCTCGATCCGGCGGCGGTCGCGGAGTCGCTGCGCGCGGGCCGCACCGCCCTGTCGATGTGGAAGAACGCCGCCTCCCGCCGCCTCGCCCCGCGTGAGCTGGCCCCGGCCGAGATCGTCGGCGACTTCCTGCTCGCCGACCTCCCGGACCCGGTGCGACGCACCCTCGCCCTCGACGCCGGAGAGCCGCTCGCGACGATGGCGACGATGGTCTCCGAGCACCACCAGCGCCCGGGCATCGACGAGCCGCTCGCCGAATGCGCCACGCGCCGCCTCCCGCTCGGGATCGTCTCCAACGCCCACTCCGGCCGGGCGCACCGCGCGATCCTCGCCGATCTGGGGCTGGACCGCTTCTTCGGCGTGCAGGTGTATTCCGACGAGGTCGGGATCCGCAAGCCGCACCCGGGCATGATCCGCCTGGCCGCGGAGGGGCTCGGCGTCGCTCCGCAGCAGACCTGGTACGTCGGCGACACCCTCGACCGGGACGTGGTCGCCGGGCGCCGCGCCGGGGTCGGCGCCGTGGTGATCACCCGCGACCGACGCACCGACACCCCGCCGTTCCGCATCGCCGAGGCTCCCGACCTCGTGCTCGAGACCCCGGAGGGGCTGATCGTCCCAGCGCGCGCCGCGCTCGATTCCGCGGCGTCCGAGCGCGGCACGGCCGGCGGGCCGACGAGGGCGACCGCGCCGGGCACGGAGCCGTCCGGCGGCGGCCCGTCGGCCGCGCCGCCGCCGTCGGCCGCCTCGGCCGGTGCCGCACCCACCGCCCCGCGCCGCGGGCGACCCGCCGTGCTCCTGGACCACGGCGGCGTGATCACGCTGTCCACCCCGAAGCCCTCCCGGAACGAGGAGGTCGGCGCGCTGATCGTCGAGCTCTCCGAGCGCATCGGCCACCCGATCGACCTCCCCACCGCCGCGCGTGCCGTGGCCGACGGCTGGGAGCGGCACCGCGCCCGCAAGCGCACCCGCGACGGCCGCGCCCTGGACGCCCGTGACCTCGACACCGCCGCCGACCCCGCGCACCGCCACGACGAGATCGACCCGGCCGTGCTGTGGGGCGACCTCGTGGGGGAGGGGTCGCCCGAGCCGCTGCGCGCCGCGCTGCGCCTGGACGGCGCGCGACTCTCCCTCGCCCTGCACCGCGCGAAGTCCCTGCCCGCACCCCGCCCCGGCGCGCTCGAGCTGATCCGCTGGTGCCGCGAGCAGGGCATCGTCGTCGGCATCGTCTCCAACACGATCTCCGGCCGCGGCGTGCGCGAGATCCTCGCCCGCTACGGCGTGCTCGCCGACCTCGGCCCCTCCGCCTACTCCGACGAGATCGGGGTGCGCAAGCCCGGTCGCGAGATCTTCGAGGCCGCGCTCGCGGGGCTCGAGACCGAACCCGCCGATGTCGTCTACGTCGGCGACAAGACCGTCAACGACGGCCGCGGCGGCAAGGACGCCGGCATCGGCACCGTCTGCCTCGCTGCGCGGCGGCAAGGACTCCGACGAGTCGCTCGAGGAGGCGCTCGCGAACGGTCTCGCCGACCACCTCCTCGACTCCCCGGACGCGCTCATCGAGCCGCTCGTCGAGCGCCTGCGCGAGGCCGCGCGTCCGTCGCCCGCGGCGGAAGCGCGCGAAGACCACCCCCTGATCCCGGTGCCCGCGCGGCACCGTCGTCCCCCGTACCCTCGCCGACCGTCCCTGCGACCCGCTTCCCCGGCCGCAGTCCGTCCAGCTCGTCCCGAACCACTCGAAGGAGACCCCCGTGACCACCCAGAACCCTCCCCGTCCTGCCGAGGACGAGCGCCGCGGCGCCCTCCGCGGCACCATCGACGGGGTGCGCGCCCAGCTGTCCACCTCGCAGAAGCTCATGATCTTCGTGCTGTCGATGTCGCTGTTCGGCCTGTCGAACATCATCCTGGAGATCATCCCGGACCCCTCGATCGGCCCCGTCGACATCTCCGTGTCCTACATGGTGTTCGTGCCGCTGACGATCGCGGCGCTGTTCTCCCCGTTCTGGGCCGCGCTCGGAGCCCCGCTCGGCGAGATCGTGTTCACCGACCTGCTGATGGGTGACTTCTCGGGCCTCGCCGAGGTCGAGGGCTACCTGCAGATGTTCCTCGCCGTGTTCATCGCCGGCTCCCTGATCCGCAACCCCCGCTCCAGGGGGCAGATCGCGCTCGGCGCGATCGTGCTGGTGCTCGTGGACAAGATCCTCTCCGCGATCGTGGACCTCTCCAAGGTGTGGATCGGCGTGGAGGACGCGGAGTTCGTCGAGGGCCTGCCCGAGTCGATGCTGGCGCTCGAGCTCCTCGGCCTCGGCGTGGACGTGCTGATGTCCGGCATCCTGCTCGGCGCGATCCCCGCGATGTGGCTGATCCCGGCGCGCACGGGAAGATCGAGCCGCTGATGGGCATGCGCCCCCGCGTCCCCGGCGAGCCGATCCCCGGCCAGGCCCGGATCTCCGGCACTTTCGTCGGCTTCGCGGTCTTCGCTCGGAGTGGCGAGCTTCGGCTTCGCCTTCCTCGAGGCGTTCGACATCTCCGCCGGCGCCTTCGAACCGGACTTCATCGACCGGTTCGGCGACTGGTTCCTCCTCGTCTCCGTGCTCGCGATCGCCGTGGTCCTGGGGATCGCGTTCCTGCTCTTCCGCCGCGCGCAGTCCTCGCGGGAGACCGCGGACCGCGCCTGAGCGACGACCCCAGAACCCGGAGACCCTGATGCAGACCGTTCCCCCGACCACCGCCCCCGCCCCGGCACCCGCTGGCGACGGGAGGGCGGAGCCCGTGATCCGCGTGAAGGACCTGTCCTTCCGCTACCCGGGCACCGACCGCGACACCCTGCGCAACGTCGACCTCACCATCGAGCGCGGCGACTTCGTGGCGGTGGTCGGGGGCAACGGCTCCGCCAAGACCACCCTGTGCAAGACCTTCAACGGCCTGGTCCCGCACTACTGGAACGGCGACTTCGCCGGAAGCGTGCACGTGGACGGGGTCGACACCTGGGACTCGTCCGTCGCGGAGCTCTCCAGCCGCGTCGGCTACGTCTACCAGGACTTCCAGAACCAGCTGGTGCGGCCGACGGTCCGCGACGAGGTCGCCTTCGGCCCGCTCAACTTCGGCCACGCCGACTACCGCGAGCGCACCGACGAGGCCCTCGAGCATCTCGGCATCGCCCATCTGCGCGACCAGTTCGTGTGGCGGCTCTCCGGCGGCCAGTCCCATCTCGTGGCCCTCGCCGCGGTGCTCGCCCTGCGCCCCGAGGTGATCGTCGTCGACGAACCCGTCGCCGAGCTCGATCCGGCCCGGGCCCGCGAGATCTACCTGCGGCGCGCGCGAGCTCAACGAGCGCGACGGCATCACCGTGATCACCATCGAGCACCACGCCGAGTTCATCGCGGAGTTCGCCCGCTCCGTGGTGCTGATGGCCGACGGCGCGCCCGTCTGGCACCTGCCCGTCCAGGAGGCGATGGACCGCCACGCGGACCTCGCCGCCCACGGCGTTCCCGCCCCGGACGCGGTCGCGCTCTCCTCTGCGGTCGGTGCGCGCCCGGTCGCGCTCGACGTCCCCTCCGCCGCCGCGGCCCTGCGGCCGGTGGCGCGAGAGCGGCCGGCGGGGAAGGCCGTCCCTGGGAACGCGCCTGCCGCCGGCGGGCCCGGCCGACCGCCGACCCGTGACGGGGCCGCCGATGCTCGCTGCGCACGCCGCGGCCGACCGACCGGCCGACGGGTCCGCGGCGCCCGCCGAGGTCGTCGCCACGGCGCGCGGGGTCCGCCACGGCTACCGCTCCGTCGCCGGCGACCTCTCCACCGTGCTTGACGACCTCGACCTCGACCTCCGGGCGGGGAGCGCGTGGCGCTGGTCGGCACCAACGGCGCCGGCAAGACCACGCTGATGAAGCCGCTGACCGGCCTGATCGTGCCGCGCGCGGGCACCGTCACGGTCGACGGGATCGACACTCGCACTCGCTCGGCCGCGAAGATGGCCGACCACGTCTCCTACCTCTACCAGCACCCCCAGCAGATGTTCCTCAAGGACACCGTGCGCGAGGACATCGCCCTGTTCCCGCGCGGGCGGAAGGTGCCCGACGCGGAGGCGATCGTCGAGAGGATCATCGAGGACGTGGGACTCTCCGGCCTCGCGGACCGCGACGGACGCTCCCTCTCCGGCGGCCAGCGGCGCCGCGCGACGCTCGGCATCGGCCTGGCCATGAGGCCCTCGCTGCGCTCCTCCTGGACGAGCCGACCTCGAGCCTCGACATCCGCTCCCGCGACGACGTCACCGCTATGCTCGCCGCGCTCGCAGAGACCGTGCGGCGCGCCGTCGTCGCCACCCACGACATGGAGCTCGTCGCCACCTGGGCGAGCCGCGTCCTCGTGCTCGACCAGGGGAAGGTGCTCGCCGACGTCACCCCGCGCGAGCTCTTCTCTCGCCCCGAGCTCACCGCCCGCACCCGGCTGGTCCCGCCGCAGGCCGCGCGCATCGCGCTCGAGCTGGGCCTGGATCCTCTGCCGCTGACCGCGGCCGAGCCGCGGCAATGGTCGCCGGAGCCCGCGGGAGCCGCTCGGGAGTCCGGCCCGCCGGCCGCGCCCGCACCGCCGTCTGCACCCGCGGAGCCGGACCCGTCGAACGTCCTCGTCGGCCCCACCGCGAAGGAGGTGCGCTGATGGCGCGCAAGACCCACGACGTGCTCAGCGTCGACTGGATCCGGCTCGAGCCGCTGCGCACCGCGTACTCGACCCGCGGCGGGCTGTTCTCGAGGATGGACCCGCGGATCGTGCTGGCCTGGTACCTGCTGATGGCGATCGCGCCCTGGCTCACCCATGACACCGGCGTCTTGCTGGTGCTGTTCGCGCTCGGCGTCGTCTCCGTGGCCCTCGCCCGGGTGGGGCCGCTGGTGCTGGGGCTGTTCCTCATCGGCCTGCTTGGCAACGTGATCGGCCTGTTCGCCGCGTCGTTCCTGTTCGGCGGGAACCTCGACACCCTCGTCGCGCTCGCCGAGCTGAACCTCAAGCTCGGCGCCGTCTCCATGGCCTCGATGGCCGCGTTCGTGTCCCTGGACCCGGAGAAGCTCTCCGACGCGCTGCTGTGGTTCCACGCCCCCGAGCCGCTCGCCTTCGGCGTCAGCTACGGCTACCGGATGCTTGCCGATCCTTGTGGACGAGTACGTGACCGTGTTCGAGGGACAGCGCCTGCGCCACGCTCCGGTGGACAGGCCGGGCCTGCTGGGCTGGCGGGTGGTGTGGCAGTGGTGCGTCCTCGCCGTCACCGCGTTCTACCCGATCATGCTCAACACCGCCAAGAACGTGCGCACGACGGTCGAGGCGCTCGAGACGCGCGGCTTCACCTACGGTGCCTCGAACCCTGCCGGACGCTCGCTGCGCCTGGCCTACCTGCGCGTCTCGGTGCTGGACCTCGTGGTGTTGCTGGTGAGCGCGGCGCTCGTCGTCGCCGCCTTCCCGCTCGGCGCGCGGATCCCCTGGCTCGGGTGAGGGGCCGGGCCGTCGGTTGCGGCCCGGGCACCCTCGTGGAGCCGGGATGGTCAGGAGATGGCGCAGGGGCGACCAGTACGCCTATATAGGCATAGTGGTCGCCCCTGCGCCATCGGCCGACAGGTTCGGCCGACGGGTCTGGCCGTCAGACGGGTCCGGTCGGCCGGAGCGGCCGACGGGATGCGTCCGCAGAGCCGGCCGAGGGGAGGCCTGCGGCCGAGCTCAGTCCTCCTCGCCCGCTTCGGGGTGGCGGCGGAGGTTGACGACGGCGGCGACGAGGCCGCCCCAGACGGTCACGATCGCGACGATCATCATGAGGATGGCGGGGACGGACATGATCCCTCCTGGGAACGGGCCGGTGCGGGACCGGCGGTGAGTCGTGCGGGCCGGCGCGGCGCCGGCGGGAGACGGGTCGAGCGGGGTCGAGCGGTAGTGCGGGGAGGAGCCGAGTGCGGCTCGTCGGGGACGAGGTGCCGGGCGGATCTCCGCCCGGCACCTCGCACCTCAGAAGCCGGCGGAGCGCGCTCGTGCGGCGTGGTCGCCTCGGAGGTGGTGACCAGGCCCTTGCCGGAGACGACCTCGGGGGCGATCGGGTCGCCGTCGGAGTCGTCCTTGTACAGGTTCGATCCGGCCGGCCACGGGATCAGCGAGAGGATCACCGCGACCACGACCAGGCCGATCGCCATCATCCAGCCGAACACGAAGTTGAACCAGCCCGGGTACCCCGAGTAGGTCGTGTCGCTGGTGACGAGATCGAGGGTGCCACCCACCAGCGAGACGCCGAGCACGAGCGGCGCGATGATCGCCACGCACGCGTACCACCAGCGACCGATGTGGAAGGAGCCGCGGAAGTTCAGGTGATCGCGCAGGGTGGGCATGCCGCGCACCACGAAGGCGACGATCAGCGAGGAGACCAGCGCCGCCGCGACGATGCCGTACTCGTTCGCCCACTTGTCCATCACGTCCAGCGGCGGCAGGCCCATGGTCGTGGAGAACAGGATCGTGGAGACCACCGCGATCGGCACGCACACCAGCAGGGTCGCGGAGACGCGGGCGAGGCCGAACTTGTCCTGGACCGCGGCGATCACGACCTCCACGATCGAGATCAGCGAGGTGAAGCCGGCCAGCACGAGCGAGCCGAAGAACAGCACGCCGATCAGCGCGCCGGCCGGGGCCTCGGAGATGATCGTGGGGAAGGCGATGAACGCGAGGCCCACACCGTCGGCGACGACCTCGTCGACCGCGACGCCCTGGGCCTGCGCCATGAAGCCCAGCGCCGAGAACACGCCGATGCCGCACAGGATCTCGAAGCTCGAGTTCGCGAACCCGACCACCAGGCCGGAGCCGGTGAGGTCCGTCTTCTTCTTCAGGTACGAGGAGTAGGTGAGCATGATGCCGAACGCCACCGAGAGCGAGAAGAAGATCTGCCCGTAGGCGGCGATCCACACTCCCGGCTTCGCGAGCGCGGCCCAGTTCGGTCGGAAGAAGGCGTCCAGGCCCTCGATCGCGCCGGGCAGGAACAGCGAGCGCACCACCAGGATGATGAACATGACGATCAGCAGAGGGATGAAGACGACCGAGGCGGCGGAGATGCCCTTCTGCACGCCGAGCGCCATCACCACGATCACCGCGACCCACACCACCAGCATGGAGATCAGCACTGCGGGGACGTAGTCGAAGGAGATCGCCACGTCGGCCCCGCCGAGGGCCTGGGTGTACTCGCCGAAGAAGCCCGCCGCCCCCTCGGGGTGCGAGTCCCAGCGCTGGTCGAGGGAGAAGATGGTGTAGTTCGTCGCCCACGCGAGGATCAGCGCGTAGTACAGGGCGATGATCAGGGCGATCAGCACCTGCCACCAGCCGATGAACTCGGTCCAGCGGCGGAAGCGGCGCCAGGCGGCGGGGGCGGAGCCGCGCCAGCGGTGCCCGATCGCGTAGTCGAGGAAGAGCAGCGGGATGCCCGCGGTCAGCGACGCGACGAGATACGGCAGGATGAACGCGCCGCCGCCGTTCTCGTAGGCGACCGCGGGGAAGCGCCAGATGTTGCCGAGGCCGACGGCGGAGCCGATGGCCGCGAAGATGAAGGCGGTGCGGCCGCGGAACGCACCGCGATCGGCGCTCCGGGTGGCGGCGCCGGCGGACGGGGTTGGTGCACTCACGATGAGCCTCCGGGTGAGCCGCGCCGGTCACGGCGCGGGGGAGAGAGGTCGACGACGTCGGCGACCCGGGGAAGATGCGCCGCCTGGGGGACGACGGCACGGCGGCCGCGGGAGACGGCCCTGGACCGCAGGGATGGGCGGTCCGATGCACGGCGCGGTGCGGGATCGCCGCGGGGCACCGTGGGGGGATCGTACCGTCCCGAGGGATGGACGCGCGCGGAGCGGAGTCGACCGCCGGGTCGTGCCCCGTGCGACGAATCGGGCGCGGTACCGCACCGCGCCGGCCCGGCCCGGCGCGCGACGGGGCGTCGCGACGCCGAGGGACCGGGCCTGCTCCGGGTCAGTCGGCGGGCGGCGGCGGGGGCGTCGGCGCGCCGACGGGCGGGGCGACCCGGGGGTGGGTCGTCCCCGAGCGGGCGGCGGTGCGGCCGTCGGCCGCGGCGCCCGACGACTCGTCGGCACGGCCGTCCGCTCCGGTCCCCGCGGCGGCGCCGACGGGGACGCGGGCGGGCGAGGGGTCCCAGCCGCCGTCGACCACGCGGCGCCGCATCAGGATCGCGCCGCCGAGGATCAGAGCGCCGACGACGACCAGCGGCCACGATCCCGGGCGAAGACCCCGGTGCGCGCCGAATAGCCGATGAGGATGCCGAACCAGCCGAAGTCGGTGTCGCCGAAGGTGGTGTTCGCGGAGCCGAACGTGCCCAGCACCTTCAGCAGCGACGCCGGCAGGAAGGTGACCAGCAGGCCGTTGACGAATCCGCCCGCGACCGCGCCGCGTCGGCCGCCGGTGGCGTTGCCGTACACGCCCGCCGCGCCGCCGGTGAAGAAGTGCGGGACCAGGCCCGGCAGGATCAGCGCGAGGCCGAGCACCGGGCCGAGCCACACGCCGAGCACCAGCAGGCCCACGAGCCCGCCCGCGAAGCTCGACAGGAACCCGATCAGCACCGCGTTCTGGGCGTAGGGGAACACGATCGGGGCGTCGAGGGCCGGGATCGCGCCGGGCACGACCTTCGCGGCAATGCCCTGGAAGGCGGGGACGAGCTCGCCGAGGATCGTGCGCACGCCGAAGAGGATCACGGCGACCGCGATGCCGAACTGGAGACCCTGGGTCACCGACTGCATGAGGTAGTTGCCCACCCCCGTCGCCCCGCCCTCGAAGGCGCCGAAGGCGGTCTCCTGTCCGGCCCGGGCGAGATACGCGACGGCGACCACGAGATACATCAGCACCATCGACAGGGCGGTGGCCACCATGGAGTCGCGCAGGAAGCGGAGCGACTCGGGGACCTTGAGGTCCTCGGTGGAGCGGCTGCGCCCCTTGGGGTCGACGAGTCGGCCGACGGCGCCGGCGGCGATGTAGCCCGCCGTGCCGAAGTGACCGATCGCGATCGAGTCGTCCCCGGTGATCCGCCGGGTCCAGGGCTGGGCGAGAGCGGGCAGGGCCACCATGAGGATGCCCAGCGGCACCGCGCCGAGCACCACCACGACCACGGTCGGCATCCCGGCCGAGGCCATCACGATCGTGATCAGGGTGGCCATGAACAGCAGGTGGTGGCCGGTGAGGAAGACGTAGCGCGCGGGGTGAAGCGGGCGAGCAGGATCGCGACCACGAAGCCGAGGATCATCAGCCAGGCGACCTGGGCGCCGAACTCCTCCTGCGCGATGCCCGCGATCGCCTCGTTGGTGGGGACCACGCCCTGGGCACCGAGCGCGCCCTGGATCATCACACCCAGCGGGGTGAGGGAGGCGGTGACGAGCGTGGCGCCCGCGCCGATGAGCAGGAAGCCGAGCACGGCCTTCAGGGCGCCGCCCGCGACCTGGCCGACGGACTTGCGCGCGCGATCAGACCGATCGCGGTGATGATGCCGATGAGATAGGCGGGGACGGAGAGCACCTCGTTGACGAGGAACTCGGCGACCGTGACGAGCACGTTCATGGTTCTTCTCCGGAGAATCGGGGGACGGGGGAGGGGTGGCTGACAGGTCGGAGAGGGCGGACGCGTCAGACGGCGTAGATACGGCGCAGGGCCGCGTCGATCTCCGCCTGCGAGGTGAAGTTCTCGATCACCTCGACGCGCACGCCGACCTCGCCGAGGGTGTCCGCGATCGCCCCGGAGGTGAGGATCGCGTCGGAGTCCTTGGCGCGGCCCTTCGCAGAGATCGTGTCGGTGGCCTGGACGTCCAGATGCGAGGACCAGCCCCAGCGCTCCAGGACCTGCTCGGCCGTGTTCTTCAGGAACAGGCTGGTGCCCAGCCCGTTCCCGCACACCGTGAGCAGGAGCTTCTTCGAGGGGACGGCGTCGGCATCGACCATGGCGCCCGTGCCGGAGCCGGTGTCGGTCCGGGCGGCGGCGCCGGACCGGGAGTCCTCTGCCGACCTCTCGCCCGGACCAGCGCCGTCGGCCGCGAGAGCTGCGAGCACGTCCTCTCGCGTCCGCGCCTCGTCGAGCAGGGAACGGCGGGCCGGGTCGGCGAGCACCCCGGCGAGGGCCGCGAGCGCCTCGCGGTGTGCGGAGCTGTCCGCCGCGCCCAGCGCCATGACCAGCGTGACGGGGTCGTTGGCCGCGTTGCCGAAGGCGATCGGCTCCGCCAGGCGCACGAACGACATCCCCGTGCGATGCACCGACTCGTCGGGTCGGGAATGGGCGAGCGCGAATCCCGGGGCGATGACGATGTAGGGGCCGTGCTCCTCGACGGTGCGGATCATCGCCTCGGTGTAGGCGGGGTCGGTGGCGCCGGTGGAGACCAGCGACTCGCCGGAGCGACGTATCGCCTCGCGCCAGTCGGCGGCATCGGCGTCCAGGAGGATCGTGGACGGGGAGAGCAGTTCGTTGAGCTGTGACATGTCAAGGGCCTCTTCTCACGAGGGCGGCGCGGGGCGTGATCGAAACGCTACGCCTGAGCCGTCGGCGATGGGGGAGCGCGCCTGTCCCGGTGCGACGAGGCCCACCCGCCCTGCATGTGACGAGTCCCACCCACCCTGCATGTCACGACCCCGCAACCGAGTGCAGGCGCGCACGAGGAGACGGGCCCCGGCCGTTACGCTCAGGCCCATGTCTGAACCGTCCCCCGTGCGGCTCGGGTCCACCTCGACCGAGCCGTCCATCGCATACATGGCCCAGCTCGACGAGGAGCGGGAGGCGGCGCCGCGCACGCAGTCCCACCCCGGCTCCGCGCACACCGGCGCCCCCGAGGCGCTCCGCGCCCGGCTCGAGGAGGAGGTCGACGAGGCCGGCCCCGAGCTCGTCGACCTGATGATCGACCTGGCCGAGCATCCTGAGGTCGCCTTCGAGGAGCACCGCTCCGCCGCCGCGATCGTTCAGATCCTCGAGGGCCACGGCATCGAGGCCCAGCTCGGCGCGCACGGCCTGGACACGGCGATCCGCGCCGAGATCCGCGGCGAGGGCGCCGAGCGGGAGGGCGCGCCGACCGTCGCGGTGCTCTCCGAGTACGACGCCCTGCCCGGCATCGGCCACGGCCGCGGCCACAACATCATCGCCGTGATGGGCCTCGGCGCCTTCCTGGGCCTGGCCGAGCTCGCGAAGAAGGACCCCTCGGCCGTGCCCGGCACCGTCGTCTACCTCGGCACGCCCGCCGAGGAGGGCCACACCGGCAAGGAGTACATGGCCCGCGAGGGCGCCTTCGACGGGCTCGACGCCGCGGTCATGGCGCACGGCTATCCCGGCTACGACCTGGCCGACCAGGTGTGGCTGGGCCGGCGCACCCTCACCGTCGAGTTCCACGGGCACACCGCCCACGCCTCCGCGCGACCGTTCATGGGCCGCAACGCCCTGGACGCGGCGAGCCTGATGTACCAGGGCATCGGCCTGATGCGCCAGCAGACCCCGCCCAGCGACCGCATCCACGCCGTGATCCGCGAGGGCGGCGAGCGGGCCAGCGTCGTCCCCGACCACGCGAAGCTCGACCTGTACGTCCGCTCCCAGCGGCCCGAGACCCTCAAGGACCTCTCGCGCCGGGTCGAGGACGTCGCCCACGGCGCGGCACTGATGGCCGGCGTCGGCGTGACCGTCACCTGGGACCACCACCCGCCCTCCCTGCCGGTGCGCACCAACGACGCGCTGACCGGCCGCTGGGTCGAGGCGCGCGCCGCCGCGGCCGCGACCCGCGCCGCTGGGCGTGGTCTCCACGACCCTCGCCGCCTCCACCGACTTCGGCAACGTCAGCTACCGCCTGCCCGGCATGCATCCGCTGATCCGCATCGCCCCGGCCGACGTCGCCCTGCACACCCGCGAGTTCGCGGCCGAGTCCACCTCGGCCGCCGCCCGCGCGGCGCCGACCGACGGGGCCTACGGCCTGGCCGCCACCCTGCTCGACGTCCTCCACGACCCGGCGCTCGCCGCCGCCGTCGCCGAGGAGTTCGCCGCCGCCGGCGGTGCGATCGACGTCCCCTCCTTCTTCGACTGATCCGCCGACGGACCCGTCGCAGCCGCCGCCGTCGACCCCGTCGGCCGACGGCCGAAGGCCTCTCCCCACCCCCGTCTGGAGAACCCATGACCACAACACCCGCTCCGCCGGCCAAGACCGGCCTGACCGACAAGATCCTCAACGGCGTCGAGAGGGCGGGCAACAAGCCGCCCGAGCCCTTCATGCTGTTCCTCATCCTGTTCGCCGTCACCGGCGTGGTCTCCACGGCCATGGCCTGGGCGAACGTGGAGGTGACGGTGCCCGGCTCGGACGAGGCCACCGTCATCAAGGGCCTGTTCACCGGTGAGGGCATGACCTGGCTGACCACCACCCTCGGCGAGAACTACATCGGCTTCCCGCCGCTGGTGACGGTGCGCCGATCCTGCTCGCGATCGGCATCTCGCAGCACTCCGGGCCGCTCGCCGCCGCGATCCGCAAGCTGTTCGGCTCCTCGCCGTCGTGGATGCTCCCCTACGTGGTGGGCTTCGTGGGCGTGGTCTCCTCGATCATGGCCGACTCCGCCTTCGTGGTGGTCCCGCCGCTGGCCGCGCTGGTGTTCAAGGCCGCCGGGCGACACCCCGTCGCGGGCCTGCTGGGCGGCTTCGCGGCCGCCGGCGCCGGCTACTCCACCAACATCTTCCCCACCTCGCTGGACGCGCTGTTCGCGGGGATCACCACCTCCGTGATGGACGCGCGCCGCCGGACTTCGAGTTCACCGCCGTGAACCCGGTCTCGAACTGGTTCTTCAACATCGCCTCGTCGCTGGTGCTCGGCTTCGTCGCCGGCTTCATCATCGACCGGATCCTCGAGCCGCGCCTGAACCGTCAGGGCATCGGCCGCGACGAGATCACCGAGGAGGGCGAGGTCGCCACCAGCGGCGAGAGCGCCGAGCAGATGCGCGCCGAGCTCACCCCGGCGGAGAACAAGGGCCTGATCGCCGCCGTGATCGCTGCGGCGGTGCTCACCGCGATCGTGCTGGCGGCGACGCTGGCCCCCGCCTCGCCGTGGCGGAACGAGGACGGCGGCTTCCTGCCGAAGTCCCCGCCGCTGGACTCGATCGTGTTCCTGGTCGTCGCCTACTTCATCGTGCTGGGCCTGACCTACGGCATCGTGGTCGGCACCCTGCGCAAGACCAGGGACGCGGTCGCGATGATGACCGAGTCGCTCAAGGAGATGCTTGCCCTTCGTGGTGCTCGCCTTCATCCTGGGCAACTTCATCGCCCTGTTCAACTGGTCCGGGATCGGCACCTGGATCGCCGTGACCGGCGCCGCCGCCCTCGAGGGCATCGGCCTGACCGGCTTCCCGGCGGTTCTCGGCTTCATCTTGCTGGCCAGTCGCCTGAACCTGTTCATCATCTCCGGCTCCGGCATGTGGGCGATCATGGCCGCCGTGTTCGTGCCGATGTTCGCGCTGATCGGCTACGAGCCCGCCTTCACCCAGGCCGCGTTCCGCGTGGGCGACTCCGCCACCCAGGTCATCACGCCGATGAACCCGTACATGATCGTCTTTGCTGGGCATGCTTGCGGAAGTACGAGCCCGGCGCGGGCCTCGGCTCGCTGATGGCGCGGATGTCGCCCTTCGTGGTCCCGTTCTGGATCGTGTGGACCGTGATCCTGGCGGTCTTCTTCTTCGCGGACCTGCCGCTCGGCCCGGGCAACGGCATCTTCCTCGGCTGATCCCCGCCCACGGCCTCTCCTCCGACGGCCCCGTCGCTCCCCGGGTTGAGCGGCGGGGCCGTCGGCGCGAGGATGGCGTCCATGAGTGAGCTCGCCGACCGCCTTCGCGCCCTGCCGTCCTTCCCCGAGGACATGCCCGGCCTCGACCCGGACTCCGTCCCCGAGGACCCGGCCGAGCTGTTCGTCGCTTGGCTCGAGGACGAGATCGCGAGTGGTGCCCGCCAGCCGCACGCCATGACCTTCCAGACCCTCGACGGCGGAGCGCCCGTCGGCCGCACCCTCATCCTGAAGGACCTCGACGAGCGCGGCCTGCACGTCTCCACGCACCGCGGCTCCCGCAAGGGCGAGCGACTCGCCGCGGACCCGCGCGCCGCGATGACCTTCTTCTGGCGCGAGAGCGGCAGGCAGGTGCAGGTGGGCGGCGAGGTCGTGGCGCTGGACGAGGCGACCTCGCAGGCTGACTGGGCCTCGCGCCCCTCCTACGACGGCTCCCCGAACCCGGACTGGCAGGTCTACGCGCTGCGCAGCCGGCCTGGTACGAGTTCACCCAGTCGCGGCTGGATCGCAAGCACGTGCGCGTCGGCTACCGGCGCGAGCGCGGCGCCTGGGCGCACGAGCGCGTCACCACCCCGGCGGGCTGACCGGCCCCCGCCTCACCGCTCGCGGACGAAGCGCCGGTGCGGGCGGTTGTAGGCGTCGACGGTCCCGTCGTCCGCGAAGCCGAGCCGGGCGAGCACCGCGGCCGAGGCCGGGTTCGCGAGGTCGCAGAGGCCGACGAGGCGGCGCGGCCGAGCGGTCCGTCGGCCGCCTCCACGCACAGCCGTCCCGCCTCGGTCGCGAGACCGCGGCCCCACCGGCCGCGGGCCAGCGTGTAGCCGAGCTCGATGCCCTGGTCGGTGACCTCCAGGCCCGCATCGCCGATCAGCTCGCCGCTCGCGCGCTCGATCACGGCCCAGAACGCGAAGCCGTGCCGGGCCTGGTGGGCGGCGTAGTCGGCGAGCATCTGCGCGGTCCGCTCCGGGGAGGCGGGCTCGCCGTCGCCGACGAAGCGCATCACCTCGGGATCGCCATAGACGCGATGCGCGGTCGCGGCGTCGTCGGCCGTGAACGGGCGCAGGTCCAGGCGCGGGCCGCGCAGCCGGGAACCGGAGTGTCATCCCGCCAGTATGGTGAGGGGCGGGCCCGGCCGGGAGGTCAGCTGACGACCGTGGCAAGGCCCTGGCGTGCGTGGCGCGCCCGGTCGGGGGAGTAGGCGGTGATGCCGATCTCCTGGGCGCGGCCCGGATCGGAGACGCGCAGGTTCCCGTTCTCGTCCTCGCCCTGGGCGACGACGAAGTGGCCGTAGTCGGCCCCCTCCTCGCCGAGCGACCGGCCGTGGTGGACGTGCAGGATCACCACCTTGCCGCGCGCGGCGGCCTCCAGGCCCTCCTCGAACCGGGTGCGGGTGGCGCGGGCGCCCGCATCGCGCAGGCCGTTCTCGAGGTCGCCGAGATAGGCGCCCGTGTAGTCGACGGTCTTCTTCTCCGGCTCGCCCCACGGGGACAGACCGCAGCGGGCGCGCATCTCGATGACCGCCCTGCGGTTGCCGCCCACCGTCGTGCCCTTCTCGCCCGAGACGTAGTGCGGGACCTTCCGGCCCGCGGCGACCATGGCGATGACCGTCGAGGTGGGGCCGCAGTTCTCCGTGTCCCACGGGCCGGTGCCGATCTGGTCGACGACCACGAGGTCGCCGGAGGCATGGGCCTGCGTGGAGGCGAGCAGTCCGGCCGCGGTGAGGCCGAGGGCGCCGACGCCGCGGAGCGCGGTGCGTCGGCTGAGGGTGCTGTCGAGCGGGCTGGGCAACCCGGTCACCTCCGAGGGGTCGTGGGGAGCGACCGGGCGAGCCTCAGCGGGCGGTCTCGATCGCGCACCGTCCCCGCGAGACGCGACCGATGCGCCGAAATGAGCCCTCCACGGTGTGACAGTCCGCCCGCGCGCGGCAAGACGTGCGTGATCCACCGCTCGTGCGGCACGGACCACATCGGGGCGGGCGCCCCGCTGCGGGCTACCCTTGCCGGGTGTCACGCGCCGCCCTTCTGCCTCCCGTCTTGCTCGGCCTCGTGGTCCTGCTGCTCGCGCAGATGGTGGGCCTGGCCGCGACGGCCCTGCTCGACCTTCCCGTGCCCGGGGTGGTGCTCGGGATCGTCTTGCTGGTGCCGCTGGGGATCCTCCGGCCCACCCGCGGCGTGCTCCGCGCCGCCGAGCCCGCGGCGACCCCGCTGCTGGCCCACCTGCAGCCGCTGTTCGTGCCGCCCGGTGTAGGGATCCTGCTCGAGCTGGACACTCTCGCCGAGAACGCGCTCCCGCTCGCGCTCGCCGTGAGCGGCTCCTTCGTGCTCGCGCTGGTGGTCTCCGGGCGCTGCTCCAGGCGCTCGCTGCGCCGCCAGGACCGCCGACGGGGCGCGGCGGGCGGCCCCGACGGTGCGCCCCCGGCGGACGATCCGGACGGCGCGCCGCCGGCAGGCGGGCCGGACGGCTCCGGCAGGTCGCCGAGGCCCGGCGGGGCCGGGCCGTCGGCGGCCACGGGAGGTGCCTCCTTATGAGCGCGCTGTACGAGTCGCCGGTCTTCGGCCTCACCCTGACCCTCGCCGTGTACCTGCTGTCCTACGGGCTGTACCACCGGCTGGGGCGACCCGGCCTGCTCTCCCCGGTGCTGGTCAGCGTGGTGGTGATCGCGACCGTGCTGCAGCTGACCGGGATGCCCTACGCCCTCTACCTCGAGCAGGTCACGCTGCTGACGCTCCTGCTGGGCCCCGCGACCGTCGCCCTAGCCCTGCCGCTGCTGCGCAACGGCCGCGCGCGCGCTCGCCTCGGCGCCGGCCGTGCTCGGAACCCTCGTGGTCGCGGGGATCGTGAGCATCTCGGTGACCGTCGCCGCGATGGTCGCGCTCGGAGCCGACGAGTCGACTCTGCGCGCCGCGCGCCGCGCTCGGTCACCTCGCCCGTCGGCCTCACGATCGCCGAGAGCCTCGGGGCGTCGGTGCCGCTCGCGGTGGTGCTGACCCTGGTCTCCGGCACGCTCGGCGCGGTGGTGGGGCCGGCGCTGCTGAGCCTGATGCGGGTCCGCGATGAGCGGGCGCGCGGCTTCGCGATCGGCCTGACCTCTCACGGGATCGGCACGTCGCGGGTGCTGGGGGAGTCGACGGTCTCCGGCGGCTGGTCGAGCGCCGCGATGGTGCTGAACGCGCTCGCGATGACGGTGACGCGCCGGTGGTCGCGCACCTGGTGACCGGCTGAGCGCCCGAGTTCAGAGCATCGCGTCGTATCCCGCCCTGAAGTCCGGGAACTCGAGCTCGCCCAGCGGCTCGTGCGGCGCGGTCGCATCCAGCACGGTGCCTGCCCCGGGATCCGGTGACGTGCGCGGCGGCGCGGGCACGCCGAGACGCCGCGCGAGATGCGTGACGACCTCGCCGAGCAGGGCGGGTGCGCCGTCCGTCGCATGGAGCGGCGCCGGCGGTGCGGGCGAGGACAGCGGCGCGAGGATCGCGCGGGCGAGATCGACCTCGTGGATCCGGTTCGTCCGACGACCGTGCTCGACCGGGCGCCCCTCGAGGACGGTACGGATCAGACGGTCCCGGCCGGGGCCGTAGATCCCCGCCGGGCGCAGGATCACCGCGCCGAACAGCTCGCGCGCCGCCTCCTCGCCCTCGACCAGCACGCGGGCGCGGTCGGAGCGCGGTCGCGCGGGATCCGCCTCGGTGAGCGGACGCGAGGCGTCGTACCCCTCGAGGACCCGGGTGGAGGAGACGAACACCGTGCGCCGTGGGACCTCGGGCGGCGCGGCCGCGAGATGCGCGAGAGGCTCGCGATAGCTCGGGGCGGCCGACGGGGTGAGGGTGATGACCATGGCATCGACCCGCGGCGGCGGGGGTGGGGAGGGCGGCGGAGAGATCGGCGGCGACGGGCACGAACCCCGGCGGCAGGGAGCTCGGGTCGCGGCGCGCCTCGAGCACCTCGTGACGACCTCTCTCGTCCTGATCAGCGAGCAGCGGCTCGCCCACCCGCAGGCCCAGGCGCCCGCGACCCACCAGCAGGGTCCTCGTGGTCATGGCCGTCCTTCCGCGCGGGGAGCCTCCAGTATTGCGCGATCCGGCCCGCTCGGTGCGGCCGGATCTGACCGGTCGAGCCCGATGTCTCCGGTACGCCCAGGTGCCTCGGATCTCAGCCGCGATGGCCGAAAGTCGGGGGCGCCGAGCGGCACGCTCGGGGAGGATTGCACCTCGGGCCGGCCCTGTCCGCCTGAGCCCATGCCGCGACCAGCGGTCCCGCTCCGGCGCCGCCCGCCACCCCGGGTCGCGGCAGGTCCGGCGCACGGCCCGCCGACCACTCGGCCGACGACCCCGTCGGCTCCTTCGAGGACAGAATCTGTCCTCAACCCGTCCTACGCTCCGACGAGACCCCGGCCGCTCACCCCCGTCGGCCGGGCCGCACCACCCTGCTCCGGGAGATCCCCTCATGCTCTGGACCCTGATCCGGCGCCATCTGCGGCCCTACCTGCCGCACGTGGCCGCCGTGGCCGTCCTCCAGCTCGCGACCGTGCTCGCGACCCTCTACCTGCCCAGCCTCAACGCCGACATCATCGACAACGGCGTCGCCACCGGCGACACCGACTACATCTGGCGCGTCGGCGGGATCATGCTTGCTCGTCGCGATGGCGCAGGTCATCACCGCGATCGCGTCGGTCTGGTTCGGCGCCCGCGTCGCCATGGGCATGGGCCGCGACATCCGCCGCTCCGTCTACACCCGCGTGGACCGCTTCTCCACCGAGGAGATGGGCCGCTACGGCGCCCCGACCCTCATCACGCGCGCGACCAACGACGTCCAGCAGGTGCAGATGCTCGTGCTGATGACCCTGAACTTCATGGTCATGGTGCCGATCATGTCCATCGGCGGGATCGTCATGGCGATCCAGGAGGACCCGGGGCTGTCCTGGCTGGTGTGGGTGTCCGTGCCGGTGCTGATGGTGATCGTCGGCCTGCTGGTCACCCGGCTGATGCCGCTGTTCCAGCGGATGCAGGACAACATCGACTCCATCAACGGCGTCATGCGCGAGCAGATCATGGGGATCCGCGTGGTGCGCGCCTTCGTGCGCGAGGAGCACGAGACCGGCCGCTTTCGCGACGCGAACGCGACCCTCACCGACACCTCGGTGCGGATCGGCCGCCTCTTCGTGATCATGGGCCCGGCGATCACGATCGTGCTCCACCTCGCCACCGCCGCCGTGCTCTGGTTCGGCGGTCACCGCGTGGACGCGGGGCTCGTCGAGGTCGGCGCGCTCACCGCCTTCATGCAGTACCTGCTGCAGATCCTGATGGCGGTCATGATGGGCACCTTCATGTTCATGATGTTCCCGCGCGCGATCATCTCCGCCCGCCGCATCGGCGAGGTCCTCGAGACCGCGCCCACCCTCCACGAGCCCGCCGCCCCCACCCCGCGCCGACGGCTGACGGGGGAGCGACCGTCGAGTTCCGCGACGTCACCTTCTCCTACCCGGGCGCGGAATCCCCGGTGCTGGACGGCGTCTCGTTCACCGCCGAGGCCGGCCGCACCACCGCGATCATCGGCTCGACCGGTTCCGGCAAGACCACGCTGGTCAGCCTCATCCCGCGCCTGCACGACGCGACCAGCGGCCAGGTGCTTCGCTGGACGGGGTGCCGGTCACCGACCTCGCCCGCGCCGACATCTCCGCCGCCGTCGGCCTCGTGCCGCAGAAGCCGTACCTGTTCTCCGGCACCATCGCGCACAACCTCCGCTTCGGCGACCCCTCGGCCGACGAGAAGCGGCTCTGGGACGCGCTCGAGGTCGCCCAGGGCGCCGGCTTCGTGCGCGAGCGGACCACCGGCGAGGGCGACGCCGTCGCCACGGGGCTCGAGTCCACCGTCTCTCAGGGCGGCACCAACGTCTCCGGCGGCCAGCGTCAGCGGCTGTGCATCGCCCGCACCCTCGTCGCCGCCCCGCGCGTGTTCGTCTTCGACGACTCGTTCTCAGCGCTGGATGTCACCACGGACGCGAAGGTGCGCGAGGGCCTCTCCCACCACACCCGCGGCGCGACCACGATCATCGTCGCCCAGCGCATCTCCACCATCACCTCCGCCGACCAGATCCTGGTGCTCGAGAAGGGCCGGATCGTCGGCCGCGGCACCCACGAGGAGCCGCTGCAGAGCTCCGAGACCTACCGGGAGATCGTCGACTCCCAGATCACCGCGGAGGAGATGGCATGAGCACCAGGAAGAAGACCTCCGCGAAGAAGTCCTCTGCGAAGAAGTCCTCCGAGGCCAAGGGCGCCGGGACCGCCGAGCTCACTGAGTCTGAGATTCTGGAGATGCAGGACTCGATGAGCAGCGAGTGGGGCGAGGGCGCGCCGCGCAGGGCGAAGGCCTTCTGGCCCTCCGCGCCGCGCCTGGCCGGAACCTTCCGCGAGCACACGCTGGGGCTCGCCGTGGTGCTCGCCTTCGGCATCGTCTCGACGGTGCTCACCGTGTGGGCACCCTCGATCCTCGGCGACGCCATGGACGTCATCTTCGACGGCTTCCTCGGCGACGGCGTCGAGTTCGGAGCGCTCGGCCGGTCGCTGCTGATCGTGCTGGGGATGTACGTGATCGCGGCGCTGTTCGACTGGCTGCAGGGCCGGTCGCTGAACGACGTGGTGATGGACATCGTCTACGACCTGCGCGAACGGATCGAGGCGAAGGTCAACCGCCTGCCGCTGAGCTACTTCGACACCCGCCAGCGCGGCGACCTGCTCTCCCGCACCACCAACGACGTCGACAACGTCCAGACTGCCCTGCAGCAGGCCTTCGCCTCGCTCGTCTACGCGGTCCTCACCATCGTCGGCATCACCGTGATGATGTTCTGGCTGTCCTGGCGGCTCGCGCTCATCGCCCTGATCGCCCTGCCGATCTCCGGCGTGGTCATAGCCATCATCGGCGCGAAGTCGCAGAAGCTCTTCACCGCCCAGTGGCGGGGCACCGGGCGGCTGAACGGCCACGTCGAGGAGTCCTTCACCGGCCACGACCTGGTCACCGTCTTCGACCGCCAGGACTCGATGCGCGAGCAGTTCGATGAGCGCAACGAAGAGCTGTGGGAGGCCTCGTTCAAGGCGCAGTTCTACTCCGGCATGATCATGCCGATCATGCAGTGGGTGACCTACCTCGGCTACGTCGGCATCGCCGTGGTCGGCGGTCTGCGGATCGCGGCCGGGCAGATGAGCCTCGGCCAGGTCACCGCGTTCATCCAGTACTCCCGCGAGTTCAACGCACCGCTGGGCGAGGTGGCGGGGATGGCGAACATGCTCATATCCGGCGTCGCCTCCGCCGAGCGGATCTTCGAGCCGCTGGACGCCGAGGAGCAGGAGCCCGACGGACAGATCACCGCGCCCGGGCCCGTGGGCGAGGGCGCGGCCGGTGCCGAGGCCGCGGCCGATGCGTCGGCCGCCGCGCGCGCCGAGGAGTCGGCCCCCGCGGGGCGCATCGTCCCGCGCCAGGAGCTCACCGGCCCCACCCGGGGCCGGATCGAGTTCGACCATGTCGCCTTCTCCTACACCCCGGAGAAGCCGCTGATCAGCGACCTGTCGCTGACGGCGGAGCCCGGACAGACGGTCGCGATCGTCGGCCCCACCGGCGCGGGCAAGACCACCCTGGTCAACCTGATCATGCGGTTCTACGAGATCGACGCCGGGCAGATCCGGCTCGACGGCGTGGACATCCGCGCCCTGGACCGCGGCGCGGTGCGCTCCCGCGTGGGCATGGTGCTGCAGGACGCGGTGCTCTTCGGTGGCACGATCCGGGAGAACATCCGCTACGGCCGGCTGGAGGCGACCGACGAGGAGGTGGTCGCCTCCGCGAGAGCGACGTTCGTGGACCGCTTCGTGCACACCCTCCCCGACGGCTACGACACCGTCATCGAGGACGAGGGCGCGAACGTCTCCGCCGGCGAGCGGCGGCTCATCACGATCGCCCGCGCCTTCCTCGCCGACCCCGCGCCGCTGATCCTCGACGAGGCCACCAGCTCCGTGGACACCCGCACCGAGGTGCTCGTGCAGGAGGCGATGGCGGCGCCGCGCACCGATCGCACCAGCTTCGTCATCGCGCACCGGCTCTCCACCATCCGCGACGCCGACGTGATCCTGGTGATGGAGCACGGCGACATCGTCGAGCAGGGCTCGCACGACGAGCCGCTCGCCGCAGGCGGCGCCTACCACCGGCTGTACTGGTCGCAGTTCGCCGACGGTGCGGACCCCGACGAGGACGAGGCGGGGCTCGGGGGCACGACCACCGGCCCCGTCCCGGCCGTCGCGACCGGCGAGACCGAGGGGGAGTAGCGGGGGCAGGGGCGGTGCGGAGTCGGCACATCGGCCGGCCGCCCGCCCCGCCCCGCCTCGCCCAGGCCCGGCCGCGCCGCCCCGCCCTCCCTCGCCTGGGCCGCGCGAGCTGCAACTTTTGCGCCCGTGAGGACTCATGTCGGCCCCCGCATGAGTCCTCACGGGCACAAAACCTTCTGCCGCTCCGCCGCGTCCCGCTCCGCGGCGTTCCGTCCCGCTCGCCTCGCGGTGCGAGAGCCTGCAGGAAACCCCCTGGGCGGCTCCGTCGGGCGCGAGTAGCGTCGAGGGCATGGACGTCACCGTCATCGGAGGCGGCATCGCCGGCCTCGCCCTCGCCCACCAGCTCGCCCCCGACCACGACGTCACTGTGCTCGAGGCCTCCCCGGGCCCCCGCGGCGGCGGCTACATGATCGACTTCTTCGGCCCCGGTTTCGTCGCCGCCGAGCGGATGGGCATCATCGACGAGCTCCGCGCCCGCGGCCACGTCTACGAGGGCGTGCGCTACGGGACGCCCGACGGGGCCGAGTCCGGCCGGATCGACGTCGGACCGCTCGCCGCCGCCCTGGGCGGCCGCTACTTCTCCATCCTGCGCCCGGAGGTCGAGCTCGGGCTCCTCGCCGTCGCCGCCGCGCTCCGTCGACCTGCGCTACGGCGCTCGCGCGGTCGCGGTCCGCGACATCGGGCTGCGAGGCGGGGGCTCCCCGCGCGGCGCCCTGGTCGAGCTCGCCGACGGCACCACGCTCGCCTCCGACCTCGTCGTGGCCTGCGACGGCGTCCGCTCCCCGGTGCGGGAGAGGGTCGCGCCCGGTCACGGGGAGATCGTGCCGATGGGCTACCGCGTGGCGAGCTATCTCTATCCGGATCCGGAGCTCGCCGCGGAGCTGGGGGAGCGGATGCTCATGACCGACACCGTCGGTCGGGTGGGCTGGGCGTACACGGCCGTCGACGGCCGAGTCGGCGCGATGTTCGCCGAGCGGACCGATGCCGCGAGCACCGAGCGGCCCGTCCCCGATCGGGAGCGGCTCCAGCGCGACTTCGCCGGCCTCCACCCGCAGGTCGACCGGGCCCTCGCGAACGCCCCGGAGTCCTTCTACGACGACCTCGCCGCCCAGGCGATCGCGCCCCGCTGGAGCCGCGGGCGCGTGGCCCTCGCCGGGGACGCCGCCCACGCCCCTTCGCTCCTGGCCGGGCAGGGCACCTCGCTCGCGATCGCGGGGGCCGAGGCGCTGGCCCGGAGCCTCCGTGCGGCCGGGCCGCACGTCGAGGTGGGGCTGGTCGAGTACGAACGGCGCTGGCGGCCGACGGCCGAGCAGGTGCGACTCGCGGGCCGTCGCAGCGCTTCCTTCTTCGCCCCCGCGAATCGTGTCCAGCCGCGGATCCAGCAGATCGCCCGCCGGGCGGTCACGCCGCCCGGGGCGAGCCTGTTCGCAGCGCGGAGCGTCCTCGGCCACTGAGCCGATCCGGGCGCGCCCGGCGGCGAGGGGACGACCCGTCGGGCCGTGCGGGTCGCGGGGACGCCGCCGGCGGATCCTGATCGGTCGGCGGTGACCGGTCGTCGAGATATCTCCGGCGGATCCCACCCGTCGGCGGGGCCGGTTCCCCCGCGCGGGTGCCCCGCGGCGGGGCCGCGGCTCGGAGGGCCGACACTACGGCGCAGCGGCGACCAGCGCCCCATGCTCTTCCGGGAGCCGGCCCTGCAGTGAGGGCGATGCCGGACCGGAGGGCTCGAGGCGCGGTGCCGTGGAGGGTGCCGAGTCACTGTCCGACGTCGCGTCCCCGGCAGGACAGGGGCGCGGCGCCTCAGCGGGTGCCGAGCCGCTGGGCGGCGGTACGTCCCCGGGAGGTCAGGGGAGCGGAGCCGACCGCCTTCGCGAGCCCGACCGTCGCCCCGTTGCCGTAGAAGGTCTCGATCCCGTCCGCGGGCACGGCGTAGGTCTCGTGCCAGATCCCGACCGCGCCGGGATGCTTCCGGGCCGCCTGGTTGAACGCCTTCCAGGCAGGCAGGTGCTGGGCGCTCGACATCCTCGCGTAGGCGTAGAGGTGCTCGGTGGTGCGCCAGTACTGCACCACCCAGGGACCCTTCGCGCCGATCAGCGTGTCCGCGCCGAGGAAGCCGAGGTCCTCGGCCTCGCCGCGCGCGGCCGCGGCGCGGTTGCGGTGCGCTCTCGGCGAGCATGCGCGGCATCGCGGCGGCGACGGGGCCCCACAGGTCCGGCCGCCACGGGGCGCGGATGGTCATGCCGATGTGGAAGACGACCAGGTCGTCGACCTCGGCGTGGGTCAGGTTCGGGGGCCGACGATCGGTGGAGGCGGCCGGACGGTCAGCGGGTGCGTCGGGGTGGTCCATGGAGCCCTCGTCTCAATTAGAAAGTGCTACTTTCTAAGAATGCGCTCGGGTCGACTCCCCGTCAAGGGGTTGCGGGCGGCGGTCCTCCTCCGTCCGGCCCGACCCGTCGGTCCTCGCCGCGTTCGGCCCGGTGCGTCCCGTCCGCCCGGTGCTCCCCGTCCGACCCCGCCGTCCCGCGCAGCGACGGATCTGCGCGAGAATCGAGGCCATCCCGCCGGCGTGCTCTCCGTCCGATGCCCAGCCCGCCGTCGCACTCCCGGAAGGAGCCCGATGAGGATCTCCGCCCTCTCCGCCCGCACCGAGGTACCGATCGGCACGATCAAGTACTACCTGCGCGAAGGCCTGCTCGCGCCGGGGCGGCAGACCTCCCGCACCACCGCCGAGTACGACGAGTCGCACGTCGAGCGGATCCGCCTCGTGCGCGCCCTGACCGATGCCGGGGGTCTGGGCATCGCGGCGGTGCGCCGCATCGTCGAGGTTCTCGACGCGCCCGGGCCCGCCCGCCTCGACCTGCTCGCCACCGCGCGCACGCGCGCCGCTCGCCGACGAGCCGGCGCCGTCCGTGGCGACGGGGCGGAACGGGCGGACGCGGACCGATGGGCCCGACGGGGTCGACGGCGCCGACGACTTCGAGCAGGGAGGGGCTCCCGCGGCGGGAGCGCGGACGGCGTCGACGCGGCCTCGCCGGCCCGCGCGTGGCTCTCCCGACGCGGCTGGCACAACTATGAGGGCGACCTCCTGGTCGCACGGCTCGAACGGGTCTGGGCGGCCTGCGAGGCGGCGGGGATCCAGCTCGACGACGAGCTGATGGACGGCTATGCCGAGGCGCTCGAGCAGGTCGCACGCCTGGACGTCGACACCGTCCCCGAGGACCCCGACGAGGCCGTGCGCCGCGTGGTCGTCGGCACCGTGATGCTCGAGCCGGTCTTGCTCACGCCGCGCCTGCTCGCCCAGCGCGAGCTCTCCGTGCGTCGCGCGGAGACCGTCGACGGGGGCCGGATCCGGACCGACCCTCGACGATGAGCACCGCCCCGTTCCGAGGGTCCGAGCGTGCGACCCGGCGGCTCAGTACGGCGTCGTGGGCGGCGCCCCGGGCGGGGGCTCCGGCGGCGGGGGCTGGTCGGGCTGGGGGAGCGGCTCCGGTGGCGGCTCCGGCGACGGCTCGGGCGGTTGCCCGGGGATCGGGGCCGGCGGGTCCGAGGGCGGCGCTCCCGGCGGCTCGGTGGGCGGATCGGTCGGCGGGGCCGTGGGCGGCTTGCCGGGTGGGGTCATCGGCGGTTCGCTGGGCGGCGGCAGGTCGCCGCCGGACGGCGCAGACGCGAGCGAGTCGTTCGGCGCGCGTTCGGCATCAGTGAGGCCGACCGAGCGGTCCTCGAGCGGACGGCGGGTCATCGCGGACTCGTTCCCGGGACCTCGACCGGCACCCGGTCCTCCAGCATCCGCGACCGGGTCAGGAACCTCTTCCCGTCGGGGGACTCGAGGCTGAACCCGCCGCCGCGGCCGTCGACCAGGTCGATCGTCAGGTGCGTGTGGCGCCAGTAGGCGAACTGCTCACGGCTCATCCAGAAGTCGAGCGGGCTGGTGGTGCCGTCGGGCAGGGGCACCTCGACGTGGCCCATCCGCACATCGGCGTCGCCCGTGATGAAGTCGCCCTCCGGGTAGCACATGGGGGAGGAGCCGTCGCAGCGACCGCCGGACTGGTGGAACATCAGTGGGCCGTTGCGGTCGATGAGCCGCTGGATCTGCGCGACCGCCGCGCCGGTGAAGGCGACGCGGGAGAAGTCCTCGCCCTCGACCGTCGGCTCCATCTCCAGGACGTCGTCGGCCTCGGTCGGCTCCGGCGGCGGCGGCGCCGGCGGCTGTCCGGGCCGCGGGGCGGGGGTGGTGGAGGTGTCGGTCATCGGGCTCTCCTTCCAGCGCGGCCGACGGCGCGGCCGGCCGGGTGCGCGGCGGTGATCGTCGGCCCCGGCGTCACGGGCACCCGGACGGCGGGTGCGACGACCGGCGTCGGCCGGTGTGACGCGGGCCACCAGGATAGACCCGTGCCGGCGGACATAGGGTGGAACGCATGGAACATCGCCACCTCGGCCGCTCCGGCCTCAAGATCAGCGAGATCATCTACGGCAACTGGCTCACCCACGCCTCCCAGGTCGAGGACGACCGCGCCCGCGCCTGCGTCCGCGCCGCTCTCGACGCCGGCATCTCCACCTTCGACACCGCCGACACCTACGCCAACACCGCCGCGGAGGTCGTGCTCGGCGAGGCCCTGAAGGGCGAGCGCCGCGAGTCGCTCGAGATCTTCACCAAGGTGTACTTCCCGACCGGCCCGAAGGGGCACAACGACACCGGCCTCTCCCGCAAGCACATCCGCGAGTCGATCGACGGCTCGCTGCGCCGCCTGGGCACCGACTACGTCGACCTCTACCAGGCGCACCGCTACGACGACGCGACCCCGCTCGAGGAGACGATGCAGGCCTTCGCCGACGTCGTCCACTCCGGCAAGGCCCTGTACATCGGCGTCTCCGAGTGGAACGCGGACCAGCGCGCGCCGGCCACCAGCTCGCCCGCGAGCTCGGCATCCAGCTCGTCTCCAACCAGCCGCAGTACTCGATGCTGTGGCGGGTCATCGAGGAGCGCGTCGTGCCGACCTCGCGCGAGCTGGGGATCTCCCAGATCGTCTGGTCTCCGGTCGCGCAGGGCATCCTCACCGGCAAGTACAAGCCCGGGGCCGAGGCGCCCGAGGGCTCGCGCGCCCGCGACGAGAAGGGCGGCGCGGACATGATCAAGCGCTTCCTGAACGACGAGGTGCTCACCGCGGTACAGGGCCTGCTGCCGATCGCGGAGGAGCTGGGGCTCACCCCGGCGCGACTCGCCCTCGCCTGGGTGCTCAGCAACGACAACGTCGCCGGCGCCATCATCGGCGCCTCCCGCCCCGAGCAGGTCACCGAGAACGTCAAGGCCGCCGGTGTCACCCTCGACGCCGACGTGAAGGCCCGGATCGACGAGGTCCTCGGCGAGATCCCCGAGACCGACCCGACGAAGACCCAGTCCCCGTCGCACCGCCTGTCCTGACCTGATCCGGCGCGCGCCGGCAGTCGCGCGCCAGGCGCGCACAATTCTGCGCTCCCTGCGTGAGCTCACGCCGTATACGGCCGCGAGGTCACGCAGGGAGCGCATCTGTGTGCGGCGCGGGAGGGCGGGCGGTGCGGGGTGCGGTGCGGCGCCGCTCCATGAACCAGGCGGAGATCGCCGCGGGGGAGCCTCGCCCCGCACTCCTGGAAATCGCCCGCACTCCTGGAAGCCCTCGCACGGACGGAGGAGCGGCCGGTCCCGGGGGCCGGCCGCTCCTCCGCGCGAGAGCGGGTGATGGTCCGCGTCAGCGGTCGGAGACCTTCTTCTCGAGGTCCTCCCCGGTCTCGCCCTGGCTGACCAGGCCGTCCGCCCGCGCTCCCAGAACTCGGCGTTCTTGATGCCGAGCGGGCGCGGATCGAACTGCGGGTCCTTGCCGGCCTTCTTCTGCTGCTGGTAGTCCTTCAGCGCCTTGAGCGCGGGGCCCTGGAGGATGAGGATCGCGACCACGTTCAGCCACGCCATCGCGCCGACGCCGATGTCTCCGAGCGCCCAGGCGTTGCCCGTGGTGGTCACCGAGCCGTACACGACGGCCACGAGGATCAGGCCCTGCAGGGCGCGCACCAGGGCGCGACGCGCGGTGCGGTTGGGGATCCAGCGGTTGAGGTAGGTGAGGTTGACCTCGGCCATGTAGTAGTAGGCGACGATCGTGGTGAAGGCGAAGAAGAACAGCGCGATCGCCACGAAGGTCGGGCCCAGGCCGTGGAACACGGACTCGAAGCCGTTCTGCGCGAACTCGGGACCGTAGTCGGTGCCCTCGGGGACCGAACCGGCGTAGATGAGCTCCTCGTCGGGACCCTGGAACACCTGGTACATGTCGGTGGAGATGATCAGGAACGCGGTCGCCGTGCACACGAAGAGGGTGTCGATGTAGACCGCGAAGGACTGCGCGAAGCCCTGCTTGGCGGGGTGGGAGACCTCGGCGGCGCTGGCGGCGTGGGGACCGGTGCCCTGGCCGGCCTCGTTGGAGTAGAGTCCGCGCTTGACGCCCATCTCGACGGCCTTGCCGACGATCGCGCCGAAGACGGCGTGGGCGCCGAAGGCGCTCGAGAAGATCAGTCCGAACACGTGGGGGATCTGATCGAAGTTCACGAAGAACACGATCAGCGCGGCGATGATGTAGAGGATCGCCATGATCGGCACGACCAGCACGGCGAAGTGTGCGATGCGCTTGACGCCGCCGATGATGATGAAGGCCAGCAGGATGACCACGCCCACGGCGGAGACCCAGTGAGGCAGGCCCCAGGCCTCGTAGGCCGCGGAGGCCATGCCGTTGCCCTGCACGCCCGGCAGGAAGAAGCACATCGCGACGACGGTGACGATCGAGAACACGATCGCGTAGACGAGGAACACCGGGGCGGCCGTGGTGTGCTTGAACGCCTTCTCGATGTAGTACGCGGGTCCGCCGCGGTACTCGCCGGTGTCCTTGTCCTTCTCCTTGTAGATCTGGCCGAGGGTGCACTCGACGAAGGAGGTCGCGGCGCCGAGGAAGGCGATCAGCCACATCCAGAACACGGCGCCCGGGCCGCCGATCGCGATCGCGGTGGCCACACCGCCGATGTTGCCCATGCCGACGCGTCCTGCGAGGGAGATCATCAGCGACTGGAAGGACGAGGTGCCGTCTGGGGAGGCCTCGCCCTTCCTCAGCTGGTTGAGCATGTCGGGGATGCAGCCGCACCTGCAGGAACAGCGTGCGCAGGGAGAAGTAGAGGCCGGTCAGCAGCAGCAGACCCACCAGGGGGAGCGACCACACGAGGTTGTTGGCCCCGGTGATCAAGGTGTCGAAGAACATGGGATCTCCATGGGGAGGGGAAGGATGGTCGCGGACGGACATCGGGCTCGCCTGTGAGCCCGGTCACCGACATCGCCGTGGAGGAACAGTAGCGCGTCACAGCCCCGCAGACACCTCAAGGGATGTCCGTTATCCGACTGCAATGCGCGCGGAGGCGGTGAGTCGGGCGACATCCGACCGCTCCGGCATGACGAGGATCGGGCTCGTCTGTAGACTGGGCCGCGACCCCTCGTGCGGTGTCATCTTGCTGAACTCCCCCAGGGCTTGACGGCAGCAAGGGCAGGTGAGCTCTGACAGGTGCGCGAGGGGTCGCTTCATGCCCGGGCGCAGGAGGTCCGACGGCCGCCGGCCCTGCAGGTCCGGCCATCGACGCGGCGCCTCCGACCGACGAACGCTCCCCCGCCGCGCCCCGCCGCCGACGGGGGATGCCCCCACCTCGGCCGGGCGGTCCTCCCCGTACCGCCGCCCCGGGCAGGATCCCTAGCGTGGACGACGATGCGGAGCCCGCCCCGGGACCCGCGCATCCCTCCCCAGGAGCGCACGATGTCGACGCCCCCGGCAGTCGCCCAGTCCGTCCTCGCCCCCTCGCTGCGCCGCGTGCTCGCCTTCCTCGGCATTGCGCTCGCCGTCTCGACCGCCCTCTCCCTGCCCTTCGCGTTCGGGGCCCTGCCGCCGGAGGCCGTCGGCCTCGCCGTGCCGCTCGCGCGGCTCTCCCCGCCGCTGGCCGCCCTGCTGGTGCGCCGACGCGGAGCGCCCTGGTGGCGCGCCCTCGCGCTCGGCATCCCCTCCTGGCGGGCGCTCGGGATCGCCGCCCTAGCCGCGATCGCAGCATTCGTGATGGTGCCGCTGGCCAGGATGCTGATCGGGCTCGGCGCCGGGATGCCGCCGTCGGCCGATGCCCTCCCGCTGTCGTCCCTGCTCCTCGCCGTGCCGGCCGTGCTGGTGATGCAGTCGCTGTTCGCGATCGGCGAGGAGGCGGGGTGGCGAGGCTGGCTGCACGGCGAGCTCCGCCCGCTCGGCTTCTGGCCGATGTCCCTGCTCGTCGGGGTGATGTGGGCGGTGTGGCATGCGCCGATCGTGCTCGCCCTCGGCCTCGCGCCGCGCGAGGCCGTGACCTATCTCGGCACCATCGTCGCCGTCGCACCGCTGCTGTCCGCGGCGCGCGAGATCTCCGGCACCGCCTGGGTTGCCGTGCTCGGCCACGGTCTGCTCAACAGCGCCCGTGTCGCGATCGAGCAGAACGTGCTCGGCCCGCTCGAACCCGAGACCGCCTGGTCGCTGGATCTGAGCGGCTGGGCGCTCTGGATCGCGGCGGCATGGATGGTGCTGCGACTGGGTGGGACGCTCAGGAGAGCCGACGCGCGACTTCCCGCTGCTGCGGGTTCAGGCCGCGCTCGGCCAGGTCGATGATCAGCCGGCTCTGCTGCTCGGTCACCTCCGGGACGTGCTCCGCGAGGACCTCCAGCGACCGCCGCGTGTCCGCGACCAGTCGCTCCAGGGCGTCGGCGCCGGTGTGCTCGTCGACCGCGTCGAACCGGTCCTGCGGCTCCAGGATCCGCGGTCGCGTCCGGGGATCCTGGAGGACATCGGCCATCCGCTGGGCCTGCTCCTCGTCGGTGTGCAGGTGCGCGTAGAGCGTGGAGAGCGGAACGTCCTCAGGCTTGGTGACCAGCGCGGCGGCCAGGCGCGTCAGACCGAGGTGCGCTCCAGAGCGGGCCTCGGCGAGCCGCCTGCGCCGCGCCGTGAGCGCGGCGATCTGCCGGCGCAGCGCCTCGTCCACCTCGTCCAGGACGTCCTCCGCGGTCGCCGCCTCGGACCCCGCGACGACGGCCCCCGCCTGCGCGAGCGACAGACCGGAGCGGGTCAGATGCCCGAGGCGCACGAGGGCGACGAGATGCTCGACCTCGTACTCCCGGTAGCCGTTGGCGCGACGCGCGGGCTCGGGCAGGACCCCCTTCTGGTGGTAGTGGCGGACGGCGCGCACGGTCACGCCGGCCAGATCCGCGAGCTCTCCGATGCGCACAGCGCCATGCTCCCAGACGGCGCAGGGCGCGGTCCGGCACAGGAGCCTTGACCCTGACGCGACGTCATGGTCCGCAATGGTCTCCATGAGACGCATCATCCGGTTCTACCTGGCCTCCTACGGCACCTCGCTGCTGGGCAACTCGATCACCGCGATCGCCCTGCCCCTGCTGGTGCTGTTCACCACCGGCGACCCGCTCGGAGCGGGCGTCGTCGCGATGGCCGCCGCGGTGCCGGCCGCCTTCGCGGGGCCGCTCATGGGTTCGCTCGTGGACCGCTTCGACCGACGCGCCGTTGCGATCCTCGCCGACGTCATCTCCGCGCTCGCCCTGCTCGTCCTGCCGATCGTGCATTTCACGGTCGGGCTCGAGCTGGGCTGGTTCATCGCCGCCGCCGTGCTGAACTCCTTCGGGGACGTCCCGGGGATCACCGCGAGGGAGGCGATTCTGCCGGCGATCGCCCGCTCCGCGGGCGTGGGCGCCTCCCGGCTCATCGGTGTGCGCGAGTCGATGTCGGGGGTGGCGGCGCTGATCGGCCCCGCCGTCGCCGGGATCCTCGTCGCCGCGCTCCAGCCGGTCACGGTGCTGTGGTTCACCGCGGGGCTCGCAGCGCTGGCCGCCCTGCTCACGCTCGTGATCCCACGGACAGCGACCGCGGCCGTCGCGCGCGACGGGCGCGCCGACGATCCCGCTTCCGCGCCCGCCCCCGCGTCGATCTTCGCCGGCCTCGGCGTGATCCTCCGCGCGCCGCTCGCTGCGCGGGCTGGTCCTGCTGCGGCTCGTGCTGGCGGTCGTGCTCGCCGCCACCCAGGGAATGGTCGTCCCCGTCCACTTCGCGTTCCGGGGCGAGCCGGGGCTGGTCGGCTTCGTGCTCAGCGCGCTCGCCGCCGGACTGCTGCTAGGAGGGGGTCGCTTCGCCGCCCTCGGGCACCGAATCCCGCACCGCCGATGGTTCCTCGCCGGGCTCGTCCTCGTCGCGACCGGCGTCGTGCTCATCGCGGTCCTGGGTCCCACCTGGTCGGTCTTCCTCGGTGCGGCCGTGATCGGCCTCGGCGGAGGATGCATGAACGCCGTCATCGGCCTGGCGTTCGTCGAGAACGTCCTGGATGCCCAGCGGGGCAGGGTGCTGGGTGCCCAGAACGCACTGATGACCCTGGTCCCCGCCGGAGGGATCGGCCTGGCCTCCGTGCTGATCGAGCTCGGCGGGCTCCCGCTCGCCACCGCCGTCCTGGCCGGTCTGTGGATCCTCGCGGCGCTCGCCACGCTCCTCTCGCCGCGCCTGCGCGGCCTGGGGGACCCTGGCGCGCATCCCTCGCCGCGGCGTCGCCGACCGGACGGCGCCGGTGCCCACCCGTCGCCGTCGCCCACCACCGCTCCCGGAAGGAGCGACCGATGAGGATCTGGCTGAACGCCCGCACCGTCCTCCACGACCACTGGAGGACCTACCTCCTGCTGAACCTCGCCGTCTACGGCGTCCTCGTGGCGTCGGCGGTGATGACCCTGCTGCTGCCCGGGCCGCGCGGACGCGCTGCGCAGGACGTCGAGACCTTCGGCGGCCTCCCGATCCTGTCGCTCGTGACCGAGGCGTACACCGACGGCGACGTGCTGGCGGCGGCGGTGGGCACGTTCCTGGCGAACTTGCTGTTCGCCGCCGTGCCCACCACCACGCCGCCCTCCCTGCTGATCCCGTACGTGGGCGTCGTGCTGACGGTCCTGCGTACCGGCATGATCGGCGTCTGGCTCACCCCGACGACGCCCGGTGAGGCGATCGCTCTCCTGCCCCACCTGATCGTGCTGGTGATCGAGATGCAGGCCTATGTCCTCACGGCGCTGGGGACCGTGGTGCTGTGGCGCACGACGTTCGGGCACCGGCGTCTCGAGCTCCCGTCGGCGGGGGCGGGATATCGCGCCGGGGTCGCGGACATGCTCGCGGCTCTATCCAGTCATCGCCGCCCTTCTGCTGATCATCGCGATCGTCGAGGCGATTGAGGTCATCTGGATCATGCCGCCGCTGGGGTGAGGGCCCCAGCGCAGGCTCACAGATGCTCGGCCGGATGCTCCTCCAGGGTGCTCGCCCGCTCCTCCACGGTTGGGGCCGACGGGGCGCGTCTCGGGGGTCGCCGAGCGCTGCGTTGACCAGCGCGGCGACGACCACGAACGCCGCCGCTCCGGTCGGTAGCCACATCGCGGCCTCGGCCCCGACGCCGTCCGCGACCGCGCCGGTCAGCGCCGAGGTCGCGGACTGACCGACGATGGTGGCCGAGCCGAGCATCGACATCAGCGTCGCCGAGCGGCCCTGCGGGGCGCGGTCCGCGGCGAGGCTGTAGATCGTCACGATCGTCGGCCCGATGCCGATGCCCGCCACGGCCATCGCCCCGACCAGGCCCCACAGCCCGCCGGCGAGCCCGAAGGCGACCATCGAGGCGAGCATCAGCGCGGAGAACACCAGCCAGCGGTGGGAGCGGCGGAAAGCCTCCGGGAACAGCGAGATCGACAGCGCCAGGATCGTCGAGCCGACGCCCATCACCCCGTAGACCAGGCCGGCGGAATCGCCTGCGCCGCGGGTGTCGAGGAAGGCCGTCAGCGAGGTCAGCACCGTGCCGAAGAACAGGCCGACGCCGAGCGCCCCGGCGACCAGCACGAGCACCCGCGCGGTGCGCGGCTCCGCGGCGGGCGCCCGCTCGATCGGCGACTCGCTGCTGGGCGCGGAGGCGCGCGCGGTGGGATGCGCCGCGAAGGCGGTGACGAACACGAGGGTCAGCAGGGCCGCGCCGATCATCGGCGCCGCCGGGGACAGCGTCGTGGCCAGCAGGCCCACCACCACGGGGCCGAACACGAAGGCGGTCTCGTCGGCCGCGGACTCGTAGCCCATCGTCGCGTTGAGGCTCTTCGCCCGGCGCGCGACCGGCAGGCGGGTGAGGATCAGGTGCACCAGACGAGTGCGCGAGAACGGGCCGATCTGCGGGGAGGACGCACCGATGACGAAGCCCACGGCGAGCACCGCGACATCGGGCGCGGGCTGAAGGCCACCCAGGCCAGGCCCATCAGCGCCAGCGAGTTCACGATCCCGGCCACCAGGATCACGCGGCGCTGGCCGAAGCGGTCCGCGGCGGCGCCCAGCAGCGGACCCACCAGCGCGGAGCCGAGGCCGAGCACGGCCGAGTTCAGCCCGCCCAGCGCGATCGAGTCGCGGGCGGCGACGACCAGGGTCAGGGTGCCCACGATCATCATCGCGAAGGGGAAGCGGGCGATGAACGCGATGGGGAAGTAGGCGGTGCCCGCCTCGCGGCGCGCGTGGTGGGAGCGGGGGTGCCTCGAGTCGGGCCGTCGACGGGCCGGGCGTCGTCGGCGCGGGGGCGCGGGGGCGGTGTGCGGCGTGGTCATCGAACCTCCATGACGGTGGTGCCGCCTTGGACGATCCACGTCGTGGATCCGAGGTAGATGCACCCGGGAACCCGCCGGAGCGGGTGGGGAACGCATCGATCCTATGCGGGACGCGGGGGCGTGACCAGGGCGGGGGCAGGTGGGGTGCGCGGAGTCACCGGTGACCGGATCGAGACCGGTCCGCAATGGTCGCGCCGAGTCCAGGACACCCTCGCGTCATGCGCCGTTCGCCTTCGCCACGTACTTATGGGAGCGCTCCCACACAGTGCTCCCCACGATGAGAACGGACACCATGCCCACTCCCAGCTCCCCGCCGCTGTGCCGCGCCGGCATCGCCCTGCTCGCCGGCACCGCCCTCGCCCTCGGCCCCGCCGTCCTGCCGCTGACCGGACCGCTCGGCGCCCTCGCCGGCGGCCCGATCCCCGCTGCGCAGGCCGCTCCCGTCCCCGGCGGACCGCTGCTGGTCACCGAGATCGCACCGGACACCGTCGGGGCCGACGAGTTCGAGTTCCTCGAGCTCACCAACACCTCGACCGAGCCGGTCGTCGTCGGCGGCGAGGACGGCCACTCGCTGAGCTACATCTACGCCGACAGCGCCGACACGGCGCGCGACGTCCCGCTCACCCTCGAGGAGACGGTCGAGATCGCCCCCGGCGACTCGCTCGTGCTGTGGCTGAGCTACGAGGCGAAGGACCTGGACTCCTTCGCCCGCACCGTGGAGGAGTTCCGCACCCACTGGGGCGCCGCCGAGGACGTCCCCGTCGTGCGCGTGACCGGCCAGCCCGGCATGGCCAACGGCGGCGGCCGCGGCGTGCGGGTGCTCGACCGCGCCGGCGCCGAGGTCTCCCGGAGCTTCTACTCCGCCGGCTCCGTCGGCCAGGACCTCAGTGCCCACTTCGCACTCCCCGCCGCCGATTCGCTCTCCGCGACCCTGTTCGCGAGCACTGCCGCCCCCACCCCGGGCGCCGTCGACCCCTCCCAGCTCACGCCCGCCGAGCCCGAGCGACCGGGGAGCCCGCCGAGCCCGAGGAGCCCTCCGAGCCCGTGGACCCGCCGGCCGCACCGCCCGCCGACTCCCTCGTCGGCCACCTGCAGATCACCGAGCTGGTCCCCGACTCCACCAACGTCGACGGCGCCGACGGCTACGAGTTCATCGAGCTGTACAACGCGACCACCGCCCCGATCTCGATGGCGGACTACGAGCCGCGCTACCTCTACACCGCCGACGGCGAGTCGATCACCAACGCCGCGGACTGGCCGCTCAGCCCGTCGGACGCCGTGATCGAGCCCGGCGGCACCCTCGTGATCTGGGTGCGAAACGGCTCCAACGACGCCGCCACCGCCGAGGACTTCGCCGCGAACTACGGCGCGGACCCCGCCTCCCTGCACCTCGTCGAGACCCCCACCGCCGGGATGGCCAACGGCTCCGGGCGCGGGCTCGAGATCCGCACCCGCGCCGGCGACAGCGTCCACCGCGCGTTCTACAACCTCTCCGGGGCCGACGACACCCAGCCCGACCAGGGCATCCAGTACCGCACCGGCGACGGCGCCGAGGGTGCGCGCCCGACTTCTCCCGTGCGGCGAAGACGGGCCTCGCCCCGGCCACCCCCGGCGCGGTCGACCCCTCCCAGGTGCCGGCCGAGCTCGTCGAGGTCGCCGCCGATACGCAGGCCCCCGAGGTCCGAGACCTCAGCCCCGCGGAGCTGGACCCGTCGGCCGATGCCGTGATCAGCCACGAGGTCACCGATGACGTGCAGGCCCGCACCGTCACCCTCCACCTCCGCTCCAGTGCCGAGGACGAGTTCACCCCGATCACCGTGCGCCGCACCGAGGGCGACCGCTTCGACCACGCGATCCCCGCCGCGGACCTCACCGGCAAGCGCTGGTTCGAGTACTACCTCGTCGCCTCCGACGGCACCCACGAGACCCGCACCGAGCCCACCCGCGTGGCGCTGACCGGCGTGGACGCGGCCCCGCCGCGCATGAACCTCGCCGAGGGCCAGTACGTCTCCGGCACCACCTCGGTGTCGGTGGCCGGGGACGAGTACCCCGCGTCGGCGGCGGTGAGCATCGACGGGACCGAGCGCGATGACGTCGTGCCCGCCCTCGAGGCCTCGCCCGTCTTCGCGATGGACGTCTCCCAGACCGACACCTTCTTCCGCAACGGCGTGCTGGTGGGCGACGAGGTCATCTCGATCTTCGACGAGGGCACCTACGCGAACTGGACCGGCCACGATGCCGAGGTGCCGCTGCAGCACGTGACGCGCGGAGAGCCGCTGGTGGTCACGGTCGCCGCCGGTACCAAGGCGTACCCGGGCATCGACGAGAACGAGAACAACGACGACTTCTCGATCCGCAACCTGCGCCTGATCCTGCCCGACGGCCGCACCCTCCGCCCCGCAGACGGGGTCGACCCCGCGGAGATCATCGCGATGGGCGACTCGGCCGGCAAGCACGACCTCTACGACGCCGCCTTCGAGATCCCGGAGGACGCCTTCACCGCGCGCGCCGTCGCCTGGGACACCACCGCCGTCGCGGACGGCGAGCACGTGCTGGTCGGCGCCGACGGGGACGGGAACCGCATCGAGCGCACCGTGCTCGTCGACAACACCGCCCCGGCCATCACCACCGGCATCGAGGACGGCGCCGACTACCAGGGCGACTTCTCCCTGGAAGTGAGTGCGGAGGATGCAGGCGGCGGCCTCGCCTCCCTCACCGTGCCCGCTGGACGGCGAGGAGGTCCAGCCGGGCGAGGAGCTCTCCTCCCTCACCCTCGACCCGGGCGAGCACACCCTGGAGATCACCGCGGCCGACGAGCTCGGCAACGAGGCGACGCGCACCCTCACCTTCACCACCCCCGTCGAGGACCCGACCGCGACTCTCCTCACCGAGGACGGCCTGACCCTGCCGGTCTGCGAGGCGCCCGAGCTCTCCGCCCGCGTCACCGACCCCTCCGGCGACCGGATGGACGTCTCCTTCCGCGCCGGCACCTCCGCGTCGCTCGCCGACGGGACCGTCGCGGGCACCGCCGGCGAGGTGCGCGACGCCGACGCCGCCGAGCGCGAGGGCGAGGCCCTCACCGGCGGGCAGACCACCGCCTCCGAGGACGCCCTGCCCTTCCACGAGTTCGCCGTCGACGTCCCCGAGGGGGCGGGAGAGGACGCCGAGGTGCACGTGACCTGGGAGGGGAGCGCCGATCCCGGCGCACGGGTGCGGCCGCTGGTCGAGGAGACCGCCGGCGGCGAGCTCGTCGAGGTCGCCCACGCCTTCGCCGCCGAGGACGGCTCCGTCGCCTTCGACGAGGTGGTCCCCGCCGCCGGGCACGTCGCCGGCGGTCAGTCGCGCGCCGTCGTCCAGCACTCCGTGGGCTGGTCCGGGGAAGACCTCTCCTCCCGCGGCGACGCGACCGCCCCGCACCATCCGGAGGCGACCGACCGCTCGGAGTACGACTTCACGCTGGCCTGGGAGTCCGACACCCAGTACTACAACGAGGAGTTCTACGAGCACCAGCTGAACATCCACGAGTTCCTGCTCGAGCGGCCGCGAGCCGATGAACCTGCAGTACCTCTTCCACACCGGCGACATCGTGGACGAGTCCGACAAGCCCGAGCAGTGGGCGAACGCGAACCCCGCCTACGCCCAGCTCGACGAGGCGGGCCTGCCCTACAACGTGCTCGCCGGCAACCACGACGTCGGCCACATGGACGGCGACTACACCGAGTACTCGACGCACTTCGGCAAGCACCGCTTTGAGGACAACCCCTGGTACGGCGGGTTCTACGAGGACAACCGCGGCTCCTACACCCTGTTCAGCGCCGGCGGCGTCGACTTCATCGTCGTCTCCCAGGGCTGGGGTCCGGGCGATGCCGAGATCGACTGGATGAACGAGGTGCTCGCCCAGTACCCGGAGCGCACCGCGATCATCAACCTCCACGAGTACATGCTGACCACCGGCGGTCTCGGCCCGATCCCGCGGCGGATCCAGGACGAGGTCGTGGCCACGAACCCGAACGTGTCCATGGTGATGAGCGGGCACTACCACGACGCCCACACCCGCGTGGACTCCTTCGACGACGACGGTGACGGCACCGCGGACCGCGAGGTCACGCAGATGCTGTTCGACTACCAGGGCCTGCCGGAGGGCGGTCAGGGCTTCCTGCGCCTACTGCACTTCGACAACGAGGGGGAGCGGATGATGGTGCGCACCTTCTCTCCCTCGCTCGAGCAGTACTCGAGCGACGACGCGACCCTGACCCCTGAGGACCAGGACTTCGAGGTCTCCTACGCGCGACTCGGCATCGAGCCGGCCGACAAGGAGCTCACCACCGACGCCTTCCGCGCCGACGTGCTCTCCTCCGAGGAGTTCGCGCAGGTCCAGGACGTCGCCTCAGGCGAGACCGTCGAGGCGGACTCCGCGGTGCTCGGCGCCGGGACCCTCTCCTGGTACGTGCGCGTCACCGACCCTCACGGCGGCATCGCCCGCTCCGAGGTGCGTGAGCTGACGCTGACCGGGGACGCGGCCGGTCGCGAGGGCGGCGCGCCCGGCGACGGCGGCGACGGGTCCGACGGCGGCTCCGGCGCCGAGGGCGGCTCCGGAGACGACGGCTCCGGCGAGCCGGGTGGCGGCGGCCAGGCCCCGGGTGCCGGTGACGGCTCCGGGAGCGCGGGCGGCTCGGAGGGCTCCGACGGGAACGGCGGCTCCTACGGGCCTGGCGCCGGTGACGGCCCTGGCGGGAGCGGCGGCGCGGACGGTGCCGAGGGGGACGGCGCGGGCTCTCCGGGCGCGACCGGTTCCGGAGCGACGGACTCCGGTGCGTCCGATCCCGGCGACGCTGACTCCGGTGCCGTCGGCTCCGAGCGCTCGGCGCCGGCCGGCGGTTCCAGTGCGACCGGGCCCGGCAACGCCGAGGACAGGGCCGGCGAGGAGCAGGCGCAGGACGGTGCCGTCAGCACCGGATCGCTCGCCCGCACGGGCGTGGAGGTGGCGGGCCTCGCCGCCCTGGCACTGGCCCTCACCGGTGCCGGGATCGCCCTGGTCAGGCGTCGTCGGGCCTGAGCGCCCCTGACAACAAAGGAGTCCCTGGCGTGACCTCAGGCGCCAGAGGGCGCTGAGGTCACGCCAGGGACTCGAAAGTGTGCGCCGGCGGCGCAGGCGCCGCCTGGGTCAGGCGCGGGCGCCGGCCGTCTGGTGAGAGCCGGCCGAGGCGTCGGCGTCGTCGGGCTCCGTGCGCTCAGCATCGTCGGCCGCGTCGGCCTCCGCCTTCTGCTCGGCCTGGATGGTCTGGAAGGAGGTGCGGGCGGCGCTGGCGTAGGTGTCCTGGTCCAGGATCTTCTCGCGCTTAGCGACGATCACGCCCACCAGCGACTGCCCGGTGACGTTCAGGGCGGTGCGGCCCATGTCGAGGATCGGGTCGATCGCGAGCAAGCAGGCCCACGCCCTCGAGCGGGAGGCCCAGGGTGGACAGGGTCAGGGTGAGCATCACGGTCGCACCGGTCATGCCCGCGGTCGCGGCGGAACCGAGCACGGAGACGAGCACGATCAGCAGGTAGTCGGTGATGCCCAGCGGCACGCCGTAGAAGTTCGCGACGAAGATCGCGGCGAGCGAGGGGTAGATCGCGGCGCGACCGTCCATCTTCGTGGTCGCGCCCAGCGGGATCGCGAAGGAGGCGTAGTGGCGCGGGACGCCCATGCGCTCGGTGACGGTCTGGGTCATCGGCATGGTGCCCAGCGAGGAGCGGGAGACGAAGCCGAGCGAGGTCGCCGGCCACACGCCGCGGAAGAAGGAGCCGATGGACAGGCCGTTGACCTTCAGCAGGATCGGGTAGACGACCAGCGAGCACGATCAGCATGCCCACGTAGACGTCGAGGGTGAACACGCCGAGCTGGCCGATCGCGTCCCAGCCGTAGGAGGCCACGGCGTTGCCGAGCAGGCCGATGGTGCCGATCGGGGCGAGGCGGATGACCCACCACAGCGCCTTCTGGACGATCTCCAGCGCGGAGCCGGTGACCTTCAGGAAGGGCTCGGCCTTCTCGCCGACGGAGAGCACGGCGATGCCGACGGCGATGGAGAGGACGAGGATCTGCAGGGCGTTGAAGCTCAGGGAGACGGAGCCGTCGTCGCCGGCCGAGCCGGTGATGCCCAGGAAGTTCGAGGGGACGAGGCCCGTGAGGAAGTCGAGCCAGCCGCCCTGGGTGGAGGAGGCCTCGGCGGAGTCCGCGGAGACCTGCGAGTTCGCGCCGGGGGTGGTCAGCACGCCGAGGGCGATGCCGATCGACACGGCGATCAGGGAGGTGATCCCGAACCACAGCAGGGTCTTGCCGGCCAGGCGCGCGGCGTTCGTGACGCCGCGGAGGTTCGCGATCGAGGTGACGATCGCGAGGAAGATCAGCGGCGGGACCAGCGCCTTCAGCGGCGTCACGAAGATCGTGCCGATGGTGTCCAGCGTGGTGGTCAGCCAGTTGGCGCCGTCGGGGTTCGCCTCGGTCTCGGCGACCGGGCCCATCTGGGCGGCGACGAGGCCGAGGACGATGCCGAGGACGAGGCCGATCAGGACCTGCCAGCCGAAGGGGATGCGGGCGATCGCGGTCAGCGGGTTGCGCGACCGCGTCGAGGCCGAGGAGGAGGTGGTTGATGTGCTCACGAGCGGGACGCTACGCGCTCATGCTCCCAGGTTCAACAATATTGCTATGCGGTCACATTAGCGCAGCTATGGGGTTGTGTCTTGCTGCCAGGCACTGAAGGGGAGAAGGGGTCGAGCGATGCGTGTCCGGGACGGCGCGGCGGCGGAGCCGTGAGGGCCTGGCCGACCGGAGGGAGCGCCGCCGACGGCGGGTCGGCAGGAGCCGTGCGGCCCTCGGCCGATCGGAGGACCTCAAGAAGGCGGGAACCGACCTGCGGAGGATGTCTGTCGCGAACAGGCCTGGCACGGTGGAACCATGCCTCGCACACCTGTGGACCACGCCGATCCCGCCTCCCCGGACGAGGCGCTGACGCGTCCGCCGGTCCGGCGGGCGGCGCCGACGGGATCACCGAGGAGACGGAAGGGACGCAAGGAGTCGCCGAAGGGGCCGACGGGACGGCGGACGGCGCCGACGGCGCGGCCGACCGGCGCGACGAGAGGATCGACGCCGCCAAGGAGGAGGACGTACCCTTCGGCGAGCGGGCGGCGAACCGCTTCGCCGCCGACGTCGAGTACAGCGGCCGCGCCGGCGAGCACGACTATCTCGTCCGCGTGCGCCATCGCCTGCTGGACACCTCCTTCACCGTGGTCATCGACGGGATCGAGCACGACCCCAAGGTCGAGGAGAAGGCACGGAAGGCCCGGGAGAAGCGCGAGGCGAGCGACGGCGACGCGACCGGCGACGACGCGACCCGCGACGATGCGACTGATGACGACGCGGCCGACGACGATCTGCAGTTCGGTCTCGACGAGGGGTTCTCCACACTGCGCCGCACCGTGCGCCGTCGTCGCGAGGACGGCGAGGTCAAGGACTGCGAGGTGCTCACGATCCGCACCGCAGGACTCGGCGGCGCCGGCGAGGTCGAGGTGCGCCACGGATTCCGCACCACCCTGCTCGTCCCGACCGAGGGGTCCCCGTCGGCCCTGCGCGATGAGAAGCGCACCGCCCATCCCACCCGCTACGCGCTGATTGCGGCGCTGGCGAAGGCGGCGAAGTTCCTCATCCCCCTGCTGGGCCTCGGTGCGCTGTTAAGCGGGCCGCTCGACCCGGTCAAGGAGTGGATCGAGGCAAGGATCCGGCCCGTCGTCGCCGCGGTCGCCCAAGCCACCCAGCCGATCCGGGAGTGGCTCGGAGAAGTCACGCGTCCGGTGCGGGAGTTCCTCGACGCCCTGCTGAGCCCGGTCCAGGAGCTGATCGCCGCGATCCTCCGCCCGATCGGCGAGGCCGTGCGCTGGTCGCTGGACCTGCCGCCGGAGATCGGGTTGCCGTTCTCCGTGCCCGGCTGGCTGGTGGACGTGCTGGTGCCGGTGATCGTCGTCATCGCCGTGTTCACGGCGACCCACCGCGCCCTGCGTACGCGCCGGGAGAAGCTCGCGGCGACGTCGAGCGGCACGGGTTCGGACAGGGGCGCGGGTTCGGACGACGACGCCGGAGCGCATGCCGCGAGGACGGGCGGTGCAGATTCGGGCGCCGCGGACGGGGCGGATGCCGAGACGCCGAGAAGCGCGGAAGCGGACGCCGCGCCGAGGAGTCGAGCGCACGTCGCAGACGGCGACCACGGCGCAGAGCCCTCGGGGCCGTCGCCGTCGGAGGTCGAGGACGACGATCGGTCCGCGGGTGAGCGAAGCACGCAGAGCTGAATCCCGTCCGGACCGTGCAGGCAGGTCCGGCGACCTGGTCAGAGGAACTCGAGGAACTGCCTGTTCTCCGCCATGATCTCCTCGAGTCGGGTGCGCGGGGGCCGCGCGTACGGCTCGTCCCCGAGAGCGGTGCAGGCGCGGTCGAAGAAGTCGGCGGAGACCAGCACGCCGCGCGCCCGTGCTCCGCGGCTCATCACCGTGACGGGTTGACGGTGCGAGAGCTCGAGGAGCTCGCTCAGCCTCGTGCGGAACTCCGAGGCGGTCACGATCTTCGTGGTGACCGCGGCCTCGATCGCGGTCAGTGCAGGCGGGCCCATCGCCGGCCCGTCAGGTGGGGTCCCGATCGCGTCACTCGCGTACCTCGCACGGCCAGTGCCCGCCGTGTTCGTCTCGTCAGCCCGATCCGGCTCTTCCGCTGTGTCGTCCTGATTCGACTCGTCTGCCGCGTCGAGGCGATCCGACACCTCCACCTCTGCTTCCCAGGCACTCTCTGCCATCCCGCTCATCCCCCGTATCCGTCGTGTCTCTAAGGGGAGTCTCGGCCATCTGGGCGGGATCGGCTCCGCACGCGGTGTCTGTTGTGGAAAAGCACGTACATGACGTACGTGATGTACGCAGTTTTCTGCAGTACCCGTGCGGTGCGGTGCCGGAATGTCGCCACAGCGCGTCGCATGACCGACGACCGTTGGCGGATGTACTGGCGGATGGCGGATGGCGGATGGCGGATGGCGGATGGCGGATGGCGGACGGCTGTCGCCCGGCGCTGGAAGACCTCCGCGATGTGACCGCCGCCCGGCGTCGACGAGGGAAGCCGTGACGTCTCCTCCACAGTGCGGGGTTCTCCACGAGGATCCTCGCGACGGTGGGAGAGCGTGGGTGGCCTCGACTAGCCTGTCGGAGTGGCCACCGCTCTGTACCGTCGTTACCGCCCGGAGTCCTTCGCCGAGGTGATCGGCCAGGACCACGTCACCACGCCCCTGAGGCGTGCGGCGCGCGCGGGCCGGGTCGGTCATGCCTACCTGTTCTCGGGGCCTCGCGGGCGCGGCAAGACGACCTCCGCCCGCATCCTCGCCCGCCGCCTGAACTGCGAGCAGGGGCCGACGGACACCCCCTGCGGGACCTGCGACTCCTGCCGCGACCTCGCCCGCGGCGGCGCCGGCTCGCTCGACGTGGTCGAGATCGACGCGGCCAGTCACGGCGGCGTGGACGACGCCCGCGAGCCGCGCGAGCGCGCCTCCTTCGCCCCGGTGCGGGACCGCTTCAAGGTGTTCATCATCGACGAGGCCCACATGGTCACCTCCGCCGGCTTCAACGCGCCGCTCAAGCTCGTCGAGGAGCCGCCGGACCATGTGAAGTTCGTCTTCGCGACCACCGAGCCGGATAAGGTCATCGGCACCATCCGCTCCCGCACCCACCACTACCCCTTCCGCCTCATCCCGCCGCAGGTGCTCGGCCCCTACCTCGAGGAGGTCTGCGCCGCGGAGGACGTCCAGGTCGGCGAGGGCGTGATGCCGCTGGTGGTGCGCGCCGGCGGCGGCTCCGCCCGTGACTCGATGTCGGTGCTGGACCAGCTGATGGCCGGCGCCGGCGAGGACGGCCTGGACTTCCCCACCGCGATCGCGCCGCTCGGCTTCACCGACACGGCCCTGCTCGACCAGGCGGTCACCGCCATCGCCGAGCGGGACGCGGCCGCGCTCTACTCCGCGGTCGAGCACGTGCTCGCCACCGGCCACGAGCCGCGCCGCTTCGTCGAGGACCTGCTGGAGCGGATGCGGGACCTGATCGTGCTCGCCGCCGTGCCGAACAAGGGCGCCGATCTGCTCCCGCAGGTCCCGGCCGGAGAGCTCGAGCGGATGCTCGGCCAGGCCTCGCAGTTCGCCCCGGCCGATCTCTCGCAGTGCGGCGACCTGGTCCACGAGACCCTCTCGACCATGAGCGGCGCGACCTCGCCCCGTCTCCACCTCGAGCCGCTCGCGGCCCGGCTGGTGCCGCGGGACGAGCGGGCGGCGCTCGCCGCGGCCGATGCCCCGGCTCCGCAGGGCGGAGCGCCACAGGGCGGTGCGGGTGCAGGCCGCGGCGCGCAGGACCGCTCCGGTGCCGCGCCGGCCGGCGGCGGGGGAGGCCGCGAGGAGGCCCGACGCATCGCCCAGGAGCGCGCCGAGGCGGCCCGTCAGGCACGCGGCGGCGGGCGCCCCGCCCCCGCGGCCGCCCCCAGTGCGCCGCCTGCCCCGACGCAGGACGCCCCGGCCGCCGCGCAGAGCGGGAGCCCGCAGGGCGAGCCGACGCGGACGGCACCCGCCCAGGACTCCTCCTGGGGCGCGCTCGCTGGTGCTGGTGCTGGTGCTGGTGCTGGTGCTGGTGCTGGTGCCGGCCAGGCCTCGGGCGAAAAGCGTCGAGAGTCGCAGGGCGGGCAGGGGGAGCCCGGCGGCCGGGGCGCGTCGGCACCGACGGCTCCGTCATCCGCCGACGCCCCGACCGCGCCGCAGAGCGGCCCGTCGGGTCCGCAAGGCGGTCCGTCGTCTCCGCACGGGGGCCCGACGGCTCCGCAAGGTGGACCGGCCGGACCACAGGGTGGCCAGTCCACGCCGCAGGGTGCGGGCCCCGCACCGCAGGGCGCGTCGGGAGCACCGCAGAACGCTCCGGCGGCGCCGCAGGGTGCCCCCGCCTTGGGCGGCGGGCTCGATGCCGACGCAGTGCGCGGGCACTGGTCCGCGATCCTCGACGAGCTCAGCAGATCCGCCGCCCAAGCTGGGCTCTGATCTCACAGAACGCGCACGTCAACGGCGTGAACGGCGACACCCTCGTGCTCGGTTTCCGCACAGAGGGCCTCGTGAGCGCCTTCCGCCGCGGCACGGCGGCGGAGAACCTCGCCGACGCTGTCCGACGCATCATGCGCATCGACGTCATGGTCGACGCCGTCGTCGGGGAGGATCCCGGCCCCGGCGCCGCTGGCCCCGGTGGTGCAGGCCCCGGCGGAGGCGGCCCCGCAGGTCCGGGCTCCGCCGGCAGAGGTCCTGGCGGGAACGCGCCTGGCGGTGCCGGGCCGGGGAACGCCGGCCCCGGTGGCCCTGCCGACTTCGGTGGCCCGGGCGGCCCGGGAGGTCGGGGCGGTTCGGGCGACTGGGCTCCCCGCGGGCAGGGTCCTGTCGGGCAGGACGCTCCCGGCCCGGGCGGACAGGGAGGCGGAGCCTCCGGTGGTCCGACCGCGGAGGACCCGTCCGGCGGCCAGGCCCCGCGGACCGGGGGAGCGCCGTGGGGAGACGCCGCCTCCGCGATGGCGCCGCGCGACCCGGCGCCCGCCCGCGCACCCTCCGTGCCGGGCTCCGCAGCGCCGTCGCCAGCTCCTTCGGTCGCGTCGTCGGTCGCACAGTCGGCGGCGCCTGCTGGTCCTGACAGTCCCGAGCGGCAGGAGCCCGCGTCCGTCGGCCAGCGCGCCTCGGAACGAGCTATGGCCGCCGCTGCGCGCGCCGCGAGGAACGCTCCGGCCGGACCCTCCTACGCCCCGGCCGACGACTTCCCGCCGGAGCCCGACGACCCCTACCCGCCGGACCCCGAGGAGCACGGCCCGCCCGCGCGCGACCAGCCGCCCACCGCGGCGCAGGGCGGAGGCCGCTGGTCGGAGGCGCTCGAGGACCGAAACGCGGGAGCAGGCGCCCCCTCCGCTCCGTCCCGATCCGCCGCGGCGGCCGCCCCGTCGGCCCCGTCCGCGCCCGGGGCCTCCGCGCCCACGGCGTCGCCAGCGGGCGATGCTCCTGGCGAGGCGCGACCGGGGTCCGCGTCGGCGGGCCCGCCGCTCGAGGTCGAGGACGAGGGACGCGACAGGTCGCCGGCGGAGGAGCCCCGCACCTTCGGCCAGAACGCGCTCAAGCGTGCCCTCGCGGAGGGTCGCGTGGTCCGCTCGCTGCCCGCCGCGCACCTCGCGCAGGGGGCGGACGCCTCCGCCTCAGGACCGGGCGAGGCGCCGGTCCAGGAGCCGGAGGACGTCGCGCAGGGCGGTGACATGCCGCGCGGGTTCACCGCGGCCCCCGAGGTCGCCTCACCCACCTCGCCGGACACCGCTCCGCCGGCCGGACTCGGCCGTGCCGTCCCACACGACGACCCAGCTCAGCCTTCCGGTCAGGTCGTGCCGGGCGGCGCGGACGGCTCCGCCGCCGCACGCGCGACGAGCTCCTGGGGCGCCGCGGCGTCGGTCACCGGCACCGCCTCGGGATCAGCCCCGTCGGCGTCTGCGGCACCGTCGGCTCCGCCCGCCGCGGCTCCCATCGCGGCACCCGCCGCACCGCCCTCGGCGGACGCGCCGCGCAGCGGTGCCGCGCTCGTCCGCGAGGCCGCGATGGCGTCCCGCACCGCCGGTCAGCGCCTGCGAGGAGGGCGAGGCCAGGCGGATCAGGCCCCGCAGGCCGATCCGGACCCGACCGGCGGCGCGACCCGGGACGACGAGGACGCCGTCTTCGCGACCCGGAACGGCCGCGAGGTGATCGAGAAGATGCTCGGCGGCAGGGTCCTCGAGGTCATCGACGAGAACCGCCCGCGCTGACTCGGCGAACGCCGCATCGGCGCGCGCCGACCCGCAACCTCCTCAGCTGCGCGGCTCGAGCAGGGAGAACAGGTCCGTGCGCAGGGTCGCCGGATTCATGTCGGGATGCGGCTCGGTGACGTAGAACTCCCAGAACGGGTACGTCATCTGCTCGTCCGACTCCCCGACCTGCTCGGTGAACGCCCCCCATTTCTCCGCGAGGCCGCCGTAGGGGCCGATGTGCGAGATCCAGGCGATGCGACCGCCCGGGATGCTCGACCCGATGACCTCGTAGCCGCTGGGCGACTCGAGGGGCTCGGTCAGCGGGGCGTCCACCGGGAAGCCCACCTCGAGATCGGCCGTCGCGACCGGCGCCCGGTGGTGCAGGGAGAACGCGGGGCCGATCGGGCGGATGCCCTGCGCCGCCAGCGCCTCGGCGAGATGGGAGAACGTGCCGTCCATCAGGGCGGGCATGTCGTACATCGGGAAGTCGTGCTGGACCACGACGGCCGTCGTGATCTCGGGAGCGTCCGTGATCCGGCAGGAGGTGGCGGGCTCGGCGGCGTCGTACGGGGCGGGCATCGGCGACATCGGGACTCGTCCTGTTCGCGGTCGGAGGCGGGCCGGGCAGGAAGGCGGCGGCCCGGTCAGACGCTATCGCGGCAGGCTGGACGCCACCAGCACCGCCAGGGGCCGCCCCCCTCGGCGGTGGATCCCCGTCATGCCCGGGGCTCAGGCGCGCTCCGTCGCCCCCTCGTGCGTGCCGGACCGGTCTCGCAAGACACCGGCCAGATCCAGCGCCAGCTCGCAGAACATCGAGTTCGACCAGGAGAACCACTCCCGCGTGAACACCGTCGGGTCGTCCACGTGCACGCCCTCGTGCATCATCCCGGTCCCGCCGTCCGTGTGGATCATCAGCTCGAGCAGACGCGACTTCTCGCCGCGCTCCGCGCTGGTCAGACCCTCGACCGCGAGCGCGATCGGCCACACATGGTCCTTCGGGGTGTGCGGGGAGCCGACGCCCTCGAGGTACAGCCCCTCGTAGTAGCAGGGGTTGCTGCGCGAGAGCACCGCGGCGCGGGTGGCCAGGTACAGCGGATCATCCTGCGCCACGCGGCCCAGGTACGGCAGGGCGAGCAGGCTCGGCACGTTCGCGTCGTCCAGGAACCGGTGCTCGCCGCGGCCGTCGATCTCGTAGGCCCAGACCCGCTCGCCCGTCGGCCCCTCGATCGTGCCGTGCTCGACCAGCGCCGCACGGATCTGCTCCGCCCGCGCCCGCGCCTCGTCTGCCTCCGCCGGGGCGTCCGCGACCTGCTCCAGCAGTTCTGCGAGACGCTCCAGGGCGAGGGCGAGGAAGTGGTTGCCGGGGATGTTGTAGCCCAGCTCGCAGGCGTCATCCGAGGGGCGGAAGCCCGCCCACACCAGACCGTTCGGGGTGGTCAGGGAGCCGCGCCCCTCCCGGGCGAGGGTGTCCTGGGCGGGTACGCCGGAGCGTCGGAAGAAGTACGCGGAGCGCTCCTCGTGGTGCTGCTCGCTCGGCCCGGACGGTGGAGAGGATCGCGCGGGCCGCGGGCAGGAAGCGCTCGTCGGCCCAGGAGGTGTCCCCGGTCGCTCGCCACAGCCGCCAGGCGAGGTCGGGGCCGTAGGAGAGGGAGTCGAGCTCGAACTTCCGCTCCCACGCCCAGGGGTTGTCGCGCTCAGTCTCGTCCGCGTCCCAGTGGGAGGAGTCCGGGGCGCGGTTGAAGGCGTTGGCGTACGGGTCGATCTCGAGATACTGCCAATGACGGCGCAGCGGCCGGCGAGCGGCGCGCGACCAGCTCGGCGCGGTCCTCGTCGGCCCCCACCCCGGCGGCCACGAGCCGCAGCGAGCGGCGTCAGGCGCGGCGGCGGAGTCCCGCGCCCACATCGCGGGGATGTCGCCGGTGATCACGAAGGTGGTGCCGTCCTCCTCCACGCTCACCGTGGTCTCGGAGGTGTTGCGCAGGTACGCGATCACGCGGCGTGCGATCTCGCCGACCAGCGCGTCGGAGGCGCCGAGGTCGGCGAGTCCCTCGAGCACGCGCGCCTGCACCGCGTCGAGCAGGGCGTCGGGAAGCCTGGCCATGGTTCTCCGCATCGAGAGTGGGTCGGGATCGTCAGCGTATCGATCGCCGACGCGAACGGGGCCCTCGTCCACCAGGAACGACGGCCCGACCTCTCAGGAGCGACGGCTCGGCGGCGGCCGACCGTCCGAGCGCCGCGCTCGGCACCGCGCGCCGCGATCCACACCACCTCGGCCCCGTCGCCGCACGTCGGCCCCGGGAACTAGAGTGAGCCGCGTGTATGAAGGCATCGTCCAGGACCTCATCGACGAGCTCGGCAAGCCGCCGGGCATCGGCCCCAAGTCGGCGCGCGGATCGCGTTCCATCTGCTGGACGCCGACGACGCCGCCGTGCGCCGGCTCGCCGAGGTGCTCGTCCAGGTCAAGGACACCGTCCGCTTCTGCGAGATCTGCGGGAACGTCTCGGCGGAGGAGAAGTGCCGCATCTGCACCGACCCGCGCCGCAGCGACGAGGTGATCTGCGTGGTCGAGGAGTCCAAGGACATCGTCGCGATCGAGAAGATCCGCGAGTTCAAGGGCCGCTACCACGTGCTCGGCGGCGCGATCGACCCGATCGGCGGCGTCGGCCCGAACGACCTGCGCATCACCCAGCTGATGAGCCGCCTCGGCTCCGGGGAGACCCAGGAGGTCATCCTCGCGCTGGACCCGAACATCGAGGGCGAGGCCACCGCCGCCTATCTCTCCCGCCTGCTCGGACCGCTCGAGCTGACCGTCACGCGCCTCGCCTCCGGGTCGCCCGTCGGCGGCGACCTCGACTACGCCGACGAGATGACCCTGGGCCGCGCGTTCCTCGGCCGCCGCGGCGTCTGAGGCGCCGCCGGTTCCCGTGATGACCTCTCCCCACTCCCGGACAGCCGCCGCCGCTGACGGACCTGCCGCCGCCGCCGCGGTCGCCGGAGGAGGAGACGCACCTGGTCTCGCCGGGGGAGATCATGGTCGAGTCCCGGCGCGAGATCCTCCGCGCCTCGCTGCGCCGACTCTGGGCGCCGGCGCTCGTCTTGCTCGGCCTCTGGTACGTCTTGCTGACCCTGTACGTCGTCGGCGCCTCGCCGACCTTCTGGTTCTTCTCCCTCCTCGCCGGCCTCGGCGATCCGGCCTACCTGCGCCAAGCGATGAGCGCCCTGAACTTCACCTCCGAGGGCCTGTGGACCGCGTTCCTGCTTGCTCCCGGCCGTCGCGACGATGCTGAGCCTGCTCGGGGCGCCGCTGGTGCCGCGCCTGATCGCACCGCTGCGGCCCCGCCGCTTCCTCTCCGAGACGCAGTTCCAGCGCGGCGTCGAGGACCGCACCACCGCGATGCTCCTCGCGGCGCCGGTGCTCACCGTCCTCGCCCTGCCGCTGACGGTCGTGCTCGGCCTGCCGCGACCCTGGACGGGGCTCGGCGCGGGCCCGCTGTCCGTGTGGTGCGCCGGGCTGATCGCCCTCGAACTCGCCTGGGTGCTCGTGCGCCGCACCGTGCCCGCCGCGCGTCTGCTCGGGATCACCTCCCACGAGGTCTCGCACACCGAGGCGCGCATCGGCACCGACCCGGAGCGCCGACGCGCCGCCGCCCGGCGCACCTCGCCCAGGACCGCCGGCACCTGCCGCCGAACCCCGGCACCCCCGCGGCCGACGGGGCGAGGAGCCCCCGCGGCGCCCTCACCGCGCTCGCCCTCATCGCGCGCTCGGCACTGACCTGGGTCTTGCCCGCCCTGGCCGGGACCTCCTGGCTGGTGCTCGGCATCGCGGACCTCGTCACCGTCCTGAGCTCGCTGTCTGCGACGGGACTGTCCCAGGTCGAGACCCCGCTGCGCTGGCGGCACCTCGCCGTCGGCCTCCCCCTGCTCGTGCTCGTCGCGGCCGGCGCGCGCTCGCCCCCGCGCTCGCGATCCAGCTCTCCTCCGGCCACCGCGCGCAGGTGCGCGACCAGCGCACCTACGCCGAGTGGGCGCACCGGGCCCGCGTGAACCCGTGGGAGGCGCGGGTGTGCTCGCTGACCGGCTGGCTCTGCGCGGGCTGGGCGCTCGCCGGGACCGTCCTCGCCGCGGTCCTGCTCCCGCTGCTCGGCGCCGGGACGGCCCTGACCTGGGTGTTCCTCGCCCTCCTCGCGCTCATGGTCGTGCCGGCTGCTGGGCCTCGCGGCGACGCAGGCGATGAAGAGCGGACTGCGCGACGTGCTCTACGGCCCGGCCGGCGTATACATGCGCCGCGAGACCCCGTACGCGCTGGTCGCCCCCGAGTTCGGCACCCGCGCCGACCGGGCGCAGGACCCCGCGGTGCGCGCCGCGCCGCGCAAGCGCCTCCAGGCCGACGGCGGCGACCACGCGCTGGAGATCTTCGACCTCGACGCGGCGGGGGAGCGGCTGTGGGTGGACGAGAACGCCCCCGGCGCCTCCGACACCGCCGTGCGGCAGGCGGACCTCGCCCAGGGCGTCGCTGCGACTTCGGCTCCGAGGGATCGGCCTTCACCGGCGGTGGGAACAGCCCCTCCGAGCAGGCCTCGCACCTGCACGACATCCCCGACACGGTCACCGGGCCGCGCGAGCGCTGAACCGGCGGCCCCGTACTGTCCCTCGACGCGTGGTCGACTGATGGCGCCCTGCGTCCCGGTACGGATATATCGCCGTACCGGAACGCGGGACGCCAGCACCTAGCCACGACCGGCCTCGTCGCCTCAGGCGATCCGGGTGCCTGCGCCGAGCCGTCGGATCGGCACGGCGAGCCGCCGCACCGCGACCAGCAGCGACAGCGCCCCGACGAGCGACCACAGCCCGAGACCCATCGGCCACACCGGACGGTTCGGCGGCGTGCCGAGATCGGTGGGGTAGCCGGGGTCGTCCGGCGAGCAGTACACGGAGTGGACGGGGTGGGTGGTGGTCGCGGCGGAGCGCATCCCGGTCTTCAGCGTCGTCAGAAGATCCGTGTCCGGGTCCTCGAGCGGGTCGTAGTCCGCGGGGAGGGTCGGCGCGGCCTCGGCCAGGAGCACCACCGGGTTCCCCCACAGCAGCGGCAGGGAGAGGTCCAGCCGGGGCACCGTCTCCTCGACCTGCTCCGCCGCGCACCGGCCCTTCTCCATCGAGTACTCGTCGTCGTAGACGGTGTAGTAGTTCGTGACCTCCCGCTCCTCGTTCAGCACCACGGCGGTGGAGCCCCACGCGATCGGCGGCACCACCGTCACCCCGAACACGATCACGTAGGCGAGCACCACCGAGCCGAGCCGCCGCGAGGTGAGCGCCGAGAGCCCGAGCCCCACCGCGGTCACGCACAGGGTGAGCGAGACGATCACCCCGAGCGACCCGCGGCATGTACAGGATCCCGATGCCGCCAAGCGGCCGCGATCGGCACCAGCGAGGGCAGGGCGAGGACCAGGAAGGCGAGGCCGGTGAGGAAGCCTGCGAGCGGCTTCCCGAGCACGATCTCGGTGGGGCTGAGCAGGCTGGCCTGCGGCGTCGCGAGGGTCCCGGCGGTGCGGTCGCCGTTGATGGATCCGGCCGACAGCGCCGGCACCACCAGCGAGATCGCGAAGAGCACCAGGATCATCTGCAGGCTGAACACCATCGCCGCGATCGGGCCGACGTCCTCCCACTGCGCGGAGTACAGCGTCGGGCCGAGGCCGAGCGCGCCGATGCCCATCATCACCAGCGTCCACACTGCCAGTGCCACGTACCAGCGCTTGGAGCGCAGGCGCTGGCGCGCTCGAGCGAGGTGACCAGCCGCAGGCCGCGCCAGCGCGCCGCATAGCTGCCCCGGCCGCGGGGGCGGTCGGTCCCGGGACCGGCCTCGAGGGTCTGGGGAGTGCTCATCACAGGGCTCCTTCTCGCTGGGCGGCGTCGGAGGCGAGATAGGCGGCCTCGAGCCTGCCCGTCGTCGGGCCGAAGCCGATGATCCGGGCGCCCGCGGCGGTGAGATCCGCGAGCAGGCGGGCGGCGGTCGCGTCGTCGGGCGCCTCCACCACCGCCTCCGCATGACCGGAGGTGGTGCGGTCGCCGGGCGACACCTCGCCGTGGCGCACGTGCAGGTGATCGAGCGCCTCGACGAGCGCCTGATGGTGCAGCGAGGAGATCCGCCACGGCCGCGGCCGAGCGGCGAGGTCGCGGAGGCTCGAGGCGTCCACGGCGCGGCCGCCGTCCAGGAAGACGACGTGGTCGGCCATCTCCTCGAGCTCGCCGAGGATGTGGCTGGAGACCAGCACGGTCGCTCCATCGCCCGCCCGTGAGCGGACCACCTGCAGCAGGCGGCGTCGCGAGGCGGGGTCCAGGCCGGAGGCGGGTTCGTCGAGGACCAGCACCCGCGGGTCGTGCACGAGCGCACGAGCCAGGCCCAGGCGCCGCTTCTGCCCACGGGAGAGCACGTGCGCGGGCGCGCTGCGCGAGCGGCACGAGGTCCAGCGGCTCCAGCGGCTCGTCCACCCTCCCGCGCAGCCGCGCGGTGGGCAGGAAGTAGGCGCGGCCCATCACCTCGAGCACCTCGGCGACCCGCAGCGAGTCCCACGCCCCGAACTGGTCCGGCATCCAGCCGACCTGCGCGCGCACCGCGGCGGAGTCCTCCGCGGGGTCGACGCCGCCGACCAGCACCCGGCCCGAATCGGGGGCCAGCAGCGAGGCGAGCATGAGCATCAGCGTCGACTTGCCGCGCCCGTTCGGGCCGACCAGCGCCGTCACCGCCCCGCGCGGCGCGGTGAAGCTCAGGTCCGCCACCGCCTGCACGCCGCCGAAGGCGCGGCTGACGTGCTCGGCGACGATCCCTGGCCCCTCCGGGCCGGGAGCCCTCTGCGGGGAGGCATGGTCGACCGGCGGGAGGGGCGGAGGCGGGCCGTCCGGGGGTGTGCTCTGTGTCATGGGGCTAGATTCCCACGCCCTGACCTGGAGCGACAGCCCTTCCTGGGCACGTTCGGAGCACGAACTGTGAGGGAGCGGTGGAGAGCCCGCGGCTCACTCCGCCATAGCGGCGTTGCCCTCCTCCTGCGCCTGCGGGATCCCGTCGGCGGCGGAGAGCCGTCCGATGAAGACCTCCTGGAAGATCGGCATCGCAGCGGTCAGCCCGGCGTTCGCGCGGGCGCCGGTGTCGGCCTCGGCGGGGTTCTTCGCCGCCTCGACGAACACGCTGACGTCCACGCCCTTGCCCTTCCAGAACTCGATGTACGCGTCCTGCGCGTCGACGTGGCCGGGGAAGGAGACGCCCTGCTCCGCGAGCGGGAGCTGACCGTCCTTCGAGCCGAGCCAGGTCAGCGGCTCGGCGATGCCGGCCTGCTGCTCGTCGTCGGCCTTCGCGTTGCCGACGGCGACCACGCCGTGGACCAGCGACTTCGCCCCGTCGGGGCCCGCGACCGGGGCGGCGAGCGCCCACTCGAAGGAGTCGGCGACGCCGTCGGAGACCGGCGACAGGTTGTAGGGTCCGGACTGGAACAGGGCTAGCTTGCCCTGGGTGAACAGGTCGCGGGTGAAGTCGCCGTTCTCGTTGGTGTCCGCGGCGCTGGGCGCGATGTTCTCGACGTTGATCAGGTCGGCCATGTACTGGAACGCCTCGATGCCCTCGGGGGAGGCGAAGGTGTACTCGTCCTCGTCCTGCCACTGCGCGCCGTTCGAGGCGAGCATCGGGCCGATGATCGCCTGCCGGTCGGCCTGTGAGTTGAAGCCGAACTGCGCACGGGAGTCCACGTCGAAGCCGTCCTCGCCCGGGTGGCGGCCCTCGCCGTCCACCGTGAGCTTCCGGCCCGCGTCGCGCAGGGAGTCCGTGTCGGCGGTCGGGTCGAAGGCGAGGGCCGACGGATCCACGCCCGCCTCCTCGACCAGCGCCTTGTTGTAGAACACGGCGATCGAGTCCCAGATCTGGGGCACTCCCCAGAGCCCGCCGTCGCGCGAGTACAGGTCCACCACGGCCTTCTCCCACTGCGAGGCGCCGTCGGGGACGACCTCGTTGATGTCCAGCAGGTCGCCGGAGTCCTTGTACAGCACGTAGTTCGCGGAGTTCATCCAGTACACGTCGGCCGCATCGCCGCTGGCGACGTCCAGCGGCAGGCGCGTCCAGTAGTCCGCCCACGGCACCACGTCGATCTTCACGTTCCAGCCGGACTGCTCGGTGAACGCGGCGAAGGACTCCTCGTAGGCGGCCACCGCGTTCTCGTCCCACAGGCGGAAGGTCAGCGTGCCCTTGTCACCGCCGCTGCTGCCGCCGGCATCGCTGCCGCCGCCTTCGCCGCCGGAGCCGCTGTCACCGCCGCCCGACGGGGAGCAGGCCGCCGCGGTGCCGAGCAGGCCGGCGGCGGCGAAGGAGGAGAGGAGGGTACGACGCTTCAGCATGGGAGGTCCTTCCGGGACGTGGTGTTCTGCCCATTATCGTCCGCGGCCCCCGTCGTGGGGCGCTGTATGACCTTCCGAGACGGGGCGGGGTGCGGCCCTCAGCGCAGCGTCGCGTCGCCGACCGAGCGGGTGATCTGCTTCTGGAAGACGATCATGAGGATCACCAGCGGCGCATCGCCAGCGTCGTCCCTGCCATCACCAGGGTCCAGTTGTTGTTGTACTGCGACTGCGGCGCGGAGGTCGCCACGGTGATCACCCGCCATTCGGGCCCGGAGGTGATCACCATCGGCCACATGAAGCTGTTCCAGTGCGTGACCACCGTGATCAGCACGAGGGTGACGATGATCGGCCGGTTCAGCGGCACCACCAGGTGCCACAGCAGGCGCAAGCTGTCCCGGCGCCGTCGATCCGCATCGCGTCCATCAGCTCGGAGGGGATGCCGCGGAAGTTCTCCCGCAAGAGGAAGATCGCGTAGGGGGAGCCGAGCACGAACGGCGCACGAGCGCCCAGAAGGTGTTGCGCGACCCCATCTCCGAGAGCATCAGGTACAGCGGCACCACGACCACCACCTGCGGCACCATCAGCGTCGCGATGTACACCCAGAACAGCAGGTCACGGCCGGGGAAGCGGAGCTGGGCGAAGGCATAGGCGGCGAGCACCGAGAACACCATCTGCCCCACCAGGATCACCGCGACCATCTGCACGGTCACCGCCACGGGTGTGACAAAGCCGTCGGCCGAGGTGAACAGGCTGATGAAGTTGTCCAGCACCGGCGGGGCGGGCACCGACAGCGGCCCCTCCTGCGCGAACTGCGTGGTGGAGGTCAGCGCGGTCATCACCGAGAACAGGAACGGCCCGAGCGTGAGCGCGGCCGCGACGACCAGCACGAGATAGGTCGCGCCGACGCCGAGCACGCGGCGCGCGAGCAGCGAGCCGGTCAGCGGCCGACGGCCCCCGGAGGGGCGGGCGGTGCGCCTGTGATCGCGGCCGACGGAGCCGTCGTCGGCGCAGGCGCGGAGCGCCCGTCGGCCGGACTCGGATCGTGAGCAGTCATCTCGTCCCTCCTCTCAGCTCATGTCGTAGGTGATGCGCTGGGAGAACCAGCGCCGCTGGATCACCGTGATCACCACCAGCAGGACGAACAGGATCACCGCGACGGCGCTCGCGCGGCCCAGGCGGCTGGCCTCGAAGGCCTCGTGGTAGATCAGGGAGGCGATCACCTCGGTGCGGTGCCGCGGCCCGCCGCCGGTGAGGGCGAAGACCATGTCGAACACCTGGAAGGAGGCGACCACCTGGGTGACGGCGAGGAAGAACGTCGTCGGGCGCAGCGAGCGGGATCGTCATGAACCACAGCTGCTGCCCGGCGTTCGCGCCGTCGATCCGGGCGGCCTCGTAGATCGAGCCGGGGATCCGCGACAGCCCCGCCTGGAAGAACAGCGAGATGTAGCCGACGTTCTGCCAGATCGCGACGAAGGCGACCGCCGGCAGGGCCAGGGTCGGGTCGGTCAGCCACTCGATCCGCACCCCGAGGATCTGGTTCAGCGCGCCGACCGACGGCTGGAGGATCCACTTCCACACCACGCCGAGCGCGAGCGGCGCGCACACCCACGGGATCACCACGATCACCCGCACGATCGCCGAGCCCGGCGGCGCCCGCACCAGCCGCGTGGCGAGCACGAGCCCGATCGCGAGGGAGACCGGCACCGAGATCAGCGTGAACACGCCCGTGACCAGCAGGGAGTTCGCGAGCGCGCCGTCGGACAGCAGGGAGGCGTAGTTGTCCAGGCCCAGGAAGGTGCGCGTGCCCAGCAGGTCCCAGCGGAACAGGGACACCACGAAGGCGAGCACCACCGGCAGGATCAGGAAGCAGGTGACGCCGATCAGGCTCGGGGCGATCAGGAGCCAGCCGAGAAGGGGTCTGCGGGAGCTCATCGTCGATGCCTCCCGCCTGCGCCGTGCCGATGTTCCACCGGGTCAAACTATCGCAGCGCCGCCCAGGTCGTGGCGCTGTCCGTCCCGGCCAGGGGCCGACGGGGAGGGGCGCGGCGCACTACGCTCGGGCCATGACCTCTGCGACGGACACCGCCGGTCACGCGGCCGCGGCCACGGACCCCCATGCCTCGATCTACGACCACGGCTTCGTGCGCGTCGCCGCGGTGACCCTGCCGGTCGCGCTCGCCGACCCGGCCGCGAACGCCGAGCACCACCTCGAGGTCTTCGCGCGACCTGCACGACCAGCAGGTCGGGATCGCGGTCTTCCCCGAGCTGTCCCTGACCGGCTACTCCCTCGACGATCTCGTCCTGCAGGAGCCGCTGCTGGACGCGGCCGAGCAGGCAGTGCTCACCGTGCTCGAGGCGAGCGAGGAGCTGATGCCGATCATCGTGCTCGGCGCCCCGCGCGCGCGAAGGACCGCTCGCGAATCTTCAACTGCGGGGTCGTGATCCATCGCGGGCGGGTACTCGGCGTCACGCCGAAGCAGAACCTGCCCACCTACCGCGAGTTCTACGAGCGGCGCTGGTTCGCGCCGGGCGACGACGCGGCAGGCGAGTCGGTGCGCCTGGGCGGGGAGGAGCACGCCCTGTCCCCGCACTCGATCATCACCGTCGAGGACGTGCCGGGCCGCGCCTGTTCGTCGAGATCTGCGAGGACATGTGGGTGCCGGTCCCGCCGTCGGCCGAGGCCGCGCTCGCCGGCGCCACCGTGATCGCGAACCTGTCGGGCTCCCCGATCACGATCGGCCGCGCCGAGGACCGCAAGCTCATGGCCCGCTCCGCCTCCGCCCGCACCCAGTGCGCCTACATCTACGCGGCCGCGGGGGAGGGGGAGTCGACGACCGATCTCGCCTGGGACGGACAGACCTTCGTCTACGAGTGCGGTGACCTGCTGGGGGAGTCCGAGCGGTTCCCGACGGGGGTGCGCTCCACGATCGTCGACGTCGACCTGGACCGGCTGGTCGCCGAGCGGCGTCGGCAGAACACCTTCGACGACAACCGACGCACCCACGCCGCCTCGCTCGAGAAGTTCGACGGCTGGGAGGAGACGAGCCTGTTCGGCCCGTTCGAGAGCGACGAGATCGTCGCCGGCGACCCGGACTGGGCGATTGCCTGGGCCGACGGGCCAGGGTCGGCCGACGGCGTCGATCAGCACTCCGCGCCACCGCCCGCGGACTCCGCCACGGCGGAGGGCCGGGACGCACGGACGACGGGCTGGTTCGCGTACGCACCGCACTCCGGGAGCGCGTATGACCCCGAGGGCGTCCTGGCGGAGCGCCCGCGCCCCGCCACCGGTCCGCTGCGCCGCCACCACGACCGATTCCCCTTCGTGCCCGACGACCCGGCGCGCCTCGCGCAGGACTGCTACGAGGCGTACAACATCCAGGTCGCAGGGCTGGTGCGACGCCTGAAGCAGATCGGCGGGGACAAGCCCGGCGGCACCCGCCCCGTCATCGGCGTCTCCGGCGGTCTCGACTCCACCCACGCGCTCATCGTGTGCGCCCGCGCAATGGACGTGCTGGGCCGGGACCGCTCCGAGATCCTCGCCTATACGATGCCGGGCTTCGCCACCACCGAGCACACCCGCTCCAACGCCGAGTCGCTCTCGAGGGCGATCGGCGCGAGCTTCGAGACGATCGACATCCGCCCCGCCTCCACCCAGATGCTCAAGGACATGGGCCACCCCTTCGGCGAGGGCGAGCCGGTCTATGACGTGACCTTCGAGAACGTCCAGGCCGGGATGCGCTACGACTACCTCTTCCGCCTCGCGAACCACCACGGCGGGATCGTGGTGGGCACCGGCGACCTCTCCGAGCTGGCGCTGGGCTGGTGCACCTACGGGGTGGGCGACCACATGTCCCACTACGGCGTGAACGCGGGCGTGCCGAAGACCCTCATCCAGCACCTGATCCGCTGGGTCATCTCCGAGGGGATCTTCGACGCCGCGACCGCCGAGGTGCTTGCGCGCCGTGCTCGACACCGAGATCTCCCCGGAGCTGATCCCCACCGCGCCAGGGCAGAAGGCGCAGTCCACCGAGGACTCGATCGGCCCCTACGCGCCGCACGACTTCACGCTCTACCACCTGCTGCGCCGCGGCTACGGCCCCGGCAAGATCGCCTATCTCGCCCATCAGGCCTGGGGCGATGCGGAGGCGGGGAGTGGCCGGCCGGCTACGCCGAGGACGACCGCCGCGCCTACTCCCGCGAGGAGATCAAGCACTGGCTAACCGTGTTCACCAGGCGCTTCTTCTCCAACCAGTTCAAGCGCTCCGCCCTGCCCAACGCCCCGAAGGTGCTGGCCGGCGGCTCGCTCTCCCCGCGCGGAGACTGGCGGATGCCCTCGGACGCCGCGTCGACCGCCTGGCTCGCCGAGATCGAGCGCGACGTCCCCGGCGACTGAGCGGCGGCCAGGCCGCGGGCGCCGGCACTCATCGAGACGTGGCTTTCTGTCTCTATCGGGCCTGATAGGAGCAGAAAGCCAGGTCTCGCAGCGGTCCGCCCGGCGGTGAGGGGCGGGGCCCGGCCGACGGTGAGAGGTGAGCGGTCCGGCCGACGGTCCCGACCGGCCTCCCCGGCCCTCCTACTTCACCGCACCCATCGACAGGCCGCGCACCAGCCGCTTCTGCGCGATCCAGCCGGCGAGCACCACCGGCGCGAGGCGAGCACCGAGGCGGCGGAGAGCCGGGCCAGGAACAGTCCCTCCGAGGTCATGGTCGACATCAGGAAGATCGGCACGGTCGCCGCGTTCGCCGCGGTGAGGTTCAGGGCGAAGAAGAACTCGTTCCACGCGAAGATCACGCAGATCAGCGCCGTCGCGGCGATGCCAGGGGCGACCATCGGCGCAGCACCGTGCGCATCGTCCGCAGCAGCGAGGCACCGTCGATCGAGGCCGCCTCGAGCACCTCGCCGGGCACCTCGAGGAAGAACGAGCGCATCATCCACACCGCGATCGGCAGGTTCATCGCCGTGTACAGCACGATCAGCGTGAGGATGTTGTCGAGCATCCGGATCTGCCCGGCGATCACGTAGATCGGCATGATCACCGCGACCACCGGCGAGCATCTTCGTGGAGATGAAGAAGAACAGCACGTCCTGCGTGCGCTTCACGGGCCGGATGCTCACCGCGTACGCGGCCGGCACCGCGAGGACCAGCACCAGCGGCGTCGAGATGCCGGTGGCGAGCACCGAGTTCAGCACGTACGAGCCGACCTGGGCGGAGCTGATGATCGAGGTGTACTGCTCGAGCGTCGGGGTGAAGAAGAAGGTGGGCGGGTTCGAGGCGGCCTGCGACTCCTGCTTGAAGCTGGTCAGCACCATCCACGCCACCGGGGCGAAGAACAGCAGGCCGACCACCCAGGCGAGGACGGAGAGCAGGTGCCCGCCGATCCGGCCCTTCCCGCGACGGGCGCGGGGAGCGCGCACGGCGGCAGGAGCGGCCGTCGGGGGGACTGTGGCTGTGCTCATGACTCCCTCTCCTCCCGCTCGTTCCTCGCAGTTCGTCGATGGAGGGTGGCGGTCATGACTGCTCCTTGGAGTTGATGCTCGTGAAGATCAGGCGCGGCGCGAAGGTCGCGATGATGATCGTGGCGATGACCGTGACCACGCCCATCGCGGCGGACTGCCCGATGTCGAAGCCGAGGAAGGCGCGCTGGTAGATGTAGAACGGCAGGTTCGCGGACGCCGTGCCGGGCCCTCCCGCGGTCATGAGGTAGATCTGGTCGAAGGTGTTGACCACGTAGATCGCGCCCAGCAAGCACCGACAGCTCGAGGTAGAACCGCAGGTGGGGGAGGGTGATGTGGACGAAGGTGGTCCACGTCCCGGCCCCGTCCATCTGCGCGGCCTCGAGCACGTCGCCGGTCTGGGACTGCAGGCCGGCCAGGAGAAGCGACATCATGAACGGCGTCCACTGCCACACCAGCGCGATGATGATCGAGAGCATCGGGAACTGGCTGGTCCAGTCCACCGGGGAGATGCCGACGGTGCCGATCAGCCAGTTCACGAGTCCGTAGGTGGGGTCGAACATCGAGATCGACCACAGCATCGCGCCGGCCACCGGCATGATCAGGAACGGCGTGATCAGCAGGGTGCGGATGAATCCGCGGCCCACGAACTCCCGGTCCAGCAGCGCGCGAGCCCGAGTCCCAGCAAGCAGCGAGACGAGCACACAGCCCAGCGTGATCAGGATCGAGTTCAGCGCCGCGGTGCGGAAGGTCGAGTCGACGGCGAGGTCGAGGTAGTTCCGCGCGCCCCACGAACGTCTCGCCCTCGGGGCGCAAAGAGGTTCCGTGAGCGCAGCGAGTACCAGATCGTGAGCAGGAACGGGATCTGCGTGCAGATCACCACGAACACGAAGGCGGGCATCAGCGGGAGCCGACGGCGCCAGCCCTCGGCGCGGGAGGCCCCGTCCTCGCGGCGTCGGGCGCGGGGGCCGTCGGCCGACGGGGCGCGCCCTCCGGGCGCGGGTGCGGTGTCCAGTGCGGTCATGGCTCAGCCCGCCCAGCCGTAGGTGCGGGCGACGGACTCGGCGAACCCCTGCGCCTGGTCGAGGGCCTCGTCGACGCTCTTCTGCCCGGCGATCGCGGCGGAGAACTGCTGGCCGACGCGGGTGCCGAGGTCCTGGAACTCGGGGATCACGACGTTCTGCGCCCGTCGTAGGGGACGTCCACGGTCATCGAGTTCTCCTGGGTCGAGTTCTCCATCGAGTCGAGGGTCGGCTCGGCGTAGGTCGTCGAGAGCTCCGCGTACTCGGGGATCTCGTAGGTGGACAGGCGCGACCCGGGTGGCGCGCCCTCCCAGCCGATCTCCTGGCCCACCAGCTGGAAGTAGTCAGGGTGGGTCATCCAGGCGATGAACTCCCAGGCCGCGTCCTTCTTGCGGCTGGTCTCGGGGATCGCGAGCGCCCAGGAGTAGATCCAGCCGGCGTACTCGGTGTCCTTCGTCGGCCCGAGCGCGTAGCCGGTCTTCCCGACGACGGTCGAGGAGTCGGGGTTCTCGACGCCGGAGACCATCGAGGAGGCGTCGAACCACATGGCGGCGTTGCCCTGGCTGAACTGGGTCAGGCACTCGCCGAAGCCGGAGGTCGCGGCGCCGGGCTGGCCGTAGGAGCGCAGGGTGTCGACGTAGAGCGCGACGGCGTCGTGCACCTCGGGGAGTCCAGTCGCGGCGCCCAGTCCATGTCGAACCAGCGACCGCCGAAGGTGTTGATCACGGTGCTCATCGGGGCGAGGTTCTCGCCCCAGCCCGCGAGTCCGCGCGCCGCGATCCCGCTCATGCCCGCCTCGGGGTCGTGCAGGGTCTGGGCGAAGGAGCGGATGTCGTCCCACCCGGGACGTTCGGGCATGGTCAGGCCCGCCTCGTCGAAGAGGTCCTGGCGGTAGACGAGGAAGGCGCTCTCGCCGTAGAAGGGGACGGAGTACATCGCGCCGTCGACGGTGAGCGCGTCCTTGATCGTGGGGACGAAGTCCTCCGGCGCGTAGCCCTCGGTGCGGGCGATGTACGGCTCGAGGTCGGTGAGCCAGCCGTTCGGGGCCCACAGCGGGGTCTCGTAGTTCGAGATCATCACGACGTCGAACTCGCCGCCGCCGGAGGCGACCGAGGCGGTGATCTTCGCGCGCGCCTCGTTCTCCGGCAGGGACACGAAGCGCACGTCGATGTCGGGATGCTGGGCGGTGAAGCGGTCGATGAGGCTGATCGCGTCCTGCATCTGAGGGTTCGAGACGATCGCGACGACGATCGACTCCTTCCCGCCGGCGGAGGAGCCGGCGCCGCATCCGGCGAGGCCGGCGGCACCGAGGCCCGCGGCGAGCCCGGCGCCGAGGACCGTGCGCCGTCGGGGACGGGAGGGCCGTGGCGGGGGTGAGGGGTGGGGACGGGGACCCATGCGCTGTTCTCCTGTGAACATCGCGGAGACGGGCCGCTCGGGCGCGTCGTCGCGGAGGGCGGGCACGGTCGGCGCCTCGGGGGCGTGCCCGGGAGGGCACGGCCGACGGGACGACCGTTCGCTCAGATGAGCGGGGAGACTTCTCAACTGAGGGTGAGCGTAGTCATATACGCTCAGCCGAGCAACCATCTGCCCTCACCTGAGAGGTCGATGCAGGTCGCGGAGGGAGAATCGATGGGGAGCGAGCAGGCCGGCGCCGGGGCCGCGGACGCGATCGCGCTCAAGGTCGCCCTCGCGAGCGAGCACCACCTCGAGGGCGTGCCGAAGATCGAGCTCGCCCGGCGCCACGGACTCTCCCGCTTCCAGGTCGCGCGCCTGCTCGACGAGGCGCGCGCCGAGGGCATCGTCCGCATCGAGGTCGTCGACCCGACCGCCGCCGGCCGCGACCTCTCCCCGCTCGCCGAGCGCCTGGGCATCTCCTCCGTCACCGTCGCGGTCGCTCGTCCCGGCGAGGCGCCCCGCGCCGCGATCGCCCGCCAGGTCGCCGGGCTGATGCGCCGCCACCTGCGCGAGGGCGGGCGGCTCGGCGTGGCCTGGTCGCGCACCCTCATGCACCTGCCCGCCGCGCTCGACGCGGCGCCCGCGGCCGACATCGTCCAGCTCGTCGGCCCCGTGAGCACCGCCGGGCACTCGACCGCGCAGTCCTCCGCGCTGGTCCACGAGCTCGGCGCCCGCTCCGGCGGCCAGGTCTGGGCCCTGCCCACCCCGCTCATCGTCGACTCCCCGCAGGTCGCGGCCTCGCTGCGCTCCATGGAGGAGGTGCGCACGGCGCTCGATGCGGCCGACGGGCTCGACGTCGCGACCGTGTCCGTCGGCGCCTGGGCCGACGGCACCTCGACCCTCTGGAGCCGGTCGCGCCCCGCCGAGCAGCAGCGCGCCTTCGACGCCGGCGTCGTCGCCGAGATCTGCGGGATCCTGCTCGGTGGGAGCGGTGCCGTGTGGCACTCCGCCGTCGAGGACCGCGTGATCGGGGTGCGGCCCGACCAGCTCCGCCGCGCCCGCGTCATCGCCGCGATCCCCGCTGTCGGCCATCCCGAGGCGGTGCTCGCCGCGGCCCGCTCCGGCCTCGTCGACGACATCGTCCTCGCCCCCGAGCTCGCCGAGCAGGTCGAGGCGCTCCTGGGCTGAGCGAGACCGGCTCCCGGTGCAGGTCGGCTCGGCACGGGTCGCTCGCCGCCGCTGGTCTGGGGGTCGTCAGCCTCGGTGCCGCCTGGTCGAGCGCCGCTCGCCTCGGCGCAGGTCGTCCGGCGCCGCGGGCCGGTGGTGCCGCCCCGTGCGGGCCGCCCGGCACTGCGGACGCCCCGCCCGGAACAGGTGAGCGCCACCCTCTGCTCATCTGACGACGGAGTGTGTATCGTCGGGCGCACCCCCGATTCCTCGTCGAAGGATGAGCCGATGACCGCTCCGACCGCCCTGACCTCCGCCGCCCTCCCCGAGATCGCCGCGCGTGGCGAGGTCGCCACTCCGCAGCGCCCGCTGGACGAGCGACGCGTCGGCATCGTCCACTTCGGCGTCGGCGGCTTCCACCGCGCCCACCAGGCGATGTACCTCGACCGCCTCATGAACGCCGGACGCGACCTCGACTGGGCGCTCTGCGGCGTCGGCCTGCTGCCGGACGACGCCCGGATGCGCGACGCGCTCGACGCCCAGGACTCCCTGTACACCCTGGTCACGAAGGCGCCCGACGGGACGCGCGACCCCCGCGTGATCGGCTCGATCGCCCGCTACCTCTTCGCGCCCGACGACCCCGAGGCTGTGCTCGCCCAGATGACCGACCCAGCCGTGCGGATCGTCTCGCTCACCGTCACCGAGGGCGGGTACAACTACAACCCCTCCACCGGCGAGTTCCAGTACGAGACCGAGGCGGTCGCCGCGGACCTCGCCACACGGTTCGATCCTGCCGACGCCCAGGCCGCGGCCCTCGCGGGCTCGAACGACGGCGGCGCGAACTCCGCGCAGCAGGTGGGTCAGCCCCGCACGATGTTCGGGTACGTGGTCGAGGCGCCGCGCCGCCGACGCGAGGCCGGCACCGCCCCTTTCACGGTCATGTCCTGCGACAACGTGCGCGGCAACGGGGACCTCGCCAAGCGCATGATCCTCGCCTATGCCCGCCGCCGCGACGAGAACGGCCTGCACGGCGATGCCCCGATCGCGGACTGGATCGCCTCCGAGGTCGCGTTCCCCAACTGCATGGTCGACCGCATCACCCCCGTCACCGCGGAGTCGGACATCGAGATGATCGCCGAGGACTACGGCATCGAGGACGCCTGGCCGGTGGTCAGCGAGGACTTCGTGCAGTGGGTGCTCGAGGACGAGTTCCCCGCCGGCCGTCCCGCCTGGGAGGAGGTCGGCGTGCAGATGGTCGAGGACGTCGAGCCGTACGAGCTGATGAAGCCGCGCCTGCTGAACTGCTCCCACCAGGCCATCGCCTACTTCGGCCTGCTGCTCGGGCAGACCTTTGCCGACGAGGCCGCCGTCGATCCGCACCTCGCCCCCTTCACCCGCACCCTGTACATGGACCGTGAGGGCACCCCGACCGTGCCCGAGGTGCCGGGCATTGACCTCGACGCCTACAAGGACGAGCTCATGGCGCGCTTCGCGAACACGAGCGTGAAGGACACCCTCGCCCGCCTCGCCGCCGAGTCCTCCGACCGCATCCCCACCTGGCTCGTGCCCGTGATCCGGGAGAACCTCGAGGCCGGCCGCGACGTCTCCGCCTCCGCCGCGATCGTCGCCTCCTGGGCTCGATACGCCGAGGGCACGGGGGAGAACGGCGAGGAGTGGCCCGTCGTGGACCGCCTCCACGACCGCGTCATGGCCGCCGCCGCGAAGCACGACGAGGACCCGCTCGCCTTCCTCCGCGACGAGGAGCTGTTCGGCGACCTCGTCGAGCACGAGGCGTTCACGACGCCCTACCTCCACGCCCTCCAGGTGCTCCGCACCGACGGCGCCCGCGCCCTGCTCACCGAGCTCACCGCCGGCCTCTGACGGGCGGCCCAACAGGTCCCGGTTCCGCCCGGTGGGGCGAGACGTGGCTTTGTGTCGTTATTGCGAGTCATTCGAGCACAAAGCCACGTCTCGCCCCCTGCGCCGCGGAGGATTCGGCACATCGTCATCGCGGGCCTGGCCCGGGGCCGCCGCGCACGGCCAGCTCGGAGCCTCGCATCGACTGGCCGACTCGGGGTGCTCGCGGCGCACGGCCGGTCGGACGCGAGTTCATCCTGTGCGGCCGACTCGAGGTGCGCTCATCCCGTGTGGCCGCGCCTGCGAAGCTCGGACGTCACTCGCTCGATGGCCCGAGCCGCGCCATGGTCCATGTCGCCCACGGAGACCACGAGCTCGGTCCATCCCGCGAGCCGTCGTCGCTCCCCGCGCAGGATGTCCTTCTCCTCTCGCGTCCGGTCGCGGTGGTGCCTCCCGTCGTACTCGAGGCAGACCTTCCACTGCGGCCACGACATGTCCGGCTCCCCGAGCCATCGCCCGTCCTGACGGATCGTCGTGTTCAGAACCGGCTCGGGCAGGCCGGACCGAAGGAGCGCGAGGCGGAGGAACGTCTCCGGAGGGGAGTCGGCGCCGACGCGGACGTCCGCCATCGCGGACCGCGACCGGCGTGACCCGCGGCCTCGGAACCGAACGACGACGTCGGAGAGCTCGTCGATCGGAACATGAGGCAGGTCGCGGCCCTCGAGGGAGGGACGAGGAATGCGCACGAGATGATCGCCGATCGCCACCAGGTCGTCCTGGGGAAGCACCTCGGCGAGCTCGAGGAAGGTGCGCAGGCGCGTGGTGGTGCCGATACCGCGCAGGCGGGTCCTCTCGCGAGACGAGATGTCGCTGGATCGCCAAGTCACCTGCTTCGTGTTGAGCCGATGGAATCCGGTGAGGGACATGGTGATCGTCGAGTCCGGGTCGTCGGCATCCCAGGAGCTGAGGCCGAGCGGAAGGGGAAGGTTCCACAGCCTGGCCGCGCTGAGCCCGCAGGCGACCGCGTCCGGGTCGGCGCGCTGCAGCGCACGGATCACGTCGGCCTCGCGGACCGTGCTCGCCCCCTCTTCGTGCGGGGTCCCATCGCTCTCGGGCGAGCTCGCGGCCCCGGTGGACCGTTCCGTCATGACATAGAGCCCTCGGTCGATCCGTGAGACGTCGGCGGCGCGCAGTCTGCCTCCCGAGACTCCAGCGGCTCGCGCTTCAGCGGCGGTGAACACGGGCCCGCTGATCGAGGCGGGGAGCGGGAGTAAGCGGCGCGGCATGCAGGGAGCCTCCCCGGACGGGCCGTCCCGTCGCGCAGTCCTCCACATCGCCTCGTCCGACGGAACGGATCGGCAGGTCATGGCTCCGGACCGCTCCTCCACAGCACCTCGGCCAAAGGTCGCAGCAGGCTCGGTGAGCTGGCGGCGCGCTCCCGGTGTGGATGCCGCCGCCGCGGCCGCCATCACCCTCCGGGCAGCCGCCGCCGCGGTCCCGGCGTGCCCACACAACGCGAGACGTGGCTGAGTGACGGTATGGGCCCACATAAGAGCACAAAGCCACGTCTCGGTGAGCCTTCCGGTGCTGATGTCGAGGAGCGAGGATCGGTGACCGGGCCGCGGGGCCCAGCCGCGGCGCGCCCGGGGTGGTGTTGCGCCGGTCACGTGCGCGAACCGTCCTGACCTGGCCCGCTGTCTCGAATGACGAGGTCACTGGGGCTTCGGGGAGCCGTCTTCGTAGACTGGCCTGCGTGTCGCGACGGCGTCACCGGATCGTCCGGGACGAGCGGTGTCCGGCGGGAGGCGTTCGTCTGCGCCGCTCCCGCGAGGCCGGCTCGGACCGCACGGCACGGGGCGTCCGATCGGCTCGAGCGGACCCGCGACGGCGGAAGTCCGCGCACCCAAGCACGATCCGCACCGTCCTCGACAGTCAAAGGAAACCGCTCATGAGCCTGGTCGTCCAGAAATTCGGAGGATCCTCCGTCGCTGACGCCGACTCGATCAAGCGCGTCGCGCGCCGCATCTCGATGTACTCCAGGGCCGGCCACAAGGTGGTGGTGGTGGTCTCCGCGATGGGGGACACCACCGACGACCTGATCGACCTCGCCGAGCAGGTGAGCCCGAACCCGCCGCCGCGCGAGATGGACATGCTGGTCACGGCCGGCGAGCGGATCTCGATGGCGGTGCTGTCGATGGCGCTGAACGACACCGGCGTCCACGCCCGGGCCTACACCGGCTCGCAGGCCGGGCTGATCACCGACGAGGTGCACGGAAAGGCGCACATCCTGCGCGTCACCCCGGGTCGGATCGAGGAGGCGCTGGAGGAGGGCGCGGTCGCGATCGTCGCCGGATTCCAGGGCGTCTCGCAGGCCACGAAGGACATCACCACCCTCGGTCGCGGCGGCTCGGACACGACCGCCGTGGCGCTCGCCGCGGCGCTCGAGGCGGACGTCTGCGAGATCTACTCCGACGTCGACGGCGTCTTCACCGCCGATCCCCGGATCGCGCCCGCCGCGCGCCGCGTCCCCGTCATCTCCAGCGAGGAGATGCTGGAGATGGCCGCGAACGGCTCGAAGATCCTCATGGCGCGCGCGTCGAGTACGCGCGCCGCTACGGGGTGCCGCCGCACGTGCGCTCCTCGTACTCGGGCCGGCTCGGCACGATCGTCACCGACGAGCCCGACCGCGAGATCCCGATCGACCCTGACGTCACCCTCCGCCCCGCGGACGCCGCCCGTCGCGACGCCGCCGACCCGACCAAGGAGCTCCCCATGGACGACATCGCAGCACCGGGCCTCGAGGCGCCGATCATCTCGGGCGTCGCCCACGACCGCAGCGAAGGCAAGATCACCGTCGTCGAGGTCCCGGACGCGCCGGGCAAGGCGGCGCCGCTGTTCGACGTGGTCGCCGGGACCGGCGCGAACATCGACATGATCGTGCAGAACTCCTCGACGGTCGACGACACCGTCGCGATCTCCCTGACCCTCCCGGAGTCCGACGCCCCCGCCGCGCTCGAGGCGATCGAGAAGGCGCGCGAGGCGATCGGCTTCACCGAGGTCCGCTACGACGACCAGATCGGGAAGGTCTCCATCGTCGGCGCCGGGATGCGCGCGCACCCGGGCGTCTCGGCGACCCTGTTCCGCTCGCTCGGCGAGGCGGGCATCAACATCGACATGATCTCCACCTCGGAGATCCGCATCTCCGTCGTCACCGAGCAGTCGCGGCTCGACGACGCGGTGCGCGTGATCCACACGGCGTTCGGCCTCGACGCCGAGCAGACCGAGGCCGTGGTCTACGGAGGGACCGGACGATGAACACCACCAGCACCCCCAGCTCCGCCACCGCGCCCGACTTCTCGGGCACCCCCGGCTACGCGGCCGACGGGCCCGTCCTCGGCGTCGTCGGCGCGACCGGCCAGGTCGGGCGTGTGATGCTCGCCCTGCTCGCCGACCGCTCGGTCGCACACGCCGCGATCCGCGTGTTCGCCTCCGCCCGCGGCGCCGGCGCACCGTCTCCTACGCGGGCCTCGACCTCGTGGTCGAGGACGCGGAGACCGCCGACATCACCTCCGAGGGGCGGCGGCTGGACGTCGCGATCTTCTCCGCCGGCGGCTCGACCTCGAAGGCGCTCGCGCCCCGCTTCGCCGAGGCGGGCGCCGTGGTCGTCGACAACTCCTCGGCCTGGCGCCGTGACGAGGAGGTGCCGCTGGTGGTCTCCGAGGTGAACCCGGAGCAGATCACCGCCCCGAAGCGCGGCATCATCGCGAACCCCAACTGCACCACCATGGCCGCGATGCCGACCCTGAAGGCCCTCCACGACGAGGCGGGTCTGGCCCGGCTGAAGGTCGCCACCTACCAGGCGGTCTCCGGCTCCGGCGTGGCGGGTGTCGCGGAGCTCGCCGCGCAGGTCAGGAAGGGTGTCGACCATGTCGAGGAGCTCGCGCTGGACGGCTCCTCGGTGGACCTCGGCGAGCCGGGCGTATACCAGGCGCCGATCGCGTACAACGTGGTCGCGCTCGCGGGGAACCTGATGGACGACGGCACCGGCGAGACCGACGAGGAGCAGAAGCTCCGCAACGAGTCCCGCCGCATCCTGGGCCTGCCGGACCTGCCCGTGGCCGGCACCTGCGTGCGCGTGCCGGTGATGAGCGGCCACGCCCTCGCGATCCACGCCGAGTTCGATCAGCCGATCACCCCGGAGCGCGCCCGCGAGCTGCTCGAGGCGGCGCCGGGCGTGACCGTCGTGGACCTGCCCACCCCGCTGATGGCGGCCGGCAAGGACGGCACATTCGTCGGCCGCATCCGACAGGACGCCTCGGTGCCGGACGGGAAGGGCCTGATCCTCTTCGCGGTGGCCGATAATCTCCGCAAGGGAGCGACTCTGAACGCGATCGAGATCGCGGAGCTGATCGTCTCCCGCCGACGGTGAAGGAGGAACGCCGATGACAGGTGTCGTGACCAACGGGTCGCAGGGGGCCGGGACGGGACCGGTGCCGCCGTCGGCGGTCTTCTCCGATCGAGCCGGCGAGGAGGCGCCGTGCCGCGCGGGCGGCGGGGCGCTCGAGGAGCCGCTGGGCCGGGTGCCGCGCAACCTCGACACCGTCACCGAGTCCCAGGGCGGGCTCGGCGCGGGCCTCGAGGGCGCGCGCGGCGCCTCGAGCGACGGGGCCGCACGGGCGGCCGACGGGGCCGTCACGACCATCGGCTCCGGTACGGCCATCGGCTCCAGCACGGTCGACGGGGCTGGCGCGGTCGAGGGCTCGACCGCCGCCGAGCCCTCGCGGCGGGAGATGATCCTGGACGCCGCCTCGGCCCTGTTCGCCGAGCGCGGCTACGACGGTGCGAGCCTGCGCGACATCTCGCGTCGCGTCGGGATCTCGCATCCCGGCATGCTTGCACCACTTCTCGTCGAAGGAGGTCTTGCTCGGCGCGGTGATCGACCGGCTCGAGGCGCATGCGCAGGGTCTGCTGGACTCGGCCGACTCGATCGCCTCCTCGCCGGAGACGCTGATCGCGTCGCTCGGCGGTCCGTGGGATCCGCGCAAGCACTCGATGGCGCCGCTGGCGACGCTGTCGGCGGAGATCGTGGACCCGGGCCATCCCGGCCGCTTCCGCGTCGCCCGGCTCCGACTGGTCCACGAGCACGTCCTGGAGCGCGTGTTCGACGGCCTCGACGAGCGGGGGCATCTGGTCGCCGGCACCTCGTCGAAGTTCCTCGCCCGCTCCCTGTTCTCGCTGCTGCTGAGCCTGACGGTGCGCGAGCACACGGTCCGCGAGCCGCAGAAGACCTCCGACGCGGACCCGATCGCGGACGTGCAGGAGTTCGTGCGGCTCTGCTGCGTGACCGACTGAGCGCCCGGACCCCGTCGGTAGACTCCGTGGGCGTGACCCCCTGCGAGGAGACCCGATGAGCGCCGAGCGCACCCCGGAGGATCGCACCTCCGGCCTCACCGGCGGGCCGGAGACCGGGGATGCGCGGGACCAGCCCCTCACCCACCACCGGGCGCCGGGCCTGCAGGCCCTCGCCGGGCTCACCGTGCGCGGCAGCGACGACCGGTTCGTCGGCCGCGTGCGCGACGTCTACCAGTACGATGCGAGCGGTGAGCTCGCCGCGCTCACCGTGATGCCCCGCCAGCTGAGCTCGCGCACCGTGATGATCCCGGCCGCGGCGATCGGGGGCTGACCCCGCCCGGGGCGAGCCCCGCGCCGGACAAGGACGCGGTGGTGCGCCTGCGCGTGGACGCGGTGACGGCGCGGGCCGGGAGGCGCCCGCCCGCGACCGCGCACGTCGGCCCCGAGGAGCCGCGGGAGGCCGCCGAGGCGCTCGGGTTGGGGCCCGAGGACGCCGCAGGCCCGGGGACGGCCGACGGGTCTGTGCACCCGTCCGGCACCGCAGACGCGGCGGCCCCGGACGACGGCGCGGACCCGGACCGCGGGCACCACGTCGAGAGCTCCGCCCCCGAGGACGAGCCCCGCTAGAGCACCGTCTCGGCGCCCATCACCACGGTGCGCGACGGCGGCAGATGCGACACCTGGGTGCGGTTCGCGGAGCCCTTCTCGAGAAGGCGCACGAGCCGCTTCTGCCAGCGCGGCATGACGGGCTCCTGCCCGGCCTCGATGCGGAACACCGACAGCACGTACATCGCCTCGTCCGCGTCGACCGCGAGCGCGGGCAGATGCCGCCGGCAGTCGTCGGGGCAGTCCGCCTCGTGCGGGTGCCCGAGCGCCGCGACCGCGGTGCGCGCGCGGCGGGGACGTCCTGCGAGTCGTGGAAGCCGACCAGGTAGGTCACCTGCACGATCCCCGGCCCGATCTCGCGGGCGTGGACCCGGTCGTCGCGGTGGGCGTGCGGCACCCCGATGTGCTTCATCGTCACGATGACGACGTGCTCGTGGAGCACCCGGTTCATCTCCACCCCGGTGCGCGCGCGAGCGGCACGGTGGTCGGATCGCCGTGCGGGTAGACGACCAGGCCCGGCACCCGTCGCACCGCGCAGTCGGGACCGGCGACGAACTGCTCGAGCGGCCCCTCGAGCTCCCGTCGGCGGCCGAAGAGGATCCGCGCCCCGCGATGCCACACCAGCATGATCGTCGTGAGCGCCGCGGCGATGACCAGTGAGATCCAGCCTCCGGCGGGGATCTTGACGATGTTCGCGGCGAGCGACAGCGGCTCGAGCCCGCCGACGACCGCCGCGAGCGCCGCCACCTGCCACAGCGGTCGGCGCAGGATCCGTCGCGCGTACAGCAGGTACAGCGCGAGCACCAGCAGGATCGTCGCGGTGACGGCCAGGCCGTAGGCCGCCGCGAGCGCCTCGGAGCGGCGGAAGACGAGCACCAGGATGACCACCCCTGCGAAGAGCAAGAGGTTGATGGCGGGGAGGTAGACCTGGCCGCCGTGCTCGAGGGAGGTCTGGGTGACCTTGAGCCGCGGCGGCAGCGACAGCCGCGTCGCCTGGCGCGCCACCGAGAACGCCCCGGAGATCACGGCCTGGGAGGCGATCACCGTCGCAACGGCCGAGAGCGCCACCAGCGGGATCCGCGGCGCCTCGGGCACGAGGGTGAAGAAGGGGTTCGCGATCGCGGCGGGGTCGGCGAGGATCAGCGCGCCCTGGCCCAGGTAGTTGATCACCAGCGCCGGGAGCACCAGCGCGAGCCAGGCGACCGCGATCGGGCGGCGCCCGAAGTGGCCCATGTCGGCGTACAGCGCCTCCGCACCGGTGATCGCGAGGACCACCGCGCCGAGCGCGATGAACGCGACGAAGGGACGGTCCGCCATGAACGCGATCGCGTGGTGCGGGGACAGGGCGCGCAGGATCGAGGGGCCGGCCAGCAGGTGCGGCGACCCGATCGCGGCGAGGGTCAGGAACCACAGCGCCATCACCGGGCCGAAGAACCGCCCGATGCCGCCGGTGCCGCGGTGCCGCACGGCGAAGAGCGCGGTGAGCACGATCAGCGCGCCGGGCACGATCACGGCGTCGGGCACCGCGGCGGCCACCTCGATGCCCTCGAAGGCGGAGAGCACGGAGATCGCCGGGGTGATCACCGAGTCGCCGAAGAACAGCGCCGCCCCGATCACGCCGAGCACCAGCGCGACGGACGCCTCGCGCGGACCGACCCCGCCGGGCCCGTGCGCTTGCGCGGCACCAGCGCGGTCAGGGCGAGGATGCCGCCCTCGCCCTGGTTGTCGGCCCGCATGATCAGGCCGATGTAGGCGAAGGTCACGATGATCAGCAGGCACCACACGACCATCGAGATCACCCCGAGCACGTCGGCCTCGGTGGGGGCGACGGCGTGGTGGTGGAGGCTGAACACGGTCTGCGCGCGTACAGCGGGCTCGTGCCGATGTCGCCGAAGACCACGCCGAGCGCGCCGAGCGAGGCCGCGGCGAGCGGGGTCCGGGAGCGGGGCATACCGCGGTGGTCGAGATGGTGATGGCTGTGCGGGTGGTCGCGGGGCCCGGCGGGGGAGCGCGGCGCGGCCGATGGGGGAGGGGCCTGCGAGGCGGGCTCGTCGGCCGGAGGGGTTCGCTCGGGGTCTGGGGTGAGGGGCTCGTCGGAGCGGGGCGAGCTCGAGGTGTCCTCGTGCACGGAGCGAAATCATGCCACCGCTGCGGCCCGATGCACCCGGCGGGAGCGTGCGGGTTCTGCTCCGTGCGTCACATCCCGCGCCAGATGACTCACACGAGCCGAACGGCTCTGGCAACGAACCGATCGGTTCGTTAGTCTCCGGGGCATGACGACCTCACGGACCTCCGCCGTCCCCTCGCCCGCGACCGTGCCCCTGGCCGGTCGCCGCGAGTGGGCGGCGCTCATCGTGCTCGTGCTCGCGGTGACGCTCCTCGCCGTCGACGGCACGGTGCTCTTCCTCGCGATCCCCTCGCTGACCGCGGACCTCGCCCCCACGGCCACGCAGATCCTGTGGATCGGGGACATCTACTCCTTCGTCCTGGCCGGACTGCTGGTCACCATGGGCAACCTCGCCGACCGCATCGGCCGCAAGCGCCTGCTCCTGATCGGTGCCGTCGCCTTCGGTGCGGCGTCGCTGCTGGCGGCCTTCGCCCCGAGCGCCGGGATGCTGATCGCCGCCCGTGCGCCGCTGGGACTCGCGGGCGCCACGATCATGCCCTCGACCCTGTCGATCATCCGCAACCTGTTCCACGACCCCGCCCAGCGCACCCGCGCGATCGCGCTGTGGTCCGCGGGCGCCATGGCCGGCGGCGCCGTCGGCCCGCTGGTCGGCGGGGCGCTGCTCGAGATGTTCTGGTGGGGCTCGGTGTTCCTCATCAACGTCCCGGTGATCGTGGCGGTCGTCGGGCTCGGCGCCTGGCTCGCTGCCCGAGTCGCGCGACCCTGTCGCGGGGTGGATCGACCTGCTCTCCGCACTGCTGTCGGTGCTGGCCGTGGTGCCCGTCGTCTTCGCGATCAAGCAGGTGCTCGGCGGCGGCGCCGGAGCGCCCGCCCTGCTGGCCGCCCTGGTCGGCGCCGCCGCGGCCGTCGTCTTCGTGCGTCGCCAGCGACGCCTGGCCACCCCGCTGATCGACGTCGAGCTCTTCCGCATCCCCGCCTTCAGCGGTGCGATCGCCGCGAACGGCCTGTCGATCTTCGCCTTCCTCGGGATGCTCTACTTCTTCTCCCAATACCTCCAGCTGGTCCGCGGCTTCTCGCCCTTCGTGGCCGGGCTCGCGGAGATGCCCGCGACGCTGGCCTCCCTCGTCGTGGTGGTCGTCGTCGGCGTGGCGCTCGCCCGGCTCGGACGGGGCCGCGCGATCGCCCTCGGGCTCGCCGTCGGGGCGCTGGGGCTGGCCGGACTCGGCGTCGCCGAGGGACTGCCGGGCTATCTCGGGATCGGGATCGCCCTGGCCGTGATCGGGCTCGGCACGGGCCTGTCGATGACGCTGTCCACCGACGCCGTGGTCTCCGCGGTGCCGCCCGAGCGCGCCGGCGCCGCCTCCTCGATCTCGGAGACCGCCTACGAGCTGGGCGTCGCGCTCGGCATCGGGGTGCTCGGCTCGCTGCACACCGCGATCTACCGTGCGGACCTCACGATCCCCTCCGGCACACCCGCCGCGCAGGCCGAGGCGATGGAGGACTCCCTCGCCCACACATCGAGCATCATGGGGAGGGGGCGCCCCTGCTCGACCTCGCGCAGGACGCCTTCACGCACGCCACCCAGGCCACCGCCTATGTCGCCGCCGGGTCGCTGGCCCTCGCGGCCTTCCTCGCCTGGCGCCTCATCCCCTCCGAGACGACACCCAGGAGCTGATCGTGGAGAACGACGACCCCGGCACCGCCGACGAGCCCGTCACCGCCGACGAGCCCGCCGCGCGACCCGCGCCCCAGCGCGACAAGGAGCGCACCCGCGCCGCGATCCTCGACGCCGCCGCGAGCATGATCGTGGAGCACGGCGCGGGGTGAGCCTCGCGGACATCGCTCGGCGGGCCGGGGTGTCCAAGGGGGCGCTGACCCACCACTTCCCGCACCGACTCGAGCTCGAGAAGGCCCTCGTGCACCGCTCCAACGAGCAGTTCTGGGCCGATGTGCACGCCCTCGTCGACCTCTCCGAGAACCGTCCCGGCAAGCCGCTGCGCGCCTACGTGCGCGCCCTGACCGCACCGGACTCGCGGGCGGCCGAGATCTTCTCCCCGTCCTCCCTGCTGACCGTCCTCGGTGACCGCCCGGGGATGGAGGAGCTGGTCGACGAGGATGCGGCACGCTGGCGCGAGGCGCTCTCGGCCGACGGCTTCGACCCGGCGCAGGCCCTCGTGGTGCGCCTGGCCAGCGAGGGGCTCGCGATGAACATGGGCACACCCTACGCGACCGAGCAGGAGCGCGAGCTCGCCCACGCCCGCCTGCTGGAGCTGGCCGAACCGCGCTGATCGCGGAGGTCGGCCCGTCTACCATGGCCGCCATGACGTCACCGAGCCGACCCGCGCCTGGGGCGGCGGACGGGACGCCCGGCCCCGCCGCCTTGCCCGGCCTCGCCGCCTCGGCCGGTCGCGCCGCCCCGGTGGGACACGCCGCGATGCGCTCGGCGAACCTGAGCCTGCTGCTGCGCCACCTCCACTCCCACGGCGGCCGCTCCCGCGCCACCCTCGCCCAGGAGACCGGACTGTCCAAGGCCTCGGTCACCTCGCTGATCGGTGACCTCGCCGAGCGCGGACTGGTCCAGGAAGGGCAGGTCGAGCGACGCGGCACCGTGGGCCGACCCGGCACCGAGGTGCGCATCGACCCCGGCCACGTCGCCGGCATCGGCCTCGAGCTCAACGTCGACCATCTCGCGGTGACCCTCCAGGACCTCGGCGGCCAGGTGCGCTTCCGCTCCTCCGTGCCGACGCCCGTGGTGGACGGCCAGGACGGCCGCTCCCACCCGGTCGCCCCCGTCCTGGACCTCGTCGCGCAGCGAGCTGCGCGAGACGCTCGAGGCCGCCGCCGCGCAGGGCCTCTGGGTCGCCGGGGCCACCATCTCCCCGCCCGGTCCCGTGGACTACGCGGGCGCGACCGTCCGCTTCGCCTCGAACCTCGGCTGGACCGGCGTCCCCCTCGGTGAGGAGCTCGCGAGGCGCCTCGGCCCGGACATGCCGCCGCTCTCGATCGAGAACGACGCCAAGCTCTCCGCGCTCGCCGAGGCACCGCGCCTGGCCCGACAGGGGATCACCGACCTCGTCTATCTCATCGGCGACATCGGCGTGGGCGCTGGCATCATCGCCGACGGACGGCTGATCCGCGGCTGGTCCGGGTTCTCCGGCGAGGTGGGCCACATCGGCCTGGACCCCGCCGGGGCGCCGTGCCGGTGCGGGCGGCGCGGCGCTGGGAGACCCTCGTCGGCTTCGACACCGTGCTGGCCGTGCTGGACCCCGACGATCCCGCGCGGTCGGGCCACCTGCCCCTGCAGGAGCGGCTCCGCCGGCTCCGCGACCTGCTCGACGCCGGGGACGAGCGCCTCGTGCGCGCTTCCGGGCCCTGCCGGGCGATCTCGCGCGCGGGGCCGGGGTGCTCGTCGACGTGCTGAACCCGCAGGCCATCGTGCTGGGCGGCTTCTTCGGCGCCTTCGCCGACGTGCTCGTGCGACCGGTGCAGGAGGCGCTGGACGCGCGGCCGCTCACCCCGGACGGACGGGTGGAGGTGAGCGCCTCCGCGCTCGGCCTCGACGCGGCGGCGATCGGCGGCGCCGACATGGCCCTCGAGCGCGTGCTCGCGGACCCGCTCCTCGCCCCGATCCTGCCCGCCGGCGCCTCCCGCTGAACCCCCGTCGCGCGGGGTCCGGCGACAGGTTTTGCTGCCCTGACGACTCATCCGGGCTCCCACATGAGTCGTGGCGGTACAAAACTGGGCGGCCGGGCGCTCCTGCCGGCGGGTGGCCCAGCTGGCGAGCGGCCCGGCCGACGTGCGGCTCGGCCGATGCGCGACCCGGGCGACGGACGGCCCGCCCGGGTCCCGCGGTTGACGCGTCGGCCGCCTGGGCCTAGTTTGTTCGCAGCGTGAACGTTCGGCGCTTCGAGGAGGGTGCGACTCGGAGCTCATCACCCAGCAGTCCTGGTTCAACTGGTCTCTCGACGCGATCATCGAGCGGCTCGGCCTCCCGCACCGTCGCCGAGCACTACCGTCTGGGGGCATGACGATGATCGACACCGCAGTGGTCCTGGCCCGGGGGCTCGGCTCCCGAATGCGCAGGGAGGGCGCCGGCGCACTCACCCCGGAGCAGGCCGCGGCCGCCGCCTCCGGCCACAAGGCCCTGATGCCCATCGGCTCCCACCGCCTGATCGACTACTCCCTCTCGGCCCTGGCCGACGCCGGCATCCGTCGCGCCGTGCTGGTGGTCGCCCCGGAGCACGAGGAGTTCGCCCGCCACGCCCGGCGGCTCGCGCCGCGCCGGCTCGAGATCGGCTTCGCCGCCCAGGCGGAGCCCCGCGGCACCGCCGACGCCGTCGCCTCCGCCCGCGACGCCGTCGGCGAGCGGCCCTTCGTGATGGTCAACGGCGACAACCTCTACCCCCGCGACGGGATCGCGGCTCTGCTGGAGCAGGAGCGCACCACCCTGCTCGGCTTCGAGCGGACCGCGCTCGTGGAGCACTCCAACATCGCCGCCGACCGGGTGGCGGCCTTCGCGATCGTCGAGCACGAGGACGGCGCGGCGCGGCGGATCCTCGAGAAGCCGACGGCCGAGCGACTGGCCGCCGCCGGCCCCGACGCGCTGGTCAGCATGAACGCCTTCGCCTTCCAGCCGGAGATCTTCGAGGCCTGCGCCTCGATCGAGCCCTCGGCGCGCGGGGAGCTCGAGATCGTCGATGCCGTCCGCGCTCTGCCGGACGTGCGCGTCGCGCCCTTCGCGGGCGGGGTCCTGGACCTCTCGCGCCGCGACGACATCGACGAGGTCGAGCGTTGCCTGGCCGGCGTCGAGGTCGCCCTGTGAGCGCGCGGCGCGCTGGACCATGCCCGGCCGCATCGAGGTGCTCGGCAAGCACACCGACTACGGCGGCGGCCGCGTGCTCGTCTGCGCCGTGGACCGCGGCGTCACCGTGCATGCCGAGCGGGTCGACGGGCCGACGGGAACCCTCCAGGCGAGCACCGACGCCTACCCGGGCACGCTCCGCCTCGCCGCCGGCACCGCCCCGGACCTTCCTCCCGGGCACTGGGGCCGCTACGTCCACACCGTCATCGAGCGGCTGGGGGCGAACTTCGGCCCGCTGCCCGCCGCGCGGCTCACGATCACCTCGGACCTCCCTCCCGCCTCCGGCATGTCCAGCTCCTCCGCGCCGCTGACCGGCACCGCGCTGGCGCTCGCCGACCTCGCGGACCTGCCCGCCACCGAGGCCTGGACCTCCCAGATCCCCGACCGGGTGGCGCTGGCCGGCTACGCCGCCTCGATCGAGAACGGGAAGACCTTCGGGGCCCTCGCCGGACGGCCCGGCGTCGGCACCAGCGGCGGCTCGCTGGACCACACCGGCATGCTCGCAGGCCACGACGGCATGATCTCCTACGCCGAGTTCGACCCGATGCAGATCCTCGACCAGGTCGCCCTGCCGGAGGGCTGGTCCTTCGTCGTCGCCGTCTCCGGCGTGCTCGCGGAGAAGACGGGCGCCGCGCAGGCCTCCTACAACCGCGGCCCCGCCCTGCTCGGGCAGATCCTCGAGCGCTGGAACCGGGAGACCGGCCGGGCCGACGACTCGCTGCAGGGGGCGCTCCGCTTCCTCGTCCGCGAGGATCTCGAGGCGCCGCTCGCCGAGGACGAGACCCGCTGGGAGCCGCTGCGTCGCCTCGCGGCCGAGGGTGCCGAGCGGGACCGGCTGGACCAGTTCCTGCTCGAGTCCGCGGTGCTCGTGCCCCGCGCCCATCGCGCCCTGCGCGGCGGCGACCTCGACGCCTTCGCGGCCGCGGTCGACGTCTCCCAGCGCCTCGCCGAGACGCACCTCGGGAACCAGATCCCCGAGACGATCGCGCTGGTCCGGCACGCGACCGCGCTCGGCGCCCGGGCCGCCTCCTCCTTCGGCGCCGGGTTCGGCGGGAGCGTCTGGGCGCTCGTCCCCACGCCCGAGGCCGACGCCTTCGCCGCGGACTGGATGGACCGCTACCGCGCCGCGGGCACGGCCCCACCGGCGGCGAGCGCCCTGGTCACCCGCCCCGGAGCTCCCGGTCGGCGAGTCGAGCCGGTCGCGGGCTGAGTCGGTCTCGGCGGGACGAGCGGGCTGAGCCGGGCGCCCGACGGGGAGCCGACGCAGAGGTCGCCCGAATGATGAGTAGACTCCATGGTCGTGGCTGTGCGCGGAGAGCTCCGAGGTGCAGGAGCGGGATGAGGATCCTGGTCCTGACCCATTACTACGCCCCCGAGTACGGGGCTCCCCAGCGCCGCTGGTCCGCGCTGGTCAGCCGCTTCATCGCGGCGGGTCATCGCGTCACGGTCGTCGCCCCCGTCCCGCACTATCCCTCCGGTCGCCCGACGGTCGAGCAGCGGCGTGACCACCGGGTCGGCGGAGCGGAGCACGGCGCGCACGGCGAGACCGTGCCGCGCACCGCCTACCTGCCGCATCGAGGCGACATCGGGACCCGCACCGCGGACCACCTGGTCTCCGCCCTCGATGCCCTGTGGCGTCTGCGTCGACGCTTCGGCCGCCGGGAGGACCGGCCGGAGGTCATCGTCGCGACCGCCCCCGCGATCCCCACCCTCCTCGTCGGGAGACTGCTGTCCGCACGGTGGGGTGTGCCGCTGGTGGTGGAGATGCGCGACGCCTGGCCGGACCTGGTCACGCAGGTCGGCGGTGCTGAGCGGGTCGTGCCCGGGGCGGTCGTGGCCGCTGTCCGCGCCGCCGGCGACGCCGGAGAGCGGCCCGGGCGGCGCGAGGGAGCGGCCCGCGTCCTCTCCCTCGGTCGTCTGCGCAGCGGCGTCGTGGCGCTCGCCAAGCGGGTCGTGCACCGTCAGGTCACCGACTGGCAGACCGAGGCGTATGCCGTGGTCACCACCACCTCCCGCTTCGCGGACGTCTGCCGCGCGAGCGCGGGGTCTCGACTGTCCACGTGGTCCGCAACGGCACCGAGCTCTCGCGCGTCCGGGCCCAGCGGGACCATCCGCCCGGCGACCACGCCGAGCGCGGCCGCCTGTACCTGGGGAACATGGGCCGCTCCCAGGGGCTCGAGACCGTGGTCCGGGCGGCGGCGGTGCTCGCGCGCGAGGGCGTTTCGCTGAGAGTGCGTCTGGTAGGGCACGGGGTGGCCGCTCCCGCGCTCGCAGCACTCGCCCGAGAGCTGGAGGCCCCGGTCGAGGTGTCGCCTCGGACCCCGCACCGAGAGGTCGGCGCGCAGTACGCCTGGGCGGACTCGGTCGTGGTGTCGCTGCGGTCGTGGGCGCCGTTCGCCTGGACCGTCCCCTCGAAGCTGTACGAGATCCTCGCGACCGGCCGCCATGTCACCGCGCTTCTGGAGGGGGAGGCCGCGGACATCGTCCGCGATTCCGGGGCCGGGGACGTCCTGCCGCCCGAGGACGTGGCGGCGTTGGTGGAGCTGTGGCGCGGGCTGGCCGCGGACCGCTCCCGCACCGCGGTGCGGGCGAGCGGGCGGGACTGGGTGAGCGAGCACGCCGATGGCGACGAGCTCGCACGCACCTATCTGGAGATCCTGCGCGAGGTGGTCGCGGGCTGATGCGTCCCGGTCAGCCCGCTCGCCGCGCCGCCGCGTAGGCCGGACGCAGGACCTCCTCGCGCGCCGCCTCCCGCTGAGCCGCCGGGGCGAAGCCGCTGTCGAGCGCGGTGAGCGCGACCTGCTCGAGCTCGTCGACGCCCCAGTCCAGCGCCTCCGCGACCAGCGCCGTCTCGCGGGTGGTGCCGGTGCGGCTCATCAGCCGGTTGTCGCTGCTGAGCGCGAGCGCGAAGCCGGTCGCGTGGAGGCGGCCGACGGGATGCTCCGCGATCGTCCGGGCGATCCCGGTCTGCAGGTTCGAGCTGGGGCACACCTCCAGGCAGATCTGCTCCCGGTGCACGCGCTCGGCGACCGGACCGAGGGCGTCGCCGCCGTCGGCATCGAGGTCCTCGACCAGGCGCACTCCGTGGCCGAGCCGCTCGGCGCCGGTCTCCAGCGCGTCGGCGATCGAGGCGGGGCCGTCGCCCTCCCCGGCGTGGAGGGTGACGCGCGCCCCTCGGCCCGGGCGCGGGCGAACTGCGCACCGAAGCGGGAGGCGGGGAAGCCGGCCTCGGGGCCGGCGAGGTCCAGCCCCACCACTCCCGCTGAGCCGACGGGCGCCCCGGGGCGCGGGCCGTCGGTGCGCCGCGCGAGCGCGATCTCCACCAGGTCGTCGCCCGGCTCGAGATGGCGCAGGTAGCACAGCAGCTGGCCGACCACGATCCGGCCGCCGCGGGCCTCGACCGCCGCGACGCCCTCGTCGAGCCCGTCCTGCACGGCCTGGACCGCCTCGTCGAGGGACAGTCCGCCATCCGTGTGCTGGTGCGGCGCCCAGCGGGTCTCCGCGTACACGACCCCGTCGGCCGCCATGTCCTCCACGAACTCGCGCGCGATCCGGCGCAGGTGCGCCGCGGACTGCATGAGCGCGACGGTGCGCTCGAAGGTCGAGAGGTACTCGGGCAGCGATCCGGAGTCCGCGGCGTCGTGGAACCAGTCGGCGACCTGCTGCTCGGTGACCCGCTCACCGGTGACCTGCTGCGCGTCCGGACCCGGCGGGTCGATCCCCAGCTCGCGGCACAGGTCGATCACGGTCGCGGGGCGCGACCCGCCGTCGAGGTGGTCGTGCAGGACGACCTTGGGCAGGGAGCGGACGAGGTCACGGGGCGCGGCATCCCCGCAGGATACGCGGCGCGAGGAGCGGGCCGGCCGGGCCCCTGTGGCGGCCCGGCCGGCCCTTCCCGTCGACCCCGGCGGATCCCCATCCAGAGGCCGGGTCGACGCTCCGGTGCGGAAACGCCCGTCAGGAGGCGGCGTCCTTGCGGTAGCCGTTCGCCATCAGGTGATCGGCGAGGCCCTCGACGTCCGTGATCGTGACGGCGGCGCGGCGCAGGTCTCCGACCAGCGCTTCCGCCGCCGGGGTGCGGACCGGCGGTGCGAGCGCGGCCTCGAGGGCCCGGTCCAGCGCCTCGCGGGTCGCGGGGTCCGCCTCGCCGGACAGGCCGTTCTCCTGGGCGAAGGCCTCCCAGGCCCTCTCGCGCATCTGGTCGGTCAGGCGCATGCCCGCCTGCGAGGTGCGGCGGACCAGGGCGGAGAGGGTCCCGCCCTCGACCTCGAAGCCGCGGTCCACGACGGACCGCACCACATGGGTGGGGAAGGGGCCGACGGTCACCTCCTCGGCGCCGCTGGTGCACGTGATCCACGTGGACTCGTCGCGGATGTAGATCGTCAGGGCGTCCCCGTCGACATCCGTCAGCTCGATATTGCTCATGACTCTCCGCAGGTTCAGGGCCGGGCGCCCACGGTGGGCGCCCGATCATTCCACGCGCCGGCACCCGGTTCGTGACGCGCGGCGCCGGATTCGTGACCCACTGGTGACCTTCTTCACAAATAGGACATACTTGGACAAGTTGACCGTGGTCCTCCTGAGGGCCGTCGGCGACGTCACCGGTGGAGCCGCACGTCGCGGCTCCGAGAAGGGAAGGGCCGAATGATGACGGAGTCGGAGTCGGAGTCGGAGCCGGAGCCTGGTCCTCGCCGCCGCGGCGGCGCCTCCGAGGCGCTCTCCGAGGACGCCCTGCTCGATGCCGTGCGCGCAGGTGATACGGGCGCCTATGCGGAGCTGTACCACCGCCATCATCACGAGGCGCCGCGGCTGGCGCGGAGCCTCCCCGGTCATCACGACCCCGACGACGTCGCGCAGGAGGCGTTCTTGAAGATCCTCAAGTCGATCCTGCGAGGAGCGGGCCCGCGCCGCGGCTTCGCGCCCTATCTCATGCGGGTGGTGCGCCACGAGGTGGTGGACCGCGGTCGCCGCGCCCACGAGGACGCGGTCGAGGACCTCGAGCGCGCCGCGCCGGGCCGCCTCGTCTCCTCCGACGGCGTGGACGAGCCGCTGAATCGCCAGCTGGTCCGCACTGCCTTCGCTCGCCTGCCCGAGACGTGGCGGCCGGATCCTGTGGCTGACCGAGGTCGAGGGGGAGACGCCCCGCGCCCTCGCTTCGCAGCTGGGTCGCAGCCCGAACGCGATCTCCCAGCTCTCGCGCCGGGCGCGCGAGGGGCGCGCGCCGCCTGGCTCGAGGCCCATCTCGACACCGCCGACGCGTCCCCGCTCTGCCGCGACACCGCCCGGGATCTCGACGACCTCGAGCGCGGCCGCCTCACGCCCGCCCGGGCCGCGGGCGTCGAGCGGCATCTCGCGGCCTGCCCGCGCCGCGCCGCCGCGCGTGAGGAGCCGCGCGGCCTCGCCGTGCAGATGCGCTCGGTGCTGCTGCCGGTGGTGCTCGGCTCGCCGTTGCTGCTCGAGCACCTCACCTCGGACGTGGCCGCCGTCGGCCCCGCGGCCGACGGGGTTCCAGCACCGCGCACCGCGCCGCGCGCCCTCGAGCCGGTCGGGGCCGGGGAGGCGGTCTCGGCGCTCTCCGGTCCGCGGTCTCCGCCCACGCGGGGGTGCTCGCGACCGCCGGGGCGATCGCCGCCGCGGTCGTCGGCGGCATGGTGCCGCTGGACTCCTCGAGCGTGAGCGGCCCGGTGCTGGGCGCCGCGGCGACCTGGACCGACGAGGACGAGCCCGCCGACGGCGAGGGGACGACGGCCGGCCAGGCGCAGGACGATGCCGTGACGACCGCCTCCCCGTCCTCCCGGCGTGGCACGGGAACGGCGGGGGCAACGCGCGCCACGGCCGACGGCACCGCCACCCCGGTGCAGGTCCCTGCGGTCGGCGAGGACCAGGCGGGCGAGACGACGACAGCGGCCGGGACCGCCGACGAGGACCCCGCGCGCGCCCGACTCGCCGACCGGTCTCGCACCGTCCGGGGCGGGGCAGGAGACCGGCGACCCCGACGTGCCGCAGGCCCCGACGGGTGATGCGCGCGAGGACGGTGCGGCCGGCGCGACCGATTCCCCGGACTCTGCCGACGGTGACGGCCCGACCGGGGGCTCCGCGACGGGCGGCACTCCGACGAGCGACCCCACGACCGGTGAGCCGACGACCGGTGATGCCCCGACGGACGGCTCCTCGAGCGGCGAGACGCCGACGGGCGGCTCCCCGACGGGCGGCGGTACGGCGGACGACCCGGAGAAGGACCCGGAGACCCGCCCCACCCCGCCGGACCGTCCCGCCCAGGTCCCGCTGCCCGGCCTGCCCCGGCCGACCCTCCCGCCCGGGGACACGGACCCCGAGATCGTGGTCGGCGAGGGCGCCCTCGGAGGGCCCGGCGGCGGCACCTCGACGGAGGGCACTCCCGTCCAGGACCGCTCCGGGGGCGGCACCGGTGGCAACAGCGGGCAGATCATCATCAGGCCGATGCCGCCGCAGCGAGGGGTCCGGTCCCGGGCCCATGCCGCCGCCGGCGTCGCAGGGCCCGGGAGTGCTGATACCGCTCCCGACCGCGCCGCCCAGCGACTCCCCGCCGCCAAGCGACTCCCCGCCGTCCAGCGACGGCGGCGGGGAGACCGGCGGCGGTGAGAAGCGCGAGGAGGGCTGACCCGCGTCCGGCTCCGTCGGCCGGGCCCGCCGGTCGGGCCCGCCGGTCGGGCTCGTGTGCAGGCCCGGCCCGGGCGCGCGGCGGCCTTCGGCCGGCGAGGCGGAGGATGGACAACGGCTGGGTGACCTCACGGACCTCGTCCTCGGTGACGCCGGGGGCGGGTGCGGACGAGTCCGTCGGCGGTGATGTCGAGGACGGCGAGCTCAGGAGGGCAGGGGTGCCCCGCCGCGTGAGGCGAGGTGCCCGCCGGACAGGAGCCGGGCGCTCGGCCGTCGGGGGCCGCGGACCCGGCATCGTCCCGGGCTTGCCCCGTCGGCCCGGGTGTGAACCAATAGACGGCCGTGCCCCGCGTCGTTCGCGCCGACGGATCGTCCGCCGACCGCCCGACACCGCGGGGCCGCCGTCGACAGCGGACCTCGAAGGAGAGCGGACATGCAGACGATCGACCTGCTGGTGATCGCGGCCTATCTGGTCGCCACCGCCTGGCTCGGCCTGAAGCTCAGCGGGAAGCAGACCGGGCTGAAGGACTACTTCCTGGGCGGGAGGGACCTGCCGTGGTGGGCGGTGTGCCTGTCCGTCGTCGCCACCGAGACGAGCGCCCTGACCGTCATCGGGATCCCGGTGATGAGCTACCTGGGCAACCTCTCGTACCTGCGGCTCGGGCTCGGCTACATCCTGGGCAGGGTGGTGGTCGCCTTCTTCATCTTTGCCGCCGCGCTACTACGACGGCGAGATGGTCACCGCCTACGCCTACCTCGGCAAGCGGTTCGGGACGAGCACCCAGACCACCGCGGGGGTCACCTTCCTGATCACCCGTCTGATGGCCGACGGGATCCGGGTGATCGCCGCGGCGATCCCCCTGAAGGTGATCCTCGACGGGCTGGGAGTGGACCTCTCCTACTTCGCGATCACGGTGATCCTCTCCGTGGTCACGATCCTCTACACCTTCATCGGCGGTATCACCGCCGTGGTGTGGGTGGACGTGGTGCAGATCTTTGCTCTACGTGGTCGGCGGCCTGATCGCGATCATCATCGTGGTCTCGTCGATCGGCGCCGGCTGGCTGGGCGCGGCGGCCGAGGCCGGCAAGACCCAGGTCCTCGTGTGGTCCGGCGACCCGCTCAGCGGCGATGACACCTTCCTGGTCTCCGTGCTCGGCGGCGCGGTGTTCGCGATGGCCTCCCACGGCTCCGACCAGCTGGTCGTCCAGCGCCTGCTCGCCTGCCGCTCGAAGGCCGAGGCGCAGAAGGCGATCATCGTCTCCGGCGTGATCGTCACCGTGCAGTTCGGGGTCTTCCTGCTGGTGGGGCTCGCACTGTGGGGCTGGTACGGCGCCGCCGCCCCGGCGGAGCTGGGCCTGACCCGCGACGACGAGATCTTCCCCCTGTTCATCGTCGAGGAGATGCCCACGGGGCTGTCCGGGCCGCTGCTGGCGGGGATCCTCGCCGCCGCGATGTCCACCCTGTCCTCCTCGCTGTCCGCGCTGAGCTCCTCGACCGTCACCGACGTGGTCGCGAAGGCGCGTCGCACCCCGCTCAGCGACGCGGAGGGCCTGCGGATCGGCCGCTGGGCCACGATCTGCTGGGGCCTGGCCTTCATCGCCCCGGCCACGATCTTCCGCTCCGACGAGGGCGACATCGTGGTGCTCGCCCTCGGCGTCGCCGGCATCACCTACGGCGGGTCGCTGGGCGCCTTCGTGCTCGGGATCGTGAACGGGCGGGCCCGGTCGGCCGACGCGAACATCGCCTTCGTGCTCGCCGTGGCGGTCAACGCCTTCTTCTTCGTGATGGAGAAGTACGTGATCGGCGAGGTGTGGGTCGCCTGGCAGTGGTACCCGCTGCTGGGCGTGCTCGTCACCCTCGCGGTCGGCGGGGCGCTGTCGCTGCGGCACCGGGGTGCGCAGTCGTCGGAGGCGGCGGGCGACCTCCGGTCGTGAGGGGCGTCGGCGTCGCGGGGATCGCGCCGGCGTCAGCCGTCCCGATCGGGCCGGGGAGCCGTTGACGCGTCCGGTGCCTCGTCACGACCGTGCCCGGGCGCGGCCTCCCGCACCCCGGGGATCGGGGTCGTGCCGGAGAACTCGGACGCGAGGGCGTCGACGCCGCGTTGAGGATGCGCTCGGTCGAGCGGCTCGCCGCCGCCGCTCCCGGGTCGCGTCGGGGTCCAGGCCCAGGACCCGGGCACGATCGGAGGCGAGGTCGGGGTCGCTCTCTCCGTCGCGGTTGAACGACCACATCAGCATCGGGTCGCCCAGGGGGAGCGGATGCCCGCCTCCCGTGTCATGCCGTCCGGTGTGCCAGGTGTGCCAGGTCTTCCCGTACGAGTTCACGAGCTCGGCCATCAGCCGCTGCTCCGCGAACGCCGGCAGGCCCGGAGCGATCAGCTGGCCGGAGAGGATCTCGTAGTTGTGCGGGTGCCAGTAACTGCGCTCCTCCTCGGGGAGGGTGTCGAACAGTGACTCCGAGACGATGTACTCGATGCCGATCAGATTCGCCTCGGAGGTGTTGCCGTCGAAGAGGACGCACTGGATGAGGTCGTCGTCGACGACCTTGCAGTAGTGATGGGCCTCCATCTGCATGTCCGGCGAGTCCTTCGCAGGATGGAAGCCGACGAGGTAGGCGTCGAACCCGCGCGCGGGGCGGCGGACTGGAGGGCTCTGGCGCCGAGCTGGAGCGCGGCGAACTTGGGGCCCTTCGCGGTCCCCGGGGGACGCAGCGGTGGGGGTCGTTGCGGGATGCCGATGCCCATGGGCCCTCCTCTCCTCAGTCGTTCGGCTCGCCCTCGGCCTGGGAGGGCCGGCGGGAGCTCGGATCGTCGGGCTCGGTGCCGGACTGGGCGGCGTCGGCTTCCTCAGCGGCGCCGCTCGAGGGCTTCTCCTCCTCCTGCGCCTCGCCCTCCGCCTGGGAGGGGCGGGCCGGGTTCGGGTCGATGTGCTCGTGCTGGTTCTCGGTCATCGTGCTGACTCCTGTCGGTGTCGGGTCGTCGTGTCGGGCAGGGGCGGGGCGTTGTGGACGCGCGAGATCCGGTACAGGCCCAGCGAAGATCGCCCCCGAGCGGTGCCCGCTGGTCCTCAGCGCGTCGACGCCGAGGTGAGGCAGAGGGGGGACGGTAGGGAACCGGTCGGCCCGACCTCCGCCGGGTCTCTCGGAGTCGTGCGCTGTCTCGCACGCTACGCATGCACTCGGTCGCTGAGAAGGACACGGACCGATCGGATCGTGGCCGGGTCGGACGTGCGCAGGAAGGACCGGCGTGGACGGCGAGTGGGCGCGCTGACCGGTCATCGGCCCCGGGAGTCGCGAGCGTCCGTGCAGGTGATCGCGGAGAACGGGCTACATCCGGGCGGATATGCAGTAATCTTCAGTCACGGCGTCATGACACCGCTCGCGGTCGGCGCCTGCGCCAGCCAGGTCGTCGGTCGCCGCCTCGGCCCCGCGGGACCACAGATGAGGAGAACGATGTCTGCACAAGGATGCACGGTCGACAGTGCGGAGGCCCCGCCGCCCATCGCGAAAGGGCCGGGCGCCACGACGTCGGCGAGACCGGCAGGGGAGGAACCCCCGAGATCCGCACCGGTGCTCGAGGGCGCCGTGAGGAGATCATCGACGGTGCAGCGGAGATGTTCGCGGACCACGGCTACCACGGCTCCAGCCTGCGCGAGATCTCGAAGCACATCGGTATCTCCCACTCCGGGATCTTTGCACCACTTCGACTGCAAGACCGCGCTGCTCGACGGCGTGATCGACCGACTCGAGGAGCACGCCCAGAGCGCCCTGGACCGCGCTCCGGAGCCGCGCGCGAGCCGGCGTGCGCGCTGCAGGGGCTGGTCGAGCTCTGGCACCCCGCTGCTCTTCCCATTCGTCTGCTCGCCACGCTGGACGCGGAATCCGTCAGCGAGGACCACCCCGGTCGCTACCGGATGGCCAGGTCGCGGAAGGTGCACGAGCACATCCTGGAGGACTGCTTCACGAGCTTCGCCGAGCAGGGACTCCTGCGTGCCGGAACGGATGCGGCTTTCGCGGGCCGCGCCCTGTTCGCCCAGGTGCTCAACCTCGCCGTTCGTGAGAAGACCGTGCGACCGCTGCAGCACCGCTCCCATGACGATGCGCCGCTGAAGGACCTCGCCATGCAGGTGGACATCTTCTTCCTCGAGGAGCGACTCTCGGCAGAGTGACGACGGTGTGCTCCTGGGCCGCACTGCCCTCGACCACGTGACTCAGCGGTCGTCCCGATAGCGGTCGGAGAGGGCGCTCTCGTCGGCGCCGAGAGCATCGAGGGCGGAGCCCAGCCCCGACGGCATGTCGAGCCGCACCACCTGGTTCACCGCACCGAACCGGCCGAGGCGCGACAGAAGAACGCCGCCGCCGTCCGATCCACCTCGACTGCGAGGAGCTCCCCGGTGGCGTCCTGACCCACCAGGATCTCTCCCTCGTCGACCGAGTAGGGTTCGCCGGCACGCGGCTCGAGTTCATGCCTGCCGCATATCTCGTACTCGAAGCTCCCGGCGGAGTACCACGTCTGCGGTGGTGCCGTGCATCGACGGACCTCGCATCTGCGCGGGAAGATCTCTGAGTTCTGGTGCTTGTGAAGTGTCATGAAGGCCTCCACTCTCCCCGGTCCAGAGGTCCGCGGACGTTCGGAAGGGTAGGCCTGCCTTCCGGCACGGGACGATGAGCGCCTGCGGTCAGCCCGTGTCGCGGTGCGGCAGGCCTCCCTGCTCCTCGAGCCCGAGCGCGCCGCCGATGGCGAAGGAGATCGGTGCCCACTCGCCGACGAACAGGCCCCACCGGTCGGCCTGTGCGCGGGAGTCCTCGGCCTTCATCGCCGACATCCCCCATGCGGCGGAGGGAGAGGCCGATGGAGACGAGGCCGGCGGCGTACAAGTGGTTCGCCATCACGCCCACCTCCTCGAGGAGGCGATGTTCGGAATCTCGGTTAGTGCATACCACCCTGGCACGCTCGGGCCCCGACCAGAAGGGGCCGGACCGATCGTATGGATATCGAGCGTGCGGTCGACCACCACGTGGTGCCCGGTCCGGAACCGCATGCCGTCCGCGCCCCTCGGGCACCCGCAGGAGCCGTCCTACGCGCGGAAGTGGTTCTCGAGGTAGTCCGGGTCCAGGGACGAGACGAGCTCGACGGCGAGATCGCGGAGCTTGACGTTGCGGTGGTTGGAGGCGTCCTTGAGGATGCGCGTCGCCTCGGCGTGGGTGCGACGGTTCTGGCCCATGATGATCCCCGCCGCGAGACTGATCACCGTGTGGGAGCTCATCGCCGCGTGCAGGTCGTGCTCGGCCTCGCGATGAGAGGCGAGGCGGATGGCGAGACGCAGGGCGCCCGAGGCCCGGTCGACCTCCTGCTGGATGCTCGCGATCACGTCCGCCTCGAAATGGTGGGGCGCGGGGGAGTAGACGTTCAGGCCGGCCCAGGCATCGTCGTCCACCTCGAAAGGGACGCCGAGGATGGAGCGCACGCCCTGTTCCGCGCCCGCGGGGAGATAGTCCGGCCACCGCGTGTCCTCGCGCACGTCGCCCACTCTGATCACGGTGTCCTCCCGGATCGCCGTCATGCAGGGCCCGTCGGTGAAGCTGTTCTGCGGCTCGTCGAGGGCTTGCGCCTCGAGCCCGGAGGCCGCGGCGGTGCTCGCCTTCCTCTTCCGCAGCAGAGTCACCGCGCACCACGCCGGGGCGTCGCCATCTGAGATCTCCCGAGCGAGCATCGCGGTGAAGTCCTCGAGGAACGCGGAGATGTCGTCGCTGTGCAGGAGAAGATCCTGGAGCTCCTGTCGATCCATCGCGACTACGTCATCGGTCATCTCGGCTCCGTTCTCGCCGTGCGGGTGATCGGCCGTGGCCCGGGGCGACCGACGGTCTTCACATCAACGGTACATTCGCGCGAGGCAGGCCGCCCGGGGCGGCGCTGCAGGGGGAGCCAGATGGTGCGCGAGCGGCCTGAGCGGGTTCGGCCGAGTGGTCAGCGCACGCCGGACGATTCCTCTGTGCGGACAGTTCTCTCGGGGTGACCCGCACCGGATCGTGCACCACCGGCGCGTAGGACGCGCGCGCGTCGAGCTGACCGCCGCCTGACGACGTCGCCAGATCCTGACTGTCGGCCTCTTCTACGCCCACTACGGGATCGGCTGAGTACACCGGGGCCCTGAGCACGCTGTGTCGGGAATCGGGTGAGGCGTTGCGGGATCGTCCGACCGATGTTCGCCGCGATTCATCCCGCGTCCATGTGCGACGGAGACGGTGAAGGGGCACCACTGCCCCCGACCGGGAGTCCCCATGCCCAGCGCGCCCACCGCCGCCCCCGTCAGCCGTCGCCGCCTGCTCCAGCTCAGCGGCGCCTCCGCCGCCATGCTCGCGCTCGGCATCGACGCCCCCTCCGTCGAGGCCGCCCCGCCGCCGGGGACCGAGGGGATGTTCTCCCTCGGCGTCGCCTCCGGCGCCCCGCGACCCGACGGGGCCGTGCTGTGGACCCGTCTGGCCCCGGAGCCGCTGGCCGAGGACGGCCACGGCGGGATGCCGCTGAAGGAGGTGACGGTGCGCTGGGAGGTCGCGACCGACGAGGACTTCCGCGGCATCGTCGCGCATGGCCGGGCACTGGCCCAACCCGGCCTCGCCCACTCCGTGCACCCGCGCGTCGAGGGGCTCGAGCCCGGCACCGAGCACTTCTACCGCTTCCGGGTGGGTCGCGAGCTCAGCCCCGTCGGCCGCTTCCGCACCCTGCCCGCCGCGGGCGAGACCCCGGAGTCCTTCTCCTTCGGGCTCGTCTCCTGCCAGGCCTGGTACCACGGCCACTTCACCGCCCACCGCCACCTCGCGGCGGAGGAGGACCTCGACCTGGTCGTCTTCGTCGGCGACTACATCTACGAGTACGGCATCACGGAGACGAACCTGTGGCGCCAGGGGGCCGCGGTGGGCGAGGCGCATCGGGTCGAGATCGAGACCCTCGAGCAGTACCGTCTGCGCTACGCCCTGTTCAAGTCCGATCCGCACCTGCAGGCCGTGCACGCCCGCGCCGCGGCGGTCGCCGTCTGGGACGACCACGAGGTGCAGAACAACTACACCGGCCCCCTCTCCGACACCGGCATCGGCGAGGAGGACTTCGCCCACCGGATCGCGGTCGCCTATCGCGCGTTCTACGAGAACATGCCGCTGGACGTCGCCGCACTGCCCGAGGGCCCGGACACCGACATCACCGCCGGCTTCGACGTGGGCACCCTCGCCCGCTTCTCCCTGCTGGACTCCCGCCAGTTCCGCGACGCGGAGCCGGCCGACGCCGCCGAGCAGCGGCGCGAGGACCGCACCATCCTCGGCGCCGCGCAGGAGGAGTGGGTCGGGGAGCGGCTCGCGAGCTCCGAGGCGACCTGGAACCTGCTCGCCAACGGCGTGGTGCTGGTGCCGATCAACGAGAAGAGCACCGACATGTGGGACGGCTATCCGGCGGCCCGCCGGCGCCTGCTCGCCCAGATGGCCCAGGCGCAGAACCCGGTGATGCTCACCGGCGACATCCACAAGCACGTCGCCGCCGAGATCCCCGCCGACCCCGACGGCCCGGGCGAGGAGCGCCTCGGCGTGGAGCTGGTGTGCACCTCGGTCGCCTCCGACGGCGACGGCGCCGAGGACGCCGGCACCCCCGAGACCTGGACCCGGCACGACCACGTAAAGCTCTACGACGGCCGACGCGGCTACGTCCACGTGCGCCTCACCCCCGAGGAGATGTTCTCCAGCTTCCACGTCGTGGAGTGGATCGAGGCCGACGACACCGCCCCGAAGCGACTCACCGCCCGCTTCACCACCCCCGCGGGCGATCCCCGCCTGATCCCGGCCTGAGCCGGACGAAGGAGCACCGCCATGAGCCCGCGCCCCGCCGCCGTCACCGGCCTCGCCGCCGAGCCCGCCCTCGCCGCGATCACCCTTTCCTGGGACTCGCTCGGCTTCGACCCGCTGATCGACCACTACCGCATCTACGGCCTGCCCGGCGGGACGGCCCCCGACACGGCCGACGAGTCCGCGCCGCTGGCCAAGACCGTCTACCCCCGCTTCCGGCACACGGGCCTGGCCGTCGCCGGCGAGACCTGGACCTACGTGGTCTTCGCCGTCACCGACGCCGGGGAGCGGGGTGAGCCCTCCGCCCCGGTCACCGCCGCTTCCGAGCCCTCGGTCACCGCGACCGGGACCCCGGTCGCGACCATCGGGGACTTCGACGGCCGCACCCTCGAGCACCTCCTCGCCCCGGCCTCCTACGCGCAGATCCCCGAGCGGTTCCCCGACGCGCTGATCGAGTACACGGACGGGACCGACGCACCCGGCGAGGCCTGGCCCTACCTGCTGCCCGGCCCGGGCGACGGCTGGGCGGGGAGCAAGGCCTACCGCGCCCGCTGGACCGTGACGCTCGAGTCCGCGCCGAGCGAGGACCACGACCTGGCTCTCTGGCTCGTGGACACCACCCGCCTCGGCGGACTGCGCGCGCATCGCGGCGAACGGCGAGCACGTCACCGATCTCGAGCGCCGGTCGGCGCGACCCGCGGCTCCCGCGAGGGCGACGCGACCGTGCCCGGCACGGCGCGCGCCGCGCCCTGCTCGAGCCGCCCGTCCCGGCCGCCGCGCCGCAGGAGGGGCAGAACGTGATCGAGCTCGAGCTCGCCGAGGGCGGCTGGGTCGCCTGGGACGCGCTGGGGCTGTTCGCGCGGGGGTGAGACCGGGCGGCGCGGGGCGTCGTCCGCGGCGTCTCCGCCGCCGAGCGCCCGGCCCTGCTCACCGCAGCATGATCAGCTGGCGCGCGACACGGCACGTGCCCGCCCAGCGGCGCGATCGCGCCGTCGGCCAGCACGACGAGGCCGGCCAGGGCGAGCACCACCGCCAGCACCGTCTGCGGCATGCGGCGCCGCGGCGCGAACACCTCGAGCACCCGCGCCACGATCTGCTCGTGGCGGCCGACCGCGGCGGCGACGATCACCGTCGCCAGCGGCGGCTGGTAGACGAGGTTCCACACCACCAGCGGCGCGATCCGCGGCGTGAGGTCTTTGCTCCTGGGACGCCATCCCCACGGCGATCGTGAAGGCCGGATCGGCCAGCGCGGTCCCGGCGAAGGCCACCCCGCCGAGGACCAGCGGGACGGTGGCCAGGCGCTTCGGCGCGGCCCTCTCCTCGAGCGGCCCGTGCGGTCCGGGCGGCGACGCGGCGCGGAACTGGTGCACGCCGAACCCGATCAGCGCGAGGCCCACGACCGCCTCGACGGCGCCGATCGCGCCGTTCGACTCCAGAACGGGATGCGACCAGCGCCCCAGCAGGGTCAGCGGCGGGTGCGGCACGAGCGTCGCCGCGACCACGACCGCGACATACCCCGCGGCGAAGGCCAGCAGGTGACGCATCGTGCCGCCCCGCAGCAAGATCCCCATCGCGAGCACCCCGCCGAGCACGTCCATCGTCACGACGGCGAGGCCGAGGAAGGCGAGGAGGCCGGCGAGGGTCATGGGGGCCAGCGTAGGACGCCGCGGGAACCGGAACGACCGGACGACCTGCACGGACCGGGGTGGGGGAAGCCCCCGGGGCGATGCACCTGCAGGGCGGCCGCACGGGGCCCACGGAGGCGTCGGACCTCCGTCCTCGGGGGCGCCCGCACGACGTCCTCGAAGGCGTCGGCGCCCGTCGGCCGCGCCGCCTGCCGTGTCGGCCACATCCCGCGGAACGGACGAAGGATTCCGCCTCTCGCCTGCCAGAATGGGCACATGCGCGGAATCATCCTCGCGGGCGGCACGGGCTCCCGGTCGCACCCGCTCACCCTCGGCGTCTCCAAGCGGCTGATGCCCGTCTACGACAAGCCGATGATCTACTACCCGCTGAGCACCCTGATGCTCGCGGGGATCCGGGAGATCCTGATCATCACCACCCCCGAGGACCAGGCCGCCTTCCAGCGCGTCCTCGGCGACGGGTCCCGCTTCGGGATCGAGCTCGAGTACACCGTCCAGCCCTCCCCGGACGGCCTCGCCCAGGCGTTCGTGCTGGGGGAGGAGTTCCTGGACGGGCAGCGGCGCGCGCTGATCCTCGGCGACAACCTCTTCTACGGCCAGGGCATGGGCACCCAGCGCGCCGCTACGCGGAGGTCGACGGCGCCGCGGTGTTCGGCTACTGGGTCAGCGACCCTCGCTCCTACGGCGTGGTGGAGATGGGCGAGGACGGCCGCGCGCTCTCCCTCGAGGAGAAGCCCGCCGCGCCCCGCTCGAACCTCGCCGTGCCGGGCCTGTACTTCTACGACCACACCGTCGTCGAGCGGGCGAAGGCGCCGCGGCCCTCTGCCCGCGGCGAGCTGGAGATCACGGACCTCAACTGCGGCTACCTCGAGGACAGGCGGCTGCAGGTCGAGGTGCTCACCCGCGGCACCGCCTGGCTCGACACCGGCACCTTCGACGACCTCGCCGCGGCCGGCGAGTTCATCGCCACCGTCCAGAAGCGGCAGGGCCTGTCCATCGGCTCCCCCGAGGAGGTCGCCTGGCGGATGGGCCACCTCTCCGACGAGGAGTCGCGCGCGACCGGGCGCGCCCCTGGTAAAGTCCGGCTACGGCCGCTACCTGCTCGACGTCCTCGACCGCGAACGCGTCCCCGGAGGTTCCCGCTGATGTCCCCCCACCTGCTCGTCACCGGCGGTGCCGGCTTCATCGGCAGCAATTTCGTCCACCACGTCCTCGCGCACACCGACGCGCGAGTGACCGTGCTGGACAAGCTCACCTACGCCGGCTCCGCCGCCTCCCTCGCGGGGCTTCCCGAGGACCGGGTGCGCCTGGTCGAGGGCGATGTCGCCGATGCGGCGCTGGTCGAGCGACTCGTCGCGCCGCTGACCGGCGAGGGCGACGCGATCGTGCACTACGCGGCCGAGTCCCACAACGACAACTCCCTGGCGGACCCGTCCCCGTTCCTGCACACCAACCTCACCGGCACCTTCACCCTGCTCGAGGCGGCGCGGAGGCACGGCACCCGCTACCACCACATCTCGACCGACGAGGTCTACGGCGATCTCGCGCTGGACGATTCCGAGCGGTTCACCGAGACCACCCCGTACAACCCCTCCAGCCCCTACTCCGCCACCAAGGCCGGCAGCGACCTGCTGGTCCGCGCCTGGGTGCGCTCCTTCGGGGTGCAGGCCACGCTCTCGAACTGCTCGAACAACTACGGCCCCCGCCAGCACGTGGAGAAGTTCATCCCCCGCCAGATCACGAACCTGATCGATGGGATCCGCCCCCGCCTCTACGGGAAGGGCGAGAACGTGCGCGACTGGATCCACGCCGACGACCACTCCTCCGCGGTCCTGACGATCCTGGAGAAGGGCCGGATCGGGGAGACCTACCTGATCGGCGCCGACGGGGAGAGGAACAACCTCGAGGTCGTGCGGATGCTTTGCTGCGGCTGATGGGGCGGGAGGCCGACAACTTCGACCACGTCACCGACCGTCCCGGCCACGACCTGCGCTACGCGATCGACTCCACCAAGGCGCGCGAGGAGCTCGGCTGGGCCCCGGCCTACCCGGACTTCGCCGCCGGCCTCGCCGCGACCGTCGACTGGTACCGGGAGAACGAGGACTGGTGGCGGGGCCAGAAGGTCGCGACCGAGGCGAAGTACGCGCAGGTGGGCCAGTGACCGCGCCGCCCGTCGTCCACGAGACCCCGATCCCCGGCCTGCTCGTCGTGGACCTGCCCGTCCACGGGGATGCGCGAGGCTGGTTCAAGGAGAACTGGCGGCGCGAGAAGATGCTCGCCGCCGGGCCGCCGGACTTCGGCCCCGTCCAGAACAACATCTCCTTCAACCAGGCCCCCGGCGTCACCCGCGGCATCCACGCCGAGCCCTGGGACAAGTACATCTCCGTCGCGACCGGGCGCGTGTTCGGCGCCTGGGTGGACCTGCGCGAGGGCGACTCCTTCGGCGCCGTGTTCTGGCACGAGATCACCCCGGAGGTCGCGATCTTCGTGCCCCGCGGGGTGGGCAACGCCTTCCAGACCCTCGAGGCGCCCTCGGCCTACACCTACCTGGTCAACGACCACTGGTCCGCCGCCGCGCAGTCGCAGTACACCTTCCTGAACCTCGCCGACGAGACCGCCGCGATCCCCTGGCCGATCCCGCTCGCGGAGGCGGAGCTCTCGGAGAAGGACCTGAACCACCCGCGCCTGGCGGACGTTGCCCCGGTCCCGCCGCGCCGCACCCTCGTCGTCGGCGCGAGCGGTCAGCTGGGGCGCGCGCTCGCCGCGCGCTGGCAGGGGCGGGCCGACGTGGACCTCGTCGGCCGCGACCGCCTGGACCTCGCATCCGCGCAGTCCGTCGCCGCCTTCGACTTCCGCCCCTACGGCACGATCGTCAACGCCGCCGCGCACACCGCCGTCGACGCCGCCGAGACGCCGGAGGGCCGGGCCGAGGCCTGGGCCGTGAACGTCGACGGCGTCGCCCGGCTCGTCGAGGCCGCCCGCGCCCAGCGCGCCGCCCTCGTCCACGTCTCGAGCGACTACGTCTTCGACGGCACGGCGGAGGTCCATGACGAGGCGGAGCCGCTGACCCCGCTCGGCGTCTACGGGCAGACCAAGGCCGCCGGCGACCGGCTCGTCGCGACCCTGCCGGAGCACTTCGTCGCGCACCAGCTGGGTGGTGGGGGAGGGGAGGAACTTCATCGCGACCATGGCGAGCCTCGCAGAGCGCGGCATCGACCCGAGCGTGGTCGACGACCAGATCGGCCGGCTGACCTTCACGGACGACCTCGCCGCCGCGATCGAGCACCTGCTCACGGTGCGGCCCGAGCCGGGGATGTACAACCTCAGCGCCGGCGGGGAGCCGACGAGCTGGGCCGGGATCGCGCGCCAGGTGTATGCGCTGACCGGCCACGACCCGCGCCGCGTCACCCCGGTGCCGACGGCCGAGTACTACGCGCGCCCAGGGGAGGGCTGAGGGCGACGGCACCATCGCGCCGCGCCCCCGCGACTCGGTGCTGGACCTCGCGAAGATCGAGGCGACCGGCTTCGTCGTGCGGGACCAGGCCGAGGCGCTCGCCGCGCACCTGGGAGTCGTCGCCCGCTGAGCCGGGACCGACGGGCACCGTGCCGGTGTCAGCGGGCGGCGCCCTCCGCGACCGCGGTGAACAGCTCCTCGTTCGCGGGCACCCCGGTCCGCACCGCGCCCTCCTCGTCGAGATAGCGCCAGGTGAACGGCACACCCTTCGCAGTGGTGATGTCGGGCCCGTCCATGAGCTGGACGTGGACGTGCGGATCGGAGGAGTTGCCGGAGTTACCGCACTGCCCGAGCACCTGACCGGCCCGCACCCGCTCACCCGCCCGCACCGTGGGCGAGCCGCGCCGGAGATGGGCGAGCACCGCGACCGTCCCGGCAGGGACGTCGGCCCCGTCGTCGGGGGCCTCCCCGCTCCCGGCCGCGCCCACCATGACGTGGTTGCCCAGCAGGTGCCGCGGCGAGCCGAGGCCGCGCACGAATCCCTCGAGCAGCAGGTACGCGATGCCGGGCAGGGAGAGGCGGCTGAGATGGTCGCGGCTGGTGCCGTGCACAGCGATCACCTCCCCGTCGAACGGGGCGAGCACCTCCTGCCCGAAGGACGGGAACCCCTCGGGCCGACGCATCGGCGCCCAGAACGGATCCAGGGCCCGGGGCGAGGCGCCCTCGGGCTCGTGGGTGATGTCCAGGGCGTAGGTCTGCGCGAGATGATGGGTGTGAGACGGGACCGATGAGGCGGGGGAGTTCAGGCCGCGCCACCGCCCGCACACCGGCACCGCGACCGGCACCGGGTCCTGCTCCTGCGAGGGGCGCTGGAGGCGGGTCCGGAGGAACTGGCCGACCAGGCCCAGCACGACGAGCGCGACCCCCAGCAGATAGAAGACGTCGATCCCGCGGCCCAGCGAGACCGTCACGATGATCAGGAGCGCACCGAGCGGGAGCGCCGGCCCGGGCAGTCGCAGCACGGAGGACATCGAGGAACCTTGCCGGTGAGGGGGGCGGAGATGCACCCACAGTACGCACTGCCGGCCTGGTCCGTCCCGGGTCTTCCGCGACCGCTCAGAGGGGCCTCGCCGCCTGGACCCTCAGCGTCGGGCTCAGGCGGCGCGGACCCCCGGCCGGCCCGACGGCCCCGGGGCGACCGACGGGTCAGTGCCCGTAGCCGCTTCCCGGCTCGGTCCGCTCCTCCGCATCGATCTCGTCCTCTCGCGCCTCGATGATGCCGTCGTCGCCGCTCGGCCTCCTCGCGGGAAAGCCTCTTGGTGCGCTCGTCGACGAGGTCCTCGATCTCGTCCGTCGACGAGCTCTCCTCCCCCTGGTCCTCCGGGTTGGGGCGCGCCTCGTCATCAGGGTGGTGCATCGGTGTGCTGGTCATCTCGGTACCTCGTCTCCTGGTCGATCGGTCCGGTGGTGTCTCCGGACGCGTCAGTCGCCGGGCCACTCCCCGAACGTCTTCTCGAAGGCTCGGGCGCCGCCACGGTCCACGAGCGCCTTGACCGTCGCGTAGATCGCGCCCTGGAGCGCGGCGGCGATGAGGATCTCCCGCGGCGGGAACTCGGACTCGAGCGCCTTGGGGGTGTCCTTCGATCGTGAGGGAGAGGCGACCTTCCAGAGCCGCTTGAACAGCACCCCGGAGAGGGCGCCGCTGAGGATCCCGCTCGCCAGGCCGACGGGCCGGTACAGGATCTTCGCGGACGTGCTGGTGGGCTTCCGATGGGCCATGGGGTGCTCCTTCGCGCAGTGCAGTGCAGTGTGGCGGACGCGGCCGGGAGGGCCGGGTCAGCGCCGGCGGGTGATCAGCAGGCCGACGGCGGCGAACACGGTCGCGCCGGCGACCGCGGCGAGCGCCGCCGGGACGGGGCTGTGCGGGTCGGCGGCTGTGTGCCGGGCGTGGGAGAGCGTGGACCGTGCGCTCTCGCGGGCGTGGTCGACCTGCTCACGGGCGCGGTGCGTGAGCCGACTGATCTGCTCATCGGCCTGCGCCTTCGGGTCGAGCTTGTCGGAGAGGGCCTCGACCGTCTCGCCCAGCTCGCGGCGGGTGCGCGCGATGTCGGCCTCGATCTCGTCGGGGCTCGCGTCGTCGGCCGGTTCGCGGGGTTCGCCGGCGCCGGGGTTCACGCGGTCGTTCTCGCCCTGGCCGGGCATGGCGACTGAGTGGGACATGTCAGATCCGCTCCTTGATCTCTCGGGCGTCGCGGCGCACGGTCTCGACCGTGCGCTCCGGCGCGGGGGTGAGGCCCTCGGCCTTCTTCTTGCCGAGCGGCCGCGGCGATCCCCGCTGCGATGAACACGGCGGCGGTCACGATCAATGCCGCCGCCCAGGCCGGCAGGAACAGCGCCAGGACCAGGATCAGCGTCGCCAGGAGCGTGCCGACGCCGAACCAGGCGAGGATCGCGCCCGCGCCGAACAGCCCGGCGGCAGTCCCGCCCTGCTTGGCCTTCTCGGTGTACTCGGCGCGGGCGAGCTTCAGCTCGTCCCGCACCAGCCGTGCGGTCTGCTCCGACAAACGGTCCACGAGGTCGGCGACGGACGGTTCACCGGGGGGTCGAGAGGTGGTCACAACGTGCTCCCTTCGCAGTGTCCGCGGCGCCCGCCCGGAGCGGGGGCCGCGGGGGCCGGGGCGAGGCGCGCCCGGCCCGTACGTGGTACTGGCCACAGCTTAGGGACGTCACGGTCCGCTCAGCCAGGAGCCGGCCGGGACGGGCCGCAGAGATCCACAGCATCCGGCGCTCACCTGCGACGCTGCGGCGAACGCAGGCATCTTGTGAAGGAACCCGACCGGACGGTCACGGTGGTCGCACCGCGCCCCACCTGCGGGTGCGCTCGCTTGCGCGCCGTGGCGCCGCCCAGGACGTGCCCGCGGCGCCGATCGCGTGGTCTGATCGTTTCAGGAGTGCGGGCGCCCCGCCGCGGGCCTCGAGGGGCCTGTGCGGGTCCCGCCAGGGCTCGGCCCGCGCTCGTGAGCAGGAAAGAGGAGCGAGCATGACCGCGAAGAGCACCGAGCCCGACGCCCACCCCGCCGACGCACCCGACCCGGAGGATCCCCGCAAGCCGGACTCGCCTGCGGAGGTGACCGCACCGTCGTGGAAGTACGTCTTGGCACCACCATCCGAGAGTTCTCGGCCGACGCCTGCACCGACCTCGCCGCGGGCCTGACCTACCGCGCTGTCCTGTCGATCTTCCCCGCCCTGATCGCGCTGGTGTCGATCCTCAGCCTCTTCGGGCAGGACGAGCAGTCGGTCACCTCGGTGCTCGACCAGGCAGAGGGCATCGTGCCGCCCGACGCCTGGGAGACGGTGCGCCCCGCGCTCGAATCGATCCTCACCGCGCCCGCCGCCGGGCTCGGCCTGATCATCGGCCTGATCACGGCGCTGTGGTCGGCCTCGACCTACACCAAGGCCTTCGGCCGGGCGATGAACATCATCCACGACGTGCCCGAGGGGCGCGGGGCGATCGCGCTCAACCTGCAGATGTACCTGCTGACCGCGCTGTTCCTGATCCTCGGTGCGGTGGGTCTGCTGATCTTCGTGCTCTCCGGGCCCGTCGCCGAGGCCGTGGGCGCGCCATCGGCCTGGGCTCGGTCGCCGTGACGGTGTGGAATATCGCGAAGTGGTTCGTGCTGGCCGCGATTGTGGTGCTGGTGGTGGCGCCGCTCTACTACGCGACGCCCAACGTGCAGCGACCCCGGTTCCGCTGGGTCAGCCTCGGTGCGCTGATCGCGATCGCCGTCGCCGTGCTCGCGAGCGTCGGCTTCTTCCTCTACGTCTCGAACTTCGGCGGCTATGACGCCACCTACGGCGCGCTGGCCGGCGTGATCATCCTGCTGTTGTGGATCTACCTGATCAACGTGATCCTGCTGTTCGGTGCCGAGGTGGACAGCGAGATCGAGCGCGGCCGCGAGCCGCAGGCCGGCATACCCGCGGAGGAGGAGCCGCAGCCGCCGCCGCGCGACACCAAGGCCAGCGACAAGAAGGCGAAGAAGTACGCGGCGGACGTCGAGCGCGGCCGGAACCTGCGCGAGAGCGCCGGACGCGACCAGGAGGACCCCGCCGCCGGTCCCTCGAGCCCGTCGGCCGATCATTCCGCGGAGCGCGACCGGCGCTCTTGAATCGCGGGCACCGGAGTGCGAGAGCACCGCAGCGAAGACGGAGATCGCGCAGACCGTAGATGTCAGAGCGGACGTCAGCTCTCGCGGCGGCGCGGCGCTCATGCGCGATGCGCGCCGTCAGTCCCAGGGGTGCTCCAGCTGGCACGCGGAACCGGTGCATGGCCGTGCGCTCGCCGCCGAAGAGGAAGGCCTCCCGCGCACTCTCGCGGACGGCTCCGACGAGGCAGTCCTGGTGGCGCAGATGCCGTTGGGTGATGCCGATGACGAAGTGCGAGCACTCGCATCCCTTCACGTGACCACCTGCACCATCGCCAACGGCTCTCGCAAGGACGGTCGCCTGGTGTGCCGAGGGTGCGCTGGACGAGGAGGGCAAGATCACCAGCGCCCGGATTCGTGCCGATCTGCTCGACACCGACGGGGCCGTCTGCGATGTCCTTGGTGCAGAGACGACGGCTCGCGATCGCATCGATCTCTACAGGCATCACCGTCTGCTCTCGCTCGAACTCGTGGAGGACATCTCCGAGAACCCATGCGGCTCCGCAGTGCGGGTCTCGGCGCGTGTGCGGTGACGACGTCCGAGAGCAGGAAAGCGCACCCCGTGCAAGGAGTGGGAGTGGCGATGGAGGCGACGTCGACCTCCATCGAGGAATGCACTACGGCAGAGGCCAGGAGTTCCGGGCGGCGGTCATTGCTCGGCAGGCCCCTCGACGGGCAGGCGCACCGTGGAGCTCGAACCCACGCCCCGTTCCGAGGCGACCGTGATGTCGCCCCCGTGGGCGCGCACGAATCCGCGGGAGATCGCGAGCCCCAGCCCGGTGCCGGGGACCGCGGCGTTGCGCACATGCTCGGTGCGATAGAAGTTCTCGAATACGTGCCCGCGCTCCTGCTCTGTCATCCCGATTCAGCCCCTACCAGTTCTGGAGCGAACGCAACGCCTACACCGCCGGCACCAAGGTGGTGTGGCGGGGCAACGTGTACATCGCCAAGTGGTGGAACGAGGGCGAGGCGCCTGACAACCCCGTGCTCCAGGACTCCGAGACGCCATGGACCCTGATCGGGCCGGTTCTCCCAGGGAGACCCCCGCCCCCACCCTCGAGGTGCCCGACGACATCGCGCCCGCATGGACCGGATCCGCCACCTATGAAGGCGGAGAGATCGTGCTGTTCGACGGCACCCTCTACCAGGCCCGCTGGTGGACCCAGGGCGACAGCCCCGAGAGCGCTCACGTCGACGCGAGCACCTCGCCCTGGCGGATCCTCGACGACGACGAGGTGACCGAACTGGTCGAATCAGGTGGAGTCGCCCCGAGAACCTCGGCCCCCTCCGACGGGGGCGGGGACTGAGCCAATGGAGCCTGTACTTCTCCGGTGGCGATGCGCATGATGGCGACCCCGTACTCGGAGTGTCGGCGTCGATGAACCAGGTGATGACTCGGCTCCCACTGCTGGTGGCCCCACCGCGAGATCCTCGGCCAGCTGATCATCCTGCTCGGCACGCACCTCAGTATCGCGGTGCTGAGGGGGCCGCCGTTCTTCTCCGGAATCATGGCCTCCGCCGAGGCGGGGCTGGTCTCGAGCGCCACCTGGATCGCCCTCATCACCTGGGCGCACCGCGGCCATGGAGAACCACATGAGCGTGCGGTGCGGGAACGATTCCGCGGGAAGAAGGATGCTTCCGCGCAGGAGGGATCCGGGGAGGTCGCAGCGGTGCGATCCTCCCGCACAGCGAGCGGCCCGGACACGGCGTACTCGATGCCGCTCGCCACGAGCCGGCGTGCATGGCGGCACGCGGCGACCGGCTCCGGCCCCTATGCCCGGAACCGCGCCACGTACCGCTCGAAGTCCCACGCCTCGTGCGCCTCGTCCCCGTCGAGGAACTTCGTCGCCGCCGTGCGGCCCTCGCGATACAGCGGCTCACGCTCGGCCTCGGAGAGGTCGAACTGGGTGGGACGCACCGCGGCGGTGTCGATGAAGATCGTGCGCGCCACGGCGTGGGAGGCGTCGATGTGCATCCGGTCGTAGAACCCGGTGACGGTGTCCACCACCGCCTTGCCGAAGGAGAGCGGGCCCCGGATGTGGTTGCGCACACCGAAGTCCGCCTCGGGTTTCGCGGAGAGCTTGAGGCCGAAGGTGGGCCAGCGGGGCGGCTCGCCGCCTGGGCGGTCGTAGACCGAGGTCGGGAAGTTCGAGAGCATCCCGCCGTCGACCAGCACGGACGTCCTGCCGTGGGTGTTCTTCCACCGCACGGGGCGGAAGAACAGCGGGATCGAGGCCGAGGCCCGCACCGCCTCGACCACCCGCAGGCTGCTCCGGCGCGGTGCCGAAGGCGTCGGCGTCCGTCGGCAGATAGCGCAGGCGGCCCGCGCTCAGATCCGAGGCGGTCACCACCAGGCGGAAGGCCTGCGCTCCGCTCAGCTGCTCGTCCGGGTCGGGGTCGCGGTAGCGCAGATCCGCGAAGGTGCCGGTCCAGTCCGGTCCTGCGTGCTCTTCCAGCTGCCGCTCGAGCCAGGCCGCGAGCGCGTCCCCGCGATGCACACCCAGGTGCGTGAGGATCGCCAGGCCCTTGCCCAGCATCGTCCGGGTCCACCGCGGCCCGTCCTCGAACGCCCGGTAGTCCGTTCCGCGCAGGATCTCCACCATCTCCGCGCCGGCGATCCCAGAGGTGGCCAGCGCTCCCGCGATCGCGCCGGCGGAGGAGCCCGCCACCCGGTTCACCCGGTAGCCGCGCTCCTCGAGCACCTCGACGGCGCCGGCCAGGGCGATGCCCTTGACCCCGCCGCCCTCCATCACGAGGTCGACCCGACGCGAGAGCTTCTCGTCCCCGGCCCGCGCAGATTTGCCCTCAGCCCCGGCGTGCGCAGATTTGTCCTCATCTCTCGCGTGCGGGTGGGCGCTCGGCGGGGTGTCGGGCGAGACGGCAGGCCGCGGGGACGTCATGGCGCCCAGGCTAGGGGAGCGGTCCGACGCCGAGCCGACGCGGCCCGACCGCGGGCAGGCCGGTGGACAGATCCACGACGCAGGGATAGCGAACATGGGCGAATGGCGTGCTCGAAAGCCCATGTCTGCTGACCGGCCGACCTGCGACGGCGCGTCATGCAGGACCTCGCTCGGGCCGAAAGTTTTGTGCCTGCGGCGACTCATGCGAGCCCGCAGATGAGTCCTCACGGCCACAAAAGCTCACCGGCCCCGCGCCGGCCGGGTCCACGACGTCGCTTCCCGCCGCCGAGACGTGGCGATGTGACGGTATTGGGCCTCATACCATCACAAACTCAGGTCTCGATCGCGTGTTGCCCGGTCTGCCCCGTCCAGCCCGCACCCCGCGCCGTCCCGTCCTGCCCCCACCCACGCAACAACCCGCCGAGGCCGATGCGATCGCTCGCGCCGACCCCGGCGGGTCAGAATCCTGCGGAGGCCCTGGTCAGAGCGCCCTGCTCGGACGCTCTGCTGAGAACCCCCTGCTCAGAGCGTCCTCGCCAGCGGGTCGAAGCCCTCGGGCGACACCGGCACGGTGTCCACCGAGGACTCGACGGTGACGAACTCGCCGCGCTCGGCCGACTCCTCCGCGGAGAGCATGATGTCCAGCACGTGGTAGCCCACCTCGCCGCTCGCCACGTGCGGGCGGTCCTCCTGGATGGCGCGGACCATGTCCAGCAGGCCCAGGCCGCGGCCGGTGACCGGGCCCTCCTGCTGGATCTCGATCCACTCCTGCTCGGGCGGGGCCTCGCCGAAGGACTCGAAGGGGCGCACGTAGGCGATGCGGCCCTCGAACATGTTCGGGTCGGGGATCGACAGCGACCCCTCGGTGCCATGGATCTCGACGATGCCCTGACGGGCCAGCGGCGAGTCGAAGCTGACCAGCGACGTGCCGGTCTGGCCGCCCTCGAACTGGGTGAGCACCGAGATGGTCGACGGCGGCTCGACGGGGAACTTCTGCCCCTTGTTCGGGCCGACGAGGATCTCGCGCTCCTCCTGCGCCTTCAGACCCATCGCGGCGACCTTCTCGACGGTGCCGAACAGGCTCACCAGGGTGGTGAAGTAGTAGGGGCCGATGTCGAGCAGCGGGCCCGCGCCCTTGGCGAAGAGGAAGGCGGGGTTGGGGTGGAACACCTCCGGGCCCTGCCACTGCATGGAGGTCTGCGCGAACAGCGGGCGCCCGATGAGGCCGTCGAGGATCGCGCGCTTGGCGGTCTGGACGCCGGCGCCGAGCACGGTGTCGGGGGCGCGACCGATGCGCGACCCGGCCTCGTCGGCCTGCTTGAGCGGCGCGGCGGTGGACTCGCGGTCCAGGCCCAGCGGCTTCTCGGTCCACACGTGCTTGCCCGCGGCGATCGCCTGCGAGGAGATCTCCGTGTGCACGGCGGGGATGGTCAGGTTCACGACGACCTGCACGCCCGGGTGGTCCAGCACGTCCTGCGCGGTGCCGGAGGCGGGGATGCCGTACTTCTCGGCCTGGGCCGCGGCGACCTCGGTGTTGAGATCGCCGAGGATCAGGACCTCGAGGTCGGGGAAGGTGGTGAGGTTCGTCAGGTACTGGTCGGAGATGACTCCGGTGCCGATGAAGCCGACGCCCACGGGGCCGTTGAAAGGGGTGCTCATGCTGCGAGTCCTCCGTCGATCAGGAAGCGGTAGCTGTTCTCGACGTCCGCGAAGACGTCGCCGGGGGCGTTGTCGTACTCGATGACGGCGTACTTGACGTTCGTCGCGGCCTTCATCGCCTCGACGGTGGGCACCTCGCCCTGGCCGGCGTGGCGCTGGTCCAGGCTCGAGGAGCTGAACTTCGGGGCGCCGGGAGCGAAGGGGTTGGACTCGGGCTTGATGCCGTCCTTGACGTGGATCGCGACGAGGCGGTCGCCGAGCTCCTGCACCAGCGCGACGACGTCCTGGCCGCCGACGAGGGCCCAGTACAGGTCCAGCTCGATCTCGACCGACGGATCGATCAGCGACAGGAAGCGCTGGTAGGCGGTCTGGCCGTCGAAGTCCGCGAGGAACTCCTGGGCGTGGTTGTGGTAGCCGACCGCGAGGCCGAACTCCTTCGCCTTCTCGGAGGCGGCGTTGAGGCGCTCGGCGATGTCCTTCACGCCGTCCTCGGTGAGCCAGCGCTCGGTGGGGACCATCGGGTCGATGACGGTCTTCATGCCGATCTCGGCGGCGGCCTCGAACACGACCTCGTTGGAGGGGGTGGGGATGGAGCCGTCCGGGGTCCACAGCTCGTCGGAGAGCGGCGGGGCGTGGCCGGTGGGGGAGGCGAGGCCGGAGGCGTCCAGCGCCGCGCGGATCTCCTTCGGCCGGCGCACGAAGTCGAAGGCCTCGACGTTCTTCAGGCCGATGCCGGCGAGCTTGTCGAGGGAGCCGTTCATGTCAGCGGAGAACTCCGCGGCCAGCGTGTACAGCTGGACGGAGGCGAGGGGCAATGCCACGGGTGACCTGCTTTCGGTACGTCGTCGTCAGAGGGCGGGTCGCACCGCGGTCGCCGTGCCCGAGGTGGTCGTCCGGGCACGGGGACGGTGCGTGGGCGACAGCGTAGCACCGGATCCCACCAGTTGGAGGTTTTGCCTGGGATCGGCGGCCGACGGCGCATACTGTGGCGCCATGAGCACCGACGACGAGCCCGCCGAGGACCCCGCGAACCCTGCCGCGAGCTCCGCCTCGAGCCCCGCCGGGGATCCCGGGACCTCTGCAGACGGCCCCGTGAGTCCTGCCGACGACGCCGCCGGACCGGCTGGTCCGTCGGCCGCCGGAGCGCCGCGGGCCCGCGGCATCGGCCGCCAGGGCTCCTACTCCAAGGGCATCGCGCGGAGGCGGGAGATCCTCGACCGCGCCATCGAGGTGTTCCGCGACCGCGGCGCCGACGGCACCTCGCTGCGCCGGATCGCCGAGGCCATCGGCGTCTCCCACGGCGCGCTGCTGCACTACTTCTCCTCCCGCGAGGAGCCGCTTGTCGCCGTCTACGAGCACGCCGAGCGCCGACGCGACCTCGACCGTCTCGAGCGGGAAGGTCCCACCGCCCTCGACGACGAGCTCGCCGTCGAGGTGATGGCCAATGCCGCGATGGCGAACCTCGAGGTGCCGGGGCTCGTCCAGCTCTACTCGACGCTGGTGGCGACCTCGCTGGAGAGCGAGCGCGGACCGGCGAAGGAGTTCTTCACCGCCCGCTTCGAGAACGTGCGCGGCGGCCTCGCGACCCGCCTGCGCGAGGACCAGGCCGCGGGCCGGGTGCGAGCCGACGTCGACCCCGAGCAGATGGCGGCGCTGATCGTCGCCGCCTCGGACGGCCTGCAGATCCAATGGTCGCTCGAGCCCTCGATCCAGCTGCAGCAGACCCTCGAGCTGTTCGCGGTCTTGCTGGAGCCGTGAGGGGCTGACGGGGCAGTACGGGGGACGCGCACCGACGACAGGAGAATCACCGATGACCAGCGGATGCGGCTCCGGCCGACGGCACGCCCTGCTGGGCCGGGGTGAAGGGTGCACGCTCGGACTGGTCGTCGATCCAAGGAAAACTCTTAAAGTTGGATGGTTGACCGTGGCAGACCACCTTAAGAGCTATCCAGGGCCCGAGTGACGCGGCCCTGTCTGCGAAGTCTCTTCTGCCGGGCCGCACTGGTCCGCTGTCGGCGCCCGACCATAGGCTGAGCCCGACCCCGGCCCTCTGACCAGCGCCTCTCCGGCGCAGACGGGCTCCGCACGAGAAGCCTGCCCCGCCCCACGAGATCCACGAAGAAGGTCGATCCCCACGGCCACGCCGACCCTGCGCCGCTTCGGCCCGCTCCGAGACCGTCACTCGCGCGCGTATCTGATGACCGCCGGCCTGTCGATGATGGGCGACAACATCGAGCACGTGATCACCTACTGGGTGCTGTGGGAGGTGTTCGCCTCGCCGTGGCTGGTGGGCTTCCAGGTGATCAGCCACTGGTCGCCGTTCCTGCTGTTCTCGGTGCTGTTCGGCGGTCTCGCGGAGAAGTACGACTGCCGACGCATCATCCAGATCGCCCAGGGCCTGTTCGCGTTCGTGTCCCTGAGCTGGGGCCTGCTGTTCCTGACGGGGACGCTGGAGATGTGGAGCGCCTGCGTCTTGCTGGTCTTCGCACGGCGCGCCGGGGCGCTGTGGGGTCCGGCCGAGCGGCTGATGCCGCACGACTTCGCCGAGCCCGCCGAGTCGCCGAGCGCGGTGCGGCTGAACGCGACGTTCAAGTCCGTCGGCGTGCTCGCGGGTCCGGTCGTCGGCTCGGTCCTGCTGCTGCTCCTGGGGCCGACGTGGGGGATCCTCGCCAACATCGTCTTCTACCTGCCGATGACGCCGCTGATGCTTGCGCACCCCGTTCACCGGCCACTCCCGCGGCGGCTTCGTGCGCCGCGAGCGGGTCTCGATCCTCGACACCCCGCGGGTCTTGCGCACCGTCGGCGGCGACAAGGTGCTGGTGGGGATGATCGCGCTCGCCGGCCTGATCGCGGTGTGCGTCGGCGCGTCGCTGCAGGTGGCGATGCCGAACTTCGCCCAGGTGCTCGGCGCCGGGGACGAGGGCGGTCTCGGCTACGGCGCACTCCTGTTCGCCAACGGGATCGGGGGAGTGGTGGGCGGCTTCCTGCTCGAGGCCACCGGGATCCTGAAGGTCGACGTGCGCGGTGCGGTGATCGCGGCGGTGATGTTCGGGCTGACCTCGCTGATCGTCGCGACCACGACCAGCTATCCGATCGGGCTGATCGCGCTGGTGATCGGCGGCGTCGCGAATCTCGCCGCGACCGCGATCGGGCAGGCGCTCGTGCAGGCTGCGCGCCCCGGAGGACCAGCGCGGCCGCGTCGTCGGCGTCTACTCGATGATCGGCGCCGGCATGCGCACCGGCAACGGGATCACGATCGGCTGGCTCGGCGCGGCGCTCGGCGTCAGCGGCGCCGTGGCCGTGGGCGGGCTCGCGCTCGTGGTCGGCGCGCCGCTGATCGGCGTGCTCATCGCGCCGCAGACCCGCCGCGGCGCCCCCGCCTGACGCGGGGCTCCGGCGCACCATCCGCCCCGGCGGGCGCTGGTCACCGCATCCGGCGTTCCGACCGCCGCCGGGCTCCGCGCCGCTCGACTCGACCGGTGCGGAGCACACCTTTTGTGAGCCCACGACTCATGCGGGCGCCGACATCGGTCCTCCAGGCCACAAAACCTGCGTCGTCGAGGCACTCGGCCCGGTGAACGAGCAGTCACCGCCGGGGAGGCGCAAGACGGGCGCGCGCCGACAGCTCAGCGTCCGCGGCGGATCTGGTGGATCTTCAGCCCAGCGCCGAGGAGGATCGCGGCGGCCGCGATCCCGGCGGGGACCAGCATGTTCGACCCGGTCGCGGCGAGCGCATCGCCGTCGGAGGACTCGGAGCCCGAGCCGTCGTCGCTCGAGCCGCCGTTGTCGGAGCCTGCGGGCACCTCGATCTCGGAGGCGTCGGCCGACGGGTCGATCACCGTGCGGGCCTGGTCGGGAGTCGTGCCGACCGAGCCCGAGGACACGCCGCCCGCGAACAGCTTCGTCATCAGCACCGCGAGCGCGGCCGACTGCTTCTGGTCAGCGGTCGCCTCCTGCTGGGCGGCCGGGAAGTCATTGGTCGCCGAGCCGGGCGCGGCCGGCGGCCGCTGCGGTGCCGGCTTCCGGGCCGCGGCGTTCTCGCCGGAGGAGGCGTTGGTGTCGCCGTCCTGCTCGTCGCCGGGGAGGGAGTTGGTGGGGGTGCCGGACGCATTGGTGTCGCCGTCCGGTCGCGCCCCGGAGCCTTCGGTGCTGTCGGCCTCGTCGGACTCGCCGTTGTTGTCGGAGTCCTGGTTCTGCTCGTTCTCGGTGTTGGAGCCACTGCCGTTGCCGGACTCATTGGTGCCGGAGTCACCACCATTGCCGGAATCGCCGTCGGCTACCCCGTTGTCGTCCGAGTTCTGGTCGCCGCCGTCCTGCTCCTGACCGTCGTCATCCGAGCCAGGCTCCTCCGCGTCCTGGTCGTCGTCGCCGCCGGCGGGCGGACGGGGCTCACCAGGGTCCGGATCTTCGGGCCGTTCGATGACCGTGAACGAACGGTTGTCCTCCCAACCGTTGATCTCGATCTTGAACGCGTAGTTCTCACTCGGCTGAGCATCCTCGGGGACCTGGAAGGCCACGGATCCGCGCCGCCTGGGGCAAAGAGAAATTGAGTCAAGTTTCGTGTCCGAGCCGTCTGGGGCGATGACGACGACGTTTGCTGCCCCCTGGATTGGGCCACGGAAACACTGCACTTCAAGAGTTACGCTCTTGCCCTGCTCGACCGTCGCCGGTGTCACGTTCAACGTCGTCTGGTACTCCCCGCTCGCGTCTCGAGAGCAACCCCCGTCAGAAGCACCGGGCCCGGGCGGCGTCGCGGGGGCATCACCGAACGCGACAGCGGGTCCGGCGACGAACGCCGCGAGCGAAGCAGCGACCCGGCAGAGGACTGGGCGACGGTACGGCGGACAGACATCGGAACCCTTCGGAGACAGTGGAGGACCAGCCATACTGTAGGAGGCGACGGCGCCCCGGGGGACCTCGATGGATTCATCCCCCGGCAAACTTTTCATGAAGACCGCTGGGGCGCGCATCGGAGGAGCCTGTGATGATCCTGGAAGAATCCGGTGCTGGAACCGCCCCTGACCTGCAGGGGAGCGAGGTGCCCGAGGTCCTGTCGGAGCAGTGGGCCCACCAGATCGCCGAGGACGCCTCCGCGGTGGTGAGAGAGATCGCGACCGTCGTCGAGGGCAAGGAGGAAGTGGCCCGGATCGCGGTGCTGGTGCTCCTGGCCGGCGGGCACCTGCTGATCGAGGACATCCCCGGCGTCGGAAAGACCATGCTCGCCAAGTCCCTCTCCGCCGCGCTCGGCGCGGACCGCCACCGCATCCAGTTCACCCCCGACCTGCTGCCCGGAGACGTGACCGGCGCGAGCGTGTTCAACCAGGCCAGCGGGGAGTTCGAGTTCCGTCCCGGCGCCGTGTTCACGCAGATCCTGCTGGCCGACGAGATCAACCGCGCCTCCCCGAAGACCCAGTCCGCGGCTGCTCGAGGCGATGGAGGAGCGGCAGGTCAGCGTCGACGGCACCACCTACGAGCTCGCCGAGCCGTTCATGGTCGTCGCCACCGCCAACCCCGTCGAGATGGAGGGCACCTACCGCCTCCCCGAGGCGCGGCCGCGACCGCTTCCTCGCCCAGACCTCGATGGGCTATCCCGTCGCCTCCGCCGAGGCGCGGATGCTCGAGGCGCAGGCCGGGCCCGTGGCCGAGGGGGACCGGGACGTGGTCGACGCGGTCCGCCGGCGCACCAGCCCCGAGCGGATCGCCGCCCAGGTGCGGGCGGTGCGCGCGTCTACGCCTCGCCCGTGATCCTGCAGTACGTGGTGCGCCTGGCGGAGGCGACCCGCTCCCACCCCCAGGTGACCCTCGGCGCCTCGCCCCGCGCGGCCGTGCACCTGGTGCGCGCCGCGAAGGCGAACGCCGCGCTCGCCGCCCGCACCTTCGTCACCCCCCAGGACATCGCCGACGTCATCTTCCCCGTCTGGCGCCACCGGCTCCACCTGACCCCGCAGGCGCTCTCCCGCGGCGCGAGCGCCGGGGAGCTCGTGGACCAGGTCCTGCGCAAGACCCCGCAGACGTGAGGGGCCGCGCACGCACGATCCTCCGCCCCACCGGGCGGGGCGTCGTCGTGCTCGTGGCCTGCGCGGCGCTGTGGTCGCTGGGCGACCTCACCCGCATCGAGCCCGCCCGGCGGCTCGCCGCCGGCCTCGTGCTGGTCCTCGCCGTCGGAGCGATCGGGATCCTCGTCGCCGGCCGCGGCATCTCCCCGCGGCGCCGGGTCGTGGACGACGCGGTGCCCGTCGGCGGCTCCGCCCGAGTGATGCTCGAGATGCGGCACCGCCCGTGGATCACCGTGGTGCCGCTCGGCCGGGGCGTGGTGCGCGAGCACCTTCCGGAGGAGCTCGGCGGCCAGGGCGACCTGCCGCTGGCGAGGCGGATGCCGCACGTCGCGCACGTGAGTCGGCGCGGCGGCCATGCGCTGGGCCCGTACTCGGTCCTGGTGCGCGACGTGTTCGGGCTGTTCCACCTCCGCCGCACCGTCGAGGACGGCCTGCGGATCACCGGCCTGCCCGTGGTGGCCGAGATGTCGACCGCCGCGGAGCGCTCGACCGGCATCGCCGACAGCGCCGTGGCCGCCGCGGCGCCCGTCGCGGGAGTGGGGGAGATCGGCCCGATCGCCCGCCCCTACGCCACCGGCGACGACATCCGCCGCATCCACTGGCGGGCCAGCGCTCGCACCGGCACGCTGATGACCCGCGAGGACGAGCCGACCGCGGGCCGCGGCGCCGTGGTCGTGCTGGACACCACCCGGCGGGACGGGCTCGAGGGGCAGGTCGAGGAGGCGCTCGTCTCCCATGCCGCGACCGTGCTGGACTCCCTGGGCCGGAACGGCTGGGAGGTGCGGATCGTGGACGCCTCGGGCGACGAGATCACCCGCACCCAGCGCCGACGCGGCGTCCCCGGCCCGTCCCTGCTGGGCGGCGAGGCCGACGCGCTCGAGCGCCGCGCCTCCCTCCTCGCGCTCGCCGAGGTCGACTTCGACGACGACGAGCGGCACGGCGTGGGCCGCGACCACGCCGCCGGTCATGCCGAGCTCGCGATCGCGCTCGGCGCCGACCTGGGCGAGCCCTTCGCCGGCCTCGAGCTGGACCGCTTCGCCGGCCGCGCCACGCGCCGCACCGCGATCGCGCTGGAGGCGGCGCGCGCCCGAGGAGGAGCCCGAGACTCTCCGCCGCGCTCGCCGCATCGGCCCCGCCGACGGCGACGACTTCGGCCACGCCCACGAGCAGCACGCCGAGCGGCTCGCCGCCGCGCGCGCCCAGCGGCCGCCGCGCCGCTCGCGCCTGGGCACCTGGGCCCTCGTGCGCGGCTCCTCCGCCGACACCCTCGACGACCTGCTCACCACCGCCGTGGAGGAGCCGCGATGAGCCCGCTGATGGGCCGCCCCTCCCTCGAGGGCCCCCACCTCACCGGCCGCGCCCTCTCGCTCCTGATCGCGCTGCTGCTCGCCGCCGCGCCCACCTCCCAGCCGCTGGCCGGCACCTCCTGGCTGGTGCTGACCCTGACCGGCGCGCCCCCGTGATCCTCGGCGGGATCGTGTTGCGCCACCTGCTCTCCCGGACCGTGCTGGTGCCGCCGCTCCAGCTGGGTCTGATCCTCGTGCTGATGCTCGTCGTCGAGACCGCCCAGGGGCTCGCCCCTGGGCCGACGGCCCGGCCGCGGTCCTCGCCGCCCAGCCCGAGGTGATGCGGCGGGGAATCCAGGAGCTTGCCTCCGGCCTGCCGCCGCTGGCGCTCGGCGCGCCGGGGACGGTGCTCATCGTCGTGCTCGTCGCGCCGCTCGCCCTCTTGCTGGACCTGCTGTACCTCGACCTCGGCTGGCACACCCCCACCGCCCTGCTGCTGATGGGCACCGTGCTGGTGCCCGCGGCCGCAGCGACCCTCGGGCGGGGCGTGGTGGCAGGTGGCCGCGCCGGTCGCCGCCGGCGCCGCGGTCCTCGCCGTTCGCACCGTCCACGGGGACCCCCGCTATCTCGAGGGGGACCGCCGCCCGCAGGCCGGACCCGTCCCCGCTCCGGGCCGCACCCTCGGCGCCGCGGTGCTGTGCGTCGTGCTCGTCGCCGCCGGCGCCCCCGTGCTCGGCGCGGCCCTGCCCCAGCTGGTCCCGCCGCGGATCGCGCTGAACGTCGACGTGCTGAACCGCTGGCAGGACCCCGACACCCCGCGACTCGGCCCCGTCATGATCGACGACGACGTCTCGGTGCGCCGCTCCCTGCTCGAACAGTCCGACACCGAGGTCTTGCGCTTTACCACCACCGCCGAGGACCCCTCCTACCTGCGCCTGCGCACCCTGAACCGCTTCGACGGGGAGACCTTCCACGCCGGCGACGGGGAGGAGCCGGACCTCGTCTCCTCCTTCTCCGACGCCCGTGACGACGGCAGGGCGGTCAGCGGCGGCACGGGCGATCTCGAGGAGACCGACGTGGAGGTGATGAGCCTGGGCGGGGACCGGTCGCCGATGCCGGAGAACGTGCGCGAGGTGAGCTCCCCGTCCCCGGCGCTGGAGCGTGCGCTCACCCTGCGGCCGGTCGACGGGGAGGCGGCGCTCGAGTTCGTCCCCGAGGGACTGACCGGGCAACAGTACACCGTGCTCTCCGAGCCGCGCTCCTCCACCCCCGAGCGGCTCCGGGCCGTCACGCCCGCCGCGGCGAGCGTCCCCTTCGACACCGGCTACACCGACCGCGCCGAGGTGCCGCAGGTCGCGGCCGACCTCGCCGAGCGGCTCGTCCAGGACGCCGGGGCGGAGAACGGCTTCGACGCGGCCGTCGCCTTCCAGGACTACTTCCGCACCGCCTTCGCCTACTCCCTCACCGTGAACACCCCGCCGGGGGAGGACCCGCTGGAGTCCTTCCTCGAGGACCGCATCGGCTACTGCGAGCAGTTCGCCTCGACCTTCGCGCTGATGATGACCGCGCAGGGGTATCCCGCACGGGTCGTCATCGGCTTCACCGCCGGGGACGCCGACGGGGACGAGCGCACCGTCAGCGCCCGCAACGCCCACGCCTGGCCCGAGGTGTGGTTCGGCCCCGAGCAAGGCTGGGTCCAGTTCGAGCCCACCCCCGCCGCCGCGAACAACGGCGTGCGCACCCCCGAGGTCACCGACCTCTCCGCGAGCGAGGAGGACGTCGAGACCCCCGAGGCGACCCCCGACACCCCGACCGCGGACGAGGAGAGCGCGAGCAGCGAGGGGGGCACCACCGAGGAGCAGAGCGGCGCGAGCACCGAGGAGGACGAGACCGCCGAGCAGGGTCCCTCGCCCCAGACGGTCCAGCGCATCGAGTGGGGGACCGTGAGCGTGCTCGGCCTCGGCGCGCTCCTGGCCGGCGCCGCGGCCGCCGTGGTGCTGGTGATCCGGCGCCGACGGATCCGCTCCCGCGAGGAGCGCTGGGCGGCGCTCGGCGGCGGAGCGGGGAGCGTGGCGCGGGAGACGGCGGGAGCGGAGAGCCCGCTGCGGAGAGCGGGGGCGGCCCGTCCGGTGCGGCGAGCGACGGCTCCGTCGCCGCGCTCGAGGCCGAGCGGGCGCGCCGCGCCGCCGGCGAGCTGGCCTGGTCGGAGCTGACCCACGAGCTCGAGGTGCGGGCGACGGCGATCCGCTGGCTGGGCCTCACCGGCGCTTGGGGCTGGCCGCCGATGCGCCTCGCGATGGACCCGGCGCGCCTCCGCACCGCGCCGTCGAGCAGCTGCTGGACCGCATCGCGGAGGGCACGCCCGAGGTCACCGCCGAGGACCGCGCCGCCGCCGCCCGCCTCGCCGACGCCTATACCGCCGCCGCCTACGCCGCACCGCTCCCCGCATCGGCCACGGTCTCCGCGCCGAGCGGCACCGCATCATCGAGCGACGACGCCGCCGGCGGGACGGCGCGACACCCCCTGCGCCATGACGCCGACCGGATCGTCGGGCTCATCCGCACCGCGCGCTGAGCCTCGCGGGGCCGGATCAGTCCTGGGAAGGGGCGGCGACGTCGGCCGCGCCGGGAGCGTCCTCGGCCGCCGCCCGGTTCTCCCGCGCCCCGGCATTCAGCCCGAAGAGGCGGTTCGGGGCCTGCTCCTCGAAGATCCTCGCCGCGCGCAGCGAGTCGACCTCGCCCACCACGGGGTTCGGCTGATGGGTGCCGCGGGTGCCGCCGTACAGCGAGACGAGGTTCATCGCGACCGCGCGCTGGTTGCGGTGGCCGAGCATCTTCGTGATGTGCACGCCGAGCCAGGCCGCCCAGCCGAGCGATCCGGAGAGCCCGCCCACGAAGGGGATCTCCGCGATCGCGGCATGGCGACCGATCGTGGCCATCGTGCCGAGGTTCGTGTACGAGAACTTCGGGCGCGCCCTTCCCCCGACGTCGGCGGCGATGGACTTCGCGACGGCCGCGCCGGTCTGGATCGCGGGTCGCGCGAGCTGGGGAGGGCCTCGTCCTGGGCGGCGACGTCGCCGGCGGCGTACACCCCCGGCATGCCCTTGACCTGCAGGTGGTCGTCCACGGCGATGCGGCCGCGCCTGTCCTGCGGCAGGCCCCACCGGGAGACCGCCTCGGGGATCGCGACGCCGGCGGCCCAGATCGTGATGTCGGACTCGAGGATCGAACCGTCGTCGAGGATCACGTGGTCGTAGCCGACCTCCTTCACGCCGTGGCCGAGGCGCGGCGACAACCCCGCGGTCGCGCGACTCGTCGGCGGCGTACTGGCGGTACTTGTCGCTGAACTCCTTGAGCGCAGCTCGTCGCCGCGCTGCAGCACCGTGAGCCGCAGGGTCCCCGGATCCATCTCGGGATAGAGGATGTCCAGCTCCTGCATGCGGAAGTCCGCCAGGGCGCCGGCGATCTCCACGCCCGTCGGCCCGCCGCCGACGATGCAGACGTGGAGCTTGTCGTGGGTGACGCCGGCCTCGCGGCTTGAGCGCTCGAGCTCGGAGAAGACCCGGTCGCGGATGGCGAGGGCCTGCGCGCGCGTGTACATCGGCATCGCGTGCTCCTCGGCACCGGGGGTGCCGAAGTAGGTGGTGGTCGCGCCGTTGGCGAGCACCAGGTAGTCGTAGGAGAGCTCCTGATCGCCGCGCTGGCCCTCGTTGAGCGTGACGACCTTCCGCTCCGGGTCGACGCCGACCACCTCGCCCTGCCGGTAGCGCATGTTGGGGACCTTCAACGAGAGGCCGCGCAGGAACATGGTGACGTCGCCCGGGTTCAGACCAGCGGTCGCCACCTGGTACAGCAGCGGCTGGAAGGTCTTGTAGACGTTGCGGTCGATCAGGGTGACGCGCACGCGGGCGTCGCGCAGGCCCAGCACGGCGTTGGCACCGGCGAATCCACCGCCCACGATGACCACGTGGGGCCAGCTCGCGCCGTCCTTCGCGGGGACCGTGGGACGGCGGGTGAGGAAGGGCAGCGACATGGGGAGGACTCCTAGGGGCGACGCGTCGGCCGACGGGGCGCGGCGGTGGCCGGCCGGGTCGTGCACCGCGTCTGATCGAGAGGGAGAGCGGCGGAGTGAGCGGGCTTCGGGCGGAGGCGGGATGTCCGTCGGCCGGTCCGAGATCGTCGGGCCGATGCCGCGATGCGGGCGACCCGGTCCGTCCAGAGTCCTCAGCGATGCTACCCATTTCTCCGCCCGACAGCACGGCCGACGGCCGCACAGGTCGTCACGACTCACATCCTGCCCGGAGCTCTCGGCGGCCGGGGTCTCTCTGCTCGGCACCGCCGACGACGGGCGCGCAGCGGTCTCCGCCGTCGGCAAAGGGTTCGTCAAGCACGGCAACGATGCAGGTCAAGAAGCCAGTGCAGAGGGACGGAATAGATGAACTTTCGGTGACGGCTCGATACCGGTTCCGGGAAAACGGGTTCTGGAGCTTCCCGATGGGGTGAGATGACATGGCGCACACGTGCGCCCTCCTCGACTCCGCCTCGTCCCCGGGAGCCTCCTCCATGCGTGTCCACCCCGCCCGCCGCGCCGTCCGCGGCGCGACCGTCGGCCTCGGCGCCGCCGCCCTCGCCGTCTCCGGCGCCCTCGTCCCGATGAGCGCGGTCGCCGCCGAGCCCGGCCAGCAGATCACCCTGATGGGCTTCAACGACTTCCACGGCGCGCTCGGCGGCGCCTCGGCCCTGGCCTGCCAGGTCGAGACGGTGCGGGCGGAGAGCGACACCTCGTTCCTGTTCTCGGCCGGCGACAACGTGGGCGGCTCCGCCTTCGAGTCCGCGGTGCAGAACGATGAGCCGACGATCGACGTGCTCAACGCGCTCGGCGTCGACGCCACCGCGATCGGCAACCACGAGTACGACCAGGGTCAGGACGACCTGTTCGAGCGCATCGGGCCGCGCACCGAGTTCGCCGACCTCGCCGCGAACGTCTACGACGCCGAGGGCGAACGGGTGCACGACGCGTTTACGATCGTCGAGCGCGACGGCGTGAAGGTCGCCGTGATCGGCGCTGTCACCACGAAGACCGTCGGCAAGGTCAGCCCGGCCGCGATCGAGGGCCTCACCTTCGGCGATCCGGTCGACGCGGTCAACGACGTGATGGGCGAGCTCGAGGCCGAGGGCGTCGAGTACGACGCCGCGGTCGCGCTCTACCACGAGGGCGCCTCCGGCGGCGGGGAGGTCGGTGCCGCCCCCTCGAACAGCGATCCGATCTTCGAGAAGATCGTCTCCGAGACCGATCCCGAGGTCGACGCGATCTTCAACGGCGACTCCCACCGCACGTACGCCTACCAGGCCGCGGTCCCCGGCGAGGAGGGCGAGACCCGCCCGATCCTCCAGACCGACTCCAGCGCCGCGAACCTCGGCGCCGTCACCCTCGAGCGCGACGCCGAGGGGGACTGGGACGCCGCCGCGGCCCCCGCGCCGCGCCCCACCGACGCCGAGTGCGCGACCTCCACTCCGGTCACCGAGGAGGTCACCTCGATCGCGCAGACCGCGATCGACGAGGCCGCCGTCGTCGGCGCCGAGCCCGTCGGCTCGATCTCCGGTGACATCACCACCTCCTGGGACGACTCCAAGGCCGAGTACGCGGACGGCGCGCGCACCCCGAGCGCCCCGGTCACGAACCAGGCCACCACCAAGGGCGACAACCGCTTCCGCCACTCCGCGGCCGGCAACATGCTCGCCGACTCCATGAAGTGGTACCTCGAGGACGCCGGGCTCGCGGGCGAGAGGGAGGTCATCGGCTTCATGAACCCCGGCGGCATCCGCGCCGAGCTGTGGGACGCCTCCTCGCCCACCGGCGAGGGCGACGGCGTGGTCACCTACGCCGAGGCCAACGGCATGGTGCCCTTCGGCAACACCCTCAACTCCGGCGAGGTCACCGGCGCCCAGTTCAAGCAGATGCTCGAGGAGCAGTGGCGCTGCACGGCCGACGGCGGAGGCGTGGACGAGGGCGACGAGTCCTTCCTCGCCTTCAGCGTCTCCGAGAACGTCGAGTACGTCTCCGACAGCGACCGCGAGAGGGACGACCGCATCCTCGAGATCCTCGTGAACGGCGAGCCGATCGACCCCGAGGGCACCTACACGATCGTCACCGCGAGCTTCCTGTTCGAGGGCGGCGACAACATGTGGGCGCTCTCCGAGGCGCAGGACGTGCGCGACACCGGCGTGCTGGACCGCGACGCGTTCATCTCCTATCTCGAGGCCCACCCCGACCTCGCCCCCGACTACTCGCAGCGTCAGGCCGATCTCCAGCTCGTCGGCGGCGCGGACGACGACGCCCCGGTGCCGCGCGGCTCTCGGGCCTCGAGTCCCAGAGCCTCGGCGCCCCCGAGATCACCTCCGTGACCGTCGACGCGGGCGAGCACGGCACCTTCGAGGCGCCTTACGCGAAGGACGAGGAGTCCGGCGATCTCGTCGCCGACGTCACCCTCCCCGCGGACCTGTGCGCCACGGAGGCCTCGCCCATCCCGCTCACTATCACGACCGACCCCGCGGCGGGCACCTCGATCGAGACCGAGCCGCCCGTGAGCGAGGACTGCGGCGGCGCGGCCGACGGCGTCGTCGTCCCCGGCGACCTGCAGATCAACGAGATCTACGGCGGCGGCGGCAACTCCGGCTCGACCTTCACCCACGACTTCGTCGAGCTCGTGAACACCTCCGATCAGCCGATCGACCTCGCCGGCTTGTCCCTCCAGTACGCCTCCGCGACCGGCACCTTCAACTCGTCGGGCGTCCTCGCCCTCGAGGGCACCGTCCCCGCCGGCGGCACCTTCCTGATCCAGCTCGCGAAGGGCGCCGGCGGCGCGAGAGGCGCCGCCCGAGCCGGACCTCACCGGCACCACCGCCGTCTCCGGCACCCAGGGCGTCTTCGCTCTCTCGGACTCCGACGGCCGCCTGGTCTGCACCGGTGCGATCTGCGCCGAGGACCCGGCCGTCGTCGACCTCGTCGGCTGGGGCGGCGCGACCACCTTCTCCGGCACCGCCCCCGCCCCGCGCACCACGAACGCGACCTCCGTCGCGCGCGTCGCCGCGACCGGCGAGAACTCCACGGATTTCGTCACCGGCGACCCGACGCCCACCCCGTCGGGCGGCGCACCGATCCCGAGGAGCCGGAGGAGCCCGGCGAGACGGTCGAGGCGAGCATCGCCGAGATCCAGGGCACCGGCGCGCAGAGCCCGATGGTCGGGAAGAACGTGGTCACCGAGGGCGTGGTCACCGCGGTCTACGCGACCGGCGGCCTGAACGGCTACGTCATTCAGACCGGCGGCACCGGCGGTGCGCTGGACTTCTCCACGCACAAGGGCTCCACCGCCGTGTTCGTGCACTCCCCGGAGACCGCCTCCCAGGTCGCGATCGGCGACTCGGTGCGCGTGACCGGCGAGGTCTCCGAGTACTACGACTCCACCCAGATCTCCGTCGGCGCCGAGGGCCTCGAGCGACTCGAACAGTCGCTCGAGCCCGCGGAGCCCGCGACCCTCGCCGGCGGCTTCCCCACCGAGGAGGCGCGGCGCGAGAGCATCGAGCACATGCTCTACCTCCCCGGCGCGGAGGAGTTCACCGTCACCGACGTGTACAGCACCAACCGCTTCGGCGAGGTGGGCCTCGCGATCGGCGACCAGCCGCTGCAGCAGGCCGGCGACATCATGCGCCCCGGCGCGGAGGCCACCGCCTACTACGAGAGCCGCGACGCGCTCAAGGTGCTTGCTGGACGACGGCCGCACCACGAACTTCCAGAACAACCCCACCCAGCCGATGAGCTGGCTGACCACTGAGGAGCCCGTCCGGGTCGGGGCCACCCCCTCCTTCACCGAGCCCGTCGTGGTCGCCTACTCCTTCGACCAGTGGCGCCTGAACACCACCACCCCGTGGGAGTCGGCCTCGACCGACGGCGTCGACTTCGAGAACACCCGCCAGGACGCGCCCGACGAGGTCGGCGGTGACCTGCAGGTCAGCACCTTCAACGTGCTGAACTACTTCACCACCCTCGGCGAGGACACCCCCGGCCGCGAGCCCTACACCGACATCGACGGGAACGGCACCACCGTGCGCGGCGGCTCGCGATCTGCGCGGCGCGTGGGGAGCCGACGACCTCGAGCGCCAGCAGTCCAAGATCGTCGACGCGATCTCCGGCACCGGCGCCGACGTGGTGGGACTGACCGAGATCGAGAACTCGGCCCGCCTCGGGGAGGAGGCCGACGAGGCCACCGCCACCCTCGTCGCCGCACTGAACGAGAAGGACGGCGAGGGCACCTGGGACTACGTCCCCACCGGCGAGGCCTACGCCGAGCAGGGTCTGGACGGCGGCCAGGACGTGATCACCAACGCGATCATCTTCAAGCCCGCCGAGGTGCGCCCCGAGGGGCAGATGCAGATCCTCGCCGACGACCCCGCCTTCGACAACGCCCGCGAGCCGCTCGGCCAGGTGTTCGTGCCGATCGATGGCGACGGTGCCCAGCAGGTCGAGGGCGAGCCGTTCTTCTTCACCATCAACCACTTCAAGTCCAAGGGCTCGGCCGACGCCGAGGACTCCGGCCTCCCGGCCGACCCGGTCCAGGGCAACGCCCGCACCTCCCGCCTCCAGCAGGCCGAGGCGCCGCTGACCTGGGGCGAGCAGACCGCATCCGAGCTCGGCGTGAAGGACGTCCTGCACGGCGGAGACTTCAACTCCTACACCCAGGAGGAGCCCCTGCAGACGTTCTACGAGCAGGGCTTCGTCAACCTCGGCGAGACCCACGACCCGGAGGGCTGGTCCTACAGCTTCGGCGGCATGGTCGGCTCGCTCGACCACGTCATCGCCTCCCCGTCGGCCGCCGAGCGCGTCACCGGCGCCACCGACTGGCAGATCAACGGCCCCGAGTCGGTGATGGCCCAGTACGGCCGGCACAACAACAACGCGGTGGATCTCTACGAGGAGGGCCCCTTCGCCTCCTCCGACCACGACCCGATGATCGTGGGCCTGGACGCCGGGTACGAGGAGGCGCCGACCCTCCCGGACTTCACCGACGTGCGCTCCGACCACCCGTACTACGACGAGATCATGTGGGCGGCCGGCGGCGGCATCGTCCCCGGTGGGGAGGACGGCACCTTCCGTCCCACCCGCGCCGCGGACCGCGTCACCCTCGCCGCGGCCCTGTACGAGATGGCGGGCCGTCCCGAGGTGGAGGTCCCCGCGAGCTCGCCGTTCAAGGACGTGAAGGCCGATCACCCGCACTACGAGGCGATGCTGTGGGCCGAGTCCGAGGGCGTGCTCACCCTCAACAAGGGCGGCGCGTTCCGCCCGAGCGCGGCGCTGAGCCGGGGCATGGTCGCCGAGGCGCTGTACGCCGCGGCCGGCTCGCCCGCGGTGGAGTCGCCCAGCGGTGACGGGCAGGCCGACGCCATCGCGTGGTCGCAGGCCGAGGGCCTCGACGAGGGCATCGTGGACGGGGACGAGCTCCGCCCGAACGCCCGCGTCGACCGCGCCGAGACCGCCGCCTGGCTGTACCGCTTCGACCGGCTGTGAGTCCCGGCGCCTCTCCCGCCGTCCTCTCCCGCCGCCTCGGACTGCGCGACGCGGTGGTGATCGGCCTCGCCTCGATGATCGGGGCCGGTGCCTTCGTCTCCCTCGGCGCCGCCCAGGACCTCGCCGGGTCGCTCGCCCCGGCGGCGGTGCTGGTCGCCGCCGTGGTCGCGCTGTGCAATGCGACCTCGACCGCGCCTACTCGCCGCGCGACACCCGCCGCGGGCGGCACCTACCACTACGGCCGGGAGCGGCTCGGACCGTGGTGGGGGTTTCTCGCCGGCTGGTGCTTCGTGATCGGCAAGACCGCCTCCTGCGCGGCGATGGCGCTGGTCGTCGCCGCGTATCTCGTGCCCGAGCCGTTCCAGCGACCCGTCGCTGCGCTCCTGGTCGTGGTGCTGACGGGCGTGAACCTGGTCGGCATCACCCGCACCGCGGTGCTCGCCCGGGTGCTGGTCACGGTCGCGCTCGCCGCGCTCGTGCTGACCGGGGTGCGGTTGCTCGCCGGGGTCGTGGCGGACGGGCCGACGGGAGGCGCGGGCGACGGGGCCGGTGCCGGGCTGTGGGAGGTGCCCGGCCCCCTCGCCGGGCAGGCCGTCGGGCTGTGGGACGGCGGTCTCGCGGCCGTCGCCGGCGCGGGGGAGGGCGGCGCTCTCGGCATCGTCCTCGCCCTCGCGCAGGCCGCGGCGCTGATGTTCTTCGCCTTCGCCGGCTACGCCCGGGTGGCGACCCTCGGCGAGGAGGTCGTCGCGCCGCGCCGCACCATCCCTCGCGCGATCCTGCTCGCGCTCGCCGCGGTCGGCGCGCTCTACCTGGTGCTGTCGGTGATCCTCGTGCTGGTGGGTCCGGCACCGGGCGAGCAGGGCTGGGGCCCGGCGCCCTTCCGTGCGGCGCTGGACGCGGTCGGCGCGGGCGGGGTCTGGGCCGTGGTGGTGACCATCGGCGCGGTCGCGGCGGCCTCCGGCGCGGCGCTCGCGCTGGTCGCGGGCATCTCCCGCACCGTGCTCGCCATGGCGCGCGAGCGGGACCTGCCGCCCGTGCTCGCGCACGTCAGCGAGCGGTACTCGGTCCCGCGGCGGGCGGAGGCCGCGGCCGGCATCGCGGTGGTGCTCGCTGGTGCCGCTCGCCTCCGACGTGCTGGTCGCGATCGCCGCCTCGTCCTTCGGCGTCGCGCTCTACTACGCGGTCGCGAACCTCGCCGCGCTCACCCAAGCCGGGCAGTGGCGGCTGTTCCCGAAGGGGATGCAGTGGCTCGGCCTCGCCGGCGCGTCTTGCTCGTCGCCGCGGCCGCCCGGTCGCACGATCGTGGCGGGCCTGGTGCTCGTCGCCGTCGGCCTCGCCTACCGCGGACTCGTGCTCGCGGTGCGACGCCGCTGACCGGCCCCGCCGCCGCGCCGCGCCGCGCCGCGCCGTGTCGCCCTGCCCGCCGCTCCGCCCCCGGCGGCCCGGAAGCACCGAGTTGTTCGACGTCCGGTACCAGTTTTCTGGTACCGGACGTCGATCAACTGCTCGACCTCCCTCGGGCCGTCGAGTTCGTCGACGCGCGGTACCACTTTTCTGGTACCGGAGGTCGAACAACTGGCCGGGTGTGGCCTGCAAGGCGGCGGACATCGCGGAGCAGGGCGGGCAGAGCGGAACAGGGCCGGGCCGGGTCGGGCCGCCGCCGGCCTCCTTGTCGCATAAGGGTTGGCTTATATGAGCGTGACGGTGGAGCATGGGCGCATGCACGCGCTCGACGTCCTCGGCGACCCGGTGCGGCGGCGGATCCTCGAGCTCCTCGCCGACGACGGGGAGCTCGGCGCGGGCGAGATCGGCGAGATCGTGCGGCAGGAGTTCGGGATCAGCCAGCCGGCCGTCTCCCAGCATCTGCGCGTCCTGCGCGAGCACGGCTTCGCCACCGTCCGGCCGGAGGGCCGACGCCGCCTCTACGCCCTCGACCCCCGCGGCCCGCGCGAGGCGAGGGAGTGGCTGACCCCGTTCGAGCGGTTCTGGTCGCCGAAGCTCGACGCGCTCGGCACCGAGCTCGCCCGCGGCAAGCGCACCCGCCGCCTCGCTGCCGAGCGCACTGAGACCTCCGGCCTCGCCGCCGACTCCACCGACACTGCGACGACGGGCACCCCGCCCGCCCACACCGACCCCGCGACGGGCACCCCGCCTGCCGCGACGACCCCCACCACCGAGAAGGAGACCTGACATGGTCGACGTCCCCGCCCAGCTGCAGTCCGTTACCCGCGCCTATCGCACCGAGGAGCGCGACGGCGAGCAGATGCACGTCCAGTCCCTCGAGCAGACCTACCCCGCCGCCCTCGCTGACGTGTGGGAGGCCGCCACCTCGGTCGAGCGCATCCAGCGCTGGTTCCTGCCGGTCAGCGGCAACCTCCGCCTCGGCGGCCGCTACCAGTTCGAGGGCAATGCGGGCGGCGAGATCACCGCCTGCGAGCCGGCGTCGGCCGGTGCCGCCGAGTTCTCCGCGACCTGGGAGGCCATGGGCTCCGTGTCGTGGCTGACCGTGCGCCTGGCCGAGGTCGACGGCGAGCGCACCAGCTTCGAGCTCGAGCACACCAGCCGCGTCGCCGACGTCCCCGCCGAGATGTGGGAGACCTTCGGCCCGGGCGCGACCGGGGTGGGCTGGGACGGCGGCCTGCTGGGTCTCTCGCTCCACCTCGGCGGGGTGGAGGGCTCGCTCTCCCCGGCCGAGGCGGAGGCCTGGGCCGGCACCGACGAGGGCCGCTCCTTCTACCGCGGAGCGGCCGACGGCTGGGCCGTCGCGCATGCGGCCTCCGGCGAGGATCCCGCCGTCGCCCAGCGGCGGGCCGGCGCGACCTACGGCTTCTACACCGGCACCGAGGCCTGATCCCCGCGACCCTGCTCAGACCGCCCGGGCGATGACCACGAACGCCCGACTCGGGCGGTAGGACGGACGGGCGGTCGGGCGGACGCGCGAGTCCGGGCCCGAGCGGTCCGTCGGACCCGGTGCTGACCTGCATGGACCGACCTGCACAGCCGGTGGGGGCCTCCTAGGATGGACCGGATCCCGCCGCACGCCTGCGGGGATTCTGCGACCCAGGAGGTATTCGCCATGATCGGACGGCGCGCCGTCGTCAGCGCGCTCGCCCTGCTCCCGCTCGGACTCGTCGCGGGGTGCTCGGGTGATGCTGGGAGCGGCGGCGGGACGCCGCGGATCAGTGCGATCCCCGACCAGGACCCCGACGTCCTCACCGAACGGGAGGAGTCGCTCGCCGCGCACCTCGCCGACGTCCTCGGCCTCGATGTGGAGTACGTGCCCGTGCCCGACTACGCGGCCTCCGTCTCCCTGTTCGCCGCCGGGGATCTCGATCTCGTCTTCTACGGCGGGCTCACCGGGGTGCAGGCCCGGTCGCAGGCCGAGGACGCGATCGTGATCGCCCAGCGCGACATCGACGAGGTGTTCACCAGCATCTTCATCGCCAACGCCGAGGCCGGCATCGCGCCGGTCGACGACGTGGAGGGACTGACCGCCTTCGCCGGAACCCGATTCACCTTCGGCTCGGAGACCTCCACCTCCGGCCGGCTGATGCCCTCCTACTTCCTCTCCCAGGCCGGGGTCTCCGAGGAGGACTTCGAGGGGGAGGCGGGCTTCTCCGGCTCTCACGACATCACCCTCGAGCTCGTCACCTCCGGCTCCTACCAGGGCGGAGCCCTGAACAGCCAGGTCTGGAACAGCGCTGTCGAGGACGGCACCGTCGACGAGGAGAAGGTCGTCAAAGTGCTCGAGTCCCCGACCTATCACGACTACCACTGGTCGCTGCGAGGCGATGCCGACGAGCGCTTCGGCGACGGCTTCGGCCAGCGGCTCGCCGACGCGATGCTCTCCCTCCACGAGACCGACGCCGGCCCCGCGATCCTCGAGCAGTACGGCTGCGAGAGGCTCATCCCCTCCGAGGCCTCGAACTACACCGAGATCGAGGAGGTCGCACGCGAGCTGGGGCTGATCGGCTGATGTCGGCCGACGGGGTCCCGCGACCGGACCGCGACACCGGGAAGGGAACCACCGCGCCGGGAGCCGCCAGGAAGGGAACCGCCCAGCCGGGGGCCGCCGCACCGACGGCCGCCGCTCCGACGGCCGTCGCGGCGCGCGGGGTCGAGGTCCGTTACGGCGCCGACCCCGCGCTGAGCGCCACGCTCGATATCGCACCGGGGGAGCGGGTCGCGCTGGTCGGACCGAGCGGCGCCGGCAAGAGCACCCTGCTCGGCCTGTGCCGCGGTGCGCGACCGCTCGCGGCCGGCACCGTGGAGGTTCTCGGCGTCGACCTGGCCGCCGCCTCCCGACGAGGGTCGCGTGCGGTGCGCTCCCGCATCGGCTCCGTCCACCAGGGGCTGGACCTCGTCGGCCCCCTCACCGCGCCGCAGAACGTGAGCGCCGGTCGCCTCGGACGATGGGGGACGGCCCGATCGCTCGCCTCCCTGGTGCGGCCGGTCGACCCGGGCCCCGCCCTGGAGGCGATGCGTCGCCTGGGCATCGAGGACCTCGCCGGCGCCCGCACCGATCGGCTCTCCGGCGGCGAGCAGCAGCGGGTCGCCCTGGCGCGGGTGCTGGTGCAGGACCCGGCGCTGGTGCTGGCCGACGAACCGATCGCGAGCCTGGACCCCGGACGCGCCCGCGTCGTCATGGACCTGCTCACCGAGGTCGTGGCCGGTGACGCACGGACCCTGCTGGTAAGCCTCCACGACTTCGCGGCCGCTCAGGAGACCTGCGACCGCGTCGTGGGTCTGCGACGTGGGGAGGTCGTGTTCGACCTGCCCGCCGGCGAGGTCACCGCCGCGCACCGCGACGCGCTGTACCGGCTCGGGGCATGAGGGAGGGCTCCCCCGGCGCGCCGGTCCCGGCCTCGGCGACGCCCCGCCCGCTCCGCAGCGATCGCCCGCGCGCCGCACTCTGGTGGGCGCTCGCCGCCGGGGTGCTCGTGCTGTGGTCGCTGTGGGGGATGGGCATCGGGCGCGCACCGGTCCTGAACCCTGCGGGCTGGCCCTCGCTGCGAGCGTTCGCCGAGGCGGCGCGCACCCGGACCTCTCACCCGCCTTCCTCTTGCGCGCCTGGACGCCGCCGCCGTTACGGTCGCCTTCTCCCTGCTGGGCACCGTCCTCGCCACCGTGATCGGTGTGGTCGGCGGGGTGCTGATGAGCGAGGCCTGGTGGGGGGACGCCCCGGTGACCAGGGCTCGGCGGGGGCGCACGGGCTGGCTCCTCACCCGGATCGGCGCCGGCCGCCGCGCGGGATCCATGAGGCGGTGTGGGGGATCGCCCTGCTTGCTGGTGCTCGGGAGGGACCCGCTGGTGGGGGTGCTGGCGCTGGGGATCCCCTTCGGCGCGATCACGGCGAAGGTGTTCGCCGAGATCATCGACGAGACGGACCCCGGCCCGCACGACTCGCTGATCGCCGCCGGCGCGGGTCGCCTGCAGGCCTTCTGCTACGGAACGTTGCCCAGGATCTGGGGCGATCTGCTCGCCTATGCCTTCTACCGCTTCGACTGCGCGCCGCGCTCGGCGGTGATCCTGGGGATGATCGGCGTAGGAGGGCTCGGCTTCGAGCTCGGCACCGCCTTCGCCGGCCTGGACTACGAACGCATGTGGACCCTGATCCTGGTGCTCATCGTGCTGGGGCTCGCGTGCGACCGCTGGAGTGCGAGCCTGCGGCGTCCAGGCGCGCGCACGAGGCGGGGAGGCCGGGACTGCGTCGCGAGGGGACGGCGTCGCCGTCGGTGGCCGCCTGCGGCTCTCCTTCGCGGCCGCGCTCCTGCTGAGCGTCGCCTCGGTCCTGTACCTCCGCCTGGACCTGGCACGGTCGCTCTCGCCGGAGACCTGGCGGCGGGCCGGACGGCTGATCGCGGACGCGCTTCCGCCCACCCTGCCGTCCACCTGGGCTGATCTGCTCGGGGACGCCGCGGCGACCCTGCAGATGTCGGTGATCGCGATCCTCGTCGGCGGAGTGATCGGGGTGATCGCCGCGTTCCTCGGCGCTCCGGGGCCGTCGGCCGGGCCGCGCGCGGCGCGGTCGCCGCGCTGTGTCGGATCGTCTTGCTCGCGATCCGAGCGGTGTCCCCGCCGGTGTGGGCGCTGCTGCTGCTCTTCGTGGTGCTCCCGGGGCCGCCGCCCGGCGCCCTCGCCCTCGGGCTCTACAACGCCGGGGTGCTGGGCCGGCTCTTCACCGAGACCCTCGAGACCATGGACCACCAGCCGGTCAGGTCCCTGCAGGCGCTGGGCGCCGGGCCCGTGCAGACGTTCTCCTACGGGGTGCTCCCCTCCGTGACCGGGCGGTTCACCGCCTACGGCCTGTACCGCTGGGAGGTCGCGATCCGCGAGACGGTGGTGGTGGGCGTGGTCGGCGCCGGAGGGCTCGGACGGGTGCTGGAATCCGAGCGTGCCTCCTTCGACCACGCCGGGATGCTCACCGCGGTGCTGGCCCTGCTCTTGCTGCTCTCGCTGCTGGTCGACCTGGTCAGCGCCTCGGCCCGGCGCGCCTGGCGCTGACCTCGAGCGCTCGGCCGGGGCGGTCGGGGCATGCCGGCCCCGACGCTCACACGAACGAGGTCCAGGTGGTGTCGGCGTCGATCAGCCAGTGGTTGCGCAGGGTGAGCGCGCGCTCGACCGCGGCCAGCACACCGGCGACGGTGACCGTGACGTTCAGCCAGGCGGGCGAGCTGGATCGGCGAGGTGAAGGTCCCGACCCGCTCGGCGACCGGCGGGATGCTCGTGATCAACTCCGCGGCCTGCGGCACCATCAGCACCAGCCCGATCAGCGGCACCACGATCGCCATCGCGCCGAGCATGCGGCTCGCGCCCGGGTGGCGTCGGCCGAAGCGGGCGCGCAGTCCCTCGAGCGAGCGGGGGTGCGGGCGCAGGGTCCTGGCCGGGCCGTCGTCCGAGGGGACGAGGTGCATCCGGGAGAGGCCGTAGCCGCCGATCGCGACCTCGACCGTCCCTCCCGGCACCTCGAAGGCGACCGGCGAGTTCGCGATGTGGAGCTGTCGGCCGTCGCGGTAGATCGCGAACGGCGCGTGCCGCGCGCCCTCGGCGATCTTCCCGCCCTCGAGCTCGGTGGCCAGATAGCGCACGTCCACGATGTACGACGCCTCGCGGCCTGCCCTGTCATCGGGGTCCAGGGCGAACTGGGTGCGGGTGAGCGTCTGCCACCAGCGCAGGTCCTTCAGCGCGCCGCCGTCGCCGGGCTTCGCGCGACCGAGCGCCGCTGTCGGCGCAGTCGCTGGAACATGGTCCTCCCGGGGCCGTGGGGCGTCGATGGCCTCCATCCCATCGGACTCGGCGCACCGGACGCCAGTGCGATCTGTCATCTCCTCCGAAGGGAGGAGCCGCCGACGGGGAAGGGAGCGGACTCGGCTCAGCCGGCCCGCGCGCCCGCGGCGCTCTCCTCGAGCAGTCGCAGCCACAGCTCCGAGGCGGCCGGGTAGCTCGGCACCGCATGGCGCGGACGTGCACCGGCACCGCGCCGACGATCGCGATCGTCGCCGCGTGCAGCGACTCGGAGGCCTCGGGGCCGACGAACGTGGCACCCACCAGGGTGCGGGTCTCCAGGTCGACGACGATCTGCGCGGTGCCGGTGACGTCGTCGCGCAGCGGCGCGGAGCCGGCCGCCCCGCTGAAGGGCACCTGCGCGGTGACCACCCGGTGCCCTGCCTCGCGGGCCTCCGCCTCGGTGAGGCCGACGGCCGCGACCTGCGGGTCCGTGAACACGACCTGCGGCACCGGCACCTGGTCGGGCACCGGCTCCGCCGCCTCTCCGGTCGCGGCGGCGAGGATCCGCTGCCCGATCACGCGGGCGCGGTACTTCCCCCAGTGGGTCAGCGGCGTCTCCCCGCTCGCATCTCCCACCGCGTGCGACCAATCCGGCGACGTCCCGCCGCCGGTGACGTCCTCGGGGGACAGGCCGACGGACTCGAGGCCCACGTCGTCCAGGCGCGGCCGGCGCCCGGTCGCGACGAGCACCTCGTCGGCCTCGAGGGTGTCGCGACGGCCGTCGGGCTCGACCTCGAGCCGCACCCGGCCGCCGTGCACCCGTCCCAGCCCCGTCTCCCGGGCGCCCTCGCGCACCCCGCCGACGACCGAGGCCCCAAGACGCACGTCGACGCCGAGGCCGCGCGCGCCTCGAGCACGTGGCGGCCGGCGAACGGCTCCATTCCTCGCAGCGAGCGCGTCCCCGCGCGCCAGCATCGTGACCCGGGAGCCGAGCGCGGCCATCCAGGTCGCGGCCTCGACCGCGACCACGCCGCCGCCGACGATCACCAGCTCGTCCGGCACCTCGACCACGCCCGTCGCATCGTGCGAGGTCCACGGCGCGAGGTCCCGCGGCTCCGCGGGGATCCTGGGCACGGATCCGGTGGCCAGGACGACGGCGCGCTCGGCGACGAGGCGCCGCGGGGCGCGTCCGTCGGCCCCGCTGACCTCGACCTCGCGCTCGCCGACGAGCCGGCCGTGCCCGCGCACCACGTGCGCCCCGCCCCCCTCGGCCCAGGAGACCTGGCCCTCGTCGGAGTAGTGGGAGACCCAGGTATCGCGCCGGGCCAGCGGCGCCTCGGCGTCGACCTCGGGGGTGGTGATGCCCGGCAGGTGCGCGGCGGCGTCGGCGACGGCGAGGGGCGCAGCGAGCGCCTTCGAGGGCATGCAGGCGTAGTAGGAGCACTCGCCGCCCAGCGGCTCGCCCTCGACGATCGCTGCAGTGAGGTCGGTGCCCTCGGTCGCGTACTGGGCGACGTTCTCGCCGACCGCCCCGCCGCCGAGAACGATCACGTCGAAGGAGGTCGCAGCATCGGGGGCGGGAGCATCAGCAGTCATGGTCCGACGCTACGCCGGAGCCCGGGCGTTGTCACGGCCTCGTCAGCGCCGGGTCCGGCCGCCCATCCCGTCGAGCACCTCGCGCACCGCCGCGGCGGGGTCGGGGAGTCCATCACCGCGCGCACCAGCGCGAGCCCGGCGACGCCCGTTCGGGACAGCGCCGGGGCGTCGGCCGGGGTGATGTCCCCGATCGCGACGATCGGCGACATCGTCGCGCGCACCAGCGCCGGGTAGCCGTCCACGCCCAGCGGCTCGCGGCCGGAGTCCTTCGTGGGGGTGCGGCGGAACGGCCCGGCGCCGAGATAGTCGAGGTCGAAGGCGACGTCGGCCGAGTCGCGGACCAGGTCGAGCGTGCCCGTGGTCAGCCCGATGACCGCGTCGTGGCCGAGCAGGGCGCGGGCGTCGGGGACGGGCAGGTCGTCCTGGCCGAGGTGGACCCCGTGCACGTGCGCCCCGCGGGCCCGGGCCGCCGCGGCGACGTCGGCCCGATCGTCGACCAGCACCCGCGTCGTGGGATTCGCCGTGCGGACGGCCTCGGCGACGGCGAGGACGAGCTCGAGCGGCTCCCGCGTGCTCGCCTCCTTCGCCCGCACCTGCACGACCCCGGCCCCGGCCGCCGCGGCCTCGGCGGCGACCTCGACGGTGCGCGGGCCCGTGCCGGAGGTGACGAGATAGCGCGCAGGTCGAGGGGGCGGGCGTTCACGGGAGGTCTCCGATCTCGTCGAGGGCGTCGAGCAGGTGCATGCGGAAGTCGCCGGGTCGGGTCGCGCGCGATGCGGCGCGCTCCCCGGCCAGGGCCATCCAGGTGGTCGCGGCGAGCGCGGCCTCGAAGGGATCCTCCCAGACGGCGGTGCAGGCGGCGGTCAGCGCCCCGAGCAGGCGGCCCCGTCCCGGTCACGCGCGGCGGCAGCGCGGAGCCGCGGGCGAGCCGGGCCTCGCGGCTCGCATCCAGCACCAGGTCCACTGCGCCGGAGACGGCGACGGCCCCGCCGGTGCTTGCGGGCGACCTCGGCGGCGGCGCCGGCGGCGGACTCCGCGGCGGCGGTCGAGTCCGCGCCCCGCCCGCCTCCCGCCTCGCCCACCAGGGCGAGGATCTCCGAGGCATTGCCCCGCACCGCCGTCGGCCGGCGCGCGATCAGCCGCCGCGCGAGCGGGGTGCGGACCGGGGCGATCCCGATCGCCGTCGGGTCCAGCACCCACGGCCGGCCGTCCTCCCGCGCGACCGCGACGGTGGCGGGGATGCCGTCCATCGCGTCGGTCGAGAGCGTGCCGAGGTTGATCAGCGGCGCGTCCGCGACGGTCGTGACGACGGGCGCCTCGACGGCGGTCTCGGTCATCATCGGCCGCGCCCCGGCGGCGAGCGACCCGTCGGCCACCAGCTGCATCGACACGGTCGCGGTGAGGCAGTGGACCAGGGGTGCCGCCTCCCGCACCGCCGCCAGGACGGGCAGGGCGCGGGCGAGATCGGGGTCGTCGGCGGGGCTCATCGCGTGCTCCGCTCGGCGACCGTGTCGAGGTCCGCGTCGATCTCGCGCGGGGAGAGCCGCGGGCCGAGCGCCGCCCCGACCACCACGAGCGACCCGCCGAGCGCGACCATCCCCATCACGGTGGCGTGCCGGCCGAGCGCCGGCTCGAGCGCCGGCACGTAGAACGGGTACAGCGCCGGCGGCACGAGGGAGAGGCTGTAGGCGGAGCCGTAGCCGGTCGAGCGGATCGCGGTGGGGAACCGCTCGGAGAGATAGGCGGCGATCGGACCGTAGGCGGAGACCGTCGCGACCTGCAGCGGCGCGGCGAGCGGCCGCCGCGACGGCGAGGGTCGGCGCGGTGACCGCCGCCCACCACAGCACCGGTCCGACGAGCCCTGCGACCGCGCCCCACACCACGAGCAGGAGGCGCCTCCCGACGAGGCTCGAGAGGTGCCCCGCGAGCACCATCACGAGGGCCTGCGCGATCGAGGCCGCGCCCATCACCAGCGGCACCGCCTCCGGGGCGATCGGCGAGTCGGTGGACAGCCGGGCCGTCAGCAGCAGCACGGTCGAGTCGGTGAGCGACCACAGCCCCGTCATCAGCACGAACGCCGCCCAGAACGCGGACGCCCACCGTCCGGTGAGCAGGCTGCGGAGGCCCGGTCGCGGGGCCGACGGGGCGGCCGACGCCGGTGCTCGCCGGGCCTGCGGCGCATCGACCACGTGCCGCCGGTAGTAGAGCATCATCCCGATCGACAGCGCCGCGCCCGCGACGAACAGCGCCCGCCACCCCCAGACCGCGTACTGCTCCGGTCCCAGCATCGCCAGCGGCGCCGCGACGGCGAAGGCGATCGTGGCCTGCGCCCACGGCGCCATCGAGAGGATCAGCCCGCTCATCAGTCCGCGCCGCCGCGGCATCGACCACTCCATCGCCAGCGGGATCGCGGCGGAGTACTCGCCGGCCACGAAGATCCCGCCGAGGAAGCGCGCGCCAGGATCAGCGCGACCGTGCCCGGGCCGAGCACCTGGTGGGTGGGGACGAGGGCGATCGCGAGCGCGCACGCCGCGGTGCCCGCGATCGCAAGACGGGTGGTGCGGGTGCGCCCCATGCGGTCCGCGATCCGCCCGAACACCACCCCGCCGACAGGCCGGCCCAGCGACATCGCGACGATGATCAGAGCCGCCGCCGACGCGGTCGCCGACGGGCCCGCGATCACGAGCATCGCCGGGGCCAGCGCCGTGACCGGCAGGAACACATGGATGTTGTCGATGAAGTTTCCGACCACGCCGGCGCGCGCGCGGCCCGGCCCTCGGGCGGCAGGGCGCGGGTGCCGGTCGCGGGGATCGAGGCGGCGGTCATCGGGTCGCCCCCGCGAGGGCCGGAGCCGGGGAGACGGCGGCGGAGTCCACACGTCGTGCCTGCTCGAAGAACTCCAGCTCGTGACGGCAGGCGAGGAGGAAGGCGCGCGCCGCCTCGGCCCGCACGGCGGGATCGGCGGCCTCGAGCTCGCGCTCGACGACGCCGAGCGCCCCGCGCACCCCCTCCACGAAGGTGGGGTCGCGGTAGGTCAGGAGCCACCCCGCGTAGGGGTGCTCGTCCGGGACCTCGGGCAGGCTCGCCCCGACCTGCGCGTACAGCCAGAAGCAGGGCGGCGCCGCGGTCGCTCCGACGGCCGTCGGGTCGCCGAGCGCCCGGGCGAGCAGGAAGTCGGTGTACGCGCTGGTCACCGGGCTGACGGCCACCTCTGCCGCGTCGGGGCGGGTCGCGAGCCAGGCGCGGTGCGAGCTCGAGCTCGGTGTCCACACAGTGCCGGGAGGAGTCCGACCAGAACTCCCGCGCGGCAGGGGCTTCCGAGATCTCGGCCAGGGTCGCGAGGGCGCGGGAGTAGCGCTGCAGGTAGTGCGCGTCCTGCGCGAGATAGAAGGAGAACTGCCCCTCGGGCAGGCTCCCGTCCACCAGCGCCGCCACGAAGCCGGAGCCCTCGATCGCGCCGGCGAGCGGCGCCCCGGCCGCCCACAGCGCCTCGGTCCACGGGCCGACGGGCGGGACGGAGGCGGCGGGGCCGTCGGCCGTGACCAGGGCGGCGAGCTGCGCCGGTTCCTCCCACCGGTCCGGCACCGCGCCCGTCGCCACCCACGGTGCGGCCGATCCCGCCGCGAGGCGCCGTGCCCGGTGCGCATGGTCGACGGGACCGTTCCCGCTCCCGACCTGCAGTGCCGCGCCGTGCGCGATCGCCTCGTGCGACCAGTCGGTGACCCAGGCGAGCGCCGTGGCCGGGTCCTCGCCGGCGCCGAGCCGGGTCGCGAGCGCCGCCGCGAGGGAGCGACCGGTGCCGTGCGTGCTCGTCGTGTCCACCCGCGTGGAGTGCACCCGGTGGCGGGTCCCGTCGGCCGCGATCCAGGTGTTGGTGACCGCACGGCTGTCGAGGTGGCCGGTCTTCACCACGACCGCGACGCCGGTCGCCTCCGACCAGCGGGCGGCCTGGGCGAGGGCCTCGTCCTCGTCGTGCGCGCGGGGCTCGCCGGTGAGGACGGCGAGCTCGTCGATGTTCGGGGTGACCACGGTGGCGAGGGAGCAGAAGCGGATCATCGCCTGCTCCGCCTCGGGCTCCAGCGACCTGTCGCGGCTGGTCGCGACCATCACCGGGTCGACCACGAGCACCCGCGGCGGATGGGCGGAGAGCCAGGTCCGGACGGCCTCGATGATCTCGGCGGTGCCGAGCATGCCGGTCTTGACCGCCTCGAGCTCGACGTCGTCGGAGACCGCGCGGAGCCGCGCGGCGAGGAACTGCGCGGGAGGGACGTGGATGTCGCTCACGCCGTGGGTGTTCTGCGCGACGACCGCGGTCACCGCCGCCATGCCGAAGCCGCCCGCGGCGGTGATCGACTTGAGGTCCGCCGCGGTGCCGGCGCCTCCCGTCGGGTCCGTGCCCGCGATCGAGAGCACGCGCGGGGCCGATGGCGCTGGCCGGCCGGACGCGAGTCGACCCGGCGCGGCGACGCGGGGGAGGGCAGCGGGAAAGAGGGTGCAAGGATCCGAGCTCATGCGGACATCCCTTCGCTAGTACGAACTAGATCAGGTTCCACGGGTGTGATCTCAGCGCCTCGGGCGCACCCCGTGTCCAGTGGCCGAGTGTAGGCCACGCGGCGGGGGAGGGGCCGGGATGTCCGGAGCCGATGCCTCTCTACCGCAGAGGTCCGACAGACGACGCGAACCCCTCGAGAACCGGTGGATGACGCTGTGGAAAAGGGGGTTCTGTGGAGGGAGGGTGTGGATGGAGGGGCGTATAGCGGTCGAGATGCGCCACTCGATCAGAAAGTTATCCACATATTCCTCCCGGACCTTTCTTCTGTCCGTGTCGGTCACTATTGTGAAGTGGTCGGATCGAAAGGGGCGGTGCACCGATGCGTCGCCGACGCGGAGGGGGAGGAGGGACCGATGAGCATCACGCGACCGGAGCATCCGTCGGGCGATGAGGTCGCCGACGACGCACGCGACGCGGTGCGTTCCGAGCGGTCGGATGCCGCCGCACCCGATACCTCCGCACTGGAGGTCGCCCTGCCCTCGGTTCCCGCCTCGTCGCCGGCGGTGACGGCATCGCCGTCGGCCCCTGCCACCACCTCCCCGGACCCCGTCGACGATGCCCTGATCGCGTCGCTTCCTGCACGTTTCCGCCGGGTTGGCGCACGCCAGGCTCGTACTCGTGCCGCGCTGCCCGATCTCGGCGGTCGCGCCGACGACCCCGCCCTGAGCGAGGCCGCGCAGCGCGTGTGGGATGCGGAGCGCGCCACTGCCCTCGCGCTCGCTGCGCAGTACCGCGCCCTCGCCGCCCTGCACGAGTTCGAGGGCGAGTACGAGGATGCCTGCGAGCTCGACGAGGTCGAGACGCTCCGCGCCGCACTCGGCCTCAGGGTCACTCGCAGTGCCGCGAGCTGGCGACTGCGCGACGCGTACCAGGCCGTGAACCATTTCCCGCGCACCCTCGAGAACCTCGAATCCGGAAGCATGCCGTCGGCCTGGTTCCAGAAGATGCTGAAGACCTCGCAGAAGCTCTCCGAATCCTCCAGGAGGGATCTCGATGCCGTGATCTCGACATGGTCCACGGATATCAGCCCGGAACGATTCTTCACGCTCCTGCGCGCCCTCATCGAGCATCTCGCCGAGCGCGAGAGCCGTCCCGATCTCGTCGCCGCGCTCGAACGCACCGTCGAGTCGCTTCCCGGCGCGGAGGCCGGCACCGGGACCCTGAGGATCACGGGCCCGATCCCCGAGATCCTCGCCCGGTGGAAGTCGATCGACGAGTCCGCCCGCGCCGTCCAGGCGGCGCGGCGTGCGGCGCTCCGCGGCGGCACACCGATCCCGCACGACCCTGACGGCGTCGTCCTCGAGACCGGCAGGGCCCTTCCGCTCACCCGGCGCGCTACGCCCTGATCGACACCGCCGACCTCGACGTCGACGGGGTCGCCGTCCCCGCCGAGCGGTTCCGCCTCAACGTCACCGTGCCCGTGCTGACCCTGCTCGGCGCCTCCGACCAGCCCGGCATGCTCGACGGCGTCACCCCGCGCCGCCCTCGATGGCGCGTTCCCTCGCCGGCGGCTGCACCGTCTGGCACCGCGTCCTCACCAGCGCGAGCGGCGGCGCCTTCCTCCCGCTCCCGGCCGACCGCGTCACCCCCACCCCCGCGATGCTCGAGCACCTCCGGCTCCGCAACGGGCAGTGCGCCGTCCCCGGATGCACGCGCCCCACCTCCTGGGCCTCCGAGTGCGACCACATCGAGGAGTGCCTGCGCGGCACCCCGGGCGAGGGCGGCGCCACCGAGGTCGAGAACCTGCACCTGCTGTGCTGGCGAGACCACCTCGACAAGACGAACGGCCTGCTGGACCCCACCCGGCTCCACACGCAGGCAGGCAAGCCGGGCCGCACCCGCTGGACGATCGGCCGCCACGGCGACGCCGTCACCGTCCTCGACGACCTCGACCACGCCAGCCTCGAGATGGTCGAGTCGCTCACCGCCGCCTGGACCGGCTTCCTGCGCGGCGCCCACGCCGGCGACCCCGCGACCAGCCCTGTCGGTCCACCGGACCGTCCCGACGGGCATCATCCCCGCCCACGAGCGCCGATCGTGGAGCCGACGCTCCACACCCAGGTCCCACCCGGACCTCCGCCGACGGCGGGCCCGCCGTCCTGCCCCAGCCCCGGCCCGCTCACCGAGCCGCGACCAGACGCCGAGCAGGGACCCGCGGCACCCCCGCGCGACGGGACTCCGCCGCTCCGCCCCGCACCCCCGGAGCCCCCGCCGGAGGGATGGGGCGACCACGGTCCGCCGCCCTTCTGATGCCGCGCGCCCGTCCCTCGTCCGTCGCACCCCACCCCTAGGCTCGATGACATGAAGATCCTGCACACCTCGGACTGGCACCTGGGCCGCACCCTGCACAAGGTCGACCTGCACGAGCACCAGGCCGCCTTCCTCGACTGGCTCGTCGACCTCGTCGAGACCGAGGGGTGGGACGTGGTCGTGATCCCCGGCGACGTCTACGACCGTGCCGTGCCCGCGGTGAGCGGCGTGACCCTCCTGGACCGGGCCCTCGCCCGCCTCGCCGACACCGGCGCGACCGTGGTGCTGACCAGCGGGAACCACGACTCCCCGGAGCGGCTCGGCTTCGGCCGCTCCCTGATGCGCGCCGGCATCCACCTGCTCACCGACCTGCCCGGGATCGAGCATCCCGTCTCCGTCGAGGACGAGCACGGCGAGGTGCTGTTCTTCGGTCTGCCCTATCTCGAGCCGGACCGCGCCCGCACCGAGCTCGCTCGCGCGGGCGAGGAGCCGCCGCCCCGCGCCCACGAGGCCGTCACCCGCGCGGCCCTGGACCGGGTGCGCGAGCGCGCCGCGGCCCGGCCCGGTGCCCGCACCGTCGTGCTCGCCCACACCTTCGTCACCGGCGGCGAGGCCAGCGATTCCGAGCGTGACCTCTCCGTCGGCGGCGTCGACTCCGTCCCCGCCGGAGTGCTCGGCGGCATCGACTACCTCGCCCTCGGCCACCTCCACGGCCGCCAGGACCTCACCCGCGGCGTCGGCGCCCCCGCCTGGTACTCCGGCTCCCCGCTCGCCTTCTCCTTCTCCGAGCGCGACCACCGCAAGTCCGTCCTCCTCGTCGAGCTCGGCGCTCCCGGGGCCGACGGGGAGCGGGCCGAGGTCGCCGTGCGCCGCCTCGAGACCCCCGTCCCACGCCGTCTCACCGAGCCGCGCGGCACCCTGGAGGAGATCCTCGCCCATCGGGACGAGCACGCCGGGGACTGGCTGAAGGCCGTCGTCACCGACCCCGCCCGCCCCGCCCACCTGCAGGAGCGGCTCCGCGAGGCCTACCCCCACCTGCTCCTGACCGAGTACGCCCCGGAGGGCCGCGCCGCGAGCGCCGGCACCCCGGTGGTGCGCCGGGAGCAGAACCCGCTGGAGGTGATGGACGAGTTCCTCGCCCACGTCACCGGCGGAGACCCCACCGAGGCGGAGCACGACGTGCTCGAGCGCGCCTACTCCGCCGTCCGCCGCCAGCAGGAGGCCTCGTGAAGCTCCACCACCTCCGCATGACCGGGATCGGCCCCTTCGCCGGCACCGTCGAGATCGACTTCGCCGCCCTCGGCGCCTCCGGCACCTTCCTGCTCGAGGGGCCGACGGGCTCCGGCAAGTCCACGATCCTCGACGCGATCGTCTACGCCCTCTACGGGCAGGTCGCCGGCTCCGCCACCAGCGCCGACCGGATCCGCTCCCAGTTCGCCGCGCCGACGGAGCCGAGCATCGTCGACCTCGTCTTCGAGACCCCCTCCGGACTGCACCGCGTGCGGCGCTCCCCGGAGTTCCAGCGCCCCAAGCCGCGCGGCACCGGCACCACGAAGGAGCAGGCCAAGGCCCTGATGTGGCGGATCGGGTCCCCGCAGGCCCTGCCCGCCGCGATCGCCGACACCGCCGGCGCCGGCGACGACAGCGAGGTGATCGCGAGCCGCATCGACGAGGTGGGCCGCGAGGTGCGGCCGCGCCGTCGGCCTCACCCGCGAGCAGTTCACCCAGACCGTCCTGTCGCCCCAGAACGAGTTCGCCCGCTTCCTCCGCGCCGGCACCGGGGAGCGCCAGCAGGTGCCGCAGCGCGTCTTCGGCACCGAGACCTACAGCGCCGTCGAGAAGCGGCTCGAGGAGATGCGCAAACAGGCGAAGCGCCAGGTCGACGCCGCCCAGCAGACCCTCGGCACGGCGCTGGCCCGCTTCACCGAGGCCGTCGCCCTCGAGGACGAGGACTCCGCTGCGCTCACCGAGCACGCCGCCGCACTGCGCCTCGAGTCCCTCGCCGCCGCGGCCGATGCTCAGCTCGCGCAGGTCACCGCCCGCGCGACCGAGACCGCCGCCGGCTCCGCCGCGGCGCAGGAGGTGGAGCAGACCGCGCGAACTGCCGCCGAGGCCGCCCGCGCCGCCCGCACCCGGATCGACCGCCGCCGAGAGCTCGACCAGCTCGCGACCCGTCTCGAGACGGAGAAGCCCGAGGTTGCGAAGGCGTCGGCCGCGCTCGAGCGCGACGAGACCGCCCGCCCCGTCGTCGAGGTGCCGCGGCGACGCGACACCGCCGCCCAGTCCGCGTCCGCCGCGATCGAGGCCCTCGCCGCGCGTGCCGAACAGACGCGTCCCGCGCACCCCGACCTCGTCGACCTCCTCGCGGAGGGGGCCCAGGACCCCGCCGTCGCACTTGCCGCCGCGGCCGACGAGGCGACCGGCGCCGCCGGCGAACTGAGGGATCTCGTCGACGTCGAGACCGCGCCGCCCGAGCGGGAGAAGCGGCTCGACGCCCGGCGCGAGACGCTCACGGCCCGGGAGGAGAAGCTGAAGGCCGCGAGTGACCGGCTCGAGGAGCGCCCGGTCGCCCGCTCCGCCCTCGTCACCGCGCGCGAGGAGGCCCGCACCGCCGCCTCGGGTCTCGCCGAGGCGCGGCTCGCCCTCGCCGCCGCGCAGGACGTGCTGAAGGCCGCGACCGCCGCGGATGCCCAGGTCAAAGCGGTCGCGAAGGCCAAGGAGACGGCCGAGCGCTCCCTGCGCACCGCGCGCACCCGCGCCGAGGAGGAGGCCGCGCCGCGTCGGCGCCGCTTCGCCGGGATCGCCGCCGAGCTCGCCGCCGATCTCGAGGACGAGGCCGCCTGCCCCGTCTGCGGCTCCCACGAGCACCCCCACCCCGCGGACCCCTCCGAGGACGCCGTCAGCCCCGAGCAGGTCGAGGCCGCCGAGACCGCCCGCCGCGCCGCCGAGCAGGCGCAGGCCGCCGACGCACAGGCCCTCGCTCTCGCCGAGCGGGAGCTCGCCGCGGCGCGAGGACGCCGGGGAGCACACCCCCGACACCGCCCACGCCGAGGTCGGGACCCGCACCGCCGCCGTCACCGCCGCGACCACCGCCGCCGCCCGCGCCGACGAGCTCGAGGCGCGGCTGAACACCTTCGACGCCGAGACCGAGAAGGCCACACGCGCCAAAGAGGCGCTCGCCCTCGAGGTCACCCGTGAGCGCACCGGCATCGACGAGACCGGCCGCGCGCTCGCCGCCGACCGCACCCGGATCGACGAGGCCCGCGGCGAGGACGGCTCCATCGCCGAGCGCCGCCGCGGCCACACCGCCCGCGCCCGCGCCGCGACCGCGCTCCGCGAGGCGCCGCGCGCCCGCGTCCAGGCCGAGAGCTCCGCCGCCGAGCTCGCCGCCGAGGCCGACCGCGCCCTCGCCGCCAGCGGCCTCGCCACCGCCGAGACCGCTCGCGCCGCGGTTCTGCCCGCCCCGGAGCGCACCCGGTCGCAGAAGCAGGTCCAGACCCGCGCCGTCGACGAGACCCGCCTCGCCGACGGTCTCGCCGAGGACGGCATCGCGGACACCGTCGCCACCGACGAGGCCCGTGAGCAGGCCGACGTCGTGGTCAAGGACGCGGCGGAGACCCTCGCCGCCGCGCAGGCCGCCGCACGCGAGGCCGCTGGACTCGCCGCCCGCGGCGCCGGCGTGGCCCAGCGCGCCGGCACTGCCCGCGAGGCCCTCGCCGCCGCCTCCGAGCAGGTCCGTGCCGTCGGCGAGGACGCCGGGGTCGTGGTGCGCGTCGCCGACCTCGCCACCGGCCGCTCCGCCGACGGCGAGCGGGTGCGACTGTCGACCTACGTGCTCATGTGGCGGCTGGACGCCGTGATCGACGCCGCCAACGCCCGCCTCGCCCTGTTCTCGGGCTCCGAGCTCGAGCTGCAGCGCGACCGCGGCGCCCGCGGCGCGCGGAAGACCGGACTGGACCTGCTGGTCCTCGACCGCCGCACCGACCAGGTGCGCGTGCCCGAGACCCTCTCCGGCGGCGAGACCTTCTTCGTCTCCCTCGCGCTCGCGCTGGGGCTCGCGGACATCGTCATGGGCGAGGCGGGCGGCGTGCAGATGGAGACCCTCTTCATCGACGAGGGCTTCGGCTCCCTGGACCCCGAGACCCTCGAGACCGTCGTCCGCGAGATCGGCCGGCTCGCCGAGAGCGGCCGCACCGTCGGGATCGTCAGCCACGTCGGCGACATGAAGTCCCAGATCGCCGAGCAGATCCACGTGCGCCGCGGCGCCGACTCCCGCTCGACCCTGACCGTCACGGCCTGAGGCCACCCCGGGTGGGGCGAGGGCTCTTCAGCACCGTCAGGTCTGCGACCCTCGTCTTGCTGGTGGACCTGCTCCGAGGCGAGGCGCTCAGCGCAGCGCCGGGAGCACCGACCTCCGGCATCGGGGGCGCCACCGCCCGACGGGTCCGCGACGAGGCCGGCCGCGGCGCGATCGTGAACGTCACCTCCGAGGCGGGGCGCGCGGCGGCGGCCGCCGGCACCGCCTACACCGCGAGCAAGCACGCCGTCATCGGCCTGACCCGCTCGACGGCCGTGCTCTACGCCCCCAAGGGGATCCGCACCGACGCCGTCGCTCCCGGCCCCACCGCCACCGGCATCGATGGCGGGATCCGCTCCGACTTCGCCGCCGAGCGCCTGGGCCCCTTCTTCGGCCTCATCCCACCGGTCGCGACCGCGGAGACCGTCGCGAGCTCGATCACCTGGTCGCTCAGCGACGACGCCGAGAACATCAACGGCCAGGTCCTCGCCTCCGACGGGGGCTGGTCCGCTCAGTGACCTCCGGGTCCTCCTCGCCCCCGTGCCACAGCTCCCGACAGTGCTCCCAGGGGTCCGCGGACTCGGCGTGCTCGTGAACGAACAGCGGCACCCTCCAGCGGGTCAGCAGCGGGGCGAGGAGGACCCCCACCAGGGCTCCGAGCGTGTTCGCCAGCAGGTCCTCGATGTCCGCGATCCGCACCCCGCAGGGGTAGATCCCGAACGCGCCGGTGTACTGGGTGAGCTCGATCAGCGCCGAGAGCGAAGATGCCGGTGGCGACCGACGCCGTCGTATCCAGTCGGAGCACCCCGCGCAGGATCAGCCCCAGCGGCACGAACAGCGCCGTGTTCAGCGCCGCCTGCGCCAGCGCGAAGCCCGTCCTCGCCGTGAGCGTGTGGAAGGGGTCCAGGCGCGACGCCGCCGGTGCGGGAGCGGCAGGTCAGCGCCACGTCGTAAGCCGGGGCGATCGTGAGCCCCGCGAGCGTCATCGTGTACACGCAGATCACGGCGATGCCGAGCGGCCAGCCGCGGGTCGCACCCGGCCGAAGCGCCGGCGCTGCAGCCAGCAGGCGGGCAGGAAGATCACGGCGAACACGCCGAGCCCTCCGACCACCCCCACCACGCCCAGGCTCGCCAGCTCGCTCACGGGCGGAACGGTACACACCCCACCCGCACTACCATCGTGAGGATCACCCCGCCCCTGTCAGGAGACCGCCATGACGACGAGCCCCCGTCCCTTCGCCGCCCAGGCCCCCGCGGCCGGCTCGAGGATCCTCGGCACCGGCCACCACCGGCCCGACCGCGTGATGACCAATGCCGACCTCGAGCGGCTCGTGGAGACCAGCGACGAGTGGATCCGCCAGCGCACCGGCATCGAGGAGCGGCGCATCGCGGCCGACGGGGTCGACGTCGGCGACCTCGCCGCGATCGCCGGACGCAACGCGCTCGCCGACGCGGGCGTCGACCCCTCCGAGATCACGCAGGTCATCGTCGCGACCTGCTCGAACCACGAGCGCTCGCCGAGCGCCGCGGGCCGCGTCGCCCAGCGGCTCGGCATCCCCGCCCCGGCCGCCTTCGACGTGGGCGCGGCCTGCTCCGGCTTCGAGCACGCCCTCGCCGTCGCCGACATGTCGATCCGCACCGGCGCCTCGACCACCACCCTCGTCATCGGCGCGGAGAAGCTCTCCGCCGTCACCGACTACACCGACCGCACCACCTGCATCCTCACGGCCGACGGGGCGGGCGCGATGGTGCTGACCGCGAGCGAGGAGCCGGGCATCGCGCCGGTCGTGTGGGGCACCGTCCCCGAGCTCGCCGACGCCGTCACCATCAACGGCGAGAAGCCCGCCTTCTCCCAGCAGGGACGGCAGGTGCTCGGCTGGGCGGCGCGCGAGGCGCCGAAGATCTCGAAGCAGATCGTCGAGGCCGCCGGGCTGACCATGGAGGACATCGACGTGTTCGTCCCCCACCAGGCGAACCTGCGCATGATCGAGCCGCTCGCCGCCGCGCTCGGGCCGCGCGAGGACGCGATCGTCGCCGACGACATCATCACCTCCGGCAACACCTCCGCCGCGACGATCCCGCTGGCGATCTCGCGGATGCGCGAGGCCGGGCGGATCCCCGCCGGCGCGACCGCGCCGCTGGTCGGCTTCGGCGGCGGCTTCTCCTGGGCCGGCCAGGTGGTGCGCCTGCCCTGACGGGTCGCCGATAGGATCGACGAGGCCCCATCCGCTCCCGCGCCCCGGAGGACCTCGTGGTCGATTCCCTGACCGTCCAGATCATCGTCACGGTCCTCGCCGGACTCGCCTACGCCGTCGGCCTCACCGGCATCATCGTGCCGATCCTGCCCGGCACCATCACGATCGTCATCGCGACCTTGGTCTGGGCGATCGTGGTCGGCGGCTGGCCCGCCTGGGTCGCCTTCGGGATCGTGCTCCTGCTCGGCGCGGCCGGCATGACCGCCAGCTACGTCCTCACCGGGCGCCGTCTCCACGCGGCCGAGGTGCCGATGTGGCCGGTCTACGTCGCGATCGCCGCGGCGGTCGTCGGCTTCTTCGTCATCCCCTTCCTCGGGCTCCCGATCGGGTTCCTCGCCGGCCTGTACGTCGCCGAGTCGCTGCGGCTGAAGGACTGGAGGAAGGGCCTGGACAACACGTGGATCGCGCTGAAGGCCCTCGGCACCGGGATCCTCATCGAGTTCTCCCTGGCGGTGCTGTCCACGTTCACCTTCGCGATCGCGGTCATCGTGCACTTCGTCACCGCATGACCACCTCGCAGCACCCCGCCGTCCTCGTCCCCGGGCTCAAGCGCCTGCTGAAGGGCTCCTGGGAGCAGAAGCGCTGGTTCGTCCTCGCCGTGCTCGGCGCGACCGCCTTCGCGGCTTGCTCCAGATCGCGACCTCCTCGATCATCGGCTGGGTCACCGAGCACGTCGTCGTCCCCTCCTTCGCCAGCGGCGAGGTCGCCCCCGCGCTCGTCCTCGGCGGGGGAGCGGCGATCCTCGGCATCGCCGTCGCCCGCGCCGTGACCGTCATGGCGCGGCGCGTCTTCGCCGCCGCCGCCCAGTTCGACCTCTTCCGCCTCTACCGCGAGCGGATCGTCCAGGTCTACGCGAAGGTGCCGCTGCTGTGGCACCGCCGCCAGGCCACCGGCACCCTGCTCAGCTCCGTCTACTCCGACGTCGAGGCGACCTTCTTCGCGATGGCGCCGTTCCCCTTCGCGCTGTCCACCCTGGTGATGCTGGCCTACGCGACCGTGGTCGTCGCCCGCATCGACCCGGTGATCCTGCTGGTCATGCTCGCGCTGATCGTGCTGCTGATCGTCCTCAACGTGCTCCTGCAGCGCTTCGCGACCCCGATCGCGATGCGCTCCCAGCGAGCTGCGCGCCGAGGTCGCCGAGATCGCCCACGAGTCCTTCGACGGCGCGAACGTCGTGAAGTCCCTGGGCCGCGAGGACGTCGAGGAGCGGCGCTTCGCCCGCGCCGCCGACGACCTGCGCGAGACCGGGATCCGCTTCGGATACATCCGCGGCTGGTTCGACCCCGCCATCGACGCCCTCCCGAACCTCGGCATCCTCGCCGTCGCCGTGCTCGGCGCCTGGCGGATCGGGGAGGGGCACCTCACCACAGGCCAGCTCGTCGAGGTCGCCTACCTGTTCACGCTGATGTCCCTGCCGATCCGCTCCTTCGGCTGGGTGCTCGGGGACCTCTCCCGCACCGTCGTCGGCGGCGGCCGCGTGCGACAGATCCTCGACGTCGACGAGGAGCGCACCTACGGCGACCGTGCCCTGCCGGACGGGCCCGGCGTGCTCGAGATCGATCGCGTCTCCTTCGTCTACCGCGACGACCCCGCCGCCGTGATCCTCGGCCGCGGCGTCCGCGAGGAGCGGCTCGCCGTGCGCGAGGGGCATGCCCTGACCGACGTGTCCCTGCGCGCCGACCCCACGGCAGGGACCCGGGTGCTGGCCGTCGTCGGCGCGACCGGCTCCGGGAAGTCCACCCTCGCGGCGCTCGCCGCGGGCCTGGTCCCGCCGAGCGGCGGCACGATCAGCCTCGACGGCGCCCGCCTCGAGAGCCTCACCGCCGAGGCGCTCACCGCCGACGTCGCCCTCGTGCTGCAGCAGGCCTTCGTCATGGACGCGACCGTGCGCGAGAACGTCACCCTCGGCGAGGACATCGACGAGGAGACCGTGCGCTGGGCGCGCGCGTCGCCCAGGCCGAGGACTTCGTCGACGCACTGCCGGACGGGCTCGACACCGAGCTCGGCGAGCGCGGCGGCTCCCTCTCCGGCGGGCGGCGCCAGCGCATCGCGCTCGCCCGGGCGCTGGCCCGTCGGCCCCGCCTGCTGATCCTCGACGACGCCACCAGCGCCTGCGACCCCAGCGTCGAGCTCGCCATCCTCGACGGGATCCGCCGCGAGATGACCGACTCGACGCTGCTGCTGATCGCCTACCGCAAGTCCACGATCTCCCTCGCCGACCAGGTCGTGTTCCTCGACCACGGCCGCGTCGCCGACGTCGGCCCCCACGAGGAGCCGCGGACGCGCCGCCGGCTACCGCGCGCTGGTGGACGCCTACGACGAGGCCGCGATCTCCCACAGCCTGCTCGAGGCGCCCCCCGAGCCCGACCCGATCACCGGCGCGATCGAGATCCACGGCGCGACACGTCACCGCCACGAGGAGTCGGTCGCCGACGAGGGCGAGTGCGAGCCGCCCGCCCGCACGGACGGGGTTCCCGCCGCCGACGCCGACCAGGAGGCCGGGCGATGACCGCCGCACCTGCATCCCGCACCTCGTCCGAGCTCGGCGGGGAGGCCGCCGCCGACGAGGGCGCGATCGCGACCATCCGCCGCGGCCTGGCTCTGACCCCCGAGCTGCTGCGCGGGCTGTGGATCACGCTGCTGCTGGCCGTGGTCGCGACCGGCGGCAAGGTGGTCGTGCCCATCGCCGTCCAGGCCATCCTCGACCGCGGCATCATCGCGCCCGAGACCCCCGACGTCGCCTTCGTCGCCGGCGCCGCCGCCCTCGCCGCGCTCGTCTTGCTCACCACCGCCGCCTGCAACGTGCTGATGAACCGGCGCCTGTTCCGCCTGGCCGAGACGTCGCTGGCGACCCTGCGCAAGCGCGCCTTCCGTCACATCCACGACCTGTCCCTGCTCACCCAGGGCACCGAGCGGCGCGGCGCCCTCGTCTCCCGCGTGACCAGCGACGTCGACACCGTCAGCCAGTTCATGAGCTTCGGCGGGATCATGCTGGTGGTGATGAGCTTCCAGCTCGTCCTCGCCACCGCCGTGATGGCCTTTTACTCCTGGCCGCTCGCGCTCGTGGTGTGGCTCTGCTACCTCCCGATCCTCGTCATCATGGGCTCGCTGCAGAAGCGGATCCGCGCCCGCTACCAGGTGGTGCGCACGAAGGTCGGCGAGATGCTCGGCACCGTCTCGGAGTCCCTCGTCGGCTCCGCGACCGTGCGCGCCTACGGCACCGAGGAGCGCACCCGCCAGGCCCAGGTCCGCCGGATCGGCGCGGTGCGCGACGCCCAGTTCGCGGTGTCTTGCGCCCCCAGTCCGCGTCCTTCTTCCTCTCGGAGACGGCCGACGGGCTCGCGACCGCCGTCGTGGTCGTGGCCGGGGTGGTGCTCGGCACCGGCGCGCTCGGGATCGACCTGCCCGGCGCCGACCTCACCGCCGGCGGCGTGGTCGCCTTCGTCTTCCTCGTCTCCCTGTTCAGCCAGCCCGTCCGCATGGGCATCGAGATGCTCTCGGAGGCGCAGAACGCGGTGGCCGGCTGGCGACGCGTGCTCGGCGTGCTCGACACCCCGGCCGACGTCGCCGATCCCGGCGGCGCCATCGACCCCCGCACCGGCCGGCGCGGCGAACCCGTCCCCGGCGCGACGCCGCTGCCCGACGGGTCGCTCGACATCGAGATCCGCGAGCGCGCTACCGCTACCCGACCGGCCCCGAGGTCATCCACGGCCTGGACGTCACCATCCCCGCCCGCTCCCGCATCGCGGTCGTGGGGGAGACCGGCGACGGCAAGACCACCTTCGCCAAGTCCGCTCACCCGCATGATGGACCCCGCCTCCGGGGAGATCCTCATCGGGGGGATCCCCCTGCACCTGGTGCCCTACGACTCGCTGCGCTCCCGCGTGATCATGGTGCCGCAGGAGGGCTTCCTCTTCGACACCACCGTCGCCGGGAACCTGCTCTACGGCCGTCCTGACGCGAGCGAGGCGCAGATGCGGCAGGCGCTGGACGAGCTGGGACTCGGCACCTGGGCCGAGGAGGCGCCGGAGGGGCTGGAGACCCCCGTCGGCCAGCGCGGCGAGTCCCTCAGCGCGGGGGAGCGGCGACTCGTCGCACTCGCCCGCGCCTATCTCGCCGACCCTGACATCATCGTCCTGGACGAGGCGACCAGCGCCGTCGACCCCGCCGCCGACGTGCGCCTGCAGCAGGCCATCGACGGCCTCGCCCGCGGCCGCACCACGATCACCATCGCCCACCGGCTCTCCACCGCCGAGCGCGCCGACCGGATCATGGTGCTGGACCACGGCGACCTCGTCGAGCACGGCACCCACGCCGAGCTCGTCGACCTCGAGGGCGGGATCTACGCCGGGCCGCACCGGTCCTGGGTCGCACACCGGGCGGAGAGGTGAGGGGCGGGCGGGCCCTGCGTGCCGGCACCTGCCTCGCCCCGTCCTTGCCCCTGCGGCGCCCCGCCCTGGCCGCTGCGTTCACTGGCGGTACGTCCCGCTGGAGCGCCAGTGATCGCAGCAAGCCGGCACGCGCTCTAGGCTCGTCCGCGTGACCGACCCACTGCACCCGCCGATCCCGCCGATCTCCGGCCGGGATGCGCCGCGGTTCGGGAGCGAGGAGCGGAAGCGGGCGCTCGCCGGCGCCTTCGCCGGGCAGGGGGCTGACTACGACCGGTCGCGGCCGGGGTATCCGGACGCCGCGCTGGACGCGATGCTCGCTGCGGGGCCGTTGCGCGCCGTCGATCTGGGCGCGGGGACGGGGAAGCTCGCCTGGGCGCTGGTGGAGCGGGGACTCGAGGTCACGGCCGTGGACACGAGCGCGGCGATGCTCGAGGTCGCCCGCGCCCGCTGCGAGGGGCTCGCGACCCGCGTGGCGCCCGCCGAGGCGACCGGGCCGCCCGCGGCGTCGGCGGAGCTCGTGACCGTCGCGCAGGCGTGGCACTGGTTCGACGCGGAGGCCGCGTCGGCCGAGGTCGTGAGGTCGCTCGCGCCCGGGGGAGTTCTCGCCCTGGTGTGGAACATGCTCGACGTGACGATCCCCTGGGTGCACCGGCTGTCGCGGATCATGCACGCCGGCGACATCCATCGCGAGGACTTCGACCCCACCGTCGGCCCCGGGCTCGAGCTCACCGAGCGCCGTGCGCTCACCTGGGAGGACCCGATGCCCACCCAGGACGTCATCGACCTCGCCCGCACCCGCAGCTACGTGATCACCGCCCCGGAGGGGCGGCGGCAGAAGGTGCTCGCGAACCTCGACTGGTACCTCCACGACCACCTCGGCCACGCCCGCGGGGCGAGGGTCGGCGTGCCCTACCGCACCGACCTGTTCCTGTACAGCGCCCGCTGAGCGGACGCCCCGCGAGGTGACCGGGAGGTATCCGGTCTCAGCTGTCGTCACGGCGCCGGATTCCGACAGCTGAGACGGGATGGACGCCGGTCGGAGCGGGTCGCCGCCCGCTGTGCTCAGACTCCTGCGCTGTGTGAGCCGCGGAGGCCCGTGCCCAGCGCAGCGCGCACCAGGTCGACGGCCGGGGCGCATTCCTGCACGATGTCATCGGAGTGCAGGCGGACCTCCGTCCACCCCGCGGCCTGTACCCGTCGAGCACGACGGATGTCGCGGCTGACCTGGCCGGGAGTGCTGTGAGTGCGGCCGTCGTACTCCGCGCAGACCCTGTGCGCGGGCCATTGGAAGTCCGGCTCGTGCAGGCGCGCCTGCCGTCAGGCCCGATCAGAGGCGCGTTCAACAGGGGGTCCGGGAGCCCGGCACGGGCGAAGGCGAGCCGGAGCATGGTCTCGCGCGGCGAGTCCGCCCCGACGCGCACCGCCCGGAGAGCGGCTCGGAGCGTCGCCGCGTGCCTGCCCGTGCACTGCTCGCGCGGCTCCTCGAGAGTGCACCACGGCGCGGTGCGTCCGTGCTCCAGCTCGGGGCGCGGACGGCGCACGAGGTGGTCCCCGATCGCGATGAGCCAGAACTCCGAGAGGTCCGGGGCGAGATCGCGCCAGGTCCGGGCCCGGGTGGTGAGACGGACCGGGGCCTCGAGCACGGTGGACCCGTCCTCCAGCGGGTCCACCGCGAAGCGTGCCTCGCGCACCTGGTCGGGTGGCGGCACGAACTGGTGCCAGCGGACGACGGGGTCCGAGCTGACACGGCCCTGGGGGAGCGAGATGTGGACCCTGGGCCGGGGCAGGGAGCGCTCCAGGTGCTCGGGCGGCGGCATCCCCTGCATCCGTGCGGCCGTCAGCCCCACGGCGACCGCCTCAGGATCCGAGCGGCAGTACGCCGAGACGATCTCGGTCTCGCCTGCAGTGCGGCCGCCGCGGACCAGCGACCCGGGACGGGGCCGGGCGAGGTCCGGCGCACGGAGCCGACCCGGACTCACGCCGGCACGGAGCGCCTCGGCACGCGTCAGCACCGGCCAGGGGAGCGAGGCCGGGAACGAGGCGGGCGCACGGGACACCTGCACAGCGTGCCCGAGCTCGAGGGACGTCGAGCGGGACATCCACAGCATCGAGGCGGGTTGGCAATGGGGAGGAGAGATCGAGCTGGGAGCAGGGGCGGCACGAGAACTGCCGGCCGAGGTCCCCACGCGCACCACCACCCGCTGAGGCACCTCCCCGCCGCGTCCTCTACCGTGGAGCCCGTGAAACGCCCCGTTCAACGCCTCATCGTCGTCGCCCTCGCGATCGTGCTCCTGGTCCCCGTCGGCGCGCTCGGCATCTCCCAGCCGCTGAACCCCGACGGTCAGGAGGAGCAGGCGAGCGAGAGCGCCGGCGATCCCGGCAACCCGGAGAACCGGCCGACGGCCGACCCCGCCGAGCGACCGCCCCGCCCGGACCTGCCGCGCCCGGAGGAGCCCGCGGAGCTCACCGAGCAGAGCGAGGCCGGGGCCGAGGCGACCCTGACCTACCTGCTCGGCTCCTACGACTACATGATGAGCAGCGGCGACGTCTCCGTCTGGGAGGACAAGGTCGACCCGGGTCGCCAGGTGTGCGCCACCTTCCTGCAGAACGCCGAGCGGCTTGCCGCCCAGGACGGATATCTCGTGGACGGTGCCTTCGAGGTGCACTCCATCAGCTTCTCCGGCACGGGCGAGCCGCCCGCGACGGGCACCGTCACCGCGCAGTTCACGCAGGAGGCCTCGATCCTCGTCGACGAGCCGAGCCTGCAGGCCAACGCCCTCGACGAGGTGACCGGGCGGCTGATCGCCACGATGGCCTGGGACGGGGAGCGCTGGCGCGTGACCGACATGTCCATCGCCCCGCCCGAGGGCGCGCCTCCGACGCGGGCGGCGCCGCGGGCTGACCCGCCCGACGCTCGTCGGCTCCGCCCTGCGCACGCCTGTCGTGCCCGGTGCCGCCCCCCAAGCCTGGTGACCGGCAAGTATCCAGTCTCAGGTGTCGCTATTCGGCAGGATTCCGACACCCCAGACTGGATACCGGCGAGTAACCCGGGCTGCGGGCTGTGGGGTCCCTATGACGCGCACCCGGCTCCGCCCTGCGCGGAACCGTCGATAGTCGGATGCCCCTGTCAGGCGCCTGTGCCTATGCTTCCGGGGCCGACCGGATCCCGCCCGGCCCGGACGGCCCTTCGGAAGGATTCTCGTGACCCTCTTTCGCCTGGTGCTCGGGGGCCTGAAGCCGTACGTGATCTGGGTGCTCCTCGTGGTGCTCTTCCAGATCGCCGGCGTGCTGGCCGCCCTCTACCTCCCCACCCTCAACGCCGACATCATCGACGACGGCGTCGCCAAGGCCGACGTCCCCGTGATCTGGGAGCTCGGCCGGATCATGCTGGTCATCTCGCTGGGGAACATCATCGCGCTCGTCGCGGCGAACTTCTTCGCCGCCCGCTCCGCGATGCGGGTCGGCAAGGACCTGCGCCAGGCGGTCTTCCGCCGCGTGAACTCCTTCTCCCCGCGCGAGCTCGCCGAGTTCGGCACCCCCTCCTCATCACCCGCTCCACGAACGACGTGCAGCAGGTGCAGATGCTGATCTTCTTCTCCCTGAACATGCTGGTCCAGGCCCCCGTCACGGGGATCGGCGGGGTGATCCTCGCGCCGCGGGTCGAGCCGGGGATGGCCTGGCTGATCGCGGTGATGGTGCCGGTCATGCTCGTCGCCGTCGGCCTGCTCATCGCGCGCGCGGCGCCCCTGTTCAAGCAGATGCAGGGCAAGATCGACGACATCAACGGCGTCTTGCGCGAGCAGATCACCGGCATCCGCGTGCTCCGCGCCTTCGTGCGCGAGGACCGCGAGCGGGAGCGCTACGCCGTCGTCAACGGCGAGCTGACCGAGCTGAACCGCCGCATCGGGTCGCTGATGATCCTCATCAACCCGATCATCATGTTCATCCTGAACATGTCGAGCGTCCTCGTCTTGCTGGTCGCCGCGCCGCGCATCGACTCCGGCCAGATGGAGATCGGCTCGATCACCGCGTTCATCGCCTATCTCATGCAGATCCTCATCGCGGTGATGATGGCGACCTTCATGACGATGATGATCCCGCGCGCCATGGTCTCCGCCGAGCGCATCACTGAGGTGCTCGAGACCGAGACCAGTGTCCACCAGCGCACCGACGGGATCCGCGAGATCGAGGGCCCGATCGAGCTGACCTTCGAGGACGTCTCCTTCACCTATCCCGGCGCCGAGCGACCCGTGCTCCAGGGCATCTCCTTCACCGCCCGCGCCGGGCAGACCGTCGCGATCATCGGCGGCACCGGTGCCGGCAAGACCACCCTGATCAACCTCGTCCCGCGCCTCATGGACGCGACCGAGGGACGCGTCTTGCTGAACGGCCATGACGTGCGCGACCTCGACGCCCGCGTGCTCTGGGACCGGGTCGGCCTCGTGCCGCGGCGGCCCTACCTGTTCTCCGGCACCGTCGCGACGAACCTCCGCTTCGGGAACCCGACCGCCGACGAGCAGGAGCTCTGGCACGCCCTCACCGTCGCCCAGGGCCGGGACTTCGTCGCCGCGATGCCCGAGCGGCTCGACTCCCCGATCGCGCAGGGCGGCACGAACGTCTCCGGCGGGCGCGGCGGCGGCTCTGCATCGCGCGGGCGCTCGCCGCGAAGCCGTCGCTGTACCTCTTCGACGACTCCTTCAGCGCGCTGGACCTCACCACCGATGCCCGGCCGCGCGCCGCGCTCGTGCCCGAGACCCGCGACGCGCTCCAGCTCGTGGTCGCCCAGCGCGTCTCCACCATCACCGGCGCCGACCTGATCCTCGTGCTGGACAACGGCCGGATCGTCGGGCAGGGCACCCATGCCGAGCCGCTGGAGAGCTCGGAGACGTACCGCGAGATCGTCCGCGACCAGGGCGTCGAGGAGGAGGTGGCGTGATGAGCACCGAGGAGAGCACCCCCGCCGACGAGATCGCCGCGGAGAAGGACGCCGAGCGCGGACTGCGTCCTGGCCAGAGCGCGAAGAACTTCTGGCCCTCGACCAAGCGCCTGCTGCGCGAGATGGGCCCCGAGCGGGCGTACCTGATCGCCGCGATCCTCGTCGGCGTCGTGTCCGTCGGCTTCTCCGTGGTGGGGCCGAGGATCCTCGGCCACGCCACCGACATCATCTTCACGGGCCTGATCTCGAAGGGCCTGCCCGCCGGCGCCGACCCCGACCAGGTGATCGAGGCGCCGCGCGCCCAGGGCGAGGAGCAGTTCGCGGACATGCTCTCGGGGATGACCCTCACCCCCGGCGAGGGCATCGACTTCGGCGCGCTGTACCAGACGCTCGGCCTGGCCGTCGGCCTCTTCGCCGTCTCCGCGCCGCTGATGTGGGCGCAGGGCGTGGCCCTGAACCGGATCCTGGTGCGGATGGTCTCCCGCCTGCGCCGCGACGTCGAGGAGAAGCCGCACCGCCTGCCGCTGAAGTACTTCGACCGGATGAAGCGCGGCGAGATCCTCTCCCGCGTCACCAACGACATCGACAACATCCAGAACACCCTGATGAACACCGTCACGGGACTGGTGAACTCGATCCTCACCGTGCTCGGCGTGCTGGTGATGATGCTGATGATCTCCTGGCGGCTCTCGCTGATCGCGCTCGCCGTGATCCCCGTGGCGCTCGTGCTCACCGGCGTCGTCGGCGCCCGGGCGCAGAAGCTGTTCGCCCAGCAGTGGGATGCGACGGGCGTGGTGAACTCCGAGGTCGAGGAGGCCTACACCGGGCACGCCCTGGTGACCGTCTTCGGCCGCCGCGAGGAGGTCGCCGCCCGCTTCGAGGAGCGCAACGACCGCCTTTTCCGCGCCACCTTCGGCGCCCAGTTCGTCTCCTCCCTGATCATGCCGCTGATGATGTTCGTGGGGAACCTCAGCTATGTCGTCATCGCGATCGTCGGCGGGTCGCGGATCATCTCCGGCCAGCTCACCCTCGGCGACGTGCAGGCCTTCATCCAGTACTCGCGCCAGTTCACGCGGCCGCTCTCGCAGGTCGCCTCGATGGCGACGATGCTGCAGTCCGGCGTGGCCAGCGCCGAGCGGGTCTTCGAGCCGCTGGACGCCGAGGAGCAGGAGCCCGAGACCACCGAGGCCACCGCCGCGGCCGGGATCCGCGAGGGGCGCGTCGAGTTCGAGCACGTCCGCTTCTCCTACAGCCCCGACCGCGAGCTGATCCGGGACCTCTCGCTCGTCGCCGACCCCGGCCACACCGTCGCGATCGTCGGGCCGACGGGGGCCGGGAAGACGACGCTGGTGAACCTCGTGATGCGGTTCTACGAGATCGACGGCGGACGGATCACGATCGACGGGATCGACATCCGCGACCTCACCCGCGCCCAGGCGCGCGAGCGCACCGGGATGGTCCTCCAGGACACCTGGCTGTTCAAGGGCACCCTGCGCGAGAACATCCGCTACGGGCGGCTGGACGCGACCGACGAGGAGGTGGTCGAGGCCGCCGTCGCCACCCACGTCGACGACTTCGCCCGCCAGGCGCCCGACGGCTACGACACGATCGTGGACGACGACGGATCGACCCTCTCCGCCGGCGAGAAGCGGCTGGTCACCATCGCCCGCGCCTTCCTCGCCCGACCCAGCCTGCTGATCCTGGACGAGGCGACCTCCAGCGTGGACACCCGCACCGAGGTGCTCGTCCAGCAGGCCATGAACCGCCTGCGCGAGGGCCGCACCAGCTTCGTCATCGCCCACCGCCTCTCCACCATCCGCGACGCGGACCTGATCCTCGTGATGGAGGCGGGGGACATCGTCGAGCAAGGCTCCCACGAGGAGCTGCTCGCGGCCAGCGGCGCCTATGCGCGGCTGTACCGCTCCCAGTTCGAGGGCGCGGCGGTCGACCTCGACGCGGAAGAGGAGCTGGCCGCGCAGGATGCCGGGGGCGAGGAGGCGCCGACGACGACCGGGCCGATCGCGATGGGGTGAGGGACCCGACACCGAGTTGTGTTCATGCAGGGTTATGAATACTATTCATCGGTGACTTCCACCCGACCCCGTCGCCGCACCCTGCTGCGCGCCGCGCCCCTGGCCCTCGCCACGGGCGCGCTCACCCCGGTGCTGGCCTCCTGCACCCGCGCCTCCGAGCGCCTGGACGCCGAGTCGAACGCCGTGCCCGAGGTGGACCTCTCCGGCATCGAGGAGGTCCCGGAGATCTCCGCCCTCGTCCCCGCGGACATCCGCGCGCGCGGCGAGCTGGTCAACGGCGCCGCCCTGAACTACGCCCCCGGCGAGTTCGTCGGCTCGAGCGGGAAGGCGATCGGCTACGACATCGACATCCTCGCCGGGATCGGCGCCGTCCTCGGCCTCGCCACCCGCACCGAGGCGGCGGTGTTCGCGCAGATCATCCCCGCCGTCGGCTCCACCTACGACGTCGGCATGTCGAGCTTCACCGTCAACGAGGAGCGCCTGGCCGCCGTGGACATGGTGTCCTACTTCCAGGCCGGCATCTCCTACGCGGTGAAGGCCGGGAACCCCTACGACATCCATCCCGACGACCTGTGCGGCAAGCGCGTCGCGCTCCAGGTCGGCACCTACCAGGAGGAGCTCTCCATCGAGCGCTCCCAGGAATGCCGCGACCAGGGCCTCGGCGGCTACGACATGCTCGCCTACGCCTCGAACTCCGACGCCGCGACCAACGTCGCCGGCGGCAAGGGCGACATCCTCATGGCCGACTCCCCGGTCACCGCCTACGCCGTGGCCCGCTCCCGCGGGAACCTCGAGCCGATCGGCGAGATCGAGGAGTCGGCGCTGAACGGCATCGTCGTGGCCAAGGACCAGCCCGAGCTGGCCGAGGCGATCCGCGCCGCCGTGCGGCGCCTCATCGACGACGGCCACATGGAGCGCATCCTCGCTGCATGGGGCAACGAAGCAGGAATGATCCCGACCGCGGAAGTGAACCCCCAGCCGTGACCACCACCCAGACCCCCGGCCCCGCCGGTCCCGCGACCGAGGGCGGCTTCACCCCGATCCGCGCGAAGGCCGCGCCGCGACCCGGCACCTGGATCTCCGCCGTTATCGTGGCCCTGCTGGCCGCGGGCCTCGTCGGCTTCCTCGTGACCAACCCCGTGCTCGAATGGGGTACCGTCGCGACCTATCTCCTCGACGTGAAGGTGGTCCAGGGCGTCGGCTGGACGCTGCTGCTGACCCTGCTGTCGATGATCCTCGGCACCGTCGTCGCGCTCACCGCCGCGATCATGCGCCGCTCCGAGAACCCCGTGTTGCGCGGCGTGAGCTGGGCGTACATCTTCGTCTTCCGCGGGATTCCGGTGTACACCCAGCTCGTGTTCTGGGGCCTGTTCACCGTGATCGTCCCCAAGATCGTGGTCGGGGTGCCGTTCGGACCCGAGCTGTGGAGCTTCTCCACCCGCGACCTGCTCACCGCCTTCTGGGCGGCCGTGATCGGCCTGGGCCTGAACGAGGGCGCCTATCTCGCCGAGATCATCCGCTCCGGCCTGAACTCCGTGGACAAGGGCCAGACCGAGGCGTCCAAGGCGCTCGGCATGGGAGGCGGGACCATCCTGCGACGCATCATCGTGCCGCAGGCCATGCGCGTGATCGTGCCGCCGCTCGGGAACGAGACCATCGGCATGCTGAAGACCACCTCGCTGGTGCTCGCGGTGCCCTTCACCCTCGACCTCACCTTCGCCACCAACGGCATCGCCAACAAGCTGTTCACCCCGATCCCGCCGCTGATCGTCGCGGCGCTGTGGTACCTCGCGATCACCTCGGTGCTGATGGTGGGCCAGCACTACCTCGAGCGGTACTTCGGCCGCGGCTTCGACGCCCGCACCCCCGCCCGCCCCGGCCGCGGCGGACGCTCCCGCCAGGCCGCCGTGAACAGCGCCGGCACGACCCCGCAGGACCCGCTCCCGGAGGTGGAGCTGTGATGAGCCAGAACGACGAGACCCCTGTCGTGATCCAGGTCGAGGGCGTCCACAAGACCTTCGGCGACCTCCACGTCCTGAAGGGCTGCGACCTCACCGTCCGCTCCGGCGAGGTGGCCGTGCTGGTGGGCCCGTCCGGCTCCGGCAAGTCCACGCTGCTGCGCTGCATCAACCAGCTCGAGGAGCCCACCGCGGGCCGGGTGCTGATCGACGGGGTCGTCCAGGGTTACCGCGCCGAGCCCCTGCCCGACGGGCGCTGGCAGAAGCTCCGTCCCGCCGAGATCGCCGCGCAGCGCTCCCGCATCGGCATGGTCTTCCAGCGCTTCCACCTCTTCCCGCACCTCACGGCGCTGGGCAATGTGATGGAGGCGCCCGTGCAGGTGCGCGGCCTGCCGAAGGCCGCCGCGGAGAAGAAAGCCCGCGAGCTGCTGGAACGGGTGGGGCTCGGCGACCGCGCCGACCACTACCCCTCCGAGCTCTCCGGCGGGCGACAGCGCGCGTCGCGATCGCCCGGGCGCTGGCCATGGACCCCGAGCTGATGCTCTTCGACGAGCCGACCAGCGCCCTGGATCCCGAGCTGGTCTCCGAGGTGCTCACCGTGCTCAAGGACCTCGCGGCCGACGGGATGACCATGGTCGTGGTCACCCACGAGATGGGATTCGCCCGCGAGGTCGCCGACCAGGTCGTGTTCATGGACGAGGGCCGGATCCTCGAGTCCGGCACGGCCGAGCAGGTCATCGACCACCCCGAGTCCGAGCGCCTGAAGGGCTTCCTCGCCTCGGTGCTGTGAGCGGCTCTGCCCCTCCCCGACCTGTCCGGCCGCGACCTGCCCCGCCCGCCCCCCGCCGCCCCTCCCCGGGCCCCGGCCGTGACGCCCCCGCCCCGCTGGGCCGGCCGCGCGCATGAATCTGCGTCCTGTGCGTGACCTCAAGGCCATAGAGCGCCTGAGGTCACGCATGGAGCGCATTTGTGTGCGGCAGGGGAGCGGCGGTGACGGCCAACACTCCGAGGCGGCGCACTCCTGGGGCGGCACGACAGGCCGCGGCGCGGCGCTGGGGATCAGCTCGCCAGCAGGCTGCTCCACCTTCCGCCGGCCGAACGCTCCGACCTCGGCGATCGTCTCGAGCACCGCATCCTGGGTGTCGGCCCAGTTCCGCCAGACCTGCTCATAGCTCAGCCGCAGGGTCTGCGCGCCCATGTCGGCCCGTGCGCAGGTCCCTGCGTCGATCCAGCGTGAAGGCATCGGGTCCGGAATGACCGTCGCGGCCGTCGATCTCCATCAGGATCCCGCCGACGTACAGGTCCACATAACCCGCACCGTCGACGAACACCTGCTTTGCTCCACCCGGAAGCCCCGCCTCCGGAGCCAGCGGACCACCCGCGTCTCGGACCCCGAGTCGCTCGCCGTCGACAGCGCGCCGATCCGTGAGCGCACCGATGCAGGGGCGGCGTCCAGCGACCAGCGCACCTCCGCCGGCGCCATCAGCCGACGATTCATCGCTGACTCGAGCAGGATCGCCGCACGCTCTCCGCTCTGGCATCGCATCGCGTGCTCGAGGGCGAGCGGGAGGAGGCGACGGCATCCGGCTCCGGCCACGACCGGCGACCGGAGGGGTGGGCCAGCATGTCCTCCGGCGCACCCGTGGAGCCGTTCGGGCGGTAGACGTGCGGCGTCCGTCGCTCCTCCTCGTCGCGGTACGGGATCCACAGGCCGTGCAGTGCGGCGGCGTCGATGCAGGTGAGACGGCACCCGTGGTGCAGAGCGAGTCTGGCGGGCGGGAGTGCCGCCGCGTTTCCGTACCAGCCTCGTGCCACTCTCCGCGACCGTCCAGAGCGCACGGACCGGATCAGCCGGGAGTCGCTGTATCCCATCGCCAGCGGCTCCCGGCGCGACGCGAGCCCGAGCTCCTCCTGGGTGAGGCGCCGGGTTCCCCGGGGCGGGCCGACGGGACGAGGCCAGGGCCATGCCGACGCGGGGAGCACGAGATCGCTGGCGTGGTGCATGGTCCCGAGAGTGCCGGGACCGGCGGTTGACTGCCGCGGCCTGGGCCCAGCTGTGGACAGCTCCTGCATGGGGAGGAGAGGCGGGCCCGGGAAGGCCGCCGGGCTGGGGAGGAGGGACAGGGCCGGGAAAGCTGCGATGCGGGGGTGGAGAGGTGGGAGCTCGGCTCTCGCCTGCGCGGACAGGGTGCGGTGCCGACGACGGCGCGGTTCGGGGTGCCGCCGAGGCCGAGGCGGGGGCGCACACAAATGCGTCCTGTGCGTGACCTCTCGCGCCATAGACGGCTGAGGTCACGCACCGGACGCAGAATTATGTGGGCGTGGGCGGGTACGAACCTGTCCGATGCCGTGCAGGGCTGAACGGGCCGGGCCGGGCCGTCAGGCCGGGCTTGGCCCCCGGCTCACCACTCCAGGATCTGCCAGCGCTTCTTCTTCGCCACGGAGAACAGCCCGAGGTCCGGTGCGACCGCGGCGGGGGTGCCCATCAGCTCGAGCCAGGCCGCATCGGCATGGGAGTCGCCGTAGCCGTAGGAGGTCGACAGGTCTGCGCCGTGCAGGTCCGCGTACTTCCGCGACCAGTTCGCGCGTGCCTCGTCCACCAGCGGGGGAGTGGCGAGATAGCCGGTCATGACCCCGCTGCTGTCCTCGTCCATGTGGGTGGCGACGACCTCGTCGAAGAGGTCCGCGAGCGGCTCGACCAGCACGTCCAGCGCGCCGGAGACGAGCACGGTGCGGTGCCCGGCGGCGCGGTGGCGCTCGATGGTCTCCAGCGCCTCCGGTCGGATCGAGGCACGGATGCGGCGCCCGGCCTCGCCCTTCATGAGAGTGCGCTCCTCGGCGCGGTATCCCTTGTAGCGGCGGTTGACCAGGCGGATCAGCTCGGAGCGGTCGCGCTGGTCGGCACGCAGGTAGCCCGGCACCGCGGCGAGCAGGCCGCCGATCTCGGCCGGCCAGGTGCGGCGGGGGCGGGTCGCGCGGACCACCGCGAAGTACTGCTGGACGATGTTCGTGGCCAGCACGGTGCCGTCGAGGTCGAAGACCGCGAGCGAGTCCGTGGACTGCTTCAGCTCGGGCGTCGGGCGGGAGGCGCGGCGCTTCTGGGCGGACTTCGCGCGGGAGTAGGCCTTGGTGAGGTCCGTGACGGCCGGCAGGTCTTGCTGCTGGAAGTAGTCCTTCCACACGATCCCGGTGACGTCGAAGTCGTGGGTGGCGAGGAACTCCTCCGGCGGCTCGGCCCGCGGCGCCCGCGTGTTCGCGTCGTCGAAGACCATCTCGGTCTTCGTGTAGTGGCGGTACAGCTCGATGTACTTGCGCGCATCGTCAGCCCCGAGGTGGCCTTGTGCAGGTTCGAGGTCCACTCGCGGGTGCGCTTGGTGGCCGGGAGATAGGCGACCGCGGTCGAGCCGATCTTCGCGGTGAGCTCCTTGGCGCGGAAGCGCTGCTCGACCATCTCCACCGCCGGGAAGGACCACTCGGGCACCTCGATCGGGCGGCCCTTCTCGTCCTCGAGCGGGTGCTTCGTGAAGTACTCGCGCACCGCGGTGACCATCTCGTGGAAGGGCAGCGGGTTCGAGGCGCCGGAGACGACCTGGTAGTAGGCGTCGTCGCCGCGGCGGGAGACGTCCTGGGTCGCGAGCGCCACGATGACGTTCACGACGTGGTCGACGGGGATCACATCGAGGATGGAGTCCGCGAGGCCCGGGAACTCCGGCGACATGCCGCGGCCGTAGGCCATGATCAGCGGGTCGGCGACCTTGTAGCCATCGATCCAGCCCGGGTAGGGCTTCTTCATGGCGGACTCGATGATGGAGGGGCGCACGAAGGAGACGCGGTGGCCGCCGCCGGCCCACAGCTCCTCGGCGACCTGCTCGGCCATCGCCTTGGTGAAGGTGTAGATGTCGGTCCAGCCGACGGACTGGGCGCGGGTGCGGCCGAAGTCGACCAGGCGCTGCTGGACCCAATCGCGCCGCGCCTCCTCGGAGACGTTCGCCACGGACTTCGGGCCCATGCGGCCCACCTGCGGCTTCGCGGTGCGGATCTGAGAGCGGAGGGTCTCGGGCTTGCGGGACTCCGCCTCGACGCGCTCGCGGGCGGCGAGTGCGGCGTCGAACTCGGCGCGCCAGTCGACGTCGGAGCGCAGCGAGCCCTCCTGGCGCGCCCCTTGGAGATGCCGCCGACGTAGGCGGTGGAGACATGGATGACGTGCGGGTCCTGGCCCGAGGCCAGCGACGCCTCGTAGAGGTTGCGGGCGCCGCCGACGTTGGTGCGGAAGGCGTCGTCGATCGGCGGGTCGAAGGAGACGGAGGAGGCCGAGTGGATCACCGTGTCGACGGGATCGGTGATCGCGGGCATATCGGTGAGGTCGCCCTCGAGCACGCCGACGCGCGCGTCGAAGATCTCCTTCAGGCGCGCCTTCCCGTCGGCCGCGCCGCCGAGCGCGCCGTCCTTCTCCAGCCGCTCGCCCCAGGAGGCGAAGACGGGCTTGCGCAGCGCCTGCTCGAGGCGCCTGCGGCCCGTCACGGAGCCCTTGGGGCGCACGACGGCGGTGACGTGCACGTCCTCGGTGGTCTCCAGCAGCGAGCGCAGGACGGCCTGGCCGAGGAATCCGGTGACGCCGGTGAGCAGGATCCGTCGGCCCCCGGTCCCCCCGGGGTGGACGGGGCGGCGGCGGGGGAGGTGTGCGACATGGGATCCTCTGGGGACGGGAGCGGAGGTGGCGGACCGACCGGGGAGGTCAGCGGCAGGGTCCGGGCCTGCGCGCGCGACGCGCCCGCGATGTCTCTGCCCGGCGGCTTCTCCGCGCTGGTCAGGGCGGCGCTAGTGTATCGTAGCCGCCATGCATAGGGCCCTGATCACCGGCGGCACCGCAGGCATCGGGGCGGCCTTCGCCAGAGCGTTCGCCGGCCGGGGGAGCGCCCTCGTGCTGGTCGCGCGGGATCCCGATCGCCTCGAGGAGTCGGCCGCGCGCTCCGTCGCGAGCACGGCGTCGACGTCGAGACGATCGTCGCGGATCTCGCCGACCGCGACGCCCAGCGACGGGTCGCCGATCGCCTCGAGTCCGACACCGACCCCGTCGACGTGCTCGTGAACAACGCCGGCTTCTCCGTCCGCGCAGGCCTGCTCGACGAGGACCTCACCCCCACGACCTCGGCTTCGAGGTCATGATCCGCGCCGTCCTCAAGCTCGGCGGAGCGGCGGGTCGGGGGATGCGACGCCGCGGCCGCGGCTGGATCATCAACGTCGGCTCGGTCTCGGCGCTGGTCACGCAGAACAACTACTCCGCGATCAAGGCGTGGGTGGGCAACTACTCCGAGTCCCTCGGCGTGCGACTCGCAGGCACCGGCGTGCAGGTCACCGCCCTGATGCCGGGCTGGGTCCGCACCGAGTTCCACTCCCGCGCCGGGATCAAGGGCTCCTCGATCCCCGGCGTGCTGTGGCTGGACGCGGACCGCCTGGTCGAGGACTGCCTGCGCGACGTCGCCCGAGGCAGGCCCGTCTCGGTCCCCTCGAAGCGCTGGAAGCTGATCTCCGCCGTCCTGCGCACCACCCCGCGCGGCCTCGTCGCGCGGCTCAGTGCGGCCGCTCAGCCATCGCCGCAACCGGGAGAAGTGATCGCGTGACCGACGAGGACAGCGAGAAGGAGCCCGAGGAGCAGGGGAGCTCGCGACGCGCCGAGGCCGCGGCACGGCTCTCCGAGGCCTCGAGCCGCGCCGCGGACGCCACCGCGAAGGCCGCCGACGACCTCAAGGGCCGCTCCCGTCGGTCGCTGGACTCGCTCTCCGCGCGCTCGCGCGGGGAGGGCTGGGAGAAGCCGACGGGCGAGCTGGCCAAGTACCGCTCCACCTGGCGCGCCGGGATGCGCTTCGTCTTTGCAGCGGGTGCTGTTCCGGGGCGTGGTGAACTCCGCCGTGAGCCCGCAGGTGCAGGTGCACCGCCGCGTGAAGAGCATCCGCGGCCCGTTCGTGCTGGTCGCCAACCACACCAGCCACGTCGACGGCCCGCTGCTGGCGATGAGCCTGCCCTGGACCCAGGGCCGGTTCCTCTCCACGGGCGTGGCCGCCGACTACTGGTTCGACCACTGGCACCGCCGCCTCTTCGTGCGCCTGATGATGAACGCCTTCCCGATCGACCGCGGCGGCTCCCGCAAGCACGCGGGCACCTCGAAGAGGCGCTGCGCGGCGGCGTGCCGATCCTCGTGTTCCCCGAGGGCGGCCGCCAGCAGACCGGCGCCATGGCGGAGTTCAAGGCCGGCGCGGCCGCCCTCGCCCTCGGCGTCGGCGTCCCCGTCGTGCCCGCCGCGATCATCGGCGGCTACGAGGCGATGCCCAAGGGGCGCGGCTGGCCCGTGCCGGGGCGCCCGCCCGTGCGGGTCGTCTTCGGCGAGCCGCCGCTGGGCGGGGTGGACGAGTCCGCGGGCGACTTCATCACGCGCATCCGGGACAGCGTGAAGGACCTGTACGACGAGCACCACGACGAGGTCCTGGGCGGCGCTGTCCGGGACGAGGAGGAGGACGCATGAGCGATCGGCCGAGCGCACGCGAGGTCAAGCGGCACAAGTGGTGGGGCTGGGGCCTGGACGACATCACGTTCCGCTACGACAACAAGCCCGCCTTCGCCCCGCTCGCGCGGAACAAGATCGGCGTCGACCTCGACTCGAAGCGACCGGTCGAGCCGCGGCTGTCCGACGTCGAGGTGCCGGAGAGCCGGTCGCCCGCTCCGGCGCGCGAGGCGCTGGTCGCCGTCGTCGGCGCCGACAACGTGCTGGACGACGACGAGTACCGGGTCGTCCACTCCTTCGGCCGCTCCCTGCCGGACCTGTTCCGCGTCCGGGGCGGCCGCTTCGAGCGCCTGGTCGACGCGATCGTGTACCCAGCCTCCGAGGACGAGGTCGCCGCGGTCCTGCGTCTCGTGCTCGAGCACGACATGGTGCTGATCCCCTACGGCGGCGGCTCCTCCATCTCCGGCTCCGTCACCCCCGACGTGGACGAGCGGCGCCCGATCCTCACCATGAACCTCGGCCGCATGCGCGAGGTCCTCGAGATCGACGACACCGCGGGCCTCGCCCGCGTGGAGGCGGGCGCGTACGGCCCGGACCTCGAGGAGCAGCGACTGAACGCGCTGGGCTGGACCGTCGGCCACTTCCCCGACTCCTTCACCTACTCGACCGTCGGCGGCTGGGCCGCGACGCGCTCCTCCGGCATGCAGTCGGACAAGTACGGCGACATCGAGGACATCGTCCGCGGCCTGCGGATGGTCCATCCCGCAGGCACGGCCGTCACCAAGCCGATCCCGGGCCGCGACTCCGGGCCGAGCGTGCACGAGATGATCCTGGGCAGCGAGGGACGCCTCGGCGTGATCACCGAGGTCACGGTGCAGGTGCACCGCGTCGCCCCGGTCCGTCAGGTGATCGCCTACATGTACCCCGACTGGGAGCACGGCATCCGCGGCATGCACGCGATCGCCCGCTCCACCGACGTCTCCCCAACCTTCACCCGTCTCTCCGACGGGCCGGAGACCGAGTTCAGCCTCGCCATGGTCAAGGCGCCCACCTCCACCAAGGGGAAGGTCGCCGCGAAGGTGCAGGACGGCCTGTTCTCGTACCTGCGCTCCAAGGGCTGGGACACGACGAACGAGATGTCGATCTCCTACGTCTGCTTCGAGGGCTCGAAGGAGTCCGTCGAGCGACGAAGTCGATCGTGAAGAAGATCGTGAAGAACGCCGGCGGCATCACGCTCGGCGCGGGCCCCGGCGCGATCTACGACCAGAAGAAGTTCGACACCCCCTACCTGCGCGACTTCCTGATGAACTACCAGGTCTTCGGCGACGTCTGCGACACCGGTGCGACCTGGTCGAAGATCAACGAGGTCCATGCCCGGGCGTTCGAGGCCTTCTACGCGGTGCAGGAGGAGCAGGGCCTGCCCGGCTTCATGTTCTGCCACATGTCGCACAGCTACCACGCCGGGGCGTGCCTCTACTTCACCTTCGCCTTCCCCTACTCGACCGACGAGCAGGCGCTCGAGCAGTACTACGCCGCCAAGAGCGCCGTGCAGCAGACCTTCGTGGACCTCGGATCGACGGTCTCCCACCATCACGCGGTGGGCACCGAGCACCAGCCCTGGATCACCGAGGACATCGGCGAGGTGGGCACCCGCATGGTGCAGGGGCTCTTCGCCGACACCGACCCGGGCCGGAACCTCAACCCCGGCAAGGTCGTCCCCTCCTGAGCGGGGGAGCGACGATGCAGGCCGCGCATCCGGTCCTCGTGCTGCGCGGCACGGGGAGTCGACCGCGAACGTCGAGGGGCAGATCGTGTCCGTCCCCGGCCCGCGGGCTCTCGAGACGGTGGGGCTGACCGCACGCGGCCGGGAGCAGGCGCGCGCCGCGGCGACGGACGCGGCCGCGCAGGGCCTCGGGCCCGGCACGGTCGTGGTCACGAGCGACTTCGCCCGCGCCCGCCAGACCGCCGAGGAGTTCGCCGCAGGTCTCGGCGCCGGGGCGCCACGGGTCGACGAGCGCCTGCGCGAACGCCGCTTCGGCGCGCACGACGAGGGCCCCGCGACCGCCTACGAGAGCATCTGGGCGCGGGACCGCGCCCGTCAGGCGCACGACGACGGGGTCGAGCCCGTCGCCGAGGTCGCCGCGCGCGTGCTCGCGGCGCTCCGGGCGGCCGACGCGCTCGCCGCCGACGCGCCCGTGGTGCTCGTCGCCCACGGGGACGTCGTCGCAGATCGCGCTCGCGCTCGCCGCGGGCCGCGACCCGCACGACCACCGCGAGGTGCCGCACCTGGGCAACGCCGAGCCGCGCGCGCTCGGCCCGCACCGCACCGCCGCAGCGGGCGCGCCATGCTGAGCGCGGACCGCGGCGGCGGGGTGCGCCTGATCGTGCGCGGGGACCTCGAGGAGACCCGGGCGCTGCTCGCCGAGTTCTTCACCGCCCAGGGCTGGCGCGTCCACGAGACCACGCCCGCGCGTCTGGACGTGGAGACCGGGAGCCTGCGCCGCACGGTGCTGCTCGGAGCCCTGGCCGGGAGCCGCTTCCACCTCCGTGCCCGGCTCGAGCTGGCCGAGGTCCCGGGCGGGACGCGGATCCGTCATCTCTGGGGTGCGACCGTCGGCCGCGCGCTGGGCGGGGTCGCCGGATGGGCGCGGGCGAGCAGGCGCCATGCCGAGACGGCCGAGCCGCTCACCGCGCAGCTGCGCGAGCGGGGCATCCTGCTCGAGGCCGCGCCCGACCGCTGAGGCCGGCCTCCGCCGCAGCGGAGCGAGCAGGCTCCCTCGCCGTTGAAGGAGCCTGACGTCGACCATATTCAGTTACTCGTGAGGAATGGGTCACAGGCGGGTCACGGTTGCCTCGAGAGGCTGTTCCGATCCGGGAAGCAACCTCGCGGCGGGTCCGCCGAGGTGACGGGGGCCATGCGCCCCTACGATGGACCGGGTCGCCCGAGGAGCGGCGGCCCGCGAACCACCAGCGACAGGACGAGGGAATTCATGACACTGCGCATCGCCGTCTTCGGCGAGAACCGGCACGAGAAGGTCGACCCGAAGGTCCAGCAGATCTATCCCGAGGGCATGCACACCGTGATCGCGGAGGCCCTGCGGACCCTCCTCGCGGCCGACGGCGTCGAGGCCGAGGTGCGCATCGCCCTGCTCGACGACATCGAGGAGTCCCTCTCCGAGGAGGCGCTCGCCGAGACCGACGTGCTCACCTGGTGGGGCCACATGGCGCACGAGGACGTGCCCGAGGAGATCGCCGAGCGCGTGGTGCGCCGCGTCCACGAGGGCATGGGGCTGATCCCGCTGCACTCCGCCCACTACTCCAAGCCCTTCAAGAAGCTCATGGGCACCACCTGCAACCTGCTGTGGCGCAACGAGGGCGAGGAGGAGCGGGTCTGGACCGTCAACGGCTCCCACCCGATCGCCCGCGGCGTCCCGCACCCGATCGTCGTCCCCGAGCAGGAGATGTACGGGGAGATGTTCGACATCCCCGCCCCCGACGAGCTCGTCTTCGTCTCCTCCTTCGCCGGCGGCGAGGTGTTCCGCTCCGGCGCCGTGTTCCGCCGCGGCAAGGGCAAGGTCTTCTACTTCAGCCCCGGCGACCAGGAGTATCCCGTCTACCGCCAGGCGGAGATCCAGCGCGTCCTCGCCAACGCCGTGGTCTGGGCCCGGCCCGAGGAGCGCGAGGCCGCACCGGTGAAGATCGCCAACGCCCCGCGCGACTGGTTCCGCGGGGACGACGCGGACGGAGCCACGCGTGTCATCTGAGACCAGGACGCTCACCGACACCTCCGCCGCCCCGACGCCGTCAGCCTCCCTGACCGGCTTCCCCCGCCTGCCCGCGGAGCGTCCCGCACGCGTGGTCGTCGTCGGTGCCGGATCGATGGGCGACTGGTGGGCCCGGGAGATCGTCGCGAGCGAGGTCGCGGAGCTCGTCGGCGTCGCCGACCTGGTCGAGGGCGCGCCGCGGCGCGTGATCGACCAGTCCGGCGCGGCCGATCCGGCGGCGGTCGCCGTCGGCGCCGACGGGGTCGACCTCGCCCTCGAGCTCGGCGCTGACCTGATCGTGAACCCGACCGTGCCGGTCGCCCATCATCCCGTCACCGTGAAGGCGCGCACGCGGGGATCCCGGTGCTCGGCGAGAAGCCCGTCACCGAGACGCGCCCGAGGCGATCAGCCTGCTCGCGCACGCCGAGCTCACCGGCGTGCCGTTCATGGTCTCCCAGTCCCGGCGCTTCTTCCGCCAGGTGCGCCAGGCGCGCGACTTCGTCGCCGCCCACGGGCCGACGGTGATGACCAGCGCGTTCTTCTCCCTGTTCACGGAAATGGAGGGGTTCCGCCGTACCCAGGACCACCCGCTGCTGCGGGACATGGGCATCCACGCCTTCGACACCGCGCGCTACATCCTGGACGCGGACCCGGTCGCGGTCACCGCCCGCGGGACGCGCCCCGAGTGGAGCGTCTACCACCACGACGCGACCGTCAGCGCGACCTTCGAGATGTCCGACGGGTCCCTGTTCGCCTACCACGGCACCTGGAACGCCCGCGGCCTGCCGACCTGGTGGAACAGCGAATGGCGGATCGGTGCCCAGCACGGCTCCGCCACCTGGGACGGCACCGGCACCCCGGTCGTCGGCACCGAGGACGAGGAGGAGACCGCGCGCCTGCAGGCCGCGATCGACGCCGAGACCGCGCCCGAGCCCGACCAGATCGCCGCCTCGCTGGTCGAGTGCGTCTCCGCGGCGCGCGAGGGCCGCACCCCGATGTGCGAGATCCACGAGAACGTGCTCAGCTTCGCCATGGTCGAGGCGGCCGTCACCGCCGTCGAGCGCGGGGAGCGGGTCGAGATCGACGAGCCGCTCGAGCAGGCGCGCGTCGAGGCGATCGCCGCGGAGGCCGACGAGCAGGCCCGCGAGATCATGCGCTCCTGGAGCGGCGTGCGCGAGGCGCTCGTCGCCGGGTCCTGAGCCGAGCCGCCGCGCCCCGAGGGATCACCGGGGCACGGCGGCGAGGTGACCGCACGCGGACATGCGAGAGGCCCCTCATCGCGATGTTCTCGCTGATGAGGGGCCTTTCCTTCTGCGCGCCCGGAGGGATTCGAACCCCCAACCTTCTGATCCGTAGTCAGATGCTCTATCCGTTAAGCTACGGGCGCTCGCCAGCTGCGCTGACCTGGACTACTCTAGCGGGCCCTCGCGGCCGGCGCCAATCGGCGGGCCATGACCCTGCTCACAGGAGCGGGGCCACGGCCCGCAGCGGTCACCAGCCCGACTGCTGAGGAGGCGCGGGGAGCCGGGCCCCTGCGGCCCGCCGGGGTTCTGGCCGCTGTCGGGATGAGCCCACGGAGGTCGCTGCTGGCCCTGCGGAGAGCCTTGGCCGCCCTCGCTGCGGGGCGCCCCACTGCTGATCGCTCTGCGGGGCCGCGGGCGGGGAGCCCTGCCCCCACTGCTGACCGGACTGAGGGGCGGGCGGGGGCGAGGCCTGACCCCACTGCTGGCCGCCCTGGCCGCTCTGCACGCCCTGACCGCCCTGAGGCGCGGGCGGCGGCGAGTTCTGGTCCCACTGCGCGCTCGGCGGAGCGGCCGGAGACGCTCCGGACGCGGCGCCGACGGACGCACCGGCGCCGTAGCCGCCGGGCACGCCCGAGGAGGCGCCGGCCTTGTTCTTCCGCGAGCGGAGCACGAAGAAGACGGCCACGGCGGCGGCGAGCAGGAGGAGGAAGCCGATCACGACGACGGCGATGATCACGATGACCCAGGGGAAGCTGTTCGCCTCGGCGCGGATGTCGATCCCGTTCGCGATCTCGGACGCATCCGTGAAGACGACGGTGTCGCCGTCGATCTGGCCGCCGGAGGACTCGATGATCTCGCCGGGGAAGATGAAGGTCATCGAGAACTCGAAGCCGTAGTCCGCCAGGGTCGGGTCGGTGAGGTCGCTCAGCCCGGCCTGGGCCGGATCGAGGGTGAAGTGGTACTCGCCGTCCTCCTCGACGAGGTCCAGCCCGTTGCCGAACTCCTCATTGTCGACCACGCCGGTGATCTTGCGGCCGTACATGCCGTCGGCCTCGTACGGCTCGACGGTCGGGGCGATCTCGCCGGCCACGCCCGACTCCTCGCCCTCCATCGCGGCGCACATGTCCTCGGCGGAGGAGTACTCGGACCCGATGAGGGAGGTGTCCAGGCCGATGTCCATCGCCACGTCGATGGTCTCGGCGTCCTTGATGTCGAAGGTCGCGTCGAACTTCCCGCGACCCGCGAGGACCATCATGAAGGGAACGAGGAGGAGCGCGAGGAGTCTGCGCCGTCTGGAGATGCTGGTCACGGTTCCCCCGTCGGGTCGCGCACCGAGGTGCGTGGCGCCACCGGGTGTGACGCGCTTCCCGTTCAGGGTACCTGCGCAGGCGAGGCGCGCGGTGGGGAGAACTCCCCATCGCGTGCGGTCCGGTCGCACGGCTCCGATTTATCGGAGCCGGGGCGACCGGCTACTTCCAGAGCAATCGGCTACTTCCAGAACATGAGCATGCCGCCGCCGACCATCAGCACGCCGAAGCCGACGGCGAGATTCCAGTCGCCGATCGGCAGGGGCGACTGCCCGGCGGTGATGTAGTAGGTGACCAGGTAGGCGAGACCCAGGATCAGGAAGACCACGGCGGCGGGGGCGAGCCACCGCGGGTTCTGCCCGGCGGCCGCGACGCGCCGTCCGGTGGTGCGGGAGGTCTCGGCCGCGGCGGCCCGGCGCACCGAGGTGGCACGCGTGGAGTCCTTCGCCTTCTCGGGAACCTCGCCGCCGGCGGGCCTGCCGGTCTCGCTCTCGCCCTTCTTCTTCCCGGACGTGCCCCTCCTCGCGCCGCGACCGACGGGGTCCTTTCCGGCCGCGCCCCTGCGGCGCAATGGGTCCTTCGCAGAGCCCTTGGCGGGCTTCGAGTCCTCGGCCTCCGCGGCCGCGTCCTCCGCGTCCGCCGTCGTGTCCTCGGCCTCCGCGGTCAGCTCCTCGGGCTCCGGCGTCACGTCCTTCGGGTCCGTGCTCGCGGCCTTCGCGCTCGACGTCGCCCGGGCGGACGACTTCTTCCTGCTCCTGGCCATGGAACGATGCTCCCTCGACGCGGCCGTCGCGCGGCCGTGCCGCGCGGATCCGCGGGTGCGGACCGTGGCCTAGGGTAATGGGCGTCCGGGACGCGCGCGAAGCGAGGAGTGACGATGGAAGCACAGGACACCCCGTCCGGGCGCCGTCGCGGCGGTGCCCGGGGGCGCGTCGGGGTGGCGCTGGTGATGGTGCTGTGCGGCGTGCTCTTCGCGACCACCTCCCGCCTCGCCGCCGGCGGCTCGATCCGCGACGAGAGCAGCGACGTCGCCGGCGTCCTCGCCGACCGCGGCCGCACCATCGAGGAGCTCACCGAGGACAACGCCGACAAGCGCGCCGAGATCGAGGAGCCGCGCGGCCAGGGCGCGGGCCCGGCGACCGCCGAGCGCACCGCCGTGGTCGAGGACGCCGTCGGCCTCAGCGAGGTCTCCGGGCCCGGGCCGCGGATCACCCTGACCGATGCGCCCTCGAGCGCGCTCGGCGCGATCCCGGGCACCGAGCCCGACGACCTGGTCGTCCACCAGCAGGACCTCGAGTCGTTCATCAACGCCCTGTGGGCCGGCGGCGCGGAGGCGATGATGCTTTGCAGAACCAGCGCGTGGTCAACGGCGGCGCCTTCCGCTGCGCCGGCAACACCCTCTTGCTCGAGGGCCGCGTCTACTCCCCGCCCTTCGTCATCACCGTGATCGGCCCCGTCGAGGAGATGACCGAGGCGCTCGACTCCTCCCAGAACGTGCGGCTCTACCGCGAATGGGTCGATCACGTCGGCCTCGGCGAGAAGGTCGAGACGCTCCAGGACACCACCCTGCCCGCCTATGCCGGCCCCCTCGCCGTCGACGCCGCGGTGAGCCGGTGAGCACGGGCCGCACCGAGCGGGGGCGAGGAGTCGCACGATCCCACCGCGGCCGCCCCCGCGGGCCGGGTGTGCTCGGGGTCCTCGGCGAGCCGCTGCTGACCGCCGGGGTGCTTGCTGGGCCTGTTCCTGGTGTGGCGGCTGTGGTGGACCGACGTGATGGCCGACCGCGAGCAGGCCGGGATCCTCGACGGGCTCGAGCAGGAATGGGGCGCCGTGGACGAGGAGCGGATCGCCCCGCGCCAGGACGGACCGCCGCCCGTCCCCACCACGCCCGAGGACACCATGGTCTTCGGCACCATGCACGTGCCTGCCTTCGACCGCGACCGCTTCCCGCTCGCCGAGGGCGTGGACCTCGAGCAGGTCCTCAACGTCAAGGGAGCCGGCCACTACCCGCAGACCGCGCCGCCCGGCCAGGTCGGGAACTTCTCCGTCGCTGGCCACCGCAACACCTACGGCCGCGTCCTCGAGGACATCGCCGGCCTCGAGGAGGGTGACCCGATCGTGGTGGAGACCGACGAGGCGTTCTACGTCTACGAGGTCACCGAGTCGCTCGTGGTCCAGCCGGAGGACGCCTGGGTGATCGCCCCGACGCCCGGCGAGAGCGGGGTGGAGCCCACCGAGCGGATGCTCACCCTGACCGCCTGCCATCCGATGTACTCCGCGCGGGAGCGCTACATCGTCCACGCCGAGTTCTCGTACTGGACGGACCGGTCCGACGGGATCCCCGAGGCGCTCGCGACCGCCCCCGACCCCGCCGAGGAGGGCTGATGTACGCCTGGCTGTTCCGTCACCTGCCCGGACCGCTCTGGGTGCGGATCCTGCTGACCGTGCTGGTGCTCGCCGCGATCGTCGTGGCCCTGTTCGGCTGGGTGTTCCCCGCGATCGCGCCGCACATGCCCTTCAACGACGGAGTCGTGGGGGCGGCGGCCGCCGGCTCCTGAGCGGCGGGCCTCAGCCCGCGGTCATCAAGGGCTTCAGCCCCTCCGAGCGCTCGAGGGCGTCGCGACCGTCACACAGCTCGAGGAAGCGCGCGAGCATCAGGTGGCCGTTCTCGGTGAGCACCGACTCCGGATGGAACTGCACCCCGTGCAGGGGCGACTCCCGGTGGACCAGGCCCATCACCATCCCGTCGGCGGTGCGGGCGGTGACCTCGAGCTCCGCCGGGATCGTCTCCGGCACCACGGTGAGGGAGTGGTAGCGGGTCGCGGTCATGGGGGAGGGGGCGCCGGCGAAGACGCTCCTGCCCTCGTGCGTGAGCTCGCTGGTGCGGCCGTGCATCAGCTGCGGAGCGTGGTCCACGCGCGCCCCGAAGAACTGGCCCAGCGCCTGGTGCCCGAGGCACACCCCGAGCATCGGCACCCGCTGCTCGGCGCGCCGGCCGATCACGTCCAGGGAGCGACCGGCGGTGGACGGGTTGCCGGGGCCGGGGAGACCAGCACCCCGTCGAACCCGGTAAGGTCGACCGCCCCCGTACCGTCGGCGGGCACCTCGTCGTTGCGGACCACCGTCGTCTCCGCGCCCATCTGCTGGAGGTAGCCGACGATCGTGTAGACGAAGCTGTCGTAGTTGTCGATCACGAGGATCCGTGCCGCGGACTGCTCAGCCATCGCCGTTCCCGTTCCCGTTCCCGTTGCCGTTGCCGTTGCCGTTGCCGTTCCCGTTCCCGGCGCCCGCGCCGCGTCCGTTGTTGCCGTCGCCCTGCGCGGCGTCGTCGGCCTCGTCCTCCGGCGGGTCCGTGGTCGGCGAGGGGCTGTCGCTCGGCTCCTCGGTCGGGCTCGGCTCCTCGGTCTCGGTCGGCTCCTCGGTCGGGGTGGGTGTCGGCGTCGGCTCCGGGCCCTTGGAGACGACGATCGTGATCGTGGTGCCGCGGTCCACCTGCTCGTTCGCCGCGGGGTCGGTGCGGATGACCTGCCCCTCGGGCACCGAGTCCGAGAACTCCGAGGTCGGGGTGGTACCCGTGAACCCGGCGTCGGACAGAGTCTTCTGCGCGTTCTCGAGGGTCTGCCCGGCGACGTTCGGGACCGCCACGGGACCGGGCGCGACCGCGATCACGAGGTCGACGGTGGAGCCGTAGCGGGCGAGGCCGCCGCCGGCCGAGGGCGTCTGCGAGAGCACGGTGCCGGGATCCTCGCTCGCCTCCTCGCGCTCCGCGGGATCCGGGACCTCGAAGCCACGCGCCTCGAGGGTCTCCTTGGCCTTGTCGAACTGGACGCCCTCGACGTTCGGGACCTCCACGTTGCCGGAGGCGAAGCGCACCTCGACCGCGGAGCCCCGGTCCACCGACTGCCCACCCTGGGGAGAGGTGCTCGCCACCGTCCCCGCCTCCTGCGGCACGTCCTCCGCCTCGCCCTCGGTCATGGTGAGTCCGACGGCCTCGAGCGCGGCCTGGGCCTCCTCGCGGGTCATCTCCAGCAGGTCCTCGGGCACCGTCACCGCGTCCGGGCCGCCGGAGACCGTGACCGTGATGGCGCGCCCACCTCGACCTCCTGGCCGGCGGGAGGGTCCGTCTCCATGACCTCGCCCTTGTCGACGTCCTGGGAAGGGGTCTGCTCGAAGGTCGGGTCGAGTCCGGCCTCGGTGAGCGCGGCGCGCGCCTGGTCCTCCGTCTGCCCCACCACGTTCGGGACCGCGATCGTCTCCGGCCCCCGGTCCCACGGCCGGAAGTAGGCGAGCGCCGCGGCGATCAGTCCCAGGGCCACGAGGGTCACGAGGATGATCAGCCACCACGGCCGCTTGCGCTTCTGCTCCGGCTCCACCTCGTCCCCCGAGCGCGGGGCGAGGGGCCCGGTCGCGGGGGAGGGCGCGGAGCCGGTGCGCCAGTCCTGGGGACGCATCGCGGCGGCGCCCGCCGCGCCCGCGCCCAGGGCACCGGCCGTCGCCGGCGGCGCCTCGGTCGCCTCGTCCAGCGGGCTGAGCACGGTCGTGGCCTCGGGGTCGTCGGCCCCCGGCAGGGCGCCGGCGACCAGCGCCGGGGCCCGCCCGGCGACGACGGCGGCGATGTCGCGGGAGAAGGCGACGGCGCTGGGGTAGCGCTGCTCGCGGTCCTTGGCCAGGCCCGTGAGGATCACCGCATCCATCGCGGGGGGACGGCCGGGTTGAAGGCCGAGGGCGGTCGCGGCTCCTCCCGCACGTGCTGGTAGGCGATCGAGACCGGGGTGTCGCCGGTGAAGGGCGGGCGCCCGGTCAGCATCTCGAACATGACGCAGGCGGCGGAGTAGATGTCCGAGCGCGCATCGACCAGCTGGCCGCGCGCCTGCTCGGGGGAGAGGTACTGGGCCGTGCCCATCACGGCCTGGGTCGCGGTCATGGCGCTGGTCGCGTCGGCGACCGCGCGGGCGATCCCGAAGTCCATCACCTTCACGGCGCCCGCGGAGTTGATCATGATGTTGCCGGGCTTGATGTCGCGGTGCACGATCCCGGCGCGGTGGGAGTACTCCAGCGCGCTGAGCGGCCGCGGCCATGATCTCCCCGGCCTGGACGACGTCCATCGGGTGCTCGGGGTCGATGTACTCGCGCAGGGTGCGACCCTCGACGTACTCCATCACGATGTACGGGATCGTCACCTCGGAGCCGGTGAGCGTGGTCTCTTCGCTCCTCGCCGGTGTCGTACACGGCGACGATCGAGGGATGGTTCAGGGACGCGGCGCTGTGCGCCTCACGCCGGAAGCGCTCCTGGAAGTTCGCATCCCGGGCCAGGTCGGAGCGCGACACCTTCACCGCGACCGTGCGGTGCAGGCGCGTGTCCTCCGCGAGGAACACCTCCGCCATGCCCCCGGTCCCGAGGATCCTTCCCAGGCGGTACCGACCACCCAGGATCACCGTCTCTCCGCTCACTCCACACCCGTCCTCGTGCCGTGGCCGACACCGATCGATCCGACCATCGTAGTAGCTGACGTCGCCTCGCCAGACGCCGTGCCCAGGCCCGTCGGCGCCGAGGCGTCGATCGCGCCGAGGGGCAGCGACCCCAGGCCGCCCGCGACGGCGACCGCGATCGCGACGACCACCAGGATCAGCGGCACCAGGCCCGGCACCGACATCCCGCCGACCCGCCGCCCCGTGCTCGTCCCGCGCACCGTGCGCGAGGACGCCGCGGTGTCCACGTCGGCGTAGGCGCCGCCCGAGAAGGCGCGCTCGGCGCCGTCGGCGGCGCCCGCCGCCGAGGCCGCATGCGCGGGGAGCGGGCGCCGTCGCCGCGCGGGGCCGGGGCGGGCGAGGCCGCGGAGCGGGCCGAGCTCGCCGACGGGGCCGAGCGGGCCGAACCGCGCCGCGGGGCCGAGCCCGCCGACGCCGCCGACAGCGCCGAGGGACCCGAGCCCCCCGAGCGATGCCGGATGCCGCGGGACCGGCCCGACAGCGGCGACGGCATCGCCGCGGTGCGCGTGCCCGTGGGGGAGGCGCCGGGGCGCGGCGCCTGCTCCCCGGTCCCGGAGCCGGCGGGCCGCACCCGGTTCTCGCCCGTCCAGTCGTGGTCCTCGACCCGCGTCACCGGGATCGCCCCGGTCGTGAAGCGCGGCTCGACCCCGCGCTGGATCGCCTCCAGGATCCGCGCGACCGCCGCCGCGGAGCGGGGACGGTTCGCGGGCGCCTTGGCCAGCATCATCATCACCAATCGCCGCAGGTCCGCGCCGATCGCCTCCGGAAGCTCCGGCGGCCGCTGCTTGACCTGCGCCATCGCGATCTCCACCTGGCTGGAGCCGGTGAAGGGGCGGTCGCCCACGAGCATCTCGTAGGCGACGATGCCCAGGGCGTAGATGTCCGAGAGGGAGGTGGCCTGCTTGCCCATCGCCTGCTCGGGGGAGAGGTACTGGGCGGTGCCCATGACCAGGCCCGTCTTCGTCAGCCGCGCCTGGTCCTTGCTGCGTGCGATCCCGAAGTCGGTGATCTTCATGGACCACCCGTCCTTCTCGTCGACCAGCACGTTCTCGGGCTTCACGTCGCGGTGCACGACGCCCTTGGAATGGGCGGCGTCCAGCGCCCGGGCGAGCTCGATCATCAGCTGGACCACGCGCTTCTCGGGCAGTCCGCCGGGGTTCTCCTCGATGATCTCCGAGAGGGGACGGCCGGGGCACAGCTCCATCACGATGTAGGCGCGCCCGTCGAGCTCGCCGTAGTCGTACAGCGCGGCGATGCCCTCGTGGGAGAGGGCGGCCGTGTGCCTCGCCTCGGCCCGGAAGCGCTTGAGGAAGCCCTCGTCGCCGGCGTACTCCTCGCGCGACACCTTGATCGCGACATCGCGCTCGAGCTCCTGGTCGCGGCCCTTCCAGACCTGACCCATTCCGCCCGTGGCGATGAGCGAGGTGAGCTCGTACCGTCCTTCGAGCACGAGCCCCGGTTCGGTCCTCATCGCTGGATCACCGCCTCCATCACGTCACGGGCGATCGGCGCCGCGGTGCGCGACCCGTATCCGCCCTCCTCGACCACGACCGCGACCGCGATCTTCTGCTCGTCCGTCTGTCCGTACCCGACGTACCAGGAATGGGGGGAGCGGTCCTCGCCCCACTCGGCGGTGCCGGTCTTGCCGCCCACCTCGACGCCGTCGATCGCCGCCGCCGATCCGGTGCCGTCCTCGACCACGCCCACCATCATCTGCCGCATCTGCGCGGCGTTCGCGGCGGACAGCGGCTGGCCGACCTCCTTCGGGGTCAGCTCGGAGACGGTGGAGAGGTCGGCCGTGCGCACGGCCTGGACGAGCCGCGGTCGCATGACCACGCCGTCGTTCGCGAACGCCCCGCCGACCATCGCCATCTGCAGCGGCGTCACCCGGGTCTCGTACTGCCCGATCGAGGTGGTCGCCAGCTGTGCGTCGTCGAGGTCCTCGCCGATCCGGGAGGGCGTCACACCCATCGGGATCGAGAGGTCCTGGCCGAAGCCGAACTCCTCGGCGGTCTGCGCGCGCTGGTCCTGTCCGATCTCGACGCCGAGCATGCCGAAGGAGGTGTTGCACGACTGGCGCAAGCGCCTCGGCGAGCGTGGACTCGTCGTCCGGGCCGCACGGCTCCTGGCGGCCCGCGGAGAAGTTGTTCATCGTCGACGAGGAGTTCGGCGACTCGTACTTCCCGGGTCCGGGGATCACCGACTCGGCGGTGTAGTCGCCGGTCTCGAGCGCCGCGGAGGCCGTGACGAGCTTGAAGGCCGAGCCGGGCGGGTAGAGGTCCCCGCCGATCGCACGGTTGGTCAGCGGCCGCTCGGGGTCCTCGTTCAGCGAGGACCAGGCGGCCGAGACCGCGCCGGTGTCGTGGGAGGCGAGCTCGTTGGGGTCGAAGCTCGGCGCGGAGACCATCGCGAGGATCGCGCCGGTCTCCGGGTCCAGCGCCACCACGGCGCCGCGCCGGCCGTCCAGCGCGTCCCAGGCCGCCTGCTGGGCGGCGGAGTCGAGGGTGAGCTCGACGCTCGCGCCCTGGTTCTCGCGGCCCGAGACGACATCGGCCAGGCGGTGGTAGAACAGCGAGTCCGCCTCGCCCGAGAGGGTGTCGTTCAGCGAGCGCTCGATGCCGGTGAAGCCGTAGACCACCGAGTAGTAGCCGGTGATCGGGGCGTACATCGCGCCGGGGTCGTAGGTGCGCAGGTAGCCGTAGGTGTCCTCGGACTCCTGCGAGGTCGCGATCGCGTGCCCGTCCACCACGATCGGCCCGCGATGGCGGCCGTACTCGCTCTGGAGGGTCCGCTGGTTCTGCCCGTGGGCGGCGAGCCGGCCCTGGGCGACGACCTGGAAGTAGGTGGTGGAGGTGAACAGCGAGCACGAAGAGCACGCCGACCACCAGCCACACGTGGCGAAGGGGCTTGTTCACGCGATCGCCTCCTGGCCGGTGCGGGCGGGGGAGCCGGGCAGGGTCCCCTCGACCTGGCGGGCGGCGGGGCGCCGGGCCGCGTCGGACAGGCGCACCAGGATCCCCGCGATGATCCAGTTGCACACCAGCGAGCCGCCGCCCGCGGCGAGGAAGGGGAGGGTCAGGCCCGTCAGCGGGATCACCCGGGTCACGCCGCCGACGACGACGAACACCTGCGGCGCCATCACGAAGCCGAGCCCCCCGGCGAGCAGGGTGCCGAAGCCGTCGGAGATGCCGACGGCCGCGCGGAGGGCGCGCTGGACCAGCGGCAGGTACAGCGAGCAGCGGCGCGAAGGCGCCGACCATGCCCATCTCCTCCGCGAAGGAGGAGAAGATGAAGTCGGACTCGGCGTGCGGCACCATGTCGGGCCGTCCCTCCCCGAGGCCGGTGCCGACCAGACCGCCGTTGGCGAGCCCGAACAGGCCCTGGCTGATCTGCTCGCAGGAGGAGTAGTTCTTGCCCGAGAGCGGGTCCAGCCAGCAGGTGATGCGGGTGCGGACATGGCTCATCTGGGTCGCGGCGAAGACCGCCGGCGGCAGGAACATCACCGCCCCGATCACGAGCCAGCTCAGTCGGTCGGTGGCGACGTAGAGCATCACCACGAACAGGCCGAAGAACATCAGCGACGTCCCCAGGTCCGTCTCGAAGACGAGCACCGCCATCGCGAAGCCCCAGGCCACCAGGATCGGGCCGAAGTCCGACCAGCGCGGCAGATGGATGCCCAGCACCTTCGGGCCCGCCAGTGCCAGGGTGTCGCGCCGGGCGACGAGATAGCCGGCGAAGAAGACCGCGAAGGCGATCTTCGCGAGCTCCGCGGGCTGGAAGCTGAAGCCCGCCACGGAGATCCAGATCTTCGAGCCGTTGCGGGCCGAGCCGATCACGGGCACCAGCGGGAGGAGCAGCAGCACGCCGCCCGCCACGGCGCTGATCCAGGTGTAGCGGCGCGCCATCGGTGGTCGCGCAGCGGCACCAGCGGCGCCACGCACAGCACCACCCCGATCACGGCCCACAGCATCTGGCGGTCCGCGCTCGCGGAGCCGCGCGCCCGTAGATCTCGTTGGCGGCGTGGACGGACTCGATCATCGACACGCCCAGGAGGTTCAGCGGCACCACGATCGGCAGGATCACGGGATCGGCGTAGGGGGCGCGCCACATCACGGCGATCTGGAGCACGGCGACGAGCACCAGCGCGCCGATCCCGACCTGGAGCAGGTTCGCGGGCGACTCGTCGAAGCGGCCCAGCCCCACCAGGGCATAGGCCCCCACGCCCACCGCCACCGCGAGGAGCAGCAGCAGGGCCTGGATCAGGCGGCGCGGCCGTGCGGTGTAGGAGACGATGGTGGCCACTACGTCGCCCCGCCCTCGTCGGGGGAGCCGGCCGTCGGCAGGGGCGCCATGCCGTCCGCGGCCCCCTCCTCGGCGCCGCCGACGTCGGAGGCGCCGCCCCCGTCGGAGGGGGAGACGGCCGTGGGCGGCCGGTTCGCGGCCGCCGCCTGCTCGAGACGGTCGATGATCTGGTCGGCGCCCTCGCGGTCCGAGGCGCTGATCGTGCTCTCGACCTGCTGGCGCGTGATCTCGGGGAGGTCCTCGATCTCGATGTCGGTGACCTCGAGCGGCTCGGACAGGGAGACGGGGCCGAGATCCTGGGCGAGGCCCTGGTAGAGCACCACCCGGGTGCCGTCGGTGCCGACGTAGTACTGCCGCTGGGACCAGGCGTAGCCGCCCCACAGCGACCCGCCGAGCGGCGCGACCAGCGGCGCCAGCACGACGACGGCGGGCCAGGGGCGCGCCGCGGCGGCTCCTCCTCGGAGAAGTCCTCGTCCTCGTAGGGGATCTCCGGCTCCTCGCGGGTGAGCGCGGCGGCCTTCGCGGCGGGGCCCGAGGCGGCGGTGGGCCGGTGTCGGTTCCGCGCCGCGGAGCCGACGATCTGCGGGGTCGTGGACGGCGCCTCGACCCCGCGGGGGAGGGCGTCGAGGTCCACGACGTCGGCGACGATGCAGGTGATGTTGTCGGGGCCGCCGCCCTTCAGGGCGAGCTGCACGAGCGCGTCGGCGCACTCGCCGGGGTCCTCGATGTCCTTCAGGGTCGCGTCGATCGTGTCGAGGGAGACCAGTCCGGAGAGGCCGTCGGAGCACAGCAGCCAGCGGTCGCCCGGATGGGCCGCGCGCAGCGAGAGGTCCAGCTCGGGATCCGCGTCGACGTCGCCGAGCACGCGCATGAGCACCGAGCGCTGCGGATGCCGCTCGGCCTCTTCCTCCGTGAGTCGGCCCTCGTCCAGCAGGCGCTGGACGAAGGTGTGGTCCTTCGTGATCTGGACGGTCTCCCCGTCGCGCAGGAGGTAGGCGCGGGAGTCGCCGATGTGGGCGAGGGCGAACTTGCTCTCGGCGCGCAGCGGCGCGGTGATCGTGGTGCCCAGGCCCCGCGGCTGCGGTTCGTCGCGTGCGCGGCGCAGGATCTCCTGGTTCGCCTCGAGCACGCTCTCCTCGAGGGTCGCGACGATGTCGGAGGCCGGGGTCTCGGAGTCCAGGGAGGCCAGGCGTCCGATCGCGACCGAGGAGGCGACGTCGCCGCCGGCGTGGCCGCCCATGCCGTCGGCGACCACCAGGAGGTGACTGCCCGCGTAGGCGGAGTCCTGGTTGTTCGAGCGGACCAGGCCCACGTCGGAACGGGCGGCGTAGCGCAGGGCGATGCTCATCGCGGACCTCGTCTCAGCTCGATCTCGGTGCGGCCGATCCGCACCTGCGCCCCGGGTCGGAAGGGCACCGCGCCCTCGATGCGCCGCCCGGAGACCAGGGTGCCGTTGGTCGAGCCGAGATCCTCCACCATCCACTCGTCCTCGCGCTGGAAGACGCGGGCGTGTCGGTTGGAGGCGTAGTCGTCGTCGAGCACGAGCGTGCACTCGGGTGCCCGGCCGATGAGGATCGGGGTCGAGCCGAGGGTCAGCGAGGTGCCGCGCAGCGGCCCGGCGGTGACGACCATCGCGGCCTGGGTGATCTCCGGATCGGTGCGCAGCGAGGCCGGATCGGCGCCCGCCTCGGAGGCGGCGCCGCCGATCGGGCCGGAGGCCGGTCAGCTGCTCGCGGCGCGGGTCGCGGCTGGAGCGGGTGACGACGGTGGTGCCGAAGAGGTCGTTGCGCGCGACGAGCACCACGACCACCACGAAGATCCACAGCGCCAGGACGAGGCCCAGACGCAGGGCGACGAGGGTCAGTTCGCTCATGGGGCGCTCACCAGGCCGCCGGGGTCGAGCCCGGCGAAGAGGACGGTCAGTCGCGTCCGCCCGATCTTGATCAGGGAGCGGTCGTGCAGCGGGACGGGCGTGCGGATGCGCTCGCCGTCGACGAAGGTGCCGTTGGTCGAGCCGAGGTCGGTGGCGACCAGGGACGAGTCCGGCTCGGCGCGCGCTCGAGGTGGTGCCGGGAGACGCCCGTGTCCTCGAGGATGATGTCCGCGTCGCCGCCGCGGCCGATCACCGTGACGGGGCCGGTGAGCAGGTACTGCTGCCCGTCGATCTCGACGATGGGGCTCCCGCCGGGGCTGTCCTGGGCGGCGCCGGTCGCCGGGGCGACGCCGCGCTCGGTGCGGGACTCGGTCTCGAAGCGGCCCTGACGGACCTCCTCGTCCTGCTCGAGGGCGACGGAGACGGCGCCGACGAACATGTAGCGCCGCTTGTCCGCATGCTCCATGAGCACGCGCTGGAGCTCGTCGAGGAGGGTGTCCTGCCAGGAGGAGAAGCGCTCGAAGTCCTCCGGGTGCAGGTAGACGGTGTACACGTTCGGGGCCAGGGTCCGGGTGCGGTCGAGCACCTGGATCTGGTCGTCGCACTCGCGCCTGAGGCCCTGCGCCAGGTCGAGGGGCTTCAGCGCCCGCGACCGGGCGAGAACACGCTCGTCACGCCGCGGTCGAGGTCGCTCGATCCGATCCAAGATCCCCACGGTGGTCCTTCGCTCTCGCTGGGTCGCCAGGTGCGGGCAGCGACCCGTCGACGGGGCCGCACGCCCTCCGATCGTAGCGCGTGGCCTGGCCCCCGGCGCCGCGCACGGGGCGCGGGGCCGGCGAGGGATTCGTGCAGGAGAGGTGAAGGCGGCGGGTCAGTGGATGAGCACGCGCCGTCCCTTCCGGAACCAGTTCCGGCTCCACAGCATGTCCGCCGCGGCCACGGAGATGCGGTCGCAACCGTGCGAGGCGGGGTAGGAGGGGATCGAGTTCGAGCCGTGGATCGCCCACCCGCGGTCGTAGTAGCCGGGGCGGTACAGGTTCCCCAGCGGGCCGCTCTGCCAGCCGCGGCTGTACAGGCTGTACATCTCGAAGTCGCCCTTCGGGGTGGTCGCGGTCTTCCAGCGGCCGCCGGAGTAGTAGCGCTCCCCGGACCCGGTGGAGGTGTTCAGGATGTAGTAGAGCCGGCCGTGGGCGGTCGCGATGAGGAGCTGGCGGTCCAGGTCGACCTCGAAGCCGCGCCCGCTCCTGATCCGGCGGGACGGGATCTTCCCCGCGTCCAGCGCGGACCAGGTCTTCGGGCCGACCACCCCGTCCCGGCCGAGCCCGGCCGCCTTCTGCGCCGCGAACACGGCCTGCTGGGTGAGATGGCCGAAGCCGCCGTCGGGCGATCCGCACCAGTACTTCAGCGTGTTCAGCCGCTTCTGCGGCGTCGTCACCGAGTCGCCGCGGCCGCCCTTGCGGAGCTTCGGGCGGGCGGCCTCGGCGGCGCCGGTGCCGAGCGCGAGCCCGGTGCCGAGGGCCCCCACCCCCAGCAAGCAGGGTCCGTCGGCTCGGGGCGAGGGGCAGCGGCCCCTCCGCGCCGTCCTCCGGCTCTCTCGTGCGGCGCGGTCTCGGTGTGATGGTGAGGTCCATCGGTCTTCCCCCATGACGTGTTCTGCCCGTGCTCGGTGGAGCGGGCGGTGGTGCGGTGCCCGGGATCGGGCCCGTCGCGCCACATCCTGCACAGGTCAAGGAAGGGTCAACAAGAGGAAAAAAGTCCTGGTCGTGGAACTTGTGGGCAAGATCCTGCAACGTCGCAGGCAGACGGACTATTCGGACATGTCACGATTCTGTCACGACTCCGGCGCCCGTGCCATAGTGGAGCGCGTGCGGCCCGAGACCGCGCCCCCGATCCCCGTCGACCTCGACGCCGCCCACGCCCTCGGCGTCACCGCGCCGGGCGCCACCCTCCACGAGCAGGGCGAGACGGGGCGGGTCTTCGACCTCGCGAGCGTCTCCAAGCCCCTGGCCGCCCTCGGCGTGCTCGTCGCCGTCGAGCGGGGCCTGGTCGACCTCGACGAGCCCGCCGGGCCCGAGGGTGCGACCGTGCGCCACCTGATCGCGCACACCGCCGGCTACCCCTTCGAGGGGGAGGAGACGGTCGGCGCGGTCGGCGCCCGGCGCATCTACTCCAACACGGGTTTCGAGGTGCTCGCCGCCCACGTCGAGGAGGCCACCGGCTACGACTTTCCCGAGTGGATGGAGCAGACCGTGATCCAGGGCCTGGACCTCGTGGACCTCGAGGTCGACGGCTCCCCGGCCGCCGGATACCGCGGCACGGTCCGGGACCTGCTGGTCGTCGGCCGCGAGCGCTCGCGCCCACCCTGATCTCCGACGCCCTCCACGAGGAGATGCGCACGGTGCAGTTCCCGGGACTCGCCGGGATCCTCCCCGGCTACGGCCGTCAGAAGCCCAACGACTGGGGCCTCGGCATGGAGATCCGCGGGCACAAGGACCCGCACTGGACCGGCGCGCACTCCTCCCCGCGCACCTTCGGCCACTTCGGCCAGTCCGGCTCCTTCCTCTGGGTCGACCCCGAGGCGGGCCTCGCCGCCGCCTTCCTCGGCGAGCGGCGCTTCGGCCCCGACCACGTGCGGATCTGGCCCGGGATCACCGATGCGATCCTCGAGCGCTTCGCCGGGGGCGGGGCCGGCCGATGAGCGCCCTCGGGCCGCTGGACGAGTTCGGCTTCGAGGCCGCCGCGATCGTGCTCGGCCCCGAGGGGGAGCGGGAGCGACGCGGCGACGTCGAGCGGATCCGCCCCTGGCGCTCGGTCACCAAGACCCTCACCGGCCTCGGCGCCGCGCTCGCCCTCCAGGAGGGGCGCGTGTCCCTCGACGACGAGGCCGGCCCGCCCGGTGCCACGCTCCGCCACCTCCTCGCCCACGCCTCCGGTCGCTTCTACGAGTCCGACGCGACCCTCCAGGCGCCGGGCCTGCGCCGCCACTACTCGAACTACGGCATCGACGAGGCCGCCCGCCACGTCGAGCGCGCCGTCGGCCGCGACTTCGGCGACTGGGTCCAGGAGCGGATCGCGGACCCGCTGGGGATGACGGGCCTGGAGTGGGAGGGCTCCGCCTCGGTCGGCGCCTCCGGCGCCCTCGTCGACCTCGCCCTGCTCGCCGCGGAGCTCGCAGCACCCCACGCTCCTGGAACAGGAGGTGCACGCCCAGCTCGTCGGCGTCCACTTCCCGGAGCTGGTGGGCATCATGCCGGGCTTCGGCAAGCAGGATCCCAACCCCTTCGGGCTCGGCATCGAGGTGCGCGGCACCAAGTCCCCGCACTGGACCGCGACCACCGGCAGCGAGCGGACCTACGGCCACTTCGGCATGCGCGGCACCGCCTTCTGGATCGACCCGGAGGCGGATCTCGCCCTCGTCGTCGGCACCTCCCACGACTTCTGCGACGCGCACCGCGAGATCATGCCGCGCCTCGGCGACGCCGTGCTCGCCGCGCACCGCTGACGCGATAGCGTCCGGGAAGACCCCGGGACGCCGGAGGGCCGACGAGACCCCGCGACCCGCCCCACGCGCCGAAGGAGCCGCCACATGTTCGACGACCGGGAGCTGACCGAGGCCCGCATCCGCCGGTTCACGCGGGACCACCTGGTCCCGCGGATCCACCAGGAGCGGGCCGAGGTCACGATCACCGCGCACCGGCTCGAGGGCGAGCCGATCCCGCCGCGCGAGGCGATCGCCCGGGAGTACGGCCCCGTCGAGGTCGGGGCGCCGCTGGGACGCGCCTGGTCCACCACCTGGTCGCACGTGACCGGCACCGTCCCCGCCGACTGGGCCGCCGACGAGCACTCCGCCCCCGAGCTGATCGTCGACCTCGCCTTCACCGGCCAGCCCGGATTCCAGGCCGAGGCGCTCGTGTTCACGCCCGACGGCGTGCCCGTCAAGGCGATCAACCCCTGCAACCGGCACCTCCCCGTCCGGCCCGGCGAGGAGCTCGACTACTACCTCGAGTGCGCCGCGAACCCGATGGTCGCCGGCGGCTGGACCTTCGCGCCGACCCCGCTCGGCGACCTCGCGACCGTGCCCGAGGAGGAGCTCTACTCGATCGAGGAGCTCCACCTCGCCCGCCGCGACGTGCGGATCTGGGAGCCGCACGAGGACGTCCGGGCCCTCGCCGGTCTCATGCACGAGCGCCCGAGTCCAGCCCTCGCCGCCACGAGATCCTCCGCGCGCTCGAGACCGCCTGCGACGTCGCCGACCCCGACGACATGCCCGGCACCGCCCGGGCCGCCCGCGAGGCGCTCGCCCCGGCGCTGGCCGCGACGGCCGGCTCCTCCGCCCTGACGGTGCTCGCCACCGGCCACGCCCACATCGACTCGGCCTGGCTGTGGCCCGTGCGGGAGACGGTGCGCAAGGTCGCCCGCACCTTCTCCAATGCCTGCACCCTGATCGAGGACGACCCCGACATCACCTTCTCCGCCTCCTCCGCCCAGCAGTACCGCTGGATCCGGGACCGGTACCCGGAGCTGTTCGCGCGGATCCGCGAGCACGTCGCCGGCGGCCGCTTCGTGCCCGTGGGCGGGATGTGGGTCGAGTCCGACACCAACATGCCCGGCTCCGAGGCGATGGCGCGGCAGTTCGTCGCCGGCAAGCGGTTCTTCCTCGAGGAGCTCGGGGTCGAGACGCGCGAGACCTGGTCGCCGGACTCCTTCGGCTACTCCGCCGCGGCCGCCGCAGATCGCCGCGCTCGCCGGCCAGGAGTTCTTCCTGACCCAGAAGGTCTCCTGGAACCAGATCAACACCTTCCCCCACCACACCTTCCGCTGGGAGGGTCTGGACGGCACCAGCGTGTTCACCCACTTCCCGCCCGCCGACACCTACAACGGCTCCCTCACCGGATCCGAGCTCGCCTACTTCGAGCGGAACTTCAAGGAGAAGGGCCGCTCCTCGATCGGCATCGACCTGTTCGGCTGGGGCGACGGCGGCGGCGGGCCCACCCGCGAGATGATGGCCGCCGGGCGCCGCGCCGCCGACCTCGAGGGCTCCCCGAAGGTCGAGTTCGGCACCGCCGAGGACTTCTTCGAGCGTGCCCTCGCCGAGTACCCCGACGCGCCCGTGTGGAACGGAGAGCTCTACCTCGAGCCGCACCGCGGCACCTACTCCGCGCGCTCGGCACCAAGCAGGGCAACCGCCGCAGCGAGCACCTCCTGCACGAGGCCGAGCCGCTCGCGACCCTCGCCGCGCTCCGCGCCGAGCACCCCTACCCCCACGACGAGCTCGCCGCGCTGTGGGAGGACACGCCGCTGAACCAGTTCCACGACATCCTCCCCGGCTCCTCGATCGCCTGGGTGCACCGCGAGGCCGAGGCCCAGCACGCCGCGCTCGCCGAACGGGCCGAGCGGATCATCGCCGGCTCCCTCGCCGCGCTCGCCGCGGCCGGCGGGCAGGGTGAGGCGGCGGGCGCGGCCGACGGGCACGGCACGGTGCCGCTGAACACCGCCCCGGTGCCGCGCCGCGGCGTGCCCGCCTACGGCGCGGGCCGCCCCGAGCCGGTCCAGGAGGCCGTGGTCGTGACCCGTGCGGGCGGCGAGGTCCGCCTCGAGAACCAGGCGGTGCGCGCGGTGCTCGACGCCTCCGGCGCGCTGGTCTCCCTCGTCGGCCGGGCCGACGGACGCGAGACCATCGCCCCCGGCGCCCGCGGCGCGCCGCTGCAGCCTGCACCGCGACACCCCCAACGCCTGGGACGCCTGGGACATCGACGAGTTCTACCGCCGCGTGGTCCGCGACCTCGATGCCCCGACCGCCGCCGAGGTCGAGGAGGAGGACGGCGGGGTCCGCGTCTCCTTCACCTACACGACCGCGCTCGCCGACGACGAGGAGACCTCCGGCGTCACCGGCGCGGGCTCCACGATCGTGAAGACCTTCGTCTCGCGCCCGGACGACACCTCCCTCGGGATCGAGGTGGACCTCGACTGGCGCGAGCGCAAGAAGGCGCTCAAGCTCGCCTTCCCGCTGGACCTGCGCGCCTCCCACCTCTCCAGCGAGATCCAGTTCGGGCACGTGGACCGGCCGGTCCCGGTGAACACCTCCTGGGACTTCGCCCGCTTCGAGACCTGCGCGCACCGCTGGGTCCACGCGGCCGAGGGCGGGCACGGGGTGGCGATCGCGAACGACTCCACCTACGGCCACGATGTGCTCCGCACCGTGCGCGAGGACGACGGCGGCACCACCACCACGACCCGCCTGACCCTGGTGCGCTCCCCGGAGTACCCCGACCCCGCCGCCGACCACGGTCGCTACACCCTGCGCGTCGCCGTGCGACCGGGCGCGGGGATCGCCGAGGCGATCGAGGAGGGCTACCGGCTGAACCTGCCCGAGCGCACCGCTCCCGCCGCGGCCGCGTCCCTGCTCGCCGCGCCGCCGGTCACGGTCGCGCCCGCCGATGCGGAGGGCGCCTCGAGCGTCATCGTCGAGACCGTGAAGCTCGCCGAGGACCGCTCCGGGGACCTGGTGCTGCGGCTGTACGAGTCCTCCGGTGCCCGCGCCGCGGCGACCCTCGCCCTCGACCCGATCCTCGCGGGCGGCGAGGTGACGGCCACGGACCTGCTCGAGCGGCCCTTCGGGGAGGACGCCCCGGCGTTCCGCTCCGCGCTCGCGCGGGGAGAGGACGGCACGGTCGAGCTCTTCTTCCGTCCCTTCGAGATCAAGACGCCGCGCATCGCCCGCGGCTGAGCGCCCCGGCCCCCGGCCCCTCAGACGTTGTGGACCAGCGGTCCCGCCGGCTCGCGCCAGCCGGCGAGCACCTCGAGCATCCGGACCATCCGCACCGTCTCCCGCACGTCGTGGACCCGCAGGATCCGGGCGCCCAGGCGGATCGTCCACGCGGCCGCGGCGAGGGAGCCGGCGAGCCGCTCCTCCTTCGGCAGGCCCAGCGACTCGCCCACGAAGTCCTTCCGCGAGAGCGCCGCGAGCGGCGGCAGGCCGAGCGCGGCGTACTCGCCCCAGTCCCGCGACACCTCGAGGGTCTGCTGCGTGTTCTTGTTGAGATCCGGGCCGGGGTCCAGCACGATCCGCTCCCGCGCGATGCCCGCCTCGAGCGCGCGCTCCAGGCGCGCGGCGAGGAAATCCCGCACCTCCTCGACCACGTCCTCGTAGCGGGGGCGGGGGAAGGGGCGGCGCGGCTCCGCGACCGAGTGCGTGAGCACGAGCGAGGCGCCGGCGCGGGCGACCTCGTCGGCCATCCGCGGATCGGACAGGCCCGTGGTGTCGTTGATCAGATCCGCCCCGACCTCGAGCGCGGCGCGGGCGACCGACGCGTGGAAGGTGTCCACCGAGAGCGACACCTCGCCCGGCGGCTCGCGGCGCGCCGTTCGATCACCGGGACCACCCGGGCGGCCTCCTCCGCAGGGTCCAGCGGGTCGCCGGGTGCGAACTTCACCCCGCCCACGTCGACGATGTCGGCGCCCTCCTCCGCGGCGCGGAGCCCCGCGGCCACCGCCTGCTCGAGCCGCCAGGTGCGCCCCTCGTCGAAGAAGGAGTCCTGCGTGCGGTTGACGATCCCCATCACCAGCACGCGCCGGGAGGTGTCGGGCAGGGGGCGCGGCGTCGGAGCGTCCAGCCCGGTCCCGGGCTCGGGGGATACAGTGGCGAGACGGCTCGGAGGACGGCCCGTCGGACCCTCGTCATGCACGGTGTTCATGGTCCGTTCCTCTGCTGTTCGGGCGGCCGTCCCACATCTTTGAGCGTCGCCTGACCTGCACTACGTTAAGACTGCACACGGTATTGCACCACCCGGCGCCCGTGCCCCACGGGATCCGGGGACCTGGACTATTGGAGGACTTGCCCCATGAAGATCGTCGTCGCCGGTGGAGATGGGTTCTGCGGCTGGCCCACCGCCCTGTACCTCTCGCAGAAGGGCCACGACGTGACGATCGTGGACAACCTGGTGCGACGCGAGATCGACGTGGAGCTCGGCTCGAACTCCGTCACCCCCATCCTCCCGCTCGAGGAGCGGGTAGCGGCGTGGAAGGAGGTCTCCGGCAAGGACATCGAGGTGCGCATCGCGGACCTCACCGACTACGACGCCGTCGCGTCGGTCTTCCAGGACCTCGAGCCCGAGGCCTTCGTGCACTTCGCCGAGCACCGCTCCGCCCCGTACTCGATGATCGACCGCGAGCACGCGATCGAGAACCACCGCAACAACGTCGAGGGCACCCTGAACGTGCTGTGGGCGATCAAGGACTTCGCCCCCGACTGCCACCTCGTCAAGCTCGGCACCATGGGCGAGTACGGCCAGCCGAACATCGACATCGAGGAGGGCTGGATCGAGATCGAGCACAAGGGCCGCAAGGACCGCCTGCCGTTCCCGAAGGCCCCCGGCTCCTTCTACCACCTCACCAAGGTGCACGACAGCGACAACATCATGTTCGCCTGCCGCATCTGGGGCATCCGCGCCACCGACCTCAACCAGGGCGTCGTCTACGGCCTCGAGACCGACGAGACCCGCCTGGACCCGCGCCTGGTGAACCGCTTCGACTACGACGCGGTGTTCGGCACGGCCCTGAACCGCTTCATCATCCAGGCCGCGATCGGTCACGACCTCACCGTCTACGGCAACGGCTCCCAGACCCGCGGCTACCTGGACATCCAGGACACCGTGCGCTGCATCGAGATCGCCTGCGAGAACCCCGCCGACCGTGGCGAGTTCCGCGTGTACAACCAGTTCACCGAGCAGTTCTCCGTCAAGGAGCTCGCCGAGAAGGTGCAGAAGGTCGGCGGCGACCTGGGCCTGGACGTGAAGATCGCCCCCACGGAGAACCCGCGCGTGGAGAAGTACGACCACTACTACAACGCGGTCAACACCAACCTCCTCGACCTCGGGCTGCGGCCGCACCTGCTCACCGACGAGCACCTCACCGAGGTGCTGAAGGTCGCGATGAACAACACCGATCGGGTCAAGCGCGAGCTGGTCATGCCCACCGTCACCTGGAAGTGAGCCCGCTTCCGTGAAGATCGCGATCGTCACGGAGACCTTCCTGCCCTCCGTCGACGGCGTGGTGACCCGCCTGCGCCACGCCGTCGAACGGTTCACCGACCTCGGCCACGAGGTCATGGTGATCGCCCCCGACCTCGGGGTCACCGAGCACCACGGGGCACGGGTGGTGGGCATCCGCCCGGTGACGCCGCCGTTCTACAAGCATCGGCGCTTCACCCTCCCCAGCCCCAACGTCGACGGCATCATCCGCGGCTTCCACCCGGACGTCGTCCACGCCGCGCGACCCCTGCTGCTCGCCTCCTCGGGAGCCTTCGCCGCACGCCGGCAGAGGATCCCGCTGGTCGCCAGCTATCACACCCACATCCCCCGCTATCTGGACCTCTACCGGGCCTGGACCTGGGGCAAGCCCGCGGTGTGGTGGCAGATCAGGCGCAACCACGCGATGGCCGACATCAACATCGCCACCTCCGAGACCATGAAGCAGGAGCTCGCGCAAGACGGGATCGAGGACCTCCACGTGGTGCGCCGCGGCGTGGACACCGAGACCTTCCACCCCGCCTTCGCGGACGAGGAGATGCGCTCGCGGCTCACCGGCGGGCACCCGGAGAAGAAGCTCCTGGTGTTCGTGGGCCGGCTCGCCGCGGAGAAGGAGATCCACACACTGCGCCCCATGATGGAGCGCCGCGACGACGTGGCCCTCGCGATCGTGGGTGACGGCCCCTACCGGGGCGAGCTCGAGGAGCTCTTCGCCGGCACGCGGACCACGTTCCCCGGCTTCATGGAGGGGAGGAGCTCGCGAGCGCCTTCGCGAGCTCCGACGCCTTCGTCTTCCCCTCGGTCACCGAGACCCTGGGACTGGTGATCCTCGAGGGCATGGCCTCCGGGTCGCCCGTGGTCGCCGCCCGCTCGGGGCCGACGATGGAGCAGGTCACCGACGGGGTCGACGGCCTGCTCTACGACTCCGGCGACCAGGCGAGCCTGGACGCGGCGCTCACCCGGCTCGGCGACGCGGAGTCGCGCGGGAGGATCCGGAAGGCGCCCGGGCCGAGGCGGAGAAGTTCTCCTGGGAGAACGCCTCCGACGACCTGCTGCGCTACTACCAGATGGCGATCGAGAAGCACGGACGGAGCCATGACTGAGGCGGCGGCGGGCGGGCGCGAGGAGCGCACCCGCGCCGTCCCCACCGCACCGCTGCCTCGCCTGGAGCCGGTGACGCTCCGTGGGCACGGGATCCGCCTCGAGCCCCTCGCCGAGGCGCACGTCCCGGGCCTGCAGGGCGTGGTCGCCGACGGGGAGATCCACCGCCTGCCGTTCGCCCCGCACGTGCCCGCGCCGGAGGCGGTCGAGGGCTCCGTCGCCCGCCTCACGGCCGACGTCGAGGCCGGCACCCGTCTCGCCTGGGCCGTCGTGCGGGAGGCGGACGAGCAGGTGGTGGGGCTGACCACCTTCATGAACCTCGCCCTCGCCGACCGCGGCCTCGAGATCGGCAACACCTATCTCGCCGGCTCCGTGCACCGCACCGGCGTGAACTCGGCCATGAAGCACCTGCTGCTCACCCATGCCTTCGACGAGCTCGAGATGCTGCGCGTCGAGTTCCGCGTGCACCACCTGAACCTCGCCTCGCGCCGCGCCGTCGAGGCCCTCGGCGCGCACAGGACGGGATCCTGCGATCGCACCGCATCCTGCCCGACGGCTCGGTGCGCCACACGGTGGTGTACTCGATCGTCGCGCCGGAGTGGCCGGGGGTCCGGGCGATGCTGGAGCAGCGGATCGGTCGCCGGCGCGAGGGCTGAGTCCGGGAAAAGCTCGTGACAGCACGGGTGGGCCGTGATCGGATGACAGGCATGGCCGCCGTGCAGATCACCCCCGTCGACCCCGCCGACCGTGAGGCGCCGCTGGCCTGGAACGCCCTGCTGCGCGACGGCTTCAACGCCGGGCGCGAGGCCGCCTGGTGGGCCGACGGCGAGTCCGTCCTCGCCCAACACCAGGACCCGAAGCCCGGGCGCACCAGCGTCTTCGCTCGTCGCGCGCCTCGACGGCACCCCCGTCGGCGCGGCCGGGGCCGAGGTCGATCCCGGGGACCCCGCTGAGGTCGAGATCTCCGTCGCCGCCGGCGCACCGTCGCCGCGGCGTGGGCCGCGCGCTCGCCGCCGCCGTCCGCGAGGCGCTCGCCGGACACGCCGAGGTCGTCCAGGCCGAGACCTACTCCGAGGCCGGGGTCGGCTTCGCCCTGGACCTGGGGATGCGGCTCGGGAACCAGGAGCATCGTCTGCCGCGCGCGATGCCGCTGGAACCGGGGCCCCTTGCCGGCGCCTCCCCGTCGTCCGGCATCGAGATCCGCACCTGGCACGGCGCCTGCCCCGAGGAGCTCGTGGAGGACTGGGCACGGCTGACTACGCAGATGGACGCCGACGTGCCCATGGGCGACCTCACCCGCCCCGCCTCCCGCGGCGAGGTCGAGGAGCCGCGCCGCAGCGAGCGGCGCGCATGGACGACCAGGGCTGGACCCTCGTGCGCGGCCTCGCGCGGCACGAAGGGGCCGCGGTCGGCTACACCGAGATCCTCGTGAACCGCCACGACCCCGAGATCCTCACCCAGGACGACACCCTCGTGGACCGCGCCCACCGCGGCCACGGCATCGGCCGGGCGCTCAAGCTCGCGAACCTCGAGAACTTGCGGCAGGTGCCTGAAGCCGCACAGGCGCGCTGGATCCAGACCTACACGGCGCTCGACAACGCGCCGATGCTCGCCCTGAACCGTGTGCTCGGCTTCCGCGAGGCGGACGTGCTGAGCATCCTCGAGGGGGAGCTGTCGGCGGTGTGAGCCCCGGCAGGCACCGCCACCGGGCCCTGTGGCGCAGGTCGCACCACGATGCCCCACGTGTCCCCTTCGCACCCCGACTATGACGGCTTATGACGCGATTCTGGCGTGCTCCCGACCCGCGCCGTCATAGTCGGAGTCATGACCAGCACCGCCACCGAGCCCGGCATGCGCACGGGCGGCACCGTCCCGGAGCCCGCGGCACCCGCCGCCCGGCGCGGCGCGCCCGACGGCGTGCGGCTGGACGGCGTGGCCCGCTCCTTCTACACCCCGCAGGGCCGTCACGACGTGCTGCGCGGCCTCGACCTCGAGCTCCGCTCCGGCGAGATCCTCGCCGTCGTCGGCCCCTCCGGCTGTGGGAAGTCGACCCTGCTGCGGCTCATCGCGGGCCTGGACCGGCCCAGCGCCGGTGCGCCGCACCGCCCCGCCGTCGAGGGCTTCAAGCAGTCCGTGCAGGAGGCTGGCGCGTCCACCAAGGACGGCAAGGGCATGTGGGCGGACTCCTCCTTCGAGGACCTCGTCCAGTACAACGACGGCTTCAAGACCCGTCTCATCGGCACGCCCGAGGAGCCGCCGACCGCATCATCGAGTACAAGAAGATCGGCGTGAACCTGCTGCTGACCTGCTACCTCCACTTCCAGGAGGAAGACGCCGCCTTCGGCCGGGACGTGATGCCGATCGTGCGCGAGAAGGAGAGGGACCTCGCCCGTGCCCACGGCACCGAGCTGAACACCGACATGCTGTCGATCGCCCCCGGCGTCTCCACCGAGGAGGCCGCGGCCGCGACCGCCGAGACCCTCCCGGCCGATCACCCCGCGAAGGTCGGTGTCGCTGCGTGAGCCAGGAGACCCTCGAGAGCCGGGCCCCGGCTCCGTGTTCGCCTTCGGCGTCCGGCCGACGGGGAGCACGCGAGCGCCGAGGACGAGGCGGCCGCCGCAATCGCCGAGGCCGGCGGGCGCGACGTGGTGATGGACCGCTGCGTGAAGATCGAGCACTCCCGCTTCCACGACGGGTCGCACCTGGCCGGGGTCAACACCGGCGAGATCACCTCCCGCAAGCGCCGGCTCAGCGCGCGGCGCTGAGCGTACGCTCGGAGATCAGGCGCGGGTCGGGGAGCACCCCGGCCCGCGTTCTGCTGTCCGGGGGCATGAGCCCCGGGGCCCGGCACCGCTCACCCCTCGACGCGGAGTCCCAGGTGCGCGGCGAGGAGGGGAGCGAGCGCGGTGACCTGTGCGGAATCGAGCGTCGCCCCCGCCAGCCCCTCGAGGTTCGCGATCGACCCCATCTCCAGCCCCCGCAGGTCCACGTCCTCGAGCCGCGCGTGGGGCAGGGCGACGGAGCCGGCGCGGCAGTTCACGAAGGCGACGCGGGAGGCGGTGACGGCGCCGAGGTCGAGCTCGTCGATCGTGCAGTCCTCGAAGAGCACGTCCTCCAGGGTCGAGGAGCGCAGGTTGATCCAGTCGAACTTGGTGCCGGTGATGCGGGTGGAGCGGATCTCGGCGTCGTAGACATCCAGCGCCCCGATCCGCGAGCCGACGAGCTCGACGTCGCGCCAGGTGGAGCGGGTCGCATCCAGCACCGGGGCGTTCAGGCGCTCGATCCGGGTCTCGAGCGACCGGGCGTGCTGGAGCACGGTGGTGTGCGCGGTGACGTCGAGCGGCTCGCACTCGGTGAAGGTCGCGCCGGTGAGGTCCGCCCCGGTGAGATCGGCGCCGACCAGGCGCAGGCCGTCGTGCCGGTCCCGGGCGCTCAGCTGCGCGGCATCCGCCTCCTCGAGGTCGGGCAGGACTAGGCGCTCGAGGACGGGCTTGCGGGTGGTGGTGCGACGGCGCATGGGGTCCTCGGATCGACGGCGGGCGGTCGCACTCGAGGGTACGGGGGAGACGGGCGACGGGATCGCCGGCGGCGGGGTCACCGGCGGCCGGGGCCCGAGCGACGGAGGAGACGCTCCGGCAGGATTCGAACCTGCGACCCACTCCTCATGAGGGAGCCGCTGCTCTACCGGGCTGAGCTACGAAGCGGTGGTGCGGCGGGTGCCGACGGGGTGTGACAGGACCAGCCTGCGGGACGCGACGGGCGGTGTCGAGCGCGCTGTCATCTGCCGTCGCATTCGGCGCGAAGAGTTCGCGACCGTTCCTCCGCAGAGGGTGGATATCCACATTTCCGGGGCGATTATTGCGTCATTCTGGGGAACGGGGTGTGGAGTTTTAGAGGTGACGTCGCGGTGTGCCGAGCACACCCTCTGCCTGCGCACATGTGTGACTCGGTGGGCGACTGCGCGCATGACTGTTCCTCCCCGGGTCAGGGTTATCCACATTCTTCTTGGGGTCTTTAAAATGTCGGTGGGAGTCGGAAGGATAGGGCCATGACTCTCGCAGTGCAGGACCTCGACGCGGTCGCTGGTGATCCCCACCAGCGGCTGGTCGACGCCGTGCGCGCGGGAGGTCCCGGAGCGCTCGCCGGGGAGCTCGGAGACCGCGCCCATGTGCTGAGCGCCCTCACCGGGTTCCCGCAGGAGCTGTTCACCGCCGCGGATCCGTCGGCCGAGGCGTTCCGTGACGTGATCGGCGACCTGCACGCCCTGCGCGGCGCGATCGACGCGCTCGAGACCCGCGCCGTGGTCGCGCTCGCCGATTCCCTCACCCTGCGCAGGCAGGCCGAGGCGCGTGCGCACGCCGCGCAGGAGTCGGGGAGGAGCCGCCGCCCGCACAGCTGCTGCGCGCGGCATCCCGTGAGGCGGCCCGCGAGGTCTCGATGCTCACCCGCCGTTCCCCGGCGTCCGCCTCCCGCTCGCTCGCTGCCCGTCGCCGGCTCGTCGCGGACATGCCGGTGATGCTCTCCGCCCTCGCGGACTCCCAGGTCACGACCGAGGACGCCTATCGCACCGCCCGCTCCTTCGCGCCGCTCACCCCCGCCCAGCGCCGCGAGGCGGACCGGCCGCTCGGGGAGCGCCTGCCCTACCTCGACGGCGCCGGCTCCGAGGAATGGTCCGACGCCTGCGCCGCCGCGATCTCCCTCGCCGACCCGGACGGCGAGGCCCGCCGCCACCAGCACGCGAAGCGCGAGCGGCACGTGACGGTGCGCCGCGGCGAGCACGGCATGGCCACGGTGACGGCGCACGTCACCGCGCTGGACGCCGCCCTGATCCGCAAGCGTCTCTCCCTCGAGGCCGAGCGCCTGCGCGGCGCCGGTGATCGCCGCGGGCACCAGGCCATCCAGGCCGACACCTTCGTGGACACCCTGATCGGGCGCAGCGAGAGCATGGAGCCGGTGACGCTGGACATCGGCGTGATCATCACCGACCACGTCTTGCTCGATCCCGGCACGGGCGACCTCGCCCAGATCGAGGGCTACGGCACCGTGCCCGCTGAGGCGGTGCGGGAGAGCCTGCGGGATCCGCTCGACGCGATCGCGGGCACGGACGAGGACCCGCTCGGCCCCGACGGTCCGGCACTTCGCGCCGTACTGCGCAGGCTGTACGAGCATCCGAAGGTCGAGGAGCTGGTCGCCGCCGAATCCCGGGCGCGGGCCTTCCCGCCCGCGCTCGCCCGCTTCATCCGCCTGCGCGACCGGACCTGTCGCGGCCCTCACTGCGCGCCCCGATCCGCCACATCGACCACATCCGGCCCCACGCCGCCGGCGGACCGACCTGCCTGGACAACGGGCAGGGAGCCTGCGCCTTCTGCAACGACAAGGAGCAGCAGCTGGCGAGCGTGGAACGGGTCGGGGACCCGGCGGTCGACGGGCACGTGGTGGAGTGGACGACCCGGCTCGGCACCACCCGACGCACCCGCTCGACACGGCTCAGCGCGGCAGAGGACGAGAGGCAGGATCCTCCGGCGTCGAGCGAGCCGGACGACGTCGATCCGCCGCCGCACGGCCCGCGTTGATGACGGCCGGCGGAGGATCAGGGCAGGTCGAAGGATGTCCAGCGCGTGCCGTCGAAGGCGAGGATCCCTTCTCTCGAGCTCAGGCTGAACAGCACGTCCTCCGCAGCGGACCAGACCATGCTGTCCACCGCGGACTCGGACTCGATCTCGTGCCGGGACTCCTCCCCGCTCTCCCGGTCCCACAGCAGCGGCTCCTCGTCGGCATGCGGCGCGACGCGGTGCCCTGGCCCCACCGCGAGATCCGCGAACCAGGTCGAGGTGGTCACGGGGCCCTCGACCACGGAGCCGTCCGTCCCGACCGCCATCAGCGCTCGCGGCTCGTCGGCGACCACGACCAGGGCGCCGTCCGCCGCATGGTCGAGCGCGAAGACGATCCCCGGCACGTCCTCGAGGACCTCCGTCCGCCGGCCCGTCGTCGGGTCCCAGAGCGTCGGAGGATTGTCCTCATCGCCTTCGCTGGAGGTCGAGGTGGCGCCGACGGCGAGGGAGGAGCCGTCAGGCGAGTAGCTGAGATCCCGGTTGTGCCGCGGTCCGGTCCGCAGGACGTGCCCGCCGCCGCAGGACTCCGGGTCCATGTCCCACAGACGCACGGTCCTGTCCGACCCCGAGGACGCCAGCCGCGTGCCGTCCGGGCTGAACGCGAGATCGAGGATCGCCGCGGTGTCGCCGCGCGGCGACTCGTGCCCGAACAGCGTGCGCTCGAGCGTCCCCTGGAGATCGACGATCGAGATCAGGCGGCCGTCGCCGATCGCCAGGCGGTCCCCATCCGGGTGCCAGGCGAGCCTGCCCAGCATCGGAGGATGGAACCGATGGATCACTGCCCCGGTCCCCGCATCCCACAGGACGATTCCCCTGGTCTCAGCGTTCTCAACGTCTTTCCGGCCGCGCATCTCGCAGGCCGCGAGCGTCGACCCGTCGGGGGAGATCGTGAGGGTCGAGGACATGAACAGGAGGGACTCGTCGAGCGGGGCGGGATCCACGATGACGCCCTCCGGCACCGTCTCGTACGCCTCCTCGGGGATCTCCTCGGAGGGGTCTATGCAGATGCCGGGACTCCGCGACCCGGGCAGCGGCGGGAGACCGCCCGAGCATCCTGCGAGCGCCAGGGCACCGGGGAGCGCGGTCGCGCCCAGCGGCAGGCGTCGGCGCGAGCAGTCCGTCATCGTCGATCCCTCTCCGTCCCCATGAGCATCAGCCCACGTGCGCCGTCGTCCGAGCGCGTGACCGGGCTGGTCATCGTGCCTCGATGCTAGGAGCGCTGCGCGGCGACGGCGATGGGGAGCGCTCCCCATGCCCGGCCTCGCCGGCGCGGCGCCCCGGCCCATCGGGACTCACGGCGGCTCGAACTGCCGCCACTGCGTCCCGTCCCACGCCGAGATCCCCTCCGACTCGCTCAGCGTGTACAGCGTCGCCTCGTCCGGCGACCAGCAGATCCTCTCCAGAAGCGACATCTCGAGCGTCTCCTGCTCGTCGCTGTCACGATCCCACAGCCGGAGGGTGCCCGATGCGCTGAGCACTGCGACCCGGGATCCCGTGCCGACGGCCAGATCCCTGAACCGTGCCGCGTCCACCGGCGGGCCCGTGCTCGTCGATCCGTCCGGCGCGTGCACGGCGAGCGAGGATGGGTCGTCAAGCACTTGGACCAGTGTGCCGTCCCCGCTGTACCCGAGCCCGAGCACCGTCCCCTCGACACCGTCGAGGACCTCCTCCCGCCGGCCGCTGTGCGGATCCCACAGCCCGGTCGGCCTCCCGCCCTCGTCGGCGTCCGTCAGCGCGACGCCGCCGACGGCGAGGCGGGCGCCGTCGGGCGAGAACGCCACGGTCCTCTGCCGGCGAGCTCCCGGGGCGAGGACCCGGGTGCCTGTGCGGCTGTCCGTGGAGGTCGAGTACAGCCGGACGGCGCCGTCGCTCGCCGAGGCCGCCAGCAGCGACCCGTCCGGGCTGTAGGCGACGTCGAGGATCCGCGCGGCAGTCCCGCGGGGATCCGCATTGCCCACGAGGTTCCGCAGCAGAGTGCCCCCGACGTCCACCTCCGCGACGTGGAGGGCGTCGCCGACCGCGAGGCGCGATCCGTTCGGGTGCCAGGCCAGCGGCCCGATGGCGTGAGGGTTCAGCCGGCGCACGATCTCCCCGGTGCTCGTGTCCCACAGCGGCACGCCGTGGGTGTCGGCGAGGTCGAGCTGGGACCGGTCCGGGGCCTCGCAGGCCGCGATGAGCGTGCCGTCGGGGGAGACGACCGGGGTCTGGATCTCGAAGTAGTGCTCCTCCGAGGGTGGCACGATCCGGGCTCGGGCGCCCCGCGGCCGGCGGGGCGGCTCCGGCTCGGGCACCTGCTCGTCCGGCCCGAGGCAGCTGCCCACCTCCGGGCCGCCCGCGCGCCGGGAAGCAGCGACGCGCCGCCGGCAGGGCCGCGGCGCCGAGCGACCAGCGGCGCCGCGGCGGCGCGAGCCTGTCACGGGAGAGGATCATGGCATCACGGCCTCGGAGGGGAGACGGGGAGCGGTCTCAGCACAGGGACGCTCACGAGATGACCGGGACGCCCGCATCGAGCTGGTACTGCCGGAGCTCCTCGAGAGTGATGTCCTCGGCGAACTCGTCGCCCTCGTCGAAGGCATCGTCCTCGAGCGGTCGCTCCCGGTACGCCTCGTACTCCTCGTTCCAGGCGTCCTTCTCCGACTGCGGGGCGTCCTCGGGAGGTCGCGGATCGGTGGGCCCGTCCTCGTAATCGCGATCGTTCTCGCGCCAGGCCTCGATCTCCTCCTGCGTGACGCCGTGCTCCTCCTCGATGCGCTCGTAGTCCTCTGCGTTGTCGTCCTCCCGCCAGAACTGCCATACCGGCGGACCATCGGTCTCCTCGACCCAGTTGTCCTGAGCCGCGTGGCGAGCCTCGTGCGCGACGGTGTTGAGCGAGTCGGGGTCGGAGACATGGTTCTCGTCGATCTGGATGTGCTCCCCGCGCAGGGGATGCCTGATGTCGAACTCGTACCAGAAGCCGAGGGCTCCGTCCTCCGACAGATCGTCGAAGAAGACGGGCACGTCGTCGACACCCTGACGCTCGAGCTCCTGGGCGGCGATCTCCCGGAGGACCCGCTTCTGCTCAGGCGGGTCCATCGCGGCCCAGGCGTCGGCGACCTCCTGGCTCACCTTCCCGTCCCCGCCGCCGCCGGCGCGGCGGCCACGTCCCGATGCAGTGCCTGAGGAGCCGGCCCCGCTCCCGCCGCTCTCACCGTCGCCGCGCTCGCCCTGCGAAGCGGTCTCCTCTCGCTCCGCCTCCTCATCGAGCAACGTCCCGGCGGCCTCGAGCGCGGTGCACTGCTCGCGCAGCGCCTGGGACGCGCCGCTGATCCAGTCCGCGCGGAAGCGCTCCGCGTCCGGCCCCCGCCAGATCGCCTCGCTCGCCCGCACGAGCACATCGAGCACGCCGTGCCGCTCCTCGAGACGCTCGCCGGCGGCCCGCAGACGCTCGGCGTGGGCCTCGCCCTGCGCGGTGTCCATGCCGATGAGCCCCATGGCCTCCCCCTTCGTCCCGTCCTGGGAACGACACTAGGGGAAAGCGGGAATCGTGGACATGGGGAGTCCTCCCCTGTGGACGGAGCTCAGTCCTCCGGGGCGTCTCGGGCCTCGTCCTCCTGCGCGGCGGCGGGCGGGGCGAGCCAGAGCGCGACCGGAACCACACCTCGCCGCCGTCCTCGAGAGTGTGGACGTCGAACTGCCCGCGCTCGTCGGAGACCTGCCGCTGGGCGGTCGGGCGCTGCGAGGAGGCGCGCAGGATGTCGTACTCGTCCTCGATGCGGAGCACTGAGCACGGCTCCTCCTCGGAGCCGCTGCCCGAGGCCGCGATGCTGTCGAGCGCGAGCCGGGAGAACTTCGCCTCGATGCGGCCGGCCTCGGCATCGCCCAGCTCGGTGAGCGCCTTCGCGAGGTAGCCGTGCGCCGACGGGCTCAGGAGCGCGCCGGGCATCCACGAGCGGATCAGGTCGGCGATCTCCTGGTGCTTCCCGTCGCGCAGCAGCGGGACCACCGCCCGGGAGACGGCGAGGAGGGGGTCGTAGCGGGGAGCCGCCATGATCCCGGCCTGCAGGTCGTGAAGACCCTCGGGCGTCGGGTCCAGGGCGTAGGCCTCGATGAGGTCGTTCAGGGACATCGTGTGTCCTTTCGCGGGTCGGAGGGGAGCTCTGTGGGCGTGGAGGTGGTCCGTGCTGGTCGACGCGTCGTCGTGGCATCGATGCTAGATCGGCGCTCGAGCGGCCTTGATCGGAACTCGCCTCGTGTGGACGAGGCGAGCGGTCCTCGGCCACGGTCATCCTGCGGGCTCAGCCGACGGACCTGCCCCGCTTCTTCACCGTTTCGCCACCGTCCCGGGAGAGCCTGATGGCAGGCTCGCTGCCATGAGCTTCTCCGTCGCTGCTCCGCCCGCTCCTCTTTGCACGGAGATCCCTCGTCATCGGCGTGCTCGGGACGGTCCTCGTGCTCGGCTACGCGCTGTTCGCCGCGCTCCAGATCCAGGTGCTCAATCCGCTGTCCACGGTGCCCGGGAGCGACCTGGGGAGATCCACGCCGCCGTCGGCCGCACCTCCGACTCCATGGGCTGGGGACTGATGATCGCCGCGCTCCTGCCCGGACCGCTGCTCGCCGCGTCGGCGGCACTCGCCGCCCGTCGCGGGCGGCTCTCCACGCGAGGCCTGCTCATGATCATGCTGGGGTTGCTCGCCCTGGGCACCCCGATCTATCTCGTCGCCTCGTTCCCCGCCGGGATGACCCTCGCCGACACGTTCGGAGTCGGCGGTGCGGACCACGCCCCGTGGGCGAGGATCCTCCACACGATCAGCCAGATCGCGGCACTGGCTCTCGCGGCCACGATCATCCATCGCGCGGCCACACGTCGGCCGCGGCCGGCACCGGTCAGGGCCTGACGTGCCGTGCGCCGGCGGCCCGGGGGCCGGCACCCGAGGCGCGCCGCCACCCACCTCGTCCTCGGTCCGGTCGGTGCGACGGGCCGCACCGCGTTCTCAGCCCTGCGCGGCCGCCTTCGCCGCCGCCGGCGGCACCGCCGCGATCCGGTCCAGGACCTCGTCGGTGTGGGCGGTGGAGACGAACCAGGCCTCGAAGGCGGAGGGCGGCAGGTACACCCCACCCTCGAGCATCGCGTGGAAGAAGCGGGTGAACGCCTCGGTGTCCTGCGCCTTCGCGTCCTCGTAGGTCGTGACGGGCTCGTCGCGGAAGAACACCGAGAACAGGGTGCCGGCGGTCTGGACCACGTGCGGGACGCCCTCGGCGGTCAGCGCGTCGGCGACCAGCCGCTGCGGCGTCCTCGAGGCCCGGCCGAGCGTCTCGTAGGCCGCTTCGTCGAGCCCGGCGAAGGTCGCGAGCCCCGCCGCGGTCGCGAGCGGATTCCCGGACAGGGTGCCGGCCTGGTAGACGGGGCCGGCCGGGGCGAGCAGGCCCATCAGGTCCTCGCGGCCGCCGAAGGCGCCGACCGGCAGGCCGCCGCCGATCACCTTGCCGAAGGTCATCAGGTCCGGCGCCCAATCCTCGCCGGTGCCGCGCGGCCCGTCGACCCCGTAGTGGCCCTCGGCGCTCGCGCGGAAGCCGGTGAGCACCTCGTCGCTGATCAGCGGCGCGCCCGCGGCGTGGGCGGTGTCGGCGAGGAAGCGGTTGAAGCCGACGCCGTCCTCGGCGAGCGGCGGGACGACGCCCATGTTCGCGGGCGCGGCCTCGGTGATGATCGCGGCGATCTCGCCGCCGCGCTCGGAGAACAGGGCCGCGACGGCCTCGCGGTCGCCGTAGGGCGCGACGACCGTGTCCTTCGCGGTCGCGGCGGTGACGCCGGCCGAGCCCGGCATGGCGAAGGTCGCGACCCCGCTGCCCGCCTCGGCCAGCGGCGCGTCCACGTGCCCGTGATAGCGACCGGCGAACTTCACCACCACGTCGCGGCCGGTCGCGGCGCGGGCCACGCGCGCGCGCGCTCATCGTCGCCTCGGTGCCGGAATTGACCAGGCGCAGGCTGCTCGACGGGGCCGATCCTGCGCACGACCTCCTCGGCCAGGGTGACCTCCCCGGCCTGCGGAGCGCCGAAGGACAGGCCCCGCCCGGCCGCCTCCCGCACCGCCTCGACCACACCGTCATGGGCGTGGCCGAGGATCATCGGACCCCAGGAGCCGACCAGGTCCACGTACTCGTTGCCGTCGGCGTCGGTGAGCGCGCGCCCTTCGCGCTGGTGAGGAACGGGGGCGTGCCGCCGACGGAGCCGAAGGCGCGCACGGGCGAGTTCACCCCGGAGGGGATGACGCGGCGGGCGCGGTCGAAGAGATCGGCGGAGAGCGTGGTCGTGGGGGTCATGCGAGGCTCCTTCTCGGGAGGGGCGGGGGACGACGGGCGATGATGCGCCGCCGGGCCGCGGCACGGCGGGCGCGCCGACGGGCGCGGGCCGGGTCGCGGCTCAGGTGAACTCGCGCAGGTGCGGGGGCAGGCCCTGCTGGAACCAGCCCGCGACCTCGCTCGCGTAGTAGGTCAGGACGCTCGAGGCGCCGGCGCGGCGGAAGGCCAGCAGCGACTCGAGCACGGTGCGGTCGCGGTCGATCCAGCCGTTCGCCGCGGCCGCCTCGATCATCGCGTACTCGCCGGAGACCTGGTAGGCGCCGACAGGGACGGGGGAGGCGGCGGCGACGTCCTTCAGCACGTCGAGATAGGGCAGGCCGGGCTTGACCATGACGAGGTCCGCGCCTTCGGCGACGTCGAGCTCCAGCTCGCGCGGCGCCTCGCGGCCGTTGGCGGGATCCTGCTGGTAGGTGCGGCGATCGCCCTGCAGGGACGAGTCCACGGCCTCGCGGAACGGGCCGTAGAAGGCGGAGGCGTACTTCGCGGTGTAGGCGAAGAGCGCGGTCTCGAGATGACCTGCGGCATCGAGCGCGTCGCGGATCGCGGCGATCTGGCCGTCCATCATCCCCGACGGGCCCAGCAGGTGCGCGCCGGCCTCGGCCTGCGCGAGGGCCATCTCGCGGTAGCGCAGGAGCGTCGCGTCGTTGTCGACCCGGCCGTCGGCGTCGAGCACGCCGCAGTGGCCGTGGTCGGTGAACTCGTCCAGGCACAGGTCGGCCATGATCACGGTCTGATCGCCGAGCTCGGCGCGCAGGCGGGCCAGCGCCCGGTTGAGGATCCCGTCCGGGTCGGTGGCGCCGGATCCGACGGCGTCCTTGTGCTCGGGCACGCCGAAGAGCATCACACCGCCGACGCCGCGCTCGGCCGCCTCGGTCGCGGCGCGGACCAGGGAGTCCATCGTGTCTTGCTCGACGCCGGGCATCGAGGTCACGGGCTTGTTCTCGCTCGCGCCCTCGCGCACGAACATCGGCGGCACGAGGTCGGCGGGGCGGAGGGCATGCTCCCGCACCAGGGAGCGCATCGCGGCGCTGCTGCGCAGGCGGCGGGGGCGGTCGATCGGTCCGGGGAGGGTCGGCTGGGTCATCGGGTCTCCTTCGATCGGGGGTGCGTGGGGTGTGACGGGTCCGCCGCGTCGAGCGCCTCGAGGACGGCCGCGACGAGCGCCTCGTCGGTCGGGGCGGCGGCCTGGCGGACGGGGCCGAGGCCGGCGGCGCGGACGGCCTCGGCGGTCGGGTCGCCGATGGCGATCACCGCGGTGGCGGGGTGCACGCCGAGCTCGGCCGCACGTCGGGCGATCATCGGGCTGGTCAGCACGACCGCCGCGTACCGCCCGGCGGCCAGGGACTCCGCGACCGCCGGGGGCGGGTCGACGGGCTCGGGACGATAGGCCTCGACCTCCACCACCTCGTAGCCGGCCGCACGCGCCCCTCGGGGACGGTGCGGGAGGCGGCGGCCGAGGCGGGCAGCGAGCACTCGATCGCCCGGGGCGGCGGGCGGCATCGCGGCGACGAGCGCCGCACCGGAGCCGTCGGCCACGGCGGTGGGGGAGAGGCCCGCCTCCCGCAGGGTCTGGGCGGTGCCCCCTCCGACGGCGATGATCGCCGTCACGGAAGGGGCCTCCGCCCCGGCGAGGACCTCGGCGGCGGTGCGGGAGGTGACCACGAGATGCGTGAACGCGCCCGCGGCGAGCCGCGCGAGGGCGGCCTCGAGCTCCTCGCCGCCGCTCGGGACGAGGCGGGTCAGCGGGGCGTGCTCGGCCGCGAGGCCCTCCGCCTCGAGCAGGCTCGCGAGACGCTCCCCCGCCCCGCCGGGCGCGTGATCAGCACGGGCCCGGCGGCGCGGGGCGGGGCGGAGGCCATCTCTGCGGAGGGCATCAGGCGCGGACCTCCGCGAGGATCTCGCCGGCGCCGCGGGAGAGCAGGTCCGCGGCGAGCTCCCGGCCGAGCTCGACCGGGATCGAGCCCGGCCCGGAGAGCGCATCGGCGGCGAGGTCCAGGTCCACCCGGGCCTCGCCCTCGACGACATGCGTCCCGTCGGGACGGATCGCGAGGGCGCGCAGGCGCAGGACCTGCGCGGCGGAGGGATCCATGCCCGGCTCCAGCTCCGCGTACGCGGCGACCGGGGCGGAGCGACCCGCCTCGAGCGCCCGCAGCAGGGACCGCTCCGCCGTGACCGCGGCGCGGGTGGTCGCGTCGTCGACCGCCGCGAGACGCTCGGCGAACCAGGGCGCCTGCGCGAGCGCGGCGGTGGTCGCCTCGACCGCGAGCGCGCCCTGGGCGGGGGCCGGAAGCATGACCTCGACGGGCAGCGCTCGCTGATCACGGCCTCCCTGCCCACGCGGAGCGACCCCGAGGCGGCGAGCACCACGGCATGGAGGTCCGCCTCCATCCCGAGCGCCCGGTTCAGCCGGGTCTCGACATTGCCGCGGATCCCCACGACCTCGAGATCGGGCCGCGCCCGCAGCGAGCGCCGCGCGCCGCGGCGCGGGGAGCCGGTGCCCACCCGCGCCCCGGCCGGGAGCCGCGCGAGGGTCATCCCGTCACGAGCGCACAGGGCATCGCGCGGGTCCTCCCGCTCCGGCGTGCAGACCAGCGTGATCTCGTCCAGCGGCGCGGTGGGCAGATCCTTCCAGGAATGGACCACCACGTCGACCTCGCCGTCCAGCAGGGCCTGTCGCACGGCGGTGACGAACACGCCGGTGCCGCCGATCTGGGCGAGGGGGCTGATGCGGTCGCGGTCGCCATGAGTGCTCACGTGCACCAGATCGACCTCGTGCCCGGTGCCCTCCACGACCGCGGCGCCGACGTGCCCGGACTGGGTCAGCGCGAGATCGGAGGCGCGGGTGCCGATCCGCGGCGGGGACGCGGTCACGAGAGGGATCCTGTGCCCGCCTGGCCGTCGCCGGCCGTGGCGCGGCGCTCGGCCCGGGCCCGCTCGACGTCCGACGCGGAGTCCACCGCGCTGGTGGTGGGACGGCAGATGCGTCCTGCGCAGCAGTTCACCCCGCACACGTCCGGGGTGCCCCCGAAATCCGTGACCACCCGTCGCGGGAAGGACTCGTCCAGCCGTTCCTGGACGAGATCCGCGAGGGCGGCGATGAAGCGGGGATCCTCCCCGGAGGTGGCGACGCGGCGGAAGGCGAGGCCCTTCTCCTCGGCGGTCTCCTTCGCCTCGGTGTCCAGGTCCCACACGACCTCCACATGGTCGGTGACGAAGCCGATGGGGACGACGACGACCGCGTCGGCGGAGTCCTCCTCGGCGATCCGCGCGATGACGTCGTTGACGTCCGGCTCGAGCCACGGGATGTGCGGCGCCCCGGAGCGGGACTGGTAGACGAGCCGCCAGTCGGGAAGCTCGGGGGCGTCGTCGTGCGGCTGGTCCATCACCCACCGGCAGGCGGCGAGATCTTGCTCGACGTACCATCCGCCGGAGCCCTCGACCCGCGTCTCCTCCGGCCCGGAGGCCTCGGCCATCGCCGTGGGCACCGAGTGGGTGGAGAAGAGCACCGCGATGCGCTCGCTGTCGTGGCCCTCGGAGGCGAGGCTCGCCAGGGCGGCCTCGACACCGTCGACCACCGGCGCGAGGAACCCGGGGTGGTTGAAGTAGACGCGGACCTTGTCGATGGTGACCTCACCGGCCAGACCCGTCTCCTCGAGCACCATGCCGAAGTCCTCCCGGTACTGCCGGCAGGAGGAGTACGAGGAGTACGCGCTGGTGACGAGGCCGAGTGCGTGGCGGTGGCCGTCGGCGTGCAGAGCGCGCACCGCCTCGGCGTTGTAGGGCGCCCAGTTGCGGTTTCCGAAGTAGATCGGCAGATCCAGGTCGCGGCGTGCGAGCTCCTCCTCGAGCGCGGCGATCATCGCCTCGTTCTGCTCGGTGATCGGGTCGCGTCCGCCGAGAGCGCGGTAGTGGCCCGCGACCTCCTCCAGCCGTTCGTCGGGGATCCCGCGCCCGCGGGTGACGTTGCGCAGGAAGGGGATGACGTCCTCCTGCCCGTCGGGGCCGCCGAAGGAGGAGAACAGGATCGCGTCGAAGGGACGGGCCTCGCCGCGCCGCGCATGGGTGGGGGAGTCGGGGGCCGCGCGCGGGGCGCGGGCATCTGCGTGGTGGTGTCGGTCATGGTGTGGTCCTCGGTGAAGGTCGTGCGGGCAGGGAGGCGTCCGGGATCAGGCCAGGAGCGCGGCGACGTCCTCGAGGTCCTCGAGGCGGCGGCCGGTGTGGAAGGGGAGCTCGTCGCGCACGTGCAGGCGCGCATCGGAGTAGCGCAGGTGGCGCATCATGTCGACGAGGTCGTGCAGATCGTCGGCTTCGAAGGAGAGCGACCACTCATAGTCGCCGAGCGCGAAGGCCGCGACGGTGTTGGCGTTGACCTGCGGGTAGTCGCGGCCCAGCAGGCCGTGCTCGCGCGCCATGCGGTTGCGCTCCTCGTCGGGCGCGCAGGTACCACTCGTAGCTGCGCACGAAGGGGTACACGGTGATCCACTGCTTCCGCTCGAAGCTCGGGACCATGAACGAGGGGACGTGGCCCTTGGCGAACTCGGCCATGCGGTGCACGCCGACCGACGCCCACTCGCGGTGCGACCAGGTGCCGACCAGGGAGCGCTCGAACTCGCGCAGGCCGCGCTGCGCCGCCTCGGGGTCCTCGGCGGCGAGCCACAGCATCAGGTCGTCCTCGGCGCGGAAGCCGGAGACGTCGTAGAAGCCGAGGATCTCGACTCCTCCATCGCTGGCAGACTCGATCAGCGGGATCGTCTGGGCGAGCGCCTCGGCGACCTGGGCGGCGGTGAACTCGCCGTCCTCGGTCAGGCCCGAGAGGCGGCGGAACACGGTGTAGCTCGTGTACCGGGTGGTCTGCGCGATCTCCTCGGGGGTCGAGGCGGCGGCGTCGTTCATCGTGGGGTTCCTTCCGTGGGAGCGGTGGGAGAGATCGGGGTGGTCTGCGGGGCCTGCGCAGCGGGCGGCGAGGGCGTCGTCGGCGCGGACGATCGCGTCGAGGCCGGTGCCGGCCCGCCAGGAGCCGACGAGCTCGAGGTCGTCCCGCGCCTCGAGCAGACTCGCGAGCGCGTCGAGGGCGGCGCGGTGGCCGGGCCGGGGCCGGCGCATCGCCCGGTCCCAGTCGATCACGGCCCAGTCCGCGAGCCGGGAGCGGGTGAGCGGGGTGCCGAGGATCGCGGAGGCGTCGGCGAGGGCGAGGTCGACGATCTCCTCCCGCCCCGGCGGCTGTTCGCCGGGACGGCCGTAGGAGAGGCGCACCAGGTGCGGGGAGGCGGCGGACGGGAGGGCTTCGCGCGCCGCGCGCTCGACGTGCTCCCACTTGGCGCTCGCATGGGTGAGGGCCTTCGCGCGGATACCCGGGGTGCCCGGCGCGACCAGCGCCCCGGTCCCCGAGGGATGGGAGTCCAGGGCGGGGGCGTCCAGCACCAGGGCGACCAGCCGCACCGCGGCCGATGGCGTCTCCGGGATCGCCTCGGCGATCTCCGGCGCGGCCACGGCGAGCAGGGCGCGGGCGGTGTCGGGAGGGCAGGCCAGCACGAGGCGGTCGGCCTCGAGCCGCTCACCGCGGGCGGTACGGACCCGCCACGGCTCGCCCTCGCGGTCCAGGCCCGTGACCTCCACGCCGGTGCGCACGATCCCGCCTGCGGCGAGCGGCTCCTCGCTCAGCGCCGCGGGAAGGGCCGCCATGGTCGGGGCGAGGGCGTGCACACGGGTCCCGGCGCTCGCGCCGGTCGTGCGGCCGGCGCCGCCCCGTCGTCCCCCGCCGCGCAGGCGGCGCACGGTCCGCACCAGCGAGCCGTGCTCGAAGAGGCCCGTCGCGAGCCGCGGGGAGGCGGCGGCGAGCTCGAGCTCGGCCGGATCGGCGGAGTGCACCCCGCCGACGATCGGGGCGACGAGCCGCTCGAGCACCCGTCGGCCCATCCGGCGTCCCACCGTCTCGGCGACGGTCGCCCCGGGCCGTGCGCCGACGCGGGCGGGCGACGAGGGGCTCGAGCGCCGCGCGCGGCGCCCCCGGCCAGCCGAGCACCGCGCGGACGTCGGCGGCGAGCGGTCGGCCGGGCACCCCGAGCAGGGCGCCGGCCGGGGCGCGGTGCACCCCGGCGGCGGAGACGATCCGGTCGCCGAGCCCCTCGCGCGGGGAGACGACCCGATCTGCGAGCCCGAGCTGAGCGACCAGCGCGTCGACCGCGCCGGAGGCGGTCGAGTACGCCTCCGCGCCCGCGTTCAGGGCGAGGTCGCCGGCGCCCGGGAGGGCGAGCTCCGCGACCGCGCCGCCGAGGCGGTCCTCGGCCTCGAGCGACACCACGCGGTGTCCCGCGCGCTGGTGGCGTCGGGCGGCGAGCGACCCCGCGAGGCCGCCGCCGACGACGAGGATCCGGGCGCTCATGCCTCGGGCGCCTCCGCGGCGCGCGCGACGCGCTGGGAGTGGAGGAAGGCGACCAGATCGGTGAGGACCTGCGGGTCCGTGTCCGGCGGGACGCCGTGGCCGAGGTTCACCACGTGCCCGGCCGCCGCGGCGCCCGCCTCGAGCACGCCGCGCGCCTCCGCGAAGCGCGCCTCCTCCGAGGTGAACAGGACCGCGGGGTCGATGTTGCCCTGCACCGGGGTGTCGGCGGGGAGTACCTCCAGCGCCCGGTCCAGGCGCAGGCGGTGGTCCACGCCCATCGCGGTCGCGCCGGCGCCGAGCATCGGCGGCAGCAGGTGCGCGGCCCCGACGCCGAAGTGGAGCCGCGGCACCGGCAGGTCCGCGACGTGGGCGAGCGCGGCCGCGGAATGAGCCTGGACGTGCTCGAGGTACTGCTCCTGCCCGAGCGCTCCCACCCAGGAGTCGAACAGGCGCACCGCGGAGGCGCCCGCGAGGACCTGGGCCCGCAGGAAGCGGCCCGACAGCTCCGCGACCCAGGTCGCCAGGCGCTCCCACAGGTCCGGGCGCGAGCGCATCAGCGCGCGGGTGCGCAGGTGGTCACGGCTGGGACCGCCCTCGACCATGTAGCTCGCGACGGTGAAGGGGGCGCCGGCGAAGCCGATCAGGGGCGTGGTCCCGAGCTCCGCCACGGTCAGACGCGCCGCCTCGCGGATCGGGGCGAGCGCCTCCTCGTAGTCGTCGCCGAGCGGGGGCGGCGCCTCGATGTCGGCCTCGGTGCGCACGGGATGGTCGAAGACCGGGCCGACGCCCGAGCGGATCTCGACGCCGAGGCCGGCGAGGCGTGCGGGGACGACGATGTCCGAGAAGAAGATCCCGGCGTCCACGCCGTGGCGGCGCACGGGCTGGAGCGTGATCTCCGCGGCCATGTCGGGGCGGACGCAGGAGTCGAGCATCGTGGTGCCCTCCCGCGGCGCCCGGTACTCGGGCAGCGAGCGGCCGGCCTGACGCATGAACCACACGCTCGGTGTGTCACTCCTCACACCGCGCAGCTCCTGCGGCAGTGAGGCGTCGGCCACGCCGCCGTCGACGGCGCAGCGGCGCGCGGGATGCTCCTCGGGGAGCGATCCGGGGCCCGCCAGGGGGTGCGCGGAAGGGGTCTCGGCAAGGGGTGCGGCGGCGGTGGCGAGCCCGGGGCCTGCGGCGTTCCCAGATGCTGACAGGTGTCGCGATCGATCTGACGCACCGTCGGCAAAAAGGGGCTCTGACATGGGGTTCTGGTTCATGACGCCCCCATTGTGCACACGTTCGCGCGCGGCGTCGCCAGACAGGTCCTCCGGGGGTGGAGCGACGGGCGGACGTGCCTAGACTGAGGATCATGCTCGCTGCTCTCCGTGCCTCCCACGAGCATCTCGACCTCGAGATGCTCGACGCCCTGACCCGGGGTGCGGAGTCCCTGCCCGAGGCGCTCGAGGAGCCGCAGGCCGAGCGCGCCGAGGCCGTCGGCGCCCCGCCCGTCGTCTCCGGAGCGGTGGTGCTCAGCACCTGCAACCGGCTCGAGGTCTACCTCGACACCGAGCGCTTCCACGAGGGCGTCGAGCTCGTGATCGACGCGGTCTCCCGTACCAGCGGCCTGGACCGCGAGGTGGTCTCCCTCTGCTTCGACGCCGCGATGGACGCCCCCGTCCCGCGGCACCTGTTCGAGGTCACCTCGGGGCTGCGGTCGATCGTGATGGGCGAGGCCGAGATCTCCGGCCAGGTGAAGCAGGCCTACGAGGCCGCGCGCCGCGCCGGTCGCACCACCTCGATGCTCCACGACCTCTTCCAGCACGGCTTCCGCTGCGCCAAGAGCGTCGCCACCCAGGCCCCCGTCGGCGCCGCGGGTCGCTCCGGCGCGTCCGTCGCGCTGGACCGCGCCGGGATGCGGCTCGGCGGCTTCGAGGGCCGCGACGTGCTGATCGTCGGCACCGGCGCCTACGCCCGGCTGGGGCTGTCGGAGCTGGCGCGCCGCGGCGTCTCCCGGATGCAGGTCTTCTCGCCGTCCGGGCGGGCGGCGGGCTTCGCCGAGCGCCACGGCGCGGAGGCCGTCGAGGCCGAGGGGCTCGAGCGGGCGGCGCGCGAGGCCGACCTGGTGCTGGCCGCCTCCGGCCGCGGCACCTCGCTGTTCCCCGAGCTGTTCCTGAACGCGGGCCGCACCGTCGTGCTCGACCTCGCGCCGCACTCCGACCTCCACCCCCTCGTGCGCCACCTCAAGGGCATCACCGTGCTGGGGCTGGAGGACCTGCGCCGGGAGGACCCGGACGGCGAGGACCCGGCGCTGGTGACCGCCCGCGGCATCATCGCCGAGAACGTCGAGGCCTTCCGTCAGCAGCAGGAGGTGCGCCGCATCGACCCGGCGATGGCCGCCCTGCGCCGCGAGGTGTTCGACGCGGCCGACGGGGAGATCGACCGCCTGCGCCGCGACGTCTCCGGGGAGACTGCCGACCAGCTCGAGCGCTCGGTGCGCCGCATCCTCGCCAGGGTCATGCACCAGCCCGCCGAGCGGGCCCGGCACCTGGCCGAGACCGGCTTCGCCGACGAGTACGTCTCCGCCTTCCACACGATCTTCGGGATCGACATCTCCGCCGCGCAGGGCGCCGAGGACTCGCCGGTGCCGGCGGCGCCCGGCGCCGCCGAGCCCGTGCCGGCCGGCTGGATGCGCGTGGACCGCACGGTCCCGCCCGGCCCCGCCGACCTCGCGGGCCTGGCGGGAGCGGCCGCCCTCGCCGTCGGCGGCCGGCCCACCGGCGCGGAGCTCGCCCGGCGGACCCTGCGCGGCAGGGGCGCGCCCGGCCGGGCACGACACCGAGGGCTGAGCCTCCCGGGGCCTGGACCGCAGCGCGTCGTTCAGCCCCGGGAGCGCCTCCACCAGCGGCGACGGCGCGCGGGCTCCTCCTGCGGCGGCGCGGACTCCGCGGACTCCGCGGACGGCTCCAGCTCCTGCGCCGGCTCGGGCGCTCGAGCTCCTCGGGGTCGATCCGCAGGCCGTCCTCGTCGACCCACACGTCGGTCCAGCCGACGTCGGACTCGTCCCGGGGCACGAAGGGGCGACGGCCCGGCAGGAGCTCCTCGACCTCGGCCGCCGTCGGCTCCTGCGGGACGCGGACCTCCTCGCCGCGGTGCGGCACCGGGCAGGTCCAGAAGAACGGGCACCCCGGACAGCCGGCGGTCTCCTCGTCGGGAGCCGCCTCGCGCCGCATCGCGACGGTGTCGATCTGCTGCGGCATGCGCAGACGCGAGTCGTAGGGGTTGATCTCCATCTCGTGGTCAGCCTACTGCCGCTCGGGGCGGTCGTCCGCCGGGCCCGGCCCCGGGGCAGTCGCCCGTAGGATCGGGGCCGAGGTCCCGCCCCACCGCACGAGGAGATCCCTGATGAGCACCCCGGCTGAGCGCGTCCACGACGCCACCCGTCGCCTCCTGACCCTGCTCGAGGAGGGCGAGTCGACGACGCCCGAGGCGATCGCGCCGCGCGCCGAGCTCGCCGAGGCCACGGCCGAGGCGGGCCAGCTCGAGGACGCCTACTACCAGGCCGACGAGCCGCTCAAGGACGCGCGCCGCGAGCACGGCGATGAGCACGAGGCGACCGCCCGGGCCCGCGCCGCGGTCGAGACGGTCGAAGCGATCGCGCGCCGCGCGAGGAGCGCCCCGCAGGGCTGAGCGCCCGGGGCAGGCTCACCAGGGGAAGCCCGCCTCCGTGAGCGCCGGTCCGCCTCCCCGCCGGCCGACTCCCTGCAGGTCGCCGTCGTGTGGTGCTGGTCGAACATGACGTGGACGTTCCCGATCAGCGGCGGGCACTCCTCCGCGGGGCAGACCGCCGGGAGCAGGTCGAGCCCGAACACCTCGCCCTCGCCGAGGCCCGCGCGCTCCTCCAGCCGCGCCGCATCGGTGCGCTCGGCCGCGCGGTCGAGGGCGGCCCGGGCGCCGAGCGCGGGGCGAGCCCGATCAGCAGGGCGAGGGCGGCCACCGCCCAGGAGCGCCGCGGGGCGGCGTCCGCCCAGCGCCAGCGCGGAGACCACGGGCGGGGGAGCGGGGCGGCGGCTCAGCCGCGCAGGAACGCCGCGCAGGCCTGCTGCAGCAGCAGCGGGTCCGCGGTCGCGCACATCTCGCGGGCGGAGTGCATCGACAGCGGCGTGATGCCCACGTCGATGGTCGTCATGCCCAGGCGCGTGGCGGTGATCGGACCGATCGTGGAGCCGCAGGGCATGGCGTTGTGCGAGACGAAGTGCTGGTGCGGGACGCCGGCCCGCTCGCAGGCGGCGACGAAGGCGGCGATGCCGACGGCGTCGGTCGCGTACCGCTGCTGCGCGTTGATCTTCAGCATCGGGCCCTCGCCCAGCCGGGGTCGGTTCACGGGGTCGTGGCGCTCGGGATAGTTCGGGTGGGCGGCGTGGCCGGCGTCCGCGGAGAGGACGAGCGAGGAGGCGAGGACCTGCCGGCGGCTCGCCTCGTCGCCGCCGAGCGCGGCGTGGACGCGCACCAGCACGTCCTCGAGGAAGGGGCCGGCGGCGCCGGAGCGGGTCGCGGAGCCGACCTCCTCGTGGTCGTTGGCGACCATCAGCGCGATCGGGGTGGGCCCGTCGGCCCTGGCGGGGCGCTCGCCGGCGGCGACGGCGAGCGGCGCCTCGACCTCGGCGTGCACGGAGGTGAGGTTGTCCAGTCGGCCGGAGGCGAGGAACTCCTCGTCGGCGCCGAAGAGCGCCGGGGCCTGCGCGTCCACCGTCACCACGTCGAGGCCGACCACGTCGGCGCGGCGCACCCCGGCGTGGTGGGCGAGGATCTCCAGCACGTCCACGCCCTCGAAGCCGAGGATCGGCCGCATGTGCCGCCGCGGGTCCAGGGTCAGGCCGTCCTTGTTCACGGCGCGGTCCAGGTGCACTGCGAGCCGCGGGACGCGCAGACAGGCCGGGGGTGTCCACGAGCACGGTCGTGCCGTCGGCCAGTGCGAGCCGGCCCGCGAGGCGCGGCTCCCGGTCCAGCCAGGAGTTCAGCAGGCGGGCCGCCGTAGATCTCGACGCCCACCTGGGCGAGGCCCTCCGCGCCGAGGCGGGGATCGGGCTTGACCTTCAGGCCGGGGGAGTCGGTGTGGGAGCCGACGATGCGGAAGGTGCTCGCCGCGTCCGCGCCCGCGGGGGCGGTCCAGGCGATCAGCGAGCCGTCGCGCGCGACGTAGCGGTCGCCCGCGACGTCCTCGGCCGACCAGGCCGCGGTCTCGACCAGCTCGGTGAAGCCGGCCTCCGCGAGGCGTCGGGCCGCCTCGCGGGCGGCGTGGAAGCTCGAGGGGGAGGCGGTGACGAAGGCGCCGAGGTCGAGGGCGGCGGCACGGGCGCGGGGCGAGGGGGAGGCGGCGGAGAACGACATCACCCCGTCATTGAACCATTCGGCGCGGGCGGCCGACGGGGAGGGCGGGCGGCCGACGGGGCGCGCGGGCGTCCATCGGGCCGGGCAGGCCGCCCGACGGGCCGGGCGCCGGGGCCTCAGCCGGCGTCGCGGATGCCGCCGGGGCCGTCCGGGCCCTCGAGCGCCTCCGTCATCGCCGGGGTGATGACCTGCTGGACGAAGCGCTTGGTGAGGTGGTCGTCGTCGAGGTACACGTAGCTGTCGCCGAGGACGGGGAGCGACGGCCGTCGGGACAGATCAGCGGGCTGAAGTCGAGCGAGGTCAGGGTGCCTCCGCCCTCCGCGGCGACGAGCCCGGCCGCGGGGCTCTCGGGCGCGAGCTTCTCCGCGGCGTCCGCGCCGCAGGCCGCATCGGCCTCCTCGGGCGTGCCGCCCTCGGTGATCACGGCCTCCGCGCAGGAGTACGCGTTCTCCTCCCAGCGCGGGTTGTCGCGGACGCTGATCACGTCGATGCCGCGGGCGGTGAGGATCTCGACCGCATTGCCCATGCCCTCGGGCATCGTCTCCTCGGGGCCCTCGGGGGAGGTGCGGGTCGAGGTGGTCAGCACCACCTCCGGTCGCACGGCGTCGAGGTACTCCAGCGCGTACTCGTCGTAGCCGTCGCAGTACTCGCCGCGCACGGAGCCGGGCGCGAAGTCGCGACCGTCCATGTGCAGGTTCACGATCTGCAGGTCGTGCTCCTCCGCCCAGGGCAGCGGCGCGGGGACGTACTGGCGGGCGTGGGAGCCGCCGAGCACCACCACCACCCCGGCGGGCTCCGCATCGTCGGGCAGGAGCTGGTCGCAGGGGACGTGGCGGAACTCGGTGGCCGGCTCCCACGGCCCGGAGCAGTCCTCCGGCGGCGCCGGCCACTGGGCGTTCAGCTCCCAGCCCCGGGGGAGCACCTCCGGCGGCGTCTCGGAGGGCACCTCGTCGGTGGGCAGGGCCGGGGAGGCCGTCGCGGCGGGGTCCGGCTCGACCTCGCGGGTCAGCGAGCGGGACCAGGCCCCGGCGGTCCCGGCCACCAGGGCGACGCTCAGCGCGATCGCGGTCAGGGACCGCCAGGGCCGTGCCTCCAGCCACGCCGAGCGGCGGATCGGCGCGTCCACCAGGCGGGTCAGCGCCCAGGCCAGCGACACCGAGGCGGTGAGCACCGCGAGGCCGTCCAGCGGCCCCGCCCGCTCCTGTCCGCTGTGATGCGACCACATCACCAGCAGCGGCCAGTGCACCAGGTAGAGGGCGTAGGAGATGTCGCCGACGAAGGCGGCCGGGCGCGTGGACAGCAGTGCGTCCGCGCCCCAGCGCCGGCCCGAGTGCCCCGCGACCACGACCGCGCCCGCCGCCGCCAGCGGCCACAGCGCGATCCAGCCCGGGAAGAGGGAGGAGACGTCCACCAGCACCCCGACGGCGAGGAGGGAGGCGATCCCCGCCCAGCCCAGCGGCGCCCTCGCCGTGCCGAAGCGGGGGCGCTGGGCGTCCTCCGGGCGCTGAGCGCCGCTGATCCGGTCCAGCGGCGGCAGGGTGAGCGCCAGCAGCGAGCCGGCCGCGAACTCCCACATCCGCGCGGCCGTGTCGAAGTACGCGATCTGCTTGCTGGGACTGGGTGGAGAGGATCGACCAGACGAGCGAGGCCGCACCGATCACGGAGACGATCGCGATCAGCGGCAGGCGCACCGACCTGCCGGCCCGGGCCCGGCGCCGCACCAGCAGGAACAGCGGCGGCCAGACCACGAAGGCCTGGCCCTGGACGCTCAGGGACCAGAAGTGCTGCAGCGGGGACGCGGCGCCGGCGTCCTGGTTCTGGTAGTCGACCTGCGGCACCGCCAGCAGCAGGTTCTGCAGGTAGATCGCCGAGGCGACCGCCTGCTCCATCACCGGGATCCACTGCGAGGGCGGCGGCGGCACGGCGGTGCCCGCGAGCACGAGCAGGATCGTCACCGCCGCGGGCGGCGACAGGCGCTTGAAGGTGTGCGGCCAGTAGTGCGGGATCCGCAGGGGACGGCCGCTCTCGAGCCGGCGCACGAAGGTGCCGGTGAGGAAGAAGGCGGAGAGGAACAGGAAGACGTCCACGCCGCCGGAGACCCGCCCGAGCCAGACGTGGTAGACCGCGACCAGGCCCAGCGCCACCGCCCGCAGGCCGTGCGGCTCGGCGCGGAAGGCGGGGCGCGCCGGCGGCCGTCGCTCCGGGCCGGGCGCGCGGGCGCGCTCCCGTCGGTCCCCGGGGCCTCGTCGGCCGGTCCGGGCCGGCCGTAGCGGCCGGCGGCGGTCGCCCCCGAGACGGACTCACCGGTGGACCAGGCGTCCTCCGCCTCCTGCTCGGCGTACTCCTCCACCGGTCCCTGCGACCAGTCCTCCAGGGTGGTGCCGCGCACGGGCGCCGGCTCGGCGAGCCAGTCCTCGAGCCGGGTGCGGGGACGCGAGGAGCGGCCGACGGGCTCGTCGACCGGGTCCTGGACCCAGTCGGAGAGCTCGTCGGCCGGGGTCCGTCCCTGCTCGGAGTCGCGCACCCGGGGAGGACGTCAGGGACGACCCATGGAGCGGTAGGTCCAGCCGGCCTCGCGCCAGGCGGCCGGGTCCAGGACGTTGCGGCCGTCGATCATGACGGGCGCGGCCACGACCTCCCGCGGCCCGCACCGGGTCCAGCTCCTTGAACTGCGTCCACTCCGTCAGCAGCGGCGACGATGTCCGCGCCGGCGGCGGCCTCGTAGGCGTCGGCCGCGATGGCGAGGTTCGGGCGCTCGGCGTGGACGCGGGCGTTCGCCGCCGGGTCCGTGACCACGACATCGGCGCCGCGGCCGGAGATCTTCGAGGCGATGTACAGGGCGGGGGACTGGCGGGTGTCGTCGGAGTCCGGCTTGAACGCGGCGCCGAGCACGGCCACGCGCTTGCCGGTGAAGCCGCCGCCGAGCTCCTTGCGTGCCATGTTCACCACGTGGTCGCGGCGGCGGTTGTTGACGTGGTCCACCTCGCGCAGGAAGCCGAGCGCCTCGGTGACGCCGAGCTCGCCGGCGCGGGCCATGAAGGCGCGGATGTCCTTGGGCAGGCGACCGCCGCCGAAGCCGATCCCGGCACGGAGGAACTTCGGGCCGATGCGGTCGTCCAGGCCGATCGCCTCGGCGACGACGGAGACGTCCGCCCCGGTGGCCTCGCAGATCTCCGCCACGGCGTTGATGAAGGAGATCTTCGTGGCCAGGAACGAGTTCGCGGAGACCTTCACGAGCTCCGCGGTGGCGTAGTTGCCCGCCACCAGCGGGGTGCCGTTCTCCAGCATCGTGCCGTACATCTCGTCGAGCACCGCGCGGGCACGGGCGGACTCGGCGGGATCCTCGGGCAGGCCGTAGACGATGCGGTCCGGGCGCAGGGTGTCCTCCACGGCGAAGCCCTCGCGCAGGAACTCCGGGTTCCAGGCCAGCGCGTTCTCGCGGCCGGCGGCGCGCAGGCGCTCACGCAGCGAGGCGGCGGTACCCACCGGGACGGTGGAGCGCCCCAGCACCACGGCGTCCTCGGCGAGATAGGGGATCAGGGCATCGACCGCGGCGTGGACGTAGGTGAGATCGGCGCCGGCGGCGTCGATCAGCCGCGGGGTGCCCACGCAGATCACGTGGGCGGTGTAGTCGGCGGCGAGGGAGTAGTCGGTGGAGAAGCGGAGGCGGCCGGCCTCGAGGGCGTCCTGGAGCACCTTCTCGAAGCCGGGCTCGTGGAACGGGGCGATGCCCCGGTTGAGGTCGTCGACCTTCTTCTGATCGACGTCCAGGCCCAGGACCTCGTGCCCGATCGACGCCATCGACGCGGCGTAGACCGCGCCCAAATACCCACAACCGATGGTGCTGATTCTCATGAGGGGAGGATACAAGCCCCGTCCCGCGCCGCGGCCGGTCAGGGGCGGGGCACGGCCAGGATCACTCCGCGACCTCGAGCGGCCCTCGCTGCGCCAGCTCGTCCTGCACCGCGCCGGGCGACACCCAGATGCGGTAGCCGTAGCTGGGGCGGCCCACCACGGCGCGCGCCCCCAGCTCCTCGGCCCGCTCCCAGTGCTCGCAGGACATCACCAGATCCGCGGTGAACTCCTCGTCCTTCTGCGTCTCCACCACGTGAGGGTTACGAGGCGACATCCACACCGCGATCGAGTTCAGCGCCACGGCCCGGTTCGGGCCGTGCTCCGGCGGGCGACCGTAGTCGAAGTCCAGCGCCATCCGCTCCTGCCCGGTGGCCTGCTCCACGGACTCCACCGCCGCGATCATGTTTCGTGGCGGGTAACGGGTCTGATCCGGATCCGCCACCAGGGACGTGGCCAGTGCCGCGATCCCCACCAGCACCACCATCGCCCGCGGGCGGCGCACCGTCAGCGCCAGCACGCCCAGGGAGACCAGGACGGCGAGCGAGGCCCACAGCCAGAAGCTGTTCTGGTTCGCCAGGCTCGGCACCAGCGGCGTGGTGAAGGGCTCCTCCGGGAACAGTCCCGCCCACGCGAGCACCGAGGAGGCGTTCGCCGGGCCGTTCGTGGAGCCCCACACCGGCACGCTCGGCGCCACCCAGAACACCACCAGCGCGGCCCAGGGCACGAACAGGAGGGCGCTGAGGCCCACCAGGCGTGCCGAGGCCTGGCGCAAGCAGGTACGCCAGCGCGATCACCGAGAGGATCGCGCCGATGTTGTCCAGGTAGCGGGAGTACACCCAGGCGTCGAAGCGGCGGCCTCCGTCGGGCGGCGCAGCAGGTAGCCCCGGGTCCACCAGATGGTGCTCATGAGGAACGCCGACAGCGCCAGGCCGAGGTAGAAGGTGTGGATCCCCGGGCGCAGGCGGCGCGGCTCCTCCACCGTGGACAGGGCGACGATCAGCGCGCCCACCACGGTGAGCCCCAGGTACCCCAGGGCCTGCACCCACCCCTGGCTCAGCACCACCTTGGCGAACAGGTCCAGCGAGGCGCTCTCGAGCCCCTGGAGCGACGACGTCCTCCTTGCCGTAGCCGCGCAGCGACACCGTCTCCGCGAGCGCCTCGGCGAGCGGGCCCACCACCCGCCAGACCAGCACCGCCCCCGCGGCGCCGGCCAGGCCGATCCGCCAGTTGCGCAGGCAGAAGCACAGGAACCAGATCGCGACCGTCCCCAGCGGCGCCAGCGCGCGGGAATGGATGAAGAACGCGCCGGTCGCCGCGGCCAGCGGCGCGGCGGCCCGGCCCCAGCTGGGCTTCTCCCACAGACGGTGCACGGCCAGGGCGGTGAGCGCGTAGAACAGCATCAGCGGTCGCTCGCTGAGCGCGTAGTCCGCCAGCAGGGAGCGGCCCGGGAACATCATCACCACCGCGGAGATCGCGATCCCTTGCGGCCAGGACACCCCGAAGCGGCGCGCGATCGCGGCCAGCGGCGCGATCGTGGCCAGCGCCAGCAGGTTCCCGATCCACACGGCGGCGGTGTACACGGCATACGCGTCGTCGGTGAACCACCACACCGGCGCGATCATCACCGCCCAGCCGGGGTAGTAGCCGGAGCCGGAGACCGGCGTGAGCCCGCGCTCGCCCGCGATCCAGCGCGCCGTCTGCATCGGGTGCCCCTCGTCCCAGGGGGTGCGCGGGGCGAGGGCGGTCTGGGCGATGTCCCAGTACAGCCAGGTGCACGCCAGCACGGCGGCGACAGCGATCAACCACCACAGGGCGTCCCCACGGGCCGTGCCGGCCATGGGCGGGACCGTGCGCGCCGCCGTCTCGTCGCGGCGATGGCGGGCGGTGCCGGGGACGCGGGGCACGGGGGCCGGGTCGCGCCGGGCGCCCCCGTGCGTGGGGACGGACTCGGGGGTGGTCACTCAGGAGCTCCTGCGACGATCGGTGGGGACGGGGTGGGCAGAGGGCCCTGCGGTGCGCTGGGGCCGGCGGGTGATCTCAACGGTCCAGCAGTCCCGCGTCCTCGAGCGCGGCCTGCTCCTCCCCGGGCGAAGACCCACAGGGCATAGCCGTAGTAGCCGCTGTCGCTCACCCGCAGAGCCCCGAGCTCCGCCGCCTCCGGCCAGTCCGCGCAGGAGACCACGTACTCGGAGTCGAACGGGGTGCCCTGCGGCGGATCGGCGAGGTCCACGTCCCGCGGGGACAGCCAGAAGCCCAGCCAGTTCATCACCTGGTGGCGGGTCAGTCCCGGGCCGCTGCAAGAGTAGTCCATGTCCACCTCCGCCTGCTCGCCGGTGACGGCCTCGACCCGCTCCACGGCCTGCTCGATCGCCACCGGGGCGTCCCGCCGCTGCGAGGGATCCGCCTGCAGCGAGAGGGTCACGGCGGTGGCGAGCGAGCAGGGCGATCAGCACGCGCGGGGCACGGCGCAGCGAGCAGGGCGGCCAGCGGCGCGGCCGCCCCGAACAGCGAGGCCCACACCCAGAACCTGTTCTCGTTGCCGGCGGTGGGTCGCTGGGGGAGCGGGAACGGCTCGGTGGGAAACATCGAGACCCAGCTCAGCGAGCGCCGAGGAGTTGCCGGGGCCGTCGAGCGCGCCCCACAGGGCGACGTCCTTCGCGACCCACAGCACCACCGGCGGCGCCACCGCGGCGAAGAGTCCCAGTGCCGCGAGCAGCGGGCCGCGCCGCGACCCTCGCACCAGCGCCACGAGCGCCACCAGCACCAGCAGGGTCGCGACGTGGTCCACGTATCGGGTGTAGATCCACACGTCCAGTCGCACGTAGCCGTCCCCGGCCCAGAGGAAGTCCGGCCGGGTCCACCACACGGCGCTCAGCAGCGGCGCGGACAGGCACGTGCCCAGCAGGAACACCCCGGGACCGATCCGCCACCGCCGCGGCTCGCGCACCGCCCACGCCGTCACCACCACGGCGCCGATCGCGGCCAGCCCCGCGGTCCCCACCGCCTGCGCCCAGCTCTGGTTCAGCGACACCCTGGCGAAGAGGCCCACGGAACCGTTCTCGAAGACCTGGCCCAGCAGGCCCTCCTTGCCGCCAGCGCCGCCCAGGAGGGTGGCGTCGAGCACATGGGCGGAGAACCGCCGCACTGCGAGGCTCGTCACGGCCAGCGGCGGCGGCCCCACCGCCGCCACCCGCCAGTGACGCACCGCCATCAGCGCCAGCCACACCCCGGCGGTGGCCACCAGGGCCAGCTCGCGGGAGTGCGTGAGGTAGCAGGCCGCCACGCAGAGCACGAACACCACCGTGCGCGCACCGTGGGGCGCCGCCACAGCGCATGCATCGCCAGCACCGTCCAGGCCAGCACGAAGAGGATCACCTGCTCGCTGAGGGCGTAGTCCGCCAGCACCGTCCTGCCGGGGAGGCAGAGGGCCAGCGCGGAGACGGTGAGCGCCGGCGCGACGGGGAGGCCCATGCGGCGTGCAAGCAGGGTCAACGGGGCGATCGTGGCGACGGCCAGCACGTTCCCAATCAGCACCGCGAGCTGGTAGAGCCGCTCCGGATCATCGGTGAACCACCACAGCGGGGCGAGAATCAGCGCCCAGCCCGGGTAGTAGCCAGCGCCGGAGAGGGGCAAGACCTCGTGGTCGCCGGCGAGATAGCGGGCGGTCTCCAGGGGGTGGATCTCGTCCCATGGAGTGCGGGGCGCGATCGCCGAGCGGCTGATCTCCCAGTGCAGGTAGAGGCAGGCGCCCACCGCGACCGCCGCGGCCACCCACCACCACCAGGAGCGCGGCACCGTCACGGAGGTCCCGTCGGCGCGGCGGTGGGTGCCGGAGCCCGTGTGCGGGTTCGCGCGCGAGGGGCGCAGGCCGCGGGGAGGGGCGGCTCCGGGAATGGCCTCGGACACGGCATTCCCTCCAGGAGGCGACAGGGGCGGCGGACTCGCGGCAGTCTATCCACACGCCCTCCGGGCCCCGACCGGGGCGCGGGTACACTCGGCCCCGGTGCGCGGCGCCGGGTGGAGGCACCCGGAGCTCCCGCCCGGGGCCGTTCCGTGCTCCGCGGGGGGAGGGCGCATCCCCCTGACCATCACTCCTGGGAGGCCCTGTGCTCGACCGGCTGAAGAAGATCGCCAAGGACCTGCTGGCGATCACCTGGATCCGCCGCACCTACGAGGTGGTGAACCGTGGATTCCTGGAGTCCTTCGGCTCCAACCGGATCCTCACCCATCTCTTCTTCGCGGTGAATCCGCTCGCCTTCAACCGCGAGCAGTCCGCGGTCTTTGCGCGGGCGCCGGAACTACTACCGCAACAAGAGCACCTCCCGCACCACCCACGTGGAGCCGCGCCGCAACGTGCATCGGCTCGAGAAGGGGCTCATCATGCGGCCCCGCCGCGACGTGTTCGCCCGCGACTACATCACGGAGACCATCGAGTTCTACGAGACCGCGGCCCGGCAGTGGCGTCAGGCGCCCGGCGGCATGGACCAGTCGGAGATGGAGTGGGCGCATGACGTGCTCACCGAGTACTTCCGCGTGAGCGCGCGCACCGATCGCACGGTGGAGGCGGCCCGCGCCCGCTTCGAGGCGGTCGAGCACGGCGCCGAGAACACCGGCAAGATTCCTCACCCCAAGGAGATGGTGAGCGACATCTCCTACGGCTCGCTGCAGCCTCGCTCGCCCAGCGGCGCCGCGCGCGTGCGCTGGTTCGAGCAGAAGCCCGTGGAGCGGGAGCTGATCGACAAGGCGCGCGGGTGGCCCGCCAGGCGCCCACCGCCTGCAACCGCATCCCCTACGAGTTCCGGATCTTCGACGATCCGGCGCTGGCCCGCGAGGTCGCCGCGATCCCCTTCGGCTCCGCCGGCTACTCCGACAACGTGCCGGCCGTCGCCGTGGTGGTCGGCAAGCTCGAGTCCTACTTCAGCCCGCGCGACCGCCACGCCATCTACGTGGACAGCTCCCTCGCCGCGATGCAGTTCATCCTCGCCCTCGAGACCCTGGGCCTGAGCTCCTCGGTGATCAACTGGCCGGACTTCGAGCCGCTCGAGGCGAAGATGCGCGCCGTCTCTCCCTCGACACCAGCGACCGCGTGGTGATGCTGATCGCCTTCGGGTACGCGCACGACGAGGGCCTGGTGCCGTACTCCGCGAAGAAGTCCCTGGACACCTTCCGGCGCTACAACGACTGAGATGACGAACCTCCCCACCACGGCCGACGACCCGGCGCCCCCGACGCGCAGGCGCCCCGCAGGGCGGCGCGCGCCGCGCTGGATCGTCACCGTCCTGGTCGTCGGCCTCGTCGGCGTCCTCTTCGCCCGCTCCCTCGCCGCCAACTGGGCCGAGTTGCGCGCCGAGCACCTGCGCTTCAGCCCCTGGTGGCCGCTCGCGATCGTCTTCTTCGCCCTCGCGGTCGCCGTCACCGGCTCCGCCTGGGGCCGGATCGTGCGCTGGCTCGACCCCAGCGCGAGCATCAGCGCCCGCGAAGCGGTCGCGGTGCAGTGCCTGTCCTGGGTGCTGAAGTACATCCCCGGGCAGGTGGGCTCGGTGACGAACAAGGTGCTGTGGGCGGGCAAGAAGCGGATCAGCCGCACCCTGGTGCTGATCAGCTTCGTCTACGAGAACGTGTTCCTGCAGATCGCCTCGATCGTCCCGGCGCTGGTGATCCTGCTGGTGAGCCTCGGCCCCGGGATCCTCGGCGAGAACGCCACCCTCATGGTGGCCCCGTTGCTGGTGCTGATCCCGGCCGCGTTGGTGCTTGCACGCCCCCACGTTCCGCCGGATCCTGAACCTCCCAGCTGCGCCGGCTCCTCAAGCGTTCCGTGCCGCCGGAGTACTTCCTCTCCAGCGGCCGTGCCGCGCTCTCCGCGCTCGAGTTCGTCGCCGCCGCGGATCCTCAACGGCATCGGCTTCGTGCTGATCGCCGCCACGGTCAGCGACATCACCCCCGCCTACTGGTCGCCCTTCGCCGCCGCCTATGCGCTCGCCGGCGCCGTGGGCATCCTCGCGATCCTCGTGCCCAGCGGCCTCGGCGTGCGCGAGGCCGTCATCGTGCTGGTCCTCAGCCAGTACATCCCTGCTCCGGAGGCGATCGTCATCAGCCTCCTCTCCCGCCTCCTGGCGACGATCGGCGATGCCGTCGTCGCCGCGATCTATCTCATCGTCCGACGCACCATCCCCCAGGAGATCCGTCCATGAGCACCCCCCGCATCACCGTCATCGGTTCCGCGCTGTCCGGCAACAAGGGCGCCGCCGCCATGCTCGAGAGCGCCGTGCAGACCCTCGGCGAGCGTCTCGGCGAGGTCCAGTTCACGTTGCTGAGCATGTACCCCGAGGAGGACCGGGCCCAGAACCCGTACCCGAACCTCGAGGTCGTCGCCGCGGACCCCAAGACCCTCGGCGTCACCATCAACTCCCTCGCGCTCGCCCACCGGTCGCTGCCCCCGCTGCGCGGCCTTCTGCGCCGCCACCCGGCGATCCGCGCGCTCGCTGACAGCGACGTCTTGCTGGACCAGGGCGGCATCACCTTCACCGACGGCCGCGAGAAGTTCCTGCTCTACAACGTCGCCTCGATCCTCCCGGCGCTGAACCTGCACACCCCGGTGTTCAAGTGCGCCCAGGCCGTGGGCCCCTTCAAGAACCCGATCAACCGCGTCGTCTCGAAGATCTTCCTGCCCAAGGCGCAGACCCTCGTGACCCGTGGCCGCATCACCCACGAGTTCGCCGAGGGCCTGGGCCTGACGAACCTCGTCGCGGGCGCCGATTACGCCTTCTCCCTGGAGATGGACGGCACCGAGGAGCAGGGCCTGCGCGAGGCGGGCGTGGACCTCGACTTCTTCGCCGACGGCGAGGTGGTGGGCGTGTGCCCCTCCGTGGTGCTTTGCAGAAGAAGGTCGAGGCCCGCGGCGAGGACTACGTCGGCCAGCAGATCGCTTTCATCGAGCGCCTGCGCCGGGACGGGAAGAAGGTGCTTGCTGGTGCCGCACTCCGTGCGCACCGGCACCGAGAAGACCCACAACAACGACCTGCCGCTGTGCACCCGGATCAACGATCTGCTGGTGCCCGGCGAGGACGTGCTGTTCGTGGACCGAGAGCTGAGCTCCCAGCAGCCTGCGCCACCTCATCGGGCGCTGCGACCTGTTCGTGGCCAGCCGTTTCCACGCGATGGTCTCGTCGCTCGCGATGGCGGTGCCGACCCTGGTGATCGGGTGGAGCCACAAGTACCGCGAGGTGCTGGAGATGTTCGAGCTCGAGGAATGGGCCTTCGGCCACGACCAGCTCACGCCGAGCTACCTCTGGAGCCGGTTCGAGGACCTCTCCGCACGCCGTGACGAGGTGCAGGGGAAGCTCGATCAGCACCTGCCCGAGGTGAAGCGACGCTCGCTCGCCCAGGCCGATCTCATCGCCGAGCTGGTGATGGAGCGCGGCGCGGCCCGCGGCCGCTGACGAGGGGCCCGTGGGCGCGCAGGCGCCGCCGGCCCGGCCGTGCCGCGGGAGCGGGCGGCGCGCAGGGCCGGCGGCCTGCGCTTTCGGGTCTCGCAGGTCGCGCGCGCCCCCGGGGCCGGCTGGCAGTGGGGTGCGGCGGCGAGCGTCTTGCTCGCGCTCGTGCTCCACACCGTGATCGCGTGGGGAGCGAGGACGCCCTCCTTCCCCTTCGACGAAGTGGTGCTTGCTGCAGTACTCGACATTCCTCTCCGGGGGCGAGATGCCCACCCCGCCGCGCGGGGCCGGGTACTTCCCCGCCTGGAGCGTGGTGCTCGCGCCGATCTGGTGGGTCACCGGGAGTCCCGCCGTCGCCTACCGGCTCGCGATCGCGCTCGGCGTGGTCGTCTCGCTCGCCACGATCTGGCCGCTGGCACGCGCCGTGACCCGCTTGGGCCTCGCCGTCCCGCAGGCGACCGTCGTCGCCTCCCTGGTGATGGCGCGCCCGCCCGCGCCGTGCAGAGCGGCTACGTGACCAGCGAGAAGATGCTCTTCCTGGCCCTGGCCTGCACGATGCTCGCCGCCCTGCGCCTCTGGGAGCGGCCCACCGTGCCGCGCGCGGCGGTGTTCGCGATCGCGGCGGTGGTGCTGACCACGACGCACGCCCGGGCCGTGGTGCTTGCTGATCGCCTGCGTGATCTGGTCGCTGCTCGCTCGCCCTGCGCTCCTGGCGGGCGGCGCTGGCGGGTCTGGCCGTCGCGGCACCGCTGGGCTCCCTCGCGTTCTGGTCCGGCGGGTCGCTGAACCAGTACCTGGGCGGCGGTTTCAGCCAGGGCGAGAAGGTGCTGGGGACAGTGCGGGATTCCCGGCCGTCGCTGATGGTGCGCGCCCTCGTGGGGCAGGCCTGGGAGCAGACGGCCGGCAGTCTGGGCCTGGTGGCCGTGGGCCTGGTGGTGCTGGTGGTGCTGGTATGGCGTGAGTCGCGGCGGGAGCGCGCGTTCGGCCCCGCCTGCCTGCTGGCCGCGATGCTTGCTGGGCGTGGCCGTGCTCTCGGTGGGCCGGTGGGCGAACGAGGGGGAGCTGTACCTCGCCTCCTGGCGTCGGCTGGACGCCTGGCTGTACGGCCGCTACCTCGACCCTGTCACCGCGGCGCTGGTGGCGCTGGGCGCGGCGGCGGTGCCGCGCGGCGCGGGACGCCGAGTGGGGGGCGTCGCACTCGCCCTCACGGTGGCGCTGGTGGGCGTGACCGTGCTGTGGCTCGCGCCTGACGCCCCCACCTGGGGGTACGTCACTCCCGCGCACATCCCCGGGGTGATGCCGTGGTTCTGGACGCCGCCCGAGGCCACCTCGGAGACCTGGCCCTGGGGGCTGGTGCCGAGCCTCACCAACGACAACCGCTTCTGGCTGATGGCGAGCCTCCCGCCGCTGGCGGCTGCTCGCCGTGCTGACGGCGATCGGCCGGACCGGGCGCCGAGGCGCCCCCGTGCTCGCCGCATCGCTGCTGGTGGTCACGGCGGCGGGCACGCTCGCCGCCACCCGCGCCACCGACCACTTCCAGCGGCTGGAGGGGGCGTCCGGTGCTCGCCGACGAGATCAACCGCCTCCAGGCCGCGCACGGGGACGCCCTCACCGTCGAGTTCGACCGCTCCTGCACACCCGGGAGGCAGCGACGACGCGGTGGTGCAGAACTTCCTGGCCTACTGGATCCATCCCACCACGATGGGAGTGACCACGGACCGCAACGCCTCCGACGCTCAGATCACCCTGGGCTGCGACACCTGGCCCGAGGGCAGTGCCGCCGGGGCCCGCATGCTCTCCGACGTGCACAGCTACGGCTATCACGCCTGGATCAGGCCGGGACCGCTCCAGGACGAGCTCGCCGCCGAGGGCCTGCTGGACCCGGTCGCCGAGCCCGCGGCGGTGCCCTGACGCGCGGGCGCGTCCGTCGGCCCGCCGGTCCTCGCTCGCCGGCATCCCGGCCCCCGCGCGTCGGCCCCGCACCCCGACCCGCCCGTTCGTGCGGTGGCAGGTCTCACGACATGCCTGTGACGCCGGCTACCGGGCGGGCTAGGGGGCGCTGGATAGACTGGGCCGGTTCCGCGCGCGCCGGGGCGTCGGCGGCTGTTGACCGGCCGGGTCCGGGCACGTCGACGACAAGGTGATATCCCCATGAAGGTCTTCGTCCAGATCCCCTGCCTCAACGAGGAGCAGACGCTCCCGATGGTGCTCGACACGATCCCCAAGGAGTCGCCCGGCGTCGACTCCGTCGAGGTGCTGATCATCGACGACGGCTCGAGCGACCGCACCGTCGAGGTGGCGAAGGAGCACGGTGTCACGCACTTCGTGCGCCATGCCCGCAACATGGGGCTCGCCCGCTCCTTCCGCGACGGCGTGGACTACGCCCTCGCCCACGGCGCCGACATCGTCGTGAACACCGACGGCGACAATCAGTACAAGCAGGAGCGGATCGCCGATCTCGTCGCCCCCGTGGTCTCGGGCGAGGCGGACATCGCCATCGCCGACCGGCAGACGAAGAAGATCGCCCACTTCTCGCCCTTCAAGAAGGTCATGCAGCAGGTGGGCTCGCAGGTCGTGAACATCGCCGCGGAGACCGAGCGCCCGACGCCGCCTCCGGCTTCCGCGCCTACTCCAAGGCCTCGCTGATGCGCCTGAACGTCATCACGCAGTTCTCCTACTGCATGGAGACGATCATCCAGGCGGGCAACAAGCGCCTCCGCATCGCCTCGGTCCCGATCGACACGAACCCCAAGACCCGCGAGTCGCGGCTGTTCAACAACATCTTCCAGCACATGTGGAAGTCGGGCTCCGCGATCGTGCGCGCCTACCTGATGTTCAAGCCCCACACCGTCTTGCTGTGGCTCGCCGCCATCACGGGCGTCGTGGGCCTGGTTCCCTTCATCCGCTTCCTGATCTTCGCGCTGATGGGCGAGGGCGGCGGCCACATCCAGTCGCTGCTCTTCGGTCTCGTGCTGCTGACCTGCTCGTTCATGACCTTCGTGGTGATGATCATCGCCGATCTCGCGCGCACCAACCGGGTGCTCATGGAGGACGTGCTCGAACGGGTCAAGCTCATCCAGTACGGCACCCCGAACCATCCCCTCGTCGGCTCCGGGGGCACGGTGCCCACCTCAACCGGTCCGATCGCGACCGGCTGGGTCGACGGGAACGCGCCGGGCACGCGCGAGTACGCCCCGGGCACCGCGGTGACGGACGACGAGGTCGTGGACCAGTGGGCCGCGGCCGCCGGCCGCGAGACGCCGCACGGCCGACAGGGCTGACCGCCCGCGCGCGCACGCGGTCGACGGCACCCGCCGCTCTCAGTCGGTGGCCGGCCGCTCCGCGCCCGTGCCCCGGCAGGGCTTCATGCGCAGCGCCTTCGCCTCGCCCACCTGCGGCACCACCTCCGCGGCACCGGTCTGCGAGATCTCGTTGAGCCCCTTGTAGGTCGCCGCGCCCGGCCCCACCTCCTTCGGCCCGAAGTCGAGTGCGTACTCGATGCCGTGCTCGTGGACCGCATCGCACACCTCGGGCTCGGTCCGCGCATCGTCGAGCGCCCGGTTCAGCAGGTGCACCTCCGGCTCGGCCTCGAAGGACATGGAGGTGTTCAGCACCTTGCGGTCCGAGAGCGCGTAGGCGAGGAGAGCGCCGTTGAGGGCGTTGGTGGCGATCACCGCGTCCTCGGGCACCACCTCGGGCAGGCGCTCGAGCGGCTCCCGCTCGTCGGCCGAGAGCAGCAGGTCCGTCTGCCACTGAGCGGCGGCGTAGCGGCTGGATGCCTCGGCGCTCGGGGAGAGCAGGCTCGGGACCAGCGGCGCGAGCACCACCGCGACCGCGACGGCCGGGGAGGCGGCCCCGCCCAGCACGGGCGAAGACCCGGGCGGCGCGGCGGAGGATCACCTCGATCCCGAGAGCGAGCACGGGGATCGCCCCGACGGTCAGGAGCGCGACGATGCGGAAGTTGTCGCTGTACCAGTTGCCGGTGAGGAGATAGCGCAGTCGCCCCTCCGGTGCGCGCGGGTGATCACCGACATCGCCATCACCGACGCGCAGGGGACCAGCACCCAGCGGGTGCGGGAGCCGAGCGACACCGCGAGGAGGCAGGCCAGCATCACCACGCCCAGCGGCACCCAGGTGGGGCTCTTGTCCGCGGCCAGCGAGAGCGTCTGGCCGACGGCCTCGGTCGGCGTGGCGGTCGGCGTCCAGAACGAGGCGGCCTCCGTGGGGCGCGCGCACCAGCCAGGCCGGCACGGTCGCGGCGGCGACGGAGAGGGTGAGCAGGAGGAGCGGCGCGACCCGCCGGGCCGGCCCCGGGCCGTGGACGCGGCGCTCGTGGAGACGGACCAGGCATCCCCACACCAGCGGCGGCGGCCCGATCACGATCCCGCCGTACACCGCCTGGGGGTGGGAGAGCGCCGCCGCGACGCAGACCACGGGCAGCGGCACCGCCAGCTGGGAGGGGCGCAGGTGCTTGCGGGGAGTCCGGGGCGAGGCCCGCCAGGTGCACCAGCATGATCACCAGGACCGGCATCAGGATCATGCTGAGGAAGTACGGCGACAGGATCCCGAAGGCCATCAGCGACAGGGGGAAGGCGCCGGAGATCCCGGCCAGGGCGCCCGCCGCCATCCAGCCGACGGGTCCCGACCTCGTGCAGGTGCGCACCAGGGCCATCAGCCCCAGCGGCCACACCACGACCGCCAGCAGCAGCATCACCATGTTGCTCGCCAGCGGGATCTCCTGGCTCGAGAGCCGCACGACGAGGCTGACCGCCTGGTGCCACAGCGCGGGGTAGAAGCGCTCCGCGCCCGGCAGGGCGGTCATCCCGCCCACGGTTCCCGCAGAGGCGTCGCCGAGGCGGAGGATGTGCCGCACGGCGTTCAGATGGAAGACGTTGTCGTAGGTCTGGCTGACGGCGCGCACGGAGCCCATCACCCCGAGGGCCTGGATCGCGATCGCCCCGCCCCCGATCACGAGCCCGGTCAGGAGCGCTCCGGCGCGCCCTCGGCGCGTGGCGGCGAGCGCGCCGATCCCGGTGACGGGGGAGCCGTCCGCCGGCGAGGCGGCCCCGTCGGACCCCTTCCCGGCGGCGACCCCGTCGGCACCGTCGGCCGCGGGCGCCGGCAGTCGGCGGCGCAACGGCGGCAGGGCGGCGCCGAGCGGCGCGCCGAGCACGAGCGGGGACAGCGGCGACCACGGCACGCCCAGCAGGTGCCCGGCCTCCGCCGCGAGGGTGATCGCGAACAGGGAGACGGGGACGGCGGTGACCAGCGCGGTCAGCGGCCGCGACGCCGCGCGCGAGCACCGTCGGCAGGCCCGGGAGCGTGAGCACGACGACGGCGGCGGCGAGCGCCGCGAGGGCGTGGAGCGCGGTCAGCATGCCGACTCGGGCCTCCTGACGGGAGGAGCTGGTGGGTCGCGGGCACGGCCCGCCGGGGACCGGACCACGGCCCGGTGACGGGGCCGCGCCGATTGTAGTCAGGGAAGATGGACGGGAGAAGGCGGACAGGGGCGGGCCTGCAGGAGATCGACCGTCCGGTCGCCGTCGCTCATGGGACGATGTCCCGGTGACCCCCTCCCGTGCCGACCAGCCCGTTCCGCCGCCCTCCGTCCCGTCGCAGCCCGACGCGGCGGCCCCGTCCGCAGGGGCGGGGAGGCCTCCGTCCCCGGCCGACGTCGGCTTCGAGATCACCGCCCGTCACGGCGAGAAGGCCCGCGCCGGGGTCATCACCACCCCGCACGGACCGATCGCGACCCCGGCCTTCGTGCCGGTGGGCACCAAGGCGACGGTGAAGAGCGTCTTCGCCGGAGTCGATGGCGGAGCTCGGCGCGCAGGCGCCGCTGGCGAACGCCTATCACCTCTACCTCCAGCCCGGCCACGACCTCGTGGACGAGGCGGGCGGGCTCGGCGCCTTCATGAACTGGCCCGGCCCCACCTACACCGACTCCGGCGGCTTCCAGGTGATGAGCCTGGGGGCCGGCTTCCAGAAGGTGCTCTCCTCCGAGTTCTCCGGCGGCGAGAAGGCCCGCACCGCGAACGGCGAGGACGACGCCGTCCGTGAGGGGAAGGAGCGTCTCGCCCACGTCGACGACGACGGCGTCACCTTCCGCTCCTTCATCAACGGCGACGAGCACCGCTTCACCCCCGAGATCTCCATGCAGATCCAGCACGGCCTCGGCGCGGACATCATGTTCGCCTTCGACGAGCTCACCACGCTCATGAACTCCCGCGGCTACCAGGAGCAGGCGCTCGAGCGCACGAGGCTGTGGGCGCCGCGGCGCCTGGAAGAGCACGCCCGCCTCACCCACGAGCGCACCCACCGCCCCTACCAGCGGCTGTGGGGCGTCATCCAGGGCGCCCAGTACGAGGACCTGCGCCGTCAGGCCGCCCGCGACCTGGGCGCGATGGACGTCGAGGGGTGGTCCTTCGACGGCTTCGGGATCGGCGGGGCGCTGGAGAAGGAGAATCTCGGCACCATCGTCGGCTGGGTGACCGACGAGTCGCCCGAGGACAAGCCCCGCCACCTGCTCGGCATCAGCGAGGTCGACGACCTCTTCGTCGCGATCGCCGCCGGCGCCGACACTTTCGACTGCGTCTCGCCCTCACGGGTGGCGCGCAACAGCGCCGTCTACACCCGCACCGGCCGCGTGAACCTCACCGGCTCCCGCTACCGCCGCCAGTTCGCGCCGATCGACGAGACCTGCGACTGCTACACCTGCACCCACTACACCGCCGCCTACGTCCACCACCTCTTCCGGGCCAAGGAGATGCTCTCCTCGACCCTGTGCACGATCCACAACGAGCGCTTCGTGGTGCGGCTGGTGGACCGGATCCGCGCCTCCCTCCAGGACGGGACCTTCGACGCCCTGCGGGAGGAGACCACCGGCGCCTACTACGGCGAGCCGCGGTGAGCGAGGACCAGGCACCGGCCGACGAGCACCCGACGGACGCGGCGACGGCGCTGGGCCTGGCAGTGGTGTCGCTGGCGCTCGCCGGGATCTGCGCCCTGCTCGGCGACCACTTCCTGCTCGGGGCGCGCGCGCCTCGCGTCGGGGTGCTCGCGGGCACCGGGCTCGGAGTCTTGCTTCTCGCCCTGCTCGGCAGGCGCCTGCGACGCCGCACGCGACGTCTGCTCGCAGGCGCCCTCGCACTCGTCGTCGCGCTCGCGCTCACCGTCCCCGCCGTGCACGCCTCCCGCGTGGGCTCGCTCGAGAGCGCCGCCGCCGCGGAGATCGCACCGCTCGGCGAAGGGGACAAGGTCGCCTCCGCCCCGAACGGGCAGGGGCCCGTGCTGGTGCGCCGCGCCGACGGCACCGCCCAGCTCGTCGGTGCCGGAGCCGAAGCGAGTGAGGTCGAGGCCGCACCCGATGACGTGCTCGCCCTCTCCTCAGACGGGACCCGCCTCGTCCAGGTGACGGGGGAGGTCACCCGGGTGCATGAGCTCGGCGGCGGGAGCGACGCCGCCGGCGACGGATCCGATGCGCCGGACGGGGGCGCTGCGCCCGTCGAGCCGCCCGGGCGACCGCTCGCCCTCTCCGGCGACACGCTCGTCCTGCGCGCCTGCGAGGACGGCGTCTGCCGGGTGCGGGGCGTGGACCTCACCGCCCCGGACGAGCCGCTGTGGACCGTGATGGACGCCGAGGAGACCCGCGGACCCGACCAGGCGGGCCTTGCGCTCCCCGCCCGGGCCGAGGCCGCGCCCGGCCTGCTCGACGCCGTCGCCGCGACCGGGGTGTCGCCGTCGGTGCCGCCGCGCTTCGACCCCGCCCAGGGCTGGCTGCAGATCGATGCCGCCACCGGGTTCCCCGTCGGCCGGGTCCTCGCCCCCGCCGACGCCGACTGCCGCATCGCGGCGACCCCCGCCCCGCCCGACCCGCAGTCCGTCCAGGAGCAGGGGCCGCTCGTGCTCACCGTCTGCCCGGGGGAGGACGGTGCACTGACCGCCGCCGCGTTCCGTGACGGCGCACCGTTGTGGGAGTCCGCGCCCTCCCCGGCCGGGGACTGGACGGTGCGGCTCGAGGCGGGTCGCGTCCTCGCCTCCGGCACCGAGGCCGGGACCACGACCGAGGGCGAGATCCTCGCCTCCGAGCACGGCGCGTACTGGATCGCGCCGGGCGGCGACGGCGTGGCGCAGGCCGAGGCGTTCACCGCCCGCATCGGCATCGACGGGACCCGGATGGTGCTGACCAACGAGGCCGGTCAGCCGCTCGCCTACGACACCGCGACCGGGACGAACAGCTGGACCCTCCCGCTCGAGGACCCCGAGGCGGAGGTGCGCGGGAGCCTCGCCGCGGGCACCGCCGTCGTGGTCGACGAGACCGTGCGGGAGGAGTCCCTGGACCCCCGCGGCGCGCGGCGGCGCGCGTGATCACCGCCGAGGACGGCGAGGTGAGCGAGGAGCTCGTCCTCGACGAGGAGATCACCGCCTGGCGGCCCCTCAGCGGCGGCCGCGCCCTGGTCAGCACCGACGAGGGGACCGTCGCGCTCGGGGGCTGATCGGGCCGCCGCTGCGGACGGCGACGGGCCCGGTCCCCGCGCGTGCGGAGACCGGGCCCGTCCCGGAGAGGGGTCGACCCTCAGGCCTTGGCGCCCTCGTTCTTCCGACCCCAGGCCATGACCATGTACGAGCCGACCAGCGGCGCCGCGGCGACCACGATCACGCGCAGGAGCTCGGCGATGCCGCCGACGGTGTAGATCGTGCCCATGTCGTAGGCATCGCCCGCGATGGCACCACCGAGGAATCCGGCGATGAAGCTGACGATCCAGTACAGGATCACCGAGACGATCACGGTCGCCCCCACGATGATCGCGCCGGTGCGTCCACGACCGCTGAACTGGATCGCGGCGATGATCGAGACGACCAGGAGCCCGATCGAGAAGATCAGGTTCGCGATCCATGCCAGGAGCGTGCCGATGCTCCCGAGGCCCATGCCCACGGAGATCTCCTCCATGTCCGCCGGGTTGCCGTTGGCCGCCATCATGAACATGAAGATCGGCGTCGCCAGTCGAGCGATCACGGCGAGCACCGACAGGACCAGCAGGGCGATTCCGAGCTTCTTGGCCAGCGCGCCCTTCCCGGCGACGGGTGACGTCGACGCGGCCCCGGCCGTGCCGGGGTAGCCGCTGGTGCCCGGGTACCCGCCCGGGGCGGGCGGCGGCGAGGCCTGGCTCCACTGCTGCGGGGCGGGCGAGGCCTGGCCCGCCGACTGCTCACCCCACTGCGGGGCGGCTGGCGCGGGAGAGGGTCGCCCCCACTGCGACTGCGGAGCCGGCTCGCTGCCCCTGCGGGGAGTTCTGCCCCCACTGTCCCTGATCGCCGTCGGCGCCCCACTGGCCGTTCTGGCCGTTCTGCGGCCCGTACCCCTGAGTCATGCTTCTCCCTCATTGCCCCGTATGGCGGGGCTATTGCGTCGTGGCGCCGCGGCGGCACCCGCTCCAGCGTAGCGGGCCGCACTTCGGCTCAGGCGCCCCGGAGGTGACGAGCGGGTTGCGATCGGGGACCTTCACCCGGAGCAGGTGGTAGGAACCGGTGCCCGGGCGGGACCCGGGGCTGGGGCCGGGACGTGGCTGGGCCGGCGGCCTCCCCGCGGAGGGCGAGGAGGGCGCCGGCCCGAGCGAGGCTCAGCGCCCGGCAGGCGCGAAGCGGATCCGGAAGCTCTCCTCTCGTGCGGTCAGCACGTGCTGGGGCGACGGCTCCGGGCCGCAGGCCGCCGAGCCCACGCCGTGCGGCGCCGCCGAGAGGGTCACCCAGGTGCGTCCGTCGGGACGCGCCGCCCCGTCGTGGGCGCGGGCGTCGAGCTCCGCGGTGGACCAGGGCCGCACCGCGAGGCCGAGACCCTCCGGTGCGGTGAGCTCGAGGCCGCTGCCCGCCTCCCCGCCGCTCAGCACGGCCCGCACCACGCCCGCACGGTTGCCGTTCTCCTGCGGGAACACGTACGGGACCTGCGGCTCCTCGACGCTCGCGGTGCGGCGCGCGAAGGTGGTGCCGCCGCCGGTGTCCGGGTACATCTCGTGCGGGCCGAAGCCCTCGTATTCCACCTCGCCGGGCGCCGCCGGCAGTGCGAAGCTCCAGCCGATCCGCGGCGGCGGCAGGTCCTCGGGCCACAGCGCCGACGGGGTGACCGTCACCGCGAGCTCGACCCCGTCCGCGTCGGCGCGCCAGGTCTCGGTGACGTCGGCGTGCAGGGCGTTGCCGTCCAGGCCGATCCGGGAGCGGACCACGAGCCGCTCGCCGCTCGCCTCGATCCCGACCAGGCGGCGTCGGGCGACGTCCAGCCCGATCCGCTTCCACCGTGCCTCGAGCGGGTAGCGGGTGCGGGCCCGCTCGTTGTCCACCGGGGCGCGGTACAGGTCCGCCCCCGCATGCTCGAGGGCGAGCTCGCCGAGGCCGACGAGCCGGCCCAGGTCGTCCAGGCGCGCGGGCCCCACCTGCCAGGTGCAGTCGGCCGCCTGCTGGGGCGCGATCGCCGCGGCGGGGGCCGCGGTGACCGAGGCGGCCAGACGCTCCGCGTCCACGTGCGAGGCCGCGACGATCTCGTGCCCGGCCGGGACCGGCCCGTCGGCCTCCCGGGTGGTGAGGCGCACCGTCACCGCGGCGTGCTCGCCCTCCGGCGACGCCAGCTCGGTGCTCTCACCCGGGGCGAGGGCCGGCGGCTCGATCTCCTGCCAGCTGGCCTGCAGGTCGGTGGAGACCTCGGCGCGCAGGTGGGAGAGGTCCGAGAAGGCGTAGCGGTTCACGATGCTCGCCGATCCGGCGCCGACCTCGAGACCGACGGGGGAGTAGTGGTGCTTCGCATCCAGCGGCGCCGGCGACGGGGTGCGATCGGGCGAAGAGGAGTCCGTCGGCGACGAAGTTCCCGTCGTGCAGGCGCTCGCCGAAGTCGCCGCCGTAGCCGTAGATCTCGTTGCCCTCGGCGTCGGTGGTGAGCAGGCCGTGGTCGATCCACTCCCAGATGAAGCCGCCGTGGAGCGCCGGGTAGCGGTGGACGAGGTCCATGTACTCCTTCAGCGCGCCGGCGCCGTTGCCCATCGCATGCGCGTACTCGATCCACAGGAAGGGCTTCGACAGCGCCGGCATCGGCGACTCGTCGGAGCCGAAGCCCGCCTCGCCCGGGTCCACGCCCAGGTGGTGCGAGGCATCCCGATCAGCTTCTCGCGGTACTCCTCGGTCAGCGCGCGATGGCCGATCTGCTCGGTCTCGTCATGCGTGGGGTACATCAGCGAGAAGACGTCCACGGTCTCGGCGCGGTAGTCCTGCTCGTAGATGACCGGGCGGGTCGGGTCCGTGGCGCGGACCGTCTCGATCATCGCCTCGGTGACCGGACCGGTGGAGGCCTCGTTCCCGATCGACCACATGACGATCGAGGCGTGGTTGCGGTCCCGCGGCACGAAGCGCTCGGACCGCTCGCACAGCATCGGGCGGAAGCGGTCGTCCGCCGCCGGGCGCTCGGCCGCGCCGGTGCCGTCCTCGCCCCAGGTGGAGTCGACGTGGAAGCCGTGCGTCTCGAAGTCGCCCTCGCAGATCACGTACATCCCCGCCTCGTCGCACACCTCGAGGAAGCGCTGATGGGGCGGGTAGTGGGAGGTGCGCACGGCGTTGAGGTTGTCTTGCCGCTTCATCAGCGCGACGTCCAGGTCCTGGTTCTCCAGGTGCTGGGTGCGGCCGACGACCGGATCCGCCTCGTGACGGTTCACGCCGCGGAACACGATCCGCTCGCCGTTGACGCGGAAGATCTCCCCGTCCACCTCCACGCGACGGAAGCCGAGCTTCAGCGTCACCGTCTCGGTGCCGGCGTCGGTGGAGACGCTCGCCTCGTACAGCCGCGGCGACTCGGCGCTCCAGGGGGAGACCTCGCCGGCGGCGATCTCGGTCCCGTCGGCCGTGGCCTCGATCCCGAGCTCCGGGATCCGCACCGTCGCGGGGACGATTCCGCCGTCCGCGTCGTAGGCGGTGGCGGTGAGGGTGCCGCGGCCGGTCGCGGGGTCGAAGTCCGCGTGGGTCGCGAGGTCGTGGATCCCGCCGGCGGGGCGTAGCAGCAGGTCGACGGAGCGGAAGATGCCGGAGGCCCACCACATGTCCTGGTCCTCGACGTAGGTGTTCGCCGACCACTGCACGACCCGCACGTCCAGGCGGTGCTCGCCCGGTGCCGAGAGGGAGTCGGTGACGTCGAACTCCTGGGTCAGGCGCGAGCCGGAGGTCACGCCGATCTCGGTGCCGTCGATCCAGACCTTCGCCGCGGAGTCCACGCCCTGGAAGCGCAGCGAGACCTTCGCGCCGGAGGCGAGGGAGTCGGTCCAGTCGGCGGGGACGGCGACGGTGCGGGAGTAGTGGCCGGTCGGGTTCTCGTCCGGGACATGGGGGACGTCCATCGGGATGGGGTAGACGACGTTGGTGTACTGCGGGGCGCCGTGGCCCTGCAGCCGCCACAGCCCCGGCACGGCGATCTCGCCGGGCTCGCCGAGGTCGGTGCCGTCGGCGCGGGTGCCGTAGCGGAAGTCCCAGGTCCCGTCGAGGTTCAGTGCGGGGGCGTCGGAGTGCAGGTGCGCGCGGCCGCGGAGGCGGTTCCGGCCCCCGGCGAGGTCCTCCCACCAGCGGTCGGTGCGGTCGGCGGGCGGGAGGGCGGCGTCCTGCGGGGTGCCCGTGTTCTCGGGGGCGGGGGTGCTCATCGGTGAGTCTCTCCTGGGTCGGCGGGGCGGTCACGAGACGGTGTCGTGAACGTTCACGGTCGAGTGTACCCACGCCACCTGCCGGACTGCACGGCCGAGCCCGCCCGCCGGCCCGGGCCTGGGGCAGGACGACACCGAGAGGCAGGTTTCAGCCGGTATCAGGCGGGCCGTTTCAGTCGGTGAGTGTGACTGTGGTGTGTCGGCCCGCCGCGGGCACTCTGCGGGTGTGGCGCGTCGGAGTGCTGAGTCGGAGGCTGTCGCCGAGCGGGCGAGCATTGCTACGCTCTGCTACACCGAGGGTGCCGAGCCGCATCGGTCCGTCGGGCCTCGTCGAAGGAGGGACCATGAGCACCATCCCGCATCGGGAGCCGCGCAACAACAGCACCGAGATCCTCCGCCGCGTCGAGGCGGGGGAGACCTTCGAGATCACGAATCACGGACGGACGGTCGCTCGGCTCGTCCCGTACACCGCCTCGCCCCTGGACCTCCTTCGCGAGAGCGGCCGGATCACCGGGACGACGGCGGTCGATCTGGATGCGCCGCCGGTCGCCCACAATCTCACCAGCCGTGAGGTCCTCGACGATCTTCGCGGTGAACGGTGATCGTCTACCTGGACACCTCCGCGATGCTGAAGATCCTGATCGACGAGCCCGGCATGCAGGCGATGCGGGAGGCCTTCACCGGCTGGCGACTTGCCGGGGACGAGCTCGTCTCCTCCTTCCTGCCGCACACCGAGATGCACTGCGCGGCGTCGCGGCGCGGCCTCGCGGCGCCGGAGACCATCGACCTGCTGCTCGGAGCCGTCGGGCTCATCGACATCGACCGTGCCCATCTGCTGGCGGCGGCGAGGGGCTCCCACCGCCTGCGCAGTGCGGACGCCATCCACCTCGCCACGGCCCTCGCGGTGGACGCCGACGTCCTGGTGACCTTCGACGCCGAGCTCGCCGACGCGGCGGCGGGTGAGGGGCTCCGCGCTCTCAGCCCGGCCTGACCCTGCCCGGACGGCATCGGCCTGCCCCTGCCCGGACGCCGGCGAGCGGTGGATCTCGACCCTCCTTCGCCGGGACCGGTTCACGGGCCAGAGGCGAGCCTCGGCGAGGGGTGGGGAGCGGACCGCTAGACTCGCTGACCGTGACCACGACCGAGCCGAACCGGTGGACCGACCGCCGCAGCGACGCCGTGTCCGCGCGCAAGGAGGCCTACGAGCAGCCTGCGCCGGGCCAGCACCTGGCGCCTGCTCGCCGCGACGAAGGCCCCGGCGGTGCTCGCGATCCTCCAGGCCACCTTCCCCGCCGGCGACCGTCGGTCGCCGCGCGAGCGAGCTCATCGCCCGCGTGGGCGCGCACTTCTCGCTGCTGCACGACGACGAGGGCCCGGCCGACGGGGCCTCCGCGGCGGACGGGGCCGCCTCGGCCGACGGCGCCGGGGACGAGGCGCGCGGCGGTCGCAGCGCCGCCGAGTACGTCGACGGCTGGGTGCGCGAGGGCTACCTGACCCGGCGCGACGACCCCCAGCGCACCGAGACGACCTTCGAGCCGAGCCCCGCCACGATCGACGCGATCCAGTTCATCGCCTCGCTCGAGGAGCACCGGCCGACGACGACACAGTCGCGCCTGCGGCTGGTCATCCAGCAGTTCGACCGCCTCGCCCAGGAGACGGAGACGGACCGCGACGTGCGGCTCGCCGATCTGCGCGCCGCCGCCGCGAGCGGATCGAGCAGGAGATCCGCGAGCTCGCCGAGGGGGAGCTGATGCTCCCGAGCGCCGAGGCGTCGGTGGATCGGTCGCGCGACATCCTGCAGATCGCCGCCGAGCTCTCCGGCGACTTCCTCCAGTACCGCGAGGACCTGCGCGCCGTGGACCTGCACCTGCGCGAGCAGATCCTCTCCCCGGAGGGGTCTCGCGGCGAGATCCTCGAGCAGCCTGCTGGCCGGGGACGACCTGCTCGGGCAGTCGACCGTCGGCCGCACCTTCACGGCCTTCTTCCGCATGCTCAACGACCCTGCGCAGACCCGTGCCACGCAGGAGCTCGTGGACCGTCTGCTCGAGCGGGACTTCTCCCGCTCCCTCTCCCGGGACGAGCGCGAGCGCCTCGCCAACGTGTTCAGCGACCTCTACGAGCCGGCGCAGGAGGTGCTGGACGTCAAGACGGAGCTGTACCGCTCGCTGGCCCGCTTCGTGCGCTCGCAGGACTTCCGCCAGCACCGGGTGCTGGTGGAGGCGCCGCAGGAGGCGCAGGGACTGGCGCTGGCGCAGAAGGACGAGGTGCCCACCCGCACCCCCTTCCCGCTCGAGCTCGACCTCTCTCGCGTCCAGCTCTCCTCCGTCTCGCAGCACCGGCTGAAGGACCCCACCGATCCGGGCGCCCCCGCCGAGGCCGAGGTGCACGATGCGACCTCGCTCAGCGTCGAGGTGCTCCAGGACCTCGTGCGCACCAACGACATCGACCTCGTCGGCCTCACCACCCACGTCAACGACGTGCGCGGCCGCTCCGGCCAGGCCTCGATCGGGGACATCCTGCGGGAGAAGCCCGCCGAGCAGGGGCTGGCGAGCGTCATCGGGCTGATGTTCCTCGCGACCAGCCATGCGCAGGCGCGCGAGGGCTCCACCGAGATCGTCACCTGGCGGGAGCTCGACGGCAACGACTACGCCGCCCGAGTCCCCTCGTTCTACTTCCTGGACGACGTCCCGGTGGAGTGAGCCCGGCGGAGCGAAGGGCTCATGCGTCCTCCTCCTCGAGCTCCGCGAGCGCGGGTGCGGCCTCGGCGCGCGACCGCTCGAGGTCCGCGCCGAAGTCCTTCATCCGGCGCCCGAGCCCGTTCGGCTTCACCACGATCCCCTCCTCCTGCCAGTGGGGAAGGGCACGGGCGAGCGGCGGATGGTCGCCGGAGGCGTTCGTGACGCGCCACCACGGCGTCGACGAGCCCCAGGTGCCCATGATCCGTCCCACCAGACGCGGGCCGACGCCGACGATCGCGCCCACCTCCCCGTAGGCGGCGACGCGTCCCGGCGGGATCGCCTCGACCACGCGCAAGACCCGCTCGACCGTGAGGTCGTCCATGCGGGTGCGGGTCGTGCGCTCGGGCATGGCCGACAGTCTGGCACGCGGCTCCGGACGATCCGCGGCACCGGACCGAATGCGGGCCCGAACAGGGAGCGACCCCGGCGCCGAGGGGCGCCGGGGTCGCGTCCGCGGTCAGGAGGGGTCAGCGACGTGCGCCCCCGCCCTCGCCGTCGATGCCGTCCTCCGGGAGACGGTTCTGCACGGAGCCGTCCTCAGGGGCACCGAACTCCGGAGCCTTCGGCGGGAGATCGCCGTTCTGGCCCCGCGAGCTCTTGCTCCTGGCGGAAGAAGGGATCGTCCTCGAACTCACCCTGTCGCGACTCCTGGGTCTGGAAGCCGTCCTGGCGACCGTCGCGGCTGTCCAGGGGGCGGAACTCGCCCTGGTGGCGACCACCGTCCTGCGGAACCGCCGGATGTGCCCCGGCCGGACGGAACTCCGGACCGTCCTGGGGCTGCGAGGCCTGTCGATCGGCGCCGAGCCGGTCCTGATCGGCACTGAGCCGATCCTGCTCCGTGCCGCGCCGGTCCGCGGAGCCGCCGGACCAGTCCTGCGCGACGGGAGGCTCCATGCCCGAGCGGTCCTCGGCGCGCGCCGGCCGATCGCCCACGCGGTCGTCGCGGATGCCGCGCTCGTCGTGCTCCGTCCCGGCCCGGCCGAGGTCGCCGGTCTCGTCCGTGGAGCGGACCGGGTCGTGGCGGTCCGCCTCGGAACGATCGGCGTCGCCGCGATCGACGTCGGACCGGTCGACGTCGCTGCGGTCCACCGCCGACTGATCGATGTCTTGCGGGTCGGCCTCGCGCCGACCCGCGGAGTGATCGTTCAGGTCATTCCGGCGGTCCGCATCGTGCCGGGCCACGTCCTGCTGATCGATGTCGTGACGGTCGATCGACTCGTCGCGAGCCGGGCGCCGCTCGGCCCGGTGGGCCTCGCCCTCATAGCCGGCCCCGACAGGATGGTCGGTCGGGCGGGCCTCGCCGGCCCCGACGGGACGGTCGGCCTCACCGACCCCGGCGGCCCCGCCGTCGCGAACGGCACCGTCCCGATCCAGGCCCTCGTGGCCGCGGTCATCGCGGGCCGGGTCGACAGGGGCGCGATCCTCAGGAGTCCGGTCCTCTCGGACGCCTCCCTCGCGGACGTCGCCCTCGGGGTTCCGGTCGTCGCGCGGCTCCTGCTCTGTGCGAGCGGCGCGACGGCCGTGAGGACGCTCGTGCGACGACGCGTCGTCGGCCACTGCGGAGCGATCCTTTGAAGCGCGATCCTCCGGCGAGCCGCCATGCGCGGCGGCCGCCCCGGCGGCGACGCCGGCCGTGCCTGCGACACCGGCCGCGGCCGCGGTCCCGGCCCCGCTGCGGGGCTGGTCCTCGCGGCCGCACGGGACGCTCATCGCCCCGGAAGGTGCGCTGGTCGTCGCGAGCGGAGCGATCGTCGGCGGCGCGGTCATCGACGCGTCGGCCGTCGGCCGCACGGTCGTCGGACGTGCGCTCGCCAGCCGTGCGGTCGTGGCCGGCGACGCCTGCGGCCGGCGCGGTGCGGTCCCCGTCGCGGGGCGTGGGGGAATCGGGGTCCAGGCGGTCCGCCTCGGCGCGCTGCTCCTCGAGGGCGCCGCGCTCCTGGTCGACCTCCTGGCGCCGCGTCTCGGCCTCGCTCCGGCGACGCTCGGCGGCGAGCCGCTCCTGCTCGGCCGCGTTCGCCTTCCGCTCGGCCTCGAGACGGGCCTTGTCGGCCTCGATCTCGGACTCGCGGGCCTTCAGATCGCGCTCCTGGACGGCCTGCTCCTTCTGGGCGGCCTGCTCGCGGATCTCCGCGGCGCGGCGTCGATCCTCCTCCTGCTGTCGCTGCTTGCGACGCTTCGAGGCTTTCGCGCCCACGACGATCAGGACGATGACGACGATCAGGACCAGCAGGATGATCCCGACGATCACGGGGGTGGACAGGTCGGTCATGGTCGGCTCCTCACCGCTCGACTGCTCCACCGCCGGGCGGCGGAGCGCGCCCCGTACCGGGGTCCCGGCACAGGGCGATGCCCCGATTCCACCAGACCGAGGCGGATCCGGAGGGATTTTCGACCAGCCGATCGGCACGACGTGTCCCGCCGAGCCGTCGACGGGCGCGTCCTGAGCGTGGCGGGGGAGCGGTCGTCCGCCCGTGCCGGCAACTGACGGCGAGGCTCAGCGCCGGAGCTCGGCCTCCCCGTCCTGGGGCCTCTCCCAGTTCTGCGCCGGGGCGAGCTCCTCCTCGGCGGTCGGGGCCTCGGAGTACTCGCTCAGCAGCGGACGCGAGGCGCGGCGGCCATGGCGCTCCCGCCAGGGCCGCGGATCATCGTCGACGGGCGCGCGCGTCCGAGGGTGCCGACGGGTCCTCCTCCACCGCGCCGGCGGGCGCGGCCCCCGTCGCCTCGGCGGACGAGGGAGAGGGGCCGACGGGATCGGCACTCGCGTCGGAGACCGTCGGTCCATCGCTCGAGGTGTCGCCCGGCCGTGCGGCCGATGTGCCGGTCGAGGACTCCGCGGAGGCGCCGCCCTGCGTCGCTCCGGTGCCGACCGGACCCTGGTCGTCCCGTCGGCCGCGCGCCACGAGGACGCCGAGCACGACCAGCACCAGCAGGACGACCGCCAGGATCGCGAGAACAGCAGGCACGGGCAGATCGGACATGACGGCTCCTCGTGGTTTCGGCGGGCCGCAGGCGGTCCGTCCCGCCCGGGCATACCCCGATTCCACCAGATCGATGTCCGTTTTGGGTGGATTTCTCGCCAGTCGGTCGAAGTGCCCCGCACTGTCCGGGCGCCGGCTCGTCGCGCCCCGCGCCGGTAGGCTGTCTGGCCGTGACCAGTCCTGCGCACCGCACCGAACCCGACGACCACGCGCCCGGCGAGGAGGCGAGCCCCTCCGTGCCCGGCGGCGCGCTCGTGGACGATTCCCGCCGCGTGCTCGTGCACCTGCTCCAGGGCCCCTTCCTCGACGGGCGCCGCGACGGCGGCCGCTACGCGCAGCCTCTGCGGGACCGGGTCGCGATCGAGGCCCGGCTCGCCGACCTCTTCCTCGAGCTGATCGTCGACGACGACGCCCAGGTCGCCTTCGTGCGCCAGAGCGAGGACGACCCCGACGCCCCGAAGCTCCTGCGTCGTCTGACCGGCATGAACCGGCTCGACTCCGTGCTTGCTGCTCGTCTTTGCGCCAGATGCTTGCTGACCCAGTCCTCCCGCGGCCAGCGCACCGTCGTCTCCGAGGCGGAGATCCAGCAGGCGCTGGCCGCCTATCGCCGCACCACCTCCACCGACGAGGCCGGCTTCGCCAAGGAGGTCCGCGCCTCGATCGCGAAGGTCCAGCGTGCCGGACTGCTGGACGAGCAGGGCGACGACTTCGAGGTCTCCCCGGTGCTGCGGCTGATGATCGGGCCCGATACGGCGCGCGAGTTCATCTCCCTGTACCGGCAGGCCGGGGTCGACGGGCTCGAGGACCCCCGCGACGCTGAGGATATGGACGGCGCGGACGACGAGGACGGGGCGGCGTCGACCGACTGATGAACGGCGTGATCTGAGCTGATCCACGGCGTGATCTGAGACGCATTCCCGTCGGGGCGGCGGCTGTGACCGGGACGGTTGTCTCGCGGCTCCGGACGCAGACCCACAGAGGTGCTCTCGGCAATTGAGTGACGCGAGAGTTGCGTAATAAGGTCAGGCTCACCTCACCCCTGGATCGGGGGTGCCGAGAGAAGGATCGCCCCATGTCGAGCTCGTTCACGCGCCGCTCCGTCGTGCTCACCGCCCTCGCGGCGCCCGCCCTCGCCGCCTGCGGCGGCGGCGACGTCGCCGGCACCGACGCCTCCGACGCGGGCGGCGGCTCCGGCGCCGCGGCCGACGCCTTCCCGGCGACCGTCGAGCACCTCTACGGCACCACCGAGATCGCCGCGGAGCCCACCCGCATCGCGACCGTCTCCTGGGTCAACGCCGACACCGTCCTCGCGCTGGACATCGTGCCCGTCGGCCTGCCGCTGGTCGAATGGGGCGGCAACGACAACCAGTCCACCGACTGGATCGACGCGAAGCTCGAGGAGCTCGGCGCCTCCTGGGGCAGCGAGAACGCCCCGACCACCTACTCCGAGGCCGACGGCGTCAACACCGACGAGATCGCTGCGCTGACCCCGGACCTGATCATCGCCGCCTACTCCGGTCTCACCGAGGAGGAGTACGCGACCCTCAGCAAGATCGCGCCCACCATCGGCCCGCTCGCCGCGAACTACACCGCCTCCTGGGAGGAGGTGCTGACTGCCGTCGGCACCGCCACCGGCCGTAGCGACGCCGCCGCCGAGCTCGCCGAGCGACTCACCGCCGACCTCGCCGCCGTCGGCGAGGAGAACCCGGCCGTGGCCGGGTCGACCTTCATCGCCGCGAGCCTGTCCACCACGGACCACACCATCTCGATCTACTCCGGCGACGACACCCGCCCGCGCTTCTTCACCGCGCTCGGCATGACCCAGGCCGAGGTCGTCACCGAGAACACCGCCGACGAGAACACCTTCTACTTCGACTGGTCCGCCGAGCGCGGCGACGAGCTCGTCTCCGACGTCCTCTACACCTGGGCCGCCGCCGGCGACACCGTCGAGACCTTCCAGGACGATCCGCTGTTCGCCCAGATCCCCGCGGTCGCCAGCGGCGCCCTCGTCCTCACCCCCGACGACCACCAGACCCTCTCGATCTCCGCGGCGAGCGTGCTGAGCCTGCCCTGGGCGCTCGAGAACGTGGTCCCCTCCGTGATCGAGGCCGCGCAGACGGCCCAGGCCTGAGCGGTGCCCGCCCGCCCCACCCTGCTCGCGACCGCCGGAGCCCTCGCGGCCCTGGCGGTCGCCTGCGTGCTCTCCCTGCTGGTGGGCGCCCGCACCGTCCCCCTCGACGCGGCCTGGCAGGCCGCGCTCGCCTTCGACCCGGCCGACGCCGATCACGTGGTCCTCGCCAGCCGCCTGCGGCGCACCCTCGCCGGGCTCGCCGTCGGCGTGGCCCTGGCGCTCGCCGGCGCCGGGCCGCAGGGCATGACCCGCAACCCGCTGGCCGATCCCGGGATCCTCGGACTGAACTCCGGCGCGGCCGCGGCCGTGGCCACCGGCGTCTACCTCTTCTCCTTCTCGAGCGTCACCCAGTTCATGGCGGCGGGCTTCGTGGGCGCGGCCCTCGCCGCCGTGCTCGTCTACGCCCTGGCCGCCGCGAGCCGCACCGGCGCCACCCCGATCACCCTCGCGATCGCCGGCGCCGCCGTCACCGCGGGGCTCGGCTCCCTCGTCCACGCCCTCGTGATCCTCGACCAGGGGGCGCTGGACCGGATGCGGCTGTGGCAGGTGGGCACCCTCGGCGCCCGCGACCTCGGGGACCTCGCGGCCGTCGCGCCCGCCCTGCTGATCGGGGCCCTGATCGTGCTCGGCGCCGCCCGGTCCCTGAACGCCCTCGCCCTCGGCGACGACGCCGCCGCCGGGCTCGGCGTCCACGTGGGCCGCACCCGGGTCGTGCTCGGCGTCGGCATCGTGCGCTGGTCGGGGCGGCGGTCTCCCTCGCCGGACCGGTCGGCTTCCTCGGCCTGGTGGTCCCGCACGCGGTGCGCCTGCTCGTCGGCTCGGACCACCGCCGCCTCTCGCCGCTCTCGCTGCTGCTCGGCCCCGTGGTGCTGCTGCTGGCCGATGTGGTCGGCCGCGTCATCGCCCCGCCCGCCGAGGTGCAGGTCGGCGTGATGACCGCGCCGCTCGGCGTGCCCGTCTTCCTCGTGCTGATCCGGACCCGGAAGCGGGTGGCCCTGTGACCTCGCGCCGCCTCCTCCTTCCGCTGCTGCTGGTCCTGGCCGTGGCGGGGCTCCTCACCGCCCGGGTGCTTGCTGGGCACCCCCTTCGTCTACGCCGACCTCGCCGTGCGGGCCGTGCTCGGCGAGCAGATCCCCGGCGTCTCCTTCATCGTGATGGACGACCGTCTGCCCGCCGCGGTCGTCGGCGCGCTCGCCGGGGCGGCGCTGGCCCTGTCCGGCACCGTCTTCCAGACCCTGCTGCGCAACCCCCTGGCCAGCCCCGACGTGATCGGCGTGACCCTCGGCTCCTCCGCCGCCGCGGTGCTGGCGATGGCCGTGCTGGACGCCCAGGGCATGGCCCTGTTCTGGTGGACGCCGCTGGGCGGCCTCGGCACCGCGCCGCTGGTGCTGTGGGTGGCGCGGGCGCACCGGCCCGGCGGTCCGGGGGCCGGCGGCGCCGGCGCGGTCGACGACCGCTTCGTGCTGGTGGGCCTCGGGGTCGCCGCCGGCTTCACCGCGCTGATCCAGTACCTGCTCAGCCGGATGGAGTCCCAGCAGGCGGGCGATGCGATGCACTGGCTGGTCGGCTCCGTCGCCGGCTCCACCTGGCCTCGCGCCGCCGTGCTCGCCGCCTCGCTGGTGGTGCTCGTGCCGGCTGCTCGCCGCGCTGGTGGGCCGGTCGCGGATCCTGCGACTGGGGGACGAGACCGCCACCAGCCTCGGCCTGCCCGTGCCCGCCACCCGCATCGCGCTGGTGATCGTGGGGGTCTTGCTGAGCTCCTTCACCGTCGCGGTCGCCGGCCCGCTCGCCTTCGTCGCCTTCCTCGCAGGACCCCTCGCGCGGATGCTCGCGGGCCGGCCCAGCTTCCTCCTCGCGGCGCCGCTCGGCGCCGTGCTCGTGCTCGCTGCCGACGTCGCGGGCCAGAACCTCTTCGGCCGGCACGAGATGCCGGCCGGCGTCATCACCGGAGCGCTCGGAGCGCCGTTCCTGCTGTGGATGCTCGTGCGCTCGAAGACCTCCGGAAGTGGAAGGTGATCCCGTGGCCCAGCTGACCGCCCGGAACCTGCGGCTCGCCTACGAGCGACGCGTCGTCGTCGAGAACCTCGACCTGACCCTCCCCGAGGGGAAGGTGACGATGATCGTCGGCGCGAACGGCTCGGGGAAGTCGACCCTCTTTGCGGGGCCTGTCGCGCCTCTTCGCCGCCCCGTCAGGGGTCGGTGCTTGCTGGACGGCGCCGACATCCACTCCCTGCGCGGCAAGGAGCTCGCCCGCCGGCTCGGCCTCGCGCCGCAGTCCCCGCTCGCGCCCGACGGGGTGACCGTGCGGGAGCTGGTCACCCGCGGCCGCTACCCGCACCAGGGCCTGTTCCCGCAGTGGAGCGACGAGGACGAGCAGGCGGTCGCCGAGGCGCTGGCCCTCACCCGCACCGACGAGCTCGAGGGCCGTCTGCTCGACGAGCTCTCCGGAGGGCGCGTCAGCGGGTGTGGATCGCCATGGCCCTCGCACAGCGCACCGAGGTGCTGCTGCTGGACGAGCCGACCACCTATCTCGACGTCACCCACCAGCTCGAGGTGCTCGACGTGGTCAGCGAGCTGAACCGCACCCGCGGCACCACCGTGGCGATCGTCGCGCACGACCTCCAGCTCGCCGCCCGCTACGCCGATCATCTCGTCGCCGTGCACCGCGGCGCCGTCCACTGCCAGGGCGCCCCGGCCGACGTGATCACCTCGGCCATGGTCAAGGAGGTCTTCGCCCTCAACGCCCTGATCGCCCCCGACCCGGTCACCGGCACCCCGATGGTCGTCGCCGCTGGGCCGGGAGGCCGCCCCCGAGACCGCCCCCGACGCCTCCCGGGGCGCCGACGGCACCGACCCCGAATCCGCACGCCAGGCCGCCGCCGGGACCGTCCCCGGCACGGCCGACGAGTCCGAGGAGGACCCCATGTCCGTCGCCACCGACCAGCACCGCACCGCCGCCCGCGCCTCGGAGGAGCCCGTGCTGGTCCCCGCGCTCGAGGGGAGCCCGCGGCTCGCCGTCACCCTCACGGTCGGCGCCCGGACCATGGTGGGCGAGAACCTCGTGCGCCTGACCCTGACCAGCCCCGAGCCGCGCCATCTCGGCGTGGGCGGGCCGCCGCTGGACGTGCGCATCAAGCTGATCATCCCGGGCCCCGAGGCGAGCGTGGACCACTTCGCCGCGCCGCGCCCCGACGCCGTCTCCGACCCCGACGCCTTCGCGGGCTGGTATCGCGACTGGGCGCAGGTCGACACCGCCGAGCGCGGCTGGATGCGCACCTACTCGATCCGCGAGATGCGCGGCGCGGGCCATCCCGGGAACCTGGGGGAGGACCCCGAGCTGGACATCGACATGGTCCTGCACCTCGAGGAGCCCGCCGTCCCCGGCTCCGGGGTCGCGGCGCGCTGGGCGGCCGCCGCCGAGGTGGGCGACACGATCACGATGCTCGGCCCGAACCGCCGCCTCGTCGGCCCCGACTACGGCGGGATCGAGTTCCGTCCCGGCACCGCCCGGCGCCTGCTGCTGGCCGGGGACGAGACGGCCCTGCCCGCGATCTGCGCGATCCTCGAGACGCTCCCCGCCGGCTTCACCGGCCACGCCTTCATCGAGGTGCCCGGCGCCCGGGACGAGCAGCGGGTCCTCTCCCGCTCCGACGTGGAGCTGACCTGGCTCGCCCGAGGCGACGCCCCGCACGGCACGCCGCTGGACCCCGCGGTGCGGCGCCTCCTGGACGAGCGGCCGGAGCTGTGCCAGGACTGCTCCGTCGGCGTGCCCTCCGAGACGGGCGAGTTCGAGGAGGTCGACATCGACCAGACGATCCTGTGGGAGACCACCGAGGGGCACGGCCCCTTCTACGCCTGGCTCGCCGGGGAGGCCGGGGTGATCACCACCCTGCGCCGCCACCTGGTCAAGGAGCTCGGCGTAGACCGCAAGCAGGTGAGCTTCATGGGCTACTGGCGCAAGGGGCGTGTCGAAGGGTGAGCACGAAGGCGACCCACCCGCGGGGCTGACAGACTCCTCCCATGCGCGCCGTCGTCATCGAGAAGTTCGGTCTCCGTCCCGAGGTCCGCGACCTCCCCGCCCCCTCGGCCCCGCCCGGCGGCGTGGTGCTGGACGTGGAGGCGACCGGGGTGTGCCGCTCCGACCATCACGCCTTCGCCGGACACGACGACACGGTGACGCTCCCGCGCGTGCCCGGGCACGAGATGGTCGGCCGCGTCGCCGCGCTCGGCGACGGGGTCACCTCGGTGCGGGTCGGCGACCGGGTCACCACCCCCCTTCGTCGAGGGTCGCGGGCGCCGCCGCTGGTGCCGCGAGGGCGCCGCGCAGATCTGCCCGGACCAGACCCAGCCCGGCTTCACCCACGACGGCTCCTGGGCGGAGCAGGTCGCGATCCGGGCCGCCGACCACAACCTCGTGCCCGTCGGCGAGGACCTGCCCGCCGAGGCGGTCGTGACCCTCGGCCGCCGCTTCGCGACCGCGTACCGGGCGCTGACCGCCCGCGCCGGGCTCCGCGCCGGGGAGACCGTCGCCGTGATCGGTCGCGGCGGGGTGGGGCTCTCGGCGGTCATGATCGCCGCCTCGCTCGGCGGCCGGCCGATCGCCGTCGACATCGATCCCGGCGCCCTCGCCCTCGCCCGCGAGCACGGCGCGGCGGTGACCGTGGACTCCCGCGGCCTGGATCCGGCGGCGACGGCCGCGGCGATCGTCGAGGCCGCGGGGGAGCGGCCGACGGCGAGCGTCGAGGCGCTCGGCCGCGAGCCGACGACGGACGCGGCGCCGCTCGCCCTCGCCCCGCTCGGGCGCCATGTGCAGATCGGGCTGTACGCGGAGCCGCCGCGGCTCGCGATCCCTCGCGTGATATCGCAGGAGCTCACCGTGCTGGGCGGCCACGGCATGGCCGCCGCAGACTATCCGGGGTCGCTCGACCTGGTGCGGGAGGGCTCGCTGCGCCCGCAGGACCTCGTCACCCGCACCCTCGACCTCGAGAAGGGCTGCGAGGCGCTGGTCGAGCTGGGGGAGCGCACCTCTGCCGGGGTGGGGATCATCCGGCCGTGAGCGGGCGCCCCGGTCCGCCCCGCATCGCGATCGGACTCGGTACCCTGACGGGGTGCCTACCACGACTGACGCCGCGAACACCCGGGGAGAGGACGTCCTCGACCTCCCCGGCATGGCCGGGACGGACGCCCCCGCCGAGCCGGCGGTGACCGACCCCGATCATCCGCACCCGGGGCAGTGGCGGCTCACCCATGTGCAGATCTCCAACTGGGGCACCTTCCACGGCACCCATGACCTGGCGATCTCCTCCAAGGGCTTCTTCCTCACCGGCGGGCCCGGCACCGGCAAGTCCACGCCGCTGGACGCGATCAGCGCCCTGCTCACCCCGCCGCGCACGCTCCAGTTCAACGCCGCCGCCTCCGACGCCGGCCCCCAGCGCTCGAAGTACCGCCGCACCGTCGCCAGCTACGTCCGCGGCGCCTGGGCGATGCACTACGACCAGGCCACCGGCGAGTTCAGCCAGGAGGTCTTGCGCGAGAAGACGACCCTGTCGGTGCTCACCCTGCGCTACGGCGACGGCCGCGGCGGCACGGTCCAGCTCTCCCGTCTCTTCGCTCCTGCACGCCGGCCACTCCGCGGACTCCGACGTGAAGTCCCTCTACGTCATCGCCCGGAAGCCCCTGGACGTCACCGACCTGCGCCAGTTCGTCTCCACCCAGATCGAGGGCAAGGCGCTCGAGGCCGCCCATCCCGGCACCCAGACCTTCCGCCAGTTCCGCGAGTACCGGGCCGCTTTCTGCCAGCCGCTGGGCATCCCCGACGAGAAGGCGCTCGGGCGCTGCACAAGATCCAGTCCGCCAAGGAGCTCGGCGACGTCAACGCGCCGCTGCGCGACTACATGCTCGACGAGCCGCGCACCTTCGAGCTCGCCGACCAGGCGCTGGCGAACTTCCACAACCTCTCCGAGGTGTACGAGGCCCTGGTGACCGCGCGCGAGCAGCGGGACCTGCTGCGCACCCTGCGCACCACCCACGAGGACTGGTCCGCGATGCGCGAGCGCGGCGGCGAGCTGGTGGACCGCCGCGCCGACATCGACGTCTTCGCCGCCCAGCACCTGGTGCGGTTGCTGGGGAGGAGACCGGGCGGCTCCAGCTGGAGCGGGACTCCCTCACCGCCCAGCGGCGCCGCCTCACCCAGGACGTGGCCGAGGCCCGCTCCGACCTCGCCCAGCTCAAGGAGCGCGCCGCCGCGCCGGCGGCGGGGAGATCGACGACTGGAAGCGACAGATCGCCGGGCTCGAGGTGGAGCGGGAGCGCCGCCGCGAGCGGGCCGCCGAGTTCGCCTCGCAGCTGGCGACCGTGGAGCCGCGCACCCCGGCGGGGGAGGACATGTTCCTCGGCCTGCGGCGCGAGGTCGCGCAGCCTGCGCGAGTCCCTCGAGGAGGAGGAGCGGGGCGCCGACGCCGCCCGCTGGGAGGCGGAGGCGACCGTGCGCGAGCTCGGCGCGACCCTTCAGCGCACCCGCGAGGAGCTCGCCTCCCTCACCTCCCGCGCCTCGAACCTCCACTCCGAGGACGTGGCGGCGCGCGACCACATCGCCGCCGAGGTGGGCATCGCCCCGACCGAGCGCCCTTCGCCGCCGAGTCGCTGCTGCAGGTGCGCGACGGCGAGGAGGAGTGGACCGCCGCCGCGGAGCAGGCGCCGCGGGGACTGGCCCGCTCGATCCTCGTCCCGGACCGGGCGTACCGCCAGGTCGCCCAGGTCATCGACCGCACGAAGCCGCGCCGTCGGATCTCCTACAACCGGGTCAACACCGATCTGCGCCGCCCCGCGAAGAACATCGACGAGCGCTCGCTCGCGGCGAAGCTCGACGTCAAGGACGGCGAGTTCCACGTCTGGCTCTCCCACGAGATCGCCGCCCGCATGGACTACACCTGCGCCGAGAACCTCGAGGAGTTCACCCGGCTGAACCGGGCCGTGCTCCGCTCCGGCCAGATCAAGCACTCCGCCACCCGGCACGAGAAGAGCGCGGACCGGCAGATCAACGACCGCTCCCAGTGGGTGCTCGGCTTCGACAACCGCGCCAAGCGCGCCGTGTTCGAGCAGGAGCGCACCCGCGCCGAGCAGGCGCTGTTCGAGGCGCAGGCCCGCCGCAAGGACGTCGAGGTCGAGCGGGAGCGGCGCCGCGAGCGGCTCTACGCACTCCAGGCGATCAGTGCGGTCACCTGGGACGACATCGACGCCGCCTCGGTCGCGCGGCGCGTGGCGAACCTGCGCGACATGGTCCGTGCCGCGGAGGACGGCTCCGCCGCCCTCACCGAGCTCGCCCGCCAGATCGACGACGTCGAGGCCTCGATCGCCGCGAGCGACGAGGAGCCGCTCGAGGTGGTGCGCGCGGCCGGGAAGACCTCCGAGCAGGCCGAGCGGGCCGAGGAGCGCCTCGCCCAGGCGAAGGAGCGCATCGCCGAGACGAGCCTGGACCCCGAGGTCGAGGAGGAGCTCGCCGCGCGCTTCGCCGCGATCGCCCCGACGCTCGTGCTGTCCACCATCGACCGCGTCACCAAGGACGCCTCCGCCACCCTCGACGCGGAGCTGATGGACCTCACCAAGCGCACCTCCCGCGCCGAGGAGGACATGCGCACCGCCATGCGCGAGTTCTCCCGCCGCTGGCCCGCGCAGGCCGGGGATACCGCCCCCACCCTCGAGGGGATCGAGGACTATCTCGCGATCCTCCAGCGGATCGAGGAGGAGAAGTCGCCCGACGTCGAGGACCGCTTCTTCGAGTTCTTCACCGGCAACACCCTCGGGGACGTGCAGGCGCTGGCCACCGCGATCGCCCGCGAGCCCGCCGAGATCCGCAAGCGCCTCCAGCGCATCAACGCGCCGCTGGCCCAGGTCGAGTTCCACTCCGGGCGCTTCCTGCGGCTGTCCATGCGGCCCGTGCACCTCGCGGCCCTGGACGAGTTCCGCAAGGCGCTCGAGGAGGCCGTGGCGGACACGGCGCTGAACGACATCTCCCGCGACCGGGAGCTGGCCGAGGAGCGGTTCCTGTCCCTGCGCCACCTGATGCACCTCATCGGCGCCGCCCGTACCCGCGACGACCAGGTCTCCCGCGTCATCCTCGACGTGCGCCGGCACGTGCACTTCCACGCCGAGGAGGTCGACGCCGAGGGCACCGTGGTCCACGCCCACGAGTCCGGCGGCCCCCTCTCCGGCGGTCAGAACGAGCGCCTGGCCACCTTCTGCCTCGCCGCGGCGCTGCGCTACCAGCTCGCCGGCACCGGGCAGGAGGTGCCCCGCTACGCGCCGATCATCATCGACGAGGCGTTCTCCAAGGGCGCGGGCAAGTTCATCACCGCCGCGATGGAGTCCTTCCGCCACTTCGGCTTCCAGGTCATCCTCGCCAACCCCGGCAAGAACCCGCAGGCGCTCGCCCCGTTCATCGGCGGCGTCGGCGTGGTCTCGATCCGAGAGGACCGCTACTCCTCGGTCTCCCCGGTCGAGTTCGTGCCGGTCGAGGAGGGCTGAGCCGGGCGCTCGCCGGCCGATGGGGAGTTCTCCCCATCGCAGGGCTCCCCGAGGGGCCGATACCCTGGTCGCCATCCGCGCGGAAGGGTGACGGAGCAGGACGTCGCCGCGGGCGGCGCGACGGGAGAGGCGGTCGAGGATGTCAGCGCTCCCCCGAGGGACCGGGGACGAGATCCCGGGCCAGGACGCCACCCATGCGCGGATCCGCTCCCTGCTGGGGGACGTGACCGCCGTGCTCCTCGAGCAGCGACCCGGGCTGATCGCCTTCCGCGACCACCGCCCCGAGCGCGACCGCTCCTCGGGCGGCTCCTGGCACGGGTCGCAGACTCTCTGCCACGTCAGCGCCCTCCTCGCGGCCGAGGGGACGCCCGATCCCGATCAGGCGGCGAGCGCGAGGCTGGTCGAGTCGGTCGAGCGCCGCGCCGCGGCCCACGGCCTCACCCGCCGCTCCGCCGAGGAGGCGAACGGAATCCTCGACGCGACCTGGGGCGGGTCCGACGGTGATCTGCTCGAGGTGATCGTCGGCGTGCGCGTCGCGGTGCGGGCCATCAGCGCCCCGTTCCTGCCGGGCTCCCTCCAGCCGATCACCACCACCAGCCCGGTCTCGGCTCTCAGCCCGCCGACCCCGCCCCCGCGCCTCGTGCGCTGATCCGCTCGAGCGCGCCGAGCGGGATCGGCGACCAGTCGGGGCGCTGACGGGACTCGTACAGCGCCTCGTACACCGCCTTGTCGGCCTCGAAGGCGGCGAGCACCGCGGAGGCGGGCATCCCCGCCTCCGCCGCCCAGCCCTCGAGGAAGGCGGCACGGGCGTCGGCCGCCCAGGCGCTCGCGTCGACCCCGTGCTCGAGGGCGACGGCGCCGGCGACGTAGTCGAGGCCGCGCAAGATCCCGGCGACGTCCCGCGCGGGGAGTCGGGCAGGGCGCGCTCGGCGAGCGGCCGCGGCGGCTCGCCCTCGAAGTCCAGCGAAGCACCCAGCCGCGCTCGGGCGAGGCGAGCACCTGGCCGAGGTGCAGGTCCCCGTGGATGCGGCGCATCGCGGGCCACGTCTGCCCCGCGGCGGCGTCCAGCAGGGCGGCGAGCGGCTCCCGGTGCGCGGCGACCTGCTCGACCTCCGCGGCGACCTGTGCGAGACGACCGTGCATCTGCGCGATCACGGTCCGGACCGCGCCCTCGTCGGCCGCGACCGTGCCGAGCGCGTCGGCGAGATCGCGGTGCACCTCGGCGAGGGTCATGCCGAGCGCCCGGGCGGGGGCGGTGAAGTCCTCGCCGGCGCGCGCGAGCCGCGGCGCGACCCGCCAGGCGTCCTCGACCTGCGGCAGGAACTCCTGGGCGACGAGGGCATGGGTGCGCATCGCTCCGGTGCGCACGGTCGCGGCGCCGACGACGGCGGGCACGTGGGCGGAGCCCTGCGCGGTGAGCGCGCCCTGCGCCGCCGCATCGGGGTTCTCCCCGTCCTGCGAGACACGGAACAGCTTCACGATCAGCGGGGAGGCTCCCTCCGTCTCGATGATCAGGGAGGTGTTGGACTGCTCCCCGGCCAGCACCCGGTCGCGCATCGCCCGGCCCAGCGGCGCTGGGGAGTCGGGGAGGGTGCGGTGGGAGGCCAGGGACAGCCCGGGGCCGGCGGCGCCGTCGCCGGAGACGAGGGTCGCGACCAGGGCGGCGCGCCCGTCGGCGTCCCGCGTCGCGTCGTCCACCCGCAGCGGACCGCCGGCGACCGCGAGCACCCCGATCTCGGCGCCCTCCTCGGGGGCGGGGGCGTCCTCGGGGCGGCGCGGCACGAGCGGGACCTGGTAGAGGGCGTCCGGCTCCCGGGACCCGGTCGACCCGGTGGCGGGAGCGGCGTCCGGGGCGCCGGTCGTGCCGTCGGCCGCGCCGTCGGGCCTGCTGTCCACCGTGCCGCCGGCCGCGGGGCGGTCACCGTCGCCGAGATGCACCGCGGCCACGAGCAGGACCGTCGCATGATCCGGGGCGATTCGCAGCGGCGCCCACCCGGCGACCTCCACCTGCGGCGCGCCGGCGCCCTTGTGCGCGTACCAGCGCTGCTGCGGCATCCAGGCGGCGAGCGCGCGGCGGCGAGGTCGAGCACCTCCCCGAGCGGCGGCAGGAGGGTCATGTCGAGCAGGGCGGTGGAGCGCGCATCGGCCATGGGGTCACTCTACGGTCGAGGGGTCCGGGAGGGAGGGGCAGGGCCGCCTCCCCAGGGCCTGCGCCGCGGCCGTTGCTAGGCTGGGCCGGTGCTCGAGCCCCCGCTCCGTCCCCCGCGCGCGCGTGGGCCGCGCCCGCTGACCCGCGCGGCGGCGCCGCTGGCCTCCGCCGCGCTCGCGGTCTCTCTCGCGCCCGCCGCGTCTGCGCTCGGGGAGGACGGCCCCTTCGAGTTCCCCGCCCAGACGCAGACCCTCTCGATGATCCCCGGGACGGTCACGCGGATCCCGCTGCGCGCACTGGTCGCCGACGACGTCGAGGACCAGGTCGACCTGGACTCCGCACGCCTCGCCGTGCCCGAGGAGCTCGACGAGGCGGTCCGCTCGACGATGGAGCTGGGGGAGGACTCGCTCAGCATCGCGGTCGCCGGGGAGGGCACCTGGACGCCGCTCGGCCAGGAGCTGGTGTTCACGCCGGCTGCTCGGGGTGCAGGGGCCCAGCACCCCGATCGCCCTGACCGTCGGGGGCCTCCACGACAGCCGCTCCCTGCCCGTGGTGCTCACGCCCGAGCCGCTCGAGCTCGAGCGGCTCGACGCGCAAGGCTCCGCCGGGGAGGCCACGACCGTGGAGTCGCCCGACGACGTGCCCGAGGACGGGGCCGTGCGGCTCGAGCTCGCGGATCTCCCGGCCGGCTCGACCGTCGACCTCGCCGGCGACCGCGCGACCGTCCCCGACCAGGGCGCCTGGCGACTCTCGAGCGATCGCCGCGACTTCACCCACACCCCCGCGGGCCCAGGCCTCGGCCGCCAGCTCGACCCGGTCCTCTACGTGGTCGAGGACGAGGAGGGCGCCGTCGAACGGGCCGGGCAGGTCACGCTCACCATCCCGATCATCTCCGACCTCGACCGCTCCGCGCCCTTCGGCGAGGACATCGTGTTCGTGGTGGGGGAGGGGCGACAGAACGTCGACCCGACCACGGCGCGTCTGGAGCCCCTCGGCGACCAGGCGGCCTACGAGGCCTCCGCCGACGGCACCCGCGTGACCGAGCGGGACGTGGGCGTGTGGACGCTGGACCGCGCCACGGCCACGGTCCGCTTCGCCCCGGAGAGCGACCAGGTGCGCCTGGTCGCGCCGATGGGCATCACCGGCGGGGACGGCGAGGGCGCGACGGCCGCGACCGCGCCGCTGAGCACCGCCTATCCCGTGCTCTTCTCCCGGCGAAGAGGCGGCCCTGCCCGGCACGGAGATCGTCTTCGACCTCAGCACCGGCATCCGTGACGTGCGCTCGGACTCGCTGCGCTTCGACGCCGCCGACGCCCCCGACGGGGCCGACGTCTCGGCCGACGGGACGACCCTGACGGTCCCCGACCAGGGCACCTGGCGGATCGACCTCGAGTCCCGCACCGTCACCCTGACCCCGCAGGAGGGCTTCGAGGGCACGGCCGATCCGGTGGCGATCACCGCCCGCGGCGTCTACGCCGACAACCCCGTCAGCGCCTCGCTCACGGCGATCTACTCGCCGATCGTCGCGACCCTGCGCGACGACGAGGCGCGCACCGCGCCGGGCCGCCCGGTCTCCGTGGACGTGCTCGGCAACGACACCGCCGGCGGCGGCTCGCGGCCCCTCGAGCCGGCCACGGTGGAGATCAGCGCCCTGGAGGCGACCAACCTCGCCGACCTCCGCGACGGGCGCGGCAAGCGCCTCGTGATCCCGGGGGAGGGCGAGTTCACCGTCAGCGGCAACGGCGCGGTGACCTTCACCCCGGAGGAGGGCTTCTCGGGACACACCTCCACGATCACCTACCACATGGTCGACAGCGCCGGCATCCCCGCTCAGGCGAGCCTCGCCGTCGACGTCGACCCGGACCTGGACGCCGCCGGCGAGTCTGGCCCCGAGGTCTCCGGCATCAACAGCGTGCTGGCCGGGCTGATGCCCTCCTCCCCGAGCACCGCGCTGGTCTTCGGCACGATCGTGATGCTCGCTGCTCTTCGGCGGCGCGATCTCGCTGTGGACCGGGACGCGGAGCGAGGTCGATCGCCGGGACTGGGAGGACTGACCGGGGCGAGCGGCGCCGCGCGGGGCGCTGGCTCAGCGACCCTCGGGGACGGGGACCGGCGCCTTCAGCGCGTCGGCGGCCGCGGCCGCCGGCGCGAGGTCCGTGAAGCCGGCGCCGAGCAGCAGATCCACGTCGGTGCCCTCCCTCGCCTCGTCGAGCTTGAGCACGGGCTCGACGTCGGCCGTGGCGAGCTGGGCGCGCACGGACTGGGCCGCGAGATAGCCGGTCGGTCCGTGGACGATCGTGGCGGGGCCGCTCGCGCGCGGGTGTTGCCCGGCTCGCCGGTCTCGTAGCCGCGGCCTGCGAGCTCGTTCGCGGTCTCGCCGGCGAGACCGCTGCGGGTGGTCCCGTTCAGCACGGTGACCGTCACCTCTGCGGGCGGCGGCGGCACAGCGCCCTCGTCGGGGCACTCCACGGCGACTGGGTCCGGCCCGATCTCCTTCGGCGCGATCATCCCGGGCTCCTCGACCGGCTCGCGCGGCTCGCCCACCGCGTACACGCCGACGGCGATCAGCGCCACGGCGAGCACGGAGAAGAATGCCAACTGCGTCGCGCGGAGCCGGCGCGTGCGACGCGACCGCGTGTCGCGACGGCGCACGTCGTCGGCAGAACGGCCGTAGGGGTGCGCGTCGCGATGGGAGGTGGGCATCGCAGGTGTCAGTCGTCGAGCGGGCGGTACCGGATCCCGAAGGCGTCCAGGCGCGGCAGGTGGGCGCGCAGGCGCTCCTGGAACTCGTCCCAGCTCTGCTCGGGAGAGCCCCAGGCCCGCTCGGCGAAGGCGCACAGGCGCGGGAAGGCCATGTACTGGATGGCGCCGGCGTCGGGCAGGTACTCGGTCCACAGCTGGGCCTGCAGGCCCATCACCAGGCGCTCCTGGTCCGCGCTCATCTTCTTGGGCGCAGGCGACCGGTGTACACGTCCTCGAGCGTGGTCCTCCCGCCGATGGCGAGCGGCTCGTCGGCCGGGTCCGCCTGGTAGTGGTCGAAGTAGAGCAGGTCGGAGGTCGCCACGATCGTCTGGAAGCCGCGCGCGGTGGCCTCCGCGACGCCGGCGGGTCCGCGCCAGTTCATGATCACGGTGTCGTCGGGCAGATGGGTCTCCAGGACCTCGTCCCAGGCGATGGCGCGCTTGCCCTGCTCGGCGAGCACCTCGGAGGCGAAGGTCGTGAAGCGTCCCTGGATCTCCGAGACACGGGTCAGGCCCCACTCGTTCATGCGGGCGCGGGCCTGGGAGGAGCGCTCCCACTCGCCGGTGGGGCACTCGTCGCCGCCGATGTGCACGTAGGGGGCGGGGAAGATGCCGGCGACCTGCGTGAGCACGTCGCGCAGGAAGTCGAACACCTGGTCCGAGACGCCGAGCACGTGGTCGGAGATCCCCCACACCTCGCGCACGCCCACCTGCTGCTCGGGGAAGTTCCCCAGCTCCGGATAGGCGGCGACGGCGGCCTGCATGTGCCCGGGCAGGTCGATCTCGGGGACGATCATGATCCCGCGGCGCCGCGCGTACTCGACGAGGCCCTTGAGCTCCTCCTGGCTGTAGGAGCCGCCGTGGCGCACGCCGTCGAAGGTCCAGGACTCCTCGTCCCCGCTCATGTGGCCGACGAGCGTCTGCTCCCGCCACGCGCCGACCTCGGTCAGGCGCGGGTAGCCCTTGATCTCCACGCGCCATCCCTGGTCGTCGGTGAGATGGAGGTGCAGGACGTTCAGACGGTGCAGGGCCATCCCGTCCAGGAGGGTCTCGATCTCCTCGACCGGGAGGAAGTGGCGCGAGACGTCCAGGTGCATGCCGCGCCAGGCGTGCTTCGGGCTGTCGGCGATGGTCACGCACGGGATCGACCCGTCGGCCCCGGTGACGATCTGGGCGAAGGTGTTGCGCCCGTCGGCCAGGGCCGCCTCGCTGCCGGCGCTCAGCGCCGCGCCCTGCGGGGAGATGGAGAGGGCGTACTCGGTCGCCGGCAGGTCCTCGCTGAGGCCGACGGACAGGCCCTCCCACGGGTCGGTCGTCTCCCACATGCCCTCCGACCACACGACGGATCGGGGCGGCGGGACGAGGGCGATGGGGTCGGGCATCCGGATCTCCTGAGGGACGTGGGAGTTCGTGACCCGACCAGTCTGCCACGTGGATCACATCCCGCGGCACGAACCGGCCCGGACGCGGAGGAGCCCGGTCGGCGATGCCGACCGGGCTCCTCCACCATGTCGCCCTGCTCCTTCCCGGTGACGCTCTCGCGTCGAGCAGGCCGTCATGGTCCTCTGCGCGACTCCTGCCGACTCAGCGGTAGGTGACGAACACGTGTGGGGCGTTCCAGATGGTGCGCTCGACGACCTGCTGGCGCGAGCCGGAGGCGTCGATGATGCCGTTGCCGCCGGTGAAGATCCCCATGTGGCCGTAGTCGTTGCCGGTGAAGGCCACGAGGTCGCCGGGCTTGGCCTGCGACTTGGGGATGATCCGCCCGCCGAAGGTGTAGCCCTTGGCGGTCTTGCGCGGCATGTCCATGCCGGCCTGGTTGTACGCGTGGTACACGAGGCCGGAGCAGTCCAGGCCGGAGGCGGGCGTGGAGCCGCCCCACTTGTAGCGGACCCCGAGCTGGGCGCGGGCCGCGGAGACGATGGCGGCGCCGTTGACCGTGGTGCCCGAGCTCGCGCCGGTGCCGCCGGAGGGGACCGACACGCCGCTGTACAGGGCGCTCCAGGTCTTCGGACCGACCACTCCGTCCACGCCGATGCCGGCGGCGGACTGCAGGGAGCGGACGGCCGAGCCGGTGGCGGAGCCGAAGACGCCGTCGACCTTGAGATCGGCACCGCGGGCGTTGAGCCCGCTCTGCAGGGTCGACACGGCGGTGCCGCGGTCGCCGTGACGCGCCTTCGGCCGCGAGGAGGACGAGCCGGCCGCGGGAGCGGAGGACGAGCCGCCGGTCAGGGCGTTCCAGGTCTTCGGACCGACCACGCCGTCCACGCCGATGCCGGCCGCGGACTGACGGTTCTTGACGGCCCGCAGGGTCGCGGAGCCGAACACGCCGTCGACCGTCAGGCTCGCGCCGTGGGCGTTCAGACGCCGCTGGAGGTAGGAGACGGCGCGCCGCCGCGGGAGCCGAGCCGCGGCTTCACCGAGGTGTACTGCGTGCTGGCGGGCGCGACGGCGGACGCGGCCGCGGGGATCGCGGCGGCGGTCCCGGCGGACGGCGCGGCGGAGGCGGCGGAGGCGGCGGGCGCCTGCGCGGTGGCGGAGGTGTCGCCGGCGAGGGCGGCGGTCGCGGAGACGGCGCCGATCACGGCGGCCCCTCCCACGCCCTTGCCGACCGGGGCGGCGAGCCCTCGGTAGTCGATCACGGCACGACCGGGAGCCCGGTGCGTGGCGCGTGGAGCGGTGCGGAACATCGGTGGCGATCACTTTCTCCGTCGCCTCGCAGTCGATATGCCGCGGACCTGAGGGGAGTCCGCGGAGCCTGCGCCCGTCACCCAGGGAAGCGGAGGAAGGAACCGGACCGGTGACGGGGAGGCGGCGGCCCGGTGGGAGCCGCCTCGGAAAGGGCGGCACCGCAGGTCACTGTAGGGGTGAGGGCATGTAAGACCACAGGTGCATTTGCTGTCGGGCGTGCAGTTCTTTGCGAAGATTTTGCGAGTCGCGCCCGAAATGCCGCGTGTTCGATCCGAGAAATGAATTCCACCGTGATAACTACTCCATTGTCATTCCCGTCGGCGGAATGCCCGGTATGCCCGAGTAAGGCGATGTCGCTGGTCGACCCGTCGGTCACCGGGCGACGGGGCGAAATGTCCGAACAAGCCGATATGAGTCGCGAGGGGTCAGCGAGTGTCCTGACGGTCGTCGAAAGAAAGCGCGATCGACCCGACCGAGATTGGTCATTCGGCGATAAAGTAACGCCTCGAGGGTGGTGTGCGGAGCGGGATCATCGTCGTCGTCGATCCCGCGGGTCGCCGGCGGGCGGACCGCCGGCCGACGCAGAAGGGGAGTCGTGAGATCGATGGATCTCGCGACTCCCCAGAGGGTCGGGGTGACAGGATTTGAACCTGCGACCTTGCCGTCCCGAACGGCACGCGCTACCAAGCCGCGCCACACCCCGGTCGAACCCGCTCGAGCGGGTCACCGAGGAGAAACTCTAGCAGGCTCCCGGCCGGTCAGCCGACGTCCGAGGGCCTCCGGGCCCGCAACGTGAGCAAGGTCGCCTCCGGCGGGGTCAGCAGACGGTAGTTCGAGTACGGGCTCGCGCCCATCCCCGCGCTCACGTTCATCGGCACGCCCTGCCAGTCGGAGAGTCCGCGGGCCTGCTGACGAGGCAGGTCGCAGTTCGTGACCAGCGCGCCGATGCCGGGCAGGCGGAGCTGGCCGCCGTGGGTGTGCCCGGCGAGGATCAGCTCCGCGCCGTCGGCGACGAAGGCGTCGAGCACGCGGCGGTAGGGGGCGTGCGCGACGCCCACCTGGAGCACGTTGCCGTGCTCGGGCGTGCGCGGAGCGGGAGAGGGCAGGGCGGGCATCCGGTCGCGCTCGAGATGGGGGTCGTCGACCCCGGCCAGGCGCACCTCCAGGCCGCCGAGCTCGATCGTGGCACGGGTGTTGGTCAGGTCCTTCCAGCCGTGCTCCGAGAGGCGTGCGGCGAGCTCCGCGGTGGGCGCGTCGGCTCCCGGGGCTCGGTGAGCCCGGCGGGCCGCGGATCCGGCGACAGGTACCGGGCGGGGTTCTTCGGCATCGGCGCGAACATGTCGTTCGAACCCATCACGAAGGCGCCGGGCCGGCGCAGCAGGGGCTCGATCGCCTGGGCGAGGGCTGGGACCGCGGCCGCGGAGGCGATGTTGTCGCCCGTGTCGATCACCAGGTGCGGGCGCAGGCTCTCGAGGTGCTCGAGGAAGGCGAGCTTGCGGTGCTGGTCCGGCGAAGAGGTGGATGTCGCTGATGTGCGGCACACGTCGCGTGCGCGCGCCCGGCGGCAGGATCCGCGGCTCGGCCTCGCGCGCGTGTACCGGTGGATCTCGACATGGCGTGCCCAGACGTGGGTGGCCCCGGCGAGCCCGAGGCCGAGCCCGCCGAGCGCGCCGGCGGCCGCGAGCGCGGGCCTCACCTCACTCCTCACCGGAGGACTCGCGGATCACGACGGGACGGCCCTCGGGAAGCTCGGTGCCTGCCGGGGGATCGGTGTCGATCGCATGGCCGGCGCCGATCTCGTCGTGCGGCGCCTGCTCGATGCGCACGGAGTAGCCGGCCGCCTCGAGCGCGGCGCGGGCCTGCTCGATCGGCATGCCGCCGACGTCGGGCACCTTCCCCTTCTCGATCGCGTCGCCCGCGGCGCTGGCCGTCGGGGCCGGGGCGGCGGGGAAGGGTTCCGAGGGGAGGCCCTCATGGGCCCTGGTCATGTACTCCTGCCAGGTGGGCAGGGAGACCGTGTTGCCCCAGACGCCGCCGCTGCGGAGCATCTCGCCGTCGACGTCGAACCCGCCGGGACGGGTGTCGGTCGCCGGGTGGCCGAACCACACGGCGGTGGACATCTGGCGGGTGAAGCCGACGTACCAGGTGTGGAACTGGGACGTCGAGGTGCCGGTCTTGCCTCCTGCGGCATGGCCGGGGATGGTCTTGCCCTTGCCGGTGGCGCGCGGGTCCTCGAGGTCCTGCTGGAGCACCCAGGCCATCGTGTCGGCGACCTCCTTCTCGACGGCCTGGTGGCACTCGGCGCCGGAGATCTCCATCGCCTCGCCGTTGCGGTCGACGACCTCGGTGATCGCCTGCGGCTTGCAGTAGGTGCCGCCGGCGGCGATACGTCGCGTAGGACGCGGCCATGTCCAGCGCGGAGATCTGCGGCTGGCCGAGCACGACGGCGGAAGGAGCGAGCTCCGTGCCGTAGAGCTCGGCCACGCTCGTCTCCCAGGTCGCCTTGTCGAAGGGGTTGTACCGGGCGGGGACGACGCCGATGTCGCGCGCCCCCTCCGCGATGCTGCACAGGTCGAGCTGACGGGACATGTTCGCGTAGCTGGTGTTGATCGAGAACTTGGTGGAGTTCAGCACCGACTCCATCGGTGCGATCGGCACGGAGACCGCGTTGTCCGGGTCGTATCCGCCCGCCTCGTACCAGCGACCCCTGTCCAGGCACTCCGCGGGGAAGGACTTCATCACCTCGCGTCGGGTGCTCACGCGGTCATCGATGCTGTGCCCGGTCTCGAGCCATTCCTGCGAGCACGAAGGGCTTGAAGGTCGAGCCGACGGGGAAACCGTTGCCGCCGCCGAGGGCCTGCGGCACGTTGTAGTTGATCGCGGTCTCGCCGGGCTGGACGTCCTCGTGCGGGTTGAAGGTGCGGTTCTCCGCCATCGTGAGGATCTTGCCGGTGCCCGGCTCGACGGTGACGATCGAGTGGCCGAAGCCGTGCTGGGAGTCGCCGGGGACCTTGCGCTGGAGGATGTCAACCGCCGCGGCCTGCGTGTTCGGGTCCAGCGTGGTCCTGATCGTGAGCCCGCCGCCGTAGAGAAGCTTGCGCCGCTCCTCGTAGGTGGGGGCGAAGTTCGGGTCGTTCAGCAGGGAGCGCGTGACGTAGTCGCAGAAGAACCCGCTCGTGCCGGCGTCGGCGCGACCGGCCCGCACGTTCTGGATCTGCGACATCTCCTCGACGGGCTGGGAGGTGTACTGCTCGTACTCCTCCTCGGTCACGAAGCCCTCGCGCTTCATGTCCGCGAGCACCTCGTTGCGGCGCTTCTCGCCCGCCTCGGGGTGAGCGACCGGGTCGTACTGGTTCGGGCCGTTGGTGATGCCGGCCAGGAGGGCGGCCTCGCCGGGGTTGAGGTCCTTCGCGCTCTTGGAGAAGTAGTGGCGCGAGCCTGTCTCGACGCCGTACTGGGAGGGGCCGAACTGCGCAACGTTCAGGTAGGCGTTGAGGATCTCGTCCTTGCTCCACTGCTTCTCGAGCGAGATCGCGAGCTTCGCCTCGCGCGCTTGCGGCCGTAGCTCTGCTCTGTCGCGGCGAGCTGGTCCTCCTGGTCGCCGCGCCGCACGGCGTCCATGAGCGGCGCGTTCTTCACGTACTGCTGGGTGAGGGTCGAGCCGCCCTGCGTCGCGCCGCCCGCGGCGTTCGAGGCGAAGGCGCGGACCAGGCCCTTGGGGTCCACGCCGCCGTGCTCGTAGAAGCGGCGGTCCTCGACCGCGATCACCGCGTTCTGCATGTGGGGCGAGATCTCCTCGATCGGCACCATGATGCGGTTCTCGGTGTAGAAGGTCGCCAGCAGCGACCCGTCGGCCGCCTCGATGCGACTGGCCTCGTTCAGCGGCTCGACCTCGAGCTCGCTGGGGTAGGACTCGAAGAGGTCCACCCCGTCCTCGGCGACGGCCGAGGTCGCCGAGACCGCGGGGAGGAAGAACGCCGCGAGCAGGACGCCGGCGAGGGCCGAGACGGCGAGGAGCCCCAGCGAGCAGGTAGACGGTCTGCGCCAGGGCGACGGGCAGGGAGCGTCCCGAGCTGGACGCGGGCGAGGTGCGGGCCATGGAACTACAGTACGGCGACCCTCCCCGGAGCGGCCATCAGGCAGGCCGCGCGCGCGGAATCTTCACGAAGCCGATGCCGCGCCGTGACCTGCCCCGGCGCGACGGGCTCATGTGCGCGTTAGCACGGGCTCCGGCCGCCGTCATGGAGCATCGCGCGTTTTGCCATGTGGCGACCGTCTCCATACAGTGGGGCGAGGAACGGATCAAGGTCGATCCGGAAGACGGAAGGGGATGGAGAATGACCATCGGGGGAAGCGCCTTCACCGGCGACAGCGACTGGGCCGCCCGCGGCGCCTGCGTGACGATGGATCCCGACGGGTTCTTCGTGCAGGGCGCGGAGCGACACGCCGTCAAGGCGGCCTGCGGCGCGTGCCCGGTGCGCACCGAGTGCCTGGCCGACGCGCTCGACAACCGCGTCGACTTCGGCGTCTGGGGCGGCATGACCGAGCGGGAGCGGCGACGTCTCTTGCGCCGCCACCCGCACGTCAGCGACTGGTCTGCGCTGCTGCGGCGTGCCGAGCAGCAGGCCGTCGGCGGCTGACCTCCTCGGACCGGGCTCCCCGGGTAGGCTCGTCCCATGAGCACACTCACCCGCTGGGAGTACCTGACCGTCCCGCCGCTGATCCACGCGACCAAGCAGATCCTGGACAACTACGGCGACGAGGGCTGGGAGCTGGTCCAGGTCGTGCCGGGGCCGAACCCGGAGAACCTGGTCGCCTATCTCAAGCGCCCCCGGGGCGAGGGCTGAGCCGATGATCGACGCCGTCCCGGCGCGCGGCCCCCGCACCCGCGCCCGCCTCGCCGAGCTCGGGCATGCTCTGCCCGAGGTCGCGGCCCCGGTGGCCGCCTACGTGCCGGCCGTCCGGACCGGCTCCCACGTCCACACCTCCGGGCAGCTGCCCTTCGTGGACGGGGCGCGCCGCGCACCGGCAAGGTCGGCGCCGAGGTCACGGCCGAGCAGGCCACCGAGCTCGCCGAGATCTGCCGCCTGGGCGCCCTCGCCGCCGTGGAGGCGCTCGTGGGCGACCTCGACCAGGTGGTCAGGATCGTGAAGGTGACCGGGTTCGTCGCCTCCGATCCCTCGTTCACGGGACAGCCCGCCGTGATCAACGGCGCGAGCACCCTGCTCGGCGAGGTCTTCGGGGAGGCCGGGAGCCATGCCCGCTCCGCCGTGGGCGTGGCCGTCGCGCCCCTTGACGCTCCGGTCGAGCTCGAGCTCGTCGTCGAGCTCTCCGCGTCTCTCGCCCCCACCGCCTGAGCGGGGCCGCGATGGACGAGCATCTCGGGCGCGGGCTCCCGACGCCCCGGCGGTCGAGCTGATCGTGGTGCGGGCCGACAACCCCGGCCCCATGACGCTCACCGGCACCAACAGCCACGTCTTGCGCGACGATGACCAGGTGTGGGTGGTCGACCCCGGCCCGAAGGACCCCGAGCACCTCGCCGAGTCGCTTCTCACCTGCGGCGACGACGCCCGGCCGGAGGGCGTGCTGGTCACCCACCGGCACGCGGACCATGCTTGCGGGCGCCGCGACCCTCGCCCGGCGACTCACCGCCCGCGCGGCCGGGAGGTGCCGCTGTGGGCGGCCGATCAGTCCGCCGTGCCCGGCTCGCGCCCGCTGCCCGCGACGCTGATCGGCGACAACGGGACCGTCGGACATGTCATCCACCTGCCCGGGCACACCTCCGACTCCGTCGGCCTGCTGGTGGAGGGCGGGCGGATGCTGACCGGCGACACGCTCCTGGGCGGCTCCTCGACGGTGATCGTGCCCGACCACGGCGGCTCGCTCACCGAGTACCTGCAGTCCCTCGCGATCCTCCACGCCCTCGCCGAGGACGGGCGGATCAGCGCGTTCTTCCCCGGACACGGCCCGTCCGTCGACTCCCCGCTGGAGGTGCTCGCCGTCCTCGAGGAGACGATCGCGCACCGCCGGCGACGGATCGATCAGGTGCGGCGCGCCCGCACCGCTGGGGTGCTCACCCTCGATCGGTCGCTGCGCGTGGTCTACGGCCCGGACCTGCCCGAGCGGCTGCAGGACGCGGCCCGCTGGAACCTCCGCGCCACCCTCGACCACCTCGCCCGGGAGCGCTGACCCCGCGCGCGTCGCTGCGCCGGGTCGCCCCCGCGGCCGCGGACTCCGGGCGCGGCGCCGTCGTCCCGGGTGCCCCGGGCGCTCGAACGGCCCTCCTCCCCGCGCGGGGAGGAGGGCCGTTCGAGCGCGGGCGGGGCGTCGGGCGTCTGCGCGAGATGCCCGGGCCCGCCTCAGCGGGCGCGGCGGCGCAGGCGCTCCACGTCGGCGATGAGGACGGCGCGGGCCTCGAGCCGGATCCAGCCGCGAGAGGCGAAGTCGGCCAGGGCCTTGTTCACCGTCTCGCGGGAGGCGCCGACCAGCTGGGCCAGCTCCTCCTGGGTCAGGCCGTGGGCGACCATCACGCCGTCGTCGGTCTGACGGCCGAAGCGCTGGGCGAGGTCGAGCACGTTCTTCGCCACGCGACCGGGCACATCGGCGAAGACCAGGTCCGCGAGGGACTCGTTGGTCTTGCGCAGACGGCGCGCGAGCGAGGCGAGGAGGTGGCGGCCCACCTCCGGACGCCGCGCGAGGACGCGGTACAGGTCCTGCTGCGAGAGGGAGTACAGGGTCGACTCGGCCACGACCGTGGCCGTCGCGTTGCGCGGCGCGGGATCGAACAGGGAGAGCTCGCCGAGGGTCTCGCCCGGGCCGAGCACCGCGAGCAGGTTCTCGCGGCCGTCGCCCGAGGCGTGGCCGACCTTCACCTTGCCGGTGCCGATGATGAAGAGCCGGTCGCCCGGATCGCCCTCACGGAAGATGATGGCGCTGCGGTGGTAGTCCTCCTGCTTCATCGACGCCAGGACCGCCTGCTTGCCGTCCTCGTCGAGCGCGGCGAACAGCGGCGACGACCGTACGATGTTCTCGTCCACGGAACCTCCTGGATGTGGGGTCCCGATCTTCCGGGACCGTGCTGTACAACCTGTGGCGGACGCCACGTTCAGCGGTGGCGGCTGTCACATGATGGTCAAACACTATCGCGCTCGCGGCGTCATGGCCCATCTCCGAGGAAGGGAGACGTCTCCGGCATGTCGAGCAGGTCGTCCCCCGCGCCCCGCCGCGGCCGCCTCCGGGGCCCCCGCCGACGCGGGTCTCGTCGCGGCCCGGCTCGAGCGCCTCCACCTCGGTGCACGCACCGAGCTCGACCACCGCGACGCCTTCGAGTCGCTGGTCGCGACCGTGCTCTCCGCGCAGACGACCGATGTGCGCGTCAACCAGGTCACCCCCGGACTGTTCTCCCGCTGGCCCGGCCCGGCCGCTCTCGCCGAGGCCGACGAGGACGCGGTCACCGAGCAGGTGCGCCCGCTCGGGATGGGTGCGACCCGGGCGCGTCGGATCATCGGCCTCTCCCGTGCGGCTGCTCGTGGACCACGACGGGGAGGTGCCCGACGACCAGGCCGCGCTCGAGCGGGCGCCCGGCGTCGGCCGGAAGACCGCGCACGTGGTCCGCGGGGCCTGGTTCGGCCACTCCCTGCTCGCCGTGGACACGCACGTGGGGCGGCTCTCGCGCCGGCTCGGCTGGACGACGGCCACCGACCCGCGAACGGTCGAGGAGGACGTCCTGGCGCGGGTGGAGGCCGACGGCACGGGCGCCGACGCCGAGGACCTCACGATGCTCGGGCCGCGCCTGATCCTCCACGGCCGCCGCGTCTGCACGGCGCGGGCGCCCCGCGCGGGGAGTGCGTGCTGGCCGACCTCTGCCCGAGCGCGGGGGAGGCGGCATGAGCACGGCCGTCCCGTCGGCCGAGGGGCTCCCCGACGGAGCCGGCTTCCTCGCCCCGCTCGCCGAGCGGGCCCGGCGCGGGGACGTGCTCGTGGCCCGTCGGGACGGACGCGGCTCCCCTCCGATGCCGACCGACGGCGGGCGGCGCGCGCCGTGCTCATCCACGTCGCCGGCACGGATCTGGCCGACGCCCGGCTCGTCCTCGAGGAGCGCGGCCACCGCCTGCGCTCCCAGCCCGGCCAGTTCTCCCTGCCCGGAGGGAAGCGCGACCCCGGCGACCGCGACGATGTGCACACCGCGCCGCGGGAGGCGCAGGAGGAGACGGGGCTGGACCCCGCCGACGCGCACGTGCTGGGTGCCTTCGCCCCGATCCCGATGCCCTGGCGGGGCGCGGCTCGTGATCCCGGTGCTGAGCTGGTCCGCCGAGGTCCCGCCGCTCGGGGTGCAGGACCCGGTCGAGGTCGAGCGCCTGGTGTGGGCGCCGTTGACCGGGAGCGACTCCCTCGACGACGCCGCGCCGCGCCGACGCGGCCGGCTGAACGGGCACGACGTCGGCCCCGTCTTCGAGTCGCCCGAGGACGCCTTCGTCTGGGGCTTCACGGCGATGATCCTCGAGCAGGTCCTCGCCGGGCTCGGCCTCGAGCCCGTCCCGGCCGACGCCCCGACCCGCGAGATCCCGCCCGAGCGCCGGCGCTGAGCGGGGGCAGTGCCGTCCCGTCGTGCGGCGTCGCGCGGCTGCGCCGTCGGCCTGTCGGGCCCTGCCCGCGCCGTCCTGTCGTTCCCTGCGGTGGCCGTCGTCACCTCGCAGGAACCCGCTCGCCGCCGCCGGCCTGCTCGCGATAGCATGGAGTGTTGCCGGACCCGCTCCGGCGACCTCCCGGGTGGAGGCGGCCGGCACGTCGGCCCGCACGCGCCCGGGATCCGAGAATCGCCCCACGACGACCACCAGATGAGGAATGGGATCCAGGTGCCACGAGGCAAGGTGAAGTTCTACGACGCCGAGAAGGGCTTCGGCTTCATCCTCGACGACGAGGACGGTCAGAGCGTGTACGTGCACGCCACCACCCTGCCCGAGGGGGTCACGACCCTCCGCCCCGGCGCCCGCGTCGAGTTCGACATGGTCGACGGCCGCCGCGGCCCGCAGGTGCTCTCCCTGCAGCCTGCTCGAGCCCGCGCCGTCGGTCGCCCGCGCCCGCCGCCAGAAGCCCGAGGACCTCGCCGTCATGGTCGAGGACCTGATCCGGCTCCTCGACGACGCCGGCACCGGGCGCGCCACGGCCGCTACCCCGATCGCGGCCACTCCCAGAAGATCGCCACCGTGCTGCGAGCCGTCGCCGACAACTTCGAGGCCTGAGATGACGTCCCCGACCACCGCCCCCGCCGTCCCCGCACCGCACGTCCGAAGCTCGACGCGGTCGCAGCGGTCGCCGTCGAGCTCGCCCGCGAGGCGCTCGAGGACGTCACCGAGCCCGGACAGGTCGGTGAACACCTCCGCGTCGAGGCGACGGGGGAGCGGCTGGTCACGCACGTCTTCGAGTGCACCATGCCCGGCTACCGCGGCTGGTCCTGGGTGGTCGTGCTGGCCCGCGCCTCCCGTGCGAAGGCCGCGACCGTCGCCGAGACCGCGCTGCGCCGCCGGGCGAGGACGCGATCCTCGCCCCCGCCTGGGAGCCGTGGTCCGAGCGTCTGAAGCCTGAGGACGTCGGCGCCGACGACCTGCTGCCCTACCGGGAGCAGGACGAGCGGCTCGAGCAGGGCTACGAGGCCACCGGCGACGAGGACGAGGACCGCGTCGCCCTCTGGGAGCTGGGGCTCGGCCGCCCCCGCGTGCTCTCGCAGGAGGGCCGCGGCGAGGCCGCCGAGCGCTGGCAGGCCGGCGAGTTCGGCCCCCGCCAGACCTCCTCCCGCGGGCGCAAGGGCACCGTCCCCGCGAGCCGCACCAGCCGCGGATTCCTGATGAAGCTCTCCGGCTCGCTGCGCTCCGAGTTCGGCGTGTGCACCAACGAGTGGTCCCCGGCCGACGGCCGCGTGGTCCACCTCGGCTACGGCCGCGGCGCCCACTCCGAGACCGGGCAGGACGACGGCGAGCCCGAGATCCCCCGCGGCGCGGGCGTGATCGTCGACGAGCTCGACGTCGAGGTCGTCGACGACGACAAGGCCGCGGCGGACACGACCGCACCGGCCGACGGCGACGCGGCCGAGGATGCCGCTCAGACCGAGGGCCCGGATGCCGGGAACTCCGGCACTGACGCTGAGGCTGAGACTCAGGCCGAGGGTCTTGCTCGGGTCGAGGGCTCGGACGCCGAGAGCGGCTCCGCCCCGGCGGACGTCGCGCTCGTCGAGCCGGCGGCTGAGCCCGCCCCGTCCGCGGACGCGTCGACGCCCGCTGAGCCCGCTCCGGTCCAGGAGCCGGAGCAGACGACGACCGCGCAGGACATCGCCGGGACGGAGCCGGCGGCCGACGCCGAGCCCGCGCCGGCCGAGCCGGAGCAGGCCGCGCAGGAGCAGGCCCCTACGGAGCACCCGGCCCTGTCCTTCGACATCCCCGAGGCGGACTCTCCCGAGGACTGATCCTCAGCGTCGGCCCCGCGGACCGACGCCCTGCATGTCATGTGCGCCCCTGTTCCAGAACCGGAACAGGGGCGCTCATGACTTCGCGGTAACCCCCTGAACCGGAGCAGGTGCGCCGGGCCAGGGCGGGGCCGCGCGGGGCAGGGGCGCCGGGCCGAGGCGGGGGAGGTCGGGACCGGGCCGGGCGTGGGACGTGCTCCGGGGGCGCGAGGCGGATCCGGCCCGGTGCCCGGCGGGGTCAGCGCTGGGAGACGGCGATCCGGGCGAGCGGCCGCCTCGACCGCGAGCGGCGGCGGCACGTTCCCCGCGATCCGCTGACGGGCCTCCTGCACGGCCTCGAGCGGCGCGAGGGTGGAGCGGCCCGTGCCGTTCGCGGCGGCCTGCTCGATCTCGTCCGTCACGTCGACGTTCACCAGCTCCGACCCGGTGGCCAGCTGGCGGCTCAGCACGTCGCGCGCGACCGAGTGGGCGTCCAGCAGGTACCGGTCCAGCACGTCACGGACCAGACGGGTCTGGCGCCGCTTGGCGTCCTCCTCGAGCTGGCGCATCTGGGAGCGGAGCGAGGGCGGCACCTTCCCGTCGTCGATCCCGGCCGAGCGCAGGAAGCGCTCCTTCTCCTCGAGCGCGACCTGGTCCGCGTGCTCCTTCGCCTCGGCGGTCGCCCGCTCGACGAGGGCCTGGGCGGCGAGCACGGCGCCGCCGGCGGTGCGCAGGGTCAGCGGCGTGCGCGCCGACTCCACCCGCGCGCCGAGCGCCCCCTCCTGCGTCGCATAGCGCGGCGCGAGACCGATGTGGCCCTGGGCGGCGCGCGCCGCACGCAGTGCCAGCTGGTCCTCGATCCCGTCGCGGCGGCGCAGCGGCTCCGCGACCACGTCGGAGTCCGGGACCGTGAGCGTCACCAGGCGGCGCGGGAGCGGATCGTGGGGGCGAGGTCCTCGGCCGAGGGGGCGCACAGCATCCACACCGTCGACGGCGGCGGCTCCTCGATCGACTTCAGCGGCGTTGAAGGTGCCCGCGGTCATGCGGTCCGCGTCCTCGACGATCAGCACCCGGTGTCGGCCGGTGGCGGGGGCGCGCTGTGCGGTCATCACCAGCGAGCGCACCTCCTCCTTCGCGATGGAGAGCTTGTCGGTGGCGACGACGGTGACATCGGGATGCGTCCCCGCGAGGGTGGTGCGGCAGGCCGGGCACTGCCCGCGCCCGGTGCCCTGCTCGCACTGCAGGGTCGCGGCGAAGGCCCGGGCCGCGGTGGAGCGGCCGGAGCCGGGCGGGCCCGTGATCAGCCAGGCCTGGGCGAGGGACCCCTCGGGGGAGGCGGCGCGGCGGAACTGCGCGACCGCCGCGTCCTGGCCCACGACGTCGGCCCACACCCCGGGCGCGTGCGGGGTCCCGGTCGCCTGCGCGACCGCGGTCACTGCTCGTCCCTGTGCCGGGGCGGGGGCACCGGCTCGAAGGTCGGGTCGAACAGGCTCAGCACCTCGGCGACGGAGGCGAGCACCTCCGCATGGACCTCCTCGCGCGGGCGGGTCCCGTCGATCACGGCGTAGCGCTCGGGATCCGCGCGGGCGAGCTCGAGGAACTCCTCGCGCACCGCCTCGTGGAACTCCAGGCCCGCGCTCTCCAGGCGGTCCTTTCCGGCGGGCCCGCGCCGCTCGTCCAGGGCGCTGGTGGGCACGTCGAGCAGGATCGTGCGATGGGGCAGCGGCCCGTCGACCGCCCACAGCGACAGCCCCGCGATCTCCTCCGGCGAGAGCTCGCGCCCGGCGCCCTGGTAGGCGACGGAGGAGTCGAGATACCGGTCCCCGAGCACGAGCCCGCCCCGGGCCAGGTGGGGGCGGACGACGGTCGCGATGTGGTGCGCGCGATCCGCCGCGTACAGCGGCGCCTCCGCGCGGGGCTCGACGTGCTCGCCGTGCGACAGCGGCTCGCGGATGCTCTCGCCGAGCGGCGTGCCGCCCGGCTCCCGGGTGGTGAGGATGAGGTCCTCGGCGACGGAGCGCTCGGTGACCAGGTGGTCCCGCGGCATCCGCATCTGGGTGGACTTCCCGGCGCCGTCCCCTCCCTCGAAGGAGATGAACACGCCGCGGCGGGGCGGGTGCGTCGCGGGGATGCGCAGGGAGGTGCTGTGCGGCGCCGGTGCGTGCCGTGCCGCGGCCTGCAGGGCGTCCTCGTGCGGCGCGGGAGCGGGCTCGGTGCGGCTCATGCGCCCTCCTCCCCGGGGTAGACGACGCCGAGCGCGGCGCGGACGGCGTCCATCGTCTCCATCACCGACAGGGTGTCCGCCCAGCTCATCAGCGGGGACTCGAGCTCCCCGGCGGTGATCCGTCGGGCGGCCTCCGCGATCTCGTAGGCCATCCCGTCGCCGGGCGCGCCAGGATGCTCGAAGGACGCGGAACGGCCGTCGAGCGACTCGACGGTGAGAGTGCCCGGGGCGTAGAACGGACCGGTCAGACGGGCCGTGCCGGCAGTGCCCGCGACGACCGCCTCGGCCGGGGTGCGGGTGCGCGCGTGGTGCCGAGCCGCGCGAACCCGCCGCGCGCGCCCCGGGCGAGCAGGCCGAGCGTCGCGTCGACGCCGGTGGGGGTCAGCTCCCCGCGCACGACGGGGTCCTCGAGATCGCCGAGCACCATCTGCGCGAAGGAGATCGGGTAGACGCCGAGGTCCAGCGACGCCCCGCCGCCGAGCTCGGGGGCGTTCATGCGGTGGGAGGGGTCGGTGGGCATGGCCTGGCCGTGGTCGGTCGCGACCTCGACGATCTCGCCGAGCAGGTCGGCCTCCATCACGCGGCGCAGCGAGGTCGTACTGCGGCAGGAAGCGCGCCCACATCGCCTCCATGGCGAACACGCCCCGCTCCCGGGCGAGGTCGAGCAGGTCGCGGGCCTGCGCGGTGTTCAGGGTGAACGCCTTCTCCACCAGCACCGGCACGCCTGCCTCGAGCACCGGGCGGGCCAGCTCGTGGTGCTGGGCGTGCGGGGAGGCGATGTACACCGCGTCGATGCCGCCCGCGGCGAGCATGCCCTCGACGCTGTCGAAGGAGCGCTCCGCACCGTGCTCGGCCGCGAAGGCCGCGGCCCGCTCTGCGGAGCGGGAGACGACCGAGACGATGCGCGAGGCCGTCGCCCGATGGGCGGTGTCGGTGAACTGGCCGGCGATGTGGCCGGGGAGACCACGCCCCAGCGCAGACTCGGCGCCGAGGCCGGATCGGGGACGGCGGACTCGGGCAGGACCAGGGCGGGCTCGTCGACGCCGCTGGTCTCGTCGGTCTGGCTCATGGGGTCCAATCTATCGGTCCGGCCGACAGGCCGGGGTCGGGCTGTGGACGCGGCCGCCCGTGCCGTCGGTGCCGGTGCGGGACGGGAGCGGTGGAGGTGGTCCGCGGCGCCGATCCGGCTGACCAGTGCCCGGACGTCCGGTGTGAGCAGGATCACCGCGCCCCTGGGAGTACTCTGACCACGACACCAGGTGTCACCGTGCGAACAAAGGAGTCTCGACATGAACACCACCCCTGCGCGCCCGCTTCCCCGCCGTCGCTCCGTCCTCGCCGTCGGCGGTGTGGCCACGGCGGCCGCCGCCCTCGCGGCCTGCTCCTCCGATTCCGGGGGCGGTGACGGCGGCGGCGACGGCGGCACCGGCGCCTCCGCCGCCGACTTCGAGGAGCGCGGCCCGATCACCCTGGCCAAGGGCAAGGACACGACCGGAAAGCTCGCCGAGTTCCTCGAGTCCTGGAACAGCGAGCATCCTGACGAGGAGGTCACACTCATCGAGTCGCCCGAGTCCGCCGACGAGCGGCGCCAGCAGATGCTCAACAACGCCCAGGCGAAGTCCGACGCCTACACGGTGCTGGGCCTCGACGTGGTGTGGACCGCCGAGTTCGCCGCCAATCAGTGGGTCGTCGAGCGCCCCAGGACGGCTTCCCCCTGGACGAGCTGATCCCCTCCACCGTCGTCACCGGCACCTACTTCGACAAGCTCTACGGCGTCCCCTTCACCACCAACGCCCAGTCGCTGTTCTCCCGCACCGACCTGCTGGAGAAGGCCGGGCTGGACGGGCCGCCGGAGACCTTCGAGGAGATGTACGCCGCGATCGAGACGCCGCAGGAGGACGACCCGGAGCCGCTCGGCTTCGGCTCCCAGTACTCGAAGTACGAGGGGCTGACGGTGCAGACCTCGAGCCTGGTCGCCTCCGCCGGCGGGGAGCTCTTCGACGACCAGGGCGAGCCGCACGCCGACTCGTCCGAGGCGATCATGGGCCTGCAGGCGGTCCGCGACGGCTTCGACAAGGGATACATCCCCCAGGAGGCGCTGACCTACAAGGAGGAGGAGTCCCGGCAGGCCTACCAGGATGGCCGGCTCGCGTTCCTGCAGAACTGGCCCTATGTCTGGGCGCTCGGCCAGGCCGAGGACGGCTCCTCGAAGGTCAACGGGAAGATGGTCGCGAGCCTCGTGCCCGGATTTGACGGCCCGGGAAGCACCACCCTGGGCGGCCTGAACCTCGCCATCAGCGCCTTCGCGAAGAACAAGGGCACTGCGGTGGACTTCATCGCCTTCATGGTCGACGCGGCCCAGCAGAAGGACTGGGGCCTGGCGACCTCGCAGGCCCCCGCCAATGCCGGGGTCTACGAGGACCAGGAGATGCTCGATGCCTTCCCGTTCCTGCCCCAGCTCAAGGAGGCGATCGACCAGGGCAGCGACCGGCCGGCGGTGGTGAACTACGGCGACGTCACCCAGGCGATCCAGGAAGCGGCCTACGGTCGCCTCTCCGGGGAGACCGAGGCGGAGGCGGCGATGACGCGCCTGCAGACGCGACTGGGCGAGCTCGCGGAGGGATGACCGTCGTGGCCGTCCCTCGGCGCAGGGCGGGCGGGGGCGAGGGCAGGATGGCGTACCTCCTGCTCCTGCCCACCCTGGTGCTCGCTCGCCCTCGTCGTCGGCTTCCCGCTGGTGCTCTCCGCCTGGCAGTCGCTGATGCAGACCGGGAAGGGCATCGACCCCACCACCGGGCTGATCCAGCAGGGCGACACCTTCGTGGGGCTGGAGAACTACGCCCAGGCGTTCACCGGCGCGGGCGCCGGTGCCGGGTTCTGGAACGCCTTCTGGAACACGACGCTGTTCACCGTGGTCGGGGTGAGCATCGAGACCGTCCTCGGCGTCGCGATGGCGCTGATCATGGCCAAGGGGCCGCGGGCCACCGGTCTCGTGCGCGCCTCGATCCTTGTGCCCTGGGCGATCCCCACCGTCGTCTCGGCACTGATGTGGCGACTGATTTTCGACGCGAACGGCATCGCCAACCGCCTCATCGGCTACCAGGTGCTGTGGACCACCGAGGGCTGGCAGGCCAAGGCCGCCGTGCTGATCGCCGACATCTGGAAGACCGCGCCCTACATCGGGTCGCTCACCCTCGCCGGGTCGCAGACCATCGACCGGCAGGTCTACGAGGCGGCGACCGTCGACGGCGCGAACCGCTGGCAGACCTTCTGGAGGATCACAGCGCCGCTGGTGCGACCCGTGCTCGTGGTCGCGGTGCTGTTCCGGTCGCTGGACGCGATGCGCATGTTCGACCTGCCCTACGTCTTGCTGGGGCGCCTGCGCTCCGGCCAGACCCTGTCCATGCTCGCCACCGATGCGGCCTCCAAGACCGACTTCGGCATGGCCTCGGCCTACTCGATGGTCCTGTTCGCCTACATCTGCCTGGTCGCCTTCCTCTTCGTGAAGCCGCTGGGCGCCGACGTGATCGGGGACAGGGACCGCCCCGCCCGGAGCCGCCGCACCGCCCGCCGGCTCCGCCCCACCAGCGAAGGGAGTCTGCCATGAGCGCCGCGACCGGCGAGGTCCGCACCCGCACCGGCGAGGTGTCGCGGCCGAAGAAACCCCGGGGCCGCACCGTCGGCACCGTGATCGTCGGCCTCGGGATCGCCTTCATTCTGGTGTACTGCCTGGCCCCGTTCTACTGGATGATCGTCTCCGCGCCGCGCCGGCCCTCCGAGGGCCGCTCCACGGAGCTGATCCCGAACCCGATCAGCGTCGAGAACTTCGCCGCGGTCTTCGATCCGTCCAACCATTTCGCCCGGGCGCCGCTGAACTCCCTGATCGTCGCCGGCGGCACCACGCCGCTGGTGCTCGTGCTGGGCGTGTTCGGCGCCTACGCCCTGGCCCGGCTGGACTTCCGCGGCAAGGTGGCGGTGATGTTCCTGATCGTGGCGACCTCGATGTTCCCGGTCGTCACGCTCGTGGTGCCGCCGCTGAAGCTGTTCAGCGGCGGCTACGACTGGTTCCCGGTGAACTGGATCAACACCTATCAGGCGATGATCCTGCCGACGATCTCCTTCGCGCCGCCGCTCGCGGTGTGGAACCTCAACGCGTTCTTCCGGCGACTGCCGGTCGAGCTCGAGCAGGCGGCGATGGTCGACGGGACCACGCGCTTCGGCGCCTTCGCGCGGGTGATCCTCCCGCTCGCGGCGCCGGGCGTGTTCACCACTGCGATCATCACCTTCATCGCGGCGTGGAACGAATTCCTCATCGCGCTGACCATGGTGAACAGCCCGCTGATGCAGACCGCGAACGTCGCGATCTCGAAGTTCACCGGCAGTTCGCAGTTCGACACCCCCTACGGCACGAAGATGGCCGCCGGGGTGATCGTGACGGTGCCGCTGATCATCATGGTGCTGGTCTTCCAGCGCCGCATCATCGGCGGCCTCGCCGCCGGGTCGGTGAAGTGACGGGCTGAGCGCCGACGGGCGCTCGCGCCGGCCCTCGGCGCCCGGACAGCGCGGCGGCCCCGCTCCGGGGAGCGGGGCCGCCGGCGTCGGTCACTTCTTCGCGGAGGTGCTCTTCTTCCGCGTGGTCGTGGTGCGGCGGGCGGCGGGCTTCTTCGCCGGTCCCTTCGCGCGCTTCTCCGCGAGCTTCTCGATCGCGACCTGCTCCGTGATCTCCTCGACCTTCTCCGTCGCGCGCAGCGAGACGTTGGTGGTGCCGTCGGTGATGTACGGGCCGAAACGGCCGTCCTTGATGACGATCGGCTTCTCCGAGGTCGGGTCGGTGCCGAGCTCCTTCAGCGGGGGCTTCGCCGCGGCGCGGCCGCGGGTCTTGGGCTGGGCGTAGATCTTCTCGGCCTCCTCGAGGGTGATCGAGAAGATCTGATCCTCCGTCTCCAGCGAGCGGGAGTCGGTGCCCTTCTTCAGGTACGGGCCGTAGCGGCCGTTCTGGGCGGTGATCTCGGTGCCGTCCGCGGCGGTGCCGACCACGCGCGGCAGGCTCAGCGGCTTCAGCGCGTCCTCGAGCGTGACGGTCGAGAGGTCCATCGACTTCAGCAGCGAGCCGGTGCGGGGCTTCGGTCGCTTCGACTTCGGGACCTTCTTGCCGTCGGTCTCCTCCGGCTCGGGAAGCACCTCGGTGACATAGGGGCCGTAGCGGCCGTCCTTGGCGATGATCTCGTGGCCGGTGTCGGGATCGGTGCCGAGCACGCGCCCGTCGTCCTTGGCGCGCTCGAGCATCTCCTTCGCCTTCTCGACGGTGAGCTCGTCGGGTGCGACCTCGTCGGAGACGTTCGCGCGGCGCGGGTCCGCGCCCTCGACGACGTTCCCCTCCTCGTCGGTCGGATACTGCTCGACGTAGGCGCCGTAGCGGCCCACGCGCAGGGTGATCCCCTCACCGATGTCGATCGAGTTGATGGCGCGGGCGTCGATCTCGCCGAGGTCGTCGACCATGGGCTTCAGCCCGATGGGGGCATCGCCCGAGCCGTCCGAGAGGTAGAAGTCGCGCAGGTAGTCCGCGCGTCCCAGCTCGCCGCGGGCCATGCGGTCAAGCCGCGCCTCCATCTGAGCGGTGAAGTCGTAGTCGATGAACGGCCCGAAGTGCTCCTCCAGCAGGCGCACCACCGCGAAGGCGGTCCAGCTCGGCACCAGCGCGGTGCCGCGGCGCGCGACGTAGCCGCGGTCCTGGATCGTCGCGACGGTGGAGGCGTAGGTCGAGGGACGGCCGATGCCGCGGTCCTCGAGCGCGCGGACAAGGGAGGCCTCGGTGTACCGCGGGGGCGGGGTGGTGGTGTGCCCGTCGGGGACCAGCTCACGGGTGGGGAGGGTCTGGCCCTCCTCCATCTGCGGCAGGCGCTTGTCGTCGCCCTTGTCGTCGTCGCCGTAGCGGGAGGCGTCGCGCCCCTCCTCGTAGGCGGCGAGGAAGCCGCGGAAGGTGATCACGGTGCCGGCGGCGCGGAAGGTCGCGGCCGCGGCCCTCGTTCTCGACCTTCAGCTCGACGGTGGAGGTGGTGCCCTTCGCGTCGGCCATCTGCGAGGCGACGGTGCGCTTCCAGATCAGCTCGTAGAGGCGGAACTCGTCGCCGGAGAGGCGCCCGGCGACGTCCGCCGGGGTGCGGAAGTGGTCGCCGGCGGGCCGGATCGCCTCGTGCGCCTCCTGCGCGGACTGCGACTTGTTCGTGTAGACGCGGGGCTTGTCCGGCACGAACTGGGAGCCGTAGAGCTCGGAGGCCTGGGCGCGGGAGGCGCGGATCGCTTCGCCCGAGAGCGTCACCGAGTCGGTGCGCATGTAGGTGATGTAGCCGTTCTCGTACAGCGACTGCGCCACCCGCATGGCCTGGCGCGCGCCGAGGCGCGGCTTGCGGCTGGCCTCCTGCTGCAGCGAGGAGGTGGTGAAGGGGGCGGCGGGCCGGCGCGTGTACGGCTTGGACTCGAGCGAGGTGACGGTCGCCGGGGTGGAGCCGAGCACCTGCACGAGCTCGCGGGCGGAGGCCTCGGTGAGGATCGTCGCGCTCTTCGAGCGGGGCTTGAGGGTGCCGTCGTCGGCGAAGTCGCTGCCGGTGGCGACGCGGGCGCCGTCGACGGTCTGGACCTTCGCGGTGAACTGCTCGGCGTCGGGGCCGAAGGTGCCGGTCACGTCCCAGTAGTCGGAGGCGACGAAGGCCATCCGCTCCCGCTCCCGCTCGACCACGAGGCGGGTCGCGACGGACTGCACGCGCCCGGCCGACAGCGACGGCTTGATCTTGCGCCACAGCACGGGGGAGAGCTCGAAGCCGACCAGGCGGTCCAGGATGCGGCGGGTCTCCTGCGCGTCGACGAGGTGCACGTCGAGGTCGCGGGTGTTCTCCAGCGCGCCTTGGATCGCGTCCTTGGTGATCTCGTGGAACACCATGCGCTTGACGGGCGTGGACTTCTTGGGCTTGAGGGTCTCCAGCAGGTGCCAGGCGATCGCCTCGCCCTCGCGGTCCTCATCGGTGGCGAGGTAGAGGGTGTCGGCGTCCTTGAGGGACTTCTTCAGCTCGGCGACGGTCTTCTTCTTGTCGGGGCTGACGATGTAGTACGGGTCGAAGCCGCCCTCGACGTCGACGCCGAACTTCCCGTACGGCCCCTTCTTCATCTCGGCGGGCAGGTCTCGGGGCACGGGGATGTCGCGGATGTGGCCCACCGACGCCTTGACGTCGTACTCATCGCCCAGATATCGGGCGATGGTCCGTGCCTTCGCCGGGGACTCGACGATCACCAGATGCCGTCCGCCTGTCACGTCGCCTGCGTCCTTCCTCGCCGCGTCGCTCGCGGCCGTACGTCACGCCCCGTCGCGGGGTCGCATCTCCGCCGCGCGCTGACTCGGTGCGCGGCGATTGCTCACGGTACACGCTCCGCCGGAGGTGTCCGCAGGACGCTCGGCGTGCGCGGCACCAGGACCAGCGCCACCCAGGCGGCGGTCGCGCCGGCGATCACGGCGCCGGTGGCGCGGAAGGCCGCGAGCTGCGAGGCCCGGTCGGCGAGGTCCAGCGGGAGGGGGAGGCCGGCGATGCCCGCGGCGCCGGCGACCAGGCCGACAACGCCGATCGCGCCGAGCACGAGGGCGCAGGCCAGCTCGGCCCGCGGCAGGCGCGGCACGTCCTGGCGGAGGGCGCGTCCGCGACGTCGCCGCCCCCGGCCGGCGTGCGCGGCGGCGCGGCGCGCCCGCCGCCGCCTCGTGTGCGACCCGTCCACCCCGAGCACGAGGAAGGTCCAGGCGGCGCTGACCGCGATCGCACCGATCACGTCGCTGGGCCGGTGCCATCCGGTGACGAGGGTGCCGATGCCGGCGGCGCCGCTCCACAGCAGGCCGAGCGGGGCGACCAGCGGCCGGGCCCGTCCGGCGACGAGCACGAGCGCGATCATCGTCGTCGCCGCGAGGGTGGAGTGGCCGGAGGGGAAGGAGTTCGTGGTCGGTTCGATGCCGGGGCCCAGCACCTCGCGGCTGACCAGCAGGTGCTTGATCACCTGGGTGGTGAGGTTCGCGCCGAGCACGAGCGAGGCCAGCGGCGACAGCGCCGCGGGGCGGCGTCGCAGCGGCGCGATCACGGCGGTGAGCGCGAGCAGGGCGATGATCACCGGCATGCTCACCGTCTCCACCGCGAGCTCCGTGATCCGCGAGAGGAGGCCGTCGTGGTTCCGGGAGCCGGAGAGGGTCAGCTGGTCCAGCCGCTGACCGCTCGCGGTGCCGACCGCGCCGCGGGCCATCAGCACCACCGCCGCGCCGCACACAGCGGCGACCAGCAGCGACAGCAGCGGCCGGGCGAGGCCGACGGGGGAGGGCGGTGCGGGCTCCGCCGCGGGGAGGGCCTCGGGCGCCGTCACAGGGTCACCATCCCCGTCAGCGCGAGCTCGCGCACGGCGGGCAGGATCCGGGCACGGGTCTCCTCGACGTCCGCGTCGGTGAGGGCGCAGACCGCGGCGATCACCTGGCCGAGGGTGAGCGTCCCGTCGAGCGCGCCGACGGTCGCGGCGAGCGCCTGGTCTGCGGGCACGGTGCGGGCGAGGCCCGCGCCCTGCACCAGCTCGATGAGGAGCGGGTCCCACTGGCCGGGGGTGAGGTGACGGCGCTCCACGACGTCCTCGGCGCGGACGGGGCGGGTCGCGGCGAGCGCCTCGTCGTCCAGCGCGGAGAGACGGTCGAGCGCGGCGAGGGAGGCGGCCAGGTGCTCCGAGAGGGTGCCGCCGCCGGTGCCGGTCGCGAGCTCGGTGCGCGCAGGCCGCGTCGGCCGGCGTCGGGGCGGCGCAGCAGCAGGTAGCCGAAGCCGATGCCCTCGACCGCGCGGGAGGCGAAGTCCTCCAGCCAGGCGTCGATCAGCGCGTCCCAGCGGTGATCGCGCGGCGTGATCCCGCCGTCGCGGGCCCAGGTCCCGGCGTACTCGGCGGGGTCCTCCCGGTCGCGCTGCGCACCCAGGCGTCGACCCCGTCGGTGAGGGCGGGCTCGAGCCATGCCCGCGGATGCGCGAAGCCGTCCTCCTCGTCGGTGATCTCCCAGTTGCCGAGCATGACGGCGCTCGCGCCCGGGGCGAGGTGCGCGGGGAGCTGTGCGAGCGACTCGGCGAGCAGGGTATCGCCGGCGCGGCCCCCGTCGCGGTAGGTCCAGGGGTCGTGCTCGTCGTCGTCCGCGCGGGGCGTGATCACGAAGGGCGGGTTGGAGACGACGAGGTCGAAGACCTCCCCGACGACGGGCTCGAGGAGGGAGCCGCGGCGCAGGTCGAGCTCGATCCCGTTCAGCGCCGCGTTGAAGGCGGCGAAGGCGAGGGCGCGCTCGGAGAGGTCGGTGGCCACGACGTGCTCGGCGTGGCGGGAGGCGTGCATCGCCTGGATCCCGCCGCCGCGCGCCGAGGTCGAGCACCCGGCCGACCGGAGTGCGGGGCGTGATCCGGGCCAGGGTGAGGGAGGCGCCGCCCACGCCGAGGACGTGCTCGGGGAGAGCGGGGCGCCGGTCGCGAGCTCGGAGAGGTCCGAGGCGATCCACCAGTGGACGGGGCCGGCATCGTCCTCGGCGGCGTAGGGCGCAAGATCCACGAGGGCGCGGACGGAGGGAGCGCCGGCCGCGGGCCCGTCGGCCGTGTGCCCATCGTGCCCGTCGGCCGTGGGCCGGTCGCCGGCGGGGCGGTCGGCGGGGGCGAGCAGGCCGAGCCGCCGCGCGCCCTCGAGGCCGAGGGTGGGCGGCGCCGCGGCGACCCTGGCCCCCGGCAGGGTCTCGCCGAGCACGAACAGGGCCAGGAGCGTCGTGGCCGGATCGGTGCTCTCGGCGAGCCGGCGACGGGCCGGCGCCGGGTCCTCGCGACGCGCGCGGCGGCGGAGGCGACGGCGCCGAGGACCTCCTCGAGGTGCTCGGTGACGTAGCGGGATTCGCGCAGGTCCGTGCCGAGGGCCTCGATCTCCGGGGTCAGGACGGTCGGGGCGGCGGCCGGTGCGTGCTCCGGGGTGGTGGCGGGCATGGCTACGATTGTGCCCCAGCGCGCCCGGAGGATTCCGGGGAGGACGTGCGGAGAATGCGCAGACCCTGTGGGGACGCGGGAGGACGGTGAGGGATGCGGGCAGGCAGGGCCTCGGAGCCGCTCGCCGACCTCAGCGCACCGCTGATCCGCCACGGTCGCCTCACCCACGTCGAGCGGCGGCCCGCCCGCGAGGGCCGACGGGGCGACTTCCCGGAGTGGACCGATCCGCGCCTGGTCCTCCACCTCGCCGAGCGCGGCATCACCGCCCCCTGGGTCCACCAGGAGCAGGCGGCGCGCCTGGCGCATGACGGCCGGGACGTGGTGCTCGCCACCGCCACCGCTTCCGGGAAGTCCCTCGCCTACCTGTCGCCGACCCTCACTGCGATCGGGGCGCGGGAGATCGACCCCGGGGCGCCCCGCGCGACGGTGCTCTACCTCTCGCCCACCAAGGCGCTCGCCGCGGACCAGCTCACCAACATCACCGCCCTCGCCGACGGGGCCGGGATCCGCGACGCCCGCATCGCCGTGTACGACGGGGACACGCCGGCCGAGCGGCGCCGCTGGGTGCGCCGCCACGGCACCGTGGTGCTCACCAACCCCGACATGCTCCACTTCGGGATCCTGCCCGGGCACGAGCAGTGGGCCCACTTCTTCCGGGCGCCGCGCTACGTGGTGATCGACGAGTGCCACAGCTACCGGGGGGTGTTCGGCGACCATGTGTCGATGGTGCTTGCGGCGCCTGCGCCGGATCGCCGCGCGGTACGGGGCCGATCCCACCTTCGTGCTCGCCTCCGCCACCACCGCGAACCCGGAGCTGTCCGCCTCGCGGCTGATCGGACGGGACGTCGAGGCGGTCACCGAGGACGGCTCGCCCCGGGCCGGGCTCACGATCGGGCTGTGGGAGCCGGGCACGCGCACCCGCGTGAACGGCCGCGGCGACCCGGCGCGGTGGGAGGAGCCGGGCCGCGACGCGAACGGCGGCGAGGAGGTCGAGGGTCCCGACGGGGACGGGCAGGGCCGTCGCGAGGAGCCGCCGCGCCGCTCGGCCACCAGCGAGGCCGCCGCGCCGCTCGCCGATCTCGTCGAGCGGGACGTGCAGACCCTCGTCTTCGCCCGCTCGCGGCGCGGGGCGGAGCTCGTCTCCACCGGGGCGCGGCGCCTGCTGGGGCAGAAGGCGGAGGAGAGCGCCGATGCGCGCCTGGCCGATGCCGCGCGGCCGGATCGCCGCCTATCGCGGCGGCTATCTAGCCCGCGAGCGACGCGGGCTCGAGGACTCCCTGCGCAGCGGCGAGCCGCGGGCCCTGGCCTCCACCAACGCCCTCGAGCTCGGGATCGACATCTCGGGGCTGGACGCCGTGGTCGTCGCCGGCTGGCCCGGCACCCGCGCCTCGCTGTGGCGAAGAGTTCGGCCGCGCCGGCCGCCGGCAGGACTCGGACGGCGGCTCCCTGGCCCTGTTCGTCGCCCGCGAGGACCCGCTGGACACCTACGTGGTCCACCACCCCGAGACGGTGTTCGGCGCCGAGGTCGAGGCGGCCGTGTTCGATCCCGCCAACCCCTACGTGATGACCCCGCACCTGTGCGCCGCCGCCTCCGAGCTCGCGATCCGCGACGGCGAGGAGGAGATCTTCGGGCCGACGGCGCGGGAGCCGCCACGACCCTCGCCGCCCGCGGCGTGCTCCGCTCCCGCGCCACCGGCTGGTACTGGACGCTGAGCGAGTCCGCGCACGAGCTCACCGACCTGCGCGGCGGCGGCGGGGAGCCGGTGCGGATCGTCGAAGAGGCGGGCGGGGAGTCGCTGGGCACGGTCGATGCCGCGAGCGCCCACACCCAGGTCCACGACGGCGCGGTGTACCTCCACCAGGGCCGCAGCTACGTGGTGAACAGACTGGACGTGGACCAGGCCGTCGCCTTCGTGCGACGGGAGGACCCGCTGCACTCCACCCATCCGCAGTCCGCCTCGACGCTCCGGATCCGCCAGGTGGACCGCGAGGTGCCCTGGAAGGACGGGGTGCGGCTGTGCTTCGGCACCGTGGACGTCACCGACCAGGTCACCGGCTACCAGGTGCGGGACGTGTTCACGCAGGCCGTCCTCGCCCAGCACCCGCTGGACCTGCCGCCGCGCACCCTGACCACCAAGGCGGTGTGGTGGGTGGTCCCGCGCGAGCGCACCGACGCCGCCGAGATCCCCGCCGAGGAGTCGCCCGGGGCGCGCACGCCGCCGAGCACGCCGCGATCTCGATGCTCCCGCCGCTGGCCACCTGCGACCGCTGGGACATCGGCGGGCTCTCCGCCGCCGAGCACGAGGACACCGGGGCGCCGACGATCTTCGTGTACGACGGGGCGCCGGGCGGCGCGGGCTTCGCCGAGCGCGGGGCCGACGATGCCGCCGCGTGGGTGCGGGCGACGGCGGACATGATCGCCGAGTGCGGCCGCGAGGCGGGTCGCCCCGGCCTGCGTGGTCTCGCCGAAGTGCGGCAACGGCAACGAGCCCCTGTCGAAGGCGCAGGCCGTGCGGCTCCTGGGACTGCTCGAGGAGTGAGCTCGGCGAGTCCGTGATCTCGCTGACGCCGCACTCCGGCTCGACGCTGGAGATCTTCCGCTCGGGCGGGATCGCGCTGGCCCTGATCGGAGGGCTGCTGCTGATCGCGTGACCCCTGCGCTGGGGGCTCGCTGCCGCTGTCGGCGATGGGATCGATGCCGCTGACCGCCTACTCGGTGCACCTGGTCTCCCTGGTCGTGCTCGCCGGCCCCGGCGGATGGATCGCGGACAACCGCGTCTGGGTCGCCTCCGCCGTGGTGTCGCTCGTGGACTGCACCGCCTGGTCCGCGCTCAAGGGGCGCGGCCCGCTGGAGCGGGTCACCGCCTGGGCCGCACGGCGCGCCGGGCAGGCGGTCCCCGCCGCGGGACCCGGCCCAGCCGCGAGGTCCGCCGTCCGGTAGGTCGCTGGCTCGCAGGTCGCCGTGGCGTCGGGGGCTTCGTCTCGTGCGGAGCCCGTCCTCGCTCACGTCTCCGGGACCTCCGACGGTCCGGGGCCCGCCCTCGATTCCGCGACCGCGGAGGGGAGCGCTCCGGCGTTGACCTCGACCCGGACGAGCACGTCCCATTCCCGCTGCTCGCATCCGGTGAGCGTCGCGCCGTTGCGCTCGGCCGTCTCCGCCGCGACCCGGCAGGGGTGCGGATGGGCGACCGCGAGCGCATCGGCGCCCGCGAGGGAGGCGAGATCCGCGGCGGTGCCCGCCTCGGCCCGGGCGAGCACCCCGCCGCCCAGCGCCGCGAGGGCGGCCACCACCGTGGTCGTCGTCCCCGTCCAGGCCAGCACCGACGCGCCTGACGTGCTCATGGCGTCCCTCCCTCGAGCAGGCTGCGGCTCGAGCCGTGCCTCGGCGTCGGCGCTGAGGGACCAGGACGCGGTGGACATCGGCCCCGCGGGGGCGTGCGGCGTGCGCGTCACCTCGACCCGCACCCACTGGCCGGAGCTCGAGACGGACACGGCCGTGCCCTCCCCGCCGATCCGCTCCGCGACCTCGACCGCCACCGCGGTCTCCCCTCCCCGGGCGAGCTCCCGCACCGCGCCGCGCGCCGCGCTCTCGAGTCTCAGCTGGGAGGCCAGGCCCGCACCGGTCAGCGAGACGACCACCACCATCACCACCACGACGGGCGGCACGATCGCCGTCTCCGCCGTGGCGGACCCCGGTCGTCCCGCAGGCGGGACGACCGGGCGGACCGCATCATCACGACCCCATCGACAGGGCGGAGGTGATGATCCCCATCAGCAGGGTCCGCACCTCCCCGGACGCCAGCAGGGCGACCAGGACGGCGGCGAAGCCGCAGGCCGCGAGCACGGTGATCGCGTACTCGGCGGTGGAGGCGCCGGTCTCGTCCCGCCAGCGGCGGGCGAGGGTGCGGCGCAGTCGGTTCCTCGTGCAGTGCATGGTGCTCCTCCTTCGTTCTGCGGGGCGGCGCTCGCCGTCCCGCGGTGGCGGCTCCCGCCGCCGACGCCGTCCCCGGGCGGGGACGACGGACCGGGACCTTCCCGGTGATCCGTGGCCTCACGCTCCGCCGGAGGTGAGGGAGAGGGTGCCGCCCAGCAGGGAGATCACGGTCGGCACGATGCCGAGGGCGACGAAGGCCGGCGACAGCGCCGCTCCGGTGGGCGCGACGAGGCGGACGGCGAGCTCGGCGGCGCGCACCTCGGCGTCCCGGGCGCGGCCGCGCCGGGCGTCCCGCGCCGCGGAGCGCGACACCCTCGCGAGATCCGCGCCGGTCTCCTCCGCGAGCACGGCGGAGCGTCCCAGGGCGTCGAGCTCCGCGGGGAGCGCGTCGACCGCGAGCCGTGCAGGGGCCCCGGCGGCGAGGGCGGAGGCGACGGCCCGCATCGCCTCGGCGTCCGTCCCTCCCGGCAGGGCTGCGGCGACCGCGGCGAGGGCGCGGGACAGCGGCGACCCCGACTCGAGCGCCCCGGCGATCAGCTCGAGCGCCACCGACGGGTCCACCTCCGTGCGCAGGGGAGGGTCGGCGGCGCGCGGCGGGCGGCGCATCCACCACCAGCCCAGCACCGTCAGGCCGATCCCCGCCCCGCCGAGCGGCCGTCCCGAGGTCGAGGCGACCAGGAGCCGCGGCGGGTCGCCGCCCAGGAGCATGCCGAGGCCCAGTCCGGTCAGCGGCGGCACGAGCAGGATCCGGGCGGTCGAGCGCGGGCCCGCGAAGGCGGCGCGCCGCGCCTGCGCGGCGTCGTGGAGGTCGCGCAGGGCGTCGGCGAGGTGCTGGAGCATCACGGCGGCCGGGGCGCCCGTCCGCTCGCACACCGCGAGCGCGGCGCCCAGCGAGGCGACCGTCGGCGCTCCGCGCGACCGTCCGCCCGCCGCGCGGCGCGGATCCGCTCCGGCGGCGGAGGCGCGGGCCAGATCCCGCAGGTCCCCGTCGGGAAGGGCGCGCGCGAGCGCACCCCAACCCTGCCGGATGCTCGCCCCGGAGCTGATCACGCTCGCGAGCCGCTCGACCGTGCGGGCCAGGTCCAGCGGACCGGACGAAGCGCGGCGGGGCCGGGAGGCCCTCACCGGCGCTCCGGCGGGGAGCGCCGGCGGGACGAGCACCCACAGCGGCACGAGCGCGAGGGCGCCGACGGCGAGGACGCGGATCATGCCGCCCTCCGTCCCGCTGCCCGGGCGGGCCCCGCGCCCGCCCCGTGATGCAGGCGGGAGGCGAGATGCTCCGCGGCCGGCCCCTCCCGCGGCGTCCCGCCCTGCGAGCGCGCCGCGGTCCGGGCGGTGAGCATCCCGTCCCCTCCGCGCGAGAGCACGGCGATCTCCTCCAGCACGCGCGGCCCGTCGCGTCGGCCCAGGTGCACGACGACCTCGAGGGCGCTCGCCACCTGCGCGGCGAGCGCGCCCCGGTCCAGCCCGCCGAGGGCGCCGAGCGCCTCGAGCCGGGCGGGGACGTCCGCCGCAGTGTTCGCGTGGACCGTGCCGCGCCCGCCGTCGTGCCCCGTGTTCAGCGCCTGCAGGAGCTCGCGGATCTCCTCGCCGCGGCACTCCCCGAGCACGATCCGGTCCGGCCGCATGCGCAGGCTCTGCCGCACCAGCGCGATGAGGTCGACGGCGCCCGCGCCCTCGCTGTTCGCGTGCCGCGACTGCAGGTGCACGACATGGGGGTGGTCCACGGCGAGCTCGAGCACGTCCTCGACCACGACGATGCGCTCCTGCGGCAGGGCCTCGTGGAGCATCGCGGCAAGCGGCGTCGACTTCCCGGTGCCGGTGCCGCCCGTGACCAGGAAGGGCACCCGGGAGCGGACCAGCGCGCGAAGCACCTCCCGCACAGCGGGGGTCAGCGCCCCCAGACGCTCGAGATCGTCGAGGTCCAGGCGGTCCCGCGAGGGCAGGCGCAGCGAGAGGATCGCCCCGCCCGGGGAGAGCGGAGGGAGCACGGCATGGAAGCGGATCCCGGAGGGGAGGTGCGCATCGGCCCAGGGCACTGCATCGTCGAGGCGACGACCGCCGGAGGTCGCCAGGCGCACCGCGAGATCCCTCGCCTCGCCGGCGGTGAGGCGGAGCCCCGCGGGACGGAGCCCGCCCGAGTCGTCCACCCAGACCGTCCCGTCGTCGTTGACCAGCAGGTCCGTGACCCCGGGGGCGATGAGCCCCTGCAGGGGGCCGAGGCCGTCGACGTGGTCCCGCACCCGCGCGGTCAGCTCGAGGGTCGCCGCGGCACCCAGCACCCGCCCCTGGGCGCGCGCGCACCCGAGCGATCCGCGGCACGTCCACCGCGCCGGGGGAGCGCACCAGGTCCTCCCTCACTCCCGCGAGCAGGGTGTCGAGGGAGCCTTCGTCCCTGCTCCGGCCGCTCATGCCGGCCCCTGCATCATGAGCTCGGCGAGCGGCTCACGGGTGGCGCGATCCGCACCTCGGCGTCGCACGTCCAGCGGCGGGACCGTGCCGCGGGGGCTGTCGCGGAAGGAGGCGGCGAGGGGGAGGTCCAGGTCCTCGGCGACATCGGCGGCGGAGAGCCCGCCGCCGCGGCGCACCACCGCTCTCGTGAGCCCGGCCGGCGGCGACCACTCCCGCAGGCGTCGCGCGGCGGACCGCACCGCATGGTCGCTCGCGGGCGGCACCAGCAGGAGCTCGTCCAGGTGAGGGATCGCGCAGGGGACGAGCGCAGCGGCGAGGTCCACCACGACCGTGCCGTCGAGAGGGCCGAGCGCCGCGAGCACGCGCGGCAGGTCCTCCTGGTCGGGTCCGGGCCTCTCCCCGGCCACGAGCAGATGCACCTCGTCGATGCGCGGCAGGCCCGAGCGCAGGGCCTCGCCGTCGTCGACGCCGAGCGACGCGGTCTGCGACCAGTCCAGGCCCGGGGCGCCGCTCGCCTCGACCAGCAGGTCGAGCCCTCCGCCCAGCGGATCCGCGTCCAGCGACGCCACGGGGCCGTGGCGGCGCGCGGCCCCGGCGAGCCGGGCGGCGAAGCTCGAGGCGCCGGCCCCGCCGCACCCTCCGGTCACGCCGATCAGACGGGCGCCCGAGCGGGTGCGGGTGAGCTCGGCAAGGCGCGAGAGCGGCTCCTCCGAGGCCGAGGGCGGCGGCAGGACCGCGAGGGCACCGGCCTCGAGCGCGAGGGGCCACAGCTCGGCGGGCACCTGCTCGGCGGCGAGGACGACGATCAGCGGGGCACGGCCCGGGGCGGCGCCGGGGGAGCGGGGCGCGCCGTCGCGGAGGGCGTCGGCAGGGACGACGGTGCGACCCGCCGTCTCGTGGGGATCCTCGAGGAGCCAGGAGCCGGCCGCCGTGGCATGGTCCGCCACGAGCTCCCGCAGGGGACCCTCCGGTCCCACCCATCGGACACCCCGACAGGGCCTCCCGGGGCTCCCGGCGCGGTCCTGCCCGGCGCCCGGGAAGCGGGAGCGGGCCCGTCTCGGCGCGCGGGCCGGGGAGGGGTCGAGGGAGGCGGGAGCTGAGGTCCGCTCGGGTCCTGCAGAGCTCGGCGAGCGGTCGGCGGCGGAGGCGATGGTGCTGGTCATGCCGCCATCGTGGCGAGCACGGGCGGAGTGCGACAGGTCGTCGGCGCGACGGTGGACGGACGGGGTCTGTGGAGGAGAGGTCGCCGGGACGAGGGTCCTTGCGTCCTCCCCTCCGGGCGGGTAGTGTGAGATGCACCACGACGGATACCGGCATCGGAACCCACGTACGACTGGTCCCCGCAACGGACCGGCTGTGAGACGTCGACAGCGTCACCGCAGTCGCTTCACGTGTACGCCTGATCCTGATGCAGACGGCCCGTCAGGAGCGGCGGTGCGACTCGATCGCACCGCCGCTCCACCACGTCCGGACCCGGCGCGGGAGCCACCCGGGCCGGAGCGCCCTCAGAGCTCCAGATCCACCACGACCGGCGCGTGGTCCGAGGCGCCCTTGCCCTTGCGCTCCTCGCGATCGATGAAGGACCCGGTGACCGCGCTCTGCACGGCGGGGGAGCCGAGCACGAAGTCGATGCGCATGCCCTCCTTCTTCGGGAAGCGCGGCGCCTGGTAGTCCCAGTAGGTGTACACCCCGGGCCCGGGATGCTCGGGCCGCACGACGTCGGCGAAGCCCTCGTCCACGACCGCGCGGAAGGCCGCCCGCTCCGGCTCGGTGACGTGGGTCTTGCCCTCGAAGAAGTCCATGTCCCACACGTCGTCGTCCTGCGGGGCCACGTTGAAGTCGCCGACGAGCGCGACCTTCGCCGCCGCGTCCGCGGCGAGCTCGCGCGCGCCCTCGGCGCGCGCGCCTCGAGCCAGCGCAGCTTGTAGGGGTAGTGCGGGTGGTCCAGCTCGCGGCCGTTGGGCACGTACAGCGACCAGATCCGCGACCCGTCCCCGACGATCCCGCCGAGCGCACGCGCCTCGACCACCCCGGTCTCGTCCTCGGGCCAGGTGGGAACGGCCGGGAGCCGCGTGCGCACGTCGGACAGGCCCACGCGCGAGATCAGCGCGACCCCGTTCCACTGGTTCAGCCCGTGCGCCGCGACCTCGTAGCCGGCCGCCTCGAGCGCGGTCAGGTCGAGCTGGGTGGGCTTCGCCTTGATCTCCTGCAGGGCGAGGACGTCCACCTCGTGCCGCTCGAGGAAGGCGAGCACGCGGTCCATCCGGGCCCGCAGCGAGTTGATGTTCCAGGTCGCGATGCGCATGCCGCCGATCCTACGGGGCACGGGCGCGCGTCCGCCTCGAATGCTCCATGGCAGGCTCCGGACCTGCGTAGACTCTGTCCATGGCGCGCGCACTCGTCACGGGATCCACTTCAGGGCTGGGACTCGAGTTCGGCTGGCGGCTGGCCGGCACCGGGCACGACCTGGTCCTCGTCTCGCGTGACGAGGACCGTCTGCGCGCCGTCGCCGAGCAGATCCGGGACGTCCACGACGTCACGGTCGAGGTGATGTCGGTCGACCTCTCCGACCGCCGCGAGCTCGAGCGGGTCGAGGTCCGCCTGACCGACCCCGTCGACCCCGTCGACCTGCTCGTGAACAACGCCGGCTACGGGCGCGCGGCGGCTTCCTCGAGGTGGGGATCGAGGACCACGAGAAGCGACTCGACACCCTGATGCGGGCCGTGCTCGTGCTCTCCCACGCCGCGGCCCGGTCCATGGTCCAGCGCCGCCGCGGAGCGATCCTCAACGTCAGCTCCCTCGCCGGGTACACCACCGCCGGCCCCTACGCGGCCTCCAAGAGCTGGGTCACCGTGTTCACCGAGTCCCTCGCCATGGAGCTCAGGGACACCGGCGTCACCGCCACCGCCCTGTCTGCCCGGCTTCGTCCAGACCGAGTTCCACGAGCGGGCCGCGATGTCGATGGACGGGTCGCCCCGCATCACCTGGCTGAAGGCCCCGTACGTCGTCGAGCAGGCGCTGAGGGATGCGGCCAAGGGCTCGGTCCTGTCGATCCCGTCGGTGAAGTACCGCACCGCGGGGGAGATGTCCCGGATCGCGCCGCGACCGCTCGTGCGCGCCATGACCTCCCCGAACTGGTACCGACGCCTGCAGGCGCGGTCGGTGGAGCGCTCCCGTCGTCGGGCCTCCCGCCGCAACCTTCGCGCCCCCTGGCGGCGCGAGGACGACGCTCTCTGACGGGATGGGCATCCACTACCCTGGCCGCATGTCCTCCACCAGCACGGATCCTGTCCACCAGCTCCCGATCGACGAGGCCCGCGAGCGTCTGCGCGTCCTCATCCGCGACCTCGCCGTGGTGCGCGGCCGCGTCACCCTCTCCTCGGGAGCGGAGGCGGACCACTACGTGGATCTGCGCCGCATCACCCTGCACCACGAGGCCGCGCCGCTCGTCGGCCGCGTCATGCTCCACCTGCTGCGCGCGAGGGCCTCGTGCCCGGCGTCGAGGCCGTCGGCGGGCTCACCCTGGGCGCGGACCCTGTGGCGGCCTCGATCCTGCACGCCTCCGCCGCCGATCCGGCGCTCGACGCGCTGGACGCCTTCGTGGTCCGCAAGGCGAACAAGGCCCACGGCCTGCGGCGCCGCATCGAGGGCCCGGACGTCTCGGGCCGCCGCGTCGTCGCGGTCGAGGACACCTCCACCACCGGCGGCGCGTGCTCACGGCCTGCGAGGCGCTCGCCGAGGCCGGCGCGGACATCGCCGCGGTCGCCGTGATCGTGCACCGCGCCGACGCCTCCCGCGACGCGGTCGAGCAGGCCGGGCACCGCTACCTCTCCGCCTACGACATCTCCGAGCTGGAGATCTGAGGCCGAAGCTCCCGGAGCTCCCGGAGCTCGACCGGACCCGACCCGCCCGGATCAGACCTGGTCGGCGGCGAAGGTGTCGCAGGAGGCGATCGTGCCCTGCTCGTAGCCGGTGGTGAACCAGGCCCGACGTCGCTCCGAGGAGCCGTGGGTCCAGGTCTCGGGCCGCACCTGCCCGCCGGCGACGTCGCCCTGGATGTGGTCGTCGCCCACGGCGCTGGCGGCCGAGAGCGCGGACTCGATGTCCTCCGCGGTCAGCGGTCGCAGCATCGCATTGCCCTCGTCGTCCACGGACCTCGCGGCGTGATGCGCCCACACCCCGGCGTAGCAGTCGGCCTGCGGCTCGAGCCGCACCCCGTCGGACTGCGGGCCGGTCCGGGAGCGGTCCGCGGTCTCCATCACCCCGGTCAGGTACTGGATGTGGTGGCCGTACTCGTGGGCGACCACGTACATCTTCGCGAGTCGCCCGCCGTCGGCCCCGTACTGGGTGGCCAGCGAGTCGAAGAAGGACACGTCGACGTAGAGGGTCATGTCGGCCGGGCAGTAGAAGGGGCCGACGTCGGCGGTCGCCGCACCGCGCCCGGTCTGCACCTGGTCGGAGAAGATGAGGCCCTGCGCCTCGACGAAGTCGATGCCCTCGGCGGGGGCGAGCTGACCCCACGTGGAGTCCGCGGACTCCACGGTCGCCTGGACCAGGCAGTCGTCGCGCTCGTTGGCGTCGGCGCCGCTGAGGCAGTGGTCCAGCGAGCCGCCCTCGGCCGCCGGCCCCTCTGCGTGCTGCTGCCGCCGAGCAGGTCCAGCGGGTTGCCGCCGACCAGCGTGTAGATCAGGACCACCACGAGCGACGAGGCGGCCGGCGCCGCCGCCGAGCTTGAGCCCGCCGCCGCCCCGCCCGCCGCCTCGCGGGGAGAAGCCGCCCCCGCCACGACCTGCGGCGGAGACGTTGTCGGAGCGGATCTCCGCGTTCGGGTTGAAGGTCATGCGCACAGAGTAGACCGGGAGCCCGCTGTGAACGGCCGGAACAGCGTTCGTGGAGGTCCTGGGCAGGCCGCGGGCGGGCCGGGGCGCGCGCCCGGGGCGGGCACCTAGACTCGGGGGCGGGCCGACGAGGTCCGACTCCTCCACCACGACCTCCGGGAGCCACCAGCATGAACATCGTCGACTGGGCCGTCTCGACCATGGACGCCCTCGGGCCGCTCGGCGTGTTCCTGCTGATCTTCCTCGAGAACATCTTCCCGCCGATCCCCTCCGAGGTGATCCTGCCGCTGGCGGGCGTGACCTCCGCCGGGCCGAACCAGTCGTTCTGGCTGATGCTTGCTGGCCTCGATCGCGGGATCCGTCGTCGGGGCGTGGTCGCTCTACGGGATCGGGCGCCTGCTGGGCCCCGAGCGGTCGCGGGTCCTCTTCATCCGCCTGCCGCTGGTGCACGTGGAGGACTACGACAAGACCGTCGCGTTCATGGACGAGCACGGCTACAAGGCGATCTTCTTCGGCCGCTTCGTGCCCGGCATCCGCTCGCTGATCTCGATCCCGGCCGGCCTCTACGCGATGCCGCTGGGGATGTTCACCCTGCTCACCGCGATCGGCGGCGGCATCTGGAACACCCTGTTCATCACCATCGGCTACTTCATGGGCTCGAACTGGACCGTCATCGAGCCCTACACCGACATCTTCTCCAACGTCGCCTACGCCGTGATCCTGCTGATCGTGCTGTGGTTCGCGGTCAGGCTCGTCTTGCGCGAGCGCAAGCGCCGCAGGCTCGGCCTGCCCGACCCCGACGCCCAGGAGCTCGAGGCGCTCGAGGAGCAGAAGGACCCCGAGCGCGCCGAGGAGCGATGAGCGAGGCTCCCCGCGCAGCGGACCCCGGCCGCGAGGTCGGCGTCGGCCCTCATCCCGAGCCCTGGCCCGAGGATCCCCGACTGGACCCGGAGTCGCTCGCCGGCGGCGACCGCCGCAACGTCGAGGACCGCTTCCGCTACTGGCGGCGCGAGGCGATCGTCGCCGAGCTCGACACCCGCCGCCACGACCTCCACGTCGCGATCGAGAACCTCGAGCACGACGCGAACATCGGCTCCGTGGTCCGCACCGCGAACGCCTTCGCCGTCGGCGCCTTCCACATCGTCGGCAGGCGCCGCTGGAACCGGCGGGGCGCCATGGTCACCGACCGCTACCAGCACGAGATCCACCACCCCGACGCCGCCCACCTGATCGCCTGGGCGCGGGAGGAGGGCAGGCCACTGGTCGCGATAGATCTGGTGCCCGGGGCGGTCCCGCTCGAGCGCACCGCCCTGCCCCGGAACGCCGTGCTCGTGGTGGGGCAGGAGGGGCCCGGGGTGAGCCGCGAGCGCTGGAGGCGGCGGATCTCGTCGTCGGCATCACCCAGTTCGGCTCGACCCGTTCGCTCAACGTCGCCGCGGCCGCCGCGATCGCGATGCACGCCTGGGTCCTCCAGCACGCCGAGATCCCCGAGGGCCCGCTGCGCTGAGCCGTCCACGCGGGACCTCCGGCCGGAGCATGCCGGGTGCGCTGTGGAACAATGGGCACGATCGGACGACCCCGCGCGGAGCACCGCCGGTCGTCATCGACCCCACCGACGAAGGAGAGTGCCCCCATGGCAGTCGTTTCCCCGGATCAGTACGCAGAGATGATCGATCGCGCCAAGGCGGGCAAGTTCGCCTACCCGGCCGTGAACGTCTCCAGCTCGCAGACCGCCACCGCCGCCCTCCAGGGCTTCGCCGAGGCGAACTCCGACGGCATCATCCAGGTGTCCTTCGGCGGCGCCGAGTACCTCTCCGGCTCCACCATCAAGGACCGCGTCGCGGGCTCCATCGCGCTGGCCGAGTACGTCCACGCCGTCGCGAAGAACTACCCGATCAACGTCGCGGCGCACACCGACCACTGCGCCAAGGAGGTCCTCCCCACCTGGGTCGAGCCCCTCATCGAGTGGGACCTCGAGAACCGCGTGAGCAAGGGCCTGGACCCGCTGTTCCAGTCGCACATGTGGGACGGCTCCGCCGTGCCGGTCGACGAGAACCTCGAGATCGCCGAGAAGTCGCTCGAGAAGTCCGTCGCCGCCAAGAAGATCCTCGAGATCGAGGTCGGCGTCGTCGGCGGCGAGGAGGACGGCGTGGAGGCGAACGTCTCCAACGACAAGCTCTTCTCCACCCCCGAGGACGGCCTGAAGACCGCCAAGAAGCTCGGCCTGGGCGAGCGCGGCCGCTACCTCACCGCACTGACCTTCGGCAACGTGCACGGCGTGTACAAGCCGGGCAACGTGAAGTCGCGCCCCTCGGTCCTGCTGGACATCCAGAAGGCCGTCGGCGCCGAGTACGGCCGGGACATGCCCTTCGACCTGGTGATGCACGGCGGTTCCGGCTCCACCCTGGAGGAGATCCAGGAGGCCGTCGACAACGGCGTCATCAAGATGAACATCGACACCGACACCCAGTACGCCTTCACCCGCCCCGTCGCCTCGCACATGTTCGAGAACTACTCGGGCGTGCTGAAGGTCGACGGCGAGGTCGGCAACAAGAAGGCCTACGACCCCCGCGCCTGGGGCAAGAAGGCCGAGGCCGGCATGGCCGCCCGCATCGTCGAGGCCTGCGAGAACCTCCGCTCGGCCGGCACCCACCAGGCCTGAGCGACCACCTGAAGCGCTGAGCGCCGACCCGGCGCCTGCACGAGAAGGACCCCGGAGCCCCATGGCTCCGGGGTCCTTCCCTGTCCGGAGACGAGCCGGTCGCTGCGGCGCTCCTGTCCTTCCCGTGACGCTCCTGCCCTTCCTGCGCTGCTCTCACCCCGCCCGCGCTCGCTCCTGCCCCGCGCGCGGCGGGGCGGCGAGAATCTGTGAGTCCCAGGACTCATGCGCGAGGGTGCATGGGTCCTGGGACTCACAAAAAGTGGCGGACCGAGGGGCGGCCCGCGGTGTGCCCGAGGGTCGGCCGACGGTGTGCCCGAGGGGCGGCCGACGGGGTGGACGCGGGGGTGGCCGGCGGCGGTCAGCTCACCAGCGGTTGCCCTGGGCGCGGCCCATGACCCGCTTCAGCGCGGGCGACGACGTCGGCCAGGAAGATCCCGGCGATGATCACGCCGGCCAGCATGAACAGCATGCTGCGCGCCGCGGCCGATCGGGTACGGCAGGGACAGGAAGCCCAGCGACATCGCGACGCCGGTCAGCACGCACCAGAACACCTTCGAGCGCTTGCCCGCGACCGTGTAGGCGTCGGGGCGGAAGCGCGACGCGTTGACGAACGCCCAGATCTCGAGGGCGAGCAGGGCCACGGCGAGGACCAGGAAGATCCACATCTGGATGAGGGCGATCATCGTTCCAGGATAGGGGCGCGCCCTGGACGCTCCCCGCAGACGCGCCCCTCGCCCCCTGGACCCCGCCGCTCGCGCCCGGGTCGCCGCGGCCCCCGCGCCCCGGACCGCACCGTCCGCTCAGCGGCGGCGCTCGGGATCCGAGCGGTCCGTGATCAGCAGTTCGAGCGCCTCGGTCGTGGCGGGCGGCTCCACGGCCTTCATCTCCATCGTCATCGGGCGCGGGCCGATCGCGTCGCCGTCGGCGGCGATGACCAGGCTCGGCAGGAACTTCTTGGCCTCCGCGGCGGTGAGCCCCGTGGCCTGCAGCAGGTCGATCGCGAGCGAGCGCAGCTGGATGGTGAGGGTCACGCCCTCGAAGTGGCCGGCTCGCCCCGGCCGCACCCCCTCGTCGTTGCGCAGCGAGCATCTCGGGGGTGAGATAGGAGCCGAACAGCCGCGGCTGGCGACGCGCCGTGGTGAAGTCGACCTCCTCATGGGTGACGGCGACCCGCGGCTCCTGCACGGCGTCGCGGGCGGCGAGCGGCGCGTCGGCCAGGGTCGAATGGGCGTCCCCGCGCACGGCCTCCAGGAACTCCGCCTGGCGACGTGCGATCACGCGCAGGTTCCGCATCGCCCGGTCGGAGCCGACCAGCAGGTGCTGGATGCGCTCGACGTCCTCGGCATGGCGCGACCCGGTGGGGGAGAAGGTCGCCATCTCGTTGGCGACGTCATTGGCCAGGCTCCACTCGTCGGTGTACTTCTGGGAGACGTCGCGCAGATTCCGCGGCGTCGCCAGCGCCACCCCGCGGTCCCCGGTGCGGGCGGAGACGGCAAGGCTGACCAGCGCGTCCTCGAGCTCACGGAAGAAGGAGTCCGCGGCACGGGACTGGAGTCGGCGCGGGTTGCCGGAGAGCAGCAGGTGGATCACGAGCGCCACGCTCACGCCGGTGAGCGCGTCCAGCACCCGCCCCCCGGGGTCATGGTGGGGGTGGCCGGCATGATCATCACCAGCAGCGACTGAATGGTGACCTGGAAGCCGAAGAGATTGCTGGACTCGAGGAAGCGCGCGAGCATCCCCGCGCCGAACACGACCACCAGGATCTGCCACGCGCCGGAGCCGATCACCTGGCGGGCCAGCTCCCCCAGGAGCACGCCGAGCATCACGCCGCGACCCAGCTCGACCACTTTGCGCATCTTCTTCTCGATGCCGAAGCCGATGATGATGAAGGCAACGATCGAGGAGAAGAACGGGAACTCGTGCCCCCACACGAACTGGCTGATCAGATAGGCGAGCGAGGCGGCGAGCGCCGCGCGGGCGACCGTGAGCCCGTCGGCGCGGCCGCGGGAGACGCCGCCGCGCGCGCCGGGCGGACAGGGCGCCGCGGACGCGCTCGATGACGGGCAGCGGCCCAGTGGGCGTGAGCGAGAAGTGCTTCATGCGGGCACCGGATCCTGGCGCCGACGGCGCAGCGGCTCCTCGAGCTCGAAGGTGTCCCCGTCGCGGGCGCCGCGGCCGACGACGAGCGGTGCGGGGGAGGGCTCGGGTGCCTCGCCGCGCGCCGGGCGAGGAGGCCCCCCTCGACGCGCGCGACGTAGTAGCGGCCCTCCGCATCCACCGCGAGGGAGCGGTCGCGCTTGAGGTACCAGCCGCTCAGGCCGGTGCGCACGGTGCCGCCGCCGCGATAGGGCCGCGCCCGCGGCGGCACCGGGGCGATGCCGTCGGCGAGATAGCCGGCCACCGCCTCACGGATCAGCGCGGTGGCCCGTGCGTGCTCGTCCTCACGGGTCGCGCGGAGGGCCTGCTCCTTGGCCTCGACCACCTCGCGCCGGTGGCGGGACCACTCCTGCTGCTCGGCCTGGCTGTTCATGACGCCATTCTTCCAGGCCGCGGCGCCGAGCACAGCGGAGCCGGGCAGGAGGTGCGGTGCAGGGGATGTGCGAAGAGCGTGGAGGCGCGGCTCAGAGCTTCGCGGTCGCGGGACGTTCGCCGTGGTCGCGGGGCACTACGACCGGCTCCTGGGAGGCGTCGATCCAGAGCGCCCCGGTCTCACCGTCGGCCTCGCCGAGGAGCACCTGCACGGACAGCGCCGCATCCAGCGGCACCGCCCGACGCACGACGGCGAGGGCGATCGGGCCGAGGTCCGCATGGAGGGCCGCGGAGGTGACGGCGCCGACGACCTTCCCGTCGGCCCCGCCCAGGCGCACCTCGCCGCCGGGGGCGACGGGGACGTCCTGGGAGCCGTCGAGATGGAGCATCACCAGGCGCCGCGGCGGCTGGCCCAGGTTCAGCACCTTCGCGACGGTCTCCTGGCCGCGATAGCGACCCTTGGCGGTGTGCACGCTGGTGCGCAGCAGGTCGAGCTCGTGCGGGATGGTGCGCTCGTCGACCTCGCGCGCCTGGCGGGCGCGATGGTCCGCGATCCGCACCGCCTCCCAGGAGCTCATCCCGGCCAGTCGCCGCTCCTGCCAGGGCGGCGCCTCGAGCGCCGCGGCGGGGAAGACCGAAAGGACCTGGCCGGCCGCGTCCTCGGGCGCAGGACCGTAGGCGACGCCACCGGGGGCGACCTCGGGCCAGGGCTCGGACCACACGGCGACGGGCTCGGGCAGGTCGAGGTCCGCGAGCACCTCGGCCGCCGGTACGAGGGCGCCCAGCACCCGCAGGTCGTCGCGATCGAGGATCTCGACCCGGGCGGCGAAGCGCATCATCTCCAGGTAGCGGCGCAGTCCGGCGCGCGCCCCGGCGTCGAGGACCAGCAGCAGCGACTCCTCACCGATCACGACGGCCGCGGCGAGATGCTCGACGCGGCCCTGCGGGGAGAGCACCGCGAGGGAGGACGAGGCGCCGACGGGCGTGCCGGTGAGGACCTGGGTGGAGACCGTGGTCATCCAGGCGCGGGCGTCGGCGCCGCTGACCTCGAGCGACTCGAGCTGACCGAGGTCGACGACGGCCTCCCGCTCCAGCAGGCGGCGCCGCTCGCGCGCCGGGGCGCCGTAGTGGGCGGGCACGGACGCATCCGGGCCCTCGCCGAGGACCGCGCCGCGCAGGAACAGGGGGCGGATCTCGCGCACGGGACCGGACACGGGATCAGACACGATGCGGCTCCAGGGAGAGATGGGGGAGGAGCGCCGTCTCGCCGGGCGCACCCTCGGGGGCGGGGCCGCGCCGCTCCCAGAGCCACATGAGGCGTCCGGAGATGTAGCCGACCATGCGCGTCGCGGCGACCTCGCCGTCGGCGCCGGGCAGGGCGAGCCGCAGGCGCGGCCCGCGGACCTCGCCGCGCCAGGTCTCCGCGGCCTCGCCGCGGCGCTCGAAGCGCGCCTCCAGATGATGGGAGAGCCGCCCCTCGGGGTCGCCGGGGCGTGCCGCCTCGGCGGCGGCGCGGTCCTGCCCGGGCAGGAGATCGCCGACGGTCCACACACCGTCCTCGCGGTGCAGCAGGCTCCGCTCGCCGGTCGACGGCGGGGCAGGGGCGTCGTCGTCCCCGTCCTCCGCGCGGGCGAAGGCGCTCGTGGGCGGCAGGGGAGCGGGGGCGTCGACCCGGTGGATCGTCGAGCGCCAGGCGAGGGTGCCGTCCTCCTGGGCGGTGCACACGAGACGCCGCTCGACGCGCACGTCAGGGGTGCCCGGGGACGGGGCGGCGAGGGCGCCGCTGCCCTCCCACTCGCCGATCAGCCAGGCGAGCGGGTACAGGGAGCGGGGGAGGGAGGGGTCGAGCGTGATGGGCATCGGTGCCGCGGGGCGCTCAGCGGTTGAACAGGCGGCTGATCACCAGCACGGAGAAGCCGAGGACGAGGATGCCCACCAGGACGACGAGGGCGAGGAAGAACAGCGACAGCGCAGACATGGCGGCGAGTCTACCGTCGTCAGCCGAACAGTGTGATCGCGAGATGCGCGAGGACGCCCACGGTCCCGACCGGCACCGCCGCCACCGCCAGCGAGGGGACCGGCTCGTGCGCGACGAGCGAGGAGCCCACCAGCAGATGCGCGGCTGCTCGCCCCGATCGCCGTCGCCACGCCCAGCATCACCGCGATCGGCAGGGCGAGCGAGGCCAGCGACACCGCGAGCAGGCACGTCAGACCCGCCCCCACCGCCACCGAGAGCACGAAGCGGGGCGGCGCGGGCGCCGGCGTCCAGTCCAGCAGCAGCGTCGCGGCGAGGCCCGTCGCGACGGCGGTGACCACGGCCGTGCTCCCGGAGGCCTGGGCGTCGACCTGAGCGATCACCCAGGTCGCGGCGAGCCCGGCGAGGAAGACTCCGGCGACCGTGCCCGTGAGTGAGGAGGTGAGGTCGCGGCGGTCGCGCCGGAGCATCTGATGGACGAAGGAGGCGAAGATCCCCGCCGCGCACAGCATCACGATCGCGGAGACGGGGGTGAGGCGCTCGGGGACGAGGACCGCGACCAGCGCGCCGCCGATCCCGGTGCCGGCGACGACCACGCGGGTCCCGATCGCGGAGGGCGACTCGAGCGGCCCGGGCCAGGAGATCCCGATCAGCGGCCCGAGCAGGCCGACGGAGGTCGCCATCAGCACGGGGGAGAGGGGGCCGGTGAGCGAGACGAGCGCCAGGAGCGGCGCGAGGGCGGCGCCGAGGGGTGCGCGCTCGGGAGCGGTCACGGGGCCTCCCTCGCTGTCTCTGCCGGTCGCTCGATGGGTCGCCGACGGCTCGAGGTCCGCGGCGCTACAGTGGCAGTCTACGAGTGCCCGCAGGTGGAGGCATACTCGTGCCGCTCACCACCGCCGTCCGTCGTCCCGGAAGGACCCCATGATCTCCACGGCCGAGCTGTCACAGGAGCACCGTGACCAGATCCTCGATCTGCTCGGCGCGGTGACCGCGCGCGACGGCGTCTCCCCGCTCGACGAGGCGGCGAGCCTCGCGCTCGAGGGCGACGGCGCCCGGCACCTGCTCCGCCTCGAGGGGGACCGCGCGGTCGCCTACGCCAGCGTGCTCGCCGACGGCACCGTCCAGGGGATGGTGCGCCCGGAGGTGCGCCGCCGCGGCCACGGCACCGCCCTGCTCGAGGCCGCGCTCTCCGACCGGCCCGACGCCGGGGTCTGGGCGCACGGCGCGCTCGAGGGCTCCCTCGCCTTCCTCTCCGCGGCCGGGCTCGTCGAGACGCGCCGCCTGCTCACCCTGCACCGCGCGCTCGGGGCCGATGCCGCGCTCGAGCCCGTGCCCGAGTCCTCCCTGTCCGGGCTGACCCTGGGCGTCTTCGATCCGGTGCGCGACGCGGACGCCTGGGTCGGGGTCAACTCCCGCGCCTTCGCCTCCCATCCCGAGCAGGGGGCGCTCACCCGCGCGGACCTGGACCAGCGCCTCGCCCAGCCCTGGTTCGACGCCGAGGACATGGTCGTCGCCCGTCACGACGGGGAGCTGATCGGATTCGTCTGGGTCAAGCGGGAGCGGCCCGGCGCGACGGACGCCGACGCCGAGATCTACGTCGTGGCGACCGACCCGGCGGTGCAGGGGCACCGCATCGCGGCGGTGCCGCTGGCGACCGCGCCGCGTCGCCTGGCCGAGGGCGGGGTCCCCGGCGTCGAGCTCTACGTCGAGGCGGACAACACCGCCGCGGCCGCGCCTGTACGAGCGCTGGGGCTTCGAGGTCTCGGGCCGCGACGTGCAGATGCGCCGTCCCGCGCGGCCTCGGCATGAGCGTGAGCGTCGGCCCGGGCAAACCGCCTCCCGTCCTCGCCGCCGGCGCCCTCGCCTGGCGCGAGAAGGGCGGGAAGCTCCAGGTGCCGCTCGTGCACCGGCCCCGCTACGACGACTGGTCGGTCCCCAAGGGCAAGCTCGACAAGGGCGAGACCTTCCCCGCGGCCGCGGTGCGGGAGGTCACCGAGGAGACCGGCTACCGGGTGCGCCTGCACCGGCCGCTGCCCGCCTCCGTGTACCTCGCGCCGGACGGGCGCACCAAGATCGTCCAGTACTGGGTCGGCACGGTCCGGGCGAAGGTCGCGCCCGGTCCGGAGAACGCCGCCGAGATCGACAAGGTCCGCTGGGTCCCGCTGGCGGAGGCCGAGGGGATGGTCGCGCGCCAGGGCGACCAGGTCCTCCTGCAGTCGCTGCGACGCTTCGCGGAGGCCGGGGAGCCGCGCACGGCGCCCGTCGTGATCCAGCGCCACGGCGCGGCGGTCTCCCGGTCGAAGTGGCGCCGCGGGGAGGGGGCCCGCCCCTTGAACTCGAAGGGGAAGAAGCAGGCCAAGGCCCTCCCGCCGCCGCTGGACGCCTTCGACCCGGGGAGCGTGGTGAGCGACCCGTGGGAGCGGTGCCTGAGCACCGTCGAACCGCTGGCGAAGAACGAGGGCCTCACGGTGCGGACCAAGGGCGAGCTCTCCGAGGCCGGCCACGCGGAGCACCCCTCCCGCACCGAGGCGGTCATCGACCGGGTGCTGAGCGAGGCGCGGCCGACGGTCGTGTGCACGCACCGTCCTGTGCTCCCCACGGTCATCGAAGCGGTGCGCCGGGTCTCCCGGCCCGGCGCGGCCCTCGAGCCGCCGCGCGAGGACCCCTATCTCGCCGCCGGCGAGGCCCTGCTGCTGCACGTCACGCCTGAGGGCGTCGTGGTGGCGATCGAACGACACCTGCCGAACATCGGCTGACGACGGACTGGAGAGAGCACGGATGAGCACGCAGTGGGGGCAGGACCCGTACGGGCCCTCGTCGGAGCGGTACGGCCCGTACGGCTCCTCGGCGTCGGCGGACCCGTACGGCGCGCGCGGAGCGACACGAGGCGGCGGACCCGTACGGCACGGCGGATCCGTACGGCGCGGCCGATCCGCACGGGGCCCCGCGGCGCGGTGCCGGGGTGCCGGATCCCTACGCCTCCCTCCCCTCGGGGCTGTCCCAGGGCCGCTACGCCGCCCCGGGCTATGCCGTCGCGGTGCGCCCGGCGCCGCCGAGCTCCGGGCTCGGGATCGCCGGCTTCGTGATCGGCCTGCTCGGGCTCACCCTGTGCGGAACGCTCGTCTCGCCCGTCGGCCTGGTGCTGTCGATCCTGGGCATGCGGGAGACGTCCCCGACCGCGACCCCGCCGAAGGGAGGCCGCGGGCTCACGATCACCGGGCTGATCCTCTCGATCATCGGCACGGTCGCACTGCTTCTCATCATCGCCTACTTCGTGGTCATGTTCGTGATCGCAGGGGTGGCCGCCGGCTCCGGCTACTGAGGGGCATGCCGAACGTGTCCCAGCCCACTGGAAGTCGGACGAAACGGGAGTGTGATCCGTTCGTAATCCGCTCATGACCTGCGAATTCATGGGAGCGGGAGGGCTGTTCACCTGGTGTTCACGCAACGACGGGCCCCGCGTCATCTCCCCTCCCTAGGTTCGCCGCTGACAGACGTCAGCAGGTGTGAACCCGGGCCGAAGGCCCCGAAAGGACTCGCAGTGAACGTTCGCAAGAACAAGCTCGTCTCGCTCGCAGCGCTCGGACTCGTCGGCGGCCTCGCGCTGTCCGCGTGCGGCGGCGGCTCGGAGAACGGCGGCACGGACGGCGCCTCCGACGGCGGCGGCGCCGCGGCCGGCGGCTACGCGGAGCTCTCCGGCAACCTCGCCGGCTCGGGCGCGTCCTCGATGCAGAACGCCCAGACCGCGTGGACCGAGTCCTTCATGGGCCTCACCCAGGCCGAGGGCGGCGACCTCACGGTCACCTACGACCCCACCGGCTCCGGCACCGGTCGTGAGCAGTTCCTCACCGGCCAGGTGCAGTTCGCCGGCACCGACGCCGCCCTGGACGAGGAGGAGCTCACCAAGTCCGCCGAGGTGTGCAACGACTCGCAGGCCTTCGACCTGCCGGTCTACATCTCCCCGATCGCCGTCGTCTTCAACCTCGAGGGCGTCGACTCCCTGAACCTGACCCCCGAGACCATCGCCGGGATCTTCGCGGGCGACATCACCACGTGGAACGACCCGGCGATCGCCGAGTCGAACCCCGACGCCGAGTCGCCCGACATGGACATCGTGCCGGTCCACCGCTCCGACGACTCGGGCACCACCGAGAACTTCACCGAGTACCTCTCCGAGACCGCGCCCGACGCCTGGACCCACGGCCCGGTCGAGACCTGGCCCATCTCCGGCGGCCAGTCCGGCGACGGCACCTCCGGCCTGATCTCCACCGTCGAGGGCGGCAACGGCACCATCGGCTACGCCGACGCCTCGCAGGCCGGCAACCTCGGCACCGCCGCGATCCAGGTCGGCGACGAGTTCGTCGAGTACAGCGCCGACGCCGCCGCCAAGGCCGTCGACGTCTCCCCGCGCGAGGAGGGCCGCGAGGAGAACGACATCGTCGTGGAGCTCGACCGCACCACCGAGGAGGCCGGCGTCTACCCGATCGTCCTCGTGTCCTACCTCGCGCTGTGCGGCTCCTACGCCGACTCCGCGCAGGGCGAGGCCGTCAAGGCCTACGCCTCCTACATGGTCTCCGAGGACGGTCAGGCCACCGCCGCCGACGCCGCCGGCTCCGCCCCGATCTCCGAGGAGCGCGCACCGAGGCCCAGGCCGCGATCGACGGCATCACCGTCGGCTGATCCCGCCACCTCACGACAGCGTGTCGCCGGGCCGTACCGGCCCGGCGACATCGCTGTCCCCGCCGTCATCACCCCGGCCAGCGCACCGCGCGCGGACCGTGAGCTCGGAGGAAGGTCCCCATGAGCACAGCTGACATCGAACCGGACGCGGCATCGGCCCCGCCCGCCTCCATGAAGTCCGGTGGCCGCCGCTTCGGCGACTCGCTCTTCAACGCCCTGAGCGTCGGCTCCGGGCTCCTCATCTTCGTCACCCTCGCCGCGGTGGCCATCTTCCTCACCCTGGAGTCCCTCCCCGCGATCATCGCGAGCCGGGAGTTCTCCGGCACTGCGGACTTCTCGCTGATCGAGTACGCCCTGCCGCTCGTGTTCGGCACCGTCCTCGCCGCCGCGATCGCGCTGGTGATCGCGATCCCGATCTCCCTCGGCATCGCTCTGTTCATCTCGCACTTCGCGCCGCGCCGCCTGGCCTCGGCGCTCGGCTACATGATCGACCTGCTCGCCGCCGTGCCCTCGGTCGTCTACGGCCTGTGGGGCGGCGTGTGGCTGGTCCCCAAGCTCGAGCCCCTGTACGTCTTCCTCAACACCTACTTCGGGTGGATCCCGCTGTTCGGTGGCGATCCGACCGCCCCGATGCGCAACCTCGCCTCCGCCTCCGTGGTCCTGGCCGTCATGGTCCTGCCGATCATCACAGCGGTCTCCCGCGAGGTCTTCCTGCAGACCCCGCGACTGCAGGAGGAGGCCGCGCTCGCGCTCGGCGCCACCCGCTGGGAGACCATCCGCACCGTCGTCGCGCCCTTCGGCCGCGCCGGCGTGGTCGCCGCGTCGATGCTGGGTCTCGGCCGTGCGCTCGGCGAGACCATGGCCGTGCTGATGATCCTCGCGCCCGGCGCGACCTTCTCCCTGCACATCCTCGAGGTCGGCCGCCACAACTCGATCGCCGCGAACATCGCCTCGAAGCAGGCGGAGGCCTCCGGCGTCGACATGTCCCTGCTCATCTTCACCGGCCTGGTGCTGTTCGTGCTGACCTTCGTCATCAACGCCATCGCCCGGTGGATCGTCGCCCGCGCGGCCCCAAGAGCTGAGAGGTCCCCCATGAGCACCCCCACCACCGTGCGGACCGGGCCCTCGGTCCACCACCCCCGCGACGAGCGCCGCCTGCCCTGGTACCACCTCGTCTTCACCGGCCTCGCGGGCCTCCTGGTCGCCATCGCCGTGCTGGCGATCGTCGGCGCCCTCTCGGTCACCAGCGCCATCCTGCTCGGATTCGTCCTGCACCTGCTCTTCGGCTGGGGCTACTCGCTCCTGCGCGAGGGCCCCCGCTGGGCGACCGAGCGGCTGATGACCCTGCTGGTCATCGGCGCGTTCGCGATCTCGATGTTCCCGCTGCTGTCGCTGCTGTGGTCCGTGGTCTCCCGTGGCCTGACCCGCGTGATCGCCGCGAAGCCGACCAGCTTCGCGTTCTGGACCGAGGACATGTCCGGCATCATCGGCGGAGCGGACGCCGGCGGCGTCTTCCACGCGATCGTCGGCACGCCGCTGATCACGCTGTGGGCCTCGATCATCTCGATCCCCGTCGGCCTGTTCACCGCGATCTTCCTGGTCGAGTACGCGAACGTGGGCTGGAAGCGGACCCTCGGCAGGGGTGTCACCTTCCTCGTCGACGTCATGACCGGCATCCCCTCGATCGTGGCGGGCCTGTTCGGCCTGGCGGTGTTCATCGCCTTCATGCCCGACCAGTCCGTGCGCATGGGCATCATGGGCGCGGTCGCGCTCTCGCTGCTGATGATCCCCACCGTGGTCCGCAACAGCGAGGAGATGCTCCGCCTGGTCCCCATGGACCTGCGCGAGGCCGCCTACGCGCTCGGCGTGCCCAAGTGGCTCACGATCGTCAAGGTCGTGCTTCGCACCGCGATCGCGGGCTTGACCACCGGCATCACCCTCGCCATCGCCCGCGTCATCGGCGAGACCGCGCCGCTGCTGCTCACGGTCGGCATGGTCACCTCGGTGAACTGGAACATGTTCGACGGCCGCATGGCGACCCTGCCCACCTTCATCAACCAGCAGTACCGCAACGGCAACGCGAACTGCATGTCGGACACGGTCACCAACCCGATCAACCAGGAGGTGTACGCCTGTGCGGTCAGCACCAACATCGACCGCGCCTGGGCGGCCGCCTTCACCCTGATCGTGATCGTGATGGTCCTGAACATCATCGCGCGCCTGATCAGCCACTACTTCTCCCCGAAGCTCAGCCGCTGAGCCGGGCCACCCACGCGAAAGGACATCTGATGGCGGCCCCCAGCCCATCAACGTCGAGGACCTGAACATCTACTACGGCGACTTCCTCGCCGTCGAGGGTGTCGACGTGCAGATCCGGCCCCGTTCGGTCACGGCCCTCATCGGCCCCTCCGGTCGCGGCAAGTCGACCTTCTTGCGCACCCTGAACCGCATGCACGAGGTCATCCCCGGCGCATACGCGAAGGGCAAGGTCGAGATCAACGGCGAGGACATCTACGACGCCAAGGTCGACCCGGTCAACGTGCGTCGCCGCGTCGGCATGGTGTTCCAGAAGGCAAACCCCTTCCCGACCATGTCGATCCGCGACAACGTGCTCGCGGGCGTGAAGCTCAACAACCGTCGGATCTCGAAGTCCGCGGCCGACGAGCTGGTCGAGCGCGCGCTGAAGGGCGCGAACCTCTGGAACGAGGTCAAGGACCGTCTCGACAGGCCCGGCATGGGCCTGTCCGGCGGTCAGCAGCGACGTCTGTGCATCGCCCGCACCATCGCCGTCAAGCCCGAGGTCGTCCTCATGGACGAGCCCTGCTCAGCGCTCGACCCGATCTCCACCCTCGCGATCGAGGACCTCATCCACGAGCTGAAGGAGGAGTACACGATCGTCATCGTCACGCACAACATGCGAGCAGGCGTCCCGCGTCTCCGACCGCACCGGCTTCTTCAACATCGCCGGCACCGGCAAGCCCGGGCACCTCATCGAGATCGACGACACCGACACGATCTTCACCAACCCCAGCAACAAGCAGACCGAGGACTACATCTCCGGTCGTTTCGGCTGATCGACGTACTGGCGAGGGACGAGCCGGTAGGAGATCAGTCAGGTGGACGGAGTCTGATCGACGTACTGGCGAGGGACGAGCCGGTAGGAGATCAGTCAGGTGGACGGAGTCTGATCGACGTACTGGCGAGGGACGAGCCGGTAGGAGATCAGTCAGGTGGACGGAGTCTGATCGACGTACTGGCGAGGAGCGCCGGGACCCTGGGCCGAGTGCCCGGGTCCCGGCGCTCCGTCGTCCCGGGGCCGACGGTCGCATCCGGGCGTCATCCCACGGTCGGACGCCGCCTGTGCGGAACCGATCCCCGGGCGGATGCGGTGTGAGGGGCCCGCGGCGGATCGTGGGGGACATGAACTTCGCACCCCCTGCCTCGCAGCCCTCCGCCGCCCCGTCGGCGCCCGCCCATCCCACGCCGATCCTCTCCGCCCGGGGGCTCGTGCGCACCTACGGCAGCGACCAGACCGCCACCCGGGCCCTCGACGGCGTGGACCTCGACATCGCCCGCGCCGACTCCCTCGCCGTGATGGGCCCCTCCGGTCTGCGGCAAGACCACCCTGCTGCATGTGCTCGCCGGCATCCTCGCCCCGACCTCCGGGACGGTGCGACTGGACGGCGAGGCCCTCGCCGAGCTCGGGGACCGACGGCGCACCCTCGCCGCGCCGCAGCGAGTTCGGCTTCGTCTTCCAGGACGGCCAGCTGCTGCCCGAGCTGACCGCGGTCGAGAACGTGATCCTCCCGCGCATGCTCGGCGGCACCTCGCGCCGTGCCGCGACCGCCGAGGCCACCGCCTGGCTGGACCGGCTCGGCCTCGCCGGGATGCACCACCGCCGGCCGACCCAGCTCTCCGGCGGCCAGGCCCAGCGCGTAGCGGTCGCCCGCGCGCTCGCGGGGCGTCCGTCGGTCGTCTTCGCCGACGAGCCCACCGGCGCCCTGGACCAGGAGACCGGACAGTCCGTCCTCGCGACCCTCGTCGACGCGTGCGCCGAGACCGGCGCGAGCCTGGTCATGGTCACCCACGACGCGAAGGTCGCCGCGGCCTGCCGGCGCACCGTCGCGATGCGCGACGGCCGGATCGCCCGCGAGTACGTGCGACCCGAGGGCGCGCAGGGCACGGGGGACGCCCGATGAACGCCCTGCTCGTCTCCGCCCCGCTCCTCTTTGCGCCGCCGCGGCGCCCTCGCCGACGTCCTGCCCGTGATCGCCTTCGCCGCGGCGACTGCGATCACCGGGACCGTGCTCGGCGGCGCCGCCGCCTTCGTCGGCCGCCTCCCCGCCGACGGCGAGGTCGCTTTCGAGGGGGAGGCCTCGCTGATCCCCTTCCTGGTCTCCTGCGCGATGGTCGCCTCGGTGCTCGCTGATCCCGAGCGCCGTCGGCCTCGGCGGCTCCGCGGCGCGGCTCTCGCTCGCCCGGCGCGAGCAGGACCTCGCCTCGATCCGTCTCGTCGGCGGCACCGCCGGCCAGGTCGGCGCCGTGGCGGTCCTCGACGTCGCCGCGCAGGCTCTGCTCGGCGGGTCGCTCGGCGTGGTCTTGCACCTGGTCGTGACCCCGCCCCTGACCGCGCTCGACTTCGGGATCGCCCCGTTCACCACCGCGGACCTGCTGATGCCGTGGTGGGCGTATCCGCTGCTGGTGATCGGCATGGTCCTGCTCGCCGCGGGCTCCGCCGCCGTCTCCCTCACCGCAGTGGTGCTCAGCCCCCTCGGCGTCGCCCGCGACTCCCGCATCGTGCGGATGTCTGTGCTCCGCCTGGGGATCTGGGCGGTGCTGATCCTCGGCTTCCTCGTGTTCACGCAGGTGGGCGGGATGATCTTCGGCGAGGTCGCCGACGGGATGCTGTTCATCGGGATCATGATCGTGTTCATCGGCGCGGTCGTCGCCGGCGTGAACGTGGTCGGCCCGTTCCTCGTCTGGGGCGTGGCGCCGCTCGTGGCGCGCACGGCCCCGACCCCGTCGCTGATGGTCGGCGCGAGGCGCCTCGCCGCGGACCCGAAGGCCGGCTGGAGGGCCGTCTCCGGGATCACCTTCGCCCTGGTCATCGCAGGCTTCCTCACCACGCTCGCGACGCTCACCCCGGCCGAGGGGGCCCGCGCGGTCGAGGACCGGATGATGGCCACCGCCATGTCCACCGGCGGGTCGCTCACCCTCGGCATCGCGGCCGTCCTCGCCGCGGTCGGCACCGGCGTGACGCAGACCGCGCGGGTGATCGACCAGGCGCCGGTCTTCGCGCGCCCAGCACATCGCCGGCGCCGAGGTGGGCCAGCCGCACCGGGCCCGGATCGCGGAGATCACGCCGCCGGTGCTGCTGAGCTCGGTGCTCGCGACCTTCACCGCTCTGCTCGTCGTGCTGTCGGTGCTGGGATCGGGCGCCGCCGATCCGAGCGCGGCGGTGCGCTACCTGGTCAGCGTCGCCGGGGCCTACGTCCTGGTGATCCTCGCCGTGCTCGTCGCCGCCCCGCTCGTGCGCCGGTACGCGACGCGCACCGCCTGAGCGGCACCTCTGCGTGCCCCGCCCCGCCTTCCCGCGGGGCGGGCACGGCCGTTAGGCTGGGGCGATGGACATGCAGACCGTCGCCCCGCAGGACGTGCCCGAGGGCGCGCATCTCATCGACGTGCGCGAGCAGGCCGAATGGGATGCCGGGCACGCCCCCACCGCCCAGCACCTCCCGGCGAGCACGCTCCTGCAGAACCTCGAGCGGCTCCCGGAGACGGACGAGGACCTGTACATCGTCTGCCGCGGCGGCGGACGCTCCTTCCAGGTCGCGCAGTGGCTGAACGCCAACGGGTTCGACGCGATCAACGTCGGCGGGGGCATGGACCAGTGGTTCGAGTCCGGGTCGCCGATAGAGTCCGACGGCGAGGGCGAGGCCTTCATCCTCTGAGGCGCCTCCCTCAGAGCGGCGGCGACGTCCTTCAGCGGCGCGTAGCCCACGAACGCGGCCACGTCGAGGAGGGTGTGCGCCACGACCAGCGGCATCGTCCGACGGGTGCGTCGGTACCACTCGCCGAGCACCAGCCCCATCACCAGGTTCGCGAGCCCCGGACCCACCCCCTGGTAGGTGTGGTACGCGCCGCGCAGCAGGGCGGAGGCGAGCAGGATCCGACTCGGCGACCAGCCGAGCCGTTCGAGGCGCTGGTAGAGGTAGCCGACCACGATCACCTCCTCGAGCAGCGCGTTCTTCAGCGCGTGGAGGATCAGCACCGGAGTGGTCCACCAGTGGGTCGCGAGCGCCGCCGGTATCACCTCCACGGTCGCGCCCAGCGCCCGACCCAGGTAGTAGACGGCCAGGCCCGGCACCCCGATCGCGGCGGTGAGCAGCGAGCCCGTGGCCCAGGTCCCGCGGCGGCCTGGCGAGATCCAGGCCGAGGTCGCCGAGCGCCTGGCGCAGCGAGCCCGCGGTCGCGGCCAGCAGCGACACCACCAGCGCGACCGGCACCAGGGCGAAGACGATCGAGAGCGGCTGGTACATCAGGTCCAGCCACGCGTCCTCCCGCAGCGAGGAGTTCAGCGAGGTCGACTGACCGGAGAGCGGGCCGGCGGCGAGGGCCTGGGCCAGCGCGATCAGCGAGTACACGGCGCCGCGCGCCCCAGCGAGAGCGCCAGCACGATGAGCACCTCGGCGCGCGACCAGGCCGGGCTCGGTCTCCACGTCTCCACGCGCACATGCTCTCACCCCGGCTCCGTGCCAGACTCGATCCCATGACTGCCTCGCATCCCGCTGCCCGCACCTCCCGTCCCGTCGTCCTGGTCACGGGCGCGAACCGGGGGATCGGCCGCGCCGTCGCGCACGAGCTGGCCGCCGACCACCACCTGCTGCTGGGCGGGCGGGACGAGCAGGCGCTCGCCGCGCTCGCCGCGGAGCTCCCGTCGGCCGAGCCCGTCGTCGCCGAGCTCACCGACCCCGCCGATCTCGACCGGGCGCTGACCGGCCTCGCCCTCGAGGAAGGACTCGCTGGCCTCGTCCACTCCGCGGGGATCCTGGTGAACGGCTCCATCGAGGAGCTGACGCCCGCGGACTGGGAGCGGAACTTCGCGGTCAACGTCACCGCCGTCTCGGAGCTGACCCGGCGCCTGCTTCCCGCGCGCGCGCGCGGCGCGCGGCACCGTCGTCGCCGTGAACTCGGGCTCCGGCTACGCCGCGAAGGGGGACCGCGGCGCCTACTCCGCCTCGAAGTTCGCGGCCGCGCGCCCTGGGCCGACGCGGCGCGCGAGGAGGAGCTCGCCGCGGGCGTGCGGGTCAGCTCGGTCCACCCCGGACGGGTCGACACCGACATGCGGCGACGAGCCGCGCGCCGCCGAGCAGGGCGCCTACCAGGCCGAGCAGTACCTGCGCCCCACCACGGTCGCCGCGGCGATCGGCTTCGTCTTTGCGCGCCCCGGAGGACGCGGTGGTGACGAGCCTGGACCTGCGCCCCCGCGCGATCGGCTGACCCGGCGCGGCCCCCGGGGACGGCAATGCTCCGCAGCGGCCGGCGGGCCGGCCCGACCGGGTCCCGCGGGCCGGAACCAGGACGACCCCTCCTGCTCGCCCGAGCAGGAGGGGTCGTCGGCCGTGCGGGGCGCGTCAGCCGCGCTGGTCGTCCAGGTGGCCGACGAGCTTCGCGGCGAGGCCCACGTAGGTCTGCGGGGTCAGGGCCAGCGGCCGCTCCTGCTCCGCCTCGGGCAGGCCGAGCGAGGAGATGAACTCGCGCATCCCCTCCCCGTCCACGCGGTGGCCGCGGGTGAGGTCCTTCAGCCGCTCGTAAGGGTTGTCCAGGCCCTCGTGGCCCTGCACGCCCAGGGTGCGCATCACGGACTGCACCGCCTCGCCGAGCACCTCCCAGTTGCCCTCGAGGTCCGCGGCCATTGCGTCGGCGTCGACGTCCAGGCCCGCCAGGCCCTTGCGGATGTTCGCGATCGCCAGCAGCGAGTGGCCGAGCGCCGGGCCGACGTTGCGGCCGCGTGGTCGAGTCGGTGAGGTCGCGCCGCAGGCGCGAGGTGACCAGGGTCTGGGAGAGCACGTCCAGCAGAGCGCCGGAGACCTCGAGGTTCGCCTCCGCGTTCTCGAAGCGGATGGGGTTGACCTTGTGGGGCATGGTCGAGGAGCCGGTGCCGCCCTGCGCGGACAGGCGCTGGCGGAAGTAGCCCAGCGAGATGTAGGTCCACACGTCGGTGGCGAGGTTGTGCAGGATCCGGCCGGCGCGGGCGATGTCGGCGTAGACCTCGGCCTGCCAGTCGTGGGACTCGATCTGCGTGGTCAGGGGGTTCCAGGTCAGGCCCAGGTGCTCCACGAAGGTGCGCGCGATGCGCTCCCAGTCCGCGCCCGGCACGGACACGGCGTGCGCGGCGTAGGTGCCGGTCGCGCCGTTGATCTTGCCCAGCATCTGGTTCGCGGGGATGCGGCGGGCCTGGCGGCCCAGGCGGTGCGCGAAGACCGCCATCTCCTTGCCGAGGGTGGTGGGGGTCGCGGCCTGGCCGTGGGTGCGCGAGAGCATCGGCACCTCGGCGGTCTCGCGGGCGAGGGCCTCGAGGTCGCCGATCAGTGCCTCGAAGGCGGGCGACCACACCTCGTGCACGGCCCCGCGGATCATCAGCGCGTAGGCGAGGTTGTTGACGTCCTCGCTGGTGCAGTAGATGTGCACGACCTCGGCGAGCGGCTCGAGGGAGGTGCCGGCCAGGCGGCGCTTGATGTAGTACTCGATCGCCTTGACGTCGTGGACGGTCTCCCGCTCGATCTCGGCGTGCTCGGCGATGCCGTCGGCGCCGAAGTCCTCCGGGATCGCGCGCAGCGGCGCCCGCTCCTCATCGGTCAGGGTGCGCAGACCGGGGATCACCTCGCCGTCCAGCAGGTGGATCATCCACTCGGTCTCCACCACCAGGCGGGAGCGGTTCAGCGCCGCCTCGGACAGGTGGTCGACCAGCGGTGCGACCTGGCCGCGGTAGCGACCGTCGAGCGGGGTGAGGGCGATCGGGGGAGTGATGTCCGCGAAGGAGTGAGCCATGACGGGCATTCTCCCAGAATCGCGCGCACCCGCGCCGTCGGGGCCGACGGGCGGGCGCGGGGGGCGACGCGGATGCGCGGGCGTCGGCTCAGGGCCGACGGCGCCGGGGGCGCGCCGGGAGGCCGAGAGTCCCTCCGGCGCGGTGAGGGGTCAGGCCCGCTCGACGTCGCGCTCGCCGACGCCGGTGACGGCCTCGACGATCGCCGAGAGGATCCCGATGATCACGCCCGCCAGCGGCGCCCACCAGAAGGAGTCGAACTCGAGGGTCAGGCCCACGAGCCCCGACACCCAGCTCGCGAGCAGCAGCATGAGCGTGTTGATCACCAGCTGGAACAGCCCCAGCGTCAGGCAGGTGATGGGGAAGGCCAGGAACGACAGCAGCGGCTTCACGATGGTGTTGATCAGCGCGAGGATCAGCGCGATCGCGCCGATCGTGAGGACCTGGGTGAGCAGGGTCGCCGAGTCGTCGCCCAGATGCATGCCGGGCAGGATCAGGGCCGTGACCCACAGCGCGAGGCCGGTGACGATGATGTGTCCGAGGAATCTCATGGGGCTATTGTCCTCGCGGGGCGCTGTGCACGCATGGGGGAAAGCCCCTGGATGTCGGGGTGGGGACGCCCTCGGACTCCGCCGCGCCGGTGACGACGTCCGGCATACCCTGGACGGCATGTCCGACCCCGCGACTCGACTCGACCAGCCCGCAGAGACGATCCGTCTTCGTCCCGCGCTCGAGAACCTGCCCGCCTACGTGGCCGGGAAGCCCGCGGCCGACGACGGGATCCATCGCTTCAAGGTCTCCTCGAACGAGTCGCACCTGCCGCCGATCCCCTCGGTGCGCGATGCCGCGGTCGCCGCGATGGAGTCCTCGAACCGCTACCCCGACGCCTCGGCGCAGCGAGCTGCGCGCCGCGCTCGGACAGAAGCACGGCGTGGACCCGGCGCAGATCGCCCTGTCCACCGGCGCCGTCGCGGTCACCGGCGACCTCGTGCGCGCCGTCGTCGGCGAGAGGGACGAGGTCGTGTACGCCTGGCGCTCCTTCGAGGCCTACCCGATCCTCGTCGGCTCCCACGGCGGCACCCCCGTGCCGGTGCCGCTGACCGCGGAGGGCGAGCACGACCTCGAGGCGATGGCCGCGGCGGTCACCGAGCGCACCCGCCTGGTGCCGCTGTGCACCCCGAACAACCCCACCGGCCCCTCGCTCTCCACCGAGCAGGTCGAGGACTTCCTCGCCCGCGTCCCCGAGGACGTGGTGGTCGCGATCGACGAGGCCTACCGCGAGTTCCACGACCCCGCGACCGTGCTCGGCACCGCCGGGATCTTCCGCCGCCACGGCAACGTGGTGTCGCTGCGCACCTTCTCGAAGCTCCAGGGCCTGGCCGGGTCGCGCATCGGCTACGCCGTCGCCCATCCGCGGCTCGCCCGGGCGCTCGGCCAGGTCACCGTGCCCTTCGGTGCGGGAGCCCCCGCCCAGGCCGCGGCGCTCGCCTCGCTCGCGCCCGCGGCGGCCGAGGCGCTGGAGCGCCGCGCGGAGCAGATCCGTTCCGAGCGCTCGCGGGTGATGGCCGGACTGCGCGAGCAGGGCTGGGAGCCGCCCGCGAGCCAGGGCAACTTCGTCTACTTCCCGCTCGGGGAGCGCTCGGGGGAGTTCGCCGAGTTCGCCGACGCACGTGGCCTCGTCTTGCGTGCCTACGGCACCGACGGGGTGCGCGCCACCATCGCGGAGGAGGAGGCGAACGATCGCCTGCTCGCCATCGCGGGGGAGTGGCTCGCGGGCTGAGCCGCCGCCGGGCGCGCGGGACCGGCCGCACGGCGCCCGGCAGGTCTGCCGGGCGGGCGGAGCCTCAGGCGCCGACGGGCTCCGCGGCCGGGACGACGTGCCCGAACCACGGCATGGACGCGAGATCCGTGGTCCGGACGATCACCGCGCCGAGCGGGAGCATCGACGCGGCGATCCCGAGAGAGCCGGCGGCATCGGCGGCATATGCCAGGCAGCAACGCTTCGCGAGGGGTGCATGTCCCTCAGCGAAGCACCGCCACGACCCGGCGGCAAGGGGGTCCCTCGGTGACCTGCGGGTCACCCCAGTGGGGCTCCCAGGCCGCGGGTCACCGCACGAAGGCGTCGGCCTCCCCGGTCATCCCGATCCTCTCGGCGACGTAGTCGATGTCCTTGTCGCCGCGCCCGGAGAGGTTCACCAGCAGGTGCTCCTCATGGCCCATCGTCGGCGCGATCCGGATCGCATGGGCGAGGGCGTGCGCGGACTCGAGCGCGGGGATGATCCCCTCGGTGCGGCTGAGCAGGCGGAAGGCATCGAGCACCGCCTCGTCGCCCTCGCGCACGTACTCGACCCGGCCCAGCTCCCGCAGATGCACGTCGCGCGGCCCGACGCCGGGGTAGTCCAGGCCCGAGGCGATCGAGTGGACCTCGCCGGGCTCGCCGTCCTCGTCCTGCAGGACGAGGGTCTCCATCCCGTGCGGCATGCCGGGGCGGCCGAAGCTCATCGTCGCGGCGTGGCGGCCCGGCTCGTCGCCCTGCCCGCCGGGCTCGACACCGATCAGCCGCACCTCCTCGTCCTCGAGATAGGCGGTGAAGGCGCCGATCGCGTTGGAGCCGCCGCCCACGCAGGCGATCACCGCGCCCGGCAGGCGGCCGTGCGCGGCGAGGTGCTGGGCACGGGACTCGCGGCCCACGACGGACTGGAAGTCGCGCACCATGTCCGGGAAGGGCGCCGGACCCACCACGGACCCGATCGCGAAGAGGTAGCGCTCGGAATCCGCGGCGTAGACGGCGAAGGCGGAGTCGACCGCCTCCTTCAGGGTGGCCTGGCCCGTCTCCACCGCGACCACCTTCGCGCCCAGCAGGCGCATGCGCACCACGTTCGGGCGCCGCTTGGCGACGTCGACCGCGCCCATGTGGATCTCGCACTCCAGGCCGACGAGCGCCGCGGCGGTCGCGAGCGCGACCCCGTGCTGGCCCGCCCCGGTCTCGGCGATCAGGGTGCGCTTGCCCATCCGCTTCGCCAGCGGCGCCTCGCCGATCGTGTGGTTGATCTTGTGGGCGCCGGTGTGGTTGAGGTCCTCGCGCTTGAGCAGGATCCGGGCCCCTCCGAGCTGGTCGGAGAGCCGGTCGGCGCTCGTGATCGGGGAAGGGCGGCCGACGACCTCGCGCGGCAGGCGCGAGTACTCCGCGAAGAACTCCTCGTCGTGCCGGGCCTCCTCGTAGGCGGCGGCGACCTTCGCCATCGGCTCCGCGAGCGGCGGCGGCAGGATCGCGCCGCCGTGGTCGCCGAAGCGACCGCCGGTGTTCCCGGCGAAGGCAGCGGAGCGGGGGAGCGCCGCGGCCTCGGCGAGGGTGCGCGGGGCGGGAGCCCCGTCGACGGCGGGGACGACGGGTGCGGTGGTGCTGGTCATGGGAATCTCCTGCGATCGGGCCCGGACCGGGAGGCTCGCAGACAGGGGAAGCCGCCCGGGTGACGGGCGGCTTCGGTGTCAGCGCATGCGACAGGGGACCGCCCTCAGGCGGCCCACCAGCTGATCGTCGCGATGCGCATGGCGGCACCATAGCCCAGCCCGGGTCGTCTTGCGCGCGGCACGTCCGGCCGGAGACCCGAGATCGGCCGACGGACGCCCCCGGTGATACGGGGAGAGGGGCGGATATCACTACCGGCCCCGCGGTCGCCGCCGATAGTCTTGAGAGCGGTCGGGCCCCTGCCGCCGCGGGACGGGCGCCCGAGGCGTCCGGTCCGACTGCCCTCGCCCCGCACCTGATCGCACGAAGGACCTCATGGCCGCCCGCGCCGTCCCTGTCCCCCCGCGACCGCCCTCGGCGGCCCCCGCGCCTACGCGGTCTGGATCGCGGCGGTGACGGCCTACTCGATCGCGGTGCTGCAGCGCACCACGATGGGCGTCGCCGGGCTCGAGGCCGCGGACCGGTTCGGGGCCTCGGCGACCATCGTGTCGACCTTCGTGGTGCTCCAGCTCGGCGTCTACGCCCTCGCCCAGATCCCCGCCGGCGTCTTTGCTGGACCGCTACGGCTCCCGCGTCACCCTCACCGCCGGCGCCGTGCTGATGGCGCTCGGCCAGGTGCTCATGTCCCAGACCGAGACCGTGGGCGTGGCGATGATCGCCCGCATCGTGCTCGGCGCGGGCGATGCGCTGACCTTTGCAAGTGCGATCCGGCTGGTCCCGGCCTGGTTCCCGCCCGGCCGCGTGCCGCCGCTGACCCAGCTCACCGGCATCCTCGGCCAGGTCGGGCAGATCCTCTCCGCCGTCCCCTTCGTGGCCGTGCTGAGCGTGGCCGGCTGGACGCCCGCCTTCTCCTCCGCCGCGGCGCTCAGCGCGATCGCCGCCGTGCTGGTGCTTGCTCGTCGTCCGCGCGACGCCGCCGGGGATGCCGCGGCCGACGGTGAAGCAGGACCTCCGACGGATCCCCGTGGTGCTGGGGCGGATCGTGCGCCACCCCTCGACGCAGCTGGGCTTCTTCACCCACTTCACGGCCGGCTTCCCCGGCATCGCGTTCTCGATGATGTGGGGCTACCCGTATCTCACCGCGGGGGAGGGGCTCAGCCGCCCCGCCGCCTCCGCGGTGATGACCGTGCTGGTGGTCGTCGCGATCGTCGGCGGTCCGCTGATCGGCGCGCTCACCCAGCGGCACCCGCTGCGCCGCTCCACGCTGGTGCTTGCTGATCGTCGCGACGATCGTGGTGCCGCTGCTCGCGCTCGTGCTGTGGCCGGGCAACGCCCCGATGTGGTCGCTGATCGTGCTGGTCTCCGGGTATTCCATCGGCGGCCCCGCCAGCTCCGTCGGCTTCGACTTCCCGCGCACGGACCTGGCCAAGCACCGCCTCGGCACCGCGACCGGCGCTGTGATCATGGGCGGCTTCATCGGCGCCCTCGTCGCGATCCTCCTGATCGGCGTGGTGCTGGACCTCTTGCGCCCCGACGGGGACTACGACCTGGCCTCCTTCCGCCTCGCCTTCGCCGTTCAGCTCCCGCCGCTCGCGATCGGGGTGGTCGGGATGCTGATGACCCGTCGGAACCTGCGCCGACGGATGGCCGTGCAGGGCCGCGAGGTCCCGCCGTGGCGCGAGGTGTGGCGCTCGGGGCGCTGGCGCCAGCTCTGAGGAGCCCCTGTCCCGTCGGCCCCGGAGCCCGTCGGTCGGGCTCGGTCCGCTCCGCGGCCGCCGTCGGGGCCCTCGTCGGCCGGGCCGGGCTTGCCGCCGCCCCTGCCGTGCCGTAGCGTTCCTCCCAACACTTACTTTCAAGGAGGAAATATGTCGTTCACGCTGGGCATCGTCGGGATCGGTCAGTTCGGATCCCACTTCGCGGAGCTCTTCGCCGCCCATCCCGACATCGACGCGCTCTACGCCGTCGACGCCGTCCCCGAGCGGATCGACGCCGTCGAGGCGCGCGGGGTCGCCTTCGCCGGCCGGTTCGAGACCCTCGAGGAGCCGCTCGCCTCCGACGTCGACGCGGTCGCGATCTTCACCCAGCGCTGGACCCACGGGCGCGATGCCCTGGCCGCCCTCCGTGCCGGCAAGCACGTCTACTCCGCGGTGCCGATGGCCATCGAGGAGGACGAGATCCGCCAGATCACCGAGGAGGTGCGGCGCACGGGGCTCGTCTACATGATGGGCGAGACCAGCCAGTACAACGCCGCCGTCGTCCTCGCCCGGCGCATCCACCGCTCCGGCGCGTTCGGCGAGGTGTTCTACGCCGAGGGCGACTACGTCCACGACATGGACCTCGGCTTCTACGACGCCTACAGGTACTCCGGCGGCGAGCAGTGGAAGTCCACCGCCTCCTACCCGCCCCTGCTCTACCCCACGCACTCCATCGGCGGCATCCTCGGCGTGCTGGGGGAGCGGCACGCCGTCTCCGTCTCGGCGCTGGGACGCCCCGACACCCGCGGCGACGGGGTCTTCGACAAGGACGTCTCGATGTTCGGCAACGACGTCTCCAACGCCTTCGCCCTGTTCGGGATGGACAACGGCGGCGCCTTCCGCACCAACGAGCCGCGCCGTGTGGGCTACCCCTCCCACAAGCGCGAGAGCCGCTTCCGCTTCTTCGGCGAGGCCTCCTCCTTCGAGGAGACCGTCGACGTCACCTACTGGCACGACAAGAAGGACGTGCTCAAGGTGACGGACCTGATCCGCACCGACCGCACCATGAGCCTGGACGACCCGCGGCTCGCGGACGTCTCGCCCACCCTGCGCGACGCCTTCGTCGCCGGTGCCTCCCGCGCCCACCACCAGGAGCGCCTGCCCGAGGAGTTCCAGGGCATGCCCAACGGGCACGAGGGCGCCCACCACTTCCTCGTCGACGACTTCGCCCGCGCCGTCGTCGGCGGCCACCAGCCCGTGGTCAACGCGTGGCAGGCCGCCCGCTACACGCGCCCGGCGTCATCGCCCACCAGTCGATGAACCGCGGCGGCGAGCGGCTCGAGATCCACGACCTCGGCGACTGCCCGCTGCCCGTGGTCGATCTCGACGCCGAGCAGGAGCCGCTGGACCCGCAGGCGCTCGCCGCTGCGGTCGGGGTGGTCCCCGAGGCCGTCGGCGCCTGACCGTCCGGTCCCGCCCGGCTCCTCTTGCTCGCCCCGGCCGTTCGACGAGACGTTCCCGAGACGTGGAGCGGCGGGGGCGCCGCGGCGTGCCGGACCGCCCGGGGCGCGAGGTCCCTCGCTCTCGCGATCTGGGAGCTCCGGGGCGTTCACGCCGCGGTCCCCCGCGAGCTCGAGGAGGCCGCCTGCCTCGACGGCGCCTCCTGTCTGCGCATGTTCCGCCCCGGTCCGACGGGCCCTCGCCGAGGGCATGACCGCCGACGCCGTGAAAGGCTGAGGCATGACCAGCATCCCCGCCGGCCCCGGCGCCCGGCTCCGCTACGACGCCGACGTGCTCGGCGTGCTCATGGCCCCCTTCACCGGCACCGCCGTGCCGGGCTGGCTCGGCCACGCGCTCGACGGCGGCCTCGCCTCGGTGATCCTCTTCGGGCACAACACCCCCGACGCCGCGACCGCCCGCGACCTCGCCCGCGCGCTCCACGCCCGGGCCGAGCACTGCGTGGTCGCGATCGATGAGGAGGGCGGGGACGTCACCCGCCTCCAGTCCGCGACCGGCTCCGGCCTGCCGACGGCCAGGGCGCTCGGCGCGATAGACGACCCCGAGCTCACCCGGCGGGCGGGGTGCGCCCTCGGCGACCTGCTCGCCGCCTGCGACCTCGACCTGGACCTCGCTCCCGTGCTGGACGTGTCCACCGATCCCGCGAACCCGGTGATCGGCACGCGCGCCTACGGGGACGAGCCCGACCGGGTCGCCCTGCACGCCCGCGCCTTCGCGGCCGGGCTGATCGACGCCGGGCTCGGCACCTGCGCGAAGCACTTCCCCGGCCACGGCGCGACCTCCGCCGACTCGCACACCGCGCTCCCGCGGATCGACCTCGGACCGGCGGAGTTCGAGCGCGAGCACCTGGCGCCCTGGCGGATTGCACCGTGGCTCGACTCGGTGATGACCGCGCACGTGCTGGTCCCCGCGCTCGGCGAGGGGCCTGCCTCGATCTCGCCCTGGGCGCGGCCGCTGCTGGACCGCGCAGTGGGCGGCACCTTCCACGGCCTGGTCATCACCGACGCGCTCGACATGGCGGCCGTCGCCGAGGACCCCGGCTGTGGGGAGGCGGCCGTCCGCGCGATCGAGGCGGGCGCCGACCTGCTGTGCCTGGGCACCTCCCTGCGCCGGGATGACGAGCGGATGCTCCGCGAGGCGCACGATGCGCTCCTCGACGCGGTCGAGACGGGGCGACTCCCGCGCGTCGTGCTCCGCGAGCGTGCCGAGCGCACCCGTGAGCGCCTGCGCGACCTGCGCACCCGGCGCCGCTTCGTCCCCGCCCCCGAGATCGAGGACGCCCTCGCCGGTCTCGAACGACTCGGGGCCGCGGCGGCCGCCCGCGCGGTCAGCTCCCGCCACGGCCACGCCCGCCTCGACGGGCGGCCCGCCGTCGTGCTCGACCTTCGCCACCGGGCCCAGCACACCTCCGGAGCCCGCACCCAGCAACTGGTCGCGGCGGCCGCGCGAACGGGGGATCGACGCCGCGGAGCCCCCGGAGCTCGACGGCCCCGAGCGACATCGGCACCCCGAGCGGTCTGCGCCTCCCGCGGGCCCGCGGCTCCCGGCGCGGCGCGCCCAGGACGACCCGACCGCGCAGGCTGCTCGCGGTGACCCGTCTGCCCCGCAGCGACGCCGAGGAGGGACGCCGCCTGGCCGCCCTGCTCGCCGCTCGGCCGGACACGATCGTGGTCCACACCGGGGTGCCCGACGCCGCCCCCGACCACCGCCTGCTCGTCCTCGCCCACGGCGCCGGCCGCACCATGATGCGCGCCGCCGTGGACCTGCTCCTCGACGGCGCGGACCGCGGCGGGAGAGCAGGATGAAGGCGCTGGGGATGATGTCCGGCACGAGCCCGGACGCGATCGACGCCCTCGCGCTCGCCGCCGCGCCGCCGGAGGCGGGGGAGGGGCGCCGCGCCGCACCCGCGCCGCACCGGGCTCCCGGCGGCGGTGACGGACGGCTCCTTGGAACTTACGGCACCGTAGGTTACGCTCGCCCCCGTGAGCGTCTTCCGATCCACGATCCCCGACGTCGCGGCCGAGGAGCCGATGGTCCAGCTCCTGGGGCCCGACGGCACCCGCACCCCGCACGAGCGGCTCGACGCCGTGCTCGAGGAGGCGGGGCTCGCCACCCCCGAGCGGCCGCGCGGCTACTACCGCGACATGGTGATGATCCGCGCCGCGGACCTCGAGGCGACGAGCCTGCGGCGCCAGGGCCAGCTCGGCCTGTGGGCGAGCGCGCTCGGGCAGGAGGCCGCGCAGATCGGGGCCGGCCACGCCTCCCGCGAGCAGGACTATCTCGTGCCCACCTATCGCGAGCACGGCGTCGCCTGGGCCCGCGGCATCGAGCCGTGGCGCCTGCTGGAGATGTTCCGCGGCATCAGCCACGGCGGCTGGGACCCCAACGAGTCGCGCACCCACCCGTACATGATCGTGCTCGGCTCCCAGGCCCCGCACGCGGTCGGCTACGCGATGGGCCTGCGGCGCGACGGCGTCGTCGGCACCGGCGACAGTGCCACCGACGCCGCGGTCCTCGCCCTCTTCGGTGACGGCGCCTCGAGCGAGGGGAGGTCGCCGAGTCCCTCACCTTTGCCGCCTCCTTCCAGGCCCCCGTCGTGTTCTACACGCAGAACAACCAGTGGGCGATCTCCGTGCCCACCTCCGTCCAGACCCGCGTCCCCCTCGCCCAGCGCTCCCGCGGCTGGGGCATCCCCTCGGTGCGCGTGGACGGCAACGACGTCCTGGCCGTGCTCGGCGCCGTGCGCACCGCCCTGGACTCGGCCCGCGCGGGGAGGGGCCGGTCTTCGTCGAGGCCCTCACCTACCGCATGGCCGCCCACACCACCAGCGACGACGCCTCCCGCTACCGGCCGGCCGCGGAGGAGCAGGAGTGGGCGGAGAAGGACCCGATCCTGCGCCTGCGCCGCCACCTCGAGCGACTCGGCGAGATCGACGAGGCCTTCGTCGCCCGCTGCGACGAGGAGGCGCACGACCTCGCGATGCGGCTCCACCACCACATCCACGGCATGGAGGACCCCGACCCGGTGCGCATGTTCGACCACCCCTACGCCGAGCCCCATCCGATCGTCGACGCCGAGCGCGCGGAGTACCTCGCCTACGTCGCCCAGTTCGAGGACGAGGAGGGGGACGCATGAACGCCCCCTCCACCCCGTCCACCACGACCCTCCCGATCGCGAAGGCCATCACCGCGGGGCGCGTGACGCGATGACCGCCGACGACAAGGTCCTGCTGATGGGCGAGGACATCGGCGTGCTCGGCGGCGTCTTCCGTGTCACCGACGGGCTCCACGCCGAGTTCGGCTCCCAGCGCGTGGTCGACACCCCGCTCGCGGAGGCCGGGATCGTCGGCACCGCCGTGGGCCTGGCCCTGCGCGGCTACCGGCCCGTGGTCGAGATCCAGTTCGACGGATTCGTCTTCCCCGCCTTCAACCAGATCACCACCCAGGTCGCGAAGATGCACAACCGCACCTCGGGCCGGGTGAACATGCCGATGGTGATCCGGATTCCGCACGGCGGCGGCATCGGCGCGGTCGAGCACCACTCCGAGAGCCCCGAGGCGCTCTTCGCCCACACCGCGGGCCTGCGGATCCTCGCCCCCTCCACCGCGCAGGACGCGTACTGGATGACCCGCCAGGCGATCGAGTCCGAGGATCCCGTGATCATGCTCGAGCCCAAGCGCCGCTACTGGGTCAAGGGCGACGTCGACCCCGACCACCGCCCCGAGCTCTCGCCCTGGCAGGCGCAGGTGGTGCGCCCCGGCACCGACGCGACGGTGCTCGCCTGGGGGCCGAGCATGCCCGTCGTCCTCGAGAGCGCCGAGGCCGCCGCGGCCGACGGCCTCGACCTCGAGGTGATCGACGCCCGCTCCCTCGCCCCCGTCGACTACCCCACGATCGCGGACTCGGTGCGGCGCACCGGGCGCCTGCTGATCGTCCACGAGGCCCCCGTGCTCGGCGGGCTCGGCGGCGAGATCGCCGCCCGAATCTCCGAGCAGTGCTTCTACCACCTCGAGGCGCCGGTCTTTGCGCGTGGGCGGCTACCACCTGCCCTATCCGCCCTCCCGCATGGAGCACGTCTATCTCCCCGACCTCGACCGGGTGCTGGACGGCGTGGACCGTCTGCTCGAGCACTGACCCGCGCGCCCGCCGCGTGAAAGGATCACGACCATGAAGACCTCCTCGATCGTCACGATCGCCCTCACCGATCCCGGCGAGGGCCTCACCGAGGCCGAGATCCTCGAGATCAAGGTCGCCGTCGGCGACCGCCTGGAGATCAACGACCCCGTCGTCGAGGTCGAGACCGCCAAGAGCGCCGTCGAGTCGCCCAGCCACGTCGCCGGCACCGTCGTCGAGATCCTCGTCGCCGTCGGCGAGGAGGTGCCCGTCGGCGCCCCGCTGATGCGCGTGGACACCACCGGCGGGGCCGTCCCGTCCCCGGCCCCCGCCGCGGCGGCAGAGGCGGACCCGTCGGCCGCCGAGCTCTCCGCCCAGGCGACGGAGCAGGCCGCCGAGCAGGCCCAGGGGCAGGCGGAACAGCCCGACGCCCCGAGCGAGGGCGAGGGCGCGCCGGCCGCGCAGGAGCCGAAGAACCTCGTCGGCTACGGGGAGCGGGCCACGGGCACGCGCCGCCGCCGACGCCGGGCCCAGCCCGCGCGACCCGCCGCGGAGCAACAGGTCCCCATCGACCGGATCCTCGCCAAGCCGCCGGTGCGCAAGCTCGCCCGCGACCTCGGGATCGCGGCGCACGACGTGCTTGCCACCGGCCCCGAGGGCACCGTCACCCGGCAGGACGTGCTCAACGCCCAGCGGCGCTCCTACGGCGCGGAGCCCGCCGCTCACGACGGCGCCGGTGCGTACTTCCCCGAAGAGTCCCCGCAGGCGCCCGAGCACCTCGGCGACGTCATGAAGACCACCCGTGACCAGCCCTTCTCCGGCGTCACGAGCGATGAGCGCACCACCCGCGTCCCGATCCGCTCGGTCCGCAAGCGCACCGCCGAGGCGATGGTGGCCTCCGCCTTCACCGCCCCGCACGTCACGGTGTTCAACGAGATCGACATGACCGGCGTCACGCGGATCGTCTCCCAGGCGCGCGCCTCGCGCGAATGGGCCGACGTGAAGGTCAGCCCCCTGGCCGTGATCGCGAAGGCGCCGCTGGTCGCGATCCGCCGCAATCCCGAGGTCAACGCCTCCTGGGACGAGGACGCCCAGGAGATCGTCTACAAGCACTACGTCAACCTCGGCATCGCCGCTGCGACCCCGCGCGGCCTCATCGTCCCGAACCTGAAGGACGCGCACCTGATGACGCCGCGGGAGCTCGCCGAGGGGATCGGGGAGCTCGCCCGCACCGCGAGGGCCGGGCGCACCTCCCTGCGCGACACCCGCGAGGGCACCATCACCATCACCAACTACGGCGTCTTCGACATCGACTCCGGCACCCCGATCCTGAACCCGGGGGAGTCCGCCATCCTCGGCGTCGGCGCGATCAAGGAGAAGCCGTGGGTGGTGGACGGGCGGATCGAGCCGCGCCGGGTCGCGACCCTCTCGCTGAGCTTCGACCACCGCCTGATCGACGGGGCGCTCGGCGCGGAGTCGCTGCGCGACGTCTCCGCCGTGCTCGAGGACCCCTCCCTGGGCCTGGTCTGGGGCTGAGAGGCGAGGGATCGCTCCTTAGTACCCTTGTGCGGTGACCTCGAGCCCGCCCGCTTCCCCGCCGCCGCGGCGCGACGACCCCCGCATGCACACCGTCGAGATGGCGGCCCTGCGCGACGTGGTCGTCGCCGACTCCGAGACCCTCGTCTCGGGCCCGGTCCGTCCGGCGCCGGCGAGCTGGCGGATCGCCCTGCTCGTCGCCGCCGGCGGGGCGCTCGGGGCGATGCTCCGCTTCCTGCTGACCGTGCTCGACCCCGCCGTGACCACCCCCACGCTGGTCGAGATGCCGTGGACGACCCTCACCGTCAACGTGCTGGGCTCCCTCGGGCTCGGCGCGCTCAACGGCGTGCTCGAGGTGCGCGAGGGGCGGCCGTGGATGCGCCCGGCTGCTGGGCACCGGGCTGTGCGGCGGCTTCACCACCATGTCCACCGTGGTGCTCGAGGGCTCGGCGATGATCGGCGCGGACTTCCCGCTGCTGGCCCTGCTGTACGCCGCGCTGACCCTCGCGCTGTGCCTCGGCGCGGTCGTCCTCGGCCTGCTTTGCTGGGCAACCGCCTCGGCGCCCGGGGGCTCGAGGCGACGGACGGAGGGGCGGCATGACGGCGCTGCGGCTCGTCCTCAGCCTGGCCGTGGTCTGCGTGGGCGGCGGGCTCGGGGCGGTCGCCCGCTGGGGCGTGCAGACCGCCGGCACCCGCATGATCGCCGCCCGCGGCATCGAGAACGGGGAGCGGCTCGTGCCCTGGCTGACCTTCCTGGTCAACGTCGCGGCCTGCTTCCTGCTCGGCATCGTCGTGGCGCGGCTCGGCTCCGCCACCGGTGCGGGCGGCGTGTTCTACGTCTTGCTCGGCGGCGGCTTCTGCGGCGGGCTCTCCACGCTCTCCACCGCCGCGCACGACATCGTCGTGCTCGCCCGCCGCGGCGCCTACTCGATCGCGCTGGCCTACCTGATGCTCAGCGTCGGCACCGGCATGGGCGCCCTCTGGGTGGGACTGGTGATCGCCTCATGACGCCGCGCCGCACCCTCCTCGCCCTCCTGCCCGCCCTCGCGGTGCTGAGCCTGCTCGCCGTGCTCGCGGCCGACGCCGCCGGCGGCGACAACCTCGTCTTGCTGGATGCGGGCCCCGTCGCCCGGATCGGCGCCCCGGTCGCCGCGACCCTCGCCGACCTCGCCGCCGCACTGACCCTCGGCGGCGCCGTGGTCGCCGGCTGGCTCCTGCGCGAGGAGGCCGACCGCACCCGCGCCCTCGGCATCGTCGCGGGCGCCGCCGCGGCCACCACCCTCGCCCGCGGCGCCTCCCTCGCCTTCTCGTACGCGATCGCGACCGGGCGACCCGTCGGCTCGCCGCGCTTCGGCTCCGACCTCGGGGTGTTCCTCGCGACGGAGCTCGGCGTCTGGCTCCTGTGCGGGCCGCTGGCCGCCGCGGCGACCACCACCGTCGCCGTGCTCGGCACCTCCGCCTCTCTCGCCCGCGCCGTCGCGGTCCTCTCCTCCGTCGTCGCCTTCTCCGCCGCGATGACCGGGCACGCCGCGGGCGACGAGACCCACGAGATCGCCACCTCCACGATGCTCGTGCACCTGCTGGCGGTGGGGATCTGGCTGGGCGGCCTCGCCGTGCTTGCAGGTGCTCACCGATCGCGGCCGCGACGACGTGCGCGTCGCGCGCGGCTACTCCCATCTCGCGCTGATCTGCTGGATCGCCCTGGCGCTGAGCGGGGTGCTCGCGCTCGTGGTGCGTATGAACACCCCCGCGGAGCTCCTCACCAGCGCGTACGTGCAGATCGGGCTCGGCAAGGCCGTGGTGCTCGCTGCTCCTGGGCCTGCTCGGCGCGCTCCAGCGCCGCCAGCTCGCCACCGGGCTCGGCACGGACGCCGAGGGGCGCCGGGCGCTGGGGACCTACCGGCGCCTCGCCCTGCTCGAGCTGGCGCTGATGGGGCTCGCCGTCGCGCTCGCCGCGGCGATGAGCTCCTCCCCGCCGCCCGCGGAGGAGGGCACCCCGCCGGCGGGCACCGCCGGCACGCTCACCGGCTACCCCCTGCCTCCCGCCCCGGACCTCGTCACCGTGCTCGGGCAGTGGCGCCCGGACCCCTTCGGGGCGGCGCTCGCCTGCGTCCTGCTTGCTGCTGTGGTGGAGGCCGAGCGCCCCGCCGCGTCCGCGTGGACGCGACCTGCGCCTCCTGCTCGGGGCCGCCGCGCTCGTCGCCGCTGACCTCGGGCCCTCTGAACGTGTACGGCAAGGTGCTCGTCTCCGCCCACGTCCTCCAGCACGTGCTGCTGCTCGTGCCCGCCGGGGTGTTGCTGGGTCGCGCGATGACGATCCCGCCGCGTCTGCGCACCCTGCTGGAGGGGCGCTGGCCGCTCGCGGCGGCGCTCGCCGCGGCCGGGCCGCTGCTGCTCGCCGCCTGCTACATCAGCCCGCCGCTGCTCCGCGCCGCCCTGGACAGCCACGCCGCCCATCTCGCGCTGCAGCCGCTGGCTCTCGCCGCCGGTGCGCTGATCGCGCTCGCCGTGAGGCTCGCGCCCGCGCCGCGTCGGGCCTGGGTCGCGGCGGTCCCGCTGCTGCTGGGCGGCGCCGGGGGATCGCGCCGCGCGGCTGGGAGAGGCCGCTGGCGGCGAGCTGGTTCGGCGCGACCGGCCGCACCTGGCGGGCCGACGCGCTCGCCGATCAGCAGTCCGCGGGCACGCTCGTGCTCGTCGTCGTGGTGCTCATCGCGCTCGTGGCCGGCGTGGCGGCGCTGCGGAACCGCGGGCGCCGCGGCTGACCGCACGAGGAAGGGGCCCGCGCCGGCGCGCGGGCCCCTTCGTCGGAGCGTGCGGCGGGGCGTCGACCCCCGGGGACTGCTCAGCCGAAGAGGCGCGCACCGAACGGAGCCGCGCGAGCTGGGTCTCGCGGTCCACGGCGGGGACCAGGCTCTCCTCGGCGCCGGCGCCGGAGGGGACCTCGCGCGGGGTGACGCGGCGGGTGCCGACGGCGGTCTCGAGCCGGCCGCGCAGACCGCCGGAGGCGGGGGCGGGACGGGCCGGGATCGCGGCCTCGGCGCCGCGGCGCACGCGACGGAACTGCTCGAGCGCGGGGGAGGTGCCGCCGTCACGGGTCGCGGCGAGCATGTAGGCGGCGATGTCGGCCTGCTCGACGAGGAGCGGCGACGACGCCGCCGGAGACCCGCTGCTGGCCCAGGATCACGAGGTCGTCGCGGCCGCGGGCGAAGGCGCCGAGGAAGAGGTCGCTCTCGCCGCTCGCGGTGCGGGGCACGAGGTCCGCGGGGAGGTGGTCGGCCCCCGTCTCGTAGCCGGTGGCCAGCACGATCAGGTCCGCGCGGTAGGTGTCGGTGCCGAAGGCGTCGCGGCCGCGGGCGTGCGTGACCACGCCCTCGGCGTCGACGCCCTGGACGTCGCCGGCGGGGGTGATGCGCCCCTCGCGGACCCGCTGCAGCAGGTCGTCGGAGACGATCACGCGGTCCTCGAGCAGGGGCGCGCCGGGCGGGGCAGACCGGCCTCGACCGGGTCGCCGACGGTGCGTCGCACCACGGTCTCCGCGATCCTCGCGTTCAGCCCGCCGAGCATCGCGGGCTCGCGCGCGGAGGCGACGTCGCCGGGGATCCCGGCGATGCGGCGCGGCACCACCCAGTGGCCGGTGCGCATCGACCAGCGCACCTCGAGCGCGCGACGGGCGGCGTCGACCGCGATGTCCGCGGCGGACTGGCCCGAGCCGACGACCAGCACCCGCCTGCCCTCGAGACCGTCGGCGCCGGTCCACTCCGAGGAGTGCACGACCTGCACCGTGCTCGGGACGTCGGCGGCCCAGTCGGGGCGGTGGGGGCGCTGCGAGATGCCGTGCGCGGAGATCACTGCGCGGTAGATCCCGATCTCGCCGGTGGAGAGCTCCACCTCCCACACGCCCTCCCCGAAGGGGCGTGCGGCGCGCACGGCGGTGCGCGGGCGGAAGTGGTCGGTGATCCCGTGGCGGGAGGCGTAGGCGCGCAGGTACTTCGCCATGTGCGCGGGGGTGGGGAACTCGGGGAAGGAGACCGGCCGCAGGAGGTCCTCGTACTGGGTCTGCTCGCGCGAGGAGATCATCTCCATCGTCGGCCAGATCGGGGAGTCCTCCCGCTCGGGGTCCCAGATGCCGCCGACGTGGTCGGCGCGGTCCACGATGTCGAAGGGCACCTCGAGCGCCTTCAGCGACGCCGCGGCGGCGAGTCCGGCGGGGCCGGCGCCGATGATCAGCACCTTCTCACGGGTGGGGATCTGGTCGTGGAGCTCGGGCATCGAAAGGAGCCTTCTTCCGGGTGGACGGCCTGCTGACGCTCGCCATCCTAGTCTCCGCGCGGGGGCGGTTCAGGCGACCGCGGTGATCACCGCGGAGACGCCGAGCGTCGTGATGATCGTCGTCATGAGATAGGCCAGGACCACCTGGTGGCACACCAGGCGACGTGCGGTGGCCGTGAGCGGGCCGAGGTCCGCGGCGCCCGCGGAGGCCTGGATCTGCACCGCGCCGCGGAGATCAGCCGGCAATCCGGCCCGCGAGCTCGCGCGCGAGCGAGCAGCGCGCCCGGCGACCCGTCGGGCGCGGGGCTCACGGAGCGGCGACGGTCCTGCAGCGAGGCCGTCACCTCGTCATGGATCGGGCCCGGGCCGGTGAGCACGGAGCCGGCGAGCACGACGGGCGACACCGCCTCCGGATCCAGCGCCTGAACCGTGTCCAGCACGTGCTCGATCACGGCGGAGAGGATGCCGTGGGCGACCGGGTCCTCCCGCACCCGGGCGGACAGCGGGGCGAAGCGTCCCAGCGCCGCCGGCGCCCCGGCGGGCAGGTGCTCGTCGAGCGCGCGGATCAGGTCCTGGCGCGGGTCGCCGGTGGGCGAGGGCGGGCGGAGCCCCTCGCGCAGGTCCAGGCCCAGCGCGGCGCCGACCTCCTCGGTCAGCAGGGTGCGGGGGCCGCGTCCGTCGAGGTCCGCGGCGACCGCCTCGAGGGTGCGCCGCCCCAGCCACACCGCGGAGCCGACATCGCCCAGCGACCAGCCCATCCCGTCGCGGCGGGCGATCGCCTCGCGGTCGCGGAAGCGGACCGCGACCGCGCCGGTCCCGGCGAGCACCAGCAGGCCGTCGTCGCCCACCCCTCCGGAGAGGAAGGCGGTGTGCAGGTCGTCGGTGACCAGGAGGCGCTCGGCGGGGATCCCGAGCGGGCCGAGGCGCTCGCCGACCGCGGCGCGGACCTCCGCCGCACGCGCCGGCCCCGCCCCGGAGATCCCGAGCGCGACCGCCGCGACCTCGGCCGGGTCGTCGGCGAGCGGGCCGGCCGGACCGTCGGAGGTGTCGTCGTCGGCGCCCGCGTCGGCGGTGCGCGCGCGTGCCGCGTCTGCTCGAGCACCTCGGCGATCGTGGCCGCGAGCGTGTCGAAGGCCGCCGGTCCCGAGGAGCGGAGGTTCGCTCCCGGCCCCTCGGCCTGCGCGAGGAGCCCGCCGTCCACCGACGCGGCGACCAGCCGCGAACGCGTCCCCCCGACATCCCCGGCGAGCACCAGGTGCTGGCGCATACGGCTCCCTCCTCCAGCGTTCCCCGTCGAGCGTCCCCACATCGTAGGGCCCGCCCCGCCTGTCCTACGCTGTCCCGTGCGACGCCCACCGATCATTGGAGACCACGTGAGCAACCCCCGCAGGGACCCGAGCGACCTCGACGTCGACCTGGTGGGGCTCGCCTCGCCCACCGAGGAGCGCAATCCCGCCAGCGCCGAGCTGGACACCCTCGACGCCCGCGGGATGGTCGACGTGATCCTCGGCGAGGACGCGACCGTCGCCGCGGCGGTCCAGGCGCGGTCCGCCGAGATCGCCGCGCTGGTGGAGACGTGCGTGGCGGCGATCGCGGACGGCGGCACCGTCCACTACCTCGGGGCCGGGACCTCGGGCCGGCTCGCGGTGCTCGACGCGGTCGAGCTCGCCCCGACCTTCGACGCCGACGAGTCGATGGTCACCGCCCACCTCGCGGGCGGGCCCGGCGCCTTCCTCACCGCGGTCGAGGGCGCCGAGGACTCCGCCGCGCAGGGCGCGCGGCTGGTGCGCGAGCAGTGCCGCGAGGGCGATGTGGTGATCGGCCTCGCCGCGAGCGGCCGCACCCCCTTCGTGGCCGGTGCGCTCGAGGCCGCCCGCGCCGCAGGGATGCCCACCGCGCTGATCTCCGCGAACCCCGCCGCGCCGCTCGCCCCGCTCGCGGACCATGCGATCCTCCTCGACGTCGGCCCCGAGGTGGTCACCGGCTCCACCCGCATGAAGGCCGGGACGGCGCAGAAGCTCACCCTCAACGCCCTCTCCACCGCGACGATGGTCCGGCTCGGGACCACCTTCGGCAACCTGATGATCCAGGTGCGCCCCACCAACGAGAAGCTCGTCGCCCGCACCGTGCGGATGCTCGTCCAGGCCAGCGGCGCCGATCCCGAGGACGCGGCACGGGTGCTCGAGGCCGCGGGCGGCGGCGTGCGCGTCGCGCTGGTCGCGCCGCTGTCCGGGACCGATGCGCGGGCGTCGGCCGCCGCGCTCGAGGACTTCCCCCGGGACCCCCGCCGGATCGGCGACCCCGCCGGGATCCGCTCCGCCGTCGCGGCGCTGGGCGGGTAATTCGCTCGATGCCGCCGGGGCGCGGCCCCTACGGTGGCGACCATGCGTGTGTGATCAGCCCCGCGCCCGCCGTCCCTCCGCGCCGAGGAGCTGATCCATGCCCTCCATACCCCGTGTCGCGACCCGGCTCGAGACCGCGCTCGCGGACTGGGGCGGGACCGTGCTGATCGCCTACCACGACCGCTGGCCGCGCCGCCGCTGGGACGGGGAGCCGCTCGAGCTCGGCGACACAGACGTTCACAGTCCTCGCCCCGCCGGCGCGCGGTGGACAGGCTGAGCGCAACCCCCGACGCCCAGGAGGAGCGCAGTCATGACGCACCAGCCCCAGAAGTTCGAGACCCTCGCCGTCCACGCCGGCCAGACCCCCGACACCGACGCGGGCTCGCGCGCCCTGCCCATCCACCAGACGACCAGCTTCGTCTTCCCCTCGGCGCAGTCCGCCGCGGACCGCTTCGCGCTGGCCGAGGCCGCCCCGATCTACACCCGCATCACCAACCCCACCCAGGCCGCGGTCGAGGACCGCATCGCCGCGCTCGAGGGCGGCGCGGCCGGGCTCCTGCTCGCCTCCGGGCAGAGCGCCATCACGCTGTCGATCCTGAACCTCGCCGGGGCCGGCGACTCGATCGCCGTCTCCCCGAGCCTGTACGGCGGCTCCTTCAACCTCTTCAAGCACACCCTCACCCGCCTCGGCATCACCCCGCAGTGGGTCGGGGACCCGACCGATCCCGCCTCCTGGCGCGCCGCCGCGGACGGGACCACCCGCGCCTTCTTCGTGGAGTCGATCCCGAACCCGCAGCAGGACATCCCGGACCTGCGCGCCCTCGCCGACGTCGCCCACGAGGTCGGCGTCCCGCTGATCGTCGACAACACCGTCGCGACCCCGTACCTGCTGCGCCCTCTCGAGCACGGCGCGGACGTGGTCGTCCACTCGGCGACCAAGTTCCTCGGCGGGCACGGCACCTCGATCGCCGGCGCGATCGTGGACGGCGGCGACTTCGACTTCACCGCCCACGCCGAGAAGTACCCCCAGTTCACCGAGCCCGACGAGTCCTACAACGGCCTCGTCTTCGCCGGCGTGCCCGGCCCCTTCGCGACCCGCGCCCGCACCAACCTGCTTGCGCGACCTGGGCCCGGCCGTCTCCCCGTTCAACGCCTTCCTCATCGGGCAGGGCCTGGAGACGCCGCCGCTGCGGATGGAGCGCCACCTGGAGAACACCCGCCGCGTCGCCGACTTCCTCGAGGCCGACGAGCGGGTGGGCACGGTCACCTGGGCCTCCCTGCCCTCCTCCCCGCACCACGAGCGGGCACAGCGCTATCTCCCGCAGGGCTCCGGCGGCGTGCTCGGCTTCGAGCGCCCGGCGGCCTCGAGGCCGGGCGCCGCTTCGTCGACGCCCTCACCCTCCACTCGCACGTGGCGAACATCGGCGACGTGCGCGCGCCTCGTCATCCACCCCGCCTCGACCACCCACTCGCAGCTGACCGAGGAGGAGCCGCGCGCCGCCGGCGTCGCCCCCGGCTTCGTGCGCCTCTCCGTGGGCATCGAGCACATCGACGACATCCTCGCCGACCTGGAGCAGGGGCTCGCGGCGGTGTCGGCCTGAGCGGCCGCTCCGCGGGCGGGAGCTCGCTGGACGCCGGGGCCGCGGTGATCGTTAGGCTGGGCCCATGAGCGATGCGAGCGACCCCGGCGCCCTCCTGGCACCCTCCCCGCTGGAGACGTGGCCGCCCGCGTGGTCCCCGGCCGCCGTGGTGATGGACTGCGACGGACTGCTGGTGGACACCGAGGGGCGCTGGCTCGCGCCGCAGGAGGACTATCTCGCCGACCACGGCGCCTCCCTCGCCCCGGAGGTGCGCCGCGCCCTGACCGGCCGGCCGATCGAGGTCGTGGTCACCACGATCGCCGAGGCCATCGGCAAGGACCCGCACCGCGCCGGGGCGGAGCTGATGGCCGCCCACCAGGAGCGCCTGGAGGAGCCGCTCGTGCCGCTGCCCGGGGTGGTCAGGACCGTCCGGGCGGTCGCCGCGGTGCGCCCCGTCGCCGTCGCCTCGAACTCTCCCCGGGACCTGCTCGAGCGGACCCTCGACGCGCTCGGCCTCACGGGCGCCTTCGACGCCCGGGTCTCCCTCGACGACGTCGCCGCCGGGAAGCCGGCCCCCGACCTCTACCTCGCCGCCGCTGCGGCGCTCGGCGCCGACCCCGCCGACTGCCTGGCGCTGGAGGACTCGGAGACCGGCGCCCGGGCCGCCCTCGCCGCCGGGATGCGGCTCATCGCGGTGCCGTCGATCCCCGGGCAGGACCCCGTCGCGCCGCGCCGGCTCGACTCCCTCGAGGACCCCGTCCTCGCCGACTGGATCTCGAGCTGGGAGGCCCGCCGGTGAGCACCTCGCCCGACCGCTTCGCCCGCGCCTTCGGCGACTGGACCCCGCGCGCCGTCGTCTTCGACTGCGACGGCCTCTTGCTGGACACCGAGTCGGTGTGGCGGCGCGCCCAGGACACGGTCGTCGCCGCACGCGGCGCGGTCCTGGCCCCCGAGGACGACGCCGTCGCCGCACGGCTCGACGATCGAGGTCGCCGCCGAGCTGATCGCCCGCCGCTCCGGCCACACCGTGGAAGAGGTCCTCGCCGACCTGCACCGCGAGTTCGACCACGAGCTCTCCGGCGGGGTGCGCACCCTGCCCGGCGCGGCCGAGGTGCTTGCGGGCGGCGGCGGCCCGGGTGCCGCTGGGTGCGCGCCTCGAACTCCTGGCTCGAGGCGCTGGACCACAAGCTCGTCGCCGGCGGCCTGCGGGAGCACTTCACCGTCCTGGAGGCCTCGGACACCGTCGAGAACCCCAAGCCGGCCCCCGACATGTACGCCGCGGCGGCCCGCGCCCTGGGCCAGCGGCCCGAGGACTGTCTGGCCCTGGAGGACTCCGGGACCGGTGCCCGCGCCGCCCGCGACGCGGGGTCGCGTCTCATCGCGGTCCCCGCGCCCGGGCACCCCGTCCCGCCCGCGGACCTCGCCCTCACCTCCCTCACCGATCCCGAGCTCGCGGCCTGGATCGCGACCTGGTGACCCGGGAGGCGAGCCCGCGCGGATGTCCGCGCATGTCACTCGAGTTGGCCCCCGGGCGCAGATCCGGTGTTCACTGGACCCCATGACCACTTCGTCGGACCCCTCCGCGCCCCTGACCTCCCGCGCCCACGGCTCGCCGGCTGCGCGGCCGCGGCTGGCTGAACACCGGCGGCGCCGAGCTGGACCTCGAGACGCGCGCGGGAAGATCGTGCTTGCTGGACTTCTGGACGTTCTGCTGCGTGAACTGTCTGCACGTCCTGGACGAGCCGCGCCCCCTCGAGGAGAAGTGGGCCGATGAGCTCGTCGTCATCGGCGTGCACTCCCCGAAGTTCGAGTTCGAGAAGGACCCCGAGGCGGCGCAGGCCAACATCGAGCGCTACGAGGTCTCCCACCCCGTGATCGACGATCCGGAGCTGGAGACCTGGAGCGCCTACGGCGCCCGCGCCTGGCCCACCCTGATGGTCCTGGACACCCACGGCCGGATCGCCGGCAACCTCTCCGGCGAGGGCCATGCCGCGAACCTCGACCGCCTGGTCGCCGAGCTCGTCGCCGAGGGCGAGGCCGACGGCTCGCTGCGCCGCGGGCCCGCGCCGACCGTCCTCGCCGAGCGGTCCGAGCAGACCCTCCGCTTCCCCTCGAAGCTCGCCGTCCTGCCCGACGGCCGGCTGGTGGTCTCCGACGCGGGTCAGCACCGCCTGGTCGTCTTCCAGGCCGACGGCGCGACGGTCGACGCGATCATCGGCACCGGGGAGCGCGGCCATGCCGACGGCGACGAGGACACCGCCCAGTTCGCCGAGCCCAACGGCGTCCTCGCCCTGCCCGCCGAGGTCGCCCAGGAGGTCGGCTACGACCTCCTGGTCGCCGACACAGCCGGGCACTGCCTGCGCGGCGTGAAGATCGGGCAGGACCGCCTGCTGCGCTCCCGCACCACGACCGAGGTCGTCACCGTCGCCGGCACCGGCGAGCAGTGGATGCAGGGCGAGCCGCGCCGCGCGCGGCGAGGGCGATGCCCGCACCTACAGCCTCTCCACCCCCTGGGACCTCACCTGGAGCCACTCCCTGAACCGCGCCGTGATCGCGATGGCCGGGATCCACCAGCTGTGGACCTACGACCCCGTCACCGGCGCCCTGCTGGTCCTCGCGGGCACCACCCAGGAGGGCCTCGTCGACGGCCCCGCCGTCACCTCCTGGTGGGCGCGCCCCTCGGGCCTCGACGAGATGCCCGACGGCCGGATCGTGATCGCGGACTCCGAGTCCTCCGCGGTGCGGCTCCTGGACCCGCAGACCATGCAGGTCAGCACCCTGGTGGGCAAGGGCCTGTTCGACTTCGGCCATGTGGACGGACCGCTCGACCGGGCCCGTCTCCAGCACCCGCTCGGCGTGACCGCCCTGCCCGACGGGCGCATCGCGATCGCCGACACCTACAACGGCGCGATCCGCCTCCTGGACGAGGAGACCGGCGAGGTCGTCACCGTCGCGACCGACCTCAAGGAGCCCTCCGACGCGATCGTCGGCCCGCCCGTGGACGGGATCGGCCAGCTGATCGTCGTCGAGTCCGGCGCGCACCGCATCACCTGGGTGCCTGTCGCGAAGGCCGCTGAGCGCGTGATCGACGAGGGCGCCCAGCGCTCCGAGCGGCCCGCGACCGAGGTGGGTCCCGGCCCGCTCACCGTGCGCGTGCTGTTCACGCCGCCGCCCGGGCACAAGCTCGACGACTCCCTCGGACCGTCCACGCAGGTCACGATCGCGACCACCCCCACCTCGATGCTGAAGGCCGGGGGAGGGGTGGACACCGCGCTCGAGCGCACCGTCACCCTCGACCCCGCGTACACCGAGGGCGTCCTCCACGTCAGCGCCCGCGCCGCCTCCTGCGACGCGGACCCGGCCGTGGAGTTCCCCGCCTGCCACATGCACCAGCAGGACTGGGGGGTACCGATCCGAGTCGTCGAGGGCGGCCTGGATCATCTGGACCTCTCCCTGCTCGCCTGACCTCTGACGCCGACAGAAGCTGAAGCCGACCCGTGGATCTGATCACGCAATTCCCCCTCGGCGACGATCTCGCCGTCACCCTGCTCGTCCTCGGCCTTCTGGCCGTGGCCGCGCTCGTCGCCGGGGCGGTCGTGCCCACCCGGCCGCGGCGCGACGAGGACAGCGCCGAGGTGGACCCGACGCTCGGACGGCGGCTCGGCGCGCCGCCGCTGTCCTCCGCCTCGATCCTGCTGTGGGTGGGGCGCCGCTCGCCGTGGTGGTGTACCTGGCCCCCGGCGGGACCGACGACCGCATCCTGCGCTCGGCGATGCTTGCTGGTCGGGCTCGCGCTCGGCCCGCTCGCGGCCTGGCGGGGCCTGGCGATCCAGCTCGCGGCGCTCGGCGTCGATCCCGAGCGGCGCGGGGCGATGCTCCCGCGTCTGGGGGCGCTCACGGTCGCCGGCGCGCTCGCGCTCGCCGCGGCGCCCGTGGTGATCGCGGTGTGGTTCCTGCAGACCACGGCCGGGCCGGCGCTCATCGCCCTCGCCGCGGGCGCCGCGATCTCCGCCCTCGTGGTGCGGGCCAGCGCGGCCCCGGTCGAGGCGGGCGCGGCCGCGGCCGCGGTGCTGGTCGGCACCGACGAGCACGAGCTCGACGTCGACGACGAGGACAACCTCGGCGGCCCCCACCTGCGCAAGCGCCCGCATGGTGCGCCGCGGCGGGGCCCTCGGCGCCGACCTCGTCGCCGTCGCGACCGCCGGCGCCGCCCTCGGCGTCGCGCTCGGCGTGCCCGTCCTCGCGGCCGAGGGCTTCGTCGTCACGGCTGCTGGCGCTGGGCACCGCGCCGCTCGCCGCGGGCGTCTCCGCCGTCGTCCCCCATGCGGGCCGCGAGGGCCACGAGCGCGGTGCGCTGCGCAGCTGGGCGGGCTGATCCCCTCCGTGCTCGGCGCCGCCGGCGCGGTCGCCGCTGCGGCGCTGTGGATCCCCTCGCAGTACAAGGACCTCCGCTTCGAGGACGTAGGGCTCGAGAACTTCACCGATCCCGCGATCACCGGCGGCACCGACACGCCGCGCGAGCGACTCGAGCCGCAGATCGAGGAGCTCGGCGGCGACCTGAGCCAGTTCATCTCCCAGACGGACGACTCGCAGTACGCCTCCGCCTTCCTCGACATGCTCGCCCTCTATGGCATCACCCCGAACGTCGTGGTCGCCGCGGCGCTGGGCCTCGGTGCCCTCGCCGCGCTCGCGACGGTGCTCGCTGCTGGGCGGCACCGGCCATCGCCTGGGCGGCTCCGTCGCCGCGCGCCGCCCGCACCTCCCGCACCGGCGGGGCGCTCGGCCTCACCGCGGGCCTGGGCTCCTCGGCGCTGACCGCCGCCGGGGCGCTCGCCCTCGTGGTCCTCATCGCCGCCGTGCTCTCCGTGCTCGCCGCCGGTGTGCCCTCCCTCGCCCTGGCCCTCGCGGTCCACGCCGGCCTCGGCGCGCTGATCGTGGTCGCCGGCCATGCGGGGCCGCCGCTGGCCTCCACGCCGCTGGACCGCGCCGGGGCGGAGAGCGGCTCGCGCCGCGCCGCGGGCGGCATCGCGACCGGTCCGCTCGGCGCGCTGCTGCTCGCCGCGGTGCTGATCGGCCTCGGCGCACTCGGCCCCGTCGTCTCCGCGCTGCGCTCGCCCCGCGCGCCGCGACCGTGTGGGAGGACCGGGCCCTGCACCTGGCGACCCCCGCCTCGCTCACCCTGCTCGGCGGCGTCGCCCTCGGCGTCGTGACCGTCCTGCTGATGACCTCCTCGCTCCTGGACGGCGCCCGCCGGCTCGGCGCGAACGCGGTCGTGGAGACCCGCGCGGCGATGCTCGAGGGCCGTGACGGCGCGGAACTGCCCGAGTCGCCCGAGATGGTGCGCCGGGCCGCGCTGACCCCCGTGGTCGTCGCGGTGCTCGCCCCTGTGGTGGCCGGCTTCGGGCTCGGCCCGGCCGCGCCGCCGGGCCTCGTCGTCGGCGTGGTGCTGACCGCGGCGGGCCTGGGGCTGTGGACCCTCGGCTCCGCCTCGACCCTTGCCGGCGCCTCCGCGGTGATCGGCTCCGGCCGCTACGGCGGCCCCGGCTCCTGGGGGCACTCCGGCGCGCTCGGCGGGGCGGTGCTCACCGGCATCCTGCGCTCCGTGATCGGCTCGGTGGCGCCGCCGCTGGCGCTGACCGCCTCGCTGCTCTCCGCGCTCGCGGTGAGCGCCGTGGTGGGGATGAGCACCGACGGCACCAGTGCCTATCTCCGCTGGGGCATCGCCGTGGTCGCGATCATCATCGCGCTGACCTGCTGGGTCATCACCGCCACCGCGCCCGAGGTGGACCTCGAGGACGAGCACGAGGAGCTGTCCCGCCCGCTCTTCTCCCGCACCGCGGAGGAGACCCCGGAGGACTCCCTCGACGCGATGGACTGGGAGGTCGACGAGGAGGACCGCCACGAGGCCACCGTCACCGCCCGGCCCACCCGCACGAAGCGCAGGGGCAGGGGCTGAGGCGTCGGCGCGCTCAGACGGTCGCGCCGAGCCCCTGCGGCACGAAGCGCTCGAGCGCCTCGCGCGGGTAGCGCTTCGCGGAGGAGCCGACGAGCAGGCCGTTGATGATCCGGACGGTGCCGGTCACGTCGAGGTCGGCGGAGAAGTCGCCCGCCGCGATCCCGGCCTCCACGATCGTGCTGAGCACCTCCTCGATCAGCACCACGTGCTCGCGCATCCGCGCGGCCGCGTCGGGGGTGAGGGCGGCCCGGCCCGCGGCCTGCGGGACGTGGAAGGAGACGGTGAGCTCCAGCTGGGTGCGCACGTAGGCGATGACCGCCTCGCGCGGGGTCGCCGAGTCGCTGACCCCGGCCCGCGACTGGGGTGATGTAGTCCGTCGTCTCGTGGATCGCGTACTCGATCAGGAGCGTCTCGCGGTCGGGGAAGTGGTTGTACATCGCGGTGCGGCCCACGCCGGCCGCGGCCGCGATGCGGGAGAAGGTGATGGTCTCGAACTCCTGGGTCTCCAGCGGCTCGGCCAGGGCGGCGAAGATCTTCTCCCGCGTGCGTTCGCGGTGCTCCTCGAGCGACCCTCCGATGATCTTGGGCATGCCGCATTCTTACACTCACCGGGACGTTCGACAGAACCCGCAAGCCGCAGACCCCTGCGCGGCGGGGATCGGAACGCGTCACGCCGCGGCGGGGGGGCGAGGCGGGAGGAGGGCGCGGGCCCACTCGGACGTGATCCTGGACCTGACCCCGGACATGACGGAGCCGCGACCTCCGGGGACGGAGATCGCGGCTCTGGTCGCGAGAGCGGGTGACGGGAATCGAACCCGCGCTGTCAGCTTGGGAAGCTGAAGTTCTACCATTGAACTACACCCGCGACACGGTGCCCGGCCGGAGCAGGAGGCCTGCTGTCCGAGCGAACGGGAGACAGCATACCCCCTCTCCGGAGTGGTCCGCGAACCGGGACGATTCGGGACGAGCTCACGCACTGCGCCGGTGGGGGGCTAGTCTGGTCGCCGTGCTCGCTGAGCGATCGAGACATCCGGGCCGAGATCGAGGCCGGACGGGTGCGGCTGTCCCCCTTCGACGAGGCGATGATCCAGCCCGCCTCCGTGGACGTGCGGATCGACCGCTTCTTCCGCCTCTTCGACAACCACAAGCACGCCCTGATCGATCCCTCGATCGAGCAGGCGGACCTCACGCGCGAGGTCGCCGTCGATCCCGACGAGGCGTACATGCCGCACCCGGGGGAGTTCGTGCTCGCCTCGACCTACGAGCAGATCACTCTTCCAGGCGACGTCGCCGCCCGGCTGGAGGGCAAGAGCTCGCTGGGCCGGCTGGGGTCGCTGACCCATTCGACCGCCGGGTTCATCGACCCCGGCTTCGACGGGCACATCACCCTGGAGCTGTCGAACATGGCGACCCTCCCGGTGGCGCTGTGGCCCGGCATGAAGATCGGCCAGCTGTGCTTCTTCCGCCTCTCCAGCCCGTCGCAGAACCCCTACGGCGGCGCCGGGAACCTCAACCGCTATCTCGGCCAGCGCGGGCCCACGCCCTCCCGCTCGGCGCAGAACTTCCATCGCACCCGGATCCCCCTCCAGGAGGAGCAACGAGTGACCGAGCCGGTCCGCACCAGCCATCGTCTGCAGCCGCCGCGGGACACCGACCCCGCCGAGGTGCTCACGATGATCCTCAACGTCCGCCCCACCGCCCGGGAGGACGAGGACGGGGCGATCGCGATCGGGGACGACGTCCGTCTGGTCCCCGACCGGACGCCGCGCGGCGCGGGCCGCTGGACCCTGGAGACCCCGCGGGTGCGCGAGGACCCCGTGCCCGAGGGCATGGTCGACTCCCACGGCTACGGCCGCGCCTTCCCCGAGGGGCCGCCCTTCGGCGTGGAGCGGGAGAGCCTCGACCTGGCCTGGGCGCTCGCACGGCGTCTGTACGGCGCTGTCGTCACCGACGGCCACGTCCGCCTCGAGCCGCATCCGTACCACGTGCGGGACCTGACGGTCACGAGCCCTCACGCCCTCGCGCCGGAGTCCCTCGCCCAGGCCGCTCGCGCCGCTCGAGCCGGAGGCGGAGCTGGACCGCGCCCCTGAGGAGGCCTCCCGCACCGGCTACGGGCTCACCGCGCCGCCGCCCGGCGGCGACGTGATCGAGGTGCGGGTGGGGCGCAGTGCCCGCCCCGTCGCCCTCAGCGCCCTCGAATGGCTGGGCGATGCCGTGGACTACCAGCTGGTCCACGTCACCGCGAACCCGGAGGAGGACGCGATCGAGACGCCGGACGCCCCGACCGCGGAGCGCTGGCAGGAGGCGTACCGGCGCATCGGGGTGATCGCCGGGCTGATCGCCGAGAGCGTCGGCGGCTACGTCCTGGACCTCGACGGCCTCCTGGTGGACCCCGCCGACCTCGCCTGATCCCGCTCCGGCGGCTGAACCCGGTCGGGGGTGTGATCCAGGTCAGGCTGTCGAGGCTCCCGAGCGCGCGGCCGCGGCGGCGCGGCCCGCCGCTCCCAGCCGGATCGGCAGGAACGCCACCAGGCCCAGCGCCATCACGATCACGATCCCGAGGATGCCGGTGCGGGTCTCGCCGGAGAGCGCGACGGTCGCGGCGAAGGCCGCGGTGCCGAGGAACCCGAGCGCCCGGCCCGTCGTCGCGTAGAGGCCGAAGTTCTCCGTCTCCCGGCCCGGGAGCGACAGCCGGGTGAGCAGGTTCCGCGAGGCGGACTGCACGGGGCCGACGAACAGGCAGATCGCCAGGCCCGCGACCCAGAACACGATCGTCGGCTCGAAGGCGAGCACCACCAGGCCCAGCACGATGATGCCGGTGCGGCCGGCGATGATCACGGGGCGGGGGCCGACGCGGTCGTCGACCCTCCCGCCGAGGAACACCCCGACGCCGGCGAGGAGGTTCGCGGCGATGCCGAAGACGATGATCTCCACCGCCCCGAAGCCGTAGGCGTTCGCGGCGAGGACGCCCGCGATCGAGAACACGGCGCCGAGCCCGTCGCGGTAGATCGCGGAGGCGACCAGGTACTGGAGCATCACCGGCTCCTCCTTCACCGCCCGGAGCACGCGGCGGATGATCGAGGCGTAGCCCTGCCAGGGGTTCCAGCGCTCGCCGGGCGCGGTGGCCGCGTGGCGCGGGGCGCGCAAGATCAGCGGGAGCGTCCCGAGGAGGATCCACAGCGCCACGAACAGGGGGATCGCCCGGTAGTTCCAGCCGTCCTCGCCGGTGATGCCGAGCATCCCCGTCCCGGGCATCACGAAGAGCACCAGCACCAGGCCGAGGCACACGATCGAGCCCCAGTAGCCGACCGCCCAGGCGGTCCCCGAGACCCGTCCCCGGTTCGCGGGGGTGGAGATCTCCGGCGGCACCGAGTTCACGAACACGCCCGCGAGCTCGCTGAACACGACCGCGAGCGCGATCAGCACCGCCCCGAGGGTGAGGTAGTCGGAGTCGAGCTTCACCAGCGGCATCAGCGCGACGGTCGCCACGGTGGCGAGCGTCGTGATCCGCGCAGCAGGGCGTTGCGGGCGCCGCCGGAGTCGGCGAGGTTGCCCAGCGGCGGGGCGAGCGGCGCGACGGCGACCGCGCCGATCGACTGCCAGGTGGTCAGCACCTGGGAGCCATGGGCCTGCGCGGCGGTGATCGCCTCCTCGCCGACCGCGCCCTCGGAAGCGACGCCGCTGGCCACGTAGGTGGCGAAGACGAAGGTGAGGATGACGGAGCTGAAGGCGGACATGCCGCCGTCCCACAGTGCGAAGGGGACGACCGGGGGACGGAGCCGTCGGGGCGAGATCATGACCACACTCTACGGAGCGCCGAGCCCCGCGCCGCGGGCCCCGCCTGCTGTGAGATCAGCGGAGCCCCAGGAACGAGACGGCCCCTTCGCGTAGGATGGCACCTGGCCCTTTCCCCGCGCCGGACGGAGATTCCGTGTTCACGATGCTTGCTCGCCCACATGGTGGCGGCGCTCGTGGCTCCTCTTCTCGTCCGCTGGATCGGGCGCGGCGCGTTCTACCCCCTGGCCGTGGTGCCCGCCGCCTCCGCCGTGTGGCTGGCGACCTTCGATCCGCGCACCCTCGGGGACGCGCCGGTCGAGGTGTCCGTCCCCTGGATCCCCGCCTTCGGGATCGACCTCGCCTTCCGCCTGGACACCCTCAGCTGGGTGCTCGGCCTGATCGCCACCGGCATCGGGGCGATGGTGCTTCGCTGTACTGCGCGCGCTACTTCAAGGACTCCGAGCCTGGGCTGGGCCGCTTCGCCGGCGTGCTCACCGCCTTCGCCGGCGCGATGGTGGGTCTGGTCCTGGCCGACGACGTCATGGTGGTCTACACCTTCTGGGAGCTCACCACCGTCTTCTCCTATCTGCTGGTGGGCCACTACCAGGACAAGCAGGCCTCCCGCCGTGCGGCGCTGAACGCCCTGATCTCCACCACCGCCGGCGGCCTGGCGATGCTGGTGGGCATGCTGATGGTCGCCGCCGAGGCGGGGACCCTGCGCCTGTCCGAGATCGTCGCGGATCCGATGTGGGCCGATGCCGGCCCCTTCCTGATCACCGCCATGGTGCTCATGCTCGCGGGCGCGACCAGCAAGTCCGCGCTCGTGCCGACCCACTTCTGGCTCCCCGGCGCGATGGCCGCCCCGACCCCGGTCTCCGCCTACCTGCACGCCGCGGCGATGGTGAAGGCGGGCATCTACCTGATCCTCCGCATGGCGCCGGCGCTGACCCACCTCGAGGTGATCACGGTCGTCCTGTCGGTGCTCGGCGCGGCGACGATGCTTCGCTGGGCGGCTGGCGCGCGCGCGCGGCAGACGGACATCAAGCTCGCTGCTCGCCTACGGCACCGTCTCCCAGCTCGGCTTCCTCGCCGCGGTCTCGGGTCTGGCTACGCACGACGCGGTGCTCGCGGGGCTCGCGATGCTGATCGCCCATGCGCTGTTCAAGGCGCCGCTGTTCATGGTCGTGGGCATCATCGACAAGCGGTTCGGCACCCGCGACCTGCGCATCCTCTCCGGCGTGGGCCGGGTCGCGCCCGTCCTCGCGGTGATCGGCACGCTCTCGGCCGCCTCGATGGCCGCGGTCCCGCCGCTGTACGGCTTCGTCGCCAAGGAGTCGATCTATTCGGCGCTCTGGTACGCGGGCGGCTGGCGCGCCTGCTCCTGATCGCGCTGGTCGCCGGATCCGTCCTCACCGTCGCCTATTCCTGGCGCTTCGTGCGCGGTGCCTTCGGCCCGGCGCCCGGCGCCCCCCGCGTCGCCGCCGTGCGCATCACCCCGCTGTATTTGCTCGCGCCCGCGCTGATCACCGCGGCGTCCCTCGCCCTGATCGTGCTGACCTCGCCGCTGGAGGAGATGCTTCGCACCTACGCCTCGGTGCTCCCGGAGACGGGGGAGGGGATCCACCTCGTGGTCGTCCCGCACCTGGGAGTTCCGCTGCTCGCCTCGGTGATCACCCTCGGCCTGGGCATCGTCCTGTGCTTGATCCCGCGGCCCGTGGCGCTGCTCCAGAAGGCGGTCTCCCCGCTGGCCTGGGCACCCGAGCCGGCGCTCGACGTGCTCGACGCCGAGCGAGGCTTCCGCCGGATCCTGCGCACGGTCGACAAGCTCTCGATCATCATCACGCCCCTGTTCCAGCGGGGCTCGCTGCCCTACACCCTGGGCACGATGCTCGTGGTGCTTGCTGGCGCTGGTGGCCCCGGTCGCGCTGACCCAGTCGCCGCCGCCGGACAACCTGGTGCTCTTCCAGCACCCGGTCGAGCTGATCGTCCTGCCCGTCGCGGCGCTCGCGGCGATCGGCGCCGCGCGCTCCCGGCGCCGTCTGCGGGCGGTCTTCCTGATCACCGTCACCGGCTACAGCGTGGCCGTGCTCTTCCTGATCGCGGGCGCTCCCGACGTCGCCACCACCCAGGTGCTGGTCGAGACCGCGATGACCGTCGTGCTCGTGCTCGTCCTGCGCCGCCTGCCGCCGCACTTCTCGCGCCGGCCGCGCGCATCGGCGCCTGGGGCCGATGGGCGATCGCGATCTCGACCGCGCTCGTGCTGTGCGGCGGCGCCCTGTACGCCGCCGACGCCCGCTACCGGGAGGCCCTCGGCCCGGGCCTGATCGAGCCGGCCTACGAGATCGGCGGCGGCCACAACGTCGTCAACGTGACCCTGGTCGACGCCCGCGTGTGGGACACGATGGGCGAGATCTCCGTCTTCGCTCGTGGTCGCCACCGGCGTCGCCTCGCTGATCTTCGTGACCCGGCGCGAGCGGCCCATCGCCCGCGTGCGCGACCTCGACGCCTCGCGCACCTCGATCTGGCGCCGTCGCGCGGACCCGGCCCTGCCGCAGAACGCGCTCGACTTCGATGCGCGCCCCGATGACGTCGCGGGCGGCAACCGCTGGCGCACCTGGCTCTCGGCCGGGCTGACCCTCGCGCCCGAGCGGCGGATGGTGATCCTGGAGGTCATCACCCGCATCGCCTTCCCGATGATGATGATGTTCTCCGTGTACCTGCTGATGGCCGGGCACAACCTGCCCGGCGGCGGCTTCGCGGGCGGCCTCGTCGCGGGCCTGGCCCTCGCGGTGCGCTATCTCGCCGGGGGGCGCTACGAGCTCACCGAGGCCGCCCCGGTCCAGGCCGGCTTCGTGCTCGGCGCCGGCATGGCGCTCGCGGTGATCTCCGGGGTCGCCGCCCGTCCTCTTCGGCGCCAACGTCTTCTCCCAGGCGACGCCCGTGGTGCACGTGCCGGCTGCTGGGCGAGCTGGAATTCCCGACGGCGCCGCTGTTCGACCTCGGGGTGTACCTCGTGGTGGTCGGAGTGATGCTCGACTTCCTGCGCTCCCTCGGCGCCCAGATCGACCAGCGACGAGGAGGCCGATGCCGATGCCCGTTAGCCTCGCCCTCCTCCTGACCGCCGGGGTGCTCATCGCCTGCGGCATCTATCTCGTGCTCGAGCGCACCCTGACCCGCATCGTGCTCGGCTTCGTCCTCGCCGGGAACGGCGTGAACCTCCTGTTCATCGTCGCCGCCGGACCGATCGGGACCCCGCCCTTCGAGGGCAGCGGCGACCCCGAGCAGATGACCGACCCGCGCCCTTCGCGATGGTGCTCACCGCGATCGTGATCTCGCTGGGCATCACCGCCTTCGGCATGGCGCTCGCGTACCGGGCCTGGCGGCTGTTCGGCCACGACGAGGTCCCCGACGACGTCGAGGACCGGCGCGTCGCCGCGCCGTCGCCGGCGTCGCAGCGAGGACGCCGAGCGCCTGCCCTGGTCGCAGGCTCTCAGCGAGGAGGCGCGGCGCGGCGCGCTCGCCCAGTCCCAGGGGCTGGACGACGAGGACGACGACCCGCTGGGCTCGGACCTCACCAGCGCCGAGGACGTCCCCCAGGACGCGACGGAAGCCGACGAGGGCGACGCCGACTCGCTGCGCGAGAGCGCGCGCCGCCGCCGCGAGCTCCGCCGCGGGGAGGCCGTGGCGGCGCGCCACGAGATCCGCGACCGCACGAGCGACGAGGAGGACATCTGAGCATGGAGCCGCTCCTCGCCCTGCCCGTGATGCCGCCGCTCGTCGGCGCCGCGATCACGCTGCTCGCGCGCCACCACACCCGGCTGCAGCTCGGCCTCGCGGTGGTCACGCCGCTGGCGATCTTCGCGATCGCGCTGGTGCTGGCCTGGCACGTCACCCAGGAGGGCGTGCTGGTCCTGCAGATCGGCAACTGGACCCCGCGGCTGGGGATCGTGCTGGTCGCGGACCGCCTGACAGCGCTGATGCTGACCGTCTCGAGCTTCGTCACCCTCGCGGTGCTCGTCTACTCGAGCGCGCAGAGCGTGAGCGAGAACGTCGAGCGGACGCCGGTGGCGATCTACCACCCCACCTACCTCACCCTCGTCGCGGGCGTGTCCATGGCGTTCCTCGCCGGGGACCTGTTCAACCTCTACGTCGGCTTCGAGGTGCTTGCTGGCCTCGAGCTACGTGCTCGCTCACCCTCGGCGGCTCCGCGAGCCGCGTCCGCGCGGCGACCACCTACGTGATCGTCTCCGTGCTCAGCTCGGTGATCTTCCTGTCCGCGATCGCGGCGATCTACGCCGCCGCCGGCACCGTCAACATGGCCGAGCTCGCGGTGCGGCTGGACGGGCTCGAGCCCGGCACCCGCATGATCCTGGAGCTGATGTCGCTGGTCGCCTTCGCGATCAAGGCCGCGATATTCCCGCTGAGCGCTTGGTCGCCCGACTCGTACCCGACCGCGCCCGCACCGGTCACCGCGGTCTTCGCGGGGCTTCTCACGAAGGTCGGCATCTACGCGATCCTGCGCCTGGAGACGCCGCTGTTCCCCTTCTCGCAGATCTCGAACCTGCTGCTGGCCGCGGCCGGGCTGAGCCTGTTCATCGGGATCCTGGGCGCCGTCGCGCAGACGGACCTCAAGCGCGTGCTGTCCTTCACGCTGGTCTCCCACATGGGCTACATGCTGTTCGGCATCGGCATGGTCACCCAGCTCGGGATGGCCGCGACGATCTACTACGTCGCCCACCACATCACCGTGCAGTCCACGCTGTTCCTCGCCGCCGGGCTGATCGAGCACCGCGGAGGGACCACCAACCTCATCCGGCTCGGCGGACTCCAGAAGCTCGCCCCGCTCATCGCGGTGCTCTTCTTCATCCCCGCGATGAACCTCGCCGGCATCCCGCCGTTCTCCGGCTTCATCGGCAAGGTCGGCCTGATCGAGGCCGGCATCGCCTATGACAACACCGCCGGGTGGATCCTCATCGCCGTCAGCGTCATCACCAGCCTGCTGACCCTGTACGCGATCGCGAAGATCTGGAACCGCGCCTTCTGGCAGGAGCCGAGCGAGGAGATCATCGCCCGGGACGTGCCGATGCCGAAGGTGATGACCGGCGCGACCACCGCCATGATCGCCTTCTCCCTGGCGCTGACCGTCTTCGCTGGCCCGCTGATGAACTACGCCGACGAGGCCGCGCACTCGGTCCTGCGGCGCACCCCCTACGTGGGTGCGGTGCTCGGTGACGAGGCGGCCGGGGACCTGCGCTACCGGATCGACGACCAGGGCCACCGGATCGAGGACGGCGTGGCCGTGGAGGTGGACGGATGATCTCGCGACGGATCCGCGACCTGCGCCGCTCCTGGCTGTGGGTGCTCACGGCCGTGGCCCTGTGGTGCCTGCTGTGGGGCGGGGTCGACCTGAAGAACGTGCTCGGCGGCGCCCTGGTGGCCGTGCTCGTCTTCGTGCTCTTCCCGATGCCGCCCACCGGCCACGAGCTGACCCTGCGCCCGGTGCGCTTCACCCTCTTCGTCTTGCGCTTCGTGACCGACTGCGCGATCTCGGCGGTGCAGGTGGGCTGGTTCGCGGTGCGTCCGGGCCCGCGACCCCCGAGCTCCGTGATCGCGGTGCAGATGGCCTCCCGCTCGGACTTCTTCCTGACCTTCACGGGCGTGCTGTGCACTCTGATCCCGGGCTCGGTCGTGGTCGAGGCGCGCCGTGCCACCGGCACCCTGTTCCTGCACACCTTCAACGCGGGCACCCCGGAGGCCGTGGAGAAGGCCCGCGAGAGCGTGCGGGCGCAGGAGGAGCGCCTGCTGTGGGCCGTCGGCCGCCGCGAGATCCTCGAGGAGGCGGGTCTGCGATGAGCGCCTTCGACGTCGTCCTGGTGGTCTACGCCGTGATCCTCGCCCTCGCCGGCCTCGCGATCGTGTACCGCATGATCGTGGGCCCCACCATCCTGGACCGTGCGATCTCCAGCGACTCCCTGGTCACCCTCGTGGTGATGGGCATGGCGCTCCACGTCGCGCATTCCGGCGCGGCCTGGGCGGGGCCTGCGATGCTGAGCCTGGCCGGGCTCGCCTTCATCGGCACCGTGACCTTCGCGCGCTTCGTCGCGCGGGAGGACCCGATGCAGGGCCGGCGCCGCCCCCATCCCCAGGAGCCCGATGCGGACACCGGGCCGCACGAGGCGATCCACCTCGAGACCGACTCCGCCTCCGAGGACGGCTTCGCCACCGAGGGCGGCTTCGTCTCCGAGGACGGCTTCGTCGGCGAGGACGGGTTCGGTCAAGAGGCCGGCACCGCCTCCGAGGACGGCGCCCTCGTGCCCGAGGACGAGCACGCCCGCGTGCTCGGGGCGGCGGACCCGGCGGAGGAGGCCGACGACGGCTCCGAGGAGGGCTTCGGCCTCGACGGCACGACGGACGGCTCCGACGCGGGCGACCGGGGCTTCGAGGACGACGACCGGCTCGCGGACGGTCCGACGGGAGGTGCACGATGAGCGCGGTCGAGATCATCGCGTCGGTGCTGATCGGCGCCGGACTCCTGCTGGGCGTCCTCTCCGCGATCGGGCTGAACCGCTTCGACGGGGTGCTGATGCGCATCCACGCCGCCTCCAAGCCGCAGGTGCTCGGCCTGATCCTGGTCTTCGCCGGGGCGGCGCTGGCCGCGAGGTCGTGGAGCGTCGCGGCGTTCCTGCTGGTCGTCTTGCTCGCGCAGATGCTCACCGTCCCCGTCGCGAGCGTGATGGTGGGGCGCGCCGCCTTCCGCCGCGGCTTCGTGCGCGGCGGCGACTACGCGATCGACGAGCTCAGCGAGCGGCTCGCCACCCCGTCCGACGACGATGACGACGAGGACGGCTTCGTCGACGAGCCGGACGACGACCACGAGGACCTGCACGGAGGCGGCCATGAGCTGTTCCCCGAGAACGTCGTCACGGACACCGTCGCGCCCCTCACCGGACGGAACTGGGAGGAGCCGGAGGGCGGCGCCGCGGACGTCGAGGACGAGGACGGGCTGGACATCGACCTCGAGGACGAGACCGAGCTCGAGGCCGGGGAGGTCGCCGAGCGCGACGAGCGGCGCTGACCGGCGACGCCGACGACGACACAGACAAGCGACACCGACGACGACGCCCGTGCCCGCGATCAGCGGGCACGGGCGTCGCCGTGCCGGGGAGCGGAGGTCCGGTACGCGCAGGGCGTCCCGGACCGGCCCGGCTCAGAACAGACCGATGGGCTCCCCGGTCTCGGTCACGCCCATGCGCAGGGCGGCCGGCTCCTTGGGCAGTCCGGGCATCGTCATGATCGCCCCGGTGAGCGCGACGACGAAGCCCGCCCCGATCTTCGGCACCAGATCGCGCACGTGCGGCGACGTGCCCGGTCGGGGCGCCGAGCGCGGAGGGATCGTCGGAGAACGAGTACTGCGTCTTCGCCACGCAGACCGGCAGGGTGTCCCAGCCGTTGCGCCTCAGCATCCGCAGCTGCGCCGGCGCACGGTCCTCGAAGACCACGTCCTTCGCGCCGTAGACCTCGCGGGCGAGGGTGCGCAGGGAGTCCTCGATCCCGTCGGCGGGATCGTAGAGGTGGTGGAAGTCGGGCTCGTCCTGCTCGATCGCGGCGAGGACCTGCTCGGCGACGGCGCGGCCGCCCTCGCCGCCCTTCGCCCACACCTCGGACAGCGCGGCGCGGAAGCCCTGTCTGCTTCGCCCAGTCGAGCACCGCCTCGAGCTCGGCCTCGGTGTCGGTGGGGAAGCGGTTCAGCGCGATCACCGGCTCGAGGCCGAACTTGCGCAGGTTCTCGACGTGGCGGGCGAGGTTCTCGGTGCCGCGCGCCGCGGCCTCGATGTCCTCGATCGCGAGGTCGGTCCTGGCGAGGCCGCCGTGCATCTTCAGCGCGCGCACCGTGCCGACCACGACCGCGGCGTCGGGGGCGAGGTCGCCCACCCGCGCCTTGATGTCCAGGAACTTCTCCGCCCCGAGGTCGGAGCCGAAGCCCGCCTCGGTGACGGTGATGTCCGCGAGCGAGAGCGCGAGCCGGGTCGCGGCCAGCGAGTTGCAGCCGTGGGCGATGTTCGCGAAGGGGCCGCCGTGCACGAGCGCGGGGGTGCCGCCGAGGGTCTGGACCAGGTTCGGCGACAGCGCGTCCTTCAGCGACATCGTGATCGCGCCGCCCACCTCGAGGTCCTCGACGGTGACGGGCCTGCGGTCGTAGGTGAAGCCCACGACGATCCGGTCGATCCGCTCCTGCAGGTCCTTCAGGTCCGTGGCCAGGCACAGCACGGCCATGATCTCGGAGGCGACGACGATGTCGAAGCCGTCCTCGCGCGGGACGCCCTGGGTGGCGCCACCCAGGCCGATCACGGTCCTGCGCAGGGCGCGGTCGTTGACATCGACCACGCGCTTCCACTGGACGCGGCGCGGGTCGATGCCCAGAGCGTTGCCCTGGTGGATGTGGTTGTCCACGAGGGCGGCGAGGGTGTTGTTCGCGATCTGGATCGCGTGGAAGTCGCCGGTGAAGTGGAGGTTGATGTCCTCCATGGGCACCACCTGGGCGTGGCCGCCGCCGGTCGCGCCGCCCTTGATGCCCATGATCGGGCCGAGCGCGGGCTCGCGCGGCCGCGACCATGGTGCGGTGGCCCATGAGCGAGAACGCGTCGGCCAGGCCCACGGTCGTGGTGGACTTGCCCTCGCCGGCCGGGGTCGGGGACATCGCCGAGACCAGCACCAGGCGCCCCTGCTTCCCGCTCGGGGTCATCTGGCGCACATCCACCTTGGCCTTGTAGGAGCCGTAGGGCACGAGCGCCTCCGTGGGCACGCCCGCGCGCTCGGCGATCTCCGTGATCGGCTCCAGGGTCGCCGCCTGGGCGATGGCGAGATCAGGGTTGTCGGCTGACATCATCGTCCTCCACTTCGTGGTCTCTCACCCGGGCATCGGCGTCCGGGCAGGGTCGTGGCCCACCTTACGGGGCAGATTCTGGGCATATGCCGCGCCTCGTCGGAGGGGCGGCGCCCGGTCATCGGGCCGCGACGCGGAGTCCCGACCGCCCTGTCGGCCCGTTCGTCGCGCGTCGTCCCCGAGCGGTGTGACCGCCCAGCCGTCCGGCGGCCGGGGACACGGGCGCGCGATGGATCGCGGGACCGGCGCAGGCCGACAGCATCGTGGTCGGTCACCGGCGCCACAGCGACCTCTATGCCTATATAGGCATAGAGGTACGCCATACGCCATCACATGACCAATCGCACCGTGCTCGGGAACGACGAAGCCCCCTGGCGGACCAGGGGGCTTCGTGGTGGTGGCTCCGACCGGCGTCGATCCGGTGACCTTTCGATTTTCAGTCGAACGCTCTACCAACTGAGCTACAGAGCCGTGGTCGTCGTGACGACCGAGGACAAGCGTAACAGCCCCTGCGCGGTGGTGCGCACCGGATCCGCCCCGGTGAGAGGCAGACCACGGCGATCGGCCCGGGGCTCGGGGTGCACAGGCCCGAGCCACCCCGCGCCCGAAGCCGCTCCGCGGCCCAAGCCGCTCCGCCTCCGCGGCCTGCCCGGCACCCCGGGGCGGGTCGGGCGCGAGTCAGGACAGCGTGATCAGCGCCTTGCCGAGGTTGTCGCCGCGCGGCATCCCGACGAAGGCCTCCGGTGCCCTGTCCAGCCCGACGGTGACGTCCTCGTGATAGCGCACGTCGCCGGCGGTGACCCAGGCGCTCATCTCGCGCTGGAAGTCCTCGAACATCGTCGGCGCGAACTCGCGCTGGATGAAGCCGCGCAGGGTCAGGCTCTTGGCGAGAACCTGGCCCATCAGGGCGCCGCTGCGGTCGGGGCCCTCGGGCAGGGAGGTGGCGTTGTAGTTCGCGGCGAGCCCGCACACGGGCACGCGCGCGAACTCGTTCAGCGACAGCGACACTGCGTCCCATACCGCGCCGCCCACGTTCTCGAAGTACACGTCGATGCCGTCCGGTGCCGCCGCGGCGAGCCGGCCCGGCAGGTCCGGGGCGCGGTGGTCGAGCGCCACGTCGACGCCGAGCTCCTCGAGCGGCCGCGACCTTCCGCTCGCCGCCGGCGATCGCGATCGTGCGGGCACCGCGCAGGCGGGCGATCTGCGCGACCGCGGAGCCGACGGGACCCGCCGCCGCGGCGACGGCGAGGGTCTCCCGGGCCGCACCTTCCCGATCGCGGTGAGTCCCGCATAGGCGGTGAAGCCGGGCATGCCGAGCACGCCGAGGGCGGTGGTGACCGGCGCGGCCGCGGGATCGAGGCGGCGCGGCCCAGCGACCTCCTCGACGCTGTACTCCTGCCAGCCGCCGTAGCCGAGGACCACGTCGCCCGGGGCGAGGGAGTCGTCGGCGGACTCGACGACCTCCGAGACGGTGCCGCCGACGATCACGTCGCCGACCTCCATCGGAGCGGCGTAGGACTTCGCATCGTTCATCCGGCCGCGCACGTACGGGTCCAGGGAGATGTGCAGGGTGCGCAGCGACGCCTCGCCCGGGCCGGGGGAGGGGACGGGGGCGTTGTCGTGGAGGAAGTCGGAGGGGACCGGCTCGCCGTGCGGGCGGGAGGCGAGGCGGATCCGGCGGTTCTGCAGGTCGGTGCTCATGCCTCGAGCGTACGCAGATCCGCAAGGGCACGAAGAAGGCCCCGGAGCGATGCTCCGGGGCCTTCTCGAGGGGCGACCCTGACCGGGCTTGAACCGGCGACCTCCGCCGTGACAGGGCGGCACTCTAACCAACTGAGCTACAGGGCCTCTCGTGTCTTCCGGCTTCTCGCCTTCCGACTCGGATAACTCTACCGGAGGTTTCCGGGGCTCACGACCACTTTCGCTGTGAGCCGCCTCGCACCTCGGCGGAGCAGTACCCCCAACGGGATTCGAACCCGTGTCGCCGGCGTGAAAGGCCGGTGTCCTGGGCCTCTAGACGATGGGGGCCCTGGGCGGTCGGAACCGCCCGTGCCAGAGCATACCCGCGGGCCGGGCACCGACGCTCGCGGGTTCGGGCGAGGTGCGTCCTATCCGACACGGATCCGCTCGGCGCGGAGACCGACGGCCCCATGGCGCGGGCGGGCGTGGTTCGATGACCGCATGATCCACATCAGCCGCGAGGAGTTCGAGGAGGCGGTCGACGACGCCCTGGACTCGCTGCCGGACGAGATCGCCCGCGCGATCGGGGAGGCGAACGTCGCGATCCTCATCGAGGAGGAGCCGACGCCCGAGCAGTCCCGCGGCGCCGAGCCGCTGGGCCTGTACGAGGGGGTGCCGCTGGATCGGCGCTCCGTGTTCGATGGCTTCCGCCAGCCGGACCGGATCTTCGTCTTCCGCGGACCGCTGCGGCGCCACGCCCGCTCCCGCGAGCACCTGGTCCGCGAGATCGCGGTGACCGTCTTGCACGAGCTCGGCCACCTCTTCGGCATCAGCGACGAGCGCCTCCACGAGCTGGGCTGGGGCTGATCGACGTACTGGCGAGGGACGAGCCGGTAGGAGATCAGCGGGATGGGAGCAGGCTGATCGACGTACTGGCGAGGGACGAGCCGGTAGGAGATTAGCGGGATGCGAGCAGGCTGATCGACGTACTGGCGAGGGACGAGCCGGTAGGAGATCAGCCGATCGAGCTGGGGGTAGGAGCCCCTCAGAGCTGATCGGTGTCGAGGTCCGTCAGCCCTGCCTCGTGGGCGATGATCGCGATCTGCACGCGGTTGGTGCAGTCGAGCTTCGCGAAGATCTTCGAGACGTGCGCCTTCACGGTCGCCTCGCTCATGAACAGCCGCATCCCGATCTGGGCGTTGGACAGCCCCGCCCCGACGGCGCCGAGCACCTCGGTCTCGCGCTCGGTGAGCTGGTCGAGGCCCGGGTGGCGCTCCTGCCGGGAGCCCGGGTTCGCGTCGGAGAAGTGGGAGAGCATCCGGCGGGTCACGGTGGGGGAGAGCATCGCCTCGCCGCCGGCGACCACGTGCACGGCCCGGGCGAGGTCCTGCGGCGGGGTGTCCTTGAGCAGGAACCCGCTGGCGCCGGCCTCGAGCGCCTGGAAGACGTACTCGTCCATGTCGAAGGTGGTCAGCATGATGATCTTCGGTGCGCCGGTCAGCGCGGTGACCGCCTTCGTCGCCGCGATCCCGTCCAGGGTGGGCATGCGCACGTCCATCAGCGAAGACGTCGGGCCGGTGCTTCTGCACCAGCGGCACCGCCTCGGAGCCGTCGGCCCCCTGACCCACCACCTCGATCCCCGGATCGGCACCGAGGATCATCGCCAGCCCGGCCCGGACCAGGGAGTCGTCGTCGATCAGTCCCACGCGCGTCACGTCGCCGTCGGCCACGGGATCACCGCCCTCACTTCGAATCGTCCGTCGTCGGTCGGGCCCGAGGTGATGGACCCGCCCGCATGGGTCACCCGCGTCTCGATGCCGGACAGGCCCATCCTGGCCCCCGGCAGATCCGTCGTGAACCCCTTGGGGAGCACATTACTGACCTCGATCACGAGGTCGGTGCCGGGCTCGCCGATCAGCGCCACCCGTGCCCGGGTGTGCATCGCGTGCTTGTGGATGTTGGTCAGGCCCTCCTGGACCACGCGGAAGGCGGTGCGCGCCAGGGGATCGGGGACCGGGTCGTCGATGAAGTCGAACAGGTCCACCGACACCCCCGCCTCCTGCGAGGTGGTCACCAGGCGCCGCACGTCCTCCCAGGTGGGCTGCGGGGCCAGCGGCGCCTGCTCCTCGTCCCCGCGCGGCACCCCCAGCACCTCCCGCGGCTCGGACAGCGCCGTGGTCGCGGTGCCGCGGATCAGGGAGGCGGACTGCTGGACCTGCTCGCGGCCCATGTCGGGGTTCACCTCGAGCGCCCCGGCCTGCAGGGCGACCAGCGAGATCTTGTGCGCGACGATGTCGTGCATCTCGCGGGCGATGCGGGTGCGCTCGGCACGTCGGGCCTGCTCCTCGGCCACGGCCCGTCCGGACTCCGCCTGCTCGGCCCGCTCCCGCGGCTCCGCCAGCGCCGCGCGCGCCGCACCGCCGTGTAGAGGCCGATCGAGGTCGACGCCGCCACGACCAGCGTGGTCAGCACGATCGTCATCAGCGCCGCCTCGGGCTGGTCGCCCATCAGCAGCAGCGGGGTGAGCGTGGCGGTGCCCGCTGCGGCGGCGCGAACAGCGACGTCAGCATGCGGTTCGGGCAGCGGGTGGAGAAGGTGTACGTGGCGATGATCAGCACGGTGATCGAGCCCGAGAAGGCATTGGCGATCTGCACCAGCGGCGGCAGCCACGGCCAGTGCCGGTGCCGGGCGAGCGACGCGACGCCCAGCAGCGGCGCGACGACGCCCTGCCAGCGGCCGATCGCGGAGGTGGCGAGCGGCGTCGTCGCCGCCGCCTCCGCGGCGACGGCGACGACGATCAGCCCTTCCTGCCAGCGACGACGGGCGGGCGCTCCTGGGTGGTCCACCCGGTCACTGTAGCGGCGCATTCGGGCCGCGCCGCCGCATGGGATGGGGCCGGCGACCATCGTCGGACGGGGACCGTCAAGGAGCCGACGTTCGTCGCCCGCGCACGGACCCGTGGTCGCTGTCGCCGCGCCGCGGCGGGGGAGGAGCGTGAGGCCATGACCTCCACCACCGCCACCGCCCCGACCCTCGAGGTGCGTGCGCTGAGCAAGCGCTACGGCGCCCGCGCCGCCGTCGACGCCCTCTCCTTCTCCTGCGGCCCCGGCACGGTCACCGGCTTCCTCGGCCCCAACGGGGCGGGGAAGTCCACGACCCTGCGGATCCTCACCGGTCTCGCGGAGGCCGACGACGGCATGGCCCTGATCGGAGGCCGCCGCTACCGTGCGCTGGAGTCTCCGGCCCGCACCGTCGGCGTGATGCTCGACGCGCGCGCTCTCCACGGCGGCCGCACCGGGATCGAGACCCTGCGCCTGACCGCCCGCACCCTCGGGATGCCGCGCGACCGCGCCGAGGAGGTGCTCGAGACCGTCGGTCTCGAGCAGGCCGCGACCAAGCGCGTGGGCGGCTACTCCTACGGCATGCGTCAGCGGCTCGGGATCGGCGTCGCGCTCATGGGCGATCCCTCGGTGCTCGTGCTCGACGAGCCCGCCAACGGGCTGGATCCCGAGGGGATCCGCTGGATGCGCCGCCTGCTGCGCTCCTTCGCCGACGCCGGCGGCACCGTGCTCCTCTCCAGCCACCAGCGCGCGAGGTCGAGGCGACCGTGGACCGGCTGGTGGTGATCTCCGAGGGGCGCCTGGTGCGCGAGGGTCCGCTCGAGGAGCTCACCGCCGTGACCGGCACCCGCGTCGCCGCGCTGGACCAGGCGGCGCGCGCCGCGCCCTGGACGCTCACGGCATCGCCTTCGAGCCGCGCGCCGGCGGCGAGCTCGCCGTCAGCCTCGCCCCCGAGGACATGGGCCGTCTCGCCCTGCGCGAGCGCTCGTGCTCACCTCTCTCGGTGCGGGCGCCGGCACCGGCCTGGAGGAGGTGTTCTTCGCGCTGACCGGGCACGAGGAGCCCTCCGCCGACGAACCCGCCCCCGCCCTCTGACCTCCGCCCTCCGACCGCCAGGAGACTCCCGTGCGACCTGACATCGACCTGCGCGCCTTCCTCGACACCCGAGGCGCGAAGATCCTGCTGACCCTGTCCCTGCTCGCCGTGGCCGGCTTCGCCGCGCTCGGCGGCCTGATCCAGCCCGCGCTCGTCCCCGACGGCTCCGCCGATCTCGAGATGACCTTCTTCGTGATCTCGCCGCCGCTGACCCTGATCATCCCTGCGCTGACCGTGTGGATCACGGCGGGGGAGTGGTCCGACGGCTCGATCCAGATCACCCTCCTGCGCGCCCGGGGCGGCTCGCCGTCCTGGCCTCCAAGGCGATCGCGGCGCTGGTGGTGTTCGTCGCACTGGGGGCGGTGAGCATCTGTCTGGCCGCCGCGAGCACCTGGATCGGCGGGGAGCTGATCGGCGAGGGGGCGGTGCTCTCGAGCATCGAGGGGGTGCTGACCACGCGACTCGCGAACCTCGGTGCGACCTTCCTGTTCTCCCTCGCGATGGGCATGCTGATGCAGTCCACCGTGCTGGGGCTGGTCGCTGCGATCGGCATCCCCTTCGTCATCGGGACCGCCTCGAACCTGGCCATGGCCTTCGGCTCGCAGACTCTGGCCGACGTCATCGCCGCGGTGGACCTCTCCGGTGCCTCGCTCGCCCTGGCGGACGGGGAGGCCGGCGCGTTCGAGCTGCTGCCGCTGGTCCTGCTCGTCCTGCTCCCCGCCGCGCTCGGGACGCAGAGGTGGCGCCACCGCGAGATCGGCTGAGGGAGGACGCTCCGCCGGGGCCGGACGCCCTGCGGACGATGACGGGGCCCTGACGTCGGGAGATCGGCGGGGAAGCGTCCTAGGATGGCCGGGCCCCACGGATGCTTCCCCCATGGACAAGGACCCCGCATGATGCCCCTCCCCGGCACTCGACGCCCCCTCGCCCGTCTCGCCGCCGCGGCGGCCGTCGCGACGATGCTCCTGGCGGGGTGCACGGAGGGAGCGGCTCCGGAGGAGGACGCCCCGGCCGGCGGCGAGGCGAGCGACTCCGGCGGCTCGGGCGAGGCCGGCGGCGCGGGGGAGGACTCCGCCGACGAGGGCCCGGCGCTCGAGGAGACCGGGACCTCCGCGGCGGTCGACCTGCCGACGGACCCGGCCGAGGACCCCGCCTACGAGGCCTACTACTCGCAGCGGATCGAGTGGGGCCCCTGCGAGGACGTGGACGCCGAGGGCGCCGAGTGCGGGACGATCACGGTGCCGCTGGTCTGGAACGACCCCGAGGCCGGGGACATCGAGATCGCCGTCGGCCGCCTCGCCGCCGACGGCGAGTCGAAGGGCTCGCTGGTGACCAACCCGGGCGGCCCCGGCGGCTCGGGCGTGAACTTCCTGCCGTCGGCGGAGATCCTGATCTCCCCCGAGGTGCGTGCGAGCTACGACGTCATCGGCTTCGACCCCCGCGGCGTGAACCGCTCGGAGGGGATCGAGTGCCTCGACGACGCGGAGACCGACGAGTACCTCGCCGCGACCGGGGACCCCGCCGCGGAGGATGCGAGCGCGCTCGCCGAGGAGTGGGGTGCGCGCGTCGCCGAGGCCTGCGAGGCGAACTCGGGCGACGTCCTGCCCTATCTCGACAGCTACTCCGCGGCCCGAGACATGGACGTCTTGCGCGCGGCGCTCGGCGACGAGGAGCTCGACTATCTCGGCTACTCCTACGGCACCTATCTCGGCGCGAGCTACGCCGAGCCGCACCCCGAGCGGGTGGGTCGCTTCGTCCTGGACGGTGCGATCGACCCCGACATGTCCATGGACGAGTTCTCCGCCGGCCAGGCCGAGGGCTTCGAGCACGCGACCGAGGCGTTCCTGGCCCGCCGCCTCGAGGCCGGCGACTCCTGCCCCTTCCGCGGCGACGAGGCCGAGGCGAAGGAGCGACTGCTGAGCTTCTTCGAGAGCGTGGACGAGACCCCGCTGGACACCGGCGACCCCGAGCGGCCGCTGACCGGGGCCCTCGCCCGCTCCGCGGTGCTGACGCCGCTGTACGACGACGCGCAGTGGGAGTACGGGCGCGAGGCGCTCGCCGCCGCGATGAACGGCGACGGCTCCCAGCTGCTGTACATCGCGGACCTCTCCTCCGAGCGCCGCTACGACGGGACCTACCGCACCAACGCCGCCTTCGCGATCACGGCCGTGAACTGCCTGGACCACCCCGGGGTCGCCGACGAGCAGTGGGTCGAGCAGGAGGCCGAGCGCCTCGCCGAGGAGTTCCCGACCTTCGGCCCGATGCTCGGCGGGGACGGCCGCGCCCACTGGCCCGAGGAACCCGTGCGCGAGCCCGCACCGATCACCGCCGAGGGCGCCGGCCCGATCCTGGTCGTCGGCACCACCGGCGATCCCGCCACCCCCTACGCCTGGTCGGAGGAGCTCGCCTCCCGGCTCGACGACGCGACGCCGCTGACCTACGAGGGGGAGGGTCACACCGCCTACGGCCGCTCGGGCGGGTGCATCGAGGAGCAGGTCGACGCCTATCTCCTCGAGGGCACCGTGCCCGAGGACGGGCTGCGCCGCTGAAGCGCGCGCGGCGGTCGACGGCTCGGCGCTCCGCCGCGGACCGGCCGTGCCGACGAGCGTGACGCGGATCGCGCCGGGACGCTTTGCGCCTGGCCAGCCAGGTCACGTACAGTGATCCGGTCCGCCGCGCGTGCGCGGCGACGCCGCCTTAGCTCAGTCGGTAGAGCGATTCACTCGTAATGAATAGGTCAGGAGTTCGATTCTCCTAGGCGGCTCCGCAGGTCAAGTACCCGATCGGCCCCACTCGGTTCTCTCCGGGTGGGGCCGATTGTATTCACCGTGTGTTCATCCGGCGGGTCGACGCCTCTCGGTCGGCGCGAGAGAGGGCGTACTCCTCGAGCTCGGACACGAGGTAGCGGGGCTTCGAGTCGGGGTAGCGCTCAGTCAGGTACCCGTCTCGGACGAGCTCGATCACGCGCTTCTCGCTGGTCGCGAGCATCGCGGCGGCGTCACGGCGGTAGACGAGGATCGGCTGGACGATGTGGTTCAGATCCGGCATGGGCGCCTCTCCTGCACGGCGGTATGGTCACGGTAGGCCGAGCCCCCGGCGTCGGCGACGCCTCTTTCCTGCCTCCTGCTGAGCGATCGACCGCTTGTTGCGTGGAGCAAATCCTAGGACGGGGTGTGGCTCTGGCGGCTTACCCAGATCCTCGATTGCGCCTGCGGGGATCCTCCACGGGCCCCTGCCGCCCAACTTGAACGCCCCTGGGAGCCTGCCTTCCTTGCAGTGAATTCGGATGGTCTCGGGGTGCGGCTTGAGTAGGCTTGCCGCCTCGTTCACGGTAAAGAACTCCATCGGCCGAGGATCCCACTCGTCCCACCCCGGGCGCACACTGCTCCCCATGGACCTGATCAAGACGCCCGCCGGCTGGGCCTACCCGGCGCCCGGGCCCTGCATGTGCGGGGAGTCGGCGGCGTGGCGTGGCTGGGAGTTCTGCCGCCGCGCCGGCGCGGACGGAGGCGGGCACCCGGCATGGCGGTGCCGGGCCTGCGGCACGGTGCGGACGCTGGGGTGTGTCGGGCGGGTGGGGGTGCCGAACGAGCACGGGGGACGGGCGGGATGGATCCGGGCATGACGAAAGCCCCCTCCCGACCCGAAGGTCAGGAGGGGGCTGTGGTCACTCTCGGATGGTGCCGAGTGCGTGGAGGATGTGCGTGTCCGTCACGGCGAAGAGGGTTCTCGCCAGGGCGGGGCGTCGGGGTGTAGGTGGCGGATGCGTACTCGTACACGGACGCGACGGTGTTGCCCTCACTGTCCACGGGCGGCGCGGCGAGCCTAGTACGCGCGGACTCCACATCAGCCTGCGTGAGGCCGATAGTGGCACCGAGCGCGACCATGCGTGCGAGTAGATCACTGTCACGGGACGCCGCGATAATCGCGGCAGAAGTGGGGGTAGCCATAGAGGCTGATCCTTTCGGTTAGGCGGGTGTGCCGGGGAGGTCCCCGACGGGGAAGGGGCGGTCGGACAGGTATGAGCCTTCGCCGTGCAGGTTGCTCATGGCCCCGGGCACTGATAGAAATCCGGCGCTATACCTCGTGCTCCGTGCGGCGGTGATCCAGGAGGGCGCTCCCGTGGCCTGGCCGTGAACCCATACAGGAATGGGGGTGGCGGCGTATCGGGGGGGCCACACTGCCGCACTTTCGGCGGCGAATGTGCCCATCACGTTTGGGTCGGTGAGGATGTCACCCATTCCGCTGGTGCTGATGTTAACGAATCGCCATGTCACGGTATTGCCGATGCGGCGCACTAGGACTGTGCCGCCCGTAACGGGCGGCCGGAGATGTGCGGTCACGTTCCGCCACCCCGTGTCGGGCAGTGTCGCGGTGCCGGGGGTGCCCTGCTCGCCCCTGGGCAGGGTCAGGTTCAGCGTTTGTGCGGGGGCGGTGCCGGTAATGGTCGCGGACGCCGCCGAGCCGGTAGCGCCCGTCGTCACCGTGCCGATGCTCAGGGTGTTCGCGGGGCCGGGCACGGTGGAATCCGCGCCAGGCTTTCCGGGGTCGCCCTTCTCGCCGGGAGCGCCTCGGATCGCTTGGACCGTTGCCGTCGTGTCGTCCGTGAACGTGATGGTCACGCGAGAGTCGGCGTCGGGGTCGCTGATCGACGCGATGCCGCGACCAGCAGGACCGGGCGGCACCGTCACCGGATCGGTGTACGTGCCGTCCGACAGCTCGAAACTGACCGTCCCGTCGCCGTTGTCGCGGCCACCCGTCACAGACGCGCCAGCAGGACCCGTAGCCCACTTCTCGCCATCGATCACGACCACAGGGGCGAGGTCCGCCAGATCCACCGGCTCAGCCATACCCGGGACGAGCTCGACCTGCCACGAATCCCAGGCAGGGCCGTGCTCCGGCTCCACCCGCACACGCCACGGCCCAGGCGTCAGATCCACCGGAACAGCCACGCCGTCGGTCACGCGCATCACGACCGAATCCCGGCCACGCAGAGCCCCATCCCACACACCATGCGACAGCGGGGTGAGAGTGATCCGCCCCGACTCCGGAAGCGCCACCTCACCCACCCCATGCGACCGCACCATCCGGCCCGTCACAGTAATCAGCATCGAGACCTCTTCCTCACGTCACGGTCATCCTCGTCATGCTCGCGCTGGCACTGGTCCCGCGCCCACTCCGAGGGGTAGGTCGCGGTGCGGCCCCGGCACTGCCAGGACAGGCCCTCGGCCCACTCAGGCGTCCGCATCGGGGGTGTCCTTCCCATCCGGGACGCCGTCGCGGTCTGCGCGCCGGCCATGCGCAGGATCGACCACCCCGGCGGTGAAGTCGGCGTTGCCGATGCTGGTCGCGAGGGACAGGACCGTCGCGAGCGCGGCGACGGACAGGGCCGTCAGCCAGTCCGCGTCGAGGATCCCGGCCGTCGCACCGATCGCGTCCGCGCCGAGCCGCGCGAGGACCACGGCGACGAAGGTCTGGAAGAACGTCTTGATGGAGCGCTCGGCCGCGCCGAGCCAGAAGGAGGTGGTGGTGATCATGGGTGGTGCCTCTCGGTGGGGATGAGAGCCTCGATCTCCTCGAGCATCTCCTCATCGGTGTGCGGGGGAGGGGGTGGAGCGCCGGCGGCACGCCACTTGATGCGGGCACGGAGCTTCGATGCCAGGCCGATGAGGAGCTCGCGGAACGACGCGAGCAGGGGCTCGTTCTGCTTGCGCCACTGCTCGAGCGCGTCGATCCGTTCCTGCTGGTCGAGCATCATCCGCAGAGCGCGAGCGTCGGGCGACTCGGCTTCCTGAACCTGCTGGTTGGTGAGGGGCGGCTTCCCGTCCTTCGCGCGGTTCTGGGCGGTGACCCAGGTGCCGGCGAGGGTGAGGATGCCGAGGATGATGGCGACGATCGCTTCGGTGAGCGTCACGGATGGTCCTCCCGATGGGTGGAGAGCACCGCCTCGATCCGCGCGCGTCTTCGACCTTCTGCCAGAGCGCGAAGAACCTGGCGACGATGAGCAGGGCCAGGCCGGTGATCTCGCCGGCGCGGCCGAGGTGTGAGGGGACCTGGGTGCCGAACGCGATCCACGAGATCACGGCGTAGAGGCCGATCCCCGCCACGATGACGGGCAGGACCCGCCACTCGAGCAGAGGCTTCCCGGCGAGCACCGCGATCATCGCGACGAGCGCGGGGAGCTGCGCAGCACACCCCACCCCATATTGAACGCTTCGGTGATCTGGTCGTAGGACTGGAGCGGGAACAGCAGTGCCCCGATGCCGGACACGATGAAGAAGCCATACGCGGCGGCGCGGGCGAGGTCCTCGAGCCACTGCTTCGGGCGCCGCCGCCCCGTGCCCGGCATCAGGACACTCTCCTCTTATGGACGTTTCGAGTTCCTCGATGAGACGTCATGACAGTGGTATCCTTTTCGGTATGCGGACATGTGTAATCGAGGGTTGTACTGACCGGGTGGACGCCCGTGGGCTCTGCGGTGTCCACTACCGGCAGGCGCGCAAGAACGGCACCATCGACCAGTACGAGCGAGTGAAGATCGTGGGCCGCAAGTGCGACATCGAGTGGTGCGATCGCCCGCACTCGGGGCGCGGCTACTGCTCCGTCCACCTCAACCGCCTCCACCGGACGGGCACCCCCTACTCGCGCAGGGAGCAGAAGGCGATGAACCCGCCGACCTGCGCCGTGCCTGGGTGCGACGACCTCGAAGCGTCTCGCTCCTACTGCCGTCGCCACTACCAGAACTTCCTCCGCACCGGAGACCCGCGTCCCTACCAGGAGCTGGCGGTAGAGGAGAAGATCCGTCGCGTCGGATGGGACGAGGTCCGGGTGCGCCCCGACCTCTCTCCCTGCTGGGAATGGCGGGGGACCCGCACCGATTCCGGGTACGGCATCTTCAACTCCGCAGTGGACGGGTACAGCCACGCCAAAATCCACAGGGTGGTGTACGAGCTCTCGCACGGCCCCCTGGATCAGGGGGCCGTGATCCGCCACGAATGCGACAACCCGCCCTGCATCAACCCCGGCCATCTCCGCGCGGGGACCAACTGGCAGAACAGCGACGACATGGTCACGAGGAACCGATCGGGCCATCTCTACGAGAAGTACGGCGGGCGCCGCAGGAACGGCCACGACATGAACGAGCCAGGCGCATTCCGGATCCGCATCAACAAGCGAAACGGGCGGGAGTACCGGACCTGCGTCAAGTGCCAGTACATCCGGAACAAGGCGGCCAAGGCGCGAGCGAAGGCCCGCGCCGAGCGGCGCTGACTACTGCACGGGCAGGACGTACGCCGCGTAAAACGTGTCCGGTCCGATCTTCCCGTCCTGCGCGATACCGGCAAGTCGCTGCAGGTTCTTCGCGGCCTTCTCTGTCGCCGGACCGTAGCGGCCATCGACGGTGAGGGAGTAGCCGCGTTTCACCATCTGCGCCTGCCACTTCTTGAGCCCGTGCGCTCCTGATGCCTTGCCGGACCCGAAGATCTCTCCCGGCACGAGGGTGTTCGGCATCTTCCCGGAGACAGCCTCGCGCTTCGAGTCGTCTCCGTAGTAGCAGAGATGCTCGAGGGTCCTGAGGAGGGGATAGTCGTCCGCTTCAATGAGTCGCATGAGGAGGTCCTTTCCTTCGGGCGCGTCCCGCCCGGAGTGTCGGGGGCGGGCGGGGTGTTGACGATGGTCTTGCCGGTGCGGGCGAGCTGGTCGACGGCGTCGAGGTGTGGCTCGTAGTCGCCGCAGCAGATCGTCGAGACCCAGTGCGAGTGCGGGTAGATGGGGAGGTCGCCATGCCGGGACCGGATGTCCTTGATCAGCGCGGCGAGGATCGGGAGGGTGCCGGCGACGTCGTTCGGGTCGCACTCGATCGTGATGGACTCGAAGTTCGCGGTCCGGTTGCCGTTCGCCCACGACGAGTCGGCCTCGTCCACGAGCGCGCCACACGCGAGGCCGAGATGACGTAGTGCGCCGACACCTCAGCGGCCTTGTTGCACAGGTGGGCGACGATCCCGTCGAACGCCTGGCCTGACGGGGTGCCCCACCAGTGGACGGTGACGTGCTGGACGCCGTACTTCTTCCCGTCCCGCGGGTCGACTCGGCCCGCGTGGGAGTTCGGGGAGGTCTTGCCCTTCTCTACCGTCGGCGGCGCGGCGAGCTCGAGCACGGTCTCGTCGGGGGACTTCACCGGGTCAGGCGACGACTCGACCTGCCCGGCCTCACCTTTTCCCGCGAGGATCGCCTTCACCGTCGAGGGGCCGGCCTTCCCGTCGACGTCGAGCCCGTTCGCCTTCTGGAACTTCTTCACCGCGGCGATGAAGTCCTTGCCCGGCTTCCCGTCGGCCTCGACGCCGAGCTTCTTCTGCATCGCGGAGACGTTGGGGAGCCCCTCGCTGCGGTACTGGTCCCGGCCCGGGTTCAGGTAGGACCAGTGCCACGGCTCGGAGGGGACGTCGTTCACCCACCCGAACCGGGCCGCGTTGGTCTTCATCCATGCCTGGATCGGGCCGGGGTGGATGTCGACGGCGAGCCCGTTGCCGTGGTTGGAGTAGCCCGGCGACGCGGTCAGCGGACGCCCCGCCTTCTTCGCCCACGTCGACCCGCCATAGGAGCGATCCGAGCTCGGACCTCGCGGCCGCGAGACGCGGGTGTAGTTCCGCTCGAGCATCGCGACCTGCTCGTCGAGCGACCGGTACGCGTCCCAGACCGAGAAGTATGAGCCGGTGTCCGCGACGGCGCGGAGCATCATCCGCACCAGCGACGCATACGCCGCCGATGTGAGGCGCTCCTGCTCGCGCTTGTTGCTGAACGCGAGGGGGAGCGCCGCGAGGTTCTTCGTCGGGATCCGGCCATTCGCGAAGGCCATGTCGTGCTCCGATCCGCCCGGCATCCGGGCATGAAAACGGCCCCCACAAGCAACGTGGAGGCCAGAAGATGAGGGCGGGGGTCAGCACGCCGCGACGTGCACGGCGAGATTCCCCCAGTCCGGGTTGGTCGTGTAATAGGCGTTGTCATCCACGGCATGGATGACCTGCACGGTCATCTCCTCGTGCGCGGGGACAATGACCCGGTGAAGAAGCGGCGGGGAGACGCCGTCGATGGTCGTATCGCTCGGGATCGTGGGGCGGACGACCAGTGTTTCGTCGCCGACCTTGAGGCGCATCTCGGACCCGCTGCGCGCTTCCGCGTAAAGACCGTGCCCTGGACAACCCCCTGGCGCGGGTACGGCCTCGCTGGGACTGTGGCCGATAGGACCACGTCGCCGCTGTTCCTGTTCGCCCCGCCTATGAGGGTGCCCCCGTACAGCTCGGCGCGCCGGACGGCGTGGGGATACCAAGGTGCTCGGCGAGCCAGTCGGCGAGAACCTTGTAGGACCCGTCGGTGAGGTGGATGCCGTCGCTGTGGAGCCACCCCCACGGGTCCGCGCCGGGGATGCCGATCACGGCGTACCGGGGCCACAGGTCAAGGAACTCGACACGCTCGGGGTCCTCCTCGGCGAGGGTGCGGAGAACCGCCGTGTAGTCCTCCCACGGGTGCGAGCCGGTCGCCGGGCTGTTCCGCTGATGTTGCCCAACCAGGAGGTGTGCCGTGTCCGGGGACGCGGCCTTGAGCGCGGATAGGTGGCTACGCATCGAAGTCTCATACTGCGCCGGGGTTCGGCTACCGGACCAGTCATTGGAGCCGATCATGTGCACCATGAGAACCGGCCCAATCGACCCAACCGCCGTGTAGTGCGACGAAGAGAGGTAGCTGGCGCTCGTGGAACCGCCGACGCCCCACGCCCACACCTGCACCCCAGATGCCGGGGCGCTACCGGATACGGCGGTCTGGGCGGGGCGAGAGGTGAGATAGCTGCTGATCCTCTGCGCGGGGCGGCGGTCCGTGGATGTGGCCTGGTGGCCCTGGATGGTGGACGACCCGGCAAAGATCACGCTGACTCCGGTAGTGCGCCGCTGTCTGAGCGCATCCTGTAGCGCCCGTCGGGACAGGGGCTCGGCGGACAGGCGGGCAAGGTCCTGCACCGCTCGCGCGGTCATCATGCCGCGCTGGTCGGTGGTCGCATCGGGGATAGTCGCGGCCACTCCGTCAAGCGCGGCCTGCGCCCCGGGGGACGGGGTGTCGTCGGGGTCGAATGCGTGAATCTCGGTCACGCGACCACCATCCTCAATGGTGAAGACCCCCGGCGCGGTGCGGGTAACGGACGGGCCAGCGGGTCCACGCAAGCCCTGCTCGCCCCGGTCGCCCTTCTGGCCTCGGGGGAGGACCGCGTGAAGCTCACGCGCCTGGGGCGTGCCGGTCATCCACACGTCGGCAGTAGCGCCCGCAGTGACCGACCCCATCGTGATAGTCGCCGCCGCGCCATCGTCGCCACGGTCGCCCTTGACGCCAGGATCGCCCTTCTCGCCCTTTTCGCCGACGCCCGGCACCCAGCGCGTGTACGTGCCATCGGACAGCTTGAACCGGATCAGCCCCGCATCGGTATCGCTCTCAGAGTCAACAATCGACGCGCCTTCGATGATCTGATACGGTCGCGACTTGATCGGGATCAGGTCGGCGGTGAGGTTGACGATCGTGCCCCGGGGAGCCTTGAACGTGAGCGGCGCGAGCGTGAACCCATCCAGGTCGAACTTTGCCGTCCATGCCCAATCGGCGACCCCGATAGGTGCATCGGTAGCGAGGAGCCGCACCGGGCGAGAGTCCTCCTCCGAGATGACGATTTGGCCCTCGAAAATCTGGGCGCGCACCTCTTCGATGCCAAGCCATGCCCCTGCCACGCGAGCGGCAGGGGTTGTTGCCTTGAACGTCACCCAGCCGCTAGCGAGGGCCACATCGGGGTGGTCGTCATCGTCGGGCCCGTCAGCCTGGATGAACCCGAAGTAGCCGTCAATCGTCGCGCCGGGGAGGTTGAAGTCGTCAAACCATGCCATTAGCGGACCTCCTTCCAAGCCTGCGGGTACGCGAGAGGCGACCACACGATTGCGTTGATTGCGGCCTCGTACACGCGGCCCTGGAAAGTGACGCGATCCCCGACCTTGTACGAATCGTGCGCGCCGGTCGGTCGCACGTATGCAGGTGCGTCGGGGACCGGGGCGGGCTCGGGATCGTCGGGCACCTGCACCCCCTCGGGGGCAAGTGCCCGCCACGCCTCGAGGACACTCACGCCACGCAACGCCGCATACCCCTCCACAGCGGCCACGACCGACGCCCGCGCCTCGGCCTCGGCGTCACGACGGTCAATCTCGGTCCGCATCTCCTCGCACGCCGCCCGCAAATCGTCGGTCGTCATGTCGTCAAAGCTCGGCATCAGTCCACGTCCCAACTGATCTGGCCCATGTCGATTCGTCCGCACGTGCCTCGGGTCATATAGAGGCGGACGTCGTTGTTCGTTGCCGAAACCACGATATAGCCAGCGGCGTCAACGCCATTACCAGTGCTCTGCTCAACAGGGACGATGGGGAACCGCATGCCACGCTTCGGGAGGTCCGTCGCACCCAAGTGCGCCACGGTATAGCCTGAGCCCGATGCGCTGTATGCGGTGTTGCTCCCGTTAGAGCGGTAGAACTGGCCTCGCAAATAACGAGTGGTCCCCACCCGCCTGAACTGCTTCGGGCTCCCAGAGAAGTTCGTAGTGTTCGCAAGGTCGGGAAGCGTCTGCCACTTCCCCGACAGGAGCGACACCCACGCAACCGGCTGGCCCGCGTCCTGCTTCGCGATCTTGATGTCCGGGTAGTCGCCATGCACGACCGCGACCGTGCCACGAATGACCGTATCCGGCTCCGGCGGCTCCGACTCGTCACGCACCTGCAACAGCGGCGCAACACGAGGCTTCACCGAAGACACAGCCGCGTTCGTCAGGAGTTCGTTCGGCTTGCGGTAGATCTTGTGGAGAACGAGGTACTGCTTACCCTGCGACTGATCGAGGGCCTTCACGACCTTCAACTGGACAGGCGGCTCAGACTGCTCCAACCGAAGCGGCGAATACTCAAGCACGATCCAGTAGGTCCTAGCGGCGGTCACCGCAGGGATATCGAGCACGACCGCCGCGTCGATACGGTGATAGAACCCTGCCACAATCGCCTGCGCCAGACCCGTCTGGGTCGAAACGTTCACCGTGACCTGGTTAGTGGCGTTGTTGACGTTCGTGAGCCGGTACGGGTCACCACCCTCATTCAACACACCGCTACCAATACCGAGCGTGACCTGCTTCCACTGCTCATCGGTCATCGGCTTATCCCGCATGGGGAAAGACTCCTCAGCCATCACCGCACCTCCTGACTGCGCTGACGCGCCTCGATCTTCTTGATCCTCTTCACTGATGCGGGGGTGCGGTCGCCAGCGGAGTCGTGATCCCCGAGCGTGAGCGCCGCCGTGCGGCCGTGCCCGTCCCAGGTGAGCTCCACCTGCCGCACGGGCTCGGAGACGGTCGCGCCGTCGAACTCGACCGTCACGATGTCGCCGAGCCAGTAGTCCGTGCCGAAGCGGAGGCCGGGAACGTCCTTCGCTGTGATCGACGCGGACGCACCCTCGCGGCCCTCGTCCAGCGGCTCATCCGTCGCCTGCTTGATCTCCGGGTCGTCATCCGTGGACGTCTGATCCACGAACTCCTCGACCCGCCGGCCCCACGACGTGGCGCGGATGTACTCGCGCCGGTTCAGGTAGGTCCCCGTGCCCTGCCCTGCCGCCATCGCGGCGTTCACGGTCGGGGCGGACATGACGTAGGACCCCTCGTCGAGGCCACCGTTCTGCTCCGTGAACCGCACGCCGCGGGACCTGTCGGTGGGGGTGCGGAACCGGAACACGATCCGGTTGTCGTCCTCCTGCACCGCATCGAATGTGACGCCGCCCGTCCGGGCGAGCGGCTTGATCACGTCGAGGATCGGCTTGTCGCGGTCGTTGACCTTCACCGTCTTGCCTCGACCCTGCGAGGTGGCCACCGTGAACCCGTCCTGCCGGCGCGCCGTGACCGCGCCCGTGCCGACGTTCGCGTTCACGATGTCGCGGATCACCGTCTCAGCAGGACCGGACCGGGTGTACTTCCCCTCGGCCGTCTGCTGCGTCCAGACCTTCGTAGGGTCGCCGAGAAGGAGCCGGTCACGCACATGCACGAGGTCCGACTCCCCGGTCAGGGTCCGGTCCCGGGACTGCGTGTCCTCGCTGATCTCCGTCAGCGGACCCGACAGGACCGTCACCCCGGAGTCCTGGATGATGACCCGCCAGCCCGGCCCGACCCGCTGAGACAGCGGATCGTGCGAGGGGACCGTGACCTGGAACGTGCCCACATCCGCGTCCCGCAGGACCGCAGTGCACTCCGTGACGACAAGATGCCCGCGCCGCACCCGCTGAGGGTCGACCGCCCAAACGACCAGCGACATCAGACCCCCTCGAGGTAGCGCTCGCGATACGTGAGCCGGACGAGCGTCGCCGGAGTCGCCGACACGAGCGTGACCGTGAGCGACTGCTGCCCCGGATCCAGAGAGAACAGCCGCGAACGCAGGCTCGTGTCCGCCCACCGGTCAGGGGTGATCCGGCCCGCCGCCGTATCGATCAGCACCGGCGAGGTCGGGGAGAAGGTCCCTGCGATCTCGATCCGGTCCGTGCCGCGTGCGATCACCAGATCCGTTCCCGGACCCAGCACCTCCCACGCCGGCCACACCGGGCCGTCACCCTCGATCGTCACGTCGAACCGGCCCTGCACCGTCGACTGCGCCAGGATCACCGGGAAGAACGGCACCGTGTCGGACAGGAACGGCTTCGAACCCGGGTTCACCCGGAGCTCCACCGTCTGCTCCGGCCCCAGCCACCACGGATCCGGACACTCGAACGTCAGCCCGAGCGTCTGCCACGACCCGTGGAACCCGTCACCGAAGTCCCCGTCCAGCCCCTCCCGGTAGTAGCCGCGGATCATCCTGTCCGTGCCCGTTGCGGGGTCCTCGATCCGGATCTCGACCGGCCCGAGGTGGGGCGCGAGAAGCCTGTTCAGCTCCCGTCGCATCCGGGACAGGCCCGCGACCGAGTCCGACTCCATCAGGAGAGGGAGGTACACCTCCCGCGCCCCATACCGGACACCGCGCACGATGCTTCCGTCCCCGGTGATCCGATCCGTCGACGCGATGTCCACGGGGGCGAGACCCAGACCCGTCGCCGCCATACAGATGCGAGCACCGGATCATCCGGGCCCCGCCCCAGCGTGAACGTCTCACCGTTCCGAGACAACGACACGATCGGAGAGTCCGACCAATCCATCAGCCCCTCCTCACGCGTACAGCGCCATCTGACGCTTCTGCCGCTTCTCGATCTCCCGAGCAATGTCCTCGGCCGAGTAGCCGTGGACACCGCCATTGATCTGGATCGCCGGACGCCCCTCGGCATCCGCCCCCGCATACGCGGAGACAGGCACCTGCGGGACCTGCGGGCGCACATCCGCACGCCCCACATCCCGGAGCCCAGCCAGGTCCGGCGGCGTCACCAGCGACTCGAGCGAGCGCCGCACCGCCGGGACCATCCCCTCGACACCGACCTGGAAGCCCTCCCCGGTGAACCCACCGAGGGCACGCATCACCCGCGAAGGCGACTTGATCTTGAGCTTCGACCGGACCGTGGAGATGACCTTGTTCGCGAGGTTCTCCGACGCCTTCTCGACGTTCTTCAGCTGCGACTCAAGCCCGCGCACGAGGCCCTTCGCGGAGTCCACGCCGGCCTGGTGCATCTGTCGCCCGAGGACCGTCCCCGACTTCGACGACGCCGAGTTGAGGGCGTTGTACTGCTTCGTGATCGCCTTGATCTGCGAATCGGACCCCGACAGGAGGTTCTTCGCGACCTTCGACCCGTCCGCGACACCGAGCTGAGCGATCTGATCGATCAGCCCCTTCGACAGGCCCTTCGACTGCGGCTCACTCAGCCGCCCGGTGAAGGTCTTCACTGTCGCCGCCGAGTTGCGGAATCCCCGGATGATCGTCTCGATCCCCGTGGTCGCCGACTCGGCCGTGAGCGCATACCCGCCGGCGAACTTCTCGGTGAGCGACGACGCGTAGTCGTCCCGCACCTTCGTCGCCTCGGTCAGCGCCGCCTTCGCGTTCTTCAGCTTCGCCGTCAGAGTGTCCGACTGCTTCGCGAGGTTCTGCGACTTCGTCGTCGCCGACGATGCGTACTTCGTGAAGAACGCATCAGCGGCCTTCGTCGCCGCGGCCGAGGTGTTACCCCGACGCGCCTGCTTCAGCGCCGCTTCCGTCGATGCGATCTGCTTCTGGACGTCCTTCAGCTTCGCCGCCGTCGCAGACGCCGCGCCCGAGTAGTCTCCGCGCCGCGCCTTCGTGAGCGCGGACTGGGTCGACTCGATCTGCTTCCGCACCTGCGCGAGTCGCTTCGCCTGCTTCTTCGAGTCGAGGGCCTTCGCCTTCTTCCGAAGATCAGCGAGGTCGTCCGACAGTCGGTTGACCGTGGACTTCTTCGCCGACGACGTCTTTGCGTTGACCGTTTTGTTCAGTCGCGACGCCTGGTTCTTCAGCGCCTTCAGCGAGTCGGCCAGCTTGTCGACCGTCTGCTTCTGGTTCGCCTTGAACCGATCCTGGAAGGTCTTCGCGATCCCGTCAGCGAGCTTCCCCGCCGCCGTCTTGACCTGCTTCTCAGTGCCGAGAAGTCCGTCCAGAATCACGGTCACCTTCGACGAGCCGATCTTCGCGTTCGGCGAGACCTTCCCACCGGCCGCGTAGCCGACCAGGCCCCCGGCCGCGTAGCCGACCAGCGCTCTCGCGCCGTACCGGTTCAGCGCATCCAGCGACCCCGGACGAGCCGACTCAATCGACCGCCGGGACGACTTCTGTACCACGAACTCGTCCGCATGCACCACCCCGGCGGGCTGGTACTTGCTTCCAGGGCCGGTCCAGCCACCGTCCGCATACCCGCCCTTGCGATCCCAGCCACGACGCACCGACCCATAAGCCGCCTTCGTGTACCGGATCGACGCGAGCATGTTCGACAGCGGATCGAAGATGTCCTTGTTGTACTCCGGGTGAGCGTACGCGCGGAACGTCGGCGGAATGACCTGCATCAGGCCCTTCGACGGCGTCCCCTTCCTCGCGTTCGAGTCCCAATTGTTGACCGCCCGAGCGTTGCCGCCCGACTCCTGATTCATGCGCCGCATCATCGACGCATGATTCATCGGGTTCATGTCCCCGGTCATCGCGAGCGCCTTGGTAGCCAGAGGGCCCCATCGGGCGGTGACTCCAACTACCCCAGCGACCGTCTTGCCAGTCTCGACTACAGCATCGCCGACTTCGCCGATCTTGTCGAAGACCCAATCCTTCGCCCAACCAACCGTGTTAGACGCGGTCTTCGTCAGGACATCGCCGATCCAGCCGCCGCCGACAGCCTCAGAAACCTCGCCCTTGATCTTCGACCACAGGCCATCAAACGGGTTCCACCAACCGCCACCATCGCCGGAACCAGCCGAACCGCCGCCCCCAAGATACGGGGCCGGGTCGACGTACTTGCCGTCCCGCTTCAGGGAGAAGTGAAGGTGCGGGCCGCTAGAACGACCCGTGCTACCGACACGCCCAACAGCCGCGCCACTCCCCACCGACGAGCCATTCTTCGCGATGAACTGCGAGAGGTGATGGTAGCCCGCGACGAGACCATTCCCGAGCACCAGCTCAAGCTTGTTGCCCGCCGCGGCGTTGCGGGTATGCCGCACGCTACCGGCACCGACAGCCTTCAGAACCGCACCGGACGGCATAGGCCAGTCAATGCCCTTGTGCCGACCGCCACGAGCACCAAACCCATCACCGCGCGGATACGAACCCGCGAACGGGGAGCGCAACTTGACGAGACCGCCCTTCGCGTACCCGAGAGCACGCGCACCATAACGGTTCAGCGAATCAAGGAACCCCGGCGCATTACGCCGCAAATCGTTCTGCGACTCCTTACGGATCACATACTCGTCAGCATGGACGATACCAGCAGGCGTATACTTCGACCCCGGACCAGTGTAGCCACCAGTCGCGAACTCGCTCATCTCCGGGAGCTTCGTATCGAGGCCGAGCTTCCCGGCGACGTTGTCGAAGTTCCCCTTAATGTGCTTGTTGTAGATGCGGATGATCCCGTTAATCGGGGACTTCATCCCCTCCTTGATCTTGCCCCACGCCTTCAACACAGAATCCTTCATCGTCGAGAAGGCATTCTTGATGTTGTCCGTCAGCGTGTCGATCTTCGGCTTCACCGTGCCAGTAAGCCAGCTCACGACAGGCTGAATCGCCTTGTCCTGAACGTACTTCCACGCGTTCTTGATCGAGTCCCGCATGTTGTTGAAGCCCGTCTTGAGCTTCTCGATCACGTTCTTGATCGCAGGCCACAACGTGCCCTTCAACCAGTCGGACACAGCCTTGATCGCCGACTTGATCGCCGACCACACAGTCTGCGCGATAAGCTTCCAGCCCTCGAAGGACATCTTCAGCCAACCAATGACCGTGTTAATCAGCGGCCAGGCAGTGTTCTTAAACCACTGAACAACGGCGTTGATCGCGCCCTTGATCCCGTTCCACACCGGCAAGATCACACTGTTATACAGCCACTTGAACCCGGCCGCGTACCAGTCGATGACCTTCTTCACGACAGGCCAGGCAGTGTTCACCAGCCACTGCACGACCGCATTGATCGCGGCCTTGATCGCATTCCAGACAGGGAGGATCACGGACCGGTACAGCCATCGAGTCGCCCCAGCAATCGCATCCCACGCCCGCTTGATGAGAGGCCATGCCGTATTGACGATCCAGTTAGCAACCGCCCCAATCGCGGCCTTGATTCCATTCCACGCCGGAGTGATGACGTTCCGCCACAGCCACAGTGCGACCGGGGCGATGACGTTCTGGAAGTAGAACTTCATCAAGTCGATGTAACCCAGCACCGCCGTCACAACAATCGCGATAGCGAGCTTGATCCCGTTCCAGGCAGGCGTGATCACGTTCTGCCACAGCCACATCGCCGCGGCGCCGATCGCATCCCAGGCAGTCTGGATCGCAGGCCACAGCGTGCCCGTGATCCAATCGCCGACCACGCCGATCGCGGCCCGGATGCCATTCCATGCGGGGAGGATCGCGGAGTTGTACAGCCACAGAGCGCCCGCGGCGATCCCGTCCCACGCGACCTGCAGGTAGGGGAGCGCCGTGCCGGTGAACCAGTCCACGACCGCTGCGGCGGCGTTCCTGATCGCCGTCCACACGGACTCCCAGATCGCCTTGCCAGTCTCGGTCTTCGTGAAGAACCAGACGAGCGCACCGACGAGCGACGTGACGCCGGTGATGATCAGACCGATCGGGCCGGTCGCGAAGCGGATCGCCGCACCGAGCAGACGAGTCGCCACAGCCGCGGTCTTCGACGCAATCGCGCCAGCCTTCGTCGCGATCGTCCGCGCACGCTCAGCGAGCGTGGCCCGCGTCGTCGCGGTGGCCTGTGTGTTGGTAGCCGCCGTGCTGAGCACCTTCGCCCGGGCCGCGCGCCCTTCGAGAAGGTTGTTCGTCAGGATCAGGGCGTTGTTCGTGAGCATGACCGGCGACATCGCCGCGGTCATGCTCCGCTGAGCGATGAGTGCGTCAGTCGTCGCAGCAGAGTGGAGCTTCCACGCAGCGAATCCGGCGACGATCAGAGGCATCAGCTTCACGACCGTGTCGGCATGATCTGAGAGGAACTGCATCGCGTTGCCGATGCTCTGAATGGCGATCGACAGGACGCCGGGAGCGGCCGACCCCATCGCCGCAAGCCCCGTGCCGATGCCCGACAGGGAGCTCGCAGCGCCAGACAGATCGACAGCCCCGAGCGACCCCATGAACCCGGAGAAGCTCGAGAAGTCGAGCCGCTTCATCGAGTCCCACAGCTGGCGCACGAAGTACCCGGCACGCTCCATGAACCCCGGGAAGCCGGACGAGGTGATCTCGCCGTCGTTGTACCGCCAGGCCGCACCGAAAGCGGTGATCCCGCCCTTGAGCTCGTCGAAGGTGGTCCGAGCGATGTACGCGACCCGCTCCATGAACCCGGGGAACCCGGCAGAGGTGATGTCTCCATCGTTCGCGGCCCACGCGCCGCCGAACGCCCGGATCCCGCCCTGGACCTCAGAGAAGAAGTTCAGAATCGGGGTCGGATCGAATGCCTCGACGCTGGCGATCAGCCCATCGAAGAACGACTGGATCCCCGCCTGGGCACCCCCGCCGAACCGGTCGAAGAACCCCTCCACGAACGGCTCAAGCTTCGCCTTGACCGCATTCAAGAGCCCCTGGATGCCCTGGAACGTCGTCTTCGCGAGCGGAAGCACTCCCGTCGCGAACATCGCGCCGAGCTTCCGCACCGCCGCCATCATGTTCGCGAACGAGCCACGGGTCGTGTCGCCCATCGCCGTCGCGACACCACCAGCGGCGTCAGCGGCAGCGACCTCGAAGGTCGCGAAGTCGATCTTGCCCTCGGTGGCCATCTTCTTCACTTCTTCTTGGCTCTTGCCAAGAGTCGTGCCGAGGGACTGCCAGATCGGGATACCGCGCTGAGCGATCATGTTGATGTCGCCCGTGTACGCGGAACCGACAGCAGCGACGGTGTTGAAGATCCCGCCGATCTCGTCCATGCCGGAGCCCGCGGCCGCGGCGGTGTTCGCGACAGTCGAGAGGGTCTTCTCGAGCCGCTCACCAGGCTTGATGCCAGCAGCGACAGCGCCAGCGGCCGTGGTGGCGGCGGCGTCCAGACCGAACGCCGTGCCCTCGACCGAGGCGAGGGCGTTTCCCATGATCTTCTCGACGGTCTTCGTGTCGTGGCCGAGGCCGGACATCTTCGCCCGCGCGTCCTCGATACCGAGAGCGCGGTCGAAACCGCCCTTCAGGGTCACGCCGGCAACAGCGCCACCGATGATCCCGCCGAGCTTCAGCCCGGTCTTCACCGTCGACATCACGCTGGACGAGAACCGCGAGCCGATGGACCGGCCCGCCTTGTCCGCCTCGCTCGCCATCCCGGACCCCGAGAGCTGTCCGGCGATGTTGCCGCGCACACCCTGGATCGTGGGGATCAGACCAATCGCAGCAGTCGCGATCACCGGGCTACCAGCGACCATGAGCAGACTCCCTTCGGGGCATGCAGTAGAGGGGAGCCGGATCACCGACTCCCCTCTCCGCATTCAGTTGCTGTCTTGCCCGAGCAGGGCCTTATCTTGGCGGAGCAGAGCCCGCGCCTTCCGCTCCATCGCGGAGTCCCGCGGCGCCGCATCCTCGAACCACTCCGGTGGATCGATCAGCTTCGGCGCGTTCTTCCCCTCCGAGCCTTCCTTCGTCTGCTGCCAGGCGAGGACGTCCAGACCGTGACGGGTGATCATGAGGCCCATGAACACGTCCGACCATGCCTGGGCGCCACCCGTGGCCTGCCAGAGACGGCATCCGCTGGGGAGCCGCAGCGCAAGGTCTGCAACCTCGCGCACCTTCAGATGGCCCCGAAACAGGTCGGTCAACCGGATCTGGTAGTGCTCACGGAGGTCCGCTTCCAGCTCCTCGGGGAAGGTGTAGAGGAGCTGGAAGAAGGTGATCAGTTTCCCTGACCAGTCGCCTCAGTGAGCTCCTGGAACAGCTTCTCCATCCGCTTCGTGGAGACCTCGCCGGTCTCCTCGTCGCGTGCGGACTCCTTCAGCTTCTCGTGGTCCTCGCGATCGACGAGGATGTCCAGCGACGGGGCGACCAGGCCGGTCGTCATGACCTGCTGGAACTCGTAGTTCTCCTGCGCCATTCGCTGGAACTCGGCGAGGTGCACGGTGTACGTCTCGCCGTGGAGCTCGACGACGACGTTGCCCTCCGTGGCCTCGGCCTGCATGGCCTTCACCTTCGCGGAAGCGGCCTTCTTGCGGTCGGCGGGGGTCTTCGCGCCGGAAGCCTTGGCCTTCGCGGCGGCGCTGGTGGTCTCAGACATGGTGACGGTCCTTTCGTGACGGTCAAGGGGGTGATGTGACGGTCAGGAGTGCGAGGGGTGGCGTGGCCCTGGACCGTCACGAACAGGGCCACGCCGGCATGCGAAAGCCGCTCCGTGATCACACGAAGCGGCTTGGTTCTTCCTCGGGAAGCGGGGAGCGATCAGGCTCCGGCTTCGACGTCCTCGTCGTTCAGCACGGCGGGATCATTGGTGAGGAACTCGTAGTCGTCGTACACGGTCACCTGGGTCTCGTACAGGGTGATCTCGTTGTTCTTGAACGCGAGGGTGGGACGCTCACCGGTCTCACCGGACGGGAACAGGTAGCGGTACCAGATGGACCCCTCCTGGCCGGGGTTGCCATCCCACACGTCGACGACCCACGAGCGACGGTCGTTCGACTTCTTCGACACGGACGCCTTCGCGCGCGCCACACCATCGGTCTTGGTGATCTCGGTGATGTTGTGCGCGAGGCCGAGGGTGAGGAGCGTGGTCTCCGCCGCGGTGAACGTGAACGTCGCCTCGGAGGAGGTGACCTTCTTGCGGATCACGCGGCCGCCCTGGTGGCCGTTGAACGTCTCGGTGTTGTCGTCGAACGACAGCTCCATGCCGTCGTCGGACAGCGACCCGGTGTGCTTGTGGTTGGTCGGGGCATCGATGCCGGTCGGCATGACCGCGCCGAGAGCACCAACCCAGACGGCGTCGAAGTCGCCGCCACCGATGCGGACGTTGTTGCTGTTGAGGTTGACGTTGTCGCTCACTTGGCGACCTCCTTCTTCGCGGGCTCCGACTTCGCCGGGGCCTTCGGGGCGTCCTCACGGACCTGGATGCCGCCGCGAGCGGCGATGACCCGAGCGAGCGCCGGATCAAGGGCGATCGGATCGCCCGCCTTGTACTTCTTGCCTTCGATCTCCTGATCGTGGGAGACGACGGCCTTGACCTTCTCTGCCATCAGCTGGCCTTCCTGTATGGGGCACGCACATGCACCTCATGGGTGAGTACGTAGCGGGGAATGGTGGAGTCGGGGTCGGGGGAGTCTGAGGGCCCGGCCACCTCGGTAGTGCGATGGATCTTGATGCCGTCACCGAGCAGTCGACCGGGGAGCTCTAGCGACGCCTCACGGACCATCTGCGCGTCACGCTCCGCAGCGACCTTCGCGGACACGCCCGGAGGTTCGTCGGCACCGTCGTTCCAGCACTCGAACGTCAGACGGGCAACATCCGTGACGGAGTCACGCATGAACCCGCCCGTCCGCACCGTCCGCACGAAGCGAGACGGCCGATCCTTCGGCACCGTCGTCACGACCTTCGCGATCCCCGTCGACTCCCGGATGTACGCGTTGATCAGCGCCTGCGCGTTCGCGAACACGAATCACCCCCGCATCTGGTCGATGACCTGCATGAGGACGTGATCACGGGCGTTCCGAGCCCGCGCCCTATGGGTAGTTGCTCGAACCATCCCCAGCGCGCGCGTGGATCCCATAGTCACCTCGGACTCGAAACCGTCCCCAGCCGCCTTCGCGGCGGCGCCCGTGCGGCGACGAAGCTCCTTCTGCACCTCAGGCGACTTCAGCGGCTTGTCGATCTCGCGAGAGTTCAGCTTCACGTCGGCACGTCGCGCCATCAGCCAGCCACCTTCTCCACGTTGATCTGCACGCACCCGATGTCGAGACCGGGGCGCCGGCCACGGCCGAGCACCCCGCGACGCCTCGCCGGGTTCGACCGCTCATCGAAGATCGCGACCTCGCCGACGACGCCCCACCGGCCCTCGTAGCCGGGGACCTCGAGCTCGTCGTGAGCACCGACCCGCACCCCTTCCGGGGCGAGGATCGTGAGCCGCGTGATGACGAGGGACCGGTTCGGGTCGCCTGGCTCATCCGACGTGGTCGGGTAGATCGACTCCACCTCGAGCACGTACGGCTCACCAGGAACCTCGATGTCGTCGCCCATCTCGTCCTCGCCGTCTGTCGCGGGAGGATGGACGGTCACGGTCAGCGCCATGTGTCCACCGTCCTCGCCGCGCGACGCCCGGCCCCGGAGATGCCGAGCATCTTGCGGTGCTGGGCGGTGAGGGTGAGCTGGCCAGGAGAGTCGCCGCCGTACGTGATCGACCCCGACGAGGGACCGTTCGACTCCTGCACCGTCCGGATCCCGCCAGGGTTGGCGAGCTTCCCGAGCACGAGATCGATCTGCACGTCCTGCGGGGCCTCAGCGTCGACGGCACCGTCCCGGATCCGTGCTGCAAGTACAGCGAGGGGAGCCTCGGCGAGGATCGCGCGTCGCGCACGACCCAGCCAGTAGCTCAGCACCTCCTCCTCGAGCGCGTCCATGACGCCTTCGAGGTCCGCAGACTGCGACTCGTCGGGGGTGGCCCAGGTGATGCTGTCCGCCATGACGGACACCTCCTTACTTGGTGGAGGTGCGCTTCCCCCGGGGAGCAGTGGCCTCGGCGGCGGGGGCCTTCTCGGTGGCGAACACCTCGGAGCGGACGCCCTTCGCGTCCGCGTCCGAGATGTCCTCGCCAGCGAGTCGCACCCGCCCACCGATCAGCACGTTCTCGGTGAGGCGCGGCATCAGATCACCTTCAGCGACGCGGAGAGGTTCGCGTTCTTCAGGATCGGGAGGAACGTCGAGTCGGCGTCCACCACGGTCTTGCCGGCGGTGCCCTCGGTGTCCCACACGGCCGCGACCGCGCCGGGCGACTGACCACCGATGGCGGAGAACTCGGGCTTGAACGAGGACTCGGTGAGGCCCCAGATCGTCGCGCCGAGCTCGGAAGCGCCACCGCTGACGTAGTCCGGCACCAGGATCAGGCGATCCTCGGGCAGGAGACGCGACTGGCCGATCTTTCCGTTGTAGCGGACCAGGCGCGGCAGGTCGGAAGCCAGGAGCACCTGGTTGACCTGCTCGAGGGTCGCGGGACGGGTGACGTCGTTGACCTTCGACGCGAACTGCGCGTGACGGAGGAACGCGTTGATCGCCTTCGTCGACGCGAGAGCGTACGAGGGGCGGGTGCCACCGGACTTCTCCTCGAAGATGTCGACGAAGTCGCCGAGTCGCCCGAGCACGTCGGAACCATCCGCCGACGCGAGCCGCGCGAGCGCCGCGGTCAGCTCGGCGGCGCGACCGAAGTCCTCGTCCAGGCCGAAGTTCGCCTGGTTGATGGTGGCCTTGCCGGTCGCGAGCACGTTCGCGCGCTGGCGGCGGGCCGAGTTGAAGATCGCCTGCGCGACGGAGTCGCCAGCGCGCTTGATGAGGTTCGCATACCCCTCACCGCCCGCGAGACGGGACAGCGGCGCATCGGACTCCGACACGGGGATCCGACGCGAGAACGCGACCAGATCGATCGTGCGGCGAGCCTGCTTGGGCAGGTCACCGACGGACGGCTGGGCGTCCCAGTCGCGAGCCTCGGCCTCGGGGGTGACGCCGGCATCACCGATGCTGAAGCGCACGGCGATGTTGTCGACCGTCTCGTCGGGCAGGATCTGCGAGAGCACGTCCTGCTCGGAGTACGACTCGATCCGGCCACGGACGAACCCGGTCGTCTCCGCCGGGGTCAGGTACTTGGTGTTGAGCGCCATGTCAGGCCTCCTCGACGATGATGTGGGTCAGCGCGGCCGCGGGGCGCGCGTCGACGACGGCCTTGGCCGCGGCGGACAGGAGCGGCTTGCGCACGTGCGCCTGCCGCATCACGGCGACGTTCAGCGCACCGGACGCGTCGCTGACGCGATCGGAGACGGTGAAGCCGACCTGGTCGGTCTCACCGACGGTCGGGGCGGCGTCGTCCTTGGTGTAGACGGTCGCGGCGCCCGCCGCGGTGATCACGACCGGAGACAGCGCCGGGACGGGCCCGTCGTTCACGTCGGCGGTCGCCTTGAAAGTGGTTGCGGTGTCCAGACCCAGCAGGGACGCGAGCGCCTTACGGCTCGACACTCCCCGGAGGTCCTCGTCCTTGATAGCCATGAGGTGGCCTTCCTATGAGATGTGGGGTTGTTCAGGGGCGGAAGCTCTTCGCGGCCTCACGACCCGCCTCGACCGACCCACCGGGCTGACCGGAAGTCGGACGCAGAGCGGGGCCCTGGTCGGCGCTGGACAGGTTCGCGAGGATCCTGTCCGCGGCCTGGTTCATCTCGTCCTCGGAGTCGCCCGTGACGAAATCAGCCCACTCGCTGGGCACGTTCTTCGAAGCCAGGACCGACGCGCGCATCTGCGCACGGGTCTTCTCGGCCTCGTAAGCCTGGTTGGTCTTCTCGAGCTCGGCGATACGCTCCTGCGCCTTCTCGAGCTCGGACTTCTCGGCGTCCTCGATCTCCTTCAGCCGAGCCTCAGCGGCCTTGGCACGCTTCTGCGCCTGCTCGGCACGGAGCCGCTCCGACTTCAGCGCCTTCAGCCCGTTCTCACCGAGCGGCTCGTCGTCCTCGCCGTCACCGGCCGAGGGAAGGTTGCCGTCATCGTCAGCACCGTCCGAGCTCACTGGGGCGGCACCGCCGCCTTCCGGCGTCTCGGCGTACCGGAGCGCTCCGACGATCTCGAGGAGGTTCATGAGGTTGCGATCCATCGCGGATGTCCTTTCAAGCCCCCATCGCAGAGGCATGGTGGGGAGCCCCACCAGACGGTGAGGCTCGAGAGGTTGGTCTTCGGTCAGCGCGCGCCGTACTCCTCGCGCATGCGCTGCAGCGTCAACTGCTGAATCGTGGGGAGCTCCTTGCGGCGCAGGGACCCCTGCATCCGCTTCCGAGCCCCGAGGCTGTTCGGGCGGTCCTTCACCCGATCCCAGAGCGTGTTGTCGATCCGCCGCTGCTCCTGGTGAGCCCACTCGTCAGCAGTGAGCCACTGCTGCTCGTAGTCCTCCCACAGGTCGTAGAGCTCGTCCGGCACTCCGCCGTCACGCCCCTCGACCATCAGGAGAGGCTCACACCGGCAGTGCCCGTGGTACGACGAGTCCGGCCATTCGCCGTCCCAGTGCGTCACCGCGGACTGCAGGCGACACCAGGCGCAGGCCCCGGCTCGGGGGACACGTCGGCCCACGACGCCGTCGATCTTGCCGACGCCCTGCTGTGCCGTTTCCCGACCGACGTTGGAGATCAGGCGAGTCGTGCCCTGCACCATCTTCGGCAGGACATCCTCCATCGCCCACGGCATCACCACATCGGTGAGCGCCCACTTCACGACCGGCTCGAGCATCGCTGCCGTAACCACCGCGGCGGTCGGCTTCCACGGCACGACGCTGAGGCCGGCCGCGCGGCGCACGCCACGGACGTATCCGAGAGCGGAGTCCTGGGACGACTGCGCGTAGGACGACAGCACCACCGGTGCCGCCGTCGCCACGTACTCGAACACGTCCGAGCCGCCCGGAGCACGCTCCATCAGAAGCGTCGTCACCCCGGTCGTCGCATCCGCGATCTCGGACGTCTCACCCCGCCATTTCAGGAACGCATCCCAGCTCACGACTGCTCGACCCCGGACTCACGGGCAGCGACCAGCGCGGACGTGAGCGGATTCGACCGCGTAGCGAGCGCCTGCTCAGCGATCGCCTGCTGGTTCTTCCGCCGCTCCGCTTCCTGGTACGCCTCTGTGAGCCGCAGCGACGTGGCGCGCGAGTAGCCCGCCGCCTCGTACGTCACGACCTCACCGGGCACGACAGCGCCGGCAGTCACGAGAGACGCGAGCGCCATCCGCTGCGAGTACCGGGTCGTCATCGCCGGATCGTGCATGTCGCACGCCAGCGCCTCGACATCTGCCGGCAGAGACACCGTGTTATTGGCGAGCGACCACATGTCCTGCATCAGATCCACAGTCGGATCATCGATATCCCGGCCCGTCTCGTCCGCGAGGTCGTTCAGCTCCCCGTCGGCCCGGTCGATCGCGTCCGCGCTCGAGGGGTTGTCATGGATGACGCCGAGCTTGTCTGGCGACAGCTGCGACTCGGCGGCGAACATCGTCGCCGTCATCCGCGACTGATCCATGTGAGGTCGCTGTGACCCGATCTGCACCTGGCCGATCTTCGACTCCGGCGCATCCTTCACCGGCGCGCCGTCCTCGTCGCGCTCGTAGTCCAGCGCGAAGAACCGCGCCATCCCCGACCGGAACTGCTCAGCCGCCTCCGGGGAGTGTTCGTCCCGTACAGCCGCGGGTACCCGTACACCTCACCGTTCATCTCGCCACGGAGGAACGACCGAGCGCCGGACCGGGCGAGAGACATCATCGGGCGGTTGATCCGCGACTGCCCCCACGGCTTGTCCAGCTGTGGACGGAACCGGAACGCACGCAGCGAGACACGACCCGGCAGACCGGTTGAGAACCTGCCCACCTGCCAGTCCGCACCGACCGTCGGACGCTCGAGCTGAATCACCTGCCCGGGGTAGAACAGGAGCAGCGACTTCGGCCCGAAGTGCGACCACTCCTGCACCGCGAGCCCCACACGGAGCCGGCCCGGCCGCACCGGATCCCACAGCCCCGTCGCGTCCCGCGCCGAGTACGCCTGCACCTGCGGCGTCCCCGCGTTCTTCAGTGTCGCCATGAACGCGACGCCGTAGATCAGCATCGACTGCACAGCCATCTTGTCTTGCTGGTAGAAGCCCGTGTCGCGGAACGTCTTGTCGAGCCCGTCGAACCGATCGACCGAACCGCGACGCACGAACCCGTCCAGCTGGATCCTGCGCGCCAGAGCATCGACCGCCGTCGCGTTCCAGCCCAGCACCGACGCGTACGGCTCGAACTCCGGCGGGATCGCAACGCCCATGTTCACGAACGCCTGCTCCGCGTTGTAGAACACGAACCGCTCACGGTTCCGCTGAGCGACCCGACGCACCTGCTCCGACATCTCCGCGATGTCCGCGTTCTCCGCGTCCGACAGCTCCGCGATCCGCGGAAGGTTCAGCGACCGCTCCGGCTCATGCGAAACGTCCACCATCGGGCCCGGGCCGATACCGAGCATCACCGGATCACCGCCGTTCTACGCCTCGCAGGGATCTGCTTCTTCCGGGAAGCGCCAGCGGACATTGCATCCAGCCGGGCCTTCCACGCCATCACCGCCGCATAGGCGGCATCGATCTTGTCGGGGGAGTCGGGGTACGCCTTGTACAGCAGGTACCCGGACCTCGTACGTCGCCGGCGCGCGTTCAGCATGTGCCGGATCAGGACCGTCGACCCATCGAGCGAACAGTCACCGTTCACGACCGCGTCATGGAGCTCCTCGAGGAGCCTCGGCACGTTCGCGTCCTTGCCCTTCGGCCAGTACGTCATCGGAGCGTCACGCTTCGCCTTCACCGTCAGGTGCCGGCCATGCCGCGCCTCCCACTCGGAGATCTGCGACGTCCACCCGTTCGGGTCCGCATAGAACCCGACCACCGTGTACTGGTCGAACACCTCACGGACCCGCGCATCCACATCCGCAACCGGCACATGCCACTCCGTCGCGCTCCGCGGTCGCTCCCACACGTCCAGCACGAACAGGTGCCCATCCGAGACACGGCACCCGATCAGCGCCGTCGCATCCGAGACACCCTTCGCCCGGCCACGCGACCCATCGAACCCGACCACGATCGGGTCATCAGGGCCGACGATCTTCTCGACGTCGACCACGGCCGTGAGCTCGGGACGAGACAACCACGAGTCGGACGCCGCGACCACCTGGTTCAGGTAGTCCGACCGAGCGACCTGCACATCCTTCGTCAGATCCCAGAACGACTGGATCCTCGGCTCAAGGTCCGCATGCCCCGGAGGGCACGCCGGCTCATGGATCACGCACCCGTCAGGATGCTGCGACGCATCCCCGTACGCGATCCGCAGACCAATCGTCAGCGACTCACGATCCGCGACATCCGTATCCCCAGGCGCCTCGCGATGGTCGTAGTACAGACCATCCGCGACCGCCTTCCCCTCCTGGATCATCGACCAGTAGTTCGCGGACTTCTCAGCGACGCTGTCCTCGCCAGGGATGAACGCGTTCGGCGTCTCGAGGTACGCGCCGCCACGCTTCGCCGCGTTCGCGTCGATCACCTGATGGAGCCGGGAGCCACCATTCGACGACACCCACTCCTCCGTCTGATCACAGACCACGAAGTCAGAGCGGGCACCCTTGATCGTCCGCGCCGACGTCGTCACCATCTCGAGCCGCCCCGATGGCAGGTTGATCCGATCACCCAGGATCTCCACACCCCGGTAGTTGTCCACCACGGGGCCTTCCATCATCTCCTGCGGCGCCGAGAACGTGTTCCGAGACTGCGTCTCCGACGTCGCAGCCACCTGGATCAACGGCGTGCGGATCTCCGCCCACGGCTTCCCCACAGGCTGGCCGCTCGCGTCCCACCCATCGAACACGACCGGGCCAAGACCCTCGACAGCCATCAGCGCCGCCGCGAACGGCGACTTCCCCCAGCCACGAGGACGCGACAGCACCCCGCGCCGGAACTTCCGCCGACCCGTCACCGGATCCAGCCGGTAGAAGTTGATCAGGAAGTCCTCCTGCTCCGGATAGAGCACGAACGGTCGCGGCTCCGCACCAGCATCAGGCTGGGCCAGGTTCGCCGAGATCCAATCGATCACGTCATACCCGAGAGTCGGGAACTCGTCCCCATCCAGCGGCTCCCACGACATCCGCGGTCACCCCCTGGATCACTCGCCAGACGCCGGACGCTCCTCCGGACGCAACACCTTGATCTGCCCACGCCGCGCACGCGCCGACTCCGCCGGCACACTCCGCTTCGAGTCCGCTTCGTCGGCCTGCGCGAACACGATGCGGAGGCGAGCAACGTCGTCGGGGGCGATGCCGAACTTCTGCGGCTGCGGCCGGAGCTCGGCCGCATGCTTCAGCTCACCGCGCATGAACGCATCGTCGAGCATCATGGCTCGAGCCAGCACAGCCCACTGCGCGCCCTGCATCGCCTCGAGGGACGGGAAGTCGCCGAGGTTCCTCCACAACACGAGCGTCGACGGATGCCACTCCTGACCAGTAGCCGCGTTGACCTTGCCGAGCATCTCTACGAGATCAGGCTGGGGGACAGGGTCGACGTTGATGACCCGCACTTCCCCCTGGCGAGCCTTCGCAGCACCGTGGCCGGCGAGCTTGTTCGGATCCTTCGGCGCGGGGCCTCTTCCGGCCATGAAGATCACCTCCAGTCTCGTGGGGCGGGCGGCGCGCGGCGAACTCCCAGACTCAGGCGGGATCCGAGCGACTAGCGACCCCGCCGCGCTCTGTGTGGGGGTGGGGAGGGGATTGTGCCCCCTGGCCTGCGGGTTTACTTCAACCCGGGGTGGGGTTCGGTCTTGCGCTTCCAGCGGTGTTGTCCGCGGCGTGCTTCGGCTTGTGTCTTGTCGCCGTGGCGGCTTGTGCAGGCTCCTTGGCCGTTGTTGGGGTCGAGCTCTGCGCCGCCTTCGGCGACGGGGATGATGTGGTCGGCTTCGTCGACGTGGCCGGTGCATCGTGGGCCGCGGATCTGGCAGTGCTTGTCGCGTGCCTTGACCGCCCTCTCCCATGTGACCTGCTGGGCTCGTGAAGTCCGCCGGGTCGTGGGGTATTCGGTCCAGTTCACGGTTACGCTCCGCTCATGGGACTCAAGAATCTTCAGGCGCGTCTTGCGGCGAAGGCTGATGCGTTGGATGCGCGCGCTGATCGTATGAACGCGAAGCTCGCGGCGGAGAAGGCTGAGCGTGAGGCTGTGCAGGCTGAGGCGAAGGTCGACGGCGACCTTGCTTGGTGCCGTGCTGAGGTCGCTCGTCATGGTGTGGATCATGACGAGATGGTTGAGCGTCTTTGCTCGTCTTGGTCTTGGTATTCCTGGTCCGCGTCGGGCTCGTGGTCTTGAGCGTGTGGCTGAGCGGTTGGATGCTGCGACGTCGGTGTTGCCTGGCTCATCGCTGGTTCGCGGATTCGCTGCGGTTGGCATGGTCGCGGATGACGGCATGGATGCTGGTGGTCGCGAGCGGCCTGATCCGTACAGCGCGTGGGTGACGCTGATCAAGACCGAGGAGCGCGTGGTCGCTGCTGGCGATGACGCGTCGAAGGCTGACCGTGCGTTGCTGCGGATGGCGCGGTGGGCGTACAAGCATTCGCAGTAGGGGCAGGTCTCCGGGGTGGGGGCCTCGTTAGTAGGGGCCCTGTCTGATCCTCGGGGGTGGGCCTGCCTGGTGGAGGGGTGGGCTCCGAGGGGGTGGGCCTCGGGCGCCCCCACCCCGGGGCTGTGTTTGCTCCCGGGGTGGGGTATCTGCGTCACCGGTTCGCCTCGTGCCTCGTGGGCGTGTGCTCTTCCAGTGCGCGTCCCGCGAGCGCCTGTCACCCGTGGGGCGCGCTGGCGGGGGTAGGTCCACCGTTTGCCGCTGCTGTCGTGCAGTGACTGCCGCAAGGTCCCCGTCACGATGGGCGGGCGGGGCGGGGTTGGTTGCCGGGGGTCACGCTCTCGGGAAGCGTCGTCGGGTCCCGGTCTTTGATCTTCGGCCGCAGTGCGCTTCGGTGAGTGGCGGGGCCGGAGTGGTGCCCGTGGGGCATGAAAAGACCCCAGTGCTCGAGGCGCTGGGGTGGGAGTAGAGACACTGGTGCCTCAGTCGGAAGGTTACACGATTGCGGGGGCGGATGCGAGTACCGGGAATCCGTAGTGTCGCCGGAGGTCCTGGACGCACCAGTGCTTCCCGTCGGGGTTGCATCGGTAGGCGGGGTCGCGGTGTCGCCGGCGGGCGCGGTCGCGTTCGGCGTTGCGATCTCGCTTGACCCGGTTCTCGATCCCGGGAGCGAACCTGTCCGCTTCCCGGAGGGTGAGCATCGTGTGGTCGGGGACAGCGGCGGCGTGGCGTTGGATCTCCTCGGCGTCGGCCATGGTGGGGGTGTCGTCCTTGGGTGCGTTGCCGGTGAGGCGTGCGAGCCGCCACCACAGCGCGGTGAGGTCTTGTTGCCACTCCTCACCCCACGGGGACTCGAGGATCCGCGGGGTGGAGTCCCAGTGCCAGCGCCAGCACTCCGCCCAGGGTCCGCCGTCTTGCTCCTCGGTGATGGTCTCCCGCCACTCGCGGAGGACCTGGTCGGGGTGGGGGAGGTCGTCGCCGTGGTCCGCGTCGCGGGCCCAGGGGCCGCGCATGGCGAGGGCGTCACCGCCGGGGATCCGGTCGGTGGTGCCGCGGATGCCGGTGAGGTCCATGGAGTAGCCGGAGATCGTGAGCATGACGTCGGATAGCTGTCCGCGCCAGTGGCGGATGTCCTCGAGTCGGTCGCGCATGGTGCCGATGAGTTCGAACGAGGTCACTGTGCTTCCTCCCAGGGGGTGCGGGTTCGGTGGGCGATGAAGCCGCCGAAGCGGTCGACGTACTGCTGGGCTTCCTCACGTGAGCCGTCGATGCCGTCGTGGCCGACGTGTGCGATCCAGGGCTCGCCGTTGTCGGAGCCCATGGCGGTCCACTCCTCCTCGGCTTCGATGGGCACGAGGTAGGTGAGGATCCCGCCGTTCCGGCAGTCGGGGTGCATGAACGACCCGGGCGGGAGCTCATCGAGCTGATCGAAGTTGGTGACCTGCACGGGGCGGTACAGGGTGGTCATCGGGGGTCCTCCTCGGGGAAGAAGAACGGCGCGAGGCCGGTCGGGGGTCGCTCGGGGGTGAACGTGTACCGGTACATGCCGTCGGCGTCGGGGCCGTGCTCCTCGTGGCGCATCCGGGGCAGGTGCTCGCGGAATTCCTGCCCGGTGTTGGGGTCGCGGTACGTGATCACGAGGTCGACGAGGTCGGTCCCCTCGATCGGGGTCGACTCGAACCGCTCGACGGGCGACTCGGCCCGGTTCACGAGTCCTCCTTCGGCAGTGCGGCGTCGATCTGTGCGGCCTGCTGTTCGCACCACAGCGCCCACGTGATGGTCGCGTTGAACGCTCCGTCTTTGCTGGGGGCTGGCCGGGATCTCATCAGCGAAGGTGCCGCGCATGACGCGGGCGATCTCGCGGAGGGTGGTCGGGTCGAGGGTCATCGTGGGTCCTTCCAGGTGCAGTAGATCTTCCCGTTGGTGCCGTGGGACTCGTGGTCGCCGTCGTGGCCGTGGGGGAGGGTGCAGATTCCGCCGTGCTCGCAGGGCTCGGCGCAGGGCCAGTTGATGCGGGGTCCGGTCACGGGGTGTCCTTTCGCTGGGCGAGGGTGGCGCGGATCTGCGCGATGCGGACCCGCGCCTCCTCCGGCGGCAGAGGCGTCGAGCACTTCCGGCAGTCATGCGCCCACTGATCCGGATGCTTCCCGCACTCCCTCCCGACGGGGATCTTCCGGGCCGCACGCGCACGGACCCACGACGACACGTCCGACGGGCGGAGGAACCACCGCTCCGTCCGCGGGCCCTGCCGGACGAAGTACTCGCGCGCGGCCTCGAGCCCCTCACGGGGGAGGCCGGCGAGAGCCTGGTGCCACAGCATCAGACGGTCACGGTTCGCGTGCCGGACCTTCTCCTCTTCGCTCGACGGTGCCGGTGCGGGGTCGCCACTGCTCCACGAGGCGGGCGAGGATCAGCGACTCGACGTAGGCGGTGATCCACTCGCCGGTGACGGCGGTGCCCTGCCACTGGATCGCGGCTCGGGTCCCGTTAGCCGCGGTGACGATCTCGGTAGCGGGCTGGTCGAGGGTGTCGAGGGCGGATCCGATCGGGGTGGGGTCGTTCATGAGGGTGCTCCCATCTGTTGCATGTCGAAGTGGGCTTGGACGAGCGAGTCGCGGGAGTCGACCTCGCGGTTCGGTCGTTGTTGGGTGCTCCGGTCGGGGCGGGCGTTGCGGATCCAGTTGCGGACGACGGCGTCCCAGTCGAGGCGGCGGTTGTTGCCGCCCTTGGACCAGTCGCGGACCTTCGCGATCTCGAGCTCGAGGTCGACGCCTCGCTCGGCGGCGAGCTGTCGATGCTCGGGCTTCGGCTCCCAGTCGTCCGGGATCTGGTGTGCGCCGCGCTTGCGCGGAACACTCTCCGTAGGAGAGTGCTTCTCCCCTTCTCCTCTTCTCCCCTTCTCCCCTTCTCCAAGGGGTGACCCTTCGCGACGTTCTCGCGAGGGTGTCGCGACGGTCTCGCGAGGTTCTGCATCCTCGCTGGTGGGGAGGGGATACCGAGACTTCGCAGCCTTGTCGATGCGCTGATGCTTCGACCAGGCGTTGACGTACAGGTACGGCTTCCCCTCGAGGGTGTAGCGAGTGATCTGACCGCCTTCGGAAAGCCTCGCGAGGCTTCGCGAGACCGTCGCGAGAGTGTCGCGAGGGTCGTCCTCGAGGGGGAACAGGTCGGCGACGATCAGCTTCTCCACGTCCCGGCCGACGCCGTTGTCGTCGACGTAGGACCAGAGGCCGATGAACACGAGCCGGGTGGTCCAGTCCATCGCGGCGATGTCCTCACTCGACCAGAACTCCGGACGGATACTGCGGATCCTCAACGGGAGCTCCTCTCTTCATATTGCAGAGCGAGTGCGTGACTCGCAGGTTCTTGGCGGTGTCGGGGCCACCGTGCGACCACGGCACGATGTGGTCGAGGTGGACGTCGTCCGGCTCGACTTCGCCGCCGCAGAGCTGGCAGGTGTGCCCGTCCCGGGCGATGACTGCCTGACGGACCCGGGCCGGGATCTTCGTCCGGACCTTCTCGGGGTCGCGGCCCCGCGACCAGTGCCACTCCCACCACGCGCGCGACTCGATCTGCGCGAGCGGATACGGGTCGTCGGGGTGGCCGAGGTTGATGTACCTCGGTGGTGGATCGGGGCGTTGGACGAGCTCGGCGATGCGCTCACGGTGCGCCGTGGGGAACTCCTCGAGCGGCATCACTACGTCTCTGCGGGACACGGTCGCGCCTCCTCATTCGTCGTATGTGGGGTGGTCGGCTCCGAGGAGCCAGGCGAGGTCTGCGAGGGTCATGTGGACCCACTGGTCGGCGGGGTTGCCGTTGCCGTGGCGCTTGGCGACGACGATCCCGATGGCGGCGTCGTCGTTGCCGGCCTCGCGGTGGGCTTCCTTGATCCACTTCCCGAGCTCGGTGCGGGTGGTGTTCTTCGCTTCGATGACGACGCGACGCCCGCGATGGCGGATCCCGCCAATATCCCCGCGGTCTCGTGCCCCTGATCGGGCTCGGCGTTCGATGCGGTCGTCGTCGAGGGCGTCGGCGAGATAGGTGGCGATCGCGGTCTCGTGGCGTGTGCCGGCCGCGCGGGCTGACTTGTTGGTGCGGGTCACGCTTTCCTCCCTTCGCAGATGTCGAGGAGTTGTCGGGGGTCGATGAGGGTGCCGCGACGGTCTGCGGCCTGGGCGAGGCGGCGGATGGCGGCGAGGACGACGGCGGGGCGGTCTTCCATCGGGCTGTTCTCCTTTGGTGGAGGTCTCTGTTCAGGCAACGAGAAGCCCCGCCACCCGGGGAGGGGTGACGGGGCTGTGGGTGCGTGCTGGCTGAGGTGTCAGCCTTCGTGCTTGAGGTAGAGCGTCGTGTTCTTGATGACGTCGATCCGGTAGACGTTGTCGCGGAACTTGATCGCCACGGTGACGTTGGAGGCGTCGTACTCGAGCACTCGCTCGTCGTGCTTGATCACCTGTGCGCCGAAGCTGATGCCGACGAGGAGGCCCTCGAGGCTGTCGTCTCCGTTGGACCCCGACACGGCGCGACTCGTCCGATGTGGTCTCGGGTGAGGTCGCCGGCCGGGACGACGTCGTAGTTCTCGTACCTGTTGGGCATGGTCTTCCTTTCGTAGGAGGTGCGGCTGTCGCACCCATCTGAAGTTTCGCCCACGAGATGTCTCCTGTGGGGTGGATAGAGGGACGCACTTTCTTGCCTCATCGTCGCTGGGCCCCAGGAACACTTCCGGCAAGAAATGTTGCTACTGCCCGGGCGGGGGAACACTTTCCAGCGCGCGGCGGACGTGCGTGGTGGGCACGAGGGGGTCGTCCCAGCCGACGTGCCGGATCGGCCGTTCGAGCACGTCTTCCACGGCCTTGATCCGCGCGTCCCTGATCCGCACCTGCTCCATCTGGTCGCGGGCCGCGCCTCGCTCGTCCCGGACTTCCTGGGTGAGGTCGCGGATCCGGCGCTCGGCGGCGTCGAGCTGGTCGAGGAGGGCGAGGACGGCCTCGCTGGACCATGCCTGCTCCGGCCATCGCTCGGCAATGGCTCGCCAGTCCTCGCGGTGCCGGTGCACGTCGAGCTCGGGCGGGGTGGGTCGCACGGTCACTTGTCATCCCACCCTTCCGCCCCGCAGAGGCGACACGTCCACTGTCGGGTCTCGTCGTCCTCGTAGGTGGTCTCATCTTCGTGGTCGTAGGTCTCACCGCACACGTCGGCGTCCTCGTCATCCCAGTCGATCAGGTCGATGGTCACGGGGTCTCCTCGGGGGTCTTCTGCCAGTGCGCACGGCCCCTGGCGATCATGTCGTTCACGTTGTCCTGCGCCGTGCCGAGCTCAAGATGTTCGAGCCTGACGCAAGGCGGGTTGTCGCACTTGTGACGCACGACCAGACCGTCAGGGATCTGACCGTTCGCCAGTTCCCACGCGGCCCGGTGCGCCCCTCTCGGCGGGAGACCTTCGGCCTTGACTCGTCCGTAGCCTGATAGGTCGCGAGAGCCGATCCAAACCAGGCACTCGCCATCCCACATTGTGCGAGCCGCGAAGGCCCCGCCAGGGTCGCGATAGATGGGATGCTCGCGTAGATACGTGGGGTCCCCATGCTTCGCCCATGCCTGATGGTGAGCCGTGCACCAGCCCCTCGCCCGGTGGGGTTCGTCGCAGCCCACGATGGAGCAGGTGCGTCCCGATTTGTACCGGGGACTCTCGACCATCCCCAGCGGGTCGCCGTGGCGCTTCCATCGCATGTAGTGCGGCCCGCACCACCCTCGTGCACGGGCGGCGGTCTCGCACCCTTCGATCGAGCAGATAGCCTTACCCATAGCCGACCTCCTGTGTCGGTCAGGCCCCGGATTCCAGCGTTGGCGCGCCGCCGGGGCCGCTTTCAGTTGTGTGCCCATTTTACCAGGTCACACCCCGTTTCCATAGTGGGTGTCGCGGTAGTCAGCGATGCGCGTTCGGTCCACCAGGGAGCCGTACTTCTCAACCAGCCCGTCGAGCGCTTCCCGTGCGGCGTCTCGGCGGACACGGGCGTCATGGGCGGCGAGCCAGGTGTTCCAGAGGTCGCGGGCAAGCTCGGGGTTATCCTCGCCCTCGAACCAATGGATCATCTCTTCGTCGCTCGGCACGTACTCATCGGTGCTCATCGCTGCCTCCTGCCTCGTACTCGGTGGCGCGTGCACGGAGCCAGTTCGCCGCAGAGTCGTCTCGGCGTCCGTCTATCTCGGTGACGTCTTCCGCCGCGTCCCTGAGCGCTTCTGCCTTCGCCTTGCGCACCTCGACAGCCACGATGGGGAGGACAGCGGCGATGAGGTGCGGGAGGTCGATCCCTCCCTCGACGGCCAGCCACTGCTCGCCGTCCCAGCTCACGTACGCAAGGTCGGACCCTGCTCCGTGGTCGTCCAGGAGCGTTTCCCGCACGGCTTCGGTCAGGCGCTCGGTCAGCGCGTCAGTGTCGGTGGTGGTCATACCTCGTCCCACTCCTCGTTCTGGATGGCGGCATAGGCATCGAAGCCCGCCTCCTGGATGGTTTCGCTTGATGCAGTCGAGCCGAAGGCGTACTCGGAGAAGTCCTCCTCGCCCTCCTCCCGGCGCATGATCGAGAAGTCGATCCGGTAGTCAGCCATCTCGCTTCTCCTCGTCTCGTCGGGCGGCACGGGCGGAGTCGAGCGCCTGGATCGTGGAGCACGGGTAGATCGCGCCCTCGTAGTCGAGGCATCGGCGGCAGTAGTCCAGGGTCCCGTTCCATGCCTGCCCATGCGGCTCGCGCACGGCCCGCTCGCCGTCGGTCGGTTCCTGCGCGGCGAGATGGGTGCGCGCCCACTCGGCGATGTGCTCGCCTATGTCCTGCGGGCTGGGCACCTCCGCGCTGTTCAGGAACAGCGCCTCGGCTTCTGCGCGCGCGGCCTCGGTGAAGTCGTCGGCGGTCATCGGGTCACCTCAGCTTCTCCCCGGCAGTCGGCGCAGATGCCCACGCCGCCTCCGGTGCTGACGCTCTCGACGTTGGTCTCGCAGAAATCGCAGTGCTCCACGGTGTTCTCCTTCTCGGTGTTCTTCTCGGTGGGGCCGGCCTCGGCCAGGTACTCGACGCGCCAGGTCGGGTGGATCGGGTAGGTGCGCCCCGGCTCGTCGTCGAAGCGGACCATGAGGTGTTCAGCGGTGCGGGATGCGCCGGTGATCGTTGCCGGGTTGCCGTCGCAGATGACTCGTGCCCCGCGTTTCGCGGGCACGCCGTAGCGGTCCCGGATGGACTGCATGGTCATCGGTCCTCCTCGGGGGTGCGGTTGGCCTCGGCCTGGTGTTGTCTCGCGTCCCGGCGTCCGGGGTCGGTCCATGAGTCGCCGCCGTGGATCGGCCCGGCCCAGCCGCACGTGGTGCAGGTGGCCCTGTGCTCGGCGTAGCCGACGGTGATGTGTGTCTTGTGGAGCATCACGGTGCCTCCCGGTGCTCGGCGGGCCGGTCCAGGCCCACAGCGGTGAGGGCGTGCGCGAGAGCAGCGGCGTGGGTGGGGAACTCCCTGCGGTCCAGGTCGCCGATCCCGCGATGCGCGATGGGCAAGTGCCGGTCATCAATCTCGTCGTGCCAGAGGCTCACTCGCCATGCGCCGCTGTACCGGTGCCGCCACACCTCTGCCCGTTTCACGACTGCTCCTCGCCGACGACACGGACGCCGCCCGTTCTCATGAACTCGGCCACCCGGTCGAGGCCCTCTGCTAGATCTGCGGAGACATCCAGCGGCTCCACGTCCACCAAGTCCGTCCAGGGCACCCCGCGGAGGGACGGCGTGGACCAGGTCTCGGCCGTGCCGTAGTCCGGGGACCAGATGCGGGGCTTGCCGGGGGTGCCGTCGCGCTCCGTGCGACCGTCGCTCTTGTGCCAGGCGCGGACGGCGGGGGCGTCCAGCCACTCCGGGCGTGCCGGCGGCTCGGTCAGCGCGGCGGTGAGGATCTCGCGGATGACAGCCTCGCTGACGGACGCAGCGGGGTGCGGGATCGTCGCACGGAACGCCCGATCGACCATCTCGTCGGTGATCGCGTCCGGGGTGAGGGGGCGGGCCTCGGCGGCGAGTTCCGCGATGGTCTCGCCCTGCTCCCGAATCTCCTTCGCGGCCTCAGCAAGCCTCGAACGCGCCTCGTCCCGCTCCCGCTCGGCCTTCTCCGCGCGCTCCGAGTTGTGGTCGGAAGCCATGACGGCGAGGTGCAGGCGGTGCTCAAGCTCGGCGCAGCGGTCTCGCAAGTGCTTCGCATCCTTCTCCGCCTCGCGGGCCTGGCGGGCGTTGATCGACGCCGCGCCCAGACCCTCCGCGAACGTGAGCGGTCGCTCGGCCTCCTTCTCGATCAGCGCCGCCGTGACACCGCCGTCCGCCTCGTCTCGCGGCTCCGCGTCCGCCTCGTCCAGCGACCGCGTCATCTCGGCCTGCAACCGGGCCAGCGCCTCGCCAGTGGTCTCGTCGGGGTCGGGCGTCGTGCGCTTGTACTCGCCGAGGGTCTTGTCGTTCATGGTCAGGCTCCTTCTGGGGATCGGGTGCGGTGCATGTGGCAGACGGGGTACTCGTGCCCGTCCTCGGGATCAGTACGGGTGGTGGTGGCGGGCCGGTCGCACGGGGCGAACATGCCGTCCCGGTCGATTACTTGCTCGTGGCGCGGGCGGTCATGCGTCGACCTCCCGGATCAGGCGGGTGCACTGCGTGTACGGGGTCGGGGAACCGTTGATGGACGACTTCCAGACACGCCACGGGGCCTCTACAGGGCTCACCAGGCCGTCGGGGAGCCACACGATGAACACCACGTCCCCGTCCCGGTGGCAGGAGAGGCGGAAGGATCGGTCGTCGCGGTCGGGGTGGGCGGTGTGGACGTTCCAGCCGTTGCGGACGGCGTCGGCCATGAGCTTCGGGAGAGCGCGGGGGATCATGCCGCCTCCCCGCAGTCCGCGCCGTCGTCGGGCGCGACCTCGTCGAGGTGGAGCGCGAACATCTCGCCCACGGACTGCTCGGGCCCGCCCGCGGAGCCCTGCGACTCCATCTCCTCGCCACAGGTGCACCGGCACCAGGCCTCGCCCGGTTGCTCGAGGGTGGGCGGATCGGTGCGGTGGTCCTCGACCTCGTGGATTGTCTCGGTGATGACGGCACCGTGGCCGTCGTAGCGGATCGTCATGTCATCGCCTCCAAGGCGTCGAAGATGGTCAGCTGGTCAGGGTGTTGCTCGGGCGCCGGCTCGTCGCCGGCGGGGACCGGGAGGCGCCCGCCCGGGTAGAGGACGTGCGCAATGTCGCGGAACCGGGGCCAGTAGTGCTCCGGGGAGCGCCAGTGCCGGAACCGGACCGTCTCGTCACCGGATACGGGGTGCCCCTCGGAGTCGGGGTGCGCGGCGTAGTACGCGAGCACGTCCTCGAGGGACCGCGTCTCGTCCGGCGGGATCCCGTACCCGGACCAGCGGGAGCGGAGGATCGCGTCGGGGTGCGGGTGCTCGGGCGGCTCCCGGTGCCCCGTCACGGGGTCCTCGGTGTCCGGTACGGGCCGGTACAGGTGCACTGCGCCCGTGCTGTCGCGGAGCCGTTCACGGTCAACGATCACGCCGCCCACCTCAGCTCGAACAAGACCCGCCCCTGCTCCGTGTCGGCGGCGAGCGTGGATCCGGGCTCCCACCGCCGCCGCACGTCGCGCCACTCCCGGCGGCGCACGGACAGGTGCGAGAACACCGGCGGGAGGAACTCCCGCGCCGCCGCGCACGCCATGAGCACGTTCGGGACCGGGACGACGGTCCGGGCGCCGGCGGCCGGGATCACGGTCATCTCGAGGTACGGGGACGCGCCGGCGGGCTTCGTCGGAGAGAACCGGGCGTCCTCGAACGCGAGGAAGCTCAGGAGGTCCAGCCGCGTCATGCGGCGACCCTCCGCGCCGGGTTGGACACGGCCTCGAGCGTCCGAGCCAGGGTGATGTTCCCGGCGCGGCGGGCGGCGTTCGCGGCGGAGCGAGCCCGGACCCAGCCGCAGGCCCGGTAGGCGTCCTCGACCGAAGTGCCGGCGGCGAGGAGGTCCGCGAGACGCTCGAGACGCGGCTTCGACGGGGCATGCGCCGACACGTCCACCACCGGGGCCGGGGAGGCGGCGGGGTGTACTCCCCGCGAGTCCACGCCTCGAGGACCGGGTCGATGTGGTGCGCGGTGGCTTGCACCGCGTCGACGAGCGCAGGGGAGTCCGTGCCCTCCGCCGGCGCGGAGATGACGTACCACTGCCGCCGATCCGGGTCCGTCCAGGTGTGCCCCGTCCACGCCCCCGTGATCGTGACGGTGTCGGGGACGATGGTGTGGAGCTGGTTCAGCGCGGCGCGGTGGTGGCGGGCGTCCGGGGCGGGGGCGTGGATCGGGAAGATCGCGACGTAGCGGGTGGTCATGATGCGGCCCTCCAAGCCTCGGTGACGATGCGGCGCAGGGGCGCGGCGAGATCCCGGCGCCCGCGCCGGTACAAGGTCCGCGGCCGCCGCGGACCGGCCCCAGCCGAGCCGGTCGACGGTCTCCTCGATCGGGACCCCCTCAGCGAGGCCGGCGTCGATCTGGGCGATGTACTCGTCGACCCGGCGGCGGTTCGCGGACGCCATGTAGGCGCGACCCTCGGGGGTCTCGGTGAGGAGCCGCAGGGCAGGCATCGGGATCACCCCGGCCTCGGCCTCGCGCCGGTGCCGGAAGCACAGTCCGCGCCGGCGGGCAGGCCGGTCGCAGTGCGCGCACGGATTCCGCACCACGGCAGGCTCTCGTGCAGGGACGTCGCCGTGCTTCACGGACAGGATGTCCTCAGCGATCACGGCGAGCGTCGTCTCCGAGTGGCCGGTGCGGATGTTGTGCAGGGTGGTGCGGCCGTACCCGATGTGCTTCGCGAGGTCAGCGAGGATCACTCCCTCGTCGAGGAGCGCGTCGATGTGCGCCCGGACGAGGCCGGCGGGCACCCGCTCCGGTGCGGGCGGGGTGGGGGCGTGCTTCGCCTGTGCGTGGCGGCAGAGGCCGCACCTGCGACCCTGGGCGTATCTGGCCGTGGTGCCATGGGGGTAGATCGCCATGACGTCCTCCTGTGAGTAGGGGTGGGGTGTGGAGCGCCCCGGCCGGGAGTCGGACCCGGCCTGCGACCATCGGGGCGGCACGACAAAGGCCCCCGCGCAGTGCGGAGGCCTCGGTAGTGCGGTACTGCTGGTGGATCAGAACGGCGGGTCGTCGTACCCGCCCTGGTTGCCTCCGCCGGCCCACGGGTCGGACTGCGGCCCGCCATGGGGCTGGCCGTACCCGGACTGCGGCGGGCCCTGCGGAGCTCGCCCGCCACCCTGGCGACGGTCGACCTTGTTCGGCACTGCCGTCGCGTAGCGCGGCGCCGGGCCGATCTCTTGCACGTCCAGCTCGATCGACGTGCGCTGGTTCCCCTCACGGTCCGTGAACGACCGCTGCACGAGATTGCCCTGCGCGATGACGCGGTCACCCTTCCGCAGGGACTCGGCCACGTTCTCCGCGGCGTCCCGCCAGATGGTGGAGCGCATGAACAGCGCCTCACCGTCCCGCCACTCGTTCGCCTGCTTGTCGAACGTGCGCGGCGTCGACGCGATCGTGAAGTTCGCGACCGCGACCCCGGACTGGGTGAAGCGGAGCTCGGGGTCGGCGGTCAGGTTGCCGATGATGGTGATGGTGGTGTCGTTCGCCATGGGGTCCTCTCAGATGACGACGTGCGCGGGCACGTCGGGTGTGGTGGTGGGGGTCATCGCGTCGGCGGTCTCACCGCACGCCGGGCACTCCATGGCCGGGACGACGTTCTGGTGGAAGTTCGCGTCGTCGTAGCCGTATGAGTCGACCTCGTGGTCGCAGTGCTCGCACTGGTAGATGGCCCGGAAGTCGCGTCGGTACTGACTGGTCTTCTTCTTGATGTGCACGTCAGGCACTCTCCTTCATGGGGTTGGTGGCGGTGGTCCCGCCGTCGTTGTCGTACAGCACCCACCCCGAACGGGTGAGCACAGGGGTGTCCTCCGGGGTGCGGATCCCGAGGCGGGGCACCATCCGCCCGTACGCGTACGAGGCGGAGGGGTTCGCGTGGATCTCGCCGTGGTCCCCACGAACCCCGTCACCACACACGGTGATGAGGTTCGCGAGGCGGTGAGGGTCAGGACCGGAGCGGCCCTGCCGGTGGTGCACACTCTCTGCGGCCCGGCCGCAGACGACGCAAGCGCCGCCGTCCCGTTCCCAGGCGCGGCGGCGCTGACGTTGGTAGTACGCCTGCCCCCTCCGGTTCACGGCTCGATCAGGGGCAGGCCCGTGTCGGCGAGCAGGTCCCGCGGCTCCCCGGACCGGATCGCGTCAGCGACCACGTCCCGTCCCTCGCTCTTCGCATCCCACCGGAGCGACTGATACGGCGCACCCGCCGGCGCCTCCACGATCCCGGGGAGGATCTCCCCGTCCTTCGTGACCGCGCCGTCGTCCGTGACCTCCACGATCGAGGCGAGGACGTCCTTCGACGCCCACGGCTTGACCCGCTTCACCGTCTCGACCATCTCGGGATGCGAGTCCTCGAGGTGCTCAGCGAGGGCCTGCTCGTCGGCGATCTTCGGCCCTCCGGCGCGCTGGGCGAGGGTCACCGACGCGACCTTCTCCCCGCCGAGGGTGACGGTCCACGACTTCGCCCCCGAGTCCTCAGCGGAGGTCTCGAGCGCGTCGAGGTGGTCGGCTTTCTCGGCCTTCATCGCGTCGGCGACGATGTCCGCGATCAGCTTGAGCGCGGCGTACCGCAGGTTCCTGTCACGCAGCGAGCATGGGTGTCCTCCTTCATCGCTTCGATCAGGTCCCGGATGGCCTGATCGTCGGTCGTGTCCTTGAGCTGGTCGCCGTTCGTCATGGCGGCGAACCGCTCCACTGCGGCGAGCATCCGGGCGTTGTCGCCGCCCAGCGCGATCCGCAGGTCGTCCCGCGCCCGGTCGGCGGGGGACTGGTCCGTGGTCGACTCAGCCCCGCGCACCTCCCGGTGCTTTGCCGGCGCGGTCTCGGTCTCACCAAGCCCCAGTCGCCTCCACAGCCCATCGACCGTGAACCCCGGCATGTCCGTCGGCCGGTCGATCTGCCACACCATCGAGCGGAGCCCGTCGATCCGGGCCTTCCCCCGCTCCGGCATCAGCACGACCCCGTCGACCTCGTACGGGAGGTTCTTCTCCGTCTGGATCTTGAGGTCCTTGTCCTTCGTCGGTCGCCCCCGGTCGTCCATGGCGGTGACGACGTCGAGGCGGGCCGTCATCAGGACCGGGCCCTGGTGGGCCTGGATCGTGGTGACGACCGCGGCGTGCCGCTCCTTCGCCCGGTTCCACAGGTCCATGTCGATGCGGGCCTCGTCCGGGTTGCCGCGGTTCTTGCGGCGCGCCCGAGCGGTCGCCTCTGCCTGCGCTTCGTCCTTGAGCAGGTCCCACAGCCGCGTCATCGAGTCGACGACGAGCAGCGAGGGCCCCTGCGCGTTGATCGCCGCGAGGGCCTGGCCGATCCCGCGCCACGACCCGTCATGCTCGACGATCTCGAACGAGGCGCCGGGGATCACGCCGTACATGTCCGGGTCCGGTTCACCGATCCCCAGCCAGTACGTGCGGTCGATGAGCTCGGACGCGGACGCCTCGGCGCACGCGTACGTCTTCCCGGCCTTCGACGCACCGGCGATGAGGAGGTGCGGCCACGGGGGAGGCCGGTCGGCTTCCTGGTCTTGAGTCTCATGCCGCGGCCTCCTCGGGCACCCAGACGGAGAGCCTGACCGTGAGGCCTTCATGCTTGAGGTCGTGCCAGTAGCAGACGCTCTTGTCGCTGGGCGTGACCTGCCATTCGATGCCGGCGAGGGGGGCGCGGAGGTGGATCACGATGTCGGTCGAGTACAGGTTGACGGCGAGGACGTCGCCGGGCTCGAGGCCCCAGCGGGCCAGGAGCCGGTCGATCGCGGCTCCCCGGGAGGCGTAGTGGGTCATGCTCTCTTCTCCTTCTTGCGGATGTTCCCGACCGCGCGTTCCCCCGTGGGGTCGCGGTGGGAGGGGCGTTGCCCCTTCCGCTCCGGGCGTTGGTAGGCCGGCGCGTAGGGGTTGTTGGTGTCGGGGCGCCGCATCTGCTCGACGGAGTCGGCGCGGCGCGTGTACGCACCAGCGATGAGGGCGCGGAGGTCGTCGGTCATCGGCCCCTCCACTTCTCGACCAGGACGCACACGGCGACGAACAGGCCGAAGCCGATGAAGCGACCGCCCGCGGCGCCGATCACGGCGAGGGAGAGCGGGACGTCAAGCGGGCTCACGTCTCGTCCTCCTCGTCGTCGAGCGACTCACCGGAGTCGATCCACACCGCGGCCGCGAGGACGTCATCGACGCTCTTGAAGTAGGGGAGGAGCCCCATCACGATCCGGCGACGCCGCTCCGCGTTCTCCTCGTTCAGACCCTCAGACCGCGCGGGCACCCGCCGCGGCACGACAGGCCCAGGCTTCGCGGGGGGCACGAGGCCCAGGTCGGTGGTGCTCATGCTTCGTCGCCTTCCTTCTGGATCCAGGTCGTGAGGTTCCGCATCTCGACGACGTACTTCCCGCCGGCCTTCCGGGCGCGGAGCGGGTTCCCGTCGGTGCGCTTCACGGCCCGGTACAGGTAGTCGTAGGAGAAGGGCACGTACTTCGGTGCGTCGCGGAGAGCGATCGCGATGGGTTGGTCAGTCATCGGTGGCCTCGCATTCGTGGTCGTGGGTCTTGTAGGACGAGAAGGTCGCGTCACAGCGGAGACAGCGGGAGAAGGTCACGGTCGCGCCCTTCGAACCGCCCAGCGGACGGCGCGGCGTCCGGAGAAGGTGCGGCCCTCACGGTCGAGTGCGATGACGCGCCATGACTTGTGCGACTCGCTCGTGCGGGAGCGGATGTTCTGCTCGCTGACGCGGCCGTGGCGGAGCGTGTAGTAGTCGTGGATTTCGTCGTGCGTGCACGGCCCGTGAGCGTCGAGGATCGCGAGGACCCTCGCTTGGACGAGCGCGACGGTCGGCTTGTCCGGGACGGCGTCATGCGACGTGGCCGGATCCTTGTCGCGGGCCGGCCAGGCCGTGTGGGCCTGGTCGAAGATGGGGGTGGCGGTCATCGGATGGCCTCCTGGGCAAGAGAAGAGCCCCCTGCGAGTGCAAGGGGCCGGATACGATCTGGACGTGAAAACGAATGCTTGCGCGTGAGCTTCTGGCCATGGTTGACCGGTGGAACAGAGGCCAGAAGGTGTGGGAGGTCCGAGATAGCGGTGACGGGATCTGGCTTGAGGAGCACCGTGCCGTCCGGTCGCTTCGAGAGGTAGAGGGGTACATCGCCTCTCAAGACGATCCAGAGGAGTTCGCCGACCTGGTCGATGAGCCGCGCAGGTTCGTCTTCGCATCGGATACAAACTGGGGCACGAACGCGTCCCGCCTCGAGAAACACGACCGGACGCGCTTCGCTTGGTAGCTGACTTGATGGACTCATCGCCGGCCGCGGCGGTCGTTGACGAAGTCGAGATAGACGCCCTGCGCGACACCGTTCAGGAGTGCCTTGACGTCCTCGACGCCGAGGCCGGGGATGTCGAAGAGAGGACGAACTACGTCCGCTACCTGCTTCGCCGCTGCCTGGACATCCTCGAAGGCGAGGAGGTAGACCTTCTCGCGCTCCGCGACCTGAGCTTCCAAGCGACGGGTGCTGTCACTGCGGTCTCGCTCAATCTCCCGGACGAGGCTCGCAAAAAGATTGGTCAGGTCTTCATCCGGCTCATCGTTCCCTGGGTCTCGAACGTGACCTCGGGAGTTACCAGTGGTGTTATCACGGCCTCGACTACAGTCGGGCTCCTCCCTCCGGGATCGTGAGCTATTCATTCGGACTCCTTGGTCATGAGAAAAGCCCCCGCCGGGATGGCGAGGGCTCGAGGGGTGGGGAGTTAGGAGATGGCGTCGCGTGCGGTGGGGTCGGGGTAGACGCCGAGGATCTTTAGCGCGTGCTCGAACTCCTCAACGGTCTGCATCCGCTCGGCGCGGTGGGCGAGCTTGCGGGCGATCTTCTTGACCTGCCCGCGGGAGAGGTGAGGTGCGGCGTCAGCGATGCGCCGCTCGAATCCATGCGTGGACATGGGGTCTCCTTCGAGGGGAGCCGTCCGTCGGGTTGCCAACGGGCCGGTACTGCGGGGTGGGGTGTTCAGCGGCCGCGGTTGGGGCGGCGGCGTCGCGGGGTGGGGCGTTCGGCGGGCGGGCTGTCCGACTGCGTGATGAACAGGTCCGACACGTCCATGCCGAGGTAGAACGCGATCTTGAGAGCGGGGTCCGTGTTGAGAGTCGTCTCGGATCCGGAGAGCGACCGGGAGAGGTACGAGTGCGACTTCCACCCGGCGACCTTGGCGAGCTCGCGCTGGGAGACGTTGTACTCCCTCATGCGATCCGCGAGGCGGGAGGGGCCGCGGAGCTCCATCCAGATACCTCCGATGGTGAGTGGTGAGTGGCTGACGACAGTCACATTAGCCCCCTGCGCTACGAGTGTCCACTGATACGCTACATCATGCACCGCCTAGTCACCACTGTCAAGGCACACCTAGACTGGCCCGGATTCTCGGCCCCACCTGTGTGGACGTATGTTCGAACGGTCGCTAGAAAATCCCTCTAGTCACCACTTCGGACGGCACGTCTAGTCACCACTCATTTGGGGTGTAGCCCAGCAGACGACAAGGTGATCCACGTGAACACTCATCCGCTCAGCCAGCTCATCCAGTCCATCGAGGACGGACAGGGCTGGACCGACCGCGAGGTGTCACGACGGATCGCGGCCGCCGGCCACAAGATGTCCCACTCGTACATCGGCAAGCTCAAGAACCACCCGATCCAGTCCGTGAACGCCTCCATGGTCCAGACCCTCGCGATCGGACTCGGCATCCCCGAGACCGTCGTCGCCGAGGCCGCACTGGCGAGCATGGGTGTCCACATCGATACCAGCGAGCAGTGCGGGTCTCGACGTGGCGATCGCTACCGACGAGGCCCTCACCGATCGAGACAAGCGCCTACTGCGCTCGCTCGTGAAGGAGATGAGGACCGATGGAGAAGAGCGTCGAGACGATGGGCCGAGCAACGACCGCGGCCCTCGCGTACCGGGTGGACCTCAGCCTGATGGCGCAACAATCCACGAGCCGCGCCCCCGGCCGTGGTACGAGGAGGAGGACGTAGCCGCCGACACAGGCGTGCGTGAACTCGACGTCGAGGACGCGGAGGCCGCGGGCCGGGGCGAGGAGTCACAGGACCCGGGCGACCACCGCTGACTGTCGCACCCGGCCCGTAAGTTCGCGCCATGTACCACCCCTGGCGGACCCTCCCACACGACGTCGTCGTCGAGTTTGCGTCGCTGCCCCCACCACGGCGAGGCGTCTCCCGCGATCGCACCATCGTCCTCCACAACAGGCAGAAGCAAGCCGAGCGGCGGTGCACTCTCGAGCACGAGAAGATCCACCTTGAGCGGGCTGACATGGGGAAGTGCCGGCCCGAGCTCGAGAGGCACATCGACCGAGAGGTCGCCCGCCGACTCATCACATTCGACGCGCTGATCGACGCGATGGCGTGGTCGAGCGAGATCGACGAGATCGCGGACGAGCTGTTCGTCCGTCCGGAGATCGCGCAGACCCGGATCGACAATCTCCGTCCCGCCGAGGTTGCGATCATCGCCGAGCTGATCGCGGACCTGCATTCGTGACGCAGTCGTCTGTCACGTATCGGCAACGATCGGCACGGCTAGCGCCGGGCGGTGCCACTGTTCGCAACGAACCCGCTACTTCACTAGGAGCCCCACCATGAAGCGCACCATCAGTCGTCTCGCCGTACCCCTCGCAGGAGCCCTGCTGCTGGCTGGGTGCGGGAGCACGAACGACAGCCCGGAGACCGCCGACGCGGAGCAGAAGACCGTCGCCAGCGACGGAGGCGCCGGCGCCCCGATGGACGACGGGGGCGACGATGAAGCGATCGACGAGTCGGAAGCCTGGCCTGAGGTGGATGACGGCACTCCGCCGGGGCCCTTCACTCCCGAAGGTGCGGTAGGCGGCACCCTCAACGGGTCGGTCTACACCCTCGGTGCGCTCGAACCGCTTCCCGAGGACATCACCGACCTTCTCGCCGCGGCTGGATACGCGGAGAAGGACACCGAGGGGCTCCGTCTCCTCCCCGTACATATCGACAACAGCCAGGGCTCCGAAACGGAGGGGATGTACTCGGCGACTGCTGTCACCGAGGACGGACAGCAGTACTCGTACGACACACTCGGGGGTTTCCTCTTCCAGGTCTCCGAGGGATACGCCGAGACTGAGGGGGCGGGAATGGGGGACCCGGTGTACGACGCGCTTTGGGAGCGCTACGAAGAGGAGAGCGTCGAGGTCGCGCCGACGGCAAAGGGGGACGGCTACATCGTGGTTGAGGGGCTCGAGGACCCCGACAACGCGAAGTTCACGTATTTCGCAATCGAGCCGCCGATGCACGGCGAACCGATCAGCATGGCCCCCATCGAGTAGGGGATGTGACGAAGCGCCCCCGAGGTCAGTTACCAACTGACTTCGGGGGCGCTTCTGTGCGGTCAGGCGGTGAGCTGTAGTCGAGAGGCAACGCCTTCGAGGGCGCGACGCATCATCTCGAGGTCGGCGTGCTGGTAGCGGCGGGTGGAGAGGATGGAGGCGTGCCCCATGATCGCGATGATCACCTGGGTGTCGACGCCGAGGGCCATGAGGATGGTCGCGGTTGCGTGGCGACACTCGTGCAGGTGGTAGTAGCGGCCGTCGGGGTGCCGCACGCCGGCCTTCTCCTGCGCGCCTCCCAGGCGAGCACGTCGTCCTTCGGGTCGATCGGAGTCCCGTCACTGTTGGACCAGACGAGGCGCGTGCCGGGGGCGTCGTCCCGGTCCCTCCATTCGATCAGGGCGGCGACCATCCAGGGGAGTAGGGGGATGACCCTCTGTCCGCTCGCGGTCTTGGGGCGGGTGAGGTTCCATCGGAGGTGGATGTGCTCGTGCTCGAAGCCGACGGGGACGATGAAGTACCGCTTGTTGCAGGAGCCGGCGCGCTTCTTCCCGCACGTGGTTGCGCCGTCCTCGTCGAGGCATCCGTGAGCATAGGGGAGGGGCTGTAGCCGCCAGGAGATGTCGAGGAGTCCGCGGTCGAGGTCGAGGTGGTCCCACGTGAGGCCGAGGCATTCACCCTGTCGCATGCCCTGCATGAGTGCTGCGACCCAGCGGGATCGGCGGGGGTCACCTTCGGCGGCATTGAGGAGTCGGACCGCGTCCTCGACGGTCACCTCGGAGCGATCGTTGATCCCCTGCTGAGGCGGGGGTACCTGGAAGATCCTCGCGGGGACGGCGTGGCCCTCGAGAGACGCGGCCTTGAGGGCGCCCATGAGAGTGGCGTGGACACGGATCGCGGTTCCCTGGGAGCGCTCCGCGGTGACGGCGTCGTGGACTTTGCGGATGTCGCGGGGGGTGAGGTCGTGCGGCTTCCTCGAGCCGATGTTAGGGACGATCCAGTTGTTCACTGCGCCACGGTCGGCGTTGTAGCCGGAGGGTCGGACTCGCTTCTGCTGGCGGGGGAGCCATTCGTCGCACCAGGCTTTGACGGTGGTGCGGGTGTTGAGGGTGGTGTCGTCGTTGACGGTCTTGAGGAGGTCGGCGAGCTTCTTCTCGGCTTCGCGCTTGGTCTTGCCGGAGACGGAGCGGTAGCGGCGGGTGCCTTTGACGGTGAAGCCGACGTCGATGCGTCCGATCCAGCGTCCGTCGGTGCGCTGGTAGACGGAGCCGGTGTTGGTGGGTCTGCGCTTCGTCATCGATGGCCTCCGAGTGTGTTCAACGGTGTGTGCATGCTGAGCATATGCGGGGCGTATGGGATGCACTAGATATGCAGGTCAGCCTGTGATTCTGCTCGTCCCTAGCGTACCGCACATCTTCACTCGTAATGAATAGGTCAGGAGTTCGATTCTCCTAGGCGGCTCCGCACAGAAAGCCCCCGTCACCTCGGGCAACGAGGTGGCGGGGGTTCTCTCATGCCGTCGACAGGGGGTCACTTGACACCCAATAGGTGACCCATTCGCGAATCGGGGCCGCGCCTCGACTGTCTGGCGGCCGCGCGACACCTTTCGTGATGATGCCCGGCCGCGGATGCGACTGAGCAAAGGTAGAGCCAGGGGAGGGTGCCGAGCGAGGGCTTTTCCGTGTCCCGGCGTCGAGAAGCCCCTGGGCCGGGGTGGCGTCAGGGGCGGAGGGGTCAGGCGCAGTTGCTGCGCCTGTCGGGGGAGGGGCCGCCGCTCTCCCACCCCTGGCGGCGTGACCGGATAGCGGTCTCGTCGAGGAGAGCGAGCTCGCGAGCGAGGACGGCGTGGAGTGCGCGCGCCTCCGGGATGGTGAGGCGCACGCACTCGAGGTTGGCGAGACGGGCCGCCTTGACCCGGGCCGGGAGCTCGGTGGTGAGGCGGCGCGCGTGGTCTCCGAATTCACGGGGCCTCCCGGTGTTTCGGCGGGATCTCGGCGTCGACCATGGCGGCCTGGTGCTCGAGCCACTGGGCCCACGACGTCGTCGCGGCGAACGCCCCAATCTGCTGGGGCGAGGCCGGGTACTCGCTTTCGATGGACTGGCGCATGGTCTGGGCGACCTCGCGCTGGGTGGCGGCGTGTATCACTGGTTCTCCTTCGGGTCGTTGCTGTGGTTCGAGCCGTACCGATCTCGGTCTCGCTCTCCCTCGCACCAGCGGCCGTCACAGGAGTGCGGGCCGTTGGGGTGGTGGAAGCCGTGGGGGCACTGTCGGATCTAGGGCATGCGGGGTTCTTCCGTTGAGTGAGAGGGGGACAGGACAATAAGAAGCCCCGCCACCGGATAGGTGGCGGGGCTGAGCGGATAGTGGAAGTTCTGGCCACGCGCGACGATTTCGCGAGACCATCCATCCTTGAGAGGTTTCGACGGTTGGGCCGGCGAGAACGTCTACAGGATGGTCCAGGAGTTGCCGCTCCAGTCGAGCAGTCCGACTGGCAGGGCGATGACGTGGGGCCTAGAGATTCTGGATCCTGGGTTCTCGACCCACCTTCGTGCCGCCTCGCGATCAGCGAAGGCCGCGCGAGGAGTGGGGTCAGTGAGCACACCCTCAGGCAGTGGGCCCACCTCAACGCCTAAGTACAACAGTCGCGGAGAGTCTCCGAGCTTGAGCGATTCGACGGGAAGCTCGGTCCATTCGATGCCGGCGGGCATGTTTTGATCCCCGATCTCCGTGGCCTCGCTCTTCGAGAGAACGACTCCGATGATCGGTGTGTACAACCCAGCGACCTCGGGATCGTCCACCTCGAGGCTCCGGTGCAACACGTACGCGGTCGCTCGTGCGCTTCGCCGTTTCAGGAGCCGCATGCGAGCTTGGACTTACTGACGGGGGCGTAGCTACGTGCATAGTACGTCTCGCCCTTGTAGATCATCGTTCCGAGTGTCGATCCACTCCACCAGTGCTTGCCCTTCTTCGGGCAGGAGTAGTTGATCGACTTGCTCGACAGGGCGGTCGCCCCGTAGTTCTTATTCGAGCCGCCCTTGGTGGGGTTGACGAGCTTCCAATTGATCAGGTTCTTTTGGCGGAGGGTGTTCTTGTGGTGGATCGACGTCACCTTCGTCTTCGCACTTCGTGTACGACTTGAAGCCGACATTCTGGTAGCCGGACGAAGCGCGGAAATACACGCCATCGGAGTGCGACGTGCACGGCCCGTACTTCACCTTTGAACCTGCTCGGAGCGCGGGCCGAGGTACCCCTCCGAGCCTCCGTCGGAGGGGTCGTTCTGCTGTTCGGCTTCGAGCTGATCCAGGAGCTTTTCGGCCTCTTCGGGCGAATCGGCCTGGACGTACTGCGTCTCGGTCTGCACGACGGGCGGCGGTTCGGTGTCGTCCGCAGGAGCCGCAACTGCCGGTGTCGAAAGGGCGAGGCCGGACGCCAGGGCCGCGCTGAGCGAAGATCGCTCCGAGGCGACTGAGTTTCGTTGACATCATGGCTCACTCTGATGTTGAGGAAGCGGTTGAAAAAGAACCTTCTCGCGGCTTCGGTGCCGCTTTCGACAAGTTACCACCCGTTCAGCAAACAGTCAGCATCGCTGTTCAGGTGAAGCCGTAGCCGGCCGGTCGGAGGGACAAAATCTCCTGTGTGGGTGGGGGTCCGTAGCGTCGGACGGATGGACGACCTCGGACGGCAGATCCTCGACCTCGAAGCCCGCACGTTCAGGTGGGTCGGGGCGAAGAGGACTGCCGTCCGAGCGCTTGAGCTGACGTGGAACGGGTGCCACCGGCGGCGCGCTCGAGCCGGCCGTCGATCCGGAGGCGGTCAGTTACCGGCCGGAGGTGTGCCGTCGGGTCCGGGAGCGGACGGCGGCGTGACCCCGTCGAGGGCCTGACGGATGTCGTCCACAGCCACGAAGCCCGCGCCCTGCGGCGTGTGGAGGTCGAGGAGCGCGACGACCCGGTCGGTTGCACGCTCGGCCTCGCGACGGTCCCGGTCCGCGTGCGCGGCTGACGAGCGCCAGTAGTCCGCGGACTCCCGTGCCTTCACGAGCGCCGCCCGGTCGGTGAACGCGCCGCGCCGCCACCCGTCCGCAAGGACCTGGTACATGCGGCTCGTCGCGCGCGCCTTCTCTTCACGCCGCTCGGCGAGCACGCAGAACACCGCCCACACGAGCACGAGCACGACCAGGCTGATGCCGTTGCGGCCGGCGGGGCCCGGGTCGCTGCGCGCGAAGAAGATCGCGATGACGACCAACGCGACCGACGACAGGATCGGGAGGAGCTTCATCAGCACGGACAGGGCCTTGCGGGCGCGGCGTCGGAAGGTGCTCATCCCGCGCTCGTCTCCACGTCCACGTTCGGGATCACCGTCTCCGGACGCAGGATGAACCGGTGGTGGAACGCGTCGGTCGGGTTCGCCTCGGTCTGCTCGACGACGTACGAGACGTTGTCGGAGAGGCCGAGCTTGTGGCTCTTGAACTCGTCGTCACCGACCTTGCAGATCACGTCGAGCTGGGCCGCGCCGCCCTCCTTCCCGGTCTCGTCGGTGACCGAGCAGCGGCCCTCGATCTCGAGCAGGGACTCGCCGGTGATTCTCCTAGGTGTAGTTGGCCATGACGTTATCGACGCCGGTATGGAGTCGTGAGGCTGGGGGCTGATCGCTGCAGGCGGTGTGCGGGCGATGGTAGTCGTAGTGGTGGACCCAGATCCTGATCGCGTCTCGCCGCTCGTTCTCTGAGTCGTAGGCGCGGGCGTAGAGGCATTCGTCGGTCATGATCCGCTGGTAGCGCTCGACCTTCCCGTTGTGGCGGGGCGTGTAGATCCTGGTGCGCTGGTGCCGGCCGATGAATGCCCTGGTTGACCGTCGGAATGCCTTGGCGGTGTAGTTGCTGCCGTTGTCGGTGATCAGGCGGGAGATCCGCGTGATGCCGTGCGCGGTGAAGAACGTCCGGGCTCGGTGGAAGAACGCGATGGTCGTTGCGGCGGTCTCGTCCTCGAGTGCTTCGGTGTAGGCCAGGCGGGAGAACCCGTCGATGATCGAGTGGAGGTAGGTGTAACCGATCCGCTGCGAGTGCTTCTTCTTGTCCTGCACGGAACCGCGGCCATGCGCCCACCACCCGCCGCCGTCGCGGAGCTTGCCGATCTTCTTCACGTCCATGTGGACCATGTGCCCGGGATAGCGGGCATGGATCTTCCCAGGTCGGCGGAGGTTCTCTCCGTCCGGGGTGATGTCCCGGACCCGGTTCAATCCGAGCCGGTCCAGCCAGCGAGTCACCGTCCGCACGCGGCATGCGAAGCCGTGGCCGTCGGTGAGTTCGCGGGCGATCCGTCGGGCGGACCACTTCTTCTCCCGTCGCCAGGACTCGATCAGTTCGAGCACCCAGACCGGGAGCCGGGTGGGTCGCTTCGCCGGTGCGCTGGAGCGGTCCTGCAGACCGACCTCGCCATGCTCCCGGTAGCGGCCGACCCACTTCGACAGGGTCGAACGGGAGATGTGGAACTCCGCGGCGACGTGCGCGATCGGACGGCCTCTCCCGATCACCTGGTCGACGGCTCGCTGCCTTCCAAGCGTCGTCAGCGGGGCATTACGGTGGGTCACGGAACGGGTCCCCTCCTGCGAGATGGTTGCTTAGACACCACCCATCGTGCCGGTCACGGGGCCCGTTCCCTCATCCCCGGCCAGCGTCCACAACGTCATGACCCGCAACACCTAGGCGGCTCCGGATCACGGGCCCGTCCCCTTCGAGGGCCCGGGCCCGTCCTCGTCGGTGGGGGAGGAGCCGGCGTGGACGGGACCGCTCGTTTTCTTGAGATTGTCCAGTAAGCGGGCTAGGGTTGGGGTCATGACGACCACCGACCACACCTCCGCCCTGCGGAGCGTCGGCCTGCGCGTGACCGCTCCGCGGCTCGCGGCCCTGGCCGCGGTCGAGGCCCACCCGCACTCCGATGCGGAGGCGATCGCCCAGGCCGTGCGCGAGAACCTCGGCACGGTCTCACGTCAGGCCGTCTACGACGTGCTCAACGCCCTCTCCGACGCCGAGCCGCTGCGACGCGTCTCCGTCGGCGGGCGCTCCATGCGCTACGAGATGCACCGCCACGACAACCACCACCACCTGGTGTGCCGCGGCTGCGGACGTCTCGAGGACGTCCCCTGCGCCGTCGGCGCCGCTCCCTGCCTGATCCCGCACGAGGATCACGGCTTCTCGATCGAGATGGCCGATGTCGTCTACCGCGGGACCTGCAGCGACTGCCGCGAGCGCGAGGCCGCCACCCCCTGAACCCCCTGACCCGGCTCCGGCCGGATCAGGGTCCTTGACCGCCCACGACTGTCAGAACGTTTCGTCACGACCTGTCAGAAAGACCCGAGGAGAACTCCATGACCCATCTGGATCCCACGGCCCATCACGATTCGACGATCGCGTCGACCACCGAGTCCGGTGCGCCGCGCGAGTCCGACGCGAACTCGCTCAGCGTCGGCACCGACGGCCCGCTGATGCTCCATGACGTCGCCCTGGTCGAAAGGCTCGCGCGCTTCGACCGCGAGCGCATCCCGGAGCGCGACCCCCACGCGAAGGGCTCCGGAGCCTTCGGCGAGCTCGAGATCACCGAGGACGTCTCGAAATACACCAAGGCGGGGCTCTTCCAGAAGGGCGCCAGGACCCCGATGCTGGCCCGCTTCTCCACCGTCGCCGGCGAGCTGGGCTCGCCCGACACCTGGCGGGACGTGCGCGGCTTCGCGCTGAAGTTCTACACCCAGGAGGGCAACTTCGACATCGTCGGCAACAACACCCCGGTGTTCTTCGTCCGCGATCCCATGAAGTTCCCCGACTTCATCCACTCCCAGAAGCGCACCCCCGACTCCGGCCTGCGCGACAACACCATGCAGTGGGACTTCTGGACCCTCTCCCCGGAGTCGGCCCACCAGGTCTCCTACCTCATGGGCGACCGCGGCCTGCCCAAGACCTGGCGCCACATGAACGGCTACTCCTCGCACACCTACATGTGGGTCAACGAGGCCGGCGAGAAGTTCTGGGTCAAGTACCACTTTCTCACCGAGCAGGGCCTGGAGTTCCTCACCAACGAGGAGGCCGACGAGATCGCCGGCACCGACGCGGACTACCACCGCCGAGACCTCTTCGAGTCGATCAAGAACGGCGACTTCCCCTCCTGGCGGCTCGAGGTGCAGATCATGCCCTACGAGGACGCGAAGACCTACCGCTTCAACCCCTTCGACCTCACCAAGATCTGGTCGAAGAAGGACTACCCGCGCATCCCCGTGGGCCGCTTCACCCTGAACCAGAACCCGGTCAACCACTACGCGCAGATCGAGCAGGCCGCCTTCAGCCCCTCGAACCTGGTGCCCGGCACCGGCGTCTCCCCGGACAAGATGCTTGCTGGGCCGCGTCTTCTCCTACCCGGACGCGCGCGCAACCGCCTGGGCACGAACTTCAACCAGTCGCCCGTGAACCGTCCGGTCATCGCCACCAACTCCTACGACAAGGAGGGCGCGATGAACTTCTTCCACAGCGGTGATGCGCCGGTGTACGCGCCGAACTCCTTCGGCCGCGCCTACCAGGACGAGCAGGGCCCGGTCGACAACGGCTGGGAGGCCGACGGCACGCTGGTGCGCGCCGCCTACTCCCTGCACTCCGAGGACGACGACTTCGGCCAGGCGCACACCCTGGTCCGCGAGGTCATGAGCGAGGACGAGCGTCAGCGCCTGATCGACACGGTCGCCGGCGGCCTGTCCACCGTGATCGAGCCGGTGCTCTCCAACGCCTTCCAGTACTGGAAGAACATCGACCAGGAGGTCGGCGAGGCCATCGAGGCGAAGGTCAAGGCCGGTCATGAGGAGCAGGTCCCCGGCGCGGATCCCGTCTCCGAGTGATCCTCGCGCGGGCGACCGCCTGAGCGGCCCCGCACAGCGCGCGGCCCGGTCCCTTCTCCGGAAGGGGCCGGGCCGCCGCCGTTTCCCGGGCGCGAGCCCCGAGAACGTCGAGATTGGATGCGGATCGGACCAAAAGGTAGCCAATCCGGCCAAGATTGCATACAGTTCCTCCGACTCAACGGAGAGGAACCGCCATGACCAGTCCCGTCCCCACCCGCACCGCCGACGCGCTCCGCGCCGAGGGGGAGCCCCCGCCCGGCCCCCTGAAGCTCTCGGACCTCACCTCGATCGGCATCGGCCAGGCCGTCGGCGCCGGGCTCATCACCCTCATCGGGCCCGCGATCCTGCTCACCGGACAGTCGGCCTGGCTCATGTACGTCGTCGCGGTGTTCTGGGGCTTCGCGATGATCTGCCCGATCCCCTGGATCACCTCCGCCCTCCGGCTAGACGGCGGGTTCTACTCGCTCGTCGCGGCCCTCGGCGGCCGACGCCTCGCCGGCATGTTCGCCCTCGGCTACCTCCCCCAGGCCATCAACGGCTCCGTCTACGGGGTCGCCGCCGGGATGTACGCCCACGCGCTGTGGCCTGCCCTCTCGCCCGTCCTCGTCGGCACCGTCTTCCTCGTGATCTTCTTCGTGATCAACCTGCTGGGCGTGTCCGTCATGGCGAAGACGCAGAAGGTCCTCGTGGTGATCATGGCGATCGCCCTGCTGACCTTCGCCGTCGGCGGCCTCATGAACGTCCAGAACCCCGTGTTCGACGTGACCATGCCGGACTTCTTCACCGACGGGTGGAACGGCGCCTTCGCGGCGGTCATGCTCTTCGTGTACTCCACCAACGGCTACTCCTGCATCATGAACTACGGCCGCGACGCCGCCGACGCCCGCCGGGACATCCCGCGCGCCATGTTCCTGTGCGTGCCCGCCCTCGTGCTCGTGTACGGGCTGATCGCCATCGTCGCCACCGGGGTGCGCCGATCGAGGAGGTCGCCGGTCAGCCGCTGACCTACGTGGCCGAGCGCGTCCTGGCCCCGTCGCTCTTCGTGCTGTTCATGCTCGGCGGCCCGCTCCTGGAGCTGTCGACCTCCATCAACTCCACCTACACGAACAACTGGAAGCCCATCGCGCAGTCCTGCCGCGACGGCTGGCTCCCGGCGTGGCTCGCGACCGAGAACCGCTTCGGCGTGCCGTGGAAGATCCTCACCTTCTCCTTCGTGATGGCGGTGTCGCCCGTGCCGCTGTCCTTCTCGGTGCAAGTCGTGGTCTCGAGCCTCATGCTCGTCGCCTCCGCCTGCGCGTTCGTGCAGATCTTCGCCTACTACCAGCCGCCCCGGAAGTTCCCCCGGTCGTGGCGGTCCGCCCGGCTCCACGTCCCCGATCCCGTCTACTATGCGATCGTCACGGTCTCGCTCCTGGCCTACATCGGGGTGTTCGTGAACTCCCTGCGGACCCTGACCCCCACCCTGCTGATCGTCGGCCTCAGCGCGATCGTCGTCTGCATGGCCTACGGGATCGTGCGCGACCGCTCGAGCCGGATCGTGATCCAGCCCAGCCTGTGGGGGCATCCGGAGGACCACCTGGACGCGGCGACGATGTTCGGAGCACAGGACGAGGCCCGCACCCAGGGGACGACGACCGACGAGGAGGTCCTGCGATGAAGATGCGCGGCATGGCGCGAGACTCGATCCTGCGCCGCATGGCGGACGGAAGCCTCACCGCCGGCGACTGGGTGCGGGAGGAGACGCTCGCCGCAGAGCTCGGCATCTCCCGCACCCCGGTCCGGGAGGCCGTGCGCGAGCTCGCCTCCGAAGGCGTTCTCGAGACGCCGCGCGCAACCGGGGCACCCGCGTGCCCACCTCGAGCTCCTCCGAGCTCAACGACTCCGGCGACCTGAGGGTCCTGCTCGAATGCCTCGCGCCGCGTCGCCTCCTCGAGCGCGACGAGGGCACCGGTGTGATGGACCTGCGCGCCGCGGCCGAGGCCTTCGAGGAGGCCGCGGGCACCACCCCGCTGGAGGTGAGCGCGCTCGTGGCCGCGGAGGCGACCTTCCACTCCGCCCTCGTGCGCCGCGCGGCGACCGCGCGGTCCTCGCGGCCTATCGCACCCTGCCGGTCCTCGCTCAGACCCGCGCCTCGCTCGCGGCCGCCGAGGACGTCATGGACGTCTCCCGCTCGCAGTTCCAGCTGATCGAGGCGATCGAGGCCGACGACGTCGAGCTCGCCGTCGCCGTGCTCACCCTGCACCTGCGCCGCTTCGCCGCCATCGCCCGGACGCCGCGCTCCCGGGCCCTCGAGGACATGGGGAGAGGGGCGCTGATGGGCGCGAGCCGTTCCGTGCTGTCCTCCGGCCGTGTGCACGAGGACTTCGACCAGGTCCGCTTCGCGTTCGACGCGATCTTCGCTCGAGGACCGGGGATTCAGCGCCCAACTGGCCGTCTATCGCGAGGGCGAGCTCGTCGTCGACCTCGCCGGCGGTCCGCACCTCGGGCGCGAGGACCTCACGGGCGTCTACTCGGTCTCCAAGGGTCTCGCCGGGCTCGTCGTCGCGGCCGCTCCTGGAGGGAGGGGTCCTCGACCTCGACGAGAAGGTGACGCGATGGTGGCCGGAGTTCGCCGCCCACGGCAAGGGCGAGGTCACGCTCCGCCAGCTCTGCTCCCACCAGGTCGGCGTGGTCGGGATGGACGAGCCGTTCACCCTCGAGGAGTACGTCGACACCGAGCGCGCCGCCGCCCGCCTCGCACTCGAGCCGCCGTCATGGCGGCCCGGCACCGCCTTCGGCTACCACCAGAGGACCCTCGGGATCGCGCTGGAGGAGATCGTCCGCCGCGCCACCGGGCGCACGCTCCAGCGGTTCTACGACGAGGAGATCCGCGTCCCCGCGGGGATCGATGCCTATCTCGGGTCGCCCGCGGAGCTCGAGGGCCGGTACGTCCCGGTCATCCCCGACCAGGACGACGGCGCCGGACGCGCCGTGCTCGCCGGCGACTGGGCGGGCGTGGCCCGGAACAGCGGAGGGGAGAGTCTCGCGCTCGCCGCGAACATCCCCGCGCCGCGGCGGAGCGGGCTGTGCAGCGGCGCGGGAGTCGCCTCGGCCGAGGGCATCGCCCGGGCGTACGCCGCGGCGACGACCGGCGTGGACGGCCGCGCTCCGCTGCTCACGCGCGAGACCGTGCTCCAGGTCGCGGAGCGAGAGGTGTGGGGCATCGACCGCGTCATCGAGCAGATCGCGGGTTTCGGCATCGTCTTCCAGAAGCCGAGCGCCGCGAACCCCTTCGGCGGGCAGCGGGCCTTCGGCCACGACGGGGCGGGCGGAGCGCTCGGCTTCGCCGATCCGTCGATCGGCCTCGCCTTCGGGTACGTGCCGGCGCCCTACGAGTCCCCGTCGGCAGAGGGGCGCGGGACGCGACTGGCTCGCGCCGTGCACGACGCGGTCGGCCTGCTCGGGAGCTGACCCGGGCGGCGAGCGCCGCTCAGACCACGAGCACGTCGCTGGGGGAGGAGAGCAGGAGCTTCTGCACGGTCAGGCCAAGCAGGTGGCGAGCGAGATCGTTCTGACGGCGCACGCCGAGCACGAGCGACTCGGCCCTCTCCTCCTCGACCACCTGCGGCAGGACGTCGGCGATGTCGTCCTCCGTGGTCTCCTGGCGGAAGGCGACGCGCACGGTGGTGCGGCGGAGCTCGTCACGGGCGATCTCGAGTCGCTGCTCGTCCGCGTGGCGGGGATCCTTCTCGACGCCCGCGCGCGCGACGTTGACCACGACCAGCGGCCCGCCGCGGCCGCTCGGCCTCCTCACGTGCCGCGGCCAGCGCCTTGAAGCCCACCTCGGTGGGGATGAATCCGACGACGACGGCCATCTGCTCTCCTGGCTGGGGTGCTCTCGGGCGACGGCCGCGACCTCGGTGTGCGGCCTGGTGCGATCCTACTGGTCCCGGGACCGTGCCGAGGGACCGTCGGCCCGGCGCTGACCGGACAGCGCCTGGATCTCATCCATGATCCGGGCGGTCAGGAGGCGTCGGCGCGCCCCCTTGGAGGCGGAGGGGTCGATCTCCTCGAGGGTGATCGGGGTGCCCACTCGGATCGTCATCTCGCCGCGGCGGGGGATCAGGGAGGAGAACATGTGCTGGGTGCCCTTGAGCCCGACCGGGATCACGGGGCGACCCGACTCGAGCGCGAGCCAGGCCGCGCCCTGCTTGCCCGGGTGCAGCGGCCCGTCCTTGGAGCGGTGCCCCTCGGGGTAGACGGCGAAGCCCTCCCCGTTGCGCGCGACGTCGAGCCCCGCCTGCGGCGCGCCCTTGCCGGAGGAGAGCGCCTCGCGGTCCACCGGCACCGCGCCGACGGCGTCGAAGAACCACCGCAGCACCGCGCCGTGCGGGCCCTTCTGCGTCCACAGCGACTCCTTGGCCACGAAGCGGATCGCTCGAGGCAGGACCACCGGGATCATGAAGCTGTCGATGTTGGCGAGGTGGTTCGAGGCGATCACGAAGCCGCCCTCGTGCGGCACGTTCTCCAACCCGCTGACCCGCGGGTTCCACAGCGACCTCACGATCGGGCGCACGAATCCCCGCGCACCGGTGTAGAAGCGTCCGACCACGGGTCCTCCTCAGGGTTCGATCAGCGCCCCACGATAGCGCCGAGGGCGGGTGCGACGGAGCGGCGCCCCTGTGATCGTCGTCCCTGCCCGTGTGGTAGAACAGGCGTGCGATCGCGCCCGGTCCAGGCGCGATGCCGGAGACGGCCCGGCGCCCGTCGTCCCGGCGGCGCGGCCGCCCCTCCCTGCCGAGCCCCCGAGGAGCCTGTCGATGCCGAAGATCCTGAACATCGCCGTGGTCGGCGCCGGAACCATGGCGCAGGCCGTGCACCTGCCGGTGCTTTGCGCCGGCGCTGGGACCGCTTCAACGTGGCCGCGCTGGTGGACCACTCGCCCCGTCGGCGCCGCGAGGCCTCCGAGGTGTGGGGCATCGAGGAGGAGCGCCGCTACGAGACCGTCGCGGATCTCGTCGCCGCGGTGCGCGCGCGGACCCTCTCCCTGGACGGCGTCTTGCTGTCGACCGACGGGCTCCACGTCGACGACCTGCTCGCGATCGTGCGCCGCGGCATCCCGGTGATGGTCGAGCCGCCGCTGGGCTACTCCGAGGAGGAGATCGCGAAGGTCGCCGAGTTCGAGCGGATCGCGGGACGGCGCCTGATGATGCTGGCCCATCCCCAGCAGTACGACGACTCCGTGGCCCGGATGTCCGAGCACATCGCGACCAAGGATCTGCGGATGGTGGACCACGAGGTCCTCATGCCCGCCAGCCAGCCCCTGTTCGGCCAGGCCCACGTCACCACCTCCTCCTACGACCTGCCCACGGAGCGGCGCACGGCACGGCGCAAGGCGCTCCAGGCCGCCGTCGAGGCGGGCACCGGCGACGGCGCCACCCAGCGCGACCGGGACCTGTACGTCAAGGGTCTGCTCACCGGCGTCGCCCATCAGATGGCGGTCACCGAGGCGGCCTACGGACCGATCGAGAAGCTCGTCGCGGTGCGGCACTGGCCCAAGGGGGTGATCCCCGGATCGATCGAGCTCCTCGGCGAGCTCGGCGACGGGGCACAGGTGCGCCTGGTGTGGCACTACCTCCCCTTCGCGCCCGAGTACTCCGAGACTCTGCAGGTGCTCTCCGCCCGGCGCCGCATGCGCCTGGACCTTCCCGCGCCCTCCCACGGCGACGCCCGCTCGACGGTCTCGCTGCGGGAGAAGAAGTCGGGCGTGGTCCAGGAGGTCGCGACCACCGCGCCGAAGGGCTCGGCCGAGCTGATGTGGGAGGCCTTCCACGCCTTCGTCGAGAAGGGCGAGGCGCCGCTGGCCGGCGCCGCCGAGGCGCTGCGCCAGGTGGTGCTGCTGCGCGCGAGGTGCTCGCCACCATCGTGGAGGCCGACGGCCGCGACCTCGAGGCGGAGCCGGAGCAGGACTCCGGGACCGAGGAGGCGCCCGGGGCAGAGGAGGCGGCCCAGGCGGAAGAGCCGTCGGCCCAGGCGGAGGAGCCGTCGGCCCAGGCGGAGGAGCCGTCGGCCGAGGCGGCGACCGCGAACGCGGGACGCACGGACGAGGAGCCCGCCGACGGGGCGTCCGCCCCCTCCGCGACCGTCGAGGTCGAGCCGCCCGGGGCGGAGCCCGCGCCCGAGACCCTCGAGCGGCCCTGCGGCGCCGAGCACCGACGAGGTCGTCGACGCCTGGTCCGGCGGCGCCGAGGGCGCACCGGCCGCGGCCGAGGACGCACCGCCTGCGACCGCGGACCCCGCCGTCCCGGAGGGCCCGCGCCGCTGAGACGCCCCGTCGGCGCCGCCGCGCCGTCGGCCCCGGCGGTCCGCAGACCGTCGTCGAGAGCCCCCGTCGTCCCCTGCCGGGGAGGGCGGGGGCTCTCCGCGTCGGTTCCCTGCGTCCGGGCCCCGGACCGGTGGTCCGCGGCCCGAATCCGGCGCCCCGACGGGGGACGGGCGGGGGATGGACGGGGGACGGCGGGGGACACGCCGACGACACGCCCGCGACACGCCGGGGCGCGCGCGGGACACGCCGGGAGACACCTCACTCGGAGGCCTGTTCCGACCGCTCCGGCAGGGGCGCGGAGGGTGCCTGTCCACCGTCGTCGTCGGCCGCCCGGAGCGCCGTCCACAACGGGTTGTGCACGTATCAGCAGTGCTCGCACGGGAGGCGGCCGCTCCGTCCCCAGCGAGCACCCCTCCATCCACATGCTGTCAACAACGCATTGTGGATGACACTCCTGTAGTTCAGTACATCTTGTGGTCGTCGCGCCGAGTCACCACTAGGTGTAGTGTTGACGTTGTCGCGGCGCACAGGGCTCCTGCGGGAGTCCACAGCCTCGCGACACGGTCCTCGGACCTCCTGAACATCTCCTTCTCGCCCCTGTCCTGCGCCTCGGCGCGACGCTCCTGAAAGGCACTTCCCTTGGACATCACCGTGTACTCGAAGCCCCTCTGCGTGCAGTGCGATGCCACCAAGCGCGCGCTGAACAAGGCGGGCGTCGCCTACGACGTCGTCGACATCACCGAGGACGCCGACGCGCTCGCGAAGGTGAAGTCCCTCGGCTACGTCCAGGCGCCCGTCGTCATCACCGGCGAGGACCACTGGTCGGGCTTCCGCCCCGACAAGATCAAGGCGCTCGCGGGCGTCGGCGCCGAGCAAGCGCCGCGACGCCGCGATCTGAGCGACCGGGGAGGCGTCGGCGTGACCCGTCTCGTCTACTTCTCCTCGGTGTCCGGCAACACCAAGCGCTTCGTCGAGAAGCTCGGCCTGCCGGCCCATCGGATCCCGCTCTACCCCAAGGACGATCCCCTCGTCGTCGACGAGGACTTCGTCCTGCTGGTCCCGACCTACGGCGGGGGCAACGGCCGGGGCGCCGTGCCCAAGCAGGTCATCAAGTTCCTCAACGATGAACGCAACCGACGGCACATCCGCGGTGTGATCAGCGCGGGGAACACCAACTTCGGGGAGGCCTACGGCTTGGCCGGGGACATCATCTCCGCCAAGTGCCAGGTTCCCCACATGTACAAGTTCGAACTGTTCGGCACTCCGCGCGACGTGACGCGGGTCCACGACGGATTGGAAGAGTTTTGGCGACACTGACCGAGATGCCCCCGGTCGAGCACAACAGGCGACTCGACTACCACGCGCTGAACGCGATGCTGAACCTGTACGGACCGGACGGCGAGATCCAGTTCGACAAGGACCGCGAGGCCGCGCGGGAGTACTTCCTGCGAAGACGTGAACCCCAACACGGTGTTCTTCCACTCGCTGCGCGAGAAGATGGACTACCTCGTCGAGAACGACTACTACGAGCCGGAGGTGCTCGAGCAGTACGAGTTCTCCTTCATCGAGTCGCTCTCCGAGCAGGCGTTCGCGAAGAAGTTCCGCTTCCCCACCTTCCTCGGCGCGTTCAAGTACTACACCTCGTACACGCTGAAGACCTTCGACGGCAAGCGGTACCTCGAGCGCTTCGAGGACCGCGTGGTGATGGTGGCCCTGACCCTCGCGCGCGGCGACGAGCGACTCGCCCGCAACCTCGTCGACGAGATCCTCGACGGCCGCTTCCAGCCGGCCACCCCCACCTTCCTCAACGCCGGCAAGGCCCAGCGCGGCGAGCTCGTCTCGTGCTTCCTGCTCGCGCATCGAGGACAACATGGAGTCCATCGGCCGCTCCATCAACTCCGCGCTTCAGCTGTCCAAGCGCGGCGGCGGCGTCGCGCCGCTGCTGAGCAACCTGCGCGAGTACGGTGCGCCGATCAAGCACATCGAGAACCAGTCCAGCGGCGTCATCCCCGTGATGAAGGCGCTCGAGGACTCCTTCTCCTACGCCAACCAGCTCGGCGCGCGTCAGGGCGCCGGTGCGGTGTACCTCAACGCCCACCACCCCGACATCCTGCGCTTCCTGGACACCAAGCGCGAGAACGCCGACGAGAAGATCCGCATCAAGACCCTCTCCCTCGGCGTCGTCATCCCCGACATCACCTTCGAGCTCGCGAAGAAGAACGAGCCGATGTACCTGTTCTCCCCGTACGACGTGGAGCGCGAGTACGGCAAGCCCTTCGCGGACGTGAACGTCTCGGACGTCTACCACGAGATGGTCGACAACCCCCGCATCTCGAAGAAGAAGATCAAGGCCCGCGACTTCTTCCAGGTCCTCGCCGAGATCCAGTTCGAGTCCGGCTACCCGTACATCATGTTCGAGGACACCGTGAACCGCGCGAACCCCATCGCCGGCAAGGTCACCCACTCGAACCTGTGCTCCGAGATCCTGCAGGTCTCCACCCCGTCCACCATGAACGTCGACCTCACGTACGACGAGATGGGCCGGGACATCTCCTGCAACCTCGGCTCGCTGAACATCGCCAAGGCGATGGACTCCCCGGACTTCGCCCAGACCATCGAGACCGCGATCCGCGGCCTCACCGCGGTCTCGGACACCTCCGACATCGAGTCCGTGCCCACGATCGCCGAGGGCAACCGGAAGTCCCACGCCATCGGCCTCGGCCAGATGAACCTCCACGGCTACCTCGCCCGCGAGCGGGTGTTCTACGGCTCGGAGGAGGGCATCGACTTCACCAACATGTACTTCTACGCGGTCACCTATCACGCGATCCTCGCGTCGATGAAGCTCGCGAAGGAGCGCCAGGAGAGGTTCTACGACTTCGAGAACTCGAAGTACGCCACCGGCGAGTACTTCCAGAAGTACACCGAGCAGGTGTGGGAGCCGGCGACCGACAAGGTCCGCGAGCTGTTCGCGAACTCGAACGTGCACCTGCCCACCCAGGACGACTGGAAGCGGCTGCAGGCCGAGGTCGCCGAGCACGGGATGTACAACGCCTACCTGCAGGCCGTGCCGCCCACCGGCTCGATCTCGTACATCAACCACTCCACCTCCTCGATCCACCCGATCGTCTCCAAGATCGAGATCCGCAAGGAGGGCAAGATCGGCCGGGTCTACTACCCCGCGCCGTACATGACCAACGACAACCTCGAGTACTACGAGGACGCGTACGAGATCGGCTACGAGAAGATCGTCGACACCTACGCCGCGGCCACGCGACGTGGACCAGGGCCTGTCGCTGACGCTGTTCTTCAAGGACACCGCCACCACGCGCGACGTCAACCGGGCGCAGATCTACGCCTGGCGCAAGGGCATCAAGACCCTGTACTACATCCGCCTGCGCCAGATGGCGATCGAGGGCACCGAGGTCGAGGGTCGCGTCAGCCGCATGCTGTGACGGCCTGACCCGCGGCACACGGCCCGCTCCCGGAGAGCTCCGGGGGCGGGCCGCTCGTCATGCCCGGCGGGTGCGCGAGCGGGTGTCGTCCGCCGCCGAGCCGAGCGCTGCGCTCGCCGACCACAGGCCGGCGTAGAGCACGCCGGCGATCGGCCAGACCACCCAGGTGATCCCCCAGTCGCCGCCGAGGAAGCTCCAGGCCAGGTAGATCGCTGCGGCGACGGGCCAGTACACCGCGGCGACCACCCGGATCGCGGGGGAGGTGCTGGTGGCGGAGAGGTCGTCCTCGTCCTCCTCCTGCAGGAGCGCCGCCGCGGCGGTGTCCGACCAGGCCGAGCGCAGCAGGATCCACAGCCCGAGCGCGACCATCGCCAGCGTCGCGCACACCCCGTACAGCGGGGCCAGCGACCCGGAGTCGGTCAGGACGCCCATGAGGATCACCGGCACCGCGGCGAGGATCCACAGCATGATCGCGGCGCCCGTGGCGAGGGTGCGCTCACGACGGTGCTCCCGGCGCAGGTCGCGGGCGATCTCCCGCACCGCCGGGGTGGGGGAGACGCGGGCCTCGTCGATGTCCGCGAACTCCTCCATCCGGTCGCCCTGGAGCACCAGGAGCACCACGCCGACGGCGACGAGGATCAGCGGCGCGGTGAGCCCCGCGCCGAGCGCCCAGCCCGACGGCTCCTCGCCGCCGACGGCGATCAGGAGCAGCAGCGGGAGCGCGGAGAGGACGAACAGGGGGATCGCGACGGCGGGGATCCACCGTCCGCGGCGTACTGCCTCCACGTACTCCTCGGCGCGCTCGGTGCTGAGCATCGCCGGTGCCATGGTGCCCGTGCCGACCGCGGTGCCGTCCAGCTCCGCGGTGATGCCGAGCTCGGCGGCGACCTCGTCGAGGCCGCCGAACTCCGCGATCACGGCGCCGACGGCCTGGGACTCGGTGCGGCCGGCGTCCATCAGCGCCTGCTTGCTGGTCCTCCATCAGTGCTCGCAGCTCGGTGCGGGCCTCGCGCAGACGGGGCGAGTCCGGGTAGGGGGCGAAGAGGGTGTCGAGATAGGAGTCGATGACGGTCACGAGGTGTCCTTCCCGTCCGTGAAGCGGTCGACGAGGGCCCGCGTCGCTGCGCCATTCGGTGCGCTTGACGTCGAGCTGCTCGAGGCCGGCGGCGGTGAGCTTGTAGTAAGTGCGTGGCTTGCCCGAGGTGGAGACGTCCTCGTAGCTGTCCAGGAGTCCCTGGGACTGGAGGCGCTTGACCGCGGTGTACAGGGTGGTCTGCTTGATCACGTACTCGCCGCGGGAGCCGTCGGTGATCGTCTTGGAGAGTTCGTAGGCGTAGGAGGGGCGGTCCTCGAGGATCGACAACAGGATCAGGTCGATGTGCCCGCGGATGGCATCGGCTCCGATCACATCGGCCCCTGCCTCTCGTCGTGGTGCTGTGGTGCGTCCTCCGGAAAAAATACTACGGCAGGCGTAGTACGGCAAGAGGGGTGCGATGGGGGCGAGCGGCGTCGCCGGGAGGGGAATCCCGCGTGCCACCATGAGGTCAAGACCAGCGACATCCTGGCCGGGCTCGTGATCGGCGTCGTCCTGTTCCTCGGCGCCGCACTGCTCGCCTCGGTGTGCCTGTGGTGGAGGATCGGCACCAGCGCGTCGGCGCGGTGGTGGGTGCGTCGTGAGCCGATCGAGCACCGGAGGACCTACCCGTTCTCCGAAGGGATAGCGCTGGTGCTCCTGCCGGTGCTGGCGGAGACCCTCGCGATGCTCGGCCTCGTGGCAGTCCTCGGGCCGGTGCTCGCTCCGGTTGAAGGGATCACACTCGTCGCGGCGCTGGGAGCCGTGCCGTTCCAGGCGATCCTCTACCTCGTCGCGCACAGGGCGACCTGGCAGCGGTGGATCCTGCCGCTGTGGGCATACCCCGCCTGGTCGCGCGAGACCCGTCGCCGGGAACGGGCCCTGCTCGCCCGGGGAAGGCGCTGAACGACCTGCCGCCGAGCCGGCGGCGCGGGCTCAGCGCGTCGCCGGCGCCGGGTCGATCTTCCCGTAGGTCATTCGGCGCAGCGACCTCTCGGCCGGGCCGCGCATCCCGCGCGCGCCCATCCACGCCGCGATCGGCAGCGACGCCAGCCACACCGCGAACGCGATCGCGAGCGCCGGGGCGGTGGAGAGCGTCCCGCCGAGACCCAGCCCCCACGAGGCCATCAGCGGCGCGAGCAGCAGCGACTGGAACAGGTAGAAGGTCAGCGAGCGCCGCCCGACCGCGGCGAGGGTCCGCTCGAGGACGCCGAGGTCGCGGCGCGGTCCGGTGCGCTCTCTTCGCGGGGCACACCGTAGGCGCGCTCGGCGGGGGAGAGGTCCCGGTCGGCCGACGGGTCCGGGCGCGGGGCGTCGGCGACGGGGGCCCTCCCTCGAGGCGCAGGGCGAGCGACCCGAACAGCGCCGCGTAGCCGATCCCGCAGGCGATGCCGGTGAGCGAGGTGAGCCCCGTCAGCATCCACGGCGCCGCGGCGGGCGGCTCGTAGAGGCCGAGGATCGCGAGCGCCTCCGGCAGTCCGCCGAGCCAGCCGATCGCGATGCCGATCACCGCGGTGCGCCGCGCAGGCGCACGTGACGCCACGGCTCGTCGAGGATCCGTCGGCGGGCCGCGAGCCAGCCCAGCAGGATCGGCGGCGGCGCCCCCATCAGCGCTGCGAAGGGCAGCGACACCGCCCACAGCCCGAGCCGGTAGAGCACCGAGACGAGATAGGGGGTGTCGTAGGCGACGGGGCGGACGAAGCCGGTGCCCATGTCCGTCGCCGCCATCTCGGCAGTCACCTCGGCCGGCACGAAGTACGTCAGCGCCACGCCGCTGAGCATGCTGAACAGCGCGAACAGCGCCATCACCGCCGCGAGCACGATCACCCAGATGCGCAGGGTGCGGGAGCGTCGGCCGAAGAACCACCACACCAGCACCAGCGCGCTGAGCGCGTACACCCCGAGGATGTCGCCGTAGAACAGCGGCGCCGCATGCGCGCGCCCAGAAGCGGCATCGCCCAATGTCGGCGGCGCATCATCGTCCGCACCGCGCCGGGGGCGAGGCCGCGGTCGATCCTCGAGCGGTAGAACTGCACCATCCCGTAGCCGAACAGGAACGCGAACAGCGGCATCGCCCGATGGTCCACCGCGATCGTCATCACCGCCTGCGCGATCGTGTCCAGCGGCCCGTCGGCCGGGAGGTGCGGGGTGCCGCCGACGGACTCCGTCGAGCGCCACAGGTACCAGGAGACGTTGGCCACCGCGATCAGCGCGAGCATCAGCCCGCGCGCGACATCGGGGGCGAGGGAGCGGGCCGGCGCGACCGCAGCGGCCGATGCGGACGAGGGGTCGGGAGCGTGCGCGGAGACGGGAACGGAGGTCACGGCAGGGCCTTCCGGAGCGGCGGACGTCGTGCCCGTCACGCTAGTGCGCCGGCGCCCGCACGCCCCACGACGAAAGTCATGGATCGGGCTCTCAATCGGTGGTGGGAAGCACCTCTCCGCGGCGGGCCGGAGGGCCCCGTGCGAGCCTTCGATGCCTAGACTGGAGGGCACACGACGACGACCCTTGAGGAGCAAGTGAGGCTGCGGTGAACGACCACCTGAAGACGACGGTCCAGGCGATCAACTGGAACCGGATCCCGGACCCGAAGGACCAGGAGGTCTGGGACCGCCTGACCGGCAACTTCTGGCTTCCCGAGAAGGTGCCGCTGTCCAACGACGTCCAGTCCTGGAACCGTCTGCCAGAGTCCGAGCAGCAGCTGGTGATGCGCGTGTTCACGGGCCTGACACTGCTGGACACGGTGCAGGGCACCGTGGGCGCGGTCTCCCTGATCCCCGACGCGATCACGCCCCACGAGGAGGCGGTGTACACCAACATCGCGTTCATGGAGTCCGTGCACGCGAAGTCGTACTCCCAGATCTTCTCGACGCTGTCGAACACCAAGCAGATCGACGAGGCCTTCCGCTGGAGCGAGTTCAACGAGCCGCTGCAGAAGAAGGCGAACATCGTCATGGACTACTACCAGGGCGACGACCCGGAGAAGCGCAAGGTCGCCTCCACCCTGCTGGAGTCCTTCCTGTTCTACTCCGGCTTCTACCTGCCGATGCACTACTCCAGCCGCGGCGAGCTGACGAACACGGCGGACATCATCCGCCTGATCATCCGCGACGAGGCCGTGCACGGCTACTACATCGGCTACAAGTTCCAGAAGGCCGTGGAGAAGGCCGACGCCGCCCGCCAGGCGGAGCTGAAGGAGTACACCTTCTCGCTGCTCATGGAGCTGTACGACAACGAGGAGGAGTACACCGAGGACCTCTACGACCCGGTCGGCTGGACCGAGGAGGTCAAGACCTTCCTGCGCTACAACGCGAACAAGGCGCTGATGAACCTCGGCTACGAGGCCCTGTTCCCGCAGGATCAGGTCGAGGTGAACCCCGCGATCCTCGCCTCGCTCTCCCCGAACGCGGACGAGAACCACGACTTCTTCTCCGGCTCCGGCTCGAGCTACGTCATGGGCAAGGCCGTCGAGACCGAGGACGACGACTGGGACTTCTGAGCCCCATTCGCCTCGGAGGCCCGGAGACGCGCGCACGCGCGCCTCTCCGGGCCTCCTGCCATACTCCTGCGCTCAGGTCGACCCGCTGCTGCAGGTCCTGTTCCGGGCCGTCGCTCCGCACGGGCGGGGCCTCGCCGTCGTGCGCGACCCGATCGCGGTGCGGAAGGATCCGGCGGCGACCTGGCGCTGGCTCGTCCCGCTGAAGTCCGTGCCCGATCGGTACGTGCCGTGAGCGCCGGTCTCCCCGCCGACATCTTGCGTCTCCACCCCGTCAGGGCCGACGCCGACCGCGTCCTCGCCGCCCACGTCGCCGACGTGGTGGGCGTGCGACCCGACGAGATCAGGGTGGGGCGGCACTGCCCCTCCTGCGGCGCGGTCTCCCACGGCCGGCCCTGGGCGCGGGTCGCGGGCACGGCCGACGGGGGCGCGAGAGCCCGGGGCAGGGCCGACGGGCGGCCGGCCGCAGGACACGGCGCCAACACGAGCCCGCGTCCGGTGCTCGGCGTGAGCCTCTCCCGCTCGGGCCCGCATCTGCTCACCGCCGTGCGCCTCGGCGGCGGGCTCGGGGTGGACCTCGAGGAGATCGCGGCGGTCGACCGCGGCTGGGACCCCTCCCTCGTCGCCGCACCCGGCCGAAGCAGGTCAGGACCGCAGCGCCGAGGAGCGGGCGCGCCTCTGGGCCGGCAAGGAGGCGGTGCTCAAGCTCCTCGGCACCGGGCCGCGCACCGCGATGCCCGAGGTGCGCCTCGCGGATCATGACCTGCGCGAGGCCGAGGCGCCCGAGGGGTTCGTGATCCTGGTGGCGCAGGGCTGACCGCGCCGGACCGTCAGCCGCGCGAGAACAGGGACCGCGACCCCCGATGGGTGGGCTATCGAGCGGCGGGCTGATCGGGCAGGTCCGCGGCTCCTCGTCGTGGAGCCACGCGGCGAACAGGTCCGTGAGGTCCTCGCCGCTCTCGCGCGCGGCATGCTCCTCGAACATCTCGGTGGTCACCGAGCCGCCGAGGTTCTGCGCCAGCCACGACCGGATCAGCGGGAAGAACGTCTCGTCGCCCACGCGGCGGCGCAGGGCGTGCAGGGCCAGGGCGCCGCGCTTGTACAGCCGGTCGTCGAACATCAGCTCCGGACCGGGATCGGCCACCAGCAGGTCCTCGGGCGACTCCGCGAGCGCCGCGTGGTGGCGGCGGGCCTCGTCCTCGAGGGTGGAGCGGCCGGTCTCCTCCGCCCACAGCCATTCGCTGTAGCAGGCGAAGCCCTCGTGCGACCAGATGTCCTGCCACCGCTTGAGGGTCACGGCGTTGCCGAACCACTGGTGGGACAGCTCATGGGCGGTCAGCCGCTCCGCCTCCCAGTCCTCGGCCAGGTGGTTGCGGCCGAAGGTGGACAGCGCCTGGGACTCCAGCGGGATCTCCAGCTCGTCCTCGGTGATCACCGCGGTGTAGGAGGGGAAGGGGTAGGGGCCGTACATGCGGGTGAACAGCTCGAGCATCTCGGGTCGCCGGGCGAAGCCGTGCGCGAGCTCCTTCGCGCCCACCCCGGCGGGCACCAGGGAGCGGACCGGCACGGACGCCCCGCGATGCGGCACCTCGGTGTACCGGCCGATCTGGATCGTGGCGAGATAGGTCGGCATCGGGACGTCCTGGCGGTAGCTCCAGGTGGTGGCGTTGCCCTTGCGGCGCTTCCCTCCAGCTCGCCGGAGACGGCGACGTGATAGGCGGGGTTCGCGGCCAGGCTGATCTCGTAGACCGCCTTGTCGTCCGGGCGATCGTTGCAGGGGAACCAGGAGGGGGCGCCGTGCGGCTGGGCGGCGACGATCACCCCGTCCTCCAGCTCCTCCCAGCCGGTCGGCCCGTGCAGGCGCGAGCGGACCGGGCGCGGCTTGCCGCCGTAGCGCACCTCGATCGTCGCCTCCTGCCCCGCGGTGAACGACGCCCTCAGGGTGAGGTCGCCGCCGTGGTGGCTGTGCTTGACCGGCTTCCCGTCGAGCTTCACGGAGGAGACCTGCAGGCCGTAGAGGTCCAGGTGCGGCGCGCCGGTGTCCTCGTGCACCTGGCGACTCAGGGTCGCGGTGCCGTCCAGACGGTTCGTCTCGACCTTGTAGGCGAGGTCGAGCGCGTACCGCTGCACGGAGTAGGAGGCGTCGCCGTGCCCCGGGAGATAGGGGTCGCTGCCCGGTCGGGTGGTGCTCATGCGCGCTCCTCCATGTGCTCGCGCTCGCGCGCGTCGTCCTCGTCGTCGTGCTCGTCGGCGGTGCCGTTCAGCGGGGCGTCGTCGTCGGCCCAGGGGCCGATCGGGTTGCCGCTCCAGCGGGTCCCGGGCGGCACGCGCTCGCCGCGCATCACCAGGGACACGGGGCCGACGGTCGCGTGGCGGTCGATCTCCGCGGCGGGCAGGATCACGCCGCCGGGCCCCAGGGTCGCACCCTCGCCGAGGGTCACGGCGTCCATGCTCAGCACGCGGTCCTGGAACAGGTGGGTCTGGACCACGCGACCGCGGTTCACGGTCGCGCCGTCGCCGAGGGTGACCAGGTCCGTCTCCGGCGACCAGTACGAGTCGCACCACACGCCCGCGCCGACCCTCGCGCCGAGCGCCCGCGACCACAGGTTCAGCGCCACGGTGCCGGCGGTCGAGGTCGCGAACCACGGCGCGGCGAGCACCTCGGTGAAGGTGTCGGCGAGCTCGGAGCGCCACACGTAGGCGGTGAACAGGGCGTGCTCGCCCGGGCGATGCCGGCCGATGATCAGCCACTTCGCGATCACGGTGATCGCCGCGGCGACGATGCCGGCCAGCACCAGCACGACCCCGCCGAGCAGGACGGCGAGGAGGATCCAGGGCCCGCCGCGCGCGAGGAGCGCGTAGACCGCGCCCCACACCGCCACGGGCAACAGCGGCGCGATCAGCGGCGGCACCAGGCGCGCCGTCTCGACCAGGCCGCGCTGTACCAGCAGGTGCTTCGGCGGGTCGTAGGTGAGGGCGGCGTCGTGCTCCTCCTCGGCGCGGCGCGCGTCTTCGGCGGGGAGCCGAGGTAGGAGGTGCCGGACTTCGCGGACTTGCGGCGCGGGGCGGCGGAGAGCACCGCGACCAGCGACTGCTTGGGCACCTTGCGGCCCGCGGCGAGCATGCCGGAGTTGCCGACGAAGGCGCGCTTGCCGACCTTCACCCGCTCCACGCGGATCCAGCCGCCGCCGAGCTCGTAGGGACCCACCAGCGTGTCGTCGGCGAGGAAGGAGTGGTCGCCGACGGTGACGAGGCTCGGGATCAGCAGGGCGGTGGAGATCTCCGAGCCCCGGCCGACCTTCGCACCGAGCATCCGCATCCACATCGGGGTGAGCCCGCCGGCGTACAGCGGGAACAGCCAGGCGCGGGCCTCGTCCAGCAGGCGCGGCGTCGCCCAGATCGACACGCCCGCCGCGGAGCGCATCGGATGGTGGCCGGGGGAGATGGCGAGGGCGAGCAGGCGGGTGAGCACCAGCACCGCGAGCGCCACGGCCGCGAAGCCGGCGAGCGCCGCGAGCGGCGACCACGGCAGGGCCGCGAGCACGGCCTGCTCGAAGGTGTCCGCGCCCCGCAGGGCGGGGAGCGCGACACCGCGCCGCCCACCAGCACGCCGAGGCCGGGCGGCGCGGCGATCAGCAGCGACAGCGCCCCGTAGACGATCTCCCACTGCGGCCTGCGCGGCGGTGCCTCGTCGGACCAGGGGCCGCGGGCCGCGGCGCGACGGGCGGCGGGGGAGCCGGACCAGAACTCGCCGGCCGGCACCTTCCCGAGCACGGCCGAGCCGGGCGCGACCTCGGCGTCCTTCCCGATTCGGGCGCCGGGGCCGAGGGTGCTTGCGGGCGCCGATGCGGGCCCGCTTCCCGATCCGGACGGGGCCGATGTGCGGCGACGTCCCCGTCGATCCAGTAGCCGGCCAGGTCCACCTCGGGCTCGATCGAGGCGCCGTCCCCGATCTCGAGCATCCCGGTGACGGGCGGCAGGGCATGCAGGTCCGCGCCCTTGCCGAGCCTCACGCCGAGCGCCCGCGCGTACCAGGGGAACCACACCGCGCCGGAGAGGGAGGTCGCCCCGAGCTCGTCCTGGACGTGCTCGGCGATCCACAGCGCGAGATGCACCCTCCCACCGCGGGGATGCGCGCCGGGGGTGACGCCGCGCAGCAGCGACCGTGCGAGGAGGGCGGCGAGGGCCATCCGTCCCGGGGGCAGGACGAGCGCGATCGTCATCGGGACCACCAGCCACAGCGGGAAGGCGACGATCCACGGCACGTCCGTGACCGCGGCGAGCACGGTGGAGGCGAGCATCAGCCAGGTGATGCCACGCGGCGCGGCGAGGCCGCGCAGCGGCGGCAGCGCCAGCGGCTGGGCGAGCTGGGTGCGGCGGCGCGCGGGGCGACGGTGCGGTCGCTGCGCACGGCGGTGGAGCCCATCGCGTCCAGGTGCGCGGCGAGCGCCGCGACGGAGGACTGCTGGTACACGTCGCCGACGGTCAGCTCGGGGTCTTGCTCGCGCGACCCGGCTGACCACCTGCGCGGCGGTGAGGGAGCCGCCGCCGAGGTCGAAGAAGTCGTCCCCCACGGAGGTGACCTCGGCGCCGAGCACGTCGGCCCAGATCTCCGCGATCCAGGCGGCGGTGCCGGAGAGCTCGGCGCGCGCTCCGAGGAGCCGGGCAGCGGCCAGGGCAGGGCGTCGCGGTCGATCTTGCCGGAGGTGCGGGTGGGGAGGTCCTCGACCACGGCCAGGCGCGGCACGAGCGCGGCGGGCATCCGCCGGCGCAGCAGTCCGCGGGCGATCTCGGCGTCATAGGAGTCCTCGACGGTCAGGTAGCCGACCAGGAGCTTGTTGCCCGAACGGCTGGAGCGCACGGCGGTCGCGGCGCCGACCACGCCGGGCAGGCGCAGCGGCTGGTCGTCGATCTCGCCGAGCTCGATGCGGCGCCCGCCGAGCTTGATCTGGTCGTCGGCGCGGCCGGCGAAGAGCGACCCGTCGGGGTCGTTGACCACGATGTCGCCGGAGCGGTAGGCGCGCTCCCAGCCGAGCGTGGGCATGGGCGCGTACTTCTCGGCGTCCTTGGCGGGGTCGAGATAACGGGCCAGGCCCACGCCGCCGATGATCAGCTCGCCGCTCTCGCCGGGGGCAACGGGGCTCCCCTCGCCGTCGACGACGGCGAGGTCCCAGCCGGCCAGGGGCAGGCCGATCCGCACCGGCGCCGTGCCGTCGAGCATCGCGCCGCAGGCGACGACGGTCGCCTCGGTGGGGCCGTAGGTGTTCCACACCTCGCGGCCGGGGACCTGGAGGCGGGCGGCGAGCTCGGGCGCGCAGGCCTCGCCGCCCATGATCAGCGACCGCACCTCGCGCGCGCCGCCGAGTCGGGCCAGAGGGAGACGAGGGTGGGGACGGTGGAGACGATCGAGATCCGGTTCGCCTCGAGCCAGGGGCCGACGTCCACGCCGGAGCGCACCAGCGAGCGCGGCGCGGGCACCAGGCAGGCGCCGTACGCCCAGGCCAGCCACATCTCCTCGCAGCTCGCGTCGAAGGCGACGGACAGTCCCGCCATCACCCGGTCACCCGGCCCGATCGGCGCCTGCTGCAGGAACATCTGCGACTCGGCCTCGACGAAGGCGGCGGCGCTGCGGTGGGAGACGGCGACGCCCTTGGGCCTGCCGGTGGAGCCGGAGGTGAAGATGACCCAGGCGTCGTCCTTGGGGAGGGGTCCCGCGGCGCGGCGGACGCGTCGGCGGCGTCGTGCGCGGCGGGTGACTCGGGCGCGCCGGCCGCCCCGGGCATGCCGGCCGACGTCTCGCTCGCCGCGGCTCCGGGAGCCGATGGGGCCGCGTGCGCCGGCGCACCGGCGGGGACCTGTGCGTTCCCGGCCCCGGTGGGGGTGATGACGAGGTCGTCGCCGATGACGGCGAGGGCCGCGGACTCCTCGAAGACGACGCGGGCGCGCTCGTCGGGGTCGTCGGCGTCGACCGGGACGTAGGCCGCGCCAGCCAGCAGGATCCCGAGGATCGCGACGTACAGGTCGGTGGTGCCGGAGCTGATCCGCACCCCGATCTTCGTGCCGGGCCCGGTGCCGATCGCGGCGAGCCGGCCGGCGACCTCGGACGCGGCCTCCTCGAGCGCAGTGTAGGAGAGGACCTCGGCGCCCGCGTGGACGGCGGGCGCCTCGCCGTGCGCCTCCACGACGTGGCGGAAGATCTCGACGAGCGTGCTGGGCGCCGGGGCGCGGTCCCCGGCGAGGAGCGCAGGGAGGAGGGCGGGGTGAGCGTCTGTCACGCCCTGATTGTCCCCTAACGACCTGTCGGACCGGGGGACGTGACCAGGCGGGGCGAGGAGACCTCGGTCGCCCTGTGACCTGCGCTGATGAGGTGACTAGCACGCATCGCCCCTGTTCGCGACCGGTTCTGTCCCGGCGCCGTCGCGCGCTCGCCCCGGCCCCGCCTCGGCGTCGTTCCCGAGCTGTTCCCCGGCCGTTCCCGCCGTGATCCCGCGGTGTTCCCTCTCCGATCCCGCAACGCTCCCTCTGCGGAGGGGTGGACGCGCGCGGACCTGCGGAGGCGCCGAGCGGCAGGGGACGATTCATGGGAGGCGGCCGGACCGGGAAGGCAGTACCGGATCACCGCTCCGACCGAAGGGTCGGTCGCGAATGCCGGGACATGAACGCACAGAGCGTTACATTGGATGTGCACACCCTTCCCCGATCTCAAGGAGTTTCACCATGGGACTCATCGGTCTGATCATCTCCTGGCTCATCATCGGCGCGATCATCGGGCTCCTCGCCCGCGCCGTCATGCCCGGCAAGCAGGGCATGGGCCTGGGCATGACCATCGTCCTCGGCGTTATCGGCGCGGTCGTCGGCGGTTTCATCGGCGACCTCTTCGGCGGCGACGGCATCTCGGGAATCATGAACAACCCGTGGAGCATCGGCACGATCCTGCTCGCCGTGATCGGCGCGATCGTCGTCATGGTGATCTACGGACTCGCGACCAAGAACCGCGCCTGATCCCTGGGGGCGCGGCCTGTCCGCGCCCTACCTCCGCCGTGCCGTCCCGGGTCCCCCGGGGCGGCGCTGCGCCGTTCACGGAGGCGTTCGCAGAGGGTCGTCCTCGGGCGGCGGGGCCGAGGAGTTCGGCCTCTGCCTCCGTGTGGGACTCCGCGGAATGCGGGAACGCTGGAAATCCCCGCACCGATGGGCGAGGCTGGGGTCATGACCTCCACCGACCCGCAGGCCACCGCATCCCCGCTGATCACCGCCGATCTCGCGCGCGCCGGTCGCGCCCTCGCCCAGGTCTCCGTCGCCGTGATCGCGGCGCGCACGGGGCTGGAGGCCGAGGACGTCCGCGCCTTCGAGCGAGGCGTCCAGGATCTCGACGAGGAGCGGAGCCGTGTCGCGCGCGCCGGCCTCGAGGAGCTCGGCGTCGAGCTCCTCCCGGCCGACGACGAGGCCGGCGTCGGCCACGGCGTGCGCCAGAAGTTCAACCCTCGCACCGTCAAGCGCATCGAGAACTGGGAGAACGAGGGCGGTCCGGCGCTCGAGGACGACATCTGACCCGCCCGGCGGGAGGCCGTCACAGCGGCACGTCGGCCGTGCGACGGCCGATGACCTCCACCGTGCGCCGCCCCGCGGACCAGCGGGCCGTGTCCTCGCGCAGGTCCTCGAGGTCCGAGGGGTCCACGAGCACGGTGAGCGGCGCCGCGCGCGCCCCGTACTCGGTGGGCTCCACCGCCGCGCCGCGGGATGCGGTCCAGACCCGCACGGCGTTCTCCGCGATCCCCACCTCGGCCGGCGGCACCTCGATCCGCGCCTCCAGCAGGTCCGTGCGCCGCAGCGGCGTCGCCGCGGCGACGGCCTGCTCGACGCCTGCGGTGTAGGCGCGCACCAGCCCGCCCGCACCGAGCTTCACCCCGCCGAAGTAGCGGATCACGATCGCGAAGACGTCCACGAGGTCCGCGTGCAGCAGCGACTGCAGCATCGGCATGCCCGCGGTGCCGGAGGGCTCCCCGTCGTCGTTGCTGCGATGGACCTCGGCCCGCTCGGCCGTCTCCTCGAGCACGAGGGCGGTGCAGTGGTGACGGGCACCGGGATGCTCGGCGCGGGCGGCGCGCGAGCAGGGCGTCGGCCTGCCCGACCTCGCTGACCCCGTGCGCGACCGGGTGAGGAAGCGGGACTTCTTCTCCACCAGCTCGGTCTCGACATCGGCGGCGAGGACGAGGGGAGAGGTCATGGAGGCGAGTCTAGGCGTGCCGGTCACGGCATGTGCCTGCCGGTCGGGGCCTCCGCCGGATAGCCTGTCGGTGTCGTCGGGGGTCGGCATCCGCTCCTCGTGACCGTCCCACTGCGCGACCCCTTCAGGAGCATCCCGTGACACAGCCGCCCTCATCCTCCGGTCCGCTCGCCCCGCCGCCCGGCGGAGGCTGGAACCAGCCCGGCCCGCGGCCCGGTGGCGCGCCCCATCCCGGCGGCTGGAACCAGTCCGCGGCCGCCCCGGCGAAGAAGCCGTCGAAGGCGCCCAAGGTCCTGATCATCCTCGGCGCCGTGATCATCGGGCTCAGCCTCGTGATCGGGATCGTGACGGCCGTGATCGGGTTCGGCCAGGTCGCCGGCGGCGCCGAGAAGTATCAGATCCTCGAGAGCGGCTCCGGCACATACACCGCCGAGGCCGACGAGACGGTGCGGCTGTACGCCGAGGAGGGCACGCCCGCCCCGCAGTGCACGATCGACGGCCCCGCCGTCGGCGAGGGCACCATCCAGACCAGCGGCTTCGGCAACGAGGGACGGGAATGGGACTCCTTCGACTCCTTCACCGCCGAGGAGGCCGGCGACTACACGATCGACTGCGGCGGCACGCCCGTGATGATCGGCCCGCCCGTCTCGATCGGCGGCATCTTCGCCGGCCTCGGCGGGATCCTCCTGGCCATCGGCGGCGGCGTGCTCGGCTTCCTGCTTGCTGATGGTCGGCGTGATCATCCTGCTCGTGCGCCGCGGCCGCGACTGAGCCGGACCGGCGCACCCTCACAGCGTCGGCGAGACCGCTGCGGACGGGCGCCCGCCGGCCCGCGGCCGCCGCACGCCGGGGATGCATGACGGGCCCGGCAGGAGCGATGCTCCTGCCGGGCCCGTCGGTCGCTCAGCCCAGGGGTCGCGCGGGCGGGACGCTCAGGCGTCCTCGGTGATCAGCGGGTACACGCCGTTCTCGTCGTGCACCTCGCGCCCGGTCACGGGCGGGTTGAACACGCACACGCACTTGATCTCGGTGCGGGGGCGCACCTTGTGCTTGTCGTGGTCGTTGAGCAGGTACAGCGTGCCGGGGGCCAGCTCGTGGATCTCACCGGTCGCGAGATCCTCGATGGTGCCCTCGCCCTGCGTGATGAAGACGGCCTCGATGTGGTTGGCGTACCAGAAGAAGCTCTCGGTGCCGGCGTAGAGGGTGGTCTCGTGGACGGAGAAGCCCACGCCCTCCTTCGCCAGGATGATGCGCTTGGAGCGCCAGTTCTCCGACTTCACGTCGGCGTCGGTGTCCTCGATCTCGGCGAGCGAGCGGACGAGCATGTTTCGTGGTCCTTCCGGTGGGGATCTTCTGGTCGTGGTCCGCGGGAGCGCACAGCGGCCCGCGGGCGTCGGCCCGCCGCGCGAGGCGACGGGCCGACGGGGAGTGGGGTCCGAGGTGCGGCACCGAGACCGACGGGGCGCGTCTGTCTGCGACGCCGGCGGCCTCGGGCGACCGTACCTCGGGCTGTGGAGCCTCAGGCGGCGGCGAGGGCCTCGTCGACGGCGGCCTCGATGATGTCCAGGCCCTTCTCGAGCGGCTCCTCGGGAATGGTGAGCGCGGGCAGCGGCTTCACGACCTCGTCGTCCGGGCCGGAGGTCTCCACCAGCAGGCCCTCCTCGAAGGAGCGCGCGGCGATGGCGCCGGCGATCTCGCCGGAGGGCATCTGCAGGCCGCGGGCGAGACCGCGGCCCTTGACCACGAGCTCGTGGTCGGCGTGACGGGCGGCGATCCGGTTGAAGCGCGACTCGATGTAGGCACCCTTGGCCTCGGTGGACCGCTGCGGCTCGTCATCGCTCCAGAACAGCTCGATGGCCTTGGTGGCGGTGGCGAAGGCGGGGCCGAAGCCGCGGAAGGTGCCGTTGTGCTCCCCGGGCTCCCAGATGTCCAGCTCGGGCTTGATCAGGGTGAGCGCGAGCGGGTGGCCGTAGCCGCTGATCGACTTCGACAGGGTGACCATGTCGGGCTCGATCCCGGCCTCCTCGAAGCTGAAGAACCCGCCGGTGCGGCCGCGGCCCATCTGGATGTCGTCGACGATCAGCAGGATCTCGTGCTCCTTGCACAGATCCGCGAGGCCGCGCGACCACTCGGCGCGGGCGGCGTTGATCCCGCCCTCGCCCTGCACCGTCTCGACGATCACGGCGGCGGGCTTGTTCAGCCCGGAGCCGCCGTCGGTGAGCAGGCGCTCGAGGTACATGAAGTCGGGGACGACCTGGCCGAAGTAGTCGTCGAAGGGCATCGGGGTGGAGTGCACCAGCGGAATGCCGGCACCGCCGCGCTTCATCGAGTTGCCGGTCACGGACAGCGCGCCGAGGGTCATGCCGTGGAAGCCGTTGGTGAAGCTCACGACGGACTCGCGCCCGGTGACCTTGCGGGCCAGCTTCAGCGCGGCCTCGACCGCGTTGGTGCCGCCGGGGCCGGGGAAGGCGACCTTGTAGTCCAGGCCGCGGGGCCTCAGGATCTTCTCGTCGAAGGTCTGCAGGAACTCGCGGCGCACATCGGTGAACATGTCCAGGCCGTGCACCACGCGGTCCTCGAGGTAGTGGTCGATGACGACCTTCTTGAGCTCGGGGTGGTTGTGGCCGTAGTTCAGGGTGCCGGCGCCGGCGAAGAAGTCGATGTACTCCTTGCCGTCCTCGGCGGTCAGCACGGAGCCCTTGGCGTGGGTGAACACGGCGGGCCAGCCGCGGGAGTAGGAGCGGACGCCGGACTCGAGCTCGGTCGGGTCGACGGACGGGGCGCCGGCCTGGTCGGCCGGCTGGCGCTTCGCGGCGGTGTCGTGCGGGGCGGTCGTGGTCATGCCATCTCCTCGGGTGGGGTGGTGCGGTGGTCTGCGGAGGGCAGGAGGGCGCGCGGAGGCGACCCTGCCCGGTAGTGGGGCACGGGTGGAGAGCTCAGCTCCCGGCGTGCAGGGGACTGATCGTGTGGAGCGGCTCCGCGCCGTGGCCGGCGTCCGGGAAGTGCTCCTCGGTGATCAGCTCGGTGATCTCCTCGCTCGCGCCGTGACGGCGGGCGAAGGAGGCGAAAAGCCGCTGCGAGGCGGTGTTGTCCTCCGTGATGGTGGTCTCGAGCCGCCTCACCTGCGGGAGGTCCTCGAGCAGGGCGTCGAGCATCCGGCCGGCGACCTGCTTGCCGCGCTGGGAGGAGTCCACCGCGATCTGCCAGACGAAGAGCGTCTCGGGCGCGGCGGGACGGAGGTACCCGAGCACGAAGCCCACGCCCTCCCCATCCCGCACGGCGAGGCGGGAGGTGGCCGCGAAGTCGCGGGCCAGCAGGAGGTAGGCGTAGGAGGTGTTCAGGTCGAGCGAGCCGCTGTCGCGGGCCAGGCGCCACATGGCGGCGCCGTCGGCCAGGGACGGAGGCCGGATCTGAAGGCCGGGGCTGTCTCCCGCGGCCTGATCGGTGGGTGAAGGATGGTCTGCGCTGTGCGTCGTCAACGGGCCCATATCGCCGTCCACGCTAGCCCGGTGACGCGTCGATCGGGACCCCTCGGTCGGGCCGTGGAGGGGGTTCCTCGGTGTGTCGTGACGCAATCGTGACGATCTGACGTCCGCTCCGCGGATTGTCCGACAACCCCGTTCGATGTGTAGCGACCTGCGGTGTTGTCCTGCAGGTCGGTGCGCGGATCCGGGGTTTGCGAGACTGGACGTGGTGTGCATCACGTGTCCGTGCACTGGGACACGACCTACGCGCGCGGGGACCTAGAGGACTCCTTCGCCCTGCCCGTCGGGCGGAGACCCCGGGGAGGGCCCGCCCCTCCCGCTACCGTCGAGCCCATGAATCCCCTCGAATCCCTCAACGAGTTCCTCGGCAACGCCGAGGGCTGGCTGTGGACCTGGGCAGGGATGCCCGTGGTCATCCTCCTCGGCCTCTACTTCACCGTCCGCACCGGCGTGGTGCGGCTGCGGATGATCCCCGCGATGCTCTCCGCGATCGCGCAGAAGCCCGTTCAGGAGGAGGTCGAGGGCCCCGGCAACGACGCGAAGCGCTCGAAGTCCCTCAGCGCCTTCCAGGCCTTCTCCGTCTCCGCCGCGGCCCGCGTGGGCACCGGCAACATCTCCGGCGTGGCCGGCGCGATCTTCCTCGGCGGCCCCGGCGCGGTGCTGTGGATGTGGGTGATGTGCGTGCTCACCGGCGCTGCGAGCTTCATCGAGTCGACCCTCGCCCAGCTGTGGAAGACCCGCGCGGACGACACCTACAAGGGCGGCCCCGCCTTCTACATCCACCGCGGCCTCGGCTCGCGCGGCTTCGGCGCCTTCTTCGCAGTGCTGTTCATCTTCTGCTTCGCCTTCGCCTTCACCTCGCTGCAGGCCAACACCATCGTCGACGCCGTCACCGGCGCCGTCGCCCTCTACGCCGACCCCGAGGGTCTGTCCTGGCTCGCGCCGGCGCTGGGGATCCTGCTCGCGGCGCTCACCGCCGGGATCATCTTCGGCGGCATGCGCCGCGTGGCGACCGTCGCCCAGAACATGGTCCCGATCATGGCCGGGCTCTACCTGCTGATCGGCATCGTCATCGTCGGCCTGCACCTGGGCGAGGTGCCCCGTGTGCTCACCCAGATCGTCACCGAGGCGGTGTCCCCGCAGGCCGCGATCGGCGGCGGCATCGGCGCCGTGATCGTCAACGGCGTCCAGCGCGGCATGCTCTCGAACGAGGCCGGCATGGGCTCGGTCCCGAACGTCGCCGCGACCGCCTCGGTCAGCCACCCGGTCAAGCAGGGTCTTGTCCAGACCTTCGGCGTCTACTTCGACACCCTGCTGATCTGCTCGATCACCGCGTTCATCGTGCTGGTCTCCTTCCCCGACGTCTCCACCGGCGGTGAGGGACTGATGATGGTCCAGCAGTCGCTGTCCTCGACTCTCGGGCCGTGGGCCGCGGTTTTGCTCGCGGCGATCATGTTCCTGCTCGCCTTCACCTCGGTGCTGGGCAACTTCTCCTACGGGGAGGCGAACATGCACTTCCTGACCTCGAAGCGGGGCTGGCACGTCGCCTTCGGCGTCGCCGTCGTGGCGCTGGTGCTGATGGGCTCCGTGATCGCCGTCGACCTCGCCTGGACCATCGCGGGCGTCTCGATGGTGTTCATCGCGCTGATCAACCTCGTGGTGATCGCGCTCGCTGGCCCCCACGGCGGTGAAGGCGCTGAAGCACTACAACGCCCAGCGCGCCCAGGGCCTGGACCCGATCTTCCTGGCCTCCGACCTGCCCGAGATCAAGAACGTCGAGGTCTGGGTCGACGAGGACGTGTGCGACTACCAGGACGCCCGCGAGGAGGCCGCCGCCCGCTGACGGTCGGGATCGCGGCGGGCCGACGGGCTCGTCGCCCCATGTCCGAAGGGCGTCGACCCTGCCTCGGTGGGCGTCGACCCCGCCTCGGAGGTTCGTCGCGCCCGCCCCGATGGGCACAGAGTCTTCACGCGCCGCGCCGAGGACGTGCACGCTCTCGGCGCGGCGCGCTCGTAGCCTCGTCCGCGATGACGAGCAGTACCAGCGACACCGCGAGCCCTGCGACGGGGACGAGGGCCCTCTCGAGCCCTGCGACCGCGACGGGCCCTGCGCGCGCTACGAGCGCCGCGGCGCCGACGGGCGAGCCCACCCGTGAGCACTGGATGGATCTCCTGCGGGGCACGGCGATCCTGCTGGTGATCGCACACCACCTGCGCCTGGTCCAGCAGATCTGGGACGGCGGCACGCCCTGGGCGATGGTCGAGCTGTCCGAGGCGCTCGCCCCCTTCCGGATGCCGGCGCCGCTGTTCGCCTCGGGTCTGCTTGCTGGCCCGTTCGCTGCGCCGCCCGCCCGGCCGCTTCCTCGCCGGGAAGGCGCGCGGGCCGCTGTGGCCGTGGCTGCTGTGGTCCGCGGTGATGCCGCCGATCCTCGGCTGGGGCCACGCCGACGAGCCGCTGTGGTGGCTGAACGGGATGTACATCTGGTTCCTCGCCGCGCTGTTCTGCTATTACGTGACCGGCCTGCTGACCCGCCGGATCCATCCCGCCTGGGTGGCGCTCGCCTCGGTGGTGGCGTGGACGGCGCCGCCGCTGCTCGGGACCGCGCACGACTTGGTCGGGCCGCGCCCGGACAAGTTCGTGTTCTACGCGGTGTTCTTCTTCGCGGGCGCCGCGCTGCGACCGGTGCTCGCCCGCCGGCCGGTGCCCTGGGCGGTGACGGTCCCCGCGCTCGCCGTCGCGGCGGCCTGGGCGCGCACGCCGCCCGTTCCGACGCGGAGCCGCAGGTACCCGTGCTCACCCAGGTCGTGGTGCTTGCTGGCCGTCGTGGGGGTGGTGGGCGTCCTCCAACGTCTACCGCGGGTCGCGCGCGCGCGCCCCGTGGAGTGGCTGGGCCGCAACTCGATCGTCCCGTATCTGGTGCACCTGCCGGTGATCGAGCTCCTCGGCCGGCACAGCGACCTGCCCGCCGGTCCGGGGACGTTCGCGCTGTACTACGCGGTGACCATCGGCGTCTGCGTGCTCGCGGTGCTGCTGCGGCCCGTGACCGGGTTCCTGTACGCATTCCCGGCGCGGAAGGCCGCGGCGGCATCGGCCGGGGCGGCCGGCGCCGCGGTCGCGCGCGACCGTCGACCCCGTCGTCGACTCGGCCGTCGATGCTGCGGCCGACGCGATGCCCGCACGAGGCACAACGCCCGGACGCCCGGACGCCGATGCGGGTGCACGCCGGTAGGATGGGTGCGCCCGTTCAGCGGGCACGGGCCTGTAGCTCAGTCGGCAGAGCATCGGACTTTTAATCCGCGGGTCGAGGGTTCGATCCCCTCCGGGCCCACTGCAGGTCAGGCCGGAGGAGTTTCCGCTAGGGGAAAGCCTCCGAACCGGGTTTGACAGCGCCTTTGACAGCAACGCGGCTGTGTGAGCTGTGCTCGGGGAGGGGCGATGGCAACTAGCCGCTTGCCACACGACGGAGGTCATCGGGACAGATCGTTCAGCCTTTGTCTCTTGCGCTCGCGTCCTAGCATCAAGGAGTTTGATACATGGTTCCCACCGACCGACCAGGAGTAGTTTGCCTCTGTGGATCACTCCGCTTCCAGGACCTCTTCGAGTCGGAGCGGCGGCGTCTCACCGCGCTTCGGAAGATCGTGCTCGCGCCCGAAGCGATCGATGAAGAACTGACGCCAGCACGACGTGAGGCCCTGGGTGAACTGCATCTACGACGTATCGACATCTCGGACGAGGTTCGAGTGGTGAGCGAAGGTGGATACCTCGGGTCGGCGACACGGCGCGAGATCGCCTACGCGAGGGAGAAGGGCAAAAGTGTCAGCTCGACAGACTCTCGCCTCGAGCTCTGATGCAGTCAGGCACTCGCCAGCCAGCTCATCGTCTAGGGACAGCTGAGCCGACCGCGACGGGCTAATTGAGCTACGGAACGAAGCGCTCCGGTCCACCCGTGGCCATCGCAGTCGGGATGATCTGGAACGCGTACAGCCCCGCTGACACGCCAGCGGCAACCAGCACCAAAAACAGGCCGTTTGTGCGGTATGCCTTGAAACCTACTGGCGGCAGTGCGAGGTGATAGACCGCTCCCACAACGAGGACCGGCACGACGCCGAGGAACCAGCCCGAGCCGCCGGTGCTCGAGAAGTTTGCATCAGTGCCGTTGTACTGACTTGAGTAGGCGGCAGAGATCCAGAGCCATCCGACCACAAGCCCTACGGCCGAGCCGGCGAGCATGATCCAGAAGCTCTCTCGCGACGACTTCTGGGAAGACGCAGAGCGCGGCGGTGCGTCCTGCGGTAGAGGCGCCTCGCGATTCATGCACAGCATGCTCGCATACGCACTCGCGGCGCGGACCTAACCGAGGCAACGGAGAAGCTACTGTCGGCCCGTGCGCTCGCGAGGCACTCGCCGCGTCGAGGTACTCCGGGGCCAGTGAGCGAGTAGGCATCGCATGATCTGTGGTTCAGCGGGCGTCAAGAGTTCGAGTTGTGTCTCATGAGGCGGAGAATCTCGGACTCGCTCACCGGCCTGCGCCAGGCGTCCCACCCCACATGGATCTGTCGTGGGAGATCAGCGTCCATCGCCGCGGGCGAGTGCGTGTGCCCGTGAAGGAGCCAGTCGCCGGAAGTTTCAAGCGGCGGTCGCGCGCCCCGAAGCGAGCGACCCTCGTGTCCTCGCTCCGCTCCGGGCCTACGGGCGCTCGCTCAGGGTGGGGAGAACGTAGAACTTGTCTCGGGGTCGACCGAGGAGGCGCGGTGCGCTGACAGCAACGCTGACAGCAACGCGATGGTGTCTGTCGGGTTCCGCCCACCAGAGTAAGGACGCTGACCTGCGACAATCGTGATTGCGGGCGGTATGATGGCGGACTTTTAATCCGCGGGTCGAGGGTTCGATCCCCTCCGGGCCCACTGGTCAGAGCTCATTTTCGGCGACACCATCGTGTCCTGCGGAGTGGTTTGACAGCAACGTGGTAGCGATTCCGGCTCACTTGACGGGGGAGCACGCCTGCCGGCCGCGTTCGCGGGACGAGAGCGATATCCGCGATGAGAGTCTCGCGGGAACGGCAGTCCGGGGTCGGGGCTGATTCCACCGCACGGCAATCTTCGGGATCGAATTTTCTCTGTGGGGCATCGGTCAGTTGCTCTACGGCGAAGTTTGGGCGCGCGCTCGGAATCTAGTTACCTGTTGGGTTTTTGCAGACCGCTAGCAATCGCGCTGGGTTGTGGTCCGGTGCGGCACGATTCCTAGCTGGGTGCGGACGCTCCGCAGACGTCGGTCGCCTTCGTGGGCGCATCGCAACTGCCGCCGAGGTCGGTGGTGCACACGCCGGTCTCGGGCAGTTCGAGGCGGACCGCGTCTGCCGTCGCGGTCGCCGGCGAGAGACGCTGCGATGGAGCGGACCTGCTCATAGCCGGTCGCCATGAGGAACGTGGGGGCGCGTCCGTAGCTCTTCATGCCGACGATGTAGAAGTTCTTCTCGGGGTGGGCGAGGACTCTTTCCCCGTGAGGCTCTACAGATCCGCAGGAGTGGAACTCGGGGTCGATGAGCGGTCCCAGTTGGGCGGGGGCCTCGACCGCCGGGTCCAGGTTCAGCCTGAGCTCGGAGAGCATCCTCAGTTCAGGACGGAACCCGGTCGCAGGCACCAGCACGTCCACAGTGACCTCGCGCTCTCCGTCCGGGGTCACAGCGTGAACGGTCAGCGCGTCCTCGCCGGAGAAGCGGGTGATGGTGAAGGAGGTGAGGACCTTGATGCGTCCGGAGTCGACCAGCTCGCGCAACTGGGAGCCGAGCGCTCCTCGGGCCGAGAGCTCGTCCTGTTCACCGCCGCCGTAGACGCGGGTGAGGTCCGCGGTGCGGACGGCCCAGGTGATCACGGTGGTCGAACCCAGTTCTGCGAGGTCCAGCAGGGTGTTCGCGGCCGAGTGGCCAGCGCCGGTGACCATGACGCGCTTGCCGGCGACACGATCGCGATCACGACCCAGCACATCCGGCGCCGGCGGGGTGATGCGGCCCGCAGCGACGGCCTGTCGTTCACCGGGGGCGAGGAGACCGGCCTGGCCCAGCGGGTTAGGGGTGGACCAGGTGCCGGAGGCATCGATGACGGCGGAGGCTAGGACGTCTTCGCTGTGTCCGTCAGCGTTCTCGATCCGGACGAGGAAGGGGGTCTCCTCCCGGCGCGCGGTGCGGCTCCTGTCCATGCCGGCGCGGGAGACAGCGGTGACGCGTGCGTCGTAGCGGATCGACTCGGCGAGCTGCGGAAGCTGGGCGAGGGGTTCGAGGTACTGCTCGCGCAGTTCGTGACCGGTCGGCAGGGCGTCGGCGTCGGGAGGGGTCCAGCCGTTGGCCTCGAGGAGTCGCTGTGCGGCGGTGTCGAGGTTGTACTGCCACGGGGAGAAAAGCCGGGTGTGCCCCCAGTCGGCTATCGCTGCTCCTGCTGTGGTCCCGGCCTCGAGGACGAGGAACGGCAGACCGCGCTCGGAGAGGTGGGCGGCGGCGGCCAGGCCGATGGGGCCAGCGCCGATGACGACGACGGGATGCGAGCTCGTTGCGGTGGTCAGCATGATGGGGCTCCTTGCTGCGGATGCGGTCAGTTCGCGGTAGGGGTGAGGTCGCTCAGGAGTGCACGGACGTGGGTGTCGATGTCGTCGCGCACCAGGCGCATGCGCTCCATCCCGTCGATGCCCCTCAGCGAGGGCTCATCGGTGTGCCAGGTGGTGACCGACGCGGCCATTCCCTCGACGGGTTCGATGACGGCTTCGCCGCCGATGACGATCACGTGATCGACGCCGCGCAGCGCTCGGAGGGTGACCGGTCGCGGGACGGCAGAGGACATATCCGCGCCGACCTCGGCGATGGCCTCCGCGGACTGAGCATTAATGGCGGTGCCGGGGCGAGTGCCGGCGGAGCGGACGTCGATGGCATCTCCGGCGTGGAGGCGCATGAGCGCGGCCGCCATCTGGGACTTGCCGCCGTTCTTCACGCACACGAACAGGACTGAAGAGCGCTTCGTGGTCATAGCGAGCGGGCCTCTCTGTGGGGTCATCGGGTGGGGACAGTGGGGTCGCCGGGGAAGAGCCGGCGGCCCATCGCGAGGGCGACGTAGACGAGGGCGACGAGGACGGGGACCTCGATCAGGGGGCCGACGACCCCGGCGAGGGCCTGGCCCGAGGTGACGCCGAAGGTGCCGATGGCGACGGCGATGGCGAGCTCGAAGTTGTTGCCCGAGGCGGTGAACGCGACGGTCGTGGACTTCGCGTAGTTCATGCCGATCGCACGGCCGAGCAGGAAGGACCCCAGGAACATGACCACGAAGTAGACCAGCGGCGGCAGGGCGATGCGGGCCACGTCTCCCGGGGCGGAGATGATCGCGTCGCCCTGGAGGGCGAACAGCAGAACGATCGTGAACAGCGGCCCGTACAGCGCCCACGGGCCGATCTTCGGGAGGAATCGCTCCTCGTACCAGGTCCGACCCTTCGCCCGTTCCCCGAGGATGCGGGTCAGGAACCCGGCGACAAGGGGGATCCCGAGGAAGATCAGCACGCTGAGGACGATCGCGCCGATCGAGAACTCGGCCGACGTGGTCGGCGACCCCAGCCACGACGGCGCCGCCTGGAGGTAGAACCAGCCCAGGGCACCGAAGGCGATCACCTGGAAGACGGAGTTGATCGCGACCAGCACGGCGGCGACTTCGCGGTCACCGCAGGCGAGGTCGTTCCAGATGAGCACCATCGCGATGCGCGCGCGAGTCCGACGATGATCAGGCCGGTCCGGTACTCCGGCAGGTCGGCAAGGAAGATCCACGCGAGGCCGAACATGAGGGCCGGTCCGACGATCCAGTTCAGCACCAGCGAGGTCACCAGCAGGCGTCGGTCCGCGCCGATGCGCCGGGTCTCGTCGTAACGGACCTTCGCCAGGACCGGATACATCATCACCAGCGACCCGATCGCGATGGGCAGGGACACGGACCCGATCTTCACCGCCTCCAGCGCGGTGTTCAGGCCGGGGACGAACCGCCCCAGCAGTAGACCCACGGCCATGGCGGCCAGGATCCATACCGGGAGCCATCGATCGAGGAAGGACATCTCCTTCATCACGCGCGGTCGCTCCACATCCTTGGCGGTCGTACTCATCAGACCTCGACACCTTCCATCGACAGTTATCGATGAGTACGCTATGTTCCACATCGATGACTGTCAATGTAAGGTGAGAGCATGACCACGACGACCGACGCCACCGCCACCGGAATCACGGCGACGACCAACGCCGACGAGTGCCGCACGCTGTCCGCGGGCCCGGTCGACACCGTCGACGCCGAACGGATCGCCTCCCTGCTCAAGGCGCTGTCCGACCCCACACGCCTCCGGCTCCTCTCCCACGTCGCCGCCCAGGGCTGCGAGTCGGTCTGCGCGTGCGACCTCACCGAGCCGCTCGGCATCAGTCAGCCCACCGTCAGCCACCACATGAAGAAGCTCGTCGACGCCGGCCTGCTCACGCGCGAGCAGAAGGGCCGCTGGGCCCACTACACCGTCGTCCCCTCAGCCTTCGCCGAGCTCCGCGCTTTCCTCGACATCGCCTGAACCCCTCCCTCTCACCCTGTCTGGAGACTCCCATGACCGCTCGCCCCAGCGTCCTGTTCGTCTGTGTCCACAACGCCGGTCGATCCCAGATGGCGACCGGGTGGCCGCGGGAGCTCGCCGGGGACCGCATCGAGGTCCGCTCCGCGGGGTCCATGCCCGCCGAGCAGATCAACCCGGTCGCAGTGCAGGCCATGGCCGAGGTAGGAATCGACATCACCGCCGAGGAGCCAAAGGTGCTGACCACCGAGGCCGTGCAGGACTCCGACGTGGTGATCACGATGGGTTGCGGGGACGCGTGCCCGTTCTACCCCGGCAAGCGCTACGAGGACTGGAAGCTCGACGACCCCGCCGGGCAGGGCATCGACGCAGTCCGCCCCATCCGCGACGAGATCCGATCTCGGATCGAGACGCTCACAGCCAAACTGCTCGGCCCGGACCCGGCACGACCATGAGTGACGTCGTCGTCATCGGTGGAGGCCAGGCAGGACTCGCCGCGGGCTATTTCCTCCGCCGCGCCGGTCTGGACTTCATCATCCTCGACGACCAGGAGCGATCAGGCGGTGCCTGGCGGCACGGCTGGCAATCGCTGCGGATGTTCTCCCCAGCTCAGTACAGTCCTCTGCCCGGCTGGCCGATGCCCGCCCAATCAGGCGAGCTCTTCCCCACCGCTAGCCACGTCGTGGACTATCTCGAACGCTACGAGAAGCGCTACAACCTCCCTGTGCGCCGATCAGTCGACGTCACCGACGTACGACCTGACCACCAACGCCTGGTGGTGGAGACCGATGCGGGCTCGCTGAATGCCGCTGCGGTGATCAGTGCAACCGGCACATGGCAGAGCCCCTACGTCCCGTACTACCCCGGTCAGGACACGTTCTCCGGAAAACAGCCGCACACCGTCGATTACGACTCGCCCGACATGTTCGTCGGCGAACGAGTCGTGGTCGTGGGAGGAGGGAACTCCGCCGCGCAGATTCTCGCCGAGGTCTCAGCGGTGGCCGACACCGTGTGGGTCACGCGGCACCCGCCGCGGTTCATGCCGGACGATGTCGACGGCGCCGTCCTCTTCGACGTTGCCACCGCTCGAGAGGCGGTCCGTCGCTCCGGTCGTGATCACGGCGGGGTGGAAGAACTCGGAGACATCGTCATGGTGCCACCCGTACGGGAAGCCCGCGATCGCGGCGTCCTGAACCGCTCGCCCATGTTCGACCGCCTCACCTCGACGGGAGTCTCCTGGCGAGACGGCCGAGAGCACGAGTTCGATGCGATCATCTGGTGCACCGGATTCCGCCCTCACCTCGGTCACCTGAGCGGATTGAGGTCGCCCCGCGACCGCGGCCAACCCGCCACCAAGGGCACTCAGAGCATCGGCCACCCCGGACTGCACTTGATTGGCTATGGCGACTGGACTGGGTTTGCCTCCGCCACCATCATCGGCGCAACCCGGACCGCCAAGCTCGCCGTCGCCGAGATCAGGGCAAGAATGGACAGGGCATGACCTCTGAGCGCGATGACTTCGACCACCTTGACGTCCATCAAAGACACCCAAAGAATCCATCTCGATCAGCCACTTATCAAGGAGTAGACAGATGAATTGCTGGGAACACACAGATGCAGGGACCGATTCCGTCCCCGCCGTCGCATTCTGCCGGCACTGCGGTGCGGCACTGTGCAGAGTGCACGCGACTGTCTGCGCGGACGAGCGCATCCGCCAAAACGGCTTGGGATCGCCCACGCGCTTGCTACCCGATGGCCGGAAGATCTGTCGCCCCACCTGCCGACAAGCTTTCGCGGAGTCCGTTCCCGAGCACAGGGCCGAGGAGTGCCAGCGTGAGATGACAGCGAACGGGAGAGCATCTGCCATCGCGTCATGCTGACGCAGGGGACGGGACTGATGCACGAGTAGGTGTCAAGCTGACACCTGATCGCGTATCAGTCCCGATCACTGCCAGCGGAGGCTCGCGGATGCGTCTAGCCAACGAGGCTCAGACTGCCGGGGGAGAGATTCATTCGGCTGAGCATTGTTCTCAGGGTTCTGCGTCAGTGCCGGATGAGGCGCGGGCCCGGGACGCACCTCACGGTCGATGCCTACTACGTGAGTCCGTGGCGCGCCGAAGCCTCGAGTTCTATATAGCTAAGTTGAAGCTTCGAGGCTATCGTCGTGCCATGTCCGTCGATGAGCTGTCTGCGAGTGCCCAGAACTATCTGAAGGCGATCTGGGGGTTGTCCGAGTGGAGTGACGAGCCAGTGACGTTGAAGCTCATCGCGCGCCGGACCGGTGTTGCCCTGTCGTCCGCTTCGGATGCGGTGCGGAAACTGACTGAGCAGGGTCTTCTGTCTCACGCGAGGTATGGCTCGGTCGAGTTGACGGAGGTCGGTCGTTCGTACGCGCTGGTGATGGTGCGGCGGCATCGCTTGATCGAGACGTTTCTGGTGGAGACCCTCGGGTATCGGTGGGACGAGGTCCACGAGGAGGCCGAGCGTACTCGAGCACGCCGTCTCGGACTTGATGGTGGAGAGGATCGATGACGTTCTGGGTCGCCCCCGGCGTGACCCGCACGGTGATCCAATCCCTGCAGCGGACGGAACAGTGACCGTGCCTGATGCGCGGCGTCTCACCGACGTCGGAGCGGAGGGCAGGTTTGTGGTCGAGCGGATCTCGGACACGGACCCGGCGATGTTGCAGTTCTTCGAGTCCCAGGGCATCGGAGTCGGGGCCACGCTTGTGGTCGCGGCGGGAGCGCCGTTCTCCGATGCGCTGGAAGTTCGTTCTGGAGAAGTGGGCTCGCCAACGTTGCTGGGACGCTCTGCGACAGATGCCCTCTACGTCTCTGCGGGGCCTACCTGATCCTCACGCCGGCGAGCCGTATCGCGTCGATACCGGCGAGCTCCGACCTTCTTGCTGAGCAGGCCGTGCTTGGGACTGATGAGGTAGACGAGTGCGAAGGCGCATCCCTGGGTGAGGACGACGAGGCCGCCGGGTGAGGCGTCGACCCAGTAGCTGATGTAGATCCCGACCACGGAACAGAGTGACGAGAGGGCCGGCGCGATCACGAGCATCCGCCCGAAGCGGTCGGTGAGCAGATAGGCCGTCGCTCCGGGAATGATGAGCATCGCGACGACGAGCACCACTCCCACGACCTGGAGAGCGGCAACTGCGGTCAGCGCCAGAAGACCCAGCAGCGGCGCGCCGAGGAATCGGGGAGACAGGCCGATCGCGTGGGCGTGTGTCGGGTCGAAGGCGTAGAGCGTGAGGTCGCGGCGTTTGAACACCAGGGTGACAAGAGCCACGGTAGCCAGGATCGCGATCTGGACGAGGTCTGCGCGGGAGACGCCGAGGATGTTGCCGAAGATGATGTGGTTGAGGTCGGTCTGGCTGGGTGTGACCGAGATCAGAACCAGCCCGAGGGCGAAGAGAGTGGTGAAGACGATGCCGATGGCGGCGTCCTCCTTCACGCGGCTCGTCCCGCGGACGAGCCCGATCATGCCGACCGCCAGGAACCCGAAGACGACCGCGCCGATGGCGAACGGGACACCGAGGATGTAGGCAATGACGACTCCGGGGAGGACGGCGTGAGAGACGGCGTCCCCCATGAGCGACCAGCCGATGAGCACCAGCCAGCACGACAGCAGTGCGCACACCACGGCAGCGATCACGGTCGTGACGAGCGCACGGGTCATGAAGTCGTAGGAGAGCGGCTCGAGGAGCCAGTCGAGCGGGGTCATGCGGCACCCTCCTGCTGCAGAACGTCCAGGCCGAAGGCGAGAGCGAGCCTCTCGGGTGTGAGGGCCTCTTTCACCGGGCCGTGGAAGAGGATGGTTCGCAGCAGCGACGGCGTCGTCGGCGAGCCGCGGCAGAGCATGGAGGTCGTGGGTGGAGACCAGGACGGTACGGCCGTCGTCAGCGAGTGCGCGGAGAAGATCGACGATGGTGGCTTCGCTGCGCTTGTCCACGCCGGCGAAGGGCTCATCCAGCGAAGATGATCCGTGCGTCCTGGGCGATCCCGCGGGCGACGAAGGCGCGCTTCTTCTGCCCGCCGGAGAGCTGGCCGATCTGTCGATCGGCGTACTCCGTGAGCTCCACCCTCTCCAAGGCTTCGTCCACAGCGATGCGGTCAGCGGGCCGAACTCGGCGCGTGGCGCCCTGGTGGCCGTACCTTCCCATCATCACGACGTCTCGGACAGAGACGGGGAAAGCCCAGTCGACGTCCTCGCTCTGGGGGACGTAGCCGACGAGTCCTCGCCGCCTGGCCGGCGCCGGTCGCGCGCCATTCAGCAGGACGCCGCCTGCGTCAGGCCGGACCATGCCGGTGATCGCCTTGAACAAGGTGGACTTCCCGGAGCCGTTCATTCCGATCAACCCCGTCACCGCACCCGCCCGCACCGCAACAGATACGTCGTCGAGGGCGAGTACATCGCCGTAGCGGACGGTGACACCTTTGACATCGATCGCCGCTGTCGTCATGAGTCCTCTCCGGTGAGTCCCGCAGTGATGGTGTCCGCATCGTGGCGGATCAGATCCAGGTACGTGGGCACCGGGCCGCCTTCCTCGGAGAGCGAGTCCACGAACAGCGTTCCTCCGAAGCGTGCATTCGTAGCACCCACAACCTGCTCGCATGGGGTCGTCGGAGACCGTCGACTCGCAGAACACGGCGGGGACCTCGTTCTCGTCGACGAACTCGATCGCGGAGGTGATCTGCTTTGCGGGGTCGCCTGCTGCTCGGCGTTGACGGGCCAGATGTACTTCTCGGTCAGCCCGGCATCTCGGGCGAGGTAGGAGAATGCGCCCTCGCAGGTCACCAGCGCTCTCTGGCTGGTCGGAAGACTTTCGAGCTCGCCCGTCAGGTCATCTTGGACCTGCTGGAGCTGCTGCTTGTAGGTCTCCCCGTTCCTCTCGTAGTCCTCAGCGTGTTCCGGGTCGAGATCGCTGAACGCCGCGACCATGTTGTCGACGTACACCTGCACGTTCTTCGGGCTCATCCAGGCGTGCGGGTTGGGCTTGCCCGCGTAGGCGTCCCCCGCGATGTCGATGGGATCGATCCCCTCCGAGACCACGACATGAGGCACATCGACTTCCTCGACGAACTGGCCGAACCACACCTCCAGGTTCAAGCCGTTGTCCAGGATCAGGTCGGCATCCGAGGCCTTCCGGATGTCTCCCGGCGTCGGCTCGTACCCGTGGATCTCCGCGCCAGGCTTCGTGATCGACTCGACCACGAGGTGGTCGCCCGCAACATTCTCCGCGATGTCCTCCAGCACGGTGAACGTCGTCAACACCACCGGCTTCTCTCCGTCGTCGGCGAAGATCCGGCCTGGCTCCAGCGGAGCGACCGGTGAGCACCAGCGCCGCACTCGCAACGACTGCGCCGAGCGCGACCTTCCATCGTCCTCGCATGTGCATCGGCGACCTCTCTTCGTTCACGGCCACAGGCGTGGCCACTTCCGGACCCTCAAATCGTATGGTTCGGTATGCCGAAGTTACAAACCCGGCGTGGCGTATGGTCGAGGGCTGCCAGGACTGATATCACTACATGTGTCACCCCCGCGGAGTGCAGACCCAACATCTAGTAGTTCGAGGTCAGTCGGATGGGACGACGACGAAGGAGGGATCGATGACGGCAGGCATCGAGCGCGCAAAGACCGGGACTCGGAACACGTGACCTGACGCCACAGGAGTCAGCAGATCTCGTGTTCTTCTCCAGCGTCTCCGAGAACACGCCGCGCTTCGTGGAGAGGCTGGGGCGGCCTGCGGTGCGGATCCCGCTCCGCCCCCGTGTCGAGGGGATGGTCCGCGTGTGCCGCCCCTTCGTTCTGGTGGTCCCCACCTACGGCGGCGGCGAGCAGGCCGGGGCCGTGCCGAAGCAGGTCATCGCCTTCCTCAACGATCCCGCCAACCGTGCGCTGCTGCGCGGGGTGATCACCGCAGGCAACACCAACTTCGGCGAGCACTACTGCCTCGCCGGCCCAGTCATCTCCCGAAAGTGCGGTGTCCCAGAGCTCTATCGCTTCGAACTCCTGGGCACCCAGCGCGATATTGAGTGCGTGAACGAAGGGCTCGACCTGTTCTGGCAACGGACAGCCACGACGAACGACAAGAACAACGAACAGAGGAGAACAGCATGACCGCCACAACAGCCGTAGAAGGCTCCATCACCCCTCCGGCATACCGACACGACCCCAGCGCACCGCGCGTCCGATCAACTGGAACCGCGTGAGCGACGAGAAGGACCTCGAGATCTGGAACCGCCTGACCGCGAACTTCTGGTCGCCCGAGAAGGTGCCCCTGTCCAACGACCACCAGGCCTGGCAAGCACTCGCGCCCCATGAACGAACCCTCACCATGCGAGTCTTCACCGGCCTTACCATGCTCGACACCGTGCAGGCCACCGTCGGGGAGATCTGCCAGATCCAGGACGCCCGCACAGAGCACGAGGAAGCCGTCTACACCAACATCGCCTTCATGCAGTCCGTCCACGCCCGCTCGTACTCCTCGGTGTTCTCGACCCTGACCAGTACCCGAGAGATCGATGAGGCCTACCGCTGGGCGATCGGAAACGACCTGCTTCAAGCGCGATGCAAGAAGGTGCTCCAGTACTACTACGGGCCCGACCCGTTAAAGCGGAAGGTGTCCTCCACCCTGCTCTCCAGCCTTCTGCTCTACGCCGGCTTCTACCTGCCGCCGCACTTCTCCGTGCACGCCACCCTGACCAACACCGCCGACATGATCCGACTCATCCTGCGCGACAAGGCCGTGCACGGCTACTACTCGGGCTACAAGTACCAGCGCGGCCTCGAGGCTCACCCCAACCGCCGCGACGAGATGAAGGAGTTCACGTACACCCTGCTCGAAGAGCTCTACGACCTTGAGCTCGACTACTCAGGCGAGCTCTACGAACCCCTCGGCCTGATGGGCGACGTCGCCGCCTTCGTGCGCTACAACGCGAACAAATCCCTCATGAACCTCGGCTACCCGGCACGGTTCACCGCCGAGGAGACGTCAGTCAGCCCAGAGATCCTCGCCGCCCTCGCCCCCAGCGCCGACGAGAACCACGACTTCTTCAGCGGAAGCGGATCGTCGTACATCATCGGCAAGGCCGAGCACACCAGCGACGACGACTGGGACTTCTAGGCACGCAGACTCACCTGTCGGACGCGAAGCGGTACCGCGCATGCCCCGGATCGCTACGACCCGGGGCAAGCACTCAGCGCAGACCGTGCTGCGACAGACCTGAACCCGTCCGCAGGTCTGCCGCAACGGCTCGCCTGGCCACTCGCACTCAGATTACCGGGGACCGGCATCGTTCGATCGCGAATTATTCCTCGGTGGTCGTAGCTCGCAGTTCAGGGTAGGTGCCCCAGGTTGCATTGGTGTTGGCGGCATGTTTGAGGGCGGTTGCGATGTTGATGCCGACGACGTCGGCCACGACGCTGGCGGGGACCTGTTGGACGAGCTGGTCGATCCGGGCGCGGCGGACTTCTCGCACGCGGATACCGCGTGAGGAGAGGTGAAGGGCTACGTTGGCCTCACTCGTGTGGTGCTGGGGCATGGCGCCGGCGAAGAGCCATTCTGAGCCGCCGCCAGCGAATGGTCGCTCAGCCCGTGACTCGTCAAGGTGCTGACGAAGCAAACTGGTGATCGATGCAGGGAGCACAACCGGCGTCTTGCCGAACGCGATGGATACTTCGCCTTTGTCGTCGACGACGTCGGTTCGTCGCAGGCGGACGCAGTCGCACAGCCTCTGGGCGAACACCAGGATGAACAGGCCAATTATCCGACTGGGCAGGGGGATCGAACGGTCCTCAAGGAGAAGATCGATCTTGCTCCAGATGACCTCATCTGGCACCGAGGCATCGGGCCGAGGGGGCTTCCTGCCGGGTACGGCGACGGGACCCGTGAGGTGGTGACGCACGGCCCAGTTGAGGAAAGTCCTGTGGACGCTCTGATAGTCATGCTCGGCGAAGAATCGATCGAGGGCGGCCTGGTTCAGCGTGGACAGTGAAAGGCCGTGGTCGTCGAGCCATGCCAGTAACCCTTCTATCTTGCGCGACTCGGAGTACCGAGAGTTGGCGGTACTGGCGGTCACGGGCTGAGTAGTGGCGCGTTGGCGGAGCTTGCGCAGGATTTCCCAGGTGAAGTACTGCTTCAGGATCGCGGCGTGTTTATCAGGAAGGCCCGCGATGAAGGCGGTGGCCTTGAGCTCGAAGTCGTTCAACTCGACGTCGATGGCGGAGAGTGTCCCTGCGCTGATGAGCATGCGGCGGAGGTAGCGAACACGGGGCGATAGCGGGAGCGCGTTCAGTGTGTCGTGGCTGATTGCTGCTTGCCCAGTGGCCATCGCTCGGAGTGTCTCCCCGATTGGCTCACGCCGGAGCCATCGTGTGGCCGAGCGGGGGTCGCGCGCGGTGAGCAGGTGTTCGTGTAAGGAAGCCAGGTCAGGGTGGATGCGCCCGTGCTTGTCGGAGAGGACTTCCCGGAGGCGGTCGGTCAGTCGGCATGTCCCGCACTGGGACCCGGTGAGCTGGTCTTCGCTACCGCAACTGGTGCGACCGAACCGCGGCGGTGCGCCAGCGCGGCTCGCGCAGACGACACGCCTGTCACTGTCGTAGAACGCGAGGACTTTGACCTGACGGCATCCGGGGCACTGGCCAGGATGTCGCCTGAGCCGGGAGTAGCAGGCATTGCAGATGCGCCGCTCGAGGATGGCGTACCGAGCAGGGCCACCGCTTCCGCAGGAGTCGCGACCGATTTGCACCGGAGTCATAGAGGTCGCCTGCTCGTCTTACTCGGTCGGGCGATGAATCTTGGCCGGGATGGGCCGGAGGGAGCCGATAGCGGGGCCTTCTGTCCGTGGCGAGCCTCCAGCTCGGCGCGCGCGTTTGGCTTGGGCCGGCGGGATTTCGATGAGGTCGTTCGGAGTGCAGTCGAGGATGCGGCAGAGTGCCGCGAACACTTCGACGTTGAGGCGTTCCGGCGTCTTGGTCACAAGGCGGAAGACTTGCTCCCGTGAGAGTTGCACTCCCTGGGAGCGCAGTGGCTCGATGAGGTCGGTGGTTTGGAACATCCCCGCGGCGGCCATTACCTGGCGAAGCCGCCAGGTGATCGGAGTGTCATCACTGGGTGGTGTCATCAGGTCCTCCATAGACACGAGAGAGCGCTTTGGCGATCATCCGGTTCTTGTAATCGTCGCCCACGGAGGTGTAGATCGCCGTGGTCGAGGCATAGGCATGCCCTACTTGGTCCTGGACGAACTTCTCCGCATAGCCCCACTCGATGAGGTTGGTGACGTAGGTGTGTCGCGGCGCGTGCACGCTTAGCTCGGCCGGCCATTCCAGTTGGTCGCGGATCGCGGCGAACCGCAGATCAATGTAGCGCGGCGACACCCGGTCGCCTCGCTCGGTTGGCCAGAGCGGCCCCGATGCCGAGTCGGTGAACCGTGGGCGAGCCGCGTCGATCCATTGCGCGAGGCCGTCGGTGATCCAGCCCAGCTCGGGCAGGGTCAACACTGATCTCCGGCGAGGTCCGGATCCGTGGGACCCCTTTCCCCACCGCACATCGACAGCTCCAAATCGCCCGAACCGTGGAGCCGCGCCGTTGGGTCGCAGATCTGCCACGTCCAGTCCGGTGGCTTCCGCCCGCCTCAGCCCGTAGGCATAGATCGTCTTGAAGATCTGGGCATCTCGGAGCGCCGAGAGAGCTCCCTTCCGGCCGCGGTGAACGATGGTCTCGACCCGTTCGTCGACTGCGGTGAAGAACTGCTCCAGCTCGTCGTAGGTGAGGGCGCGCCGCTCCGCGCGCCCTTCGTAGTCGAGTAGATGAGTAGCCGTGTTCCACTCGTGACAGATCTGCTGAGGCGTCGATCCGAAGCGTTCCTCGCACTCCGTTGCCCACTCGTACCGTGCGTCGGTGAGGTAGTCGCAGAACAGGCGAATGATCGTGTGATACCCGCGGATCGTTGATCGCGCCGCTGGATGGGGACGCGACTTCGCCTGCGTGGTGAAGTCCTCCAAATCGCCCGGCGACCACTCCCACGGATACCGACCCGTGAACTCCCCAAACCGCCGCACAACTTGTGCCCGGCTCGCGATCGTCTGCCACGAGAGCGCCCTGCTGGCCTGCTGATCACTCCACCCCGAGAGCATCGCGTCAAGCACGAACTGCTTCTCGTCCAGCGCGCGCACGTTGCCGAGCCGTCGAAGCGGAGACACTCCGGGATGTTCGTGGACCATCGGGACAGTATTGCATCTGCTGCATCATTGATGCATCCCCTACAGGGCGCATCCGGAATTCGTGCCGAACCTACGGGTTGCTTAGTGCTCGTCGCCGAGTTTGCCGGAGAGGCGCTCCAAGCGCTCGAGGCTGGCGCCGTCGAGCCCGATGATGCGTGTTTCCTTGCCGCGGGCGGTGTATTTGGTCTGCACGGCGTCGAGGGCGGCGACAGTGGAGGCGTCCCAGACGTCGGCGGCGGTGAGGTCGATGATCACGGTTTGGGGATCTCCGGCGTAGTCGAACTGGTAGACCAGATCGTTGCTGGAGGCCCAGAACAGCTGACCCTTGACGGCGTAGCGGCGAATGTCGATGGCGCCATCGCTGTTGACGTCGGTTTCCCACACCTTCTCGATGTGCACCAGGTGGGCGACGCGGCGGGCAAACAGGATCATCGCCGTGATCACGCCGAGGACCACGCCGATGGCGAGGTTGTGGGTGGCGACGGTGGCGATGACGGTGACCAGCATGACGGCGGTCTCGGACCAGGGCATCAGGCGCAGGGTGGAGGGCCGGATGCTGTGCCAGTCGAAAGTGGCGACGGAGACCATGATCATCACGGCGACCAGGGTCGCCATCGGGATCAGGCCGACGATGTCTCCCAGGGCCAGGACGAGGATCAGCAGGAAGACGCCGGCGAGGAAGGTGGAGATCCGGGTGCGGGCTCCGGACTGCTTCACGTTGATCATGGTCTGGCCGATCATGGCGCGACCGCCCATGCCGCCGAAGAACCCGGAGGCGATGTTCGCGATGCCCTGCCCCCAGGACTCGCGGGTCTTTTTGGAGTGAGTGTCGGTGATGTCGTCGACGAGTTTGGCGGTCATAAGCGATTCCATGATTCCCACGATCGCCATCGCGAAGGCGTAGGGGGCGATGATCTGCGGCTGTCTCGAGGTTCAGGGGCACGTTGGGGATGAACAGGGACGGCAACGATTCGGGCGACTCGCCCTGGTCGGAGACATTGGGCGCTTCTTCCATCCACTGACCAGCACAGCGCCGGTCAGCGAGACGATCGCGATCAGGGGCGCGGGGACCACGGTGGTCAGGCGCGGGACGAGGACCATGATCGCCAAGCCCGCCAGCACCAGGGGGTAGACGATCCAGGGGATGTCCTCACCGAAGAGGTGAGGCGGCTGGGCGGTGAAGATGAGGATCGCCAGGGCGTTGACGAAGCCGGTCATCACGCCGCGCGGGATGAACCGCATCAGCTTCGCCACGCCGAGCGCCGCCAGGACGACCTGCAGAACCCCGGCGAGGATCACGGTCGCGATCAAGTAATCGAGCCCGTACTCAAGGGCGATGGGCGCGATCACCAGGGCGATCGCGCCGGTGGCGGCGGAGATCATCGCGGGCCGGCCACCGACGAACGCGATCGTGACCGCCATGACGAACGAGGAGAACAGCCCGACCTGCGGGGGGACGCCGGCGAGGATGGAGAAGGAGATCGCCTCGGGGATCAGGGCGAGAGCAACGACGAGACCAGCGAGGACCTCGGTCTTGAGCCGGCGGGGATTGCGCAGGGCCGAGAGAACGGTGTCCGGCTCCTGCTGGGAGTGTTGGGGTCCACTGTCGACGGGCGCAGTGCTGAGGGAAGTCACGGGGGAGTCCTAGCGAGATGAGAGGGATGGGCCCCGGCGGCACGGAACGTTTCCGTGAGGGACCCAAAGGCCAACCCTCACGTTACGTTAGCTTTTACCTCGTGAATACGAGTTCTGCGTCACAGACCACCCTCGCGTCAGGCCTCGCGCTCCCCTGCATCGTCCTGGTGAGCGGGGGTCGAGAGGTCGCGGAGACGCGAGAGGAACTCATCGGCCATCGCGACCTTCTTCTCCAGCGCGCGCGTCGTTCGATCGCGATGGCCTCGATCTCGTGCGACTTCTGCCTTGCTTCGAGCGGCGCGTCGGGCTGGGCGACATCGTGGGTGACGTCGAGCGGCTCGCGCATCTGCTCGAGCGTGAAGTCCAGCGGCTTCATGCGACGGATCAGCAGGATCCGCTCGACGTCGGCTTCGGAGTAGAGCCGGAACCCTCCCTCGCTGCGCTCGGACGGGTTGACCAGACCGATCTCGTCGTAGTGTCGCAGCGTCCGCAGGCTGAGCTCCGTGCGCTCAGCGACCGCACCGATGTGCAGTAGCTGCTGGCGATCGTTGTTCTGGCTCATGTCCTCAGTTTGCCCCACCGTGATGACGCTCCCAGCACCTCGGGCGAACCTTGGCGCCCGCGCCCGAGGCACACCTCGTGATGCGCGTACCGCACTGAAGGGAACGCGATCCAGATTAGGGCCAGTACCACACCTGCCCACCTGCCCGTGTCGAGCGTGGGAACCGCCTTCACACCCCGCGCCACCAGCACCACGCACATGTAAGCCAAGGGCGAGACCTGGGTTGCTCGATGGGCGACCGCGGATCACTGTTGCATCTGTTCAATAATTCTCAGATAGTGCGCCAGTGTGAACTATCCGCACATAGAGGCGGCTACGGAGGCGGCCGCAGATCTGACAGCAGTGCTGACAGCAACGCGATGGTGTCTGGTCGGTTCGCTCGAGTCGCATCGGGGTCATGACCTGCGAAAACGTGTTCGTTCGCGCATGCCCTGGCGGACTTTTAATCCGCGGGTCGAGGGTTCGATCCCCTCCGGGCCCACCGCAGGTCATGTCGGGAGAGCTTCCTCTAGAGGAAGGTCTCGCTACTGGCGTTGACAGCGGCTTTCACAGCAACGCGGTTGTGCGGGGTGAGTGGGCATGAGACTGGCGGCGCCGGCCACTCTGCGGAGGATCCTGCCAGGGGTCTCGACTGAGCACCGCACCACAAGCGGCCAGCAATAACGCGGTGGCGTGAGGCTGGTTACGCCCCCGGAGAGCGAATCTGCGGTAGAAGTCCGTTGCGGCCCGTGCGAGGCGAGTTCTCGGTAGTAGTAGGTTGCTCAGGTTGTGGCAGTCTCGCGGATAAAAGTGCCGCCGGGCGGTGCCGCAGGCCCGCATACAGCGCCGCCCGGCGGCACCGGATCACATCTCAGGCGCGAGTGAGTCCCTCAGATCTGGGTAGCACTGGTGGCAACGGAGGTTGCTCCGATCTCCACTGCCCCTTCGATCACGTCAAGCACAACGGCGGATCCTGCGGGGTTGTTAAATCTCGTGCTCAGAGCGGTGTCGTCCACGTAGAGCGTCGCGATGTCCTCGTCGAGGACGAGCTGCAGCCGGTGCTCCTGCCCGTCGGTGAGGTCCGGCGGCGGCCGCTCAAGGCCGCGATTGTCGAGCTGTCCCCAGGGCCAGTTGGGGCGCTTGTCGAACTCGAGGTGGTGCTCGTCGACGACCATCGAGAACTGATAGCCGATGTCGGTCGCGGTGTCCTCGCCGAAGCGCAAGTTGACCTCCCGGGTGCCTGGAGCAATCTTCAGCGTCGTCTCGAGCAGACACGGTCGCGGCACAGACTCGGCGAGGATCCGCTGGGCCAGGCCGTCGCTCCGCGAAAGCGTGAAGGGCTCGAGCGTGGTCACAGTGGAGGCGGCGAGGTGCTCGCGTACCGCGTCGGGCATTTTCACCCCCAGCGTGCCGTGCTCGCGCACCACGATCTGGTGGACGACGAGGGTGCCACCCCATTGCCAGGTCTTGGTGTCGTCGTCGTCCCAGCGGGTGGCGACCCAGCCGACGAGGTAGCGGTTCTCGCCATCGGAGACCGAGCGCGCCGCGTAGTACGGACGGCCGTCGAAGGCATCGTCTTCGGGCGCCTCCCACGGCCCATAGAGGGAGCGGGAGCGACGGTAGATCGTCTTGGACTTGTCGCTGTACTCGGTAACCAGGTGGTACCACCAGTCACCCTCGCGGAACACATCGGGCATCTCATGCATGGTGAACAGATCCGGAGCCCAGAAATCGCCCTGGAACTCCCAGTTCTCGTGGTCGGTCGAGGTGAAGTAGACCGTCGAGCCGCTCAGCGCGTCTTGGGGCCGGCTTTGCGGGTACCGAGGATCATGACCCACTGGCCGGCGTCCTCGTCGTAGATGACCCACGGGTCGCGCCAGTCGTCGGGGTCGTACCCTTCTTGCGGTGCGACCAGCGACTTGTCGGTCTTGTGCCAGTGGATCAGGTCGTCGCTTTCGGCGATCATGAGGACCTGGGAGGGCTTGCCCTCCGCGGCGAAGTGGTCGCGGTTGAAGCCGGTGTACATCGCGTAGAACGTCCCGTCGGCCTCGAAGACGGAGCCGGCGTAGATGAACTGGTCTTGGTCGTGCTCTCCGCCGCGAACGATCGCCTCGCCGAGGTCCTCGTACTCGACGAAGTCGGTGGTGCGGGCGAGGGCCCAGCCGAAAGGCTCGCAGTCCGGGAGCGGGCCGGGGTCGCGGCCGTCGCGCTGATGGAAGAGATAGAACGCGCCGTCGTGGAAGAACGGCATGCAGTCTCCGAACCAGGTGCCGGGGTGCTGGTAGTGGATGTCGGGCATGATGCGGATCAGTCCTTTGATCTTGTGGATTGGCATCGGGCTGGAGCCGCGGCTCCGGTGCGGGTCCGGCGCGTGCGCCGGCCCGGGTCAGATCCGCGTGCCGCCGAGGCTGGAGGCGAACACGCGCTGGAAGGCGAGGAAGACGACCACGGTGGGTAGGGAGACGAGTAGCGCTCCGGCGAGGACGACGGGTGGGCCGACCGTGCCGTAGTTGCTCTGCAGGCCCGCAAGCGCCGCCATGACGGGGCGGATCTGCTCGCTGTAGCTGAGGGTGATGCCGAACAGGAGCTCGTTCCACACCCACACGAACTGGAAGATGAACGCGGCGGCGAGGGCCGACCTGCTCAGGGGTAGGTGGAACCGGGTGAACACGCGCCACCAGTTCGCGCCGTCTAGCCGCGCCGCCTCGGCGACCTCCGGGGGGATGGTGAGCATGTGGTTGCGCATGATGAAGAAGGAGAAGGGGATGCATGTGGCGACGTAGATCAGCGGCAGTCCCATCCGCGTGTCGTAGAGCCCGCTCTCGGCGTAACCGGTGAACAGCGGTCGCAAAAAGGCCTGCGCGGGGAACAGGGAACCGGCGTAGATCAGCCAGAACCAGAAGATTCTCCGGCCTCCGGGGATCGCGGTGACCGCGAACCCGGCGAAGGCCGCCACGAGAACGGCGAGGCACCCGGCGACCACGGCGTACGCGAAGCTGTTGAGCATCGACGGGCCGAGCCGCGCGGCCTCCCAGGCTGCGCGGCCATGTTCTCGAAGATGGCCACGCCGCCGGGGAACCAGCGGACGTCTCCGGTGTATGCATCGTTGGGGGTGAAGGCGTTGACGACGATCAGGTAGGTGGGCAGGAACCAGATCAGCGCGAGCAGGACGACGATGAGGGATCGAAGGGTCTTCACGGGATGCTCCTCAGTGCGTGCGCAGCTGCTTGCGCAGGTAGGCGACGGAGACGGCAACGACGATGATGGTCAGGACCACGGCGATGGCGGCTCCTGAACCGGGGCGCTGGAGGACGAAGCTCTGCCAGTACATCGACACCGCCAGGGTCTCGGTAGCGCGGCCCGGCCCGCCGTTGGTGAGCACCCAGATCAGGTCGAAGGACTTCAGGCCGTTGGCGAGGCTGATGCCCATCACGACCGCGGTCGAGGTGCGCGCCTGCGGCACGACGACCAGCCGGAACCGACGGATCCCATCGACGCCGTCGAGCGCGGCGGCCTCGATGGTCTCCCGCGGAATGCCCTGGAGACCGACCAGGTAGAGGATCACGGCCACCCCAGTGGCCTGCCACGAGTTGGCGATGATCAAAGCGATGGTGTTACCGGGCCAGTTCAGCGGCCAGGACTGGGCGAGGGCGTCGAGGCCGATCCCACGCAAAGAGGGAGTTCAGGGCGCCGGTGTCCTGGAGGACGAAGTTCCACACGACGGCTACGGCGGTCCCCGAGAGTGCGTAGGGCAGGACGATCGCGAGGCGGGCGTACTTGCCCCATGACACAGAGTTGGTCAGGGCGGCGATCGCGAGCCCGAGACCGACAGGGATCACGACGGTGCCCACCAGCCAGAACAGGGTGTTGATGCTCGAGCGGACGATCACCGGGTCGGTGACCAGGCGGGCGTAGCTCGAGAGGCCCGCGAAAGAGGGGTCCACTACGGCGTCGTCGAGGAAGCCGCGTCCGACGGTAAGGGCGAAAGGGAGCGGCGCGAGCGGCCCCACCAGGACGACAGCCGGCGTGAGGAACAGCAGGCGCGGCCGGCCGCGGACGAGGCGGTCACGGCGGCGCTGGGCAGAGAGAACGCCGCGCCGGTCGGTCACGGAACTCATCGGGTTGCCTCCTGCCAATAGGACCATTCGGACTCGGCCTTGCGCTGAAGAGACTCGAGAACGCCTCGGGGGTCAGAGGGGTCGGCCATGAACCCGCCGAGATCCTGCGTCACTCCCACCACCAACGGCGGCGGCGAGTTCTCCCAGTAGCGGTTGACGACGTCAAGGTTCTGGTCCCGGATAGTGCTCTGGAGACGCTGGCTCACGGGGTCGGACCAAGTGACGTGCTGGTTCGCACTGGAACCATTGAGGAAGGCGGACCAGGGCTCCTGAACCTCCGGGGCGAGCCAGGAGGCCAGCGCTTCGGTCGCCTCGGCACGATGCCGGGAGCGCTCCGGAACCACGAGCCCTGCGATCTCCGTGACCACGGTCGGGGAGGAAGCATGCACGGCTGGAAGCAGGAACGCGTCGAATCCGGTCCCGGACTCCATGCCTGCGAGCTCCATTGACTGGGTGCTCCAGCTGACAGGGGTGGGTCGCATGCCGATGCGGCCGGAGGCGAGCATCGAGGGAAAGTTGTCGCTGACCGAGTCCGCGCTCGTATGTAGCCCGTCTCGGATCATCTGCTTTGCCACAGCTCCATGAGTCCCATCGCCTGGTCGTCCAAGAACGAAGCCTCGTTCTGACACAGCGCGCGGTACCAATCGGCGTCATTGGCGGCCAGCCAGCATGCTGAACCAGTTCGCCACGGGCCAGATGTTCATCTGAGTTGTCCCGATGGGAGTTACATCTGCGGCTTTGAGAGCTTGGCATACGTCGAGGAACTCACCCCAGGTTGCCGGAGGCTCAAGACCAAGCTCTTCGAACACCTTCACGTTGTAGAACATGACGTAGTAGCCCTGAATGAGCGGCATCCCAAAGGTGCCGCCGTCGAACGTGAAGTCTTGGCGCATTTCATCATCGAGCCACCCGGCGTCGACAGAGGCCTCCCACGCTGAGCTCAGTTCAGCGAGGGCCCCGGTGCGGGCGAGATCGCGCATCCGATACCCGTCAGCCCCATTTGACGAGGTCGGGAGGATCTTGTGTCTGCAACAGCGACCGAATGACCTGCTCATACGAGGATGCATTCGGGATCGTCTGGGGAGATAATCCCCACCCCATCCTCTCTCGCAACACATCCCCCGCGCCAGGTACCCCGGCTCCCACGATGCGGCATCGTTGAAAAACTGCAGATCGCCCGTCTCGACAGCATCTGTCGTCCGCTGCACGCGGTAGCGGCCCCAGCTAGTCCCAGGGCGCTGACGGCGGCTAAGAAGCGGCGTCGTCGCATGCTTCCTCACTCTCTTCGATGGGTCGACGTCACCACGAAGCACCTGTGCCGCGTCCATGACATCCTTGTCTCGAGTCTCCGGCTACAAGGCGGCTTCGCCTAGATGCCCTCTGGGGTGATCACCCTATTGGAGTGCACTTTTGGCCTCAATGTCCCTGGCCGGACTGCCTGACATCGTTGACATAGTTTTCCGTCCCTCGCTCGCGGGGAAGCGACACTGGGAGGTCGCTCATGACCCGTACTCGGCCGGCCACCATCCGCGATGTCGCCCATCGCGCAGGCGTAAGCACGAAGACTGTCTCGCGAGTCATCAACCGCGAGTGCTACGTCGCCGAGAGCACCAGAACACGGGTGCTCAGGGCCATCGAGGCACTTTCGTATCGCCCGAACCCTCTTTGCGCAAAACCTGCGGCGAACCACTTCTAGGTCAATCGCCGTAGTTGTCGAGGACATTTCCGAGCCGTTTGCTGCCGAGGTCACTCTCGCGGTGGAGCACGCTGTTGACGAGGGCACGACCGTGATCGTCTCATCAAGCATGGGAGATCCCCGACGCGAGGCGACCATCCTCGCAACACTCGCCGCACGCCAAGTCGATGGAATCATCCTTGCCCCTACTCAGGCGCCGAGGCCGCGGCTCCTTCACCGGATGGGACGTACCGCCGTGGTCTGCGTGGATCGCCCCGTGCCGGGTGAGCCGACCGATGCGGTGTTATCGGATAACGCGCGCGGGATGCAGGAGGCTGTCGAAACGCCGCTGGAGCAAGGCCATCAACGTGTTGCCTATATGGGTGACTCCTCTCGAGTGTTTACTCAGGTTGAGCGATTGCGCGGATACCGCGCGGCTCTAGAAAGTCGCTCTATCGATCTTGATCCCGCTCTGATCTACGAGCACCGGCCTGACGTTGAGCGCACACGTCGCCATCTGGCATGGCTCACGAAGCTTCCGGACCCTCCAACCGGCATAGTCTCTGGAAACTCGTTGACCACATTGGCTATGATCCGCGCCGACTTTAATGCCGGGCTCAACTGCTTCATCGGCTTCGATGACTTTCCTCTTGCCGACTTTGTCTGCGGTGGCGTCAGTGTGGTCGCGCAGGACGCCGCCGCTCTCGGGGGCGAGGCGACCCGGACCCTCCTGCGTCGCATAGCGAACGATGCGGCGCCCTTGAAGACCTCGCGCCTCGCGACCCAACTCGTCCTGCGGTGACGAGTCGCGCCCGCACGAGTCCACCGAAGCTGACGCCGCACGACGGACCCGATGCTGACGACAGAGCTTGACACTGTTGCGTCAACCGTTTGACGTCTCTAGCGTCCCGGATCAATCGATTGACACCGGGTGACGAGACGCGAGGAGGGAGTCGTGATGGTGCGGATGCGGGATATTGCCGACCAGCTCGGCATCTCAGTGTCGACGGTCTCTCTCGCGCTGAACCACAAGGACAGGGGGAGGGTGAACCCGCCCCTGGCTGAGAAGATCCGCGTGACGGCGAACCGGATGGGCTACCGGCCCAATCCCCATGCGGTAGGTCTGAAGCTCAACAAGAGCCATGCGATCGCCTTGATCTGCTACACGGGCCCTGATGATCCGTTCCTCTCCGGCCTGACGGGCGGGGCACAGGCCGCGGCGGCTGAGGCCGGGTACATCCTCATCACGATCCCCGTCACAGACGCCCCCGGTGCGGAGGAAAGTGCGATCCAGACCGCGCTGCGCAGCGCGACGTCGACGGGATCGTGTTCGGCGCCGACTACTACCGCCGACGGGACATCCCCACGGTCCCGGACACCACGCCGTTCCTGTTTCTCGACTGCATCAGCACGGGGTCGAACCCCGTTGTCACCGAAGTCATCGCGGACGAAGCCCAGGGCTCCTTCGAGGCCACATCGCATCTGATCTCTGCAGGCCACACACATGTCGGATACGTCGGCGTCGATGACGACCGGTACATCGCTCGGCACCTGCGCGAGAAGGGCTTCCGCGATGCTGTGCGGGAACACCTCGGGGACGAGGCAACGCCGCTGATCATTAACGCGGCGGATCCCTCCATTTCTGCGGGAGAAGCGGCGACCGCTTCGCTCTTCTCCCGCCCGGTGGCAGAACGACCCACGGCGCTGTTCTGCTTCTCGGATCGCACCGCGTTCGGAGTCGCACAGGCCGCCCGACGGCACGGCCTGTCGCTTCCGGAGGACCTCAGCATCGTCGGTTTCGACAACGTCGAGTACACCTCCGAATTCTTCACCCCACGCCTAACCACCGTCGAGCTACCTCACCAACGCATGAGCTCCGAGGCAGTACGACAACTTGTCCACCTCATAGAGAACCCCCGCGCGAACCGCATCGCCTCAAAGTTCCCTGTCCACTCATCTACCGCGACTCCGTCAACCCCCACCACAGCTGAAACCGCTCTCCTTCGAAAGGTCAGAACGATGACGTTCACACGACGCCAGACTCTCGGTGCCCTCGGCGCCGCCGCTGCTCTCCCCGCGATGACCATGGGCTTGTCCGCCTGCGGGTCGTCCGCAGAAGGGGACGGCACCTCTCTCAAGGTCCTCCAGTACGAGGATCCCACCTCCGCTCAGGGCCAGGGCTGGAAGCGCGCCCTGGAGATCTTCAAGGAACAGCACCCCGACGTCACCGTCGACTTCCAGCAGACCAGCTTCGATGCGGTTCGCCAGAACGCCAAGATCACCCTGTCGGGCAATGAGGTTCCCGACGTCATCGAGTTCAACAAGGGCAACGCAGACGGCGGCCAGCTTGCTCGCGCAGGGCCTGCTCACCGACCTCACCGAGACCGTGACCGCACGCGGGTGGGACGCCAAGGTCAGCGACTCGATGAGCTCCTTCGCCCTGTACGAGGACGGCATGGCCGGCTCCGGCTCCTGGTTCGGTATCCCGAATATCGGCGAGTACGTCACGCTGTTCTATAACCAGAACCTCTTCGACCAGCACGGCATCTCCCCTGACATCAGCGACCTCGAAGGCCTCGAAGCGCGATGGACACCCTGCTGGTCGCGGGCATCACCCCTATCGCAAGCTCCGCGCCACCAGCCAGGGCTTCAACCAGATGTGGATCTGGTACTCCCTGGTCTCCGCGATCGCCGCCCGCGATGAAATCGACGACTTCATGTTCGTGAAGGGCCCTGTCGATTTCTCTGCCAACCCCTGGGCCGAGGGAACGGAGCGCTTCCAGTCCTGGATCGACCGAGGGTACGTGGGTACCGATATCGCAGGTCTGAACTTCGAGCAGGCCACCGTCAACTTCCTCAGCGGCAACGCCGCAATGGTGGTGTGGAACCACGGAGTGTTCCACCGCGCTGTGGCTGAGGCCGATTTCAACTGGGGCTGGATGACGTTCCCCGGCGCGAACCTCGTCATGGGCTCCTCCGGGCACCTCTGGGGCGTTCCGGAGCGCGCCAAGAACAAGGAACTCGCCTACGAGTTCATCGACATCACGCTGTCCGACGAGGTGCAGAACCTCATCGGAGAGCTCGGTGGGTCGCCCATCGCAGGTGACCCCGCAGCGATCACCGATGAGCGCACCCGCGACTACACCGAAGGGTTCGTGGAGCTGATGGACGGCAACGCGCTGTCGTACTACCCGGACTACCCGGTCATCGGCTTCCTCGACTTCATCCAGGAGCATATGCAGGCCATGTCCAATGGCAACGAGACCGCGCAGGAGTACCTCGATGCGGCGCAGTCCTTCTACGACGAAGGCACCCAGCAGTGACAGCGTCCACGCACCCAGTCACCCGCCCCGCGACGCGACCGAAGACCAGTCCCCGCCGCGCATCCGGTCACCGGGAGACCTACTGGCCCTACCTTCTGCCGATGGCGATCGGGTTCGTCGTCATCGTGCTCGTCCCGCTCGGCGCGAACGTCGCAATCAGTCTGTTCGACTGGCGCGGCGGCGCCGCCGACATGGAATGGGTAGGCCTGGGCAACTACGCCGAACTGCTCCAGGACGAGAACTTCTGGATGTCGTTCAAGAACTCGTTGCTCATGATCGTCGCGATCGTCGTGGTCCCCACCATCCTCGGCCTGATCATTGCTTCGCTCCTGTTCAACCTGATCGCGCCCCGCTACGGAAGCCGGATCGCGAGCTTCCTGCGCGGTAGCTTCTACCTCCCCCAGATCCTCCCGATCGCAGTTGCCGGCTTCATCTGGAGCTGGGTCATGAACACCGACGCCGGCGCGGTCAACTCGTTCCTCAAGACGCTCGGCATCGCGAATCCGCCCGACTGGCTCGGAGACCCGGAGATCGCGATCGTCACCGTCATGCTCATGATGGTGTGGTCGCAGATCGGATACCCGCTGGTCATCTTCATGGCGCCGCTCGGCCGTGTAGACCCCTCGCTGTATGAAGCCGCAGATCTTGACGGTGCCTCCTGGTTCCAGCAACTCCGGCGCATCACCATTCCCGAGATTCGGCCTGAGATCTTCATCGTGTCGCTCACCGCGACCGTTGCGGCGCTGAAGGTCTTCGCACCGATCCTCATCCTCACCGGGGGCGGCCCCGAGGGATCGACCGTCGTCCCGTCCTACTACGCCTACCGGAACTTCTTCGAGCTCTCGCAAGTCGGCTACGGCTCCGCGATCGCCACGGTCATGGCCGCTGTGATCCTCGTCGTCGCGCTGGTGATGCTCTGGTTCCAGAGGAGGACCGAGAATGCCTGACACACTCACCACCGCGCCGGACATCCCGGTGGACTCACGGCCGCCCCGCAAACGCGGACTGAACATTCGTCTGCGCCCGGCCTCTCTCCTGACGCTCGTGCTGTCCTGTGTCGGTGCTCTGGTCGTCCTCGCTCCGTTCCTGCTGGTACTGCTCAACGCCTTTAAGAGCCCTGCGGACTACTCCACCAACGGCCCCCTGGCATGGCCCGAGCGCCTGGACCTCGGTCCAGTGCGCGGCTACCTCGAGATCATCGACTTTCCCCGAGCGCTGACGAACTCCATCGTCATCTCCGCGCTGGTAGCCGTCATCGGTGTGCTGTTCTCGGTGCTCGCGGCGTACGCCATCGGCGTCGGCCGCATCCGAATGCGCACGGGCATCCTTGCCATCTTGCTGCTGGCGACGATGATCCCGCAGGAAGCACTGGTCTACCCGCTGTTCTACATCGCCCAGGCGACAGGGACGCTGAACACCATCTGGTCAGTGACCATCATCTTCATCGTCCTGCAAGGAGCGTTCGGCACGTACCTCCTCTCCGGTGTGCTCGGCACCTTCCCGAAGGAGCTTCTCGAAGCGGCCCGTATGGACGGTGCTGGGCGTTGGCGCATCCTGTGGACCGTGGTCGTGCCTGTCATCCGGCCGACCCTGTCGGTCCTCATGGTCTTCTTCTTCATCTGGACGTGGAACGAGTTCTACATCCCAGTAGTCCTGCTCAACGACCAGAGCGCACAGACGATCCCCATCGCCCTGGCCACCCTGCGCGGCCAGCACACCGTGGACATGACGGTCGTCAACGCCGGCTCGTTCCTGTCCCTGATCCCCACCATCCTCTTCTTCCTCATCTTCCAGAGGACCCTGAGTAACGGCGTCACTGCCGGAGCCGTGAAGTAACCAAGGAGTCTCGTTGTTCGACATCTTTACCCCCTCCCGCATGAAGCGCGGCATCACGAGCCACACCTTCAACGCCGAGAACCCCGAGGGGCGAAAGGGAGCCGCGGCGCAGGCGACCTCCCGCCTCGGTACCGGGCGAAAAGGATCGCCCGCAGTCGATCTACAGCCGGGACAGAAGCTGGTCCTCGCCGATGTCGAGGGCCCGGGGATCATCCGTCACCTGTGGATCACGTGCAACGCAATCACCGAGGCGAACCCCTTCGTCTATCGCAACCTGGTACTGAAGATGTACTGGGACGAAGCGACCGAACCCTCGGTCGTTGCACCGCTCGGAGACTTCTTCTCTTTGCGGTGGCGCCGTCTCCAGCAGGGTCGAGTCGGCGCCGATCGTCGTCGCTCCGAACTCGGGATTCAACGCGTTCATCTCCATGCCGTTCCGGACCAGGGCTCGCATCGTCATCGAGAGTCAGCACCCCGACACAGTCAAGGGCTTCTTCTACCAAGTCGACTGCACCACCGGAGACGAGCTCAGCGAAGACATGGGCTACTTCCACGCCCAGTGGCGACGCTCCAACGGCGACGTCGGCAAAGGCAACGACCACGTCGTTCTCGACACCGTGCGGGGACGCGGCGTGTACCTGGGCTCGTTCTTCTCCGTCACCTCCCTCGAGCGGTACTGGTGGGGAGAGGGGGAGATCAAATTCTTCACAGACGGCGACCAGCAGTGGCCCTCGCTGACCAGCACCGGCCTCGAGGACTACGTCGGCGGCTCGTGGGCCTTTCAGGACGGTCTCCAGAAGGATCCCGAGCCAGTGCCCGGCACATACTCCAGCCACTCCTTCGGTTTCACGCGCGTCGCCACGAAGGAGACCACCAAGTTCTCCAACTACGAGCGGGCCATGCCGCCGCAGTTCGACATGTACCGCTGGCACATGCTCGACCCGATCCACTTCGCCGATGACCTGCGCGTCACTCAGCAGATGATCGGCGATTGGGACAACGGGCTCTTCGAGCGCAACGACGACATCGCCAGCGTCGCCTACTGGTACCTCGATCACCCGACTGGTGTCGACGGGCAGATCGGCACTGCTAAGGACCGCAGACCACGCTGACCGGCCGGGGGCCAGTGGGCGCTATCAGCCCTGGCCCCCGGTCACCGCGGTACGTTTGATTCCGCTGCTGTTTAAGTCCGGAAGGATGGACAGCATGCCGAAGAAGATCGATCCCCAGGCGCGCGCGAGGTGCGTGCGGCTCGTCCGGGAGCACGCCCACGAGTACCCCACCCTCACTGCCGCAGTTACCGCGGTCGCCCGGCGGGAGGGCGTTTCGCGCGAGTCCGTGCGGCGCTGGCTGGCCCAGGCCGAGGTCGACGATGGGACCCGTCCCGGCATCACGAGCGAGGAGCCTGCCGAGGTCAAACGTCTCAATGCCGGGGACAAGCGGTTGCGGGAGGACTATGAGATCCTGCGCCGGGCCTCGATTTTCTTCGCCCGGGAGCTCGACCCCTCAACCAATGATCCTGGCGTTCATCGTCGAGATGCGCGCCGAGGGCTATGCAATCGAGTCGATCCTCCGCGTCCTGCGCCGGCAGGGCCTAGCGATCGCTGCACGCACCTACCGGTCCTGGAAGCGACCGGCCCGCATCGCTGCCCGCACCGTCACAGACGCTCTGGTCGAGGACAGGAACCGCGACCTCGCCTGGAGGACCAACCCCGTGACCGGGCAGGTTCAGATGACGCCGGAGGGCCTCTACGGGCGGCGGAAGTGGAGCGCGGCTGCTCCGCCGTCAGGAACGCCTCGCCGGCACCTCCCGTGGCACGGTGGACCGGGCGATGCGCACCCTCGGCCTCGAAGGTATCCGGCAGGCGAAGAAGCCGCGCACCACCATCCCGAACCCTGATGGGGAACGGGCGGGTGACCTGCTCAATCGCGACTTCACGGCCCGGCTCCGAACCTGGTCTGGGTCACCGATTTCACTTACGTCCGCACCTGGACCGGGTTCGTGTACGTCGGGTTCGTCGTCCACGTGTTCGCTCAGCGTGTCGTGGGCTGGCCCGCGTCCTCGAGCATGCGCACCGATCTCGTCATGACGCCACTGCAAATCGCGCTGTGGCGCGGGTACGCGAGGGAAACCAGGTCTCACCAGGTTCTTTGGTGGCGCACAGCGATACCGGATCGCAGGGTGGATTCAACTGGTGGACGCAACACCTCAGGTCGAGGAGGGTGTTGATGGGACGACCAGCTGGATGGCTGAAGGAACTCACGGGCCGGTCGGCGATGATCTCGCCAGGCGCCCCGAAGACGCGCCGCGGCATCGAACGCAGGTTCTGGAAAGAGATAGCGACGGGACGCTCCTCGGAGGACGCGCCGGGAAGGTGGGCGTGTCTGCGACCGTCGGGGCACGCTGGTTCCGACAAGGTGGCGGCATGAGGACGATCGAACTCACCGAGCCTGGCGGACGTTATCTGTCGTTTCCTGAGCGGGAGGAGATCGCTGTCCTGCACGCTCAGCAGGTGGGCGTGCGCGAGATCGCGCGCAGGATCAACCGCGACCCGGCCACGATCTCGCGCGAGTCGCGTCGAAACGCCGCTACCCGCGGCGGGAAGCTGGAGTACCGGGCCTCGGTCGCGCAGTGGAAGGCGGAGCTGATGGCGCGGAGGCCGAAGACCGCGAAGCTGGTCGCGAACCCGAAACTACGGAACTACGTCCAGGACCGGCTCAGCGGCGATGTGTGCCATCCAGATGGGTCGATCGTGGCCGGGCCGGACGTACCGGCGTGGAAGGGCAGGTCGAAGCCACGCCGGGCCGACCGGCGGTGGGTCACGGCGTGGAGTCCGGAGCAGATCTCACACCGGCTTGAGATCGACTACCCCGAGGATGAGTCCATGCGTATCAGTCACGAGGCGATCTACCAGTCCCTGTTCATCGAGGGCCGGGGCGCGCTCAAGCGAGAACTGGTCGCCTGCCTGCGCACCGGCCGATCTCTGCGGGCGCCCCGAGCCCGGTCGAAGAACAAGCCTCAAGGGCACGTGACCGAGGATGTGGTCCTCAGTGAACGCCCCGCCGAAGCCGCTGACCGCGCCGTGCCAGGACACTGGGAAGGTGACCTGATCATCGGCACGAACCGGTCCGCGATCGGTACCGTCATTGAGCGCAAGAGCCGAGCCACGTTGCTGGTGCACCTGCCTCGGCTGGACGGCTACGGGCAGACACCGCGGGTCAAGAACGGTCCCGCCCTGGCCGGCTACGGCGCTGTGGCGATGAACGCCGCTTTGACTGCCTCGATGACGACCCTGCCGCGGCAGTTGCGCAAGACGCTGACCTGGGACCGCGGCAAGGAGCTGTCTGGGCATGCGCAGTTCACTGTGGAGACGGGCACGAAGGTGTTCTTCGCCGATCCCCACTCGCCGTGGCAGAGGCCCACGAACGAGAACACGAACGGGTCGCTACGTCAGTACTTCCCGAAGGGTACCGATCTCTCACGCTGGACTGTGCAGGACCTCGAAGCGGTCGCGCTGGCAGTCAACAATCGTCCCCGGAAGGTCCTCGGCTGGAAGTCTCCAGCTGAGGTGTTCGCCGAGCGACTACAGTCACTCGAGCAAGAGGGTGTTGCATCCACCGATTGAATCCACCCAGTACACGTCGATCCGGTACACCGAGCAACTCGACCTCGAGGGCATCGCTACCTCGATCGGGACCGTCGGCGATGCGTTCGATAACACGCTCATGGAGACGATCAATGGGCTATTCAAGACCGAGTGCATCCGCACCACCGTCTTCCACCACGGCCCGTTCCGGACGCTCTCAGGCGTCGAGTTCGCGACTGCCGGTTGGGTCGACTGGTACAACAACCGGCGCCTCCACGGCTCCCTAGGGGTGCTGACCCCGGTAGAGTCCGAGACGCTCCGCTACGAGGCCCTCACCCGAGAGCCCGCGCCCACAAAGTAGCGACAGAGAACCCGGGCCGATTCAACTCCGACGGATGGGCAAACAACCCTCTAGGCGCCGAGCAGATGGGCTCGATCTTCTCCGCCCAAGGTTTCGAGTTCCCCCACGTCGGAGTCCTCTTCGGCCGCGACTTCATCGCTCGCAACGGCCAGATGGCAGTCGACATTGGCGCTTCTGACAACGACGCCCTTGCTCGCATGGACGGTCACGCGACCGAACGCATCCGCAATCAGTACCGCGTCCTCCTCCCCCGCGCTATGAACAGCGTCGTCCTCTACTCCGTAGACCCCGAGACCCAGGCGCTCCTCGAGTCTCTGATTGATACCGAACGGAGCACGGCTCCAGCACTCGAAAACAGCGAGAAGATCGGGTTCGAACCCGCCGACGGACGACTTCGATAGCGACCGGGGAAGGGTGACCTTCCCGCTACGGAGGTCGCGCGGCGGTTCGAACCGCTTCGGCAACCTCTGTAGCTCGCCTGTGTCGGTGCCGTCAGTGGTCACCGACACCCCGGAGCCTGGCCGCTCCTGCTCCTGACGCTCTGGCGGAGGGAGATAGGAGCGCACGCGACGGGGTCGGTCGATGTTGGCATGGACATGCTTGCTAATTCCGCCGCCCACGGACCCCACTTACGTGCGGTCGCACCAACTGCCTAAGTCCATGCTTCTGTTTCGTCACCGACGTAACTGAAGCGCTCCGCACTTGAGCATCGCTCCGGACATCTCGCCATGATCTCGTCAGTTGCTCCGCCTTCCGAACCCATGAGCCATCGAGTCGCTTGCTGTGAACGTGACTGCGGGCGTGAGAACTTTCCCTATTTCTTCAAGCGGCGACTTCGCCGCCTTGTGGCCTTCGTGTCCTCGCTTCGCTCCGGGCCTCAGGCCACGAGATGTCACCCGAAGGGGCGACCAATCTTCGTGAGATCCCGGGTTGCCCCTACTAGCAGGATCCACTGATGCTCAAAGCAATGCGATGAGCTCGGCTTGATGCTTGAGGGCAGAATCCAAGGCCCGGCAAGTGCTCAGCCAGTGGGTAGCCCATTTGCGATCCGTTGGGTTTTCGCTCTCGGCACGACCCTTTAGTGCGTTGGCTACAGAAGACTTCGCGCTATCCTTTAGCCGGAATCGCATCAAAACTCCGGATGAGTCTTCCTGATACTCAGTAAACCGATTAGGGTGATCGTCTCGCAGGTCGGATATCCACAAGTCTGGAAACAATCCCTCAATAGCGAATCCTGCTCGCCCGTAAACATACTCCCGGTTGGCGTTGAACGGAATGCTCATATTGTTGAAGTATGAACTCAGCCCGCTTACGGCCTTCATTCCCGCATCGTCGCCATCGAACAGGCTGACGGTCGGTCGCTCCTTGCGCAGGATTTCATAGTTCGATCGCAAGAACCCCGCAAGCTCAGATGCACCACCCCTATCGCTGATCGTCGGCGCGCGGAGTTCGGGCCATTCACAATCGGTCCAGTCCGCGGAAATCATGAGGAACCAGCGCAGGTGCTGGGAGTCCGACTGGCCTTCAGTGAGCACGGTGGAAGTGCCGAGAGAGAAGTAGTCAGCAAATCTTAGTCCGAGCCCCTTCCGGAGTGCAACCGTCGCTTTTTCGTGCGACGCGAACGTGGAGATCTCGGTGTAGCCTTCCGGGTCCAGCTGTGTGCTTACCACACGTTTGGGGTCGTGTGGGACGAACGCCATTGAGTGGCTACTCATAACGACCGTGGCGTCTGTGCCCAGCTTTTCCAGAAGTCTTGTAGCGCTATGAGAAAGCTCCGGATGTAGGAATGATTCGGGCTCTTCGATAAGCCAGATTGAGTTCTTGTCCTGTGCGAATTCGCGTTCAGTTACCCAATGTAGGGCGACCATGAAGGCCAAGCTTTGAGTTCCTTGGCCTTTTCTGGAAAGTTGAGTCCGATATGGATCACTGAGGTAGAAGTCAAATCCACTGAGCATACTCTCGATCGAGCCTCCCTGAAACCCGAACGATGCGGAAAGGCCATCGACTCCGCTATCAGTCAAAGCCTGATCGATATTAGACGAAATTCCGTCTAGCTCTCGCTGAATCTCGGCGATATGGGGAGAAAGGACATCAACCACGACTGATCGAATAAAGGGGGCAAGAATCTCATCCACCAGCTCTTTCATGCTTTTTTCCGAAGGGATGAAGTGGCAGGCGAATTCGCCAAGAAGGCCGACTACCGTCTGTTTCTGCACTCGACTAATTGTGGCCTGATTGCCGCTGTCGCCCGGGCGCTTTTGGTTTGGGAAGAAGGTGTAAGCCGGGTTTCCTGATCCCGAGAATGTAAGGTAAAGAGCGACCGTCTTTGCCGGAGCGCTGAAGGTTGTACATTGCGTATAGGCGATCAAGGTCGCGATAGAAATCCGAATCCACCCCTTCGTCGTCCCCATCGAAGTATCCAACGATGCTTGTTCGAGCACCCTTGCCGTGCGGGGAGTCTTCGGCAACGGTGTAATTGTAGATATTCTCGTGGCCAGTGAAGAGCATTTGTATGGCCTGCAAAAGATTTGTCTTGCCACTATTGTTTGGGCCAATGATTGTGAGGGTGTCACTCAAATCGAGTTCTTGCTCCCTGGGTCCCGCTGTTCGAAAGTTCTTGACTCGTACCCCAGTAAGTCTCATAGGGCGAGTCTATCTACGCGGTCGCACATTCGGCGCCTCGTCCCGCGAACCGGTGGGGTGAGGGGTCTCGAGCTTGTCGTGCTCGGCCGGGTTGGAGCTTGCGAGGACTGGAGCAGGGAAGCGCTTCGAACTCTTGTCCTGGAACGCGATGGTCTTGGGTTGAGGCTCGGGTGCTTCGCGAAGCTAACTGTCTAGTACGCACGGTGTCGGTGCACCCGCAGGGTTGTCGCTCCGATTGGCGCTAAGGCGCTGGGGACAGCAAGGCTGACAGCAACGGACTGCGTCGGTTCACCTCGACCCAGCCGGTTGTGTGTCATGGCCTGCTAGAACATACTGTGCCAGCCATGCTTTGGCGGACTCTTAATTCGCGGGTCGAGGGTTCGATCCCCTCCAGGCCGACCCCAGGTCAGGCCGCGACATTGACGTGGTGTGCGAACGCCGTCAGACCCGGCGGAGCCCCGCCTTCGCGCGAGCCTCCCGTCGCCGGCGCCTCAGCTCCCGCGCCCAGCCCGGGTACCACGCCTCCGGCGGCGGGATCGCCGAGATCTGCGTGACCAGCAGTGCGAGGAAGAACGGGATCGAGAGCGGCGCCGCCGGGAGGCGGAGCGTCCCGTCGGCGACGGGGAGCGCCGCCAGGGCGAAGCACAGGCAGAGGGCGGCGAGAGCAGGCCATCCCAGCACCGTCATCCGTTCCTGCGAGGTGCGCGGGAACATCTCGTCGCCCATCCATCGACGGGCCATCGCGCTGCGACCCAGCCTGCGCCAGATGACGTACACGCTGATCACCAGGGCGAGCGACACCGCGGCGACGGCGAGCGGCAGAGGAAGGGCATCACCGCACAAGTCTCGCAGGCCGGTTCGAGCCGTCGCGACGCCCCACCCGCACGGAGCCTGCGATGATGTCGAGATGGCCCGATTTCTCCAGCTCCCCGGCGCCTTCCGGCGGCGTCTCCTCCACCAGGACCGCTCGACGGCGCCCTGGCTGGACGCCGCCCCGGAGCAGGCCGCCCGCGTGCTGGAGCGCTGGGACCTCACGGCCGACGGGGACCTCTGGTGCGGGGGCACCAGCATTGTGCTCCCCGTGCGCACGGCCGACGGAGCACCGGCCGCGCTGAAGCTCGTCTCCCCGCTCGCGGACCCCGCACTCGAGATCTCCGCGCTCACGGCGCTCGCCGGCCACGGCGTCGTCGACCTGCTGCGCGAGGACCGCGAGGAGCGTGCGCTGCTGCTCGAGCGAGTGCCCGGCCCGTCCCTGATGGAGCACCCCGCACCGCTCTCCGCCGCCCGGATCGCGGGCGAGGTCGCGGCCCGGATCGCCGAGGTGCCCGCCCCGCCGGACGCCCCTCACCTCGCGGCGACCTCCCGCGCCTGGGCCGAGGCGTTCCAGGCCCAGCACGCCCGCGCGGTCGCCGACGGCCTGCCGATCCCGGCCGGGGCGGGGAGCGGGCCGCCGAGATCATCGACGACCTCGCCGACGACGCCTCCCGTACCCTCACCCACGGCGATCTCAGCTTCGAGAACGTGATGTGCCGCGGCGACGGCGGCTGGGTCGCCATCGACCCGGCGCGCTCAGCGGGCCGGTCGAGAACGAGGCCCACACCGTCGTGCGCGGCGTGCTCGCGTCCGTCCTGGAGGAGCCGCGGCCGCGCGAGGCGCTCCGCGGCGTGGTCGAGGCGTTCTGCGAGGCGGCGGGCGCGGATGCGGACCGGGCCGAGGAGATCTCCTTCGCCCGCGCCGTCGCCTCCTGGTTCTGGGAGGCCCAGCACGCCGGCCGCACCGACGACATCGAGCGGCTGCGACGCCTGATCGAGCTCACCGTCAAGTAGGGCACGTGGGCGGCGCGCGCGACGCGGGCGCGCGCGACCGTAGGCCGGTCGGCCGCTGACGTCGATGGGCACTTCTCCCCATGCGCGACGGGTTGTGATCCGCGTCGCGTCGTGCCTAGGTTCGAGGGGCCGGCGCAGGGGGAAGGATCCGGCTCCGGCGGCTGTCCGACGAACCCGAGATCCTCGAAGGGGACGAGACCGATGATCCTCCGCACCACTGCCCGCCGCCTCGCCGGCGGAGCCGCCGCCTCGGCGCTCGCCGTCGCGGGACTGGCCATGATCGCGCGGCCCGCACAGGCCGCCGCGCCCGGCACCACCACCGACCAGCTCACCATCCGCTCCGGCACCAGCACCGGCTCCGACGCGCTCGGCACGATCCCCGCCGGCACCGCCCTCGACCTCGAGTGCCAGACCGCGGGGGAGGCCGTCCAGGGCACCTACGCCAGCGAGTACTGGGCGAAGGTCAGCTACGACGGCGTGGACGGCTTTGTCTCCCGCGCCTACGTGACCGTGCCCGACGCCGCCGGTCTCGGCGAGTGCGGCGGCGAGGACCCCGCTCCCGAGGATCCGGGCCTGTCCGCAGACCGCCAGGAGGTGCTCGACCGCGGCCAGACCTGGGTGGACCGCAACGTGCCCTACTCCATGGAGGTGTACACGAACGGGCCCGACGGCCGCCAGTACCGCACCGACTGCTCCGGCTTCGTCTCCATGGCCTACGGCCTGGACACCAGCTACTCCACGGTGACGCTCACCGAGCACTTCACCGAGATCCCGAAGGAGGACCTGCGACCGGGCGACATCATCGGCAATCTCGGCCCGGGCTCCGGCGGCGCGCCGGTCACGTCGTCATCTTCACCGGCTGGACCGACGACTCCAAGACCTCCTTCACCGTCATCGAGCAGGCCGGCGGCGTCGGCGGCGTCGCGCGCACCCACACCTGGGGCACCGACTTCTGGAACCAGAACGCCTACCGGTACAACGGCTTCTGAGCCCTACCCCTCCGGCTAGGCTCGCGAGCGGGGAGTGCAGCGACACTCGCACGCACCACGCACGTGAGAGGGGCACGCATGTCGCGGCCGAACCAGCCCGCCGACGGCCAGGGGAAGGGGACCGGCCACGAACAGGGAGGCGCGGGGCAGGACGGGGGAGCGTACGGCTACGGCATGACCACGCCCGGAGCCGCACCGCCGCCCGCTCCCGCCCCGTCACCCGGCCCCGCCCCGTCGACCGGTTCTGCCCCGTCGGCCGGTCCGGCCCCGTGGGCGGGGCAGGGGCCGACGGCGGGCCCGGGGCCCTCGACGGCGCCGCTGCGGAAGGTCGGGATCGGCACCCCGGTGCCCACCCTCGTCACCGGTGCGCTCGCCTATCTCGTCGCCCTCGTCGCGGCGCTGGTCGTGATCGTCTCGGCGGTCCTCGCCGTGCTCACCGCCGACACCGGCGCGAGCACGGACCCGACCGGCGTCGTGGGCGCCCCGGCGACCGACGACACCGGATTCGCGGGGATCATCGGCCTGCTCGGGATCCCGTTCCAGCTGGTCGCCCTCGCGAGCTTCGGCTCCTACGACGCCGAGCCGCAGATGGGCTTCCTGGGGAGCCTCTCCCTGAGCTGGCGCGGCCTGCCGCTGCTGATCACCGCGGCGATGACCGTCTTCGCCTTCCTCGCCGCGCGCACCGCCCAGCGGCGATGGAGCTCCAACGGGCCGCTCGGCGCGGCTCTGTGGTCCGGCCTCTCCGGCCTCGGCGTCGCCCTGGTCGCGCTGCTGGTCACGCGCCTGACCGCGTTCTCGATCGAGGACCCCGCGAACGGCCTGTCCCTCTCGATGCACGCCGCCGGGGCCGACATGTTCTTCGGCACCTGGGCGCTGATCACGCTCGCCGCTCCTGCTCGGCCATCTCGCGGGGATGCGCAAGCCCGCCTGGTGGCCGCTGGTCGCCGACCTCGCCGCCGCACCCCGCCTCGTGCTCGTCCACGCCCTCGCCTTCGCCGTCCCCGTCGGCCTCCTCGCCGTCGCGGCTGGAGCGATCGTGCAGATCGTCGACGGGGAGGGACGCTCCGTGCTCGGCGCGGCGCTGGCGCCGCCGCTGTGGGGACCGACCGCCCTCGCGCTCCTGCCCGGTCTCGGGATGCTGGTCGTGCCGGTGCGCGCCTCCGCCCGGGGAGACGTGGGCGACCTCGGGCTGGGGAGCGGCATCACGCCGCAGAGCGGCACGCAGAACCTGTGGTTCGTCGACCTGCCCTGGTACGTGTGGTCGCCGATGGTGCTGATCGCCCTGCTCGTGCCGCTGCTGATCGCGCCTGCTGTGGCACCGGGACCGGGAGATCCCGGCCGGGAACGTGATCGCGCAGGTCACCTCCTGGGCGGCGCCGCCGCTCGCCTACACCTTCTGCTCGCTGGTGCTTCTGGCCCTCGTGCACGTGCGGATGGACGCCGAGATGGGCTTTCTCGGCGCGATGGGCGTCTCGATGTCGCTGGCCGCCTGGATGCCGGTGGTCGCGTTCTTCCTCGGCCTCGCCGTCGAGGTGATCGCGCGCTTCGGCGCTCCCTTCGTGGACCGCTTCGTGCCCGGTCCGCTCGTGAACTGGTTCCGTCGCTCGGCGCGGGCGCGTCGCACCGGATCGGCCGCCCCGGCCGCGCCCGTCGGGGAAGATGGACGGTCGTGGACGACGTCGAGCGCAGAGCCCCGCACCGGGGACGGGAGGAACCAGGGATGACAGGCCAGGGCCAGGGACAGCAGGGCGGGGCCGGCCCGGAGGCGATCGGCGAGGACCGCGCCGCCGGCTCCGAGGCGTACTTCGTCCCCGTCGGCCCCGACACCTACCTGCCCAGCGAGCACGCGGGCGGCGCGTGGAGCGACGACGAGCCGCACATCAGCCCCGTCGGCGCTCTGCTGGTGGAGCATCTCGAGCGCTGGCGGGCCCAGCACGCCGACCCCGACAAGGTGCTCGGACGGATCTCCATCGACATCCTCGGCCAGCTCCGCCGCGGGCCGATCGAGCCGTCCACCCGCATGCTCCGCCCCGGCCGCACCATCGAGCCGCTCGAGACCACCGCCGTGATCGCCGGGCGCGAGACGCTCCGTGCCCGCGACTGGGTGATGTCCGCGCAGGAGACCGCCGAGGTCGCCGGGACCGAGCCGCCGCTGCTGCCCGGCCCCGAGGGGTCGCCCGAGCGGAGCATGTCCGAGGACTGGACCGGCGGTTTCATCCACAGCATCAGCCTGCGCGACGCCGAGCCGAAGCGGCCCGGACGCGGCCGCGCTGGGTCGCGGGCCGAGCATCCCCTGATCGACGGTGAGGAGGCCGGCGAGCTCGCCACCTTCCTCATCCCGGTCGACGCCTCCAACGGCATCGCGGTGCGCGAGAAGCCGCGCGAATGGATGTTCCCGAACCTCGACCTCACCATCCACCTGATGCGCCGGCCGACGGGCCGCTGGCTGGGCCTGGACACCACCGTCTCCTTCGGCCCCACCGGACAGGGCCTGACCAGCTCGGTCCTGCACGACCAGGAGGGACCGCTCGGCTCGGTGCGACAGACGCTCACCGTCCGCCCCATCCCTCGCCAGGCCTGACGAGTCACCTGCCGATGGCAGGTTCTGCGGGATCATCGACGCGAGTGCGCCGCTCCTGCGGCTCGACCGCTGCTCCGGGCCGACGCCCGCTCCCGCATACCCTGACTGCCATGCCGCACCTGCTCTGCCTCGACCTGGGGACCTCCGCCGCGAAGGCCGCGCTCCTGGAACTGGACGGCACCGTCCACCGCCGGGCGGAGGCCCCGTACCCCACCCGCCACGCGGCCGACGGGACCGCCGAGCAGGACCCCCGCGACTGGGAGCGCGCCGCCCGCGCGGTGATCCTCGAGCTGCTCGAGGCGGCGCCCGCCGCGAAGGCGTCGGTTGATGGCGCGGCGCCGGCGCCCGTGCCGGACACGGCGCCCGACGGCGAGGTGGCGGCGCTCGTGCTCACCGGGCAGATGCAGGACCTCGTCGCCGTCCCGCGCTCGGGGGTCGCGCGCCTCGCGATCCTCTACTCCGACTCCCGCGCGGGCGCCGAGGCGGCGGAGCCGCGCGCCGCGCTCGCCGCGGACGGCGTCTCCTGGGACACGCTGACCGGCAACCTGCAGGACGCGACCAGCCGCGCCGCGATGCATCTGCGCCTGCTCCGCACGGCCCCGGAACAGCTTGCGGACCTGCAGGGCGTCGTGTTCGGCCCGCCCGGATATCTCGTGGCGCGGATGGGGCTCGGGCTCTGGTGCGATCCGACGACCGCCGCGACGACGGGACTGCTCGAGGCCCGCACCCGCGACTGGTCGCCCGCTGTCGCCCGCGCCGCCGGGCTCGATCCGGCTCTGCTGCCCGCGCTGACCGGTGCGGCAGGTCAGGTCGTGGGACACGCCGGCGCGGGGGCGACGGCGGCCGCTGGGCGTGCCGGACGGGCGCCCGTCGTGCTCGCCCCGGGAGATGCGGGCGCCACGACCAGCGGGATCGTCGGCCTCGCGCCGGGCGACGCCTACGTCTACCTCGGCACCAGCGGCTGGCTCGCCTCGGTCCTGCCCGGGACCGGGACGTCGCCGACGGGGGCACAGGACGCCGGCGGGGAGCCCGACGGGGACGAGCCCGACGGCGTGGCGTCGGCCGGCGAGGGGGCGACCGGTGATGAACCCGCCGGCGTCTCGCACCACCTCGCTCTCGGAACGTCGTCGGCGACCGCCGAGCCCCCGATCCTGCGGATCTCCGCGCGCTCTCCGCCGGCGCCGCCGCGGACTGGGCCCGGCAGGCTGTCCTCGACGGCGCGGACCCGGCACGGGCCGATCAGCCGCTCGAGGCGCGGGAGCAGGAGCGCGGCCGCGGTCCGAGCGGGCCGCTCGCCCTGCCCTCGATCGTGGGGGAGCGGTTCCCTGTCCGGGACGGGAACCTGCGCGGCGCCGTGATGGGGATCGACGCGGAGACCCGGGGCATCGATCTGTACGCGGCGATCCTCGAAGGCGTCGCGCACGGACTCGCCCACGGGCTCGAGTCCGGGGGCGACACCTCTCCGCGTCCGCGCGCCGGTGACCGGGGGCGGCGCCGCCTCCGCCCCCTGGTCGCGGATCCTCGCCGACGTCACCGGCCGACCCGTGCGCACCGTCGACGGGACCGACGCCGCACTGCTCGGTCGCCGCCCTCGTCGCCGCGGAGGCGCTCGGCCTGGACCACGCCCTGGTCACGCTCGGCGCCCGACAGGAGGCGGCGACGATCGACCCCGACCCGTCGGCCGCGCCGCGGCATCGCGCGCGCGGCCTGCTCACCGGGCCCTGTACGACGCGGCCGCGCGGGTGCGGCGGCTCCGCTGAGACGAGGCGGGCAAGCGGAGGCGGAGGAGGCGCCGGCACGCGGGTGCAACGTCGCCGCGACCGACGAGGGGAGCGCGGGAGAGGGGAAGTCGGCGTAGACGCGCCGGAGTGCAGGAGGAGCGGAACCATCCGCGACAGGCGAGCTCGCGTCAGTCGAGGCAGAACTCGTTGCCCTCCGGGTCGGTCATCGCGATGAAGCCGCCGCTCATCGGCGGTTCGGGCTCGTGGCGCCGTTTTCGCGTCGCACCGAGCCGGAGGAGTCGCTAGCACTCCGCCTCGAGCGCCGCCATCCTCGCCTCGCCCTCGAGACCGGGCGCGGCTCGCACATCGAGGTGGACGCGATTCTTGGCGTGAGCCGAAGCGGAATCGAGCGCGGTGCCGCTCAGCCCGCCTGCGCGGCCTCGTTCGCTAGGGCGAACTCCTCGTCGGTGACCGGTTCGAGCCAGGTGACCGTCTCGCCGTCCTCGTCAGCCTCCTGCGCGGCGATGTGCGCCATCCGCGTCCCGGCCATCGCGCCGTGCCAGTGCTCCTCGAGCGGCGGGATCCAGACGGTGCGACCGGTCTCGAGAGTCTGCACATCCCCCGCCCGCGTCACCACCAGGCCCACACCTGCGGTGCCGTACAGGGTCTGGCCGCGCGGGTGGGTGTGCCAGTGGGTGCGGGCGCCGGGCGCGACGTGGACGTGGGCCATCGCGAGGAGGGACCCCTCCATCGGTCCGCGCGCGCCTCGTGGAGCACGGAGCCGGTGAAGGCGTCGGCCGGCGCCTGGGCGGACTGGGGAACGGGGAGCTTCTGCATCGATGCCTCCTCGGCGAGCGGTGGTCCCCATGAGATACCGGACGAGTGCGCAGGGGCAAGGGTGTGGACGGACGGGCGGTCCAGGAAACGGATCGTTCCTCCACAGGGAATTCTGGAGGGAATTGCTGATTCGCGGTGATGTGGAGGAGTGGTCGGTGCGGGAGGCGGGGTGCCAGTGGACGCGATGCGCACTCAAGCGTGCAGTTCATAGGCGTTTTAGGTGTGTCGGAGTCGACGTGTCGCGGGGTCTTCTCCCGGTGTCGGGAGAATCGTGCTTCGACGCTGTCCACAATTTCCGTCGAGGCTTTCATCTGTCAGGGGTGCGAGGGAGGATGAGGCCATGACAGCGACGACGCCCCCGCGACCCGCCCCGGAGCGAGCACGCTCCGGAGCAGGTGCTCGCCGCTCTGCATGCGGGCGGTCCGTCCGCGCTCGCAGAGATGCTCGGGGACGTCGACCACCTGCTCACCTCCGTCGCGATCGATCCGCAGGAGATGTTCGAGGTCGGCGCTCGGCCGCGGCAGGAGATCAAGAACCTGCTGGACATGATCCACGGCGCGCTCAGCTCCCTCGCGGCGCTCGAGGCCCGCACCCTCGTCGCCTTCGCCGAGGCGCACCTCCGCGACCGGATCGACGCGGCACGGGACGACGTCGCCCACGAGGACGACTTCCTCCCGCCGCTCGAGCGACTCATCCGCCAGTCCGATCGACGAGCCTCGGCCGACATCACCCTTGCGACCCACCGCTCGCCCGCCACCGCGAGCTCGAGCCTGGCCGCCGCCCGCCGACTCGTCGGCTCCATGCCGCGCATGCTCTCCGCTCTCGGCCGCGGTGCGATCACACCTGCCGTCGCGTATGCCACGGCCACCACCTCCGCCCCGCTGACCGACCAGCGGCGCCGCGACGTGGACCAGGTGCTCCACGAGCGCCTGCCCGAGATGGAGGGCGCCGGCGTCAAGGCCTGGCGAGGAGCCGTCGGAGCCGCCGTCGGCGAGCTCGACCCTGACGGAGCCGCGCACCGTCACCGGATCGCCCGCCGCTCCCGCCACGTCACCCTCACCCCGGGCGAGCACGGCATGGCGACCCTCAGCGCCCACCTTCCCGCCCTCGACGCGAAGCGCGTCCACAAGCGGCTCTCCCTCGAAGCCGAGCGACGCAGGTCCGAGGGCGACCGAGAAGGCCACGGCGCGCTCATGGCCGATGCGCTGGTCGGGACCCTGCTCGGCAGGGACAGCGGACTCGAGCTCGAGACCCTCGACGTCGGCGTGATCATCACCGACCGGGCCCTGCTCTCTCCCGAGCACGGCGACGCGGCATACATCGAGGGATACGGCCCGGTGCCCGCCGAAGCCCTGCGCGCCGAGCCGCGCGCGACCCTCGCCCCGCCGGAGGACCCGGCCTGCGACCGCTACGGTCCTGACGGGCCGTCGATCAGGGCTGTGCTGCGAAAGCTGTTCCAGCACCCTACGCGCGGGGAGATCGTCGCCGTCGAGTCGAGAGCCCGCGAGTTCCCGCGAGCCCTGAAACGCTTCCTGCATCTGCGAGACGGCCGCCGCCGCGCCCCGTACTGCGACGCCCACGTGCGCCAGTACGACCACATCACCCCGCACAGCCGCGGCGGTGCGACCAGCATCGACAACGGCCAGGGGCTGTGCGGGCACGACAACCTCGGCAAGGAGGACGCCTATGCGACCGTCGAGCGCCGAGGCGATCAGGCCGTCGACGGCCACCAGGTGGAGTGGACGGGCCAGAGCGGGGCGAGCGTCGTCCGACGGGCCCAGCGCCTCGGGCCGACCGCCTTCGTGGTGATGCCCGACGACTCGGTGGCACCGGAGACGACGGAAGCCGTAGGAGATTCCAACGGCGAGCGGCTCGAGACCAGCGGGGCCGCCGACTTGGAAGGGTTCGAGATCCGCGGGACCACCGATTCGGAGCCCTGCACCATGACCCGCCCGACGAGCGCTCAGGTGCTCACCCGCACGATCCCGACCCGCCTCGTGCGGTCAGCGGGGCCCTCTGGTCAGAAGGGTCCGCAAGCACCTGCGCCCGGCAGGATCCGTCACGACGAGGGGCGATCCGGGAGGTCATCCACGGGATCGCGCCTCGCCGCGAGTGTTCGCCGGGCTCAGCGCGGCGCGCGCCGCGACCAGGCGGTCGTCGCGCCCGGCGAAGAGGATCTCGTCGTCCTCGCCGCCCTCGAGCGGGCTCGAGGCGATCAGCACCTCGCCCTCCGGCGGCCGCGACCGGCGCCTCGCCGAAGTTCGTCACCGACAGCCAGCCGCCCGGGCGATCGAAGGCCAGCACCTCCCCGGTCGAGAGAGTCTCGTCCCAGGTCAGCGACTCCTCGGACTGCAGTTCGCGGCGCAGTCGGAGCGCGGCCCGGTACATCTCGAGCGTCGAGCCGCGCACACCGTCCTCGGCCTCCACCGAGAAGTCGGCGAACCATGCCGGCTGGGGGAGGTGCGCGCCGCCCGTGCCGAAGCCGAGGGACGAGCCGGTGCGGGTCCACGGCATCGGCACCCGGCGACCGTCCCGGCCCAGACCGTCGAAGCCGCGGTCCTCGGCGGTGGTGCGCCAGAAAGCGGGGTCCTGCCGCTGCTCGTCGGGGATCTCGGCGACCTCGTGCAGGCCCAGCTCCTCGCCCTGGTACAGGTACGCGCGCGCCCGGCGGCGCCAGCTCGAACAGCGTCGCCGCCCGTGCCCGGCGCAGCCCCAGCGCACGGTCGATGCCGTCCTCGGGACCGCCTGCGAGCACCCACTCCGCGCCCTGCTTCACGTCCCGGCCGGCCCGCGGCGGCGACCGTACCGGGTCGCGTGGCGCACCCCGTCATGGTTCGAGAACACCCAGGTGGTGGAGGAGCCGGTGACCTCCGACTGCGCCAGGTTGTCGGTGACGATCTCCCGGAAGTGTGCGGCGTCGAAGTCCGCCTCCATCAGGTCGAAGTTGAACGCCTGCCCCAGGCCCTCCGGGCTCGCGTACTTCGCGCGACGCTCCGCCGTCTCCACCCACGCCTCGGCCACCGCGATCCGCGGCGGATCGTAGCGGTCGAACAGCTCGCGCCACTCCGCATAGATCTCGTGCACGTCGTCCCGGTCCCACAGCGGGTGCGTGCCGTCCTTCGGCATCTCCTTCAGCTCCGCCTTCGAGGGCAAAGACCTCCGGCAGGTCCTTCGCCAGGCCGTGGGCGACGTCGATCCGGAACCCGTCCACCCCGCGGTCGGACCAGAACGCAAGGGTGCGCAGGAAGTCCTCGTGCACCTCCGGGTGGTTCCAGTTGAAGTCCGGTCGCTCGGTCGCGAAGGAGTGCAGGTACCACTGCCCGTCCGGCACCCGCGTCCACGCCGGGCCCGAGAAGATCGAGGTCCAGTCCGCCGGCGGCTCCTCGCCGTTCTCTCCCCGCCCGTCGCGGAAGATGTACCGCTCGCGGGCGTTGGAGCCCTTCGGGGAGGCGAGCGCCTCCTGGAACCACTCGTGACGGTCCGAGGAGTGGTTCGGGACCACGTCCACGATCAGACGGATCCCGGCGCCGTGCGCCGCCGCGACCATCTCGTCGAACTCCTCGAGCGTCCCGATCCGCGGATCCACGTCGCGGTAGTCGTCCACGTCGTAGCCGCCGTCGGCCAGGGCCGAGGGGTAGAACGGGCTCAGCCACACCGCATCCACGCCGAGCTTCTGCAGGTACGGCACGCGGGAGATGATCCCGCGCAGGTCGCCGATCCCGTCGCCGTTGCCGTCCGCGAAGGACCGAGGATAGATCTGGTAGACGGAGGCCTGACGCCACCAGTCGGCGTCGGCCTGCGCGCGGCGGGAAGGGACTGGGGAGCAGCGGTCACGATGGGAGAACCTCCGGTCGATCGGGTGGGACGGTGAAGGGGCTGGGTCACTTGATCGCGCCCTGGGTGAGGCCCGACATCACCCAGCGCTGTGCGAACAGGTACACGATGATCGCGGGCGCCATCGCCATCAGGTACGACGCGAAGGCCACGTTGTAGTTGTTGCTGAACTGGGTCTGGAACATGTTCTGCGGCACCGGGACGGTCTGCGCGCCGGGTCGGAGATGATCAGCGAGGGCATCATGAAGTCGTTCCACGACTGGATGAAGGCGAAGATCCCCACCGTCGCGCACATCGGTCCCAGCAGCGGCAGGATCAGACGCCAGAACACCCGCCAGGTGCCGGCGCCGTCCATCCGCATCGACTCCTCGAGCTCGAGCGGGATGGTGCGCAGGAACGCGGTGAACAGCGGCGTGTTGAACGCCATCGCGAAGGCGATGTGCAGGATCGCCACGCCCAGGGGGTTGTCCAGCCCGAGCAGACCGGTGAGCTGGATCTGCGGCGGCCGCCACCACCGGGAACGGGATGAACATCGCCGCCAGCAGGTAGAAGAACGACCAGCGGAACAGCCGACGGTCCCAGTTGCGCACGATCGCGTACGCCGCGAGGGAGGAGATCACGATCTCCCCGGCCACCGCGACCACGGTGATGAACAGCGAGATCGCGAAGGCGCGCGGGAAGTTCGTCAGGCTCCACGCCTCCGCGAAGCTCGACAGCGTCAGCGGCGAGGGGAGGCTGAACGCATTGCCGTCGACCGCCTGCTCGGTGGTCTTCAGCGACATGTTCACGGTCACGAACAGCGGCACCAGCACCGTGAGCGCGCCGAGGACCAGCGGCGCGGTCGTCGTGACGTTCACGCGGTCGCGGCCCACCCGACCGCGTCGGCGGCGGCGCGGAGTCGGGGAGGTCGAGCTCGAGCTCGCGGACGGGGCAGGAACGAGGGGTGCGGCGGTCGACATGCTCAGAGCACCGTCCTTCCACGGGTGAGGCGGAGCTGGAGGCCCGCGAGCGCGATCGAGATCAGGAAGAACACCATGGCGTTGGCCATCTGGTAGGCGTAGTCCCCGCCATCGAAGCCGCGGAAGATCGACATCGCGACCGAGCGGGTGGCCACGCCCGGCCCGCCGTCGGTGAGGCCGACGATGATGTCGTAGGCGTTGAGGTAGTTCTTGAAGCCGAGGATCGTGTTGATGACGATGAAGCCGGAGACCAGCGGCAGTGTGATGTGCCACAGGCTCTGTCGTCCCGTCGCGCCGTCGATCGAGGCCGCCTCGTAGACGTCGGCCGGGATCGTGACGAGCCCGGCGATGTAGATCAGCATCGTCGCGGGGATGGACTGCCAGGCCGTCACGATGACGATCGCGACCCAAGCCCAGTCTTCGTTCGCCAGGATCGAGACCGACAGCGCCTCGGAGCCGAGCGCCTCGCCGAGCATCGGCACGGTGTTCGCGAACAGGTACTGGAACACGAACGCGATGACGATCCCGGAGATCACCATCGGGATCACGTAGATCGTGCGCGCGCCGCGGTGAAGCGGATCCGGGAGGTCAGCCCGAGCGCCAGCAGGAACGCCAGCGCGTTCACGAGCACGACGGTGACCAGCGCGAACCCGAGGGTGAACAGGTAGGAGTCCAGGATCCCCTGGTCGCGGAACATCGCGATGTAGTTCCGCGGCCCGATGACGTCCCAGTCCCCGAATCCGATCGAGTTCGTGAAGCTGTAGGCGAAGCCGAGCACGGCCGGGAGCGTCACCGCGAGGGTGAACAGCGCCAGCGCCGGCAGGAGGAACAGGTGGTAGAGGGGGTCGGTGCGGCGCCGCGAGGGGCGCGGGACGGACGCGCGCCCGGTCGCCGGGGCGTCCGGGGCCGCGCCGTCCGCGGTCCCGTCCTCGCGCGTCGGTGTCGTCGTCGACATCGGTGCTCCTTGTCGTGGGGTCATCATGCGCTCACTCCCGGAAGGCCAGGCGGGCCCAGTCGGCGTCCATGCGGGCCAGGACCGGCTCGGGATCGGCGCCGCCGGCGATCGACTGGATGTAGTTCTCCGCCGGGATCGAGCGGGGGATGAACTGCGAGGCGCCCATGTAGAAGCGGCCCTCGTCGTAGTACCGCTGCATCTCGGCGATGCGGTCGTCGGTGACCGGCGGGGCGTCGGTCCTCGTGCCGAAGGCGAGGAACTCCGCGTTGTAGGGGTCCTGCACCTCGGGCCGCATCAGGAACTGCGCGAGCTCGCGCGCGCCCTCGGGGTCGCTGGCCGCCTCGGGCACCCACAGCGACAGGTCGATGTTCACGCGCACCTTGAGGTCGGCGGGGTCGTCGGTCATCGGCGCGGGAAGGTGCCCAGCTCGACGTCCGTGCCGGCCTTCGCGATCTCGCCGAGCGCCCAGGGGCCCTGGAAGTACATCGCGCCCTTGCCCTGGGCGATCGCGGTGTTCCCGTCGCCGTAGCCGCGGTTGGCGGCATCGGGGTTCACGAACGCGAGCGCTCTCGCCGAGGCGCTGCATCGGCTCGAGCAGGGTGCGCTGGAAGGAGACCTCGGAGTCGGGGCCGACGTCCTCGCCGATCTCGTCCATCCGCCGGTAGAACTCCCGCACGTCCACGAGCCCGCCGACGGTGTAGTCGAACAGCCCCTGCGCCACCGTCCACGCGTCGAGGAAGGTCGCGTAGATCGGGGTGACGTCCGCGGCCTGCGCGTCTCGCACACCGCGAGCGGCTCGTCCCAGGTGGTGGGGACCTCCAGGCCGTGCTCGTCGAAGATCCGCCGGTTGTAGATCACCGAGGCGGCGGTGACCGAGTAGGGGAGCACGCTGGTGCGGCCCTCGTAGGTGGGATACCAGTCGGCGAGCTCGGCGACGTCCTCGCGGATCCGCCCCGCCTCGGGGAGGTCGGAGAGGTCCGAGAGCGCCCCGCGCTCCATGAAGCGTCCCATCTCGAGGTTGTAGTTCAGGCGACCGAGGTCCGGCGGGCTGTTGCGCACGAAGCTTGCCGAGAGGTTCGTGGCGATGTCGTGCTGGACCGAGAACCGGCTCTGCGCCTGCGAGAACTCCCCGGCGAGCTGCGAGAAGTAGGGGATGGCCTCGGGCTTGGACTGGTAGAGCGTCAGCTGTGAGTCGCCGCCGCCGGCGCCGCAGGCGGAGAGGGTCGAGGCGGCGAGGGCGGCGCCCGCGCCGGCGAGCACGCCGCGTCGCGAGGGCCGCGTCGGCGAGTGCCGCGCGTGCCGGCTGATCGAGGATGACACCATCGTCTCCTTGGAGGGGAGCGGAGTCGCCGCAGTGATGCGACGGTAGTTACGCTAGAGGTTATATTTACTGCCTATCGAAAGTATGGAGGGGGTGGTCCGGAGATGTCAACACCGCCGCGATCCGGGGAGGAGTCCCAGGTCGGAGGAGTACGGTCCGCTGACCGCGGGGTCAGCTCGCCGCGGCTGATGCGTCGGGCGAACCGCCAGGCGCTCCTCCAGCACGCCCTCGGGACCGAGGCCTTCACCGCGGCCGACGCGATGGCCGCCACCGGGCTCACCCGCGCCACCGTGCTCGGCGTGTGCGCCGAGCTCGAGCAGGCCGGATGGCTCGAGGAGGCCCCCGCCGAGCGCGGCGGCGCCGTCTCGCGAGGCCGCCCCGCCCGCCGCTTCTCCCTGCGCGCGCAGGCCGGGATCCTGCTCGCCGTCGACGCCGGCCAGCACACCCTCGCCGCCCGTGCGGCGGACCTGCGCGGCCGCGAGCTGGCCGCGGAGCGCCTCGTGCTCGAGGACGCTCCGCTCGTCGGCGACGACCTCGAGGCCGGCGCCGCCGCGGCGGAACGGCGCCTCGAGGCGCACGCACGCGCCGCTGGACCGGGTGAGCACGCGGGCGGGCGCGCGAGGCCCGGTCGACGCGGCCGGCGCAGGGGGTTCCCACGACGCGGCCGACGCGGTCGACGCCCCCGCCGCGGCCGGCGTGGCCGACGGACGGGGCACGGCCGGAGCGCCCCGCCTGCTCACCGTCGTGGGCGTGCCCGCGCCGGTCGATGCCGAGGGGCGCTCGCCGAGCGGCGACGCCGGCTACTGGCCCGCCATGAACCCCGGCCTCGTCGACGCGCTCGACGGCCCCGTCCTCGTCGAGAACGACGCGAACCTCGCCGCGCTCGCCGAGCGCGCCCACCTGGCCCTCTCCGGCGCCGACGCGGACCACCTCGCCGCCCTGCTCATGGGCGAGCGCTTCGGCGCCGGGCTCGTCATCGACGGGCGGCTCCTGCGCGGCGCCGACGGCGGCGCGGGCGAGATGCGCTTCCTCGAGACCGTGCTCGGCGACCCTCGCGGGGCCGACGGCGTCGCCGCCCTCGCCCGGCGGTGGGCGCTCGAGGCGCTCGAGGCCGGGGAGACCTCCGCCGCGCTCTCGGCCCTGCCCGCGCCGAGCTCGGCGCGAAGGACGTCTTCGCCGCCGCCCGCGACGGCGACAAGCTCGCCCGTGCCGTGCTCGAGCGCATCGGCGACCGCCTCGCCCGCATCGCCATGATCCTCTCGAGCCTGCTCGCCGTGGACACCGTCGTCGTCGCCGGCGCGATCGCCGAGTCCATCGACCCCGTCCTCGAGCATGCGCGCGAGGCGCCGCCCCGGATCGGGACCCCGCCCCTCCCGCAGCCTGCGCGCCAGCTCCCTCGGCCGCGACGTCGTCGTGCGCGGAGCGCTGGAGCTCGCCCTGACCCGCCTGCACGAGGACCCGCTGGCCCTCCTGGCCACGGAGCCCGTCCAGGACCCCCAACCACCGACCGAAGGGAACCGCACGTCATGACCGCAGCAAGCACCGCAGGCCGCGAGACCGCAGGAGGGGGCACGCCGACTCCGCGCCGGCGTGATCGGACTGGGCTGGGCCGGCCAGCGACACCTCGCCGCCTACGCCGCCGATCCGACCGTCGACCTCGTCGCCCTCTCCGCGATGGAGGAGCACCTGCTCGAGAGGTTCGGCGAGGAGCACCAGGTGCCCGGCCGCTACCGGGACTGGCGGGAGATGCTCGCCGAGGCGGAGCTCGACGTCGTCTCGATCGCGACCCCGACCTTCCTCCACGCCGAGATGACGATCGCGGCGCTCGAGGCGGGCGTGCACGTGCTCACCGAGAAGCCGATGGCCCAGACCGGCGAGGCCGCCGCCTCGATGGTCGAGGCGGCCCGTCGCGCCGGGCGCGTGCTCGAGGTGTCCTTCAACCACCGCCGACGCGGCGACGTCACCGCGCTGAAGACCGTGATCGACTCCGGCGTGCTGGGGGACATCTACTACGCCAAGACCGGCTGGATCCGCCGCCAGGGCATCCCCGGGCTCGGCACCTGGTTCACCAAGGCCGAGAGCGCCGGCGGCGGCGCGATGATGGACATCGGCATCCACATGCTCGACATGACCCTCCACCTCCTCGGCGAACCGTCCGTCACCGCCGCCTCCGCCATGACCCACGCGGAGTTCGGCCCCCGCGGCCGCGGCGGCTCCGGCTTCGGCGTCTCCCAGCTCGAGGACGGCGCCCCCTTCGAGGTCGAGGACCTCGCCACCGCCTTCCTGCGCCTGGACGGCGGGGCGACGATGCCGCTGGAGTCCAGCTGGGCGCAGTGGATCCCCGAGGATCTCTGCTACGTCACCCTCTACGGCGCCGACGGCGGGGCGACGATCGAGTGGGCCGGCGGTCCCGGCGACCACCGCATCACCGTGTGGACCGAGGTCAAGGGCATCCCCGCCGAGCTCAGTCCGCAGGTGGGCGAGGATCGGGGCCACGCGGGCGCCATCGCCGAGTTCCTGCAGGCGGTCCGCTCCGGCGACGTCGCCGCCCACGACGGCTCCCTGGCGCCGCGCCGCGCCCGGGTGATCGACGCCTGCTACGCCTCCGCCGCGGCGGGCCGGGAGGTCGAGGTCGAGGGCTGAGTGCACGGGGCGGGCCGGGGCGGTCTGGAGGCGCGCGTCCTTGGCGCCTTGGCCGCCCCCGGCGGTGATCACGCCCCGGTCGGCCCCGACGGTGCCTGGTCGTCCGCGAGTCCGTGGCCGAGGTCTGCCGCGAAGCGCGCGAGATAGCCGTCGAACCGGGCGAGGTCCTGGTCGGACCAGCCGGAGAAGGTCAGCTCGAGGATCTGCGAGGCGCGACCCAGGTACTTCTCGAGCGTCGCGCGTCCCTCGGCGCTGAGCGTGACGGTCGAGGCCCTGCGGTCGGCGGGGTCGGGTGAGCGGTCGACGAGCTCCCGCTCGCCGAGCGAGCGGATCTGCACGCTCATCGTCGAGCGGTCCACACCCTGCCACTGCGCGAGCTCGCCCATCCGCTGCGGAGGCGCTGTCGCGAGATGGGCGAGCAGATGCGTCTCGTTGCGGGAGAGGGACGTGCCGCTGTCGCGATGGAGGGTGCGCCGGGCCCAGCGCTCGATCGCCTGCACCGCCGCGCCCATGTGCGCGGCCAGGACGGTACGGTCCACGGGCGTGGGCGCGGGGGATGGGGCCCCCGGGATGACGGGTGCCGACGGCGCGGGCGCAGAAGGCGCGACCTCCGAGTGCACGGACACCGGCGGTGCGGACTCTGACGGCGAGGGTTCAGGTGTCGACGACGGCGGGACGACGGTGCTCACAATGCCCTCCCAGGTTTTCTTGAGATCTCAACAGGTTGGTTGGTACACTCAAAGTATAACGACGCGGACGACGCGGACGGAGCCGAGTGATCGGGTCGAGCAGGACCCGGCAGAGAGCTCGCCTCCCGGAATCGTTCACCGACACCACGAGGAGGACAGCATGGCCCAGAAGCCGCCCGAGAGCACCCAGCCCACCGAGTCCACGCAGGCCGCCCAGACGGCGCAGGCCCCCCAGACGGCGCAGGCGACGCAGACGCACGCCGCCGAGCGCGCCCGAACCCACCACGGACCCCTCGATGGCCACGCTCGCCACCTACCCCGACTACATGGGCGCCCAGGAGGCCGTCGATCTCCTGTCCGACAAGGGCTACGACGTCGCCGCGGTGCGGATCGTGGGTCACGGGCTCAAGAGCGTCGAGCTCGTGACCGGCCGCATGACCTGGGGCAAGGCTGCTCTGTACGGTGCGGGTGGCGGTGCCTGGTTAGGTCTGATGCTGGGACTGCTGCTGGCGATCTTCGTCCCGCTCGCGTTCGTCGGCCCCGTGCTGGGCGGCATCGTCTTCGGCGCCGTGTGGGGTGTCATCTTCGGCCTGATCGGCTTCGCCGCCACCGGCAACCGGCGCAACTTCCGTTCGCAGCGGATCACCCAGGCCACGAGCTACAGCGTGGAGGTGCCCAGCGTCCGCCTCGCGGCCGCGCGCGCAGATCCTCGCGGCCGGACGCTGAGTCGCCCTGGCGGCCCCGACGACGAGGAGCGCCCCCGACACCATGCGGTGTCGGGGGCGCTTCTCATCGGTTCCGGTGCCCGTCGGTGCTGGCGCTCAGCGGTGCCGGGGCCGCCGGGTCACTCGCCCTCGACGGGCGGGAGGACGTCGGGGTTCTCCTCGAGCCAGGCCTCCACGGCCTCGGCCTCCTTGCCCTCGCCGAACTCGTTGACGACCTTGTCCTCGAGCGAGCCGAACTGCTCGTCGGTCAGTGTCGCGCCCGCGATCCACTCGGCGGCGTCGGGGAAGTCCTCCTTGAAGCCGGTGCGGCCCAGGTGGTGCGGCGCCTCCGGCTCGCCGAAGGCGCCCTCGGGATCCTCGAGCGCCTTCATGTCGTAGGCCGGCATCGCCCAGAAGGGGGTCCACAGCGTGACGACGATGTCCTCCTCGGCGTCGATCGCGTTCTCGAGCTCCGTGATCATCGCGGTGGTGGAGGAGGTGACGAGCTCGTAGTCGTCGAGGCCGTAGCCCGGGATCACGCTCTCCTGGGTCGCCTTGGTCAGCCCGGCGCCCGGCTCGATGCCGACGATCCGGCCGCCGAAGCGGTCGGCCTGGCCTGCGAGCTCGTCGATCGAGGTGATGTCCACGTACTGCGGCACGGACAGGTTCAGGACCGCGCCCTCGTAGTAGGCGACCAGGTCCTCGATGTCGTCGCCGTACTCCTCCATGTAGGAGGCGTGGGTGACCTCGGGCCAGGCCGAGGGGAACATGTCCACATCGCCCTGGGCGAGACCCGCGTAGAGCACGCCGGCCTCGGCGATGGTCTCGTGCTCGACCGTGTAGCCCATGGCGGTCAGGCGGTTGTCGAGCAGGTAGGCGAGGGACAGCCCGTCGGTCCACGAGGGGATGTAGCCCAGCGTGATGGTGTCGCCGCCGCCCGAGCCGCCGTCGGAGCCTCCGCCGCTCTCGCCGTCACCGCCGCAGGCGGCGAGGCCGAGGCCCATCAGGCCGGCACCGCCGATCAGGGCGGAGCGTCGGGTGAGGGGGTTGGCGGCGGGGCGTCGTGCGCCGCGGGGGCTGAGGGGGAGTCGTCGGGTGCTCATGAGGGAGTTCCTTTCGTGGTGATCATCGGATCGTGGTGATCATCGGTCTGTGGGGGAAGCGGCCCGTCGCCGGGGACGGCCCGCCGACGGGTCAGATCCCGGTGGTCGCACGCCGCGCGATGGACCGCTGGATCAGGGCGAGCGCGGAGGTCGGATAGCCGGCGGGGTTGCCGATCGCCGCGGTGAGACGGTCGAGGTAGACGGCCAGGACCACCACGGCCAGACCGGCCTCGACACCGAGGGGCAGGTTCTGGGTGGAGATCGCCTGGACGACCTCCTTGCCCAGGCCGTCCGCGCCGACCATGCCGGCGACCACGGCCATCGACAGGGAGAGCATGATGACCTGGTTGACGCCCGCCATGATGGTCGGGATGGCCAGCGGCGGCTGGATGCCGCGGAGGATCTGGCCACGGGTCGCGCCGAAGGCCTCTCCGGCCTCGACGGTCTCCCCGTCGACCTGGCGGATGCCCAGCTCGGTCATGCGCACCCCGGGGGCGACGCGAAGATGATCGTGGCGAAGACGCCCGGGACCACGCCGATCGAGAAGAAGGTGACCGCCGGGATCAGGTAGACGAAGGCAGGCATCGTCTGCATGAAGTCCATGACCGGCTTCACGATCGCGCTGACCGTGCTGGAGACAGCCGCGAGGATGCCCAGCGGCACCGCGATCACGACCGCGAACACGGTCGCCACCAGCACCAGCGCCATGGTCTGCATCATCGTCTCCCACTGCTCCATCGAGATCACGACGGCGAAGCCGATCAGCGTCGCGAGCGAGAGCTTCCAGGAGCGGAACACGAAGGCGATCAGCGCGAAGACCACGACCATCACCAGCGCGGGCGCCAGCAGGAGCAGGTCGGTGAGGCCGCCGATCAGGAAGTCCATCACCATGGAGAAGAGGTCGAACAGCCAGGAGAGGTTCTCCTTGAGCCAGTCGATGCCGGCGTCGATCCAGTCGCCGATCGGGAGGCGGGGCATGAGGGCGTCGTCGGGGTTCATCGTGCGTCACCTCCGAGGCGATCGTCGGCGGTCGGGGCGTCCTGCGTGGTCGCTCCCGGGATGCCGGGAGCCTCCGGTCCGGGCGGCGGATCGACGACAGGGGAGGACGTCTCCCCCTCGCCGATCACGCCGAGCGCGGTCAGCAGGGTGACCCGGGGGATCACGCCGGCGAACCGGCCCTCGTCGTCGACGACGACGAGCGGCGCGTCGTCTTCGCGCGGACTTCCCGAACAGCTCCGCGACAGGCGTGTCGTGGCTGACCACCGCCATGTCGTGCACGTCGGACCAGGGCGACTCGTCCTGGCCGAGGCGCACCGCCTCGGCGACGTCGTCCTGCCAGATCACGCCGGCGGGGGTGCGGTCGCGCTCGAGCACCACGAGCCAGGGGTTCTGCGTCTCGCGCAGCGGCTTGTGGGCGGTGCGCGGACCCTGACCGATGCCGAGGGTCTCGCGCGGTCGCTCCATCACGGCGCCGGCCACGAGCACGCGGGTGCGGTCGACGTCCTGGATGAACTTCGCGACGTAGTCGTTGGCGGGCTCGTTGAGGATCTCCTCCGAGGACCCGATCTGCTCGATCCGGCCGTCGCGCATCATCGCGATCCGGTCGCCCAGGCGCATCGCCTCGTTGAGGTCATGGGTGATGAACAGGATCGTCTTCTCCAGGCGCTGCTGCAGGTCGACGAGCTGGTCCTGCATGTCGCGCCGGATCAGCGGGTCCAGGGCGGAGAACGCCTCGTCCATCAGCATCACGTCGGTGCCGGCGGCGAGGGCGCGGGCGAGGCCCACGCGCCGCTTCATGCCGCCGGAGAGGGAGGAGGGGCGGTAGGCGTCCCAGCCCTTCAGGCCGACCATCCCCAGCGCCTCCTTCGCCTTCTTCTCGCGATCGGAGCGGTTCATGCCGCTGATCTCGAGGCCGTAGGCGGCGTTCTCGCCGACGGTGCGATGGGGGAGGAGCGCGAAGTTCTGGAAGACCATGGAGATCCGGCGACGGCGCACGTCCCGCACCTGCGCGGGGGACATTTTCGAGAGGACCTCCTCGCCGATGCGGATCTCGCCGTCGGTGGCGGGTAGCAGTCCGTTGACCATGCGGATGAGGGTGGACTTCCCGGAGCCGGACAGGCCCATCACCACGAAGATCTCCCCGGGGTCGACGCTGAAGCTCGCATCGATCACGGCGGCGGTCAGGCCCTGCTCGCGCAGGTCCTCGCGCGAGCGTCCGCTGCGGAGCTCGCGCACTCCTCGCTCTGGGCGGGGGCCGAAGACCTTGTACAGGCCCTCGGCGGAGATCACAGGTGGCACAGGGGCTCCTTCGGTGGCGACATGACGTGCGCGATGCCGAGCGGGACGTGAGCGACTAAGGGCGCAGAGCGACAGAAGGCGCAGAGCGACAGGAGGCGCAGCGGGACCCGGGCGGCATCCGACGATCCATCACTCTAAGCCTCGACCGTGGGAAAAACTGCCTCGGAACAGGCATTTCAGGGCTCACGAAGGGGGCTCGGAGCGTCCGCGGGACGGAGGCGGCGGGGGTGAGGGGTCGAGGGGGGAAACGGTCTGGCCTGCAGGGATGCGCCTGCCGGACGGGACGACCGACGGCCGATCCGACTGTCCGACAATCGGGACATAACTATTCGGTCACGTCCTGCCCGGGCGGGGGCTCCCGCCCGTCGACGACCTGCGGAAGGGCGGTGACGGCGCGGGGCTGTCAGCTCCGTGGCGGGAGGGTCTCGGCGAGGAAGCCGAGGGTCTGCGCCAGGCGGCCTCGGCGGCGCCGGCGTGGTGCAGACCGGCGTGGGGGTTGTCGAAGGCGTGCCCCGCACCGTCGTGGAGCACGAAGCGCACCTGCTCGCGGGTGCCGTCGGCGGTGACGGCCTCGCGGATCTGCTCGACCTGCTGGAGCGGGATGAAGGCGTCGGCCGTGCCGAAGTGGTGCAGGCTCGGCACGTCCACCTGCGCGGCGCGGTCCAGCGGCGTCGGCGGCGCGGAGCCGTAGTAGCTGACCAGGGCCGAGACCGGACGGTCTTCGTCGGCGGCCGATGCGGCGGCGGAGAACGCGAGCCCGCCGCCGTAGCAGAAGCCCACCAGCCCCACCCGTTCGGAGTCGACCGCGCCGTGGGCGCGCGCCGCGCCGATCGCCGCGATCGCATCGGCCTCGGCCCGCTCCCAGGGTACGCGCGAGGTCAGCGCCATGCCCTCCTCGAGCCAGGACTGGAAGTCCTCGCCGTCCTCGATGCCGACGAGGGGCGGGTCCAGGCGGGCGAAGAGGCGCGGGGCGAGCACTGCGTAGCCGCGGGCGGCGAGATCCGCTCAGCGCTGCTGCATGTACGAGGAGAGTCCGAAGATCTCCTGCGGCACCACGAGGCCCGGCACGGGCTGATCGAGGTCCTCGGGCGACCAGAGCGGCCCGGGCAGATCGTCGGCGTCGGTGGGGATCTGAAGCGTCGTCGCACTCACGTCGCGACCCTACCCCGCTCTCGCCCGGCATGCCCGGGCCGTCGTGCCGCGGGCGTCTTGCGGGGCCCGGCGGGCTCAGGAGAGCAGGGCGAGGGCGTACACCGCGAAGAGCAGCAGGTGCACGGTGCCGTGCACCGCGGTCACGCGCGGAGCCGCCGCGGAGACGGCCGAGACCGCGAAGGTCACGCCGAGCAGCAGCAGGTTCACGGGCGACTCCGCCAGCACCACCGGGCCGCCGGTGGCGAGCCCGATGATCAGCACGGTCGGGATGGTCAGCGCCAGGGTCGAGACGAGCGCGCCGTGGCACAGGTTCACCACCCGCTGCATCTCCCCGCCGGCCGCCGCTCGGAGCGCGGTGAGCGTCTCGGGGGTGAACACGATCGCGGCGATCAGCACGCCGGACAGCGCGATCGGGGCGCCGAGCCGGTCCAGTCCCTCGTCGAGCAGTCCCGCCATGTCGTGGGAGAGCGGCACGATCGGCGACGGTCGCGACGAGCAGCGAGCACGCGCAGGCCCAGCTCCGCGCGGTGGCGAGAGAGCGTCGCGCCGATGCCGCGCGAGGAGTCCTCGGTGTCGGAGGCGTCCGCGGCGTCGGCGGGCTCCTCGGCGGACCCGTCGGCCGCAGGGAGCTCCACCTCCTGGAACTCGACCGCCTGCGCGCCGGTCTGGCGCCACAGGAAGACGGCGTACACGGCGACGGTCATCACCGCGATCGCGACGCCCTGGACGGGGGCGTAGGTGCCGTCCTCGCCGAGCACCGTCGGGACCGCGAAGGCCATCGCGCCGAGGCCGATCAGCGGCACCAGGTAGACGGAGGTGCCGGTCCGGTTCACGCGCATCGACTCGTGGCGGATGCCGCCGACCAGCAGGCAGAGACCGAGGACGAGGTTCATGATGATCATCGAGACCGCCATGACGGAGTCGCGGGCGATGGTCGCGTGATCGCCCGGGCCGAGCATCACCGCGGCGATCAGCACCACCTCGATCACCACGATCGACAGGGTGAGCACCAGGGTGCCGTAGGGGTCGCCGAGACGGTGCGCGAGGGCCTCCGCCTGCGCGACCACGCCGCCGGCGGCGATCACGATCACCGCGACGATCGCGGCGAGGGCTAGCGCGAGCGGCCGCCGAGGACAGCGCGCCCGGGGCGGGGAGAGCGAGATCAGCGCGGCGACGCCCGCCCAGCCGAGCGAGCAGTCGCGAGATCGCGCTGCGGTCGAGCACCGTGCGGACGAGGTCCCTCCCGGCGAGGGCGGGGCCCGGGGAGTCAGGGCCGGGGGAACCGGGGGCGTGCGGGGAGCCGTCGGGCTCGGGGGAGCGTTCGGGTGCGGCCGACGGGGACGCGGCGCGCGGCCGGCGGGTGTAGGACGAGGGGCTCATCGGATCTCCTGCGAGGCCGTCCTCGTGGTGCGTCCGCCGGCCGGGTCGTCCCGGCCGGGGCGCCGATCTGCCCTCGGCGCGCTCTCACCGTAACCCGTCGCGCCTGCCCGGGTCAGCTCGCGGTGAGCGGTCTGACCAGGGCGGGCGCGAGACGGGGCGGGGCGAGATGCGCCGGCGCTCAGACGTCGGTCGGGTCGCCGATGCCGACCAGCAGTCCCTGGTCGCCGTCGGCGAAGGCGCCGGGGGCGACGTGCGCCTGCCAGGAGTCGCCCTCGGCGGTGGCGGCCGTGCAGTCCGTCGTCCCGAACTCCTCGAAGTCCAGGCCGTCCTCGCAGGTCACCTCGGACCAGTCGGCCATGCCGGCCACCGGCAGGTAGGCGTTCTCGGAGGTGAGGGTCTGCAGGGTCGCGTCGGCGACCTCCTCCGCGCCGAGCGGCTCGGCCCCGAACATCGAGCCCTGGCCCAGGCCCGTCAGCATCACGTTCTCCTGGGTCAGCTCGCTCGCCTCCTCGGGGAGCTCGGTGCCGGTGGAGAACAGCACCGCGACCCGGTAGCCGTTCTCGAGGCCGTCCTCGTGCGGGACGGCGACCGTGCTGGCGACCCACTCCTGCGTCGGGGCGGTGTCGTCCGGGCTCGTCGGCCCGACGCGCCCGGCGCTCTGCCCCCTCTCGACCACGAGCTCGTCGGCGCACTCGGCGGTGCCGCCGAAGGGCTCCGCGAGGAGCGCGGCGAGGTCGTCGTTCGCAAGGGTCGGTGCGCCGTCCCCGGAGGTCTCGTCGATGCCGAGGTCCGTGACCAGGAGGATCCGGGTGCGCTCGCCTGCGGCGCCCGGATCCCCCTCCTCCTGGTCTCCCGCACCCTCGTCGTCCCCTGCCTCGTCCTGGTCGTCGGTCGCCTGGTCGTCCCCGGACTCGGCGTCGTCGCCGGACCCTGCATCGTCCGACGGTCGCTCGCCGCCGGACTGCTCCTCCGTCGCGGTGGCGGGCTCCTGGGCGCCGTCGTCCCCGGTCCCGGCCTCGTCCCCCGCGCCGCATGCGGTCAGGCCCAGCAGTGCCGTGCAGGCCGCGAGCGCCATCGCCGCGGCGCAGGCGACGGGTGGTCGTGGTGCGTGCGTCGAGGTGTCCCATCGGGGTCTCCGTCCCGGCCCTCCCCGGTGCGGCGGGTGCGCCGTCATGGGCCGGGGAGCGGTGGCCCGCGTCACACCCTGCCCAATGGTCAAGAGAGGGTCAAGTCCATACCATGAAAGGCTTGTGCCGGCGGTGTGGAGATCCTGTGGGGATCAGGGGGCGTGCAGGTCAGCGCCTCTCGCCGGGGCGCGGGTCGCCGTGCGACCGCCGGTACTCGTCGTCCTCCGCATCCTCGTCCCGGGTGAGCGCGTCGCCGCCCCCGCGCGCGCCCCAGCGGCCTCCGAGCCCGGCGCCGACGAGCACGCCGAGAACCGCGCCGATCCACAGGGTGTCGACGACCGCGAGCCCCGTCCCGATCCCGACCACGAACCCGAGGATCATCCCGAAGGGCGACCCAGGTGGCATCGAAGCGGCGGCGAGCAGGCGGGGCCATGGAACCTCTGTCGGGCGGAGCGAGCGGGACGGTCGGGGCGTGCGGCGCGCTCGCGGTGAGGCGCGACGCACGGCGGTCAGACCGACAGGGTAGTCCGCCGCGGACGCGGATAGCATCGGCCCGTGACCACGTCCTCCTCCTCTCCCACCGTCTTTGCAGGCCCTGCGCGCCCGCGCCGCCTCACCACCGAGGTGCTGGCCGGCGCCGTGACCACCCTCGCCCTGATCCCGGAGGTCATCTCCTTCTCGGTGATCGCGGGCGTGGACCCGAAGGTCAGCCTCATCGCCTCCGTCGTGCTCGCGATCTCGATGACCTTCCTCGGCGGACGCCCCGCGATGATCACCGCCGCCGCGGGCGCGGTCGCTCTCGTCGTCGCCCCGCTCGTGCACACCCACGGCGTCGAGTACCTGCTGCCCACCGTGATCCTCGCGGGCCTCGTCCAGGTCGCGTTCGGCGTGGTCGGGCTCGCGCGGATCATGCGCTTCATCCCCCGCTCGGTGATGATCGGCTTCGTCAACGCGCTGGGCATCCTGATCTTCACCGCGCGCTCCAGCACGTCCTGGATGTGCCCGCCGCGGTCTACCCGCTGTTCGCGCTCACTCTCGTCGTGGTGCTCGCCCTGCCGCGCCTGACGAAGGCCGTGCCCGCGCCGTTGGTCGCGATCGTGCTGGTCACCGCGATCGCGATGATCTTCCATCTCCGCGTCCCGACCGTCGGCGACCAGGGCGAGGTCTCCGGCGGCCTGCCCGGCCTCACCCCGCTCGAGGTGCCGCTGACGCTGGAGACGCCGCAGATCATCGCCCCGACCGCACTGTCCGTCGCCTTCGTCGGCCTGATGGAGACGCCGCTGACCGCGAAGCTCGTCGACGACATCACCGACACCCGCTCCTCGAAGAGCCGCGAGTCCTGGGCGCTCGGCATCTCCAACATTCTCGCCGGGTTCTGGGGCGGGATCGCCGGCTGCGCGATGATCGGCCAGACCGTCATGAACGTGAAGCTGGGTCGCGCCCGCACCCGCATCTCCACCTTCGTCGCCGGCGTGCTGCTGCTGATCCTGGTCACCGCGCTGTCGGACCTCATGGAGCAGATCCCGATGGCCGCGCTCGCTGCGGTGATGATGGTCGTCGCGGTCTCGACCGTGGACTTCCACAGCGTGCGCCCCGCGACCCTGCGCCGCATGCCGGTCTCCGAGACGCTCGTGATGGTCACGACCGTCGTGGTCGTGGTGATCACCCATAACCTCGCCCTCGGCGTCGCCGCCGGGGCGCTGCTCGCGGTCGCCCTGTTCGCCCGCCGCGTCGCGCACGTCACCCGCGTGGAGCGCACGACGGGGGCCGACGGGACGCGCTACACCGTGCACGGCCCGCTCTTCTTCGGCTCGAGCAACGACCTGGTCGAGCAGTTCGACTACGCCGCCGACGCCGAGCGCGGCCTCCCGGTCGCCGTCGACTTCACCGCGGCCCAGATCTGGGACGCCTCGACCGTCGCGGTGCTCGACTCGGTCCAGGCCAAGTACGTCGAGCACGGCCTCGAGGTCTCCTTCACCGGGCTCGATGACCGCTCGACCCTCTTCCACGGACGGCTGACGGGGACGCTGAACTAGCTCCGTGCGGCCGGGGCCCGAGCCTCGCGACCGGGCGCTCACCAGGTGATCGCCTCGTCGGCGCTCGGCCCGCCGAGCACGTCTTGCTTGCAGAAGGCGAGCACCGCCCGGTTCCACACCACGGCGTTCGACGGGGTGAGCACCCAGTGGTTCTCGCTGGTCAGCTGCAGGAAGCGGTGCGGCATGTCCTCCACCTCGCCGTCCCAGGTCGAGACCAGGTCCCACCACAGCCGCAGAGCCTCGGAGACCGGCACCCGGTAGTCGCGGTTGCCGTGCGTGATCAGCATCGGGGTGGTGATCGCGTCGACCTCGTGATGCGGGGAGAAGGCCCGGTACCAGTCCGGGTCCTCGTCCTCGTGGCCGTGCACGCGCATCTTCGAGGCCGCCGCATCGGTGGTGCGGTCTTCGCTGGGGCAGGGCCCACAGCCCGGCATGGGAGACGATCGCGTCGAAGCGATCGGTGTGCCCTGCGATCCAGTTCGCCATGAACCCGCCGAAGGACGCGCCGAGCATCGCGGTGCGCGTCCCGTCGAGCTCCGGCCGGTCGAGCACCGCGTCCAGCAGCGACTCGCACTCGTGGAACACGACGTCGGGCCGGCGCGGCCAGCCGCGGTTCAGCCCCGCGTCCCCGTAGCCGGTGGACATCGCCGGATCCGGCATCAATACCGCCCAGCCGGCCTCGACCGCGAACCACGGGCACCAGCGCCAGCTCCACGCGTTGTACGAGCCGTGCGGGCCGCCGTGGATCCACAGCATCACCGGCGCCGGCTCCGCGGCGCTCGCGCTCGCCGGGACGCACAGCCAGCCGCCCACCTCGATCCCGTCCACGTCCGTGCTCACCCACTCGAGGGTGCCGGGCGCGCCGCCGACCGCGCCCGGGGCGGGCGGCTCCGTGACCGTGCCGTCGGCCGCGATCCGCACCGGCCGCGGCGGGGTGCCGACGTCGCTGCGCGCGCGTGGACCGCCCCGGCCAGCTCTCCGCCCCCGCCGCCGGCCCGGTCGCCGCGGGGCGCGGGGGAGAGGGAGGAGAACACGCCGCCGTCGGCGAGGGTGAGGGCGGAGCCCGTCGTCGCGTCGACGGTGAGGACCGCGCCGGAGGAATGCAGATCCCCGGCGACCAGCAGGGTGGCCGCGTCGGACCACTCGAGGTCCGTCAGGGTCAGGTCGCCGAGCTCGGCGGTGACATGGCCGGTGCTGACGATGCCGCCGCCGGCATGGTCTCCGCCGTCCCGGCCGGCGACGGCCAGGGTGTGGATCTCGAGCCGGTCGTAGCTCGTGTCGGTCGGGGTGGACAGGGTCGAGCGCAGCAGGGCCAGGCGCGTCCCGTCGGGGAGAGAAGGAGGGGGAGGAGTACTGCGCCTCGTCGTCGGCCTCGAGCGGCACGGTGCGCTCGCCGGAGGCGACGTCGAGGAGCACGAGATCGCTGCGGGTCTCACCGCCCGCGACCCGCCGCGTCCAGGAGGTCGCGACCGTCTGCGCATCGGGGGAGAGGTCCGCCGAGGCCGAGGTCAGCGCGACGGTTCCGGCCCCCGGGGTGAGGTCGTCGAGCTTCCCGGCGGGGGAGACGAGCAGGAGATGCCGCTCCTGGTCGCCGATCTCGTGGTCCCACTGCCGGATCGGCATGCCGGTGTGCCAGATCGTGGTGCGCTTCGCGTCCTTGCGGGCGCTGCGTCGCTCGGCGTCGTCCTCGAGGGTGCCGCCGGGCAGGACCTGCGTCGCCGCCAGCATCGTGCCGTCGTCCGCCACGGCGAGCGGCTCGAGCCCGCCCGGCGCGGCGGCGACCAGCTCCGCCTCGCCGCTCGCGGGCAGGCGCCAGATCCCGGGCTTGTCCTCGAAGGAGTCGCCGGCGGGATCGGGACGAGCGGAGATGAACAGCACCGAGCCGTCCGGTCCCGGTCGCGGACCGCTCTCGCCCTTCTCCGACCGGGTGAGCCGCCGTGCGGGCTCGGTGCCCGTCGGATCCAGCTCCCACAGGGCCGACGGGGTGCGGGCCCCGTGCTCGTCGGCCTCCTGGAACGCGGCGACCACCCGGCCGCCCGGGAGAGCGGCGAGGGAGGCGAGGCGGGGCAGGCGCAGCGGCCCCTCGACATCCGAGAAGTCGGTGAACGCCCGGGTGGAGGCGAGGTCGGCGGGGGCGGTGGCGGCGTCGTCGGTGCTCATCCCCGCCACGTTACCGCCGGGTCAGGTGCGGCGGACCCGCTCAGGGGATCAGCACGATCTTCCCGGCGCTGTGCCCGGTCTCCACCGCGGCCATCGCCTCCGCGGCGGCGACGAGCGGGTAGCGGGCGGTGACGTGCGGATCCACCGCCCCGTCGGCGACCAGCCGGGTGATCTGCGCGAGCGCATCCTCGGACGAGGGACGGCCGCCGCCGCCGAGCTCCTCGGCGGTGGCCTGATCGGCCGCGGAGAGGATCCGCGCCGAATCTTTGGTGAGCGGCGCGAGGTCCCGCGGCGGCGCCCGCCGACGAGGTCGATCAGCAGGTCCACGCCGTCCGGGGCGAGGTCGCGCACCGCGTCCGCGGCGCCGTCGCCGGAGAGGACGTGCTCGGCGCCCGCGGACTCGACCAGCTCCTGCTTCGCCCTCGAGGCGACGCCGAGCACCCGGGCCCCGGCCGCGACGGCGACCTGCGCCGCCATCCGGCCGACGCCCCCGCCGGCGCCGAGCACCAGCACGGTCTCGCCCGGTGCGGCGGTGGCGGCGAGGTCCCAGGCGGTCGTCCCCGCCACCGGCGCCGTCGCTGCCTGCTCGCAGGCGACCTCCGGCGGGCGGTGCACCGTGGCGGAGGCCGTCAGCACGGTGTGCTCGGCGAAGGCGCCGAGGCCGCGGGCGGGCGCACCGAGAACGTCGTCCCCGATCTCGAAGCCGTTGACCCCCTCGCCGAGGGCGGTGACCACGCCTGCCGCCTCGAGGCTGAGCGCGAGCGGCGCGACCCCGTGGTCCCGAAGAGTCCCTCGCGGCGCTTCGCGTCGGCCGGGTTCACCCCCGCCACCCTCACCTCGATCGCGATCTCGCCGGGCCGCGGCGCGGGCGCCTCCCGGGTGCTCAGCCGCTGGTTCTCGGGCCCGCCGTAGGCGGTGGTGACGAAGACGGTGCTCATGCCCGGATCCTTCGCCGCTTCGCGCCGCGGGTCAAGGCTCGCCGGGACAGGACGGGCCGGCCGGGTCGGGGCGTGGCCCGGCGGCGCGAGGCGGAACCGGACGGTGCGGCCGCGGAGCGGGCTGCGATCCTCTCAGGGCGGTGCTCGTCCCGGAAGTGCGGCGCCGACGGTGCGGACCCAGAGCACGGGCTCGGTGGTGTGGTCTTGGTTCGTCGGCATCGGACAGCGCATGTGTCGCAGAGAACTGCGTACATCATGTACGTGATGTACGCAGTTCTCTGCGAGGACTTCCCTGTTCCCTGCCCCCGTCCCCTGTGTCCTGCCTCGTAAGGCGGGCGGGAGGGCTGTGCGCGGGCGGGCGGTCCATCGGTAGGCGTCGGCGAAGGGGCCTGTGGGGCGCCGGTGACGCGCGCCGGCGAAGGAGCTCGGGGCCGCCTGCGGTGAACGCAGGCGCGGCCCGCCCGGACTCAGATCTCCTGGCGGCGTACCAGGCGCGGCACGGTGCGCAGGATCATCATCACCAGCAGCAGGATCCCCACGTAGCCGTTGATGACGTAGACGATGTTGACCATCTGCGAGAACGGCGGCACCAGCCCGATCAGGGTGCCGACCGCGGCGAGCACCACGGTGAGGCGCTTGAACTTCGGAGTGCCGTCGGCGAAGAAGCGCTGGGAGACGGTCCACAGCGGCGGCACGGCCGTGGTGAAGATTCCCGCGAGGATGATCAGCGAGAAGCCCGAGGCGAGGACGGGGCTGATCTCGTTCGCGAGCACCAGCATCGGGATCTCGGTGCCGGCGACGAACTCGATGTTCGCCAGCAGGCCGAGCCCGACGATCATGCGGGCCAGCGCGAAGACGGACCCGCCGAGGACGCCGCCCGAGGCGGCCTCGCGGTTGCTGCGGGTAGTGCGGCCCAGCGCCGTCAGGAACGCCGCGAGCCACAGCATGCAGAAGCCGACGTAGGACAGTCCCGACATGAACCAGTTGTTCGAGGCCTGCACCAGGTCGAGCGAGGGAAGCATCGAGACACCCTCGCCGACGCCGTGCGAGGAGCGGACGATGCCCACGATGCCCAGCGCGATCGCGATCACCACGATGACCGGGCCGATCTTGCCGATCACGTCCACCAGGCTCGAGAGCCCGAAACAGGCCGTCAGCCCCACCACGACCGCGAGCGCCACGCCGCCGACGTACTTCGAGAGGCCGTAGTGCTCCTCGAGCACGGCGCCCGCGCCCGAGACCATCACGGTGAAGCTCAGGAACACGAACAGGATCGAGAACCAGTCGAAGAAGGTGCCGAGGTATCTGCCGCAGTAGTAGTAGAAGATCCGCGAGGGCCTGTCGAACTGGTGCTTCCGCCCGACGAGGAAGAACTCCACGCACACGTAGGAGATCAGCACCAGCACCAGCAGGCCGGTGCCGAAGACCCCCCAGTAGCCGTAGGAGGTGAAGTACTGCAGGATCTCCTGCCCGGTCGCGAAGCCCGAGCCGATCAGGAAGGCGATGATCGCCCCTGCATAGGTGAGGGCCCGCGGCGGGCCCTTCTTCTCGGTCGTCGCGAGATCGCGCCGCTTGGTCGACTGTGCCACGGAAGCTCCTGTCCGGGAACCGCCCGGTGCGGGTCGCGGCCGCCCCTCATCGGACGGCCGGCGCCGGCGCGCCGGGAGGGTGCCGGTCGACGTCGACCCGGGCACCACTGATACATGAGTTGTCGGACGTCAATGAATGTGGCGCCCCTCACGCCGTCAAGCATGTGATCACATACTCGACGGCGTGAGGGGCGCCTGGCGTCATGCCATAGTCGCCGGGCTCGGCACCTGTGAGGACGTCGTCGCCGCGAGCGCCGGGCCCACGTCGTCGGCCGGACGGGTCGGGCGCCGACGGCGCAGGAGCCGCATGGCGTTCGCGATCACCGCCAGCACCGACGCCTCGTGCACCAGCATCCCGATCGCCATCGTGACGCCGCCGGCGAACACGCCCGCCAGGAGCGACGCCACCGTCGCGACCGCGAGGACGATGTTCTGGCGCATCACCCGCACGGTGCGGCGGGCGAGGCCGAGGGCCTCGGGCGACCGCAGCAGGTCGTCATGCATCAGGGCGATGTCCGCGGTCTCGATCGCGACACCGCCGCCTGCCGCGCCCATCGCCACGCCGATGTCGGCCGTGGCGAGCGCGGGGGCGTCGTTCACGCCGTCGCCGACCATCGCGACCGTGCGTCCCTCGCGCTGCGCAGCGCGGTGACCGCGGCCAGCTTGTCCTCGGGCAGCGGCCCGGCGCGGACCTCGTCGATCCCGACCTGCGCCGCGACCGCCTCGGCCACCCGCCGGTCGTCGCCGGTCAGCATCAGGACGCCGCGCACGCCCTCCGCGTGGAGGTGTCGGACCATCTCGGCGGCCTCCGGACGCGCCGGTCCGCGACCGCGAGCACGCCGATCACGGTGCCGTCGAGCGCGACGGCCATCGGGGTGCGGCCGAGCCCGGCCAGGCGCGCGATCTCCTCCTGCGCCCCGGCGGGGACGAGGACGCCCTCGTGCTCCAGCGGCGGCAGGTTCCCGACAGCGACGCGCCTGCCCTCGACCGCGGCGACGATGCCCTTGCCGGGCACCGGCTCGGTGTGCTCGGGCAGGTCGCCGGGGACGATGCCCTCCTCGGCCGCGCCCTCGAGCACCGGGCGGGCCAGCGGGTGCTCGGACCCGGCCTCGGCCCGTGCCGCCCAGCGCAAAGACCGCGGTGCGGTCCAGGGCGGGGTCGAGCACGGTGACGTCAGTGAGATAGGGGCGGCCCTCGGTGAGGGTGCCGGTCTTGTCCAGCGCGACGGTGTCGACCTCGGCGCTGGTCTCGAGGAACTCCCCGCCCTTGATGAGCAGGCCGTCCCGGGCGCCGCGGCCGATGCCGGCGACGACCGCGACCGGGATCGAGATGACCAGCGCGCCGGGGCGACCGATCACGAGCAGGGTCAGGGCGAGCACCACGTCGCCGGTGGCGAGCCCGGCGAGCAGGGCGAGCAGGATGATGCCCGGGGTGTACCAGGTGGAGAAGCGCTCCAGGAAGGTCTGCGTGCGGGCCTTCGCGTCCTGCGCCTCCTCGACCCGGTGGATGATCCGGGCCAGCGTCGTGTCGGCGCCGACGCCGGTGGCGCGCACCTGCAGGAACCCGCCGGCGGAGACGCCGCCGGCGAACACCGGGTCGTCCTCGCCCTTCGCGGCGGGGATCGACTCGCCGGTGATCGCGGCCTCGTCGATCGCGCCCGTGCCGGCCAGCACCGTCCCGTCGACCGGGACCTTGGCGCCGTTCTTCACGAGCACCGTCTCGCCGAGGCGGACCTCGGCGGCCGGGATCTCGACCTGCTCGCCCGTCCCGCGAGCACGATCGCGAGATCGGGGGCGGCGGCGACGAGCTCGGTGAGCGCGGAGCGGGTGCGGTCCATGGTGCGTGCCTCGAGCGCATGCCCGACGGCGAACAGGACGGTCACCGCGGCGGCCTCCCAGTACTCGCCGATCACCAGGGCGCCGGAGGCGGCGATCGTGACCAGCAGGTCGATGCCGACGGTGCGCACCTGGAGGGCGCGCACGGCGGCGAGGAGGATCGGAGCGCCCGCGACGACCGCGGCGAGCACCATCAGGGCGTCGGAGGCGAGGAAGGGGATCGGGCGGTCGAGGTGGAGGCCGAGCTCGCCGTGCCCGGCGCCGAAGGGGTTCACCCCGGCGCCGAGCGAGAGCAGGGCGGCCAGCAGGATCAGCGCGCCTGCGAGCACCGGCGTGCTCCACGGGCCGCGCCGCCAGCGCCGCAGGGCGGTCATGACAGGTCCTCTCGGTCAGGTGATGGGTGGGGCCGGCTCAGAAGGCCGACGGCGCGGCCGTGTAGCCGGCCTTCGCGATCGCGTCGACGATCTGCTCGGTGGTGGCCACGGCCGGGTCGTGCTCGACCTCGACGCGGCTGGACGCGAACTTCACCGTGACGTCCTGGACGCCCTTCAGACGACCGACCTGCTTCTCGATCTTGGCCACGCACGAGGGGCGACTGAAGCCCTCGGCGCGGAAGACGGTGCGGGTGCTCGCGGGGGTGGTGGAACCGGTGGTGGCAGACATCGGATGCGGTCCTCTCTCGGTGCTGCGAGGGTGTCTCCCTCGCTGTCACCTCGACCGTAGGAACGAACCGTCGGCCCGACCATGACGGCGGTCAATCAACCGCACCCTGTTTCTGACCAGGACCGATGTCCCTTTCGGCCCGCGCCGTGCGGGCTATCCTCGCGCCATGACCGCCCCTGACGGGCGGCGCACCATCCCGCTCGCGGAGGTGACGTCGCCGCACCAGTGCCCGGCCCCCGTGCGCCTCGGCGTCCTCGCCCGCTCCGCCTACTTCCACGGCCTGGACGAGCAGGCGCTCGAGCGGGTCGACCGCCGCATGCGCACCCTCACGATCCCGGCCGACGCGCCCGTCTTCCGGGCGGGGGAGCCGGCCGACGCGCTCTACGTCGTCGCCGAGGGACGGATGCGGATCGCCGAGGACACGGCCTCCGGTTCTGTCGTGGTCACCGACATCCTCGGCCCGGGTCAGATGTTCGGCGCGATGAGCGACCTCGGCGACCCGGTCCACCAGCGCACCGCGACCGCGCTGGTCGGCTCCTGCCTCGCCGCGCATCGGGCAGGAGGCGTTCCGCGAGGTGATGGTCGAGAACCCCGTGGTCGGGCCGCGGGTCGTCGACGACCTCGCCGCACGGCTCTCCCGTGCACAGTCCGACATGGGACGGCAGAGCACCGCCACCGTCGAGCGGCGCGTCGCCCGGGCGCTGCTGCGCCTCGCCGACTCCCTCGGCGAGGACCGGGGCGCCCAGGGCCTGCTGCTCGAGGTGCCGCTGTCCCGCGCGGACCTCGCCGGTCTCGCCCGCTCCACCCCGGAGTCGGTCTCCCGCGTGATGAGCGCGCTGCGACGCGAGGGCGTCATCGACTCCGGCCGGCGCTGGACCTCGATCCTGGACCGCGACGCGCTCGAGGAGCGGGCCGAGGACACGTGAACCGGACTGCCGAGATCGGGCAGGATGCAGGGACGGCTCGTGAGGGACTGCGAGGCACGGGCCCCCTCTCGGACCGCTCCGCCTGACCAGATCGTCCAGCCGAAGGGATCCGCTCCGATGGCAGAACACCGCGACGCCGACGACTTCAGCCCGCCCCCGTTCTCCTTCGCACTCATGGGCCATCTCGCGACAGGGATGGTCAAGGCCGCCGTGATCGCCCTGCTGCTCTGGGGTCTGGGACCGACGGGGTGGACGGCGAGCGTCTCCGCGGGATCCGCGATCACCACGGCCGTGGTCGTGATGGTGGCGATCGAGCTCGCCACCACCGGCGTGGAGCGGATCTTCGTCCTCCGGCACCGACACCCGGACCCCGGGAGCATCACGATGACGGTGATCGTCGCCGTGCTCCCGCCGCCGATCGGCCTTCTCGCCGGGCTGGTCCTCGGCCCGGCGCCGTCGTCGGCCCTGACCACGATGGTCGTCACCACGGCGGTCTACGGGATCGCGCTCGTGACGCTGGAGCGTCCGTGGGCCGACGGGGACACCCAGGCCGACATCCGCAGGAAGCACGAGGAGACGAGGGCGATGACGAGGGAGCAGTTCCGGTCCGAATGACCCGCGTCCTCGCCGGCGTCGGACCCTCGTGGTCCTCTGGTGCCCCCGGCAGGATTCGAACCTGCGACACCCGCTTTAGGAGAGCGGTGCTCTATCCCCTGAGCTACGGAGGCGCTCCGGTCCGGTCGGGGGATGAATCCCCGTGACCGAAGGCCTGGGTCATCGTAGCGTCCCGTGGCAGGATCGCTCCATGTCGACCGCATCGCACGAGACCGCCGCCACCGTCGCCGCCGTGATCCTGGCCGGGGGAGCGGCTTCGCGCCTGGGCGGGACCGACAAGACCCGTCTGCCCATCGCGGGCGCGAGCGTGCTCGAACGCGTCGCGCGCGCCGCCCCCGTCGGCCGCCGCATCGTGGTGGGCCCGAGCGGGGCCGACGGCGGCGACCTCGCCGCCCGCCACGGCGCCCGCTTCGTGCTCGAGGACCCGCCGCGCTCCGGGCCGCTGGCCGCCCTCGCCCGCGGCGTCGCCGAGATCTCCGAGGCGCCCGACGAGGCGACCGCGCTGGTCCTCGGCGGGGACATGCCGCTCGCTGCGCCCCGAGACGCTCTGCGCCCTCGCCGCCCGCGGCGCCGAGACCGGCCGCGTCGTCGCCCTCGAGTCGAAGGACGGGCACGTCCAGTTCCTCGGCGCCGCCTGGCCGCTCGGCCGGCTCCGCGCTGCGCTCGCCCAGATCGAGCACACCGGCGGCGGCTGGGCGGACCTCAGCCTGCGCCGCCTCTACGGCACGCTCGCCGACGACGAGCTCGTGAGCCTGCCCGTCACCGGCTCCGAGGCCGCCGACATCGACACCCCCGACGCCCTGGACCAGGTGCGCCGCGCCGCCGGCCCCCGCATCGCACTCGCCCAGATCGAGGTGCCCACCGATCACGAGTCGATGGTCGCCGTGGTCCGCGGCGCCGTCGCCGAGGCCGCCGAGGAGGGCGCCCACCTCGTGCTCCTGCCCGAGGCGACCCTCGCCCCCTTCGGCACCGATCTGCGCGCCGCCGCCGAGACCCACCACGAGGACTTCGCCTGCCTGCTCCAGGCGCTCGCCGACGAGCACTCCGTCGTCGTGGTCGCCGGCTCCTTCAGCCCCGCCGACGACGGCCGCGTCCACAACACCGTCCTCGTGCGCGGCCCCGGCGGCACCCCCTCGCTCGAGTACCGCAAGATCCACCTCTTCGACGCCTTCGACGCCGATGAGTCCGCCACCGTCGCCCCCGGGCAGGAGCTGGTCACCTTCGACCTCGCCGGCACCCGCTTCGGCCTCGCCACCTGCTACGACATGCGATTCCCGGAGCAGTTCACGGCGCTCGCCCGCCGCGGCGCGCACGCGATCCTGCCGCCGACGGCCTGGGCCGAGGGTCCCGGCAAGCGCGAGCGGCTCCAGCCGCTGCTCGCGCGCGCGGGCGCTGGACTCCACCACGGTGATCCTCGCCGCCGACCAGTCCCCGCCCGCCGGCTACGCGGGCAGGGCCCCGCGCGGCATCGGCCGCTCCGCCGCCGTCGGCCCGCTGGGCCGGATCCGCCAGGAGCTCGGACTCGAGCCCGGACTGCTGATGGTCGACCTGGACCTCGCCGAGGTCGAGACGGCGCGCGCGGCCCTGCCCGTCGCGCGTCACGCGGTGCCGCTGCCCGAGCGCTGAGCCCGCGGCGAGCACGACCTGATCACGTGGCTGTCGGGCGCGCGACCGGCGGGCCCGCCTGTCGGCGTGACCTGGCGAACAGACCCGCCCCGACCGTCTCGCGTACCCTGCCGGAGTGAACACCCTGCTCAGCCGCCGTGCCTCCGTTCGCCCCGCCGCCCTCGCAGCGCTCTTCGCCGCCCTGCTCGCCGCGCTCCTCGCGCTCGGCGCGCCCGCGCAGGCCCATGACACGCCGCTCGAGTCGGATCCGGCCGACGGCGCGACGCTGGAGACCTCGCCCGAGGCGATCACCCTCACCTTCTCCGCCGACGTCCTCGAGGTGAGCCCGCTGGTGCGGATCACCGACGAGTCCGGCGAGCGACTGGCCGAGATCACCCCGAGCGTCGACGGACCCGTCGCCACAGCGACCCTCGAGGAGCCGCCGCCCGCCGGGACCAGCACCGTCCAGTGGCGCGTCGTCTCCAGCGACGGCCATCCCATCGAAGGCACCTTCGAGGTGACCGTCGAGCCGGACGCCGCCGCGGAGAAGACCACCGAGGCGCCCGCCGAGGGGAGCGACCGCCGAGGAGAGCGCCCCCGCCGAGACCACCGCCCCCGCCGAGGAGGGCGAGCAGGCCACGGCAGAGGCCGCCGAGGAGGAGAGCGGCTCCTCGATGACCCCGCTGCTGATCGTGCTCGGCGTCGTCGTGGTCGGCGCGGTCGTCGCGGTGTCGCTGATCATGCGCCGCCGCGACTGACACCCGGCCCGTCGGTCGCTGGGCCGGACCCGGACACGGAAGAACCCCCGAGGTATGCCTCGGGGGTTCTTCGCTGCTCAGGGGGAGCGGGGACTCAGTTGTCCTTGTTGTCGTCCCCGCCGAGTCCGAGTCGGTCGCGGGCGGCGTCCGCGCCCTTGTCGACGTGGCCGTCGGCGTTGTCCGGAGTGCGACCCTTGACCTGCTCGGTCGCACCGTCGAGGCCCTGCTCGACCTTGTCCGGGTTGTCGTCGGCGAAGCCCTTGGCCTTGTTCAGCGCGTCATCGAAGCCCATGTTCATGTCCTTTCGCTCGCGGAACCACCCCGTGACCGGGGCGACATCGCCAACCTACGACGCCCCGCCGCCGTGACTCAAACGTGACCCGACGATCCGACCAGATCTGGTCGAAACTGCGCGCGACAGGCGTGATCAGTCGCAAAGCGCGCAATACTGTCTGCGTGAGCATGCGCGAAGCCGGGCCCCGCCCCTCCCCGTCGACCCCCTCGAGCCCGTCCGAGGCGCCGCGCCGCGCAGCGAGGGGACGCGGCGCCCGCTGGGACCACGTGCTCTCGCTGCTGACCACCACCAAGCGCCTCAGCGTCGCCGAGGTCGCCGCTGACCTCGAGGTCAGCGAGTCCACGGTGCGACGGGACTTCATGGAGATGGAGCGGGCCCAGCTCGCCCGCCGCACCCACGGCGGGATCGTCGCGGTCGACGTCGCCTACTCCCTCGCCAGCGTCCCGCGCGCGGCCGACGAGGGCTCCGGCCAGCGCGAGCGGGTCGCGGACCGCGCCGCCTCCCTCGTCGAGCCCGGGCAGATCATCGGCTTCAACGGCGGGCGCACCACCACCTCCGCCGCCCGCCGGGCCGTCTCCCGCTCCGACCTCGACTCCCGCGACGGGACGCCGGGCCTGACCGTGGTCTGCGCGGCGCTGAACATCGCGACCGAGGCTGTGCCGCGCCCCTCCGTGCGCACCGTCGTGCTCGGCGGCGTCGCCGAGCCCTACTCCTTCGAGCTCACCGGCCCCCTCGCCACCGCCACCATGCGCGACCTGTGGCTGGACACGATGTTCGTCGGCACCGTCGGACTCGACCTCGGCGCGGGCCTGACCTGCAACTCCGACGCCGAGGCCGGCGTCACCCGGATGATGATCGGCCACTCCCGCCGCGTCGTCGGCCTCGCCACCGCCGACAAGATCGGCCACCGCGCGCTCGCCGGGATCTGCCCCGTCTCCGTGCTCACCGACCTGATCATCGCCGGCCCCGTCCCCGAGGACCTCCGCGCCCATCTGCAGGAGAGCTCGGTGCGCCTGCACGAGGTGTGAGCAGGTCGGGCGTCCCACGGCGGCACGCCTGCGCTGACGCGGGCCGCGCTCCCGGTAGCGTGGGCTCCCATGTGGAGTTTCCTGCGCGGGAAGAAGCGACCGGAGAGCACGGGCCAGGAGGCGCCGTCGCGCGACGACGCCCTGTCGGCCCTCGCCCGGGAGCGTCGCGGCGAGCGGTCCGGGGATCAGCAGGAGGCCTCCGCGAGCCCCGATCCGGCACCCGCCGCGCCGCGGCGCGAGGAGCCTCCGGCGGAGCCGGCGCGGACCGGCGGCTACGAGGTCGTGCTCGACCACCGCTTCGACGAGGTCGGGGCCGGGATCGCGCCCGAGCAGGACGAGGACGGCGTGCCCGTGGTCCGCCGCGAGCACCGACCGCTCAGCCGCGAGGACGGCGTCGCCGACGCCCTGGACCGCTGGGCCCAGCAGATCACCGGCGGCGTCACCGCCCCCTCCTTCCTCACCCAGATCCGTGCCGGCGGCACGGTCCTGGACCTCACCCACTCCCACCCCTCCGGGCTCGCGCGGCTCCTCGCCGGCCGCGGCCCCACGCGCCTGTCCTCCCTGGTGCGCGAGGTCGGGGCGCTCGCCGACGCCCGCGCCCACGCCCGCACCATCCGCGAGGTCGCCGAGCGGCACGCGGAGGAGGTGGGGCTGACCACCTGCCATCTCGGGATCGGCGAGGCGATCTGGTACCCCGAGGACGGCTCCGAGCCGATCCACGCCCCCGTGCTCGTGCGCCCCGTGACCCTTCGCCTGCGCGGCAACGCCCGCGAGGATGTCGACCTCGAGGTCGACGCGACCGCGGACCTCAACCCCGTCCTGCTGCGCGCCCTGCGCGAGGCCGGCGTCGCCGTCGACGCCCGCGCGCCGCTGGCCACGACCGACGGTGCGCACGGCTTCGACCCCAACCCCGTCCTGGACGCCTTCCGCTCCCTCGGCCAGCCGCTGACCGGCTTCCGCGTCCTGCACGCCCTCGTCGTCGGGAACATGATGGACGCGGCCGGCTCCGTCGCCGAGGACCTCGCCGAGGCGCGCGAGGACTGGGCCGCCTCGCCGCTGGTCGCCGCGCTCGCCGGCGACGAGACCGCCCGCACCGAGGTGCGCGGCGCGGAGCAGGGAATGGCCCCGGAGGTTCCTGAGGACGAGCTGGTCGCCGCCGTCGACCCCGGCCACCGCGCCGTGCTCGAACGGGTCCTGGCCGGCGGGGACCTCGCCGTGCCCACCCCGCCCGGCACCTCCAGCCTCGACCTCGTGGTCGACCTCGCCGAGGAGCTCAACGCCCGCGGGAAGAGCGTCCTGATCGTCTCCCAGCGCCGCCGCAACCTCTCCCAGCTCGTCGAGATCGCTCGTCGCCGCGGTCTCGAGGAGCTCGTCTTCGACCTCTCCCCGGACCCGTCCCTGCGGCCGCAACGCCTCCGCCTCGCTGTTGCGCGCCCTGCGCCGCGCCGGCTCCCACGGACTCGGTCCGGACGACGCCGCGCCCGAGGAGCTCGGCGCCAGCCGCGACATCCTCGTCGGCCACGTCGAGGCGATGCACCGGATCCAGGAGCCGTGGGACGCCTCCGCACACGACGCGATCTCTGCGCTCGCCGCGCTGACCCGCCTCCACCCCGCCCCTCGCACCTCCGTGCGCCTGCCCGGCTCCGTGGCCGCGCAGATGGTGGGGGAGGACCGCGACCGCTACGCCGAGGCGGCCGCGCGAGGCCGCCGAGGTGGGCGTGCTCTCCACCGGTCCCGAGCAGACCGCCTGGTACGGCGCGCCGATCAGCTCCGACACCCAGGCATCGCGGGCCGAGGAGCTCGTGGACCAGCCGCGCGCGGCGAGATCCTGCCGCAGCCTGCGTCGTGCCGGTGCCCGCGCCGGCGGCGAGCTGGGCCTGCGCGAGCCCGCGACCCTCGTCCAGCTCGGCGAGCGCCTCGCGCCGCTGGACCGGGTGCAGGCGCCGCTGGGCACCTTCCAGTCCGCCGTGTTCGCCGCCCCGTCGCCCGATCTCGTCGCCGCCACCGCCGACAAGCGCTGGCGCGAGGAGCGCGGCGTGGAGATGGGCTTCGGCGCCCGTCGGCGGCTGAAGAAGGAGGCCGCCGCACTGCGCGCCCCCGCCTCCCTGTCCCCGGACCTGCACCGCGACCTCGGCGAAGCCCGTGACGTGGTCGAGGAATGGCGCCGCCACGCCGCCGAGACGGAGGGGAGCCCCTCGCGGCCGTCCCTGCCCGAGGACCTCGAGCAGATCCACCGCATCGCCGCCCGCTCGCAGAAGGTGCTCGACGAGCTCGCCGTCGCCGCTGGACGGCACCGGAGCCGGCGCCGACCTCGCCCGCACCGACCTCGACGAGCTCGAGCGCCGTGTCGAGGCCCTCGCCGCGGACCGCCACGACCTCGAGACCCTCCCGCGGCGCACCGAGCCGCTGCGCCGACTCGGCTTCGACGGCCTCGGCGAGCTCGTCGAGGACCTCCGTGCCCGCCGCGTCCCGATCGACCAGGTCGGCGCCGAGCTGGAGCTGGCCTGGTGGCGCGGCGTCCTCGAGCTGATCGCCGGCGCCGAGCCGACCATCTCCCAGTACGACGGCACCTCCCTCTCCCAGGTCGCCGAGCGGTTCCGCCGCCTGGACTCCGCCTATCTCGCCGACGCCTCCGCCCGCGTGCACGCCGCGGCCGACGAGACGAGGGTGGCGACGATGAAGCTCTACCCGGACACCTCCCGCGCCGCGATCGCCGAGCTCGCCCGCTCCTCGACCGTGTCCATCCGCGACCTCGCCGCGAAGTACGAGGACATCCTCTTCGCGGCCCGCCCCGCCTGGCTCGCCTCCCCGTACCTGGTCCCGCAGGTCATCCCGCGGGGACGCCATTTCGACGTGCTGATCGTCGCCGACGGCGGGCGCCTGCCCACCGCCGCGGCGCGCCCTCGATCGTGCGGGCGTCGCAGACCGTCGTCGTCGGCGATGTGCTCGAGTACGGCGGGGACTCGGTCCCGAGCCTCCTCGACGACATCGCGCGCATCGCCCCGCACCAGGAGATCCTGCGCGATCCCCATCCCGCGACCGAGGGGCGCGCGGCTTCGCCCAGCGCCGCGCCCTGGTCGGCGAGGTCGTGGCCGTGCCGAGCCCCGTCGCCCCCGAGCAGGACCGTCTGGTCACCGTCGAGAACGGCCGCGGCCCCGTCACCGAGGGGACCGAGTACGTCGAGTCCACCGAGGCGGAGCCGCGCCGTGTCACCGACCTCGTGATCGAGCACGCCCGCACCCGCCCCGAGCGGTCCCTGGCCGTGCTCACCTTCACCGAGGAGCACGCCCGGCGCCTGATGGAGCGGATCATGAACACCGTCTCCGTCATCCCGGCGCCGCGCGAGTACTTCGACCCCGGCGCCCGCGAGGTGTTCACCGTCGCGCCCGCCGCGCAGGCCACCTCCGTGCGCGCGACGACATCATCGTCTCGATCGGCTTCGGGAAGACCCCGCACGGCCGGTCGCTGCACCGCTTCGGACCGCTGTCCGAGGAGAGCGGCCGCAAGGCCCTCGCCACCGTCATCACCCGCGCCCGCGGCCGCACCACCGTGGTCTCCTCCCTCGCCGTGCAGGACCTCGACCACGCCCGGCCGCGCTCCGACGGCGCCCGCGACCTGCGCGCCCTGCTCTGGGTGCGCGCAGGGCGGGCACGACGTCCCCGTCGTCCCCCACGTCGCCGCGCTCACCGGCAGCGACGAGGAGATCGCCCCGCCCGCCCCCGAGGCGCCGCGCGCCGCACCCGCCGCCCCCGCCCCGGACGGGAGCGAGGGGGCCGTGCAGGAGGGCCCCGGCGGCGCCGCGGCGGAGCCGGCCGCTCCCACGGAGCCGGCGCTCGCGCAGGAGCTCTCCGACGAGGACCTCGATGCCGCGATCGAGGCGGCGCTGGCCCGCAAGTCCGCCGGCTCCCCGCAGAGCGCGGACCCCGAGGCCGACGGCGCCGGGACCGGACAGGAGGCGGAGCGACCGGCGGCGGAGACCGACGGCGCCGGGACCGGTCAGGAGGCGGAGCGACCGGCGCCGGAGTCCGACGGCGCCTCCCAGGCCGCGACCGGTGGCGCCGCCGGTTCCGACGCGCCCGCGGGCGCCGAGGCGCCGTCCGACGCCGACGAGCCCGCCGCCGCGCGGCCCGAGCCGGAGGCCGAGCGGGCCCCGCGCGAGCTCGAGACCGACGCCCTCGTCCAGGACCTCGCCGACCGCCTGCGCCGGCTCGGCCTGCTGGTCGAGCGGGACTTCGGCCTGTCCGCGGACCGGATCGAGCTCGCGCTCGGCCACCCGGACATGCCCGGCCGACTCCTGCTGGCCGTGGACACCGACGGCGCCCACTACGTCGACACCCCCAGCCAGCGCGAGCGCGACCGGTCGCGGGCCGAGCGCCTCGAGGCCGCCGGCTGGGCGACCGAGCGCGTGTGGTCCTGGGCCCTGTTCATCGACCCCGACGGGGAGGCCGAGCGGATCCGTCGCGCCCTGGATCGGGCGCCGCGCCTGGTCCAGGAGGAGGAGAGCTCCGACTCGCCCTCCGGCGTCGGCACGATCCGCCATCGCCTGCCCCGCCCCCAGATTCCTGCCGGTCATCCGCTGAGTTTCTACTCCAGCGACGACTTCGACGCAGTGGTGGAGTACATCTGCTCCGATGGCCGCGCCCGGCTCGAGGAGCATCTGGCCACCGAGGTGCGCGCTTTCCTCGGCTTCGAGCAACGCTCCGTGGCGCTGGACGTCTCCGTCTCCAGCGCGATCCGCCGCTACCAGGAGCGGCAGTGAGCACCGGCTCCGCGGCCGACGGGGAAGCGTCGGCCCGCGGGAGAGCGGCGAGGCCCGCCCGCCGGGTCGTCGTCTCCTCCGTGACAGGCAAGCCGATCGACTGGGAGGCGCAGGGCGCGGCCGCGCCCGCCGCCTCGCGCGGCGAGGAGCCGAAGGTGCTCCCGGACCGCCTCGCCGAGGACGCCCCCGAGCCCGGGGCCGACGAGTCCAACGACGCCCGCCTCAGCGGCGACGTGCCCCCGCACTGGGGGCGCGACCGCTGACCGGACGGGGGAGCAAGTCACTGCTCGCCGCGCCCTTGACCGCCCCGGCGACGGCTTCCCGTGTCCGGGCGCGGGGTCGGTCACTCGCCGCTCCGTCCGGTGCCGGGACCTGGCGCCCGGCTCCGTAGGCTGGCCGCATGACGGACACCGCCCCCGCCGCCCCCGCCGACACCGACCTCCCGCGCCACCGCAATCCGCTCGGGAACCTCCTGCGCGGCGCGCTGATCGGGGTGGTCGAGACCGTGCCCGGCGTCAGCGGCGGCACCGTGGCGCTGGTCACCGGGATCTACGACGAGCTGATCGAGGTGGGGCACCGGATCACCGCCGCCGCCCGTCGCCTCGTGACCGGGCCGGAGCGCCTCGCCGGAGCGCGTGAGCAGCTGCGCGGCGTGAACTGGCCGCTCGTGCTTCCGCTGCTGGTCGGCATGGCGGCCGCCGTCCTCACCATCGCCGGGCCTATCGCAGGTCTCGTCGAGGACCATCCCGAGACGATGCGCGCCCTGTTCCTCGGCCTCGTCGCCGGCTCCGTGCTGGTGCCAGTGCGGCTCTCCGGCGGGGCGTGGCGCGGAGCGGAGCTCGGCCTGTTCGCCCTCGGCGCGGTCGGCGGGCGCTGCTGACCTCCCTGCCCTCGACCTCCCTCGAGCCGAGCCCGTGGGTGGTCGCCCCGGCCGCCGCGATCGCCGTGTGCGCGCTCGTCGCGCCCGGCGTCTCGGGGTCCTTCCTGCTGCTGAGCGTCGGCCTCTACCAGCCCACCCTGGAGGCCGTGGACCAGCGGGACCTCGGCTACGTCGCCTGGTTCGGGCTGTGGGCGCTCGTGGGGCTCGTGGTCATCGTGAAGCTCATGCGGATCCTGCTGACCCGTCACCACCGCGGCACCATGGTGGTGCTCGCAGGCGTCATGATCGGCGCCCTGCGCGCCTCTGGCCGTGGCAGGACGCCTCGGGCGCCCTGCGGCGCCCGGGCGCGGACTGGCCGATGATCTTGCTCCTCGCCCTCGTCGGCGTGGCGGCCGTGCAGGCTGCTCGTCCTCGTCGAGTCCCGCCTCGCCGCACGCGCGGCGTAGGCCCGAGAGCGCCCGCCGGGACGGCCCCCGCGCCCCGACGCCTGCGCCGTACCCTGGCGGCATGACTGACACGAGCACCGACAGCATCGACCTCTCCGCCATCCGCGTCGCCCTGATCGGGGCCGGGAACATGGGCGGGCCCGTCGGCCGCACCATGCTCGACGCCGGGGTGCGTCCCGAGAACCTGCGGATCGCGAACTCGAGCCCGGCCAGCAGCGAGCGCGCCGCGGAGGAGCTCGGCGCGACCGCCGCCGCCTCCCGGGCCGGCGCGGTCGAGGGCGCCGACGTCGTCGTTCTCGGCGTGAAGCCCTACCAGATCCTCGACCTCGTCGCCGAGCCGCGGGACGACCTCCCCGGCGGCGCCGTGGTGCTCTCCCTCGCCGCCGGCACCACCCTCGCGCAGATCCAGGACGCGCTCCCGTCGGGCGCCGCCGTCGCCCGTGCCATGCCGAACACCCCCATCTCGGTGGGGGAGGGTGCCGTGGGCCTCATGCGCGGCGACGCCGTCTCCGACGAGCGGCATGTCGCCGCTGCACGCCCTGTTCTCGAGCGCCGGCGTGGCCGTGGACATCACCGAGGAGCAGGTCCACGCCTTCATCGGCACCGCCGGCTCGATGCCCGCCTTCGTCTTCACGCTCATCGAGGCGATGACCGACGAGGCCGTGCGGCTCGGGCTGAAGCGCGACCTCGCCGCCTCCCTCGTGCGACAGACGGTGCGCGGCGCCGCGACCCTGCTCACCGAGAGCGGCACCCACCCGGCCGTCGCGAAGAACGCGGTCTCCAGCCCCGGCGGCACCACCGTGCAGGGCCTCGCCGCCCTCGAGCGGGAGGGCGTGCGCGCCGGCGTCGCCGCCGCGATGGCCGCCGCGGCCGACTCCTCCCGCGCGATGAGCAGAGGCTGATCGACGTGCTGCGAGCTTGCGAGCGGCAGGAGATCAGCAGGGAGGGCGCTGGCTGATCGACGTGCTGCGAGCTTGCGAGCGGTAGGAGATCAGCAGGGGGCGCTGGCTGATCGACGTGCTGCGAGCTTGCGAGCGGTAGGGGCACCGGTCACCCTGCCGCTCCGGCCGCGGCCCCGTCAGATGGTCAGTTACTGGCGTGTGGCGTACCACTACGCCGATATAGGCATAGAGGCACGCCACGCGCCGGCACCTGACCACACCCCGGCACGCCAGGCCCGGAGCGGACCTGCCACGGCCGGTCCGGCCCCGGAAGCACAGGCCCAGGCCCGGGAGAGCCGGTGCTCGCCCTGGTCGGCGCGCATGGTGTCCGCGGCGCTCAGGCGCGCTGGGAGAACTTCTCGATCTGGCCCGTGCGGCCGGAGACGATCAGCAGGTCGTGCGCGGCGACCACCGTCTCCGGCACCGCATAGGTGAAGTCCTTGCCCGGTGACTTCACGCCCACCACGGTCACGCCGAAGCGCTGGCGGATGTCGGAGTCGGCGAGGGTCATGCCCTGCACCTCGCGCGGCGGGCGCATCTTCACGATCGCGAAGTCGTCGTCGAACTCGATGAAGTCCATGAGGCGGCCGTTGACCAGGTGCGCCACGCGCTTGCCGGCATCGGCCTCGGGGTAGACGACGTGGTGGGCGCCGATGCGCCGCAGGATCCGGCCGTGGGCGGGGAGATCGCCTTCGCCCAGATCACGGGCTTGCCGAGGTCCACGAGGTTCGTCGCGATCAGCACGCTGGACTCGATCGAGGTGCCCACGCCCACCACCGCGGTGCGGAAGCCGCCGGCACCGACCTGCTCGAGCACCTCGGGCTGGGTCGCATCGGCCCGCACCAAGTGGGTGAGCTGGCCGGAGTACTTCTGGACGAGGTCCGGATCGGTGTCGATCGCGAGCACCTGCGTGCCGAGCTTCTCGAGGGTCAGGGCGATCGCGGCGCCGAAGCGGCCCAGGCCGATCACGAGGACGCCCTCGTCGCGGGCGGTGCGGGACATGTCGGCTCCTTCAGGTCGGGCGCGGTCGAGCTGGATGCGGTCGGAGGGGGACGGGGAGTGCCACCGGGACGGTGCGGCCGGGCACGGAGCCGAAGGGCGCCGCGGGGACGGACGCCGTGCGGACGGCCGCCGTGCAGTTCGTGGGCCGGGTCAGTCTAGGCCCGCCCGGACGGGCCCTGCCGTCGGCGCCCGGGCAGGACCGTGCCCAGGGCGGGCTCAGCCCACGATCGGCCGCTCCTCGGGGTACTGGATCATCCGCACCCGGGAGCGGACGGCGAGGGCGGCGCCCAGGGCCATCGGCCCGAGTCGTCCCACGTACATGCACAGCGCGAGGACGGCCTTCGCCTCGGTGGGCAGGGACGGGGTGATCCCGGTGGACAGCCCCACGGTGCCGAAGGCGGACAGTGACTCGAAGAGCACCTGGTCCAGCGAGTACGGGGTCATCCGCAGCAGCAGGAAGGTCGCCGCGAACACGATCGCGGCGCTCATGACGAGCACCCCGATGGCCTGGCGGATCGTGTCGTGAGGGATGCGCCGGCCGAACACCTCGACGTCGGGGTTGCCGCGGATCTCCGCCCAGATCGACAGCATCAGCGGCGCGAAGGTGGTCACGCGGATGCCGCCCGCGGTGGAGCCGGAGCCCCCGCCGATGAACATCAGCAGATCCGTCAGCAGGCGCGACTCGGTGGTCAGCTGGCCCACGTCCAGCGTCGCGAAGCCGCCCGAGCGCGGCATGATCGCGGCGAATCCCGCGGCGAGCACCTTCGTGCCCACGCTCTCGCTCCCCAGCGTGGCGGGGTTGGACCACTCCATCGTGAGATAGCCGCCGAACCCGACCACCAGCAGCGCGCCGTCGTGGTGAGGGTCAGCTTCGCGTGGACGCTCCACTTCCGCGGGGAGCGCGACTTCCGCACCACCACCAGGATCACGGGGAAGCCGAGGGAGCCGACCAGCACGGCGAGACCGATCGGGATGGTGAAGAACGGGTCGCCGAGGTACTGCGCAGTGCCCGCGGCCTCGGGCACGAAGCCCGCGTTGTTGAAGGCGCTGATCGCGTAGAACAGGCCCAGGAACAGGGACTCCCCGACCCCGTGCTCGGTGATGACCATGTACGGGGTCAGGGCCACGAAGGTCGCGATCTCGAAGGCGGTGGAGGTGATGAGGATGACCCGCGACACCCCGCCCACCTCGGCGAGCCGCTCGGCGCGGGTCTCCTGCGCGGTGATCACCCGCTGGGCGAGACCGAGCCGGTGCATCACCGAGATGCTCAGCAGCGAGGCGACGGTCATCAGCCCCAGGCCGCCGAGCTTCACCGCGACCATGATCACGGTCAGCCCGAAGGTCGACCAGTGGGTGCCGGTGTCGACGGTGACGAGCCCGGTCACGCAGATCGCGGAGACGGCGGTGAACAGCGCGTCGATGAGATCGGTGCCCTGACCGTCGCGCGTCGCGATCGGCGCGAGAGGAGCGCCGTGAACACGCCGATCAGCAGGGTCAACACGCTCAGCGTGATCCGGGCCGGGGTCGCCTTGGTCAGCGACCTGGCGTGATCGCGCAGGCCCTGCCGGCGGGCGTGCAGGGCAGGGCCCGACAGCCGCCGGCGGGTGGGCCGGGTCCCCCGTTCGGTCATCGCATCCTTCGTCCTCGTGGCGACCGGCGGTCGCGTCCGCGGCAGTCTAGACCCGTCCCGCGCGAACACCCGTCCCTCGCGATCCTCGGTACGCTCACCTCATGCCCGCCGACGTGCCCGCCCCTGCCCAGGTCCCCGCCCCCGACGGCGTCGGGATCGTCTGGGACGACGCCCTGTGCGAGTACGACTTCGGGCCCTACCATCCGATGGCCCCGATCCGCCTCACGCTCACCCGGATCCTCGCGGGCGCGGCCGGGGTGCTGGACCGCGAGTGCGTGCGGACCCTGCCCGCCCCCGTCGCGAGCGACGAGGAGCTCCGGACCGTCCACGACCCCGCCCTGGTCCAGGCGGTCAGGCGGTCTTCGCCCGGCTTCGAGGGGCTGACCGCCGAGGACCTCGACGAGCTGATCTCCTTCGGCATCGGCGGCGACGACGTCCCGCCCTTCCTCGGCATGCACACCGCCTCCGCCCGCATCGCCGGCGGCTCCCTCGCCGCGGTCGACGCGATCCTCGCCGGCCACGTGCGCGGCGCGGTCAACGTCGCCGGCGGCATGCACCACGCCAAGCCCGGCGGCGTCTCCGGCTTCTGCGTCTACAACGATGCCGCCCTCGCTGTGCGCCGGGCCCTGGACGTGGGCGAGGAGCGGGTGATGTACGTCGACGTCGACGTCCACCACGGCGACGGCGTCGAGCGCGCCCTGTGGGACGAGCCGCGCGCCGTGACCCTCTCGATCCACGAGACGGGGGAGAGGCTCTTCCCCGGCACCGGCTTCGTCCAGGACACCGGCGGACCCTCCGCGCGGGGCACGGCGATCAACGTCCCGCTCCCGCCCCGCACCACCGCCGACGGCTGGGTGCGGGCGATCCGCGCGACCGTCCCCGCCCTGGTCCGGGCGGTGAAGCCCACGCCGCTGGTCACCCAGCACGGCGCCGACACCCACCGCAGCGACCCGCTGGCCGACTTCTCCGTCACCCTCGAGGCGCGGCGCGAGGTGATGATGCTGATGAAGGAGCTGGCCGACGAGGTGTGCGGCGGGCGCTGGCTCGCCCTCGGCGGCGGCGGATACGCGGTGATCGACGTGGTCCCACGCTCCTGGACCCACCTGCTCGCGGTCGCGACGGGCGAGCCGATCGACCCGGCCGCGCCGCCGCCGCAGGAGTTCCTCGCGGCGGCCGAGCGCGCCCGCACCGAGCACGGCCTCTCCCCGGAGCCGTCGGTGCGGAGCTTCGGCGACGACCGCCCCCTGGCCGTGCGCGCCTGGGAGCACGGCTTCGACCCCGAGGACCCGCTCGACCGGTCGGTCCAGGCGACTCGCCGGGGAGCCTTCCCCGAGTGGGGACTGGACCCCTTCCTGGACTGAGCGGTCCCGGGCCGGGCCGGGCGATCCGTCGGCCCCGCCTCGCCGGTGCGGCCCCCGTTCGAGGGACGACGCTCCCGACGACCTGCCACAATGACGCCCAGGTGCCCCGTGCCCGGGGCCCGCACCCGACCATCCCCGGGGGAGCCATGACCGATCGGACCACCCAGGTGCTCGACACCTTCGCGGAGCACCTGCGCACGCTCACGCCGCCGCCGCCCGTCGAGGGCTCAGGCGCCGCCCGCACCGAGGCCCGCGCCGCCCTCTCCCAGCTCGCCGACCACGTCACCCCCCGCCTGGCCTCCCTCGACGCGCCGCCGCTGGTCGTGATCGGCGGCTCCACCGGCGCCGGCAAGTCCACGCTCGTCAACGCCCTGGTCGGCGCGCCGGTCAGCCGCTCCGGCGCGATCCGCCCCACCACGCGCCGGCCCGTGCTCCTCCACCACCCGGCCGACGAGCCCTGGTTCACCGGCACCCGCATCCTTCCCGGCCTCGCCCGCGTCCACGGCGGCGCGAGCCCTGGCGCCGCCGATGCCGAGGCGCCCGGGGCGCAGGACACCACCGGCGACGTGGACCCCGCGACCTCGCTGGCCCTCCACGCCGAGGAGCGGATCCCGCAGGGCCTCGCGCCGCTGGACGCCCCGGACATCGACTCGGTCGCGAAGGGCAATCGCGAGCTCGCCCGGCGCCTCGCTGCGCGCCGCGGACCTGTGGCTCTTCGTCACCACCGCCAACCGCTACGCCGACGCCGTGCCCTGGGAGGTCCGCGCACCGCCGCCGAGCGCGACGTGACCGTCGACGTGGTCATGAACCGCATCCCGGACCGCGGCGGCGTGGCCGAGGAGCTCGCCGCCGACCTCACCTCCATGCTCGAGCGGCAGGGTGTCGAGGTGGACCGCCTCTTCCTGGTCCCCGAGACCACGATCGACGATGACGGCATGCTCCCGCCCGAGGTGATCGCCGAGCTCGCCGCGCACTTCACCGCGCTCGCGGCCGACGGGGAGGGACGGCGCCGCATCGCCCGGCGCACCCTCGCCGGCGCCGTCGACGGCCTCGCCGCCTCCGCCCACCACATCGCCGAGCACGCCGCGCTCCAGGACGACGAGCGCCGGCGGCCGCGCGAGGAGGCCGTGGCCGCGTTCTCCGGCTCCCGGGAGCGGATCGACGCCGCCCTCGGCGACGGCTCCCTGCTCCGCGGCGAGGTGCTCGCCCGCTGGCAGGACGTGGTGGGGACCGGCGAGTTCTTCCGCGGCGTGGAGTCCTTCGTGACCCGCGCCCGGGACCGCCTCGGCCAGATGCTCTCGGGCCGTCCCGCCCCCGCGGTCGAGGCCGAGCAGGCGCTCGGCGCGGACTCGTCCACGTCGTCGTCGACGAGACGGCGCGCGGCGCCGAGCGGGCCGACGCCGCCTGGCGCGCGAGCGCCGCCGGACGCTCCCTCGCCGAGGGCCAGGACCTCACCCGGATCGACGAGGACTACCCCGAGCAGGTCCGCGCCGCGGTGCGCGCCTGGCAGGGCGACGTGCTCGAGCTGGTCCGTGCCGAGGGCGCCGACCGCCGCACGAAGGCGCGGGTGCTCTCCCTCGGCGTGAACGTCGTCGGCGTCGCGCTGATGGTCGTCGTCTTCGCCTCCACCGCCTTCATCCCCACCGGCCTCGAGGTCGGCGCCGGGGCCGCGACCGCCGTCGTCGGCCAGCGGTCGCTCGAGGCGATCTTCGGCGACGAGGCGGTCAGGCGCATGGCGAAGGCCGCCCGGGAGTCCCTCACCGGCCGGCTCGACGCCCTGGTCGCCGAGCGCTCCGCCCCCTTCCTCGACCGGCTCGACGCGCTCGGCGACGACGACGCCGCGGAGGAGCTCGAGGCCGACGCCGAGGCGCTCGCCGCCCTCGCCCGCGACATCCGGGAGGAGACCCGATGAGCCTCCGCCGCCCCCGCACCACCCCGCTGCACGAACGGCTCGACGCCCTGGACCGGGCGCTCGCCGCACTCGACGGGATCGCCCCCGGCGAGGCCCTGACCGGGACGAGCGAGCCGCTGGAGAGGATCGACCGCCGCCGCGCCCTCTCCGCCGAGCACACCGTGATCGGACTGTTCGGCGCGACCGGCTCCGGGAAGTCCTCCCTGCTGAACGCCCTGATCGGCAAGGACGTGGCCCGCGCGGCGGTGCGCCGCCCCACCACCTCCGCGCCGCTCGCCGCCGTGCTCGGCGACGCGGGCAGCGAGGCGCCGCTGGACTGGCTCGAGGTCGAGGAGCGCCACGCCCTCGACGAGGGCACGGCGCTGGCCCGGGCGGCCAACAAGCCTGCCCGCGGCCGTCGTGCCCGCCGCACCGACGCCGGCACTCCCGGCGTCGTGCCGCTGGACCTGCCGGACCTCGACTCGGTCGAATCCGCCCACCGCGACATCGCCGAGCGCATGACCGGGATGGTCGACGTGATCGTGTGGGTCACCGACCCGCAGAAGTACGCCGACGCGCTGCTGCACCACGAGTTCGTGCGTCCCTTCGCCGGCCACGACGCCGTCACCGTGCTGGTGCTGAACCAGGTGGACCGGCTCCGCGAGGCCGAGCGCGAGGGCGTGCTCGCCTCCCTCGCCGAGATCGCCCGCGCCGACGGGCTCGAGAGCGCGCCCGTCCTCGCCGCCTCCGCCGAGACCGGGGAGGGGGTCGAGGAGCCGCGTGAGCACCTGCTCGGCATCGCCCGCGCCCGTGAGGCCGTGGTGGAGCGGCATCGGGCCGACGTGCGCGGAGCCGCCGCACGGTCGCGCGAGGCGGCAGATCCCACCGGCATGGCCGAGCGCTCAAGCCCCGCCGCGATCGACACCCTGGTCGAGGACCTCTCCCTCGCCGCCCGGGTCGAGCCCGTCGCCCGCGCCGTCGGCGGCTCCTACCGCCATCGGGCGGCGCGCCGCGTCGGCTGGCCGCCGCTGCGCTGGATCCGCTCCGTGCGCGCGGATCCCCTGGCCCGGCTCGGCATCGGCCGAGGTCGCGACGGGGAGGGCCTCGAGCGCACCTCCCTGCCCGCCCCGGACGCCGCGGCCTCCGCACGCGCCTCCGGGGGCGTGCGCCGATTCGCCGACGACGCCTCCGCCGGCGGCAGCGATCCCTGGCGCGCCGCCGTCCGCGCCGCGGCCCGCTCCGAGGAGGAGGCGCTCCCGGACGCCCTGGACCAGGCGGTCGCGGAGGCGGACCTCCGCGCGGGGGAGACCTCCTGGTGGTGGCGGGTGCTGGACGTCCTGCAGTGGCTCGCGCCGCTGATCGGCGTGGTGGGCCTCGGCTGGCTGGGCCTGAACGCCGCGCTCGCCTTCCTCGGGGTGCCCCCGCCGCCGATGCCGATGGTCGAGGAGCTGTGGATCCCGATCCCGCTGCCCACGGTGATGCTGGTCCTCGCGATCGCGGCGGGGATCCTGCTGGGCGTCGCCGGCAGTGCGATCGCCGCGATGAGCGGCGCATGGCACCGTCGTCGGGCGCGGCGCCTGCTCACCGCCCGGGTGCGGGGGACCGCGCAGGATCTCGTCGTCGAGCCGGTCGACGAGACGCCGCACCGGGCACGGCAGGCTGCGAGCGATCTCGCACTCGCGCACGGTGAGTGAGGCGGCGGGACGGTGTAGAGTGGATCGTCGACCGTGGCGTCGGCCGGGCGTCGGCCCGCGAGACTGCTCAGCCTGCCCCGCACGCTGACCGGCCGCGCATCTGAGATCCGCAGCATCACACCGCAGGCTCGTCCTGCAGAACAGAGGCTACCTATGGGTTCTGTCGTCAAGAAGCGACGCAAGCGCATGTCCAAGAAGAAGCACCGCAAGCCGCTTCGCAAGACCCGTCACCAGCGCCGCAACAAGAAGTGAGCGACGCCTGACATGCGAGAGCCCCCGCCGCATGGCGGGGGCTCTCGCATGTCAGGCGCCGCCGGTCGGGCGGGCATGCGGCCGGTCCGGTGCGCGCCTCGGGAACGGCGCCCGTGGGCCGCGACCGCGCGGGCCGTAGGTCGCGGCCGCGCGGGCCGTGGGTCGCGGCCGGCGGGCGCCGGCGCCCTGCCGCGATCCTCAGGCGCGGCCGGCGAGGCGGCGCCACCAGGGCCGACGGCGCAGCGCGGTGCGCAGCTGCTCGGCATCGACCCGGTAGCGGGCGTGGACCTTCCCGTCCACGATGATCACCGGCACGTCGTGGTCCCAGTGCTCGCGCAGGCGCGCGTCGGCGTCGATGTCCCGCACCTCGACGGCGGTGCCGGCGCGATCGGCCTCGGCCCGCACCACCGGCGCCGCCTCATCGCACAGATGGCGACCCTCCCGCGTGAGGTAGAGGACGCGGGCGTCGGGATCGCTGGGGGAGGGGACGTGCGGCGAGGTCATGGGCGGCACCATATCGGGCGGAGGGGCGAACGGATGACGGAGGTCGTGGGCCGGGGGCGAGGCGCCGGCGATGGTCGCGCGCGTGTTCGGGGCACCGGCGGGGGTCGCGCGCAGGCGCGGGCGCGGCCGCGACGATCCCGGACGTGATGATTCCGGACATGACGACCCCGGGCGCGACGACGGGCCGCCCGCATGCGCGGACGGCCCGTCGGACCGGGCGACGCGGGGGCGCCCCGGAGAGCAGGAAATCAGGCCGCGGTCGGCGCGGTGAACTCGGCCTCGATGGAGATCTTCACGGAGTCGGCGACCAGCACGCCACCGGCCTCGAGGGCGGCGTTCCAGGTCAGGCCGAACTCCTTGCGGGAGATGGTGGTCTCGCCGGTGAAGCCTGCGCGGTAGACGCCGAAGGGATCGGTCGCGGCGCCCTCGTAGGCGAAGTCGAGCTCGACCGGCTTGGTGATGCCGTTGATGGTCAGCTCGCCGTGGAGGGTGTCGCCCTTGAGCTCGGTGGAGCGGAAGGTGATCGTCGGGTAGTTCTCGACGTCGAAGAAGTCGGCGCTCTTGAGGTGCGCGTCGCGGTCGGGGTTGGAGGTGGAGACCGACTCGGTCTTCAGGGTCGCGGTGAAGGCCAGGTCCTCGCCGCCCTCGGCGACGACGAGCTCGCCCTCGACATCGGTGAACTGGCCGCGGGCCTTCGAGATGCCGGCGTGGCGCACGGTGAACGCCACGGAGGTGTGGGCGGGGTCGAGGGTCCAGGTGCCGGGGGTGAGGTCGCTCATGAGATGTCTCCTTCTGGTGGTGGTCCGGTGGTGACGGGCGCCGGTCAGGCTGTTCCGCACCGCCGTGCTTGAAAGCTAAACTAAAATGAGGGATGATGGCAAGAGGAAGAGTCCCCGGAAAGAGGAAACGTGATGCATGACACGACGTCAAGCGAGGAGCAGGCTGTCGCGGCGGCCTCGGTGAGCCCCGCGGTCGATGGCGCGCAGGACGAGGCGGACCGCGCCTCGACGCCCGAGGGGCTGTGGCTGACGGCGAAGGAGCAGGAGGCGTGGCGCACCTTCCTCTACGCCACCACCCTGCTCACCGACCGGTTCGGCGACGCGCCGCAGTCCGACCCCGAGATCGACCTGGCGCTGGGGGAGTACGAGATCCTGGTGCGCCTGAACGAGGCCGAGGGCGGGTTCCTGCGCATGTCCGAGCTGGCCGACAAGGTCGTCCACTCCCGCTCCCGCCTCACCCACACCATCACCCGCTTGGAGAAGCGGGGCCTCGTCGAGCGAGTGCGCTGCTCCTCCGACGGTCGCGGCCGTCAGGCCCAGCTGACCGCCGAGGGCCAGGCCCTCCTCGAGCGCGCCGCGCCCACGCACGTGCGCTCCGTCCGCGATCTCCTGCTGGACGTCATCGGCCACGACGACCTGCTCGAGCTCGGTCGGATCCTCGGCAAGACCATCGCGGAGGACGCCCCGATCGCCGTCGGATGTCCGGCACCTCACGAGGACGCCCCGGCTCGGAGCTGATCCGGAGGTGGGGTTGGTACCGTGAGGCGGCTCGCGAGAGCCTGCGACAGTGAGAGGGAGCCCCCAGCGATGACCACCACCACGGTGCACCTCGTCCGCCACGGCGAGGTGCACAACCCGGAGCGCATCCTGTACGGGCGCCTGCCCGGATACCGGCTCAGCGCCCGTGGTGAGCAGATGGCGCGCCGCGTCGGCGAGCACCTCGCCGGCGCCGACGTCGCCCTCGTGCGCTCCTCGCCGCTGCTGCGCGCCCAGCAGACCGCCGCCCCGATCGCCGCCGCGCACGACCTCGAGATCTCGACGGACCAGCGCCTCATCGAATCGGGCAACCGCTTCGAGGGCCAGCGCATGGGCCACGGCGACGCGAAGCTCACCGACCCGCGCAACTGGCGCTGGTTCGTCAACCCCTTCCGCCCCTCCTGGGGCGAGCCCTACCGGGAGCAGGTCGCGCGCGTGGTCTCCGCCGTGCACGAGGCCCGGGCCGAGGCCGAGGGACGCGAGGCCGTGCTGGTCCTGCACCAGCCGCCGATCTGGGTCACCCGGCGCGCGCCGAGGGCAAGCCCCTGTTCCACGACCCGCGCCGGCGCGAGTGCGGCCTCTGCTCGGTGACGAGCCTGCGCTTCGTCGGCCCGCACCTGTCGGACGTCGGCTACGCCGAGCCCGCCGCCGCCCTCTACGACGGCGCCGTCGACGCGACCGGAGGCAAGCTCACATGACGTTCCCGCGCCCCGTCCCGAGCCGGCGCGGCCTCCTCCGCGTGGCCGCCGCGGCGCCGCTGGGCGTGCTTGCTGGCCGCCTGCGGCACCGACACCTCCGATCGCTATGCCTCCGGGGAGGCCGGGTACGTCTCCGGAGACGGCGTCTCCGTCGAGATCCCCGCCGCCGAGCGCGGCGAGGCGATCGCCTTCACCGGCACCACCTTCGACGAGGAGCCGGTCGACCTCGCGGACACCCGCGGCGAGGTGCTCGTGCTGAACGTCTGGTACGCCTCCTGCCCGCCCTGCCGCAAGGAGGCCCCGGACCTCCAGGCCATCCACGAGGAGTACGCCGAGAAGGGCGTCTCCTTCCTCGGCATCAACGTGCGCGACGCCGCCGGCCCCGCGCAGGCCTTCGAGGAGCGGTACGGGATCACCTACCCCTCGGTGCCCGACACCGGCGCGGAGATCATGTACGCCCTGCGCGGCCAGGTCGCCCCGAACGCCGTCCCCTCCACGCTCGTGCTCGACCGCGAGGGGCGCGTCGCCGCCCGCATCTCCGGCGCCGCCGACCCCTCCGTGCTCCGCGCGATGATCGACGCGGTGGTCGCCGAATGATGCTCGCCGAGATCGGGGCCGCCTTCCAGGCGACCGCCCTGTCCGGATCGCTGCTGCTCGCGATCGCCGTCGCCGCCGCAGCGGGCCTGGTCGCCTTCCTCTCGCCGTGCGTCTTGCCGGTGGTCCCCGGCTATCTCGGGTACGTCTCGGGCCTCGCCGGACAGGGCCCCGGCCCCGCCCCCGCCGCGAAGGGCGCCGGCCGCCGCGCCGCCCGCCCGCGCCGGCCCGGCACCGGGCGGATGCTCGCCGGCTCCCTGCTGTTCGTGGCCGGCTTCGCGGTGGTGTTCATGGCGCTCGGCGGCTTCGCCGGCGCCGTCGGCTACCTCCTCCAGGAGCACGCCGTGTGGATCAACCGCGTCGCCGGCGCGATCGTGATCGTCATGGGCCTGGTGTTCATGGGCCTGATCCCGGGGCTGTCGGCCACGAAGCCGATCTCCTCGAAGAAGCCCGACGCGGGCCTGCTCGGCGCACCGCTGATGGGGCTGGTGTTCGGCCTGAGCTGGACCCCCTGCATCGGCCCCACCTACGCCGCCATCGTGGCGCTGTCCCTGGACGGCGGCGGCGACGGCGCGGCCGTGCGCGGCGGCGTCCTGGCGCTGGCCTACTCCCTGGGCCTCGGCATCCCCTTCGTGCTCTTCGCGCCGCTGTTCGAGCGCGCGCTCGGGCTGAGCAGGAAGCTGTCGGCCCACCGCCGCAGCATCGGCCTGCTCTCCGGCGCGCCGCTGATCGCGATCGGCGTGCTCCTGATGACCGGGGTGTGGGCGAGCTGGATGAGCGAGCCGCAGGGCCTGATCGCGACCTTCGAACCGGTGGTGTGATGAGCGAGAAGAACCCCCGTCCGGACCGCGGCGTCCGGACCGACGACGCAGAGCGTCCCGGCACGGGCCCCGCCGAGGCAGGCGCCGAGGCGAGCGGATCCGGCACGGGCCCGTCGGAGTCAGGCGCCTGGTCCAGCAAGCCCGAGGTCGACGGGAAGCGCGCCGCCGCGCCCTCCCTGGGCCTGCGCGGCACGCCGCTGTTCCTGTGGCGGCAAACTGACCTCCATGCAGACGGCGCTCGTGCTTGCTCATGCGCGCTGGCCGTCGCCGCGATCCCCGGCTCGCTCTACCCGCGCCGCGGCGTGAACCCGGCCCTGACCGAGCAGTTCCTCGAGGAGAACGGCCGCTGGGGCGAGATCCTGGACACCCTGGGCTTCTTCGAGGTCTTCTCCTCGCCGTGGTTCTCCGCGATCTACCTGCTGCTGTTCATCTCCCTGATCGGTCGCATCGTCCCGCGCGTCGGCGTGCACCTGAGGCAGCCTGCGCGCGAAGCCGCCCCGCACCCCCTCCCGCCTGACCCGCTTCACCGGGTACACCCGCCTCGAGTCGCCCGGCTCGCAGGCCGACTCCCTGATCGAGACGGCCCATCGCAGCCTGCGCCGCTCCCGCTACCGCACCGAGGTGCGCGAGGAGAAGGCCGGCCGCTCCGTCAGCGCCGAGCGGGGGCGCTGCGCGAGACCGGCAACCTCCTGTTCCACATCGCGCTGGTCGGCGTGCTGGTGTGCATCGCCGGCGGCACCCTGACCAGCTACCGCGGACAGGTCACGGTGGTCGAGGGCGGCGGCTTCGCGAACTCCCTGACCCAGTACGACTCCTTCGAGTCCGGGGCCTGGTTCGACGAGAACGACCTGCCCGACTTCCGCTTCACCCTCGAGGATTTCCGCGCCACCTACGTCCAGCCCGGCGAGGCGGGGAAGGTCGGCGAGCCGCGCTCCTTCGAGGCCGACGTGCAGGTGACCACCCCCGGTCAGGAGCAGGAGTCCCGCACGGTCCAGGTCAACAAGCCCCTGCACGTCCCGGGCGCGTCGATGTACCTGCTCGGCAACGGCTACGCCCCCGAGATCACGCTGACCGACCCCGAGGGCACCGTCGTCGCCGAGGGGCCGCTGATCACCGTCCCGATGGGGGACACGAACTACACCTCCCAGGTGGTGCTCAAGGCGCCCGACGCCCAGCCCGAGCAGACCGCCGTGGTCGGCTTCTTCCTGCCCACCGGCACCATCGACGAGCAGGGACCGCGCTCCCTCTACCCCGACGCGCTGGACCCGCGGCTCGCCCTCACCGTCTACCAGGGCGACCTGGGCCTGGACTCCGGCGTGCCGCAGAACGCCTACGAGGTGGACCTCACCACCCTCACCCAGGTCCCGGGTGAGGACGGCGACCCGGTGCTGATCCGGCTGTACCCCGGCCAGGAGTACAGCCTCGCCGACGGCACCACCGTCAGCTTCGACGGGCTGAAGCGCTACGCCGCCTTCGACATCGCCCACAACCCCTTCGAGCGCTGGATCCTGATCAGCGCGCTGGTCGCCGTCGGCGGCCTGATCCTCTCCCTGTTCGTGCCGCGCCGGCGCCTGTGGGTGCGGGTGCGGGAGCAGGGCGGCACGACCGTGCTCGAGGTCGCCGGGCTCGCCCGCAGCGACGATCCCGCGCTCGCGGACGACGTGAAGGCCCTGGCGTCCCGGCTCTCGGAGGCGCACGATGGACAACGGCTCCCGGACGCCGCACCGTCCGGGCACCCCGAGGCGGACGCCTCGGGCGGACCCCGAGAAGGAAGTGCCCAGTGATCAACCAGCGGCTGGCAGAGCTCTCGAACCTCGCCATCGTGGTGACGATCGTGCTCTACGTGCTCGCCCTGATCGGCTTCGGCGCCGATCTCGCCTCGTCCTCCCAGCGCCGCAGCGACGCCCGTCTCGCCGCCGACGAGCGGAAGGAGGCGCAGGAGAGGGAGATGAGCCCCACGAGCGTCGGCGCCTCGGGCGCCGAGGCGGAGGGGGCGACCGCCGTGGGCGGCACCGCGGTGGCCGCTCGCCCCGGCGCAGCGAGCGCCGGCTCCACAGGCTCCGGCGCCGACCGCTCGGATTCCCTCGCCCCGGGCACCGCCGGTACGGGCACCGCGGGGAGGCTCCCGCCGCGTCCGGCGGCATGTCCGCGCGCGCTTCGCCTTCCTGCTGGCCTCCGCCGCGACCCTGCTGCACCTGATCGGCGTGATCTCCCGTGCGCTCGCCACCCAGCGCGTCCCGTGGGCGAACATGTACGAGTTCGCGACCACCTCCACCGCGATCGTGATGGTCGCCTTCCTCGCCTTCAGCGTGCGCCGCACGGAGCCGCGGGCGCTGGGCACCTTCGTCGTCGGCCCCGTCTCGCTCGTGCTGCTGCTCGCGCAGACGTTCTGGATCGTGCCCGCTGCCGAGCTCACCCCGAGCCTGCAGAACTCCCACTGGATCTACATCCACATCGGCGTCGCGATCATGGCGACGGCGCTGTCGATCCTCGGCGCGGTCGTCGCCTCGATGCAGCCGCTCCAGGCGAAGCACGAGCGCGTCCTCGCCGAGCGTGCCGCGACCGAGGAGTTCCCCGAGCACTGGGGCCGCTTCGGGCACGTGCTGGACCGGTCGCCCTCCTCGTCCTCCCTCGAGGCGCTGAGCTTCCGCATCCACTCGGTCGCGTTCGTGTGCTGGACCTTCACCCTGATCTTCGGGGCGATCTGGGCCCGCGAGGCATGGGGCCGCTTCTGGGGCTGGGACCCCAAGGAGGTGTGGACCTTCATCATCTGGGTGATCTACGCGGCCTACCTCCACGCCCGCGCCACCGGCGGCTTCCGCGGCTCCCGTGCGGCCGGGCCTGGCCCTGGCCGGCTTCGTCGCCGTGGTCTTCAACTACACGATCGTGAACACGGTGATCAACGGCCTGCACTCCTACTCCGGCCTCGGCTGAGCCTCCGCCCTGGGCTGGCGGTCCGGCCGCGGCCGGTGCGCCGCGTCCGGTGGATCCCCCGGCCTCGGCTGGTGCTCCGGTCCCGGCTCTGCCCGCGCGAGCAGTTCATCGACGATCCGTTCCAGGACCTGGAACGGATCGTCGAAGTGTTTCCGGCCGCCGCAGTGCGGACGAGGCCAGGGCCGCGGCGCGACGAGTTGATCGACGTCAGGTACCAGCTTCCTGGTACCTGACGTCGATCAACTCTGTGCAGCGGTGGTGCGGCCGGGGTCGGTACCTGCGCACGTGCAGTTGGTCGACATGGGGTACCACCTTTCTGGTACCTGGCGTCGATCCGTTCCGGTGGGAGGGCTCGGCAGAGCTTCGCAGAGCGGGAGCGGCAGACACCCGGTGACCGGTCCAGCCAGCAGGAAACGGCATGCGTCGCGCCGAAGCGCGGATCGCCGAGGCGACTCTTCCCGGCCCGGCCTGCTCAGGCGCTACGGCCGGTATCGGTCCCGCTGTCGCCGGGGCCGTCGTCGAACTCGCCGGAGTCGCCGGGGCCTTCGCCGCGCTCGCGACGCTCACGACGCTCGCGGCGGATGTCCTCGTCGAGCTTGCGCAGGAACTCGGGATCCTCGTCGGGGGCGAGGGGGCCGTCGCGCCGCGGACCGGGACTGCCGGAGGAGCCTCGGCCCCAGGAGCGCTCCTTGCCCACGAACAGCCAGGTGAGCGGTCCCACCCAGGGGATCAGCACGATCAGCACGATCCATGCCCATTTCGGCACACCTCTGACCTTGTCGTCCTGGGTCTGCACACAGTCGGCGAGTGCGAAGACGGTCAGGGCGATCGAGAGGACTGCCAGGATGCCGCGGGCCATGGGGACAGTCTAGGGCGCGGACCTGGGACCGGGCCGGGGACTCGGAACGTGGCTGGCGGCGGCCTGGGACTCGGGCCCGGATCGGGAACTCGGGACCGGATAGGGGACTCGGGACCGGATTGGGAGCGCGGGACCGGATCCGAACCGGGCGGGGACGCGGGACGAGACCGGACGACGGCAGGGCGGCCGTCGCGTCCGCGGCACTGTTCGCGGCCCGCGCCGTGATCGCGGCCCGAGGTCCCGCGCTGTGTTCGCGGCGCGCAGTCCCGCGGCGTGATCCTGGCCCCGAGCCGCCTCCGCGGACAGCGGGTTCCCGGGCGGGGGACCTAGTCTGGAGCGATGCGACAGTTCCTGCTCTACGCCGTCATCCGCCTGGGCCTGTGGATAGCCCTGTGGTGGGTGCTCACCGTGAGCGGGGTGGGCGTGATGCTCGCCGGCGTGCTCGCGGCGTTGATCGCGATGCTGATCTCGATCCTGTTCCTGGACCGTCTGCGGGACGCCGCGGCGATGCGCTGGAAGCTCGCGCACGAGCGCAGGGTCGAGAAGCGCGGCGAGACCGTGGACGAGGACGCCGAGTACGAGGACGGGCTCTTCGCCGACGAGGTCCGGATCGACGGAGAGACGCGGGTGGAGGACTCCAACGCAGGCGCCGCGGACCTGCCCGACCTCCCCGAGGACGGCACGAGCGACGGGGACACCAGGGCCTGAGCCGCCCAGGGCGCTCAGCGCGCTGACACGCTGCCCTGTGCCCTGTGCCCTGTGCCCTGTGCCCTGTGCCCTGTGCCCTCGGCTAGGAGCCCGTCGCTCCGCGGATGCTTGCGTCGCGCGTGCCGACGAGGTCAGAGCACCAGGCCGACGAGCAAGCAGCAGCGAGAACACCAGCTCGAGCCGTCCGGTCGCGCCGAGCACGGGGATCAGGTCCCGGCCCCCGTCCCGCCGAGCACCTTCCGCACCGGACCGAGGGCGAGCGGCAGGGCGAGCGGCACGAGCGCCGCGGGCCGGTGCGCGATGATCACCGGCACCATGAGCACGAAGGGCGCCAGCGACGTCGTCGTGTAGAGCAGGCGCGTGCCGCGCTCGCCGAGCCGGACCGCGAGGGTCCTCTTGCCGGAGGCGGCGTCGGTGGGGATGTCGCGCAGGTTGTTGGTGAGCATCAGCGCGACGGCGAGCGACCCGATCGCGACCGAGGCGAGCGGCGCCGCCCAGGAGGGGCGGCCCGTGATCGCGAGCGCCGTGCCGTTGACGGCGACGAGACCGAAGAACACGAACACGAAGACCTCGCCGAGGCCCAGGTAGCCGTAGGGCTTCCTGCCGCCGGTGTAGAACCAGGCCGCGGCGATCGCGGCGGCACCGACGACCAGCGCCCACCACATCTGCGCCACGGCCACCAGCGCGACGCCGAACAGGCCGCCGAGGGCGAGGGAGATGATCGCGGCGCGCTTCACGGTCGCGGGGCGGGCGGCGCCGGAACCGGTGAGGCGGAAGGGGCCGACGCGGTCGTCGTCCGTGCCGCGGATCCCGTCGGAGTAGTCGTTGGCGAAGTTCACGCCGATCTGCAGCGAGAAGGAGACGGCGAGCGCCAGCGCCCGGGGGATCACCAGCGCCCAGTCGACCGATCCGGTGAGCTCGCCGAGTCGCCACACGGCGACGCCGGTTCCGGCGGCGACGGGGGCGAGGGCGGCGGGGAGGGTCTTCGGTCGGGCGCCCTCCACCCACTGCGGCAGGCTGGCCATCGTGCTCCTCACGCGTGCTGGGGCCGGCGGTCGACGGCCCCGACGAGCTTACGCCGCGGCGCGGCGCCGGACCGTCCCGTCGACTGTGAGTCGTGACCCGACGTCCGTGGCGCACGGGCTCCGCGGCCTCCCCGACGGCGCGGCCGACGGGCAGGGCGGGGCAGCGGGCCCTCAGCCGCCGGCGAGGCGGCGGGCGGCGGCGCGGTCCACCTTGCCGATGCCCAGCGGCGGCGGCTCCTCGACGACGTGGACGCGCTTGGGGATCATGTGCGCGGGCACCTCGGTGGTGCGCGCGCGGAGCGGACGAGCGCCGAGGCCTCCGCGGGGTCCGTGCCCTCCTCGAGGGTGACCAGCGCCTCGACCCGCTGGCCCCATTCCGGGTCGGGCACCCCGACCACGACGGAGGTGCGGACCAGGTCGCGCGAAGATGAGGGAGCGGTCGATCGCGCGCTCGACGTCCTGGGGGAGGACCTTGCGTCCGCCGGTGTTGATCACGTCGTCGGCCCGGCCCAGCACGGTCAGCGCGCCGTCGTCCCCGATCTCGGCGAGGTCGGAGGTGAGGAAGGCGCGGTCCGCGCCGTCGTCGGCGACGGGCGCGCCGGCGGCCGGCGCGTCGGTGCCCTCCCTGGCGGTCGGCGCCGAGGCGGCGGCGAACACTCCGCCGTCGGTGACGCCGTCGGCGGTGAGATAGCCGAGGGCGAGGGTGGGGGAGGAGATCCGCAACCGGCCCGCGCCGGACTCGTCGGGGTCGAGCACCGACAGGGACACCCCGGGCAGCGGCCGACTGTCGTAGACGCGACCGCCCGCGGTCTCGGAGGAGCCGTAGGTGGTGCGCACCGGGATCCGCCCGCGGGCGCGGGTGAGGACGTCGGTGCTGGTCGCCGCTCCGCCGACGAGCACGGCGGCGAAGCGCTTCAGCAGGCCGCGGGCGCGGGCGTCGTCCCCGGTCGCGCCGGTGACGATGCGGGTGAGCTGGGTGGGGACGAGGGAGGTGAACGCGGGCGACCCGGACCGCTCCGCCTGCTCGAGGACGGGTCCGGCGAGCTCCACGAAGGCGGCGGCATCGAAATGGCCGCGCAGGTCCGGCGACGGATCCGGCAGGGCGGGCCCCGGAAGGCCCAGCACCTGGCCGGTGCGATGGGCGCGGGCGAGGACCTGCACCCCGGCGATGTGCGTCGGCGGCGGCAGCGGCGACCAGAACCCGTGCCCGCGGGAGTCCGGGGCGGTGCCGTCGGCGGCGAAGAGCCGCGCGGTCGCGTCCTGCGAGGCCGTCAGCGCGGCGAGGCTGAGCGCGACGGCCTTCGCGGTCCCGGTCGATCCGGAGGTCGGGACCACCAGCGCCGTGTCCTCGAGCCCGGCGGGCGACCTGTCGGGGGCCGGGAAGGGCCCGAGCCACAGGCGCGCCCGGCCCGCCATCACCTCGCCGATCTCCTCGGAGTGCGCAGCGAGAGAGGCGGCGGAGGCGTCGTAGCCGGGCGGGACCAGCCAGGGCAGGGACGCGGCGGCGGGGCCGTCGGGCACGGGCGCGGCCATCTCAGCCCTGCGGGTGGGGGAAGGAGGACCAGTCGGGGTCGCGCTTCTCGAGGAAGGCGTCGCGGCCCTCGGCGGCCTCGTCGGTCATGTACGCCAGCCGCGTCGCCTCCCCGGCGAAGACCTGCTGGCCCATGAGGCCGTCGTCGGCGAGGTTGAAGGCGAACTTCAGCATACGGATCGCCTGCGGGGACTTCGTCGCGATGGTCGCGGCCATCGCGAGGGCCTCCTCCTCGATCCGTGCGTGGTCGACGACCCGGTTCACGGCACCCCAGTCGTAGGCGTCCTGGGCGGAGTACTCCTCGGCGAGGAAGAAGATCTCCCGCGCCCGCTTCTGCCCGACCTGCTTGGCGAGATAGGCGGAGCCGTAGCCGCCGTCGAAGGAGCCGACGTTCGCGTCGGTCTGCTTGAAGCGGGCGTGCTCGCGGGAGGCGATCGACATGTCCGCGACCACGTGCAGGGAGTGCCCGCCGCCGGTCGCCCAGCCGTTCACGACCGCGATCACGACCTTGCCCATGGTGCGCATGAGGCGCGCGCACCTCGAGGATGTGGAGGCGGCCGGCGGAACGGGTGCGCACGGAACCGGTCTCCTCCACAGCCTCCTCTGCGGCGTACTCGTAGCCGGCACGGCCGCGGATCCGCTGGTCGCCGCCGGAGCAGAAGGAGTGCCCGCCGTCCTTGGGGGAGGGGCCGTTGCCGGTCAGCAGGATCACGCCCACCCCGGTGTCGAGCCGGGCATGGTCCAGCGCCCGGTACAGCTCGTCGACCGTGTGGGGGCGGAAGGCGTTGCGCACCTCGGGACGGTCGAAGGCGATCCGCACCGTCGGGAGGTCCCGGGAGGTCAGCTCCCCGTCGGGCGACTCGATCCGCTCCACGGCGCGGTGGTAGGTGATGTCGGTGAGCTCGGGCCCGCCGTGCTCCTGTGCCGGCACCTCCCGCCAGCGGCGGGGGTCGAAGGTGTCGGAGACCCGACGGGGCAGCGGAGAGGGCGGGGTCGTCATGGCCTCCAGGGTAGTCCGGGCAGAGCGGGCCACGGATCGCTGCGCGCGACCTTCCGCAGATGCGCACGTCGAGGCGCTCGCCGTCGATCAGGAACTTCCCGCGCTCGACCCCCTCGTCGACGAAGCCTGCCGCGCGGGCGACCGCCGCGGAGACGGGATTGTTCACCCGGTGTCCGAGCTCGAGCCTCTCGAGGCCCCACCCGCCGCCGGCCGTCGGCGTCAGCGCCTGGTCCGCGACGGTGGCGGCCGCCCGGGACGCGAGCCCACGACCGCGATGCTCGGCCCGCGCCCAGTAGAAGAACCAGCCGCTGCGGTTCTCCTCGTCCACGGTGATCGCCACCAGGCCGACGAGCCGATCTTCCGCATTGACGATCGCGGTCGCCCGGCACCCCGGGGCGAGCGACCAGGCCACCTGCTCATGGGCCTGCTCAAGAGTCCGCACCCCGCCTTGGCGGGCCATGTCAGGCGCCGAGCGGAAAGCGCCCAGCACCGCGAGTGCGTCCTCGGCCCCCACGGGGCGCGCCCGTATCCGTCTCCGGGCGTCGTCGAGAGCGCGGAGGCGCCGGACGCGGCCGGGCTCCTCGAGGCATCGTCGGTCGTGTGTTGCATCGCCTCATCGTGCCGTGCCTCGTACGCGCGGCGCACGCTCATTACTCTCGGGAACATGCTCATTCCCCCTGCCCTCCGCGAGCGCGGCATCGACCGCGTCCACGCCTGGTCCATCCCGATGACCACCCGGTTCCGACGGATCACCGAGCGCGACGGCCTGCTGCTGCACGGTCCGGAGGGCTGGGCGGAGTTCTCCCCGTTCTGGGACTACGACGCGGCCGAGTCGACGGCCTGGTCGCGCGCCGCCCTCGAGGACGCAACGAGGCCCCGCCCCGCCCCGCGCGCGATCGGATCGAGGTCAACGCCACGATCCCGGTGCTCCCGCCGGTGCTCGCGGCGCGGATCGCGACCGTCGGCGGGGCGCGGACGGCGAAGGTGAAGGTCGCGGACCCCGGCTCCGACCTCGCCTCCGATGCGCGCGGCTCGAGGCGGTCCGTGACGCGATGGGCCCGGACGCCCGGATCCGCATCGACGCGAACGCCGCCTGGACGTACGAGGAGGCGCTCGAGGCGCCGCCCGTCCTGGACCGGGCCGCGGGCGGGCTCGAGTACGCCGAGCGACCCTGCGCCGCGCTCGAGGACCTCGCCGCGCCGCGCCGCGCCCTCGACATCCCGGTCGCGGCCGACGAGTCCGTGCGCCGGGCGGAGGACCCGCCGCGGGTCGCCCGGGCCGAGGCCGCCGACCTGCTGGTGATGAAGGTCCAGCCGCTCGGCGGCGTCACCCGCCGCCTCGAGCTGGCCGAGGAGGCGGGCCTGCCGGTCGTGGTCTCCTCCGCGCTCGAGTCGAGCATCGGCCTCGGCGCGGGGCTCGCCCTCGCCGCGGCGCCGCCGGAGTCGCCGCACGCCTGCGGCCTCGCGACCGCGACCCTGCTCACCGGCGACCTCGCCCCGCGCCAGCCGCACGCGACCGGCGGCACGCGCCCCGTCGGCCGGACGGCGCCGAGCGAGGAGCCGCTCGCCCGCCACGCGGCCGACGACGACCTCGCCGCGCGCTGGGAGGAGCGGCTCTCGGCCTGCGCGGGCCTGCTCTGACAGCACGTGAGCAGGCCGGGACTACGCTGACGGGGTGCACGAGCCCTCCGCCCCGATCCCCGCACCGCTGACGATCCCCGCGCCCCGGCCCAGCGGCTCCGGCGCGGTGGACCAGGCGGTCGCGGTCTGGTCCGCACTCGCGGAGCTCGGACTGGCCGAGGCGGTGCTCGCCCCCGGCTCCCGCTCCGCGCCGCTGGTCTACGGCCTCGCGGCCGACGAGGTGGCCGGTCGGATCCGTGCCCACGTGCGGATCGACGAGCGCGCCGCCGCCTTCACCGCCCTGGGTCTCGGCCGCCTCGACCCCGCCCGGCCCGCCGCGGTCGTGACCACCTCCGGCACCGCCACCGCGCACCTCCACGCCGCCGTGATGGAGGCGCACCACTCGCGGATCCCGCTGCTCGTGCTCACCGCGGACCGGCCTGCCGAGCCGCGCGAGGTCGGCGCCAACCAGACCACTCGCCAGGCCGGCATGTTCCGCTCGCTGGTGCGCCTGGCCGTGGACCTGCCCGCCCCGACCGCCGAGGCGGCGAGCCCGGTCGAGCCGCGCACCGCCGTCTCCACCGCCGCCCGCGCCCTCGCCGCCGCGACCGGGGAGCACCCCGGTCCCGTGCACCTGAACCTCTCCTTCCGCGACCCGCTCGTGCCCCGCGCAGAGGAGTCGGAGCGACCCGACAGGACCGCGGCGCGCGAACGGATCGTCCTCACGCGCCGCGTCCCCGCCCCGGCGCCCGCCCCGCGCTCCGGTCCCGGTCGACTCCCGCACCGTCGTCGTCGCCGGGGACGGGGCGGGACCGGCCGCCGCCGCGCTCGCCGATGCGCACGGCCTGCCGCGCTGGCCGAGCCGAGCTCCGGCGCGCTCACGGCGCAGAGCCTCGTCCCCCGCTATCCCGCGGCGCTGGGCGAGGTGATGGCCGATCCCGCGCACCCGCTGCGCCCGCGCCGTGCGATCGTGCTCGGCCACCCCACGCTGTCCCGGCCGGTCGTCGGCGCGCTCCTGGGCGCGGCCGACGTCGAGGTGGTCGTCGTGGACACGCATCCGGACTGGCCCGACGTGGCCCGCCGCGCGAGCCTCGTGGTCCCCGCCGCGATCGGGCAGGAGATTTCCGGGACCGGGCAGGACGCATCCGGGACCGGACAGGACGCGGCCTCGCCCGGGGCCGCGCCGCCCGCGTCCGACGCCTCGGAGCCCGACCCGGCACAGCGCCGCGCGTGGGTCCAGGCGTGGCGCACCGCGGCCGACGCCGCCGCGGCGCGGCGCGCGCGCGCGACCGTGGCAGCAGCGCGCCGCGCTCGCGGTGTGGGAGGCCTCCGGGCCGGGCGACCTGCTCGTGCTCGGCTCCTCGAGCCTCGTGCGCGACCTCGAGCGAGACGCCGGCCCCACCTCTGCCCGTGTGATCGCCAACCGCGGCCTCGCCGGGATCGACGGCACCACCGCCATGGCCGGCGGCCTCGCCCTGGCCCGCGCCGCACGGGACGAGCCGGGGGAGCGGGGCCGCACCCGGCTCCTCGTCGGCGACCTCACCGCGCTCCACGACCTCACCGGTCTGCTCGTCGGCCCGGAGGAGCCGCGCCCCGACCTGGACGTGATCGTCGTCGACGACGGCGGGGGCCGCATCTTCTCCGGCCTCGAGCATGCCGCGGCCCCGCCCGCGCCGCTGCGCCGCTTCTTCACCACCCCGCACGGCGCCGACATCGCCGCGGTCGCCGCGGGACTGGGCGCCGACGCACGGACTCTCGAGGCCGACGCGCGCCGGCGGCGCTCGCCGAACCCACGCAGGGGCCGCGGGTGCTCGTCGTCCAGGAGCCGCCCAGCGAGGTCCCGAGGAACTCTTGAGCGCGAGTGGTGACATGACCCCATGAACGACGAGCACGCCCCGCGGCCGCCCCGAGACCCGAGCGCCGGGACCCCGGATGCCGCGCACGGCCCGACCCCGTCCTACGGCGCCCTGCCCCCTACGACGGGGCGCCCCCGTACGCCGCGTCCTACGGCGCGACCCCGGCCTACGGCGCGACCCCGGCCTACGGCGCGACCCCGGCCTACGGCGCGGCTCCGGTCCAGGGCGCGCCGTCGGCCGAGACGACCGAACAGCTCCCGGCCACAGCCTCCCCGTTCGATCACGCCGTTCACGGCTCCGCCGCTGCCGGCTCCGGCGCCCCCGCGCCGTTCGCCGCCGGAGCCGCCGGGACGGCCGCGCCCCGCCGCGGACCCGGCTGGGGCGGGACCAGCGCCCTCGTGCTCGCCGGGATCTTGCTCTCCAGCGGCCTCACCCTCGGCGGCGTCGTCGCCTATGACCAGCCGCAGGGTGACGAGCCGGTCGCCGCCGCGCAGGACTCGCAGACCTCCGAGGCGCGACCTGCCGCGACCACCACCTCGGAGGACCCGGACTGGGCCGCGATCTCCGAGCAGGTCTCCCCGAGCGCCGTCTCGATCCTCTCCTCCACCGGCTCCGGCACCAGCCAGGGGACCGGTGTGGTCCTCGACGAGGACGGCACGATCCTCACCAACGACCACGTCGCCGGCGACGCCGAGTCCCTGCAGGTCACCACCAGCGACGGACGCGACTTCGCCGCGAGCGTCGTGGGCACCGACCCCTCGACCGACCTCGCCGTGATCCGCCTGGAGGACCCGCCCGAGGACCTGCAACCGGCGACCTTCGCGGACTCCTCCACCGTGGTCGTGGGCCAGCCCGTGATGGCGCTGGGCACCCCGCTCGGCCTCGAGAACACGGTCACCACCGGCATCGTCTCGGCGCTGGACCGGCCGGTCAGCGCCACCGGCGAGGAGACCGACGGCTCCGACACCACGTACACCTCCGCGATCCAGACCGACGCCGCGATCAACCCCGGCAACTCCGGCGGACCGCTCGTGGACGCCGCCGGGCAGGTCATCGGCATCAACACCGCGATCGCCTCGATCCCCAACGAGTCCGGGCAGGCCGGCGGCATCGGACTCGGCTTCGCGATCCCCGCGAACACGGCGATGCTGATCGCCGAGCGGCTCCAGGACGGCGGCACCGTCCAGCACGCCTTCGTCGGCGTGACCACCACCGACGGCACGGCCGACGACGGCGGCGCCGGCTACCGCGGCGCGGAGGTCGTCGCCGTGGAGCCGGGCGACCCCGCGGCGGAGGCGGGACTGGCCGAGGGGGACCTCATCACCGGGATCGACGACACCCCCGTCGGCGGGGCGGGCGCCCTGACCGGCATCGTGCGCGGCCTCGAGGTCGGCTCCACCCACACGCTCGAGCTGGTGCGCGACGGGAAGGTGCAGACGCTCGAGATCACCCTCGCGGCCCGGGAGGGCTGAGCAGGGGAGACCTCGTGCCCGTCCGGCCGTCGCTCGGGCGGCGACGTGGCGGGCGGCGCAGTCGCCCGTCCCGTGCCCTCGGGCGCCGCGCCTGGGACCTCAGGCCTCGGCGTCGCCGCGCAGGGCCCGCGGCATCGGACGGCACTTCGCGAGCGCCTCGGCATGCTCGGAGACCGGGTCGGAGGCCGCGACCAGACCGCCCCCTGCCTGCGGCACCGCGGAGCGCTCACCGGTCAGATGCGCCATCCGCGGCGCGATCGCCCACTGGCCGTCGCCGCTCGCGTCCATCCAGCCCACCGGGGCCGCGTACCCGCCGCGGTCGCGCGGCTCGAGGCGGGCGATGATCTCGTCGGCCTGCTCGCGCGGGGTGCCGGAGACCGCCGCCGAAGGATGCAGGCGCGCGGCGACGTCCAGGCTCGTCACCCCCTCGTGCAGGCGGGCCGAGACGTCCGAGGCGAGATGCTCGAGCCCCGGAAGGCGCAAGACGAACGGCTCCGCGGAGACCTCGATCTCCGCGGCGAGGTCCTGGAGCCGCTCGACCACGGAGTCCACCGCGTAGGCGTGCTCGGAGCGCTCCTTGTGATCGGCGCGGAACGCCCGACGGTCCGCCTCGTCGAGCTCGCCGTCGTCGGCCGCCGGCCGGGACCCTGCCAGCACGCGCGAGAAGACCCGCCCGTCCTCCGTCTGGGCGAGCATCTCCGGGCTCGCGCCGATCACGTCCTCGAGGTGGTACACCCAGGTGCTCGGGTAGGCGCGGGCGAGCCGCGTGAGCGAGCAGGGCGGGGGATAGCGGCTCCGGGGTGCGCACCGAGGTGCGCTCGGAGAGCACGACCTTCTCGGCGGCGCCGGAGCGGATCTCGTCCACGGCCTGCTGGACCCGCGCCTGGTACTCGTCGGGCGTGTGGTCCGCCTCGAGCTCGAGCGGCGCGGCCGCGGGCGCGTCGACGGGGGAGGAGGGGAACAGGTCGCGCCAGGAGGCCGGCGGCTCCGGCTCCTCGTCGATCCCGACGACCGTGAGGAAGGCCTCCCCGTCGTGGACGCCGAGCAAGGCGCGCGGCACCAGCGGCGTCGAGGGGCGCTCGGAGGCGCCCGCGTAGGAGAAGGAGCCCAGCGCGATCAGGCCGCTGGTGCGCACCCGCACCTCGTCGTAGACCCGGGCGCGGGAGGCGAGGTCGCGGAAGGCGGCGCTCGCGGCCGCGAAGCGGTCCGGGCCGGTGGTGCGCACCGACCAGGCCCGGCCCACGGCCACCAGTCCCTGGCCGTGCCGCGACCAGGCGCCGGAGACCCCCGCGGGGACATGGCCCAGCAGGTCCACCGGCTCCTCGATCCGCACGGTGCGCACGAGCGGCGTCGCGGAGGCGGGCGCGGAGAGGTCGGGAAGCGTGAGAGGAGCGGACATCCGTGTCATTATGCGACACCCCCGGGCCGCGGCGCAGTGACCCGCGTCCCGTCCCCGGATGCGTCCTGCGGAGGGGGCGAGGTGCGACCATGGTCCGGCGAGAGACCGCGGGCCCGGCACCGACCGGGCGCCTTCCCCCACCTCCCGAGGAGCATCGCGTGAGCACAGACGGCGACAGCATCACGACGCCCCTGGTGCGCGGGCTCCTCGCGGCGCTGTCCGTGCTCGGGATCGGCCTGGCCGTGGTGGTGGTGCCGGCGCTGGCGGCGCAGGCCGCCGGCACCGCCTCCAGCGCCACCGCGCTGGACGCCGTGCTGATCGCGCTGAACGTCCTGGTGCTCGGGCACGGCGGCGGGGTCGTGCTGAGCACCGGCGTGATCGACGGGGCGGTGACGCTCACCCCCGTCGGCCTGCAGATCCTGCTCGTGCTCCTGGCGCCGCTGTCGCTGCGCCAGGTCGGCCACCGCCTCGAGCTCGTGCGCGGCGACGGCGTGCCGCGCGTCGTCGGGCGCGCGGGATGCGGGCGTCTCCCTCGCCGCCTTCGGCGGGACCCATGCGATCGGTCTCGCCGTGCTCGCCGCGATCGGCCGCGCCGCCGATGCCGCGCCGATGGTGACCTCCGCCGTCGTCTCCGGGGCGCTGGTCGCCATCGGCGGCGGACTGATCGGCCTGCTGTGGTCGCTGCGGCGCGAGCCCACCACGGCGGTGCCGGGCGTGCGGGTGCTCGAGCTCGCTGCCGGCCCCCTACGGCGCGGTCGCCCGCTCCGCGCCGCTGGCGGTGCTGGGCCTGTTCGGCGCCGGGATGCTTGCTGGTGCTGGTCCTGATGCTCACGCACGTGCCGGCCCAGTCCGCGCTCTTCGACCAGCTCGACCCCGGGATCGTCGGCGGCCTGGTGCTCACACTGCTGCGGCTCGCGCTGCCGCCGCCGCTGGCGGTGTGGGCGCTGGTGGTGCCGCTGGGCGGCACGGTCGTGGTGGGCACCTCCACCGGGATCTCCCTCGGCGAGGTCCAGACCGGCGTCTCGCCGGCCCTCCCGATCCTCGGTGCGGCCGCCCGAGCCGGGCGGCCTGCCGGGAGCGACCTGGGCGCTGATGCTGGTGCCCGCGCTCGCCGTCGGCCTCGGCGCCGTCTCCCTGGTGCGGGACGTGGCCGAGCTCGAGCGGCGCGAGCAGATCACGGCCTGGATCGCCTACCCGGTCGTGGTCGTCGTCGCGGTGCTCGCTGCTCGCCGGGCTCACCACCGGCGGGATCGGCGACGGCCGCCTGGTGCACCTCGGTCCCGCCATGGGAACCCTCGTCTTGCCCCTGCTGGGCGTGGTCGTGCTCGCGACCGGGCTCGTGATCGCCGTCCTCGCCACGGACCTCGTGCCGTGGACGCGACGCGACATCGCCTCCCTGCGCGAGCGCGTGGACGCCGCCGAGTCCGCGGAGCGCGGCGAGGGCGCCGACGGCGCCGACGGCGCGAGGGACGAGGTCGCGGACACGGCCGACGACGAGCACTCGTCGGACCTGAACGCCTGGGACGAGGGCGCCGAGGACGGCGACGACCAGGACGAGGATCCCGACGGCGACCGGGACGAGGACGCTCGGGACGGGGACGCCTGGAGCGCGGACGCCGCGGACGATGTCGCTGCCGACCACGCCGACGAGGACCCGACCGAGCCGCCCGCGGACGAGGACCCGCTCAGCCCCCGAGCAGGCCGCTGAGCCAGTCGACCATCGACCCCTGCGCCTCTGAGTCGCAGGCGGTGCGCGACTGCTCCGTGATCGCCGAGGCGCGGCACTCCTCGAGCTCGGCGAGCGGGCCGTAGAACAGGATGCTCAGCGGCGCCCCGGAGATGATCATCAGCGTCGCCGGGACGCCGAGCAGACCCCCGATCACCACCATCGACCAGCGCCGGTCCTTCACCGACTGGACGATCACCGGCACCAGCGAGCACGAGCGCGACCAGCCCGGTCACCCCCGCCAGCAGCGAGAGCGGCGGCGGCATCATCATCAGCGACCACGAGGCGAGCGGCGCGATCGCGAGGGCGCCCACCCGGCGGCGATGGCGCCTCTCCGGGGTGACGTCGGAGCGCGGGGAGGAGTCGGGATCGCTGTTCACCCCACCCATTGTGCCGTGCCCGCGGAAGACGCCGTCGTACGGCCGTCGGGACGGCGTCCCGCACCGCCGCCGCGGCGGGCCCCTGGCTCCACCGCCGCCGCGGGCTCCCGCCCCCTCCGTCTCAGCGGGCCCCCGGCCGCCGCGCACTACCCTGGGACGGTGACCCGCACCCCTGTCGTCGTCCTGATCTCCGGCACCGGCTCGAACCTCGCCGCCCTCCTCGCCGCCGCGGCGGAGGAGGCGTGCCCCTACGAGGTGGTCGCCGTCCTCGCCGACCGCGAGGCCTCCGGCCTCGAGCACGCCCGCGCCGCCGGCATCCCCACCGAGGTGGTGGCCCTGCGCGACCACCCCGACCGCGCCGCCTGGGACCGCGCCCTCACCGCCGCCGTCGCCGCCCACGACCCGCGGCTCGTGGTGCTCGCCGGATTCATGAAGCTCGTCGGCCCCCGCTGCTCGAGTCCTTCGGCGGCCGGATCATCAACACCCACCCCGCCCTGCTCGCCCGCCTTCCCCGGCGCCCACGGCGTGCGCGACGCCCTCGCCCACGGCGTGAAGGTCACCGGCCGCAGCGTGATCGAGGTCGACGCGGGGGTGGACACCGGGCGGATCCTCGCCCAGCGTGCCGTGGACGTGCTCGAGGAGGACACCGAGGAGGCCCTCCACGAGCGGATCAAAGCCGTCGAGCGACCTCTGCTGGTCGAGGTCGTGCGACGCCTCACCGCCGCCCGCTGACGCCTCCGGCCCGCCCCGTCCCGGCGGAAGCACGCGGCACCGTTCCGCTCCCGCCCGCCGGGACCCGCGCCCCGTCTCGCCGATGCCCGTCGGGGCCGGGGCGGGCGCGCGGACCGCTAGGCTGGGCCCCACACGACTGGCGCAGGTGGGGGACCACCGGGGAGTGTTGTGACGTCGGGGGCATCGACCGCCTGGGTGCCCTCCGCAAGCAGATCCGAACAGGAGCACGCCACGTGAGCACCGCAGAACGCCGCCCGATCCGCCGAGCCCTCCTCTCCGTCTTCGACAAGACCGGCATCGTCGACCTCGCCCGCACCCTCGCCGAGCAGGGCGCGGAGATCGTCTCGACCGGCTCCACCGCCTCCACGATCCGCGACGCCGGCATCGCCGTGACCGAGGTCGAGACCGTCACCGGCTTCCCCGAGATGCTCGACGGCCGCGTCAAGACCCTCCACCCGCGCGTGCACGGCGGGATCCTCGCCGACCAGCGCCTGGAGTCCCACCGCGACCAGCTCGCCGAGCACGACATCGCCCCCTTCGACCTCGTGGTCGTGAACCTCTACCCCTTCGCCGAGACCGTCGCCGCCGGCGGCGCTTCGCCGAGATCATCGAGAAGATCGACGTGGGCGGCCCGACCATGGTGCGCGGCGCCGCGAAGAACTTCGCCTCCGTCGCCGTGGTCGTGGACCCCGAGGGCTACCCGATCGCGGCCGAGGCCGCGGAGGAGGGCGGCTTCACCCTCGCCGAGCGCCAGGAGCTCGCCACCATCGCCTTCACCCGCACCGCCGAGTACGACGAGGCGATCAGCGACTGGATGCTCGGCCAGCTCGCCGAGGACGACGCGGCCGCAGAGGCCGCGGTCGAGACCGACGCGGACGAGATCCCCTCGATCCTCGACCTCTCCGACGCGGACGCCGCCGAGCTCGGCATCACCGCGACCCTCCGCTACGGCGAGAACCCCCACCAGCGGGCCCGCCTCGCCGTCACCGACGAGACCGCCCCCGGCATCGCGGGCGCCGAGCGACTCGGCGGCAAGGCCATGAGCTACAACAACTACGTCGACGCCGACGCCGCGGTGCGCGCCGCCCACGACCACGCCCGCCCCGCCGTCGCGGTGGTCAAGCACAACAACCCCTGCGGCGTCGCCGTGGTCGACGAGGGCCAGGACATCGCCCTCGCCCACGCCCGCGCCCACGGCACCGACCCCGTCTCCGCCTACGGCGGCGTGATCGCCGCGAACCGCACGGTCACCCTCGCCATGGCCCAGCAGGTCAAGCCGATCTTCACCGAGGTGATCCTCGCCCCCGGCTACGAGGACCAGGCCCTCGAGCCGCTGCGCACCAAGAAGAACCTCCGCATCCTGAAGCTCGAGGGGGAGTACTCCCGCGGCGTCGAGATGCGCGAGATCTGGGGCGGCATGCTGATCCAGGACGCGGACCGCATCGACGCAGGCGGCGACGCCCCCGCCGGCTGGACGCTCGCCGCGGGCGAGGCGGCCGACGAGGCGACCCTCGCCGACCTCGAGTTCGCCTGGCGCGCGGTGCGCGCCGTGAAGTCCAACGCGATCCTCCTGGCCGCGGACGGCGCCGCCGTCGGCATCGGCATGGGCCAGGTCAACCGCCTGGACTCCTGCCGCCTGGCCGTCTCCCGCGCCAACAGCCTCGGCGAGCACGCCGAGGGAGAGGCCGCGCCGGAGCGGGCCCGCGGCGCGGTCGCCGCCTCGGACGCCTTCTTCCCCTTCGCCGACGGGGTGCAGATCCTGCTGGACGCCGGCGTGCGCGCGATCGTCCAGCCCGGCGGCTCGATCCGCGACGACGAGGTGATCGAGGCGTGCCGTGCCGCGGGCGTCACGCTCTACCTCACCGGCACCCGCCACTTCGCCCACTGACCGCCCGGCACCGCCCGTCCGCGCCGCCCGGCCCGGACGGGCGGCGCCGCCCCGCCCTGCCCGCGTCGGCCTGCGCCGATCCCGGGCGGGGCTCCCCGACGGCGGAGGACCTCTGTTCACCTCCGGTCCATCCGTGACCTCTAAACTTGGGCGCATCCACCAGCGAGCGCCGAAGGAGTGACCGTGAAGATCCCCGACAACCAGAGCCTGCGCGAGTACATCGAGCACCTGCGCGAGGAGGGGTACTCGGTCCAGGACGGCCACACCCCGGACCCGGACCTGATCGACCCTCAGGGGAACCCGGTCTACACCTGGCAGGAGGGGTACCCGTACGAGACCCGGATGGACCGGGAGGAGTACGAGCCGCAGAAGTACCAGCTCCAGGTCGAGCCGCTGAAGTTCCAGTACTGGCTCGAGGACAACGACCAGAAGGCCGTCATCATCTTCGAGGGGCGCGACGCGGCCGGCAAGGGCGGCACGATCAAGCGCTTCACCGAGCACCTCAACCCGCGCACCGCCCGCGTCGTCGCACTGAACAAGCCCAGCGACCGCGAGCGCGGCCAGTGGTACTTCCAGCGCTACGTCCAGCACCTGCCCACCGAGGGCGAGATGGTGCTCTTCGACCGCTCCTGGTACAACCGCGCCGGAGTCGAGCGGGTGATGGGCTTCGCGACCCCCGAGCAGTACGAGACCTTCATGAACCAGGTCCCCCACTTCGAGCGGATGCTGGTGGACTCCGGCATCCACCTCACCAAGTTCTGGTTCTCCGTCTCGCAGAAGGAGCGACGCACCCGCTTCGCGATCCGGCGCCTGGACCCGGTGCGGCGCTGGAAGCTCTCCCCGATGGACCTCGAGTCGCTGGACCGCTGGGAGGCGTACACCGAGGCCAAGGAGGAGATGTTCCGCCGCACGGACAAGAAGTACGCGCCGTGGACGATCATCCGCTCCAACGACAAGAAGCGCGCCCGCCTGAACGCGATGCGCTACTTCCTCTCCCAGTTCGAGTACGAGGACAAGGACCACGAGGTCGTGGGCGACCCGGACCCGAAGCTGGTCATGCGCGGCAAGATGGAGGAGGCCGACGAGTGAGCCGCTGACGGCGCCGCTCGTGCGACGGGCCGGTCACCCCGGGGGGGTGACCGGCCCGTCAGCTCTCCGGTGCGGCTCAGAAGTCCAGGCGCTCCGTCGGCGGCGGCGCCACCTCGCCCGAGTCGGGCTCTTCCGGCGCGGCGGCCGGCTCCGGCTCCTCGTCGAGCGCCGGGATGGTGCCGGTGGCCGTCGCCCGGTGCGGCGAGGTCATCGAGGCGGGGGAGAGCGGCCCGGCCAGACGTGCCTCGTCCAGCAGGCCGCGCTCGAGCACCAGGTCCCGGACCGGACGGCCCGTCGCCAGCGCCTCCTCCGCGACCTCCGTCGCGGCCGCGTACCCGATCACCGGCACCAGCGCCGTGACCACCCCGATCGAGCGGTGCAGATAGTCCTCCAGCACCTCCTCGTTCAGGGTGATCCCGGCGACGCAGCGGTCGGCGAGGGTGTTCATCGCCCGGGTCATGATCTGCGTGGACTCGAGGATGTTGAAGGCGATCACCGGCTCGAACACGTTCAGCTGCAGCTGACCGCCCTCGGCCGCGAAGGTCACCGAGAGATCGTTGCCGATCACCTCGTAGGCGACCTGGTTGACGACCTCCGGAATCACCGGGTTCACCTTGCCTGGCATGATCGAGTCGCCCGGCCGCACGGCCGGCAGGTTGATCTCGTGCAGGCCGGCACGCGGCCCGGAGCTCAGCAGGCGCAGGTCGTTGCAGATCTTCGAGATCTTCACCGCGATGCGCTTGAGGATCCCGGAGAAGGTCACGAAGGCGCCGGTGTCGCTGGTGGCCTCGACCAGGTCGGCGGAGACCACGAAGGGCACCCCCGTCAGCTCGGCGAGCTCGGCCGTGGCCATCGCCGCATAGCGCGGATCGGACGTGATGCCGGTGCCGATCGCCGTCGCGCCGAGGTTGATCTCCTGGAACAGCGTCGCGGTGCGGGTGAGGCGCTGGACGTCCTCCTCGATCGTGGTGGCCCAGGCGTGGAACTCCTGGCCCACGGTCATCGGGACGGCGTCCTGCGGCTGGGTGCGTCCCATCTTCAGGACCGAGGAGAACTCCTCGCCCTTGGCGCGCAGGGTGGAGATCAGGTGGTCCATCGACTCGGCCAGCGCAGGGAAGGACAGCATGATCGTCAGCCGGATCGCCGTGGGGTAGACGTCGTTGGTGGACTGGCCGAGGTTGACGTGGTTGTTGGGGTGCGACCGGTCGTACTGCCCCTTCTCGTGCCCCAGGATCTCCAGCGCGCGGTTGGCGATCACCTCGTTCGCGTTCATGTTCGTGCTGGTGCCGGCCCCGCCCTGGATCATGTCCACGATGAAGTGCTCGTGGAGGGCGCCGCCGATGATCTCCTCGCAGGCGCGGTCGATCGCGGCGAAGCGCTCGTCGTCGAGCGCCCCCAGGCGATGGTTGGCGCGGGCGGCGGCGCGCTTGACCTGGGCGAGGGCCTCGATCATCCGGGGGAAGTCTTTGCAGCCACCCCCGTGATGTGGAAGTTCTCCTTCGCACGCAGGGTCTGGACGCCGTAGTAGGCATCGGCTGGGACGTCGCGGTCTCCGAGCAGGTCGTGCTCACGGCGGGTGCCGGTCGACGTCGCACCGGGGCTGGTCATCGTGGGATCCTCCGGATGTCGCTGTGGCCGACGGCTCTGCCGGCCCCTGCCAGGGTAGCGGGGCGGGGACCGTACGATGGCCGGGTGCGCGCGCCCCGATCCCCCCACACGCTCCGCGCCGCCTTCCGGCGGCAGACGGTGCTCGCCCTCACCCTGCCCGCGCTCGCGCTGATCGTCCTGATCGGGGCGACGCTGTCGGCGCCGCTGGCCGGCGTGCTCCTGGCGGCCCTGCTGCTGGTCCTCGCGCTGATGCGGGCCCTGCGCCGGTGCGGGCGGTCGGCGCGCTCGCCGTCCGCTCCCGCGGCCTCGACGTCGCGGTGCTTGCTCGCTCTCGCGCTCGGCATCGCGGTGCTGAGCACCTCGCCGAACCTCTGACCCGAAGCGCTCCGGGAGGGCCCGTCGGGGTGTGAGCTTCGTCGGCCCGCCGGCGGGAGCGGGGCCCGCCCGCGGTGTGGGACGATCTGTGCGTGCCCACCGACTCCGCCCGGCTCCATGCCGTGTTCGACCTCGCGATGAGGATCGGGGAGGGCCTGCTCACCAACGGTGCCGCCGCCTCGGAGGTCACCGCGACGGTGCTTGCGGGTGACCAGCTCGTCCGGCCTGCGCAACGTCTCCGTGCAGGTCACCTTCAACGAGGTCACGATCTCCTATCTCGCCGACGAGTCCGCGACCCCGTTCACGAGGGTCCGCTCGGCAGGGGAGCGGACCCAGGACTTCGCGCGCCTGGCCGCCTTCGAGGACATCTCCCACCAGTACCTCTCCGGGGAGTCGCCGCTGGACGAGGCCCGGCACCGGGCCGCCGCGGTCCCGCGCCGCCAGCCGCTGTACCGGCTCGTGCTCGTGGTCGCGGGCTTCGCGGTGATGGGCGGCGCGGCCGCGCTCAGCTTCGGCGCCGGCGACCTCGTCGTGGTCGCCGCGACCCTCGCCGCCGGGTCGCTGATCGCGGCGGCCGAGCCGCTGGCCCGGTGGAGCATCCCGCCGTTCTACAGCCAGGCGCTCGGCGGGCTCGTCGCCGTCGCCGCGGCGATCGGGGTCAGCGCGATCGACCCCACCCAGAACTCCTCGATCGTCGTGGTCTCGTGCCTGATCGTGCGGCTCGCGGGGCTCTCCTCGATCAGCGCCGTGCAGGACGCGGTGACGGGCTGGTACATCACCGCCGCGGGACGCATGCTCGAGACGCTCATGCTCACCGTCGGCATCGTGGTGGGCGTGCGCGCCGGGCCGCTCGCGGCCGACGCGATCGGCGCGGACATCTCCGTGACCGCGTCGATGCCGCTGTCGATCACGACGGCGCTGGTGGTGCTGATCTCGGGGCTCGGCATGGGGCTCGGCTACGGCGTCGGCACCCAGACCCCGCCCCGGTCGCGCTGCTGATGGCCGCGCTGGTCGCCGCCGGCTCGGGCCTCGTCTCGCACCTGATCACCGGGACGCTGAACGACCGCACCGTCGCCGTCGGCGTCGCCGCCTTCCTCACCGGCCTGGTCGCGACCGCGCTCGCCGACCGGGTGCGCGCCCCTCCCTCGCCTTCGTCATGGCCGGGGTGATCCCGCTGGTGCCCGGCGACCGGATCTACCGCGGCCTGCTCGGGCCGCAGGACGACCTCTCGGTGGGCATCTCCGAGTCGCTCGAGGCGGCGCAGGTCGCGATCGCGATCGCCGCGGGCGTCGTGCTCGGCCAGCTCATCTCCTCGCGGATCATGCCCTACTTCCGCCGCGGCGGCATCGCCTACACCCCGGCGATCTCCTCGCCCTTCACCACCATGCGCCGTCGCCGTCTCTCGCTCGGCACGCGGTCGATGCGGCGTCGTCGCGGCACTCCGGTGATCGAGCCGTCTACGATGACCGGAGAGATGACGGCGCTGTCACCGGCTCTGTTCGAGGACGCGGACCTGCTCGACGACCTCGAGCCCCCCGCGGATCTCGTGGACCGCGACCGCGGGGAGCGCCGCGACGAGGACGAGGAGGTCCCATGACCGAGAACGCACTGCTGGCCGTCGCCGGCTACTCCACCAGCGGCACCGGCCGCGGCCGCGGCATCGAGCCGCTGGCCCTGCGGTCCGACGGGCAGGGCCTCGCCGTCGAGCGTCGTGCCGCCGTCGACCTGCCCGACCCCTCCTTCGTGCTGTGGAGCGAGGACGGCACCCTGCTCGCACGCGGTGCTCGAGACCGAGCCGACGCGGGTGGTCACCGTGCGCGTGGACGAGGACGGGGCGCGGGCGGAGGTCGTCGCGGACCTCGCGCTGGACGGGGCGGGCGGTCGCCACCTCGCCCACGGCAGCGACGGCCGCTCCCTCGTGATCGCCCAGTACGGCTCCGGCTCCGTGGCGACGGTGGGCCTGGACGAGGAGGGCCTGCCCACCGCGCAGATCGACGTCGACGACCACCACGAGCTGACCGACGGCATCGCGGAGACGGCGCCGCACCCGCACCAGGTCGTGGCGCCGCCCGGCACCGAGGCCCTCGCCGTCCCCGACCTCGGCCTGGACCGCGTCGCTGCTGTACCGCCAGGGCGCCGGCGGCATGATCGACATCGCCGGGGAGATCTCGCTGAGCCGGGGGAACGGGCCGCGCCACCTCGTGGCCGACCACGAGTCCGAGCAGATCCACATCGCCTGCGAGCGCTCCGGCATGGTCGCCACCGCCGTGCGCGCCCACGAGACCTCGCCCCGCTCCGTCCCCGCTGTCATGCCGCAGGCGCCGCGCCGCTGGGCCGTGCGCTCGATGATGCCGGCCAGCGGCGGCGAGTCCGCCGCCGCGCTCTCCCACATCGAGCTCGTCGCCGACGAGTCAGCGCCGCTGGTCGCCAATCGCGGGCCCGACACCCTCTCGCTGCTCTCCCTCGACGCGATGCGGCCGCGGCGCGTGGCCGAGGTCGAGGTGGGCGCGCACCCGCGTCACTTCACCCAGTGGGGTGACCTGGTGCTGGTCGCCGCGCAGGAGAGCGACCGGATCGACGTCTTGCGCCGTCGCGGCGAGGAGCTCTCGCGGGTCGGGGAGCCGATCCCCGCGCCGTCGGTCGCGTGCCTCGCGGTGCGTCCTGTGGCCTGAGGACCGCGTCCCGGGAGCGGTCTCCCCGGACGCGGGTGAGCGGCTCCGCAGCGGACCTGTTGCCGACGGTGGCCGCGAGACGGATAGACTCACCGGCGCCCTACCGGTCGGCCGGTGGGTTCCGTCGTGCCCTCGCCCCGTCCTGGAAGGACCCTTCCCGATGACCGCGCCGCTGACTCCCGCACCGCTCCCGCTCGGCAGGGAGCGGTGCTCTCGGCCGCACCGGAGCGCTCCGCGCCCGCCGATCGCGCCGCCGAGAGGTTCGAGCGGTCCTTCGGCTACGTGCCCGACGGGGTCTGGTCCGCGCCGGGCCGCGTCAACATCATCGGTGAGCACGTCGACTACCAGGACGGCCTCTGCCTGCCGATGGCGATCTCGCACCGCTGCTTCGCCGCCGCCGCCCGCACCCCCACCTCGCGGGTGCGTCTGCGCTCCGCCCAGGACGACCTCGAGCTCGACCTCGACGCGTCCGCGCTCGAGCCCGGCGCGGTCGAGGGCTGGCCCGCCTACGTCGCCGGCGTGCTCTGGGCGCCGCGCCCCTTCATCTCCGGCGCCGTCACCCAGGGCATGGACGTCCTCATCGACGGGCAGGTCCCGCTCGGGGCGGGCCTGTCCAGCTCGGCCGCGCTCGAGTGCGCCGCCGCCGAGGCGATCGAGTCGCTGCTGACCCTGGGCACCACGCCGCTGGACCGGGTGCGCGCCGCGATCACCGCCGAGACCGACTTCGCCGGCGCCTCCACGGGCGGGCTCGACCAGTCCGCCTCGGTCCTCTCCCGTGAGGGCCACGCCCTGTTCCTGGACTGCCGGGACTTCTCCACCCGCGCGGTGCCGTGGGACCTCGCCTCCCAGGGCCTCGCCCTGCTCATCACCGACACCCGCGCCGAACACTCCCATGTCGACGGGGAGTACACGGCGCGCCGCGCCGACAGCGAGCGCGCCGCCGACTCGCTCGGCGTGCCGACCCTGCGCGACGCCGATCCCGCCCGGCTCGAGGAGCTCCTGGCGAGCATCGACGACGAGGTCGTGCGCCGCCGCGCCCGCCATGTGATCACCGAGATCCAGCGCGTGCAGGAGTTCGACGCGCCGCTCGCCGAGGGGACGGTGCGCGCGCACGTCACGGAGCTCGGCGCGCCGCTGAACGCCTCCCACGACTCGCTGCGCGAGGACTACGAGGTGACGGTGCCGCGGCTCGACCTCGCCGTGGACACCGCCCGCGAGGCCGGTGCGCACGGCGCTCGCATGACCGGCGGCGGCTTCGGCGGCTCGACCATCGCGCTGGTGGAGGCGGAGCAGGCGCAGTCGATCGCCGAGGCCATCGCCGCCGCCTTCGCCGCGGCCGGCTTCACCGCCCCGGAGTTCTTCCTGGCACTGCCCTCGGAGGGCGCCGGCCAGGACCGCTGAGCCGCGACGCCGGAAGCACCGGCGGACGACGTCTTTCCGCCGTCGGTGCCTCCCCGCCGTCGGTGCCTCCCCGCCGTCGGCGCGGCACCGTCGTCAGCGCGTCGCGTCGCCGGGCGCGGGGGCCGCGAGCCAGTCCCGCACCCCCGCGAGGAGCCGGGAGCGGACCGGTGCGGGAGCGGCCGAGAGACGGATCGAGGAGGCGGCGAGGTCGGCGAGCTCGACGTCGTCCAGCCCGATCCGCCGCGCGGTCTCGTACTGGTCCAGCGACCGGGAGCCGAACAGCGGCGGGTCGTCGGCGCCGAGCGCGATCTGCGCCCCGGCCTCGATCAGCCGGCGCAGAGGCACGTCCTCGGCGTGCTCGAGCACCCCGAGGGAGGCGTTCGAGGCCGGGCAGAGCTCGAACCCGATCCCGGCGCCACCACCTGCTCCAGCAGCTGCGGGTCCTCGGCGGCGCGCACCCCGTGGCCCAGCCGGTCCGGTCGCAGGTGCTCGACGACCTCCCGCACGTGCGCGGGCCCCAGCGACTCCCCGCCGTGCGGCACCGCCAGCGACCCGGCCTCCCGCGCGATGCGGAAGGCGGGGGCGAAGTCCTCGGTGTCACCGCGCCGCTCGTCGTTGGAGAGCCCGAAGCCGATCACCCGGCCGGCGGCGCGCCGCGAGCCGGGCCAGGGTGCGGGCGTCCAGCGGATGCCGAGTGCGGGAGGCGGCCACCACGATCCCGACGCTGACCCCGGTCTCCGTCTCGGAGCGCTCGGCCTGGTCCAGCACGATCTCGACCGCGGGGGTGATCCCGCCGACGAAGGGCGCATAGCTGGTCGGGTCCACCTGCGGCTCGAGCCGGCCCGAGCCCTCGGCGGCGTCGTCGACCACCGCCTCATGGAGCAGACGCCGCATCGCCGACTCCGAGTCGACGACCGCGCGGGCGGTGTCGTACTGGCGCTGGAAGCGGAACCATCCGCGCCGGTCCGGCTCGACCTGCAGTGCCACGTCGTCGGTGAGGGAGCGGGGCAGTCGCATGCCCCGCTCCGCCGCCAGCTCCCACAGCGTCGTCGGACGCATCGAGCCGGTGAAGTGCAGGTGCAGATGCGCCTTGGGCAGGGTCCGCAGGTCGCGGCCCGATCCGGCGGGGGAGGGGCTCATCCCGCCAGGAGCGCGGCCACCCGGTCGATGCCCTCGACGATGTCCTCGTCCCCGAGGGCGTAGGAGAAGCGCAGGTGGCCGGGGGCGCCGAAGGCCTCGCCCGGCACCGCGGCGACCTCCGCCTCCTCGAGGATCACGGTTGCGAGCTCGGTCGAGCCGCTCACCTTCCGGCCGCGGATCTCCCGGCCCAGCACCTGCGAGACGTCGGGGAAGACGTAGAACGCGCCGGTGGGCGTCGGCACGGTGAAGCCGTCGATCGCGGAGAGCTTCTCGACGATCAGCCGCCGACGCCGGTCGAAGGCGAGGCGCATCTCCTCGACGGGCTCCTTCGGCCCCTTCAGCGCCGCGAGCGCCGCCCGCTGGGCGATGTTGTTGACGTGGGAGGTGAGATGGGACTGCAGGTTCGAGGCCGCCTTGATGACGTCGAGGGGGCCCACCATCCAGCCCACCCGCCAGCCGGTCATCGCGAAGGACTTCGCCACGCCGCCGAGCAGGATCGTGGTGTCGGCGAGCTCGGGGACGGCCTTCAGCACCGAGGTGAAGGGCATGTCGCCGTAGGTGAGGGACTGGTAGATCTCGTCGGTGATCACCCACAGCCCGTGCTCGAGCGCCCAGCGGCCGATCTCCTCGACCTGCTCGGGGAGAGCACCGCGCCGGTCGGGTTCGAGGGGGAGCACAGCACCAGGGCGCGGGTGCGGTCGGTGCGGGCGGCCTCGAGCCGCGCGACCGTGGGGACGTAGCCCTGGTCGGCGCCGGCGAGGACGGGGACCTCGGCCGCGCCGGACTGGCGGATCGCCTCGGGGTAGGTGGTCCAGTACGGGGCGGGCAGCGAGCACCTCGTCGCCCGGGTCCAGCACGGTCGCGAAGGCCTGGAACACGGCCTGCTTGCCGCCGTTGGTCACCAGCACCTGGGCCGGATCGATCTCGAGCGACGTCGTGGCCGAGACCGACGCGGCGAGGGCCTCGCGCGACTCGGGAAGGCCGGCGGTCGCGGAGTAGCGGTGGTTGCGCGGATCGCGCGCGGCCTCCACGGCGGCGTCCACGATGTGCGCGGGGGTGGGGAAGTCCGGCTCTCCGGCGCCGAAGCCGATGACGGGCCGTCCGGCGGCCTTGAGCGCCTTGGCGGTCGCGTCGACCGCGAGGGTCGCGGAGGGCTCGATCGCGCCGATGCGCTGCGAGATGCGGGAACGGGAGGCGGGAGTGCGTGCGTCGTCGGTGGTCACCCGACTATCGTGACAGAGCTCGCCCCGCGCCGCCAGGATGGACGCCCCTTGGGAACGGGGGCGGGCCGGGACTCGCCGAGGCTCCGGAATGTGACGTGATCCGGGTCGATTCGCACGAGTCCCCGTCGGCTTGTATGCTGGTCGCTGGTCAGAATCGCTCAGGCTTCTCCGGGCACGTCCCGGGACCGGGCGAGGCGACCGCACGGGGCTCGTCCCCGTGAAGGGCAGTGGCGCAATTGGTAGCGCAGCGGTCTCCAAAACCGCAGGTTGCAGGTTCGAGCCCTGTCTGCCCTGCCGGTCCGGCCGGGGTCACCCGGCCGGATGCGGATGACCTCGACGAGATCGGATAGCTCCCTGTGAACTCCAGCCAGAACGCCCCGTCGGCACCGCGCACCGGTGACGTCCAGGGCTCCGGGTCGAAGAACCCGCTCCTGGCGATCGGTCTGTTCATCCGTCAGGTGATCGCCGAGTCGCGCAAGGTGGTCGTCCCCAGCAGGCGCGAGCTGGTCCTGTACTCGATCACGGTGCCGCTGTTCGTCGCCTTCATGATCCTGCTGATCTTCGGGCTCGACGCGGCCTTCAGCTGGATCTCGCGGATCGCCTTCACGGTCCCCGACGTGTGAGCGGGCGCCTGATCCGCACCTCGCACAGCCCTGTGACCGACCAGTCCACCGCAGCCAGGAAGGCAGGTTCCCGCCGATGAGCGAGACGACCTCTACCCCCGACAAGTCCTTCGACGACGTCGACGACACCCTCTCCTTCTCCGCCTCGGCCCCGACCGGCCAGGCCGCGGGCGAGGACGTCGCCGCCGAGGAGACCGCGGCCGAGGACGCCGAGCTCGACGCGGAGCTCTCCGACGACGACGCGCCGGCTGGCGACGAGAGCGCCGAGGCGCCCGTCGACCACGCCGACGAGCCCGCCGAAGCCGACGACTCCGACGAGCCGGCCGGCGCCGACGAGGCCCCGGCCGCCGAGGACGCCCCCGCGGCCGAGGAGGCCGAGGAGGACCCGGTCCAGCAGGCGCGCATGCACCTGCGCTCCGCGGCCGGCGAGTGGTACGTCATCCACTCCTACTCCGGGCACGAGAACCGCGTGAAGACCCAGCTCGCCACGCGCACCGAGACCATGGACATGGAGGAGTTCATCTTCGAGGTCCAGGTCCCGATGGAGGACGCGACCGAGGTCAAGAACGGCCAGAAGAAGATCGTCCGCCGCGTGCGCATCCCCGGCTACGTGCTGGTGCGCATGGACCTGACCACCGAGTCCTGGCGCGTCGTGCGCGACACCCCCGGCGTGACCGGCTTCGTCGGCAACGCGACCGAGCCCACCCCGCTCACCTTCGACGAGATCTTCTCGATGCTCGCGCCGTCCGTCGGCCTTCCCGAGAAGAAGCGCTCCTCCGGCTCGTCCGGCTCCTCCTCGAAGCCCGCGGCCGCGCAGAAGGTGCCCGACTTCCAGGTCGGCGAGTCCGTCACCGTCATGGACGGCCCCTTCGAGACCATGCCGGCCACGATCTCCGAGATCCACGCCGAGGCCCAGAAGCCGCAGGTGCTCGTGTCGATCTTCGGCCGCGAGACCCCGGTCGAGCTCGGCTTCGACCAGGTCGCGAAGATCTGACCAGCCGGTCCGCCTCGTGCGGGCCCTCGGACGCGCGGCCCCTCGCCCGCGTCCGCCCCGAATCCCCGCGGCGCGTCCGGCTCCGGCCGGGCGGGCTCCCCGGTGGGGGAGTACGACCGAGATCACGCACGATCGAGGTCGACGCCGCCGCGACGTGCAGGTAACGTCGCATCCCGGATCCGTGTCCGCCTCGTGCGAGCGCGGGTCCAGCAGTGGGAGGAGCGCGTGATGAGCTCCGCCCGGACCACACCACAGTAAGGAAGAGCAATGGCTCCCAAGAAGAAGATCGCGAGCATCATCAAGCTCCAGATCCAGGCCGGCCAGGCCACCCCTGCGCCGCCCGTGGGTCCCGCGCTCGGCGCCGCCGGCGTGAACATGATGGAGTTCGTGAAGGCCTACAACGATCGCACCGCCGATCAGCGTGGCAACATCATCCCCGTCGAGATCACGGTCTACGAGGACCGCTCGTTCACCTTCATCACGAAGACCCCGCCGGCCGCGGAGCTCATCAAGAAGGCCGCCGGCCTCCAGAAGGGCTCGGCCGTGCCGCACACCGACAAGGTCGGCAAGATCACCCAGGCTCAGGTCCGCGAGATCGCGGAGACCAAGATGCCTGATCTGAACGCGAACGACATCGAGGCCGCGGCGAAGATCGTCGAGGGCACCGCTCGTTCCATGGGCATCACGGTGGAGGGCTGAGAACGATGGCATTCCGTAGCAAGGCTTACAAGAACGGCGCCGCTCTGATCGAAGAGGGCCGCACCTACTCCCCGCTCGACGCGCGCGCCTCGCGCAGAAGTCCAGCCCGGCGAAGTTCGACGCCTCCGTCGAGGTCTCGATGCGTCTCGGCGTCGATCCCCGCAAGGCGGACCAGATGGTGCGCGGCACCGTCAACCTGCCCAACGGCACCGGCAAGACCGCGCGCGTCATCGTCTTCGCGTCCGGCGCGCAGGCCGAGGCCGCTCTCGCGGCGGGCGCCGACGAGGTCGGCGACGACGACCTGATCGAGAAGGTCGCCGGCGGCTGGACCGATTTCGACGCGGCCGTCGCCACCCCGAACCTGATGGGCAAGGTCGGCAAGCTGGGCCGCGTGCTCGGCCCCCGCGGCCTCATGCCGAACCCCAAGACCGGCACCGTGACCATGGACGTCACCAAGGCCGTGAACGACATCAAGGGCGGCAAGATCGAGTTCCGCACCGACCGTGCGGCGAACCTGCACTACATCGTCGGCAAGGTCTCCTTCTCCGACAAGCGGCTCGTCGAGAACTACGTCGCGGCGCTGGACGAGATCCTCCGTCTCAAGCCGTCCGCGTCCAAGGGCCGCTACATCACGAAGATCACCGTGTCCACCACCATGGGTCCCGGCATCCCGGTCGACGTGAACCGCACCCGCAACCTCCTCGAGGACACCGACGAGGCCTGAGCCTCCTCACCTCCTCGCATCACGGCGCCCCGCCCACCGCTCAGGTGGGCGGGGCGCCGTGCTGTGTCGGGCGCCGCGCCTGGGGGCTCTTCGACGATCCGTACCAGGGAAGTGGAGCGGATCGTCGAACAGCTCCGCCCCGGTCCGCTTCGCGAGGCGCCCCCCGCACCGCAGCGGAGCCGGCAGGTGAATTGATCGACGTCCGGTACCGCTTCGCTGGTACTTCTCGTCGAACAAGTGCGCCGAGGGTCGCGCGGTACGGAGAGCCGGTGGCGCCGCCGGTCGCCTCGAGCCGCGCGCTCTCGGCGCCCACCACCCGACGCCCCCCGCCGTCCGCCCGCTGCCCGTCGCCCGTCGCCGGACTGTGACGGAGACCGCCGCCCGCACCGTGGCGCGCACACCCGTCCCTGCACTACTCTGGACCTACCGAAGACCGCCGGTCGTCGCCCTCCACCCGGAGAGCGACCGAAGAAGTCCCCACGGGACGGCCTGCGCAGGTGAACGAACGCGACCCGCACGGTCGCGCCCTCCGAGGAGCAGCTGCTCCCGGGGAGCCGGATCGTGCGTGCTGGCCTCGACACCTGCGTGTCGAGGCCTTTTCCTGTTCCAGGGCCCTTCACCCGGTGGCGAGAGACCTCTGGAAGGAGGGCCATGGCGAATCCCGAGAAGGTGGACGCCGTCGCGGAGATCGCGGACATGTTCCGTGAGTCCGACGCCGCCGTCATCACCGAGTATCGCGGGCTCAGCGTGGGGGAGCTCAAGGAGCTCCGTCGTGCGCTGGGTTCCGAGACGACCTACGCCGTGGTGAAGAACACGCTCACGGAGATCGCCGCCCGCGAGGCCGGCATCGACGTGTTCGACGGCACGCTCAGCGGGCCGACCGCGATCGCCTTCATCAAGGGCGAGCCGGTGGAGCCTGCGAAGGCTCTGCGTGACTTCGCCAAGACCCACGAGAACCTCGTGGTCAAGTCCGGCTACTTCGAGGGCAAGTCGCTCTCGCAGGAGGACGTCCAGAAGCTCGCGGACCTCGAGTCCCGCGAGGTCCTGCTGGCCAAGGCCGCCGGCGCCATGAAGGCGTCGATGTCCAAGGCCGCCGCAGTGTTCGCTGCACCGCTGTCCAAGACGGCGCGCACCGTGGACGCGGCGCGGGCCAAGCAGGAAGCCGCCTGAGCCTTCCGGCTCACAGGCTTCCGCACCACAGCCACAGCGCTGTCCCCCGGTCGCCCCGTCGGAGCATCCGGATCGCAAGACCCGGCGCGTGAGCGCCGCTCAACACCGCAGGGACGCAGGTCCCGCCTACAGGAAGGAACGCCCTCATGGCGAAGCTCAGCAACGACGAGCTCATCGAAGCTTTCAAGGAGATGTCCCTCATCGAGCTCTCCGAGTTCGTGAAGCAGTTCGAGGACGTCTTCGACGTCACCGCCGCCGCCCCCGTGGCCGTCGCCGGTGCCGCTCCCGCCGCCGGTGGTGGCGAGGCCGCCGCCGAGGAGGAGAAGACCGAGTTCGACGTCATCCTCGAGTCGGCCGGCTCCGCGAAGATCGCCGTCATCAAGGAGGTGCGCGGCCTGACCTCCCTCGGTCTGAAGGAGGCCAAGGCGCTCGTCGACGAGGCCCCCAAGCCCGTCCTCGAGGGTGTCAAGCAGGAGGACGCCGAGGCCGCCAAGGCGAAGCTCGAGGAGGCCGGCGCGACCGTCTCCGTCAAGTGATCTCCGGCGCACGCCCCGGCGTGCGCCTCACCTGACGGCAGTCGCACTGCCCCTGGAAGGGCCGTCCCGCATCGCGCGGGGCGGCCCTTCCGCATGTCTGCAGCGGGGAGCGGCGCGCACGGGCGCAATCCGGGCCCGCGCCCGGCCGGCTCTCGGGCCCCCGGCATCGGGGCGCGCGCCGACACGATCCCTGCGCGAGGCTCCGAGGAATCGCCTCTGACATGGCCCGACACCCCGCCGCGGGCCCCGCCTGCTTGACTGCGGGACGATTTCCGTCCACACTTTTTCCCGTACGGGGCTGATCCTGCCGCATGCGCCCGGTGTGATGACACCGCCGGGCCGGTCGAGACAGACGGGCAGGACGCGCCGACGAGAACCCCGCGCCAGGCATATAGCGGCCGACGCGGATGGAGGAGCCCTTTCGGGGGCCTTGTCTCCATCCGCGATTTTGTGTATGCTCGGTCCTTGCGCTGTGCGTCCCCCGTGGGTTCCGTCGACTGACCTCGACGCCGTTCTCTCCACTTCCTGACGGGTGTTCGCCGCGCCTGGGATTCCGTCATCGGCCTGTGGAAGGACCCCCCTTTGGTCGCCTCGAGCACCGATCGCACCACCGACATCGCACTTCGCACCGCCTCCCCTCGCGTCACCTTCGCGAAGCTCGGCGACCCCCTCGAGGTCCCGGATCTGCTGAGTCTGCAGACCACCTCGTTCGACTGGTTGCTGGGCAACGAGCGCTGGCAGGAGCGTGCGGCCGAGGCCGCCGCCGCCGGCCGTGAGGACGTGCCGCAGACCTCCGGTCTCGCGGACATCCTCGAGGAGATCTCCCCGATCGAGGACTTCGCCGGCAACATGTCGCTGTCGTTCCGCGACCACACCTTCGACGACCCGAAGTACACGGTCGAGGAGTGCAAGGAGAAGGACCTCACCTACGCGGCTCCGCTGTACGTCATCGCGGAGTTCATGAACAACGAGACCGGTGAGATCAAGACCCAGACGGTCTTCATGGGCGAGTTCCCGCTCATGACCGACAAGGGCACCTTCATCATCAACGGCACCGAGCGCGTCGTCGTCTCGCAGCTCGTCCGCTCCCCGGGCGTGTACTTCGAGGAGTCGATCGACAAGACCTCGGACAAGCACATCTTCTCCGCCAAGGTCATCCCCTCGCGCGGCGCCTGGCTCGAGTTCGAGGTCGACAAGCGCGACCAGGTCGGCGTGCGCATCGACCGCAAGCGCAAGCAGTCCGTCACGACCCTGCTGCAGGCCCTCGGCATGTCCCACAGCGACATCCTCGAGGAGTTCGGCGAGTTCGAGTCGATGCGCTCCACCCTCGAGAAGGACCGCATCGCCTCCCAGGACGAGGCCCTCATCGACATCTACCGCAAGCGGCGTCCGGGCGAGCCGCCCACGCGCGATGCGGGCGAGGCGATGCTGAACAACCTCTACTTCAACGCCAAGCGCTACGACCTGGCGAAGGTCGGCCGCTACAAGATCGGCAAGAAGCTCGGCCTCGAGGGCGACCTCTCCGAGTCGACCCTGCGCCTGCAGGACATCGTCGCGACCATCAAGTACATCGTCGCCCTGCACGACGGCGTCTCCGAGTACACGAGCGTCGACGACCGTCCGGTGCGCGTCGAGACCGACGACATCGACCACTTCGGCAACCGTCGCATCCGCGCCGTCGGCGAGCTCATCCAGAACCAGGTCCGTACGGGCCTGTCCCGCATGGAGCGCGTCGTCCGCGAGCGCATGACCACGCAGGACGTCGAGGCGATCACCCCGCTGACGCTGATCAACATCCGTCCGGTCACCGCGGCGATCAAGGAGTTCTTCGGAACCTCCCAGCTCTCGCAGTTCATGGACCAGAACAACCCGCTGTCGGGCCTGACGCACAAGCGGCGCCTCTCGGCGCTGGGCCCGGGCGGCCTCTCCCGCGACCGCGCGGGCATGGAGGTCCGTGACGTCCACCCGAGCCACTACGGCCGCATGTGCCCGATCGAGACCCCCGAGGGTCCGAACATCGGCCTGATCGGCTCGCTGGCGACCTTCGCCCGCATCAACCCCTTCGGCTTCGTGGAGACCCCGTACCGCAAGGTCGTCGACTCCGTCGTGACCGACGAGATCGTCTACCTCACCGCGGACGACGAGGATCGCCACATCATCGCCCAGGCGAACGCGAAGATCGATGAGGACGGCCACTTCCTCGCCGACGAGGTGCTCGTGCGCCTCCCCGGCGGCGAGCCCGACCTCGTGCCGATCTCGGACGTGGACTACATGGACGTCTCCGCACGTCAGATGGTCTCCGTCGCGACCGCGATGATCCCCTTCCTCGAGCACGACGACGCCAACCGTGCGCTCATGGGCTCGAACATGCGGCGCCAGGCCGTGCCGCTGCTCCGTTCCGAGATGCCGCTGGTCGGCACCGGCATGGAGCGTCGCGCCGCGGTGGACGCGGGCGACGTGGTCGTCGCGCAGAAGGGCGGCGTCATCGAGGAGCTCTCGGCGGACCTCATCATGGTCATGGCCGACGACGGCACCCGTCAGACCTACCCGATCGGGAAGTTCCAGCGCTCCAACGCCGGCAACTCCTACAACCAGCGAGTCCTCTTCGACGAGGGCGACCGCGTCGAGGCCGGCTCCATCCTGGCCGACGGCCCCTCGACCGACCAGGGCGAGCTCGCCATCGGCAAGAACCTGCTGGTCGCGTTCATGTCCTGGGAGGGTCACAACTACGAGGACGGCATCATCCTGTCCTCGCGCATGGTCCAGGACGACGTCCTCACCTCGATCCACATCGAGGAGCACGAGGTCGACGCCCGCGACACCAAGCTCGGCAAGGAGGAGATCACCCGGGACATCCCGAACGTCGGCGACGACGTGCTGGCCGATCTCGACGAGCGCGGCATCATCCGCATCGGCGCCGAGGTCGAGCCGGGCGACATCCTGGTCGGCAAGGTGACCCCGAAGGGCGAGACCGAGCTGACCCCGGAGGAGCGCCTGCTGCGCGCGATCTTCGGCGAGAAGGCCCGTGAGGTGCGCGACACCTCGCTGCGCGTCCCGCACGGCGAGTCCGGCACCGTCATCGGCGTGCGCGTCTTCACCGACGACGAGGACGGGGACATCCTCCCCACCGGCGTCAACGAGATGGTGCGCGTCTACGTGGCCCAGAAGCGCAAGATCACCGACGGCGACAAGCTCGCCGGCCGTCACGGCAACAAGGGCGTCATCGCGAAGATCCTGCCGGTCGAGGACATGCCGTTCCTGGAGGACGGCACCCCGATCGACATCATCCTCAACCCGATGGGCGTGCCCGGCCGAATGAACATCGGTCAGGTCATGGAGACCCACCTCGGCTGGGTCGCGAAGTCCGGCTGGGAGCTCGACCCCGAGGACCCGACCGCCGCGGACCTGCCCGAGGCCGCGGCGCACGGCGAGCCCGGCACCCCGGTCGCGGTCCCGGTCTTCGACGGCCTCACCGCCGACGAGGTCACCGGCCTGATCGCCAACCACCTGCCCAACCGCGACGGCGAGCGGATGGTCAAGGAGAACGGCAAGGCGCGGCTGTTCGACGGCCGCTCCGGCGAGCCGTTCCCGGACCCGATCTCCGTGGGCTACATGTACATGCTGAAGCTCCACCACCTGGTGGACGACAAGCCGCACGCCCGCTCGACCGGTCCGTACTCGATGATCACGCAGCGCCCGCTGGGCGGTAAGGCCCAGTTCGGCGGCCAGCGCTTCGGCGAGATGGAGGTGTGGGCCCTGGAGGCCTACGGCGCCGCCTACGCCCTGCAGGAGCCGCTGACCATCAAGTCCGACGACATCTCGGGCCGCGTGAAGGTGTACGAGGCGATCGTCAAGGGCGAGAACATCCCCGAGCCCGGTATCCCGGAGTCCTTCCGCGTCCTGCTCAAGGAGATGCAGTCGCTGTGCCTGAACGTGGAGGTGCTGTCCAGCGACGGCACCGCCCAGGAGGTCCAGGAGAGCGACGAGGAGGTCTTCCGCGCCGCGGAGGAGCTCGGCATCGACCTGTCCCGCCGGCCCCACGAGGGCGTCGGCTCCATCGAAGAGGTCTGACGGACGGGGGACCGGGAGGTCCCGTCGGCCGCCCCGCGCCGCCGACGAGCCTCCCGGCCCCGCCCTCGACCCCCGTTCCCTCAGACACCACGACTTCCGATCGAGAGAAGGACACCTGTGCTCGACGTCAACACCTTCGATGAGTCGCGCATCGGCCTCGCGACCGCCGATGACATCCGCGGCTGGTCCCACGGCGAGGTCAAGAAGCCCGAGACCATCAACTACCGCACCCTGAAGCCCGAGATGGACGGCCTGTTCTGCGAGCGCATCTTCGGTCCCACCCGGGACTGGGAGTGCTACTGCGGCAAGTACAAGCGCGTCCGCTTCAAGGGCATCGTCTGCGAGCGCCGCGGCGTGGAGGTCACCAAGTCCTCCGTGCGCCGTGAGCGCATGGGCCACGTGGAGCTCGCGGCCCCTGTCACCCACATCTGGTACTTCAAGGGCGTGCCGAGCCGACTCGGCTACCTGCTGGACCTGGCCCCGAAGGATCTCGAGAAGATCATCTACTTCGCGGCGTACATGATCACCGACGTGGACGAGCAGGCTCGCCACGACGACATGCCCGATCTGCAGGCCCGCTTCGACCTCGAGGTCAAGGAGCTCGAGAACGAGCGCGACGCCGCGATCAACCAGCGCGCCGTCACCGCGGAGAAGGACCTCGCCCAGCTCGAGGAGGAGGGTGCCAAGGCCGACGCGAAGCGCAAGGTCCGCGACTCCTCCGAGCGCGAGCAGGCCCAGATCCGCAAGAAGTACGACGCCGAGGTCGACCGCATCACCCGCGTGTGGGAGCGCTTCAAGACCCTCAAGGTCGCCGACCTCGAGGGCGACGAGCGACTCTACCGCGCGATGAAGCCGCGCTACGGCACCTACTTCGAGGGCGGCATGGGCGCCGAGGCGATCCAGCGTCGTCTCTCCGACTTCGACCTCGAGGCCGAGGCGGAGACGCTCCGTGAGGTCATCGCCACCGGCAAGGGGCAGAAGAAGGCCCGTGCGCTCAAGCGCCTCAAGGTCGTCTCCGCCTTCCTCACCACCACCAACTCGCCCGTCGGCATGGTGCTGGACGCGGTCCCGGTCATCCCGCCGGACCTGCGCCCGATGGTGCGGCTGGACGGCGGCCGCTTCGCGACCTCCGACCTCAACGACCTGTACCGTCGCGTGATCAACCGCAACAACCGCCTCAAGCGGTCGCTGGATCTCGGCGCCCCCGAGATCATCGTGAACAACGAGAAGCGCATCTTTGCAGGAGTCGGTCGACTCGCTGTTCGACAACGGCCGTCGCGGCCGCCCGGTCACGGGCCCCGGCAACCGTCCGCTGAAGTCGCTCTCCGACATGCTCAAGGGCAAGCAGGGCCGCTTCCGCCAGAACCTGCTGGGCAAGCGCGTGGACTACTCCGCCCGCTCCGTGATCGTCAACGGCCCGCGGCTGAAGCCGCACCAGTGCGGTCTGCCCAAGGGCATGGCGCTGGAGCTGTTCAAGCCCTTCGTGATGAAGCGCCTGGTCGAGCTCAGCCACGCCCAGAACGTCAAGGCCGCCAAGCGCATGGTCGAGCGCGCCCGCCCCGAGGTCTGGGACGTGCTCGAGGAGGTCATCACCGAGCACCCGGTGCCGCTGAACCGTGCGCCGACCCTGCACCGCCTGGGCATCCAGGCGTTCGAGCCGCGCTCGTCGAGGGCAAGGCGATCCACCTGCACCCGCTGGTGTGCGCCGCCTTCAACGCGGACTTCGACGGCGACCAGATGGCCGTGCACCTGCCGCTGTCGGCGGAGGCGCAGGCCGAGGCCCGCATCCTGATGCTGTCCTCGAACAACATCCTCAAGCCGTCCGACGGCCGTCCGGTCACCATGCCCGCGCAGGACATGATCATCGGCCTGTACCACATCACCACGGTGCGCGAGGACGTCGAGGGCGCGGGTCGCTCCTTCTCCTCCGTGGCCGAGGCGATCATGGCCTTCGACCGCGGTGAGTCGCACCTGAACGCGCCCGTCTCCCTCCGCTTCGAGGACATCGTCCCGCCGAGCGACTGGGAGGCCCCCGAGGGCTGGACCGAGGGCGACGCGATCACCCTCACCACCACCCTTGGCGCGGTGCACTTCAACGAGACGCCGCCGGAGGACTTCCCCTTCGTGCAGGGCCAGGTCGGCAAGAAGCGCCTGGGCGGGATCGTCAACGCCCTCGCCGAGCGCTACGACAAGGGCCAGGTCGCGGCGTCCCTCGACGCGCTGAAGGCCTACGGCTTCTCGTGGTCCACCCGCTCGGGCGCGTCCTTCGCGCTGTCCGACGTGGTGACCCCGCCCGGCAAGGCGGAGATCATCGCGAAGCACGAGACGAAGGCCGCCCAGGTCCAGGAGAACCGCGACCTCGGCCTCATCTCCGAGTCCGAGCGCAACGCGGAGCTCATCGACATCTGGACCGAGGCGACCAACGAGGTCGACCAGGCGATGCGGGCGAACTTCGAGTCGACCAACACCATCTACCGCATGGTGGACTCCGGCGCCCGAGGCAACTGGATGCAGATCCGCCAGATCGCCGGCATGCGCGGCCTGGTCACCAACCCGAAGGGCGAGATCATCCCGCGCCCGATCCTCTCCAACTACAAGGAGGGGCTCTCGGTCCTGGAGTACTTCGTCGCCTCGCACGGCTCCCGCAAGGGCCTGGCGGACACGGCGCTGAAGACCGCCCAGTCGGGCTACCTGACCCGTCGTCTGGTGGACGTCTCCCAGGACGTCATCGTCCGCGAGGACGACTGCGGCACCACCAAGGGCCTCGTGCTCCCGATCGCGGTCGAGGAGGCCGGCGTCTCGCGCACGCACGAGCACGCGGAGTCCACGGTCTACGGCCGTGTCCTCGCGACCGCCGCGATCGGCGCCGACGGCACCGAGGCGGCGCCGGCGGGCACCGAGCTCGGCGACGTGGTCATCGAGCGCCTCGTCGAGGCGGGCGTGCGCGAGGTGAAGATCCGCTCCGTGCTGACCTGCGACTCGGCGGTGGGCACCTGCGCCCAGTGCTACGGCAAGTCGCTCGCGACCGGCCAGCTGGTCGACATCGGCGAGGCCGTCGGCATCGTCGCGGCCCAGTCCATCGGCGAGCCCGGCACGCAGCTGACCATGCGTACCTTCCACTCCGGTGGTGTGGCCAGCGCCGACGGCGACATCACGCACGGTCTGCCGCGTGTGCAGGAGCTGTTCGAGGCCCGCACCCCGGCCGGCTTCGCGCCGATCTCCGAGTTCTCCGGTCGCGCCGCGATCGAGGAGAACGACAAGCGCCGCCGTATCACGGTCACGCCGGACGACGGCTCGGACGAGGTCACCTACACCGTCTCCAAGCGCGTGACCCTGCTGATCGCCGACGGCGACCACATCGAGGTCGGCCAGCAGCTCACCCAGGGCTCCGTCGATCCCAAGCAGGTCTTGCGCATCCTCGGCCCCCGCAAGGTGCAGCGAGCACCTCGTGGACGAGGTGCAGAAGGTGTACATCTCCCAGGGCGTGGACATCCACGCCAAGCACATCGAGGTCATCGTGCGCCAGATGCTCCGTCGCGTGACGGTCATCGAGTCCGGCGACACCGATCTGTCGCCGGGCGACTTCGCCGAGCGCGTCACCTTCGAGCGGGAGAACCGTCGGGTCCTCTCCGAGGGCGGTCAGCCGGCCTCGGGTCGTCCGGAGCTGATGGGCATCACCAAGGCGTCGCTCGCGACCGAGTCGTGGCTCTCGGCGGCCTCCTTCCAGGAGACCACCCGGGTGCTCACCGAGGCCGCCCTGAACCGCAAGAGCGATCAGCTCATGGGGCTCAAGGAGAACGTCATCATCGGCAAGCTCATCCCGGCGGGCACCGGCCTGTCGCGGTTCCGCCGCATCGCGGTCGAGCCCACCGACGAGGCGAAGGCGCAGATGTACCAGGTGCCGGGCTACGACGAGCTGGACTTCTCCGGCTTCGGCCAGACCGGCGCGGTCAACCTGGACGACATCGACTACGCCGATCCCTTCCGCACCGACTTCCGGTGAGCGGAGCAGCGGTGAGCGGGTGCTGAGCGCCCTCTGACCGAGAACGCCGCGGGGCGGTCCCACCACACGGTGGGGCCGCCCCGCGGCATTCCCAGCCCTGCGGGCGTTCTGGGGGCGTCCTGCGGAGGAGACGCCCTCCGCGGGTCCGTCGGGAGGGCGGGGAGTGGCCTGCGTCGCGCCGAAGTGGCGTCTGACCGGGCCCGGCGTGATCTGTCGGACGCGGAGGTTCACGAGAGGGTAAAGGCCTCGTGGGCCCCAGCCCAAAGTCCGGTTTCACCCCTTACGTCACGTGGAGAAGAACGGAAGAGTGGCACCCGGCAGTTCCCACGCGACCTTTCCTGCAAAGACCGACCCGCGCCCGCGGGGGTGTGCGCGTGCCGGAGCCGCAGATCCCGCCCTGCGGGATCCGACGCTCAGGGAACGACACGTGAAGGCCGCGGACGCGGCAGGGAAAAGGTGGAACAGTGAAGAAGACTCCGTGGATCGTCGGTGCGGCGACCGTGTGCGTGGTGGCCGTCGGCGGCGGCGGTACCGCCTTCGCGATGTCGAACGAGGCCCAGATCACCGCCTACGGCGAGGAGACCGCGGTCCGCATCTTCTCCCAGCCCACCGTCGGCGACCTGCTCGCCGCCCAGGGCATCGAGGTCAAGGACACCGACCTCGTGACCCCGGGCCTCGAGGAGCTCGTCACCGACGGCATGGACATCCAGGTCGTCCAGCGCACCCCCGTCACCGTCTCCATCGACGGCGAGGAGCAGGAGCCGCTGACCACCGGTGACACCGTCGCCGACGCGCTGGCGGAGACCGAGTACACGGCCGAGGGCGCCGCGATCAGCCCCGCCCCCGAGACCTCCTCCTCGAGGACGCGGGCGGCGAGGTCTCCGTGGTGACCCGCAAGACCGTCACCTTCGTCGGCCAGTACGGCCAGGACACCTTCGAGGTCACCGCCCTCACCGTGGGCGAGGCGATGAAGAAGGTCCTCGGCGATATCGAGGACACCGACACCTCCGACGTCCCGCTCGACACCGTCCTCGAGGACGGCGCGACCCACGAGGTCCACCGCGTCCGCGAGAAGGAGCGCACGGAGACCGAGGAGATCCCCTTCGAGACGAAGACCGTCGAGGACGACTCCCTCGCCGAGGGCACCACCAAGACCACCACCGAGGGCAAGGCCGGCTCCACCGAGAAGGTCTACACCGACACCGTCGTGGACGGCGAGGTCACCGAGTCCGAGCTCGTCTCGGAGGAGGTCGTCTCCGAGCCCGTCACCGAGGTCGTCGCCAAGGGCACCAAGCCTGCCCCCGAGCCCGAGCCCGAGCCCGAGCCCGAGGTCGAGGAGGAGCAGGCCGCTCCCGCCGCCCAGGAGGCGCCGAAGACCGAGCGGCGCGAGTCCGACACCAAGTCGAACCGCGGCTCCGAGCGCGAGTCCACCGAGTCCACCGAGGAGAAGTCCTCGGAGTCCGGCAACACCGGAGCCTCCGCCCCCGCCGCCGCATCCGGCGGCGTGTGGGACCGCCTCGCCCAGTGCGAGTCCGGCGGCAACTGGTCGATCAACACCGGCAACGGCTACTACGGCGGCATCCAGTTCAACAACCAGACCTGGAAGGCCTACGGCGGTGACAAGTACGCGCCCCGCGCCGACCTCGCCACCCGCGAGCGAGAGATCGACATCGCCAAGAAGGTCCAGGCGAACCAGGGCTGGGGCGCCTGGCCGTCCTGCACCTCGAAGCTCGGCATCCGCTGATCGACGTACTGCGAGGAACGAGCGGTAGGAGATGAGCGCGAGAGCGCCGCTGATCGACGTACTGCGAGGAACGAGCGGTAGGAGATCAGCGCGGGAGAGCCGCTGATCGACGTACTGCGAGGAACGATCGGTAGGAGATCAGCGCGAGAGCGCGACTGATCTCCACCCTCTCGAGCGACGAGCGCGCCGCATCTGCGGCGCGCTCGTCGCGTTCCGGGCCCATACCCTGCCGCTTCACCTCGGTGCAAGTTCCCGGCCACATGCCGTCATGTGATCTGCGTCGGATGGGACGCGAAGCTTTGACCCCGTCGTGCGCGTCTCAGTAGAATCGAGACCGCGTCCGGAGTGCCCTCTGGTCGTGACCGGGACAGACCCGCCGCTCCTCGGAGTCGGCGGGAGGCGTCCCCCGCGAGGAGCGGATCCTCGCGGCGTGCCCGAAAGCGGGAAGTCGGCCTGGCCCGGCCGCCGCCCGTGGGCACCGATCACGGTCCTCCAGGACGCCCGGCAGGTGCCATCACCTGACGGGCGGGTCGAACCGCCGAGCTCCCGGGCCGAGGGAGCGGCGGATCGGGTCGCCGGCCGTGCGAACGGTCGAAGAAGTCGATCCAGCGGGACGAACAGTCCCGATGGCCGAACAGGAAGAGAAGCTGTGCCCACTATTCAGCAGTTGGTGCGCAAGGGGCGGGACGCCCGGTCGTCCGCCTCGAAGACGCCTGCGCTCAAGGGTTCGCCCCAGCGCCGCGGTGTCTGCACGCGCGTTTACACCCAGACCCCCAAGAAGCCGAACTCCGCGCCGCGCAAGATCGCGCGTGTGAAGCTGTCGACCGGCCTCGAGGTCACCGCCTACATCCCCGGCGAGGGTCACAACCTGCAGGAGCACTCGATCGTGCTCGTCCGCGGCGGCCGTGTGAAGGACCTGCCCGGTGTTCGCTACAAGATCGTGCGAGGCGCCCTGGACACCCAGGCCGTCAAGGGCCGCCAGCAGGCGCGCTCCCGCTACGGCGCGAAGAAGGAGAAGAAGTAATGCCTCGTAAGGGCCCCGCTCCCAAGCGCCAGCTCGTCGTCGACCCGGTCTACGGCTCGCCGATCGTCACCCAGCTCATCAACAAGATCCTCCTGGACGGCAAGAAGACCGTCGCCGAGGGGATCGTCTACGGTGCGCTCGAGGGCGCCCGTGAGAAGAACGGCCAGGACCCGGTCGTGACCCTGAAGAAGGCGCTGGACAACATCCGTCCGTCGCTCGAGGTCCGCTCCCGCCGCGTCGGCGGTGCGACCTACCAGGTCCCGATCGAGGTCAAGCCCGGTCGCTCGACCACGCTGGCGCTGCGCTGGCTGGTCAGCTACTCCCGCGCCCGCCGCGAGAACACCATGACCGAGCGTCTGATGAACGAGATCCTCGACGCCTCCAACGGCCTCGGTGCCGCTGTGAAGCGCCGCGAGGACACTCACAAGATGGCCGAGTCGAACCGCGCCTTCGCTCACTACCGCTGGTGAGAGCACGGTGGGGTCCGCCCTCGCGGGTGGGCCCCACCGATCGCCGTCCGGCGGCTCCTGCAAAGACCCGTTCTCCAGAAAGGCACAAGCCCGTGGCACTCGAAGTGCTCAGCGACCTGAACAAGGTCCGCAACATCGGCATCATGGCTCACATCGATGCCGGCAAGACCACCACGACCGAGCGCATCCTCTTCTACACCGGCGTGAACTACAAGATGGGCGAGACCCACGACGGCGCCGGCACGATGGACTGGATGGAGCAGGAGAAGGAGCGCGGCATCACGATCACGTCGGCCGCGACGACCTGCTACTGGCACGACAACCAGATCAACATCATCGACACCCCCGGGCACGTCGACTTCACGGTCGAGGTGGAGCGCTCGCTCCGCGTGCTCGACGGCGCCGTCGCTGTGTTCGACGGCAAGGAGGGCGTGGAGCCCCAGTCGGAGACCGTCTGGCGCCAGGCCGACAAGTACGACGTCCCGCGCATCTGCTTCGTCAACAAGATGGACAAGCTGGGTGCCGACTTCTTCTTCACCGTGAAGACGATCGTCGAGCGCCTCGGTGCGAAGCCGCTGGTCATGCAGGTCCCGATCGGTGCGGAGAACGACTTCACCGGTGTGGTCGACCTCGTCGAGATGAAGGCCTACGACTGGCCCGAGACGCTCGAGGAGGACATGGCCGCGATCAACTCGAAGAAGGGTGATCCCTCGCTCGGCCAGTGGCGGCGCGAGATCCCGATCCCGGAGGACCTCCGGGAGACGGTCGAGGAGTACCGCAGCAAGCTCGTCGAGGACGTGGCCGAGAGCTCCGAGGAGCTCATGGACAAGTACCTCGAGGAGGGCGACCTCAGCGTCGACGAGCTCAAGGCCGGCATCCGCCGCCTGACCGTCAACTCCGAGGCCTACCCCGTCTTCTGCGGCACCGCTTTCAAGAACAAGGGCGTCCAGCCCATGCTCAACGGTGTCGTCGACTACCTGCCCTCGCCGCTCGACGTTCCCGACATGGTCGGCCACAAGCCGGGCGACGAGTCGGTCGAGCTGACCCGCGCCGCGGACTGGGACGCGCCCTTCTCGGCCCTCGCGTTCAAGGTCGCCGCGCACCCGTTCTTCGGATCGCTGACCTACGTCCGCGTCTACTCGGGCCAGGTCAAGCAGGGCGAGCAGATCCTCAACGCCACCACCGGCAAGAAGGAGCGCGTCGGCAAGCTCTTCCAGATGCACTCCAACAAGGAGAACCCCGTGGACGAGGCCTTCGCCGGCCACATCTACGCGTTCATCGGCCTGAAGGACACCACCACCGGTGACACCCTGACCGATCCGGCGAACCCGATCCAGCTGGAGTCCATGAGCTTCCCGGAGCCCGTGATCTCGGTGGCCATCGAGCCGAAGACCAAGAGTGACCAGGAGAAGCTCGGCGTCGCCATCCAGAAGCTCGCCAAGGAGGACCCGACCTTCCAGGTAGAGCTCGACGAGGAGACCGGCCAGACGGTCATCCGCGGCATGGGCGAGCCGCACCTCGACGTCCTCGTGGACCGCATGCGTCGCGAGTTCAACGTCGAGGCGAACATCGGCAAGCCGCAGGTCGCCTACCGCGAGACGATCAAGCGCGTCGTGGAGAAGTACGACTTCACCCACAAGAAGCAGACCGGCGGCTCCGGCCAGTTCGCGAAGGTGCAGATCACCTTCGGTCCGCTGACCGATGCCGAGGACGGCGTGTTCTACGAGTTCGAGAACAAGGTCACCGGCGGCCGCATCCCGCGCGAGTACATCCCGAGCGTGGACGCGGGCATCCAGGACGCCCTGCAGTCCGGCATCCTCGCCGGCTACCCGGTCGTGAACGTGAAGGCCTCCCTGATCGACGGCGCGTACCACGACGTCGACTCCTCGGAGATGGCCTTCAAGATCGCCGGCTCCATGGCCGCCAAGGAGGCCCTGCGCAAGGCGCGACCGGTCATCCTCGAGCCGCTCATGGACGTCGAGGTCCGTACTCCGGAGGAGTACATGGGAGATGTCATCGGCGACCTGAACTCGCGTCGCGGGCAGGTGCAGTCGATGGAGGACGCGAGCGGGGTCAAGATCGTCCGTGCTCTCGTCCCGCTGTCGGAGATGTTCGGCTACGTCGGCGACCTGCGGTCCAAGACCCAGGGTCGTGCGATGTACACGATGCAGTTCCACAGCTACGCGGAGGTCCCGTCCAGCATCGCGGACGAGATCGTCGCGAAGACCCGGGGCGAGTGAGAGGCCGGGGGAGCAGGTAGGCTCCTTCTCCTGTTCCCCCGCTTCCTCGGACCCCCTCCTCTCGGGGAGGGGATCCGATCCCGATCCAGAAGTACCACGAGAAAGTCCTAGGAGGACACCACAATGGCCAAGGCCAAGTTCGAGCGGACCAAGCCGCACGTCAACATCGGCACGATCGGTCACGTCGACCACGGCAAGACCACGCTGAGCGCCGCGATCTCGAAGGTTCTGTACGACAAGTTCCCCGAGGTCAACGTCAAGCGTGACTTCGACCAGATCGACAACGCGCCCGAGGAGAAGCGAAGCGCGGCATCACGATCAACGTCTCGCACATCGAGTACGAGACCGACAAGCGCCACTACGCGCACGTCGACGCGCCCGGCCACGCCGACTACGTGAAGAACATGATCACCGGTGCGGCGCAGATGGACGGCGCCATCCTCGTGGTCGCCGCCACCGACGGCCCGATGGCCCAGACCCGTGAGCACGTCTTGCTCGCGAAGCAGGTCGGCGTTCCCTACCTGCTCGCCGCCCTCAACAAGTCCGACATGGTCGAGGACGAGGAGATCCTCGAGCTCGTCGAGATGGAGGTCCGCGAGATGCTGGGCTCCCAGGGCTTCGACGAGGACGCGCCGGTCATCCAGGTCTCCGCGCTGAAGGCGCTCGAGGGCGATCCCAAGTGGGTCAAGTCCGTCGAGGACCTCATGGAGGCCGTGGACGAGAAGATCCCGGACCCGGTCCGCGACCTCGACCAGCCCTTCCTCATGCCGATCGAGGACGTCTTCACGATCCAGGGTCGTGGCACCGTCGTCACCGGCAAGGTCGACCGCGGCAAGCTCGCGATCAACTCCGAGATCGAGATCCTCGGCATCCGTGCGCCCCAGAAGACCACGGTCACCGGCATCGAGATGTTCCACAAGCAGATGGACGAGGCGTGGGCCGGCGAGAACTGCGGCCTGCTTTGCTCCGCGGCACCAAGCGCGAGGACGTCGAGCGCGGCCAGGTCGTGGCCAAGCCCGGCACCATCACCCCGCACACCGAGTTCGAGGCGCAGGTCTACATCCTGTCCAAGGACGAGGGCGGCCGTCACAACCCGTTCTACTCGAACTACCGTCCGCAGTTCTACTTCCGGACCACCGACGTCACCGGCGTCATCACGCTGCCCGAGGGCACCGAGATGGTCATGCCCGGCGACAACACCGAGATGTCGGTGGAGCTGATCCAGCCCATCGCCATGGAGGAGGGCCTCGGCTTCGCCATCCGTGAGGGTGGCCGCACCGTGGGCTCCGGCCGCGTCACCAAGATCAACAAGTGATCTGAGCGGGGAGACCCCGCCGATGTGGCTCGCCCCCTCGGGGGCACCGCGCAGAGAAGGCCCCGCACCGGTTCGCCGGTGCGGGGCCTTCTCGCATCTCCGGACGGCATTCGGGGCGGGCACGACCATGTGGTCGTCCCTCGTCCGGCCGACGGCGCAGTAGTCCCTGGACGATGCTCCGTCGAGGCGGGACGGAGATCGCCGCAGGCCGAGGTCCGGGCTGGAGCGAGTGGAGTCTCAGGCAGGGCGAGGGCCGGGCTGGACGGTGGCGAGCTGGGGCGACGGTGCGCCTCTCCGGCGTCCCCGGGAGGGACAGGCAGGATCCCGTGGTCCGGAGACGGAGACCCGTGGTCCGGAGACGGGGGACGGGAGAGCCCCCGGCCGACGGATCGTCGACCGGGGGCTCTGGAGATGCGGTGCGTCGGGAGGCTCAGCGCTCCGGCGTCGTGCCGTCCTGCGGCGCGGCGCCGTCCTGCTTCGCGCCGCCATCCTGCGGCGCGGTGCCGGGCTCCCGGTGGTCCCCGGTCGCCGTCCCGTCCTGCACGCCGTCCGCCTGGGCGTCCTCGCGCCGCGGGGTGCCGGCCGGTTGCCCGAAGCTCGGGCGGTGCGGGCGCGGCGGCGCACCGGCCTGGTCCGCGCCGCTCCCGGGCTCGGGAGCGGCGCCGAACCCCTGCTGCGGTGCCGCGCCGTGCCGCGGGCCGACACCCTGCTGCCCGGACTGACCCTGCGCAGAGAACCCGCTCTGCTGCGGGCCGGGTGCGCCGTACCCGGGACCGCGGCCGCCCGGCCGGGGAGCCGTACTGCCCGCCGCCCTGCGTGGGTGCGGGAGCGCCGTACTGCCCGCCGCCCTGCGTCGGGGCAGGGCGCCGAAGCGTCCGCTCGCCTGCGGCGATGCCTGCGGAGCGGTCGCGGGGAGGGGGCCACGGCCGGCCCGGCACCGGACTCCGCGAGGATCCGCCGAGCCTGGTCCGCGTGCTTGTGCTCGACCAGCGGCTCGTACTGCATGGGGATCGTCGAGGTCATCGAGGTGAAATCCCGCTTCCCGCCGGTCATCGCATAGCCGATCACGGACCACACGGTGAAGAACACGATGCCCATCAGGACGCTCGACAGGACGATCATCAGATCACCCGGCGTGATCAGCATGAACAGCGACCCCAGGAACAGGCCCATCCACAGCCCGGACAGGATGCCCTGACCGATCACCTTCGGCCAGGTGCGCCGGCCGGTGACCCGCTCCATGAGCTTCAGATCCGTGCCGACGATCAGCGTGGACTGCACCGGGAACTCGTGATCGGCGAGGGTGTCGACCACCGACTGCACCTCCTGGTAGGTGCTGTACACGCCGAGGGACCGCGGATACTCGAGGTCGTAGAGGCGCGCGGTCAGCGGGGACGACGCCGAGGGGCTCTGACGGGCATAGGGACTCTGACTCATGGGGGTCACGGTAGCCCCCCGGTTCCGGATCCGCCTGAGCGCTCCCGGGGCGATCCCTGAACACGGCGGGGTGCTCGTGGCCGTGTCAGGCGGACGGCGCCCCCGGCCCCTCTCACCGGACGCCGCCGCGCCCCGACGGGGAGCTTCTGACCGGGTATATGAAAACGTGACGCGCCCGGGGCGGATTCGGTCGGGCTCTGGACATACTGCGGCGTAGCATGTGGGCCACGACACCCTCGGGTGCGCGCTCGGCATGGCGAACCCGCCCCTTTCAACGACGAAAGAGATCCCATGGACACTTCCAGTGACAGCACGAACCTGCCGCTGACCCCCCTCGACCGTCTCGCGGCATCCCGCCGGCGCTTCCTCGCGCTGGCCGGTGCGGGCGTCGGCGCCGGCGCCCTGGCCGCCTGCGCGACCGGTGGCGGCGGCGACGAGGACGGCGGCTCCGACGGCGGCGGCGTCGCCGAGGGCGGCGGCGAGGTCAGCGACGAGAACCCCTTCGGCGTCGACCCCTCCCAGCCCGTCGAGGTCGTCATCTTCAACGGCGGCTACGGCGACCAGTACGCCGAGGACGCCGGCACGGCGATGTCCGAGCCGCACGACGGCATCGAGGTCACCGTCAGCTCGACCGTCGACATCCAGCCCGAGCTCCAGCCCCGCTTCGTCGCGGGCGAGCCGCCGGACCTCTTCGACAACTCCGGCGCGCAGGCGATGAACTCCGCGGCGCTCATCTCCGAGGGGCGACTCGCCACGCTCGACGAGCTCATCAAGGCGCCCTCGATCGACGGCGGCACGATCGAGGAGTCCCTCCTGCCCGGTGCGCTCGAGCCCGGCACCTACTCCGGCAAGCTCTACTCCCTGAACTACGTGTACACGGTGTTCGCGCTGTGGTATTCCGCCAAGCAGTTCGAGGAGAAGGGCTGGAGCGCCCCGGTCACCTGGGACGACGTCATGACCATCGGCGAGAACGCCGCGGGGAGGGGCTCTCGCTCTTCGCCTTCGGCGGTCAGAACGCCGCGGACTACTACCACACCATGGCGATCGCGATGGCGGTCAAGCAGGGCGGCAAGGAGGTCGCCACGGCGCTCGACTCCCTCGATGCGGGAGCGTACGAGCAGGACGCCGTCGTGCAGGCGATCGACGCCATCGGCGAGGCGGTCGCGGCGGACTTCTTCCTGCCCGGCGGCGCCGGTATCAAGCACACCGAGGCCCAGGCGCAGTGGGTCACCGGGAAGGCTGTGATGTACCCCTCCGGCTCGTGGATCGAGAACGAGCAGAAGGGCGTCACCCCCGACGACTTCGCGATGACCGGTCGCCCCGAGCCGCTGCTGAGCGCGGACGGCGCGATGCCGGCCGAGGCCATCCACGGCACCGCGGGCGAGCCCTTCCAGGTCCCGGCCCAGGCGAAGAACGGCGCCGGCGGCCTTGAGTTCCTGCGCGTGATGCTCTCCAAGGAGCAGGCGCAGAACTTCGCGAAGGTCACCTCCTCCACCACGATCGTGAAGGACTCCGTGCCCGAGGACGCCTTCGGCTCCACGGCGCTGGCCTCCGCGAACGAGATGATCCAGGCCGCGGGCGAGAACGTCTTCACCTGGAACTTCACGGACTGGTACGGCCTCGGGCCGGACTTCAAGCCGATCTGGAACGAGTTCCTCAGCGGCGGGATCAAGGCCGACGAGGTGCGTGAGCGCTCCCAGGCCGTCCTCGACCGGGTGCGGGAGGACGACAGCATCGAGAAGTTCGACGTCGAGGGATGAGTCTCCCGACCTCGACGCTCACCGGTCCGTCGGACGCGCCGCATGCTCCCCGCGTGCGGCGCGGCCGGCGCCCCGCGCCGTCGCGTCTGCTCTTCTTCGCCGTCTTCCTCGGCCTCCCGTTGCTGGTCTACATCGTCTTCGTCGTCTCGCCCTTCCTGCAGGCGTTCTACTACTCCCTCACCGACTGGAAGGGGGTCAGCGGGAACGCCGACTTCATCGGCCTGGACAACTACGTCCGGATCTTCACCGACCCGGTCTACCTCAAGGCGCGCGCAACAACCTGCTGCTGATGATCATCCTGCCCGCCGTGACCATCACCCTGGCCTTCGTCCTGGCCGTCATGGTCACGATCGGTGGGGACACCAAGGGCGAGATCCACGGCATCCGCGGCTCGAACATCTATCGCGTGGTGAGCTTCTTCCCCTACGTCTCGCCGGCCGTCGTGATCGGCATCCTCTTCGCCTTCATCTACTCCCCGAACGGAGGCCTGCTCAACGGCCTGCTGAACCTCCCGCTGAGGTCGCTGAACGCCCTCGGCGCGGATGTCCCGCTGGTCGGCACCGCCTGGCTCGGCGATCCCCGCTTCGCCCTCGGCGCGATCATCCTGGCCGTGGTGTGGTCGCTCGTCGGCTTCTACATGGTCCTGTTCGTCGCCGCGATCAAGGCGATCCCCTCGGAGATCATCGAGGCCGCCCGGCTCGACGGGCGCGGCCGTGTCCGCCTCGCGGCACAGGTCGTGCTCCCTCAGATCCGGGAGAACGTCTCCACGGCGGTGGTCTACATGGGGATCATGGCACTGGACATGTTCGTCTACGTCTCGGTGATGACCCCGTCGGGAGGCACCGCCCGCGGCACCGAGGTGGTCTCCCGCTATCTCTACGAGACCGCCTTCGCGCGCTCGCAGTTCGGCCTCGCCTCGGCGATGGGCGTGGTGCTGGCGCTGGTGACGATGCTGATGGCCGTCATCGTGCTGTTCGGCGACCGGTCGAAGGAGGACGCATGACCCAGGCTCCGCCCCTCGACACCACCGCCTCCGCAGAGGATGGCGGCACGCGCCGGATCGAGCCCCGTCGGCCGCGCCGCGCCCGCGGCGACCGCGCCTTCGCCGGCGTCGCCCACGTGGTGCTGATCATGTGGACCCTCGCGGTGGTCTTGCCGCTGCTGTGGACCGTCTACAGCTCGTTCAAGACGTCCCGCGAGATCCTCACCTCGCCGTTCTCGATGCCGAGCGAGTGGAACCTCGACAACTTCATCACCGCCTGGACCGAGGCCGGGATCGGCCGCTACTTCCTGAACACGCTCATCGTCGTCGGCGGTGCGCTGTTCCTGGTGATCTTGCTCGGCGCGATGTGCGCGTACGTCCTGGCGCGCTTCGAGTTCCCGGGCCGTCGGATCATCTACTACGGGATGATCGCGGGGCTCACGTTCCCGATCTTCCTCGCCGTCGTCCCGCTGTTCTTCGTGCTGATGAACATGGGCCTGCGCGGCACGTACATCGGGCTGATCCTCGCCTACGTCGGCTTCGCGCCGCCGTTCACGGTGTTCTTCCTCTACGCCTTCTTCCGGCGGCTGCCGGAGGAGATCGCCGAGGCCGCCGCGATCGACGGCGCCGGGGACTTCCGCACCTTCTTCCAGATCATGGTGCCGCTGGCCACCCCCGGCCTGATGAGCGTCACGATCTTCAACTTCCTGGGGCTGTGGAACCAGTACCTCCTGCCGGTGGTGCTGAACACCGACGAGGACAAGTACGTCCTCGCCCAGGGATTGAAGAGCCTCCAGGCGCAAACAGGGCTACGAATCGGACTGGGGTGCGATGTTCGCCTCGGTGACGATCACGATCCTGCCGGTGCTGATCGTCTACGTGATCTTCCAGCGCCAGCTCCAGGGCGGGCTCGGCCCCAGCACGAACAAGTAGGAGCACCCCGCTCGCCCCGGCCCGCGGCGTTGGGGAGCGACGAGGAGCGGAGGGCCGGGACCCCGGCGGCACGGATGCCGTACGGTGGTCCAGGCCCTCCGTCGCGTCGGGACCGGCATCGTGGCCGGAGAACCATCCCCGCGGCCCGCGCCCGCGGCCGTCGCCGCCGCCGCGACTTCAGGCGCGGCCGCCCGGGCCCCCGTTGTGACGGGGTGCACGACACTCTCCCTTGTGGGCCTGTGCGCTCGTCTGGCAGACTGTTCGAGTTGTCTGCGCGGGCCGACATGCCCGGTTCCGTTCTCCGAGGTCCACCTCGGCGAATGATCACCGGATGAGGTCCGTCCCGAGGATGCGAACCGCACCATCGTGCGGAGTGCGCATCAGAGGTAGGGATCCGACGCAGAAGCGACCGATCCTCGGCGGTCCCGTGCTGGGCTTTTGCGCCCCGTACAGGCCGACACGCCCGTCCTCGGGTACCGGGGAGAGGCCGCATCCATGCCAGACGAAGAAGAGAGACAGGACGCCATGGCGGGACAGAAGATCCGCATCCGGCTCAAGTCGTACGACCACGAGGTGATCGACAGCTCGGCGCGCAAGATCGTCGACACGGTGACCTCCGCGGGCGCGACTGTGGTGGGCCCGGTGCCGCCGCCGACCGAGAAGAACGTGTTCGTCGTGATCCGGTCGCCCCACAAGTACAAGGACTCCCGTGAGCACTTCGAGATGCGCACGCACAAGCGACTGATCGACATCGTCGACCCCACGCCCAAGGCCGTGGACTCGCTCATGCGCCTCGACCTGCCGGCGGACGTCAACATCGAGATCAAGCTCTGAGGGTGGTGGAGATGAGCAACGAACTGACCGGCCAGAAGGCCACCCCCGTCGCGGGCGTGCTCGGCACCAAGCTCGGCATGACCCAGGTCTGGGACGAGAACGGCAAGCTCGTGCCCGTGACCGTCGTGCAGACCGGCGCGAATGTCGTCACCCAGGTCCGCTCCGTCGAGACCGACGGCTACGACGCGGTCCAGATCGCCTTCGGGCAGATCGACCCCCGCAAGGTGTCGAAGCCGCTCAAGGGCCACTTCGAGAAGGCCGGCGTGACCCCGCGCCGCCACCTCGTCGAGCCGCGCACCTCCGACGCCGCCGACTACTCCCTCGGCCAGGAGATCGACGCGTCGATCTTCGCCGCGGGCCAGAAGGTCGACGTCGTGGGCACCTCCAAGGGCAAGGGCACCGCGGGTGTCATGAAGCGTCACGGCTTCGCGGGCGTCAGCGCCACGCACGGCCAGCACCGCAACCACCGCAAGCCCGGCTCCATCGGCGGCGCCTCCACCCCCGGTCGCGTGTTCAAGGGCCAGCGCATGGCTGGCCGCATGGGCGGCGACCGCACCAGTGTCCAGAACCTGACCGTTCACGCGGTCGACGTCGAGAAGGGCCTCGTGCTCGTCAAGGGTGCCGTCCCCGGCCCCAAGGGCGGCCTCGTGCTGGTCCGCTCGGCTGTCAAGACTCCCGCGAAGGAGGCCTGAGCCCGATGGCAGCGAATCTGACCGTCGACGTGCTCGACCCGGCCGGCAAGAAGTCCGGCACCGTCGAGTCGCCTGCGTCGATCTTCGACGTCCAGACCAACGTGGCCCTGATCCACCAGGTCGTCGTCGCCCAGCAGGCGGCGGCCCGACAGGGCACCCACAAGGCCAAGACCCGCGCCGAGGTGCGCGGCGGCGGCAAGAAGCCCTGGAAGCAGAAGGGCACCGGCCGCGCCCGTCAGGGCTCGCTCCGCGCCCCGCAGTTCACCGGCGGCGGCACCGTCCACGGTCCCGTCCCGCGCGACTACTCCCAGCGCACCCCGAAGAAGATGAAGGCCGCCGCCCTGCGCGGTGCCCTCTCGGACCGGGCCCGCAACGGCCGCGTGCACGTCGTCTCCTCGCTCCTCGCGGGCGAGTCCGCCTCCACCAAGGCTGCGAAGGTCACCCTGTCGCACGTCTCCGACCGTCGCCACCTGCTGGTGGTCGTGCGTCGTGACGACGACCTGGGCGCCCTGAGCACCCGCAATCTGCCTGCCGCCCACGTCCTGTACGCGGACCAGGTGAACACCTACGACGTCATGCTCTCCGACGACGTGGTCTTCACCGCCGATGCGCTCGAGGACTTCGTGGCCCAGGCCTCCCTGACCCTGCCCACCTCGATCTTCGCCGCGGCGAAGGCCGGCTCGTCGGCTCCCGCCGCCGCCGCCGCGTCTGTCGTTGCCCAGGACGCTCCGTTCGGCGAGGGCTCCGCGGCCCCGCTGGCCGACGGCTCCGCCCCCGAGGGCTTCGACATCAAGGGCAACCAGGGCTCGATGAAGTTCCACACCCCGGACTCCCCGTGGTACGGCCGCACCAAGGCCGAGGTCTGGTTCGCGACTCCGGAGGCCGCCAAGGCCGCCGGGTTCGTGAACGCGGTCAAGGAGTCCGCCTCGTCCGATGAGGAGGCCGCCAAGTGAGCGCGCAGAACAAGGATCCCCGCGACGTCCTGCTGGCCCCGGTGGTCTCCGAGAAGAGCTACGGGCTGATGGACGAGGGCAAGTACACCTTCGTGGTGGTCGCCGACGCCAACAAGACCGAGATCAAGATCGCCGTCGAGAAGATCTTCGACGTCAAGGTCTCCTCGGTGAACACGATCAACCGTCAGGGCAAGGCGCGTCGCACGCGCTTCGGGATGGGCAAGCGCAAGGACACCAAGCGCGCCATCGTGACCCTGACCGACGGAGCCATCGACATCTTCGGAGGGTCGGTCGCCTGAGGCGGCCGATCTCCGAGGAGCAGAGAGTCTGAGGGAAACCCACATGGCAATTCGTAAGAGCAAGCCGACCACTCCCGGTCGTCGCGGCTCGAGTGGCGCCGACTTCGTCGAGGTCACCCGGTCCACGCCGGAGAAGTCCCTGGTGCGCCCGCTGTCCAAGTCCGGCGGCCGCAACAGCAACGGTCGTATCACCTCCCGTCACCGGGGCGGCGGCCACAAGCGGGCCTACCGCGTGATCGACTTCCGCCGTCACGACAAGGACGGCGTCAAGGCCAAGGTCGCTCACATCGAGTACGACCCCAACCGCACCGCGCGCATCGCGCTGCTGCACTACCTGGACGGCGAGAAGCGCTACATCCTCGCGCCGGCCAAGGCGCGTCAGGGCGACTGGATCGAGAACGGCGTCGGCGCCGACATCAAGCCCGGCAACAACCTGCCGCTCAAGAACATCCCGCTCGGCACCGTGGTGCACGCGATCGAGCTCCGCCCCGGCGGCGGCGCGAAGATCGCCCGCTCCGCCGGCGCCTCCGTGCGACTCGTCGCCAAGGAGGGCCCGTACGCCCAGCCGCGTATGCCCTCCGGCGAGATCCGGAACGTCGACGCCCAGCGCCGCGCCACCATCGGCGAGGTCGGCAACGCCGAGCAGTCCAACATCAACTGGGGCAAGGCCGGCCGCATGCGGTGGAAGGGCAAGCGCCCCCACGTCCGCGGTGTGGTCATGAACCCCGTCGATCACCCCCATGGTGGTGGCGAGGGCCGCACCTCGGGTGGTCGTCATCCGGTGTCGCCCTGGGGTCAGCCCGAGGGCCGTACCCGAAAGCCGGGCAAGGAGAGCGACAAGCTCATCGTGCGCCGTCGTCGGACCGGCAAGAAGCGCTGATAGGGAGAACCGCACATGCCTCGCAGTATTTCCAAGGGCCCGTTCGTGGACGACCACCTTCAGAAGAAGGTGGACGCCCAGAACGAGAAGGGCACCAAGAACCTCATCAAGACCTGGTCGCGTCGTTCGGTGATCACCCCGGACTTCCTCGGCCACACCTTCGCAGTGCACGACGGTCGCAAGCACGTCTCGGTGTTCGTCACCGAGTCGATGGTCGGCCACAAGCTCGGCGAGTTCGCCCCCACGCGGACTTTCAAGGGCCACGAGAAGGACGACAAGAAGGGCCGTCGTCGCTGACATGACGTCAGCAGCGACTGCACTTCTCGAACTCGAGAGAAAGCAGGAAGCAATGGAAGCCAAGGCGCAGGTGCGGTACCTCCGCATGTCGCCCATGAAGGCTCGCCGCGTTGTGGACCTGATTCGTGGCAAGAGCACGGCCGAGGCCCTGGACACCCTGCGGTTCGCCCCGCAGGCCGCCAGCGAGCCCGTCCTGAAGCTCGTGGAGTCCGCGATCGCCAACGCGCGGGTGAAGGCAGACCAGGCGGGGGAGCGCTTCGACGAGCGCGAGCTCGTCGTGTCCGCCGCATTCGTCGACGAGGGTCCGACCATGAAGCGGTTCCAGCCGCGTGCTCAGGGTCGTGCCTTCCAGATCAAGAAGCGCACCAGCCACGTCACCGTGGTGGTCGCTCCCGTGAACAAGTAAGGAGTCCCGAATGGGCCAGAAGGTCAATCCGAACGGGTTCCGCCTCGGGATCACCACGGAGCACAGCGACCGGTGGTTCGCCGACTCCTCGAAGGAGGGGCAGCGGTACCGCGACTACGTGAAGGAAGACGTCGCGATCCGCAAGCTCATGTCCGAGGGGCTCGAGCGCGCCGGCATCTCCAAGGTCGAGATCGAGCGCACCCGCGATCGCGTCCGCGTCGATCTCCACACCGCCCGCCCGGGCATCGTCATCGGGCGTCGCGGGGCGGAGGCCGAGCGTCTGCGCGGCGAGCTGGAGAAGCTCACCGGCAAGCAGATCCAGCTGAACATCCTCGAGGTCAAGAACCCCGAGGCCGATGCTCAGCTGGTCGCCCAGGGCATCGCCGAGCGGCTCGCCGCCCGCGTCTCCTTCCGTCGTGCGATGCGCAAGGGCATGCAGTCCGCGCGCCGCGCCGGCGCGAAGGGCATCCGAGTGGCCGTCTCCGGCCGCCTCGGCGGCGCCGAGATGAGCCGCAACGAGTTCTACCGCGAGGGGCGCGTGCCGCTGCACACCCTCCGTGCGAACATCGACTACGGCTTCTACGAGGCCCGCACCGCCTTCGGCCGCATCGGCGTGAAGGTCTGGATCTACAAGGGCGACGTCACCGCCAAGGAGCTCGCGGCCCAGCAGGCCGCCTCGCAGGGTCCCCGCTCCGGCGGACGCGGCCCGCGTGCCGAGCGCCCGCGCGGTCGTCGCAACGAGCGCAACGCCGCTGCCCGTCGTGAGAACAACGAGTCTGCCTCGCAGACCGCTGCTCCCGCCGAGCAGGCCGCGGCTCCCGCGCAGCGACCCGGAACGGAGGCCTGAGCGACATGCTGATCCCTCGCAGGACCAAGCACCGCAAGCGGCACCACCCGACCCGCGCCGGCATGGCCAAGGGCGGCACCGATCTGGCATTCGGTGAGTACGGCATCCAGGCGCTCGCGCCGGCGTACGTCACCAACCGTCAGATCGAGGCGGCTCGTATCGCCATGACCCGCTACATGAAGCGTGGCGGCAAGGTGTTCATCAACATCTACCCCGATCGTCCGCTCACCAAGAAGCCTGCCGAGGTCCGCATGGGCTCCGGCAAGGGCTCGGTCGAGTGGTGGATCGCCAACATCAAGCCGGGACGCGTCATGTTCGAGGTCGCCGGCGTCGAGGAGGAGGTGGCTCGCGAGGCTCTGCGCCTGGCGATGCACAAGCTCCCCATGAAGTGCCGCATCCTGAGCCGAGAGAGTGGTGACATCTGATGGCAGCGACCAAGCTCACCGCCGATGAACTCGACAAGCTGGACGACTCCAAGCTGGCCGAGGAACTGGCGAAGGCGAAGGACGAGCTGTTCAAGCTCCGTTTCCAGAACGCCACCGGTCAGCTCGAGAGCTCCGGCCGTCTGCGGTCCGTCAAGAAGGACATCGCACGGATCTACACGATCCTGCGCGAGCGCGAGCTGGGCATCCGTCAGGCGCCCGGCGCCGCCGAGTGACCCCGGAGCGAGGAACTGAGATGACTGAGAACAACCAGGCCGTGACCCCGGCCGTCGAGGATCTCGCGAAGGAGGGTGCGCAGGCGTCGACCGCCGAGCGTCCCTACCGCAAGACCCTGCGCGGCTACGTGGTCTCCGACAAGATGGACAAGACGATCGTGGTCGAGGTCGAGGAGCGTGTGAAGCACGCCCGCTACGGCAAGGTCACGACCAAGACGAGCAAGTTCAAGGCCCACGACGAGGAGAACACCGCCGGCATCGGCGATCGCGTCCTCGTCATGGAGACCCGCCCGCTCTCCGCGTCCAAGCGGTGGCGGCTGGTCGAGATCCTCGAGCGCGCCAAGTGATCCGCCGTCGGTCCGCGTGACCGCCCGGCGCACTGAGAAGGGCCGGTCCTCCCCACGGGGAGGGCCGGCCCTTCTGTCGCATCCGGGGCTCAGCCCGGAGGGCCGACGAGGTGCACCAGGAGCGCACCGGCCAGAGCGTCCTCGGCCTTCGGGGCGGTGACCTCGCGCGGCTCCCCGTCCCCGTCGCGCGACTCCACGACGAATCCGCCGTCCTCCCTCCGCCGCGGCGCGGAGAAGGCGGCGCCGAGCGCCTCGCGCGCCTGGTCCTCCCGCGGCGACCACACCGCCTCGTCCTGCTCCACGGAGTCCAGCGCCCATTCGGTGGTGCCGTTGAAGCGCAGGACGCGGGTGCCGGTGTGCCCTCGGCCCACCTCCACCACCATCGAGGAGAGCATGAACGCCTCCTCGCGCAGCGGCGCGTTGTCGATCGCGAAGAGGTCCCCGTCGGCCGGTTCCCAGGGCGGCCCCGCGTCTCGGAGCCGTCTGGCCACATCGATGTCGATCATGGGGAGAAACCTACGCCTCTGCCGGGTGCCGGCACCATGCTCCAGGTCCGGGGGCCGGATCGCCGGAGGGGGTGAGGACGCCTCCCGGACGCAGGAGAGCAAGCACACACGAGGGAGCCCGCCCCGCAGGGGTGACAGTTCCGGGGGCGGAGCGTAGTCTTGAGCGGTTGCCGGAGGACTGCGCCCCGCCCCATGGTGGTGGTGCCCGATTCCGCGACAGGATCCGGGACACCCGATCCGTCCTCGCCGGAGACCTCGCACGAGAGGCGAACGCCGCGCGTTCACCACGCCAGTGCCTGAGTCCGGCAGAGGGTTTTTGGTGCCCGGGACCCGTCGGCGGCGACGTCCCGGCGCGGCGGCGTCCATGGCGGCGCCGAGCAAGGTCCATATTCCGTTCCGCCAGGCTCGGCCGGCCCGCTCCCGCGGGTCGGAAGAGAACCGGTGAGACGATAGGAGAACGAGTGATTCAGCAGGAGTCGCGACTGAAGGTCGCCGACAACACGGGTGCCAAGGAGATTCTCTGCATCCGTGTTCTCGGTGGCTCCGGTCGCCGTTACGCCAGCATCGGCGACACCATCGTGGCGACCGTCAAGGACGCCATCCCCGGTGGCAACGTCAAGAAGGGCGACGTCGTCAAGGCGGTCGTCGTCCGCACGTCCAAGGAGGTCCGTCGCATCGACGGCTCCTACATCCGCTTCGACGAGAACGCGGCGGTCATCCTCAAGACCGACGGCGAGCCGCGCGGTACTCGCATCTTCGGCCCCGTCGGCCGCGAGCCGCGCGACAAGCGCTTCATGAAGATCGTCTCGCTGGCACCGGAGGTGCTGTGACATGGCAAAGATGAAGATCAAGAAGGGCGATCTCGTCCAGGTCATCACGGGCCGCACGAGCGACGCCGACAAGGCCGCCGCACGTGGCCTCGAGGCCGGCGACAAGGGCAAGCAGGGGCGCGTCCTGCAGGTGTTCCCCGATACCCAGCGCGTGCTGGTCGAGGGCATCAACCGCCGCACCCATCACGTCAAGCCGAACCAGGCCGGCGGCGCGGGCGGCATCGAGCGGCGCGAGGCCCCCATCCACGTCTCCAACGTGGCCCTGGTCGACCCGGAGGACAACAAGCCGACCAAGATCGGCTACCGCGTCGAGACCGTCGAGCTCGAGAACGGCCGCACCAAGCAGGTGCGCGTCCGCTTCGCCAAGCGCTCCGGGAAGGACATCTGATGAGCGAGACCGCCACCCAGGCGCCCACCCCGCGCCTGAAGACGAAGTACAACGACACCATCAAGGCGCGACTGACCGAGCAGTTCGGCTACGAGAACGTCATGCTGGTGCCCGGCCTGACCAAGATCGTCGTGAACATGGGCGTCGGCGACGCCGCACGCGACTCGAAGGTCATCGACGGCGCCATCAAGGACCTCGCCGCCATCACCGGCCAGAAGCCCCAGGTCACCAAGGCTCGCAAGTCCATCGCGCAGTTCAAGGCGCGTGAGGGCATGCCGATCGGTGCGCACGTCACGCCGCGCAACGCCCGCATGTGGGAGTTCCTGGACCGTCTGCTCTCGACCGCGCTCCCGCGAATCCGCGACTTCCGCGGCCTCTCGCCGAAGCACTTCGACGGCAACGGCAACTACACCTTCGGTCTCACGGAGCAGGTCATGTTCCACGAGATCGACCAGGACAAGATCGACCGCGTCCGCGGCATGGACATCACGGTCGTCACCACCGCGAAGACCGACGACGAGGGGCGCGCGGCCGCTCAAGCCGCTCGGCTTCCCCTTCAAGGAGGAGAACTGATATGGCGAAGACAGCCCTGATCAAGAAGTCGGAGCGCAAGCCGAAGTTCGCGGTGCGCGCCTACACCCGGTGCCAGCGCTGCGGTCGGCCCCACTCGGTCTACCGCAAGTTCGGCCTCTGCCGTGTGTGCCTGCGCGAGATGGCTCACCGCGGAGAGCTCCCCGGCGTCACCAAGAGCGGCTGGTAAGGACTACCGCCACAGGTCCCACGGCCCCGTCACGGGGCGTAGGGGAAACCAGGTGAGGAAGAAGCAACAGACATGACCATGACCGACCCGATCGCGGACATGCTCACGCGGATCAGGAACGCCTCCGGGGCGTACCACGAGACCGCGTCCATGCCGTATTCGAAGCTCAAGGCCCGCATCGCGGACATCCTGAAGGCAGAGGGCTACATTCTCGGCTGGCGCGAGGAGGAGGCCGAGGTGGGCAAGTCGCTCGTCCTCGAGCTCAAGTACTCCGACAGCCGCGAGCGTGCCATCTCCGGGATCCGCCGCATCTCGAAGCCGGGCCTGCGCGTGTACGCGAAGTCCACCAACCTGCCCAAGGTCCTCGGCGGACTGGGCGTGGCGATCCTGTCCACGTCCTCCGGCCTCCTGACCGACAAGCAGGTCGCCAAGAAGGGTGTGGGTGGGGAAGTCCTCGCCTACATCTGGTGAGCGGGAGAGGAGACCACTAGCTATGTCCCGCATCGGACGCCTGCCGGTCGCAGTGCCGGCCTCTGTCCAGAACGTCACCATCGAGGACCGCACCGTCACGGTGACCGGCCCCAAGGGCGAGTTCACCCATGAGGTGCCCGCGCCCCTGACCGTCGCGCGCGACGACGAGGGCAACATCGTCGTCTCGCGTCCCGATGACGAGCAGGAGAACCGTGCGCGCACGGTCTGACCCGCACGCTCATCAACAACATCGTCCTCGGCGTCACCGAGGGCTTCACGAAGAAGCTGGAGATCGTCGGCACGGGCTACCGCGTCGTCGCGAAGGGCACGGACCTCGAGTTCGCCCTCGGCTTCTCCCACCCCGTCACGGTGAAGGCGCCCGAGGGCATCACCTTCGCCGTCGAGTCGCCGACCAAGTTCTCGGTCAGCGGCATCTCGAAGCAGACAGGTCGGGCACGTGGCCGCGAAGATCCGCGGGATCCGTCCGCCGGAGCCCTACAAGGGCAAGGGCGTGCGGTACGCCGACGAGGTCGTGCTCCGCAAGGCCGGAAAGGCTGGTAAGTGACCATGGGTTACGCACTCAAGCACACCAAGGGCAACCGCGGCAGCAAGGCTGCGCTCGCGCGGTCGTCGCCACCTCCGCGTCCGTCGCCGCGTCATCGGCACCGCCCAGCGTCCGCGCCTGGTGGTCACCCGTTCGTCGCGTCACGTCTTCGTGCAGGTCGTCGACGACTCCCTCGGCAAGACCATCGCGTCGGCCTCCACCATGGAGGCGGACCTCCGCGGCGCCGAGGCGACGAAGTCGGACAAGGCCCGCACCGTCGGCACCCTGGTCGCCGAGCGCGCCAAGGCCGCCGGCATCGACGCGGTCGTCTTCGACCGCGGTGGCAACAAGTACCACGGCCGCGTGGCCGCCGTCGCCGACGGCGCCCGCGAGGCCGGCCTGGCGCTGTGACCGCCGCCCGGACACAGGACGAGAAGAGGATCTGAATATGGGCGCACAGCGGCGTAGCAACGGTCCCGCGGCCTCCGGCCGACGGGACGACAACACCAGCAACAACAACGATCGCGGCGGCCGTCAGGGTGGCGACCGCGGCGGCCGTCAGGGTGGTCGCGGTCGCGGTCAGGACGCCGAGAAGTCGGCGTTCCTCGAGCGCGTCGTGAGCATCAACCGCGTCTCCAAGGTCGTCAAGGGCGGCCGTCGCTTCGCCTTCACCGCACTCGTGGTGGTCGGCGACGGCGACGGGACCGTCGGCGTCGGCTACGGCAAGGCCAAGGAGGTGCCGGCGGCGATCTCCAAGGGCGTAGAGGAGGCGAAGAAGAACTTCTTCCGCGTCCCGCGCGTCCAGGGCACCGTCGTGCACCCGGTCCAGGGCGAGGATGCGGCGGGCGTCGTCCTGCGCGTCCGGCCGCCCCCGGCACCGGCGTGATCGCCGGCGGTCCGGTCCGCGCCGTGCTCGAGTGCGCCGGAGTGCACGACGTGCTCTCCAAGTCGCTCGGCTCGACCAACGCGATCAACATCGTGCGAGCCACCGTCGACGCCCTCAAGCGGCTCGAGGAGCCGGAGGCCGTGGCCGCACGTCGCGGTCTCGCGGTCGAGGACGTCGCCCCGGCGGCGCTCCTGCGGGCCCAGGCCGAGGGCCGCGCCGCGGCCCGTGCCGAGAAGGTGGGTGCGTGATGCAGATCAAGGTCACCCAGACCCGTTCCGAGATCGGCGGCACCCAGAGCCAGCGAGCCACCCTGCGCGGCCTCGGCCTCAAGCGCATCGGTGACACGGTGGTGAAGGAAGACCGCCCCGAGATCCGCGGCATGATCCGCACCGTCACCCACCTGGTGACGTTCGAAGAGGTGGAGTGAATCTCATGAGCATCGAGGACCAGAACGCAGCAACCCCTTTGAAGCTCCACGACCTGCGCCCCGCGCCCGGTTCCAAGACCGCGCGCACCCGCGTCGGCCGTGGTGAGGCTTCGAAGGGCAAGACGGCCGGTCGCGGCACCAAGGGCACCAAGGCCCGCTACCAGGTGCCCGTCGGCTTCGAGGGCGGGCAGATGCCGCCGCACATGCGGTCGCCGAAGCTTCGCGGCTTCACCAACCCCTTCCGCGTCGAGTACCAGGTCGTGAACCTGTCGACCCTGCAGGAGCTGTTCCCCGAGGGCGGCACCGTCACGGTCGAGGACCTCGTCGCCAAGGGCGCTGTCCGCAAGAACCAGCCCGTGAAGGTGCTGGGCCAGGGCGAGGTGAGCGTCAAGCTCGACATCACCGCTCAGAAGTTCTCCGCCTCGGCGGAGCAGAAGATCGCGGCGGCCGGCGGGTCCGTCACCACCGCGTGACATCTTTTTGACGGGCACCGCGGCACAGACTTAATCTGAGCCGCGGTGCCCTGTCGTCATTCCAGGGCCGGTCCGAGAGTCCGCGTGCACCACGCGGCCGCAGGACGGCCGACCACCGCCTCGGCCCCGTCCCAGGACCTCCAGGAGGGAATCAGGTGAACTCGTTCGTGCGCGCGCGCGCACCCCCGAGCTGAGGGCGAAGATCCTCTTCACGCTCGGTCTGATCGCCGTCTATCGACTCGGCGTCTTCATCCCCACCCCGGGATTCGACGCCACCAACGTCATGATGTGCGCGGACCAGGCCGCCTCGGGCCAGGGCGCCAACGTGCTGGGCATGGTCAACATGTTCTCCGGCGGCGCGGCGCTGCGGCTGTCCATCTTCTCCCTCGGCGTGATGCCGTACATCACCGCCTCGATCATCGTGCGGCTCCTGCGCGTGGTGATCCCGCGGTTCGAGGCACTCCACAAGGAGGGCGCCTCCGGCACCGCCAAGCTCACCCAGTACACCCGCTATCTCACGATCGGCCTGGGCGTCCTCCAGGCCACCACGATCATCACGCTGGTGCGATCGGGCAACTTCTTCGTCGGTCGCACCCTCGAGCTCGTCCCCGACCAGTCGATCCCGACCCTGCTTGCTCATGGTGATGACCATGACCGTCGGCACCGTCCTGATCATGTTCATGGGCGAGATGATCACCGAGCGCGGCGTCGGCAACGGCATGTCGCTGATGATCTTCTCGTCCATCGCGGCGAGCTTCCCCTCCGCCTTCGGGCAGGTCTGGCGACTCAAGGGCTGGATCACCTTCTCCCTGGTGATGCTCGTGGGCCTGCTGATCATGGTCGGCATGGTCTTCGTCGAGCAGTCCCAGCGCCGCATCCCCGTGCAGTACGCCAAGCGCATGGTGGGGCGGCGCATGTACGGCGGCACCTCGACCTACATCCCGATCAAGGTCAACCAGGCCGGCGTCATCCCCGTCATCTTCGCCTCCTCGATCCTCGCGCGCCGCAGATGGCCGCCTCCTTCGGCGACCCGTCGGCCGGATGGGTGCAGTGGATCAACTCGCACCTCGTCCTCGGCCAGTCCTTCTCGTGGATCTACGCGGTGGTCTACGTGGCGCTGATCGTCTTCTTCGCGTTCTTCTACGTCTCGATCACCTTCAACGCGGAGGAGATCGCCGACAACATGAAGAAGTACGGCGGCTTCGTCCCCAACGTGCGCGCGGGCAAGCCCACCGAGCGTTACCTGCGCTACGTCATCAACCGCATCCAGAGCGGCGGCGCCGTCTATCTCGCGGTGATCTGCCTGATCCCGCTGGTCGCGCTGTTCTACCTCGGCACCTCGCAGGACTTCCCGCTGGGCGGCGTCTCCCTCCTGATCGTGATCGGCGTGGGACTGGACACCGTCAAGCAGATCGACGCGAAGCTCCAGCGAGCACCACTACGAAGGGATTCTCCGGTGACCACCCCCACCGCCTCGAACGGCTCGACCGCCCCCGCCCGTCGCCTGCTGATCGTCGGCCCGCCCGGAGCGGGCAAGGGCACCCAGGCCGTGCGCATCGCGGAGGAGCTCTCGATCCCCGCGATCTCCACCGGCGACATCTTCCGCGCGAACGTCTCGGGGCAGACCGAGCTCGGCGTCCTCGCGAAGTCCTACATGGACAAGGGCGAGTACGTCCCGGACTCCGTCACCAACGACATGGTCCGCTCGCGACTGGCCGAGGCCGACGCCCGGGACGGCTTCCTGCTGGACGGGTATCCCCGCACCCTCGACCAGGTCGAGGCGCTCGACGGCATGCTCGCCGAGCTCGGCACCCCGCTGGACCTCGTGCTGCTGCTCGTGGTCGAGCAGGAGGAGGTCGTCGCGGCGCCTGCTGGCGCGCGGCGCCGAGCAGGGCCGCAGCGACGACACCGAGGAGACGATCCGACGCCGCCTCGAGGTCTACGCCGAGCAGACCGCCCCGCTGATCGACGTCTACGAGCGGCGCGGCCTGGTGCGCCGCGTGGACGGCATGGCCCCGATCGACGAGGTCACCGCTGCGGCGCGCGAGGCCCTCGGCGCCCGATGAGCCTCCTGCCCGAACGGGTGGAGTGGAAGACGCCCGAGCAGATCGCGGTGATGCGGCGCAGCGGTCACCTCCTGCACCGCGTCCACGACATGCTCGAGTCAGAGATCCGCCCCGGGATCACCACGGACGAGCTCGACTCCCTCGCCCACACGATGATCCGCGACGCGGGGGCGACACCGAACTTCCTGGGCTACCAGGGCTACCCGGCCACGCTCTGCATCAGCGTCAACGACGTGGTGGTCCACGGCATCCCCGACGCCCGCCCCCTCGAGGAGGGGGACGTCGTCTCCATCGACGGGGGCCTGATCATCGACGGCTGGCACTCGGACGCGGCCCGTACCCACATCGTCGGCCGGGCCCGCTCGGTCGGCGACGAGGACCTGGTGCGGATCACCGAGGAGGCGCTCTGGGCCGGGATCGCGGCGCTCGCCACCGCCGAGCGCGTGGGCGACGTCGGCGCCACGATCGAGGACTACGTCGAGCAGGCGGCGGGGGAGTCCCTCTCCCACCTCGAGGGCTTCGGCGGCCACGGCATCGGCACCGCGATGCACCAGGCGCCCGATGTCATGAACTACCGGGTCCGCTCCCGCGGACCGAAGGTGCGCCCGGGCCTGTGCGTCGCGATCGAGCCGATGCTGATCCAGGGCCAGGGGAACTGGGAGCTCGAGGACGACGAGTGGACAGTCCGCGCCACCTGCGGCGGCCGCGCCGCCCACGCCGAGCACTCGGTCGCCGTGACCGAGCAGGGGCCGCTGGTGCTGACCGCCGGCGACGGGGGAGCGGCCGAGCTCGCCCGGCGCGGGGTCGTCGCCGCGCCCGATCCCCTCGCGGCCTGAGCCGGCAGGCTCCGTCCGCCCGGTGCGGGGTCGTCCCGTCGACGGGCGCGGAGGGGGAGCGGGGCCGACGTGATGGGCATCATCGCGTCGGCCCTCGCCGAATCCGGACCTCGCGTGTAGGCTGGTCCATCGGGTGTGCTCCGATCGCGCGTGCGAACGTGTGCTCGTGCAGTCCCGTCGTGCCGTCCGTCCGGCAGGTCCTCGAGGCCGCAGGGCGAGGCCGACGCGCCGCCTCGGCGCCACCCTCGTCGATCACCGTACCGTCACCCGACGGTCGGTGTGCAGGGCCTGGGGAACCAGGAACCAAGTACGCGGAACTCGGCCCCGGCTTCGCCGGAGGCGGGAGATTGGGGAGGCATGGCGAAGAAGGACGGAGTGATCGAGGTCGAGGGCACGGTCACGGAGGCGCTCGCGAACGCGCGCTTCCGCGTCGAGCTCGACAACGGGCACATGGTGCTCGCGCACATCTCCGGAAAGATGCGCCAGCACTACATCCGCATCCTTCCCGAGGACCGTGTGGTCGTCGAGCTGAGCCCCTATGACCTCGACCGGGGCCGCATCGTCTACCGCTACAAGTGATCGTCCCGGGAGAAGGAAAGCTATGAAGGTCAAGCCGAGCGTCAAGCCGATCTGTGACAACTGCAAGGTGATCCGTCGCCACTCGCGCGTCATGGTCATCTGCTCGAACCCCCGTCACAAGCGGCGCCAGGGCTGAGCGGAACGATCCGCCCGTCCCGGCTCCTGCCGTGACAGCCGCCGTCAGGCGGCACGCCCCGCGCGCGGGGCATCGCGCCCGCATCGCGGGCACCACACAAGTGAAGAGACGACACCACCGGCATCGGCCGGTCACCCGCAGGACGGAGGCCGCGGCGTCGGGGAGACAGTCCCGGCGAGGTGTCGGCTCAGGCCTCCGAGACAGTAGGAGAATCTGCACATGGCACGTCTGGTGGGAGTGGACCTTCCGCGCGAGAAGCGCCTCGAGGTCGCCCTGACGTACATCTTCGGCATGGGACGCACGCGCGCCCAGGAGACCCTCGCCGCGACCGGCGTCTCCGGTGACAAGCGCGTCCGTGAGGTGAGCGACGAGGAGCTCGTCCAGCTCCGCGATCACATCGAGGCGAACTACATGGTCGAGGGCGACCTCCGCCGCGAGGTGGCCGCCGACATCCGCCGCAAGGTCGAGATCGGCGACTACCAGGGCCGCGCCACCGCCGCGGCCTGCCCGTCCACGGTCAGCGCACGAAGACCAACGCGCGCACCCGCAAGGGTCCGAAGCGCACGGTCGCCGGCAAGAAGAAGGCTCGCTGATCCGCGGCTTCCGCTGATCGGCCGCCCGGCTCCGTCCCGGAGCCCGCAGTCACTTCGCGCCGCTGAGGGAACCGGCGCACCCCCACACCACCAGAGGAGTTCTGCCGCATGGCAACCAAGACCCGTCAGGCCGCCGCGCGCAAGCCGCGCCGCAAGGACAAGAAGAACATCGTCAACGGCCAGGCCCACATCAAGAGCACGTTCAACAACACCATCGTGTCCATCACGGACCCGACCGGCGCCGTCATCTCCTGGGCCTCCGCCGGCCAGGTGGGCTTCAAGGGCTCGCGCAAGTCGACCCCGTACGCCGCGCAGATGGCCGCCGAGGCCGCCGCGCGCCAGGCGCAGGAGCACGGCCTGAAGAAGGTCGACGTCTTCGTGAAGGGCCCGGGCTCGGGCCGCGAGACCGCGATCCGCTCGCTCACCGCGACCGGCCTCGAGGTGGGCTCGATCCAGGACGTCACCCCGCGCCCGCACAACGGCACCCGTCCGGCCAAGCGCCGCCGCGTCTGATCCCGTCGACCGTGACGACGGGACGCCCCGCTCGTCACGGTCGACCGTGTCGGGCGGGGTCTCCCGCGCCCGGCGTCCCCGGACCCCTCGCGGGTCATCCCCGTCTTCCAGGCCCACCGCCCCCTTCTGAGCGTCATATGGCGGACGCTCGCCGAAAGGATCCACAGTGCTCATTGCACAGCGCCCCACGCTGACCGAAGAGGTCGTGTCGGACAACCGCTCCCGGTTCGTCATCGAGCCGCTCGAGCCGGGCTTCGGCTACACCCTCGGCAACTCCCTGCGCCGCACCCTGCTGTCCTCCATCCCCGGCGCCGCGGTCACCTCGATCCGCATCGACGGCGTCTTGCACGAGTTCAGCACCGTCCCCGGCGTCAAGGAGGACATCACCGAGGTCATCCTCAACATCAAGAACCTCGTCGTCTCCTCGGAGAACGACGAGCCGGTCGTGATGTACCTGCGCCGCGAGGAGGCCGGCCGCGTCACCGCCGCCGACATCACCCCGCCGGCCGGCGTGGAGATCCACAACCCCGACCTGCACATCGCGACCCTCAACGAGAAGGGCCGCCTGGAGGTCGAGCTGATCGTCGAGCGCGGCCGCGGCTACGTCTCCGCCGCGCAGAACAAGGGCGTCGACGGAGAGATCGGCCGGGTCCCGGTCGACTCGATCTACTCGCCCGTGCTGAAGGTGACCTACAAGGTCGAGGCGACCCGTGTCGAGCGGCGCACCGACTTCGACAAGCTCATCGTCGACGTCGAGACCAAGCCGGCCATCAGCCCCCGCGACGCGGTGGCCTCGGCGGGCAAGACCCTGGTCGAGCTGTTCGGCCTGGCCCACGAGCTGAACCAGGAGGCGGAGGGCATCGAGATCGGCCCCTCGCCCACCGACCAGGCGATGGCCGCTGATCTGGCCCTGCCGATCAACGACCTGAACCTCACGGTCCGCTCGTACAACTGCCTGATGCGCGAGGGCGTCCACACCGTCGGCGAGCTGACCGCCCGCTCCGAGGCGGACCTGCTCGACATCCGCAACTTCGGACAGAAGTCCATCGACGAGGTCAAGGCGAAGCTCGCCGAGCTCGGGCTGTCGCTGAAGGACTCCCCGGCCGGGTTCGACCCCGCTGCCCTGGACTCCTACTCCGACGACTTCGGCGACCAGTACTGACCTTCACTTCCACCAAGGAGAACGACCATGCCTGCACCCACCAAGGGCGCGCGCCTCGGCGGATCCCCCGCGCACGAGCGGATGATCATCGCGGGCCTCGCCACCGAGCTGTTCCGTCACGGCCGGATCACCACCACCGAGACCAAGGCCAAGCGCCTCCGCCCCCACGCGGAGCGTCTGATCACCCAGGCGAAGAAGGGCGACCTCGCCTCCCGTCGCCGCGTGATGCAGACCGTCCGTGACAAGGGCGTCGTCTACGAGCTCTTCGAGGAGATCGCTCCGACCTTCTCCGAGCGTCCCGGCGGCTACACCCGCATCACCAAGGTCGGCCCCCGCAAGGGCGACAACGCCCCGATGGCCGTCATCGAGCTGGTCACGGAGGAGTACTCCGCGAAGCAGTCCGTGGTGAAGGAGGCCGAGGGCGCCGCGAAGAACGCGTCCAAGGCCGACGAGAAGCCCGCCGCCGAGGAGAGCACCGCACCGCGGCGCGAGGAGGCCGCGACGGCCGGGGAGGACGACGCCTGAGCGGCGTCTGATCCCGCCTGATCACGAGGGCGGACCGACGGGAGGAATCCCGACGGTCCGCCCTCGTCGTCGTCCGCGCCCCTCCGCAGCGTCGCCGAGGCCGCGCCGACTCCCGTCCGGGGCCGCTGGCGTTGCTCACCGCCGACGGGACCTCGAGAGGCAGGGGGCGGTGCAGTACGGTGTGTGCAGTCGTCGTGCGGCGGTGAGGCCGGGCAGGTCCCGCACTTCGCAGGCATGGCCGGCGTCCCGTTCCTCATCCTCCGGAGTGACCCCACCATGACGCGACACCCTTCCTCCTCGTCGTCGCACCCCGCCCTCCCCGCACCGTCCGCCCCGGTCCTCGGGCGGCGGGGCGGAGACGCCCCACCCGCCGGCTCCTCCCTGGGCCGCCGTTCGCTGTTCGCGGGATCGGCGCTGGCCGGCGCTGCGATGCTGGCCACGGGGGTCGCCCGCGCCGAGGGGGAGCCGGACCCCGACGGCGCCCACGAGGACCAGCCGCCCGCGCAGGGCGGCACCGGCCGACGCGCGGCCGAGCCGCGCACCACCACCATCGCGCCGCGGGAGGCGGAGCTCGTGGAGCGCGATGGGCGCCAGGTCCGCAGGGTGGTGGGTCACCCTGCGGCGCTGGTCGGCATCACCTGGGACGAGGGGGACGTCGAGCCGGCCGTCTCGGCGCGCGGCCTGCAGGTCGACGGGGCCTGGAGTCCCTGGCACGAGCTCGAGGTCGCCGTCGACCTCGACACCGGGGTGCGCAGCGCCGGCACGGAGCCGGTGTTCTTCGCCGACGTCACCGAGGTCGAGGTGATCGGCGAGCTGGACGGCGCGGACGCGACCGAGGGCCTGTACGTCCATCTCATCGACTTCCCCGAGGATCCCAAGCAGGCCCCGATGGCGCTGGACGAGGGCGGGATCCCGGCCGACGATGTCGCGCGCGAACGCGATGGCGAGGAGGTCGCGAGCGCGTCGGCCGAGCCGACCGCGCCGCAGGAGACCCCGCAGCGGCGCGCCGAGGAGACCGCCGCCACCGAGGAGACCGGCGAGGACGAGCGGCCCGGCTCCGCGCCTGCTCCCTCCGACGGCGGCGGGGCGGGCCCCTCCGACGGGGGCGGGGCATACCCCTCCGACGGCGGTGGTGGCGAGCCCTCCGACACCGGCGGCGCGGGAGGCGGCGTCGGCGGCGCCGGAGTCCAGGGCGCAGCGGTGCCTGCCCGGGGTCCGTTCCAGCCGATGGCGCTGGCCCCGAAGGAACTCGGGATCCCCGGCGCGCCGCCGATGATCACCCGGGCGCAGTGGGGCGCGACGGAGAGCGCGACCCGCTCGACCTCCACGAGCTCCGCCCTGAAGTCCGTGGTGCCGCACCACACCGCCGGGACCAACAACTACTCGCGGTCCCAGGCCGCTCAGCAGATCCGCGGCATCTTCGACTATCACGTGCGCGTGCTGGGCTGGGCGGACATCGGGTACAACGTGCTGGTGGATCGCTACGGGCAGATCTACGAGGGGCGGCACGGCGGCCTCACGCGCAACGTGAACGGCGCCCACGCCCTGGGGTTCAACACCGGCGCCTTCGGCATCTCCGTGATGGGCGACCATTCCTCGCTCAAGGCCAGCACCGAGGCGCGGGAGGCCGTGATGCGGGTGGCCGCCTGGAAGCCGCTGTCCACCTTCCTCGACGACGTGAAGGCGAAGAGCTCCTGGACTGTCGGCGTGGACGGCACCCGCTGGAAGCGCGGCACCACGGTGAGCCTGCCGAGGTTCTTCGGGCACCGTGACGTGAACACGACCTCGTGCCCCGGCGACGCCCTCTACAGCGCGATGGACGACCTGCGCTGGGGGATCCAGACCCGGATCGACTCCGGGTGGCGCTTCCATCTGCGCGCCTTCGCGGACCACGGCGGCGCCTCGACGCTGGGCACGGTGCTGACCTCGGCGCAGAAGGAGGGCGACCACACGATCACCCGGCTCTCCGAGGGCCTCATCGTGTCCGGCCCGGGCCTCTCGGCACGGGCGGCGACCACCACCGACTCGATCCGCCGCGCTGGCGGCCGTCCTGGGGCAGGCCGCTGGAGGACCACGTCAGCGCCGGTGATCGCCACACGCGCCGCTTCGACAAGGGGATGGCGGTGCGGGAGAACGGGCGCAACCGCTTCGTCACCCCCTACTTCGTTGACGTCCCCGTCACCCACCAGTACTTCCTGGAGATTCACGACCTGCGCGAGCAGGGGATCATCCCCGGCTGGTCGGGGCGGAAGTTCCGGGTCAAGGACGCGACCACGCGCAACCAGGCGATCACCTACCTGTACCGGCTCCTGGGATCGCCGAGCTTCACGCCGCCCACGCGCTCCCCGTTCTCCGACATCACCCCGCGGCACGCGCAGTACCGCGAGGTCACGTGGGCGCATTCGAAGGGGATCCTCGAGCCTTTCTCGGACGGCGACTTCCGTCCGTCGGCCGCGGTGCGTCGTGACGAGCTCTCCCGCTTCCTGCACCGCGGGGCCGGGAGCCCGAAGTGGTCGCCGGCGCGGGCCTACGAGTTCTCGGACGTGTCGAAGAGCTCGTCGTACGCGACCGAAATCGCCTGGATGGCGGACACCGGCATCTCCGCCGGCTGGGGTCGCTCCTTCAAGCCCGGCGATCCGGTGAACCACGAGCGTCTGGCCGCGCCGCTCACCCGCTTCCAGGGCGTGCTCGGCTGAGCGACGCCTGAGCCGCAGACGAAACCGACGGATGGGCGACGGCGCGCGCGAGCTCTCGGCTCGCGCGCCCCGTCGTCGTAGCGGCTCAGCCGCTTTCGCTCAGCCGAAGTAGCGCGGCAGGGTGCCCTCGCGCGGCTCCCGCGGCTCCCCGATGCCGAAGGCTCCCAGCCCCTCGATCTCCAGGGCGCCGCCGCCGGTGGTGCCGATCGCGAGCGCGGGCACCCCGTGCTCGGCGGCGAGGGCGAGGAAGCGCTCCTCGGCCTCGGCCGGGACCGCGACCAGGGCGCGGGCCTGCGACTCGGAGAACAGGGCGGTGGGGAGGTCGACGCCGTCCCGCTCGAGGAGCCCGTCGAGGGCGACGCGGGCTCCCGTGCCGAAGCGGGTCGTCGACTCGACGAGCGCCTGGACGAGACCGCCGTCGGAGAGGTCGTGCGCGGAGGCGGCGAGGCCCTGTTCGGAAGAGGCGACGAGCACGCGGGCGAGCGTGCGCTCGGCCTCGAGGTCGACCTGCGGGGGCGTACCGCCGAGGTGCTGGTGGATGACGTCGGACCAGGCGGAGCCGGAGAGCTCCTCGCGGGTCGTGCCCAGCAGCGGCACCGCCTGGCCCTCGTCCTGCCAGCCGGAGGGGACGCGGCGCGAGACGTCCTCGAACACGCCCAGCACGCCCACCACGGGGGTGGGGTGGATCGCGGAGTCGATCAGGCCCGGCTCGCCGGTGGAGTTGTACAGGGAGACGTTGCCGCCGGTGACGGGCACCTCGAGGGTCTCGCAGGCCTCGGCGAGCCCGCCGATCGCCTCGACCAGGCGCCACATGGGGCCCGGGTCCTCGGGCGAGCCGAAGTTCAGGCAGTCCGTGATCGCCAGCGGCGTCGCCCCGGCGGTCGCGACGTTGCGGTACGCCTCGGCCAGGGCGATCTGCGCGCCGGTGCGGGGATCGAGCTTGGTGTAGCGGCCGTTCGCGTCGGTCGCGAGCGCGATGCCGCGTCCGGACTCCTCGTCGATGCGGAGAACGCCGGCGTCGTCGGGCATGGCCAGCGCCGTGTTCCCGCCGACGTAGCGGTCGTACTGGTCGGTGACCCAGCCCGGGGAGGCGAGGTTCGGGGAGGCGATCAGCGTGCGGATCTGCGCGAGGATCTCCTCGGCGCCCTCGGGGCGGGGGAGGGCCTCGGCGCGGTCGGCCTGGAGGGCGTCCTGCCAGTCGGGGCGGGCGTAGGGACGGTCGTAGACGGGGGAGTCGATCGCGACGGTCGCCGGGTCCACGTCCACGATCCGCTCGCCGTGGTGGTCGATGGTGAGGCGGCCGTCGCCGGTGACCTCGCCGATCACGGCCGCCTCGACGTCCCACTCCGCGGCGATCGCCTGGAACTCCTCGAGCTTCTCCGGCGGGACGACCGCCATCATGCGCTCCTGCGACTCGCTCATGAGGATCTCCCCGGCGGTGAGGGTCGGGTCACGCAGCGACACCTCCTCGAGGTGGATGTGCATGCCGGAGCCGCCGTTGGCGGCGAGCTCGGAGGTCGCGCAGGAGATGCCCGCGGCGCCGAGGTCCTGGATGGCCGCGACGGTGCCGGCCGCATACAGCTCGAGGCGACTCGATGAGGACCTTCTCCATGAAGGGATCGCCCACCTGGACGCTCGGCCGCTTCAGCGGCCCGTCCTCCTCGAAGGTCTCCGAGGCGAGGATGGAGGCGCCGCCGATCCCGTCCCCGCCGGTGCGGGCGCCGAAGAGGACCACCTTGTTGCCCGCGCCGGTCGCGGCGCCGGAGCGGATGTCCTCGTGGCGCATCATGCCCACTGCGAGCGCGTTGACCAGCGGGTTGGTCTGGTAGGAGGCGTCGAATACGGTCTCGCCGCCGATGTTCGGCAGGCCGAGGGAATTGCCGTAGCCGCCCACGCCGGCGACCACGCCGTGGACCACCCGGGCGGTGTCGGGGTGGTCGATCGCGCCGAAGCGCGGCTGGTCCATGACTGCGACGGGCCGGGCGCCCATCGAGATGATGTCGCGCACGATGCCGCCCACGCCGGTCGCGGCGCCCTGGTACGGCTCGACGTAGGAGGGGTGGTTGTGGGACTCGACCTTGAAGGTCACCGCCCAGCCGCCGCCGATGTCGACGACGCCGGCGTCCTCGCCCATGCCCACCAGCGGCTTCTCGCGCATCGCGTCGGTGGTGTGCTTCCCGAAGGTGCGCAGGTGCTTCTTCGAGGACTTGTAGGAGCAGTGCTCGGACCACATGACCGAGTACATGGCGAGCTCGGCGTTGGTGGGGCGACGGCCCAGGATCGCGCGGATGCTCGCGTACTCGTCGTCCTTCAGCCCGAGCTCCGCATACGGTCGCACCTGGTCCGGCGTCGCGGAGGCGTTCTCGACGGTGTCGGACTCCGCGGCGTGGCCGTGGGGGGAGGTGGGAGTGGTCTCAGCGGTCATCGCGGGGTCGGGTCCGTTCGTCACGAGGGCTGGGGGAGCGGCGGGCCTCGCGGCCCGGCGCAGGGTGTCCCCAGTCTACGAGCGACACGGACGGCAGGGGCGCCCGGGGCGAGCGCTGAGACCGGGAGTGAGACCGGAACGGCATCCGGCAGGGCGGCGCGCACGGGAAGAGCGGCCGACGGGGACCTCGTCCCGTCGGCCGCTCTCCCGGCCCGTGCTGGTCAGGCGCTCGGCGTTCGGCCTGTCAGCGCTCTGACCGTCAGCGCTCGGGGCGTCAGCGCGAGGAGCCCTTCCTCCCCTGGCCGCGGCGCGCCCGCTTCTCCGCATCGCGCGCCGCCTTCTCGCTCACGGGCGCGTCGCTGCTCGCCCGCCGCGCGCGGAAGTACGCGGCGGCCTCGTCCTGGCGCTCCTGCTCCCCGCCGAGCGCGATCGGCGCGCGCACGTGGCCGGGCCGGATGTCGAAGGCCGCGACCAGGTCCAGCACGTGCGGGCGCAGGCGCCACAGCAGTCGGCGCAGGTCACCCTCGATCTGGCGGCCGCGCTGGGTGGAGATCATCCCGCTGAGCAGGAACCAGGCGAGGTCGTCGTTGATCGCGGTGAGGCCGAACAGGTCCCGGACGTCGGTGAGCACCGCCTTCGAGCCCTCGTCCTCGAGCGCCTCGATCCCGGCGGTGAACGCCCGCCAGCGCACGAGATCGGCGTGCGCGCGGGCGGCGTCGAGCATCTCGACCTGGTGCTTGTTGACCTCGGCGGCGGCGTCGGCCGGGCTCATCCTCGCGGTCTTGCGCAGGGCGAGGGCGACCTCCTCGACCTTGATCCTGGCGCGGTCGGCGAGCATCTCCTCCTGGAACTCGGCGCCGCGCATCGAGTCGAAGGCGCGGCGCGCGTTGCCGCGGTCGCTCACGCTCTGGCCGAGGCGGGCCCAGGGGGTGTGGCGCTTGGCGAGCACCTCGGCGCGTTGGGAGATGAAACGGCCGATCCCGGCGCGGTCCACGTTCTTCAGCTCGGAGGTGTAGTCCGACAGCGGCCGCTTGGCGACCAGCTGCAGCAGGATCGTGTTGTCGCCCTCGAAGGTCGCGTACACGTCGAGGTCCTGGTGGAGCCCGACGAGCTGGTTCTCGGCCATGAAGCCGGAGCCGCCGCAGGCCTCGCGGCACTCCTGGATGGTGTCCAGGGCGAGCCAGGTGGAGGTCGGCTTGAGCGTCGCGGCGAGGGTCTCGAGGTCCTCGCGGCCCTCGGGGGTGTCGCCGCGGCCGGAGAACACGTCGTCGAAGGCGTGCAGCGAGCCTGCTCGTGCGCGAAGGCGCCCGCGTAGGTCGCGGCGAGCTTCGGCGAGAGGCGGTGCAGATGCGCCTGGTAGTCCATCAGCACGGTCTCGCGCGTCGGGTCGGCGGCGGTGAACTGGCGGCGCTGGGTGGCGTAGGTGATCGCGATGTGCGGCGCGAGCTGCGAGGCGCGGATCGCGGAGCCGTCGAGCGAGACGCGGCCCTGCACGAGCGTGCCGATCATCGTGAAGAAGCGCCGCCCGGGGGAGTCGATGGGGGAGGAGTAGGTGCCGTCCGCGGCGACGTCCCCGTAGCGGTTCAGCAGGTTGCGGCGCGGGACGCGCACGTGGTCGAAGGCGAGGCGACCGTTGTCGATGCCGTTCAGGCCGCCCTTCTCGCCATCGTCCTCGCTCTGCACGCCGGGCAGGAGGTTCCCCTGCGCATCGCGCACCGGCACGTAGAAGCAGTGCACGCCGTGGTCGACGCCGTTCGTGATCAGGCGCGCGAAGACCGTGGCGGCCCTCGCGTGGATCGCGGCGTTGCCGAGGTAGTCCTTCCACGCGGCGCGGAAGGGGGTGTTGATGACCCACTCGCCGTCCTCGCCGCCCTCGGGGTCGAAGGTCGCCGTGGTGGCGAGGGACTGCACGTCGGAGCCGTGCCCGATCTCGGTCATCGCGAAAGCGCCGGGGGTCTCGAGGTTCATGGCGCCCGGCACCCAGGCCTTCTCTTGCTCCTCGTCGCCCAGCCGCACGATCGCGGAGGTGAACAGCCCCCACTGCACGCCGGCCTTGATCTGGAGGGACGGGTCGGCGACGACCAGCTCCTCGAAGGCGGCGACGTTGGCGCCGTTGTCGTTCGGGCCGCCGAGGTGCTCGGGGAGCATCGGCGCCGAGACCTCTTCCTCGGCGAGGGTCCGGAGCTGGCCGAAGACCCGCTCCCGGTGCTCGGCGACGCTCGCGTCGATCGGGCGGTGCATCTCGGGGCGGGCCGCCCGCTCGCGGGCGTCGCGCCGAGCGTCGGCCCAGGCGCCCAGCGGCGCCTCTCGGAGACCATCTCGACGTCGAGGCGGGGGCGCCGTCGGCGGGGACCGGGATCGGGCCGGTCGGCGTGGGGCTCGCGGCGGCGTCGGCGGCTCTCGCGGCGGTGGGCGCGGGGGCGGATGTGGTGGTGGAGGTCTCGGCGGTCATGCGTGCAGTCCCTTCATGAGCCAGGTGACCAGGTGGGTCACGAGCTGATCGGAGGTGAGGGTGGTCGAGGCGCCGTCGGCGGCCTCGAGGTCGTTCATCCAGGTGTCCACGGCCCGTTCGACGAAGCCCACCGCGCCGGTCGCCCAGATCTGCGGCGAGGGGGTCCCGGCGGGGAGGAAGGTCGTGATGATGCGGGTCACGGAGTCGAGGAAGTGGTTCAGCCCGTCGCTGGGGCGGGTGACGAAGCGGTACACGCCGGGGGAGCGCCGCGCGGTCGCGACGTAGGCGCGGATCATCGCGTGGATGCGCTCCTCGGGCGCGGGCTCGCGGCCCATCCGCTCCTCGAGCACGCGCATCTCCGCGAGCGGCTTGTCGTGCATCGCCTGGAGGATGCTTGCGGCCCAGGTCGCGCTGGAGGTGGGACTTGTCCTCGAAGTACCGGTAGACGATGGACTTCGAGGTGCCCGAGGCCGCGGCGATGTCCTCCATCGTCACGTCGGGGCCGCGCTCGTGGATCAGATGCCGAGCCACGTCCAGCGACTCGGCACGTCGCTGCTCTCGGTGCTGGGCCCAGCGGGCTGAGCGCCCGTCCACGGGGGCTTGCGTCGTCGCATTCACAGAACCTAGGGTATCAAGTACCGACGGTTCTATGTAAAGTCCTTTCCGACGATCCGTCCCCGTGACCACGAAGAGGTGCCCCACAGTGACCCCCACCGACTCCCCGCGCGATGCGCTGATCCTCGGCGGCAACCGGATCCCGTTCGCCCGCTCCGGCGGGCCCTACGCCGGGATCTCCAACCAGGACCTGCTCACCGCCGCGCTCGAGGGCCTCGTCGCCCGCTACTCGCTCCAGGGCGAGAAGCTCGGCGAGGTCGCCGGCGGCGCCGTGCTGAAGCTCGCCGGCGACCTCAACCTCACCCGCGAGAGCGCGCTGGGCACGCCGCTGGACCCCCGCACCCCCGCCGTCGACATGTCCAAGGCCTGCGCGACCAGCCTCGAGACCGTCCTGCACGTCTCCAACCGGATCCGCCTGGGCCAGATCGACTCCGCGATCGCGTGCGGCGTCGACTCCGCCTCCGACTCGCCGATCGAGGTCACCCCGCGCCTGCGCCGCATCCTCCACCGCGCCTTCGCGGCGAGGACCGCGATGCGGCGCGTCAAGGCGCTCTCCGCGATCCGCCCCGCGGACCTCGCCCCGGTCCCTCCCCGCAACGGCGAGCCCCGCACGGGCCTGTCCATGGGCGAGCACCAGGCGCTGACCACCGCGCAGTGGGGCATCACCCGCGAGGCCCAGGACGAGCTCGCGCTCGCCTCCCACAAGAACCTCGCCGCCGCCTACGACGCCGGGTTCCTCGACGACCTCGTCACCGGCTACCGCGGCCTCGCCCGCGACCAGAACCTGCGTGCCGACTCGACCCTGGAGAAGCTCGGCACCCTCAAGCCCGTCTTCGGCGTGAAGTCGCCGCAGGTCGCGGAGCCGACGATGACCGCCGGCAACTCCACCCCGCTCTCCGACGGCGCCTCCTCCGTCTTGCTGGGCGCCGCCGAGTGGGTCGCCGAGCGCGGCCTCACCCCGCTCGCCCGCGTGGTCGACGCGCGCGCGCGCCGCCGTCGACTTCGCCCACGGCGACGAGGGCCTGCTCATGGCCCCCGCCTACGCGGTCCCCGAGCCGCTAGACGCGAACGGCCTGGCCCTGCAGGACCTCGACCTCTACGAGATCCACGAGGCCTTCGCCTCCACCGTGCTGACCACGCTCAAGGCCTGGGAGTCCGAGGAGTTCTGCCGCGAGCGCCTGGGCCGCTCCGCGCCGCTCGGCGCGATCGACCGCTCGCGGCTGAACATCACCGGCTCCTCCCTCGCCGCCGGCCACCCCTTCGCCGCGACCGGCGGCCGCCTCGTCGCGACCCTCGCCAAGCTCCTGCACGAGCGGGCGAAGGAGACCGGCCAGGTCCAGCGCGGCCTGATCTCGGTCTGCGCCGCCGCCGGCCAGGGCACGGTCATGCCGCTCGAGTCCGTCACCGACTGACACCCCGACCCTTCACGGAGGTCCCCATGGCCGACGCCTACACCCGCTTCATCCGCTCCGCCCCCGGCGGCATGCTCGCCAAGCGGCTGGGCCTGCCCCGCCCCTCCCGGCTCCTGCGCCGGGAGGACCGCCCCGAGCCCGTGCTCGGCCCCGTCGTCGTGCTCGGCGCCTCGGCCGGCGCCGACGCGGTCGCCCACCGACTCCTCGAGGGCGGCGTCGACGTGCGCCGCCGTGTCGAGGGCCTGCGCTCGATCGGCTCGGTGATCGTCGTGGCCGACGAGCTCTCCGCGCCCGCGGAGCTCGGGCCGCTGCTGCTCCCGCTCGCCGGCGCGATGCGCGCCCTCGCACCGGGCGCGCGCCTGGTGACGATCTCCCGCCCGGCGACGGGCGAGGAGCCTGCGCGCGATGCCGCCCGCGGCGGTGTCGAGGGGTTCCTGCGCTCGGTCGCGCACGAGATGCGCGGCGGTGCGACCGCCAACGGCATCCTGCTGGCAGACGGGGTCGGTGTCGACGCCCCCGGCGCCGTCGGCGCGCCGCGCTTCTTCCTCTCCGCCCGCGCCGCCTTCATCACCGGTCAGCCGCTGACCGTCTCCACCGAGGCGGGCGGCGACGACCGAGAACGCCTCGCTCCCGCTCGCCGGGCGCACGGCGCTGGTCACCGGGGCCGCGCGCGGCATCGGCGCGGCGATCGCCCGCACCCTCGCGGCCGACGGCGCACGGCTCGTGGTGCTCGACGTCCCCGGCGCGGGCACCGAGCTCGCGCGCCTGGCCAACGAGCGCGCGCGATCCCGCTCCAGCTCGACGTCACCTCGGCCGACGCCGGGCGCCGCGTGGTCGAGTTCCTGCGTGAGAAGGGGCTGACCCTCGACGTGCTGGTGCTCAACGCCGGCATCACCCGGGACAAGCTGTTCGCCAACATGACCCCGGACCGCTGGGACCCGGTGCTCGCGGTGAACATCACCAGCCAGATCGCGCTCACCGAGGCCCTGCTCGAGGCCGGGGACGTGCTCGGCGCGCGCCGCGCATCGTCTCGCTCGCCTCCACCAGCGGCATCGCCGGCAACCGCGGCCAGACCAACTACGCCGCGTCCAAGGCGGGCGTGATGGCCTTCGTCGACGCGCTCTCGGGTCGTCTCGCCCCGCTCGGCGGCACCGCGAACGCGGTCGCGCCCGGCTTCATCGAGACCGAGATGACCGCGAAGATTCCGCCGCTGACCCGCGAGGTCGCCCGGCGCGTGAACTCGCTGCAGCAGGGCGGCCTGCCCGTCGACGTCGCCGAGGCGATCGCCTTCCTCGCGAGCGACGAGGCGGGCGGCGTGCAGGGCGAGACCCTGCGCGTGTGCGGCCAGAACATGGTGGGCAAGTGAGGGCGGGGCAGGGCGCCGCGGCGCACGCCGAGAACGCGCCGGAGCAGGTCAAGGACCTCTCCGACGTCCCCTCGTTCCCCGCGATCTACGCCGCCGCGCTCGACCCCCGCTCCCGCCTCGGCGGGAAGCGCGGGAAGAGTGGAAAGGGCGGTTCGGCCGGCGGCGCGGAGACGCCGCCGAACATCGCCTACCGGGTGAGGAAGGTGCGGATCGACGCCGAGCGCGCCCGCGACTTCGACCACCTGATGGGCGGTCCCGCGACGGACCTGGTCCACCCCGGCGTCTTGCACGTGCTCGCCTTCCCGGTCTCGCTCGCGCTCATGGCCCGGCGCGACTTCCCCTTCCCGCTGCTGGGCCTCGTCCACCTGCGCAACCAGGTGCTCCAGCACCGGCCCGTGAAGGTGGACGATCTCGTGGACGTCGAGTGCCGGGTGCGGGACCTACGCCCGCACCGCAAGGGCCGCACCTTCGAGGCGGTCTCGACGATCCTCGGCGAGGACGGCGAGATCATCGCCACCGACGTCTCCACCTATCTCGTCAAGGGCGGGAAGCCGGTCGCGGCGGAGCCCTCGGGCACCGCGCCGTCGGACGACGCGCGGTCGCGGCGCGACTTCGAACCGCCGCATCCGACGGGCCGCTGGGTGCTCGGTGCGGACACCGGACGGCGCTACGGCGCGGTCTCCGGCGACGTGAACCCGATCCACCTCTCCGCCGTCACCGCAAAGGCCTTCGGCTTCCCCTCGGCGATCGCGCACGGGATGTACACCGCCTCGCGCGCCTTCACCGACGCGAGGGTGGACCTGTCGAAGCCGCTGCGCTGGGACGTCAGCTTCGACGCCCCGGTCACGCTGCCCGGCTCCGTGCTCGTCGCCTTCGAGGACGATCCATCGGCCGGGACCGCACGGTGCGTGGGCTGGAAGCCCGCCCGCGGGGAGAAGGGGCCGCGGCGGCCGCTTCGAGGTCGAGGTGACGACGCTCGAGCGGTAGACGGGGCGGGGTCAGGACGGTCTCGGCGGTGCCCTCGCCGCTCATCCTGTGAGCGGTGGGCAGGGCGGGGGCGAGCCCCTGAGGGACCGGAGGCCTCGGCCTCGGAGTCTGTAGAGGCGGTGGTCGACGGGATGCTCCCGTCGACCACCGCCGCTCTCGCTGTCGGGGCTCCTGCTGAATCTTCGAGCGGTGATCCGTCGACAACGCGAACAGGAGACAGGCGGTGTTCGAAACGGTGTCGTGCTGGCCATGTCTGTCGCTTCGGTCTGATCGCGGCGCTCGGTCCCGGAGCTGTGAAGTGCGTGAGCGTTCTGCCTCCTCCACACAGGATGGTTGTCCACAATTCCAGACTACTGATCAGTAGTGATGGCGCAGCTCTTTCGTTCGTCGAACATACATGCGAAAATACACGCATGTCATTCGATTCGCGCAGTGGGGCCGTCGAGCCTCCGGAGTCCGACGGGGAGTCCCGTCGGCCCGGTGGCACGCCGAGCCTCGTCGCGGGGGTCGAGGAGCTCGTCGTCGACGGCATCGACGTCGTCCTGGCCGAGGCGGCTCTCGCACGGCTCGGGGAGCGGGGATCGGCCGTTCTCGAGGCGCTCGACGCGCAGCGGACGATCGCCCTGCTGACGGAGCTGCGGAAGCTCTCCGGCGCGGTGGCGGCGATCGAGGCGCGTGCCCTCGTCCGTCTCGAGGCGGCGGTCGCCGCCGACAGCCTGGAGCGCGGGGAGACGCCCCGGCAGGCGCAGAGGGTCGCTCGTGCAGAGGCTGCAGCCGCGCTGAAGAAGTCCACATCGGCCGCGGGGCAGAGCATGGCCTCGTGCAGGCGGCTGGTCCGCTCGATGCCGCGCGTGCGCGGGCCCTCGCCCAGGGGCAGGCGATGCCCGCCGCGACTCACCAGGTCGGACGGGCGATGGGGCCGGCGACGCCCGCGCGCGGGAGCAGGTGGACCGGATCCTCGGCGCGCATCTCGCGGACCTCGAGGACTGCGGACCGGGGGAATGGGGCGACGAGGCCACGAGGATCCTCCACGCACTGGACCCCGAGGGTGCGGCCGCGCGTCATCGCGTGGCGCGCCGGGAGCGCGCGACGTCACCGTGCGCCGCGGACGGCACGGCATGGCGACGCTGACCGCGCATCTGCCCGGCCTCGACGCCGCGCGGATACGCAAGACGCTGTCGGTGGCCGCCGAGAGGTCGCGGGCCGACGGTGACCGGCGCGGTCACCAGCAGATCATGGCCGATCTCCTCGCCGACACGGTCCTCGGCCGCGGCGAGGGAGGTGAGCGCCCGTGGTCGACATCGGCGTGATCATCACCGACCGCTCCCTGCTCGCGCCCGGCCATGCCGACCCCGCGACCGTGGAGGGCCTCGGCGCGGTCCCGTACGTGCACATCCGCGAGGAGATCGCCGCGCGCGCTCGAGCACCCGGACCCCGAGGTCGTCCTCGCCCTGCGGAAGCTCCTCCAGGACGCGGAGGACGGGCGACTCGTCGCCGTGGAGTCCCGGGCGCGGGCGTTCCCCACCGGCCTCGGCCGCCTCATCCGCTACGCGCACCAGACCTGCCGCGCTCCGCACTGCGACGCGAGCATCCGGCAGATCGACCACATCGTCCCCTGGTCGCAGGGCGGGCCGACGAGCCTCGACAACGGCAACGGGCTCTGCGCCGCCGACAACCAGAAGGAGGCGGCGGGCGCGACAGCCCGCGTGGTCACCGACGAGGACGGCACACGACGCACCGTCGAATGGACGACCCGCTACGGACAGACCGCAAGGCGGCGCGGCGTGAACTTCGATCCCGTCGGCACGGCGCTGCGGAAGGCGGGAAAGACACCGGCGGTCCCGGACGTCGACGAGAGAGCCGCCGCGGAGCCCGACCAAGACGGGCTCACCCCGGTGCACCGACTCCTCGCGCCGCCGGAGCTCCGTGCAGTGGAGGCAGTGGAGGAGGACGGCGAGGTGCGGGCTTCCGAGGTGCGTCCCGAGGACGCGCGGTCTCTCGGCGAAGGGTCCGCTCCCGACGCAGAGCCCACGACGTCGCGACCGCGGGGCACAGCGCGGCCGGATCCTCCCGCAGGGAGAAGAGCGGCCCGGGTGGACTACCTCGTGGTCCTGCCGCCCACTGGCTCACGCGCACGGCCACCGGAGCAGGACGCGGCCTGAGACCGAGCCGTCGGCACCTTCAGCCCAGCCCGGCCTCGAGCGTCCCCAGCAGGTGCTCGACGAACTCGGCGGGCCGGACCTCGTCGAGCGGCTCAACCGTCGGTCCCCGACCCCATCGCCCCAGCTCGTCGCCGACGGTCTGGCCACGGGTGAGCGTCCCTGCGAGCTCGACGTCCACGGGGAGCGGCCGAGTGCTCGCGAACTCGCCGGTCAGGGCATGGGCGGTGACCAGCGGATCGTGCACGTGCGCGGTCCAGCCGAAGCCGTCAGCCTGATGGAACTCGAAGTAGAAGCGCACCGCATCGGCGAGGATCCGCGCGACCGGTCGCGCCGAGCGGGCGGCGAGGGCCTCGAGCCGCTCGAGCTCCGCCCCGGTGAAGACGATCTGCTCGGTCGCCTGCGGCGCGCCCAGCACCGGCGGCTGCGGCGCCGAGGCGAAGGCCGCGAGCACGCGCGCGCCGCCTCCGGGTCCACCGCGATGTTCCACTCGCTGGTCGCACCGGTGTTGCCGCGATGGTTGATCGCACCGCCCATCACGTGCGCGACCGGCGCAGCGACCGCGGCGACTCCGGCTCGATCTCGAGGGCGAGTGCGAGATTCGTGTGCGGGCCGAGGACCAGGCCGACGAGCTCCCCGGGCCGTTCCCGCGCCAGGTCCACCCACAGCCGCGCCCCCGTGCGGGGATGCTCCGCGCGCGCGGCCTCGGGCGACACGGCGTGGCCGAGCCCACCCGGGCCGTGGGTGTCGTCGGCGAACATCGGCGGCTCGACCAGCGGACGGTCCGCGCCGAGGGCGACCGGTGCGTCCAGGCCCAGCGGCTCCGAGAGCGCGAGGTTGTTGCGGTGCACGGTCGCGGCCGGGACGTTCCCGCCGGTCGAGACGATCCCGGCGATCTCCGCGTCGTCACGGCAGGCGAGATAGGTCAGGGCGATCGCGTCGTCGATGCCGGTGTCGCAGTCGACCAGGAGGGAGAGTGCCATGGGGTCAGCCTACGGAGGCACGGACGCTCGTGATCCGGCCGCCGACCGGTCGGGGCAGCGGGCGCCGCCCGTCGGTGCGGACTCGGACCGGTGACGCCCGTATCGTGCGACAAGCGGAGAGCGCCGGGCTCTCGGGGCGCTGGAATTCGTCAGCCCAGCGGCCCGAACAGGGCGAACGCGAGGCCGGCGATGAGGAGCGCGCCCGGGATCAGCATGCTCCCCACCAGCAGTCGGGGCCTGCCCTCGGCGGAGTTCGCCCCGGCTCGAAGGCCCTGGCCGATGAACCAGGCCGCGAGGACGAGATCGATCAGCGCCAAGAGCAGGAGGACGACGAAGGGCGCGGTGTCCATGAGCCCATCCCACCATGCTCCCCGGCGCGACAGAGGCCGCTCCCGGAAATCCCTTCCCTCGGGTCGCAGGAGGGCGGAGGATCTCTCCATGGCGCATCCGCAGATGTTCGACGACGACGATCCGTGGCTCGAGCGCGTCCGGGAGATCGCCCTCGCCCTGCCAGGGGCAAGGGAGAAGATCAGCCACGGTCGGCCCGCCTTCCACACCGTGAAGGTGCACTGCTACTACGGCGGATCCCTCAAGGTCGACGGGGAGTGGGTTCTTCATGAGCAGTCCGTGATCTTGCACCTCCCGCCCCGGGAACGGGCCGCGCTCGCCGAGGAGCCCCGCAGCTACGTGCCCGCCTATCTCGGGCCGTCGGGCTGGCTCGGCATCGACCTGGACGAGGCGACCGACCTCGTCGAGCTCGCCGAGCTGATCGAGGAGTCCTATCGCACCGTCGCTCCGGCGCGGCTTATCGCGGAGCTGGAGGCGCGGGAGGGCTGAGCCGCAGGCGAGAGGTCGGGCCCGACTCAGTTCGGCGGCGTCGGCAGGTCCTGGAACGCCTCGAGCAGCGGCATCAGATGCTCGCCGATCTCGACCTGCGCGAGCAGCGACCCGATCGTCCCGTCGGCGTCGACGAAGAAGTCCGTGCCGAAGCCGCCCGACCATCGCCAGCGGCCGCGATGCTCCCCGTCCGTGACGACGCAGACGCCGAAGCCCCAGCCCGTCCCGTCCCAGAAGCCGGGGTAGAACGAGTCGGGCCGCTTGACGGACGAGGGCACCTGATCGGTCGTCTCCGCCGGCTCGCCGTCCTCGACGGTGAAGGCGGGCGGCAGTCTGTGACTCTGCGCCGCGGGCACGAAGGAGCCGGTGTCGACCATCCCGAGCGGATCCAGCAGGTCCGCGCGCAGGTGCGCGTCCAGCGGCGATCCGGTCACCCGGGAGAGCAGGATCCCGAGCACGGAGAAGGAGTGGTGGTAGCGCCACACCCGACCGGGCTCGCCCGCCAGCGGCGGCGCGCCGAGCGCCGCGAGCCATTCGTCGGCCGCGAGGGTCCACGGCGCCGAGCCCGCCTCGAGGCCGGACTCCGCCATCGCCCGCTGCAGAGGACCCTCCGCGGTCGCGATCCCGAGCCCGGAGGTGCAGGTCAGCAGATGACGGAGCGTGATCTCGGTGGGGGAGGGGACGGCCTGGTCGAGGTCGGCGTCAGGACGGGGGAGCACGCGCGGGGCGGCGAGCTCGGGGAGCCAGGGAACGACCGGGGAGTCGAGCGCGAGCACGCCCCGTTCGACCAGGCGCGCCGCCGCGACGGCCTGGATCGCCTTGGTCATCGACTGGATGCGCACGATCGCGTCGGCCGGGAACGCCGCACCCCCGGGCGCGACCGCCCCGCGGGCGACGGGCTCGGGATCCCGCCCGTGCGCGATGATCCCGCCGGGCACGGTCCCCGCATCGATCGCGGACTCGAGCAGTCGGACGGCGGGCGAGGTCGGCGGCGACATGGACACAGCGTAGGGGTGCGGTCGACAGCCGGGACAGGGCCGGCCGTGCGGACCACCCCGCCGCCTAGACTCGGACCATGACCACCTTCGAGGACTTCGTCTTGCTGGAGCCGCGTGAGGTCCCGCTCGGCGGACCGCGCGGCATGACCGTGCACCGCACCCTGCCCGCCCGGCGCACCTCCCTCATCGGCGCCTGGTGCTTCGTGGACCACTTCGGTCCCGACGACGTCTCCGCGACCGACGGGATGCGCGTGGCCCGCCACCCGCACACCGGGCTCGCGACCGTGTCCTGGCTGTTCGACGGGGCGATCACCCACCGCGACTCGATCGGCGCCCACGCCCTGGTGCGGCCCGGCGACGTGGACCTCATGGTCGCCGGCTCCGGCATCACCCACTCGGAGTTCTCCGCGAACGACACCACCGTGCCGCACGGCGTCCAGCTCTGGTACGCCCTGCCGGACCGGACCCGCTTCCGCGAGCAGGAGTTCCTCGTCCACACCCCGACGGAGGTCGCGACCGGCACGGCCCGCGCCCGCGTGGGCCTCGGGACGCCGCACGGCGTGGACGGCGACGGGGACCTGCTCGAGGACGCGAGCCCCGTCGTCACCGACACGGACCTCGGCATGGCCCAGCTCGAGCCGCGTGGCGGGAGCACGCCGCGGCTCGACCTCGACCCGGGCCACGAGCACGGCGTGCTCGTGGACCGCGGCACCGCGCGGCTCACGACGGCCCGCGGGACGGGACCTGCGACGGGCGGAACGAACGACGAGTCGTCGGCCCGGTCGCTGCGCGCCGATGTCGCGCCGCGCGAGCTGATGGTCCTGCCCGACGACGTCGACCACCTCGAGATCGAGGTGACCGGCGACGAGGACCTCCGCCTGATGCTTGCTCTCCGGCGAGCCCCTGGGCGAGGACATCATCATGTGGTGGAACTTCGTGGGCCGCTCCCACGAGGAGATCGAGGCGTTCCGCGCCCGCTACCAGGCCGAGATCGGCGTCGAGCTCGCACTCGAGAACGCCCCGATCGCGCAGAGCGCCCGTGAGCGCGGGGGACTCGCCGAGGACGACGAGCAGTTCGGCCCCTTCGCCCCGCACACCCCCGCCGCGCCGCCCGCCCCGAGGCGCCCGGCGGGCGCCTGCGCTCGCGCGGACGGCGGGGCATGCCCGCCTGAGACCGACGCGAGGGCCGCGCCCCCGCCCCCGAGGAACGCCGCACGGCCCGCCCTGCACCCGACGTCCCTGCCCTCCATCCCACTGCACGAGAGACCTCATGACCAGCACCGCTGCCCAGCCCGAGCCGACCGACGAGCTCCCCGCCCCCGACCAGACTGAGCGGGTGATCCTGCGCGCCGCCCAGGAGCACGGCGAGATCGGTCGCCCCTGCGACATGCTCGTGATCGGGGATACGACCGGTGTGCTCACCGCCGAGGCGCTCGAGCTCCTCTCCGACCGCCCCGGCGCGCGGGTCCTGTCCTGGACCAGCTCCCGCGCGGAGACCGACGCGCTCGCCGCGCTGCTGCCCGGTTCGCTCGAGGCCGGGCGCCTCGTCTTGCCGACGGATGCGGAGCCCGCCCCGCTCGAGGAGTTCGCGGCCGGGGCCGAGGCGCATCTCGCGCTGGCCCGTCTGCCGAAGTCCCTCGCCGCGCTCGAGGACCTCGCCCGACGCCTCGCGGTCGTCGCGGAGCGCGCGGGCGGGACGACCTCACCCTCGTCGCCGGCGGCCGCGTCAAGCACATGACCCATTCCCAGAACGACACCCTCGCCGCCGTGTTCTCCGAGGTGCGCGGCTCGCGCGGACTGGGCAAGTCCCGCGCCCTCGTCGCCTCCGGCCCGCGCGCCGACGTCGACGCCGCGCGACCCGCGACCGGTGAGGCGCGCATCGCGGTGCGCGGTCAGGTGCAGGCGCTCGCACTGCGCGGCCTCGGCGGCGTGTTCGGCGGGGCCCGGGCCGACGCCGGCTCCCTCCTGCCGCTCGAGGCGCTCGATCGAGCGGTCGTCGGCGGGGAGCTCGCGACGGGAGACGAGCGGTCCGGCACCGCCGCAGAGGACGGAGCCGGGGAGAACGCGATGGCCCGCGCGGACGGGGACGCCGGCGACCTGCCCCTCGCGGTCGACCTCGGCCGCGGCAACGGTCTGCTCACCGCGTATCTCGCCGCCGCGCGCTGGGGATGCGGGTGCTCGGCAGCGACGACGACGCCGATGCGGTCGCCTCGACCCGCGCGACCCTCGCCGCCACCGGACTGGACCGCGAAGGGGTGGAGGTGACCTGGGACGTCTCGCTCTCCCGGTGCGAGGAGGCGAGCGCCGACCTGGTGCCGCTGAACCCGCCCTTCCACGACGGCACCGTGGTCGACGCGACGCTCGTCCAGGGCCTCCTCGACGCCGCGGCCCGCGTGCCGCGCCCCGGCGGGCGCTGTGGTTCGTGCACAACTCCCACCTGCGCTACCGGCCCGAGCTCGAGGCCCGCTTCGGTGCCGTCCGCCAGCGCGCCCGCGACCGCCGCTTCACGGTGCTGAGCGCGGTCAGGGCCTGACAGCGCAGGCCGCTCCCGGGGAGGAGGTCGCCGTGACCGGGCCTCGGGGACGGCGAGGCGATGTCGCCGCTCAGGCCACCAGGCGCGCGCGACCGAGCTGAACATGGTCAGTCCGTCGGTGCCGGTGCGGGTGCCCGCGCCGGGCTCGTCGGGCCCGAAGCCGGGCTCGACCGCGTGCTCCGGGTGCGGCATGAGACCCACGACGTTCCCCGCGGCGTTGGTGACGCCCGCGATGTCGTGGCGCGAGCCGTTGGGGTTCTGCTCGAAGCCGGCCGGGCCGTGGGTGGCACCGGCGGCGTAGCGGAAGACCACACGGCCCTCGTCCTCGAGCTGGGCCAGGGTGCGCTCGTCGGCCACGTACTGGCCGTCCTGGTTCTTCAGCGGCACCCGGATGACCTGGCCGGCCTCGTAGCCGGAGGTCCAGGCGGTGCGGTTGTTCTCCACGGCCAGCGGCTGGTCGCGGCAGATGAACGCGCGATGCGCGTTCTTGATCATCGCGCCGGGCGCAGATGCGTCTCGCAGAGGATCTGGAAGCCGTTGCAGATGCCGAGGACGGGCATGCCGCCGTTCGCGGCGTCGACCACCTTGTCCATCACGGGGGCGAAGCGGCTGATCGCCCCCGCGCGCAGGTAGTCGCCGTAGGAGAAGCCGCCGGGCGCGCACGACCGCGTCGACCTCGTGCAGCGAGTCATCGCCGTGCCACAGCGCGACCGGCTCGGCGCCGCCGAGCCGCACGGCGCGCGCGCGTCGCGGTCGTCGAGCGTGCCGGGGAAGGTCACCACACCGATGCGCATCAGGCCGCGCCCTTCGCGGAGGGGTCCTCCACGTCGATCGAGACGACGTCCTCGATCACCGGGTTCGACAGCAGGGTCTCGGCGGCCTCGCGCAGGGAGGCGAGCACCTCGTCGGTGACCTCGCCCTCGACCTCGAGCTCGAACCGCTTGCCCTGGCGCACCGAGGCGATGCCCTCGAAGCCCAGACGGGGCGCCGCGGCGGCGACCGCCTTGCCCTGCGGGTCGAGGATCTCCGGCTTCGGCATGACGTGGACCACGACACGTGGCATGGGGGCACTCCTGAGGGGACGTGTGGCGCGCGCGGCGGCGTGCCGGGGGCTGGTGCTCGGGCACGGCCCGAGAATCCCATCGTACCGAGGAACGCGGCCGTGCCGACGGGGCGCCCACGGCGGTGCCTCCCGACCGGACGACCCCCTCCGCCCTGGCACGTCCCGGCCGAGGGGGACTAGGTTCGAGGCACGCGACCTCGATTCCCGGGAGGACCCGATGAAGATCCGCCACCTCGTCCATTCCTGCCTGCTCGTGGAGACCGCCGGGCGACGCCTGCTCGTGGATCCGGGCGGCTTCAGCGCCGACGCGGTGCGGGGCCTGGGCGCCGAGGAGCTCGCGGGCCTCGACGCCGTGGTGATCACCCATCAGCACCCCGACCACGTCGACCCCGCGCCGCTGGGCGAGGTGCTCGCCGCCGCGTCCGACGCCGAGGTGATCGCCGAGCCGGAGACCGCCCGGATGCTCACCGCCGCCGATGCCTCCGACGACGGCGCCGGCGAGGGGAGCGGCGGACCCCTCGTCGCGCAGGAGCGGGTGATCCCGCTCGCGGCCGGGGAGGCGCACCGCTTCACACCCGTCGGCGACCACCCGTCGCTCCGGCTCGAGGCCGTCGGCGGACGCCACGCGATCATCCACCCCGACATCCCACGGATCGGGAACTGCGGGATCGTCCTGTCCGCCGGGGACGGGCCGCGGCTCGGCATCACCGGGGACTCCCTCGAGCCGGTCCCCGAGTTCCACGGCATCGACGTCCTCGCCTTCGCCGTCACGGCGCCCTGGTCGAAGATGTCCGAGACCATCGAGTTCCTCCGCGCCGTCGGCCCGCGACTCGCCCTGCCCGTCCACGACGCGGTCGCGAGCGACCTCGGACGACCGATCTACCTGCGCCAGGCCACGAACCTCGCCCCCGAGGGCACCGAGGTGAGGGACTGGCCGGAGGACGGCGTCGTCGAGGTCGCCCGGAGCTGACGGCGACATGTCGCACCGGGCCGGCGGCGAGCGCCGCCTCGAGGAGGCGCTCGCGGCGACCGACCGGCGACGGTTCCTCCCCGAGGAGCCGCGGGGGCTCGCCGGCGAGGACCGGCCCCTGCCGATCGGTCACGACCAGACGAACTCCCAGCCCACGACGGTGCGGAACATGCTCGCCCTGCTCGACGTGCGACCGGGGCAGCGAGTGCTCGACCTCGGCGCGGGATCGGGGTGGACGACGGCGCCGCTGGCCCGGCTGTGCGGACCGGAGGGGAGGGTGATCGGCGTCGAGCGGCGCGCCGAGCTGATCGGTCCGGCCCGGGCCGCGCTCGCCGGGACAGCGGACGCGGGGACGGCGGATGCCGAGATCCGTCTCGCGCACCCCGGCGTGCTCGGCGCGCCGCAGGACGCGCCGTACGACCGGATCCTCGTCTCCGCGCAGGCCGACGCCGTGCCGGAGAGCCTCGTCGCGCGCCTCGCGGACGGCGGCGTGATGGTGATCCCCGTGCGCGAGCGGATGCCGCGCCTGGAGCGTCACGGCGAGGGGGTCACCGTGAGCGAGCACGGCGCCTATCTCTTCGTCCCCCTCGTCGAGGATCCGCAGACGACCCGCTGACAGCAGCGCTGGACACGAGGGGCGTGCGCCGGGCGGGACCGGTAGGGTGTGGGGCGTGCACGGGAGTCCGGTAGGCCGGGCTGAGAGGGAGTACTCGAACTCCGACCGTAGAACCTGATCCGGATCATGCCGGCGCAGGGAGCTCCGCCGAGCGATCGTCGCCGCGCGCCCGTGCCCGTACGAAAGGCATGGACTGTGACCTCATCGCCCGCCCGCACCTCCTCCGCGACCGAGGACGCCGCCTGGACGCCCGGCGTGTCCGCCGAGTCTGCCGCGACCGTCGACGACCCGACCGCGACCCCGCTCGGCTTCGGCGTCGGCGCCCGCGTCACCGCCGCCGTGATGAGCGAGGACTACGCCAGGATCCTCACCGATGCGCTCTCCCGGCTGGACCTCACCGGCCTCGTGCACGAGACCGGGGACGTCTCGACCTATCTCGGCGGCCACGAGACCCACCTCCAGCGCGCCCTGATCGACCTGGCCGAGGCCCTCGCCCGCACCGGTCACCACGCGACCCTCTCCGTGCTCCTCTCGCGCGGTCGCCCCGGCGAGGTGGCCTGCGAGTCGCCCGGCGGCGCGGGCCCCCGCGCGACCGAGGTGCCGCGCCCGCGCCGCACCGGTCGCTTCGCGAGCGCCGAGTGGGCCCTGTACCCGCTGGCCGACGAGGTCGCCGTCGACGGCACCGCCCCCGATCACATGCGCGACATCTACGCCGCGATCGAGCATGCGAAGGACCTCGGCACCTTCCGCGGCTCCGAGCACTTCGTCACCCGGCTCGAGGGCGACGCCGGCGACGTGATCGCGACCGCGCTCGCCGGCTGGTCGCTCGTCGGCCGCGGCGTCCAGCACGTCACCAGCCACCTCACCCTCTCGCTGAACAGCCCCTCGCACGAGGTGCGGGAGCTCGCGGCGGGCGCCGACGCACCGGGCGGCGACGACGAGGGCCGGGAGGATGCGCGATGACCGAGGAGCACGGCACCGCCGCGCCCGCGCACGAGTCCGCCGCTCCCGACGCGGCGCCCGCCGACGTCGGCGCGACCGCCTCTGCCGGCACGTCCCGTCGCCGCACCCCGCTGAGCCTGCGCGAGCTCGTGCTCGTGGTGGTGCTCGGCGTCGTGTTCGGGTTCCTGTACTGGGTGTTCGTGCAGGCCTGGAACGGCCTGGCGATCGCGATGGGCCCGGCCGGGGACCTCGCCCAGCACCTCGTGTTCGGCTCCTGGTCGCTGGTGGCGCCGGTCGCGATCGCGATCCTGCGCCGCCCGGGCGTGGGGATCCTCGCCGAGATGCTCGCCGCGATCATCGAGGTGGTCTTCCTCGGCGACCCCGTCGGCCCCCTGCTCGCTGCTCTCCGCGGCGGCGCAGGGGATCGGCTCCGAGTCGCCCTTCGCCCTGACCCGCTATCGCCGCTTCGGCTGGGGCGTGTTCGCCGCCTCCGGCGCGCTCGGCGCGGGTCTGGTGTTCTTCTGGACCGCGTACCGGATGGGCTGGTACGGCCAGGACCTGCTCGCGCTCCGGCTCGGCGTGCAGGTGCTGTCCGGGATCGTGCTCGGCGGACTGCTGGCGAAGGTGATCGTCCGCGCGCTCGAGCGCACCGGCGTGCTCGCCGACTTCGCGATCGGCGCCGCGGACGCGGCACCGATCCCCGAGCGCCGTGTCCGCTGAGGCGCACGCCGCGGGAGCGGCCCCGGTGCAGGAGCAGAGCCCGGTCCGGTCCCCGGTCACCGCCGGGGATCCCCGGGTTCTGGTGGCCGAGGGGCTCGAGGCGGTGTCGCCCTCGAGGGCCGGTGTCGGCCCCTGGAGCGGGGAGATCCGTGCGGGCGAGCAGGTGCTCGCTGCTGGGACCGTCCGGCTCGGGCAAGTCGACCCTGCTGCGGGTGCTCGCCGGGGCGATCCCGTCCCATCAGCGCGGTCGGGTCACCGGAACGGTGCGTCTGTTCGACGGCACGGCCGGGGACCCGGCCGACGGCACGGCCGGAGGCACGGCCGTCGGTGCGGCCGATGGCGTCGCCGAGGGTGCGGGCGTGATCGACCCGGTGGCGGGCGGGGTCCTCGCGACCGCACCCGTGCTCGGCCATCTCGGCCAGGACCCGGTCGACGGGGTCTGCCTCCCGCTGATCGCCGACGACGTCGCGCTCCCGCTCGAGAGCGCCTGCACGCCTCCGGAGCGGATCGGGCCGCGGGTCCACGAGGTTCTCAGCGCGATGGGCGTGGGCGAGCTCGCGCACCGCTCCGCCGCGACGCTCTCCGGCGGGCGGCTGCAGCGGGCCTCGCTCGCCGCCGCGATCGCCGCGCGGCCCCGTCTGCTCCTGCTCGACGAGCCCACCGCCATGCTCGACGCCGAGGGCGTGGCCGCGGTGCGGGGCGCCGTCGACGCCGCGACGGATCAGACCGGTCGCGCGGCTGCTGCTGGTCGAGCACCGTCTCGACGAATGGGCGGGGGAGCGGGGCCTGGACGGGCTCCCCGCGCGGACCGTGGCGCTGGATCGCTCCGGCCGGGTGCTCGCCGACGGGCCGACGCGGGAGGTGCTCACCGCCCACGGACGCGCCCTGCGGGAGCAGGGGTGCTGGTCGCCGCGCGAGATCGAGGAGCGGATCGGCGGGTCGTGGCCGGCCGAGCCCGCTGGATCTGCTGAACCGGCTGGATCCGCCGTCTCCGTGCCCTCGGCGTCCGCGACACCTCGCTCGGAGGTGCTTGCTCCATCTCCGGGGCGCGACGCTCGGCCCGCCCGGCCCGTCGGGTCGGGGCGAGGATGCCGTGCTCACCGCCGCGGACCTCGAGATCCGCGCCGGGCGTCTGCTCGCGGTCGTCGGCCGCAACGGCGCCGGGAAGTCCACGCTCCTCGGCGCCCTCTCCCGGCTGGACCCCCTGCGTGCCGGGACGCTCGAGGGCGCGGCGGCGGGCCTCGTCCTCCAGCGGCCCGAGTCCCAGTTCGTCGCCGACACCGTCGAGGACGAGCTCTCCGCGAGCGGGGCCTCGCACGACGTGCGGCGCGCGATGCTCGAGCGCCTCGACCTCGCCGACCACGCGGCGCAGAGCCCCTACCGCCTCTCCGGCGGGCAGCAGCGCCGCCTCTCCCTCGGCGCGATGCGCTCGCCGACCGCCCGGTGCTCCTGGCCGACGAGCCCGGCTACGGCCTGGACCGCGCCGCGCACGAGGCCGTCCTCGCCCTCCTGCGGGAGGCGGCCGAGGCGGGACGCGGCGTGGTCATGACCACCCACGACCTGCGGAGCCTCGAGGTCGCGGACGAGGTCGTGGTGATCGCGGACGGACGGCTCGTCGGCCCCCTCGCCCCGAGCGACCTGCTGGCGGATGACGCGCCGCTGCGCCGGGCCGGGCCGCGGGTCGCGGACCGGCCGGGCTCCGCACACGCTGACGACCCGGCGCCGCGGACGGCGCTCGACCCGCCCGCCCTGCCGCGGGCCCCGCTCGCGAGGCGCGATCCGACCGTGCCGCTCGGCCTGCTCACGGCGCTCAGCATCGTCTGCATCACGCTCACCGACCCCGCGCCGCCGCTGGTGCTCTACGCGCCGCTGGCCGCGGGGACGATGCTCGGGCTCCGCCTCGGCCCGCTCGCGCTCGCCCGTGCGCAGGCGCCGTTCGTGCTGTTCGCGGCCGGGGTGTTCATGGTCAACGTGCTCAGCCGACCCGGCCACGAGCCGTGGCCCGACCTTCCCGTGCGCGTGACCAGCGAGGGGATCGTGCTCGGTGCCGCGCTCGCGCCGCGGGCGCTGGTGATCGGGCTCGGCGCGGTCGCCGTCGTGCGCGCGAGCGACCCCGGCCGCACCATGACCAGCCTGCGCACCCATGCCCGTCTCCCGGCCCGCATCGCGCTCGCGCTCCTGGCCGGCCAGCGCCTCCTCGAGGACCTGCCGCGGCGCTGGACGACGATCACCCGCGCCCACCGGCCGCGCCGGCCCGCGTCGGCCGACGGAAACCCCGCCCGGCTCGGGCCGCGGACGATGGCGCGATGCGCCTTCGCGCCGCTCGTCGACGCGATCCGCTCCTCGACCAGGATCGCCTTCGCGCTCGAGAGCCGGGGCCTGGGCACGGGGGAGCGCACGCAGTGGCGCACCGCCGCGCTCACCCGGGCCGACGGCGCGCTCGTGGTCGGGGTCGTGCTCGCGGTCGCCGCGGTGCTGGTCCTCGCCGGCTGAGCGAAGGGCCGGACGGGCGCCTCAGAAGCTCGTGCCGGTCAGACGCTCGTAGGCCTCGACGTAGCGGGCACGGGTCTGGGCGACCACCTCGGCGGGCGACTCGGGCGGCGGGGTGTCCGAGCCCTTCGACCAGCCGGAGGCGGGGAGAGGTGAGCCAGTCGCGCACGAACTGCTTGTCCAGGCTCGGCTGGACGCGGCCCTCCTGGTAGGTGTCCGCGGACCAGAAGCGGGAGGAGTCGGGGGTGAGCACCTCGTCACCGAGCACCAGCGTGCCGTCGGTGCGGGAGCGGCCGAACTCGAGCTTCGTGTCCGCCAGCACGATCCCGCGCTCCCCGGCGAGGGAGCGCGCCCGCTCGTAGACCGCGAGGGTCATCCGCTCGAGCCGCTCGGTCAGCTCCGCCCCGAGCAGGTCCCGGGCCTGGGCGACGGTGATGTTCTCGTCGTGCGCCCCGGCCTCCGCCTTCGTCGACGGGGTGAACAGCGCCGGGTCCAGGCGCGAGGCCTCCACCAGCCCGGACGGCGCCACGTGCCCGCCCACCGAGCCGCCGGCCCGGTAGTCGGCCAGGCCCGAGCCCGTCAGGTAGCCGCGGGCGATGCACTCCAGCGGCACCATGTCCAGGCCGCGGCGGCCGCGCCGCCCGCCCGGCCACCTGCTCCGGCACGTCGACCGCGGAGAGCACATGGTGGGGGACGAGGTCCGCGAGCCGCTCGAACCAGAACAGGCTGATCCCGGTGAGCAGGCGGCCCTTGTCCGGGATCCCCGGCTGGAGCGAGTGGTCGTAGGCGCTGATGCGGTCGGTCGCCAGCACCAGCACCTCCTCGGCGGTCGCGGGATCCGCGCCGGCGGGGACGTACAGCTCGCGCACCTTGCCGGAGACGACGTGGTCCCAGCCCGGCAGGTCCGGGGCCTCGATCAGCGGCGCATCGGAGGAGGAGACGGTGCTCATGCGCTCATGCTCCCCTCGGCGGTGGCGGCGGCGAGGGCGATGTCGCCGCGGTGGTGGGAGCCCTCGAGCTCGATCGCGCGAGCGCCGGCGAGGGCGAGCTCACGGGCGACCGTGAGGTCCGCGCCGGCGCCGACCACCGTCAGGACCCGGCCGCCGGCGCTGACCAGCCTCCCGTCGGCATCCAGAGCGGTGCCCGCGTGGATCACGTGCGCGCCGAGGCGCTCGGCCTCCTCGATCCCGGTGATCGGATCACCGATCTGCGCGGAGACGGGATAGCCGGCCGAGGCCACCACCACCGTCACCGCGGCGCCCTCGACCCACTCGGGGGCGCCGACGTCGGAGAGGTCGCCCTGCGCGGCGGCCAGCAGCAGCGGCGCGAAGGGGGAGGCGAGGCGCTCGAGGACCACCTGGGTCTCGGGATCGCCGAAGCGGGCGTTGAACTCCACCACGCGCAGGCCGCGGGAGGTGAGGGCGAGCCCGCAGTACAGGATCCCGGAGAAGGGGATGCCGCGGGCGGCGAGCTCGTCGATCGTGGGCTGGGCGACGGCGGTCACGACCTCCCGGGCCAGGCCCTCGGGGGCCCAGGGAAGCGGGGAGTAGGCGCCCATGCCGCCGGTGTTGGGGCCCTCGTCGCCGTCGAGCGCGCGCTTGAAGTCCTGCGCGGGGGCCAGCGGCAGGACCCGCGTGCCGTCGCTCACGCAGAACAGCGACACCTCGGGGCCGTCGAGGTACTCCTCGAGCACGACCTGGCCGCCCGAGGCGAGCACGGTCTCGGCATGCGCCACGGCGACGTCCCGGGCGGGGGTGACCACGACGCCCTTGCCGGCGGCGAGACCGTCGGCCTTGACCACGAAGGGCACATCGCCCAGCGGATTCACGCGGTCCAGGCCCGCGTCGAGTCGCTCGGGCGCGGTGACCGTGACGGAGGCGGCGGTCGGCACGCCCGCCGCGGCCATGATCTCCTTCGCCCAGGACTTGGATCCCTCGAGGTTCGCGGCCTCGGCGGAGGGGCCGAACACGGTGTGCCCGGCCTCGCGCAGGCGATCCGCGGCACCCGCGACCAGCGGTGCCTCCGGGCCGATCACCACCAGGTCGGGCCGCGGCTCGTCGGCCAGGAGCACCTGGCCGGCGAGGTCCGCGACGGCGACGTCGTGGCAGGTCGCGAGCCGCGCGATCCCGGGATTGCCGGGGGCGGCGTGCGGCTCGGGGGCAGGGCGGTCGGCGGCGAGGCGACGGATGATCGCATGCTCGCGGCCTCCGGAGCCGATGACGAGGATCTTCACGCGGGCCAGCGTAACCAGCGCCGTGCCGATCCCGATGAGGTGCCCGCACTGCGGAGGACCGGGGCCGCCGTTACGATCGAGCGCATGCCCGCAGAGATCCCGGATCCCGCCCCCGCCACCGCACGGTCGCGCCCTGGACCTCTCCTACGACGGCACCGACTTCCACGGCTGGGCCGCCCAGCCCGGTCAGCGCACCGTCCAGGGCGAGCTCGAGGCCGCCCTCTCACGCATCGCGCGCGTGCCCACGAGGGTCACCGTCGCCGGCCGCACCGACGCCGGCGTCCACGCCCGCGGCCAGGTCTGCCACCTCGACCTGCCCCGCGACGTGCTCGCCACGATCCCCGGACGCTCCGACCGCGCCCCGCCGAGGCGCTCGTCACGCGCCTGGCCGGGGTGTCGCCGGACGACGTCGTCGTCCACGTCGCCCGCGAGGTCACCTCCGAGTTCGACGCCCGCTTCGGGGCGCTGTGGCGCCGCTACCGCTACCGGATCTCCGACGGCCCCGCCGCCCACGACCCGCTGCGACGAGACGTCGCCGCGCCACCGTCGGCCGCTGGACGTGCAGGCGATGGCGCGGGCGAGCGAGCCGCCGCTGGGCGAGCACGACTTCCTCTCCTACTGCCGCCCGCGCGAGGGCGCGACCACGGTGCGCGAGCCGCGGGAGCTGCGCTGGGAGCGGCCCGGAGAGGGGCGGGCCGACGAGGGCCTGATCGTCGCGACCGTCGTCGCCGACGCGTTCTGCCACCACATGGTCCGCTCCCTCGTCGGCGCGGCGCTCGGGGTGGGAGAGGGGCGGCGCCCCGAGAGCTGGCCCGCCGAGGTCCTCGCCGCCCGCACCCGCGAGTCCTCGACCCGGGACGGGGCCGGCGCCGCCCCGCTCTGCCCGCCGCAGGGCCTGACCCTCGACCACGTCGCCTATCCGCCCGACGAGGAGCTCGCCGCCTGGGCCGCCCGCACGCGCACCCTCCGCGCGCCGCCGCGCGGTCGAGGACGTCGCCGTCGCGGAGTGAGCGCTCGGGCGCGAGCGGCCGCGGCCGGCCACGAGCGGCCGCGGCCGGCCGCGAGCGAGCACCCACCGGCGGGCGCGAGCGGGCCGCCGCGAGACCGGTCGGAGATCACACTCCCCGGCCACGTCCTGCGTTGACGCTCCCTCCGCGCGGCCCGTAGGATGAGCGGTCGTTGTGCCTCGATGTGTGCCCGACTCCGGCGCCGTTCTCTCACGGTGCGGCGCGATCGGGATCTCACCCACATCCAGGCCCGCCGTCGCATGGTCAGCGGAGCGGGCCGGGTACAGCCACAGGGGCCATGCTTTTACCCGAAGGAAGCGTGCCCACGGTCCATTCGAACCGTGCCCGGACGGCGTCCTGCCGACCTGGCACCACCACGAGAGAAGAAGGCACGAGTGCGTACGTTCACCCCGAAGCCCGGCGATGTCGAGCGTTCCTGGTACGTCATCGACGCAACGGATGTCGTCCTCGGCCGGCTCGCTTCCCAGGTCGCCCAGCTCCTGCGGGGGAAGCACAAGCCGGTCTTCGCACCCCATGTGGATGCGGGCGACTTCGTCATCATCATCAACGCCGACAAGGTCGCGCTGACCGGCAACAAGCGTGAGGCGAAGCTCGCCTACCGCCATTCCGGCTACCCGGGCGGCCTCCGCGGCGTCCCCTACTCCGAGCTCCTCGAGAAGAATCCCGAGAAGGCAGTGGAGAAGGCCATCCGCGGCATGCTCCCCAAGAACAAGCTCGCTGATCAGCAGATCAAGAAGCTCAAGATCTACTCGGGTTCCGAGCACCCCCACAGCGCTCAGCGACCCGTCCCCTTCACCATCGACCAGGTGGCGCAGTAAGCGGGGGCTCCCGCCACTCCGCCCTGCCGCACGGAAGAACCAAGGAGAACCGTGACTGAGACCACCCCCGAGTCCCTCGAGGCCGTGACCGACGAGTCGGCCCCCTCGAGCTTCACCACCGAGTCGACCGGCGAGGCCGCCGTCGGCACCGGCCAGTCGGCCACCGCCCCCGGCTACGGCACCGGCCGTCGCAAGCGTGCGATCGCCCGTGTCCGCCTGGTCCCCGGCTCCGGCCAGTGGACCATCAACGGCCGCTCGCTCGAGAACTACTTCCCGAACAAGCCGCACCAGCAGGAGGTCAACGACCCGTTCACGGTCCTCGAGCTCCAGGGCCGCTTCGACGTGATCGTGCGCCTCAACGGCGGCGGCCCGTCCGGCCAGGCCGGGGCCGTGCGCCTCGGCGTCGCCCGCGCGCTGAACCAGATCGACGAGGAGCACAACCGCCCGACCCTCAAGAAGGCCGGCTTCCTCCGTCGCGACGCGCGCATCATCGAGCGCAAGAAGGCAGGCCTCAAGAAGGCCCGCAAGGCGCCGCAGTACTCCAAGCGCTGATCGGCGCGGAGCGGCGCTCCGCCCCACCTGCGCAGTACGCACGATGCCCTCGACCTCCGGGTCGGGGGCATCGTCGCGTCCAGGGCGGTTCGCGGGCGAGGCATCGCGGCGTGCCGGGAGCGAGGTCGGTGGTGGAGTCGGTCGCCGGGGCGGGGGTGGTCAGGTGGTGGCGTATGGCGTACCAGTACGCCTATATCGCCGTACCGGTACGCCATGCGCCAGGAGTCGACCTCGGCTGGCCGGGCGCGGCAGGGGCCAGGTTCGGAATCGGACCAGGGCCGGGGCCGTCGGGACCCGGACCGCGAAACCCGCCCGAGCTCGGCGGGGCGCTCAGCGCCGGCTCGTCAGCTCAGCGACTCGCGCAGGTCCTCCGCGGTGACGGCCGAGCGGAAGGCCTCCCCGCCGTCGGTGAGCGAGTCGAACAGCTCGGCCTTGCGGCGCTGCGGCGCGAGGACCTTCTCCTCGATCGTGTCCTCGGCGATCATCCGGTACACCATCACCTGGCGGTCCTGTCCGATGCGATGGGCGCGGTCCACGGCCTGGTTCTCCGCCGCCGGGTTCCACCACGGGTCCAGCAGGAAGACGTAGTCCGCCTCGGTGAGGGTGAGGCCGAAGCCGCCCGCCTTCAGGGAGATCAGGAACACCGGTGCGTCCCCCTCGCGGAAGCCGCTGACGGCCGCATCGCGGTCCCGGGTCGAGCCGTCCAGATGCGCGAAGTCGATCCCGCGCGCGGAGAGCTCGCCCGCGACCCGGTCGAGATAGGTCGTGAACTGGCTGAACAGCGGCACCCGGTGCCCGTCGCCGATGACCTCCTCGAGCCGGTCGAAGAGCGCCTCGAGCTTGGAGCTGGGCACGTCCGCGTACTCCTCCGCTTCCACCAGCGAGGGGTCCAGCGCCAGCATCCGCAGCAGGGTCAGGGAGCGGAAGACGATGAAGCGGGAGCGGTCCAGGTCCGTGTCGATCAGGCCCAGCACCTTCTTCCGCTCGCGCTGCAGCACCGAGTCGTAGACGGCGCGGTCTTCGCGGCGACAGTGTCACCGTGAGCACCTCCTCGTGCTTCTCCGGCGCCTCCTTCGCGACGAGCTCCTTGGTGCGGCGCGCGAGGAAGGGGCGGATCCGACGGCGCAGTCGCTCCATCCGCTGCGGCGCCTCGCCGGTCGCGATCGGGAGCGTGAAGCGCTTGCGGAACCCGATCGCGGTGCCGAGCAGGCCCGGCGCGACCAGGTCGAGGATCGCCCACAGGTCGTCCAGGGAGTTCTCCATCGGGGTGCCCGTGATCGCGAGGCGCATGCCGGCGCGCACCCGCTTCGCCGCCAGGTGCGTGCGGGAGCGGCGGTTCTTCACGAACTGCGCCTCGTCCAGCACGAAGCCCTGGAATCGGCGGGAGGCGAACAGCTCCTCGTCCAGTCGCAGCACCGCATAGCTGGTCACCACCAGGTCCACGCCCTCGAGGTCCTCCTCGGCGGCGCGGCCGCGGGAGGCGGAGGTGCCCTCGAGCACCCGCACGCGCGCCCCGGCGCGAAGCGCTCGGCCTCACGGCGCCACACCGGCGGCACCGAGGCGGGGGCGACGACGAGGAAGGGCGGGGCCGACGGGGACTGCTCGCGGGCATGGGCGATCAGGGCGAGGGTCTGCACCGTCTTGCCCAGGCCCATGTCGTCGGCGAGCACCCCGCCGAGCCCCTGGTCGAACAGCATGGCCAGCCACGCGAAGCCCTCACGCTGATAGGGCCGCGCGCTCCGCCTGCAGGCCGCGGGGCGCGGCGGCGCGGGACGGTGCTCGAGGGTGCGCGCGGGTCGACGACCGCGGTCCACTCCGCGCTCGCCTCGGTCTGGTCGGCGATGTCGGCGAGCTCGTCCCACATGTCGACTTGGTACTTCGAGATCCGCTGGACCTCGGGCTCCCATTCCGCGAGCGCCTCGCCCTCGCGGATCAGCTCGCGCGCGCGTCGAAGGCGGGGTGGTCCAGGGAGAAGTAGGTCTTGTCCGGCATCAGCAGTTTGTCCCGGCCGCGGGCGAGCGCCACGAACAGGCTCGGGAAGGGGATCTGCCGGCCCTCGACGGTGATGTCGAAGCCGAGGTCGAACCAGTCGTTCTTGCCGGGGGAGGCGTGCTGGGTGATCCGCACCTGCGGGGCACCGTCGAGCTCGCGGTAGGCGTGGCGGGTGCCGGTGACCTCGACCTCCACATGGTCCAGGGCGTCCAGCGCATCGAGCACGTGGGCGGTGAACTCGGCGGTGTCCACGCCGGAGAGGAGCTGGGCGGCGTCGCTGGGCTGGTGGGGCCACAGGGTCATGGCCTCGGCGATCACCGCGTCCTCGTGGACGGTGTCGCGGTGCGCGCCCTGGCGCTGGTCGATCGGCAGGCGCCGGTCCGGGTCGTGGTAGCGCCAGGACCAGCGCAGGGCGAGCCGGTCCCCGTCGGCGTAGGCGGCCTCGAGGTGGAGGGCGGGCCGACGGGCCGCCGGCAGGGCGACGACGCCGCCGTCGAGGCTGGTCATGGGGCTCAGCGCGCGCGCTTCGGGTAGGCGACCTCGAGGAACGCCTCGCGGTCCGCGGCGGGGACGCGCGCCGGCTCCCGACGGTGCAGGAGGGTGCGCAGGTCGCGCGGCACTGCGGCGGGCAGCGGGGCGATGCGGGCGGTGAGCGGCTCCTCGTCCGCGGGGAGCGCCTCGAGCACCCCGGCGCCGCCGAGCGGCCGGCCGTGCTCCGTCTCGAGGCCGTCGATCGCGAAGCGCGGCGCGACCTCGAGGGCGCCGGTGGAGCTCTCCACCTGGGCGTCGGCGGGGAGTGCCCGGCGGAGGGGTCGTCCGGGGCGCCCCCGTCCGCGGAGGTGCCCGAGGGGTCCTCGTCGGCGGACGGCTCCCCGCCGTCGGCGGCTCCGTCGGCGGTCTCGTCGGCCGCGCCGGCGCCGACCGCCCGCAGGTCCAGACCCGCCTCACCGTCGCGCGCGAGCGAGATCGCGGCCAGGCCGCCGCCGGGCAGCGCCTCGACCCCCGCGTCCAGCGCATGGGCGAGCGCCTGCCACAGCAGGGGCGAGGTGATGGTGTTCAGCCACAGGTGGTCGACTGCGCCGGAGGTGTAGGAGCGCTCCACCGAGGCGGCCGCGAAGATCCTGGTCAGCGCCTCGCCCTGGGCGGGGTCGTACTCGCGGCCCGCGAGGCGGAACTCGAAGCCGCGCCAGGAGAGGTCGCCCTTGATCCACAGGCCCTTGCGCCCGCGGGTCACGGGGCGCAGGCCCAGCCAGAGATCGGCGCCGGCGGCGAGATGCGCGGGCGTGGCGACCTCGCGGTGGTGGCGGGAGGTGCCGGTGCCCGAGGTGGCCGCCTCGAGATCCACCCGCGGCGCGAGCGGCTTCGCGACGGTCCCGGACCGCGCGGAAGAGGCGCGGGAGCTCAGCAGGGGACGCAACACTGTGCGCCACTCCGCGGGCGGCTCCTCCCGCGCGGCGCGGACGGCGAGGTCGTTGGTCCGGTACAGCAGCGCTCCGACGTGCAGACATGCCTCGCCCACCGAACAGTCGCAGCGCGAGGAGAGCGGTCGCCACAGCCCCCCGGCCCCGGGGTCTGGAAGCGGCGGGAGACGGCGTCCTCCTCGTACTCGGTCAGGACCGCCTCGGTGTGATGCCGGGCGCCGTCGGTGTCCGTGACCTGGGCCGACAGGGTCGAGCTCGCCTCGTCCCAGTCCACGGCGCCCACGCTCCCGCCGCGCGCGGCGGCGAGGCTCCTGCCCGCCGTGCGATCGCCCACGTGGTGGCTGATCGCGGAGGGCAGCAGTCGAGGGAGCAGGACCGTTGGGGACATCCCGCCAACGTAACCCGCGCCGCACCCCGCGCACGAGGGATCTCACCGGAATCACGACCCTCAGCGGGTAGTCTCACAGCGTCCTCCCGGTCGCCGCGGCATCGACGAGCCCGTCGGCCCCGTCGATCCCGACCCGGGAGCAACACCACCCCCGACACTTCCTAGGAGACCCCCGTGGCACGACTCTTCGGCACCGACGGAGTGCGCGGACGCGCCAACGACGACATCACCGCGGAGCTCGCGGTCGAGCTGTCCGTGGGCGCGGCGCACGTGCTCGGCACGCTCGGCGCCTTCGGCGGCACCCGCCCCCGCGCGATCGTCGCCCGCGACACGCGTCCCTCGGGGCACTTCCTCGCCGCCGCGGTCAGCGCCGGCCTCGCCTCCGCGGGCGTGGACGTGCTCGACGCCGAGGTGCCGCCCACGCCGGGCCTCGCCTATCTCGTGCAGTCCACGGGCGCGGACCTCGGCGTGATGATCTCCGCCTCCCACAACCCCGCCCCCGACAACGGCATCAAGTTCTTCGCCCGCGGCGGCACCAAGTCGCCCGACGAGGTCGAGGATGCGATCGAGGCCCGCCTCGGGGAGCAGTGGGAGCGCCCGCAGGGCACCGACGTCGGCACCATCACCCGCTACGAGGGCGCGATCGAGGAGTACGTGACCCACCTCGTAGGCACCCTGGACCGCTCCCTCGAGGGACTCACCGTCGTCGTCGACTGCGCCAACGGCGCCGCCGCGATCTCCGGCCCCGAGGCGCCGCGCCGCGCCGGCGCGACCGTGCACGTGATCGGCGACTGCTCCGACGGCGGTCTGATCAACGACGGCGTCGGCTCCACCCACCTCGAGCCGCGCAGGCCGCGGTGCGCGAACACGGCGCCGACATCGGCGTGGCCTTCGACGGCGACGCCGACCGCTGCCTCGCCGTCGATGCGGCGGGGGAGATCATCGACGGCGACCAGATCATGGCGATCCTGGCCCTGGACCTCAAGGAGCGCGGCAAGCTCCACGAGGACACCCTGGTCGTCACCGTCATGAGCAACCTCGGCCTCAAGCTCGCCATGAAGGAGCACGGGATCGTGCTGGGGCAGACCGCCGTCGGCGACCGCTACGTGCTCGAGGAGATGAACCTCGGCGGCTTCTCCATCGGCGGCGAGCAGTCCGGCCACGTGATCATCGCCGAGCACGCCACCACGGGCGACGGCGAGCTCACCGCCCTCCACCTGCTCCAGCGCATCGCCGAGACCGGCCGCACCGCCGGGGAGCTCAAGTCCGTGATGAGCCGCATGCCGCAGGCGCTGATCAATGTCAAGGACGTCGACAAGGCCAAGGCCACCATCGACCGCCGCGTCGGCGACGCGATCGCGGCGGCGGAGAAGGAGCTCGGGGAGACCGGCCGGGTGCTCGCTGCGCCCCTCCGGCACCGAGCCCGTCGTGCGCGTGATGGTCGAGGCCCCCACCGACGCGCAGGCCACCGCCGTGGCCGAGCGCCTCGCTGTCGTGGTCCGCGAGCGCGTCGGCCTCTGAGCCCCGCCCGGGGCGGGGCCGACGCGCACGTCCCTGGCCCCCGCGGACTCAGACCTTCCGCAGCGACACCGAGTGGACCCGGTGCTGGCCGTCCTTGCGCAACACGAGGTCGGCACGGCCGCGGGTGGGGATCACGTTCTCGGCGAGGTTCGGGCCGTTGATCGAGCTCCAGATCCGCTGCGCGGTCGCCGCGGCCTCCTCGTCGGTGAGGTCGGCGTAGCGGCGGAAGTAGGAGCGCGGGTCGGAGAACGCGGTGCGGCGCGGCGCGAGGAAGCGATCCACGTACCAGCGCTGGACGTCCTCGGCCCGCGCGTCGACGTAGATGGAGAAGTCGAAGAAGTCCGAGACGGCCATGCCGAGCCGCCCGTCGCGGCGGGGCCGGGCGGGCTGGAGCACGTTCAGGCCCTCGACGATGAGCACGTCCGGTCGCTTCCACCACGACCTTCTCGTCCTCCAGGATGTCGTAGGTCAGGTGGGAGTAGACCGGCGCCTCGACCCGCTCCTGCCCGGCCTTCACGTCCGCCACGAAGCGCAAGAGACGGCGCCGGTCGTAGCTCTCCGGGAAGCCCTTGCGCCGCATGATCCCGCGCGACTCGAGCACCCGGTTGGGGTACAGGAAGCCGTCGGTGGTCACGAGCCGCACGCGCGGGGTCTCGGGCCAGCGGGCCATGAGCTCGCGCAGCAGTCGCGCGGTGGTCGACTTGCCCACGGCCACCGAGCCGGCTACGCCGATGATGTACGGGGTGCGGCCGCTGGCGCTGGTCCAGGAACTCCTCCCGCGCCCGTCGCAGCGACTGCGCGGCCGCGACCTGGATGTTCAGCAGGCGCGAGATGGGGCGGTAGACGGCGTCGACCTCGGAGAGGTCCACCCGGTCGCCGAGGCCCCGCAGGCGGTCCACGTCCTCCTCGCTCAGCGGCGGCGGGGTCTGCTGGGAGAGCCGGGCCCAGTCCTCTCGCAGGATCTCCTCGAACGGGGTGACCGTGGCGTGCGCCGATGCCGCCTTCATGCGGGAGATTCTTCCAGCATTCCGGCGCCGAGCCGTGCTGCGGTGCGTCGACCCGCCGGGCGGAGCCGCTCCAGGCGGCGGCCCCGGCAGGGCCCGGCGCCCGCGCCGGCAGAGCCCGTCGCCCTGCTCGGCCTTGGCCGACGGCACGACCGGATGCAGAGGACGCGGCGGGGTGACCAGCGCGCCCGTGCGACCGTCTGCGCGTTTCTGATCGGTCCCGTGCATGCTCGGCCACGCCTGCGCGGTGAGGGGCTGCGAGGTGAGGAACGACTCGCTCGGATCCTGCGTGCACGGCGTCGTGCGGGATGCGGAAAGCTACGGTGAGCGGCATGTGTGGAATCGTCGGATACGCAGGCCCCCGTGCCGCGAAGACCCTTCTCCCGTCCCGTGGACGTGGCCCTTCAGGGCCTCGCCCGCCTCGAGTACCGCGGCTACGACTCCGCGGGCGTCGCCGTCCTGGACGACGGCGCCGTGCGCGTGACCAAGCGGGCCGGCAAGCTCGCGAACCTCCGCGAGGCGCTCGAGGGCTCCGCGGAGTCCACGGGGCACGTCGCCATCGCGCACACCCGCTGGGCCACCCACGGCGGCCCGACGGACGGCAACGCCCACCCCCACCTCGGCGGCCGTGACGGCGAGCTCGCCCTGGTCCACAACGGCATCATCGAGAACTTCGCCGCGGCGCGCGCCGAGCTCGAGGCCGACGGCTTCACCTTCTCCTCCGAGACCGATTCCGAGGCCGCCGCGCACCTGGTCGCCCGCGAGATGGAGGCCGCCGGAGACCTCACCGAGGCGATGCGCCGCACCGCGGCGAACCTTGAGGGCGCCTTCACGCTCCTGGCCGTCCATCGCGACGCGCCGGACGTCGTCGTCGCCGCTCGCCGCAACTCCCCGCTGGTCGTCGGCCTCGGCGAGGGCGAGAACTTCCTCGGCTCCGACGTCGCCGCCTTCGTCGACTCCACCAAGGAGGCGCTCGAGATCGGCCAGGACCAGGTCGTCACCGTCTCCGCCGACTCGGTCGCGATCGTCGACTTCGACGGCAACGAGGTCACCGACGCCAAGCGCTACACCATCGAGTGGGACGCCGCGGCCGCGCAGAAGGGCGGCTACGACTCCTTCATGGCCAAGGAGATCCACGAGCAGTCGGGCGCCGTCGCCGACACCCTTCGCGGCCGCCTCGAGAACGGCACCCTGCGGCTCGACGAGATGGAGATCGACCCCTCGAGTCTGCGCGGCATCGACAAGATCGTCGTGATCGCCTGCGGCACCGCCGCGAACGCCGGCGCCGTCGCGAAGTACGCGATCGAGCACTGGTGCCGCATCCCCACCGAGGTCGAGCTCGCCCACGAGTTCCGCTACCGCGACCCGGTCGTCACCGAGAAGACCCTGGTCGTCGCGATCTCCCAGTCCGGCGAGACGATGGACACCCTGATGGCGGTGCGCCACGCCCGCGAGCAGGGCGCGAAGGTGATCGCGCTGTGCAACACCCGCGGCTCCACCATCCCGCGCGAGTCCGACGCGGCGCTGTACCTGCACGTCGGCCCCGAGATCGCGGTCGCCTCGACCAAGGCGTACCTCGGCCAGATCGTCGCGAGCTACCTGCTGGGCCTGTTCCTCGCCCAGGTGCGCGGCAACCTCTTCCCCGACGAGATCGCGGCGCTGATGGAGGATCTCGAGCAGATCCCCGCGCAGATCCAGCAGGTCCTGGACAGCTCCGCGCAGGTCGAGCAGACTCGCGAAGGACATGAAGGACGTCACCAGCGTGCTCTTCCTGGGACGTCACGTGGGTTACCCGACCGCGATGGAGGGCGCGCTCAAGCTCAAGGAGATCGCCTACATCCACGCCGAGGGCTTCGCCGCCGGCGAGCTCAAGCACGGCCCGATCGCCCTGGTCGAGGAGGGGCGACCGGTGTTCGTCATCGTGCCCTCCCCGCGCGGCCGCCACTCCCTGCACTCCAAGGTCGTCTCCAACATCCAGGAGGTGCGCGCCCGCGGCGCGCGCACCCTGGTGATCGCCGAGGAGGGCGACGACGCGGTGCCGCCCTACGCCGACGAGGTGATCCGCGTGCCCGCCACGCGCACCCTCTTCGCGGCGCCGCTGACCGTGATCCCGCTGCAGATCTTCTCCTGCGAGCTCGCGACCGCGAAGGGCCTGGACGTGGACCAGCCCCGCAACCTCGCGAAGTCCGTCACCGTCGAGTGACCCGCCGCCTCGGATGAGCTGTCCCGTCGGGTGAGCGCGCCCGTCGGGATCGCGCGTCCGACGGGCCTCTCCGCTTGCGCAGGAGCACCTCTCCGGGCGCCTCGCGCCGTCGACCACCGGCCGCCCCGCCCCGCGAAGCGGCCGGTGGTGTGATACTGCCCCTGTGAGCACCTTTCCCACCGCGACCCCGACGCCCGGCCCCGACGAGACCTTCGGGGGCCGGGCGTTCGCGCCGCGGGAGGACGGGACGATCGTCGGCGTCGGAGTGGACGTCGTGGACATCCCGCGCCTGGATGCGATGATCTCCCGCACCCCCGCCCTGCTGGACCGTCTCCTGACCCCGGGGGAGCGGGAGCTCTCGCCGGCCTCGCGCGCGGCGCGGGTCGCCGCGAAGGAGGCGGTGGGCAAGGCCCTCGGCGCGCCCGGCGACTTCTCCTGGCAGGACGTGACCGTCGAGCGCGCCGCCGGCCGGCGCCCCCACCTGCGTCTGCGGGGCGCGACCCTCGCTGCCGCCGAGCGGCAGGACGTCGAGCACCTACACCTCTCCCTCTCGCACGACGGCGCGATCGCGACCGCGATCGTCGTCGCCGAGCGCGCCTCCGCCCCGAGGAGCCTGTGATGCTTGCGGGCCCACGGCGCCGAGGCGGTCCGCGAGGCCGAGCGGCCCCTGCTCGAGGCGGGGGAGCCGCTCATGCTCCGGGCCGCCGCGGCGCTGGCCGAGCGCGCCGTCCACCACCTGCGCTCGGCGCCCTTCGCCCCGCAGGTGCTGGTCCTGGCCGGGGCGGGCTCCAACGGCGGCGACGGCCTCCACGCCGCCGCGATCCTGCGCCGCGAGCACTCCCTGGCCGCCGACGCGATCACCACCGCCCCGCGCCGCCACGAGGAGGGGGCCGCTGCGCTGGAGACGGCGGGCGGGGCCCTCCACCCCCTCGCGGGTCTCGACGAGGAGCGCCTCGCCCGCCTCCTCAGCGGCGCCGACCTGGTGATCGACGCGATCCTCGGGATCGGCGGTCGCCCCGAGGCGCCCGCTGAGCTCCTTCCCCTGCTCGAGGCGGTGCGGGACAGCGGCGTGCCCGTCCTCGCCGCGGACCTGCCGAGCTTCGTCGACGCCACCACCGGGCAGGCCGCCCCCGAGGCGCTCCGGGCCCGGGAGACCGTCACCTTCGGCGCCGTGAAGGCGGGACTGCTGCTGCCCGGCGGCGCCGAGCTCGCCGGGACCGTGCACCTGGTGGCTCTCGGCCTGGACGAGCACCTCCCCGCCCGTGCGGCGGTCGAGCGGCTCGAGGACGCCGACGTGCGCGCCCTCCTGCCGCGCCCGGGCCGAGACTCCACCAAGTACCGCCGCGGCGTGGTCGCCCTCGCCGCCGGCGGCGAGCAGTATCCCGGCGCCGCGGTCCTCGCCGTCTCCGGCGCCGCCCGCACCGGGGCGGGCATGGTCCGCTGCCTCGCCCCGCAGGCCGTGCTCGACCTGGTGATGCGGGCCCGTCCCGAGACCGTCGGCCATCCTGTCGGCCCCGGTCGCGCCGGTGGCCGGGTGCTGGACGACGAGACCCTCGCCCGCACCCATGCCGTCGTGATCGGCCCCGGCCTGCCCAGCGACGACCCGCGCGTGCGCCGGGGCGTCGCGCCGCTGGCCGGGCAGATGGACGTGCCGTCGGCCGCGCCGCGCCGGGGCGTGCTCGACGCGGGCGCGCTCGGGGCGATCGGCCCCGGTGCCCGCTTCGCCCCCGATGTGGTGCTCACCCCGCACCGCGGCGAGGCCGAGCGCCTCGCCCGCCGCCTCGACGTCGACCCGGATCTGCCCGCCCCCGAGCTCGCTCACGCGCTCGCCGCCGCGACGGGCGCGACCGTGCCGTCGCTCAAGGGCGCGATCACCCTCGTCGCCCCCGGGGACGGCGGGCCGCTGCGCTCCCAGGACGACGCCACGCCCCAGCTCGCGACCGCCGGCACCGGCGACGTGCTCGCCGGGGTGCTGGGCACCCTGCTCGCCGCGGGCCTGCCCGGCCCTGACGCCGCCGCGCTCGCGGCGCCGCTGCACGGCCGCGCCGGGCGCCTCGCCTCGCGTGACGGACTGCACCCCCTGGTCGCCCTCGACGTCGCGGACTCTCTGCCGGAGGCCATCGGGACTATCCTGGCGGACGCCCAGGACCTGAACCGAGGAGCCCGATGACCATCCCGATCCCTGCCGAGGACCCACGGCACGTGCCCAACCGGGCGGTGATCGACCCCTCCGCGATCACGCAGAACACGCGGGCGCTGGGGACCCTCCTCGAGGAGCAGACGGCGCTGATGGCGGTCGTGAAGGCCGACGGCTACGGGCACGGCATGCTCACCGCCGCCCGGGCCGCGCTCGAGGGCGGCGCGACCTGGCTGGGTGTCGCCCACCCCGCCAGCGCCCTGGCGCTGGCCCGCGCGGACCTCGACGCGCAGATCCTCACCTGGCTGTACGAGCCGCACACCGCGCGGATCGTGCCGCCCGAGGTGCTCGCGCTCCGGCGTCGACGTGGCCGTCGGCTCCCTGGAGATGCTGCAGCTCGTCGCCGCGGCCGCCCGCGAGGCTGACCGCCGCGCCCGCGTCCACCTCAAGCTCGACACCGGCATGGGCCGCAACGGCGTGCCGCCCTGGCAGGTCCGGGAGATGGGCGTCGCGATCCGCGACGACGACTTCCTCCAGCTCACCGCCGCCTGGACCCATCTGACCAGCGCGGAGGATCCCGAGGGCCCCGCCACCGATCAGCAGGCGGAGCTGTTCGACTCGGCCTGCGAGGCGCTCGAGGACGAGGTGGGACCGATCCCGCTGCGAAGACATGGCGAACTCCGCCGCGACCCTCACCCGCCCCGACCTGCACCGCGACATCGTGCGTCCCGGCATCGCGCTGTACGGCTATCCGCCGGTCCCGGCCGACGTGCCGTCGCGTCCCGCGATGACCCTCTCCAGCCGGCTCGCGCTGGTCAAGGAGGTGCCCGAGGGGCACAGCGTCGGCTACGGCCGAATGCACCGCACCAGCCGCTCCACGACCCTGGGCCTGGTGCCGATCGGCTACGCCGATGGCCTCCACCGCACCGCCTCGGACAGCATCGACGTGCTCGTGCGCACCCAGAGCGGGGACCGCCGCGTCCCCCAGGTGGGCCGTATCAGCATGGACCAGATCGTGGTGGATCTCGGCCCCGAGACCACCGCCCGCGCCGGAGACGAGGTGGTCCTGTTCGGCGATGCGGGCGGAGAGCCCGACGCCCCCTCCGCCCCGACCGCGGACCACTGGGCCCGCGCCGCGGAGACCATCCCCTACGAGGTGCTGACCTCCGTCTCCGGACGCGTCACCCGGGAGGTGCGCGCATGAGCGCCGCGGACAGGACCGGCCCCGGCAGGACCAGCGCTCCCGGCGGCGCGAGCGGCACGGCGGGGGAGCCCGACGGCGCCCTCGTCTCGCGCACCCGCGATGCGGACGGCACCCGCGCTCTCGCCGGCGCGCTCGCCGACGTCGCGCGGCCCGGCGACCTGCTGGTCCTCGACGGACCGCTCGGCGCCGGCAAGACCACCTTCACCCAGGGGCTCGGCGCCGGCCTCGGCGTGCGCGGCCCCGTCGCCTCGCCCACCTTCGTGATCGAGCGGGTCCACCCGAACCTCGCAGGCGGCCCCGACCTCGTGCACGTGGACGCCTACCGCCTCGGCGGCGAGGGCGAGATCGACGACCTCGACCTCGAGGCCGATCTCGACCGCGCCGTGACCGTCGTGGAGTGGGGCAGGGACCGGGTCGAGCACCTCGCCGACTCGGTGCCGCTGGTCGAGCTCGAGCGTCCCGACCGGGTCGACGACCCGCTGGACCCGGACGAGCCCCGCACGCCGCGGCTCACCCCGCGCGGCCCCCGCTGGGACGGCGCCGCGATCGCCGCCCTCGAGGCCGCGCTCGCCGCGGTGGCCGGGCTGGACGGCACGGCGGAGCCCGCCGAGTCCGGGCCGACCGCCGCGTCGACCACCACGGCCGACGGGCCGGGTTCCACCGCCTCGACCGCCGACGGGCCGGCCTCCGCCCGCCCGACCACCGACACCGCCGAGGGAGAGCGCTGATGCCGCTGGGAATCGACACCTCGGGCGCGGTGAGCGTCGCCGTCGCGCGCGGCGAGCTGGCCGCGGGAGCCGCCGCCCCGTCCGCCGGCTCCGCAGACGGATCGGGCGCCGCGCTCGAGATCCTCGCCGTCCGCTCCGACCACCGCTCCCGCCACCACGACGAGGTGCCGCTCGCCCTGGTCGAGGAGACCCTGCAGGTCGCCGGCGTCACCCGCGGAGAGCTGACCGGCGTGGTCGTCGGCCGCGGCCCGGGCCCCTTCACCGGCCTGCGCGTGGGGCTCGTCTCCGCCCGTTCGATCGCCTCCGTGCTCGGCGTGCCCCTGCACGGGCTGAGCTCCCTCGACGCGCTCGCCCACGAGGCGCTCGCCGCCGTGCCCGCCGAGCGCGGCCCTGTCACCGTCGGCGTGGCGCTGGACGCGCGCCGCCGCGAGGTCTACCACGCCCGCTATCGCCGCGAGGCCGGCGGCGAGATCCTCCGGATCGCGGAGCCGGCCGTCGACGCCCCGGCCGAGGTCGCCGCGGAGCTGACCGGTCGCGACCTGCTCGTCGGCTCCGGCACCGCGCTCTACCCCGAGCCGCTGCCCGCCACCGCCGAGCTCGAGCACGTCGACGCCGGGCACCTGCTGCTGGCCGCCTCCGCCCTCGCCGCCCGCGGTGAGGACCTCACCAGCACCGAGCCGATGTACCTGCGCGAGCCCGACGCCGCGAAGCCCACCGCGCGCAAGAGCGCGCTCGGCCGCTGAGGTGACAGCACCCGACGGGGCCGACGGCACGGCCGGCGCGACCTGGTCATTGCGCCCCGCGACCCTCGAGGACGTCGAGGAGATCGCCTTCGCCGAGCTCGAGCTGTTTCCCGACGAGGCCTGGAGTGTGTTCCAGCTCGCCGAGGAGATCGAGCATCCCGACCGCCGCTACGTCGTCGCGGTCGAGGGCGCGGCCGCATCGTCGACCACCGGCGGTGACGGGCCGGACACCAGCACCGCCAGGCCGCACACCGGCGCCGACGGGTCGGCTCGCCGCGCCGATCCGCTCCGCGCCCCGATGGCCGGTCCCTCGGCATCGACCGGGCCCCTGCCGCCGCGGCCGTCGGCGGTGCGCCGCTCGGCTATGCCGGCATCATGCTCGCCGGCGACCTCGCCGACCTCCACACGATCGGCACCCGCCGGGAGGGGGAGGGTATCGGTCGCGCCCTGCTCGCCTGGTGCGAGCAGCAGGCCCGGGACGGCGGCGCCGAGCGGATGCCGCTCGAGGTCCGCGAGGACAACACCCGCGCCCGCGCCGTCTACGCCGCCGCGGGATATCGCGAGATCGGACGGCGCCGCGGCTACTACCGGATCCGCGGCCGACGCATCGACGCCCTGGTCATGGAGCGCGACCTCGCCGCCCCCGGCGGCCCGTCGGCCTGACCCTGCCGTTCCACTCCGGCGCAGGTCAGGCGCCCGACCCCGGCCGACGGCCTGATCTGCCCGGCCACGCCTTGGCATGTCCGGGCGATGGTGCAGACAACTGCGCTCTGTGCGTGACCTCAGCTCCCCTACGGGGTCGAGGTGACGCACAGAGCGCAGAAGTGTGCGCGGCCGGTCGGGTCAGGGTGGGCAGAGCTGACATGCGGCTGGCCGGAGCGGGACCGGGCAGGGGCCCGGCGCCCGGGCTGGTGGGGCCCGGCTCAGACGTGGTCGCGGACCTTCTGGAAGATGTCCGGGTAGCGCGCGTCCAGGCGGACCGTCGCGATGCGCAGACCGATCAGCAAGACCGCCACGCCGATCACGATCGCCAGCACGCCGGCCCCGGTGATCAGCGCCAGGTTCCCCGCGATCGCGCCCCAGATGCCGAGACCCAGCGGCGGCGCATCGGCACGAACACCGTCACCATCGAGATCGCCATCGAGAGCATGGCGTTCGAGCTCGAGGCGGACTTGTCCTTCATCGGGTTGGTGCCCGGGGCAGAGCTCGGGTAGGGCAGCAAGACGCCCACCACCATCGAGGTGCCCCAGCCGGAGATCATCGCGCCGAGCGAGCCGAGCACGGTCATGGGGATCAGCTCCGGCAGTCCGTACAGCAGCGGCAGGCGCCAAGCGACGGTGATCACCACGACCGCGGGGATCATCAGCACCGCCATCGCCGCGATGCGGCCCAGCAGGTTGGCGCGGGCAGGGGCGCCGGCGACGATGTTGACCCAGCCGGACGGTCCGTCGAAGCCGATCTCGTTGGAGATGCTCAGCCCCGTCATCGCGCACATGAACACGGCCATGCCCAGCATCAACGTCCGGGCCTCGGGGACCATGAGCCCCATCGCCACGAAGAACACGATCACCACGGGGTAGATGCCGAGGGCGGCGAGATAGCGGGTGTCCCGTCGCCAGTAGCGCAGGGACTTGCCCATCACGGCGCCGAAGGGACCGGCCGGCACGAAGCGCGGCACCAGCGGGGAGACCTTCGCCTGGCCGGAGGAGGCGTCCCCGGTCAGCGCCGAGGTCATCGACAGATCGATCGAGCGCCTCCACCACAGCCAGACCAGCACGATCGTCGCCGCGCCGATCAGGGCGCGCAGCGAGCGCCGCGAGCACACGGCCCTCGGCGAGATCCATCGGCACGGAGAACAGCGCACCGAGCGGCATCCAGGCGAGCACCTCGGTCGCCACCGGCGCTGCTCGCGCACCCAGAGCATGTCGAGGTCCTCGATGCGCTGGGCGGAGAGCGAGAAGGCGTAGATCGCCACGAACATCCCCAGGAAGCCGAAGATCCCGCCGAGCTCCCGGCCCTTGCGGCTCGAGGCCCGGGCGGCGGAGTGCGCGAACCAGGCCCGCGGCGGCGAGCAGGCACAGCGCGAGGCCGGCGAGGTTCGCGGGGATCAGCGCGAGGGCGCCGAGCACGACCCACCCGGCGCCCTGCCCGAACAGCACCAGCCACAGCGACTCGAAGGCGGTGGCGATCGCGAGCGCGAGCAGGGTGAAGAGGCTCGGCAGGCTCAGCGCGGCCGCCGCGAACATCCCCGGCTGCGCTCCCTCGCGCCGCGGGGGAAGAGGGCGAACGAACGCGGATCCAGGGTGTCGTCGATCCCGAAGGCGAGGACGGGGATCAGGAACCACAGCGGCACGGTGACGGCGCCGAGGCCGCGCACGATCTGCGGGAACAGCTCTCCCTCCCCGGCCCACAGCGTGGTGCCCAGGAACAGGAAGACCAGCATGGCCAGGCCGCCCAGGCCGTAGAGCACCCCGATCGAGGTGCCGATGATCTTGCCGACGTTCTTGCGATAGGACCGCTTCCACAGCGTCCACTTCAGCTTCAGCCGCAGGCGCACCAGGTCGCGTCCGCGGATCTCGCCGTGGCGCACGTCCTGCGCGGCCGCGGTCCGTGCGTGCTCGGTGCTCAGGACTCCAGCCACGACAGGCTCCCCTCCGCGACGTCCCCGCCGCCGACGAGGTCGATGAAGGTCTGCACGAGGTCGCCGCCCTGTCTCACCTGGTCGAGGGTGCCGTCGGCCATCAGCCGCCCCTCGGCGATGATCGCGACGTGGCCGCACAGCCCCTCGACCAGCTCCATCACGTGGCTGGAGAGCACGACCGTGCCGCCGCCCTCGACATACGCGGTGAGGATCGTGCGGATCACCTGCGCGGAGACCGGATCGACGGCCTCGAGCGGCTCGTCGAGCACCAGCAGGCGCGGCGCGTGCGAGAGGGCGCTCGCCAGCAGGATCTTCTTGGTCATGCCGGCGGAGTAGTCCACGACCAGCTTCCCGTCCTCGCCCGCGAGGTCGAGCGCGGTCAGCAGCGACTCCATCCGCTCCTCGACCACGGCCGGCTCCATCCCGCGGAGCAGGCCGACGTAGGTCAGAAGCTCCCGTCCGGTGAGCCGGTCGAAGGTGCGCGACCCATCGGCGAGGACGCCGAGGCGCGCCTTGGCCGCCTGCGGCTCGGCCCACATGTCGTGGCCGAGCACGTGCGCGGTGCCGTCGTCGGGCCGCGCAGGCCCGTCGCCATCGACAGGGTGGTGGTCTTGCCGGCGCCGTTGGGACCGACGATCCCGTAGAACGAGCCCTGCGGCACGTCCAGGGAAAGGCCGTGCACCACTTCGGTGCCGGAGAAGGACTTGCGCGCCCCGCGGATCGACAGCGCGGTCGAGCTCGGGACCGAGGCCTCGGCGGAGACCGGGGCGGCGGCACCGGCGAGAGGGCCAGGCGCCTCGGCGGTCCCGGAGGGGTGGACCGGGGGCGGCGCCGAGGTCCCTCCCGCCTCCGGGGCGGTCCCCGGGACGGGAGGAGGGGAGGGGAGGGAGGGGTTGCTGTGCATGCGGTCACGCTATCGGCCGGTCCGTCCGCGACGATCCCTTCCCACGGCGGGCGGGACCACGACCTTCGTCGGTGCTCGACCGCGGCAGAGCATCGGTCGAACCGGGATCGAGCCGCCGTCGAAGGTGCTGGCAGTGCCGGAGGAGAGGGAGGCGGTGACTAGGATGCCGATGAGCCACCGTGGCTCGAACGGAAGGAGCCCCATGTCGAATCCGCGCCCCGCCCCCGGGGACCCGGGTCTCGCCCCCGAGGTCCAGGAGATCCCGATCGGTGTGCGCCGGGCCGCGTCATGGTCGTGGCGACTGCTCGTGATCGTCGCCGCCGGCGCGCCGCTGCTGTGGGGGCTCACCCGGGTCACGACCATCGTGATCCCCGTGCTCATCGCGATCCTGCTCGCCGCGCCGCTCCAGCCCGTGGTCAAGATCCTTACCCGCTACACCTTCCTGGGCCGCGCCGCGGCCAGCGGCATCGCGCCGCTGGGCCTGCTGCTCGTGATCGCGGGGATGTTCACCCTCGCCGGGCGGCGCCTGATCGCTCAGTGGGACGACATCCAGACCCGCGCGGTGCAGGGCTTCCAGGCGTCGCTGGAGTGGGTGCAGAGCACCTTCCAGATCGACACCCCGATGATCGACTCCGCCCTCCAGGAAGGGCTCGAGCAGCCTGCAGCAGTACTCTGGCCAGCTGGTCAGCGGCGCGGTCACCACCGCCGCCGCGCTCGGCAACATCGGCACCGGGATCGTCGTCGCCCTGTTCACGCTGTTCTTCGTGCTCCATGGCGGGGGCGGGATCTGGCGCTGGTCCGTCGGCCTCGCGCCGCCCGCCGCCCGCGTGCCCACCCACGAGGCGTTCCGCCGCGGCTGGAAGGCGCTGTCGGCCTACGTGCGCACGCAGGTGCTGGTGGCCGCGGTCGACGCGACCGGCATCGCGATCGGCATGGTCGCGCTGAGCCTGGGCTCCTACGCGGTGCCGATCTGGTCGCTGGTGTTCCTGTTCAGCTTCATCCCGCTGGTCGGCGCGATCGCCTCCGGCGCGATCGCCGTGCCGCTGGTGCTGGTGCTGAACGGCTGGGTCGGCGCGCTGATCATGCTCGCGGTCGTGCTCGCCGTGCAGCGGCTCGAGGGCAACGTGCTCCAGCCCTTCCTGATGGGCAAGGCCGTGGAGATCCACCCCCTCGGCGTGTTCCTCGGCGTTGCCCTCGGCGCGATGATCGCCGGGATCCCGGGCGCGCTGTTCGCGATCCCGCTGATCGCCTTCGTCAACGCGACGCTGCTGTACGTGGTGGGCCGGGACCCGAGCCCCGAGCTCGGCCACGACAAGGCCAGCGCCGAGCACTTCGCGGCGCTCGGCTCCGGCGTGCCCGCGCACCAGCTGGCCGAGGTCGGCGCGGACTCCGAGGCGCGCGGACGTCGGCCGACGAGGGAGCCGCGGCGGACCTGGCGATGCTCGGCACCGTCCCCGCCGCCGAGCGCCGGACCGCGACGGAGGACGGCGCGTCGGCGACGGGGACCGGCGCGCACGCCGCCGACGGGACGGACGCGCAGGACGCCGGTGCGGCCGGCGCTCACCCCGCTGACGCGCCCGGGACGACTGCTTCCCGGGCACCCTCGACCGACCAGGTGGACGGGGCGTCGGCCCAGCCGCCCGCTCCGCGTCACCGCGCGGAGGACGAGCGGGACTGACCCCGCTCGCAGTGTGAGAGAGCCCCTTCCGGCGCTGCCGGAAGGGGCTCTCTCGTCGGTTCGGGCAGTGCCCCCTCGCCCCGTGGGGCGCGCGGCTCAGGCCGAGTACGGCTTGGCGCGGAGGATCTCGATCGGGAAGGACTTCCCGGTCGGCGCGGTGTAGTCGACGGTGTCGCCGACCTTCGAGCCGTGGATCGCGGCGCCCAGCGGCGACTCGATGGAGTAGACCTCCAGGTCGTCGTCGCCGTCGGCGATCTCGCGGTTGCCCAGCAGGAAGGTGCGCTCCTTGCCGGCCATCGAGATGGCCACGACCATTCCGGGCTCGACGACGCCGTCGTCCTTCGGGGACTCCCCGACCACGGCGTTCTTCAGCAGACGCTGGAGGTCCGCGATGCGCGCCTCCATCTTCCCCTGCTCCTCGCGGGCGGCGTGATATCCGCCGTTCTCCTTGAGGTCGCCCTCGTCGCGAGCCGCGGCGATGCGCTCGGCGATCTCGGTGCGGCCCGGGCCCTCGAGCTCGGCGAGCTCCTTGGCCAGGCGGTCGTACGCGTCCTGGGTGAGCCAGGCGCCATTCGGCTGGTCGCTCATGGGTTCACTCCTGTCGTCCTCGGTGAAGCGCACGGGGACGAAGACCCCCAATACGCGAATCACGGGGCACATGTCCTCATGCGCCCCGTGTGCGGGTGATGATGACCGGTCGTTCGCCGGTTCCGGGCAACATTACACGGCGCGCTGTGCATTTCCCGGGACCGGTGGACGTTTTACGCGCATCGTGAAATCCGCGGGAACGGTCCTCCGGTCGGCGCGGGGTCAGCCGACGGTGCGACCGACGACCTCGGCGGAGACCGCCTCACCCTGGGTGGAGATCTCGACGTGGTGCGCGGTGCGGCGCTCGGTCTGCGCCGGGATCGTGGTCTCGACGAAGCCGACCTGTGCGCGCCCCTCGTTCATCGCCTGGATCCGGCAGGTCGCCTCGGTGCCGGGCGCCATCGTCACCACGAAGTCCACGCCGATGCGGTCGGCGGCCAGATGGTCGTAGGCCAGGACGTCGTAGCGGACCTCCTCGCGCGCGACGAAGAGCCCCACCACGATCACGATCGCGACGAACACCGCGCCGGCGACGGCGACCAGGATCTTCGCGGTGCGGGGGAGACGAGCGGTCCGCCGTAGCGCTGGCGGTGGAGCTCCTCGGCATCGTCCATGCGCCCAGTCTCCCAGACCCTCCCCGGGAGCGGTCCGGGAGCGCGGGGGGAGGGAGCGAGGGACCGGTCACGTCCGCGGCGAGGAGGCGACCCGCGCCCTGCGCGCTCGCGGAGGGGTGGCGTACGATCGGGCGCTGGTGCAGGTGTCGCGGGCCGTGTCGGTCGCGCGCGTGAACCGCACCGGGGCAGTGCCCCGCCCGTCGTCTCCGAGGAGTCCCGTGACCGTCCAGTCGCCCGCCCCCGATGAGTCCCTGCGGATGGTGGCCGTCCATGCGCACCCCGACGACGAGTCGTCCAAGGGTGCCGGGTCGACCGCACGCTACGCACGCGAGGGAGTGCAGGTCACGGTGCTCACCGCGACCGGCGGAGAGCGCGGCGACGTGCTGAACCCCCGCCTCCGCGACGATCCGGGGATCACCCCCGAGAGCCTGCCCGGGATCCGCCGCCGCGAGATGGAGCGGGCGAAGGAGATCCTGGGCGTGGACCACGAGTGGCTCGGCTTCGTCGACTCGGGACTGCCCGAGGGGGACCCGCCGCCGCCGTCGCCGGCCGGGAGCTTCGCGACCCTCCCCGTCGAGGAGGCGGCCCGTCCGCTGGTCGAGGCGGTGCGCCGCCTGCGCCCGCACGTGATGACCACCTATGACGAGAACGGCGGCTACCCGCACCCCGACCACATCCAGGTCAACCGCATCTCCGTGGCGGCCTTCGACCTCGCCGCGGACCCTGACTTCGCGCCCGAGCTCGGCGAGCCCTGGGAGGTCGCGAAGCTGTACTACATCAACGGCTTCCACCGTCAGCGCTTCGCCGCCGTGAGCCGTCACCTGCGCGCCGAGGGCACCCCCAACGAGGAGCTCGACCAGATGCTCCAGCACTACGACGAGAGCCACGACCGGTCGCTCACCACCCGCATCGACGTGCGCGACTATCTCGGGATCCGCGACGACGCGCCGCGCGCCCACGCCACCCAGGTCGACCCCGAGGGGCCCTTCTTCCGCATCTCGCACGACGCGGAGATCGCGGCCTGGGGCACCGAGGACTACGAGCCGCACATCTCCAGGATCGGTGTGAAGTCGCCCGAGCGGGACCTGTTCGCCGGGCTCCGCCACGAGACCGTGGAGGCCCGCCCGTGAGCGGGGCAGGCCTCGTCGGAGCGGGCGTGCTCCCGGCCGTCGGCGCCGTGCTCCAGGCCGCGCCGAGCCCGTCGGACGGCGAGGAGTTCAACTCCGTCACCGTCTCCCCGGGCCTGCCCGGCTTCCTCGCGACCTTCGTGCTCGCGGTGGTCGTCGTCGCCGCCTCCTGATCGACATGACGCGGCGCGTCCGACGGGTGCAGGCCAGGGCTCGGGTCGAGGAGCGCCAGGCGCGGCTCGAGCGCGAGGAGGCCGAGGCGGCCGAGCGCGAGCAGGCCGCGGGCGACTCCGCAGACGGAGGGGCCGCCGACGGCGAGGGTGCCGAGGAGGCGCAGGCCGACGGCGCGGACGCCACGCCGGACGCAGAGCCCGAGGACTCTGCGGAGCCGACGGACCCTGCGGGGCCGTCGGACTCCTCGGACCCGTCGGACGATGACGCGCCCGAGGGTGACGAGCGCCGCTGAGCGCGCGCCGCTCGGGGAGCGGCTCTCCTCAGAGCACCGCCGCGGCGACGGCGGCGAAGTGGCGACCGAAGCCGATCAGGGTGCCCGCGTGGAAGATCTCGTGGAAGCCGAACCAGGCGGGGAGGGGGTTCGGCCGCTTCAGCGCGTACATCACCGCGCCCGCCGTGTAGGCGAGCCCGCCCGCGAGCAAGAGGATCACCACCGGCCAGCCGCCGCCCGCGTGCAGCTGCGGCATGTAGAACACCGCCACCCAGCCGAGGGCGACATAGGCGGGGACGTACAGCCAGCGCGGTGCACCGGTCCAGAAGATCCGGAAGCACACCCCGACCAGTGCGCCGCCCCAGGCGATGCCGAGCGCGTGAGCGCCTGGCGCGGGGCCAGCAGCCGCCGCGGCGATCGGGGTGTAGGTGCCGGCGATGATCAGGAAGATGTTCGCGTGGTCGAAGCGGCGCAGGATGATCGCGTCGCGCGGGGACCACGTGCCGCGGTGGTAGACCGCGCTGATCCCGAACAGCATCCCGGCCGTCAGCACGAACACCGCGCAGGCCAGGCGGATCGTCAGGGTCTGGCCGACGGCGACCAGCAGCGGCCCGAGCACGAGCGTGGTCGGGAAGGCGATCAGGTGCGGCATCCCGCGCAGACGCGGCTTGGGCGACTGGAGGCCGAGCTGGGTGGCGCGCCGTGCCATCGCCCGGGTCAGGGTGCGCGGCGCGAAGGGGAAGTTCTCCGCCGTGGGCAGGTCCTCGTCGCGCGGCTCGGTGGTGCCGCCGCCGCCGGCCACGGCCTCGGCGATCTCGCGGGGCGCGGGGTCCTGGAGCGTCGGGGCGCCGCCGGGGGTGGCGGGGGACTCGTCGGCGTCGCGCGGGGTGCGGCCGGAGCCGCTCGCGGCGGCCTCGTCATGGGGTCCGGGGGTCATGGGCACACCGTAACCTACGCAACCGTAGGTTCGGTACGGGGGTCTTGTGACCGTCTCGTGCGGATTCCCCCCGATCGTCGGGCGGCGCTCCCGCCGTCGTCGATAATGGACGCGCGCGCCGCACCCGGCGCGCCCCCGGGGCCCAGCCGCCGGGCGGGCACGACGAGGGGACGAAGGCGAGCATGGTTGCCGACGGGTCGCTGTACCGCGTGTACGAGCGCAGGCTGTCCAGGGAGCTCGAGTCCTTCGACCTCCCGCGAGACCTCGGCGTGATCGTCGACGGGAACCGCCGCTGGGCGAAGGCCGCGGGGGAGTCCACCGCCCAGGGCCATCGCGCCGGCGCCGCGAAGATCGTCGAGTTCCTCTCCTGGTGCGAGGACCTCGGCATCCCGCTGGTGACCGTGTGGATGCTCTCCACCGACAACCTCCGGCGCCCGCCGGAAGAGCTCGTCGCCCTGTACGAGATCATCACCTCCACCATCGAGCAGATCACCGATGCCGGCTACTGCGTGCGCCTGACCGGCGGCGCCGACTCCCTCCCCGAGGAGATGCGCGAGGGGATCGCCCGCCTGCAGCAGGAGACCTCGCCCGAGGCCCGCCTGACCGTCAACGTCGCGATCGGCTACGGCGGCCGAGAGGAGATCGTCCACGCGGTGCGTGAGCTGGTGCGGGACCTCGGCGCGCAGGGCAAGGGCATCGAGGAGATCGCTGAGGGGATCAGCGTCGGCGCGATCGCCGAGCACCTCTACACGCGCGGCCAGCCCGACCCCGACCTCATCATCCGCACCTCCGGCGAGCGGCGTCTCTCCGGCTTCCTGCTCTGGCAGTCGGTGCATTCCGAGTACTGGTTCTGCGAGACCTACTGGCCCGGGTTCCGTCGCATCGACCTGCTGCGCGCCCTGCGCGACTACTGCCGACGCGAGCGCCGCTACGGCGCCTGAGACCGTCGCCGCGGCCCCGCCGGCCCGTGCTCGCCGCGGGGCACGGCGAGGCCGGCGCGCCCTCCGGCATCCCGCCGGCCGGGCCTCCTCGGTGCCGACGGCGCGCATGCCGCAGGGCCGTCGGCCGCCCGAGTGCGACGCACCCACCCGTCGACGCTCCCCGCTCACCGCTGTGAGCGGTGGCACACTGGCCCTCATCGGGAGCCGCAGAACTCCCGATGACGATCGGGTGAACGTCGTGTCCGCTGCCCGCGGGACTCGCCCGACGGCGGGTGCAGCGAGGGCTATGGTCCAGGCATCCGCGAGATTCCGGGAGGCTCCCATGGACGAGACGACCACTGCCCGCGAGACGACGACCGCCTTCGGCGGCGCCTTCTCGCCCGGACCGGACGGCGGGACGGCGGTGATCGGCGCCGCGAACCCCGACGACGCCCCCGTGGTCCCCTCGCTCCGGCCCGGCGCCGCCCAGCAGATGCTCGCCGAGATCGAGACGGGGGTGATCACCTACGTGCTGGACACCTCTGTCTTGCTCTCGGACCCGCTCTCGCTGCACCGCTTCGCCGAGCACGACATCGTCGCGCCGATCGTCGTGGTCACCGAGCTCGAGGCCAAGCGCCACCACCCTGACCTCGGCTACTTCGCCCGTCAGGCGCCGCGCATCCTCGACGACCTGCGCGAGCCGCACGGGAACCTCTCCGTGCCGCTCCCGATCGGCAAGGACGGCGGCCACGTGCACGTCGAGCTGAACCACATGAACACCGCCTCGCTGCCCGACGGCTTCCGCCTCGGCGACAACGACACCCGCATCCTCGCCGTCGCGAAGAACCTCCAGCTCGAGGGCAAGAACGTGGTGCTGGTGTCGAAGGACCTGCCGATGCGCATCAAGGCCAGCGCCTCCGGCATCCACGCCGAGGAGTACCGGGCCGAGCTCGCCCGCGACCGCGGCTACACCGGCATGGTCACCACCTCCGTGGACGAGCAGACCATGACCGACCTCTACGACGGCCAGGTCGTCGAGGTGCCCGGGATCGCCCACCACCCCGTGCACACCGGCCTGACGATCACGAGCCCGCGCGGCTCGGCGCTCGGCCGCGTCACGCGCGACAAGCAGGTGCGGCTCGTGCAAGGGGACCAGACCGTGTTCGGGGTCGCCGGCCGCTCCGCCGAGCGGCGCGTCGCGATCGACCTGCTCCAGGACGAGTCCATCGGCATCGTCTCCCTCGGCGGCCGCGCCGGCACCGGCAAGAGCGCCCTCGCCCTCTGCGCAGGTCTCGAGGCCGTGCTCGAGCGTCGCACCCAGCGGAAGATCATGGTGTTCCGGCCACTGTTCGCCGTGGGCGGGCAGGAACTCGGCTATCTCCCCGGCGACCAGAGCGAGAAGATGGGCCCCTGGGGTCAGGCCGTGTTCGACACGCTCGGCTCGATGGTCTCCCAGAACGTCATCGACGAGGTGCTCTCCCGCGGCATGCTCGAGGTGCTCCCGCTGACCCACATCCGCGGCCGCTCCCTCCACGACGCCTTCGTGATCGTCGACGAGGCGCAGTCCCTCGAGCGCAACGTCTTGCTGACCATGCTCTCCCGCATCGGTCAGAACTCCCGCGTGGTCCTCACCCACGACATCGCCCAGCGCGACAACCTCCGCATCGGGCGCTACGACGGGATCGCCTCCGTGGTCGAGGCGCTCAAGGAGAAGGAGCTCTTCGCGCACATCACCTTGCAGCGCTCCGAGCGGTCGAAGGTCGCAGAGCTCGTCACCCACGTGCTGGACGAGCCGATCCCCTGAGGGGCGGGGCGGGGTGCCGGCGCTGAATGTCGAGGCCGAGGCTCTGTCGGGCGGCACGGCGCGGGGCGAGGAACCGCTGACTGGGCGGACGGGTGAGGTCTGCACTGCAGCGGACGGGACGGTGGTGACACGCTCTGGTCATATGGCCACGTCGTGTCACCACCGTCCCGTCGGCGCTCGGGAGCGCCGTTGACGTCTCCTCCCCAGCGGTGACTTCTCCACAGAGCCGGCGACTCCAACGGACCGTTCCGCAGAGATGCTGGGATCTCCGCATGAGGGTTCGAGGAGTCGTGCACAGGAAGGGGCTGGCGGAGGTCGAGCCTGATCCCGATCGGCGCAGTGCTCTCCTGCGCGCGGGAAGATCCGTTCCGTGGGCCAGTGGTACGTGACCGAGGAAGCACCGGAGGACCTCCTCGCCCTGCTGAAGCTCGGGGTCCGACCGACCTGTCTCGACGCGGCCGCGCCGCATGGTCTGTGGGTCCCGATGGCAGTGGGTGTGCACGCATACCGGCCACGGAGCGTCGAAGCTCCACCAGATGCCCCTCGCCTGGCGCAGATCAGGCGCCGGCGTGACGCGGGGTCGGGCGAGCTCGTGCCGATCCCCGTCTCAGGAGCAGGACAGCCGGCCCCTGCGACGCATCCTCTGATCCTGCACGCGCCGAGCCTTCGTGGCTGGGGGAGTCAGGACCCTGTCCCCGACATCGTCCGCACCCTCGATCACGCGGCGCGCCGCCAGTCCACGGTGAACGCGGCGATCCTCATCGAGTCCGCGCTGAACAAGCGATGCCTCAGCACGGAGGACCTGGATCGCCTTCTCGCAGGGTCGCCTCAGCGGAAGCGACACCCTCTGGTACGAGTCCGCGCCGACGCGCAGTCCGGGACCGAGACCGCTGTTGGCTGGTGGCTCGAGGAGCGCCGGGAGCGGGTGCGCAGCCAGGCTCAGCTGCCGCCAGACGTGAGGGTGGATCTGCTGATCGGCACGAACTGGGTGATCGAATGCGACAGCCGGCGATTCCACGACGACCCCGCGCAGTACCGGGAGGACCGGCGGCGCGACCTGGCGCTCTCCTCGCGCGGCTATCGGGTCACCCGTCTGACCTGGGAACAGGTCTTTCTGGAATGGCCGAGGACATCCGCGATGCCGCTGGAGATGCTCCGTCGGCGTGATCATCGCCGGTCGCTCCCGGTGCGGGCGCGCGGGGTGAGCGCACTGGTGACATGGCTCAGTCGGGATGACGGGACGGGACGAATATGACACGTCGTGGCGATATAGCCACGACGCGTCACATTCGTCCCGTCCCCGGCGAGGGTCCAGGCCCCCGGCGACGGCTCAGGCTCCCGGCGAGGGTCCAGGCCCCCGGCGAGGGTCCAGGCCCCCGGCGAGGGTCCCGTCCCCGGCGACGGCTCAGTACTCCGGCGGGCAGATCAGCCCGTGGGCCGACCCGGACGGCCGGATCAGGCCTTCGGCGCGGTCATCGAGAGGACGTCCAGTGCGCTGTCGAGTCGCTCCTCGGTGAGCTCGCCGCGCTCGACGAAGCCGAGCGCGATCACGGCCTCGCGCACGGAGATGCGCTCTGCGACGGCGTGCTTGGCGATCTTCGCGGCGGACTCGTAGCCGATCAGCTTGTTCAGCGGGGTGACGATCGAGGGGGAGGCCTCTGCGTAGAAGCGGGCCTTCTCCTCGTTCGCGGTGAGCCCGTCGACGGTCTTGTCGGCCAGCACCGTGGAGGCGTTGGCGAGCAAGCGGATCGACTCCAGCAGGCTCGTGCCCATCAGCGGGATCTGCACGTTCAGCTCGAAGGCGCCCTGCGAACCGCCCCAGGCGATGGCCGCGTCGTTGCCGACGATCTTCGCGCACACCATCAGCACGGCCTCGGGGATGACGGGGTTGACCTTGCCGGGCATGATGGAGGAGCCGGGTCGCAGGTCGGGGATCGCGATCTCGCCGAGGCCGGTGTTGGGGCCGGAGCCCATCCAGCGCAGGTCGTTGCAGATCTTCGTGAGGGAGACGGCGATGGTGCGCGCCGCACCGGACATCTCCACCAGGCCGTCGCGGTTCGACTGCGCCTCGAAGTGGTTGCGCGCCTCGGTCAGGGGCAGGCCGGTCTGGTCGACGAGGTTCGCGATGACCTTCTGCGGGAACCCGATCGGGGTGTTGATGCCGGTGCCGACGGCGGTGCCGCCCTGGGGGACCTCTGCGGTGCGGGGCGCGCCGCCTCGATGCGCTCGATGCCGTAGCGGATCGAGGCCGCGTAGCCGCCGAACTCCTGGCCGAGGGTGACGGGGGTGGCGTCCATCAGATGGGTGCGGCCGGACTTGACGACGTCCTTCCACGCCTCGGCCTTCTTCTCGAGCGCCTCGGCGAGGTGGGCGAGGGAGGGCAGCAGGTGCTCGACGACGCCGGCGGTCACGGCGACGTGCACGGAGGTGGGGAACACGTCGTTGCTGGACTGGGAGCAGTTGACGTGGTCGTTGGGGTGGGTCTCGGTGCCCGCGCTGGTGGCGAGGGTCGCCAGGACCTCGTTCATGTTCATGTTCGAGCTGGTGCCCGAGCCGGTCTGGTAGGTGTCCACCGGGAACTGGTCGTCGTGCTCGCCGGCGATGACCGCGTCGGCCGCGGCGACGATCGCGTCGGCGATGGTGCCGTCCAGCACCCCGAGCTCCTTGTTCGCACGGGCGGCGGCCTTCTTGACCTGGGCGAGAGCGTGGATGTGGGCGGGCTCGAGGCCCTGCCCGGAGATCGGGAAGTTCTCGACCGCACGCTGGGTCTGGGCGCGGTACAGCGCCGAGACGGGCACGCGCACCTCTCCCATGGTGTCGTGCTCGATGCGGTAGTCGCTCTGCCGCGGCCGCGGGGGTGGACTGGTTCATCGACGGGCCTTCCTGTTCGTCTTCTCTGTCGGGTGGTCGGATCCGGTCCTCGGGCGGTCCCGGGCCGGTGGAGGGGAGGCGGGCTGGGTCGGCGTGCCCGCGCAGCGGTGCCCCGGGCGGGGCGGGTCAGGTGAGCTCGTGGCTCCAGGGCGGGTTCGCGCCGGCGCGCGAGACGGTGATCGCCGAGAGCGCGGCGGCACGTCGGAGCACGGTCGCGAGATCGTCCGACGGGATCGCGGCGAGCATCTCGCGACGGTCCGCGCCGAGCAGGCCCTTGTCGGCCAGCGCGTCGAGGATCCCGGCGGAGAAGGTGTCGCCGGCGCCGACGGTGTCGACCACCTCGACCCGCACCGGCGCGACCTGCACGCGCCCGCTGGCGGAGAACGCGACCGCGCCGTCGCCGCCTCGGGTCAGCACGGTGAGGGACGGGCCGAGGTCGCGCCACGAGGCGGCGACGTCCTCGACGTCCTCGGTGCCGTACAGCCAGGCCACGTCCTCGTCGGACGCCTTGACGACGTCGGACAGCGCGATGTTCTCCTCGATCCGGGCGCGGACGTCCTCCGGCGCGCCCATCAGGGTGGGGCGCGCGTTGGGGTCGTAGCTGATCGTCGAGGACCCGCGGGCGCGCGCGCGAGGGCGGAGAGCGTCGTGGCCCCCGGCTCGAGCACGGCGGCGATGGAGGAGGTGTGCACGGCGTCCGGCGCCGCGGGCGCCCGGCGGTGTCCGGGTCCCAGGCGAGGTCGAAGGTGTAGGTCGCGGCGCCGTGCGCATCCAGCACGGCCTCGGCGGTCGAGGTGCGGCCGGGTCCGACCGAGGCGGGCGTGAGTCGCACGCCGGACTCCTCGAGGTGGGCGCGGATCGCGTCGCCTCGGGCGTCGTCGCCGATCGCGGTGAGCAGATGGGCATCGTGGCCGAGTCGCGCCAGGGCGACGGCCACGTTCAGGGGGATCCGCCGGGGTGCTCGCGACGACCGCCGTCGGCGTCGACGACGATGTCGGTGAGGGCTTCTCCGGCGATCAGGATTCTCGCGGTCACGCTTCGATCATCGCAGGTTTCCAGGGCGCGGGCGACACGAGCGGGGAGGGGTGCCGTGGCCCGGATCACCCCGGGAGGCGGAGGGCGGCGCGGGCGGGGACAATGGCCCGCATGCACGATGCCCAGTCCGAGAGCCCCGACCGCACCGCGAGCCCCGCCGACGGTGAGGGCGGCCCTGTGCGCACGGGGGTCGACCGCGAGGCCGCCGGTCGCACGAGGGCCGACAGCGAGGGCGCCGGTCGCACGAGGGCCGACGGCGCAGCGAGCACCGAGCGCTGGGTCCGACGGCGCGCGCGGCGCCGAGCGATGCATCCGAGGGCGCGCGGGCCGAGAGCGCCGGGGCCGACGGCACACGGGCCGAGGTGACCGGCGCTGATGAGTCGCCCCGGCGAGCGGCCGAAGTCCGCGTACCAGCGCCGACCAAGCAGAACACGGTCGCCGCGCAACATCGTCTGGGCGATCGTGCTGACCATGGTCGTGGTGATCGTGCTGGCGGTGGGCTTCTTCGGGGTGGGCAGCGACCTCGAGCGCGAGCCGCTGGAGAACTCCGAGGTGGACGTCGCCGCGACCGCCGAACGCGCCCAGGACGTGGCCGACTTCCCCGTCGCCGTGCCCGCGACCGGCGAGGACTGGCAGGTGCGCTCGGCGCGCTTCACCGACGGGCAGAGCCCGCGCTGGACCGTGCAGTACACCGCGCCGGGCGGGGATCTCGTGACCCTGGCCGAGGATACCGAGGTCAGCGCGTCGCTGCTGTCGGCCGAGATGCCCGGCGCGACCGTCACCGAGCAGACGAGCCGCCGGGGCGCCGAATGCCAGGTGCTCGGCGGCGGGGACGACGCGGAGCAGACCGGCATCGCCTGCCAGGGCGAGCGATTCGGGATCCTCGTCCACGGGGCGGCCGATCAGGCCGAGCTCGAGCGACTCATGGACGAGGCGCTCGCCGCGGTCGGCTGACGGCCGTTCAGCGCTCGGCGCCGTCCTCCTCGCGCCGCGCGGCCACGGCGTCCTCGAGCCGCTCGCGGGCCCCGTCCAGCCACTGCTGGCAGCGACGGGCGAGCATCTCGCCGCGCTCCCACAGCGCGATCGAGTCCTCGAGCCCGCCCTGCCCGGACTCGAGGCGGCGCACCACCTCGACGAGCTGGTCGCGGGCCGCCTCGTAGGACAGCTCGGCGATATCGGCGGGGAGGGCCTTCTCGTCCCCGGCCGGGGTGACGGGCGCGGTGCCCGGGGTGCCGGGAGCGCCTTCGTCGGCAGTCAGTTCGTTCTCCGGGGCATCGGGCGTGCTCATGCGGTCTCCTCGTCGTTCTCGGTCCGGTCCTGCTCGGGGCGGGCCCGGTCGTCGGTCGGTGCCTGCGGGGCAGGCGGGGTGTAGGGGTCGGTGTCCACGTGCAGGGCGCCGAACCGGCCGCCGGCGACCCGCACCGACAGCGCCTCGCCGACCTCGCTCTGCTCGGGGGCGCGGATGATCGTGCCGTCGGCCGTCTGCACCACGGCGTAGCCGCGCTCGAGGGTCGCCAGCGGGCTCAGGGCCCGCACCTGCCTGCCGAGGTGGGAGACCTCGTCGGCCGCCCGGTCCAGGCGCGAGCCGATCAGGGTGCGGGCCAGTGAGATGCGGGAGCGGATCTCGTCGGCGCGGCCGGCGAGGATGCTGGAGGGGTTCTCGAGCACCGGCCGCGAGCGCATGGCGTCCAGCCCCGACTGTTCCCGCTCGATGCGGGCGCGGATCGCGGCGCGCAGGCGCGTGCGCCCCAGGTCCAGCCGCTCGAGCTCGGCCTGGATGTCGGGCACGACGCGCTTGGCCGCATCGGTGGGGGTGGAGGCGCGGACGTCGGCGGCGAGGTCGATCAGCGGGGTGTCCACTTCGTGTCCGATCGCAGAGACGATCGGGGTGTCGGCGCCGGCGACCAGGCGGGTGAGTCGCTCGTCGGAGAAGGGGAGCAGGTCCTCGAGGGAGCCGCCGCCGCGCGAGATGATGATGACGTCCACGTCCTCGCGGGTGTCGAGCTCCTTCAACGCCGCGGACACTTCCCGCACCGCCTTCGTGCCCTGCACCGCGACCTCGCGGATCTCGAACTGCACGGCGGGCCAGCGGCGACGGGCGTTGACGACCACGTCGCGCTCCGCGGCGGACTCCCGCCCGCAGATCAGCCCCACCACGCGCGGCAGGAAGGGAAGCGGCTTCTTCCGCGCGGCGGCGAACAGGCCCTCCGCGGCGAGGACCCGCTTGAGCCGCTCGAGCCGGGCCAGCGGCTCGCCGAGCCCGACGGGGCGGATGTCGTCGGCCTCGAGCTGGAGGTCGCCGCGCTTGGTCCAGAAGCTGGGCCTGGCGTGCACGACCACGCGCGCGCCGGGCACCGGCTCGACCGGCAGGGCGCGCGCACGTGCTCGCGCACTGGCACCGAGAAGGACATGTCCACGTCGATGTCGCGCAGGGTCATGAAGCTCAGCCCCGCGCCCGGCCGACGGTTCAGCCGCACGATCTCGCCCTCGACCCACAGCGGGGACATGCGCGCGACGTACTCGCCGACCTTCACGGACAGCCGCCGCGCGGCCACGGGTTCTCCGCCGTGGTCTGCGCGGCGGTCGCGGTGAGCGGCGGGCGGGCCCCGGCGGCCGGGGCGCCGGTCACCTCGGCGGCCTCGCCCGCCCCACCCGGATCGGGGGTCGTCTGCGTCATGGGGTCCACTCTTCCACGACCGGCCGACATCTCGCGGACCGGAAGACGGCGGCTGTGGATGTCCACGTCCTGTGGAGGGTTGGTGACTCTTGCCCCACGACCTGCCGCTTCAGGCGCGGGCCTCCTACGATGGGAGGCGTGAGCACCGGAACCGTCCTCCTTGCCGAGCCCCGCGGGTACTGCGCGGGCGTCGATCGTGCCGTCGTCGCCGTCGAGCGCGCCCTCGAGCACTATGACGAGACCGTCTACGTCCGTCACGAGATCGTGCACAACAAGTTCGTCGTGGACCGCCTGACGGAGAAGGGCGCCGTCTTCGTCGAGGAGGTCGACGAGGTGCCCGAGGGCGCGCTCGTGATCTTCTCCGCCCACGGCATCTCCCCGAAGGTCCGCGAGATGGCGGGGGAGCGCAATCTCCGCACCATCGACGCGACCTGCCCCCTGGTCACCAAGGTCCACAAGGAGGCGGTGCGCTTCGCCCGCCAGGACTACGACATCCTGCTGGTGGGCCACGTGGGCCACGAGGAGGTCGAGGGCACCGCCGGCGAGGCGCCGGAGCACGTGCAGATCGTGAACGGCCCCGAGGACGTCGACAAGGTCACCGTGCGCGACCCCGAGAAGGTCGTGTGGCTCTCGCAGACCACCCTCAGCGTCGACGAGACGATGGAGACCGTGGACCGCCTCAAGGAGCGCTTCCCCACCCTGCAGGCGCCGCCCAGCGACGACATCTGCTACGCGACCCAGAACCGCCAGGTCGCGATCAAGAAGATCGCCCCCGACGCGGACCTCGTCCTCGTCGTCGGCTCCCCGAACTCCTCGAACTCCGTGCGCCTGATGGAGGTCGCGCTCGAGGCCGGGGCGAAGGCCTCCCACCGCATCGACAGCGTCTCCGAGCCGCGCGAGGAGTGGTTCGAGGGCGTGGAGAGCGTGGGCGTGACCTCCGGCGCCTCCGTGCCGGACGTGCTGGTCCAGGAGCCTCCACCGAGCTCTCCGAGCGCGGCTTCGGCGATGTGAAGCCCGTGCGCACCGCCACCGAGGACCTCATGTTCTCCCTGCCGCGCGAGCCGCGCCAGGAGATGAAGAGCCGCGGCGAGTCCGACCGCCGCACCAAGCCCACCGGGGATCGCGCCACCGCCGAGTCCTGACCCGACGGTCACCGCGCTGCGGAGACGACCGGCGGGAGCCGCCGGGATTCGGCATGATGGTCCGGTGATCCCACGCACGGCCGCCCGCCCGCTGTCACTCGCGCTCCTGGCGACCCTGCTCGCCGCCCTCGCCGTGCTGGCCCCGGCCGGTCTGCCGCAGGCCCGCGCCAAGGGCTACAACACCGGCCGCACCGCACCGTCGATGCTGGTGGTGGACGGCTCGGGCTCGATGCGGGCCGACGACGTCGGCGGCCGCGCCCGCATGGACGTGGCCAAGGAGGCGCTGAGCACCCTCGTGCCGATGCTCGCCCGAGGACGCGAGCGTGGGCCTGATGACCTACGGCAACTCCGATCCCGCGACCGCGGCGAGCCAGGAGGCCGGCCGCCAGGACGTGAAGACCCTGGTGACGCCAGAGGGCCTGGACCGCCAGGCGCTCGCTCGGCGCGATCGAGGGCGTGCGACCCTCCGGGTACACCCCGATCGGCCTGTCCCTGACGAAGGCCGCGGCCGAGCTTCCGGAGGCGGAGATGCGCTCGATCGTGCTGGTCTCCGACGGGATCGACGAGTGCGGCGGCCCGCCGCCCTGCGAGGTCGCCGCCGATCTCGCGCAGAAGCACCCCGAGATGCGCATCCACACGATCGGCTTCAAGGCCGAGCAGGATGCCCGCGACGAGCTGGCCTGCATCGCCGAGGCGACCGGCGGCACCTTCGCCGACGCCACCGACGCCGAGACCCTGCGCGACGAGCCGCTGGTGAAGATGACCCGCGCGATCCAGGGGTACGCCACCCAGGGGCGACCGATCACCGGCGGGACCAGCCCCGAGACCGCCGTGGATCTCGCGCCCGGCTCGTTCCTCGACGTGCTCGAGCACGGCGGCCGCCGCGATCGACGACGGCGAGGGCTTCTCCCGCTTCTACCGCCTGCGGCTCGCCGAGGGCGAGATCGCGCACCTCACCGCGACGATGGTGCCGCCCGGCGGGGACGGGGACGCCAGCGGCCTCGCCCAGCCGCGCCTGGCCACCAGCTCCGCCGACGGGCTCGACTGCCGCATCGGCGAGGTCCAGGCCCGCGCGGAGGCCGACCTCGGCCGGGGGCCGATCACCGCGGCCGTCGCGACCCCGCGCCTGGGGGAGACCGCGAACCTCACCTGCTTCGGGGAGGACGCCGACGGCACGGTGATCCTCGAGGTCGAGCGCACCGGTGACCCGGCGCTCGCGGAGGCGGTGCCGGTCGAGCCGCAGTTCTTCGCGGAGGAGAAGGTGGCGCTGGACGGCCTGCCTCCCGCCGCGAAGTACGTGCGCCCGCAGGAGCCGGTCGCCGTTGCGACCGACGGTGAGCAGATCCAGCCCGCGTTCTCCTTCGCCTCCGCCGTGGAGGACCTCGACGGGCCGATGCGCGGCACGATCATCCCCGGCGAGGTGCAGTTCTTCCGCATCCCGGCTCAGTACGGCCAGCAGGTCCGCGCGGCGATCGCGCTCGGCGAGTTCGAGGTGCCCGATGGGATGGGGCTGACGCCGCAGGCCCGGCTGTACTCGCCGCTGAGGGACGACGTGTACCTCGTGGTGCCGCCGTCGGCCTCGGGCGAGGCGACCGGGATCTCGACGAAGGCCGCGCCGAAGACCACCCTGCAGGTCAACCAGGCCTCCCCGATCCATTTCCGCAACCGCGAGGACGGCGGCACCGAGGCCCGCACCTCCTTCCTCGCCGGGGACTACTACCTCCAGCTCGCCGTGGTCCCCTCCGACTACTCGGCGCGCGCCTGTTCGAGGTGCCCTACGTGCTCGACCTCGATGCGGTGGGCGAGCCCGCCGAGGGGCCGGAGCTGAGCGGGCAGGGCGCGGTGGAGGACCGCTCCGCCGCGGACCCCGGCTCGGCTCCCCGGGCCTCGGACGGCGGGGGAGCCTCCGACGCGGGCGGCGCCTCGGATGCGGGGGTGCGCCGGAGCTCGAGGACCCGCCGACCGAGGACGAGCGCAGCGGCTTCTCCGTGCCGCCGGTGGTGTGGGCCGTGCTCGGAGGTCTCGGCGGCGGTGTCTTGCTGGCCGCGATCGTGATCGGCGCCGTGGTGCTGGTGCGCCGGGGGCGCTGACCGTTCGAGAGGCGGCACGCGAGCGACCCCGCGGCCCGGGCGCGTCCTGGTGGCGCCGGTCCAGCCGCGCCGACGACGAAGCCGCCGCCGGCCCGGATCAGCCGGCCGAGCGGTCCTCGCGGCTCTCGACCCCTCGCTCAGGGCTCGCGAGCCGCGCGATCTCGTCCTCCTCGAGGGTGCGGGCACGGCGCGTGAGCCGCTCGACGTCCTCGACCGCGGTGCCGGCGAGGCCCAGGTCCTCGAACTTCCGCGCGGTCACCATCACCCTCGACTGCAGCGAGCCGACGGCCTCGTTGAACGCGGCGACGGAGGAGTCCAGCGACCGCCCCACCTTCCCCAGATGGGAGGTGAACGTCCCGAGCCGGTGGTGCGGCTCGCGACCTGCCTCGAGCACCTCGCGGGCGTCGCGGTTCAGGGAGTCCGTGCGCCAGGTGTGCGCGACCGTGCGCAGCGGCGCCATGAGCGTGGCGGGGGAGGCGATCACGACGTCCTTCGCGAAGCCGTGCTCGAGCAGATCCGGCGCGGACTCGAGCGCGGCGGCGAGCACCCCGTCGCTCGGCACGAACAGCACCGTGAACTCCGGGGTGTCTCCGAGCGCCTTCCAGTAGGCCTTGCCCGCGATCTGGTCCACGTGATGGCGCAGCGCCCGGGCATGCGCGGTGCGCCGGACGCGGGCCCGCTTCGGGTCCTGCTCCTCGACCGCGTCGAGATAGGCGTCCATCGGCGCCTTCGCGTCCACGACCAGGGTGCGCTCGCCCGAGAGGTGGACGACGAGGTCGGGGCGCTGTCCCTTCTCCCCATCGGCCCGCGTCCCTCCGATCTGCTCGGAGAAGTCCACGTGCTCGAGCATGCCCGCGACCTCGACGATCCGGCGCAGCCGCACCTCGCCCCAGCGGCCGCGCGAGGTCGGGCGCGCAGCCGCGCCCGTGAGTGCGGTGGTGCCCTGCTCGAGGGACTGCGCCCGACGCCCCAGCTCGCCGAGGTGATTGCGCGCGCGCCCTCGGCCTCGGCGCGCGCCGCTTCGGAGCGGGCCAGGTTCCGCTCGAGCTGGGCGAGGGTCGCGGTCAGCGGCGCGAGGGTGCGCTGCGCCTCGGCCTCGCGCTCCTCCTCGGCGGCGTCGCGCCGGGCGACGTCCCGCTCGTGGCGCTCGTCGGCCAGGCGCGAGAGGCGATCGGCCGAGTCCTCGCCCGCGCGGTTCTGCGTCAGCGCGGAGCGCATGCGCTCGCGCGCCGACGAGGAACGTCACGGCCGCGCCGAGCGACGACGCCGAGGACGAGACCCAGCAGGAGCATCGTGGTTCCGCTCATGGGATCAGCACATCACGGGGGTGGGACAGCTGAGCGGACCCGGGCGCCCGGCGCGCGGTCAGGCGGTTGCGGAAACGGCGTCCCGGGAGGTCTGCACCTCGCCCATGTGGTCGGTCGCCCAGCTGATCAGCGCCCCGAGCGGCTCGAGCAGCGAACGCCCCAGCTCTGTCAGCTGGTACTCGACGCGCGGCGGGATCTCGGGGTGGACGGTGCGCGAGACGAGCCCGTCGGCCTCGAGGGAGCGCAGGGTCTGGGTGAGCATCTTCTGGGAGATGCCGTCGACCGTGCGCAGCGCCTCGGAGAAGCGCCTCGGTCCGCCCTCGAGCGCGGAGATCAACAGCACCGTCCAGCGGTCGCCGATGCGGTCGAGGAGACGGCGCGAGGGGCAGTCGCGCGCGAAGGGATCGTAGGGGCGCAGGGCGGACATCGGGCGGTCTCCTCGAGGGCGGCAACGGCGGCGGACGGGCTATGGGTGAAAGGCCGACGGCCCGGCGGGCTGGGGCTCGATAGGGGAGGGGGCCGACGGCGGCGAGGGGTTACCGCGAAGTGCCTACTTCCCCGCAGAGAGAAGGTTACCTACAGTGAGCATGCAGGTCCATGCTTCACAGTGGATCCCTCATCGAGACGGCACCCTTGACGGTGCCTCGCAGCGCCGCCCCGCGCGCGGGCGCGGAAGGAGAGCTCCTATGGCTCGCATCGTGATCCTCGGCGGCACCGGCTACGCGGGAGGCCATCTCGCGCAGGAGGCCGCCTCCCGCGGCCACGACGTCCTCGCCCTCAGCCGCACCGCCCCCGAGCAGGTTCCCGCCGGGGTCACCCACCGCGCCGGCGACGTGCGCGAGGAGTCCTTCCTCGCCGAGGCGCTCGACGGCGCCGACGTCGTCGTCTCCGCTCTCTCGCCCCGCGGCGACATGGCCGACCTCGAGGCCTTCCGCGCCCTGATCGCGTCCGTCGCCCGTCTCGCCCGCGAGAAGGGCGTGCGGCTCGGCGTGATCGGCGGGGCGGGCTCGCTGCTGGTCGCCGAGGGCGGCCCGAAGCTCGTGGACACCCCCGAGTTCCCCAAGGAGTTCGCCGAGGAGCCGCGCGTGCTCGACGCCGTCCTGCAGGACCTCCGCGGCGCCGAGGAGGGGCTGGACTGGTTCTTCGTCAGCCCCGCCGGCGGCTTCGGCTCCTTCGCCCCGGGTGAGCGCACCGGCGCCTACCGCGTCGGCGGCGACGTGCTGCTGACCGACGAGAACGGCGACTCCAACCTCTCCGGCCAGGATCTCGCCGTCGCACTGGTCGACGAGATCGAGACCCCGGCCCACCGCCGCACCCGCTTCACCGTCGCGTACTGAGGGCGACTCTCCGGGGTCCCGTCGGCCGCGCGCCGGCGGGCCCCCGAGGCCGTCCGGCGGCGGCTGTCGGGTGATTGCTCGCCGGTGGACCATGACGGCGACTCGGGCGTCGAGACGGCCGGGAGCGGCCCTGTGCGGGGCAGGGTCCGCGATCTCACTGTCCGAGGGCGTTGCCGGAGCGCCCGTGCCTCGTAGACTCATCTCCCGTGGCTCTTACTATCGGAATCGTCGGGTCGCCCAATGTCGGCAAGTCCACCCTGTTCAACGCTCTGACCCGCGCGGAGGTCCTCGCGGCGAACTACCCGTTCGCGACGATCGACCCCAACGTCGGCGTGGTCCCGCGCCCCGATCCGCGCCTGGCGCAGCTCGCCGAGATCTTCGGCGCCCAGAAGCTGCTGCCGGCGACGGTGTCCTTCGTGGACATCGCCGGGATCGTCAAGGGCGCGAGCGAGGGCGAGGGCCTGGGCAACAAGTTCCTCGCCAACATCCGCGAGGCCGAGGCGATCTGCCAGGTCACCCGCGCGTTCTCCGACCCCGACGTGACCCGCGTGGAGGGCTCCACCGACGCCGCCGGCGACATGGAGACCATCACCACCGAGCTGATCCTCGCCGACCTCCAGACCATCGAGAACTCGATGCGCCGCCTGGAGAAGGACACCAAGCGCGGCCTCATCGACGCCGCCGTGCTCGAGAACGTCACCAAGGCCAAAGCCCTGCTGGAGACCGGCAGGACCCTCTACCAGGGTGCGAAGGACGCCGGCATCGACGTCGCCCAGCCGCGCGAGCCGCAGCTGATGACCGCGAAGCCCTTCATCTACGTCTTCAACACCGACGAGGACGGCCTCGCCGACACCGCCATGCAGCGCAGCCTGCGCGAGCTCGTCGCCCCCGCCGAGGCGATTTTCCTCGACGCCAAGTTCGAGTCCGAGCTCATCGAGCTCGACGCCGACGAGGCCGCCGAGATGCTCGAGAGCACCGGCCAGGAGGAGTCGGGCCTCGACCAGCTGGCGCGCGTCGGCTTCGACACCCTGGGCCTGCAGACCTACCTCACCGCCGGTCCCAAGGAGTCCCGCGCCTGGACCATCCCGAAGGGAGCGACCGCCCCGCAGGCCGCCGGCGTCATCCACACCGACTTCGAGCGCGGCTTCATCAAGGCCGAGATCGTCTCTTTCGACCAGCTGATCGAGGCTGGCTCGATGGCCGAGGCCAAGGCCAAGGGCTGGGTGCGCATGGAGGGCAAGGAGTACGTCATGCGCGACGGTGACGTGGTGGAGTTCCGCTTCAACGTCTAACCCTTCGATGAGCGGTGGTGCGTGAGTGGTTCCCGGGCGATCGAGGTGGATGCAGATGCATCTCGCGAGGAAGCACTGGGCGATCGTCGCTGTCACGGCGGCGCTGGTGGTCGGCGGGTGCGCGATGGCCTTTGCAAGGGGAATCTGGGGCGTGTTCGTCGCCTGTGCTTGCTCTGACGTTGGTAGGTTCGACGGGTCCGGTTCTATTGCTTCTGCCGCGGTCCGCGGTGACGCCGATGCTGGTCGTGCAGGTGGCATCGTGTGCGGTGTGGCTCATGCTCATCGGATGGGGGCTGGTCCTGTCGCTGGACCCGGCGTACACCGTCGGCTGGGTGTTCCCAGGGAAAAGCGGCGTCGGCCCGCGTGTGGAGGACGAGGACGACGCATGGGGGATCGGCTGGCTCACTCTCGGTCTTGGGCTCTTCTGCACGGTGCTGGTCATCGACGTCGAGATCATCCCTCGCGTCCGCCGTGCGGGACGGGAGTCGTGACTCCGAGAGCGCCGCGGTCCGGGGTGGGCTGTCCGTCGTGCCCGCGGGCCGACCGTCCGAGGCAATGGTTTCTCTCCAGAGGTTGCTCCGTGCCGGAGCTCGGTGGAATTTAGATTTAATGTCTAAGTATTCCGCAACCCGACTTCTGTTTTGATAGGTTCAGCTGGCGACTTAGGAAAGACCGATCCCATCGGTATGCCTTGTGTTGTCTAGAAGCTCTCTGGCCGCCAGCCCGATAGGTATTTGTCCGTGAGTTGAAGAACATTGTCGTCACCCAGGTTGGCACGAACGTTGCTCACAGCCTCTTCGATTGTAACTTCAGATTCGAATAGCTCGACGAGAATCTCCCAGGCGAGACGATCTTCAGATCTGACCTGTCGAGAGCCCATCGATTGTGATCGCGCAGTGGACTTAAGCGAGTGGAGTACTGCTCGTAGCAGAGCGGGATCGTCACTTGATGCCAGAGGTACTTCGCCTGTTGCTGTTTGGACGGCATTGTAGATGCGCCAGGCATCCCATTCACGCCACGGCTCGGCTGGTGGGGTTCGCTGAAGTCGAGCAACAAACTGCTCATGAATCCGAGCCGCAAACGCTTCACTGACGAGTTTGAGCCCCACGCCTTCGCGATAGCCCACGCTGTGGATAAGATCGAGCTGGGATGAGTACGTTTCGATGCCGTCAAGGATTTGTGAGACTAATGCTTCTCGCTCTGCCTCATCTCCGACGCGGCGGAGGAGCCGAAGTATAACGCGGCCAACAGAGATCTTGGGGCTTCCGATATCGAAGAAGCCTCGCACCTCGTTCTCGGGAATGGTGTCGATGAGGTTCAGAAGCGTGATTGATCCCGGGACGACCATTTCGGTCGTAAATCTTGTTTCTAATGAGGTGAGACCTTCGAGGACGGATTCGAGCCGCTTAGGGTCCAAATCGGTCAGGTACCCCTTGAGAGCTACGCCGTCGCTGAGAAACTCAAGGGCCTGTTCGGCGCTTCGAAACGCGACGAGTTCGTCGGGTGCGACTCGGTCTAAATAGAGGTTGAGGAAGTCGATGTGGGCCATCCGGTGTGCGGTTCGCCAGGCACTTAGCCAGTCAGGCCCAAAGTGGTTGTTCCCGACGTATTGCACCGCGGCGGGGAATACGCGATTGAATAGCGCCCGAACAACTTCATCGTCCTCGGGGAACTTAGCGAGGAGTGCAGTGATGGCCTTCTGAGCACGGTCGTCCTTGCGTCCCATGATCTCCCGTGTGCTCGTGAGTTCACTTCGAAGCTTCGATAGTTGATGGGTGAATTCAGGACGGAAGACGCGAAGTGCCTCCATTGCGAGAAGATCGACCAGATCGACTTCAACGCCGAGGCTCCTGATCGTCGACCTGGCGGAGATCGCGTAACGCGTAACGTCACGCATGTTCGAGAATAGCGGATCGATCACTTCCCAGTAGACGTCACTCCATCGACTTTCGTCGAGTGTAGCGTCCGTAACGGGGGCGAGGATGCGATTCAGTTCTTCGAAAACTTGGGACCGAAGTAGCTTCTCTGGTGCATGTGGAACATCGAAGCTCAACTGGACGATTTTCTCGAGGTAAGCCCGTCCGGGTATGCCATCTTCGGTGAGGGCCTGTTCCACGCGTTCTCTGTCAAAGGCAAGCACGTAAATAATATTTGGAAAGCTCGCCGTCAAGCGGACGAGTTTGAAGATCTCGCGGATCTCGAGAGTGGTGAGGCGGTCGATGTCGTCAATGACGACGACGATAGGTTGCGCGAGTAAGGCGAGTTCCTTCGTGATCTCTTCCCGTACCTTCTTGGCACTGCGCTCTGCGTTCGTTGTCTCAGCAAGTCCGCCGAGCGCGGCCGCGGTGGCCTCACCTACAGCCGCCGCACCCGGAAACGGAATGAACTGAGACACAGGTTTGAGGATGCTGGCGTATTGAGCGAGCCAGTCCGCAGTCTTCCCGAAGCGGCTCTTGCTTTGAACGTTGAGCTCCGCTGCGATCTCAGTGAAGAAGAAGTTGACGAGCTGGTTCGAGCCGGAGAACATCCAAGGGTTGAAGTCGACGACCGTGAGAGCGGGCGCGGTCGCAAACTGTTCGCGCATCAGGTTGATGAACGAGCTCTTTCCGTGTCCCCAAGGCCCCAAGATGCCAACCACGAGTCCCTGGCTCGCGTCGAGCTCCCGGATCGACTCCGCGAAGTCGTGCGCGACCGGTGCACGCCCGAGGTCATCTTCGCTCGAAGAGGTGATCGGCGCGTCGATCGGAGGTCTCTGTTCGGGGTGTTCGCCGTTCATAGTGCTAGCAAAGCACGGCCGCATTGAGCTTTGCGGGAGCACCTGGCGCGCAAGCTTCGTGTCGATACAAGCTGTGTTAATCGAAGGCCGGGTCGGACGGATGTGGGGGCGCTTCGCCGCGGCCCACGCCCCGTCGCTCGTTGGCGGACAGCCGGTAGTCGAGTCGCCTGCTTGGGGCCCGCGAGGGTGGTGGTCGGGGATCGCCGTCGTCGCACCAGTCCTAGTCCTTATAGTCCTGGTCGTGGCCGAGGTCCTTGCGGCACGGTCCCATGCCGCGCACCCGGTGACGGGTGAATGCGCAGAGGGTGGTTCCGGCAGACTGCCCTACGTGTGGACACGTGGTGGAGTTCCGGTTCAACGTGTGATCCGGTTCCGGTCCGACGCCTGCGTCGGTGCCACGCGAGATTTCGACGGCGCGACAGGCGCGCAGATCAAGGCGTTCGTGGGGTGATCGCGCATAGTCATCCGGATCGTGAGGCGTCGACACGAGTTGCCGATGCCGCCGGTCTGTCGGCGACCGACGACCTCACCGACGGTGAAGTCCGCTGGGCCGGTGCCCTCCGCCGAGCGTCCGACGGACCGGGCGTCGTGCGCGCGTGCGGTCGATGGGGTCGAGGAGCCGCCGCCTCACGCGGCGTACGATCCAACAGATGGGATCCTCAGAGGTGCGTGCAGGTCTCCCGGTTCCACCGAGCGCTCGCCTCGTCGTGCTCTCCGGTCTCCCGGGGGTCGGGAAGACGAGCGTCGCCGAGATCGTCGCTGCGCGCACCGGGTCGGTCCACCTGTCCATCGACGCGGTCGAGGACTCGATCCTCGCCTGTGGTCTGCCACGAGGCTGGGCGGTCGGGGTCGCCGCCTACGAGGCGACGCGTGCGATGGCCGAGCTGAACCTGCGGCTCGGCCACGATGTCGTCGTCGACGCGGTGAACGACAGTGACGAGGCTCGGCAGACCTGGCGTCTTGCCGCGGCACGAACAGGTGCAGACATGGAGTTCGTGCACGTCCCGATCTCGGATGCGCAGGAGCATCGACGGAGGCTCCATGGCAGGGATCGAGGGCTTGCGCCCGTCGGTGAACCGACCTGGGCGGACGTGCATCGCAGGCGTTCCGACTATGCGGCGTGGTCCGATGCCGTGGCGGAGATCGACACAGGCGAACGGACTGCCGATGAGGTCGCGGATCTTCTCGTCACCGGGCTCGGCGTGCGGTGACGGCCTCGATGCTAGGGGTATCTTGGCGTCAAGATAAAACGTAGGCGGCGATCAGGCTCCATCACGTCCAGATCTCCATCCCTCGCGGCGGAGAGGATGACGCTCGCCGCTTCTATCGTGCGGTGCTCGGGTCGCACGAGGTGACCAATCCGCCGTCGCTCGTCGGACGGGGCGGATGCTGTTTCCGTGCCTTCGACGGCAACGTGGTCACCGCCGAACTCCATCTCGGCGTGGACGACGCGTTCCATCCGGCCGAGAAGGCTCATCCCGGTCTCGTCCTCGGCACTCTCATCGAGCTCGAGGCGACGGTCGCACGCATCGAACACCCCGGCTACGAGCTCTCCTGGGCGGAGCGGGACACCTACGAGGGGTACGTCCGCCTCCATGCGCGCGACGGCCTCGGCAACCGTGTCGAGGTGATGACGCCGACTACGTGACACGCGGTCGGCGCAGTCGCTCGGTGCCTGGGGGTCTCGTCGGAGGGCGTGGCCGCGCTCAGAACAGCGGCCACGGCACCGCCGGCATCTCGCCGCCCGGCGCCGGGAAGAGCCCATCCGCCCGCAGTCGGTCGCATCGTGCGGCCAGCGCCGCGAGCTCCTCGGCGCTGAGCAGGTCCGCGAGGCGCCCTCCGAGCTCGCCGTCCAGTCCGTCGGCGACGCGACCGGTGCCGTCCATTTCCTCGTCGTTCAGCGGCTCGCCCAGCCAGCCCCACAGGACGGTGCGCGCTTGTCCTCGTGGTGGAAGGTGAGGCCGTGGTCGACGCCGAAGCGATGCCCGCCCTCCATGGCCAGGACGTGGTCGCCCTTGCGGTCGGCATTGTTGACGATCACGTCGAACACCGCCATGCGCCGCGGCACGGGCGTGTCCTCGTGGACCAGGATGATCCGCTGTCCGTCCTGGTCCTCGCCCTCGAGGACGGCCCGCCAGCCGGTGTCGGGCACCTGGTCCGCCGCGACGAGGTCCACGGGGCTCTGATCGGGGTCCCGCTCCTGCCAGAGCCGCACCATCCCCTCGCCGAACGGGCCGTCGCGCGCCCAGGTGCGCGGCACGACGTCCCAGCCGAGGGCCTCGGAGACCAGGAAGGAGGCCACTTCCCGGCGGGCCAGGGTCCCGCCGGGGAAGTCCCAGAGAGGGGCCTCGCCCGCCACCGGCTTGTACACGACCGCATCGTCGCCGATGCTCGCCCAGGAACGTCGCGTTCGACGCCGTCGCGAGGCGACCGGTGAGCGTCAGCTCGGCGGTCACCAGGTCAGCCTGGGACATCAGGACTCGGGGATGATGCAGGTGTGGCCATCGGGGTCGATGGGATGGCCGCAGAGCGTGCACAGGGGACGACCGGCGTCCACGACCTCGCGGGTGCGCTGGGTGAACGCCCTCGCGGTGCCGACGGGCATCTTCACACGCGAGCATCTCGGAGTCCTCGGCGAAGGAGTCCTCCGCGAACGCGTCCTCTGCGAGCCCCTCGTCGAGCTCATCGTCGGCGGGGAGCGGATGCGCCTCGATGATCACCTGCGCCGTGGTGGGGTCCCAGCCGATGCCGATGGTGCCGGCGCGGAACTGCTCCTGGACGGTCTCGAGCGGATCGTTGTCGACGAGCTCGACGGGAGTGCTGGTGGGCACGCTCCAGCGGTTGCCCTCGACCTCGCGGAGCTGGTCGAGGACCTCGTCGATCTTCTGCGCGAGCAGGGCCGACTGCTCCTTCTCGAGGGCGATGCTCACGATCTGCGCGCCCGTGCGCGCCTGCAGGTAGAAGGTCCGGGCCCCGGGACGTCCGATCGTCCCGATGACGACCCGGTCCGGCCAGTCGAACTCATGAACATGGGCGGGCACGTCGGTCATGGGACGATCCTAGGCGTCGGGCCGTCGGCGGCGGGAGCTCCCGCACCGCCGCCCACCGCGGCGTCGCCGGCGCGGGCGCCTTCCGCGAGCCAGGACAGGTCGCCGGAGTCGGTGTTGCTCGCCAGGACCCTCGGCCTGCTCGCGCCGTAGCTCACGATCGACACCGAGGCGGGTCCCGCCTCGAGCCGCTGGAACATGTCCAGGTGCATGCCGAGCGCATCGGCCAGGACCGACTTGATGATGTCGCCGTGGCTCACCGCCACCCACACCGCCCCCGGACCGTGCTCGGCCTCGATCTCCGCATCATGGCGTCGGATCGCCGCCACCGCCCTGGCCTGCATCCCCGTCATGGACTCGCCGCCGGGGAAGACGACCGCGGAGGGATGCGACTGCACGGTCCGCCACAGGTCCTCCTTCGCGAGCTCGTCGAGCCGTCGGCCCTGCCACTGCCCGTAGTCGCACTCCGTGAGCTCGTCGTCGACCGACGAGGGCGGAGCGCCTGTCTGCCGATCGACGATGGCCCGGGCGGTCTCCAGGCAGCGATCGAGGGGGCTGGAGACCACGCCGGCCACGGGCACCGCCGCGATCCTGTCCCCGGTCCGCGCCGCCTGGTCCCGTCCGTGGGCGTCCAGGGCGACACCGGGGGTCCGCCCTGCCAGCAGTCCTGTCGCATTGGCTGTGGTGCGACCGTGCCGCACGAGGAGAACTGTCGCCATCCCTCCAGCCTAGCTGCGCGGTCGAGGTCCGCGTCAGCCTCTGTCCATCAATCACGGGGGAGGGCCCCTTCCATGTCGCCCGGCGGCCCGATCCCCGGTGCCGGCCCTGCCGGACTGTGCGGCCGGCAGGCGGCTGGTCTCGTCGCGTGACACAGCAGCGGAGCGTTCGACCGAGCGGCGTCGACGATGCGGCCTGGATGGCCGAGCTCCGTGCGGTAGTCATGCGGCCGGATCTTGAGCGCCTGGGGCGCTACGACCCGGAGCGTGTGCGGCGGCGATTCCTCGACTCGTTCACCCCGGCGCACACCCGCGTCATCCAGCACGCGGGGATCGACGTCGGCCTGGTCGCGGTGCGGCCCGAGGCGGAGGACGATGGCTGACTCTGACGGGATCGAGCCGCACCGCACCGGTGAGGTCCGCAGGGAGACCGTGGCGCTGCGACGGCTCCGCATGTCCGACGCCGCGGCGGTGCACGAGGCGTTCGCCTCGGCCGGCGACATGGCCCGCCAGGGGAACGTGACCACTGCGGAGGGGGCCGAGCGGTATGTCGCGCGCCTGCTCGAGGCGGGCTCGCCGCACGAGGCCTGGGCGATCGTCGGAGCCGACGAGCTGATCGGGCTCATCGGCGTCACGGTCGACGAGGAGAACCGCAGCGGCTGGTTCTGGTACTGGATGACGCACCGCGCGCGAGGACGCGGCCTCACCCGCCGCCCGGCCGCGGCCGTCGCGGAATGGGCGCTCACCGAGCGCGGCAAGTTCCTCATCGACGGGCGGCGCATCGACGTCGAGACCTACGGCCGGTCGCGGGTGGATCCGGCACCCGAGTTCGACACCCTGCCCCTGCTCATCGGTCTGTGAGCGCACCAGGGGGGTTGGGCGACCGTGCGATGTCGGCGGCGAGCACGGCCGGCCACCGTCGCACCTCCTCGGGCGTCGAGGCGACCTGCGGCGCGGCGTTCGGCATGAGCGAGACCAGCGCCTCGGCGGTCGAGACCGGGTGACCCGGGTCGCCGATCCAGGCGAGCACCGTGGTCGGCTGGGCGAGACCCGCGATCTGCTCCGGCGCCGGGAGGTCGCTGAGCGCCGCACCGCGATAGACGGCGGGCAGGAGATCCGCCGCGACATGAGGCACCGTGTCGGGGCGGCCTGGTGCCGCCGGCGGACGCGGGGCCGCGGCGTCGGCCGCGAGCACGCGCTCGACGCCGTGCGCCTCGAGGAACGTGGCGGCCCTCCGGTACTCCTCGGCCCGCGCCGCCCTCGTCGCCCAGGCGGTCGGCGGGAGCAGAGGGTGAACCCGCTGAAGCGGTCGGGCTCCCGTACCGCCGCGTGGAGCGGCGTGCCCGCTCCCATGGAGGGGCCCACGCCGTGCACCTGCTCGCCGGGGAACCACACCTCGAGCAGGTGCGAGCAGGTCCTCGGCGAGGGTGGGCCACAGATAGTCCTCCGGGACCGGACGGCCGGTGGAGTGTCCGTGCCCGCGCGCGTCGTAGCGCGGCAGTCGCGTGTCGGAGAGCCCGCGCCCGAGATCGAGATCCAGCGACCGATCGCGGGATCGGCTCGAGGTGAGCCCGTGCGACTGGACCACAGGCGGGCCGGACTCGTCGCTGAAAGCCCAGGCGATCTGCGCTCCGGGGACCTCGATCCTGTGCATCTGATCGCCGCCTCTGCATCTGCGCTGGTCGCGCCTATAGTAGCGCCATGCGGCTCACGCACGTCTCCCACTTGCGGTCGCCGTTCGGGCCTCTGCTCGGCATCGATCTCGAGGCGTCGGCGCCCGGACGGTCTCTGCCGATCTCCTTCGACCAGGCGCGGCACGTGCGGCTCGGGGACCGGCCCGGGTCCTGGATGGCTCTCGCCTTCCGGCCGCCCGGCCCCCTCGAACATGACGAGCTCGCCGCCGCGTGGACGGCGGTGGTGCGGACCCACGGCACCCTGCGCACCGTCTTCGTGGACCATGGAGATTCGCCCCCATCGCTGCACCAGGTCACGTACGGTCCCGGGACCTGGGTCGAGCACGAGGTCGCGCCAGGGCAGTCGATGAGCTCCGCGCCGCAGGACGTCCTGGACGCGCACTGCCGACCGCTCTCGCGACCCTCGCACCGGCTGTGCATGATCGAGACGTCCGACGGGCCCACGCTCGTGGTCGCCGCCGACCACTCCCACGTGGACATGTGGTCGATGCTGGTCATCGTCCGAGACCTGCTGGCCGCCCTCGACAGGATCCAGCGGGGCGAGGTCCCCGCACCGGCGCACGTGCCTGCCTTCGTCGAGCACACGCAGGCTCTCCAGGACCGTCCCCCGGCGCCGGAGGAAGTTCAGCGGCGCTGGCACGAGGTCATCGACGCGGGCGGCGGTGCGATGCCCCGTTTCCCGCGCCGCTGGGAGCTCCGCTGGCCCATGCCGAGCGGGTCGTCGTCCGGGACGTGCTCGACGCCGACGCTCTGGCGGCCTATTCCGAGCGGGCGCGGCAGGAGGGGGTCTCGACCCTCGCCCTGACGATCTCCGCGATGACGAGCACCACCCGGGACCTGGCGGGCACGGCGCTGCGAGCCGTGTTCCCGGTGCACAGCCGCTACGAGCAGCGCTGGCACGACTCCGTCGGCTGGTTCATCACGAACTCGGTGCTGGAGTCCGGCGATCCCGACCCGTCGGCCTGCGCCGCCGCGCTCAAGGAGGCGGCGCGGCTCGGCTCCCATCCGCTCGCCGAGCTCATGACGCCATGGGGCGGCATGCCCGAGGCGCCGGGGATGCTGGCCGTGTCGTGGCTGGACATGCGTCGCCTGCCGGTGACGATCGACAACCAGGGCCTGGAAGCCCAGTACATCAGCGCCGGCATCCGCACCGACGGGGTGATGCTGTGGTTCGTCACCGACACCTCCGGCATCCACCTGCGGTGCCGGTACCCGGACACCCCGGAGGCACGGCAGAGCGTGGGCGCCTGGCTGGACGATCTCGTCGCCCGCATGCGTCGATCGAGTGCCGGAGGAGGCTGATCCTCCTCGCGGCCGACGCCGGCCCGGAGCGCTCACGCGAGCCGGCCGATCTCTCTGAATCCGTGACAGCGCGGCAACGCACTGCGAGGCGGAGGCGATGAGCGCGCATCCCGCCTTCCCGACCCATGTCTTCGACGCCTTCGGCGCAGAGCCTCTTCCATGCCGGTGTTCCTCTCGAAGCCGCACGCCGAGCACCCGCCGCGCTGGGTGACCTTCACGGGGCAGGACCTGCAGTCGGTCACCGGCCTCGAGTCCGAGGAGTACATGGACGATGCCGCCCACCACGAGGTCTGGGCGGCGGGCACCTTCGCGGAGCGGTTCCCCTTCGTCGCGGAGTTCCTCCGCACCGCGCGCGCCGGGCAGACCGCTCTGTTCACCGATGCCTCCGGGGAGTTCACGATCGAGGACGACTGAGCGGCGCGGCTGTTCGTTATCCCCGTCAGCCGGGCGACGGCGGTACGGCCCGAGCAGAGCGTCCAGCTCCGGGGCGGTCGTGCTCCTCCTTCAACCACGCGAGGATCTCGCCCGCCTTCACGTCGGCGCCGTCGAGTCCTCGCTCCCGCCTCGAGGTCGTCGGAGGCGCGGACGCGCTCCACGACCCGCGCCTCGTCACCGTCCCGCTCCGCGAGGAGCACCTGACGGCGCCGCGCCAGCCTGCGTCGGCACGTCGCCGCTGCAGGCCGTGCTCGCTGCCCCTGTGCTACGAGGCCGGGATCCGCGAGGACTGGGACGAGCAGGCCGCCGCCGCGCTCCTGGACCCGATCCTGCTGAGCAGTCCGGAGGAGATCGACGCGACGATGCGGGGCCTCCACGTCGACCGACGCGACCTCGTCGCGCACCGGGCGAGCATCCCGCACCTGCCCGAGCACGTCGCCCTCACCCTGGCAGAGCCCGGGTGCCTCCGCTTCGCAGTCGAGCCGACCGAGGACCCGCTGGTCTGGAGCGTCTCCGAGCAGTTCGTGGACCGTTCCGCATTCGACGCGCACCAGGCGCGCGTCCGCTCGAGCGCCTGGTTCGCGGCCACCTCGGTGATCGCACGCGACTACGTCGTCACGGTGGCCGGGAGCGCGGACGATCCGACCTCGGCGGATGACTCCTCGGCCCGGTCGAGTCCGGAGGGTCGCGGGGACGAGGACGCCGAGATCCCCTCCTTCATGCCCACCATCGGGTAGCTCCAGGACTGGCCCTTCGAGGTGGACACGTCCGTGCAGGTCGAGGCGACTATCACCGGGCCAGCGGCGGAGCGTGCGGTGGAACGATTTCTCGCACCCCTCACGCAGGTCCTGGACGACTCCGTCCCGGACGGCGTCCGCGTCCACTTCTGAGGCGGGTTCTCCGCCGAGACCGCGCCGCGGGTCGACGGGGATGGGTGGGTGATCGTCCTGGACTCCGCGAGGGAGGACGGGTTCGACTCGCTCCTGGACGCGACCGAGGACCTCGCTGAGGCGCTCCGGTCGACGCCCGGTCCGGTGCGACTCACCTGGCGCGAGCCGCCGGCGACCCTTGCGACGGGCGCCGACCCGGACGACCACCGAGGGTGAGCCGGAGATCCGGCCGGGCCCACGCACCCCCACGATCGGCTCGCACGCTGGGACGGTGTCGTCATGCCGCGAGGCCGCGTAGGGTCGAGGACCCCGACACCCGAGGAGGGTGAGAATGCTGAACTGGTTGTGGAAGCTGCGAAGGGCCCAGGGAGACGCCCGGGCCGTCAAGCAGGGCCCCGAGGCCGTGGGCAAGCGCGCCGGACGCCGCGCGATCAACAAGGCCGCCAAGCGCGCGCGCGCTGAGCGACGCCCGGGAGCCCCGGACGCGCTGAGCATCCTCGGCGCTTCGGGCGCCCGACGTGATCGTCGGGCGCCGGCCCTCAGCGCGGGCCGCGGCGTCAGCGTGCGGGTGTACTGCACCTCGCCGGTCGCATCGATCAGCTCGACGGTGAACTCCTCTCCGTCGGGCGCGATCTCCACCCGGCCGAAGAACTGGCCCTTCCCGTCGCGCGGGGAGCCCATCGCGGGGCCGGCCTTCTGGAAGTCGACCTCGGGGCCGAAGGTGCCGTCCATCTCGTTGGGGCCGAAGGAGCCGGCGTTGATCGGCCCGGCCACGAACTCCCACAACGGGTCGAAGTCGGTGAACGCGGCCCGCTCGGGGGAATAGTGGTGCGCGGCGCAGTAGTGGACGTCGCCGGTGAGGAAGACGACGTTGCGGGTGCGCTGGGACTTGATCCCCGACAGCAGGCGCGCGAGCTCCAGCTCACGGCCCAGGGGCGCGCCGTCCTCGGCGTTGGCGATCGACTCCTGGCCCTCGCCGTCGGGCACCACGATCCCCAGCGGCAGATCCGCGAGGATCACCTTCCAGGTCGCCTGTGAGCGACGCAGACCCTTCAGCGCCCACCTGCAGCCGCTCCTCGCCGAGCATCGACGTGGCGCGCGGCTCCCTCCCATCGGTGTTCTCGCCCTTGTGCGTGCGCATGTCGAGCACGAACACGTCCAGCGCCGGACCGCGGGAGATCTTCCGGTAGATCCGCTCCGGCTCGAAGCCGGTGCCGGGCTTCAGCGAGCGGACGTCGGCGATCGGCTGGTACTCCTGCCAGGCGCGTCGGCCGCGGGCGGCAAGGGTGTCCACATCGACGACGCTGTAGCGGTCGTCCTCCAGCACCTCGCCGGGCCACCAGTTGTTGGTGGTCTCGTGGTCGTCCCAGGTGGCGATGACCGGGACCTCGGCGTACAGCGCGCGGACGTTCTCGTCCCTCAGGTTGTAGCTGTGGCGGCCGCGGAACTCCCGCAGGGTCTCGGCCACCTTCGTGACCTCGTCGGTGACCAGGTTGCGCCAGATCGTGCCGTCGGGCTCCTCGATGCTCTCCTCGATCGGGCCGTCGGCGTAGATCGTGTCCCCGGCGTGGAGGAAGAAGTCGGGCTCCACGGCGCGCATCGCCTCGTAGCCGAACATGCCGCCGACGTCGGGGTTGATGCCGTAGCCCTGGCCGGCGGTGTCGGCCGTCCAGACGAAGGACTGCGCCCCGTCGGAGCGGTGCCCGGGTGCGGTCCCGAAGCGGCCGACGCCGACCTCGCCCCGTTTCCCGTTCTCGTCCTCGAAGAACAGCTCGACCTCGTACTGCGTGTCGGAGGGAGGCCCCTGGCGCTGATCCGGGCGGTGAAGTCGGTCCGCTCGGTAGCCCAGGGGCCGCGCGCACGATCGGCTCGCCGTCCCGGCCGTGGCCCTTCCCGCGGCCCCTCGAGGAGGAGGTGAGGCGACGGCCCTCACGGTCCAGGGCGTGCAGGACCGCGTGGAGCCGGCCCTCGCCCGAGGCGCGGGACCAGAGCACGGCGGAGTCCATGGTGACGTCGCCGGTCTGCAGGCCGGAGGGCAGGGTCAGACGGGCGGCGGCAGGGCGGGAGGGCGCGGGACGGGCGGAGGCGGCGGGCGGGGTGACGGCGGGGACCGCGGCGGCGAGGGAGCCCGCGGCGCCGCCCTTGAGGAGGGTGCGACGGGCAGGGGAGCGGAAGCTGTCCATGCCGGCAGTGAACTCCGCCAGGGTGACGAGACCGTGGCCCGACGATGAACTCCGGGCGAGCCCGGCGGTCACCGCCCGGCCCTGTCGTCGTCCCCGCAAAGACGCGACTACCGTGGGGCCATGAGCACAGCGAAGCCGCAGCGACCCGACCACATCGAGGTGCGCGGAGCGCGCGTGCACAACCTCCGCGGCCTCGACGTCGACATCCCGCTGGACCGCCTGGTCGCGATCGCCGGCGTCTCCGGCTCCGGCAAGTCCTCCCTCGCCATGGGCGTGGTCTACGCCGAGGGCTCCCGCCGCTACGTCGAGGCGCTGTCGACCTACACCCGCCGACGCATGGCGCAGGCCCCGCGCGCGGACGTCGACGAGGTCGTGCACGTCCCCGCCGCGCTCGCGCGCGCCAGCGGCCCGGGGTGCCGAGCGTCCGCTCCACCTTCGGCACCTCCACCGAGCCGCTGAACGTGCTGCGACTGATGTACTCGCGCCTGGCCTCCCACCTCTGCCCGAACGGGCACCGCGTCCCGCCCTCGCTGCTGGTCGCCGCCGAGGAGCCCTATCCCTGCCCGGAGTGCGGAGCGGACGTGGACCCGCCCGGCGCCGAAGCGCTCGCCTTCAACTCCGAGGGCGCCTGTCCCGCCTGCGAGGGCACCGGGATCGTGCGCGAGGTCGACGACGACGCCCTGGTCCCGGACCCGTCGAAGACCCTCGACGAGGGCGCCGTGAAGCCCTGGAACATGTTCGGCTGGAAGGTGCGACCGGACATCGCCCGCGAGTTCGGGGTGCGCACCGACGTGCCCTGGCGGGACCTCGAGGACTGGGAGAAGGACATCGTCCTGGACGGTCCCGAGGAGAAGAAGGAGATCACGATCCGCTCGAAGAAGGGCGCCCACGACCTCGACTTCACCTTCCGCAACGCCCGCCTCACGGTCACCGAGGAGCCGCGCCGCGCCCACGACGAGAAGCGTCTCGCCCGCGTCTCCCGCTTCCTGGTCGAGCGCACCTGCCCCGCCTGCGAGGGCACGCGGCTCTCGCCCGCGGCGCGGGAACCCGAGATCGACGGGAAGGACCTCGCCGTCGCCTCTGCGATGACGCTCGACGAGCTCCTGGACTGGGCGCCGAGGATCATCGAGCCCCTCCTCCGAGATGCACCCGATGGCGCGGGGCCTCGTCGACCAGTTCCTGCAGATGGCCGAGCGCCTCGTCCACCTCGGGCTCGGCTACCTCTCCCTGGACCGCGCCGGCACCACCCTCTCCACCGGGGAGCGCCAGCGCGCCCAGCTCGCCCGCGCCGTCCGCAACCGCACCACCGGCGTCCTCTACGTGCTCGACGAGCCCAGCATCGGCATGCACCCCTCGAACATCGACGGACTCGTCGAGCTGATCGGCGACCTGCTGGCGGACGGCAACTCCGTGCTCATGGTCGACCACGACGTGCGCGCTGCGCGCGAGGCCGACGAGATCCTCGAGATCGGCCCCGGCGCGGGCGGCGACGGCGGCACCGTCATCGCCCAGGGTCCCGTCGACGCGATCAGCGCCGACCCCGCCTCCCGGCTCGGCCCGTTCCTCGACGGCCGCGAGGAGATCGTCGTCCGCGAGCGCGCCGCCGAGCAGGACGTCTTCGCGCACGGCGCGATCCGCCTGGAGAGCGCCCCGCCGCACACCGTGAGGGAGCTCGACGTCCGCGTCCCCCGAGGCCGGCTCACCGCGGTCACCGGCGTCTCCGGCTCGGGCAAGACCACCCTGGTGCTCGAGACTCTCGTGCCCGCCCTGCGCGCGAGCAGCGAGGGCCGCGACCTGCCCGATCATGTCCGTGCGCTCGAGGCCGACGGGGTCCGGCATGTCCACCGCATCGACGCGACCCCGATCGGCGTGAACGTCCGCTCGACCGTCGCCACCTACTCGGGCGTGCTGGACCCCCTGCGCCGCGAGTTCGCCCGCACCCCGGCCGCGCAGGAGCGCGGACTGACCATGGGCGACTTCTCCTACAACACCGGCTCCCTGCGCTGTCCCCGCTGCGAGGGCACGGGCCGCATCGAGCTCGACGTGCAGTTCCTGCCCGACGTCGACATCGACTGCCCCGACTGCGAGGGCGACCGCTACGCCCCCGAGGCCGAGGAGATCCGGCGAGGAAACGTGACCCTGCCCGGCCTGCTCTCCGCCACCGTCGCCGAGGCGATCGAGCTCGTCGGCGACGTCCGCGCCGTCCGCCGCACCCTCGAGACCCTGGTCGACCTTGGGCTCGGCTATCTCACCCTGGGCGAGGACACCCCGGCCCTCTCGGGCGGCGAGGCGCGCCGCCTCAAGCTCGCCGGGCAGATGGGCCGCACCCAGCGCGACGCCGTGTTCGTCTTCGACGAGCCGAGCGTCGGCCTGCACCCGCTGGACGTGCGCACCCTCGTGCACGTCCTGGACCGGCTCGTCGACAACGGCGCGACCGTCCTGGTCATCGAGCATGACCTCGACCTGATCGCCAACGCCGACTGTGTGATCGACATGGGACCGGGCGGAGGCGCCGCGGGCGGCCGCCTCGTCGCCCGCGGCACCCCCGAGCAGATCGCCGCCGACGACGACAGCCTCACGGGCGGCCACCTGCGCCGCCACCTGGGCGGATGACGGCGACGGCGCGTGCGGGACCCCTCGTCGGCCGTCGTCGCCGCGGGGCCGAGATGCCGCGCTCCGAGCGACCGCTCGTGCGCCGATGAGGGGGCGCCTCGGGGGATCACGTGGGACACGCCGACGGCGGGGACCGGCCGCCGAGATCATCAACTGACGAGGGCGCGGACCCTCCACGGCTAGGCTGGCCACGGCCGTGCGCAGAGGCGCGGCGCCCCGGCACGAGGAGACCCCATGGCCCTGCACGAGATCACCTTCCCCTCCGCGAACGGTCGCGACGAGATCCAGGCGTGGTCGCACGTGCCCGCGGTCGCACCGCGCGGGATCGTGCAGATCGTCCACGGGCTCGGCGAGCACTCCCGCCGCTACCTGCATGTGATCAGCGCCCTCGTCGACGATGGCTTCGCCGTCCTCGCGGGCGACCACGCAGGCCACGGCGCGACCGCGATGCGCTCGGGGATCTGGGCGGACGCCGGGGACGAGGCGGCGCGCGTCGTCGTCGAGGACGAGCTCGCGCTCCAGGCTCGTGCCCGTGAGATCCTGCCGGGTCTGCCGCACGTCCTCTACGGCCACAGCTGGGGCTTGATGATCGCGCGCGTGGTCGCGACCGCACCGCAGGCGCGGCTCGCCGGTCTGGTGCTCGGCGGGATCGCGGCGCAGATGCGAGGGATCGAGGCGAGCATCGACCGCGAGGCGCTCGCCGCCCTCGCCACCGGTGCGCAGCGAGCAGAGCCCGTCCCCGAGGAGTTCGTCGGCCAGCTCTTCGACGGGTTCCTCGACCGCTTCGGCGAGAGCGCCGGGCCCACCGCCTGGGTCGCGCTCGACGAGGACGTCGTCGCCGACCACGGCCGCGACCCCCTCAACAACTTCGGTGCCCCCATGAGCGCCCGCTTCCTCCAGGGCTTCGTGGACGTCTACGACCGGGCGAATTCCGAGGCGTTCTACTCCGACCTGCCTGCGGGACTGCCCGTGCTGATCCTCGCCGGCGACCAGGACCCGGTGGCGAACTACGGCGAGGGTGCGCTCCACGTCGCCAACCGTCTGCACGAGGCCGGCCGCACCGACGTGCGCACCCGCGTCTACCCGGGCGTGCGCCACGAGGTCCACAACGAGCCCACCACCCGCGAGGACGTGGTGCAGGAGATCCTCGCCTTCGCCGATCGCGTGACGGAGGGCTGAAGGGCTGGGCCGACGGACGGCGAGCGCGCCGAGCTACCGCTGTGCCACCAGGTAGGCCCGAATCGCCTCCAGCGGCTCGGCGAGATCCCGCTTCGACATTGCGAAGCCGTCGAAAAGGTTGAGGTAGCCGCGGCTGACGTCCCCCTCCACCGTCGCCCCGGCGCCGTGAGCGAGGTGGATCCGGACGTTGTCGCTGGGGGACTGCGGGGAGCCGCGGTAGAGCTCGACGTGCGTCATCTCCTCCCAGCGCAGTCCCATCTCGCGGGCGCGTTCGCCCCGCCGGTGTGCGGAGATCGTGATCCCGTGACGGCTCACGGCCAGCTGGTCCTTCCGCGCCAGCTTCCTCGCCTCGAGGACGGCGATCACGAGGAAGAAGCGGCACGAAGAGCACGCCGATCCAGCCCTTGAGCGCGGTCGCGCCGTCGTCGAGGAAGAAGGCGAGGGCCAGCGGCGCGAGGATGATCGCCATGACGAGGCTCGCCAGCGTCATGGCCACGATCTTGAGGGGGCTGACCCGCACCGTCAGGAGGCCCGTGCGGTGGAACTCGTTCCAGCGCTTCTCCACGTCCGCTCGTGCCATCCCCGCCCCCTGTGCGATCTCGGTCCTGCCGCGGCGCGCCGCCCCCGGTCCGCCCCTGCGAGCGTACTCCGGACGGGTGCGTGCCACGATGAGCGCATGGAACCCGACGACGTGCAGTTCTTCCTCGCGCTCGAGGAGCAGGTGTGGCAGGCGCAGGTCACGGGGGACGCCGCGGCCGAACGGGAGCTGCTGCCGGGTGACTTCCTCGGCGTGGACGCCGGCGGGTTCAACGACCTCGAGCGCCATCTCGACCAGCTGGCCGACGGGCCGATCACCGAGTCCTTCGCGCTGTCCGAGGCACGGCCGCTGCGGGTGTGGGAGGACGCCGTGCTGCTGAGCTACCGCGCCGATGCCCGCGCCCCGGGCGAGCAGGTCACGCGGAGACGTTCTTCATCACCTCGCTCTGGCAGAAGCGCGGGGATCGGTGGTGGAACACCTTCAGCCAGGACACCTCCGGCGCCCGCTGAGCCCGTTCGCGCCGGAGGTGCCGGCCCGGTGGGCCGAGGCGGCGGCAAGGGGGGCGACCGCGGCGGTCGTTCCGGCTCTCAGCTCGGTCGCCCCTCCTCCCCGCGCACGTCCGTGCCGTGCTCGGCGAAGGCCCGGAAGTCCTCCATGTGGGCGAGGGTCTGCTTCCGGAAGGTGCCGCGCATCAGCGGGGCGAGCGACCGCATCGGCGCCGCGGAGAAGCGGTACTCGTTCTCGCTCTCCCACAGCGTGGTGCCGTCGCCGAGGTCGTGCAGATGCTCCTTCGCCGCGGACCACATCCCCTCGGCGACGAGCTCCCGCTCGTAGTGGACCACCACGTCGGCGGGGAGATCCTCGAGCCGCTCGGGATCGCGCCGGGTGATCGTCTCCCGCGCCTCCATCGTGCTCGATCCGGAGCGCATCTCGACGCGGGAGATCGCGCCGACGTGCCCCTCCCGCCCCTCGACCAGCTCATGGGCGACGAGTCCGCGCGACCAGGAGGGATGATGCGCGGGGTCCGAGAGCGACTCGAGCACGCGGCGCCGGGGCAGGGCGATGGTGAGCGGGATCGTGAACTTCATGGGACGATTCTCGCCTGCGACGGACCAGGGCGCACGCCCCGCGACGGGCGACATTCCGGGCGGCCTTCACGGCGCGACGCACGACCAGAGGACGACGGCTCCCGCGGCGCGATTCGGGGTCGAGGCCCTGCGACCTCACATCCGCCCCCGCCGGGACGACTACGTGGTGACAGAGCAGAGGAGACCCCCATGGATGGCCCCCGCCACACCACGCTCCCGACCGCCCTCGGCGACCTGAGCCTCTCGGCCGACGGGAAGGCGCTGACCGGGCTGTACTTCCCCGGGCACTGGCATCCGCCGACGGCCGAACAGCTCGGCGTCGAGGTCGAGCCGGACGCCGATCCGCCGCTGGCCCGAGCCCGTGACCAGCTGACCGAGTACCTCGCGGGCGAGCGGCGGGAGTTCGACCTGCCGCCGCGCACCGGCGGGGACGACTTCTCCGAACGGGTGTGGGCGCCGCTGTGCGAGATCCCCTACGGCGCCACGACCACCTACGGCGCGCTCGCCGAACGGCTCGGCTCCCGCGGTCTCGCCCAGCGCGTCGGCCAGTGCGTGGGACGGAACCCGCTGAGCATCCTCGTGCCCTGCCATCGCGTGGTCGGCGCCGACGGCTCCCTCACCGGCTACGCGGGCGGGCTCGAGCGGAAGCGCACCCTGCTCGAGCTCGAGGAGCCCGCCGAACGCGCCGCGCCGAGCGACTCTTCTAGGACGGGCCCCGACCCGGAACGACCCGATCCCCGGGGAGGCATGATGGCGGGGACGGAGCGCCGCACCGCGCACTTCTTCGACCTCGACGCGGACCTCGACCCGGTCGATGCGCACCTCGGCGCGGACCCACTGTTCGCCGCACAGGTGCGGGAGCGCCCCGGACTGCGCATCACCCGGTTCCGCCCGCCCTTCGAGGCCGTGATCTGCACCCCGGGAGGGGAGCACAGCGGCGCGTTTCAGTACGTCGGGTCGTAGACGGCCCCCTCGGCGGCCAGCTGGTCCATGTGCGGTGTGCGTGCGGCCCGATCGCCGTAGGCGCCGAGGGCCTGCGCGGCCATCTGGTCCGCCTGGATCAGGACGATGTTCGGTCTGGTCAATGTCATGACTCGCTCCTCCTCGTGTCGGTGTCGGCGTCGCCGGCGGCGGAGTCGTCGGGGTCGGCGGCGGCGGAGCCGGCGCTGACGGCGTCCGCGCGGTCGGTGTCTGCGCCGTCGTCGTCGGCGTTCTCCGGCTCCCAGCCGTCGGCCCAGGTGTCGGTCTCGAAGTCGTAGCCCACAGGCTTGCCGTCCGCATCGGTGCGGCGGTACCAGTCGGTGTAGTCGGAGTGCGTGGACTCGACGCCCGCTCCGGCACCGGTCCCGGGCTCGGAGGGGACCACCTGGAGCTCGAAGTCGTCGTCGTACTTGTCCACGCCCGTCACGACGGCGTTGCGCAGGGCGGTGTCCGCGTACTTGTCGCGCGCGCGTGCGCGGATCGGTGTTCAGCTCCCGGAACCAGGCGATGATCAGCAGCAGAACGATGATCGCGAAGGGCACCGCGGTGATGATCACCAGCGACTGCAGGCCCTGCGGCGCGGACTCGTCGCCCAGCAGCAGCATCACCAGGGCGATGCCGCCCATCACCATGCCCCAGAACACCACCACCGGCTTGGGCGGGTTCTGGTCGCCGCGCGTGGTGAGGATGCCCATCACCACCGAGGCGGAGTCCGCGGCGGTGATGAAGAAGATCGCCAGGATCGCCATGATCAGCGGCGGCATGAACTGCGAGAACGGCAGGTTCTCCACCATGTCGAAGAGCACCTGGGCCGGGTTGACCGTGTCGATCTCCCCGAGCTTCCCGTCGCGGTACATGGAGATGGCGGTGCCGCCCATCACGCCGTAGGCCACGAAGAGCGACGCGGAGGGGATGAAGATGACGCCCAGGATGAACTGCCGGATCGTGCGCCCGCGGGAGATGCGGGCGATGAAGATGCCGACGAAGGGCGACCAGGAGATCCACCAGGCCCAGTAGTAGACGGTCCAGGCGGACTGGAAGTCGAGCGTGTCCTGGCCCCAGGAGGCCGAGCGCCCCATCATCTCCATCATCGAGTTGAAGTACTCCATGACCCCGGAGGGCACCAGGTTCAGCGAGCAGCGTGGGGCCGAGCAGGAAGATCAGCCCGGCGAAGCCGATCGTCAGCACGATGTTGGTGTTGGAGAGGTAGCGGATGCCGCGGGAGACGCCCGAGACCGCCGAGATCACGAAGCCGATCGAGAGCACGGCGATGATCAGCACCAGCACCGTGTTGGTCAGCTCGGAGACGCCGGAGACGATGACGACGCCCTCGCCGATCTGCAGGGCGGCGATGCCCAGGGCGGCGGCGGTGCCGAACAGGGTGGCGATGATCGCGAAGATGTCCACCAGCTGGCCGGCCCAGCCCTCGGAGCGCTTCTTGCCGAAGAAGCGCTCGAACACGGAGGACATCAGCAGGGTGCGGCCGCGTCGGTATGCGGAGTAGGCGACCGCACCGCCCACCAGCGCGTAGATCGCCCAGGCGTGGAAGCCCCAGTGGAAGTAGGTCTGCGCCAGGGCCCGGTGCATGGCTCCGGTGGACTCCGGCTCATCCGTCAGCGGCGGCGGGGACAGGAAGTAGGTCAGCGGCTCCGAGGGGCCCCAGAACATCACGCCGATGCCGAGCCCGGCGGCGAACAGCATCGCCACCCAGCTGAAGGTCGAGAACTCGGGACGCTCATCGTCCTTGCCCAGCGGGATCTTGCCGTAGCGGGTGAAGGCCAGGACCAGCATGGTCACCAGCACGATGGTGGCGACGGCGTTGAACAGCCACCCCAGGTGCTCCATCACCCAGCCGTAGGCCGCGTTCGCGACCACGCTGACGCTGTCCGTGGCGACGATGCCCCAGATCACGAATCCGACGGCGAGGACCCCGGCCACGGCGAGGACGAACTTGTCGATGCTGTAGCGGCGGCGCTGCTCGTCGATGGCGATGCCGGGCACGAGGGCGGGGTGGATGTTGTGGGGGTACTTGGGGCGTGCGTAGTCGAAGGTCGCCAGCTTGTCCGAGCGGCGGGCGGCTCGACGTCGCGGCGCGGAGCGGTGGGTCTGCTCCGTTCTCTGGTGGGGGTCGTCCTCGGTGTTCACAAGGTCTCCGTTCGTGGGGAGTGGGGGAAGCGAATCGCGGTGCGGGTGCTGCAACGCCGGGCAGGGCCGATGGACGGCCCTGCCCGGCGCGGTCTCGGGGCACGGTCTCGCGGAGGGGGCACGGCCTCGCGGAGTGCGCGGATCAGGCCCCGTGGGGGCGGGTCAGGCCTGCTGCTCGCGGATCAGGTCGGAGGCGCGCTCGCCGATCAGCATCGTGGTGATGTTGGGGTTCACCGCGACCAGGCGCGGCATGACCGAGCCGTCCACGACCCGCAGGCCCGTGACGCCCTTGACCCGCAGCTGCGGGTCCAGCGGCGACATCTCGTCGTCGGCCGCGCCCATCCGCACCGTCCCGGCCGGGTGGTAGACGGTGTTGTGCGTCTTCGCGACGTAGTCGGCGATCTCCTCGTCGCTCTGCACGTCCTCGCCCGGGAACAGCTCCCGGCCGCGGTAGGCGTCCATCCCGGACTGGGCGACGATCTTGCGGGCCTTGCGGATGCCCGCGACGGCCACGCGCATGTCGTGGCCCTCCTCGTCGGTGAAGTAGCGCGGATCGACCTTCGGCTTGTCGCGGTAGTCGATCGTGCGCAGGCGCACCGTGCCGCGGGAGCGGGCGTGGGTGATGTTCGGGGTCAGGGCGAAGGACTCCGGGGAGGTGGGGTAGCCCTGGCGGCGGGTGTGCATGTCGAAGGGCACCGAGCCGTAGTGCATCATCAGGTCCGGCAGGTCCAGACCCTCCTCTGTGGGGGTGAAGATCCCGATCTCCCACCACTGGGTGGACTCGCGCGTCATCTTCTGCGTCGACTCCCAGGAGATGACCGCCTCGGGGTGGTCCTGCAGGTTCGAGCCGACGCCGGGGGAGTCCACGCGCACCTCGATGCCCACCTCGCGAAGGTGGTCGGCGGGGCCGATCCCCGAGAGCATCAGCGACTTCGGCGAGTCGATCGCGCCGGCGGAGAGAATGACCTCCTTGCGGGCGTGCATGATCGAGGAGCGGTCGAAGGCGTTGTCGATGTACTCCACGCCCGTGGCCCGCTGGTCCTCGTCGAAGAGGACCTGCATGACCTGGTGCCCGGTGAGGACGTGCAGGTTCTCCCGGTCCCGGATCGGGTGGAGGTAGGAGACGGAGGAGGAGGCGCGGGTGCCGTCGGCCTGGCGGTTGACCTGGAACCAGTTCGCGCCGTTGACGACGGTGGAGAAGTCGTTGAAGCGGGCGCGGGGGATCCCGGCCTGCTCGCAGGCGTCCAGCAGGGCGATGCCGAGCTTGTCGTCGGCCGGGGCGTCCATCAGCTCGACGGGGCCCGCGTCGCCGTGGCCGGCGCCCTCGCGGTCGCGGTTGTTCTCGAGCCGCTCGATGAGCGGGATCATGTCCTTCGAGCCCCAGCCCTCGGCGCCCGACTGCTCCCACAGGTCCATGTCCTCCGCCGGCGGGTGGAAGGCGATGCAGGAGTTGTGGGAGGAGCGACCGCCGAGCACCTTCGCGCGCGCATGGCGCATGTAGGAGTTGCCGTTCTCCTGCGGCTCGATCGGGTAGTCCCAGTCCAGCCCCGACTCCAGCGGCTCCGGCCAGCGCTTCAGCTGCGGCACCTCCTCGTGGTCGAGGTCGTGCGGGCCGGCCTCGAGCGGCGCCACCTCGAGGCTCGGGTCCTCGCTGAGGCGTGCGGCGACGACGGCTCCGGCGGAGCCGCCGCCGACCACGATGTAGTCGTACTCGACGATGGGGTTCTCGGACGTGAGGTCCTTCTGGGTCATCTCTTCTGCTTCCTGCTGAGAGGGGTGGGGCGAGGCGCGCCGTCCCGCACGGTGCCGCGCGGGACGGCGCGGGGGCGGTCAGCCCTTGCGGGGGAACCAGCCGGAGACGGCCGGCTCGGTGTTCTGGTAGATGTGCTTGGCCTCGGTGTACTCCTCGAGACCCGTGGCGCCGAGCTCGCGGCCGAACCCGGACATCTTGAAGCCGCCCCACTCCGCCTGCGGCAGGTAGGGGTGGTAGTCGTTGATCCAGATCGTGCCGTGGCGCGGCGCGCGAGACCCGGTTCGCGGTGCCCGCGTCGGAGGTCCACACCGCGCCGGCCAGGCCGTACTCGGTGTGGTTGGCGATCTCGATCGCCTCCTGCTCGGTGGAGAAGGTCTCCACCGTGATCACCGGGCCGAAGCCCTCCTCGATCACGGCAGGGTTGTCCCGGGTGCGCGGTCCAGCACCGTCGGGGCGTAGAAGAAGCCCTTCTCGTGCTCGGGGCCGCCCCAGTGGCCGCCGGTGCGCGCCCGCGCCCCGGCCTCGACGCCGCGCTTCACGTAGTCGGTGACCTTCTCGCGGTGGGCCTTCGAGATCAGCGGACCGGTCTCCGCGCTCTCGTCGAAGGGGCCGCCCATGACGATGCCCTCGGCGCGGGCGACGAGGTCGTCGACGAATCGCTCGGCGATGGACTCGTGGATGATCAGACGCGTGCCCGCCGAGCACACCAGGCCCGAGTCGAGGAAGCCGGCGTTCAGCGCGTTGTCGAGCGCCGCCTCGTAGTCCGCGTCGGCGAAGACGACGTTGGGGTTCTTCCCGCCGAGCTCGAGGGCGACCTTCTTGATGCCCTTCGCAGCGGACTCGGCGATCTTCCGCCCGGTGACCAGGCCGCCCGTGAAGGAGACCAGGTCGATCTCCGGGTGGGAGGACAGCGGGGCGCCGACGGTGCCGCCGTCGCCGAGCACCAGGTTCGCCACGCCCTTGGGGAGCCCGAGCTCGTCGAGCACCTCCATCATCAGGATCGCGGTGTGCGGGGTGAGCTCGGCGGGCTTGATCACGAAGGCGTTGCCGGCCGCGAGGGCGGGCGCGATCTTCCACGCGGCCTGCAGCGGCGGGAAGTTCCACGGCGTGATCATGCCGCACACGCCGACGGGCTCGCGGACCACGCGGGAGATCACCGAGGCATCGCCCGCGTCGACCAGACGGCCCGGGTCCTGGTCGGCGATCTTCCCGAAGTAGCGGAAGCAGGAGGCGATGTCGTCCATGTCGCCCTCGGCCTCGACCAGACGCTTGCCGGTGTCCTGCGCCTCGGCGCTGGCGAACTCGTCCTTCCGCTCAGCCAGGCGGTCCGCGACGCGCAAAGAGGAAGTCGCCGCGCCGGGCGGCCGGGGTGCCGGACCACTCGCCGCGCTCGAAGGCGGCGCGGGCGGCGAGGATCGCGCGCTCGACGTCCTCGGCGCCGGCCTCGGAGACCACGCCCACCTCGGTGCCGTCGGCCGGACAGGTGATCGTGCGGGTCTCACCGGTGGAGGACGGCACCCAGGCGCCGTCGATGAACAGGGTCGCGGGGCTCTCAGTCATGGTTCTCCTTCGTCGTCCGCGCGGTGGCGGGGTCGGTGGGCTGGTCGGGCTGGGTCGCATCGGACCGGTGGTCCTCCCCCTGGGCGCCCTCGGGCTCGGCGTCGACGTGGTCGGCGTCGTCCCAGGTGTCCGGGGCGGTGACAGGGATCGTGCCGGTGGCGGTGCCGATCTCGTCGCTCATCGTCAGGTACATGATGTGAGCGTCGTAGGCGTCCAGGACGTCGCTGATGACCTGCTCCTTCGTGTACCCCATGATGTCGCGTCCGCGGGAGCCGGTGCGCGAGAAGATCTCGATGCGGTAGTAGACGTCCCGCACGGTGGAGAGGTTCGCGGCGAAGCTCGGCACCGAGTACGCGACCGGGTAGGCCTGATACTTGAAGTCCTCGGCATGAGGGAACGAGACGACCAGGTCGATGTACGGCACGCCGTGGTCGGGATGTTCGCCGCGATGGCAGGAGACGTCCGCGCCGAGGGCGCGCGGCTCCGAGGCGACCTCCTCGACGGCGGGGGTCGCGACCTCCGCCACGAAGGCGCGGGCCCTGCCCTCGTCGGCGTAGGACATGCGGCCCCGCAGGCGCGCTGCCACCACGGGACGCGGTCGTGGGACTCGCCGCCGCGCACCCGGGAGGTGAGCACGCCGGGCAGGGCCGCGGTGCGGGCGTCGAGGTCCATCTGCTCGGTGCGCGACACCTTCCACAGGCTGAGCATCACCAGGTACACCAGGATCGACAGCGGCAGGCCCACCACCACGGTCGCGGCCTGGAGGGTGTACACCCCGTCGATGAAGAGCATCACGAGGGTGAGCGCGCCGGTGATCACGGCCCATACGATCCGCGCCCAGGGCGGGCCGTCGGAGTCCGTGCTGGAGGCCTTCGAGGTCATGTTCGCCATCACCAGCGAGCCGGAGTCCGCGGAGGTGACGTAGAAGAACAATCCCGTCACCACGGCGAGCGAGACGGTGAAGAGCGCACCCGGGTACTGCTCGAGCAGGTTGAAGAAGCCGGACTCGGGCTGGTTCACGGCGAGGTCGAGGAAGTCTCCGTCGCCTGCGAAGCTCAGCGCGGCGTTCCCGAAGATCGACACCCACAGCAGGATGAACGAGAAGGGGATCAGCGACACGCCGACGACGAACTCGCGAAGGGTGCGGCCACGGGAGATGCGCGCCAGGAACAGGCTCACGAAGGGCGCCCAGGCGATCCACCACGCCCAGAAGAACAGGGTCCAGTCCGCCATCCACTGGTCGGAGGGGTAGTCGGCGGCGCCGTCGGTGTAGGCGAAGGTGTTCATCATCATCCCGGGGAAGCGGGAGAAGAAGTCGCCGATGTTCTGGACGAGGGCGTTGAGCGGCTGGTGGGTCTGCCCGGAGAAGAGCACCCACAGCATCAGTGCGATCGCCAGCGAGACGTTGAGCTCGGAGAGGCGACGGATGCCCTTGTCGACGCCGGAGACGGTCGAGACGATCGTGATGCCGACCGCGAGCGCCATCAGAGCGATCTGCACCGCGATCGAGTTCGGGATCCCGAACAGGGCGGAGAGCCCGTAGTTCAGGAACACCACGCCGATGCCGAGGGAGACGGAGATCCCGAAGATCGTGCCGATCGTCGAGCCGATCTCGGCGACATGGCCGACGGCGCCGTGGATGCGCCGGCCGAAGATCGGTGCGAGCGCCGAGCGGATCGACAGCGGCAGGTGGTAGCGATAGGCGAACAGGCCGAAGGCCATGCCCATCAGCGCGTACATCGCCCAGCCGGGGATGCCGTAGTGGAAGATCGTCCAGATCGTCGCCATCCGGGCGGCCTCGTCGGAGCCCGCCGGCGCATCGGGCGGGGTGAGGATGTTGGTGGCCGGGCCCGAGATGCCGAAGAACATCAGGTCCACGCCGATGCCGGCGGCGAACAGCATCGCCGCCCAGGTGAAGAGGTTGTACTTCGGCACGGAGTGGTCCGGGCCCATCCGGGTGCGGCCCACGCGGGAGAGCGCCACGAGCGACGACGAAGACGACCACGATCGCGGCGGTCAGGACGTAGTACCAGCCGAAGTTCGTCGCGATCCATGCCATCGAGCCGAAGATCGCGGTCTCGGCGGCTCCGGGCCAGATCGCGGCGAACAGCACGAACGCCACGATGATCACGGAGGTGCCGACGAAGACCGGCAGGTTCACGCGGGAGTGCGCGGGCCGAGCACCTCCCTCCTTCTGTGCGCTGGGGGCGGGCGGGGCCTCGGCCATCACGATCCTCTCGGTCGACGCTCGGGACAGGACCGCTCGCGGCACGAGCGATCCGACGGGGAGATCCGGCTCGGCGAGCGAGGACCGCTGCTCCTGCGCGGACGCTGTCCCTGGCCGCCGACCGAGCATGACTCTAGGAACGGATTGTCGGATGCTCCAGTTCCCGGGACGATTCGTGAGGAACCAGTCAGGCGACTGCGCGGGATTGCCGGGATCGTCCCGGGATCGCCCTGACCTGCGCAGTGAGGCGGCAGGTGGACTTCCTCGTCCTGCGATGTCCGTGCGCCCCCCGGCCCGCGCGCGCCGTCGGGCAGGCGAGGAGGGTGGCCGCGCTCACGTCCGGGAGCGCAGGGACGCGAGCATCGCGGGCAGGATCGCGACCGCGGCGCCGGCCAGGCACAGCACGCCGCCGAGCGCGGCGAGCGGCGGCGGCACCTCGCCGAGGATCGTCCAGGCGAGCACCACCGTGATCGCGGGGACGATCAGGGAGGAGGAGGTGAGCACCCCGGCCGGCGTGTGGGTGAGGGCGTAGCCCCACAGCAGGAAGGCGGCCGCGGTGGGCGACACGCCCATGTACACCACCGCCGCGATCGCCGAGGCCGGGGCACGGCTCAGCTCCGCGACGAGCCGCGGGGCGAAGGGCAGGCAGGCCAGCATCCCCGCCGTCATCCCGACGACGGTCATCGAGGTCGAGTCGATGTGGGCCAGCGGCGGCTTCTGCCCCAGCACGCACGCCGGCGTAGAGCACGGCCGCGAGCGGCCCGAGCACGAGCCCCGGTCCCTCCACGTGCCCGGTCGAGGTGGCCAGGGTGATCAGCCCGATCCCGCACAGCGCGATCACGACGCCGACGAGCGACCGCAGGGACAGTCCCTCGCCGAGCGGCACGCCGGAGGCGACGGCCACGATCAGCGGCGCGAGATTCACGAGCATCGCGGCGGTCGCGGGATCCAGGAACAGCTCCGAGGCGTTGAGCACCACCGAGTACACGCAGAACCAGGCCACGCCCCAGGCGAGCACCCCGGCCCACATCCTGCCGTTCCGCGGCGTCCGCACCCGCCCGGTCAGCTCGAGCGGGAGCATCACCAGCACCGCGGTCACCATCCGCAGCGGCGTCATCGCGCCGGGGGAGAGGTGCGCACCGGAGAAGCGGATGACGATGAAGGAGGACGCCCACAGCAAGATCACCGCGGCGGCGGCGAGCCAGGGCGCCGCCGGGGGGACGGTGCGGCGGGGGCGACGGGGGAGGGCATGCCTCCATCGTGCTCCTCGGTCGGACGCGAGGGCGAAACGCCGGCGCGGGTCTCACGGCTCGGTCGGCCCGCCCGCAGGTCGGAAGGCCCTGTCGCCGGGCGGCGCGGGCGTCCCGCCTGCTGTCGGGCGGTGCGGTCCGCTCAGCCGGCGGCGGCCTCGAGCCGGGCGACGTCGAGCTTCGTCTGCGTCATCATCTCGCGCGTCACCGCCTCGGCGTGCGGGCCCTGCAGCGACTCGTTCAGCCGCCGCGGGATCACCTGCCAGGACAGGCCGAACCGGTCACGGCACCAGCCGCACTGCGACTCCGCGCCGCCGTCGGCGATCAGCGCCTCCCACAGCCGGTCGACCTCCTCCTGCGACTCGACGGTGAGCATGATCGAGACCGCCTCCGACAGCGGGAAGGCGGGCCCGCCGTTCAGCGGCGTGTACGGCACCCCGCCGAGCACCAGGTCGACGGTGAGCGCCTGACCGGTCATATCGGGACCGTCCGGCGGGCCGCCGCCGGCCTCGTAGACGGTGCGCTGGAGGATCCGGGAGTCCTCGACGAGGGAGACGTAGAACTCGGCGGCCTCGTCGATGCGGCCGTCGAACCAGAGACAGGTGCCGATGGTGGTCATGGGGCTGTCCTCCTGCAGTGTCGGTGCTGCGGGTCGGTGCGGGCCGGCGGCCCGTCGTGCGCTCACAGTAGAGCCGTGGCGCCGCCGCAGGTAGGTCCGATCCTGCGCACTGCGGGCCCTGCCCGCCGCGGAGGGGCGGGTCTATCGTGCGCGGCATGAGCATCCACATGGAGAACGTCGGGATCGCGGTGCGTGATCTCGAGGAGGCGATCGCCTTCTTCACCGACCTGGGCCTGACCGTGCTCGGGACCGACACCGTGCAGGGCGAATGGGCGTCGACCGCCGTGGGGCTGGACGACAACCACGCGCGGATCGCGTCGCTCGGACTGCCCGACGGGAGCGGGCGACTGGAGCTGTTCGAGTACCTCCACCCCGAGGCGATCGAGACCGCCCCGACGCGCCCGCACGAGATCGGCATGCACCGCGTCGCCTTCCGGGTCGAGGATCTCGACGCGGCGCTCGAGATCGCGGCGCGTCACGGTCGCCGTCCCGTGCGGGGCGTGGCGACCTACGAGGACGTCTACCGCCTGACCTACCTGCGCGGCCCGAGCGGGATCCTGGGCATGCTCGCCGAGCAACTCGGCGGGACCGGGGACTGAGCCGGAGGGCCGGCGGCGGGCCGAGGCGACCGGAGGAGCGGCCGACGGGACGCGGCACGGCGTGCCATCGGGCTCGTCGGCCCTCAGGCGCTCTCCGGGGACCAGCCGAGCGCCGGTCCGAGCCGGGTGGCGATGTCGGTGAGGATCTGCACGTAGTCCTCGTGGGAGAAGCTGAAGGGGAGCGCGAAGGCGACCTCGTCGACCTCGCGGAAGCCCTCGTGCGCCCACAGCTGCTCGGCGATCTCCTCGCTCGTGCCCACCAGGTCCGGGGCGAACATCATCCGGCGCGGACCCTGCGGGGTGCGGGTGCGCGGGAGGCGCTCGGCGGCATAGGCGCGGTAGCGCTCCGCCTGCTCGGCCGACGCCGAGTCGGTGGGGATCACGACCAGGCCCTGCGAGGCGCGGGTGCCGCCCGCGGCACGGAAGGCGCGGATCTGCGCGGCCTGGACCGCGGCGAAGTCCGGCTCCTCGTCGGGACCGGGGAAGAGGACGCTGGAGGAGAGCAGGTGCAGGCCGTGCTCCCCGGCCCAGACAGCGGAGTCGAGGGACCCGGCGCCGTACCAGAGCCGCTCGCGCAGACCGGGGGAGTGGGGCTCGACGCGGGAGGAGTACTCCTCGACCACGCCCTGCTTCCCCTCCAGCTCCCGCACCCGCTCGCCGGCGAGCAGACCCGCGAGACGCTCCACCCTGGTCTTGGAGAAGTCCTCGACCTCGGCGGTGTCCGGGTAGAGGGCATCCTTGACGGTGTCGTACTGCATCGGGGTGCCGACGCTGACGCCGGGATTGATCCGGCCGCCGGAGAGCACGTCGACGGTCGCGAGGTCCTCCGCGAGGCGCGCGGGTTCTCCCAGCCCAGCGGCGTCACCGCGGTGCCCAGCTCGATCCGGGAGGTGCGCTGGCTCGCCGCGGCCATCACCGCGATCGGGGAGGAGATCCCGAACTGCAGATGTCGGTGGCGCGGCCAGGCGCTGTCGAGGCCGAGCCCCTCGCCGAGCTCGATGAGAGACAGGGTCGACTCGTGCCCGACCGCGGGATCGGCCGGATCGAACAGGCCGATGGTGAGGAAGCCGAGGCGGCGCAGGGGACGGGAGCGATCGGGCATCGAGGACCTTCCGGAGCAGGGCGCCCTGGGGCGCGGTGCGCTCATCGTAGCCAGCGACGCTCCCCGGTGATCAGCCGCGGTCGAGCAGACGCTCGAGCGGGATCGTGCCGTCCTGCCAGGGGGTCAGCGACCACACCGCGAGATACGCGCCGACGCCGAGCACGGGCAGCAGGAAGGAGGCGAGCACGAGCAGGCGCATGAGCCACACGTTCAGCCCGGTGAGCTCGGCGAGGCCGCCGGCGATGCCGCCGAGGATGCGCTGGGGGCCGCGGCGGAATCGGAAGCCGCGGAGGGTCGCGAAGATGGAGTTCATGAGATCGAGGCTAGGCGCGGTCGCGGCCTCTCGGCACTGGGGCTGGCCCCCGTCCTCGACGCGGGGTTCCCGCTCCTGCGCCGGGCGGGACCCGGGCGGCGGGGACCGGGCCGCGGCTCCCGGGCCCGGCTCTGCTGCGGCCCGGTCCTGTCAGTCCTCGTCGCCGGCGGGCCAGGCGTTCGGCGTGCATCCCTGCAGGTCGATGGACTGCTGGAGCATGACCGGGGCGGGTGCGCCCTCGGCCGGGCGACTCGCGTGGCCGAGGGCGAGGAAGTGCCCCACCTCGTGGTTGATCATGTACGCGCGGTACTCGGCGAGGTCGTCGTAGGTGGGGGTCGCGTGCGGCCAGCGGTCGGAGTTCAGCGCCACCTCGGGCCCGATCCGGCGGCTCCACAGCCCGCCTGTCCTCGCCGGCAGGCACATCTCGTCGACCGTGGGCGGGGAGCCGATCGAGATCGTGAACTCCGCCTCCGCCGGGTCCGCGACCCGGTGGAAGACGACGTCGGCCGGGCCCTGCCAGCCGCGCTCGTCGGCGAGCACGGCGGCGATCTCCTCTGCGGCCTCCTCGGCATCGACGCCGATCCCGTCCTCGACGCGCACCGCGTAGGTGCGCGACGACGCCCGCGGTCGGCGCGTCGCCCGCCGCGGCGGCGACGGTCCAGGTCCCGGGGCCGACGGTCCCGCTGCGCACCATCTCCACGTCACCGCCCGACTCCGGGGACTCCGCCTCGGGGGTCCCCTCCGCCGTGCTCCCGCCGCCCCCGTCGGAGGCGGCGGGCGTCTCCTCATGCTCCGGGGCCGCGGTCTCCGCGGCCGTGCCGCCGTCCTGCTGGTCCGTCGACCTGCCCGCCCCGCGCACGAGCGAGACGAGCAGCAGCACCAGCGCGATCACGACCAGCGGCACGAGCGCTGTGCGCACGAGGCGACCCCGCCTCGTCAGGCGGAGGACGGGGCGGTGCGGCGTGGGCTCGGTCACCCCTCGAGAGTACGGGCGAGGTCCCTATTCTGGGCGGATGCCCACGCGCTATGTCGGCCTCGATCTGGCCGCCCAGAATCGTCGCACCGGGCTCGCGGTCTTTGCGTGAGGAGGATCCGGCCTCCGGCGTGCTCGTGCTCGAGGAGGCGCGCACCGGAGTCGACGACGCCCTCATCGCGCAGAGGGTGCGCGAAGCGGGGAAGGTCGGGGTCGATGTGCCGGTCGGCTGGCCGCGAGGCTTCGTCGAGCCGCTCGCCGCCCAGGCGACCGGGACCCTCGCGCCGCCCGGGTCGACCGGGGACGAGTGGCGTCGAGGACTGGCGATGCGGGAGACCGACCGTGCCGTCCACGCCCGCACGGGCCTGACTCCGCTGAGCGTCTCCACGGACCGCATCGCCCATCCCGCGGCGCGCTGGGCCGGGATCGAGGCGCGGGCGCGGGAGGAGGGGGATCGACGTCGCGCGCGACGGGAACGGACGGATCTGCGAGGTGTATCCCGCGGCGGCCCTTCGGCGGTGGGGCCTGCCGCATCGCGGCTACAAGGGCACGGGCGGGCGCGCGGCGCGCCGCGGACTGGTCGAGGCGCTCGAGGAGAGGTTCCCGCCGCTGGACTGGGCCGGCCACGACGCCGCCTGCGTGGAGGTGGACGACGTCCTGGACGCGGTGATCGCCGCGCTGATGGCCCGGGAGGTCGCCCGCGGCCGTGCCGTCCCGCCGCCGGACCCGCCGCGGGAGACCGCCCTGGTCGAGGGGTGGATCTGGTCGCGCCCGCGTAGCAGGCGCCGCCGCTCAGTCCGCCTCGGGCAGGTCCTCCTCGCTCAGCCTCGGCTCGACCCGCCGCTCGGGGGCGAAGCCGGCCTTGTCGGCGAAGAAGGCGCGGATGCGGTCCATGTCGGCGCGCACGTCCCCGGTGACCTCCATGATCGGGCCGAGTCCGCTGGTCATGGTGGTGCGGTCCACGAAGCCGAGGGTGAGCGGGAGCCCCGTCGCGCGCGCGATCCGGTAGAAGCCGGACTTCCAGTGCGTGTGCTCCCCGCGTGTGCCGTCCGGGGTGATGACCAGCCCGAACACCGTGCCGGTGCGGACCAGGGCGATGACCTCGTCGACCACCTTGGCGGGGTCGCGGCGGTCCACCGGGATGCCGCCGAGCGTTCGCATCACCGGTCCCTTCCAGCCGGTGAACAGGTCGTGCTTGCCCAGCCAGCGCGGCTTGATCCGCGACCGCCAGGCGATCCCCAGCATGAACACGAAGTCCCAGTTGGAGGTGTGCGGGGCGCCGACGAAGAGCGTGGGCCGGTCCGGGACGCGCTCGACGACGAGCCTCCACGGCGACACCGCCCAGAACAGGCGCGCGATGAGCTGACGGATCATGGTGCGAGGGTATGCGCTGACCGGGGCGCGGACGGGCGAATGCCCATGTCCGGGCTGATCGGTCTGCGAGCGAAGGTCCCGCCGGGCAGTCGGGGCCCGGCCCCCAGGGCCCGCCTGCCGCTCATTCGCCCCGCGGCGGCCTGCGGGTCTGCTTGAGGTCGGCGCGGCGACGCTTGGCGGCGAGGCGTCGGCGGCGGGAGCCGGCCGTCGGCCGGGTCGCCCGACGCGGCACCTCCGGGGCGACAGCCTCGCGCAGCGGCGCGGCGAGCCGCTCGCGCGCCGCCCGACGGTTCCGGTGCTGCGAGCGCTGTTCGGAGGCGGTGACGGTGAGGACCCTGCCGGCGGTGCGGGTCGCGAGACGTTCGAGCACGCGGGCACGCTGGACCTCGTCCAGGGCCGAGGTGGCGGCGAGGTCCAGGCTCAGCCGCACCCGCGAGTCGGCGGTGTTCACTCCCTGACCGCCCGGCCCGGAGGCATGGGAGAACTGCTCGACCAGCTCCGCGGCGGGGATGCGCAGGCCGTGGGGTGCGCCCGGTCCGGGATCCACTTGCAGGTCTTCCATGTCCCCAGTGTGCCGCGCCGAGGGTCTGGCCGTCGGGCCGCGGACGGGGCACGATGGGGCCATGGCTGATCCGAAGCAGACCCTGACCCCCGAGCAGATCGCCGACGCCGGGCTCACCGGCTGGCACCAGGAGGGCGAAGCCCTCACCGCACGCTTCGACACCGGCGACTTCGCGACCGGGCTCGCGTTCGTGAACCGTGTCGGCGTCTCCGCCGAGGCGGCGAATCACCATCCCGACATCCTCCTGACCTATCCCGAGGTCACCGTGACCCTCTCGAGCCACGACGTGGGCGGGGTGACCTCCCGCGACCTCGCACTCGCCGGCACCGTCAGCACCCATGCCGAGGAGCTCGGGATCCGCCCTGCGGAGGGCTGAGATCCGTACGCGCGCGCAGGAGGGCCATCGGGGCGCGCCCGAACTCCCGGCCGCCGCGTCAGGGCGTCCATGAGATCCCACGAGACAGGACTTCGGGCCCTGGAGCGCTCGGGGCGCCGGAACTAAGGTCGACGCATGATCGAGAATTCGAAGCTCACCGTCATCGGGGCCGGCGCCGTCGGCTCCAGCGTCGCCTACGCCTCGCTCATCCGCGGCTCCGCCCGCCACGTCGCCCTGTACGACATCGACGCCGCGAAGACCGAGGCCGAGGTGCTCGACCTCGCCCACGGCACCCTGTTCACCCGTGCCAGCGACATCATCGGTGGCTCCGACATCGGCGTCGCCGAGGGCTCCCATGTCGTGGTGATCACCGCCGGCGCCAAGCAGAAGCCCGGACAGACCCGCATCGAGCTCGCCGCGACCAACGCGAAGATCGTCGGGGACATCATGCGCCGCACCCTCGAGGTCGCACCGAACGCGGTCTTCGTGATCGTCACGAACCCCTGCGACGTCCTCACCATGCTCGCCCACGAAGCCTCCGGCCTGCCGGCCGAAAGGGTGTTCGCCTCCGGCACCGTGCTGGACACCTCGCGCCTGCGCTGGGAGATCGCGCGACGCACCGGGGTGGCGCCCACCTCCGTCCACGCCCAGATCGTCGGCGAGCACGGCGACACCGAGTTCCCGTTGTGGTCCGCCGCCCGCATCCACTCCGTGCCGATCCTCGAGTGGCGGGCGGAGGACGGCGCACAGCGGTTCACGCTCGAGGAGCTCGACCGGATCGCCGTGGACGTGCGGGACGCCGCCTACAAGGTGATCCAGGGCAAGGGGGCGACGAACTACGCGATCGGCCTGTCCAGCGCGCGCATCGTCGAGGCGGTCCTCAAGGACGAGAACGCGGTGCTGAACGTCTCCACCGTGCTCGAGGACTTCCACGGCATCGATGGGGTGGCCCTGTCCGTGCCGAGCATCGTCGGCTCGTTCGGCGCCCGACCGATCCGCGAGACGCCGTTCGACGCGCCGGAGCTCGAGAAGCCGCGCTCCAGCGCCGATGCGCTCGAAGCCGTCGCCGCCAGCCTGCGCGGCTGACGCACCAGGCTCGGGAGGTCACGCGGGCCTCCCCGGGAGCTTCAGAGTCGAGGCCCCCGACATCCCCGGGATGTCGGGGGCCTCGTCCCTGACCGCGTCACCGCCGGAGCGCCCGCTCCGGCACGACCTCGGAGACCTCTCATGTGGACCCAGACCCTCGACCCGCTCGACAACCTCCTCCTCTCGGCCCTCGCGGCCGCCCTCCCCATCTTCGTCTTCCTCCTGCTGATGGTGGTGCTGAAGCTCTCCGGGGTGCTCTCGGGCCTGATCGCCCTGGCCGTCGAGGTGCTCGTCGCGCTGATCGCCTACGGCATGCCCGCCACCGCAGTCGCCGGCGCCGGGCTCTCGGGGTCGCTCACGGCACTCTGGCCGATCGCGTACATCATCGTGATGGCTGTGTGGCTGTACCGCCTGGCGGTGCTCTCGGGCCGTTTCGACATCATCCGCGACTCGATCGGCGCGGTCTCGGCCGACCAGCGCATCCAGGTGTCGCTGATCAGCTTCGCCTTCGGGGCCTTCCTCGAGGGCGTCGCAGGGTTCGGGGTGCCGATCGCGATCTGCGCGGCGCCGCTGGTGCGGCTCGGCTTCGCCCCGATGCGCGCGGCGGTGCTCTCCCTGATCGCGAACGTCGGAGCGGGCGCCTATGGCGCGATCGGCATCCCCGTGCTGGTGGGCGCTCAGGTGACCGGGATGGAGGTGATGGACCTCTCCCGCATGATGGTGGTGATCCTGCGCCCGCTGACCCTGGTGGTGCCCTTCCTGCTGGTCATGGTCATGGACGGGGTGCGTGGACTGCGGGAGACCTTCCCGATGACCCTGGTGGTCTCGCTCGCGTTCAGCGGCGTGCAGGCCGGGGTGCTGTGGTTCATCGGCCCGGAGCTCGCCGACATCGGTGCGGGCCTGGCGGGGATGGTCGCCGTGTTCGCCGTCGCCCGAGCCTGGGCCCCGGAGCGGATCCACCGCGAGGACGACGCACCGGTGCCCGTGCCGCGCGCCCACAGCTTCAACGAGGTGGTCGTGGCATGGAGCCCCTTCTACATCCTCTCGGCGTTCATCCTGCTGTGGTCCCTGCCCCCGGTGGAGGAGCTGTTCACCACCGGCGCGCTCGGCGGAACCACCATTGCGGTCCCGCGCCGGGGCTGACCGGTCACATCGCCACGGCCGACGGGACGGTGGTCGAGACGACCTGGACCCTTTCGCTGCTCGGTGCCACCGGCACCGCGATCCTGCTGGCCGTGATCGTCTCCTTCCTCACCACCCCGCAGGTGACCCTGCGGGAGGTGCTCGGCGAGCTGGTGGGGACGGTGCGGAGCCTGGGCATGGCGATCGTGCTGATCGCGGTGATCCTGATGCTCGCGAACATCGCCAACCACTCTGGTGGCTCCTCCACGATGGGCTACGCCCTGGCGGCCGTCGGCCCGGTGTTCCCGCTGCTCGCCCCGGTGATCGGATGGATCGGCGTGTTCCTCACCGGCTCGGTGGTCAACAACAACACCCTGTTCGGACCGCTGCAGACCGCGACCGCGGGCAACATCGGGGTGGACCCGTCGCTGCTCGTGGCCGCCAACACCGCCGGCGGCACCACCGCCAAGGTGATCTCGCCGCAGTCGATCGCGATCGCGGCCGGCGCGGTGGGACTGTCAGGGCGCGAGGGCGAGATCACCCGCAAAGCGATCGCCCCCAGCCTCGGCATGCTCGTGGTGATCTGCGTCTGGAGCCTGCTGCTGTCGATCCTCCTCTGACGCCGGGGAGCGCCTGCCACGGGTGCCGGAGCGCCCGACGGGGACCGAGCCCCGTGGAGCGGACCACGACATCGCCCTCCGGGCGGAGGATGCGCGCATCGGTCGTTGCGGATCGAGCACCGTCCCGGAGGCGATGTCGGGCCGTGCCTCGATGAGAGCGCGTCGGTCGCTGTCGCATTCGAGCCACTCGCCGCAGGCATAGGTCATGTCCTGGGCGGAGCGCATGGGTGGTCCGTCCGAGGGGATGCGGCCCGGAACTCGGGGTGGGCAGGTGCGGCGAGGGCAAGGGCGCGCGCCGCGATCAGCGCTCGAGACCGAGGACGACCTCGAGGCCGTCGACGCGCAGGGCGACTGACTCAGGCGTGGACGGGCGCCGTGGCGTCCTCGCGCACTGCCGCGGCGATCCCTGCGTGCACGGCGATCAGCACCAGCTGGTACACGGCGGTCTGGTAGCCGAACCGGTCCTCGAAGGGGATGACGTCCTGGGCGTCGAGCCGCGCGCGGTCGTAGACGACCGTGCCGGTCCCGGTGAGCTTCTGCCCGAACCCGTCCCAGTCGTCGCTGCGCGTGACCGCGGCCTGGACCAACGGCACCACGGCGATGTGCTGGGACCCGTCGGCCGCCTCGACCAGGGTGTCCGAGTAGTCGGCGAAGTAGGAGCCGGTGGTGTAGAACTTCCGGCCCGTCACCTCGGCGTGCTCGCCCTCGACCGCGACCTTCGTGCCCTGGGAGCCTCGCTCCACGGAGCCGATCTCCGACCAGGCGTTCCCGATCACCGCCCCGTCGGCGATCCGTCGCAGCCCATCGCTGCCGGAATTCGGCGTGCGGTGTGATCAGGAGGTCCTCGACGAAGGCGATGTGCCCGCGCCAGATCTGGGGCAGGTTCGGGTCCGCGGCGGCGAGGTCCACCAGCAGCGAGGCCAGGCGCCCGAAAGTGGCGCCCAGGCCGCCTGCCTCGACCGGCGACCGCACGGTCCCGAAGCCGGCCTCGGCCAGGGCACGCACCGCGGCGTGGGGGAGGAGCCTGCCGCGTTCGCGCTCCAGGGCGCCCTCGGCGATCGACTCGATGACGGGGGCGAAGCGGGAGCGGAGCTCGGCGAGCGTGGTCATAGGTGTCCTTCTGTCGATCCTCACGGTTGGTGATGACCGACCCTAGGGGCCGCTCGTCCGCCGGGCCAGGGTGGCCGACGCACGCCGTCATACGGCGACGTCGATGGCCAGGACGTGCGGACCGTCCGACGAGCCGACGGGCCGACGGGCCGACGGGCCGACGGGCCGACGGGTGCGAGAATGCCGGGATGACCGCCACCCTCGTCGCCCATGACCTCGCCGGAGGGTACGGCCACCGCATCCTCTTCGACGGCCTCGACCTCACCGTCGCCCCCGGGGACGTGATCGGCGTGGTCGGCGCGAACGGCGCCGGGAAGTCGACGCTCGCTGCGCCTCCTCGCAGGAGCCGCCGCCCCGCGACAGGGCGGACTGACCCTCTCCCCGTCGGACGCCTTCGTGGGCTGGCTCCCGCAGGAGCACGAGCGGACCCCCGGGGAGAGCGTCGCCGGGTACGTCGCCCGACGCACGGGCCGCGCCCGGGCCACCGCCGACCTGGATGCCGCCGCCACCGCCCTCGAGCACGACGCCCCGCCCGGCGGCCCCGACCCGTCCGACGTCTACGCCGCGGCGCTGGACCGCTGGCTCGCCAGCGGCGCGGCCGACCTCGAGGAGCGCCTGCCCGTCGTGCTCGCCGATCTCGGCCTGCCGATCGGCCCGGGAGAGGCGGAGCAGGTAGCGATGACCTCCCTCTCCGGCGGCCAGGCCGCCCGGGTGGGACTCGCCGCGCTGCTGCTCTCCCGCTTCGACCTGGTGCCGCTGGACGAGCCCACCAACGACCTCGACCTCGACGGCCTCGACCGGCTCGAGGCCTTCGTCCAAGGCCTCCGCGGCGGGGTGGTGCTGGTCAGCCACGACCGCGAGTTCCTCGCCCGCTGCGTCACCGAGGTGCTCGAGCTGGACCTCGCCCAGCACTCCCACCGTCTCTACGGCGGCGGCTACGAGGCCTATCTCGAGGAGCGCTCCACGGTGCGACGCCATGCCCGCGAGCGCTACGAGGAGTTCGCGCAGAAGAAGGCCGACCTCGTCGACCGCGCCCGCACCCAGCGCGAATGGTCCAGCCAGGGCGTCCGCAACGCGATGCGCAAGGCGCCGGACAACGACCGGATCCGCCGACGCGCCCAGACCGAGTCCAGCGAGAAGCAGGCGCGGAAGGTGCGGCAGATGGAGAGCCGGATCGCGCGGCTCGAGGAGGTCGAGGAGCCGCGCAAGGAGTGGCGGCTCCAGTTCACGATCGGGGCCGCGCCCCGCTCCGGCGACGTCGTCGCCACCCTCGCGGGCGCCGCGGTGCACCTGGGCCGGGGCGCCTTCACGCTGGGGCCGCTCTCCCTCCAGGTCGACGCCGGTGACCGCATCGGCATCACCGGCCCCAACGGCGCCGGGAAGTCGACCCTGCTGCAGCCGCTGCTGGGCAGGATCGAGCCCGACGAGGGCGCGGCCTCGCTCGGCGCGAACGTGCGGATCGGCGAGATCGACCAGGCACGCTCCCTGCTGGCCGACGAGGCGCCGCTGGCCGACGCGGCCGGGGCGCTGCTCGCCGGAGATGACCCCTGCGGACGTGCGCACCCTGCTGGCCAAGTTCGGCCTGCGCGCGGACCACGTGGGTCGGCCCTGCGCCGAGCTGTCCCCGGGCGAGCGGACCCGTGCGGCGCTCGCCCTGCTCCAGGCCCGCGGCGTGAACCTGCTGGTGCTCGACGAACCGACCAACCACCTGGATCTGCCTGCCATCGAGCGGCTCGAGCAGGCGCTCGAGAGCTACACGGGAACGCTGCTGCTGGTCACGCACGACCGGCGCATGCTCGAGACCGTGCGCATCGACCGGCGGTGGCAGGTGGAGGGCGGCGCGGTCACCGAGCTCTGAGTCCCCGTCAGCCCGCGAGCGGGCAGGGCTCGAGCACGTCGAGCGCGATCCGCGCCGCCTCATCGGGGGAGGAGGCCTCGTGCGGCACCGGCTCGGCGGCGCCCGCGACACCCACCAGCCAGGTTGCCCCGCCCTCCTCGTCGAGCCGGGCCACGATCACCGCACCGCGCTCCACGCCCGGGATCCGCAGCATTGGACGCTCCGGGTCCAGATGCAGGACCCCGTCGAGCTCGGGACGCTCCGCGAGGATGGCGCGGCGGATCTGCTCGCGCTCGAGCCAGTCGCCGAAGGCGACCGCGAGGGCACGGGTGAACTGCATGGAGGGTCCTTCCTCGGAAGCCAGGATCCGCTCGGGCGCTCAGGGCCCGACGGGGGATTGCTCGACCGTCCGGAATGCGGTCTTATTCAATTGTCGGACAGCGGTCCGACAGATGGGAGTGACCGAGGCGTACTCCTCACAGGAATCCGGCGCTCTGAGACGCGTCTCACGCTCCCCGGGGCTCAGCAGGCGATGTCGCCCTCGACGAGCCCCTTGAAGCGGCCGCGGTGGAACACCATCGCCTCGGCGGTCGGGGAGCTGTCGATCGCGAGGACCTCGAGCGGCGCGAGGTCGTGATCGCCCGCGCGCACCTCGTCGTGGACCCGCACCGTCATCCAGGCGGGGGCGTCCTGCGACACCAGCGCGCCGTGCTCGTCGGCCTCCACGTCCAGGCCTTCGAAGCGACGCTCCCGGTCTGGGCCCGCGAGCTGGCGGGTGACGCCGCGCTGGCGATCGCCGAGCACCGTGACCCCGAGATGCCCGTGCTCGCGCAGCGCTGGCCACGTGCGCGAGCTGTCTTCGCACCGCGACGGAGACCAGGGGTGGCTCGAGGGAGACCCCGACCGTGAAGGTCGAGGCGACGAGTCCGTGGCGCACGCCGTCGATCTCGGCGGCGACCAGCACCACTCCCTGCGGGAAGTGGGAGAAGGCCTCACGGAGCGCGGAATCGGTCAGCATGCTCCTGACTCTAGGACGCGTGCCGCGCCCGCGCACGGCCGGGCCCACGTCCTGGGACCCGACCGTCATGCGGCGTCATAGTGGCAGGTCAGCGAGGTGGGTCAGCCCTCCGTCGTCGCCTCGCTCATTGCGCTGATCTGGAAGCTCGCCCCCTCGGGATCCGCGATGGTGGTGATCCGTCCGAAGGGCGAGTCGATCGGGCCGTCGAGCACGCTCCCGCCGAGCTCCGGCACCTTCGCGAGCGCCTGCTCGGTGCTCTCGACGCCGAAGTAGACGCGCCAGCCCATGGCCTCCTCGGGCATCATCCCCGCCGCATCGCAGAGGCCCCAGCTCGCGCTCTCGCCGGAGCCGTTGGTCGCGTAGCGGAAGTCGTCCTCGCCCTCGTCCATCTCCTCGCCCATCGGCACCAGCTCGGCGTCGAACACCGCGGTGTAGAAGGCGGCGGCGTCGTCGTAGCGGTGGGTCATCAGCTCGAACCAGACGGGGGAGCCGGGTCTCCCGGTGAACTCGTAGCCCTCGAGCCGCTTCGGTCGCCACATCCCGATGGGGGCGCCGACGGAGTCGAGGGCCACGGCCATGCGGCCGGAGTCGCCGATGTCATCGGCGGGGACGACGACGCCGCCGCCCGCCTCGCGGGCCCTGGCGACGCGGGCGTCGACGTCGTCGACGGTGAGGTAGACGCCCCACTCGGACGGCAGGGGGTCGCCCTCGGGGCAGGTCATCCCCGCCACGGACATCGCGCCGCCGACGAGCTTCCCGTCGTTGCGGAGGATCCGATAGCCGCCGAACTCCTCGCCGAGGCCCTCGACCTCCCAGCCGAACAGACCGGAGTAGAAGGGCATCACGGCGGAGAGGTCCTGGGCGGAGAGATCGAGCCAGGTGGTGGTGCCGGTGCTGCGGGTCATGGTTCCTCCTGTGGTCGTGGTCCTTGCGGCGGCCGCGGCCGGTCCGGCCGGGGTTCCCACGCTAGGGCGGGGGCGGGGCGGAGGTGCGTCCGATCATGCGCAGTCCGCGCCGCCGCGGCGCCGCGGGATCAGGCGGGGCGCGGCGCCGGCGGCCGCGGAGAGCATCGGCACGCTCCCGCCCGCCGCGGAGGTCCCGAAGCGGAGCGTCACCTCCCCGGGACCTGTCAGCGGCGCAGGGTGCGCCGCGACCATCGGCGCCCGCGGTGCGAGCAGGTCCAGCGGATCGGCGTGCGGCGGCACCGCGAAGGCGAGCAGGAACGGGGCGCCCGCGCACAGGGGGAGGTCGACGTGGTCGACGCCCGTGACGAGCACGCCCGAGGCCGGCAGGCCGATCGGCGCAGGCCGCGGGTACCAGCCCACCCAGATCGAGGGATCGCCGCGCCGGTCCGCGCCCTCGGGGAGCTCCAGCACCGCCCGCACTGCCCGGGCGCCCAGAGGATGCGGACGCGCATCGTGAAGGGGCGCGGGGGAGCATCGGCGACCGTCTGCGCGAGGCGGCGCAGCGCCCCGGGGTGACGCCGACGGTGCTTGCGGAAGCGGCGGCCGAAGCTCGACAGGGAGTCGAAGCCCACCTCGCAGGCCACGTCGATGACCGCGGCGTCGTCCGCCAGCAGCGGCTCCTTCGCCCGTCCGACGCGCAGGGCGATCAGGTACTGGCCGGGGCCGATCCCGAGCCGCGCGCTGAACAGCCGCGAGAAGTGGAAGGGGCTGTAGCCGGCCGCATCGGCGAGATCGGCGACCTGCAGCGAGGGCGCCCGGTCCCGGGCGAGCTCCACCACGGAGGCCAGCGCGGCCTCCGGCAGGGGCGTTGTGAGCGGCGTCACCCTCGAGAGTCTACGGCGGCGGCCCGTCGGACGGCCTGGCCGACGGGAGCTCGTTCATCGGACCTGCGGCGACGCGGACGGCCGGGGAGGGCGACCCCGCCGACCGGGACGGGTCGACGGGGTCGCGGGGGAGGGAGCGCAGAGCGGTGAGCCGGAGGGCCGGGATCAGCTCTCGGGGCCGGGGACCTCGGCCGGCTTCGAGTTGCGCAGGAAGAACGCCCCGACGAGGCCCAGCGCGGCGATCCCTGCGGAGACGTCGAACGCGACGTCGACGCCGTGGATCTGGCCCTCGACCCCGTGCTCGGCCGGGTCCAGCGCGGCGACCGTCATCACGGTGACCAGCACGGCAGTGCCGACCGAGGCGGCGATCTGGCGCAGGGTGTTGTTCACGGCGGCGCCGTGGGGGATGAGGCGCCGCGGCGCTGGTTCAGCGCCGCCGTGGTGACCGGCATGATCACCATCGCAGTGCCCAGCATCCGCACCGCGTTGACGATCGCGATGTAGGCGAAGGAGGTCTCCGGGGTGAGCCGTGCCAGCAGCAGGCTCATCGACGCCAGCGGCGCGAAGCCGACGATCGCGAGCACCCGGGCTCCGAAGCGGTCGAAGATCCGGCCCGTCACCGGGGACATGACGCCCATGACGACCGCGCCCGGCAGCGAGCACCATCCCCGACTCCATCGCGGAGAAGTCGCTCATGTTCTGCATGAACAGCGGGATCATCAGCATGCCGCCGATCATCGCCATGAACACCAGCATGCCCAGCACGGTGCCGAGGGTGAACATCGGAGTGCGCAGGACCCGCAGCTGCAGCAGCGGCTCCTCGATCCGCGGCTGACGCCGCACGAACCACACCAGCGCGACCACCCCGACGGCCAGCGGCGCGATCACCTGCGCGCTCGCCCAGCCGGAGGTGCCCGCCGCGGAGAATCCGAACAGCAGGCCGCCGAAGCCGAAGGTCGACAGGATCAGGGAGAGCACATCGAGGCGGGGATCGGTCTGCTCGGTGACATTGCGCGCGTGAGATGGGCGAAGACCAGCGCGCCGAGCGTGATCGGCGACATCATCACGAACAGCACCCGCCAGGACCAGTGGTCCACGATGAAGCCCGACAGGGTCGGGCCGATCGCCGGGGCGAAGGAGATCACGAGGCCGAAGGTGCCCATCGCTGTGCCGCGACGGTGGATCGGGAAGATCGCGAAGAGGATCGTCTGCATCAGCGGCATGATCATGCCGCCGCTGGCGGCCTGCACCACGCGGCCCACCAGGAGCACCGCGTACACCGGCGCGACCGCGCAGATGAGCGTGCCCAGCGCGAAGATGCCCATCGCCGCGAAGAACATCGTGCGGGTGGAGAACTTCTGGATCAGGAACGCCGTCGCGGGGATCATGATCCCGTTGACCAGCATGAACAGCGTGGTCACCCACTGGGCGGCATTCGCGGTGATATCGAAGTCCGCCATGAACGCCGGCGGCCTGCAGTGTTCAGCGGCGTCTGGTTGAGGATGATGACGAAGGCGCCGGCGAGCGACAGACCGCCATCACAATGTTCGGGTTCACACGCGCCGGGGCCGCGCCCTCGGAGCCTGCCGTCCTGCCGTCCGTCTCGCCGCTCACGGCGGGCACCTCTCTCGTCCGGGTCGCCACCTGGCCCCTCTCTGCTCGTCCCCGCTCGACGCGGTCGGCGGTCTCGACCGCCTCCAGCACAGTAGGTCGAAATTTGCACTGAGTGCAAGGTCTGGGGAGGGAGGTGCATGCCTCATCCGGCCGCGCTCATCGCTCGATGGAGCGGTGGCCTCCCTCCCTCCTCGTGCGCGTCGACGAGCCGATCGCCTCCCTCGCTCCCGGGTGCTTCGCCCGACGACCACCTGCCCTCGCCGAGGCCGTCGGTAGGTGGGCCTCGTCATCGCCGCGCTTGCCCGGCTCGCGGTCGGCGAGGGGCCTGATGCTCACCGTGAGCGGCGTGTGACGGGCAGGGCGATGACCGGGATGAGGGGTGACGGGCGGGAGCATTCGGCAGGACGACGCGGCGGGGGCGCCCACCGCCCGGTGGACGCCCCCGCGTCGGCCCGTCGTGGCGACGGGCGAGCCTCCCGAAGCGCAGGGCCTGCCGCTCCGACGCCAGCTCGCGCCGCTGTCAGTCGACGGAGATCTCGCCCATCGGGCCCCAGCCGTCGCTGTCGATCTGGTGGGAGATGATCTGCGGCGTCGCCGTGAGGTACTGCGGGAACTCCTCCTGCATCTTCTTGAAGTGCGGGGAGTCCACGTGCGGGCCGGCGCCCTCGTCGGTGAACGCCTCGATGAGCACGTAGGTGTTGGGATCCTTGACGGCCGCGCGACCACTCGAACCACAGGTTGCCCGGCTCGGCGAGCGTGTTCTCGGTGAACTCGCTCGCGATCTCGGGCCAGCGGTCGGCGAACTCGGGCTTCACAGGGAACTTCACGTTGATGAGGATCATCGTCGGGTCCTTTCTGAGAGGTGACGGGACCAGCCTGCCGTATCCGGCACGCGCGGGGAACCTCGATTCTCGCAGGGCAAGAAGCAGAGCTCAGGCACAATGGTCGCCGGAAGGAGGACGACGATGACCTCGAACGACACAGGCCGATCAGCCCAGGACCAGGGCGGCCAGGTCGCCCGGGCGATCGCGGTGCTGGAGGCGGTGGCGGAGCACGGCAGCAACACACCGCTCGGGGGATCTCCGAGGCGACCTCGATCCCGCTGCCCACGGTGTACCGGATCGCGCAGGAGCTGATCCGCTCCGAGTACCTCGTGCACCTGCGCACGGAGAAGCGCTTCGCGCTGGGCTACAAGCCGCACCGCCTGGCCGTCGGCCTCCATGACGATCTCGGCATCCCGCGCTCTGTGCGCGAGGAGGTCCACGCCATGCATCGTGACCTGGGCATGGCCGCCTATCTCGCGATCCACCGCGGCACCGACTTCGTCGTCGTGCACGTCTCCGACTCGCCGCAGGCTCCGCGGCTGTCCCCGCTCGGCTTCGGCTTCCACGAGAGCCCGCACGCGACCGCCTTCGGGAAGGCGGGGCTCGCCTGCCTCGCTCCCGACGAGCAGGAGGAGTACCTGGCAGGGCCGCTGCGTGCCCACACCGACCGCACCCTCCTAGACCCGGCGGAGGCTGCGCCGCCAGCTCGCCGAGATCGCCGAGCGCGGCATCGCCTGGGAGCATCAGGAGTTCGTGCCCGGCTCCAGCGCCCTCGCCGCGACGATCAAGGCCGACGACGGGATGCCGCTGGGCACCGTCGCGGTCTCCGCGCCGGTCGCCGCCTACGAGGGGCGCCTCCGCCACGTCGAGGACCGGGTGCGGGCCTGCGCCTCCCGCGCCGGGCGCGCCTATCGTCTGGGGGCGCAGACCCACTGACCGCGGCACCCGTCGGCGTTCTCGCCCGGTGATAACTGCGCTGTGCGCTCGCCGCGACCCCTGCCTATCGTGTGCCCCAGGTCACTGACGAAGATGCAGTGGGAAGGAGACGCCATGAGCGCACCGGACGGCGACGAGGCCGTGAACGAGATCGAAGGGACCGACGAGGCGGAGGCGACGCTCACCGCCCTGATCAAGGCCGCGTTCCCGCACGAGCGCGTGCCGGACTCGGCCTACCGGCGGGCCGCGGACACCGTCCGCTGCGCCGCGGAGGAGAGCGCGTGGATGCGGGTCAAGCTCGCCCACGGCCTCGACTCCCTCGAGGCCCTCGCGGACGGCCGCTTCGCCGAGCTGAGCCCCGAGGAGGCGCGCCGCTGCTGCTGCGCATCCAGCACACGACCTTCTTCGGCTTCGTGCGGCAGACCGTGGTGGTCAGCCTCTACGAGGACGAGGAGGTCTGGGAGGTGATCGGCTACGAGGGCCCCTCCTTCGAGAAGGGCGGCTACCTCCACCGCGGCTTCGACGATCTGGACTGGCGCGCCGGATCCGCGGATCGAGGAGTACGACGGGGAGCCGCTGGAGGAGGTCGTCTCCGATCTCCCCCGCGGGGCGACCACGAAGAGCGTCCGGGGCGCCGCCGTCCCGGCAGGACAGAGCAGGGCGCGCGCCGGACGCACCGGCCGCGGGACGAAGGGGCGACGAGGCATGAGCGAGATCGACCACTCCACCGAGGCCGTCGTCATCATCGGGTCGGGCGCCGGCGGCGGCACCCTCGCCTACGAGCTGACCAAGGCGGGCATCGAGTGCGTCTTGCTCGAGGCCGGCCCGTACCTGCGCGGCGAGGACTACATGAACCTCGAATGGGCCGCCTTCGACCAGATGGCGTGGGCCGACACCCGCACCACCTCCGGCGGCTGGCGCATCGCGAAGGACTTCCCGAACCTGCCGGCCTGGATCGTCAAGGCCGTCGGCGGCACCACCACCCACTGGTCCGGGGCGACCCCGCGCTTCAAGCCGCACGAGTTCCGCACCCGCGGCACCTACGGCCGGGTCGACGGCGCGAGCCTGATGGACTGGCCGCTGAGCTACGAGGAGCTCGAGCCGTACTACACCCGCGCCGAGGACGCGATCGGCTCCACCCACCGCGGGGGCCGGCCGCCGCCGCCGGCGAACAACAATTACAAGGTCCTCGCCGCCGGCGCCGAGAAGCTCGGCTACCGCCACTACGCCACCGGGCCCTACGGCACCAACGCCGAGCCCTATGACGGCCGACCCGCTTCGATCCAGGACGGCTTCAACTTCCAGGGCGACAAGAGCGGCGCGAAGTGGTCGACGATGGTGCGCGAGATCCCGCGCGCCCTCGAGACGGGCAAGCTCGACCTGCGGCCCGACTCCCACGTCGCGCAGATCCTGCACGACCGGACGGGACGGGTCGACGCGGTGCTCTACCTCGACGCCGAGGGCAACCTGCACCGCCAGGCGGCGAAGCTCGTGTGCGTCGCCGGCAACGCGATCGAGACGCCGCGCCTCGCCGCACCTGAGCTCCTCGTCGCTGTTCCCCGACGGGCTCGCGAACTCCTCCGGCCTCGTGGGCCGCAACTACATGCGCCACATGACCGGCGGCGTGTACGCGCAGTTCGACAAGCCGGTGCACATGTACCGGGGCGAGACGATGGCCGGAAGCATCAGCGACGAGTCCGTGCACGACCCCTCCCGCGGCTTCGCCGGCGGCTACTACATCCAGACCATCTCTCTGGGGCCCGCCTTCATGGCGACCTTCGTCGAGCCCGGCTCCTGGGGGCCGAGCTTCACCCGTCTGCTGGACGCCTACGAGAACACCGCCGGTCGCTGGCTGGTGGGGGAGGACATGCCCCAGGAGTCCAACGCCGTCACGCTCGACCCCACCGTCACGGACCAGCACGGACTGCCGGTCGCGCACGTCCACTTCGACGATCACCCCAACGACCTCGCGATGCGCGAGCACGCCTACTCCCGCGGCGAGGCGCTGTACGAGGCCGTGGGGGCGGTGGGCACGCATCGCACCACCCCGTACCCCTCCACGCACAACCTGGGCACCTGCCGGATGAGCGAGCGGCCGGAGGACGGTGTGGTGGATCGCTTCGGGCGGGCGCACGACGTGCCGAACCTGTTCGTCTCGGACGGCTCGCAGTTCACGACCGGTGCCGCGGCGAACCCGACGCTGACGATCGTGGCGCTCGCGATCCGTCAGGCCGAGCACATCGCCGAGTCGCTCCGCGCCGGCACCGTCTGATCCGGAGCGGACGGGTCCCGGCGGGCCGCCCCGCCGGGATCCTTCAGGAATCGAGAGGCAGATCTCGACCGGTATCGAGGAGAGATGCCGGTCGAGATCTGCCTCTCGTTGTGCGTGTCGCTTCCGCACCGGCGAACGGCCGGCCCGGTGGGGTGCGGGCGGCGCAGGGGGCCGGGGTGCGGGGCGGCGCAGGGGGCCGGGGTGCGGGGCGGCGCAGGGGGCCGGACCGCGGGGCGGAGCCGGGGCAGGTGCGCCGGGAGTGCGGGCGGAGCAGGGGACGGTCGGCCCGGCGAGGTGTCAGACGTTGATCGTGACGTCCCCTGACTCGCGCGGCTTCCCGGCGATCTCGGTGGCGGCCTCGTTCTGCTCGCTGCATGGTGGCCTGCTGGGCGAGCTGGTCCTTCATCTCCTCGAAGGAGGGGACCTCCTCGGCGGAGCCGCCGGCGGCGGACTGCTGCTCGACCAACGCGTCGTACTGGGCCTTCAGCTCCTCGTCGCTCGGCTCGGCGATGTCGGCCTCCTGCTCGATGTAGGTCGTGATGGCGAACTGCGAGGCGGCGTCCTGGCGGACCTGCTCCGCGGAGATGCCCTGCTTGCTCGAGGGCGCTGACCACCTCGTCCCCCGAGCCCAGACCGCTCTGCTTCGCGATCTCGTCGAGGGTGGTGTCGATGTCCTTGTCGCTGGCCTTGATGTCCGCGTCCTCGGCCCCCTGGCGCAGCGACTCGTTGTTCACGAGCCGCTCGGCGACCTGGGTCTTCAGCCGCTCCTCGTCGGGTGCCTGCCCGCCGGCCTGCTGCTGCATCGCCATCTGCTGGTACTGGGACTGGTAGGTCTGGACGAAGTCGTCCTTGGTGATCTCCGTGCCGTTGACGGTCGCGACGACCTCGGGCACGTCGGAGACGTCGGCCTCCTGGGCCTGCGGGTCGTCGGCCGCGCCGCCGCCGTCGGAGGCGGCCGGTGCCGCCTGCCCGCCGCCGTCGGACGCCTGCGAGGCATCGTCCTGCCCGCCGCCGCACGCGGCGGTCAGACCGAGCGCGGCGGTGAGCGTGAGCGCGGCGAGGGTGCGCCGCAGGGCTGAGGTGCTTCGGACCTTCACTGTGCCTCCTGGGGATCGTTGGCCCGGGCGACGGTACGCCCCGAACCCCGATGCCGCGTTCCGGCGGCGTCCAGGAAGCCGGTCACAGCGCCGACGGCGTGGGGCGAATCACGAAATGGTAACGGTGCGGGCGGCGCCGGCTGTGCCGGTCCCGCGGAGCTCGCCCCGCTCGGTGCCTGCCGCGGCAGGACGACGCAGGGGCCCGCACGGCTCTCGGCGTCCGGGCCCCTGCGGGCGGGTCATCACTCGAGGTGCTCGAGCGCGTAGACCGTCATCGCGTCGCGGACGTGCTCGGCGAAGGGCCGTCCGTCGACGGTGAAGGTCGCCCCGAAGCGGGGATCGGCGACGTACATGTCGCCGATCCCGACGAAGGCCTCGGCGCCGGGCCGCTTCCCGCCCCAGCCCGCGCTGATCCAGGTGTACAGCCGAGCCGCCAGCGCCTGGACTTCCTCGTGCTCCGCGGGCGGCTCGCGCGCCGAGGTGTCGGCGAAGCCTGCCCCCAGGGCGTCGACCTCCTCGCGGAAGCCCTCCTTCTCGGCGTCGCTCAACGAGCGCCACCATCGGTCGGAATCGGCGTAGGCCTGCTCGCCCCACCTCTCCTCGACCTCCTCGCGGTCTTGCGTGTGGTCGAATCCGTCGAACATCGTGTCCGTCATGAGCTCTCCTCCTGTCTCGAGAATCCGGATCGTGGACTGCACCGAGGCGACGATGCGGGACAGGCGCTCCTGCTCCCTCTCGAGCCGCGCGGCATGCGCCCGCGGCGCGGAGACCGTCTCGACCTGCTCGTCGAGCACGCGGCCGATCTCGGGAAGCCCGAGCCCCAGCTCGCGCAGGACGAGGATCCGCTGCAGGCGCGCAGCGACGCGCCGTCGTAGAACCGCTGCCCGCCGTGGCCGGTGCGGCTCGGGGCGAGCAGGCCCACCTGCTGGTAGTGGCGCAGGGTGCGGCTGGTGACGCCGGTGCTGCGGACGATCTCCTGGATCGACCACTCCGGGGCCGAGTGCTGGGGCGACTCCATGGCTCCTCCTCTCGTCGGTCTCCTTCGGTGCGATCACGATCTTTCCGCTTGACGTGACGTCAAGCGCAAGGGGGTTCTGGAAGACCGGGGGATCCCGGAGGACGACGACGCCCGCCGGACCGTGCGGGACGGTCGGCGGGCGTCGGGCCCGGGGGTGGCGGCGGGAAGGGGACTCAGGCGGCACGGTGCGGAGCTCAGCGCCACGGCGTACTCCTGGAGTCCCGGTTCTGCTGGCGGGGCTCAGTAGCCGATGGACCTCAGGTACTCGCGGGACTCGCGGATGCAGTCGATCGGGTCGCGGCCGTAGGTGTCGTCCTGCTCGATGAGGAAGTACTCGGCACCGGCCTTCTCCGCGGCGGGCAGCGCGCGGGCCAGTTCATGTTGCCCTGGCCCACCTCGGCGAACTGTCCGAGGGAGAGGAAGGTCCCGTAGAACTCCTTCATGTCCATCTCGCCGGCGTCGAAGCGCCTCACGGCGTCCTCGGGCATCGGCGCGACGCGGAAGTCCTTGACGTGGATGAGCTTGCAAGTGCCGGAATAGGCCTCGAGCATGTCCAGCGGAGCCATGCCGCCGCGCTGGACCCAGTGCAGGTCCACCTCGAACAGCAACGAGGGGGCGACGCGGCGCACGATGTCGAAGATCCGCTCGCCGTCGAACTGGATGAGGTCCACGTGGTGGTTGTGGTAGCAGAGCGTGATGCCCTTCGCGGCGAGGCGGGCCGCATAGGGCTCGACGGAGGCCGCCCAGTCCTCGGCCGCCTTCTTCGAGGTCATCGCCGAGAACGGCATCATGCCGATGCGCAGGAAGCGCGCACCGGTCCTCTCGCACGCCTCGACGGCGCGGTCGAACTCGGTCTCGAGCGCGAAGCCGTTGCCGCCCGGGGCGATCGAGACGCTCATCGCGGCGGTCTCGATGCCGAGGTCAGCCTTGCCGCGCACGAGGTCATCGATGAGCTCGTCGGTCATCTCCACCTGGGAGACCTCGACGGCGTCGATGTCGAGCTCGCGCACCTGGCGCAGGACCTCGTACATCCCCTTCTCGTTGATCTGGTCCTTGAGCATCATGAGCTGGAGTCCGAGGACGGGCATGGGTGTTCTCCTTCGAAGAGTGCGATGGCGGTGGGGATGCGGGCGCGGCCCGGGCCGACGAGAGGTCGGCGCCGGGCCGCACGGAGAGCGCTCAGGAGCGGGTGGGGAACTTCCCCTCCTCCTCGATGCGCTTGTTCAGCTCGGAGAGGTACTCCTCGGCCGGGTAGTCGACCAGGTCGATCTCGCGACCGGTCCAGGCCGACAGCCGCATGCCGGAGGCCAGGCGGACGCCGTTGATGCCCTCGGCGCCGTCGGCGATCAGCGGGGTGCCGTCGTTGACGTGAGCGGCGAAGTTGGTCAGGACGTCGATGTCTTGCTGGCCCCAGGCCGACTCGTAGGTCCTCTCCTCGACGGTGTACAGCGAGGAGGCGTCCATCTCGCCGCGGAACAGCTTGGCCACGTCCTCCATGGTCATCTTGTCGCTGAGGTCGCGCTCGTCCTCCGACAGGCGGTAGACGGTGACCTTGTTCGACTTGTCGACGACGACCTTGCCCTCGTCGAACAGCGGCTCGAGGCGGTCGGTGCCGATGATGTCGTTGGTCGAGGTCATGAAATGACCGGTGACGCCCTCGCCGAAGTCGACGAGCGCGTTGACCTCGTCCTCGGTGGCGATGTCGCGCTGGAAGCCGAAGGCGAGCTTCGCGAAGACCTTCTTCGGAGTACCGGCGAGCCACTGCCACAGGTCAAGCTGGTGGGGAGCCTGGTTGACGAGCACGCCGCCGCCCTCGCCGCCCCAGGTCGCGCGCCACTCGGACTGGTCGTAGTAGCCCTGCGGGCGCCACCACGACGTGATGATCCAGGAGGTGTGGCGCGCCTGCCGAGCTCGCCGGAGTCGATCAGCGCCTTGAGGTCGGTGTAGACGGGGTTGGTGCGCTGGTTGAACATGATGGCGAAGGTGGTCTCGGGATGGTCGGCCGCGAAGGCGTTCATCTCCTCGACCTGTTTGGTGTAGACGCCTGCGGGCTTCTCGGTGAGTGTGTGGATGCCCTTGCCGATCGCGGTTATCGTCATCTCGGGGTGGAGGTAATGCGGCACGGTGGTGACCACGGCGTCGACGTCCCCGGAGTCCAGCATCTCGACGTAGTCGTCGTAGAAGGGGGTGCCCGCGTGCTTCTCCGCGGCGGCGTCCTTCTTCGCGGGATCGGTGTCGGCGATGGCGCCGAGCGTCATGCCCGCGATCTTCCCGTCGGCCAGGAGGCCGGCGTACATGCCGCCCTGAGCGCCGAATCCGATGATGCCGAGGCGGACGTTCTTCTCCGACATGGTGTCTCCGTTCTGTGGTGGTGACGCGCTCCCGGGAGGGGATGCGGGTGGATCTGGTGGGACCGAGGAGCGAGGGGAGGGAGGGCGGGAGGAACGCGCTCTCCGTCTCCGTCGAGCCTATGTGCGTCGGCGGACCTGTGACCGGGGCCGTCGTCGCACGGGGATCAGGCCTGCTCGGAGGCCGAGGCGGCGGCCGCCGCGTGACGCTCCTCGAGGATCGCGACGTTCTCGTCGACCCGCTTCGTGCTCAGCGGGTAGACGAGACCGCCGGCGATCGCCTGGCCGAGCTTGCGGGACCAGGAGTACATGCCGTACACGGTCGCGTCGTTGCGCTCGCCGGGGCCCGCTGAACGGCCTGATGTCCTTCTTCTGCCGGGGTGTCGCTGCAGCGGTGAAGACGTCGGTCGTATGGCGGGGCGTGGGCCGGGTCTGCTCGTTCGGTTGTCAACGGTTGCCGGTGGCGGCCGGCAGTCGCTTCAGGTCCGCCGAGAGGCGGTGCGCTCGGCGACTCTCGCCGAGGAGTCCCGGAGGCGCTGACACGGGAACGACGGACGGCCGGGCCGCCCACGAGGGGCGATCCGGCCGTCCGGGAGGGTGCGGCGGAGCCGCAGGCGGTCATCGCCCCGTCGGGGGCGCGGCCGCTGAGGGGATCAGTAGAGGTTCAGGAAGGCCTGCAGGACCTCGACGGTGTCCCCGTCGATCTCGTCGGAGCCGTTCTGGGCGGCGCCGACCTCGTGCTGGAGGCCCGCGACGGTGTCCTCGCCGATCACGCCGTCCTGCGAGGTCTTGGCCCAGGCCTGCAGGGCGAGGGTGGTCTCCTCGTCCATCTCGCCGGTCTGCTCGACGCCCAGCCAGTCCTGGAGGGCGGTGATGGTCTTCGGGCCCATCTTGCCGTCGACCTCGAGGGTGCCGGCGACGGAGAGGTCGCCGGTGGCCTTGGAGCCGGGCTCGCCCTTGGACGCCTGCGGGGCCGGGGCGGCCTCCTCGGCCGGGGCCTCCTGCTCGCTTCGGCTCCTCCTGCTTCTTCTCGGTCTCCTTGGTGAAGCCGTTCTCGTCGCAGTTGTCGGCGATGCCGTCACCGTCGCAGCTCCAGTCGCCCTGGGGCTCGGTGCTCTCGCGCTCGGTGGAGCGGTTCGCCTGCTGGTCGGACTCGCGGGGCTCGGGAGCCTGCTGCTGCTCCTGCTCCTCGGCCGGGGCCTCTTTGCTCCTGCTCGGGGGCCTCCTCCTGCTCCTCGGCCGTGGGGGCGCCCGAGGTGTCGGAACCGCCGTTGATCGAGACGCCGCAGGTGGGCCAGGCGCCCTTGCCCTGCACGGCCAGGACGCGCTCGGCGACCGCGATCTGCTGGCTCTTCGAGGCCTGGTCGGCGGTCGAGGCGTACTCGGTGCCGCCGAAGCCCTCCCAGGTCTGCTGGGAGAACTGCAGGCCGCCGTAGTAGCCGTTGCCGGTGTTGATGGACCAGTTTCCGCCGGACTCGCAGGCGGCGACCTCGTCCCAGCCGGTGGCGGCCGAGGCGGAGGTGGTGGTCGCGGCGATCATGCCGGAGGCGACGACGGCGCCGCCGGCGACGGCGACGGCCGAGCGGCTGAGGCCGCGGCGGAGGGTGGCGGCGCGGGAAGTGCGCTGGGCGTGGGTGCTGTGCTTGGACAAGGGGACGTCCTCTCAGGTCGTGGGCGGTCGGCGGCCCCGGGCGGGCGCGGCTCGACCTCTTCGGACGTCGGCCACCGTAGGGGCTCACCGCCCCCTCGCGGCAAGGACCCGGCCCCGGAACTGACCGGGGTTTTACTCTTCCGGTTCGAGGGCATGACTCGCCGAGGCAGGTTCTGCGCGTCTCTGACCTGCGGTGACGCGGTGGGCTTCCTGTTCGGAGCGGCATGGTGTGAGTCATGGCGCGTCCTGTGGCGCCCTTCACAGAGTCAGTCCGCCGCGCGGTCAGCCGACGGCGGGCGGCCCGTCGGCCTCGCGGCGGCCGGGCCGGTCGGCTCGGCCCCGGCGCCCCGTCCTGGCGGCCTCTCTCGCGCCCGCCTCAGTCGGCGTCCGGAGGGTCGAGCGCGGCCGCCGCCGCGGCGCGGTGCTCCTCCGCACCGGTCTCCAGCGCATAGAGCCCGTAGGCGAGCGGGGAGGCGGAGAACATCTCCTCGGCGTGCTCCCCGAGCCGCGGGTGGACGGTGCCGCCGCCGGCCTCGTAGGCGGCGATCGTCGCCGCGAAGGCCTCCGGGGAGCGCTCGCGCGGTGGAACATGAAGTCCCGCGCCGGATCGCCGACGGACGCGGTGGTCCAGTCCAGCACTGCGCTGAGCCGCTCGCCCTCTACGAGGGTGTGGCCCGGGTAGACCTCGCCGTGGGTGAGCACGCCGCGGTCCGACCAGAAGGAGTCCTCCGCCAGCCACGCCTCCCAGCGCTCCCGCGGCGCGGGTGCGATCGGGAAGGCCTCGGCGACGCGGGCGAGGTCCTCGCGCCAGGTGTCGCGGACCTGCTCCGGAGTGCGGGACGGGATCCCGGTGGCGGCGGCCGCGACCGGGTCCACCGCGTGGAGCTGGGCGAGGAAGATGCCGAGGGTGCGGGCGTACTCGGTCGAGGCCATGTCCAGGTGCCACCGGACCGTGCCGTCGGGGTCGACGGTCAGCCCCGGGGTGCCGGGCAGGAGGGGATAGGCGATCAGGCGCTCCGTGCTGATCCGCCAGTCGGGGATCGCGACGTCCAGGTGCGGGGAGAGGTGGGCGAGCGGCCGGCCCTCGACCGCGGCGCGGGACGGCACCTCGGCACGACGGGGGATGCGCGCGACCCAGTCCTGGCCGTCCCGTGCCCGGGCGAAGGCGACGCGGAAGTCGAGGCCGATCTCCTCGGTGCGCAGCGAGTCGCCGACGAGGTCGAGCCCGTGATCGGCGGCGAGGGCGAGGAGCCGCTCGAGGTCGGCTGGCGGGGGAGTCCTGGCGTCGTCCGTGGCCGACGACGGGCTCGAGGGAGAGGTCTCGGTCATCCCGGCAGTCTGCCCGGTCCCGGACGCGCCGTCATCTGCTTTCCCGGCCGACGGTGCGCCCGTCCGGTGCGCGCCGGCCGCGACGCCTGCCCGCGTAGGCTCGGGCCATGCGCGGGATGCGAGGAGGCGTCGGCGCCGCGACCCGGGCGCGCTTCTCGCGCTCGCCCTGGTCACGGCGGCGCATCTCGGAGCGCAGCCGCGCGGCGGCGGACCCGTCGCGGAAGTGACCCAGCCGCTCCTGATGCCGCTGCTCGCTCGGCGCGCCGCTGGCCGGGACGGAGCCGCCGCGCGGTCGGCTGGTCCGCCTCGTCGCGCTGGGGCTCGTGCTCTCGTGGGCGGGGGACACCCTGCCGCGGTTCCTCGACGGGCAGGCGCAGTTCCTCGCCATGCTCGGCGCCTTCCTGCTCGCCCAGATCGTCTACGCGCTCGCGCTGTGGCCGCCGCGGGGAGGCTCGCTGCTCGCGCGCCCTGCCGCGGTGTCGCCCCTATCTCGCCGCGGCGGTGGTGATCGTGGGCCTGTGCGCCCCGTCGGCCGGGGTGCTCGCTGCCCGCGCTGGTGGTCTACGCCGCGGCGATCTGCGCGATGGCGGTGCTCGCCACCGGTCTCGGCGTGCGCGGCGGGATCGGGGGAGCGGTGTTCGTGGTCTCCGATTCCCTCATTGCCCTGAACACCTTCGACGTGCTCACCCTCCCGGTGCACGAGGTGTGGGTGATGGCGACCTATGTCGCGGCGCAGGTCTTGCTCGTGCTCGGCGTGCTCGGGCGCCGCGAGCGGGCTGGACGACGGCCGAGAGATGGCGCTGGGCGTCACGATGCGGTGATATAGCCACATCGTGACGCCCAGCGCCCGTGACCGACCATGGTCCTGAGGGCCGACGGGCGGCGAGCCGCGGGATGCCGGCCGGGCGGGGGCGCCCGGCTGTCGGAAGTCGCCCGGTGGGCTGGCCGGCCGGGGGCGGCACGGCGGGGCCGTCCGGCCCGTCGGGACCCGCTCAGCCCCTGCGCGCCTCGGCGTGCTCGGCGCGCGCCTGCTCGCGGGCGCGGCGCTTGGCCTCCTTGGTCTCCCGCGGCTCCTTCTCCTCGGCGAGGGTGATCACCGTGCCGCCGGGATCGGTCGCGACGGTGCCGTCGGGGTGGGTGACCAGCAGGCCGTCCGGTCGCTCGTCGGAGCGCTCGCCCCGCTCGTTGAAGGCGAGCCGCGCCTCGTGCACGCGGTGGGCGTCGGCGAGGAGCTCGCGCACGCCGCGCTCGGCCACGACGATGTCCTCGTACTTCGCGGGCAGGCCGTCGACGATCTTCTCGTGGGCGAGCATCTTCTCGTACATCGCGTCCCGCCGCTCCTCGAAGGAGCGGTAGGTCATCTCGAGATAGGCGCGGGCCTCGTGATGGGCGTTGTTCACCGCGGCCTGCGCCCGTCCCTTCGGGGACAGCAGGGAGGCGAGGACCGTGACCGTGAGGACGCCGATGATCACGCTGAGCGAGAAGGCGGTGGTGATCTCCGGGATCGCGTGCACGGCCTCGCCGCCGTTGATGAAGCCCAGCTCGTTCTCGTGCGCGCGTGCACGACGAGCTTCACGCCGATGAAGGCGAGGATGATCGACAGGCCGTAGGAGAGGTAGACCAGGCGGTCGAGCGACCCGTCGATGAGGAAGTACAGCTGACGCAGGCCCAGCAGGGAGAACACGGTCGCGGTGAACACGATGTAGGTGTTCTGGGTGAGGCCGAAGATCGCCGGGATCGAGTCGAGCGCGAAGAGGATGTCGGTCGCGCCGATCGCGATCATGACCAGCGAGATCGGGGTGAGGACGCGCTTGCCGTTCTCGATGGTGAAGAACTTGTCGCCGTCGTACTCGTCGGTCGCGGGCAGGACCTTCTTCACCAGGCGTACGAAGACGCCCTCGGAGTCCTCGTGGGAGTCCTCCTTCAGCTCGTCCACGATCATCTTGATCGCCGTGTAGAGCAGGATCGCGCCGAAGAGGTAGAAGGCCCAGGAGAAGTTGTCGATCGCGGCGGCGCCGAGGGCGATCATGCCCGAGCGGGCGATGATCGCGAAGGTGATGCCGAACAGCGAGACCTTCTGCTGGTCCTCTCGGGGCACGGAGAAGCCGGCGATGATGATCAGGAAGACGAAGAGGTTGTCGACCGAGAGGGCCTTCTCGGTGACGTACCCGGCGAAGTACTCGGTGCCCATGTCGACGCCGCCGAAGACGAGGACGAGCACGCCGAAGGCGAGCGCGATGCCGACGTAGAGCGCGGACCACACGGCCGCTTCGCGCAGGGTGGGGATGTGCGCCTTGCGCACATGGAAGATGTAGTCGAAGGCGAGGAGCCCGAGCACCACGATGATGGTGACGGCCCAGATCAGGGGGAGACGGTCATGGAGGACCTTCCGGGTCGCGAGGTGGACCCGGGTCTCTCCACCCTCCGGCCTGTGCCGGTGGGCCGCCGCGCCCGGGGGCCCGTTCGGCGGTCCCCGTGGTGACGTGCGCGGCGTGGCGGATACTCCCCCGTTGCCGTCCGCGAGCGTAGACGGCGTCCCTGAGAAGCTCCCGAAAGTCGCTCGCGGGTGCGGGGGAGTTCTGCGACCGAGCTCTCGCCCTCGGGCTGTCACCCTCGGGCGGTCAGCGGTCCTCGAGTGCGTCCTCCAGCTCGTCCTTGGTCATCGTCGAGCGGCCCTCGACCCCCTGCCGGCGGGCGTCCTCGTACAGTCGCTCCTTCGTGCGTCCCTTCGCGCCGCTGTGCGAGCGCTCGCCGCCCCGCTCGGACGGGGACTTGTCCTCGAGCGAGGTCCGGCTGGCCTCCTCGGACTCGCCCTGCTGGGCGCGGGTCTTGTTCACGGTGCGGGCCGCGATCTCCTCGGCCTCGTCCTCGGGGACGCCCTTGTCGAGCTGGCCGTCCTTGATGTGCTGGTACTGGCGTTCGCGCTTCTCGTTCCATGCCTCGGGCATGACTGCTCCTCCTTCTCCGTCGTGCGTCTGCGATCTCCGCTCGGAGCGGTCGTCGTGCCGGAGATGACCGGCACGTCCATGCTGTGGCACAGCGGGCCGATGTCGAGGTCGGGGACCGATCGGTCGAGCCCGGAAGCGGGGCCCGGACGGCGCGGACCGTCCGTGCGGGAGGCGGGGCCTGCCGTCGGGGACGGCTTGCCCGTCGGCCGGCGACGCCCGCTCTCGCAGCTCACTCGCGGGCGCGGTCCCCGGACATCGATCCGATGCTGTTGGACGGGGTGGCCTCGTCCTTCCAGCGGAGCGACGCGCCGACGCCCTCGGGGATCCCGAGCGCGTCCTCCTGCAGGGCGGAGACCGAGGCGTCGATGGCCAGGGCCGTGCGCAGCGGCTCCTCGATCCCGGCGGGCTCGCCGCCGGTGACGAACACCAGCTCCTCGACCTGGCCGCGGCCGATCGCCTGGGCGACCTCGGTCGCGCCGCCGACCGAGGCGCCGTCGCGCGCCTGGCTCTCGCGGAAGCGGCCCTCGAGGTCCCGGCCGCCGGGCGGCGATGAACTCCTCGGTGGCGCGGGTGAGCGCCTCGCGGAAGGGGCCGCGGTCCAGCGCGGCACCGCGGTCGCCGCCGGGGACCTCCAGGAGCCGCTCGCTGGTCTCACGACCCAGCGCCTCGCGCAGCAGTCCCATCGCGCGCACGTCGCCGCTGAGCATCACCATGTCCACGCGGTGCTCGCGCGCCGCGCGCTCGACGGCCTCGGCGACCGCGTCGGCATTGCGCTCCCAGGAGTCCTCGACGCGGGCCTCGAAGTTGTCGGCTCGCCAGCCGTGCTGGGGCCCGCCTCCGACGCTCGCCTTGTGGAGGACGTCGTGCCCGCCCTCGACGGTCGCGTCCTCTCCCAGACCGTTCGGGCCGTGGGCGATCGACGGGTTCTCCGGCGCTCGCAGGTGCAGGTCGGCACCGGCCCGGTCCACGACCACCAGCGGCTGTCGCACGGCGAAGGGGATCAGCCGCAGCGCGGCGGCGGAGAGGCCGCGGGAACTCGCCCCGGTGGGCCGACTCCTGCAGCGGAGGCGCCGGAAGCACCCGGTCCACGAGGATCCCGTCATCGTTCGCGAAGACGGAGCGGCCCTGACGTCCGCCGAGGGTGGAGGGGCTGAGCACCGTCTCCTCGATCTGCGCGAGCGCCGCCTGCGGGGCGCCGTCGGCCGCGAGGGTGGAGCGCATCCGCCCCCAGCGGGCCTCGAGCTCGCCGGCGGCATGGGGGTCGGTCCGGGTGGTGTCGAGGTGGACCGAGACGACGGGGCCGGTCGCTTCGAGGACGGGCGTGAGCCAGGGCAGTTTCACAGTGGACCTCCAGGTGCTCGACGTGCGGGGACGACCGTGCTCCCAGCTCGGCCTCTTCGCCCCGCCTGGGTCCGTTCAACCCTGGCACGCGGGGTCCGGCATCGCAAGCGGGTTCGGGCCGAGGGGGTCGCTGCCCTGCGTGGGGCCCGCTCCGGCTCCCGTCCCGCGGGGCGGTCAGAAGGTGAAGCCGCGGAAGAGCAGCGAGCGCCAGGCCCAGGCCGACGACGAGGTTCACGACGGTCGCCGCCGCGAACACGACGATCGGCTTCCAGCCGGACTCCCTGATGCTCGAGGCGTTGAACTCGAGGCCGATCGAGACGAAGGCGAGGGTCAGCGCCCAGGTCTGCGGCTCCTTGGCGGCGTCCAGCCGCGGCTCGAGGACGGCCTCGGGGAGGGACTCCGCGAGCACCGTCGCCACGACCGAGGCGAGCAGGAAGCCGAGCACGAACTTCGGGAACCGCTCCCAGAGCATCGCCAGCGAGCGGCGATCTCCCACGCGGCGCGTGCCGGAGCCGGCGACGGCCCGGCCGGCGGCGGGGGCGACCCTGAAGGAGAAGTACAGCGTCAGCGAGACGGCGACGATGCCCAGCGGCGCGTTCTGCGTGACCTTCACGATCGAGGCGATCTGCAGCGGCCGCTCGCCGGCGACCGCGCCCGCGGCCGTCACCGCGGCGGTGGTGTCGATGTTGCCGCCGATCCAGGCGCCGGTGACCGCGGGGGACAGCCCCATCAGATCCGCGAGCCAGGGCAGCAGGAAGATCGAGGGCACGGCGAAGACGATCACGAGGGTGGCGGTGTAGGCGAGTCGCTCCTTCTTCGCCTCCACGGCGCCGGCGGCCGCGACGGCGGCGGAGACCCCGCAGATCGACAGGGCGGAGGCGAGCAGGGCCCGCGACCTGTCGTCCAGCCCGAGCGGCCCGGCGAACCACCAGGTGAACGCGAAGACTACGGTGATCAGCAGGATCGCCTGGAGCACGGCGGGACCCGCCGCGCGCACCACGATCGCGAAGTTCACGCTCGCGCCCAGCGGCACCAGGCCCACCTTGATGAACAGCTCGGTGCGGAAGGCCGCGGCCATGCGACGGCGCACACCGGTCAGGGACAGCACCGCGTTGCCGAGGAAGCCGAGCGCGATCGCGTAGACCGGGTACTCGATCGACTTCGCGACCTTCCCGACGGCGGTGCCCTCGGTGAGCTCGGGGACCGCATCGGTGAGCACCGAGACCAGCCAGGCCAGGGCCACCACGATCATGAGGCCCGCGACGGTCCAGCCGAGCGCGGCGCGCGGGGCCGGGGCGGGGGAGGGGGCGGAGGCCTCGGCCGCGGCGCCGTCGGTGGTCCGCTCCGTCGCGCTCACGGGATCAGCTCCGAGGAGATCAGCCCGGCCATGCAGGCGCCGAACAGGACGAGCCCCACGAGCGTCGCGATCCAGTCCTCGCCGAGGGAGAACCGCTTGTGGTCATCGGGGTTGTCGGGGCGCTCGGTGCTCGCTCACCGTTTCTCCTCCAGTCTCGGGATGTTACGGCGCACGCGCCGGGGCCTGGAGGCACTGTAGGACATCGGCTCGGGGCGGCCCGGCGAGCGACCAGCACGTTCGCTCCGCGACCGCGTCCTGTCAGGCGCCCGTCAGCTCTCGTCCATGTGACGGACACCCGCGGCGGCCGCCACGACGCGCCAGTCGTCGGCGAGGGAGGCGATCGTCGCGTGGGCGTTCAGGCCGGAGGGCTGGGGGACGACGTGGAGGTCGATCCCGGCCGGCCAGCCCTCGACCTCGGCGGGGTCCTGCCGGCCGAGCCGGGCGCGGGGCAGGGCGTAGGCGGTGCGGAAGGCGGTGATCCCGGCGATCGCGACCGTGCGGGGACGCGGCGTCTCGAGCCGCTCGACGAGGCGGCGGCCGGACGCGCGCGGCTCCTCGCGGCCCAGCTCGTCGGCGCGCACGGTCGCACGGCCGATCAGGTTCGTGATCCCGATGCCGCGGGTGCGGAGGTCCTGCTCGTCCTCGGGGTCCAGGCCCCGGGAGGCGTCCACGAGGCGGGAGGTGAGGCCGGCGCGGTGCAGGGAGGGCCAGAAGCGGTTCCCGGGCCGGGCGAAGGGGGCGTTCACGGCCGCGGTCCACAGCCCCGGGTTGATGCCGACGATCAGCAGGCGCAGGTCCTCGCCCCGCCGCGGGTCCGGCGACGTCGTCGATCGCGTCGGGGTCGGGGGTCGCGAAGTCGGTCAGCTCGTCCCGGGAGGGACGTCGGCCGCCGAGCGGGGAGGGGCGACGGATGCTCATCCCGGCACTGTATGTCGGCCGGCGGTCGTACTGTGCTCCCATGCGCCCCATGGAGGCAGGACGACTGCAGGTGATCGCGGGCCCGATGTTCGCGGGCAAGACCGAGGAGCCGCTGCGGCGCGTGCACCGGGCGCGCCTGGCGGGTCGGCGCGTCGAGGTGGTCGGCCACAGCCTCGACGACCGCGGCGGCGCGGACCGGCTCAGCACCCATCTGGGCCGTAGCACGCCCGCCCGGATGCTCGAGGACCCGGAGGCGCCGCAGGAGCCGCTGGCCGCGCCCGAGGGCGCCGAGGGCCGGGTCGAGCCGCTCGCGCTCGACGAGGCGCAGTTCTTCGGTCCCGCCCTCGTGCCGGTGCTCGAGCAGGCTGCTCGACGCCGGGATCGACGTCGCCGTCGCCGGGCTGTGCCTCACCTACGACGGCGAGCCCTTCTCCCCAGCCGCCGGAGCTGATGGCGCGGGCCGAGGAGGTCGTGAAGCTCACCGCGGTGTGCACGGTGTGCGGCGCGGACGCCGCCTTCCACATCCGCCTGGTCGACGACGGGGCCGACGCCCGGCGCGCGACCGCCGCGCAGGTGGGCGGCGGGGAGTCCTACCGGGCGCGGCCGCCGCGCCCACCGCGATCCCGCCGCGCGGGAGCCGCGCCGGCTCAGGTGAGCGGCTCGGCGCCCTCGTCGACCTCCCAGTCCACCCTCCGCGCGTGCCCGCTCCCGTCGTCCCGCCCGCGCACGCCTCACCCGTCCTGACTCCCCGTCTCGCTACGCTGGCACGATGATCCTCACCCCGGACCATGCACCCGTCGGCTCCCCGCGCCCCGCCCGCCCGGGCGGGGAGCCCGAGCCGATCACCGCCGTGCGCTACGCGGCCGTGGCGGGGGAGCGCGCCGAGCAGGCGCCGCCCGCCGAGGCCGGAGCGGCGGGGATCGTCGGCCGCACCATCGCGCCCGGCGAGGTGCTGCGCTGGTTCGTGCACCCGGTCCTGGACGAGGAGCTGAGCTGGGGCGCGACCCATGTCGCGCTCGACCTCGTCCTCGACGACGGCTCCCGCCTCTCGCAGCACGAGCCCCGCGACCAGCACGGCTCCCTCGCCACCGCCCGCGGGCTCGGCGAGGCGAGGATCCTCTACGCCGACCAGTGGAACGACGTCCAGGTGGGGCTCGAGGCGCTCGTCGGCCGCCGGATCGAGGAGGTGCTGGTCGAGGTCGATGTGCCCGAGGACCACGAGGCCGATCTCCTCGAGGACCTCGAGTCCGAGCCCGGGGAGGCCGCGCCGCCCGCCCCGCTGCACGGGTGGATCGATGGCCCCTCCCTCGCCGTGCCGCCCGCGGACCCGCCGCTCGAGGACCCCGTCGCCTGGGTCGACACCCGGCGTGGCACCCGCTCGGCCTTCGAGTTCTCGCGCGGGAACACCCTGCCGATCACCGCCCTGCCCAACGGCTTCGCGAAGTTCACCCCCGCGACCGACGCCCGCACCCGCCGCTGGATCTACCAGCACCACCGCACCCATCTCCAGGGCCTGTCCCTCACCCACCAGCCGAGCCCCTGGATGGGCGATCGCCACCAGCTGGTGCTGATGCCGCCGCTGGGCGAGAGCCCGGACGCGAGCCCGGCCGCGCGCGAGCGCGCCTTCTCCCACGCGGACGAGACCGCCCGCCCCGACCTCTATGCCGTCGCCCTCGAGGGCGGGATCGGGATGCGGCTGGCGCCCACCGACCACGGCGCCGTCTGCGAGATCTCCCTGCCGGAGGACTCCGGGCCCGGCCACCTCCTGCTCGAGGGCGTGGATACGCACAGCCGCCTCGACGCCGCCGGCGCCGTCTTCGACGGGCGGGTCCAGGGCTGGATCGACTCCTCGCCCCGGGAGGGGTACGACCGGGCCGACGGGGCGACGCGCATGTTCGTGCTCGCCGAGGTGCGACCCGCCCCCGTGCGCGTCGGCCGCGCGGAGGGCGACAGCGGAGGCGGCGTGCTCAGCTTCGCGCCCGGCACCCGCACCATCACGGTTCGTCTGGTGACGAGCCTGCTCGGCCAGGACCAGGCACAGCGCACCTTTGCGCTCGAGCTCGCCGGACGCACCCTGGAGCAGGTCCGCGAGGAGGCCCACGCCCTGTGGACCCGCCGCCTGCAGGTGCTCGAGGCGCCCGGCGCGACCGCCCCGCGCGCCGCACCCTGTACGGCGACCTCTACCGCCTGAACCTCTACCCGTCCTCCCACTGGGAGAACCGCGGCACCGCCGAGGTGGTCGAGCCCGTCCACGCGAGCCCCGTCGCGCCCGTGCGCGGCGCGGCGACCGACACCCGCACCAACGCCGAGACGGTGCCGGGGCAGATGTACGTCGACCACGGCTTCTGGGACACCTATCGCACCGCCTGGCCCGCCTACGCCCTGCTCTACCCCGAGCTCGCCGCGGAGCTCGCCGACGGCTTCGTGCAGCGACACCGCGAGGGCGGCTGGATCGCCCGCTGGTCCTCACCCGGCTATGCCGACTGCATGACCGGCACCAGCAGCGACATCGCCTTCGCGGACCTGCAGGTCAAGGGCGTGCCGCTGCCCGATCCGCAGGCGACCTACGAGGCCGCGGCGCGCAATGCGACCGTCGCCCCGCCGCGCGCCCGAGGTGGGCCGCAAGGGCGGGGAGACCGCCGTGTTCCGCGGCTACGTCGCCACCGACGCCGAGGTGGGGGAGAGCGTCTCCTGGAGCCTCGAGGCGCACATCAACGACGCCGGCATCGCCGCGCAGGCGGCGCCGCTCGCCGGGCGGGCCGAGGCCGAGGGGGACCGGCTCCGCGCCGAGCGGCCGCGCGGCGAGTCCGCCTATCTCGCCGCGCGCGCGCGAACTATGCCCTGCTGTTCGATCGGACGACGGAGTTCTTCCGCGGCCGACGCTCCGACGGGGCCTTCGCCGTCCCGGCCGAGGAGTTCGACCCGCTGGAGTGGGGAGGGGACTTCACGGAGGCCAACGGCTGGACCTTCGCCTTCCACGCCCCGCACGACCCCGAGGGCCTCGCCGCCCTGCACGGCGGCCGCGACATCCTGCGCGGCCGGCTCGAGCAGTACCTGGACACGCCCGAGCGCGCCGACCGCCGCGGCACCTACGACACCACCATCCACGAGATGGTCGAGGCGCGGGCGGTGCGGATGGGCCAGTTCGGGTTCTCCAACCAGCCCGCCCATCACATCCCTTTCCTGTTCCACCACGTGGGAGCGCCGGAGGAGGCCTCCCGGATCGTCCGCGAGGTGCGGCGGCGCCTCTTCGTCGGCGAGCAGATCGGGCAGGGGTATCCCGGCGACGAGGACAACGGCGAGATGAGCGCCTGGTGGCTGCTGGCGGCGCTGGGGCTGTACCCGCTGCGGCTCGGCACGGGCCGCTATCACCTGGTCGCGCCGCTGTTCGAGACGGTGCGGGTGCGGCCGCTGGGCCGGGAGGGCTTCACCCTCACCGCGCACGGCACGGGCGGGGCGCCGGCCGGTGCCGAGGACGTGTGCATCACCGGGATGCGGGTGCGCGGCGCGGAGCACGCGGACTCGTGGATCGACCACGCGGATCTCCGCGGCGAGATCGAGGTCGAGCTCGGCGCGGAGCCCGGCGACTGGGGCACGATCCCTCCCTCGCCGACCGCGCCGGGGCAGCGGCCGCGACCGCTGTGGGACCTCTTCGCCGCGGACCCCTCGCGCCGCCGCTGGACGACGACGCCCGCACCGAGCTCGTGCTGGAGACGGCGAGCGCCGTGCTCGACCTGCCCGAGCTCGGCGAGCCGATGCAGGCCCGCTTCCTCACCCTCACCTCCTCCGCGGAGACGGGCGGGGACCCGATCGCGTGGCGGCTGGAGGGCTCGGACGACGGCCAGAGCTGGGAGGTGCTCGACGCCCGCTCCGCGCGCGCTTCGAGTGGCGACGCCAGACCCGCCCCTTCGAGATCGCCTCCCCGCGGCCGTGCCTGCATCACCGCCTGGTGGTGACGACCTCCGAGGGCCCGCTGCGGCTGGCGGAGCTCGAGCCGCTCGCCTGATCGGGCACCGGCCGCCGCACGAGACCTCCTCGCCCCGAGAGCGGGGTGCCCGCGCGGCGGTCGATCAGCACCCACGGCAGGGTCATCGCCGCCCACACCGCGGCGATCAGCACGGCCTCGACCAGCAGGTACTGCGGCCACGGCCCCAGCAGGTCCAGGATGCTCGGCCCGGCCGGCGCCCGGTTCAGGTAGCCGTAGTTCGCGCCGGTGAGGGTGTTGCCGGTGATGGCGATCCCCGCCCACAGCGGCGTCGCCGCGTAGGCGATCCCGTACCCGCGCCAGGTGGGCCGGTAGCCCAGCCCCCACACCAGCACCACCGGGGCGAGCACTCCGGCGCCGTGCGCGATCCAGTACTCCGCGAACTCCAGCGGCACCCACACGAAGTAGTTCAGGTCCGGGGTGAGCACCGACTGCATGTTCAGCGTCAGCCCCCAGAACCAGCACACCACCACCGCCCAGCGCGCCTGCGTGATCAGGGCGATCGGGACCAGGAACCGCGGCGCGTCGGAGTAGTGCGGCGGCAGGGACTCCTCGAGGTTCCACGCCCAGGGCATGAACCCCCATGCCGTCCAGGCCGCGGAGTTCGCCAGCGGCGCCCAGCCCGCGACCCGCGGCGCCCGGTCCACCCGGGCGCTCTCGCCGCGGCGGGCCCAGCGCACCAGGACGACGGCGGCGAGGGCGAGGAGCACCAGCATCGCGAGGTGCGCGCCGCCGTAGGCGGGCATGTGCCCGATCGCAGGGGCGGCGAGGAGCGGGTCGTCGGGGCCCGGGCCGGGGCGGTCCAGATGCATCGTCGGCTCTCCTCGTGGTCGCTCGGCCCCGCCCCGTCGTCGGGGCGCACGGGCAGAGCATACGGAAGCGCCCCGCCGAGGCGGGGCGCTCCTGCACGTCTGGGGGCGGTTCCTCTCAGGCGGCGGCGCCCTGGCGGCGCGGCCGATCTCCTTGAGCGGCGTCACGAGCGCTGCGGCGACCACCGTGCCTGCCAGCGGCGCGAGCACGAAGCCCCACACCGGGCTGATCGCGAAGGCGACGAAGATGCCGCCGTGCGGTGCCTGCGAGCCGACGCCGAACGCCATGATGAGCGCGCCGGTGACCGCGCCGCCGGTCATCATCGAAGGGATCACGCGCAGGGGGTCCGCGGCGGCGAAGGGGATCGCGCCCTCGGAGATGAACGCCGCGCCCAGCGACCAGGCCGTCGTCCCGTTCTCCCGCTCCACGGGGGAGTAGAGGCGGCGCCGCACCAGGGTGGACAGCGCCATCGCCAGCGGCGGCACCATGCCGGCGCCCATCACGGCGGCCATGATCTCGAACGCGGCTTCGGTGCCCTGGGACAGTCCCGCGGTCGCGAAGAGGTACGCCGCCTTGTTCACGGGCCCGCCCAGGTCGAGGCACATCATCAGCCCGATGATCACGCCGAGCGCGACGGCGGAGGAGCCGGACATGCCCGTCAGCCCGTCCTGCGGCGCGGTCATGAGGGCGGCGAGCGGGCGGCCCAGGAACAGCGAGCATCAGCCCGCCGACCACGAATGTGGTCACCAGCGGGGTGATCACCACCGGCATCAGCCCGGCGAGCCAGCGGGGCGGGGTGAGGGTGGTGAACCACAGCGCGATCAGGCCCGCGAGCAGGCCCGTGATGAGACCGCCGAGGAAGCCGGCGCCCACGGCCACCGACACGGCGCCGCCGATGAAGCCGGGCGCGATGCCGGGCCGGCCGGCGAGGCCGAAGGCGATGTAGCCCGACAGTGCCGCGACGAGGAAGCCCATGCCGAGGTTCCCGAGCGTGAACAGCACCGCGCCGAGGTAGAGGGCGAGGCCCGCGCGCTCGGTCTGCGCCATGCCGGTCGCGCCCTCGTACTCCTGGTGCCCGGGCAGCGAGGACAGCGAGAACCCGGTCGCGACGTCCTGGGCGACGAAGGCGACGTCGAAGCCCGCGACGAGGAAGCCGAGCGCCATCAGCAGGCCGCCCGCGGCGACGAAGGGGATCATGTAGGACACGCCCGTCATCACGGCGCCCTGGATCCGGCGGGGCCAGGACTGGGATGTGCCGCTCTCCGCCTTCTCCGAGGTCGCGGCGCCGGCCTGCACACGGCGGGCCGACGGATCGGAGGCCGCGGCGACCGCCTCGTCGATCATCTCCCCGCCGTGGGAGATCGCCCGCTTGACGGGGTGCTCCACGAGGGGCAGGCCCGCGAAGCGCTCCCGGCCGGAGATGTTCACGTCCGCGGCGACGATCAGGGCGCTCGCACGAGCGATCTGCTCGTCGGTGAACGGGGTGATGCCGCCGGAGCCCTGGGTCTCCACGTGCGGCTCGATCCCCTTGTCCTTCGCGGCGTTCTCCAGGGACTCGGCGGCCATGTAGGTGTGGGCGATCCCGGTGGGGCATGAGGTGATCGCCAGCGGCACCGGGGCGTCCGCCGACGCCTCGTCCGACGTGGCGGTGCTCGACGCGGCGGCGCTCGCCGAGGCGGCGCTCGCCGAGGCGGAGCCGGAGGTCTGAGCGGCGGTCGGGGCGGCGCCCGTCCCGACCGCTGCGTCGGCGGGCTCCTCGGACGTCGCGGCGCCGGCGGCCTGCGCGTCGGTCCCCGCCTCCTCGGGGGCGACCACGTCCATCACGAGCGCGGAGACCTCCTCGGGGGTGGACGCCCGCGCGGCGCGGCGAGGAACTCCGGGCGGATCAGGGCGCGGGAGAGCTGGGCGAGGAGCTTCAGGTGCTGGTCGTCGGTGCCGGCGGGCGCGGTGATCGCGATGATCAGATCGGCCGGGCCGTCGGCGGAGCCGAAGTCCACCGGCTCGCTCAGCCGCACGAGCGCGAGTGCCGCCTCGTGGACGGCCTCGGTGCGGCAGTGGGGGATCGCGAAGCCGCCGGGCATGCCGGTCGCGAAGGACTCCTCGCGCTTCAGCAGACCGGCCTCGAGGCCGTCGCGCTCGGCGCGGCCGGTCGCGGCGACGATATCGGCCATCATGCCGATCACGGCGTGTTTGTCCCCGGGCGGGGCGACGTCGAGCCTCACCAGCTCGGGGGTCATCAGCGCAGCGGACATGGGGGTTCTCCTTTGAACGGGCACCCTGGCGGGGCGGGTGGAGCGGGTCAGAGTCGGACGATGGTGGAGGCGTCGATCCGCACCTGGTCGGGACGGGGGATGGTGGTGCCGGGCAGGCCGACCGCGGCCGTGCCGTAGGCGAGGGCGCGCGCGAGCCGGTCGGCCGGGGCCTCCTCGAGCGCGCGCGCGATGAGATAGCCGGCGGTCGCGGAGTCGCCCGCGCCGACGGTGGAGACGACGGGCCCGGGCGGGACCGGGCAGTACCAGGCCGCCCCTTCGGTCGCGAGGAGGCCGCCGGCCCCGCCGAGGGTCACGAGCACCGCGCCGACGCCGCGGCGGTGCAGGTCCAGCGCGGCCTCCGCGACGGGGTCGAGCCGTCCCGCGGCCGCCTCGGCCTCGAGCGCCGCACCGTCCGCGTCGAGGATCTGGCCGAGCTCCTCGGCGTTGGGCTTGAGGAAGTCGGGGGCGGCGCGGTCCAGCGCGGCGGCGAGCGCGGCGAGCGGGGCGTCGGAGGTGTCCACGCCCACCTGCGCGCCGCGCTCCCGCGCCGCGACGACGAGGCGCACGTACTCGTCCGCCGGCAGGCCGGGCGCGAGGGAGCCGGAGAGCATGACGCTGTCCCCGGGGCCGGCGACGGCCAGCAGCGACTCCTCGAGGGCGGCGACCTCGGCCCGGTCCAGCGTCGCGCCGGGCTCGTTGAGCTTCGTGGTGGTCTCCGGGGTGGAGAGCACGGTGAGGTTCGTGCGCACGCGGCCCGCGATGGGGCTCGCCCGGTGGGGGAGGCCCTCGGCCTCGAGCAGGTCCAGCGGCGCATCCTGCGGCGCGGCGGGGAGGACGGCAATCACGGGCGGCCCCCGGCGCGGTGCACGCCCAGCGCGACGTTGATCCCCTTGCCGCCGGGCTGGAGACCGTCGGCGCGGATGCGGTGCACGCCGCCGGGGACCAGGGGGCCGCCGAGGTCGACGGTGCGGTCGAGGGAGGGGTTCGCGGTGAAGGTGATGATCATGCGGTCAGCACCTCGATCCCGGCCTCCTCGAGCTCGGCGGCGAGCTCGGCGGGCAGGCCGTCGTCGGTGACCAGGGCGTCGATCCCGGCGGTCGTCGCGAAGGTGACCAGATGACGCGTGCCGGCCTTCGAGGAGTCCGCGAGCACGACGCGTCGTGCCGCGCAGCGGGCCATCGCGGACTTCACCGCCGCCTCGTCGGGATCCGGGGTGGTGAAGCCGGAGGGGTCGAAGCCGTTGCAGCCCAGCACGACGAGCTCGGGATGCAGCAGGCCCACCGCCTCGACGGTCCCGGCGCCGACGGCGGCCTGGGTGGTGGGGCGGACCCGCCCCGGCGAAGACGTGCACCTCGAGATCGGTGTGCACGAGGGCGCCCTGCGCGATCGCCGGGGCATGGGTGATCACGGGGCCGCGCCGGCCGCTGAGGTGCGGGATGAGCTCGCCGACCGTGGTGCCCGCATCGAGCATCACCGCGGCGCGGGGATCGCCGGGCGCGCAGGCTGGCGGCGGCGCGGGCGATGCGGCGCTTGGCTGCGACATTGGTGGTGCGGCGGGCCTCGAGGTCGGGCTCGACCTCGGCGGTGCTCGGAGGCACGGCCCCGCCGTGGACCCGCACGAGCGACCGCTCGGCGGCGAGCTGGTCGAGGTCGCGGCGCACCGTCTCGGTGGTGACGTCGAAGTCGACCGCGAGCTCAGTGACGGTCACGCGGCCGCTCGCCTCGAGCATCTCGAGGATGCGGCGCCGGCGTTCACGGGCGTACATGGGGCACCTGCTTCGTCGGAGGTCGGACGGGGGCCGTCGCGGTGCGGGGCCGCGGACGGCCCGGCGGGATGAGAGCACCATACGCCCGAAAACCACAGAGAACAACAGTGGAAGCGCCTTTGTTTCTGTGGATGGGGTGAGGTGGGTCGGGCAAGGGGCGAGAGCGCCTCTAGAGTGAGCGAGCCGTCCACTCCCAGGAGAAACGATGACCCCGCCGGACCAGACGCCGCGTGCGAGCCAGCGCGCGAGCCAGACCGCGTAGGCCGCCGACGAGTACGCCGCCGAGCGGCGGGTGCGCCACTTCACCAGGCGCGACCAGGCCAAGCGCTTACTCGACGAGGTGAACTACCCCCACAGCATCCATCCGGCGCTGGTGCCGGGCGTCTCCGTGGAGGACCAGAAGGTCCGCTACGGGATCGACAAGGTCATCGTCGGCGTGGTGGGCGCCGTGATCATCGGCTTCGTCGCCTGGGGCGTGCTCGCCCCGCAGCAGGTCTTCGACATCTCCGGCGCGGCGCTGACCTGGGTGATGCACAACCTCGGCTGGGTCTTCAACGTCCTCGCCATCGGCATGGTGATCCTGCTGCTGGTGATCGCCCTGTCCCGCTACGGCAGGATCCCGCTGGGCCTGGACGGGGAGAAGCCCGAGTACGGCACCGCCTCCTGGGCGGCGATGCTCTTCGGCGCCGGCATCGGCATCGGCATCATCTTCTTCGGACCCTTCGAGCCGCTGACCTACTACCTCTCCCCGCGCCCCGGCGCCCCCTACGACGCCGGCTCGATCGCCGCGATGAAGGGCGCGATCGCGCAGTCCGCGCCGCACTGGGGGATCAACGCCTGGGCGATCTACGCGATCGTCGGCCTCGCCGTCGCCTACATCTCCTTCCGCCGCGGGCGGGTGCCGTTGATGAGCGCGATCGTCGCCGGGCTCTGGGGCGGGGACTCCTCCTCGCCCGCCAGCCGCGTCATCGACGCGCTCGCGATCATCGCGACCCTCTTCGGCACCGCCGCCTCCCTCGGAATCGGCGCCCTCCAGATCGCCCGGGGCGTGGAGATCGTCGGCGGGTCGCCGCCCGCGGGCACGGCGCTCGCCATGGTGATCATCGGCGTGCTGGCCCTCGGCGCGATCGCCTCGGCGGTCTCCGGGGTCGCGCGCGGCATCCGCTGGCTGTCGAACATCAACATGGCGCTCGCCCTCGTGCTGGCCGTGTTCATCTTCGCCGTCGGCCCCGCCGTGTTCCTGATGAACATCATCCCCGGAGCGATCACCGAGTACTTCGGCACCCTGCCGGACATGCTCGGGGCGAACATGTCCGAGGGCGCGGACATGCAGACCTTCCTCTCGAGCTGGACCACCTTCTACTGGGCGTGGTGGGTCAGCTGGGCGCCCTTCGTCGGCGTGTTCACCGCGAAGATCTCCCGCGGCCGCACCATCCGACAGTTCGTGCTCGGCGTCTTGCTGATCCCCTCCTCGATCATCGTGCTCGCCTTCGCCGTCCTCGGCGGCACCGCGACCTGGCTGCAGCGCCGGGCCAGCGAGCTCGACGCCGCCGGGAACGCCGTCGGCATCGCCGACCCCGATGGCGCGATCGCGCCTGACGGGACGATCGAGTCGCTCCCCGCCCCGCAGGAGATCTTCTTCGCGGTCGTGGACCAGTCGCCCGGCGCCGGCATCATCTCCGCCGTGGTGGTCGTGATGCTCGCGATCTTCTTCATCACCTCCGCCGACTCCGCCTCGCTGGTGAACTCGCAGCTGTCCCAGAAGGGCAACCCCGCCCCGAACCGCCTCATCACCGCGTTCTGGGCGCTGTGCATGGCGGGCATCGCCATGGTGATCCTGCTGTTCGGCGGGCAGAACGCCCTGCAGGGCCTGCAGAACCTCATCGTCGTCTCGGCCCTGCCCTTCGCCGTGGTGCTGGTGCTGATGGCGGTCGCGCTGGTCAAGGAGCCGCGCAACGACCCGATGACCATCCGTGAGCACTACCAGGACGCCGCGGTCGAGAACGCGGTCAGGGCGGGCGTGGCGGAGTACGGCGATCACTTCGCCCTCGCGATCGAGCCGACCGCCCCGGACAGCGAGTACGCCACCGGCGGCGGGTTCGACTCCACCGCCCCCGGGGTCACCGAGTGGTACGCCCGCACCGACGAGGACGGCAACCCGATCGACTACGACTACGAGCGGGGTGTCTACCTCGACGCCGACGGGAACCCGCTGCCCGACGAGGACGAGGGCGCGGACCCTGGGGCCGGCGACGCCGTGGACCCCGGGGCGGACGACGCCGCGGGGGACGATTCCGCGGAGAGCTCGCTGGAGGAGGCTCCCGAGGACGGCGAAGGGCGCGCTCGGCGAACGGGCGGAGACACCGGGCGGAGCTGAGGCGCCGGACCGGCGGCGGCGCGGCGGCGGCGCAGGGCCCGCGGGGCGGGGAGCGCCCGGTGCGCGGGACGGGACTGAGGCATCGGCCATCCCCGCGCCGCAGCGAGGGAGGCGCGGGGCGGGCGGGCCGCTACCATCGGAGCACTCCGCGCCGCCCATCCACAGGAGCTGTGACCCGATGACCCAGGCCTACCACGCCGATTCCTCCGACCTCGTAGAGAAGGAGGTGCTGACCTGGGAGCTGTTCGGCACCGCCTCGCGCGAGCTGGCCCAGACGATCGCCGACTCCGACTTCGAGCCGGAGATCATCATCGCCGTGGCACGTGGCGGTCTGCTCCCGGCCGGGGCGCTCTCCTATGCGCTGGGCGTGAAGCTCTCCGACGCGATCAACGTCGAGTTCTACACCGACGTGCACGAGACCCTGCCCGATCCGGTCTTGCTCGCCCCCATGCTCGACACCGAGTCGATCAAGGGCAAGCGCCTGCTGGTCGTCGACGACGTCGCAGACTCCGGCCGCACCCTCGCGCTCGTGCTCGACCTGATGCGCGAGATGGGCGCCGACGCCCGCGGCGCCGTCATCTACGGCAAGCCCCGCTCGGTCGTGGACCCGGACTTCGTCTGGCGCCGGACCGACGAGTGGATCGTCTTCCCCTGGTCGGCCGAGCCGCCCGTCACCCCGTCGGTGGGCTGAGCGCAGCGACCTGCACCCTCCGCGGGCGCGCCTGAGACGATTCGGGTCAGGTTCTGAGCCACTTCGGCATCGAGAATGGCTCAGAACCTGACCCGATCGTGGTTCCGGGCCGGGCTGTGCGGGGTCAGGGATGCACGGCGCTGAGCTCCTCGGTCGGGGACGGAGGTGGCCCACCGTCGCACAGCCGGCGCGGCCCGGCAAGCATGCGCGGCGCCGCGCCGCCCCGTGGAGGGACGACGCGGCGCCGGATGTCGGAGCGGGCGGGGCGGAGGGGTCGAGAGGCGGGACGCTCAGCGGGCGGCCGGCGGCTCCGTCGAATCGCCGGCGGGCTCCTGACCGCGGCCCGTCCCATCATCGTGCGCGTCGGCGGTGCCGCGACCTTCGGCCGCGGCGTGCCCTGCGCCCTCGCCGTGCTCCTCGCCGCCGCCGTGGTGGCCGAAGGGCAGGAAGTGCACGATCACGGCGAGGATCCCGCCGATGATCAGGCCGAACACGAAGGAGAAGAAGGTGTTGACCAGCCAGGCGAGCGGCGCGCCGACGCCGGCGACCCCCGCGACCAGGCCCTCGAGATGGTGCACCAGGCCGTAGGGCTGGGCGAGGCCGAGCTCATGGGTGCCGACCAGCAGGATGTGGCCGCCCACCCACAGCATCGCGACCATGCCGACGTAGCTGATCACGTCCATGACCCGCGGCATCGCGCCCACCAGGCCGCGACCGAAGCGCTTCTTTCCCTCGGAGGAGTCCTCGTCCATGGCCATCGCCAGGCCGATGTCGTCCATCTTCACCAGCAGGCCCACGGCGCCGTAGACCAGCGCGGTGATGCCGATCGCGATCACCACGAGCACCGCGGCGCGCGTCCACAGGCTGTCGGTGTCCACCGAGTTCATCGAGATCACCATGATCTCGGCCGAGAGGATCAGGTCGGTGCGCACCGCGCCCGAGACGACCTTGTCCTCCGCCCCGGCGCCCTTGGTGCTCGCAGGCGCCTCCTTGGGCTTCCCGCGCACCAGCTCCCAGACCTTCTCGGCGCCCTCGAAGCTGAGGTACAGGCCGCCGAGCATGAGGATCGGGGTGAGCGACCAGGGGGCGAACACGCTCAGCAGCGAGCAGGACCGGCAGGATGAAGACGAGCTTGTTGCGCAGCGAGCCCTTGGTGATCCGCCAGATGATCGGCGGCTCCCGGTTGGGCTTGATCCCCTGGACGTACTGCGGCGTCACCGCGGCATCGTCGATCACGACGCCGATCGCCTTGGAGCCGGCCTTCGCGGAGGCGGCGGCGACGTCGTCGGCGCTGGCCGCCGCGAGGCGCGCGAGCGCGGCGACGTCGTCGAGCAGGGCGGCGAGTCCACCGGACATGAGAGTCCTTCTTCCGAGGAGTCGGCCGCGGGCGCGACCGGGCTCAGGATAACGGCGCAGGAGTCACGGACCGCTCGGCAGGGCCATGATCACGGCACGAGTCCGGTCCCGCCCACGGCCCGGCGCCCGTCAGCGCCTCGGCACGAGGTCGTCCCGCCTTCCCCTTGCGGCGAACATCCGTGACCGCCCCTCGACGCGCCGCCGCGCAAGTGACAGGGTGGGGGTATGGATATCGCACTCATCGGAGGACATGGAAAGGTCGCGCCGCTGCTCGCGGCCCCGCGCTGGTCGAGGCCGGTCACACGGTGCACTCCGTGATCCGCAACCCCGAGCAGGCAGGCGAGGTCGAGGCGACGGGCGCGAGGGCCGTGCTCGCTGACATCGAGACCCTCGACGAGAGGGGCTGGGACGAGCTCCTGCGCGGGAAGGACGCCGTGGTGTGGACCGCGGGCGCCGGCGGCGGGGCCCCCGAGCGCACCCGTGCGGTCGACCACGACGCGGCGGTCGCCTCGATGGACGCCGCCGAGCGCGTCGGCGCCACCCGCTATGTGATGGTCAGTTACTTCGGCGCCTCGCTCGACCACGGCGTGCCCGAGGACGACTCGTTCCACACCTACGCCGAGGCGAAGGCCCGGGCCGACGAGCATCTGCGCGGCACGGGACTGGACTGGACGATCCTCGGTCCCTCGGGCCTCACCCTCGAGGAGCCGACCGGTCGCATCGACACCGCCGCCTCGGAGTCCGGCACGGTCTCGCGCGGCAACGTCGCGCGCGCGATCGTCGCTGCGCTCGCCGAGCCCGGATCCGTCGGGAAGTTCGTGACCTTCAACGACGGCGAGCAGGAGATCGGCGAGGCCTTCGCCTCCCTCAGCCGCTGATCCGGAAGCCCGTCTGGCCGCGCGGCGTCTCGCGGCGCACGTCGATCCCGTCGACGCGGGCGCTGGAAGGCCCCTGCCGGAGGTGGTCGAGCATGGCCTCGACCACCTCCGGCGCACCCTCGACGTCCGCCTCGACGGTGCCGTCCCACAGGTTGCGCACGGTCCCGGCGGCGCCGAGTCGCGCCGCCTCCCTGGCGGCGTCCATCCGGAAGCCCACGCCCTGGACCCGTCCGCGCACGCGCACGATCCGGCGGATCCGCTCCGCGCCGTCGACGCCTGCGTCGGCGCCCTGATCCTGGTCCTGCTCCGGCTCGCTCATCGCCCCCGCTTCCCGCTCTCCTCGCCTCGCTGGTGCGCCGCGGCGCCCGTTGCGACAAGAGTACGGGCCGGGAACCGCCCCGTCGCCGGGCGCGTCTCGCGCTCGGCGGGCCCTCGGGCAACGACCCACGTCCCTGACCCCGAACGCCCGGCCCTTGAGCCCGACTCGACACCGGGCCCCGTCCCGGCCCGTGGGCCGGGACAGGACGGGGTCACTCGTTGTCGCCGCCGGTGTCCTCCAGCTCGTTCGAGACCGCGTCGCCGCCGTCGCCCCACTGCCAGGCGGTGATGTCCGGGGCGTCCTCGCCGTGCTCATAGGCGTGGGCCCGGGCGCGGACCCGGGCATCGACCATGCGCTGGCGCAGTCCGGCGAATCGCGTTCCCAGCCCGTCGACGCGGTCGATCACGTCCATCACCAGGTGGTAGCGGTCGGTGTCGTTGAGCATCAGCATGTCGAAGGGCGTGGTGGTGGTGCCCTCCTCCTTGTAGCCGCGCACATGGATGCGGGAATGCCGGTCATGGCGGTAGGCGAGGCGGTGGATCAGCCACGGATAGCCGTGATAGGCGAACACCACCGGGACGTCCTCCCCGAAGTACCCGTCGAAGTCCTTCTGCGAGAGCCCGTGCGGGTGCTCGGACTCGTCCTGCGACCGCATCAGGTCCACCACGTTGACCACCCGCACCCGCAGGTCGGGGATCTCCTCGCGCAGGATCTTCGCCGCGGCGAGCACCTCGATGGTGGGGATGTCGCCGGCCGCGGCGAGCACCACGTCCGGCTCCTCGCCCGGTCGCTCGGTCCCGGCCCAGTCCCAGATGCCGAGGCCCCGCGTGCAGTGCACGACCGCCTCGTCCATCGTCAGCCAGTTCGGGTTCGGTCGCTTCCCCGCCACGACCACGTTCACGTACTGCTTCGAGCGCAGGCAGTGGTCGTAGGTGGACAGCGACGTGTTCGCGTCCGGCGGCAGGTAGACCCGCACGATCTCGGCCTTCTTGTTGACCATGTGGTCGATGAAGCCGGGGTCCTGGTGGGAGAAGCCGTTGTGGTCCTGACGCCACACGTGCGAGCTCAGCAGGTAGTTCAGCGAGGCGATCGGTCGGCGCCACTCGAGCTCGTTGGTCACCTTCAGCCACTTCGCGTGCTGGTTGACCATCGAGTCGACGATGTGGATGAACGCCTCGTAGGAGGAGAACATGCCGTGCCGCCCGGTGAGCAGGTAGCCCTCGAGCCAGCCCTGGCACTGGTGCTCCGAGAGCATCTCCATCACCCGTCCCGCCCGGGCGAGGTGCTCCGAGCGGTCATGCTCCTCGAAGTCCGCGTTCCACTGCTTGTCGGTGACCTCGTAGACGGTCTGGAGCCGGTTCGAGGCGGTCTCGTCGGGCCCGAAGATGCGGAAGGTCGAGGGGTTCTCGCGCACCACGTCCCGCGACCAGGTGCCCAGCACCCGCGTCGCCTCGGAGACGGAGCCGCCGGGCGCGGGCACGTCGACGCCGTACTCGCGGAAGTCGGGCAGGCGCGCGGGGTGAGCACGGAGCCGCCGTTGGTCGACGGGTTCGCTGACATGCGCGCGTGCCTGTCGGGGCGGCGGAGGCGACGTCCTCGACCAGCGTCCCGCTCTCGTCGAAGAGCTCCTCGGGGTGGTAGGAGCGCGACCACGCGTCGAGCTCGGCGAGGTGCTCGTCGGTGTCCCGGGCGCTGGCCAGCGGCACCTGGTGCGAGCGCCAGGATCCCTCGGCCTGCTGGCCGTCGATCTCCTTCGGGCCGGTCCAGCCCTTCGGGGTGCGCGGCTCGATCATCGGCCAGGCGGGGCGCTCGGTCTCGCGGCCGGCCTCGGCGTCCTCCGCGGCCTGCGCCTTGATCTCCGCGATCCTGTCGAGGGCCGTATCGAGCACCTCGGCGAAGCGGCGGTGGGTCTCGAGCGGATCCTCGTCGTCGAAGCCGCCGGTGAAGAGGAGCGGCTCGTGCCCGTAGCCGCGCATCAGCGCCTCGAGCTCGTCGTCGCCGATCCGGGCAAGCACAGTCGGGTTCGCGATCTTGTACCCGTTCAGGTGCAGGATCGGCGACACCACCCCGTCCTGCTGGGGGTTGAGGAACTTGTTGGAGTGCCAGGAGGTGGCCAGCGGCCCGGTCTCCGCCTCGCCGTCGCCGACCACGGTGAACGCGATCTGGTCGGGGTTGTCGAACATGGCGCCGTAGGCGTGGGAGAGGGCGTAGCCGAGCTCGCCGCCCTCGTGGATCGAGCCGGGCGTCTCCGGGGCGACGTGCGAGGGGATCCCGCCGGGGAAGGAGAACTGCGTGAACAGGCGCTTCATCCCCTCCTCGTCCTCGCTCACCGCGTGGTACACCTCGGAGTAGGTGCCCTCGAGGTAGGACGCGGCGACGAGGCCGGGGCCGCCGTGCCCGGGGCCGGTGATGTACATGGCGTTCAGCCCGCGCTGGGCGATGGCCCGGTTCGCGTGGGCGTAGAGGAAGGTCAGGCCCGGGGTGGTGCCCCAGTGTCCGAGCAGTCGCGGCTTGACGTGCTCGCGCCGCAGGGGTCTGCGCAGCAGCGGGTTGTCCTTGAGATAGATCTGGCCGACCGAGAGGTAGTTCGCGGCGCGCCACCAGGCGTCGAGCCGCTCGAGGTCGGTGTCGGAGGGGGCGGAGGCGGGGGTGCTGGGCCATGCGGGAGAGGTGGTCATGGTGCCTTCCTGACGTGCCTGATGATCCTGGGACCTGAGGTGCCGTGCCATGGACCGGCTCGGCGCCGATACGGCCACCGTATGGCCGGAGCAAGAGGGTGGGAAGGGACCTTCGGGCCCTGGACGGCGTGCCGGGGCATCGCGACGGGCGCAAGAGGGCGCGGCACCGTCCTGACCGACCGATGAGCACTCGATGAGGGTCCGATGAGAAGGTGCTCAGGAACCGTCGGGAGCGTCGCCCGACGGCATAGCCTGAGGTCATACGCAGAGCGGCGGACTCGATCCGCCGGCCGATCTCAGGAAGGCCGACCCCATGACCCGCACCTCCGTCCGTTCCCGCGGCACTGTCCGCTCCCTCGCCCTCTCGGCCCTCGTGCTCGGCCTTGCCGCCGGGTGCGGCGCCGACTCCGGAAGCGACGAGGCCCCTGCCGTCGAGGGCCCCGGCGCTTCCGAGCAGGAGGACGCTAGCACCACCGCCGACGACGACACCGCCTCCGACGACGGCGCCTCCGACGACGGCGCGGCGAGCGACGACGGGGGAGAGGCCCCGGCGGCCGGTGCCGCGGCGCCGCCCGAGGACGCCGACCTCGCCACCGAGCAGCCGCCGATCACCGCGGAGAAGGCCGTCGAGATCGGCCTCGGCGCCGCCGGCGGCGGCGAGCCGGTGCAGATCGAGATCGACCATGACGACGACGTGTGGGAGTGGGAGCTCGAGATCGTCGACGGCGGCCGCCAGCACGACCTCGACATCGACGCGACCAGCGGCGAGGTCATCGAGCACGACCAGGACGATGACGACGACCAGGACCCGGCCGTCGACGTGACCTCCCCGATGCCCTACGCCGAGGCGTTCGAGATCGCGCTCGGGAAGGAGCCGGGCCGGGTCTCCGGCTGGGACCTCTCCTCCGACGACGGCCGCATCCACTACACGATCGACATCGACCGCAGCGGCGGCGGCGACGTGGAGGTCGAGGTGGACGTCGAGACGGGCGAGGTCCGCGTCGACGACTGAGTCGCCTCTTCGCCGAGACGTGGACCCGGGCCTCTGAGGAACCGCGTCTCGACGCCGCGGATCCGCCGGTCCTGTCGCTGGCGGTTCTGAACGAACCCCTGTGGTGCGCCCCGACCGCTACGCTCCTCCACATGGCGAACTCGAAGAAGAAGTCCTCGAAGAAGAAGTCCGACGGGTCCGGGCAGGAGGCGCCCCGTGGGTTCCCGATCGCGAACGACTGGAAGGGTGACGTGCAGGACTTCGACCCGCGCGCCACGCCCGGCTTCTCCGGCAAGAAGGCCGACGGCAAGGAGTTCCTGCTCGCCCGCGATGCGGAGCTCGACGAGCTCCAGGAGCGGCTCTACGCCGCCTACCACGGCAACGGCGAGGGTCGCTCCGTCTTCGCTGATCGTGCAGGGCATGGACACCTCCGGCAAGGGCGGGATCATGCGCCACGTCGTAGGGAGCGTCGATCCGCAGGGCGTGGAGATCACCGCGTTCAAGGCCCCGACGGCGGAGGAGAAGAAGCACGACTTCCTGTGGCGGATCCGCCCGCACGCCCCGGCTCCGGGGACGATCGGCGTGTTCGACCGCTCGCAGTACGAGGACGTGCTGATCCACCGCGTCCACGGCTGGGCCGACTCGAAGGAGATCCGCTCGCGATACACGGCGATCAACGCCTTCGAGCGGGAGCTCGCCGCGGCCGGTACCACGGTCGTGAAGGTCATGCTCCACATCTCCTACGAGGAGCAGGGATCGAGGCTGATGGAGCGGCTCGAGCGCCCGGACAAGCACTGGAAGTACAACCCCGCCGACGTCGACGAGCGCCAGCACTGGGACGACTACATGGACGCGTACACCAAGGCGGCGCGCGCCACCTCCACCGTCGGTGCGCCCTGGCACGTGATCCCCGCCGACCCCAAGTGGTACGCGCGGATCGCCGTGCAGCGAGCCGCTGATCGATGCGCTGACGGACATCGACCCGCAGTGGCCGACGGCGGACTTCGACGTCCTGGCGGAGATCGACCGGCGCGCGAGACGATGGGGCAGGGCGAGTCGGACTGAGCCCGCCCGGGCCCGTGACCTCGGCTTGTGTCCGCACGCTCGCAGGCCGATGATGGAGCCATGGCTTCCATCACCTTCAAGAACGAACCCGTGACCACCGTCGGCGAGTCGCCCGCGAAGGGCTCGGCGCCGCCGGCCTTCGAGCTCGTGGGCCAGGACCTCGGCGCCGTCTCCGGCGCGGACCTCGCCGGCAAGCGCGTCGTGCTGAACATCTTCCCGTCCCTGGACACCGGCACCTGCGCCATGTCCGTGCGGAAGTTCAACGAGCTCGCCGCCGGCTTCGAGAACACCGTCGTCGTCTGCGTCTCGAAGGACCTGCCCTTCGCGCAGGCCCGCTTCTGCGGCGCCGAGGGCATCGAGAACGTGGTCACCGGCTCCGCCTTCCGCTCCTCCTTCGGCGAGGACTTCGGCGTGACCATGAAGGACGGGCCGCTCGCGGGTCTGCTCTCCCGTGCGGTCGTCATCGCCGACGTCGACGGCACGGTTCTGTACACCGAGCAGGTCGCCGAGGTCTCCGAGGAGCCCGACTACGACGCCGCCGCGGCCGTGCTCGCCTGAGACCGCCCGCCCCGCCGGACCCGGCCGCGACCGCTCGTCGCGCGCCGGGTCCTGTGCTTCCCGGCCCCGCGCACCCCGGCCCCTGCGCACCGGCCACCCCACCGATCCCCGGGGGCCGATCGACGGAAGGAGCCCGCCATGTCCGCCCTCACCATCTCCCTCGAGCGCGTCCACGACCTGCTGGACGACGACGGCCCCGCCGACGGCGAGCGCCGCGTGCTGGTGGACCGGCTGTGGCCGCGCGGCGTGAAGAAGGAGCGCCTCGTCCACGACGAGTGGGACAAGGACGTCGCCCCGAGCTCCGAGCTCCGCAGGGCCTTCCACGGCGGGGAGCTGGACTTCGAGGAGTTCTCCGCCCGCTACCGCCGCGAGCTGGAGGAGGGCGAGGCCGCCCAGGCGCCGCTGTACCGGGCGGAGGAGGACGGGGCGGACACCCTCGTGCTTGCTGTTCGCCGCGAAGGACGTCGAGCACAACCACGCCCAGGTGCTTGCAGGAGGTGCCTGCAGGACCTCGCCGGCTGAGACCGATGGCCCCGCCCCTGCCGGCTGATCCCGCCCCCGTCGACGGGGACGAAGGTCCGGACGCTTCCTGTCAACGCGCCCCTAACGTGGACGAGCAGGCCGTCGACGGCAGACGGCCGACAGCCCCGTCCCGTCCAGGAAGGACCTGCCATGTCCGTGGCGACCGCCTCGATCCTCCATCCGCGGCTCGACATCGAGGAGCGGCTCGAACCCGCTCACGAGCAGATCGTGCGGGAGACCCTCCCGCTCGTCGGGGAGCACATCGAGGAGATCGCCCCGGTGTTCTACGGGCGGATGTTCGCCGCGCACCCCGAGCCGCTGCGCGACACCTTCAACCGCGGCAACCAGGCCCAGGGCGCCCAGCAGAAGGCGCTCGCCGCCTCCGTCGCGACCTATGCGACCCTGCTGGTCGCCCCGGACGGGCCGAGCCCCGCCGCGCCGCTGTCCCGGATCGGGCACAAGCACGTCTCCCTCGGCATCACCGAGGACCAGTACGAGATCGTCCACGAGCACCTGATGGCCGCGATCGTCGAGGTGCTCGGCGCCGACGTGGTCACCGGGGACGTGGCCGCCGCGTGGGACGCCGTCTACTGGCACATGGCCCGCACGCTCATCGCCTTCGAGCACGGGCTGTACGCCGAGGCGCAGGTGACCCCGGGCGACGTGTTCCGCACCGCCCGCGTCATCCGCCGGATCGAGGAGAGCTCGAGCGTGGCGAGCTTCGAGCTGGCCGCACCCGAGGGGGACGAGCCGCTCGCCGACTTCCTGCCCGGCCAGTACATCAGCGTCGGCGTGCGCCTGGCCGACGGGGCGAGGCAGCTGCGTCAGTACTCGCTCTCCGACGCCCCCGGCCGGGGACGCTGGCGGATCTCGGTGCGGCGCGAGGACGGGGACCCGGTCGGCGAGGTCTCCTCGCACCTGCACCGCACCCTCCACGAGGGCGACGAGCTGCAGGTGACCCTCCCCGCCGGCGACCTGGTCCTCGACGCGCAGGCGACCTCGCCCCTCGTGCTGGTCTCGGCGGGCATCGGGATCACCCCGATGCTGGGGATGTTGCGCCATCTCGCCGCGGTCGACAGCGCGCGCGAGGTGGTCGTCTCGCACGCCGACGGCGACGCGGCCGACGCCGCGCACCTGCCCGAGCCGCTGGACACCGTCGCCTCCCTGCCCGAGCACAGCGGCTCCCGCGCCCGGCTGTGGTTCTCCGGCGAGCTCGGCGAGGACCCGCTCGCGGGCCGGACGGACCCCCGCCTCTCGGCGCATGCGGGCCGGATGACGATCACGTGCGAGCACCTGCCCGAGGGTGCGGAGATCTACCTCTGCGGCGGCGGCCGCGTTCCTGCGCGGCGCCCGCGAGCAGCTGCTCGCCGCCGGGGCCGACGAGGAGCGGATGCACGTGGAGCTGTTCTCCCCGAACGACTGGTCGCTCCCGGGCGCCTGAGTCCCGTGGACCGCCCGTCGCGGACGGCGGAGGAGGACTAGGGTCGTCCCTCGTGGAACCCCTCTCCCTTCTCGTCCTGCTCGTCATGGGCGTGGTCGCCGGCGCCATCAACGCGGCGGTGGGATCCGGCTCCCTCCTCACCCTCCCGGTGCTGATGGCGGTGGGCCTCCCGCCCGGCGTCGCGGTCCGCACGAACACGGTGGGGATGTTCTTCTCCACCGTCGGCTCCGTGCTCGGCTATCGCCGCGAGATCTCCGAGGAGCGACGCCATCTCACGCCGCTGGTGCTCACCGCTCTGCTCGGTGCGAGCGCGGGCGCGCCGCTGCTGCTGACCTCCCCTGCCGAGGCGCTCGACGTGGTCGTGCCCGTGCTGATCGTCGTCGCCCTCGCGCTCGTGGTCCTGCAGAAGCCGCTGACCACCGCGCTGCGCTCCCGCTCGGAGAAGCGCGCCGAGCACCGCTCCGCGGCCGACGGGGCGGGGACCGAGGGGGCGACCGATGCGGGCGCGTCGGCGGACGGTTCCGAGCGCGCCCGCTGCGCTCCCCGGCGCTGGTCGGCTCGATCGGTGCGGCCTCCGTCTACGGCGGCTACTTCACCGCCGCGCAGGGAGTGCTGTACCTGGGGATCCTCGGCGTCTTCACCGGACGGTCGATGGGCTCGGTCAACAGCGTCAAGAACCTGCTGAGCCTGTGCGTGAACCTCGCCGCGGCGCTGATCTACTCGATCGCCTTCTTCCTGGTCGACGCGCAGGTGGTGTGGGCCGCGAGCGCCGCGATCGCGGTGGGCTCGCTGCTGGGCGGCTTCTTCGGCGCGCACCTGGCGAAGCGTCTGCCCGAGTGGGCGCCGCGCGGCGTGATCGTTGTGGTCGCGCTGGCGGCGCTGCTGCGTGAGGTGCTCTGAGCCTTCGGTCTCAGCGCAGGAAGGGCGACACCCGCTCGAGCATCTCGTCCGGCGGGGACAGGGTGCCGCCGTGGTCCCGGCCGGGCAGGGACACGAACTCCGCGTCCGGCATCAGCGCGGCGGCCCGCGCGGACTCCTCGTGGCGGGGATGGTCCGCATCGCCGGCCATCCACAGGGCCGGCACGGTGCAGGAGGCGAGCGCCTCGTCCGGAACGGCGGCGGTGGCGTCGGTCGCGGCGAGTAGCGCCGCGACCGCCTCGTGGTCCGCGGCGAGGAAGGCGGTGCGCGTGGCGCGGGCACGGCGCGAGGTGACCTCCGGCCCCAGCCCCTGCCCGGCGCAGAACGACTCCATCCCCTGCTCGCGGACCGCGTCGATCACGCCCGGGAAGAACACCGAGTCCACCGCGCCCCGCGCGCGGAGGCCGAGCCGCCGAGGCTCACCAGGCGCGTGACCAGCCCCGGATGCGCCAGCGTCGTGCTCAGCGCGATGCGCGCGCCGAGGGAGTAGCCCATGAGCGCCGCACGGCCGATTCCCTCGGCCTCGAGCACGGCGAGGAGGTCCTGCACGAGGACCTCCTGCGTGTACGCCGCGGGGTCGTGGGGCTTCCCGGAGCCGCCGTGGCCGCGCAGGTCCACCCGGAGCACGGTGTGCTCGGCCGTCAGCGGCCCGAGATAGCCGAGTCCCCGCCAGATCGCACGGGAGAGCACCGAGCCGTGCAGCGGCACCAGCGGCGGCCCGTCCCCGGAGACGTCATAGCGCAGGTCGACGCCGTCGACGGGGGAGGGGATGACGGGCACGGTGGGAGTCCTTCGGACGCGGGAGCTGGCGGGACCAGGATACGGAGCGCCGGGGGACTGCGGCGCAGCGGGCTCGGCACAAGGAAGGGCCGGGGCGGATCACCGCACGGTGATCGGCCCCGGCCCCTGTCAGGAGCGCGCCGCGGTCACAGCGCCGCGGAGATCTCCTCGAGAATGCGGTTGAAGGTCGCCGACGGGCGCATCACCGCGCCGGTCTTCTCCGGGTCGGGACGGTAGTAGCCGCCGATGTCCGCGGGCTCGCCCTGCACCGCGAGCGGCTCCGCGGCGATGGTCTCCTCGCCGTCGGTGAGCTCCTTCGCGATGGGGCCGAAGGCGGTGGCGAGCTCCGCGTCCTCGGTCTGCTTCGCCAGCTCCTGCGCCCAGTACATCGCGAGGTAGAAATGGTCGCCGCGGTTGTCGATCGAGCCGAGCCTGCGCGCGGGGACTTCCCCTCGTTCAGCAGGGTCTCGGTCGCACGGTCCAGCGCGTCGGCCAGCACCGCGGCGCGGGCGTTGTCCGCGGTGTGGGAGAGGTGGCGCAGGGACTCGGCCAGTGCCAGGAACTCGCCGAGAGAGTCCCAGCGCAGGTAGTTCTCCTCGATGAGCCGCTGGACGTGCTTGGGCGCGGAGCCGCCGGCACCGGTCTCGAACAGGCCGCCGCCGTTCATCAGCGGCACCACCGAGAGCATCTTGGCGCTCGTGCCGAGCTCCATGATGGGGAAGAGGTCGGTGAGGTAGTCGCGCAAAGACGTTGCCGGTGACGGAGATGGTGTCCTCGCCGGCGCGGACGCGGGCCAGGGTGTGCTTCGTCGCCTCGACGGGATTCAGGATCCGGAGGTCCAGACCCTCGGTGTCCTCCTCGGCCAGGTACTTCTCGACCTTGGCGATGAGGTTGCGGTCGTGGGCGCGGGTCTCGTCCAGCCAGAACACGGCCGGCATCCCGGACTGGCGCGAGCGGCGCACGGCGAGCCGCACCCAGTCGCGGATCGGCGCGTCCTTGGCCTGGCAGGCGCGGAACACGTCGCCGGCGGCGACCTCGTGGGTCATCAGCGCCGCACCGGAGGAGTCGCGCACCTCGACGCGCCCGTCGGCCGCGATCTCGAAGGTCTTGTCGTGGGAGCCGTACTCCTCGGCCTTCTGTGCCATGAGGCCGACGTTGGGGACGGTGCCCATGGTGGTGGGGTCGAAGGCGCCGTTGGTCTGGCAGTCCTCGATGGTCGCGGAGTAGACGCCCGCGTAGGAGGAGTCGGGGATCACCGCGAGGGTGTCCTGCTCGGCGTCGTCCTTGTTCCACATGTGGCCCGAGGTGCGGATCATCGCCGGCATGGAGGCGTCGATGATGACGTCGGAGGGGACGTGGAGGTTCGTGATGCCCTTGTGGGAGTTCACCATCGCGAGATCGGGGCCCGCGGCGAGGTCCTGGTCGATCGCGGCGCGGGCGCCCTCCCGCACCGACTCGTCGAGCTCGTCGATCCCGGCGAGCAGGCCGCCGAGCCCGTTGTTCGGGGACAGGCCCGCCTCGGCGAGCACGCCGCCGTACTGGGCGAACAGGGTGGGGAAGAAGGCGCGGACCGCGTGGCCGAAGAGGATCGGGTCGGAGACCTTCATCATCGTGGCCTTGAGGTGCAGGGAGAAGAGCACGCCCTGCTCCTTCGCCGCGGCGATCTGCTCGCGCAGGAAGGTCTCCAGCGCCGCGACCCGCATGACGGTGGAGTCGACGACCTCGCCGGCCAGCACCGGCACGGACGGCTTGAGCACGGTCTCCGTGCCGTCGGCGGCGACGTGCACGATCGAGAGGGTGTCCTCGGCGTCCATCACCACGGACTGCTCGTTGGAGCGGAAGTCGTCCGCGCCCATCGTCGCGACCGAGGTCCTGGAGTCCTTGCTCCACTCGCCCATGCGGTGGGGGTGCTTCTTGGCGAAGTTCTTCACCGCGGCGGGGGCGCGGCGGTCGGAGTTGCCCTCGCGCAGGACGGGGTTGACGGCCGAGCCCTTGACCGAGTCGTAGCGGGCGCGGACGTCCTTCTCCTCGTCGGTCTCGGGGTTGTCGGGGTACTCCGGCAGGGCGATGCCCTGGCCCTGCGGCTCGGCGATCGCGGCCTTCAGCCGCGGCACGGAGGCCGAGATGTTGGGCGACTTGATGATGTTCGCCTCGGGCGTCTTCGCGAGCTCGCCCAGCTCGGCGAGCGCGGCCTTCAGGCGCGGCACGGAGGCCGAGATGTTGGGCGACTTGATGATGTTCGCCTCGGGCGTCTTCGCGAGCTCGCCCAGCTCGGCGAGCGCGTCGGCCTCCCGCCGCTCCTCGGGCAGGAGGTCCGAGAACGCCGCGACGATGCGTCCGGCCAGGGAGATGTCACGGGTGGTGACCTCGATCCCGGCGGTGTCGGAGAAGGCGTCGAGGATCGGCAGGAACGAGGCGGTCGCCAGCATCGGTGCCTCGTCGGTGTGGGTGTAGATGATGCGCGCCATGTGTCGCGGGGCTCCCTCGGGTCGATGCGTCATGGATCTCGGGCCAAGACTATCTTGACGTCAAGAATTCTTCGACGGCGGGCACGGCCGTCCGCCGAACCGGACGCCCCCACGGTACGTGAGCGGGGTGCGGGGCGCAGTCCCGGGCGGCCGGTGGATCGACGGGGCGGCCGACGGGACGAGAGAACGGCCGACGAGGAGGCGAGCCGCCGCGGCGGCGAGGCGGAGAGGCGGCGAGTCGCCGCGGCGCTCAGCCGTCCTCGGGCTCGGCGCCCTCGAGCACCTCGAGGTCCCAGGGGTCGGAGAGCACGACGTGGGTGGCGCCCTCGGCGTCGACCGTGACGGCGAAGGCGTGGGCGCGGTAGTCGCCGGGGGAGAGGGCGCCGTGGCAGGTGCCGTGCGTGGTCCAGGCGGTCTCCGCGGTGCTCACCCCCTCGCCGTCCATCCACTGCAGCGGGATGCTCGCCGGCGTTCCGGGCCCCGGCGACGATGACGCCGTCCCCGGGGCGGGTCACCACGATCCCGGTCATCAGGGGCAGGGTGCCGTGGTCCTCGGAGGCGGCGGTGACCTGCGCGGTCGCGCCCGCGCCCGCCTCGTCCTCGCCCGCCTCGGCATGGACGGCGGGGGAGGGGTCGGCGGCGGTGACGCTCAGCCCGGCGCCGTCGCCGACGGGGGCGAGCCCGCGGCCGCGACCGAGGGAGGAGAGGTCCGCGGGGGTCTCGCCGTCCTCCGCCGTGACTGCGCCGGGAACGGCCCGCAGGCGGCCGTCGACCACGTCCAGCAGCACGTCGGCGCTCGCCTCCCAGCCGCTGCGCTGTGCGGCGCGGCCGGAGCCCTCCGGGCCCGCGCCGGACAGGCGCAGCAGGTGCCGCCCGTCGGGCAGCGGGGCGTCGTCGCAGGTGCCGAGCACGAGCCGGGCGGTGACGGTGGAGGGTGCGGGGCCCTCGGTGGTCGTCTCGACCCGGGCCCGCACCACCATCGGCGGAGCCGGGGCGCCGTCGACGCCGAGCGCGTGCCCGTACCCCTCGGCCGGCGCGCCGCGGTCCGCGGGGTGCGCGGGCACGATCACGGCCTCGGGGCGAGCCCGCCGTAGGCGGCGTCGGCTGCGAGGGCGAGGTCGCCGGTGATCATCACCTCGTTGCCCTCCGCCTGCACGCTCGTGGGGGTCAGCGTCCCCGCGTCGCGGGAGGGCAGGGGGTCCTCCGCCGTGCCGGGCTCGCACAGCCAGGCGGGATCCACCGGGACGGTCTCGGCGCCGGCCACCTGCTCGGGGTCCATCGGGGCCGCGGTCGCCGCCGGGCTCGAGGGGTCCTCGCCGCCGAGCGGTCCGGGCGCGCATCGCAGGCGACGAGGGAGGCGGCGAGCGCGAGCGCCCCTGCGGCGGCGGCGATCCGTCCCGGGCGCGCGAGCCCCCTGGCTGTCCTGGTCGTCATCGTGTCCCCCTCCCCGTGGTCCCCGCTCAGAACCTACCGGAGCGTCACAGCACCAGCAGGGTCACCGCCATGACGGCCATGCCGGCGATCAGCGAGTAGATGACCGTGTGGTGCTCCCCGGTCTCCTCCGCGGCGGGCAGCGGCTCGTCCAGGGACACGAACACCATCACCCCGGCCACGCCGGCCAGGATCGCGCCCATCGCGTCGCCGGTGAGCACGGGGGCGAGCAGCAGGTAGCCGATCACGGCGCCGACGGGCTCGGCGAGCCCCGTCATCGTCGCCAGCCAGAACGCCTTGCTGCGCGAGCCGGTCGCGCGGCGCACGGGCACGGCGACGGCGAGGCCCTCGGGGATGTTGTGCAGGGCGATCGCGGCGACCACGGGGATCGCGACCTCGGGGGCCTGCGGCGCGGCGACGAAGGTCGCGAAGCCCTCGGGCACGTTGTGCAGGGCCAGGGCCGCGGCGGTGATCGCGCCGGTTCGCAGCAGGCGGGCGCGCGCGCCCGGTCCTCGAGCCGCTCGTCGGGCTCGCGCACCTCGGACCGTCCGTGGTCGCCGTCCATGCGGCCGGCGAACTCGTGCGGGCTGACGGCGCGGGGGACGAGCCGGTCGAGCACGGCGATCAGCGCGATCCCGACGAAGAAGGAGAGGGTCGCCAGCGCCGTGCCGCGCCCGGTCGGGGGCGCGCCGCCGGAGAGCACCCGGGCGCCCTCGGGCAGCGACTCGACGAAGGAGACGTAGAGCATGACGCCGGCCGACAGGCCCAGCCCGCCGGCGAGGAACCTCGGCCCGGTCCCGCGGCCGAGCACGCCGAGAGCGGCGCCGATCGAGGTGGCGCCGCCGGCGACGAGGGTGAGGAGGAAGGCGACGAGCACCCGTGCACCCTACTGCGCGGTCCGCGCCTCGGCGGGAACCCTCGGCCCGTCCCGTGGTGGGCACCACGGCCGACGCCGGGTGACCGCTCCTAGACTGACCCCATGTCCCCCGCCGACGCCTTCCTCACCGTCACCGACCTGCGCGCCCGCGGCCTGAGCGCCGCCCAGCTCACCGCCGCTCTGCCGCGCGCGGAGCTCGACGTCGCCGCGGCCGCCGAGGCCGTGCGCCCCGTGGTCGAGGACGTCGCCGCCCGCGGCGCCGAGGCGGTGCTCGAGGCCTCCGAGCGCTTCGACGGGATCCGTCCCGCGCATCTGCGGGTCCCCGCCGCGGAGCTGGAGCGCGCCCTCGCGGAGCTCGACCCGCAGATCCGCTCCGCGCTCGAGGAGTCGATCGCCCGGGTGCGCGCGGTCGACGCCGCCCAGGTCCGTCCTGCCGAGACCGTCGAGGTGGTGCCCGGAGGCACCGTCACCCAGCGCTGGGTCCCGGTGCGCCGCGTCGGCCTGTACGTGCCGGGCGGCCGCGCCGTGCGCCCAGCTCCGTGGTGATGAACGTGGTGCCCGCCCAGGCCGCCGGGGTCGAGCAGATCGTGCTCGCCTCCCCGCCGCAGAAGGAGTTCGGCGGCCTGCCCCACCCCACGATCCTCGCCGCCTGCGCGCCGCTCGGAGTCACCGAGGTGCTCGCCGCCGGCGGCGCCCAGGCGATCGCGCCGCTCGCCCACGGCGCGGAGGACCTCGGCGACGGCGACGGGCTCGAGGGCGTGGACCTCGTCACCGGACCCGGCAACGTCTACGTCGCCGCCGCCAAGCGCCTCGTGCGCGGGAAGGTCGGCATCGACGCCGAGGCCGGCCCCACCGAGATCGCGATCCTCGCCGACGACACCGCCGATCCCGCCTTCGTCGCCGCGGACCTCATCTCCCAGGCCGAGCACGACCCGATGGCCGCGAGCGTGCTGGTCACGCCGTCCGAGGCACTGGTCGAGGCCGTCGAGGCGGCGCTCGCCGCGCAGGTTTCCGCCGCCTTCCACCGGGAGCGGATCGAGGAGGCGGCCGCGCGGACCGCAGAGCGGCGCCGTGCTCGTCGCGGACCTCGCCCAGGGCCTCGCGGTCGTGGACGCCTACGGTGCCGAGCACCTCGAGATCCAGACGGCCGGGGCCGACGAGGTCGCCGCACGCGTGACCAACGCCGGCGCCGTCTTCGTCGGCCCCCACAGCCCCGTCAGCCTCGGCGACTACGCCGCGGGCTCCAACCACGTCTTGCCGACGGGCGGCACCTCCCGCTTCACCGGCGGGCTCGGGGTGCAGACCTTCCTGCGCGGCATCCACGTGGTCCGCTACGAGCGCGACGCGCTCGCCGGCGCGCGCGAGGCGGCGACCACGCTCGCCCGCGCCGAGGGGTCGCCCGCCCACGGCACCGCGATCGACGTGCGCTTCGAGGGCTGAGCTCAGCCGGCGTCGGTAGTCCGGTCGGCGTCGGTAGTCCGGTCGGCGCCCGTCGGGGTCTCCTCGACGGCGGCGCGGCGCTCCGCGGCACGCTCGCCCCGGGTGAGCCACAGCGCGATCGCGCGCCAGCCCAGCATCCCGACCGCCAGCACGATCGCGGTGACGATGAGGAAGGACACCTCGGTGCCCGCCCCGAACAGGGTGCGGACCGCCATCCCGGTCGCGAGGGTGATCGCCCACACGAAGAGTCCGTGCGGCCAGATCCGGAACGGGGCGCGCCAGGCGCGGATCGCGAGATGGCCGAGCAACGCGCCGACGGCGAAGGGCCACCCCACCAGGAAGATGTTCTCGGTGGTCAGGGGCGTGCCGTGCCGCACGAAGCCGATGGCGACGAAGAGGATGACGACCAGCAGGTCGCCGACGAGGGCACCCAGGGAACGGAACATCCCGCCAGGGTACTGGGGCGCGGGGTGGAGCTCACCGAGCGAAGGCCCCGGGAGGACCGAGGCGGGATGCGGGGCGAGATGACGATGAGCCACGTCACGTCGACGCCGGCCCCGGGGCCGCGACGCGGACCGGGGGGACCTGCCCCCGCGACGCCAACTACGATGAGTGCCATGTCCGCCTCGCCTGTCCCGACCCGTGAGCCCTCGGTCCTGCCCGTCCCCCGTGACGGCATCGCCGGAGCCGCCCCCTACGGCGCGCCGCGGCTCCCGGTCGCGCATGCGCTGAACGTGAACGAGAACCCCTACGGCCCCTCGGAGGAGCTCGCCGCCGCGATCGGCGCCGCCGCCGCGCAGGCCGCGGCGGGCCTGAACCGCTACCCGGACCGGGAGGCGCTGGACCTGCGCCGCGAGCTGGGGGAGTACCTCGCCGAGGAGTCCGGCGTGCCCGCCCCGCCGGCCGAGGCGGTCTGGGCCGCGAACGGTTCCAACGAGGTCATGCACCAGCTGATGCTCGCCTACGGCGGCCCCGGCCGCACGGCGCTCGGCTTCACGCCGCACTACTCGATGTACCCCGAGTACGCGCGCGACACCTTTACCGCCTGGGTCACCGCCGAGCGGGGCCCTGCTCCCGACTTCGCGCTCACCGCGGAGACGGTCACCGCCGCGATCGCCGAGCACCGGCCCTCGATCGTGGTGCTCACCTCGCCGAACAACCCCACCGGCACGGCGCTCGACCTCGACGTCGCCCGCGCCGCCGCCCGCGCGCTCGAGCCCGCCCGCGGGTCGCTCGTGGTCGACGAGGCCTACGGCGAGTTCCGCCGCGACGGGGTGCCCAGCGCCCTCACCCTCCTGGCCGAGCACCCGAACCTCGTCGTGGCCCGCACCATGTCCAAGGCCTTCGCGCTCGCCGGCGCCCGCCTCGGCTATCTCGTCGCCGATCCCGTGATCGTCGACACCGTGCGCGTGGTGCGTCTGCCCTACCACCTCTCCGCCCTCACCCAGGCGGTGGCCCGCACCGCCCTCGCCCACCGGGAGGAGCCGCTGGGGAAGGTCGCGCTCGCTGCGCACCGAGCGCGACGCGCTCGCCGCCCATCTCGCCGGTCGCGGTCACGAGGTCGCTCCGTCCGACGCCAACTTCGTCCTCTTCCGCGCCTTCGCCGACCGCGACGACGTGTTCCAGGCCCTCCTGGAGCGCGACGTGCTGATCCGCGCCGTCGGGCCGGCCGGCTGGCTCCGCGTCAGCGTGGGCACCCCCGAGGACAACACCGCATTCCGCACCGCCCTCGAGGAGGCCGACCCCCGATGACCGAGACCGCCCGCCCGTCGCGCACCGCGACCCTCTCCCGCACCACCCGGGAGTCCTCCGTCGAGGTCAGCCTCGACATCGACGGCACCGGCCAGGTGGACATCTCCACCTCCGTGCCCTTCTTCGACCACATGCTCACGGCCCTGGGCACCCACGCCCGCTTCGATCTCACCGTGCGGGCGACGGGCGACACCCACATCGACGCCCACCACACCGTCGAGGACACCGCGATCGTGCTCGGCCAGGCGGCGCGCGAGGCGCTCGGCGACAAGCACGGCATCACCCGCTTCGGCGACGCGCTGGTCCCGCTGGACGAGGCGCTCGCCCAGGCCGTCGTGGATCTCTCCGGCCGCCCCTACTGCGTCCACTCCGGGGAGAGCGAGGGCCAGGCCACCCACCTCATCGGCGGGCACTTCACCGGCTCGCTGACCCGTCACGTCTTCGAGTCCCTCGCCCACCACGCCGCGATCTGCCTGCACATCCGGGTGATCGAGGGCCGCGACCCGCACCACATCGTCGAGGCGCAGTTCAAGGCGCTCGCCCGGGCGCCGCGCGCCGCCTGCGCCCCCGACGACCGGGTCCTCGGCGTGCCGTCCACCAAGGGAGCGCTGTGAGCACCGACGACACCACCGGCCGCGGGCCCGAGCCCGAGGACATCGACGCCGAGTTCGCCCGCCTCACCGAGGGGCTCTCCCTCGACGACGCGTCGCTGACCGTCGAGGACGTCCTGTCCGACGCCTCGGCCGCGCCCGAGGAGGACGAGGTCCCCACGATCGCCGTGGTCGCGACCTCCGTCGCGACCGCGAAGGCGCTCGCCGGCGTGATCCGGCTGGGCCGCGAGGCGCGCACCGACGGGATCGACATCCCCACCGACTCCCGCACCTTCGACACCGCCACCGGCGCGGTCGCCGTCGGCCCGCTGTCCGAGGCGGCGGCGCACGACCTCGCCGCGATCACCTCCACCGCCCTGCGCCGCAACGGCATCGTGGTCTTCTGGCGCCGCGGCGACCGCATGACCGCGACCCGGTACAAGAACGGCGAGCGCGGCGAGGACATCTCGCCCGCGATCGTGCTCGGCGCCGTCGACGACCTCGTCGAGGAGCCGCTGCTGGGCACGACCTCGCTCGACGAGCTCGGCGAGGGCCTCGACCCCGCCTCGCTCACCCGGGCCGAGGCGCTGGAGTGGATCTCCTCCGGCGGGAGGAAGCGCCCGTGAGCGCGACCGAGCCCGCGTCGTCGGCCGCCGCGAGCCCCGCGGACGCAGCGGCCACCGCCGGAGCGCCGGGTCCCGCGCCGCGCGTGGTCGTCCTCGACCACGGCTCCGGCAACGTCCGCTCCGTCGTCCGCGCCCTCGAGGCCGCGGGCGCCGAGGTCGAGCTCACCGCGGACCGCGAGCGCGCCCTCGCGGCCGACGGGCTTGTCGTCCCCGGCGTCGGCGCCTACTCCGCGACCCTCGCGCAGATCCTCGCCGTCGGCGGCGACCGGATCATCGAGCGCCGCCTGGCCGGCGGCCTGCCGGTGCTCGGCATCTGCGTGGGCCTGCAGGCGATGTTCGAGGCCGGCACCGAGCACGGCGAGCGCACCCGCGGACTCGGCCAGTGGCCGGGCGAGGTCACCCATCTCCAGGCCGAGGTCGTGCCCCACATGGGCTGGAACACCGTCGAGCCCGCGCCCGGCGCGCGCTGTTCGCCGGGATCGAGCAGGAGCGGTTCTACTTCGTCCACTCCTACGCCGCCCGCGGCTGGGAGCTGGAGGACACCGGCCCGCTCAAGGCGCCGCAGGTGACCTGGGCCCAGCACGAGCAGGACCGCTTCGTCGCCGCCGTCGAGAACGGGGCGCTCAGCGCCACCCAGTTCCACCCCGAGAAGTCCGGCGCGGCCGGCGCCCGCCTGCTCGCGAACTGGCTGGGCACCCTGCCGCGCCGCGACCGGGAGCAGGACGCATGATCCTCGCGTTCCTGATGCTCTTCGCCGGCGGGATGCTCCTCGGCGGCGCCTGGTCCTTCTACCGCTCGAAGAAGCCCTGGTGGGCGATCGCGGGACTGGCCGTGCTCGGCCTCGTGTGCCTGGGCATCTCCTTCTGGCGCATCCAGAGCGGCTGAGCACGCCTCCCCACCCCGTCCGTCCCCGCGCCCGACCGGGCACCACACCCTCAGTCCCAGGAGGACCCCCATGACCGCTCCCGTGCTCGAGCCGCTCCCCGCCGTCGACGTGCAGGGAGGCCAGGCCGTCCGCCTCGTCCAGGGCGAGGCCGGTACCGAGACCGGCTACGGCGCGCCGCTGGACGCCGCACTGGCCTTCCAGGAGGGCGGCGCGAACTGGTCGCACCTGGTCGACCTCGACGCCGCCTTCGGCCGCGGCTCCAACGCCTCCCTGCTCGCCGAGGTCGTCGCCGCCGTGGACATGAACGTCGAGCTCTCCGGCGGGATCCGCGACGACGAGTCCCTCGCCGCGGCGCTCGCCACCGGCGCCGCCGCGTGAACCTCGGCACCGCCGCCCTCGAGAACCCCGAGTGGACGGCCGACATCATCGCCGAGCACGGCGACCGCATCGCGGTCGGCCTCGACGTGCGCGGCACCACCCTCGCCGCGCGCGGCTGGACCCGCGAGGGCGGCGACCTGTGGGAGACCCTCGAGCGTCTCGACGCCGCCGGTCGCCAGCGCTACGTCGTCACCGACGTCACCAAGGACGGCACGCTCCAGGGCCCGAACGTGGACCTGCTCGCCCAGGTCTGCGAGCGCACCGACGCGAAGGTCGTCGCCTCCGGCGGCATCTCCTCCCTCGACGACCTGCGCGCGCCGCGCGCGAGCTGGTCCCCGTCGGGGTCGAGGGCGCGATCGTGGGCAAGGCGCTGTATGCGCAGGCCTTCACGATGGGCGAGGCACTCGACGTCGCGGGACGCCCGTGACCTCCGATAACACCTCGCGGAACGAGGACCACGGCCCGACGGGCCCGGACGCCGCCCCCGGCGAACGGGCCCGTCGGTCCCTGCCCTCCCACTTCCGCGAGAAGTCCCCGCTGACCGACACCGCGGGCGTTACCTGGGAGGGCCGCGACTACACCGTCAGCCCGTTCCCCGGCGACGACGGCGCGACGCCGGCGCACCTCGCCGAGGCGCGCGGGCGCACCGGGCGGGCCGGGACCCGCACCGACGCGCGCTCGTCGCCGCGCTCGCGACCTCCCGGGTGCTGGTGCCGATCATGGCGGTCGCGACCGAGACGGGCGCCACCGCCCACGGCCTCACCGGCGACAACGGCGCCGACATGGCGATGGTCTCGATCACCGCGCCCGACGGGACGACGGTGCCGCCGCTGTTCACCTCCGTCGACCAGCTCTCCGCCTGGCGCGGAGACGCCCGGCCCGTGCCCGTGGTCGCGCCGCAGGCGGCGCAGGCCGCGGTCCAGGAGGGCCGCACCGCGCCGCTGCTGGACGCCGCGACGCCCGAGGCCGAGGGCGGCCCCGTGCTGCCGCCGCGCTCGGTGCTGTGGGCGCTCGCGCAGGGGCGCGAGTGGATCCCGCCGCACGAGGACGGCGAGCTCGCCGCGGAGCTCGAGCGGGTCGGGACCTCCGCCTCGCCCGCCGTGCTTGGCCTCGCGGCCCGCGCCGGCGAGCGCGCCGAGGTGGATCTCCACCTGCGGCCGCGCCCCGGGGCTGACCGCGGAGCAGGTCTCCGCGGTGGTCCAGCTGGTGACGCAGGGCCTCGGGGGCTCGCAGCTCGTCGCCGAGCGGATCAGCTCGATGCGGCTCGTGCTCGGCTCCTGAACCGGAGCCGGTGCTGGTGCCGGAGCCGGAGCCGCGACCCGGCCCGCGACGCCGCGGCCCGACCTCGTCAGGAGACCCGGCCGGTGTACTTCTCGCCCGGCGCCTTGCCCGGCTCGTCGGGGAAGGGCAGGGCCTCGGCGAAGGCGAGCTGAAGGGAGCGCAGACCGTCGCGCAGCGAGCGGGCGTGCTCGTTGCCGATCTCGGGAGCGGCGGCGGTGACCAGGCCCGCGAGGGCGGTGATCAGCTTCCGCGCCTCGGCGAGGTCCTGGTACTGCCCGGTCTCCTCGTCCTCGGCGAGGCCCACCTTCACCGCCGCGGCGCTCATCAGGTGCACGCAGGCGGAGGTGATGATCTCGACCGAGGAGACCTCGGCGATGTCGCGCGACTCGTCGGCGCTGATCCCCTCGTCGTGGCTGTGCGGGGCGTCGTGGCTGTGTGCGGCGTCGTGCGCGTGCGGGGTGCTGTCGTGGGAGTGCTCGGTCACTGGGGGTCCTTCGTTCTCGGTCCGCGTCCGGGTCGGACGCGGTGCGGGGGTGGTGGTCCGCGGCGGGCGGGGGGAGCGGCTCAGTCGGCCAGGGGCAGGGAGCCGCTCGTGCCCCCGCCGAGGTCGACGAGGATCGCGGAGGGCTCGGTGCCGATCGGCACGTCGAAGACCAGGTGGACGGTGCCGCCGCCGCCGCCCGGGATCTGGGTGGGCCTCTTGCTGTCGGCGATGTGCACGCGGCTCGCGTCGAGGTCGAGCGGGTGGGTGGCGCCGTCGGCGGACTCCAGCGAGATCGACTCCGGGGTGAGCGGCACCGCCCGGTCTCCCTGGTTGTCGATCTCGACGGTGGCGATGACGAACTCGCCCTCCGGCTCGACCGGGTCGGAGCGGTCGCCGACGCCGCGCACGCCCGCTTCGGTGCTCACCGTGGTCATCCGGATCTCGCCGATCGTCGCGCCGCCGCCGGAGGCCCCGTCCTGCGGGGCGGCGGTCCCGGCGGGCGCCGACGGATCGGAGTCGCCCGGGTCGTCGGAGCCGAGGGCGCGGAAGGCGAGGATCCCCCCGCCGACGGCTATGGCGAGGACCAGCACGGCGACGAGGACGATCGCGCCGATGAGCAGACCGCGGCGGGAGCCCTTCGCCTCGTCGGGGTCCTGTACTTTGGCGGGCCGACGGTTCGGGACGGCCGGGAGCGGGGAGGGGTCGGGAACCCCTCGGGCACCGGGCGCAAGATCGCGCGGGGAGCGGTGACGCCTTGGACGCCGGTGACGGAGCGGCGCTCGGTCTCGGAGAGGTCGTCCGGGCCTTCGGTCTGCTGGGCGGGCTCGGCGGGCTCGCCGCCGCCCGGGGCCGGGAGCTCTTCGTCGTTCCCGTAGCCGTACTCGTGGGAGGCGTCCACGGGGCCCTGCGGGGCGGGCGGCTCCGGGGTGCCGGCCGGCTCCGCGGGGGCGGGGTCAGTGCGGAGCGCTGGCCGGTCGTCCTGCTCGGACGCCTCGCGGTCGGTGTGCACCTGTACTCCTCGCTGATCGCGGCCTGGCGGCGCGACGCACATCACCTGGACGTCCGTCGTACTCCTGGTAGGATAGACGACTGGAACAGGTCGAAACCCTCGTCATACGTTCCTCAAGTGGAGTCCCTTCCCACCTCGTGGCGTCCAGCCGCTGGGTCAGTATCGCAGTCGGGCGTCATCGTCCGGCGAGCGGGCCGTCGCGCCCGACCGCCGTCGCAGCGCTCGCACCTTGGGCCTCCGCATGACTGCGGGGGCCTTCGTCGTCTTCCGACTCGAAACAAGGTGAGGAGCCAACATCAGCGAACAGCGCATCAACGGTCAGATCAGGGTCCCCAAGGTCCTCCTGGTCGGTCCCAACGGCGAGCAGGTCGGTGAGGTCCGTGTCGAGGACGCCCTGCGTCTCGCCCAGGAAGCAGACCTCGACCTGGTCGAGGTCGCACCGGGTGCGAACCCGCCCGTCGCGCGGCTCATGGATTACGGCAAGTACAAGTACGAAGCCAACCTGAAGGCCCGCGAGGCTCGGAAGAACCAGGCGAACACGGTCCAGAAGGAAATCCGGATGGGCCTGAAGATCGACACGCACGACTACGAGACCAAGCGTCGCAACGTTGAGAAGTTCCTCGACGGCGGCGACAAGGTGAAGGTCATCATCCGCTTCCGCGGCCGTGAGCAGTCCCGTCCCGAGCGGGGCGTCAAGCTCCTGCGGCGCATGGCGGAGGACGTCTCGGAGTACGGCTTCGTCGAGTCCCACCCGCGGCAGGACGGCCGCAACATGGTGATGGTCTTCGGGCCTCACAAGAAGAAGGCCCAGGCCATGGCCGAGGCCCGCAAGCGCAAGACCGACGCCGAGAAGGTAGCGGCCCGCGGCAAGGACGACGAGTCCGCGCCCGAGGCCGAGGCCGGCGCCGAGTCCTGAGAACGTCACAAGGAGAAACAGGCCAATGCCGAAGAACAAGACCCACTCGGGTACCAAGAAGCGCGTCCGCGTCACCGGCTCGGGCAAGCTCATGCGGGAGAAGGCGAACGCTCGCCACCTCCTGGAGCACAAGTCCTCCACCCGCAAGCGCCGTCTGGGCTCCGACACCGATGTGTCCAAGGCCGATGCCAAGCGCATGAAGAAGCCGCTGGGCCGCTGATCGCCCACGCGGGAGCACGGCTCCCGCGACCCTGAACTTACGATCGAAGGAGTATCACGTGGCACGCGTGAAGCGGGCGGTCAACGCCCAGAAGAAGCGTCGGGAGATCCTCGAGCAGGCCAGCGGCTACCGCGGCCAGCGCTCGCGCCTGTACCGCAAGGCGAAGGAGCAGGTGCCGCACTCGCAGACCTACAACTTCCGCGACCGCAAGAAGCGCAAGGGCGACTTCCGTCAGCTCTGGATCCAGCGCATCAACGCGGCGTCCCGCGCCAACGGCCTGACCTACAACCGCTTCATCCAGGGCCTCGGCCTCGCGGGTGTCGAGGTGGACCGTCGCATGCTCGCCGAGCTCGCCGTCAACGACGCGCCGGCTTTCGCCGCCCTGGTCGAGGTCGCCAAGAACGCCCTCCCCAAGGACGTCAACGCCCCCGCGGCCTGACATCGCTGCCCGTCCAGCGATGACCGAGCGCCCGGATCAGTCCCCGATCACCTCCCCCGCTCCGAGCGGGTGCGGAAGGTGGCGGCGCTGACCGGGCGCTCGGCGCGTCGCAAGCAGGGACGCTTCCGCGTCGAGGGGCCGCAGGCCGCGCGCTCCCTCCTCGGGCATCGGCCCGACCTGGCCCTCGAGGTGCACCTCACCGAGCGCGCCGCCGAGGCGCACCCCGAGCTCGAGCGCCTCGCCCGCGAGGCGGGGGTCCCGGCCCGCCTCGTCGACGAGCAGATCCTGCGCGCCATGGTCCGCGAGAGCGGCCCGGCCGACGCGACCGCCGACGGCGGGTCCGGTCCCGCCGGCTCCGTCGGCACGGGCGCCCCGGGAGCGCTCGTCTCCCCGCAGGGCGTCGTCGCCGTCGGGGCCCTGCCCGCCGAGGACCCGGACGCCGCGACCGCCGCGCTGGAGGCGCCGCCCGATGACGGGCCGCTCACAGTGGTCGTGCTCCACGAGGTCCGCGACCCTGGGAACGTCGGCACCCTGATCCGCACCGCGGACGCCGCCGGCGCCGACCTCGTCTTGCTGACCCGCACCAGCGCCGACCCGTACTCGCCGAAGGCCGTGCGGGCGAGCGTCGGCGGGCTCTTCCACCTCCCCGTCCTCACCGGCGCCGAGAGCGGGTCCCTGCTCGAGGCGCTCGCCGCCCGTGACATCACCGCCGCCGCGACCAGCGGCTACGCGGACTCCGAGCTGTTCGACGTCGACCTGCCGGACCGGATCGCGTGGATCCTCGGCAACGAGGCGCACGGGCTCGACGAGGAGACCCTCGCCGCCGCTCCGCTGACCGTGCGGATCCCGCTGGCCGGCCACGCGGAGTCGCTGAACGTGCACACCGCCGCGACCGTCTGCCTCTTCGAGACCCTCCGCCGACGGCGGGCCGGGGCATGAGCGCGCCCGTCGCGGAGACCGCCCCCGCGCGCCGCCGCGGCCCCGGCCGCGCCCTCGGCGCCGCCGCGGTCCCCCTCCTGCTCCTGCTGGCCCTGCTCGCCGCGGGGCTCGGCATGCTCGCCACCGGGGCGCTGTCCCCGGCGACCCTCGTGCCCGCCTCGCCGCTGGTGACCTTCGGGTCGCCCGTCGTGCGCGCGCGCACCACCTCGGCCTGCTCCTCGCCGTCGGCGCGGGCGCGACCGCCGTGCTCCTGCTGCCCGGCCCCTCGCGCCGCGAGGCGACGGTGCTGGACCCGCTGCGCCGCCGCGCCGTGCGCCTCGCCGCCGCCGGAGCGCTGCTGTGGACCCTCGCCGCGCTCGCCCAGATCCCGCTCGGCGGGCTCGAGGCGACCGGTGCCGGCACCGCGCTGAACGTCTGGGACGTCGCGATGGGCGGGGCGCTCGGCCGACTGCAGATGCTCGTCGCCGTGCTCGCCGCCCTCGCGACCCTCGCCTACGCCCTCGCCCGATCCACCGTGCTGGCCTGCTGGGGGCTCGCCTTCGCAGGCCTCGGCACGCTGTCGCTGGGACTGGTGGGGCATGCCGGGGCGAGCCTGGACCACATCAACGCCGTCAACGCCATGGCGCGCACCTCGTCGCCGTCACCGTCTGGGCGGGCGGGCTCCTGGCCATCGCGCCGCTCGCCGGGCGGATGGACGACGAGGTGCTCGGCGTCGTGGTCCGCCGCTACTCGCCCTGGGCCCTGGCCGCGGTGGTCTCGCTGGCGCTCAGCGGCCTGATCAGCGCCGGGATCCGTCTGTCGGGCTGGGGGGATCTGGTCACGACCGGTTACGGCCGGGTCGTGCTCGCCAAGGCGCTCGGTCTCGTCGTCCTCGCCGTGCTCGGCGCCCTCCAGCGCGCACGGCTCGGCGAGCGGCTCCGCTTCCGCCACCTCGCCCTCACCGAGGGCGTGCTGATGGCCGCCGTGATCGGGGCGTCGATCGCGCTGGGCCGCTCCGCCCCGCCCGTGCCGCAGTCGGTCCCCGCCAGCGGCGACCTGAAGGTGCTCTCGCTGGCGGGCTTCCTCCCGCCCGAGCAGGAGTTCTCGCCCACGACGATGTTCACCGTCGTCCAGCCGGACTGGATCGCGATCGCCCTCGCCGTGGTGATGGCGGGGCTGTATCTGACCGGGGCGGTGCGCCTGGCACGGCGCGGCGACGACTGGCCGTGGCATCGCACCCTCGCCTTCCTCGCCGGTCGCCTCGCCTTCGCCTGGGTGATCTCCGGCGGCGCGGCGGCCTGGGGGAAGTTCCGCTTCGACGCCCACATGGTCCAGCACATGGCGATGATGATGATCGTGCCGCCGCTGTGGGTGCTCGGCGCGCCGGTGACGATGCTGTCCCGCGCCACTTCGCCCCGCACCGACGGGTCCCGCGGGGTGCGCGAGTGGGTGCTGGCCGCCCTGCACTCGGGCTACTCGCGGCTGATCTCCTCCCCGCCGGTGGCCGGGCTGATCTTCGCCGGCTCGCTGGTGATCTTCTACTTCACCCCGCTGTTCGAGCTGGCGATGTACAACCATCTCGGCCATGTGCTGATGACGGTGCACTTCCTCGCCTCGGGCTATCTCTTCGCCTGGGTGCTGATCGGCATCGACCCCTCCACCAAGCCGATCAATCCGGTGCTGAAGCTGATCACGCCGCTGGTGACCCTCGCGTTCCACGCCTTCTTCGGGATCGCGCTGTACTCGGCGACCTGGCTGGTCGCGGAGGGCTGGTACTCGGAGCTGGGGATGTACGGCCCCGACCGGCTGATGCTGATCCAGGAGCGGGGCGCCTCGATCATGTGGGCGATCTCCGAGGTGCCGACGGTCGGGTACGCGATCATCGTGGCGGTGCTGTGGATGAAGTCCGAGGACCGACGGGCCCGGCAGTACGACCGCAAGGCCGAGCGGGACGGCGGCGCCGAGCTCGCCGCGTACAACGCCTATCTCGAGAGCCTGCGCGGGGGAGGCGGCGCACCCGCGCCCGCCGCAGGTGCGGACAGCCCGGCGGACAGCGCGCCGGACGGCGCCGGTGAGCGCCGGGACGGCTGAATCGCTCGAGCCTACTCGCCGTCCGGGCGGCCGGCTGGTGAGCGGTCTGCTCGTTCGAATGCTGCTGTGACGAGCGCAAAGACAAGACCGAATAGCACCGCGAACGTAATCGCCGGCCCCGTCACCCCGCCGTCCAGCACGGCCCTGAGGGCGAGCGCCAGCACAGCGGTCATGACTCCGCGGATGACGGCTCTCTTCCAGGGTGCAGAAGGCATGGGTGCGCGCATGACGCCATGGTGGCACGATCAACCCGGTGCGTCCTCTAGCGTGGTGGCATCCCCGGGGCGGCGTGAGTGGGGAACTGAGCGACGGGAAGAGTCGACCGATGGCGTGGAGCACACGGGAGCTCGCCGAGCTCGCAGGGACGTCGCTGCGCGCGGTGCGGCACTACCACGACGAGGGCCTGCTGCCCGAGCCGCCCCGCTCGTCGAACGGGTACAAGCACTACGGGGTCCGGCACCTGATCCAGCTGATGCACATCAGGCGGCTGGTCGACCTGGGCGTGCCGCTCGCGGAGATCCCCACCCTGGATCCCTCCACCGACAGCTACCGGGAGGTCCTGGAGGCCCTGGCCTCGGAGACCACCGCGGAGATCGACCGGCTGGTCAAGGTCAGGGGCGAGATCACCCAGCTCCTCGAGGTGCCCGGCGCGTGGGAGATGTCCAGCGGGACGACCGGCGCACGGACGGAGACTTCCTCACCGTCCTCTCCCGCGTGCTCGACGAGGATTCGCTCCAGGCGTGGCGGCGCGTGGGAGAGTCCATCCCCGACTCCCAGGTCCTGGCCGACTTCGAGAACCTGCCGGAGGAGGCGTCGGCCGAGATGCGCGAGGACGTCGCGGCACGGATGGCGGACGCGGTCCGTGATGGCCTCGCCGCCGCCCCCGAGCTGGACGATCCCGGTTTCGGCGAGGGCACCTCGCGCTCCCTGGGGACGCGGAGCATCGGCGAGGCCCTCGCCGAGCTGTACTCACCCGCCCAGCTGCGAGTGCTGGTCAGGTGCCACGAGCCGCTGTCCGCCGAATGAGGGACGCTCAAGCGTCCTGGGCGGCGGCGGGCACCTTCGCCAGGTGTCGCGCGAAGAACTCGTCCGCCGCGCGGTACAGCGCCAGCACGTTCTCCGGGTTGAGGATGAAGTGCCCCTCGTCGTCGAAGACCAGGTACTCCACCTCGTTCCCCTGCTCCCGCGGCCCGGCGACGATCCGGTCGGAGTTCGCCCGTCTCACCCGCACATCGTTGGCGCCCTGCACCACCATCAGCGGTGAGCGGATGTCCGCGATCCGGGTGATCGGCGAGCGGGCCCTCAGGTCGGCGGCCTGCTCGGGGTCCGACGGGTCGCCTGCGTAGCGGTACCAGTTGTTCACGAGGCCTGCTCGCGCGTACTCGGGCAGGGAGCGCAGGTAGTCGACGAGGTCGGAGACCCCCACGTACTCCACCGCCGCCGCGAACCGCTCCGGGGTGAACGCGAGGCCCACGAGCGCGGCATAGCCGCCGTAGGAGCCGCCGAACACGCCGACCCGCGCAGGGTCCGCGAAGCCCTGGTCGACCGCCCAGTCGACGGCGTTGAGGAGATCCTCGTGCATACGTCCGGCGAACTCGCCCACGCCTGCCTCCATGTGCCTGCGTCCGAAGCCGGCGGAGCCGCGGAACTGGGGCTGCAGCACGGCGTACCCACGATTCGCCCAGAGCTGGACGATGGAGTCGAACCTCCACCAGTCCCGTGCCCAGGGTCCGCCGTGGGGCATCAGGACCAGGGGCAGGTCCTGCGGCCGCACGTGGGCGGGGAGCGTGAGATAGGCGGGCAGTCGCAGACCGTCGCGGGCCGTGATCTCGATGCTCTCGACGGGGGCGAGCTGGTCGACGTCCAGGTGCTCCAGGCTCCGCGCCAGGAGCCGGGCGCGGCCGGTCCGGTGGTCGTAGAGCCAGGTCTGCGGATCGCGGTCGTGCACGAACGACACCACCCACCGCTGTTCGTCGACGTCGCTGGTGATCCCGCCGATGTCTCCGTCGCACAGCGCCGCCACCGCCTCGAGGACCTCCGCGAAGTGCGGGTCGAGGGAGACGGTGTGCATCCGTATCCCGCGATAGCGCAACCCCAGCGACTCACCGGTGCGCCGGTGGCGGATCAGTGGGGATGGCAGGTTCGGGAAGACCAGGGACCGGGTGTCCAGATCGGCGTGGGGGTGGTGATGGATCATCGTCTCCTCCCCGGTGGCCAGGTCGAGGCGGGCCGGATGCAGGTGGTCGGTGCCCTGATAGGAGCCGAACCAGATGGCCGACTCGTCCGGCGCGGCCTCGAAGGGGTGGACGTCCATCGGGTAGGCGTCTCCGTCGAAGGCGGCGACGAGCGACTCGCCCCGCCAGAGCTCCCAGGTTCCGTCCGCTCGCATGCTCCTGCGCAGGAGCTCGTCGCCGACGAGCATCCAGGTGCTCCCCTCCCCGGGGCTGGGAGCGAGCCGGGTGAGGGCGCCGGTGGCGATCTCGAGGTCGTAGAGATCGAACTCTGTGGGGCTGTCGGCGTTCAGGCGCACGGTGGCGTGGCCGGGGCGCCCCTGTCGGAGCTCGAGGCCCTGGGCCGTGGCACCGGGGTAGGGGGTGAGGTCCACCGCGGGGGCGCCGGGCTGGTCGAGGTCGATGCGGAAGACGTGCCAGTTCTCGTCGCCGTCGCTGTCCTGCTGGTAGAGCAGGCGGCGGGAGTCGTCGGCCCAGAGGTACCGGGTGATGGAGCGGGAGTCGTCGGCGGTGACGCAGTGAGCCGGGGCGTCGGCGTCGATCTCCTCGACCCAGATGTTGAGCCGCTCGTGCCACATGGCCAGGTGGGCGAGCCGGGTCCCGTCCGGGGAGATCGTGATCCCCGAACGCTCCGGCGGCCGCAGGAGGTCTTCGATGGTGAGGGTCGCAGCGGTGGGCATCGAGGTGGTGGGCATCAGAGGTTCCTTCCGTCGATCAGGTCGCCCGTGGCGGTCTCCGCATGACGTGCCTCGGCGGCGCGCATCCGCGTGGTGTCGCGGCGGAACGCCCACACCACGACGAGGGCGAGCGCGATGGTCAGTGGAGCTCCCATGAGGGTGTCCGCGATGCCCAGAGCGGTGATGCTCTCCGCGACGTACAGCCACTGCTGCACGACGAACTTCGCGAGATGGGCGACGGCGATGGCCGAGGTGGCGATGACGTGCGCACGGTAGGTGGGTCGGTCCTCCCGCCAGGCGTGCTCACCGCCGTGCACGGCGTTCCAGATCATGCCGGTCAGGGGGCGCCTCGCCATGACGGAGATCGCGGTGGGGAGGAAGATCGCCAGGGCGGCCCAGATGCCGATGACGAAGAAGTCCCGGACCGAACCGGTCCAGATCACGAGCGCGGCGGCCACGGCCACGCCGAGCAGGTCGCCGATCGCCGAGGGCACCTTCTCGCCGCGGGCCAGGCGGATCACGAACAGCACGGCTCCCGCGCCGAGCGCGACGGCGAGCGTGGGCATCAGCGGGAGGAACAGGTGCGCCACTATCAGGGCGATGACGGGCACGGTCGAGAGGACGAGCCCCGAGGCTCCGCCCATCTGGTCGATGATCTGCTCGGTGGTGGTGCTCTCTGACGCGGTGGAGCTCTCTGCCTTGTCGATATCCATCGTGCGCCTCCGTCGGGGAGTCGAGGACTGCTGTCGACAAGGAGCACACACTGTGCCGGAACGGCACACTCCAGACCTCGGAGCCAGAATGTGATGCACGCCACATGCGCCGGGAGCTGACTCACGGTGAGCCGAATCCCCGCATCGGTCAGTACGGCGGCGGTTCGCCGGGCGGATGCAGGTCCCCGTCGTGCCCGACCCACCAGTCGTCCTCGCCATCCGGCCCGGTGACCAGGTCGCCGGGGGAGAGGCCCTGTTCCCGCACCCATCGTCGGCGCGCGGCCGCCTCGGCCCGCAGGTGTCGGAGGTGCTCGTCTTGCTCCCAGGCGGCGGTCATCTCATCGACGACCTGGGCGGTGGCGAGATCCCGGCCGTCCTCCTGCCGGGCCATCATCAGTCCGGGGCTCTCCCACCAGGTCGTGCCCTCGAGGTCGTCGCGCACCGGGTCCAGCAGGCCCAGCGTCTTCAGCCGGTGGTGCTCGCGGCAGAGCTCGTGCAGGTTCTCCGCGTCGGTCGTGCCGCCGGCGGACGGGTCGCCGTGGTCGTACTCCTCGAGGTGATCCGTCTCGGACAGCATCGAGGAGGGGCGGCCGCGACCGGGCACCGCGCAGGTGGGATGGCGCAGCAGCAGGTGCGCGCGCATCTCGGCGGTGGGCCGGTAGCGCTGCGCCGGGGCGGGGAGGAAGAGGCCTGACGTCGGATCCGTGAGGACCCGGTACCAGGTGCTCTCGTGCCCGGCGAGCTCGCGGGCCATCCGGGCGGGAAGCGGGATGGTGCCGTCGAGCATGCCGGGAGCGTCCGACTGCCCCAGGAGGGTCATGACCGGAACCGTCACGTTGACGCGGACCTGGGGTGGAGGAGGTGCGGCGTCGCCCGTGGCGAGGGCCGAGCTCATCAGCACGTTGTAGCGGGTGCGGGCGAGGGAGGGGATCAGGCGGCTGGCCTCGATCTCGCCTCCCGGATCGACCGGCGCGGGGTGCCCTGCTCGAAGGCTCGGCGCTGACCGTCACGGACAGCATGAGCCGCGAGATCCAGGCGTCGAGACAGGTCGAGGATCTCCGGGATCGGACCGATGATGCGCAGGCGACCGGTGCCGTCGGGCCGGGGCGGGTCCAGGACCACCCGGCGGCGGTTCTCGGGTCGGGCGTGCTCCGGCTCCTCGCTGCGCGCGACCGCGGCGGCGAGGAGATGGCCGAGGATCCGCGAGAAGACCTCGGGGGAGACGGAGAGGTCGGTGCGGGAGAGCTCGACGTCGAGCCGCCGGAGGGCATCGTCCTCGAGGCTCCCCGTGCGTTCCAGCGACTTCTCGAACCACGGCGCGGGGAGCTCGCCGCGGGAGAGCCGTGCGAAGCACAGGGGGAGCAACGTGGCCACGCGGTGCGCCTCGCGGATGGCCGAGCGCGCCTGCGCGCGGGTGCACCGCAGGGCGAGGGAGAGGTGCGGCTCCTCCATCGCGCGCGCCTCGCGGGGGAGCTCCTCGGGGAGAGCGGGTCGTGGGTCGCCCCGACGATCGCGCGGAACCTCCGGGCCAGCCGGCGCGAGTCCTCGGCGCCGCCGTCCCACAGCTGCTCGAGCGGCTCGGCCGTCTCCGGCGCTCGATGCTCGCCGATGCGCGAGATGTGCTCGCGGGTCGCACGGCGGCGTCGGCGCCGACGGGCCCGGACACGGGACAGGGCGGAGGCCGCCTCGGGGCTCGGCGGTGCGAGCAGCAGCGGTTCGGCGTCGGCCTCGAACTCGCCCATCCTCACCGCCTCCTCGCGGTCACCTCGGGGGTGCTCCTCACCTCCGGGACATATGACCGATTCTATCGATTCGCCCCGACAGTCGAAAGGTGTGTGGATAACCCTGAAGGGGATCTGACCTGCGGAGACTGCGTGTCGCGAGCGTCGTGTGCAGGGACGCGACAGACACCGGCGGCGGCCCTCCGTGGAGGACCGCCGCCGGTGTCAGCGAGCGATGCGACGCCTCAGGGCACGCGGCGCTCGGGCGTCGTCCGGATCGAGAGCTCGCTCAGAGCCAGTCGCCCTGCGCCGCCTTCTTCTCCGCACCGATCGTGGTGTCCGGGCCATGGCCGGTGTGCACCACGGTGTCGTCCGGGAGCTGGAACAGCCGCTCGCGGATCGACTGCTCGATCGTCTCCCGCGAGGAGAAGGAGCGGCCGGTCGCACCGGGGCCGCCCTGGAACAGGGTGTCCCCGGTGAACACCGCGCCCAGCTCCTCGGAGTAGTAGCAGGTCGAGCCGGGGGAGTGGCCCGGGGTGTGCGGCGCCTCGAGGTTCACGCCCGCGATCGAGAACATGTCCCCTTCGGCGACGTCGTCGTCCCAGGGCAGGTCGCCGTGGGTGAGGCGCCAGACCTCGCGGTCGGCGGGGTTCAGCAGGATCGGGGCCTCGAGCGCCTCGGAGAGCTCCGGGGCGAAGCGCACGTGGTCGTCGTGCGCGTGGGTGAGCAGGATGCCCACGCACTCGCGGTTCCCGACGAGCTCCTCGACCTTCTCGACGTCGTGCGGGGCGTCGAAGACCACGCACTGCTCGTCGTCGCCGAGCACCCACACGTTGTTGTCGACCTCGTGGGTCTCGCCGTCCAGGGAGAACGTCCCCGAGGTGACGGCATGGTCCAGCCGCGCGGTCACTTGGCCACCTCCACCACGGTGCGCAGGTTCGCGCCGTCGTGCAGGCCGTCCAGCGCCGCGTCCGTGCCGGCGAGATCGGTGCGGCCGGTGACGAAGCGGTCCAGCGGCAGACGGCCCTGCAGGAACAGGTCGGTGAGATAGGGGAAGTCCCGCTCGGGGAGGCAGTCGCCGTACCAGGAGGACTTCAGCGCACCGCCGCGACCGAACACGTCGAGCATGGGAAGCGTGATCTCGACGCCCGGGCGGGGAACGCCGACGAGGACCACGCGGCCGGCGAGGTCACGGGCGTAGAACGCGGTCTCGTAGGTCTGCGGGATGCCGACCGCGTCGACGACGACGTCCGCGCCGAAGCCGCCGGTGAGCTCCTGCACCTTCTCCGCGACCTGCTTTGCGGCGAGAGGTCCTTGGTGCACAGGGTGTGCGTGGCGCCGAGCTTCTCGGCGGCCGCGAGCTTCTTCTCGTCGACGTCGAGGCCGATGATCGTGGTGGCGCCGGCGAGCTGCGCGCCCGCGATCGCGGCACAGCCCACGCCGCCCAGGCCGATCACGGCGAGCGACTCGCCGCGCTGGACCTGGCCGGTGTTGATCGCCGCGCCGATGCCGGCCATCACGCCGCGACCCAGCAGGCCGGCGACCTCGGCCGGGGCGTCCTCGGAGACCTTCGTGCACTGGCCCTCGTGGACCAGGGTCTTCTCCGAGAAGGAGCCGATGCCGAGGGCGGCGGTGAGCTCGGTGCCGTCGGTCAGCGTCATGGGCTTGGAGGCGTTGTGGGTGTCGAAGCAGTACTGCTGCACGCCCTTCTTGCAGGCGCGGCACTCGCCGCACACGGCGCGCCAGTTCAGCACGACGTAGTCGCCGATCTCGACGTGGGTGACGTCCTCGCCGATCGCGGAGACGCGGCCTGCGGACTCATGGCCCAGCAGGAACGGGAACTCGTCGTTGATGCCGCCGTCGCGATAGGCGAGGTCGGTGTGGCACACGCCGGTCGCCTCGATGTCGACGACGACGTCGTGGGGGCCGGGATCGGGGATCACGATGTCCACGAGCTCGGCGGGCTTCTTCTCTGCGAGGGCGACGACGCCCTTCACGGTCCAGGACATGCTGGCCTCCTTCGAGGGAACGGGGTCCTGGCCAGCCTATCCGTGTCGCGCCGGATGCGTCGTCCGGTTCCCGGGTGTCAGAGGGACATGGGGGCCGCTCCCCTGCCCGGCGCCCCGGCGGCGCGGCCTCTCCTAGAATGGTCCGCGGTGCGCGCGTCCCGGCGCGCGCATCCCCGAGCACTCCAGGACGAAAGCGAACCCCGTGTCCGAGACATCCCCCGCGCCCGGCGGGCCCTCGATCGACGAGCAGTCGATCACCGCCGCCGTCGACGCCGCGCTCGCCGCGATCGCCGCGGCCCCCGACACCGCCGCCCTCAAGCAGGTGCGCATCGAGCACGTCGGCGACGCCAGCGTGCTGACCTCCGCGAACCGCGCCATCAAGGACCTGCCCAAGGACCAGAAGGCCGCCGCCGGCAAGCTCGTCGGCCAGGGCAAGGGACGGGTGCAGAAGGAGCTCGCCGCGCGCCAGGCCGAGCTCGCGGCCGCCGAGGAGGAGGCCGCGCTCGCCGCGGAGACCGTCGACATGACGCGCCGACGGACCGTCGGCCGCGCGGCGCCGCGCACCCGCTGTGGACCCTCACCGAGCGGATCGAGGACTTCTTCGTCGGGATCGGCTGGGAGATCGCCGAGGGCCCCGAGGCGGAGTCCTCCTGGCTGAACTTCGACGCGCTGAACGCCGATGCGGAGCACCCCTCGCGCTCGCTGCAGGACACGCTCTACCTCGCGCCCGAGAACTCCGGGATGCTTGCTGCGCACCCAGACCTCCCCGGTGCAGATCCGCGCGATGCTCGAGCGCGGCGCCCCGCTGTACATCGCGTGTCCCGGCACCGTCTACCGGGCCGACGAGATCGACGCGACCCACTCGCCCATGTTCAACCAGGTCGAGGGCCTCGCGATCGACAAGGGTCTGACCATGGCGAACCTCGTCGGCACCCTCGACGCGCTCGCCGCGCACCTCTTCGGCGGCGCGCCGATCACCCGCCTGCGCCCCAACCACTTCCCCTTCACCGAGCCCAGCGCCGAGATGGACTTCCGCTGCTTCGCCTGCGAGGCACGGCTCGGCCTCGAGCACGACGCGGACCCGGACTGCCGCGTCTGCGGCGGCACCGGCTGGATCGAGATGGGCGGTCGCGGCATGGTCCACCCGAACGTCGCGCGCGCCGCCGGGGTGGACCCCGAGGAGTACCAGGGCTTCGCCTTCGGCCTCGGCATCGAGCGCATCCTCATCGCGCGCAACGGCGTGGCGGACATGCGGGACATGGTGGAGGGCGACGTCCGCTTCTCCCAGCACTACGGGACGGAGATCTGAGATGCCGCGCATTCCCCTGACCTGGCTCGGCGAGCACGTCGAGCTCCCCGCGACCGCCTCCGCGCTCGAGGTCGCCACCGACCTCTCCCGCGTCGGCCTCGAGGAAGAGGCGATCTTCGGCGCGCAGGTGACCGGCCCGCTCGTGGTCGGCCGCGTGCTCGAGCTCGTCAAGGAGCCGCAGAAGAACGGCAAGACCATCAACTGGGTGCGCGTGGACGTCGGCCCCGAGCACAACGAGGACGCCGACGATCCCAAGGACCCGCAGCCCGGCGAGGAGCGTCCGAGCCGCGGCATCATCTGCGGCGCGCACAACTTCGTCGAGGGGGATCTCGTCGTGGTCTCCTCCCCGGTACCGTCGCGCCCGGCGACTTCGCGATCGCCGCGCGGAAGACTTACGGCCACACCTCCGACGGCATGATCTGCTCCGGCGAGGAACTGGGCCTGGGTCCGGACCCCGACGGCGAGGACGGCATCATCGCGCTCGGCCGCGGCCACGCACGCGGCCTCACCGCCGAGCCGGGCGACGATGCGATCGCGGCGCTGGGCCTCGCGGACGAGGTCGTCGAGATCAACGTGACCCCGGACCGCGGCTACTGCTTCTCGATGCGGGGCGTGGCGCGCGAGTACGGCCACGCCACCGGCGTCGCCTTCACCGACCCCGCGTCCGAGGTCGCGATCACCGCGACGCAGGCCGGGGAGTGCCCGTCCAGGCGCGGGACGAGGCGCCGCTGAACGGCGCCGAGGGTCGCACCCGCTTCGTCGCGCTCGAGGTCGAGGGCGTGGACCCCGCCGCGCCGACCCCGCGCTGGATGGCCCGCCGCCTCACCCTCGCCGGCATGCGCCCGATCTCCCTGATCGTCGACGTCACCAACTACGTGATGCTCGACCTGGGCCAGCCGCTGCACGCCTACGACGCCGAGAAGCTCGTCGGCCCCATCACCGTGCGCCGCGCCCGCAAGGGCGAGGAGCTCACCACGCTCGACGACGTCGAGCGCACCCTCGACCCCGAGGACCTGCTGATCACCGACGCCGGCGGCGCGGGCGACCGCGTGCTCGGACTCGCCGGCGTCATGGGCGGCGAGGACACCGAGGTCTCCGGCACGACCACGAGCGTCGTGCTCGAGGCCGCGACCTTCGACCCCGTCACCGTGGCCCGCACCGCCCGCCGCCACCGCCTGCCCTCCGAGGCGTCCAAGCGCTTCGAGCGCGGCGTGGACCCGCGGCTCCCGCTGATCGCCGCGCACCGCGCCGCCCAGCTGATCGTCGAGCACGGCGGCGGCACCGTCTCCGCCCGCGTCACCGACGAGGGCTCGGTCCCCGCACCCGCCCCGATCAGCGCGGACCTGCACGACGCCGAGCGCGTCGTCGGCATCGCCTACACCGACGAGCAGGTGACCTCCTCCCTCGAGGCGATCGGCCGCACCGTCGCGCGCGAGGGCGAGGACGGCCTGCTGGTCACCCCGCCGTCGTGGCGTCCCGACCTCACGATCCGCGAGGACCTCGTCGAGGAGATCGCGCGCCTGGTCGGCTACGCCGAGATCCCCTCGGTCGCCGCCGACGGCGCCGGGCGGGCGCGGCCTGACGGTCGCCCAGCGCGGCCGCCGCGCCGCCCGCCGCGCGCTCGCCGAGGCGGGCCTGGTCGAGGTGAACTCCGCCCCGTTCGTCGCCGGCTCCGTGCACGACCGGCTCCGCTACGGGACGGACGACGCGCGCCGCGAGGCCGTGCGGATCCTCAACCCGCTCTCCGAGGACGAGCCGCTGCTGCGCACCGAGCCGCTGCAGAGCCTCCTGCCCACCGCGCGCCGCAACCTCGGCCGCGGCGAGGAGTCGGTCGCGATCTTCCAGCGCGGCTCCGTGTTCCGCGCCCGCGGGGGACAGGGCGCCGCCCCGGTGCCCGCCGCCGCGCGGCGTCCGAGCGACCAGGAGCTCGAGGCGATCCTCGCCGCGCCGCCCGCGCAGACCGGGGCGCTCGCCGCGGTCGTCGGCGGCGCCTCCGGCCCCGACTCCTGGCAGGGCGAGCCCGCGCCATGGGGCTGGACCGATGCGCTCGACCTCGCCCGCCGCGCGGCCGCCGCCGTCGGCGCCGAGCTTGAGGTGCGCCAGACCGAGCATGCGCCCTTCCACCCGGGCCGCGCCGCCGAGCTGCGCGTCCACACGGCCGACGGGGACAGCCGCGTGGTCGGCGCCGCCGGCGAGCCGCACCCCGCCGTGCTGAAGGAGTTCGACCTGCCGGCCCGCTCGGCCGCCTTCGAGCTCGACCTCGAGGCCGTGATCGCCGCCGCCCCCGCCGTGGTGCGCGCCGTGCCGGTGCCCACCTACCCGCCGGCGAAGGAGGACTTCGCCTTCGTGGTGGAGGAGTCCGTGCCTGCGAGCGCCGTCGAGGCCGCGATCGTGGTGGGCGCCGGCGACCTCGCCGAGCGCGTCCACCTGTTCGACGTGTTCACCGGCGAGCAGATCGGGGAGGAAGAAGTCCCTCGCCTTCGCGATCCGGCTCCGCTCCGGCGAGGGCACGCTGACCGCCGAGCAGATCGGCGAGACCCGCCGGCGGATCATCGCCGCGGTCCAGTCCGCCGTCGGCGGCGTGCTTGCGGGCCTGAGCGGCCGCGGCGCCGACGAGGCGCGCAGCGACCACCATGCAGGGGAGGGGCCCCGCTCGACCGAGCGGGGTCCCTGCTGCGTCCGCGACGCGTCCTCAGACGCACGGCGCTCGCCGTCGGCCCGACGGGGGAGGTTCCGGTCTGGATAGGGTGTGGCCGTGACCACACCTCACGGAGACCCTGGCCGCGCAGCTCCGCACCCCGAGTCCGCCGCCGGGCCGGTGCCGTCGTACGCGGCGGTGCGACCCGAGCCGCGCGGCACGATCGCCTGGGCGCTCGGCTTCCTCGCCTACGTCCCGATCCCGTTCGCGAACGTGCTCGTCGCCGGGATCACGCGGCTCGTCGTCGGCCTCCGACAGCGCCGCCACGGCGGCCTCGCCGCGGAGAACGGCGTGCGCGCCGCGAACTGGGGCCTCACCCAGCTGTGCTGGCCCGTGCTGATGGCCCTCTCGCTCGCGCTCGGAGTGCTCACCGGGGAGTCCACGGGCGACGGCGTGCTGTTCCATCCGGCGATGGAGGCCGTCATGGTCACCATGCTGATCCTCTACTTCGTGCTCGGGCTGATGCGGCTGATCTACGCGATCGTCGGCACCGTCCAGGCGAGCAGGGGCGCTCGCGTCGGCCTGCCCGTCATCCCGTTCCTCCGCCGCCCGCGGCGCTGAGGCGCTGCGAGGTGCCCGGTCGGGCCCGGCCGCAGGGAGAAGGGGCTGGCCCGTGACCTCGCCGCTGGGCACCCCGCCGTCCATCACGTGAACACTCCACGCCTCCATTGGCTGATCATGCAGAGCGCTGTATATACTTCCGACATGACGTCCGAGAGCGCCGCCACCGCCCCCGTCACGACGACCGGGCAGGCCGCGCGACGTCCGCGCGTCGCCGTCGTCGGCGCCTCCGGCTACGCCGGCGGGGAGACCCTGCGCCTGCTCGCCGGCCACCCCGGCGTCGAGGTCGCGACCGTGACCGCGCACTCCAGCGCCGGCAAGAGGCTCTCCGAGGTCGCCCCGCACATCGACCTCGGCCACGACCCCGTGCCGCAGGAGACGGGCGTGGAGACCCTGCGCGGCCACGACGTCGTGGTCCTCGCCCTCCCGCACGGCCAGTCGGGGCAGATCGCCGCCGCCCTGCGCGCCGAGGACCCGGACGTGCTCGTGCTCGACCTCGGCGCCGACCACCGGCTCGAGAGCGCCGAGGAGTGGGAGGCCTACTACCGCAGCGAGCACTCCGGCACCTGGACCTACGGCATGCCCGAGCGCCGCTGGCCGACGGCACCCGCCAGCGCGAGCAGCCTGCGCACCGCCCGTGAGATCGCCGTGCCCGGCCGCAACGCGACCGCCGTGACCCTCGCCCTCGCCCCGCTGCTGCGCGCCGAGCCGCTGGACGCCGGCGCGCTCAGCGCGGTCCTGCCCGTCGGCTACTCCGGCGCCGGCCGCGCCGCCAAGCGGCACCTGCTGTTCTCCGAGGCCTCCGGCACCGCCGCGCCCTACGCCGTCGGCGGCACCCACCGCCACGTCCCCGAGGTGTCGCAGAACCTCCGCCGTGCCACCGGCCGCGAGGACGCCCGCCTCGGCTTCACCCCGGTGCTCGTCCCGATGAGCCGCGGGATCCTCGCCGTGTGCACCGCCCCGGTCGCCGAGGGCACCACCACCGCCGATCTCCTCGCCGCCCTCGAGCACGACTACGCCGGCGAGCACTTCGTGACCGTCCTGCCCGAGGGCGCTGCCCCCGCGACCGGGCAGGTCGCCGGCGCGAACACGATCCGCATCGGCGCCGCCGTCGACGCCCGCGCGGCCAGGCCACCGTCATCTCCGCGATCGACAACCTCGTCAAGGGCACGGCCGGCGCCGCGCTCCAGTCGATGAACCTCGCCCTCGGCCTGCCCGAGGCGACCGGGCTCAGCCGCACCGCGCTCGCCCCCTGACCCTCGCCCGCCGGGCTCCGCCGGCCCGTCGGCTCCCGTCGGTCGGCCGGCGCGCCCGTCCGAGCCCCACCCACCGCGCCCCTCGCCCCACGCTCCCAGGAGACCCCGTGTCGATCACCCGCCCCCGCGGCTTCCGCGCCGTCGGCCTCGCCGCCGGCATCAAGGCCGCCCCCAAGGAGGACCTCGCCCTCGTCCTCAACGACGGCCCGCGCGACGTCGCCGCCGCCGTGTTCACCGCCAACCGCGTCCAGGCCGCGCCCGTGATCTGGTCCCGCCGGGCCGTCGCCGACGGCCGGGCCCGCGCCGTGGTCCTGAACTCCGGCGGCGCCAACGCCTGCACCGGGCCCGAGGGGTTCCAGGACACCCACCGCACCGCCGAGCACCTCGCCGACCTCCTCGACATCGCGGCCCAGGACGTGCTCGTGTGCTCCACCGGCCTGATCGGTGAGCGGTCGCCGATGGAGCCGCCGCTGGCCGGCGTCACCTCGGCGGTCGACCGGCTCGACGCCGGGGAGGAGGCCGACGCCTCCGCCTCCCGCGCCATCATGACCACCGACTCCGTCCCCAAGACGGCCGAGGTCACGCTCCCCCTCCGGCGTCATCGTGGGCGGCATCGCGAAGGGCGCCGGCATGCTCGCCCCGCGGCTGGCGACCATGCTCGTCGTCCTCACCACCGACGCCGACGTCGACGCCGCCACCGCCGAGGAGGCGCCGCGCGGCGCGACCCGCACCACCTTCGACCGCGTCGACTCCGACGCCTGCATGTCCACCAACGACACCGTCATCCTGCTGGCCTCCGGAGCGAGCGGCGTGACCCTGGGCGTCCAGGAGCTCACCGAGGCGGTGCGCACGGTCAGCGCGGACCTCGCCCGCCAGCTCGTCGCCGACGCCGAGGGCGCCAGCCACGACGTGCACGTCGTGGTCCGCTCCGCCACCGCCGAGGACGCCGCCGAGGCCGTGGCCCGCGAGATCGCCCGATCCAACCTGGTCAAGGCCGCGATCTTCGGCAACGACCCCAACTGGGGCCGGATCGTGGCGGCGGCCGGCCGCGTGCCCGAGGCCGTCGCCCCCTTCGCCGTCGAGGACCTCTCGGTCACCGTCAACGGCGTGGAGGTGTGCCGCGGCGGCGGTGCCCACCGCGACCGCTCCGAGGTCGACATGACCCCGCGCGAGACCCTCATCGAGGTGGACCTCGGCGCGGGCTCCGCGAGCGCGGACATCTGGACGAACGACCTCACCCACGACTACGTCGAAGAGAACAGCGCCTACTCCTCATGACCACATCGAAGCCGTCCGCCGCGCCCTCCAAGAACCCGCTGGCCGACCTCACTCCGGCCCAGGCCGCGGCGCATGCGAAGTCCGAGATCCTCATCGAGGCGCGCCCTGGATGCAGCGGCTTCCGCGGCAAGATCGTCGTGGTCAAGTACGGCGGCAACGCCATGATCGACGACGACCTGCGCCGCGCCTTCGCCGCCGACATGGTGTTCATGCGCCACGCCGGCATCCACGTCGTCGTCGTCCACGGCGGCGGCCCCCAGATCAACGCGATGCTGGGCCGCGTCGGCATAGAGTCCGAGTTCCGCGGCGGGTCGCGCGTGACGGACGAGGACACCATGGACGTGGTGCGGATGGTGCTGGTGGGCCAGGTGGGCCGCGAGCTCGTCGGCCTGATCAACAGCCACGGCCCCTACGCGATCGGCATGTCCGGCGAGGACGCGCGGCTGTTCGCCGCCCGCCGCCGCGGCACCGTCGTCGACGGCCAGGAGGTCGACCTCGGCAACGTCGGCGAGGTCACCGAGGTGCGGCCCGAGTCGATCCAAGACCTCCTGGACGCCGGACGGATCCCGGTGGTCTCCTCGATCGCGCCCGAGACCGACGAGGACGGCCGCCCCACCGGCGCGGTCCTGAACATCAACGCCGACCTCGCCGCCGCCGCGCTCGCCGCCGGCCTGGACGCCGAGAAGCTCGTGGTGCTCACCGACGTCGAGGGCCTCTACCGCGACTGGCCGGACCGCGACTCGCTGATCCCCGAGATCTCCGCGAGCGAGCCGCGGGAGATGCCGCCCGGCCTCACCGCCGGGATGATCCCCAAGGCCGGGTCGCTGCTGGACGCGGTGGACTCCGGGGTGCGCACCGCGGCCATGACCGACGGCAGGATCGAGCACGCCGTGCCGCTGGAGGTCTTCACCGACAAGGGCGTGGGCACGATGGTCAGGAGGGACGACTATGTCTGAGACGCAGACGCAGGACACGACGGCGCAAGGCACGACCCCGCAGGGCGCCCAGGAGCTCGCCGGCCGCTACTCCCGCTCCATGATCGGCGTGTTCGGCACCCCGCGGCGCGTGCTCGTGCGCGGCGAGGGCACGCACGTGTGGGACGCCGACGGGAAGGAGTACCTCGACCTCCTCGGCGGGATCGCCGTCAACGCTCTCGGCCACGCCCACCCCGACGTGGTCGCCGCGATGACGAAGCAGGCGGGCACCCTCGTGCACGTCTCGAACTTCTTCGCCACCCCCACCCAGATCGAGCTCGCCGAGCGCCTGCTGCAGCTGTCGAAGGCCCCCGAGGGCTCGGGCGTGTTCTTCACGAACTCCGGCACCGAGTCCAACGAGGCGGCCTTCAAGATCGCCCGCCGCACCGGCCGGCCCCGGATCCTCGCGCTCGAGAGGAGCTTCCACGGCCGCACCATGGGCGCGCTCGCCCTCACCCACAAGGAGGCCTACCGCGCCCCCTTCGAGCCGCCGCCCGGCGGGGTCGAGTTCCTGCCCGCCGACGACGTGGCCGCGCTCGAGGCGGCCCTCGCCCCGGGGGACGTCGCCGCGCTCGTGCTCGAGCCCATCCAGGGCGAGGCCGGAGTCCGCCGCTGACGGAGGAGTACCTCCGCGCGGCCCGCGAGCTCACCGCCCGCCACGGCGCCCTGCTGATCCTCGACGAGGTCCAGACCGGCGTCGGGCGGACGGGGGAGTGGTTCGCCCACCAGGCGATCGAGGGGCCGCAGCCCGACGTGATGACGCTGGCCAAGGGCCTCGGCGGCGGCTTCCCCATCGGTGCCGTGCTCACCTTCGGCGAGCACGCCACCGGCCTGCTGAGCCCCGGCCAGCACGGCACCACCTTCGGAGGCAACCCGCTGGGCGCGGCCGTGTCCCTCGCCGTGCTCGGCACCCTCGCCGAGGACGGCCTGCTCGGGAAGGCCCGCACCCTCGGCACGCGCCTGCAGGCCCGGATCCTCGAGCTCGCCGGGCGCGATCCGCGGATCACGGGCGTGCGCGGCGCGGGACTGCTGCGCAGGGGATCACCCTCGCCGCCCCGATCGCGCCGCAGGTCGTCGCCGCCGCCCTCGAGCACGGCTTCATCCTCAACGCCGCGAACCCGAGCACCCTGCGACTCGCCCCGCCGCTGATCATCACCGACGAGGAGCTCGGCTCCTTCGTCGAGGCGCCGCCCGCCCTGCTCGACGCCGCCGAGCAGGCCGCCGCCTCCACCACCGACGAGAAGAGGTCCTGACATGCCCCGCCACTTCCTGCGCGACGACGACCTGAGCCCCGCGGAGCAGAAGGAGGTCCTGGCCCTCGCCCTCGAGCTCGCCGGCGACCGTTTCGCCAAGCGCCCCCTGGAGGGACCGCGCACCGTCGCGGTCATGTTCGACAAGGCCTCCACCCGCACCCGCGTCTCCTTCGCCACCGGCATCGCCGAGCTCGGCGGCGACCGCTGGTGATCGACGCGGGCTCCAGCCAGCTGGGTCGCGGCGAGTCCGTCGCCGACACCACCGAGGTGCTCACGCGCATGGTCTCCGCGATCGTGTGGCGCACCTTCGGCCAGGAGCGGATCGAGGAGATGGCAACCCACGCGACCGTGCCCGTGGTCAACGCGCTGACCGACGAGTTCCACCCCTGCCAGATCCTCGCCGATCTCCAGACCATCGCCCAGCACACCGGGGGACTGGCCGACGGCGACGCCGCGCTCGCCGGGCGCTCCCTCGCCTATCTCGGCGACGGCGCGAACAACATGGCCCACTCCTACCTGCTCGGCGGCGTCACCGCCGGGATGGACGTGCGGATCGCCTCGCCCGCCTCCCACCGCCCCGACCCCGGGATCGTCGCCCGCGCCGAGGAGATCGCCGCGTCGACCGGCGGCGCGGTGCTCGTCACCGACGACCCGCGCGAGGCGGTCGCCGGCGCCACCGCCGTGATCACCGACACCTGGGTCTCCATGGGCCAGGAGGGCGAGGACGGCCGCGGCGAGGAGACCTTCGCCCCCTTCCAGGTCACCTCCGAGCTGATGGCGCTCTCCGGCGGGATCTTCCTGCACTGCCTGCCCGCCTATCGCGGCAAGGAGGTCACCGCCGAGGTCATCGACGGCCCCGCCTCCGTGGTGTGGGACGAGGCGGAGAACCGCCTCCACGCCCAGAAGGCCCTGCTGACCTGGTCTGCTCGAGCACCCCGACGAGAGCACCGCCGCCCACGCCGTCGCGCACGTGCGCACCCCCGGCGCCCGGGAGCGCGCATGAGCGACTCCCGGCGCGCCCTCGCGCAGACCAAGACCTCGCGCCAGCGGCGCATCGTGCAGCCGCTGACCCACGAGGAGGTCTCCTCCCAGTCGCAGCTCGCGCAGCCGCTGACCGCGGAGGGGATCGAGGTCACCCAGGCGACCCTCTCGCGGGACCTCGTCGAGCCGCAGGCCGAGAAGGTCCGCGGCTCCGCCGGGAGCCTCGTCTACCGCCTCCCGCCCGAGGGCGGCACCGCCCGTCCCGTCGGCGCCGAGGGCGAGCCGCTCGAGGCGCGCCTGCCGCGGCTGGCCGAGGGGCCGCTCGTCTCCGCCGAGGCGAGCGGGAACCTCGTCGTCGTGCGCACCCCGCCCGGCGGCGCCCAGTACCTCGCCTCCGCGATGGACCGCTCCGTCATGCCCGACGTGCTCGGTACCATCGCCGGGGACGACACCGTCCTGCTGGTCTCCCGGGACCCCGCCGGCGGTGAGCGCCTCGCCGAGCGGCTCCTCGACCTGGCCGAGGGCCGGCGCGAGCTCGGCGCCCTCGACGAGGGCGGCGAGGCGCCGTGACGGCGCGCACCGGGCAGGTCCGCCCCTCGGCCCCCGCCGGGACGACCACGGCACCCTGACCTCGCAGACCCTGACCTCGCCCACCTCCGGACCCAGGGACCGGGCCCCGCGCCCGTCCCGCCGCCGCACGGCCCGCCCCGGCCATCGCGGCATCACCCCGACCACCACTGAACCCCCACGACCTAGGAGCACCCCTCATGACCGAGAAGATCGTCCTCGCCTACTCCGGCGGACTCGACACCTCCGTCGCCATCGGCTGGATCCACGACGCCACCGGCGCCGACGTCATCGCCTGCGCGGTCGACGTGGGCCAGGGCGGCGAGGACCTCGAGGTCATCCGCCAGCGCGCCCTGGACTGCGGCGCCGTCGAGGCCTACGTCGCCGACGCCCGGGACGAGTTCGCGAACGAGTACTGCATGCCCGCCCTCAAGGCGAACTCGCTGTACATGGACGCCTACCCGAACGTCTCGGCGATCTCCCGCCCCGTGATCACCAAGCACCTGGTCAAGGCCGCGAAGAAGTACGGCGCCACCACCGTCGCCCACGGTCGCACCGGCAAGGGCAACGACCAGGTGCGCTTCGAGGTCTCGATCACCTCCCTCGCCCCCGAGCTCAAGTGCATCGCCCCCGTGCGCGACCTCGCGCTGACCCGCGACAAGGCGATCGAGTACGCCGAGCGCAAGGGCCTGCCGATCGCGACCACCAAGCACAACCCCTTCTCCATCGACCAGAACGTCTGGGGCCGCGCGATCGAGACCGGCTTCCTCGAGGACATCTGGAACGAGCCCACCAAGGACGTCTTCTCCTACACCGACGACCCGGCCTTCCCGCCGGTCGCCGACGAGGTCGTCATCTCCTTCGCGCAGGGCGTCCCCGTCGCGATCGACGGCCGCGCCGTCACCCCGCTCGAGGCGATCCAGGAGCTCAACCGCCGCGCCGGCGCCCAGGGCATCGGCCGGATCGACATCGTCGAGGACCGCCTGGTGGGCATCAAGTCCCGCGAGGTCTACGAGGCGCCGGGCGCGATGACGCTGATCACCGCCCACCAGGAGCTCGAGCGCGTGACCCTCGAGCGCGAGCAGGCCCGCTTCAAGCGCCAGGTCGGCGACCGCTGGACCGAGATGGTCTACGACGGCCAGTGGTTCTCCCCGCTGAAGAAGTCGCTCGACGCCTTCATCGAGGACACCCAGCGCTACGTCAACGGCGACATCCGCATGACCCTGCACGGCGGCCGCGCCACCGTCACCGGGCGCCGCTCCGAGACCGGCCTGTACGACTTCAACCTCGCCACCTACGACGAGGGCGACACCTTCGACCAGGCCAGCGCCCGCGGCTTCATCGACATCTACGGCCTCGCCGCCAAGCAGGCCGCGGCCCGCGACGTGGCGCTCGGCAACGGCGAGGACCTCGACGCCGCCGAGGACCAGGCATGAGCGACGCCCCCTCGACGAACTCGCACGGGGAGCCGACGGGCGCCGTCGGTCCCGGGGCCGACGCGTCGGCCGCGCAGGAGAGTGCCGCGCTGTGGGGCGGACGCTTCGGCTCCGGTCCGGCGGCCGCGCTGGCGGCTGTTGTCCGTGTCCACGCACTTCGACTGGCGGCTGGCCCAGTACGACCTGCGCGGCTCGAAGGCGCACGCGAACGTGCTCCATGCCGCCGCGGCCGCTGACCGACGAGGAGCTCGCCGGGATGCAGGACGCGCTGGGCCGCCTCGCGGCCGACGTCGCCTCCGGCGCCTTCGCCGCGGCGCCCGAGGACGAGGACGTGCACACCGCCCTCGAGCGCGGCCTGATCGAGCGGGCGGGGAAGGACCTCGGCGGCAAGCCGCGGGCCGGCCGCTCCCGCAACGACCAGATCGCGACCCTCATCCGCCTGTTCATCCGCGACCAGGCCCGTGCGGTCGGCGATCAGGTCCTGGACCTCGTCGACGTGCTCGTGGCCCGCGCCCGCGAGGTGCACGGCGCGCCCATGCCGGGGCGCACCCACCTCCAGCACGCCCAGCCGCTGCTGCTCAGCCACCATCTGCTGGCCCATGCCTGGCCGCTGCTGCGGGACGTGGAGCGGCCGCGGGACCTGGACGCCCGAGCGGACTCCTCCCCGTACGGCTCGGGTGCCCTGGCGGGCTCGAGCCTGGGCCTGGACCCGCAGGCCGTCGCCCGCGAGCTCGGGTTCGGCGACTCGGTGTGGAACTCGATCGACGGGACCGCCTCGCGGGACCTGACGGCGGAGTTCTCCTTCGTGCTGGCGATGATCGGCATCGACCTCTCGCGCCTCGCCGAGGAGGTCATCCTGTGGAACACGAAGGAGTTCTCGTTCATCACCCTGGACGACTCCTACTCCACCGGCTCCTCGATCATGCCGCAGAAGAAGAACCCCGACATCGCCGAGCTCGCCCGTGGCAAGGCCGGGCGCGTGGTGGGCGACCTGGTGGGGCCGCTGACCACGCTCAAGGCGCCGCCGCTGGCGTACAACCGCGACCTGCAGGAGGACAAGGAGCCGGTCTTCGACCAGGTCGACTCGCTCGACCTCGTGCTCCCGGCCTTCACCGGGATGATGGCGACGCTGACCTTCCACACGGAGCGGATGGCGGAGCTGGCCCCGCAGGGCTTCTCCCTCGCCACCGACATCGCCGACCACCTCGTGCGCCGCGGCGTCCCGTTCCGGGTCGCGCACGAGATCTCCGGTGCCTGCGTGAAGGTCGCCGAGGAGCAGGACAAGGAGCTGTGGGACCTCACCGACGACGAGCTCGCCGGGATCTCCGAGCACCTCGACCCCTCGGTCCGGGAGGTGCTCTCCGTCGAGGGCTCCATCGCCTCCCGTGATGCGAAGGGCGGCACCGCCCCGGTGCGGGTGGCCGAGCAGACCGACGCCGCGGCCGACCAGGTGGCCGGTCTGCGCTCGTTCACCCGGGACCGCGCCGCGTCCTGAGCCGGGCCCCGCGCGGCCGTCCTCGGCTCGACGGCGCGTCGGCCGTCGTCGGCTCCGTCCATGAGGGGGACGTGAACGGCGCTGGGACCTGTCCCATGGCAGGCCGCCTGCCGCTCACGTCCCCTTCGTGGTCGCCGCGGCGCGTCCGCGCGCGATATCGCGTGGCACCCCGCCCCGTGGGTGGGGGACAATGACCGTGGCCCCGACCGGGCGCCGCACCGCACCACCGAGAGGAAACGATCGATGCATTCCGTCCTGGACGAGCTCGCCTGGCGAGGACTCGTCGTGCAGACCACCGGGCGCGAGGCGCTCGGAAGCGCTCTGGCGGACGGACCGATCAGCCTCTATTGCGGCTTCGACCCGACCGCCGCGTCCCTGCACGTCGGCCACCTGACCCAGGTGCTCACGATGCGTCGACTGCGCCTGGCCGGCCACCGCCCCTTCGCCCTCGTGGGCGGGGCGACCGGCCTGATCGGCGACCCCCGCATGTCCGGCGAACGCGTGCTCAACGACGCCGAGATCGTCGCGACCTGGGTCGAGAGCCTGCGCGGCCAGATCTCCCGCTTCCTCGACCTCGAGGGGGAGTTCGGCGTGACCATGGTGAACAACCTCGACTGGATCGGGCAGATGAGCGCGCTCGACTTCCTGCGGGACATTGGCAAGCACTACCGCATGGGCACGATGCTCGCGAAGGACACCGTCGCCCGCCGTCTCCAGAGCGATGAGGGCATCAGCTACACGGAGTTCAGCTACCAGGTCCTGCAGGGCATCGACTACCTCGAGCCGCATCGCCGGCACGGGGTGTCCCTGCAGTACGGGGGCAACGACCAGTGGGGCAACCTCCTCTCCGGGGTCGACCTCATCCACAAGGTGGAGGGGCACGAGGTACATGCGCTGACCACTCCGCTGGTCACCAAGGCCGACGGCACCAAGTTCGGCAAGAGCGAGGGCGGCGCGGTGTGGCTGGACGCGGAGCTCACCAGCCCCTACGCGTTCCACCAGTTCTGGCTCAACGCGGCCGACGCGGACGTCGTCAAGTACCTGCGCTTCTTCACCTTCCGCAGTCAGGAGGAGATCGCGGAGCTGGAGCACGCCACCGAGACGGCCTCGCACGAGCGCGCCGCGCAGAGGGCTCTGGCCGACGAGCTCACCACCATGGTCCACGGGGCTCAGGCCACCGAGCAGGCGAAGGCCGCGGCCTCCGTCCTCTTCGGCCGCGGGGACGTGCGTGCGCTGGACGAGCAGACCGTCCTCGCCATCGCCCGTGAGTCGCCCGGGGCGGAGGTCTCCGCGACCACGCCGCTGGTGGACGCGTTCGTCAGCGCCGGCATCGCGCAGTCCAAGGGCGCGGCCCGTCGGGACGCCGACGGGGAGGGCTCTCCGTGAACGGGGAGAGGATCTCCGCCGACGACCTCGCACGGGAGGTCGGAGAGCTCGACGCGCCGCCGGGGGCGAGGCTCCTCGCGTCGCGGTCGCAAGAACGCCGCGATGGTGCACCGCCTCGATTGACCGGTCCGGCGTGTCGACTCCCCGTGTCGACACGCCGGCGCGGATCCCGCCGCCGCCCCACCGAGCCCCGCCAGTCGACGCACAGTCGAGAGGCGGGGCTCGGTGCGCATCCGGGGGCGTACCGGAATGCTGGACCCACGGGCTCTCCGGAGCGACCGTCCGCGGCACGCGATTAACCGCCGACGAGCTTGCTTGTCAACCTGACGATAAGGACCGGTGACCCCTCTCTCAAGCGTGGGTCACATTCGGGTGAACGAGCGCTTTCCCAGTCGAGCAAAGTACTGCTGACCTGCGCAAATACCAGTTCTGCAGGGTGAACGGAGGCTGAACGGAGCGGCTTGACGGCCCCTCGCGGGACCCGTAATGTTCTTTCTTGTCAGCAGCGAGGACGCAGACGCGAAGGGCCGAGAGCCTCCCCTGGGAGGAGCGAGGAACGGAGCGACTGGGACTCACTGCGGGCCCGCCGGGACGAGAGATCGGACCAGCGGCCGTGACTCGGACACGGACGGATCGCACCGCGATTCGGAGGTGACCGGGACCACGCGGAGCGGAGTTGGACCTGGCCGCGAAGAACTGCTAAAGTAGTGACTCGCGCCGGGACGACGAAGCGAGTAGGAGTCGTCGACGGGATCACCCACCGGCAACGAGCCTCAGAGATGAACCGCGGAAGCGGGGACTCGACGATGTGCGCGTGTTGCTTGATATCTCAATAGCGTGTCTGTTTATCGATGCCATTATTTTGAATGGCAGATTATAACGGATGATACAGCAGTTAAATGCTGGTTGTTTGTTTATTTTGTCAGGTTTATAGTTTTTCATGATTTTCATGGAGAGTTTGATCCTGGCTCAGGACGAACGCTGGCGGCGTGCTTAACACATGCAAGTCGAACGATGACGGTGGTGCTTGCACCACCTGATTAGTGGCGAACGGGTGAGTAACACGTGAGTAACCTGCCCCCCACTTCGGGATAACCTCGGGAAATCGTGGCTAATACCGGATACGAGCACTCATCGCATGGTGGGTGCTGGAAAGATTTATCGGTGGGGGATGGACTCGCGGCCTATCAGTTTGTTGGTGAGGTGATGGCTCACCAAGACGATGACGGGTAGCCGGCCTGAGAGGGCGACCGGCCACACTGGGACTGAGACACGGCCCAGACTCCTACGGGAGGCGACAGTGGGGAATATTGCACAATGGGCGAAAGCCTGATGCAGCGACGCCGCGTGGGGGATGACGGCCTTCGGGTTGTAAACCCCTTTCAGTAGGGAAGAAGCGAGAGTGACGGTACCTGCAGAAGAAGCGCCGGCTAACTACGTGCCAGCGACCGCGGTAATACGTAGGGCGCAAGCGTTGTCCGGAATTATTGGGCGTAAAGAGCTTGTAGGTGGCTTGTCGCGTCTGCCGTGAAAACCCGAGGCTCAACCTCGGGCGTGCGGTGGGTACGGGCAGGCTAGAGTGTGGTAGGGGAGACTGGAACTCCTGGTGTAGCGGTGAAATGCGCAGATATCAGGAAGAACACCGATGGCGAAGGCAGGTCTCTGGGCCATTACTGACACTGAGAAGCGAAAGCATGGGTAGCGAACAGGATTAGATACCCTGGTAGTCCATGCCGTAAACGTTGGGCACTAGGTGTGGGGGACATTCCACGTTTTCCGCGCCGTAGCTAACGCATTAAGTGCCCCGCCTGGGGAGTACGGCCGCAAGGCTAAAACTCAAAGGAATTGACGGGGGCCCGCACAAGCGGCGGAGCATGCTGATTAATTCGATGCAACGCGAAGAACCTTACCAAGGCTTGACATGCACTGGACGGTCATGCAGAGATGTGGCTTTCTTTGGACTGGTGCACAGGTGGTGCATGGTTGTCGTCAGCTCGTGTCGTGAGATGTTGGGTTAAGTCCCGCAACGAGCGCAACCCTTGTTCTATGTTGCCAGCACGTGATGGTGGGGACTCATAGGAGACTGCCGGGGTCAACTCGGAGGAAGGTGGGGACGACGTCAAATCATCATGCCCCTTATGTCTTGGGCTTCAAGCATGCTACAATGGTCGGTACAATGGGTTGCGAAACTGTGAGGTGGAGCGAATCCCAAAAAGCCGGCCTCAGTTCGGATTGGGGTCTGCAACTCGACCCCATGAAGTCGGAGTCGCTAGTAATCGCAGATCAGCAACAGCGCGGTGAATACGTTCCCGGGCCTTGTACACACCGCCCGTCAAGTCACGAAAGTCGGTAACACCCGAAGCCAGTGGCCCATCCTCGTGAGGGAGCTGTCGAAGGTGGGATCGGTGATTGGGACTAAGTCGTAACAAGGTAGCCGTACCGGAAGGTGCGGCTGGATCACCTCCTTTCTAAGGAGCATCACCAATATTGGTGGCCATCGTCGTCTGCGAGTGTCAGGCGGGTGGTTGCTCAAGGGTGGAACATCGATGGATGGGCACTTCATCTGTTGCGCTGATCGCTAGTACTCCTTCGGGATGGAACGTGTGAGGGCATCGGGTTCGAGGTGGAGACACGCTATTGGGTTGTGAGGTCGCACGCGCCCCCGTTTGTGGGGGGTGTGTGGCTGGTCCCCCCGGTCATGACTGTCCGTTGGATGGTGGTGGTGGGTGTGGGGTTGTTTCTTGAGAACTGTATAGTGGACGCGAGCATCTTGTAAGCAATTTTTAAGCGCAAAGTGTCTTTGTGTTGCCGTAAGTTTTAAAGGGCGCACGGTGGATGCCTTGGCACAAGGAGCCGACGAAGGACGTGGGAGTCTGCGTTAAGCCTCGGGGAGTTGACAACCGAACTGTGATCCGAGGATGTCCGAATGGGGAAACCCACCACGAGTCATGTCGTGGTACCCGCCGCTGAATGTATAGGCAGTGTGGAGGGAACGCGGGGAAGTGAAACATCTCAGTACCCGCAGGAAGAGAAAACAAATAGTGATTCCGTGAGTAGTGGCGAGCGAAAGCGGAGGAGGCTAAACCTGGTCTGTGTGATACCCGGCAGGGGTTGCAGGTCAGGGGTTGTGGGACGTGTCTGTGGGGTCTGCCGGCCTTGCGACGTGTACGCGCAGTGGTAGTCGAAGCCGTGGTGAGTGCGGTGGCGTAGAGGGTGTGACCCCCGTAGACGAAACCAGTGCGTGGCGTGACGCTGTTCCCGAGTAGCACCGGGCCCGTGAAATCCGGTGTGAATCTGCCAGGACCACCTGGTAAGCCTGAATACTACCTTGTGACCGATAGCGGACAAGTACCGTGAGGGAAAGGTGAAAAGCACCCCGGGAGGGGAGTGAAATAGTACCTGAAACCGTGTGCTTACAATCCGTCGGAGCCTTGAGGGGTGACGGCGTGCCTTTTGAAGAATGAGCCTGCGAGTTAGTGGTCGGTGGCGAGGTTAACCCGTGTGGGGTAGCCGTAGCGAAAGCGAGTCTGAACGGGGCGTTCAGTCGCCGGCTCTAGACCCGAAGCGAAGTGATCTATCCATGGGCAGTGTGAAGCGCGGGTAAGACCGCGTGGAGGCGCGAACCCACTTCAGTTGAAAATGGAGGGGATGACCTGTGGATAGGGGTGAAAGGCCAATCAAACTTCGTGATAGCTGGTTCTCCCCGAAATGCATTTAGGTGCGGCGTTGCGTGTTTCGTGCCGGAGGTAGAGCACTGGATAGGCGATGGGCCCCACCGGGTTACTGACCTTAGCCAAACTCCGAATGCCGGTACGTGAGAGCGCGACAGTGAGACTGTGGGGGATAAGCTTCATGGTCGAGAGGGAAACAGCCCAGAACATCAGCTAAGGCCCCTAAGCGTGTGCTAAGTGGAAAAGGATGTGGAGTTGCTGAGACAACCAGGAGGTTGGCTTAGAAGCGACCACCCTTGAAAGAGTGCGTAATAGCTCACTGGTCAAGTGATTCTGCGCCGACAATGTAGCGGGGCTCAAGCACACCGCCGAAGCTGTGTCACTCAGGATTTGGTCCTGGGTGGGTAGGGGAGCGTCGTACAGCCGGTGAAGCCGCGGGGGAACCCAGTGGTGGAGGCTGTACGAGTGAGAATGCAGGCATGAGTAGCGAAAGACGGGTGAGAAACCCGTCCGCCGATTGATCAAGGGTTCCAGGGCCAGGTTTATCCGCCCTGGGTTAGTCGGGACCTAAGGCGAGGCCGACAGGCGTAGTCGATGGACATCGGGTTGATATTCCCGAACCGATCGTAGGAGGACCCATACCGAGGCGGCTGATGCTAACCACCCGAGCTGTCACCGCACCCTTCGGGGTGTGGATGGTGGTGAGGCTGGGAACCAAGGTCGTAGTAGGTCAGCGCGTGGGATGACGCAGAGAGGTAGCTTCCGCGGACTTAATGGAATAGTCCGTCTAAGCGTGCGACCCGGCCCCGGGTAATGCTGGGGCCATGAGGGTGAGACGTGATGGGGATCCCGTATGGGCGTAGGTGAGTGATCCTGTACTGCCTAGAAAAGTTCCGGCGTGACGAATACGGTCGCCCGTACCCTAAACCGACTCAGGTGATCAGGTAGAGAATACCGAGGCGTTCGAGAGAATCGTGGTTAAGGAACTCGGCAAAATGCCCCCGTAACTTCGGGAGAAGGGGGGCCCGATCCGTGAGAGCGGAGAGGGCCGCAGAGACCAGGGAGAAGCGACTGTTTACTAAAAACACAGGTCCGTGCGAAGTCGTAAGACGCTGTATACGGACTGACGCCTGCCCGGTGCTGGAAGGTTAAGAGGACCGGTTAGAGCTCTTCGGAGTTCGAAGCTGAGAATTTAAGCCCCAGTAAACGGCGGTGGTAACTATAACCATCCTAAGGTAGCGAAATTCCTTGTCGGGTAAGTTCCGACCTGCACGAATGGCGTAACGACTTCTCCACTGTCTCAACCGCGAACTCGGCGAAATTGCATTACGAGTAAAGATGCTCGTTACGCGCAACAGGACGGAAAGACCCCGGGACCTTTACTATAGTTTGATATTGGTGTTCGGGACGGCTTGTGTAGGATAGGTGGGAGACTGGGAAGCATTCACGCCAGTGAGTGTGGAGTCGTCGTTGAAATACCACTCTGGTCGTTCTGGATTCCTAACCTCGGTCCGTGATCCGGATCAGGGACAGTGTCTGATGGGTAGTTTAACTGGGGCGGTTGCCTCCTAAAGAGTAACGGAGGCGCTCAAAGGTTCCCTCAGCCTGGTTGGCAATCAGGTGTTGAGTGTAAGTGCACAAGGGAGCTTGACTGCGAGACAGACATGTCGGGCAGGTGCGAAAGCAGGAACTAGTGATCCGGCACCTCATTGTGGAATGGGTGTCGCTCAACGGATAAAAGGTACCCCGGGGATAACAGGCTGATCTTGCCCAAGAGCTCATATCGACGGCATGGTTTGGCACCTCGATGTCGGCTCGTCGCATCCTGGGGCTGGAGTTGGTCCCAAGGGTTAGGCTGTTCGCCTATTAAAGCGGTACGCGAGCTGGGTTTAGAACGTCGTGAGACAGTTCGGTCCCTATCCAGCGCGCGCGTTGGATATTTGAGAAGTCCTGTCCCTAGTACGAGAGGACCGGGATGGACTGACCTCTGGTGTGCCAGTTGTTCTGCCAAGGGCATGGCTGGTTGGCTACGTCGGGAAGGGATAACCGCTGAAAGCATCTAAGCGGGAAGCCTGCTTCGAGATGAGATATCCTTGCACCCTTGAGGTGTGTGAGGCCCCCAGTAGATGACTGGGTTGATAGGCCAGATGTGGAAGCACAGTAATGTGTGGAGCTGACTGGTACTAATGGCCGATGACTTACAACAACATTCTTTGTGCTTGTTGTTTGCTGTGTGTGTTCGCGTCCACTGTGCGGTTCTTGGGGAACAACCCTGCTTTGCCGGCACCTTTTTGGTGTGGGTGGGTGGCTGGTTGTGTCTCATCGTGTTACGGCGGTCATAGCGTCGAGGAAACGCCCGGTTCCATTCCGAACCCGGAAGCTAAGCTCGATCGCGCCGATGGTACTGCACTCGGGAGGGTGTGGGAGAGTAGGTCGCCGCCGGACATCTTCACTGGGAGTGGAGGAGTGCTTGAACCCCTTGCGGGTGTTCGCCTCCTCCACTCCCTTTTTTCATGCCCGGAATTGGGGAGCGACCAGGACGGCAAGGGCGGGGCCGCTCTGCAAGGGCTGGTCAGAGGTCATGTCGCGCTCGGGGGTGGCGCCGGCCCATGGCGTCTCCGGCTCCGGGAGGGCCCGGTCGAGCGGGTGATCCCTGCAATCCCCTCGGCGGAGCGCTCCGCAGTTCTGCCGGTCACCTCGGGGCCGTACGTCGGCTCAGGGCCCCTGCCTCCCCGGTAGACTCGGCTGTCGTGTCGCTCCTGTCCGGGAGCGCAGTCCGCACTCCGGCCCCGCTCCTCGGGACCGGTTCGATCCCCAGGAGAGACATGCCGTCCACAGCGCCGGGTGTGCCCGACATCGATGATCAGCTTGCGACGAGCATCGTCGAGCGCCTGGGCACCATCGAGCACGGGTCGCGCGATGCCGTCGCGAGCTCCGACGACATGGTGCGCTGGACCGCTCGCCACCTGATGGACGCCGGCGGCAAGCGCGTGCGGCCGATGCTTGTGCTCCTGGCGGCGTCCCTCGGGGACGTCGATGCCGAGGGCGTGCAGGACGCGGCGATCCTCGTCGAGCTGACCCACCTGGCCAGCCTGTACCACGACGACGTGATGGACTCGGCGCCCACCCGCCGGGGCACCGACAGCGCCCACTCGCTGTGGGGCAACAACGTCGCGATCCTCACGGGGGACTTCCTCTTCGCGCGAGCAAGCGCGCTGAGCGCCCGCATCGGTCGCGAGGCCGTGCGGATGCACTCCGAGACCTTCGAGAGGCTGTGCCTCGGCCAGCCGCACGAGACCGTCGGTCCTGCCGAGGGGGACGACCCCTTCGCCCACTACATCTCCGTCCTCTCCGACAAGACGGCCTCGCTGCTCGCCCTCGCCGGCGACCTCGGCGCCTCCCTCGCCGGGGCCCCCGAGGGCTCCGACGACGTCATGCGCCGCTACGGCGAGAAGGTCGGGGTCGCCTTCCAGCTCGCGGACGACGTGCTGGACCTCGAGAGCGACGCCGCCGCGAGCGGGAAGACCCCGGGCATCGACCTGCGTGAGGGCGTGCCCACCATGCCCACCCTCCTCGTCCGTCGCCGGGCGGCCGAGCGGCGGGACGCGCGCGACCTCGAGATCCTGCGCAGGCTCGACAGCGATCTCAGCGACGACACCGCGCTGGGCGAGCTCGTGGAGCTGCTGCGCGAGGACGAGGCGCTCGAGGAGACGCGCCGGCTCGCCCAGCGCACCGCCGATGAGGCCGTCGAGATCCTCGGCGAGTCGCCGCGGGGACCCGTCCCCGAGGCGCTGCGCAGACCTTCACCCGCACGCTCGTCGAGCGCCGTCGCTGAGCTCCTCGTGAGGTCGGCGACCGTTCCCTCCGCCTGACCTGCACGGGGACGGAACGTGACCGGGCGACCGTAGAACGTCGCGCGGGGGACCGGTACTCTGTCCGTTGTCGTGCGCGACCACGTCGACCGCGGGGGTCTTCTCCTCAGTGAGAGCGACCGGTCGAGGCCGGGCGTGCGCGAGGAGTCTGCACGTCTTCTGGGGGTACCACCATGTCAGTCAGCGCTGGACCGAAGAGGCGCCGCGGTCGGCGTACCACGGTCGTGTCCACGGCCGTCCTGTCAGTGGTGGCGCTCGTCCTCACCGGCTTCGCCGTGAACTACGACGGCCTGTCCTCCTCGGAGGTCGAGGTCTCCGACGGCGGCGTCTGGGTCAGCAACGGCGACCGCGGCCTGATCGGCCGCCTGAACGTCGACGCGGGCGAGCTCGACGCCCGCATCTCCTCCACCGGCCAGGACCTCGACATCATCCAGTCCGGCTACCACGTCTTCGAGACCGGGCCGCGCGGCATGACCCCCATCAACACCGCGGCCGCCTCCCGTGCGGGCCTCGTCGAGTCGCCCCCCGAATCCACCGTCCGCATCGGCGGGGACCGCGTCGTCATCGCCGCGCCCGACGGCCGGGTCTGGATCCTCTCCCCGGACGAAGCCGCCGCGTTCAGCCCCGCCTCCGTCGAGCCGGTCCTCGAGACCGGCAACGGCGCGCCTCCCGTCGCCGTCTCCATGAGAGGCGACGTGTATGTCCTGAACGGCGATGAGCTCCTGCGCTACCCCCGTACACCGTCCACCCGGGACACGAAGGCGGACAAGCCGTTCATCGCCGGCGGGGTCTCGAGCGACGCCGCGCACGTCGAGCTCACCGTCGTCGGCGACGTGCCGGTGATCATGGACCGCGAGAACCGCATCGCGCGCCTCGGCACCGAGATGAAGGACTACCCGCTCGAGGACTACGGCATCTCCTCCCTCGAGGTCGGCGAAATCCAGCAAGCCGGCCCCGCCTCCGAGAACGTCGTCCTGTCCACCGCGGACACGATCTCGCTGATCCCCCTCGACGGCGGGAAGGCGGAGTCGATCGCCGCAGGCGGCACCGGCTCCGAGGTCATCGAGCCGGCGCAGGTCGACGGTCGCGCCTACGGCGCCTGGGGCGGGTCCCTGCGCTACGTCCGCGCCTGCGAGGGCCAGGAGCCCGTAAAGGACGTCATCCCCGAGGCGAAGGCCGGGGCGGACCTCTCCCTGCGGCAGAACCGCGACCTGGTCGTGCTCAACGACCAGAAGTTCGGTCTGTCCTGGGAGATCATGGACTCGATGCAGCTGGTCGACGACTGGGTCATCAACCAGGACATCCAGACCGACCAGTCGAAGGAGAAGGAGAAGGAGACCCTCACCACCACGATCGAGAACGTCGCGGCCGAGCGCGAGGAGGAGAACCGGCCCCCGACGGCCAACGACGACACCTTCGGCGTGCGGCCCGGTCAGAACGTGGTCCTCCCCGTCACGCGCAACGACGTCGACCCCGACGGCGATGTGCTCACCGTCGCCGTGGAGGGGAAGCGACCGGCCGCCGGGCACGTCACCCCGATCACGGGCGGCACGCGGCTCCAGATCCAGGTCGCCGACGACGCCTCCGGCACCCAGACGTTCACCTACGCCGTCGACGACGGGCGCGGCGGCAAGGACACCGCCACCGTGACCCTCGAGGTGCGCCAGGAGGGGAGAACTCCGCCCCGCAGGCCGCCGAAGAGACGATGACCAAGGTCCAGGTCCGCTCCGGCCAGGAGATCAGCTTCAACATCCTGCCGTACTGGGAGGACCCCGACGGCGACGCCTTCTACCTCTCCAACGCCACGGTCCCGCCGGAGGACCTCGTCACCTTCACCCCCGACGGGAAGATCGCCTTCAACGACGCCGGCCTCTCGCCGGGCACGAAGCAGGTCCAGCTCACCTTCCGCGACGAGAACGGCGAGACGGGGAGGGGACGATCCAGATCGAGTCGGTGACCGACAGCGACCTCCCGCCGATCACCACCGCCGACCACGTCAGCATCGTCTCCGGACGCACCACAACGCTCAAGCCGCTGGTCAATGATCTCAACCCCAACGGCGGCGAGCTCGAGCTGATCAGCGTCGGCGAGTCCGAGGGGCTGGAGGTCGATCCGGCCCTGGACGCCGGGAGCGTCGACGTCACCGGTGCCGGTCCCGGCACCCACTACCTGGAGTACACGGTCGGGGCGAGCGGCGGCGGCACCACCTCCCTGGGACTGATGCGCATCGACGTGGTCGAGCCGGAGGCGGAGAACCTCCAGCCCGTCGCCGTCGACGACCTCGGCACGGTCACCACCGGCACCGACACGCTCGTGGACCCGTTGGAGAACGATGTGGACCCCACCGGCGGGGTGCTGGTCGCGAACTCCCTCGAGGTCCCCGGGGGCGACGGCCTGAAGGCCACCGTCGTCGACCACCACCTGGTGCGGGTCGAGGCGGAGCCCGGCGCGACCGTCTCCTCCGAGCCGGTCCCGATCACCTACGAGGTCTCGAACTCGGCCGGCACCTCGACGGGCACCATCCGGATGATGGTCGTGAACACGGACACGCAGTTCGCGAACCCGGAGGCCGTCCCGGACCGCACCGTCGTGCGCGCCGGGGACATGGTCAACATCGACGTCACCGCCAACGACGTCTCGCCCACGGTCTCCGACCTCCACCTCGGTACGAACCTCGACACCTCACGCGCCGATGCACTGGGCAACACCGAGCCGCACCAGGACATCTTGCGCTTCCGCGCGGACGACGACGCGACGGGCGAGGCCGTCGTGCAGTACGAGGTGGTCGACGAGACGGGCCGCACCGGCTCCGCCCTCGCCTACATCACCATCGTGCCGCGGGACGCGGAGAACACCCCGCCGCGTCCGGAGAACCTCACCGCCCGCGCGGTCGCGGGCACCCCGGTGCGGATCCCCGTCCAGACCACCGGCATCGATCCCGACGGCGACTCCGTGATGCTCACCGGCGCGGCGAGCCCCATGCCCACCCTCGGCGAGATCACCAGCGCGAACGGCGAGTGGATCGAGTACGTGCCGCTCGAGGACTCGGTCGGCACGGACCGCTTCCGCTACCAGGTGATGGATCGCCACGGCGCGATCGGCACCGCGGAGGTGCTCGTCGGCATCGCCGCGCCCACCGATCGCAACCAGGCCCCCTACGCGGTCGACGACACCGTCGAGGTGCGCCCGGACCGCGAGGTGCAGATCCCGGTGCTCGACAACGACACCGACCCCGAGGGCGACGCGCTCGGCATCGTGCGCGGCGACGTGAAGCCGATGACGGACATCGAGTACGTCGAGCCGCCGGAGGGGACGGAGGACAACCTCGTCACCGTCACCACCCCGGCCGAGGAGGGCACCCACACGGTGCTGTACTCGGCGACCGACGGGCGACTGAAGTCCAGCGCGACCGCGACCGTCAAGGTCGCCGCGAACGCGCCGCTGCTCTCCCCGGTCGCGGTCGACGACTTCGTGCCGGTCGAGGAGGTCCTGGATCCGAAGAAGGACCACGTCGAGGTCGACGTGCTCGCCAACGACTCCGATCCCGACGGCGGCACCAACGCCCTCGAGGTCGCGCTCGACGGCTCCTACCAGGGCGTGGAGTCGCGCGAGGACGGGACGCTGAAGATCGTGCCCCAGGAGGAGCAGCAGCGGATCCGCTACATCATCACCGACCGGGACGACCAGGCCTCGGCCGGCTACGTGTGGGTGCCCGGCACCGCGAAACAGGCCCCCGTCTGGGTGGGCGAGCCGGTGACGGTGCAGGCCGGCGCCGAGGCGAAGATCGACCTCGCCGATCCCGAAAACGTGCGGGTGCGTCCGGGCGCGGAGGGCGTGCAGATCACCGACCCGTCGCTCGTGACGGCAGGCCACGGCGACGGCGGCGAGCTCGTCGAGAACGAGACGACGCTGAACTACCGCCCGGCCGCGGACTTCTCCGGCAAGGACACCATCAGCGTCGAGGTCACGGACGGTGCGGTGGGGGACGCGACCGCGGCCACCGCGACGCTCGCGATCCCCGTCGAGGTCGCGCCCGAGGACGAGAACCTCCCGCCGACCTTCCAGGGCGCGGTTGCTCGAGGTTGCGCAGGGAGAGGGCCAGGCCACGGTCGACCTCGCGCCCGGAGTGGACGACCCCGATGACGACACGTTCACCTTCGCCCTCGGGAAGTACACCGAGAACCCGGAGATCGACGTGTCGGTCGAGGGCTCGGTCTTCACCGCGACCGCGACGCCGAAGGCACCCAAGGGCACAGTGCTCGAGGTGCCGGTGACCGTCTCCGACGGGACGAACGATCCGGTGGAGTCCTCCGTGCAGGTCACCGTCGGCGGCTCGCCGCGGCCTCTGCTCACCACCGTGATGGACGAGGCCACGATCGATGCGGGCACCACCAAGGACCTCGCAGTGCTCGAGAACGACTCCAACCCCTTCCCCGGCGGGGACCGGGAGCCGCTCAGCGCCGGCCTCACCGCCGGCGACGGCACCGTCGAGGTCAAGGGCGACAAGGTCTCGATCACCCCGGACGAGTCCTTCCACGGCATCCTCAGCGCGCAGTACACCGTCGAGGACGACACCGGCGACCCGGACCGCCACGTCACCGGCGAGATCCGGACCGTGGTGCGCGGCAAGCCCGAGCCGCCCTCCGCGCCGCGCATCGGGGAGATCGGCGACGGGTTCGTCGAGCTGAACTTCGACGCGGGTGCCGACAACGGCGCGCCGATCACCGGGTACATGGTCACCTCGGCGACCGGAGGCTCCGTGTCGCAGCAGTGCGCCTCGACGTCCTGCACGATCACGGGCCTGACCAACGACACGGAGTACACCTTCCAGGTCGTGGCGACCAACGACGTCGGCGACTCGGATCCGTCGGTGCCCTCGGCCGTGGCCCGCCCCGATGTGCGCCCGGAGAAGCCGGGCGCCCCGCGGGCGGAGCGCGGCGATCAGCGGCTGACCGTGGGCTGGTCCGCGCCGGAGAACCGCGGCTCCGCGATCCAGAGCTACGAGGTGCAGGTCCAGGACACCAGCGGCCAGGGGATCTCCTCCCAGACCGTCGAGGGCGGCGACCCCAGACGGTGTTCTCGGGGCTGACCAACGGCGTCGACTACCGCTTCCGGGTGCGGGCCTCGAACCTGGCCGACGAGCCCTCGGAGTGGTCGGAGTGGTCCTCGGCAGAGCACCCGGCCGGCAAGCCCAAGGCCCCGAGCGGCACCCCGTCGGCCGAACGGGTCAACACCGCGCTCGGCGGCGCGGTGGACGTGACGTGGCCGGCGATGACGGATGCCGAGGCGAACGGCGAGCCGATCACGCAGTACGTCGTGAAGTCCTCCTCCGGCGCGAGCCAGACCGTCGACGGCGGGACCACCAAGGCGTCCTTCCGCGACCTCGACCGCGACAGCAAGCACACCTTCACCATCACCGGCGTGAACTCCGTCGGCACCGGCACCGGCTCCTCGAAGGCGTCGAACGCGGTGACTCCGTGGTCGAAGCCCGATGCGCCCACCGGGGTGAAGGCGTCCCTGCCGAGCGAGGGCGAGGGCGACGGCCCGAACGGCCGCGCGACCGTCAGCTGGAAGGCGGCCAACGGCAACGGCACCACGGTCACCAAGTACGTGGTGCGCTGGAACGGCGGCTCGAAGACCGTCGACGCCTCGGCGACGACGGCGAACATCACGGGTTTGAAGAACGGCACCTCGTACAAGTTCACCGTCGAGGCGCGCAACGGCTTCGCCGCCGACGGCGGCATCAGCGAGCCCTCGAGCCAGTCCAACGGCGTCAAGCCCTACACCAAGCCGGCGAACCCGACCGTCAGCGGGTCCAACGGCAAATGCACCGACGGCAACAGGCGCCCGGTTACGGTGAAGGCCAACGCGAGCGGCGGCGATGGCGGTGCCGGCGGCAAGACCCTCCAGGTCCGCATCAACGGCGGCGGCTGGCAGGACTCGGGCACCTCCTTCTCCAAGACCTACCAGGTGAAGTCCAAGGGCAACGTCAAGATCGAGGCTCGGGTCAAGAACAGCAAGGGCCTCGTCAGCGACACCGTCGTCCACACGCAGAAGGCGCAGACCTACACCCCTCCGAACCCCAAGTCCGGAGTCGGGTGGGGTGCGATGCAGAACAACAACGTCTGCGACGGGCCGTACTGCAAGCAGGTCGACATTCGGCTCTCCAATCTCGAGCCTGGCAAGGCCTATGACATGTCCGTGAACACGCTTCCGTCGGCCTCCTACGCCGGGGGCCCGTGGACGGTCAACGGCGCCACCAAGATGCGGATCACGGCCGATGCCAACGGCAACTACTCCTCTTCCGGTGCTGGCTACAACTTCCTGTACGGCTACCCCGACAACAAGTTCGAGGTGTTCGTCAACGGCAAGTCCGCCGGTGTCCACTCGTACGGGTGAGCTGACCACCCCGTCCCGCTCACCGAATACCGCTCTCCTCACATCGAAAGCAGGCTCCTCCTCATGAGCATGACCCCCGAACAGGCCCGCTGGTTCGCCGACACCTTCGACAAGCTCGTCCAGAGCGTGGGTCAGGCCGTCCTCGGCAAGAACGAGGTGGTCCGCCTCGTGCTGACCGCGATGATGGCCCCCGGCCATGTCTTCGCTCGAGGACGCGCCGGGCACCGGCAAGACCTCCCTCGCCCGCTCCATCGCGGCGACCGTGCAGGGCACCGGCACCCGCATCCAGTTCACCCCGGACCTGCTGCCCTCCGACGTCACCGGCGTGACGATCTACGACCAGAACACGAAGTCCTTCGAGTTCCACAAGGGCCCCGTCTTCGCCAATGTCGTGCTCGCCGACGAGATCAACCGCGCCTCGCCCAAGACCCAGTCGGCGATGCTCGAGGTGATGGAGGAGGGCCGCGTCACCGTCGACGGCGTCACCCACGAGGTCGGCAACCCCTTCATGGTGATCGCGACCCAGAACCCGATCGAGCAGGCCGGCACCTACCGCCTCCCCGAGGCGCGACTGGACCGCTTCCTGATGAAGACCTCGATCGGCTACCCGGACCACGCCTCGAGCGTGCAGATCCTCCAGGGCTCCGCCCTGCGCGACCGCTCCAGCGGCTCACCCCGCGCATCTCCCTGCAGGCCGTCAACGACATGACCCAGCTCGCCTCCACCGTGCACGTGGACCCGGCGGTGCTCGAGTACGTCTCGCGCCTGATGGAGGAGACCCGCCTCGCACCCGAGGTCCGCGTCGGCGTCTCCATCCGCGGCGCCCTCGCCCTCATGCGCACCGTCAAGGTGTGGGCCGCCGTCAACGGCCGCCACTACGTGATCCCCGACGACGTCAAGGCGCTCGTGGAGCCCGTGTGGGCGCACCGCTTCGTGCTCGACCCCGAGGCCGAGTTCGCGGGCACCACCGCGAAGTCCGTCATGACGAAGATCCTCAGCGAGGTGGCGCCTCCCCAGGCGCGCCAGCAGACGGCATGAGCTCCCAGCCCTCCTCCGTCCCCACCGACACCGCCGACGCGAAGTCGGCCAAGGCCGAGGCGAAGAAGCGCCGTCGCGCCGCCGCGGCCGAGTCCCGTGCCGGATCCCGTCGCGAGCGCCGCAGGGCGCGCGCGGCCGCGAAGCGTGCCCGTGAGGGGCAGACCGGCCCGGCCGAGGAGACCACCCAAGGCGATGCCCCCGCGAGCACCGGCTGGGCCGGTCTGCGGGACCGCGTCGTCGAGCTGTGGATGCGGCGCATCCACCCCGTGCTCGACGTCGTCTCCCCGGTGGGATGGGCCGTGGCCGGCGTCGCCGCCGCGTGCTGGATCGCAGGCCTGACCCTGCACGTCACCGAGCTGAACGTGGTCGCGCTCGCGCTCACGGTCCCCCTCGTGATCGCGGCGCTGTTCGTGCTGGGCAAGGCGAACTACAAGGTCACCCTCGACCTGCAGACCCACCGGGTCGTCGTCGGCACCCGGGCCGTCGGCCGGGTCGAGGTCATGAACCCCACCCAGCGCGACATCCTCCCCTCGCGGATCGAGCTGGCCGTCGGCCAGGCGACCGCCCAGTTCCTGGTGCCGCGGCTCGCGGCCGCGCAGAGCCACGAGGAGCTCTTCGCCGTCCCCACCAAGCGCCGCGCCGTGCTGGTCGTCGGCCCCGTGCGCTCCGTGCGCGACGACCCGCTCTCCCTCATGCGCCGCCAGGTCACCTGGGCGAAGGAGCAGGAGCTGTTCGTCCACCCGCGCACGGTCCGCCTCGACGAGGCCGCCAGCGGCTTCCTCCGCGACCTCGAGGGCACGCCCTCCTCGGACCTCTCCAGCTCCGACATCGCCTTCCACGCGCCGCGACTACACCCCCGGCGACGACCGCCGCCACGTCCACTGGCGCACCACCGCCCGCACCGGGAAGCTCATGGTCCGCCAGTTCGAGGAGACCCGCCGCTCCCACGTCGTGGTCGCGCTCGACAACCTCGCCGAGCACTACGCGAGCGAGGAGGAGTTCGAGCTGGCCGTGTCCGTGGCCGCCTCGATCTCCGCCCAGACCTTCCGGGAGGAGAAGGAGCTGACGCCCTTCACCTTCGACGCCCGCCAGCGCACCGCCTCCTTCCGCCCGATGATGGACGACTACACGCTGGTCGAGCGGCTGGGGAGCGGATCTCCTTCCACGAGCTGGGGCAGAAGGCATCCGACCTCGCCCCCAACGCCTCCGCGGTGATGATGGTGGTCGGTCCCCACACCACGGCGCGCGAGCTCAACGCCGCCGCCAACCAGCTTCCGATCGGAGTGATGGCCGTGGCGATCCGCTGCGTGGAGGACGCCGAGGTGCAGCGATCGGCGATCGGCTCGCTCGACGTCGTCACCCTCGGCTCCCTCGACACCCTCGCCCGCGCCCTGAGGGCGGTGGGCCGATGACCGCGCCCGCGCGTCCCGCGCGCCGCCCCAGCTACTTCTCGTCCGTCCCCGCGAAGCGCCTCGCGATCGACCTCGCCGTGCTCGGCGCGCTGTTCGTCCTCGCGCCGCTCGGCTTCCAGCACGTCTACGGGGGAGCGCAGTACCTGGTCACCGGGATCATGGCGCTCGTGCTCGGCACCCTGATCGCCCTGATCGGCGCCCGCTGGCGCTGGGGGCCGCTGCGGATCACCGCCCTCGTGCTCGGGGTGTACTTCCTGTTCGGCTCGATGTTCGCCGCCCCCACCCGGGCGCTCTGGGGCATCGTCCCCACCCCGGGATCGCTGCTCGAGCCGCTGAAGGCGCCGGTGACGAGCTGGAAGTCGCTGCTGACCGTCGCCCCGCCCGTCGGCGTCGCCCAGGGCGTGCTGGCGGTGGTGTGGATCAGCATCTTGCTGCTGTCGCTGGCGGCGATGACCGTCGTGATGCGCACCCGCCTCTACGTCCTGGCCTGGCTGTTCCCGCTGGTGATGGTCGCGACGAGCATCTTCTTCGGCACGGACCAGGCGTTCTGGCCGGTGCCGCGCGGCGTGCTCTACGCCGTGCTGTCCGTCGGCTGGCTGACCTGGCGCTTCGAGAGCGGCCGCCTGGCGGGCGCCGAGTCCACGATCATCTCAGACACCGTCCGCCCCGGCTCCTGGAAGAACCCGGTGCTGCGACGCCGCGTGATCGGCGGCGCCGTGATCATGGCGATCGCCGCCGGCGGCGCCTTCGCGGCGAGCCCCCTGCTGGACCCGCCCGAGGGCACCATCCGCTACGCCCAGCGCGACCGGATCACCCCGCCCTTCGACCCGCGCCAGTACGTCTCCCCGCTGACCGAGTTCCGCGGCTACCTCAAGGACCAGCGCGAGGAGGAGCTGTTCACCATCACCGGCGTGAGCAGCGGCGACCAGATCCGCCTGGCCACGATGGACCAGTACGACCTGCAGGTCTACAACGTCGCCTCCAGCAGGCAGAAGGACAGCCCCTCCGGGGCCTTCCTGCGCACCGCCCCCGGCGTCGACCTCGAGGAGGGCACCGGGCAGCAGCAGGTCTCCTCCGTGACGATCGGCGCGTACCGCGGCGTGTGGATGCCCACCGTCGGCGAGCGGACCAACCGCATCGACCTCGAGGGGATGGACCAGGGCCGCGCGAGCGCCACCACCGAGAACCTCTTCCTCAACCAGCCCTCGCAGACCGCGGTCAACGCGCTCGGGGTGCAGGCGGGGGACACCTACGAGCTGTCCTACGAGCCGTACACGGAGCCCACCGCGGAGCAAGAGAACGCCGCGACGTTCGCGGACATCACCCTGCCGGACAACGAGCCGGCGGAGGAGATGACCGCGCTCGCCGAGGAGTGGGCGGGCTCCTCCGACTCCGACTACGAGCGCTTCCAGAACCTCTCCCGCTCGGTCAAGGAGGAAGCCTACTACTCCCACGGCCTGGAGGACGACACCGCCTCGCTCTCCGGCCACGGCTACAGCCGGCTCCGGGCGATGCTCGAGGAGGTCGGCTTCGACGAGGACACCCCCGACGCCCAGCCGATGGGCCGCATCGGCGACGAGGAGCAGTACGCGGCGCTGACCGCCGTGCTGGCCCGCTCGCTCGACATGCCCGCCCGCGTGGTGATGGGCTTCGAGGTGCCCGAGGGCCAGGAGGGGACCGTCTCCATCACCGGCGACGACGTCACCGCCTGGGTGGAAGTCGCCTTCGAGGACATCGGCTGGGTGCGCTTCGATCCCGCCCCCGATGAGGACGAGGACCCCACGGAGCCGCGGCCCAAGGAGGTGGAGAAGCCGCGCCGCAGGTCGCGCGACCGCCGCCGCCCCCGGCCGAGCCGCCGAGCCCGCCGCCCGGCGCGATGAGCGACGACACCGACGACGACGAGGACCCGACCGACGAGACCGCCTCGTGGGTCGTGTACCTGGGCCTCGGCCTGCTCCCGTTCGTGCCGCTGGGCCTGTTCGCCGCCGCGGTGATCATCGCCAAGACGGTGCGGCGCCGACGCCGTCGCGCGCTCGAGACCCTGCCGGCCCGCGTCGACGGCGGCTGGCAGGAGATCCTGGACCTCCTCACCGACATGGGCAGGGCTCCTGATCCGCTGATGACCCGGGCGGAGATCGCCGCACAGCTCCAGGCCGACGTCCCCCAGCTCGGGGCGTCCACGCTGGCCGCCCGCGCGGACCGGGCCGTGTTCGGCCCGGACGACCTGCCCGACGCCGCGGCGGAGGAGTACTGGGACCAGGTGATGGCGGCGCGCGCGGCGCCACCGCCGCCCTGCCGTGGCATCGTCGGCTCCGCATCGCGCTCTCCCTGCGCTCCTTCCGCCGCGGCGCGGCCGAGCGACGGCGCGAGAACCGGCGCCGACGGGTCAACGCCCGCGCTCGGTCGAAGGCGCAGAAACGCACGGAAGCGCCGCGGCGACGCCGCTCCTCGGTGCGCGGCACGACCGCGCCGTCCCTCTGGCGGACCATCAGGCGAAAGGGCCGTTCCTCATGAACCAGACCAGATACTGCGGCACCTGCGGGACGCCTGCTGTCCGAAGGGGCCGCGATCTGCGGCGAGTGCGGTGCGCGCTACCAGGCCTCGCCCTACGAGAAGCGGGCCACCGACGCGCCCGGCGCCTGGTCGGCGCCGCCCAAGCCCCGCACCCGGGCGGAGCAGGGGCAGGAGCGGTCCGACCAGGAGGACGAGGGGATCGAGCTCATCACGGCCGACTCCCTCCGCCCGCCCCAGCCGGGAGCGACCGCGCCGCGGAGCGAGGAACAGTACGATCGGGTGATGGTCACGCGACCACCGATGAACCAGCCCGCGACGTCTCCGCCCGGGCAGGGTGCCGGCATGCCCGGCGGGCCCGGTGCGTCGGCCTCCGGGCCGAGCGCCGCCCCGGGCACTGCGCCGGGCGCCGCTCCGGAGGGCGCTCCCGCCGCGGCGTCCTTCGAGCCGCCGCTGGACGGCCGCGCCCCGGCCACCCCGGTCAAGCGCTTCCTCGCCGCGCTGATCGACACGGTGATCGCCACGCTCGTGACGGTCCCGTTCCTGATCGGCTTCATCCTGATCATCACCTCGCAGAGCGCGAGCACCACCTCGATGATCCTCATCGGCGTGGGGACCGCGCCGCCGGCCGCGTACCACCTGGTGATGATCTGGCTGGTCGGCGCCAAGGGCTTCACCCTGGGCAAGCTGATCCTGGGCCTGCGCGTGACCCGCCTGAGCGAGGGCGGGGCGCTCGGCTTCGTGCGCGCGCTCGGACGCTGGGCCGTATATGCGCTGTTCCCGCCGCTGATGGCGCTGTCGATCTTCTTCGACCCGCGCAAGGCGCTGCGCGGCTTCCACGACCGGGCGATCGACTCGGTCGTCGCGGACATCAAGGCCGGACGCAACCCTCTCCAGCCCCGCCCCGACGACTTCGAGCGCGCGGGCGCCGAGCACTACCTCGGCGCGCCGTCCGTCGCGGTGTCCACGCACGAGAACCTGCTCTCCGAGCCCGGTGCGGCATGGCGAGACCAGGGCGCCTCCCCGGTCCAGCCCGTCGACGGCGCGCAGGGGCCCGCGCAGGGCGCCCCGAGCCCGTACGCCCCGGGCGGCTCGGCGGCCTCCGCCGCCGAGGCTCCCGCCGCGTCCTGGGGCTCCCCGTCCCCGGCACCCCAGCGACCCGCCTCCGACGGCGGCTGGGCCCCGCCGCCCGTCGAGCCGTTCCCCTCGGCGCCCTCGCAGTCCTCCTGGGACCAGCCCTCCGCACCGGGCCAGTCCTCGTGGGACCAGCCGTCGGCCCCCGCGCGACCCTCGTGGGGCGAGCCGTCGGCCCCGGAGCGGCCGCAGAGCTGGGACCAGGGCGGAGACGCCCCCGCCCCGCAGTGGGGCTCCCCGGCTCCCGCGCCGGAGCCCGCTGCGGCCCCGACGCCCGCTCCCGCCCCGGGAGCGGTCGACTCCTCACCGGCCGCCTGGGGACCGCCTCCCGCGGCCTCGGCGGACCAGGCCCCGGCCGCGCCGGGCCAGGACGCGGCCGCGCACGGCGGCGACGCCCCGAGCGACGTCACCGGTGATGCCTGGGGCGACGACGGCGTGGACGAGGCGACGCGCATGTCCGTGCCCGAGGACCTCGGCGACCTCGAGGCGACCCGCATCTCGCCCGCCCAGCTCCCGCCCGTGAAGAAGGTGCGGCTGACCACCGACGACGGCGCCGAGCGCATCGTCGAGAAGGCCGTGGTGGTCGGACGCAACCCCTCCTCGCCCTCCGGCGAGGTGCTCTTCGTGATGAAGGACGACACCCGCTCCGTCTCCAAGATCCACCTGCGCATCGACGGCACGGGGGAGGAGCCGCTGGTGACCGACCTCGGCTCCACCAACGGCTCGACGATCCTGCGCGTGGACGGCTCCCGTGAGAACCTCGTGCCGGAGACCCCCACGGTCCTCCCGGCCGGGGCCCGCCTCACCCTCGGGGACCGGACCCTGTCCGTGGAGAGGGTGCAGTGATCGACCGCTCCCTCTCCGACCCGGACCTCGAAGGCACCGTCCGCGTCGTCTCCGCCTCGGCCACCCACGTCGGCCACGTCCGGGCGACGAACGAGGACAGCCTCCTGACCGCCACGCCGATCCATCTCGTCGCCGACGGGATGGGAGGGCACAACGCGGGCGAGGTCGCCAGCGCGATCGCGGTCGAGGAGTTCGAGAAGCTGACGCTCCAGCAGAACGTCACCGTCGAGCGGCTCGGCGACGCGCCGCACACCGCGTCGGTGCGCATCGGCGAGCTCGGCGGCGAGTCGACCCTCGGCGCCGGCACCACGGTCGCGCTGGTCGCGACGATGGTGCTGGACGGGATCGGCTACTGGGTCGTGATGAACCTGGGCGACTCCCGGGTGTACCGCCTCTCGGGGGAGATCTTCGAGCAGGTCAGCGTGGACCATTCGGTGGTCCAGGAGCTGATGGACCGCGGGCAGATCTCGGCCGAGCAGGCGCGGATCCACCCCTACCGGCACATGGTCACCCGGGCGCTCGGCGCCGGGCCCGAGTCGGATCCCGACTACTGGCTGATCCCGGCCGAGGTCGGCGACCGGATGCTGATCTGCTCCGACGGGCTCACCGGCGAGGTCGACGACGCGTCGATCGAGCGGATCTTCGCCGCCCCACCGACGTGCGCACCATCGCCGAGGACCTGGTGCGCCGCGCGCTGGACGGCGGCGGGCACGACAACATCTCCGTGGTGATCGTCGAAGCGGTCGAGGTGCTGGGGCGACCCGGCGCCTCCGAGGACGCCGCCGGCGGCACCTCTCCCGCAAAGGACGAGTTCGAGGTCGACGAGGACACGCTCCCGCGCCCCCTCGCGGACGGTGAGGGCCGGGCATGACGAGCGAGGACACCGCGTCCGCCGCGGCCTCCCCTGCTCGGCCTCGGCACCTGGACCCGACAGGGCCCGGCGACCCTCGTGGTGCGCGAGGACCGCTGGGTGGTGCTCGTCCCCGGGCGCGCAAGCAGGTGACGGAGGCGGCCTGGGAGGTGCTGGGACGGCGCCCCGAGGCCGAGGAGTTCGTCGATCAGCTGGTCGAGGCCGGTGATCTGGGCGGCGCGGACAAGCTCACCGCGCCGCTGTTCGGCGTCCATGACGGGCAGAGCGCGACGGTCGGGGTGAAGGGCTCCACGCCCCTGGCCGTCTACACGACCGCAGGGGCGCAGATGGTCGTCGGCACCGAGGAGCGGCCGCTGGTGATCAGCTCCTTCGAGGGGGTGCGCCGGGTGGCCTTCGGCGACCTCCCGCCCGAGGAGCCCGTCGGCGCGCCGCGCGTGGTCTCGGGCATCGTGCCCGTGCGCGGCTTCGTGCACATGACCGTCGACCCCGCCCAGCTCGAGGAGGCCGACCGCGCCGCGCTCGCCGAGCAGGTGGAGAAGGACGGCCGCTCGATCGAGACGGAGGAAGCGAAGAAGCGACGCGCGGAGCGTCCGGCGCCCACGCCCTCGAAGCCCTCGACGACCGCAGGGTCCGGCTCGAGCGCCTCGTCGATCCGCAAGCCTTCCGTCGCCACCCGCAAACCGGGCGAGATGCCGCCGTCGCTGTCCCGCGGCGGATCCTCCGCGTCCTCCTCGCGCCCCGCGGCCGCGGAGGAGGTGTCCTCGGGACCGAACCTCTTCGCGGGCCTCTTCGGGAACGACGCCCCGGCCGCATCGACGGCACCGGCGTCGGCTCCCGCCCCGGCTCCGGCGGCGACTCCGGTCCCCGCTCCGGCCGCGCCCGTGCAGTCGACCGCCGGTCCCGCCGCCGAACCGTCGGCACCCGCGGAGGAGTCCGCTCAGCCCGCGGCGACGCCTGCCCCGGCCGCCGCGCCTGCGCCGGCCGCGCCGTCGGGGTCGGCACCGGCCGACGACGCGCCGGCCGAGGCGACCGGAGCGAGGACGGAGACCGCGACGACGGGCTCGGCCTCGCAGTCCGTCGCCGGAACGCGGACCGCGCCCGCGAAGCGACGACTCGTGAGCACATCGCTCTTCGACCGTCGGCGCACCGCGCCCCCGGCCGCCGCCGCGGCACCTGCTCCGCGCGCCGCCGAGCAGGCGACCGCGCAACCGGTCGAGCCCTCCTCCGAGGAGGCCGCGACGTCACAGGGCTCTCACCCGGCGCCCGCACAGCCGGCACCCGAAGCCGCTCCCGCACCGGCCACGCCTCCGCCCTCCGCCGCACCGGCGGCCTCCCCGGCGCGCCCCGCCTCGCCCTCGGTGCCCACGCCCGAGCCGCCCATGGAGAACCAGCTCGAGTCGCCGCCGACTCTGATCGCTCCGATCGACGGCGGAGAAGGACCGGAGGAGGACGGACCGACGCCCACGCCCGTCCGACGCGCCCCGGCGCCCGCGCCGCGCCGTCCCGCCCCCTCCACGGGCGACCTCGAGAACTCCGGCGCTTACGACGACCTCTTCGGCAAGACCGTCTTCCGCCGCATCGAGGACGCCGCCGTGCGCCGCGCCGGCGAGGAGAGCGAGGAGGCCGAGCACGAGCAGATCGCCTCCGACCCCAGCGCGGACGTCGTCGCGGCGGACGGCGACTTCCCCTCCGAGACCCGGATCCCGAGCACCGACGCGGACGACGAGACCGAGGAGGCCCCCGTCGCCGAGCACACCACCGGCGCCGGCGACTTCATCGACTGGGTACCGGGCGTGGGACGGACCGCGCCGGAGATCGCGCAGGCCGCTGCACGTCGCGCCGCGCAACCGCAGAGCGCACCGCCGGCATATCCGCAGGTCCACATGGCCGAGCGTCCGCCCGCCCCGAACACCGGCTCGCGTCCGGCGCCGACCCGGCCCGACGCTCCCCAGGGCACGGGCGCAGACAGGTACGCACAGGTCTCCGGGCCCGGGGCCCCGATGCAGGGTGCGCAGAGCGCCGACGACCGACACGGCGCGCAGGACCGGCACGGCCAGCAGAATGACCACGGACGCCCCGGTCCGTCGCACCAGCGGACTCCTCACGGACAGCAGGCCCCTTACCCCCAGCGACCTCCTCACGGACAGCAGACCCCTTACCCCCAGCAACCTCCTCACGGACAGCAGACCCCTTACGGCCGGCCGGGCCAGCACGGGCGGCCCGGCCAGGTCGCCGGGCCCGGCCAGAACGGTGCCCCGGCCCCCCACGGTCGGCCCGGCGCCTCCGGTCATACCGGGCGCCCGGGACAGCGACCGCCGCACGCCCCCGGCGTCGGAGGACGCCATGCGAGCGCCCCGCATCCCGTCGCGCCGAGCGCCGCAGCCGCCGCCGGCTCAGGGGCCCGCGCCTCGGCCCGTCCCGGCGCCGGTCGCTGGGCCGTCCGCCCCGCACGCCCCTGTCGCGCAGGGCGGGCCCGCACGGCCCGCTACCCGCGGCTCGGGCGGCGCCGCCGTGGCGGCTGCCGGGGCTGGTGTGCGCGAACGGCCACGCGAACTCGCCGGAGAGGTCGGCGTGCCGGCTCTGCGCCGCGCCGCTCAGCGGCCCCACCCGCACCGTCGCACGCCCGCCGCTGGGCGCCGTCGCGGTGAGCACGGGGGAGGGGTTCGTGCTCGACCGCACCGCCGTCATCGGCCGGCGCCCCCGGGCGTCCCGCGTCAGCGGCGCGATGTGCCGCGACTGATCACGGTGCCGAGCCCGCAGCAGGACATCTCCCGCTCGCACCTCGAGCTGAGGCTCGAGGGATGGCACGTGGTCGCACTCGACCTCGGCACCACCAACGGCACCACGTTGCACCGCGAGGGCTACGAGCCGCCGCGGGCGCGCGCCCGCGAGGGCGTGGTGCTCCACGACGGAGACCTGCTGGACCTGGGGGATGAAGTGCACCTGACGTACGGGGAGAAGTCATGAGCTCGAGACCGCCCTCGGCACCGCCGCGCCTGGCCGGCTACGAGTACGAGAAGCCGCTCGGCTCGGGCGGGTTCGCGGACGTGTTCCTGTACCGCCAGGCACGGCCGCGGCGCCGCGTCGCGATCAAGGTGCTTGCTGTCCACGGTGCTCGACGACTCCGTGCGCCATCAGTTCGACTCCGAGGCCAACGTCATGGCCCAGATGTCGACCCACCCCTCGATCGTCACGATCCACCAGGCCGAGGTCTCCGGGGACCACCGTCCCTACATCGTGATGGAGTACTGCTCGCGCCCGAACTACGGCGTCCGCTTCCGCAAGGAGCGGATCACCGTCGCCGAGGCGCGCGTGGGTGTGCAGATCGCCGGCGCCGTGGAGACCGCGCACCGCGCCGGGATCCTCCACCGCGACATCAAGCCCGCGAACATCCTGGTCACCGACTACAACCGGCCCGCTCTCACCGACTTCGGCATCTCCATCGCCGCCGGGCAGGGTGAGGACGTCGAGGATTCCCAGGGCATGTCGATCCCCTGGTCGCCGCCCGAGTTCTTCGCGGATCCGCCGCGCGCCGACGTGCGCAGCGACGTGTTCTCCCTCGCCGCGAGCGTGTACTCGCTGCTGGCCGGGCAGACGCCCTTCGAACGGCGCGGGCGCGCAACACCGCCACCGACCTGATCCAGCGGATCGTGACCGAGCCGCCGCCGGCCCTGAACCGGCCCGACGTGCCCCCGGAGCTGAACCGGGCGCTGTCCATCGCGATGGCGAAGGACCCCGCCGGCCGCTACGACACCGCGCTGGCCTTCGGCCGTGCGCCGCAGCAGGTGGAGCTCTCGCTCTCGCTCCCGGTCACCCAGATGGACGTGCTGGACGACCGGGGCGCCGCCCCCGCTCACGACGGCGAGGACGACGAGCTCGTCGAGCACACCCGGATCCGGAAGGTCGCCACCGTCGACCCCGAGACGGGCACCAGCCCCGGCGGCCGTCGGCGCATGGACCCCTACGCCGGGGTCGCCCCGGCGCTCGGCGCCGCACCCGCCGCGGCGGGCCCGGCGAGCTGGTCGGGCGCCTCGGCGCCGTCGGCCGCCGACGCCTCGGAGTCCACGATGCGCGCCCCGCCGGGGCGCCCGCCGGATCCGTCGGGCGTGCGTCGCTGGCCTCCGAGCACCGGGAGCCGGAGCCCGAGAGGCCACGCACCCCCGCCTGGCCGTTCGTCACCCTCGCCGCGGTGCTCGTGATCCTGCTCGGCGTCGGGGCGACCCTCGGCGTGCGCCACTTCTTCGTGGAGGAGCCCGACCCGATCGCGACCACGGACATCAACGTGCCCGAGGCGCCGGAGGAGGCCCCGGGCGCGCCTCGCGGCCTCGAGCGCAGGTCGTCGCCCCCGAGCAGGAGGGCGGACGGACCGGTCGGGTGAAGGTCGCCTGGGAGCGCCCGAGAACTTCGCCCAGGAGGATCACTTCATCGTGCAGTGGCAGGACCTGCCCGCGAACTACGACCGCTACGCCGTGCGGCACGAGGTCCACGGCCGCAACTCGGTCGTGATCGAGATCCCGCCCCAGCTGGCGGAGCGGTGCCTGACCGTCAGGACCGTCAACCCCAACGGGCAGGCCAGCGAGGCGGCGGATATGTGCCTCAATGGGTGATGACTCGACGATCACGGCCACGACGATCACGGCCCTGACGGTCTCGACGACCACGACCCCGACGTCCGCCGACGGGGAGAGCGCTTCGCACGGCGAGACGCGCTCCGCCGCGGCGCGCGCCCACCGGAACCGACACACAGGAGAGCAGTGACCATGGCATCGACGATCTCGGTCGAGTTCTGCGGCGAGTGGTACCGCGTCGAGGACGGGGAAGAGCTCACGATCGGTCGCGAGGCGGACCTCACGATCGACGAGGACAACCCCTTCCTCCACCGACGCTTCCTGACGATCGTGCAGGTCGAGTCGATGTGGTGGCTGGTGAACATCGGGGCGCGGCTCTCGGCGACGATCACCGACGGCACCGGCTCGATGCAGGCGTGGCTCGCGCCCGGCGCGCGCATCCCGCTCGTCTTCGACGTGACCAAGGTGGTCTTCACCGCCGGCCCCACCACCTACGACCTGTCCGTGCACGCGGAGTCCCCGGAGTTCGCGCGGATCGCCGGCCCCGACGACCCGGCAGGGGAGACCACCGTCGGCTCCGTCCAGCTGACCCCGAGCCAGAAGCCGCTGATCCTCGCGCTCGCCGAGCCGATGCTCACCCGCGAGGGCTCCGGCATGAGCTCGGTGCCCACCTCGGCGCAGGCCTCCGAGCGCTTGGGCTGGCGGCTGACGAAGTTCAACCGCAAGCTCGACAACGTCTGCGACAAGCTCGACCGGCTCGGGGTCCGAGGGCGCGCGGCGGGCCCGGCAAGCTCGCCTCCAACCGACGAGCCCGCCTCGTCGAGCACGCCGTCTTCTCACGGCTGGTGACGAGCGAGGACCTGCCGCCGCTGGACCAGTCCCAGGACGAGGACGACGAGTAGGCCGCCCCGCCGGGGATCGAGCTGGACGGACGGAGCCGATCCCCGAGACGGGGATCAGGACGGCGGGCGAGGGGCCCGCCAGGGGGAGGAGACCAGATGCGCATCAAGCTCACGCCGCGCGCAGGCCCGAGGACCGGCTGACCGATCTGGAGGTGACCGCGGACGCGACCGCGACCGTCGCCGACGTCGCGAACGCCCTGTACCTCGCCGACCCGCTGCGCAGCGAGGTCGAGCCGCCCGACGGGCTGACCCTCCAGGTCCAGGACCCCGGTGCCGGACCCGGCGCGAACGGCGTGCGCTCCCTGGACCGCTCGATCGACCTGATCCAGGCCGGTCTGCGCTCCGGCGACATCGTCTCCATCGCCCGCTCCTCGAGCGAGTACGCCACCCGCTCCGAGTCCCGCGGCGCCGCGGTCGCGCTGATGCGCGTCCTCTCCGGCCCCGAGTCGGGACGCGAGTACCCGCTGCCCTCGGGGTCCAGCGTGATCGGGCGCGAGGGCGATCTCGACATCCGCATCGCCGACCCGATGCTCTCCAAGCGCCACGCCCGCATCAACGTGGGCGACACCATCGAGATCGTCGACCTGCACTCCTCCAACGGCGTGGTGATCGGCGGCGAGCAGGTCCAGCGCGCCGTGATCGGCCCCTCGGACACGGTGCTGATCGGCGGGACCACCTTCTCGGTGATCCTCCTGCACCGCCTCGGCGGCACCGCCCCCAGCTCCCCGGTGGTCGAGTTCAACCGGTCCCCGCGCGTGGTGCCGCGCTTCCCCTACCGGCCGCTGAAGGCGCCGACGCCGCCGAAGGAGCCCAACCCCCAGTTCTTCCCGATCTTCATGATGTTCGCCCCGCTCCTCATGGGCGGCTTCATGTTCTCGCTGACCCGCGACCCCTTCTCGCTCATGTTCGTGTTCATGATGCCGATGATGGCGACGGCCGGGTATCTCAACCGCAAGTTCCAGCAGAAGAAGATGCTCGAGCGGCAGATCGCGAACTTCGAGGAGGGACTCGCCTCCCTCAAGCGCCGCGTCACCGCAGCCCAGGACCTCGAGCGGGCGGTGCGCCTGGTCGAGGCGCCCTCGGCCGCGGACACCGTCGACGCCGCCTTCCGCCTCGGGCGCCTGCTGTGGACGCATCGCCCCGAGCACAACGCCTTCGGCACCGTGCGCCTGGGACTGGGCATCGCGGAGTCCCGGGTGGGCATCGACATGCCCGGCGAGAACGATGCCATCCCGAAGTACTACGACATGCTCGACGACATGCACGAGGAGTACAAGATGATCGCCGGCGTGCCGGTGGTCGCGGAGCTGAGGTACGCGGGCAACCTCGGCGTCGCCGGCGGCGGCGAGGAGGCCGACGGGGTCGCCCGCGGCATCGTCACCCAGCTCTTCGCCCTCCACTCCCCGGCGGAGATCGCGCTGGCCGCGATCACCTCCCGCTCCAGCCGCGACATGTGGCAGTGGCTGAAGTGGTCGCCGCACACCTCCAGCCCGCACTCCCCGCTGCCCGGCGACCACCTCGCCGACACCCCCGGTCGCGGCACCTCCCTCCTCTCGCGGATCGAGGAGCTGATCGAGCGCCGCGCCGGCGATGCGCCGCCCGCCCTGCGCACCCCGATGACCGTCGACGTCACCGAGGAGCCGCAGGTCCCGCCGGAGCCGATCACCCCTAGCCTGGTGGTGATCATCGAGGACGACGCCCCCGTGGACCGGGCGCGCCTGGTGCGCATCGCCGAGCGCGGCCCCGACGTCGGCGTGCACGTGATCTGGTGCGCCGCGAACATCGCCGCGCCGCCCGCGGCCTGCCGCACCTACGTGTCCGTGGACGAGTCGATCGAGGGCGCGAGCGCCGGGCACGTGCGGGTGGGGGAGCGGTTCTACCCCGTCACCGTCGAGACCGTCTCCGTCGACGTCGCGGCCGGCGTGGCCCGCCACCTCGCGCCCGTCGTCGACGCGGGCGTGCCCGTCGACGACGACTCCGACCTCCCCCGCGCGATCTCCTATCTCAAGCTCGGCGGCATGGCGATGGCCGAGGACCCCGACCACATCATCGAGCGGTGGAAGGAGAACAACTCCCTCACCCCGCGCGACGGCTCCGAGCCCCAGCGCCGCAAGCACGACGCGAACCTCCGCGGACTCATCGGCCACAACGGCCAGGACGCCTTCCACCTCGACCTGCGCACCAACGGTCCCCACGCCCTCGTCGGCGGCACCACCGGCGCCGGCAAGTCCGAGTTCCTGCAGGCCTGGGTGATGGGCATGGCCACCGCGCACAGCCCCGACCGGGTCACCTTCCTGTTCGTGGACTACAAGGGCGGCGCCGCCTTCGCCGACGCCGTCGACCTGCCGCACACCGTGGGCCTGGTCACCGACCTCTCCCAGCACCTGGTGCGACGCGCGCTCACCTCGCTGCGGGCGGAGCGCCGCACCATCGCGAGCACCTGCTGAACCGGAAGAAGGCCAAGGACCTCGTCTCCCTCGAGCGGACCGGTGACCCCGAGACCCCGCCCAGCCTGATCATCATCGTCGACGAGTTCGCGGCGCTGGCGAAGGAGATCCCCGAGTTCGTCGACGGCGTCGTGGACGTCGCCGCACGAGGCCGCTCCCTGGGCCTGCACCTGATCCTCGCGACGCGGCGGCCCGCCGGCGTCATCAAGGACAACCTGCGCGCCAACACGAACCTCCGCATCGCGCCGCGCATGGCCGACGAGGCCGACTCCAAGGACATCCTCGGCGACAAGATGGCCGCCCACTTCGACCCCGGCATCCCCGGCCGCGCCGCTGCGAAGACCGGCCCCGGCCGCATCGCGACCTTCCAGACCGGCTACGCGGGAGGGTGGACCACCCACGAGCCCGAGAGAGCACGCATCGACATCGTCGAGAAGGACTTCGGCACCGGCGAGCAGTGGGACATCCCCTCCCCGCCGACCAAGGAGGTCAAGGACCCCGGCCCCAACGACATCTCCCGCGTCGTCGCGACGGTGAAGGCCGCCGCCGAGCGCGCCGGCGTGCCCGCGCCCCGCAAGCCGTGGCTGTCCGAGCTGGCCGACGCCTACGACCTCTCGCGCCTGCCCACGCGCCGCACCGACGAGGAGTCGCTGCTGGGGGTCATGGACGTGCCCGAGGAGCAGTCCCAGCCGACCGTCTCCTACTATCCCGATCGCGACGGCAACATGGCGATCTACGGCACCGGCGGCTCCGGCAAGTCGACCACGCCGCGCACCATCGCGATCTCCGCCGCCTCGACGGTGCGCGGCGGCCCCGTCCACGTGTACGGGCTCGACTTCGGCGCCTCGGGACTGACCATGCTCGAGGACCTCCCGCACGTCGGCTCGATCATCGCGGGCGACGACGAGGAGCGCGTGATCCGCCTGCTGCGCACCCTGCGGGAGATGATCGACGACCGCGCCCGCGAGTTCGCGAAGCATCGCGCCGGGTCCGTGGCCGAGTACCGGGAGCTGACCGGGAAGTCCGACACGCCCCGCGTCTTGCTGCTGGTCGACGGCATGGCCGCCTTCCGCGAGGCCTACGACTACTCGAACCTCTCGAAGTGGTTCACCACCTTCGTGCAGATCGCGACCGACGGCCGCCAGGTGGGCGTGCACGTCATCGTCACCGGCGACCGTCCCAACGCGATCCCCACCTCGCTCGGCTCCTCGATCCAGCGCCGCCTCATCCACCGCATGGCCAGTGCCGACGACTACTCGGCCTTCGGCGAGCCCAAGGACGTCCTGGACGGCACCTCGCCCCCGGGACGCTCCATCCTCGACGGCCACGAGATGCAGATCGCGGTGCACGGCGGCGACTCGAACGTCGCGATCCAGTCCCGCGAGGTCGCCAAGCTCGCCCAGGCGATGCGGCGCGCCGGAGTGCCCGAGGCGCCCACCATCGAGCGCCTGCCCGAGCGGGTCGAGCTCTCGACGCTCCGCCCCGTCGTCGGCGGCCGGCCCGTCCTCGGCCTGGCCGACGAGACCCTCGCCGAGATCACCTACGAGCCGCGCGGCGCCTTCATGGTCACCGGCCCCATGGGATCGGGTCGCACCACCGCGATGCTCACCATCGCCACCGGCCTCAAGGCGATGGAGAACCCCATGCGCCTGGTCCGCTTCTCCTCGCGCCGCACCCCGCTGACCGGGTCGCCCGTCTGGGACGTGGAGGCCTCCGATCCGGACACCGTGCGCGAGCTCGCCGGCCAGCTCCGCCAGACGATCGAGTCCGGCTCGGTGGGGGAGGGGCGCCTGGCCCTGTTCATCGACGGGGTCGCCGACTTCACCGGCACCGGCGTGGAGAACGACCTCGACAAGCTCATCCGCGCCAGCACCCGTGAGGGCCAGTTCGTGGTGGGCGAGAACGAGTCCGCCTCGTGGTCCCAGGCCTACGTCCTCGCCCAGCCGTTCAAGGCCGGACGGCGCGGGTCGCTGCTCCAGCCCAGCGACATGGACGGCGACTCGCTGCTCGGCACCGGACTGGGGAGGATCCGTCGGGCCGACTTCCCGGCCGGCCGCGGCTTCCTCGTCTACAGCGGTCGGGCGATGAAGCCGCAGGTCGCGCAGATCACGTCGGGCTGAGGGCCGCTCTCGGGGGCCGACGGGGAGGGGAGTCGAGCCCGTCCCGGAGGCCCTCGCGACGCGTCCGGAGGGGTGCTCCGTCCCCATGGGGACTCCTCCCCATGGTCGCCTCCGGCGGATCGCCCTACAGTGAGGGCTGTCGAGCACGCAGGAGGCCCGGTGCACCGCAGGGGGCGCACGAGCCGGTGAACAGGAAGGGGAACCCGCATCGTGAACGCCACGAAGGGTATGAACGTCGACGAGGTCAAGCGGATGTCCGGCCAGGCGCGCGATGCGGCCGAGGAGATCACGCGGATCGAGCAGGAGCTCACCCGGGGCCTGGAGGACGTGGACTGGACCGGCCCCGACGCGGATCGCTTCCGCGGCCAGTGGTCCGGGGAGATGGTCCCCGCGCTGCAGCAGATCATGAACGCGGTCAACGAGCTCGGCGACACCGCCGACCGCAACGCCGCCGAGCAGGAGGCCACCTCCAGCTGAGGCGGTGCAGGACCGCGCCGTCACGGATGGCGACAGGGGTGGGGAGAGGCCCGGGCGGAGCACCGCTCGGGCCTCTCGCCTGCCTGGTATCTTTGTCGCCGACCGTGCCAGGGGGACGAATGGAGCACAGCACCGTGAAGAGCATCGAGTATCCGAGCGCCGACTTCCCTGCGCCCCCTCGGGTCCGGGTCGAGGTGCCGGAGGACTGGGAGCCGCTCACGGTCCCGGGAGTGCGACTCGCCGTCGCCCAGCCCCGCGTCGACGGGCGCTTCCGCGCGAACGTGGTCGTGACCGTGCGGCGCTTCGGACCGGAGTTCACCCTCGAGGCGGCGCGCGCCGGCCTCGAGCGGCCGCAAGTCCTCCCTGCCCGAGCTCGAGGAGCTCGGCACCGGGGAGATCGAGATCGAGGGCACGACCTGGATCGCGAGCGAGTACGGCTACACCCAGCCCGGCCGCCCGACCGTGGTGCAGGCCGCGCGCTACGCCGTGATCGACCGCGGGGGCGTGGCCGCCGATGTGCTCGAGATCGTGGGCGCCTGCGGGGCGGAGAGCGCCGACGAGGAGATCGAGACCGTCCGCGCCATCCAGGACTCCCTGCGCCTGAGCCTGGACTGACACCGACACCGCATCGTCCCCGGAGGGCGCCGGCCACCGTGGCCGGCGCCCTCCGGCCGTGCCGGGGCGAGGTCGTCCGGCCGACCCTGTCGAGGTCCTCGCGAGGCGACGGCGAGGCGACGGTCCGGCGAGGTGCCACGAGGCGTCGCGTGGGGAGCGGTGCACGGGGACCTCTGCCTGGGGAGTTGTCCCCATCGCCAAGGTGTGGTGGGTGGTTCTAGGGTGGTGGCATCACCTGGGGGACAGGGATCGAGGACGTGGCCTTGGGGGTCGCGGAGGTCCGGTTCGGTGGGTGGGGATCTGATTCTTTCGACGATGTGGAGGACACCATGAAGAAGGGTATGAACCCTGAGGCTGTGGAGCAGATGGGCACCACGGCGGAGACGTCCGGCGAGGATGTCAACACCATCTACACGACGGTGCAGGGTCGTGTGACGGATTTCGACTGGACCGGTGAGGACCGTGACAAGTACGTGTCGGAGTTCGAGGGGACTCTGGGTGGTCTGGTCCAGGATGTCGTGACGCGACTGGGCGAGTTCGCTGAGCGTGCGAAGAAGAACGCTCAGCAGCGGCGTGAGGCTTCTTCCTGATCTGCTGGGTTCTCTCGGCTTCTAGGTTTTTCTTTCTTCAGCAGTGATCTGCTCCGGGATCGGGGCGAAAGGGGTTTGTGATGGCTTTCAAGGGTATGAATCCGGAGGAGGGGCGCGAGGTCGCTCAGGAGGTCCTCAAGGCGGGCGAGCAGGTCGTCGAGAAGGTCGACGAGGTGACGCGCCTGGTGACGTCGGTGGAGTGGGTCGGTCCGGACTACGACGCGTATGTCGAGGCGTGGAACTCGTTCGTGAACGGTCCGGTGAACAGCCTGGTCGAGGCGTTCACGGCCAAGGGCGATGAGCTGACGAACCACGCCGAGGAGCAGGACACCACCTCGAACCAGCAGTGAGCTGACCGGTTCTTCGTCGCGCAGGCCCCGTCCCCCCGTCGTGGTGGGGGCGGGGCCTTCGTCATGCCCGGGCACGCGACAGCCGCGCCCGGGCTCCCTGCGCCACGCAAGGGGAGCCGCCGGCGCTGTCCACAGTACGATGCGACCGTTGTTCGTCGCTGACCTGCGAGGACGGGCTGCCGGGCGGATGGGGAGGGGGATGGGGAGTTGTCCCCATCGCCAGGGTGTGGTGGGTGGTTCTAGGGTGGTGGCATCACCTGGGGGACAGGGATCGAGGACGTGGCCTTGGGGGTCGCGGAGGTCCGGTTCGGTGGGTGGGGATCTGATTCTTTCGACGATGTGGAGGACACCATGAAGAAGGGTATGAACCCTGAGGCTGTGGAGCAGATGGGCACCACGGCGGAGACGTCCGGCGAGGATGTCAACACCATCTACACGACGGTGCAGGGTCGTGTGACGGATTTCGACTGGACCGGTGAGGACCGTGACAAGTACGTGTCGGAGTTCGAGGGGACTCTGGGTGGTCTGGTCCAGGATGTCGTGACGCGCCTGGGCGAGTTCGCTGAGCGTGCGAAGAAGAACGCTCAGCGGCGGCGTGAGGCTTCTTCCTGATCTGCTGGGTTCTCTCGGCTTCTAGGTTTTTCTTTCTTCAGCAGTGATCTGCTCCGGGATCGGGGCGAAAGGGGTTTGTGATGGCTTTCAAGGGTATGAATCCGGAGGAGGGGCGCGAGGTCGCTCAGGAGGTCCTCAAGGCGGGCGAGCAGGTCGTCGAGAAGGTCGACGAGGTGACGCGCCTGGTGACGTCGGTGGAGTGGGTCGGTCCGGACTACGACGCGTATGTCGAGGCGTGGAACTCGTTCGTGAACGGTCCGGTGAACAGCCTGGTCGAGGCGTTCACGGCCAAGGGCGATGAGCTGACGAACCACGCCGAGGAGCAGGACACCACCTCGAACCAGCAGTGAGCTGACCGGTTCTTCGTCGCGCAGGCCCCGTCCCCCCGTCGTGGTGGGGGCGGGGCCTTCGTCATGCCCGGGGTCCAGCGCCGCTCCGGGCCCTGCTCCTCGGTCCCACCCGCACCGGGTGCCCGGAGGCGAGGAGGCACTCGACGAGCACGCGGACGATCCCGTGGTCCACGGCCTCCGCCTCGCCCGGCGCGCCGTGCGAGCCGAGGCCGAGGATCACTCCGTCCACTCCCTCGAGGGCGCGCGCCATGTCCACGGGCATCCTCGCCTCGCCGGCGACGAGCTCCGTCTCCGCGGGGAGCGACCGGGCGGCCCGCTCCGTCTTGCGCACGAGGGTCCGCGGGTGCAGTCCTGCCTCGACCGCGCACCTCACCACGTGGCGGCCGACCCCTGCGGTCGCCCCGATCACCAGGATCGTGCCGCTGGTCATCGCTCCCTTCCCTCGACGGATCCGCGCCGCGCGAGATCCGCGCGCGGAGATCCGAATATCTCCAGCGCGGCGCGGGTGAGGGAGGAACCGCCAGTGCCTGGACGCGCGGCACCCCCGTCCCGGCGGTGCGGGAGCGGGGGTGCGACGAGGCGGGGCTCAGCGACGGCTGGGCGCCCGGAGGTCAGCGGTAGTTGATGAACTGCGGCGCGACCTCGAGGTCCTTGCCCTTGAGCAGGGTGATGACGGACTGGAGGTCGTCACGGCTCTTGGAGGAGACGCGCGACTCGTCGCCCTGGATCTGTGCCTTGACGCCCTTTGGGCCCTCGTCCCGGATGATCTTGGCGATCTTCTTCGCGTCCTCGGTGGAGATGCCCTCCTTGAGTGAGGCCGCCAGGCGCACCTCCTTGCCGGACTGCTTGGGCTCGCCCACGTCGAGCGCCTTGAGCGAGATGCCGCGGCGGATCAGCTTGGACTGCGGCACGTCCAGCACCGCGAGCACGCGCTCCTCGGCGTTGGCGGTCATCACGATCTCGTCGCCGCCGAGGGTGATCGAGGCGCCGGTGTTCCGGAAGTCGTAGCGCTGGCCGACCTCCTTCACGGCCTGGTTCACGGCGTTGTCGACCTCCTGGCGGTCGAGCTTGCTGACGATGTCGAACGATGAATCGGCCATCGGGTCCTCCTCCGGGCGGCCCGCGCGGGCCGCCACCACGTCGAACGGGCGGGTCTGTCCAGTGATCGTCCCATGCCGGGTCCGGGAGTGCTTGCCGGTCTCCGAGGGACCGCCGCAGAGGGGCTGCGACCAGCGGCAGGACCGCTGTGACGCCTCTCATGCTCCGAGGACCCCTTCTGGGTTCGCGCCGCGGCCGGGACCCCGCTATGCTGTTCCGAGTCCGCTTCCGGCGGCCGCAGGACGAGAGTCCGGCGGGTGGCGGGAGAGGGTTGCGGCAGATTACCCGAGCGGCCAAAGGGAGCTGACTGTAAATCAGCTGGCATTGCCTACGGGGGTTCGAATCCCTCATCTGCCACGCGGAGGATCCCTGTGATCCGAAGCACGGGGGCCGCCCCTCGAATTGCCTACGGGCAACGAGGCGGGTAAGGTTCACCGGGTTGCCCTGATAGCTCAGTCGGCAGAGCGTCTCCATGGTAAGGAGAAGGTCAAGGGTTCGATTCCCTTTCAGGGCTCTGATGGATGCGGCGGCCCGGTCTCATTCGAGATCGGGCCGTTTCATCGGTCACGCCGGGGTAGCTCAGACGGTTAGAGCGCACGACTCATAATCGTGAGGTCGCGGGTTCGATCCCCGCCCTCGGTACCACACCGGTCCCCACCGGAGTGCAGATTCCACATCCCCCGAGCACGGGGACCCACGAGGCGCACCGCCGGGTGCGTCACCCGGACGAAAGAGGCGAACCGTGGCGAGCAAGAGCTCTGACGTGCGTCCCAAGATCACCATGGCGTGTGTCGAATGCAAGGCGCGCAACTACATCACCAAGAAGAACCGTCGCAACACCCCGGATCGACTGGAGCTCTCGAAGTTCTGCCCGACCTGCGGCAAGCAGACGGCGCACCGCGAGACCCGCTGAGCGGTCCCGCCGCGGCATCCACGAAGGCCACCCGGCGCGCCGGGTGGCCTTCGTCATGTCCGGCCCCCGTGCCTCGCGCGGGCCGGACCGCAGGGGAGCGGGGGCGGTGAGATGATCGGGGAGACCGCATCCGTCGGCCCCGCGCCGACCCGACCTCGGGAGACACAGTGACCACCAGCCCCGATCCTGCCTTCGCCGGCCGCACCTACCCGGCGGGCCCCGTGCACACCGTCTCGGCCGCGAAGATCGTCGAGTTCGCCCGCGCCACCGGCGCCCCCTCGCCAGCGCACACCGATCCCGAGGCCGCCCGCGCCGCCGGGCACGCCGACGTCGTGGCGCCGCCCACGTTCCTCGTCTCCCTCGCCCAGGCCACCGAGGCGCAGTACGTCGAGGACCCCGCCGCCGGCATCGACTTCTCCCGCGTGGTCCACGGCGAGGAGTCCTTCACCCTGCACCGTCCCGTCGTCGCCGGCGACCGCCTCGTGCCGACCCTCACCGTCGAGTCGGTCCGCGCCGCCGGAGGGCACGCCATGGTCACCACCTGTGTCGACCTCGCCGACGAGGACGGCGCCGAGGTCGCCGCCGTGCGCGGCATGCTCGTCGTGCGCGGGGACTGAGCTCGCCGCCTCCCCCGCGGCGCCCCGACGCCCTCGCCCCTCGCGGCCCTGCCGCAGACGCCACACCAGGAGCACCGATGACCACCAGCCCCACCCCCGACGCCCGCCCGCTCGACCTCGCCGCGCTGTCCGTCGGCGACGAGCTCTCCCGCACCGCCCACACGCTCGACCGCGACGCGCTGGTCCGCTACGCCGGTGCCTCCGGCGACTTCAACCCGATCCACTACAACGACGTCGTCGCCGAGCAGGCCGGGTCGCCCGGCGTCATCGCCCACGGCATGCTCACCATGGGCACGGCCATCACCGGCCTGCTCGAGGCCGTCGGCGACCCGACCCTGATCACCGCCTACTCCACCCGATTCACCGGCATGGTGCCCGTGCCCGCCACCGGCGAGGTGGCGCTCGAAGTCGTCGCGACCGTCGGCGCGATCGACGAGTCCGCGGGCACCGCTCGCGTCGACCTCGCCGCCGTCGTCGACGGGGAGAAGGTGCTGGGGCGCGCCCGCGCGACCCTCGCGCCGCCGCGCCGCACGCAGGACGTCGAGGCCGACGCGGCAGGAGCGGCATGAGGCTCGCCGACCTGACCACCCTCCGCATCGGTGGGGAGATCCGGAACCTCGTCGAGGCCCGCACCGCCGACGAGGTGATCGCCGCGGTCTCCGCCGCGGACGAGGCGGGGAGCCGCTGCTCGTCCTCGGCGGCGGCTCGAACCTCGTCGCCTCCGACGAGCCCTTCGAGGGCACCGTGGTGCTGCTGCGCGACCCCGAGGACCCGCCGCTGCTGGATGCGACCTGCGAGGTCGGCGCTTCCGGCGAGCCCGACGGCATCCCCGTGGACCCGGCCGAGCTCACCCCGCTGGACCCCACCTGCGGAGGGGCGATCGCCGAGTACTTCGCGGGCGTGAACTGGGACCGGGCCGTGCGCTATGCGATCGCCCGCGAGATGGTCGGCATCGAGGCGCTCTCCGGCATCCCCGGCACCGTCGGCGCGACTCCGATCCAGAACGTCGGCGCCTACGGCCAGGAGGTCGCCTCGACGATCTCCCGCGTGCGCACCTGGGACCGCGAGAAGGGGGCCGTGCGCACCTTCTTCGCCGCCGACTGCGGCTTCGCCTATCGCGACAGCGTCTTCAAGCGCACCCGGTACAGCGGACCCGTCCCGTCGGCGACCGGCCGCTACGTGGTGCTCTCGGTGACCTTCCAGCACACGCTCGGCTCCCTCTCCGCCCCGATCCGCTACGCGCGCTCGCCGCGGAGCTCGGCGTCGAGGTGGGGGACCGGGTGCCGATGAGCCGGGTGCGCGAGGCGGTCTTGCGCGTGCGCGGCGGCAAGGGCATGGTCCTGGACGCCGCCGATCACGACACCTGGAGCGCCGGCTCCTTCTTCACCAACCCGATCCTCTCCGCGGAGGACGCCGCGGCCCTGCCCGAGCAGGCGCCGCGCTACGACGCGGGCGAGGGCAGGGTGAAGACCAGCGCCGCCTGGCTCATCAGCCACTCCGGGATCGAGCGCGGCCATGCGGTGGGGGAGCGGGCCTCGGTCTCCACCAAGCACTCCCTCGCGCTGACCAACCGCGGCGGCGCCTCCAGCGAGGACCTCGTCGCCCTCGCCCACGACGTCCAGCAGCGGGTCGAGGAGCGCTACGGGATCCGTCTGGAGCCGGAACCTGTGCGCCTCGGCCTGGACCTCTGAGCGGGGAGGAGACCGCTCGGCGTCCGTTCCGCACGGGACGGGCGCCGATCCCTGGATGGAGGCGGCCCCGCCGCGGCTCCCGGCCTAGGATGGAAGCGACGGTCGCTCGCCGCCCCCTCAGACCCCCACAGGAGGCCACGTGAACGTCCTCGACAAGTCTGTCGCCGACATCGATCCCGAGATCGCCCAGGTGCTCGACCGCGAGCTGGCCCGACAGCAGGGCACGCTCGAGATGATCGCGTCGGAGAACTTCGTCCCCCGCTCGGTCCTGCAGGTGCAGGGCTCGGTCCTGACCAACAAGTACGCCGAGGGCTACCCCGGCAAGCGCTACTACGGAGGCTGCGAGGAGGTCGACGTCGCGGAGCAGATCGCGATCGACCGCGCGAAGGCCCTGTTCGGTGCCGAGCACGCGAACGTCCAGCCGCACTCGGGCGCGACCGCGAACGCCGCGGTGATGCACGCCCTCGCCCGCCCGGGCGACAAGCTCATGGGCCTCTCGCTCGCCCACGGCGGCCACCTCACCCACGGCATGAAGATCAACTTCTCCGGCCGTCTCTACGACATCGTCGCGTACGAGACCGAGCCGGGCACGGGCCTGATCGACATGGACAAGGTGCGCGAGCTCGCGATCGCCGAGCGGCCCAAGGTCATCGTCGCAGGCTGGTCCGCCTACACGCGCCAGCTCGACTTCCCCCGCTTCCGCGAGATCGCCGACGAGGTCGGGGCCGCGCTGTGGGTCGACATGGCGCACTTCGCGGGCCTCGTCGCGGCGGGCCTGCACCCCAGCCCCGTGCCCTACGCGGATGTCGTCTCCACCACCATCCACAAGACCATCGGCGGCCCTCGCTCCGGCATGATCCTGTGCAAGGAGAAGTGGGCGAAGAAGATCGACTCGGCAGTGTTCCCCGGCCAGCAGGGCGGCCCGCTCATGCACGTCGTCGCCGCGAAGGCCGTGGCACTGAAGATCGCCGCCTCGGAGGACTTCAAGGACCGCCAGGCCCGCACCCTCGAGGGTGCGCAGATCCTCGCCGACCGCCTCCAGCAGGAGGACACCAAGGCGGCAGGCGTCAAGGTCATCTCCGGCGGCACCGACGTGCACCTGGTGCTCGTGGACCTCGTCGACTCCGAGCTGGACGGCCAGCAGGCGGAGGACCGCCTGCACGAGGCCGGCATCACCGTGAACCGCAACGCGGTCCCCAACGACCCGCGCCCGCCGCGGGTCACCTCGGGCCTGCGCATCGGCACCCCGGCGCTCGCCACCCGCGGCTTCGGCGCGGCGGAGTTCACCGAGGTCGCCGACGTGATCGCGCTGGCGCTGACCGGCGGGGCCGACGTCGAGTCGCTCAGGGCCCGCACCGCGAAGCTCGCCGAGTCCAAGCCGCTCTACCCCGAGCCGCAGCAGTACTGATCCCCGCGGGCGGGGTCCGGAGGCCGCGGTGCCCGCACCCCGCCCGTCCCGCATCAGCCCGCCGGTGCCCGGGGCGGGACCGCCCCGACCGGGGCACCGGTTCCCTCGGGCGGGCCTCCCGGGCCCACCCCACCGACCACCTCACCGAGACCCCTCATCGAAGGAGAGCGCCATGACCGCCCAGATCCTCGACGGCAAGGCCACCGCGAAGGCGATCAAGCAGGAGCTCGCCGAGCGCGTGACCCGTCTGGTCGATGCCGGTCACCCGCGTCCCGGGCTCGCGACCGTGCTGGTCGGCGATGATCCGGGCGGCGCGGCCTATGTGCGCGGCAAGCACCGCGACAGCGAGCAGATCGGCCTGAACTCGATCCAGAAGCACCTCCCGGCCGACGCCACCCAGGAGGAGGTCGAGGCGGTCGTCGACGAGCTCAACGCCGACCCCGCCTGCACCGGCTACATCGTCCAGCCGCCGGCGCCGAAGCACATCGACACCGACGCGATCCTCGAGCGGATCGAGCCCGCCAAGGACGCCGACGGCCTCCACCCCACGAACCTCGGACGCCTGGTCCTCAACGCCTACTCGCCCATCCGCACCCCGCTGCCCTGCACGCCCCGGGCCGTGATCGAGCTGCTCATGCGGCACGACCTCGACCTCAAGGGCAAGGACGTGGTCGTGATCGGCCGCGGCGTCACCGTCGGCCGCTCGATCGGCGCGCTGATGACCCGCCGCGCCATCAATGCGACCGTCACCCTCACCCACACCGGCACGACGGACCTCCCCGCGCACCTGCGCCGCGCCGACGTGATCGTCGCCGCCGCGGGCGTCGCCCACCTGGTCCGGCCCGAGGACGTCAAGCCCGGCGCGATCGTGCTCGACGTCGGCGTCTCCCGCCAGGAGGACCCCGAGGGCGGGAAGGCGAAGCTCGTGGGCGACGTGGACCCGGCCGTCGCCGAGGTCGCCTCGTGGATCAGCCCCAACCCCGGCGGTGTCGGCCCCATGACCCGCGCGCTGCTGGTCAACAACGTCGTCGAGGCGGCCGAGCACGCCGCCGGCATCGAGGCCTGAGACCCCGGCGAGGCGGGCAGAGCCGCCCGCCCAGTCGTCCCCGCGTCGCGGCCGTCCGGCCCCGCTGACATACTGGTCGGCATGACTTTCACCCTCGCCACCGTCAACGTCAACGGCCTGCGGGCCGCGGCCCGCAAGGGGATGGCCGACTGGCTCGCGACCACCGCGGCCGACGTCATCACCCTGCAGGAGGTGCGGGCGCCGGAGGAGCCGCTCGCCGATCTGGTGGGGGAGGACTGGACCATCGTCGGCGAGGCCTCCGAGCTCAAGGGCCGCAACGGCGTCGCGATCGCCGCCCGCACCTCGCTGGCGAGCATCGACCTCGAGGGCGTCCGCCGCGGCCTGCCGGGCCTGACCGAGCCCACCCACACCGGCCGCTGGCTCGAGGCCGACCTCGAGGACCCGCTCGGCGACGGCACCGGCCTCACCGTCATCTCCTGCTACATGCACTCCGGCAACACCGAGAAGCCGCAGACCATGACCGACAAGTACGCCTTCCTCGACGTGGCGATGGAGCGCCTGGACGCGCCGCGCGCCGACGGCCGTCACGTGGTCCTCACCGGAGACCTCAACATCGCCCATGCCAACAACGACATCAAGAACTGGAAGGGCAACCTGAAGTCCGCCGGCTTCCTGCCCGAGGAGCGCGCCTATCTCGACCGCCTGCTGGTCGAGGGCGACTGGGTGGACGTCCAGCGCCGCCTCGCCGGCGACGTGCCCGGCCCCTACACCTGGTGGTCCCAGCGCGGCAAGGCCTTCGACAACGACTCCGGCTGGCGCATCGACTACCAGCTGACCACCCCGGCGCTCGGCGAGAAGGCGACCGCCGCGCAGGTGGATCGCGCCCCCAGCTACGACACCCGCTGGTCCGACCACGCACCGCTGGTGGTCACCTACTCCTGAGCCCGCACCGGGCGCCGTCGGCGCGGCCTCCCTCTCCCGGCCGACGGCACCCGGGCCGCCCCGCGCTCGAGACCGCGCGCAGGCGCGGACGGCACCGCGGGCCGCGGGCCGAACCTGTCGCCGATCGCCCTTCTGCTCGTCCGGGCACGGTCCTACGCTGTGCCCATGGACACCCGCACCCTGTCCCTGCCCGACGCCGAGATCGTCCACGACGTGCACGGCCCGCGCCCCCGGCCGACGGCGGCGAGGTGTCGCTGGTCATCGGCCAGCCCATGACCGCCGACGGCTTCGCCGACCTGATCGCCGAGCTCCCGGACCGCACCGTCGTCGCCTACGACCCGCGCGGACTCGGCCGGAGCACCCGCAGCGACGGCGCGCCCTGAACGACCCGTCCCTGCAGGCGGAGGACCTCCACGCCCTGATCACGGATCTCGGCGCACCGGTGCAGATGTTCGCCAGCGGCGGCGGCGCCGTCGCCGCGCTCGCCCTGCTCGCGGCGCATCCCGAGGACGTCAGCCAGGTCGTCGCCCACGAGCCGCCCATCATGGGCGTCCTGCCCGATGCGGAGCTCGCCGAGCGCGCGAACGATGCCGTCGGCCGTGCCTATCAGGAGCGCGGCTGGGGCGCGGGGCTCGCCGCCTTCCTCGCCATGAGCATGTGGCAGGGCGAGTTCACCGAGGAGTTCTTCGCCCAGCCCCTGCCCAATCCCGCCCGGTTCGGCCTGCCCGTCCAGGACGACGGCACACGGGAGGACCCGCTGCTGTCCGGGACGAGCGCGCCCGTGACCTCCTACCAGCCCGATCTCGAGGCGCGCACTCCGCGGGGGACCGTCTGGTCCTCGCCACGGGGGAGCAGACGGGGAGGCGATCACCGCCCGCACCACGCGCGCCCTCGCCGAGGCGCTCGGCACCGAGCCGCTCGTCTTCCCAGGTGACCACGGCGGCTTCGCCGTCGGCGACCCGTCCCATCCGGGCGACCCCGCCGCCTTCGCCGCCAGGTCGCGCGAGGTGCTCGCCGCCCGCGGCTGACCGCCCCGATGACGACAGGGGCTCCTCCGCCGCGGCGGAGGAGCCCCTGTCGTCATGCTGAGCGCGGGATCAGACGCGGCCGCGGATCACGGCCTGCTTCACCTCGGCGATCGCCTTGGTCACCTGGATGCCGCGCGGGCACGCCTCGGTGCAGTTGAAGGTGGTGCGGCGGCCGCCACACGCCCTCCTTGGAGTTCAGGATCTCCAGGCGCTGCTCGCCCGCGTCGTCGCGCGAGTCGAAGATGAAGCGGTGGGCGTTCACGATCGCGGCCGGGCCGAAGTACTGCCCGTCGGTCCAGAACACGGGGCAGGACGAGGTGCACGCGGCGCAGAGGATGCACTTGGTGGTGTCGTCGAAGCGCTCGCGGCGCTCCGCGGACTGCGACCGCTCGCGGCTGGGCTCCTGACCGCCCGCGACCAGGAACGGCATGACCTCCTTGTAGGAGTCGAAGAACGGCTCCATGTCCACGATGAGGTCCTTCTCCACCGGCAGGCCCTTGATCGGCTCGACCGTGATCGGCTTCGAGATGTCGAGGTCCTTCAGGAGCGTCTTGCAGGCCAGACGGTTGCGGCCGTTGATCCGCATCGCGTCCGAGCCGCAGACGCCGTGGGCGCACGAGCGGCGGAAGGTCAGCGAGCCGTCCACGTGCCACTTGATCTCGTGCAGGGCGTCGAGCACACGGTCGGTGCCGTGCATCGTGACGGTGAAGTCCTCCCAGTGGACGCCCTTGTCGTCCTCGGGGGTGAAGCGTGCGATGCGCGCGTCACCTCGAACGAGGGGACCGCACCGGCATCGGGCTCGGCCTGGGGCTTCTCGGCGACGGCAGTCATCAGAACGTGCGCTCCTTCGGCTCGTAGCGGGTGATCACGACGGGCTTGGTGCCCAGACGGATCGGGGTGCCCTCGACGCCCTCCTCACCCGGCAGGGTGCGGTAGGCCATGGTGTGCTCGAGGTAGTTGACGTCGTCGCGCTTCTCGAAGTCCTCGCGGAAGTGGCCGCCGCGGGACTCCTTGCGGTTGAGCGCGCCGAGCGCCACGATCTCGGCCAGGTCGAGCAGGAAGCCGAGCTCCACCGCCTCCATCAGGTCCAGGTTGTAGCGGCGGCCCTTGTCCTGGATCGCGACCGTCTCGTAGCGCTTCTTGAGGTCCTTGATGCCGGCCAGCGCCGTGCGGCAGGTCTCCTCGGTGCGGAACACCTGGACGTTGGCGTCCATCAGCTCCTGCAGATCGGTGCGGATGTTCGCGATGCGGTCCTCGGTCGCGGGCCGGTCGCGCAGGCGCTCGAGCGGCTCGACGGTCGGGGTCTCCACGCCCTCGGGCGACTCGGGCAGGTCGACCTCCGCGGCGTGCTCCGCGGCGGCGATGCCGGCGCGGCGCCCGAAGACGTTGATGTCCAGCAGCGAGTTGGTGCCCAGGCGGTTGCCGCCGTGCACGGACACGCACGCGGTCTCGCCGGCGGCGTACAGGCCGGGGATCACGTCGGTCGCGTTGGCGAGGACCTCGCCGCGGATGTTCGTGGGGATGCCGCCCATGCCGTAGTGCGCGGTCGGGAAGACCGGCACCGGCTCGGTGTACGGCTCCACGCCCAGGTAGGTGCGCGCGAACTCGGTGATGTCCGGGAGCTTCGCGTCGATGTGCGCGGGCTCGAGGTGGGTGAGGTCGAGGTAGACGTAGTCCTTGTTCGGGCCGGCGCCGCGGCCCTCGCGCACCTCGTTCGCCATCGCGCGGGCGACCACGTCACGGGGGCGAGGTCCTTCAGCGTCGGGGCGTAGCGCTCCATGAAGCGCTCCATATCGCTGTTGCGCAGGATGCCGCCCTCGCCGCGCGCCGCCTCCGACAGCAGGATGCCGAGGCCCGCCAGGCCCGTCGGGTGGAACTGGAAGAACTCCATGTCCTCCAGCGGGATGCCGCGGCGGAACGCCATCGCGGGGCCGTCACCGGTGAGGGTGTGGGCGTTCGAGGTGGTCTTGAAGATCTTGCCGAAGCCGCCGGAGGCGAACACGACCGACTTCGCGCGGAAGACGTGGATCTCGCCGGTGGCGAGCTCGTAGGTGACCACGCCGGAGGCGCGCACCCCCTCGTCAGAGCGGGGATCGCCGGTCATCAGCACATCGAGCACGTAGTACTCGTTGAAGAACTCCACCTCTTTGCTTCACGCAGTTCTGGTAGAGGGTCTGGAGGATCATGTGGCCGGTGCGGTCCGCGGCGTAGCAGGCGCGGCGCACGGGCGCCTCGCCGTGCTCACGGGTGTGCCCGCCGAAGCGGCGCTGGTCGATGCGCCCCTCCGGGGTGCGGTTGAAGGGCAGGCCCATCTTCTCCAGGTCGAGCACCGCGTCGATGGCCTCCTTGGCCATGACCTCGGCGGCGTCCTGGTCCACCAGGTAGTCGCCGCCCTTGACGGTGTCGTAGGTGTGCCACTCCCAGTTGTCCTCCTCGACGTTGGCGAGAGCCGCGCACATGCCGCCCTGCGCCGCGCCGGTGTGGGAGCGCGTGGGATAGAGCTTGGTGACGACCGCGGTGCGGGCGCGCTTGGAGGACTCCAGCGCCGCGCGCATCCCGGCGCCGCCGGCGCCGACGATCACCACATCGTAGTTATGGGTCTGCATGTCGGGTGACAGCTCCGTTCCGGGAAGACCGTGAAGTGCGTGAGGAGGGAGGGGCGGCCGGGGGTCCGGCCGCCCCGGGGGCGTCAGCCCTCGCAGAAGGAGGGCAGCAGGCTCGGCTCGGCGCCGACGGGGCAGGGATCGAAGGTGAAGATCACCAGCGTGCCCAGCACGATCGTGACGACGACCGCGAAGTACAGCAGGGCCTTGAGGACCATGCGGGTGCGGTCGCCGCGGGCGTAGTCGTTGATGATCGTGCGCACGCCGTTGCCGCCGTGGATGAGGCCCAGCCACAGCATCAGCAGGTCCCAGACCTGCCAGAAGGGGAGGACCACTTGCCGCCGACGAAGGCGAAGTCGATGCCCTTGACGCCGTCGCCGAGCCACAGGTTCACGAAGAGGTGGCCGAAGACGAGGATGACCAGCGGCGCGCCGGAGCCGCGCATGAACATCCACGAGAGCATCTCGGCGTTCAGGCCGCGCCGCCCGGTGCGGCGGTAGCGGGTGGAGGGATCCGGGATCGAGGTGGTGGAGGTCGACATGGGGATCACGCTCCGAACATGTGCATGAGGTGGCGGGGGAGGAAGCCGGCCATCAGGACGGCCCACACGATCACGACGCCCCAGAAGAGCTTGCGCTGGTGCACGGTCCCCTTGGACCAGAAGTCCACGAGGATGATGCGCAGGCCGTTGAGCGCGTGGAAGAGCACGGCGCCGACCAGGCCGACCTCGCCGAGGCCGAAGACGACCGTCTTGTAGTGGCCGATGACCTCGTTGTACGCCTCGGGCGAGACGCGCACGAGCGCGGTGTCCAGGACGTGCACGAGCAGGAACAGGAAGATCGCCATTCCTGAGATGCGGTGGGCGACCCAGGACCACATGCCCTCGCGTCCGCGATAGAGCGTCCCGGATTGGGCGGAAGCCACGGAGTTCCTCCAGAAGCGTCGATATGTCGCCGGGAGCTCGACGGTGCTCCGCGGCGCGCGGCGCGGGACCTCGGGGACCGAGGTCCCCGCGGCCGTTGCAGCGCTCGGCGCCCTCGGGCGGCCGTTTCGCGACACGGCGACATCATCATCGCCCCCGACAGGGGCAGGTTCAGCGTAGCACCAGGCAGGGGGCAGGCAGGTCCGCCCCGGCCGCGTCGGCGGACGGTCCGAAGGGGCCCGTCGGAGGCTGGATACGCTGGGTTCATGCCCGAAGCACCCTTCGTTCCCGTGGTGCCCGCAGGAGGCTCCGGCACCAGACTGTGGCCGCTCTCACGCCGCGCCCGCCCGAAGTTCCTGCTGGACCTCACCGGGCAGGGCCGCTCCCTGCTCCAGCTCACCGTCGACCGCCTCGCGCCCCTAGCGGACCGGCCCCCGATCGTCGTCACCGGCCGCGCCCACGCCGCAGCGGTGCGCGAGCGGCTCGACGGGGACGTGCATGTCCTCGCAGAGCCCTCGGCCCGCAACTCCATGCCTGCGATCGCGCTCGCGGCCGCGCACGTGGAGCGCGAGTCGCCGGACGCCGTGATCGGCTCCTTCGCCGCCGACCACCTCATCGAGGACGGGGCCGCCTTCGCCCGCGCCGTCACCGCCGCGCGGGACGCCGCCGAGCTCGGCCTCCTCGTCACCCTCGGCATCGCCCCCACCTCGCCGTCGACCGGCTTCGGCTACATCGAGTCCGCGGGCGACGGGGAGCGGACCCCGCGCTCTCCGCGCGCCTGCGCGCCGTCGGCGCGGAGCCCGTCGTGCGCTTCGTCGAGAAGCCCGACCGCGAGCGGGCCGAGGCCTTCGTCGCCGCGGGACTGCGCTGGAACGCCGGCATGTTCGTGGTGCGCGCCTCGGTGCCGCTCGACGAGCTCGCCGTCCAGATCCCCGCCCTCGCCGCCGGCGCACGCGAGATCGCGGCCGCGCACGGCGGCGCCGAGGAGGAGGCGGTGCTCGAGCGCGTCTGGCCCACGATGATCGCGATCGCGATCGACCACGCCCTCGCCGAGCCGCTCGCCGCGCAGGGGAGGGTCGCGGTGGTCCCGGCGGAGTTCGACTGGGACGACGTCGGCGACTTCGCGGCGCTCGCCCGCCAGCTCCGCGAGCGCGAGGGCGAGGTGCGCCGCGGCGAGGACGGCACCGAGGTCCATGTGGTGGGAAGCGCGAGCGTCGATGCGCTCTCCTCCCGCGCCACGGTGTACGGTTCCACGGATCGCCACATCGCCCTGGTCGGGCTCGAGGGCGTCAGCATCGTCGACACCGAGGATGCGCCGCTGGTGCTCGCCGACGAGAAGGCGCAGGCCCTCCAGCGGCTCGTCGGCCGGCTCGACGAGCAGGGGCGGGGCCGGCGCGTTGACCCGTGACGCCGGACGCGCATCGCCGTGGGAGGCGCACGGCCGACAGGGCGGTCGATGACAGGACAGGACAGGAGCGAACGCGTGGAGCAGTCGCAGCAGACGCTGGTCGGGACCTCGCAGCGGCGTGCGATGCTCGGACCGGAGGGGCTGATCGCCCGCACCGTCGCCGAGCGCGGCGACGCCCTGCGCGAGGTGCGCCGCCACCTCCACCGCCACCCCGAGCTCTCCCACCAGGAGCACGCCACCACCGACTTCATCGCCGAGCGACTCACCGCGCTCGGGCTCGCGCCGAAACGCATGGCCGCCACCGGTCTGATCTGCGACATCCCCGGCGCGGACCCGTCTCTGGAGCTGATGGGGTCGCGGGGCGGACATGGACGCGCTCGGGATCCCCGAGCTCAGCACCGTCCCCTACCGCTCCGTCGTCGAGGGCGTCTCCCACGCCTGCGGCCACGACGTGCACATGAGCGCCGTGCTCGGCGCGGCGACCGCGCTGGTGCGGGTGGCCGAGGAGGGCGCGGCGCGCCGCGGCGTGCGCCTGGTGTTCCAGCCCGCCGAGGAGATGCACCCCTGCGGCGCGCTCGAGCTGATCGGGCAGGACGTCCTGGACGGCGTCGACTCGATCCTCGCCCTGCACTGCGACCCCGGCGTCGACGTCGGCCACGTGGGCCTGAAGTCCGGCCCGATCACCTCCGCCACCGATCCGGTGCGGATCCAGGTGCGCGGCGCGGGCGGCCACACCTCCCGCCCCCATCTCACCCAGGACCTCGTCTACGCGCTCGGCTCGATCGCGACGCAGTCGCCGGCCGCGCTCACGCGGCGCATGGACCCGCGCTCCGGCGTGAACCTCACCTGGGGCTCGATCCACGCCGGCTCCGCCTTCAATGCGATCCCCAGCGCCGGCACGCTCGAGGGCACCCTGCGCCGCCTGGACCACGAGGCCTGGGACCGGGCCGAGGAGCCGCTCGAGGAGGTCCTGGCCGATCTCGTGCGCCCCTGGGGCGTCGAGGCGCGCGTCTCCCACGACCGCGGGGTGCCGCCGGTCTCCAACAGCCCCGCGAGCGTCGAGGTGCTCGCCGCCGCGGTGCGCGGGGTGCTCGGCCGGGAGAACCTCGACCCCACCGCCCAGTCCCTCGGCGGCGAGGACTTCGCCTGGTACCTCGAGAAGGTGCCCGGGGCGCTCGCCCGCCTCGGCACCCGCACCCCCGGCGGGCGCACCTACGACCTCCACATGGGCGACCTCATGATCGACGAGCGCGCGATCGGGATCGGGGCGAGCGTGCTCGCCGCCGCCTGCGTGCGCGCGGGACCTGCAGGCCGTCTGATCCCGTCGGCCGGCAGGGCCGCTCCGAGCCCGTCGGACGGGCCGCCTGCCGGGCGACGGCGCCCCGCCCGCCTCCGCGTGGACGTTCACCCGCGCGACACCTCCGCGTCGATTTCATAACGGTTCGCGCGCGGAGGCTCACGTCGTGCTCACGATGCGTGCGGCGGGGCTATCGTCCAATCGCACTGCGACAGCGACGTCGCCCGGACCCTCGGGGCGCTCCCGGCCCCTCGCACTCCCACCGGAGGAACCATCCATGAAGAGCATCACGCGTGCCCTCGCCCTCGCCGGCGCCGGGGCTCTCACCCTCGCCGCCTGCGGCGGCGCCCCGGAGGAGACGGCCGGTGGCGGCGACTCCTCCGGCGGCGGCGCCGCGAGCGACTACAAGGCCTGCATGGTCTCCGACGCGGGCGGCTGGGACGACAAGTCCTTCAACGAGTCCAGCTACAACGGCCTGCTCAATGCCGAGAAGGACCTCGGCATCCAGAAGCAGACCGCCGAGTCGACCACCGTCTCGGACTTCGAGCCCAACATCAACAACATGGTCACCGAGGGCTGCGACCTGATCATCACGGTCGGCTTCCTGCTCGCCCCCGCGACCGGCAAGGCCGCTCAGGCCAACCCCGACACGGACTTCGCGATCGTCGACTCGACCGCGCAGGACGCCGACGGGAACCCGATCGAGCTCGAGAACGTCAAGCCCCTCGAGTTCGACACCGCCCAGGCCGCCTTCCTCGCCGGCTACCTCGCCGCGGGCACGACCGAGACCGGCAAGGTCGCCACCTACGGCGGGGTCAACATCCCCACCGTGACCATCTTCATGGACGGCTTCGTGGACGGCGTCGCCCACTACAACGAGACCCACGGCACCGAGGTCGAGGCCCTCGGCTGGAACAAGGAGAGCCAGGAGGGCTCCTTCACGGGCGACTTCGAGGACCAGACCAAGGGCAAGGCCGTCTCCGACGAGTTCTACAGCGCGGGCGCCGACATCGTCATGCCGGTCGCCGGCCCCGTGGGCGCCGGTACCCTCGCCGCCGCGAAGGAGGGCGAGGACCGCAAGGTGATCTGGGTCGACGCCGACGGCTACGAGACCAACTCCGCCGACCCCGAGGCGCAGGCCACGATCCTCACCTCCGTCATGAAGGAGATGACCACCGGCGTCGAGGACGTGATCGGCGGCGCCGCGGAGGGCGAGTACGACGCGACCCCGTACGTCGGCACCCTCGAGAACGGCGGCGTCGGGCTGGCGCCCTTCCACGACTTCGAGGACGAGGTCCCCGCCGAGCTGAGCGGCGAGATCGAGACCCTCACGCAGGAGATCATCGACGGCACGGTCGTCGTCGAGTCCGAGGCCTCGCCCGCGGGCGCCTGAGCCCCGTCATGAGCGCGGTCCCCGCCCCGAGGGCGGGGACCGCGTCCCATGTCCCACACCGCACGGCCGAGCGGCTCGGCCGGCACCGACGGAAGCGAGTGCTGTGAAGCTCGAACTGCGCGGCATCACGAAGACCTTCGGGACCTTCGTGGCCAACGACGCGATCGACCTGGTCGTCGAGCCGGGGGAGATCCACTCCCTGCTGGGGGAGAACGGCGCGGGCAAGTCCACCCTGATGAACGTGCTGTACGGGCTGTACCGCCCTGACGGCGGCCAGATCCTCCTGGACGACCGCCCCGTCAGCTTCTCCGACCCGGGCGACGCGATGGCCGCCGGCATCGGCATGGTGCACCAGCACTTCATGCTCGTGCCCGTCTTCACGGTCGCCGAGAACATGGTGCTGGGCAACGAGCCCACCCGCGGCGGCCTCCTGGACCTCGCCGCCGCCCGCAAGCTGGTGCGCGAGATCTCCGCACGCTTCGGCTTCGACCTCGACCCCGATGCGCTCGTCGAGGACCTCCCCGTCGGCGCCCAGCGGCGCGTCGAGATCATCAAGGCCCTCAGCCGTCGCGCCGAGGTGCTCGTGCTGGACGAGCCCACCGCCGTGCTCACCCCGTACGAGACCGACGAGCTGATGGCGATCATGCGCCAGGCGCGTGACGAGGGCACCTCGATCGTCTTCATCACCCACAAGCTCCGCGAGGTCAAGGCCGTCTCCGACCGGATCACCGTGATCCGCCGCGGCAAGGTGGTCGGCGAGGCCGACCCCTCGGCCGACCAGGCCGAGCTCGCCTCCCTGATGGTCGGCCGCCAGGTCTCCCTCGCCCAGGACAAGGCTCCCGCCGTCCCGGGCGAGATCGCGCTCGAGGTCGAGGACCTCCGCGTCACCGACGAGGCCGGCACCCGCACCCTCGACGGTGTCTCCTTCGAGGTGCGCCACGGGGAGGTGCTCGGCATCGCCGGGGTCCAGGGCAACGGCCAGACCGAGCTCACCGAGGCGCCGCTGGGCCTGCAGGACAGCGTCGCCGGCTCTGCTCGCCTCGAGGGGAGGCGGCTGGTGGGCCGCTCCACCAAGCAGATCCTCGACGCGGGCGTCGGCTTCGTCCCCGAGGACCGCACCCACGACGCGCTGGTCTCGGACTTCTCCGTCGCCGAGAACCTCGTGCTGGACCAGCACGACCGCGCCCCCTTCGGCACGGCGGTGTCGATGTCGCTGAAGGCCATCGCCGAGAACGCGAAGAAGCTGATCCCGGAGTTCGACATCCGCACCGGATCGGCGGCATCGGCCGCGTCCACGCTGTCCGGCGGCAATCAGCAGAAGATCGTCATGGCCCGCGCGCTGAACCGCGAACTGGCGCTCCTGATCGCCTCCCAGCCCACCCGCGGCGTGGACGTCGGCTCGATCGAGTTCCTCCACCGCCGCATCCTCGACGAGCGCGACAAGGGCACGCCCGTCGTGATCGTCTCGACCGAGCTCGACGAGGTCACCCAGCTCGCCGACCGCATCGCCGTGATGTACCGCGGCCGCATCCTCGGCATCGTCCCCGGCGACGAGGACCGCGACGTGCTCGGCCTGATGATGGCCGGCTACACCGCCGATGCCGCCCGCGAGGCCGTGGCCGCCGGCGCCCGCACCACCGACAGCCAGCTCGCCGACGAAGGAGACATCGCGTGATGAGCACCCTCTCCGAGACCGGCGCCGCCGGCTCCGCGCCCGGCGTCGGCGCGGGCGCCGCCGACGCCCCGCCGCCCGAGGAGCGCGCCGAGACGGCGCTGGCCCGCACCCTCCAGTCGATCGCGCGCAGCGACCTGCTGGTGGTCGTGATGAGCTTCGTGTTCGCCTTCCTCATCGGCTCGGTGCTGATCGTCATCGCCGACGAGGAGGTCCGCACCACCCTCGGCTACTTCTTCGCCCGCCCCTCCGACGCGCTCACCGCGATCTGGCAGTCCGTCACCCACGCCTACGGCGCGATGTTCCGCGGCGCCGTCTTCGACGGGCCGGGCTTCTCCCGCGTCGCGGAGGACGTGCGCGAGGCCGGCGGCTCCGGCACCTACGTGCTCTTCCCCGCGCTCGCCGCCGGGTCGCGCCCCCTGACCGAGACCCTCACCGTCGCGACCCCGCTGATCATCGCCGCGGCCGGCATGGCCGTCAGCTTCCGCGCGGGCCTGTTCAACATCGGCGGCACCGGCCAGCTGATCGTCGGCGCGATGGCCGCCGGCTACGTCGGCTTCGCGGTCCAGCTCCCCGTCGTCTTGCACCTGCTGGTCGCACTGCTCGCCGGCGTGCTCGCCGGCGGCGTGTGGGGCGGGATCGCCGGCTTCCTCAAGGCACGCTTCGGCGCCAACGAGGTCATCAGCACGATCATGCTGAACTGGATCGCGACCTACCTGCTGTTCTTCGCGCTGAAGACCACCGCGTTCACCGGCGCGAACCAGTCCCAGCCCACTTCCCCGTCGGTGGGGGAGAACGCGACCCTGCCGCTGCTGCTCGGCGGCGGGTTCCGTCTCCACGCCGGCCTGTTCCTCGCCGCTGGCGCCGCCGTCTTGCTGTGGTGGCTGATGAGCCGTTCCACCCTCGGCTTCCACTTCCGGGCCGTCGGCTCGAACCCGCGCGCCGCCCGCGTCGCCGGCATCTCCCCGGCCCGCACCGCCTTCCTGGTCCTCGCCGTCGCGGGCGCCCTGGTGGGCCTCGCCGGGGCCGTGCACGTGCTGGGCACCGAGCGCCGCCTCACCGAGGGCGTCGCCGGCAACATCGGCTTCGACGCGATCACGGTCGCGGCCGCTGGGCCGCTCCGGCCCCGTGGGCATCGTGCTCGCCGGCCTGCTCTTCGCGGCCCTGTCCACGGGCGGGCGCTTCATGGAGACCAACCAGGGCGTGCCGTTGGACCTCGTGCAGGTCATCCAGGTGCTCGTGGTGCTCTTCATCGCCGCGCCGCCGCTGGTGCGCACCCTGATCGGCCTGCGCCGCATCGACCACCCCGGCGCCGGGGCGCGCCGCGCCCGCCGCACCCGCGCCGTCGAGGTCCCCGCGACGGTCGGCGCCGCCGCCGGTGCCTCGACCGCCTCCGGCACCGGCGGCGCGACGGCCGACGGCCCCGCCGCGGACGGGTCCGACGAAAGCTCCTCCGGCGGCGCCCACCGCGCCGACGTGCCCGTCGACGGGGAGCGCCGCCCGGCGACGCGCCGCCGACCGGCGCCTCCGGGACCGGCACGCACGCCCGACAGGATCCGTCCGACGGGACCGCCCCCGCGCCCGAGCGCGGCGAGGACACCACCGATGCGCAGGAGGACCACCGATGAGCACCGCCCCCGTGGTCGTCGCCGACGACTCCGTCGTCGAGAAGCGCCTGGACGACTCCCGCCCCGCCGGCTGGTGGCACCTGCCCGCCACCACCACCGTGCTCGGTCTGATCGCGCTGGTGTTCTTCGGGCCGCGCGGCCTGCCCGGCGCCGAGTCGGTGTACGCGCTCGCCCGCGAGACCGACCTGAACCCCCTCGGCCTCGTCCCCGAGCGCGTCACCCTGCCCTCGCAGGGCGGGGCGATCGTCCTGTCGGTGCTCGCGCTCGCCGCGTCGGCCGGGCTCTGGGTCCTCCAGGCGCGCCAGGCCCGCCCCTCCCGCGGCGTGCGCATCGCGCTGATCGCCGTGTTCGCCGTCGCCTGGGTCCTCGCCTTCATGACCTGGGTGATCTCCCAGCGCTCCCTCGACGTGACCACGCTGCTGCAGGGCACGATCGTGCTGGCCGTGCCGCTCGCCTTCGGGGCGCTGTCCGGGGTGCTCTCCGAGCGCGCGGGCGTCATCAACATCGCGATCGAGGGACAGTCGCTGTTCGGCGCCTTCGGCGCGACGCTGGTCGGCTCCCTCACCGGGAACGTGTGGCTGGGACTGCTCGCCGCCCCGCTGGTCGCCCTGATCATGGGTGCGGCTGCTGGCGCTCTTCGCGGTCGGCTACCAGGTCCAGCAGATCATCGTCGGCGTCGTCCTGAACGTCCTCGCCATCGGCGTGACCTCGTTCTTCTTCGGCACCGTGATGCGGGACAACCCCGGGCTGTTCAACGCGCCGCCGCGCGCCTGCCCACCCTGCGGGTCCCGGTCCTGGCCGACCTCCCCGTGATCGGGAGGGTCCTGTTCGAGCAGAACATCCTCGTCTATCTCATGTGGATCATCGTCGCGGGCCTGACCGTCGCGCTCTTCCGCACCCGCTGGGGGCTGCGCGTGCGCGCCGTCGGCGAGCACCCCAAAGCCGCGGACACCGTCGGCATCGCCGTGAACCTCACCCGCTGGAAGAACGTCTTGCTCGGCGCCGCCGTGGCGGGCCTGGGCGGTGCGACCCTCACCATCGGCACCGGCGTCGCCTTCGGCGAGGAGATGAGCGCGGGCAAGGGCTACATCGCGCTGGCCGCGATGATCCTGGGCCGCTACCACCCCGTCGGCGCGCCGCTGGCGGCGCTGACCTTCGCCTTCGCGGACTCGCTCCAGCGCGCCTGGGCACCATGTCCGCCGCCGAGGGCGGGGTCTCCATCCCCGGCGACTTCCTGCTCATGCTCCCGTACGTGGTCGCGCTGTTCGCGGTCGCGGGCGTGGTGGGCAGGGTGCGGGTCCCCGCCGCGAACGGGCGACCCTACGTCAAGCAGTGAGCTCCCGCCGCCCCGCCGGGCGGCACAGCGCCGCCGCGTCCCGTCGTCTCCGGGGCGCGGCGTCCCGCATCGAGTCCCGTCGCCCCGGGGAGCGGCGCCGCATGTCGCGCTCCGCCCTCCCGGGGCGGCGCGTTCCTCCCCTCCCGAGCCCCCGCAGTGAGAGCATCGAGCACATGACCGCGAACGACCCCGCGCCCCCGGCGCCGACCGCCCCTGCCGATTTCGAGAGCCTCCTGGCCGAGGCCCGTGCGATCGCCGAGCGCGCCTTTACCCCGTACTCCCGCTTCCGGGTGGGCGCCGCCGCGCTCGCCGAGGACGGCCGCCTCGTCGCGCGGCGCAACGTGGAGAACGCCGGCTACGGCGTGACGCTGTGCGCCGAGTGCGGGCTGATCAGCGACCTCATCGCCGGCGGCGGCGGGAAGCCGCACCGCTTCGTGTGCGTCGGCGGCGACGAGTCCCTCGCCCGCGACGAGCGCGGAGTGGTCATGCCCTGCGGGCGCCGCCGCCAGCTTGCTGTCCGAGCACGCCGGCGCCGACCTCGTGATCCTCACCCCCGAGGGGCCGCGCACGATGGCCGAGGTCTCGCCGCAGGCCTTCGGCCCCTCCGACCTCGCCCGCTGACATCGCCCTCTGACTCCGGCCGCGCCGATCCCGGCCGCTCGCCCCGCTCGCTGATCCCTGCCGCCCTCCACCACCCCAGGAGCACGCCATGACCGACCAGATCTCCCGCCCCGCCGTCGAGCCCTTCGACGCCGTCGAGGTCATCCGCACCAAGCGCGACCGCGGCGGCTCAGCCCCGAGCAGATCGACTGGGTCATCGACGCGTACACCCGCGGCGTCGTCGCCGAGGAGCAGATGGCCGCCCTCGCCATGGCCGTGTTCCTCAACGGCATGGAGCGGGGCGAGATCGCCCGCTGGACCGCCGCCATGATCGCCAGCGGCGAGCGGATGGACTTCTCCTCCCTCGCCAAGCCCACCACCGACAAGCACTCCACCGGCGGCGTCGGCGACAAGATCACCCTGCCGCTCGCGCCGCTGGTCGCCTCCTTCGGCGTCGCCGTGCCCCAGCTGTCCGGGCGCGGGCTCGGCCACACCGGCGGCACCCTCGACAAGCTCGAGGCGATCCCCGGCTGGCGCGCCTCGCTCAGCAACGACGAGATGATGCGCCAGCTGGCGGACGTCGGCGCCGTCATCTGCGCGGCCGGCTCGGGCCTGGCGCCCGCGGACAAGAAGCTCTACGCCCTGCGCGACGTCACCGGCACCGTCGAGGCGATCCCGCTGATCGCCTCCTCGATCATGTCCAAGAAGATCGCCGAGGGCACCGCCGCGCTCACCCTGGACGTGAAGACCGGCGCCGGCGCCTTCATGAAGGACGAGGCCGACGCCCGCGAGCTCGCCCGCACCATGGTCGACCTCGGCACCGATGCGGGGGTGCGCACCGTCGCCCTGCTCACCGACATGTCCGCGCCGCTGGGCCGCACCGCCGGCAACGGCCTCGAGGTGCGCGAGTCCCTCGAGGTGCTCGCCGGCGGCGGGCCGGCCGACGTGGTCGAGCTGACCGTGGCGCTGGCCCGCGAGATGCTCGAGGCCGCCGGCGTCCAGGACGCCGACGTCGAGGCCGCGCTGGCCGACGGTCGCGCCATGGACACCTGGCGCGCCATGATCGCCGCCCAGGGCGGCGACGCGGACGCGCCGCCGCCCACCGCGGAGCACGTCGAGGAGCCGCGCGCCACGGAGGACGGCGTGGTCACGGGGCTGGACGCGATGGGCGTGGGCGTGGCGGCCTGGCGCCTGGGCGCGGGCCGCTCCCGCCCCGGCGAGGCCGTGCAGGCCGCCGCCGGCGTCGAGATCGAGAAGCACCTGGGAGAGGAGGTGCGGGCCGGGGACGTGCTCGCCCGCCTCCACACCGACACCCCCGAGCGGATCGGACGGGCCCTCGAGGCGCTCGAGGGCTCCTGGACCCTCGCCGCGCCCGGCACCGCCATGCCCGAGCGGAGGATCGTGCGGGACCGGATCGCCTGACCCGGGCGGGCCCGTCCCGGCCTCACCTGCTCGACAGGGCGCCGCGCCTGTCCGGCGCCGTCGGGACGTGACGATGCGCCGGAACGAGGCTCCCTTCGCGCAGAGTGCCAGGTCTCGTGCCCGGCCGCGGCCTCCGAAGCCCGTTGCCTCAGGAGCCGCGCGGCGCCGGGAGGATGTGCTCGGTCATCAGCGGGGCGAGCCGCACGCCCGCCGGCGCCCCGGACAGCGGGAACCAGCGGTGGTCGGCGAGCTCGGCCCGCACCTCCAGCGGTTCCGGGAGGGACTGCTGACAGACGAAGACGGTCGAGCGCACGCGCGTGCTCGGCTCGTTGGCGGCGACGGCCTCGAAGTCGCCGAGCGGGGAGAGACCTGCCGGATCGACCCGCACGCCGAGCTCCTCCTCCACCTCGCGCACCGCCGCCTCGAGCGCCGACTCGCCCGGCTCGAGCTTGCCGCCCACCTGCATGTAGGAGCCGGTGCCGCGCTTGCGCACCGCGAGCGGCTCGGCCCCGTCCTCGCCCTCGCGCAGGAAGGCGACCGCGGTGATCTCGAGGACCGTCCCGGCGCCGTCCGCGGCCGGTCGCTGGCGCCGCTCGGCCGCGGCGAAGGAGGTGAGACGCCGCAGCAGTCGCGTGCCCTCGCGCAGTCCCACCGGGCGCATCCCCTCCGCCTTCCAGCGCTCGAGGTCGCCGCGCTGGTCCCGGGCCAGCCCCCAGCCGCGTCGCAGCAGGGTCAGCGGGGGCTTGCGGCCCTCGCGCAGGTCCCGGAACAGGCGCGCGTGAACACCACGGGGGTGGGGCGCTGCAGCACGATCGCGTCGGCCAGCGGCCCCATCTGCCGCGCGCGGCGCGATGAGTCGCGCGGCGAAGATCCCCTCGGCGATCAGCGGCTCGGCGTCCTCGGCATGCAGGGTCGCGGTGCCGGTGCGGCGGGAGAGGGGGATCGAGTAGACGGGCACCTCGGCGACCCCGTCATGGGCGAGGGCGACGAGCGCCTCGAGGGCGGCGCCCGCGTTCCAGGAGGCCGGGTCGTCCCAGTCCACGATCCCGAAGCGGTGGGGGAGGGAGGGATCGTCGTGGTCGCGGTAGAACTCGTCCAGCGGCACCGTGGGCAGGCCCGCGCGGTGCGACATCACGCCCTTGCCGCTGCCCGAGGGGCCGGCGACGATGACGATGCGACGCGGGGGACGGGGTAGCGCGAAAGGGCCGGTCATGGAATACGATTCTACGGCCGCTCGAGCGCCGCGAGCCCGCCGACGAGGTGTCGACGGGCCCGCGGACGGTGCGGCACGGCCGTCAGGCGAAGGTGAGCACGACCTTGCTCGAGCCGCGGCCGGCGGCGGCCTCGAAGGCGGCCTGCGCGTCCTCGAGCGCGAACTCGTCGCTGATCACCTGCTCGGCGACCTCGCTGCGCGCGAGCAGCCTGGACCGCCTGCTCGATCTCGGCGACGAACCGGTAGGTGCCGCGGTACTCGAGCTCCTTGGAGACCACTGGACCGAGGCTCACGCTGACCGGGGTCGGGGGCAGGTTCCCGACCTGCACCACGATCGCGGCGCGGGCGATGTTGCGCATGATCCCGTCGAGGGAGGCGGGGGCGCCGGAGGCCTCGAAGGCCACGGCGATCCGCTGGTCCATGCCGTCGGTGGACCCCACCGCCTCGTCGGCCCCGAGCGCGAGAACGCGCTCGCGGGCGGCCTCGGCGAGGTCGACGGCCGTGATGTGCGCGGCGCCCGCGGCGCGGGCAGCGAGCACGACCAGCAGGCCCACGGGTCCGCGACCGCTGACCAGCACGTGCTTGCCGGTGAGGTCGCCGGCACGGGTGACAGCGTGCATCGCCACGCCCAGCGGCTCGGCGAGCACGGCGCGGCGGGTGGACAGCCCCTCCGGCGGCGGCACGATCTGGTCCGCGTCCACGGTGAGGGACTGGGCGAAGGCGCCGTCGGTGTGCGGGTCCTGCGCGGCGGAGCCGAAGTAGGTCAGATCCGGGTGGAGGTTCTCCCGACCCACCAGCTCCTCCGGTAGCGGGGAGCGGGTGCGGGCGGGGTGCACGGTGACGCCCTGGCCGACGGCGAGGCCGCTGACGCCCTCGCCGAGCTCCTCGATGCGGCCGGAGATCTCATGGCCCAGCACGAAGGGGCGCTTCATCACCGCGGTGCCGGAGACGCCGGTCTTCCAGTAGCCGAGGTCGGAGCCGCAGATGCCGCCGTACTCGACGGCGAGGCGCACCTGGCCGGGGCCCGGGGCGGTCGGCTCCTTCTCGACGAGGCGGAGGTCGCAGGGGGCATGGATCTCGAGAGAGCGCATGGTCAGTCCTTTCGATGCGGATGCTCGCGGCGGCGCTCGCCGTGGGCGTCCGGGGGGACGGGGTAGGAGGTGAAGGGGGGACTCGTCTCGTCCGGTCAGGCCGGGCTCGGCGAGGATCCCTGGGCGCGGGGAGCGCTCCACGGCCTCGACGGCGCGCATGTGCTCCGCCATGGCGGCGCTCGCCGCGTCCTCGTCGCCGGCGAGGATCGCCTCGACGATGCGGACGTGCTCGGCGTGCTCGGCGCCGACGAGCCCGCGCGCCTCGCGGGTCACGCGCGGCTCGCGCATGGCGCGGAACAGCGGGGCGCTGACCGCGTCGAGCACGCCGTGGAGGGCGGGGCTGTCGGCGAGGCGGGCGATCTCGGCGTGCAGTCGCATGTCCAGGCGGGGGTAGGCCTCGGAGTCGCCGAGCGCCTCGCCCATCTCCTCCAGCAGCCGGCGCGCGCGCCGGCCCCGTCGGCCGACGGGCCCGCCGCGCCGAGTCGGCGGGCGGCGAGGGCGGCGGCGCGCACCTCCAGCGGGGAGCGCAGATCCATGAGGGTGGCGAAGCCCTCGCCGGGGGCGGTGCGGATCGTGCGCGAGAGCGAGAAGCGCATTAGGGAGCTGTCGGTCGGGCGCACCCGGGCGGCGCGGCCGTTGGAGATCTCCACGATGCCGAGCGCGTCCAGGGCGCTGAGCGCCTCGCGCACCACGGCCTTGGAGACCGCGAAGCGCTCCGCGAGCGCCCCGGCCGAGGGGAGCGGGTCCCCGGCGTCCAGGCCCTCGTCGTCGATCAGGTCGAGCACGGCCTGCCGTGCCCGGCCCACGAGGGTCTCGCGGCTCAGCGCCTGGTCCGACGGGTCCACGGGGGAGGTGAGATAGCGCCAGGCGGAGTCGCCGAGGCCCGCGGCGCGGGTCTGTTCGGAAGGCGGGGCCTGCTCGGAGGACGGGGCCTGCTCAGAAGGCATTGACGAGCCCGATCACTCCCACGGCGATGATCGCCGCGGCGGAGATCCACAGCATGATCTCGGTGGGGCGGCCGTCGCGGATCCGCGGGTCGGTCTGCGTGCGGGCCAGGAACACCGTCGCGATCGCCGCGCCGATGAGGTACACGGCGTTGAGGATGCCGGCGATGATGACCAGCAGCAGCGGGGAGGAGGCGATCGTGCCCAGCAGGCCCCAGCCGATCGGCAGGACGATCATGATCACGCGCCGCCAGCGGTCGCGCGCGGCCTGGTCGTTCCAGTCGTACGCGCCGAAGACGGCGAGGGTCTGGCCGGAGATGCGGCTGAGGCTGGGGACGTTGGCGAGGACCGTCTTGAACAGCGCGAGGCCCGCGCCGATGAGGAAGAGCACGCCGCCCCAGGTGCCCACGGCGGAGTCGAAGATCGAGGAGATGGTCACCATCACCTCGTTGCCCTCGGGCACCAAACCCTGCGGGTGCAAAGACGGCGGCGCCGAGGATGTAGAACGCGGCGGTGGAGGCGGTGTAGATGACCCATGAGACCCACGCGTCGACCTTCATCACGGAGATCCAGCCCCTGGCGCGGGAGACCCAGCCCTCGGAGCCGTCGTTGGGGCCGGTCCAGGTGGCGTAGCCCTTCTCGACGACCCAGTAGGTGTAGGCGGTGGTCTCGCCCGCGCCGACGCCGGTCATGCCGAACATCGCGATCGCGACGCCGATCGCCCCGGCCGCGAGCTGGAAGCGCATGCCGCCGGCGAGGTCTCCGGCGCTCCACGCGAACTCGGTGCCCTGCAGGAGGAACACCATCACGATCGCGAAGAGCGTCACCAGCGACACCAGCACGGTGGAGATCCGCTCGACCACGGCGTAGCGGTTCAGCGAGTGGATGGCGATCGCGACGACCACCAGCGGCGCGACCCAGACGCCGATGGACAGCAACGAGTAGGGCTCGCCGCCGATCGGCATCAGGCTCGAGAAGGCGAAGGCGGAGGCGCTGATCACGCCGGCCTGCCCGATGAAGAACTGCAGGATCATCAGCGGCTGCGCAGCCAGGAGATCCAGCCGCGCCTGCCCAGCCGCGGGGGCACGTCGTCGTAGCCGTCGACCGCGGTGCGGCCGGTGGAGATGGACCAGCGGGCCAGCTCGATCTGGACCCACACCTTGAGGAAGGTGGAGACCAGCACGAGCCACAGCGAGATGAAGCCGACGGTCGCGCCGAGGGCGGTCGCGGTCAACAGCTCACCGGAGCCGACGACGGCCGCGGAGGTGATCATGCCGGGGCCGAGGAACTTCAGTCGGCCGCGCAGGGTGATGGGCGGATCGGCGATCTGGGAGCCGTCGACCACGTAGGGGTCCACGCCCTTGGCGAGCACGGTGCGGGTGGGGAGGTCGGGGCTCGGCTCCGGGGAGGCGGGGGATCCGCTCGGCGTCGAGCTGGGGGACGTCGTCATCGACGGGTACTCCTTCATACGGTCTGGGCGCGAGGAGCGGGGAGCCGCATCGCACCGGATGCCGGACAACCTATCAGATAGGTGGATAGGTGGTGGCGAGGTGTCGATCACGAGCACGCTCATGGGAGGATTCCGGACATGACCGCACTCGAGAACGCCCAGCTCGCCCAGCTCATCGACCACACCCTGCTCAAGCCCGAGGCCGCCCGCGCCGACGTCGACGCCCTCGCCCGCGAGGCCGAGGCGCTCGGCACCTACTCGATCTGCGTCTCGCCCTCGATGCTCCCGGTCGAGACCTCCGTGAAGGTCGCGACCGTCTGCGGCTTCCCCTCCGGCCAGCACAGCGCCGAGGTGAAGGCCTTCGAGGCGCGCGAGTCCGTCGCCAAGGGCGCCGACGAGATCGACATGGTGATCAACGTGGGCCTCGCCCGCGCCGGGGAGTACGAGCAGGTCGAGCACGAGATCCGTGCCGTCCGCGATGTCGCGAAGGCCCCGGTGCCGCTCAAGGTCATCATCGAGTCCGCCGCCCTGGACGACGAGCAGATCGTCGCCGTGTGCCAGGCCGCCGAGCGCGCCGGCGCCGACTTCGTGAAGACCTCCACCGGCTTCCACCCCGCCGGCGGCGCCTCCGAGCACGCCGTCGCGCTCATGCGCGAGACCGTCGGCGACCGCCTCGGCGTCAAGGCCTCCGGCGGGATCCGCACCCGCGAGGCCGCCGAGGCCATGGTCGCCGCGGGCGCGAGCCGGCTGGGCCTGTCCTCCTCGAAGACCATCCTCGAGGGCGGCACCGGCGCTGGGTACTGAGCGGCCCGGCTCCGAGCCGGATCCGGGCCGGCGAGCGGGCGGGCGTCCGCCGGCCGGCCCGGGAGCATGACCTGCGCGTCGTGGGGTGCGAGGGAGGGGGCCACGAGGGGGAGCGTGATGACCGACGACCTACGACTGCTCGATGCGCTGGGGCGGGGCCGACGGCGGCTCCTCGCCGTTGCGCTGACGGGGATGCTCGTGCTCGCCCAGCTCCTGCTGGGCGCAGCGAACCCGGCCGGGGCCTGTGCCTGCGGGGTATTCTTCGACCCCGTCGACCAGCGCACCGACGCCGGTGTCTTGCGGGAGTCGGCGATCCTGTCCCTGGACGACGGGGTCGAGACGATCATCATGGGCCTGGCCCTGGATGGCACGCGCACCGGGTCGACCCTGCTGATGCCCACCCCGTCCGTGCCGGAGGTGAGCGCCGCCTCCTCCGGCACGCCGCGCGAGATGCAGACGGCGACCGCGCCGCGCGAGGAGGTCGAGTACGACCTGTGGGGCGACAATCCCTTCCTCGCGGGGTCCGGGGCGCCGGAGGGCGCGCTCCGACGGGAGGTACGGGCGTCACAGTGCACGAGCAGTCCCGGGTGGGGGACTACGACGTCGCTGTGCTCGAGGGCGGCGCCGACTCGGTGCGGACCTGGCTCGACGAGAACGGCTACGAGGTGACCGACTCCGTCTCCGTGCCGCTGGACCCGTACGCCGAGGAGGGCTGGGTGTTCACCGCGGTGCGCTACGCCGCCGACGCCGAGCTCGGCGGCGAGATGGAGCCGCTCCGGATCGACTTCCCGAGCGACGAGCTCATCTACCCGATGCGCTTCTCCCAAGCCGCGACGCGCCGCCAGAGCCTCTCGCTGTTCGTGCTCTCCGACCAGCCGATGCAGCCGCACCGACGGCTCCGTCGACGGGCGCCGCGTCCAGCGGCCGTGGATCGCCGACCCGACCCTGTGGGAGTGGGACTGGAGCGATCCGACGGCGCGCGAGCTGACCGGCACCGCGGCGCGAGAGGCCGCGGACGGCATCGAGGACGAGACCCGCCATCGGATCGTCACCGAGTTCGACATCTCCGGCGAGCCCGGATCCTTCACCGAGGACTTCACCTTCGGCCCGGACCCGGAGGCGGACCACGTCGTGCCGACCTACACGGTCACCGAGATCGTCACATTCGCGGGCTTCCCCGTCGGCTGGTCGCTGGTGGCCGCGGGCGTCGTCACCGCGCTCGCCCTGATCGTCGCGGCCGCCTCCCTGGCCTCCGCCCGCAGGGTACGGCGGCGCGTGCGGGGCTGAGCCGCGTCGGGCGGACCGCTCGGACGCCGGGCCGGTCGGGCGCCGCACCGCTCCCGCGCGGAGCCGCGTCCGCCCCGTCCTCCGGGGCGGACGCGAGGCCGGCTCAGGCTCCGGTGAGCGCGCGGCGCATGTCCTCGGTGATCTCCTCGAGGTGCGTCGAGGCCGCACGGCGCACCTCGCCCAGCGCCGCCTCGTCGGCCCCGGCGGGGACCTCCTCGCGCACCTCGATGTAGCACTTGAGCTTGGGCTCCGTGCCGGAGGGGCGGACGATCACGCGCGCGTCGTCGGCGGTGGCGAGCGAGACTCCGTCGGTCGCGGGGAGGCCGGTGGTCTCCGCCGAGCCCTCGGCGAGGTCCTGCACGTCGCTCACCTCGCTGCCCGCGAGCGCGGCGGGCGGCTCGGCGCGCGCTCGCGCCATCATCACGTCCCGCTCGGCGAGCTCCGTGACCCGCAGCGAGAGCTGCGAGGTCGCGAAGAGTCCGTGCTCGCGGGCGAGCTCGTCCAGGCGTCCGACCAGGGTGGTGCCCTGGGCGCGGGCGAGCGCCGCCATCTCGGCGACCATCAGCGCGGCGGAGAGGCCGTCCTTGTCGCGCACCACCTCGGGCCGCACGCAGTAGCCGATCGCCTCCTCGTAGCCGAAGACGATCCCGGGCGCACGGGCGATCCACTTGAAGCCGGTGAGCGTCGTCGCGGCCTCGAGCCCCGCCGCCTGCGCGATCCGTCCCAGCCAGCGGCTGGAGACGACCGAGTTCGCGACCGTCCCCGCATAGCCGTGGCGGCGAATCAGGTGGTCGCCCAGCGGCACGCCGAGCTCGTCGCCCGTGAGCATCCGCCAGTCGCCCAGGTGCGGGTCGAGCACGGCGGCGGCGCAGCGATCCGCATCGGGGTCGTTCGCGATGACCACGTCGGCCTCGAGGGTGCGGGCGAGCTCGAGGGCGAGGTCGATCGCGCCGGGCTCCTCCGGGTTCGGGAAGGCGACGGTGGGGAAGTCGGGGTCCGGATCGGCCTGCTTCGCGACCGGGTGCACCTCGGCGAAGCCGGTGCGGTGCAGGGCCGCGAGCGCCGTCTCGGTGCCCACGCCGTGCATCGCGGTGTGCACGATCCGCACCTCGCGCGGCCCCTCCGGGTCCGGCGGCGCGCAGATCGCCGCGAGATAGCCCTCGCGCGACTCCTCGCCGAGCACCTCCCAGCCCGCGGCGCGGGGATCTCCCGCACGGGGCCGACGGCGGCGATGCGGGCGGCGATCTGCGCGTCCGAGGGCGGCACGATCTGCACGCCCTGCCCCTCGGGCGCGGAGGCGCGGCCGCCGAGGTAGACCTTGTAGCCGTTGTCCGCGGGCGGGTTGTGGGAGGCGGTGACCACGATGCCCGCGTCGGCGCCCAGGTGCCGCACCGCGAAGGCGATCAGCGGGGTCGGGCCGAACCGCTCCAGCAGATGCACCCGGCGACCGGCCGCCGTCATGATCTCCGCCGAGGCGCGCGCGAAGTCCTCCGAGCGGTGACGGGCGTCGAAGCCGATCACCACCAGCGGCTCCGCGAGGCCGAGATCGCCGGTGAGATGGTCGGCCAGGCCGCGCGCGGCGCGGGAGACCACGGCGAGGTTCATTCGGTGCGGGCCCGGGGCCATGCGGCCGCGCAGCCCGGCGGTGCCGAACTCGAGATCGCCGGAGAAGGCGTCGCGGACCTCCTCGGCGGCGGCGGCGTCGCCGGCGTCCGCCTGCTCCAGGAGGTTCTCGAGCACGGCCCGGGTCACCGGGTCGGGGTCGTCATCGATCCAGTCGGCGACCCGGGCGCGCGACTCGGCGTCCAGGGCGGCGCCGCCTGCCCCGTCGGCAGAGCCGGGCGTGGGAGCCGCATCGGGGCTCATGCCGCGCCCCCGTCGGCCCCTGCCGGGGCGCCCGCGCCGTCGGCCGATCCCGCGGTGATGCGGCGCACCGTCTCGGCGAGCAGGCGGGAGATGCGGGGCCCGGCCTCCCGGCCCGCCTCGAGCACCTCCTCGTGGCTGAGCGCCTCCCCGGAGATTCCGGCGGCGAGGTTCGTGACCAGCGAGATGCCCAGCACGTCCAGGCCGGCCTCGCGCGCGGCGATCGCCTCGAGCGCGGTGGACATGCCCACGAGGTGCGCGCCGATGGTCTTCGCCATCTGCACCTCGGCAGGGGTCTCGTAGGTGGGGCCGGAGAACTGCATGTACACGCCCTCGTCGAGGGAGGGGTCGACCTCCTTCGCGATCGCGCGCGCGCCGGGGTGTACAGATCGGTGAGGTCCACGAAGTTCGCGCCCACCAGCGGGGTCGCGCCGGTGAAGTTGATCTGGTCGCTGATCAGCACCGGCGTGCCCGGACGCCAGGACGGGTCGATGCCGCCGCGACCGTTGGTCAGCACCATCGTGCGCGCGCCGGTCGCGGCGGCGGTGCGCACGCCGTGCACGACCGCGTCCACTCCCGCGCCCTCGTAGAAGTGGGTGCGGGCCCCGAGCACGAGTGCCCGCGCGCCGGTGCCCTCCACGCGGATCGAGCGCGGCGTGCCGACGTGGCCGGCGACGGCCGGCGGGCGGAAGCCGGGGATGGAGGTCGCGTCGGCCTGCCAGACGGTCTCGCCGAGGAGGTCCGCGGCGCCGGACCAGCCCGAGCCGAGCACCAGGGCGAGGTCGTGGGAGGGGACGGAGCTGGCCTCGGCGATCGCGGCGGCGGCGTCGCGGGCGAGCTGGTACGGATCGGTGCTCGATGCAGTCATGGACCGAAGGTAGCGCAGGGAGGGGGCGGTGCGAAGCCCGCTCGGGCGGCCTCCCGGAAACCGCCCCCGACGTCACATGTCCTTGGGATGATGGCGGGGTGAGCGACCCGAGCACTGCCATCCCCGCCGATCCCCGCCGAGTGCCCCGCACCGGGGACGACGTGCAGGTGGTGATCATCGGTGGAGGGCCCGGCGGCTACGAGGCCGCGCTCACGGCCGCCCGCCAGGGCGCCCGCACCACCCTGGTCGCGGACCGCGGCGTGGGCGGCGCGGCCGTGCTCACCGACGTGGTGCCGTCCAAGACCCTCATCGCGACCGCCGAGGTGCTCGACCTCGTCGCCGGCTCCCGGGAGCTCGGGATCCGGGACGCCGACGACGGCGCCGCCCCCACCGCCGAGACCCTCGACGTCGACCTCCACGCGGTCAACACACGCGTGCGCCGACTCGCCGACGCCCAGTCCGCCGACATCCGCCAGAGCCTCGTCGCGGCCGGGGTCGAGGTGCTCGACGGGCGCGGCCGCCTCGACGGCCCGGACCGGGTCGAGGTGAGCGGCGCCGACGGGGAGACCCGCGTGCTCGAGGCCGACGTGATCCTCCTGGCCGTCGGCGCCCGCCCCCGGGAGCTCGGGACCGCACCCTTCGACGGCGAGCGGATCCTGAACTGGACCCAGCTGTACTCGCTGCAGGAGCGCCCGAGCACCTGATCGTGGTCGGCTCGGGCGTGACCGGCGCCGAGTTCGCCAGCGCCTACCGCGCCCTCGGCAGCGAGGTCACCCTCGTCTCCTCGCGCGAGAAGGTCGCGCCGGGCACCGACGCCGACGCCGCCGACGTGCTCGAGGACGCCTTCGCGCGCCGCGGCGTCACCGTCCGCTCCCGCTCCCGGGCCGCCGGGGCGCGGCGCACGGCCGACGGGGTCGTCATCACCCTCACCTCGGGCGAGGAGATCGAGGGCGCCCACGCGCTGATGGCCCTCGGCGGGGTCCCCTGGACCTCCGACCTGGGACTGTTCACCGCCGGGGTGCGGGTGCGCGAGAGCGGCCACATCGAGACCGACCGGGTCTCGCGCACCTCCGTGCGGGGCATCTACGCCGCGGGGGACTGCACCGGCGTGTACCCTCTCGCCTCGGTCGCCGCGATGCAGGGCCGGATCGCGATGCACCACGCCCTCGGCGAGGCGGTCTCCCCGCTGATCGCCGCGCAGGTCTCCTCCGCGATCTTCACCAGCCCCGAGATCGCGGTGGTCGGCGTGAGCGAACAGGAGGTCGCCTCCGGCCGGGTGCGGGCCGACGTGCTGATGCTGGGCCTGGAGACGAACCCGCGCGCGAAGATGCACGGCATCGACGAGGGCTTCGTGAAGCTCCTGGTGCGCCCCGACTCCCACACGGTGCTCGGCGCCGTGGTGGTCGCGCCGCGGGCGAGCGAGCTGATCCTCCCCTACACGCTCGCCGTCGCGCACCGCCTCACCGCGGAGCGACTCGCGGGCACCTCCACCGTCTATCCCTCGCTGACCGGCTCCCTCGCCGAGGTGGCGCGGCGGAAGGTGCTCGCCACCGGTGCCTGAGCCGGGCGATCAGGGTGCCGTGCACACGATGCGCCCCGGACCCGCCGAGCCAGTGCGCCTCGCACACAAAAGCGCTCTGTGCGTGACCTCGACGCCTCTCCGGTGCTGAGGTCACGCACAGAGCGCAGAATTGTGCGGGGGCCGGCTGGTGGCGACCGAGCCGGGTCAGTCCTCGATCGAGCAGAGCACCGCGCCGGCGGAGACGGTCGCGCCGATCTCGGCGTTCAGGCCCTTGACCACGCCGGAGCGGGAAGCGGTGATGGGTCGCTCCATCTTCATCGCCTCGAGCACCACCAGCACATCGCCGTCGGCGACGGTCTGGCCCTCCTCGACGGCGACCTTCACGATCGTGCCCTGCATCGGCGCGGCCACGCCGTTGCCGCCCGCGGCGCCCTCGCCGGCACCGCGGTGCTGGCGCTTGCGGCGCTGGCGCACCGCGGCCTGCGGGGCGCGCAGGGAGGCGGGCAGGCTGATCTCGACGCGGCGCCCGTCGACCTCGACGACCACGGACTCGCGGTCCTCGGGCTCCTCCGGTCGCGCCGGCGCCGGCGCGGCGGGCAGGTCACCGGCGAACTCGGTCTCGATCCAGGTGGTGTGCACCGAGAAGGGCTCCTCGGCGTCCTCCGGGGTGAAGGCCGGGTCCTCCATCACCGCGCGGTGGAAGGGCGAAGACGGTGGGGATGCCGTCGATGCGGAACTCGGCCAGGGCGCGGCGGGAGCGCTCGATCGCCTCCTGCCGGGTCGCGCCGGTGACGACGAGCTTGGCGAGCATCGAGTCGAAGGCGCCGGAGACCTCGTCGCCGGCGCGCACGCCCGACTCGATCCGCACGCCCGGGCCGGAGGGCACGTCGTAGCGCTGGATGCGGCCCGGAGCGGGCATGAATCCGCGGCCGGGGTCCTCGCCGTTGATGCGGAACTCGAAGGAGTGCCCGCGCGAGACGGGGTCCTCCTCGCTGACCCGCTCCCCGGCCGCGATGCGCAGGCTGCTCGCGCACGAGGTCCACGCCCGCGACCTCCTCGGTCACGGGGTGCTCGACCTGGAGGCGGGTGTTGACCTCGAGGAAGGAGATGGTGCCGTCCTTGCCGACGAGGAACTCGCAGGTGCCGGCGCCGACGTAGCCGGCCTCGCGCAGGATCGCCTTGGAGGAGGAGACCAGCTGGGCGCGCCGCTGGGAGGTGAGGAAGGGCGCGGGCGCCTCCTCGACGAGCTTCTGGTGGCGGCGCCGCAGGGAGCAGTCGCGGGTGGAGACGACCTGCACGTTGCCGTGCATGTCGGCCAGGCACTGGGTCTCGACGTGGCGGGGCGAGTCGAGGAACTGCTCCACGAAGCACTCGCCTCGGCCGAAGGCGGCGACGGCCTCACGCACCGCGGAGTCGAACAGCTCGCGCACCTCGGACTCCTCGCGGGCGACCTTCAGGCCGCGCCCGCCGCCGCCGAAGGCCGCCTTGATCGCGATCGGCAGGCCGTGCTCGCGGGCGAAGTCGACGACCTCGTCGGAGTTCTTGACCGGGTCCTTGGTGCCGGCGACCAGCGGGGCCCCGGCCTTCTGGGCGATGTGGCGGGCGGAGACCTTGTCGCCCAGCTTCTCGATCGCCTCGGGCGGCGGGCCGATCCAGGTCAGGCCCGCGTCGATCACGGCCTGGGCGAAGTCGGCGCGCTCGGAGAGGAAGCCGTAGCCGGGGTGGATCGCATCGGCGCCGGAGCGCTTGGCGATGTCGAGGATCTTGTCGACGACGAGATAGGAGCTCGCCGCGGTGTCGCCGCCGAGCGCGTACGCCTCGTCGGCGATCACGGTGTGCGGCGCGTCGCGGTCCGGGTCGGCGTACACAGCGATCGACCGGAGGCCGGCGTCCTTGCAGGCCCGGGCGACGCGCACCGCGATCTCCCCACGGTTGGCGATGAGCACCGTGGACAGGGGGCGGGGCTTGGCGGGTCGAGGGGCCATGAGGCGGAGGTTCCTTCCGGGGAGTGCAGCAGAGGTCGAGTGTAGTACCGCGGATGCTCAGTCAGCGGCAGGCCGTGACCGGTCGGGCTCGTCGGGGCCGGGCGCGGGGTCGCCGCCCGGCGCGGCGTCGTCCTCGGACCCGCCGCCGGCCGGTGCCCACAGCTCGTGGATCCCCGGGCCGATGTCGGCGAGCAGGCGGCGCAGCGCGGCGGCGAGAGAGCCCCACCACCGCGTGCGGGTCGCCCTCGACGGAGTCGACGAAGGGGCCGCCGCGGCCGTCGATCGTGAAGCCGCCGGCGACGCCGAGCGGCTCGCCGGTGGCGACATAGGCGTCGATCTCCTCGTCGGAGAGGTCCGCGAAGGTCAGGGCGCAGGATGCGGTCGCGCCGAAGGTCGCCCCGGTGCCGCCGTCCTCCGGATCGCGGTCGTCCACGATCCAGTGGCCCGAGTGCGACACCCCGGTCCGTCCCCGCATCGCGCGCCAGCGCGCCGCGGCCCGTGCCGGCTCGTGGGGCTTGCCGACGACCTCGCCGTCGATCTCCAGCATCGAGTCGCCGCCGAGCACCACGTAGCCGCCCTCGCTGCGCGCGGTCGCCGCGAGCGCCTTCTCACGGGCCAGCAGCGAGCACCTCCTCGGCGGGGGCGAGAGGGGCGTCGCCGGCGGCCTCGCGGGCCGCGGCGAGGATCCCGTCCTCGTCGAGGTCGACCGGCAGGGTCCGGTGCTCGATGCCGGCCGCGGCGAGGGTCGCGCGGCGTCCGGCGGAGGCGGAGGCGAGCAGGAGCGGCGGCTCGTGCTCCTCCGCGTCGGCCGACGGGTCGAGCATCGGGTCGGCGCTCGGAGCGTTCGCCGCTCCGGCCGACGGGTCGTGCGCGGCGGCGCTCACAGCGCACCCTCCAGCACCGACAGGGGCAGACTGCCCAGCTCGAGCGCGCGGCTGTGGAAGTCCCGCACCGCGGCGGGGGAGGAGTCGGCCGCGGTGGCGCGCTCGCGCGCAGCCGCTCCCATGTGCGCTGGCCGAGCTTGTAGGAGGGGGCCTGGCCGGGCCAGCCCAGATAGCGGTTCAGCTCGAAGCGGCGCTCGGCCTCCTCCACGCCCCAGTTCTCGGTCATGAACTCCCAGGCGGTGCGCTCGTCCCAGGCGCCGCCGTCGGCGCCCGGCAGACCGGTCGGCATCGCGAGGCCCAGGTGCAGGCCGATGTCGAGCACCACCCGCCCGGCGCGCAGGCGCTGGGCGTCCAGCATGCCCATCCGGTCGCCGTCGTCCTCGAGATAGCCCAGTCGCTCCATCAGCCGCTCGGCGTACAGCGCCCAGCCCTCTCCGTGCCCGGAGACCCAGCACAGCATCGCGCGCCAGCGGTTCAGGGTGTCGGCCTGCAGGGTCTGGATGCCCACCTGCAGGTGATGGCCGGGCACGCCCTCGTGGTAGACGGTCGTGGTCTGCTCCCAGGTGCGGAACTCCTCGGTCCCGGCGGGGACGTCCCACCACATGCGGCCGGGCCTCGTGAGGTCCTCGCTGGGGCCGGTGTAGTAGATGCCGCCGGAGCCGGTGCGGGCGATGCGGCACTCGAGGCGGTGCGGCGGCTCGGGGATGTCGAAGTGGGTGCCGGCGAGGTCGCGGATCGCGGAGTCGGAGAGCTGCTGCATCCACGCCTGCAGGGCGTCGGTGCCGTGCAGCGACCGGGCCGGGTCGGCGCTGAGCGCCTGCCTCGCGGCGGCGACGGAGCCGCCGCCGCCGGTGGCGTAGCGCTCGTTCAGCCGCGCGGCGACCTGCTCCTGCTCGGCGATGATCGCGCGCGGCTCCTCCACGCCCCAGGCGTAGGTCTCCTCGAGATCGATCTCGGTGCCGAGGAAGGTGCGGGAGTGGAGCTGGTAGGCGTCCCGGCCCACCGCGTCGGCCTCCGGCGCCTGCGGCACCAGCGACTCGAGCACGCCCGCGATCTCGCGATAGGCAGTGCGGGCCTGTTCGGCCGACGCGCGCACCTGCGCCTTCTGCGCCTCGGTGCCGATGGCCTCGCCCGCGAAGGCATCGAAGAAGCCGCCGTCGGCCGCGTAGCCGCGCGCCTGCTCCGCGCCGAGCAGCGGCTGGCGGCGCGCCGAGACGGTGCCGGCGGCCGCGGCCTCGCGCAGGGACTCGGCCCAGCCGCCGAGCGCACGGGGGAAGCCGGCCATCCGCTCGGCGAGCACCTCCCAGTCCTCGGCGGTGTCGGTGGGCATCTGGTCGAGCACGTCGCGGGACTGCGGCACCGAGGCGAGGTTGTTGACGGCGGCGATGTCCAGGCGCCGCTCGGCGCGCTCGAGGTCGAGGCCGAGCCGCTCGGAGAGGGCGGCGCGTGTGACGGCGTCGACGTCATCGGCGTCGGGCACCTCGGCGATCGCGGCGAGCGACTCGCGTGCGAGGTCCTCCCGTGCGGCGACCGCGGCGGGGGAGTAGTCGGTCACCTCCCCGTCGTGCCCGGCGATGCCGAGCTCGGTGGCGAGGAAGGGGTCCTGCGCGGCGAGGTCGTCGACGTAGCTGTCGGCGAGCGCGTCCAGGGCGGAGGGGTTGCGGGCCGGGGTCGGGGAGGACATGTGCCGCAGTCTAGGTCGTGCGGCAGGCCTCACGGGCCGGGGCCGGCAGGGCGGCGCTCCGGGCCGACCGACGGGGTCGCCGGGTCAGCGGTCGGTGAAGGTCCAGCAGGTGCTCGAGGGACGGAGCCGCTCGGTGTGGCCGCCGACGTGGGTGTGCACCGGGGAGCTCCAGGCGCTCGCGCCGCCGACGCCGTCGGCCAGGGAGCGCTCCTCCGCCTCGAGCCGGCTGGTGACGCTCATCGCGGAGACGACCACGGCGATCGCGGCGAGCTCGTCGGGCGCGAGCCGGCCCGCCACCAGGCGCACGTCGGACGGGGTGACTGCACTGCCGGACGCCCCGGCCCCCTGCGCGGCCTCGGCCGCGCTCGCGACGGTCCTCGTCCCGGCGCTCACAGCGGGATGTTCCCGTGCTTCTTGGTGGGCAGCGAGTCGCGCTTGGTGCGCGCGCGCGCAGCGACCGGGTGATCTCGACGCGGGTCTCGGCCGGGCGGATGACGCCGTCGATCCAGCCGCGCTCGGCCGCGGTGTACGGGGTCGCGAACTGCTCCTCGTACTCGGCCTCGTAGCGCCGGCGCTCGGCGGCGACGTCCCCGCCCTCCTCGGCGACTCGCTTCAGGTCGCCGCGGTGGAGGATGTTCACCGCGCCCTGGGATCCCATCACCGCGATCTGCGCGGTGGGCCAGGCGAGATTGATGTCCGCGCCGAGCTCCTTGGAGCCCATCACGATGTAGGCGCCGCCGTAGGCCTTGCGGGTGATCACGGTGATCAGCGGCACCGTCGCCTCGGCGTAGGCGTACAGCGACTTCGCGCCGCGACGGATGATGCCGCCGTACTCCTGGTCGGTGCCGGGCAGGAAGCCGGGCACGTCCACGAAGGTCAGCACCGGGATGTTGTTCGCGTCGCACAGGCGCACGAAGCGGGCCGCCTTCTCGGAGGCGTCGATGTCGAGGGTGCCGGCCAGGTGCGAGGGCTGGTTGGCGATGATGCCGACGCTGTGCCCCTCGATGCGACCGAAGCCCACCACCACGTTGCGCGCGAACAGGGGTCGCACCTCGAGGAACTCCTCGTCGTCGAGCACCGTGCGCGAGACCGTGAGCATGTCGTAGGGCTGGTTGGGGGAGTCCGGCACGAGGGAGTCGAGCGCGGCGTCCGCCGCGTTCGGGCTCTCCTCGACCTGCACCGGGAAGGCCGGGGCGGGGGTGAGGGTGTTGGCCGGCAGGTAGCTGAGCAGGTCCTTGACGTACTCGATCGCCTCGGCCTCGTCCGGCGCCATGTAGTGGGCCACGCCCGAGCGGCTGGAGTGGGTGCGCGCCCCGCCGAGCTCCTCGAAGCCGACGTCCTCGCCCGTGACCGTGCGGATCACGTCCGGGCCGGTGATGAACATGTGGGAGGTCTTCTCGACCATCACGATGATGTCGGTCAGCGCGGGGGAGTACACGGCGCCGCCCGCGGCCGGGCCCATGATCAGGGAGATCTGCGGGATGACGCCCGAGGCGCGGGTGTTGCGCTTGAAGATCCCGGCGAACATCGCCAGCGACGCGACGCCCTCCTGGATGCGGGCGCCGCCGCCGTCGAGGATCCCGATGATCGGCACGCCGGTGCGCGCGCGCGAGGTCCTGGATCTTCTGGATCTTGCGGCCGTGGGCCTCGCCGAGCGAGCCGCCGAAGACGGTGAAGTCCTGCGAGTACACGCACACCTGGCGGCCGTCGATGGTGCCGTAGCCGGTGACGATGCCGTCGCCGTCGGGGCGCTTGGCGTCGATGCCGAAGCCGCTGGCCTGATGGCGCACGAAGCGGTCGGTCTCCACGAACGAGCCGTCGTCCAGGAGGTCCGCGATCCGCTCGCGGGCGGTCTTCTTGCCCCGCGCATGCCGCTTCTGGACGGCGAGGTCGTCCGCGGCGGAGACCGCCGCGGAATCCCGCTCGCGCAGGTCCTCGAGTCGCTGAGCGGTGGTGAGCGGCCGCGGGGCGTCGGTCACGGGACCTCCTGCGACGGCACTGCGGCCGCCTGAAGCTGTGGGGGATTCGAACACCGGGATACTACGCTACGCAGGTCCGACGGCGGCCGACCCCGGCCGGGGCGGCACGCCCGGCGCGGAGCATCCGTCCACGCCGCTCCCAGGAACGATGCAGTGGGCGGCGCAAGGATGGAGCGATCCGTCACGCAGGTCTCGCAGGAGGAGGAGCGCATGGACGTCCGCGCACTGCCCGACACCTCCGCGGAGGGAACGGGCACCGTGTTGCCGCGGATCCACCGCCTGGGCGCGGTCCGCTCGACCCAGGACGAGGCCTCCGCACTCCTGCGCGCCGGGGACGCGCCGCCCTTCGCCGTCACCGCGACGCGGCAGACCTCCGGGCGGGGCCGTCTCGGACGCGCCTTCGCGAGCCCGGACGGGGCGAGCCTCGCCCTCACCTTCGCCCATCGCACCTCCCTCGACCCCGCCCGGCGCGGCTGGTTCCCGCTGGCCGCGGGGCTCGCCGCCGTCGCCGCCCTCGGGCGGGTGGTGCCCGCCGCGGTCGGCGAGCGGCCGATCGGCCTGAAGTGGCCCAACGACCTCCACACCGCCGACGGCCGCAAGCTCGGCGGGATCCTCGTCGAGGCGCGCGGCGGCGAGGACCTGCTGCTCGGCATCGGACTGAACCTCCGCGGCCCCGTTCTCGACGAGGACGGCGAGCCGGTGCCCGGTGCCGCCTGGTCGCGCGGGGAGGGCGGTCTCCGCCCCGACCCGGGCCCGGCGGAGGACCGGAGACTGCGGGAGGCGCTCGAGGAGGCGCTCGTCGCCGCGCTCGACGAGGAGCTCGCTGCGCTCGAGTCCGCCCAGGAGAGACGGTGGCGCGGCTGGCACCCGGGACCGCTACACTATGACCTGCCTCACACTGGGGCGGACGGTGAGGGTCGACCCCCTGGGGGAGGCCGCGGCGGGAGCGGACGTCGACCCTGCCCTGCGCGGCACCGTCCTGGACGTCGACGAGCACGGGCGACTCGTGCTCGACCGCGCGGACGGGGAGGGGCGGATCGCCGTCGACGTCGGCGACGTGCGGCATCTGCGGCCCGCGGCGCCCTGACCCCGCGGCCCGGGCGCGCCCCCACATCGACCACGAGCACACGAGCAGGAGCAGGCATGGAGAAGCCGGGCATTCGGAAGCGAGGGACCGCGCTGTGACCGACGGGATGGACGAGCGAGGGGAGCGCGAGGCGTTCGAGGGTGCGGACGACACCCTCGAGACCCGCATCCCCACCGGGACCGTCGACGTGGTGTCGACGCAGACCCAGGAGCTCCCGGACCTCTCCGCGGAGGACGCGGAGCTCACCGCCCTCGACGAGCAGGAGATCCTCGACCTCAACCGCCGCTTCTCCTCCGTGCGTCGCAGCGTCGGCGCGCTCGAGAAGGTGCTCCTGCAGGGGCCGCGCAAGTACTCGCGCCGGGACCTCGCCGAGCGACACGGGATCGCCGAGCGCCTCACCTCCGTGTACTGGCGCTCCCTCGGCTTCATGCCCGTGGACGAGGACACCGTGGTGTTCACCGACGAGGACGCCCAGGCGATCGGCGACCTCGCCGCGATCGTCGAGGACGGGGTGCTCTCCGAGCGCGCCTTCGCGAGCATCTCCCGCGGCATGGGCTTCCACATGGGACGCCTCGCGATGTGGATCACCGAGGCGCTGGTCGACGAGGCCAAGCACGCCGACGGGCTCGACGACGCCCGGGCCCGCCAGCAGATGCTCGACGAGATCCCCGAGCCGCTGGAGACCTTCGAGTCCCAGGTCATGTTCACCTTCCGGCGCCAGCTCGCCGCCTACGCCGCTCGCGCCGGCGGCGAGGTGCTCCACCGCGACACCGACGAGCTGTTCCCGCCGCACCGGGCCGTCGGCTTCGCGGACCTCGTCCAGTTCACGCGCCTGGCCCAGGACATGCCCGGCACGCGCTCGCCGACATGGTCGGCCGCTTCGAGTCGCTCAGCCGCGACATCATCTCCGTCGGCGGCGGGCGCGTGGTCAAGACCGTCGGCGACGAGATCATGTTCCTGGCCGACACGCCGGAGGACGGCGCCCAGATCGCGGTCAGCCTCTCCGAGACCATCGGCGCCGATCCCGACCTCCCGCCCGTGCGGGTCGGCCTCTCCTGGGGCTCGATGTTCTCCCGCTACGGGGACGTGTTCGGACCCACCGTTAACCTCGCCGCCCGGATGGAGTCCGTCGCCCGGCCGGGGGCCGTGCTCGTGGACGCCGACACCGCCTCCGCGATCACGCAGGCGGCGCCCGGGGGCTTCGCCCTCGGGGAGGGCGAGGAGGTCGACCTCCACGGCATCGGCACGGTGACGGTGCAGGAGATGAGCCGCGCCGGCTCCGCCCCTCTGGATCTCGGGCTCTGAGGCGGGACGTACTATGGCTGACGTGACACGACTGCTTCTCGTCGAGGACGACTCGGCCATCGCTGAACCGCTCTCCCGGGCCCTGGACCGGGAGGGATACACCGTCACGCGCGCCTCCCGAGGGATGGACGCGCTCGGGATCGCCGCCGGACCGGACCCGATCGACCTGGTCATCCTGGATCTGGGCCTGCCCGATCTCGACGGCCTCGAGGTCGCGCGGCGCCTGCGCAAGGGCGGGCTCGAGTCGCCGATCCTGATCCTCACCGCCCGGGCCGACGAGGTCGACGCGGTGGTGGGCCTGGACGCGGGAGCCGACGACTACGTCACCAAGCCCTTCCGCCTCGGCGAGCCGCAGGCGCGGATCCGCGCCCTCATGCGGCGCTCCCAGGCGACCGAGGAGTCCGGCGACAACTACGACGTCAACGGCGTCACCCTCGACGTCTCCGCCCGTCGCGCCTACGCCGACGGGGAGGAGCTCAGCCTCTCCGCGAAGGAGTACGACCTGCTCACCGTGCTCGTGCGCGAGTCCGGCGACGTCGTCACCCGCGACGACCTCATGCGCGAGGTCTGGGGCGCGGAGTGGTGGGGCTCCACCAAGACCCTCGACATGCACATCTCGTGTGGCTGCGCCGCAAGCTGGGTGACGACGCCACGGACCCCCGGCGGATCACCACGGTGAGGGGAGTCGGCTTCCGCTTCGAGACCGGCACGGAGAGCTGACCCGTGCGGCGGCGCGTCGCCGCAGGCCACCCTCATCACGGTGGTCCTCGTCGTGCTGATGCTCGGCATCCCGCTGGGCATCTCGTGGCTGCAGCTGGCGAACCAGAACCTCGCCAACCAGGCGAACCTGATCCTGGACCAGGTGCGCATCGACACCGAGACCCGTCTCCAGGAGGAGGGGACGATCGACGAGGCGCTCCTGCAGCGACGGGTCGACGAGCAGACCGATCTCAACATCGCCGTCACCGTCGTCTTCGAGGGGGAGACCACCACGGCCGGTGATCCTCCCGGCGACGACCCGGTCAAGCGGAGCACCACCGGTGCCTCGGGGCGACTGATCACCGTGTTCATCCCGCAGTCCGACGTGCGGGCCCACACCGCGAGCGCCTGGGTGCTGATCACGGTCGCCGGCCTGTCGGCCCTCTCGATCGGCGTGTCGGTCGCGCTGTGGCAGGCCCAGCGCATCTCCCTGCCGCTGGCCCGTCTGGCCCGGCGCGCCGAGGAGATCGGCTCCGGCCGCGCCCGCGGCCCTGGCGACCCTCCGGCATCGCGGAGATCGACGAGGTCGCGATCGAGCTCGCCCGCTCCGGCGCGATGCTCAACGAGCGCCTCGAGGCCGAGTCCCGCCTCGCCTCCGACGCCTCCCACCAGCCGCGCACCCCGCTGACCGCGCTCTCGATGCGGCTGGACGAGATCCTCGCGACCAGCACCGAGGAGTGGGTGCGTGACGAGGCCCGGATCTCGCTCGAGCAGATCGACCGCCTCACCGAGGTGGTCCACGACCTCATCAACGCTCCCCGCTCCTCCCAGCGACGCACCCCCGGCGTGGTCGAGCTCAGCACCGTGCTCACCCAGCAGAGCGAGGAGTGGTCCCCGGCCTACCGCCGCGCCGGCCGTGAGTCGCACATCCAGGTGCCGCGCGCGCCGCCGTGTGGGGCTCGACCGGTCCGCTCACCCAGGTGATCGCCACCCTCATCGAGAACGCGCTCACCCACGGCGGCGGGCGCACCTGCGTGAAGGTGCGGCGCAACGACCACTCCACCGTCGTGGAGGTCACCGACGAGGGCGGCGGCATCGACCCGGAGCTCGGCGCACGGATCTTCGAGCGCTCGGTCTCCGGCCGCTCCTCGGGCGGCACCGGGGTCGGGCTCGCCCTCGCCCGCACCCTCGTCGAGGACGACGGCGGCCGCCTCGAGCCGCTCACCGAGAACCCCGCCACCTTCGGCGTCTTCCTCATCTCCGCTCCCGGCGAGGAGCCGGAGGACGAGCACGGGGCGCAGTCCGACGGGGAGCCGGGCCGCCGTGAGAAGGCCGGGCGACGGCCCCGCGGCCAGCGCGCGGACATGACCCCCAGCGGCGTCTCCGGCGGCCGCCATGCCGCCGGCGGCGACGACCTCGACTCCCTCCCGCAGGGGTCCGTGGTGCGGCGCCGCCCCCGGCCCCGCGCCTGACCTCAGTACACTGGCGGCCGTGTCTGCGAACCCGCCCCGCCCCGCTCAGCCCGCCGCTTTCGAGGAAGCTCCCGCCCGTCGGATCGGGGTGGTCGGAGCAGGTCAGCTGGCCCGCATGATGCTCGGCCCCGCGATCGAGCTGGGTCTCGACCTCGAGGTGCTCGCGACCGCTCCGGACGAGAGCGCCGCCGCCGTCGCCGCGACCGTGCGGCTGTGCCGGCACGACGACGAGCAGGCGGTGCGAGGCCTCGCCGACGGCGTCGACGCGCTCACCTTCGACCACGAGCACGTGCCCACCGCGATCCTCGAAGGGATCGCGGGGAGGGGCTCGCCGCCGTGCGCCCCGGACCCGGCGCCCTCGTCCACGCCCAGGACAAGCTCGTCATGCGCGAGCGGCTCACCGCGCTCGGACACCCCTGCCCCCGCTGGTGGCGGATCGGGAGCCTCGCAGCGCTCGAGCAGGCGCTCGACGATGCCGGCGGCCGGCTCGTGGTGAAGACGCCGCGCGGCGGCTACGACGCCCACGGGGTGAGGATCGTCTCGGCCGTCGAGGAGGCCGCGGACTGGCTCGAGACCCACGGCGAGCCGCTCGCCGAGGAGCTCGTCCCCTTCACCCGCGAGCTCTCCGCCCAGGTCGCGCGCCGTCCCGGGGGAGAGGCCGTCGCCTATCCCGTGGTGCAGTCGCTCCAGAAGGACGGGGTCTGCTACGAGGTCGTCGCCCCCGCGCCGGGCCTCGACGCCGCCGCCCAGGAGCGCATCCAGGCCCTCGCCCTCGCGATCGCCGAGGACCTCGACGTCACAGGGATGCTCGCCGTCGAGCTCTTCGAGACGGCGGACGGCCCGGTGCTCGTCAACGAGCTCGCCATGCGCCCCCACAACACCGGCCACTGGTCCATGGACGGCGCCGTCACCGGCCAGTTCGAGCGAAGACCTCCGCGCCGTCGCCGACCTCCCCCTCGGCGCGACCGCGCCGCTCGCCCCCGTGGCCGTGATGGTCAACCTCCTCGGCGGCGGCGCCGAGGACCTCGCCCCCGGCACCGCCGTGGCCCTCGCCGAGGAGCCGCGGCTGAAGGTCCACCTGTACGGCAAGTCGGTGCGCCCCGGTCGGAAGATCGGCCATGTCACCCTGCTCGGCGACGACGCCGAGGACCTGCTCGCCCGCGCTCACCGCGCCGAGCGACTGATCATCGACGGCCCGGGCGCGGCCGCCGAGCCCACCGCCCCCACCCCCGAGGGAGATCCCCGATGACCGCCGACGCCGCATCCCGCCCCTGGTCGGGATCGTGATGGGCTCCGACTCCGACTATCCGGTGATGCGCGCTGCGGAGGAGGCGCTCGCCGAGTTCGGGATCGAGGTGGAGGTCGACGTGGTCTCCGCCCACCGCATGCCCGAGGACATGGTCGCCTACGGCCGCGGCGCCGCCGAGCGCGGCCTGCGCGCGCTGATCGCCGGCGCCGGCGGCGCCGCGCACCTGCCCGGCATGCTCGCCTCCCTCACCCCGCTGCCCGTGATCGGCGTGCCGGTGCCGCTGAAGCACCTCGACGGCATGGACTCCCTGCTCTCCATCGTGCAGATGCCGGCCGGGGTGCCGGTCGCGACCGTGTCCATCGGCGGGGCCCGCAACGCCGGGCCGCTCGCCGCGCGGATCCTCGCCGCGGGCGGGGACGAGCACGCGGCGCAGCCGCGCGAGCGGATGGTCGCCTTCCAGGAGGAGCCGCGCGGGATCGCGATGGCCAAGGGCGAGGCGCGCGCGCCTCGCGGTGAGCTCCGCGGGCCGCTGACCGGCGGCCCCACGACGAACGGCGGGCCGGGCGAGAGATCGCCCGGCCCGCCGTTCGCAGGGGCGGCCCTCACGGGGCCGTGCCCTTCGGCCGTTACTTCAGCTTCGCGCCGGAGGAGGCGTCGGTGCGGCCTTCCACGTAGGCGTGGTACAGGTCCGCGACCTCGTCGACGTCGCCGTCGGCCACCAGCACGCCCTTGTCGATCCAGAGCGCGCGCGTGCACATCGCCCGCACGGAGGCGAGCGAGTGCGACACGAAGAACACGGTGCCGGCCTGTCCGCGGATCTCCTCGATCCGGGCGGTGCTCTTCTTGCGGAACGAGGCATCGCCGGTGGCGAGGGCCTCGTCGATCATGAGGATCTCCGGGGTGCGGATCGTCGAGATCGCGAACCGCAGGCGCGAGGCCATGCCGGAGGAGTAGGACGTCATCGGCAGGTACAGGAAGTCGCCGAGCTCGGCGAATTCCGCCACGCTCGGGATGTTCTCCTTGACCTCCTTCGTGCTCAGCCCGAGGGCGAGACCGCCGATCATGATGTTGCGCTCGCCCGTGAGGCGGGGAGCATCGCCGCGTTCACGCCCAGCGGCTCCGGCTCGGCGGAGGTGAAGACCCGGCCCGAGGACGGCGGCAGCGAGCCCCGCCACGGCCCGCAGCAGGGTCGACTTGCCCGAGCCGTTGGTGCCCAGGATGCCGATCGACTCGCCGTGATGGGCCACGAAGGACACGCCGCGCACGGCCGGCACCTCGGTGATCGGGCCGGTGTCGGGGCGGCCGAGGCTGACCATCTTGTCCCACAGCGAGGCGCGCCGCTTGGTGGTCCCGCCGCGGCGGGCGCCGAACACGCGGTACGTGATGTGCAGGTCGTCGACCACCACCGACGGGGCGCCCAGCGGCTTGTCGCGGTCCACGCGGTCCGGGAGGTTCTCGGGGTCGATCTCGAAATCGATGTCCTCAGTCACGACCGTAGGTCTCCTCTGCGCGCCAGAAGTACAGGAATCCGATGGCGAAGACGCCCACCGCCCAGGCGGTGGCCTCGAGCCAGAGGCCCGGTGTCATCGGGATCAGCGGCTCGTTGCCGAACGCCGCACGGAACAGCTCCAGGTAGATCGCGACCGGCTGGTGCGGCGAGGAGCGGCTTCAGCCAGAGCTCGTCGGGGACCATCGCCGAGATCAGGAACATGGCGCCGGAGGCGTAGCGGCCCAGCGTCAGGATGAAGGGCATGGCGTTGGCGATGTCCGGGGCGCGCGCGCCCAGGCGCGCGAAGAACATGGCGACGCCGGCGGAGAACACCGCGAGCGACGACGGCCGCGAAGGGGAGCAGACAGCCAGGACCAGGTCGGCACGACCACGCCCATGCCCGGCGCGACGCCGGTCACCAGCACGACCGCCATCATCGCCACCAGGATCGGGGCGAACAGCACGGTCTCGGTCATCACCGTCGCGAGCGGCACCACCGCGCGCGGGAACTTGTGCGATCTGATCAGTCGCAGGTTCGTGGGCACCGAGTTCAGGCCCGACATCACCGAGGTCTGGAACAGGGAGTAGGTGAACGTGCCGATGGTGATGAACGCCGCCCGATTCTCGATGCCGGGCGCGCTCGAGTGGAACAGGAAGCCGAAGATGATCACGTACACGGCCGCGTCGAGCACGGGGCGCAGGATCGCCCAGGCCTGACCCAGGTACGAGCCCTGGTTGCGGGAGTACGCGCGGGACGCGGAGAGGTTCCAGATGAACGAGCGCCGCCGCCAGACCTGCTTGATGTAGCGGCCCAGCGGCGGCCGGACCCCCATCTCGTCCAGTCCCGCCCGCGCGGCGAGCGCTTCTGACTCTGCGGATGTCAGGCGCGGAGCGAGCGGTACCTCCGCCTTCTGATCTGCCAAGTTCGTTCTCCTCTAGCCGGACGGGCGCGGCGGGCTGGGCCGTCCTCGGGCGTCGGTATGATCGTGCGTCGTGACTACCGCAAAGGATCCGCTCCCGCTGGTGACGGTCGTGATGCCGGTGTTCAACGGTGCGCGGACCCTGCGTCGATCGGTGACAAGCGTACTCGATCAGACCTTCCGCTCCCTCGAGCTGGTGGTGGTCGACGACGCCTCCACGGACGACACGGTGCGCATCGCCGAGGAGCTCGCGGAGAGTGATGCGCGGGTGCGGATCATCCGCCGGGAGCGCAGCGGCGGCCCGGCCGCGGCCAGGAACTCCGGCATCGCCGGCGGCACCGGCCGGTTCCTCGCCTTCTGTGACGCCGACGACCTGTGGCTCCCCGAGAAGCTGGAGCGGCGGCTCGATCTCGCCCGGACGAGCGGTGCGTCACTTCTGTACTGCGGCTACCACCGCGTGCCGGCCGACTTCGCGGGCACCGGCGCGGACTTCGTGCCCGAGGGCCGCGTCGTGCACGTCCCCACGCGACTCACCCGCGAGGGTCTGCGCGCCGCAACGTGATCGGCAACCTCACCGCCGTGGTCGACCTCGAGCGCACGGGACCGGTGACGATGCCGGACGTCCCCGGCGCCGAGGACTACGCGCTGTGGCTGAGCATCCTGCGCGAGGGCGGCACCGCCGCCGGGATCGACGAGCCGCTCGCGCTCTACCGCGCCGCGCAGGAGGACTCCCATTCCTCCGACCGCATCCGTGCGATCCGCGCCGTGTGGCAGGTCTTTGCGCGGCCAGGAGCGGCTGTCCGTGCCGAGCGCCGCCGTGCACTTGGTCACCGGGTCGCTCGCGGCACTTCGCAAGAACCGGATCTGAGCGGGACCGCGTGGATACACTGCGCGGACCATGATCCTGATCTGCGTCAACGAGCTGTCCGGCCCCACCGGCTACCACAAGTCCGTGGTCGAGACCGCGAACGCCCTGCATCATGGGGGATACCCGCTGGCGGTCCTGAGCTTCCTGGGGACGGGGGACGGCGCCGAGCTCGCCATGCCGCGCTGGCCGCTGGACCCCGAGATACCCGCCTACGTGCTCCAGACGCGCCTGCCCAGGGCGGCCGCCTGCTCGCCGAGAACGTCCACCCGGTCCTCACCGGGCGCGTCTACTCGACGCCCTACGCCTACACCGCCGACCAGCTCGCCGCCCTGCGCCAGCTCAACGAGGAGCTCACGTCCGAGGACACCGTGATCTTCACGACACCGCTGCACGCCCTCGCCTTCCATCACGCCCTCTCCGGCCAGGAGCGACGCCCCCGCACCTTGCTGCAGGTGCACGGCGACTACCGCCACCACGACGAGCTCTGGGCGCTGGTGGACGAGGCGCGGGAATCCATCGATCGCGTGCAGACAGTCGCCGAGGGGCTGAACGAGCAGTTCGCCTCGCGCTTCGACGCCGCCGACGTGGTGTGCATCCCCAACATCCACCATCCCGCGCAGGTGGTGCGCAAGCCCCGGACCGGCGTCGAGATCGTCTTCGCCGGCCTCGTTCCAGCACCGCAAGAACCAGCTCGACGCGATCCGGGCCCTGTCCCGGCTCGAGGACGACTCGGTGCACCTGACCCTGTGGGGCAACATCAGCCCGCTGAACCCCTACTTCATCGCGGTGAACGAGCTGATCGACTCGCTCGGGCCGCGGGACCGGGTCTCGATCCCCGGCTTCGGCACCGAGCAGGACGTCTACTCCAGCGCGGACATCGTGCTGATGACCTCGCTGTCCGAGGGGTTCGGGTACCCGCTCCTCGAGGCCGCCTACCACCGACTGCCCACCGTCACCTACGACTACGAGTTCGGGCCGCGGGACGCGGTCGAGGACGGCGCCAGCGGATTCATCGTCCCCGTCGGCGACGTGGACGCCCTGGTCGCCCGGCTCGACGAGCTGGTCGCGGACGCGCAGGCTGCGCGAGCGCTTCGGCCGACGAGCCCGCGAGATCTTCGACGAGCGCTTCTCCGCCGAGGCGGTCGTGGCGAAGTACGGCGCCGTGCTCGGCCCGCCCCCGGGCCGCTCCTCGACCTCTCGGCCGTGTTCTCGACCGACGGCGGGGAGCCTGTGCCCGCGAGCGCGATCAGCCACCGCGTCACGCGCTCCGGACTGCGCCGGTCGCACCAGGTCACCGTGCGCTCCGACACGGTCCTGCACGACGTCCAGGTGGACGACGGCGAACGCATACTCCGCCCCGCGGTGCGCCGCGTGGGCGGGACCACCGTGATCGAGTTCCCCGTCGGGAGCCGCGGCGTCGTCTCCTTCAGCACGGTCCCCGGCGGCACCGACCGCCGTTACCTCGCCGGCCCCGCGAACGGCGGGACGCTCCCCGTCCTGCCCCGTCTGCGCCGCGACGCGGACTACGGCGACGGCACGCCGCCGGTCGACGACTCGCTCCTCGCCTCGCGCGGCGGGGCGAAGCACGTCTCCTGGCGCACCACCCCGGCGGACCTGGCCGAGTTCGGGGCGCAGGGCGTCGACGCCGTGACCTGGAAGCCGCGCCAGCTCATGCCCTCCCTGCCTGCGCTCCGGGGCGCGAAGCCCTCGGGCGACGCGACGCCGCCTGCCGGCGGGTCGCCCGAGCGCACGGCGCAGGAGGCGGGGAGTCGACGTCCGCTCCCGACCCGTCGGCCGAGGCACAGCCCGGGCCCGACGCCGGGACCCCGACGACCGAGGCGCCGGCGACCGCGGCCCACGCACCGGCCGCCCCGTCGGCCCCCGACGCATCGGCGGACGCGCCGGCCGGCACGTCGGCCCCCGCCAGCTCGAGCGGCGGCTCCGCGGGGACCCTCGGCGGCCTCGGGAAGGCCGTCGGGCTCCCCGCCCAGGCGATGGGCTCCGTCGGCCGGGTCGCGAGGACCTACGCCTCCACCGCCGCCTCGATGCTCGTCAAGGCGGTCGCGGTCACCGAACCCGCGCCGACCCACCGCGAGATCCCCCGCCACCCCTGGTTCCCCGTCACCGGCGGCGTCGACTCCTTCGGCGCCCCGATCAACTCCGGCGGCGGCGTCCAGGTGACCAACGCCGGCACCGAGAAGCGGCCCACGGTCCGCATCCAGGGCGAGTACGACTGGCTCGAGCGCGCGACGGCGCCTCCCGCCGACGGATCACCCCGCCCTGGTCCTACGGCGAGATGTTCGAGCGGTTCTGCGCCGCCGAGCGCGAGCACGGCCTGTTCGACATCACCACGGCCGACGGCGTGCACCTGTGGGAGCTCGGCCGCTCGGCGCTCGTGATCCAGCTGGCCGAGGCCGCCGGCCTGTGGGGACCCCTCGCCGCCGCGCAGGGCACCGTCCAGGACGTCTACACCGGCGGCAAGCGGCTCACCACCGCGCCGTCCGCGGACACCGTCGTCTTCGACTACGTGCGGCGCGGTCAGAGCGGCTACCGCACTGCCCCGTTCGTCGACGACGCGTCTCTGTTCGTGGTGCGACCGGGCGCCGACGGCTATCCGGACGTGGACGAGACGAACATGGTCTACCCCTTCGCGGAGTTCACGCAGTGGAAGAAGGACTGGCGACAGCGCTGGTCCCACCTCCGCGTGCCCGAGGTCGATGCGCGCCCCTTCGAGGCCGCGCTGACCCAGGCGCTCGGGATCCGCATCGACCTCGGCGACCACCTGCGCAACCGCCTCGCGAAGTTCCTCGCGGAGCGGGAGTTCTTCACGCCCGTGTTCGAGCGCGTGCGGCCGGAGGAGGTGCTGATCGCCTCCAGCCACTGGTGGGCCGGCATCGGCGCCGCCGCTGCTCGCTCGGGGGCGCGGGTCTCCGATATCCAGTACGCGCTGACCAGCCACTACGCCCCCTCCTTCTGGTTCGGGCAGAAGCCGCACTACGGCGCGACCCGCTTCTACGCCTGGTCGGACTTCTGGGCCGAGCGCACCAATGTCTACGACGAGCACGTCGTCGTCCCCCGGCAGCGACCGGAGCTGACCGCCGCGATCGAGGCCCCCAGCACGGAGGAGAAGCGCTGGGACGTCTGCGTCATCTCGCGACCGCGGGTGTCGCGGCGGATCCTGACCTTCGTGCAGGAGCTGGTGGCGGAGCGCCCCGAGCCGCGTGTCGTGATCGCCCCGCATCCCGCGCGCGCGAGATCATCGGGCAGGAGCTCGCTGCGAGCGGGCTCGAGGGGTCGGTCGACATCGCCGAGGAGGACACGCTGACCACGATCACGAGGTCGGTCATGGCGGTCGGCACGTTCTCCACCTCTCTGTGGGAGTCCGCGGCACTGGGTCGCCCGACCTATGTGATCGAGGTGCCGGGTTTCGAGGAGACCCTCCAGGACGTCGAGTCGGGCCTGTTCCGCCTCGCGCGCACCGCGCACGACCTCGTCCCCTACGAGGTCCCCGCCTCCCGACACGACATCTTCGGCTGAGCCCATGGACATCCAGAACCACTACTACGGGCACAGCGCCGCCCTCGCCCTCCACGCGGGGCTCGACTCCGTCCGCCACCTCCACGGGCTCCTCCAGCACGGCTGGACCGTCCGCTCGCCCTCGCTGGTGCACTTCTCCGACTTCGCGCGCCTTCCCCGCACCTCCCGCCGTCTGGTGTGGAGCCACCGGGCGCGGGGCTGGGAGCCCGCCGAGGACCCCTTCCTCACCACGCCGATCGGGGCGCCCTTCCTGTACCTCAGCGCGCTGACGGCCGACGAGTCCGTGGCCGCTCTCGGTGCGACCGTCGCCTTCCCCGTCCACGACACCCGCCTCGTCAAGCTCCAGCACGACGACGCGGACCTCGCTCGCGAGCTCGCCGAGCGCGACGGCCCCTCCCTCGTCTGCCTCCACCCCGAGGACCTCGATCGCCCGGAGAAGGTGCAGGTCTGGAGCGAGCACGGCCACCGCGTCGTCAGCGCGGGGGAGCGGCGCGACCCGCAGTTCCTCGGCCGGATCCTCCGCCTCGTCCGCGGGGCGCGGCGCGTCGTGTCCAACCAGCTCTCCACCGCAGTGGTCTACGCCGCCGCCGAGGGCACGCCCACCGCGATCTACGGAGGCGACCTCGCCATCGGCTCCCTCGGCACCGAGGTCTCCCGTCGCACGCGCGAGCTGTGGCCCGAGTTCCACGACGACACCGTCGAGGACGCGACCCGGCGCGCCGTCGCCCTGGCGGAGCTCGGCCACGAGCACCTGCTGTCCCCGGCGGCGCCGCGGGCGGCGCTCGGCTGGGATCGCAGCACCGCCGGACCGTTCCTCAGCTACTGGGGCGGTGCCCCGCTGCGGAAGGCGGGCGCGGTGCTCGGCCTCGTGGAGCGGACCGAGGGCGCGCAGGACGCCGGCTCCGGACAGTCCCCTCTGGTGTTCCTGCGCCACCCGCTCAGCCATCTGCCCGGCCGGCTCCCGCGCCTCCCCTCGCGCGACGCCCTCCTGCCGGAGCCGCTCGTCCCCGCACGGTGACCCCGTGGAGCACTCTCCCCTGACCCCGTGACCTGAGGAAGGTTGTCGCCCGAATGATCGTGATCTGCACCAACGAGGTCGCCGGACCCACCGGCTACCACAAGTCCGTCGTCCAGCTGGGCAACGGGCTGAGTGCGGCGGGATACGCGGTGGCGGTGCTGGGCTTCCTCGGCACCGGCGACATCGCGAGCCGGATGCTCCCGGTGTGGCCGCTGGACCTCGAGGTCCCCGCCTACACGCCGCGTGCGCTTCCGGCCGACGGCGGCCGTCTGCTCGCACCGCAACGCGCACCCCGAGCTCACCGGCGACCTCGGCGCGGCGCACTACGAGTTCACGGCCAACGAGCTGGCCGCCCTCCGGGAGCTCAACGACGCGCTCACGGAGGAGGACACGATCGTGTTCACCGCCCCGGTGCAGGCCCTCGCTTTCCAGCACGCGCTCGGCGGGGACGCACGCCGCCCCCGCACCGTCCTCCAGATCCATGGCGACTACCTCCACCATGGCGAGCTCTGGGACCCGCTGATGGCGACCCGCGACGTCATCGACCGGCGCAGACGGTCGCCGACGGACTGCGCCAGCAGTTCATCCCGACCTTCGCCGACGAGGACGTGGTGTTCATCCCGAACTTCCCCGGGGAGGGTCCCGGGGCGATCCAGCGCGTCGAGCACGAGGGCGTGAACATCGCCCTGCCCGCCTCCTTCCAGCACCGCAAGAACCAGCTCGACGCGGTGCGGGCGCTGTCCCTGATCGAGGACGAGTCCGTCCACCTCACGCTGTGGGGGAACATCAACCGCAACAACCCCTACTACGTCGCCGTCCGCGAGCTCGTGGACTCCCTCGACCTCGGCGGCCGCGTGCACATGCCCGGCTTCGGCACCGAGCACGACGTCTACTCCACCGCGGACATCGTGCTGATGTCCTCGCTCTCCGAAGGCTTTCCGTATCCCCTGCTGGAGGCGATGTACCAGGGACGCCCCACCGTCTCCTACGACTTCGACTTCGGACCGCGTGAGGCGATCGAGGACGGCGCCAGCGGATACATCGTCCCCCTCGGCGACGTCGAGCGGCTCGCGGCACGGCTCGGCGAGGTCGCCGCGGACGCGGCGCCGCGGGAGCGCTTCGGGCGACGCGCACGGGAGCGCTACGACGAGCGGTTCGCCCCCTCGGCAGTCGTCGAGCAGTACCGCGAGTTCTTCGGCCCGCACGACGCGCCGCTCGACCTCGCGAACGTGTTCGCCACCGACGGGAAGGAGCCGATCGGGACCGAAGAGATCGAGCATCGCGCGCGCCGCACCCGCGGCGGACGCCTCCACCAGCTCACCGTCACCTCGCTCGTCGGGTCGCACGACGTGCAGGTCGACGACGGCCTCCAGACCCGGGCCGCCAAGGTGCGGACCCAGCGCGGTACGACCCGGATCGAGTTCGAGGCCTCCGCCCCCGTGGTGATCTCGTACACCACCGCCCCCGGCTCCGGGGACCGGCACTATCTCGCCAGCACCACCGCCCAGCACGAGCTCGTCGTGCTGGCCCATCTGCGCCGCGACGCCCGATACGGCGCCGGACGGCCCGCGGCGCAGGACGCGATCTTCGGGACCTCCGGCGGGACGCTCCCGCCGCACGCCCCGACCGCACTGGCTCATCTCGCCATGCGGGCTCCGCGGGACGTCGTGTGGAAGGCGCGCGACGTCGCCACCACGGTCGGCACTCGGATGCGGGCTCGGCGCGAGCTCGCCGGCGCCGAGGGGGCGACGCTCTCGCAGCCCTCGGCGAACCCCACCGAGGGCGAGGCCCCGCTCGGCCAGTCCGCGGACCTCGACCTCGAGGACGAGACCTCCGCCGGCGGGACCGTCGACGCCCGTTCGATCCTCACCCCGCCGCTGGACATCGGCCCGAGCGCCGCGGCCTCGACGATGCGCATCCTCTCCGGCCTGTCCCGGGCGCCGGCGGCTCCCACCCGACGCGAGATCCCGCGCCATCCGTGGTACCCGGTCACCGCCGGTGTGGACAGCTTCGGGACGCCGATCAACCAGACCGGGGGGTGCAGGTCCGCAACGCCGGCACCGCCGAGCGCCCCACGGTCTCGGTGCGCGGTGAGTACGACTGGGTGGAGGCGCGCGACGGCGCCTCGCGCCGACGCGTGAGCCCGCCGTGGTCCTACGGCGAGATGTTCGAGCGCCTCTGCGAGGCCGAGCGGAAGCACGGCCTGTTCGAGATCACCACGGCCGACGGCGTGCACCTGTGGGAGCTCGGACGCTCGGCACTGGTGATCCAGCTGGCCGAGGCCGCCGGCTTCTGGGGCGCGGCGCCCGCCGTCGGCGGCGACGTGCGGGACGAGTACCTCGGCAGCAAGCGCCTGTCGAAGGCTCCTCGGGCCGACCGGGTCGTGTTCGACTACGCGCGGCGCGGTCAGAGCGGCTACCGCACTGCCCCGTTCGTCGACGACGCGTCTCTGTTCGTGGTGCGCCCGGGCGCCGACGGCTATCCGGACGTGGACGAGACGAACATGGTCTACCCCTTCGCGGAGTTCACGCAGTGGAAGAAGGACTGGCGCCGGCGCTGGTCCCACCTCCGCGTGCCCGAGGTCGATGCGCGCCCCTTCGAGGCCGCGCTGAGCGAGGCGCTCGGGATCCGGGTGGACCTCGGCGATCACCTGCGCAACCGCCTGGTGAAGTTCCTCGCGGAGCGGGAGTTCTTCACGCCCGTGTTCGAGCGGGTGCGACCGGAGGAGGTGCTGATCGCCTCCAGCCACTGGTGGGCGGGGATCGCAGCGGCCGCGAGCCGCTCCGGGGCGCGGGTCTCGGACATCCAGTACGCGCTGACCAGCCACTATGCCCCGTCGTTCTGGTTCGGGCAGAAGCCCCGCTACGGCGCGACCCGCTTCTACGCCTGGTCGGACTTCTGGGCCGAGCGCACCAATGTCTACGACGAGCACGTGGTGGTGCCGCGCCAGCAGGAGGAGCTCACCGCTGCGATCGAGAGCCCCTCGACCGTGGAGAAGCGCTGGGACGTCTGCGTGGTCTCCCAGCCGCGGGTGCTCGCGGCGGATCCTCGCCTTCGTGCAGGAGCTCGTCCGCGAGCGGCCGGAGATGCGTGTCGTGATCGCCCCGCATCCCGCGCAGCGGACCATCATCGGGCGCGAGCTCGCCGCCGCCGGCCTCGAGGAGGCCGTGGACATCGCCGAGGAGGACACGCTGACCACCATCACGCGCTCCGCGATGGCGGTGGGTACGTTCTCCACCTCGCTGTGGGAGTCCGCGGCGCTCGGTCGCCCGACCTTCGTGATCCCGGTGCCGGGCCACGAGGAGACCCTGCAGGACGTCGAGTCGGACCTGTTCCGCCTCGCGACCTCGCCGCACGACCTCGTCCCCTACGAGGTCCCCGCCAGCCGGCACGACATCTTCGGGACCGCCTGAGGGGCGGCTCCGTCCGGGGGTGCGTCGCTGCCCGCGGACCCACGGCCGGGCCTCCGATCTCGCAGGTGACACGCGGATCACCCGGATAGGATAAGGCTCAGTGACGAGCCGATCGGTGCTCGACCCGAATCCCAGGTGGTGCCGTGTTCCGCAAGCTCACCCGTGTCGTGAGACCGCTGCTCGATCTCTCGGAGCGCCGCGCGCTCGTCGCGGCGAACGACCCGGGGACCGACCCGGACATCGTCCTGACCGGGGCCCGCCATCTCGCACGGATGAGGAACTTCCGCTCCGCCGCCGCGGCCGCTGGACGGGATCGACACGGACGAGCTGGACCTGCTGGACGAGTGCTTCGTCGGCGTCACCCTGCTCAGCGGCCAGGAGGGGCGCGCGCCGACCAGCTCCTGGCCCCGCATCTCGGCTCCCTCGCCGATCGGGACCTCACCCCGGCCCAGCGTGTGAGGCTCGCCGAGTGGATCCAGCTCTCGGGTCTCCCCACCGCCGAGAAGGTAGCGGCGCTCCGCACGCCGCGCACCTCCGAGGGCGGCTCACGTGCCCCCGGCGCCACCCTCCGGGACCTGCGCTTCCGCGAGTTCCGCCTCCGCACGGCCGGGTTCGAGAAGATCGACGTGAGGGACTTCTTCGCCGGCGGGGACGAGGATCCCTTCCGCTGGAAGGACAACCTCCGCTACGTCCACGACCTCGTCACCCACGGGCACGCGGACACCGCCCGCACCCTCCTCGAGCGGCGGCTGTCCGAGCACGGGCCGCGCGACCGCGCCGTCGCCGAGGCCGCGCCGCGCGCTTCGACTCGGGCGCCCTCGTCGCGGACCTCGACGCCGTCCCCGCCGAGCACCGCGGCATGCCGGGCGTGCTCGCCCTCGCCCACGACCTGCGGGGGCAGAGTCCCGCGCACCAGGACTTCTACGAAGCGTGCCTCGAGGCGACGACCTCCCGCTTCGACGCCATGGACGTGCACACCCGCGACTCTCTCCTGCGCGTGCTCACCGTGAAGGACCTCCTGCCCGGGCTCGACGCACTGGTCCCCACCCTCCGCGGCGTGCCGGAGACGATGCTCGGCGCCCGCGCGGCCGCGGGCTGATCGCGATGGAGCGGGGCGAGCACCGAGACGCCGCGGACCTGCTCCACTCCGTCCTCGTCGAGGACCCGACCTACACCGTCGCGGCGACCGGGCTCCGGCTCGTCTACGCCCGCCTGGACGGCGACCGCACCGTCATCGACCTCCGGAACGAGATCGGCTACGGCGGCGCCAGCGCCGGCCGCGCCGGGATCCGCCGCGGCGACCGCGACCAGGGGACCACCCTCATGCTCACGGGCCAGTACCTGAAGGCCTGGAGCGTGCGCCGCACCGCGCCGCCGTGGCGGATCCTCGAGCGCGACCTCGGGGAGAGGTTCCTGAACGCCGCGCCGCCGCCCGAGGATCCCGGCTCCTCCCTCTTCCTCATCACCGACGACGGAGTGGGCGACGAGATCCGCGGCGCGCGCACCTCGGCGAGCTCGCCGCGCGCTACCGGGTCACCGCCACCTGCGACCCGCGGCGCGGACCCTGCTCGAGCGGAGCTTCCCCACGATCGAGTTCGTCGACGTCGCCCGTCGGATCCGCGGCCACCTGAACCCCGTCTACGACGGCCGGTACAGCGACTTCATCCTCGCCAGCCACCTGCCCGCCCACTGCGACCCCTACGTCGAGGTCGCCGACCACGTCACCTACGGCCAGAACCTCACCTTCAACCGCTTCGCCGGCGTGCTCCCGCGCCAGGACATCGGCGCCTATCTCGTCCCGGATCCCGCCCGGGCCGTGCCGCGCGCCGAGGGGAGGCTCAAGGTGGGCCTGGTGTGGAGGAGCCACTTCTCCGGCGGCACCCGGCGGATGATGTACATCGGCCTCGAGCGGCTCACCCCGCTGCTGGACGTGGACGGGGTCGAGTTCTGGTCGATCCAGCACGCGACCGACGACGCGGAGAGGGCCTCTCTGGAGGAGCACGGGATCCGGCAGATCCATGGCGTCGACCTCTTCGACGACCTCGAGGGGCTCGCGGCGCACGTCGCCTCCATGGACCTCGTGATCGGCATCAGCACGGTCCCGATGGAGCTCGCCGCCGCCGTCGGCACCCCGACCTGGTCGCTCGGCTTCTCGCCGGAGAACTACCTCTACCGCACGGCGGGCGGCAGGACATCCGTCGACCAGCTCTCCCGCAACTCGACGATCATCGCCCCGCCCTGGATCGACTTCACCGCCCCCTACCAGGAGTGCGTCGACCTCGTCCTCGCGGAGTGCCGGACCCGGCTGGAGCGTCTCGTCCGCGAGACCCTGCACAGCTGACGGGCGGGCGCCGCCACCTGCTCCAGTACGATCGGCGCATGTCCTTCAGCCAGAACGGTACCCCCAAGTCCCTGCGGATCGGCGACCTCCAGGTCGGCGAGACCCATGCCCCCTTCGTAGCCGCGGAGATGTCCGGCAACCACAACGGCGACCTCGGTCGCGCCCTCGCGATCGTCGACGCGATCGCGGAGACCGGCGCCCCGGCGATCAAGCTCCAGACCTACACGGCGGACACGATCACCATCGATGCCGACGGCCCCGCCTTCCGCATCACCGACAGCCACGGCCTGTGGGGCGGACGGAACCTCTACAGCCTCTACCAGGAGGCGCACACCCCGTGGGAGTGGCACGAGGCGATCTTCGCCCGCGCCCGCGAGCACGGCATGATCCCGTTCTCCAGCCCCTTCGACGACACGGCCGTCGACCTGCTGGAGGACCTCGGCGCCCAGGTCTACAAGATCGCGTCGCTCGAGATCGGCGACATCCCGCTGCTGCGCGCAAGGTGGCCCGCACCGGCAAGCCGGTGATCCTCTCCACCGGCGCCGCCGATGCCGGCGACGTGGACCTCGCCGTCAAGACCCTTCGCGCCGAGGGCAACGAGCAGATCGCCGTGCTCGGTCGCACCTCCTCCTACCCGGCGACCGCCGAGGCGTCGAACCTGCGCACCATCCCGGTGCTCGCCGACACCTGGAAGGTCGTCGGCGGCCTCTCCGACCACACCAAGGGCATCGGCGTGAGCGTCGCGGCCGTCGCCTTCGGCGCCGCGATCCTCGAGAAGCACGTCACGCGCGCCGCGCCGACGGCGGCGTAGACTCCGATTTCTCCCTCGAGCCCGAGGAGCTGAAGGCCCTGGTCGACGAGTCCTACGCGGCCTGGCTCGCGCTCGGCGAGGTGCACGTCGGCCCGACGACGTCCGAGGCCGAGTCCCAGCGCCTGCGCCGCTCGCTGTTCGTGGTGAAGGACGTGCGTGCCGGAGAGGAGATCACCGCGGAGAACGTCCGCTCGATCCGCCCCGCGGGCGGGCTCGAGCCGCGCTATCTCGACGTGGTCCTCGGCCGCACCTTCGCGAAGGACGTCGAGCGCGGAACGCCGCTCAGCTGGGATCTCGTCTGACCAGCACGTCGAACTCGCCGTCGTCGCGGTCCGGATCGAGCACGTAGCCGGCCCCGGCGAACAGCCGCTGGGACGGCAGGTTGTCGGGAAGGATCGCGGCGACGACGACGGCGCCGGGGTGACGCGCCCCGAAGGCCGCCTCGCCGGCGGCGAGCACCGGACGGGAGAGCCCGTGGCCGCGCGCCTCGGGGGCGAGGGTGATGGACACCTCCCACTCCTCGCCCGCGGGCGCCTCCTCCAGCGCGTCGAAGCGCACGGTGCCGACGGGCGCGCCGCCCCGCTCGACGACGTACAGCTCGCGGGACGGGTTCTCCAGGGTCCGCGCGTACCAGGTGGAGTGGGACTGCCACGGCACCGGGGCGGAGTCGCGGGAGACCTTCCGGGTCTCCGGGTCGTTGCGCCAGCGCAGCAGCGGCGGCGAGTCCGACGGGGTCGCGGGACGCGCCGCGACCGGCGTCTCCGCCGCTCCGATCCGGCGCGCGAGCGCCGCGTCCCAGGCGGCGACGATCCGCTCCGCGCCGTGACCGTCGACCTTCTCCCGCCCAACCAAGGTCCAGCGCGCATCGCGCGCAGGTCCGCGATCGCCCGCTGCACCTCCGCGGTCGCCGCAGGGCGGTCGGTGCGCACCTGCTCGAGGGTGCCGAGCCCGCGGGCGATCCGCTCGGCAAGGGCGGCCTCGTAGCCAGCGCGCTGGTTCTCCACCACCGCGACCAGCAGGCTCGGCACCCCGATGCAGGCCAGCTCCCAGGCCGTGGTGCCCGCGGCGCTGACCACGAGGTCCGCCGCGCTCGCCCGCTCGAGGAAGGCGGGGGAGGGGGCGAGCGACTCGACGTCCTCCCCGGCCTCGGCCCGGACCGCGTCCCAGCCGTGCTCGGGCGCGATGACGCTCACGTGCGCGACGCCCTCTGCCGCGGCGCAGACGGCGGCGAGGGTCCCGGCGGCGCCGGTCGCGTCGGTGCCGCCCATGACGATCAGCACCCGGGCGCCGCGGCTGACGTCGTGGTCCTCGTCGACCCGCTTCTCCCGCGCGGCGCGCACCTCGGCGCGCATCGGGGCGTAGGCGATGCCGAGGAGCACCTCGCCGCCGCCGTCCGTCCTCGGGGCGGCCGACCCGCTCGGCGCGGATCGTGGAGTCGACGACGACGTCGGCCGGACGGCGGCCGAAGGCGCCGTCCTCCATCGAGGACAGCGGCGCGCCGCCCGCGCGCACCTGGTCCCGGGCGTCGGCCCCGATCGTGTAGTCGTCGACGTGGACGACACTCGCGCCCTGCTCGGCGGCGAGGATCCCGAGGTCCTCGGGCGCCGCGGTCACCTCGAGACCGGACTCGGCCAGCAGGTGCCGGGCGAGCGGTGCCTCGATCGAGCCTGCGACCACCACGGTGTGCCCGGCGGCGCGGGCGGCGTCGGCGACGGAGAGCGCCCGCACCAGGTGGCCGATGCCTCCCGACGGGGTCGCGTCGCACCGGATCGCGACGTGGGTCATCCGTCGGCCAGCTTCTTCTGGCGCACGCCCGCGTTGATCCGGGTGATGTCGGGGCGCGAGCGCAGCAGGTCCACCACCTCGTGCCATGCCGGGGCGCGATCCCCCAGCTCGGCGACGACCGCGTCGAGCATCTCGCCGTCCTCGACGGTGTCCAGGGTCACCCGCAGGTCGTTCGCGGCCGGCTGGACGACCAGGCCCATGGTGCGGAAGTAGCGCTTGGAGTCGTAGAGATAGGAGGTGACGTGCGTGCGGTGGAAGCTCTCGGCCTCCGCATCGGCCGTCAGCGGCGCCTCCCGGGAGGCGAGCTCGACGTCCAGTCCGCGCGGCGGCGTGCGCACCAGCGTGGTCGCGGTGTAGTCCAGCGACGGATCGGTCTTCCACAGCCCCACCACGGCGGAGATCAGCGAGGGGTCCGCCAGCGGGCAGTCCGCGGTCAGGCGCACCACCGCATCGGCCCCGGTCTCCTCCAGGGCGAGCACGAAGCGGGAGAGGACGTCGTCCTCGCTGCCGCGGACCACCTGCACGCCCAGCTCCTCGCCGAGCTCGGCGACGGCGTCGTCCCCGGGGGCGGTGGACGTCGCCACCACCACGTCCTCGATGCCCTTGGCGGCGCGGGCGGCCCGCACCATCCACCCCAGGACCGGTCGGCCGCCGAGCGGCCGGAGCACCTTCCCGGGGAGGCGGGAGGAACCTGTCCGAGCTTGGATCACTGCGACGGTTCGTGTATCGGTCACCGTGCCATAATGGCACGCGCGTCCTGGGTCGCCCGCGCGCCGCCCCAACCCCGTCGACGAAAGAGATCTGCATGTCGCTCCTCAACGGTGCCTCCATCCTCATCACCGGTGGGACCGGCTCCTTCGGCAAGGCCTTCCTGCGTGAGGTGCTCGACAACCACAACCCGCGACGGGTCGTCGTCTTCTCGCGGGACGAGCTCAAGCAGTACGAGGTCCGCAACCAGTTCGGCAACGACCCCCGCCTGCGCTGGTTCCTCGGGGACGTCCGCGACGAGCGCCGCCTCGCCCGTGCGCTGAAGGACGTGGACTACGTCGTCCACGCCGCCGCGCTCAAGCAGGTCGACACCGCGGAGTACAACCCCTTCGAGTTCGTCAAGACCAACATCCTCGGCGACCAGAACGTCATCGAGGCGTCCATCGACGCCGGCGTCAAGAAGGTCGTGGCCCTGTCCACCGACAAGGCCTCCAGCCCGATCAACCTCTACGGCGCCACCAAGCTCACCGCCGACAAGCTCTTCATCACGGGCAACCACTACGCCGCGAGCTACGACACCCGCTTCGCCGTGGTGCGCTACGGCAACGTGATGGGCTCGCGCGGCTCGGTCATCCCCTTCTTCCGCCGCCTCGGCGAGGAGGGCAAGCCAGCCGCCGATCACGGACATGACCTGCACCCGCTTCTTCATCACCCTGCCGCAGGCCGTGCAGATGGTCATCGACACCTTCGAGCTCATGCAGGGCGGCGAGCCGCTCGTGCCGCGCATCCCCTCCATGAAGGTCACCGACCTCGCACAGGCCGTCGTGCCCGGCGCCGAGATGGTCGACGTGGGCCTGCGCCCCGGCGAGAAGCTCCACGAGGAGATGATCAGCCCCGAGGAGGGCCGCCGCGCGGTCATCATCGAGGACGGCAAGTACTTCATCATCCAGCCCGACCTCGCGACCTGGGGCTACAAGGCCCCCGAGGGCGCCGTGCCGGTCGAGCCCGGGTTCTTCTTCCGCTCGGACTCCAACGACCAGTGGTACACCCAGCAGGAGATCGCGGACATCATCGAGGGAGGGATCTGAGGTCGCGCCGTACGGCCGTCAGTCCATCGAGTCCGACGACATCGCGGCCGTCGAGGCGGCGCCGCGCGCAGCGACTGGCTGACCACGGGCCCCGAGGTCGACCGGTTCGAAGCGGCGATCGCGGAGCGCGCGGGCGTGGAGCACGCGGTCTCGGTCACCTCCGGCACCGCCGCGCCGCATGTCGCCTACGCCGCCGCCGGCATCGAGCCCGGCGACGAGGTCGTCACGACCCCGCTGACCTTCGTCGCGACCGCCGCGGGCGCCGCCCTGCACGGTGCGAAGATCGTGTTCGCGGACGTCGACCCGGCCACCGGCAACCTCGACCCCGCCGCCGTCGAGGCCGCGGTCACCGAGCGGACCAAGGTCATCGCGGGCGTCGACTACGCCGGCGTGCCGGTCGACGCCACGGCCCTGCGCGAGATCGCCTCCCGGCAGGGCGCACTGTTCCTCGAGGACGCCGCGCACTCCATCGGCTCCACCCAGGACGGCGCCCCGGTGGGCTCCCTCGCCGACCTCACGACCTACTCGTTCTTCCCGACGAAGAACCTCACCACGGCCGAGGGCGGTGCCGTCGTGACGGCCGACGCGGAGCTCGCCGCCCGCGCCCGGGCGTTCAAGAACCACGGCCTGGTGCGCGACAAGGCGGTGCGGCGCTATCCCGACGAGGGCCCCTGGCACCAGGAGGTCCACAGCTTCGGGCTGAACTACCGCCTGCCGGACGTGCTGTGCGCGCTCGGCACGAGCCAGCTCGCACGCCTCGATGCGTTCGTGGCCCGCCGCGCCGAGGTGAAGAAGGCCTATGACGAGGCGCTCGGCGACCTCGAGGGCGTCGACATCCCGGGCGTGCCCGAGGGGCGGCGCCCGCCTGGCACCTCTATCCGCTGCGGGTCCCCGCCGAGCGGCGCCGCGCCATCTTCGAGGCCATGCGCGAGCAGGGCATCGGGGTGCAGGTCAACTACATCCCCGCCTACTGGCACCCGGTCTTCGAGGACCTCGGCTACCAGCGCGGGATGTGCCCCGTGGCGGAGGACTACTACCGCCGCGAGATCTCGCTGCCGATGTTCCCGGGCCTGACCGACCAGGACGTCGAGCGCGTCATCGAGGTGACCCGGAAGGCCGTCGCCGGCTGACCCCACGGAGGCCCGGCAGATGCGGAGAGGGCGCCACGGGCTGCGAGCCGTGGCGCCCTCTCGCCGTCCGTGCCGGCGAGCGGGGCGGCGGCAGGCCCCGTGCAGGGGTCGGCGCTCCGTCGGGATCAGCGACGGGGCGGGGTCACGGCGTCGGATCGCACTCGATCCGGATCAGCCGCGAGTGGTCCGTCTCGAACAGGACGGTGCCGAGGGACTCCCCGCCCTGCTCGATCGCGCTGAAGGCGGGGTCGTACTGGTAGGGTCGCCGCTCCTGGTAGATGTAGCCGATCCCCGCATCCGCGAGGGTCCGGCGCGCCAGGTCCACCGGTCGGCGTAGGGGACCGCCGCGATCGCGGCGCGGTCCTGGTCGGTCAGCGCCGTGCCCGCGACGGGCAGATGGACGTTCAGCCCGTACAGCGAGTACATGTGCGCCGCGCCCGAGTACGGGCTGGCCAGGATCGACAGGTCCGGGTCCAGCTCCGGGGCGATGCGGGCGAAGGCCTCGAGCTCGTCGGCCTGGAGGAAGCGGCCCCGCCCGGGATACTCCGCCGCGAGGTTCTTCTCGGCGTTGTCCAGCCGCGGCGGGACCGAGCCGAGGGCCGCGAGGGTCGCGAGCACGACCAGCACCGCGACCACGGCGCGGCCACGGACGGTCGGCCCGCCCAGCGGCAGGGAGCGCCGCAGCAGGCGCGCCCAGGCCTGCGACCCCGGCACCACCAGCGGCGCGGACAGCATCGCGAGCGGGATCGCGATCCGGTCCTGGCCGCGGAAGAAGAGGACCGAGAGGTTCAGCGGCGAGTCGACCGCGGCGTCGAGGTACATCACGGCGACCACGATCCAGGCCGCGGCCAGCCAGCGCAGCGGGCCGCGCGACGTGGAGACCAGGCCCGGCCACCACAGCACCGCGATCACCGTCCCCAACGCCATCGGCCACACCGTCAGCAGGCCGAGGCCCACCTCGCCCAGCGCCGACCACCACGGCACCTGCAGACCGCCGGAGAAGCCCGTCACCCGGGCGCCCAGCGGGGTGTAGGTCAGCACCGCGACGGGCAGCGAGCGCGAGGACCGGCACGGCGAGGAGGCGCCGGCAGGTGTGCCACAGGGGAAGCCCCGTCACGATCGTCAGCACCGCGATCAGGATCAGCGCCATCACCCCGACGTTCGGTCGCATGAGCGTGAGACCGATCCCGGAGAACCCCACCACCCCGAGCGCCGCCCCGATCGCAGGCCACACCGGGGCCGCGTCGGCGGAGCCGTCGGGCGCGTCGCGCACGGCGGGGGAGGACGCCGACTGCAGGACGGAGACCGAGGCGTTCTCGTCGAGGCCCGTCCGGGCGCGCACCGGGCCGGTCAGGGCGTGCCAGAGCGCGACCGCGCCGGCGAGCGCCCCGGTCAGGGCGGCGAAGCCGGTGAGGTTCGGGACGGGGGAGAGATGGATCCACAGGTTCAGCGGGCTGGCGGGGATCACCGCGGCGACCAGCGCGACGGCGGGCGGTGCCCACCGCACCTGCGGGAACAGGGTCCGCGCCAGCGGCGCGAGGCCCACCACCCACGGCACCACCGCGAGCGCGAGCACGGAGCCGTTCAGCACGATCGGGATGTCGACGCCGGGCACCAGCGCGGCCAGGTCATGGAAGGCCGCGGGATAGGAGGACGGTGCCCGGGTCCGCTGGTCACCGCGTTCAGGGTGAGGCTCGAGCCGTCGCCGGTCTCGCGGATGTGGGTCAGCGCGGTGAGGTGGTAGAGCGTGTCGTAGCGCTCCAGCACGGCGTCGGCGCCGCCGGCCTGCCGCGCGATGGGGACCACCGCGACCGCGAGCCCGGCGACGAGCGCGCCGGCCCAGCCCAGGTGCGCCGCGAGCGGGCGCGGGGCGAGCGACGGGCCGTCGAGCACCGTCGAGGGGAGGCGCACCCCGCGCCGGGCGAGGAGGTGGGCGAGGAGCACCAGCGGCGCGGAGAGGACCGCGAAGGGGAGCAGCGTCCAGGCCACCCCCGCCATGGAGGCGATGATCGCGCCGATCCCGGCCACCGCGGTCCCGATCGCCGGCGCGAACGCGAGGGCGATCAGACGGGAGCCGGCCAGCGCGCGGACGGCGAGATAGCCGGGGACGTACGCGGCGGCGAGGACGATCAGGACGACGAGGAGGAGGCTCGCGGTGCCCGTCATCCGTCGTGCTCGCGCAGGGAGCGCTCCCGGTACTGCACGGCCGGCTCCACCTCGTCGAGGGAGAGCCGTCGGGCCAGATAGGTGGTGCGCTTCTCGGCGTTCTTCGTCCGCGCCTCCTGGAGGGCCAGGAAGCCCAGCGACACCAGGACCGTCGCGTACAGGAGCAGATCGGCGCCGCGCCCCACCCCCACCATGTGCGCCACGCGCGTGAGCATCGTGGGGAACAGCACGGTCAGCGCCGCGAAGACGGCGAAGGCGATGACGAGCGACCGCCGGACGGCGAGCCGCTTCGCGCCGCGCTTGACGAAGAGCCACGCGACGATCGCCACGATCCCCGCCACCAGCAGCGGCTGGATGATGAAGGTGCGCCCGCTCACCCCGAGGGCAGGGCCGAGCGCTTCGAGCAGAGTGTCCACCCCAACAGGGTATCCTCCTCGGGCGTGCGCCTCCCGGCCGCCGAATGCTCCGTCACACGAGGAGAACCCATGGACAGCCCTGACCCCTCGCGCGCCACGAACGCGCCCGGGGCCGACTGCACCTGGTTCGTCGTGCCGCTGTTCAACGAGGGCGTCGTCATCGGCGATGTGATCCGTGACCTGCGCTCCCGCTACCCGCTCGTGGTCTGCGTGGACGACGGCGGCGCGGACGGCTCGGCCCGGATCGCCGAGGAGGCCGGGGCCGCCGTGGTGCGCCACCCCTACAACATGGGCCAGGGCGCGGCGCTGAAGACCGGCATCGACTACGCGGCGCGCGACCCGCAGATGCGGCAGATCGTGACCTTCGACGCCGACGGGCGCACCAGGTCGACGACGCCGCGGAGATGATCGTCAAGCGGGATGCGGAGGGCGTGGACATCGTGCTCGGCTCCCGCTTCCTCGACGACCGCACCAAGCCCGGCCTGATCAAGCGCATGGTCTTCGCGCGGGGCGGTCTGGTACTCGAACCTGACCTCCGGGGTGAAGCTCACCGACGCCCACAACGGGTCGCGGGTCCTGGGCCGCGAGGCGTGCGAGAAGATCACCATCGAGCAGAACCGGATGGCGCACGCCTCCGAGATCGTCGAGGAGATCGGCCGCCACAAGCTCACCGTCGCCGAGCACCCGGTGCACATTCTCTACACCGACTACTCCCGTTCGAAGGGCCAGGCGGTGCTGAACTCGGTGAACATCGTCATCGACATGCTCTTCCGCTGAGCCCGGCGCCCCACGGGGCACGGACCCGGCCCGCAAGGACCCATGACAAGGAAGCGGCCGACGTCCCCTGGGGCGTCGGCCGCTCCTCGTCGTGAAGGGCGCTCTCGCACGCGCCCTCGGCTCACCCCTCCGCCGGCTCGGGCTCGGCCGTGCCGTCGGCCACCGACTCGAAGAACGCCCTGATGTCCTCGTCGTCGGTGAGGATCGCGACGCCGGAGTTGTTGGTCTGGTACTCGGGATCCTCGATCGGGATCGACAGCGAGCCCGAGCCCATCGCGGAGCGGGCGGTCAGCGCCATCCGGGCCACGTCCACGATGCCGGTGCCGTCGCTGGTGGTCAGCGCGCCGGAGCCGGCGCCCGCGAGACGCACCTGCGTGATCGGGTTCAGCGAGCACGGCGGGGGAGGTGGCGCGGTCCATCAGCGCGGAGACGAACTGCCGCTGGCGGGCCTGGCGGCCGATGTCGGCGGTCGGGTCGAAGTAGCGGGCGCGCACGAAGGCGAGGGCCTGCTCGCCGCCCACGTCGTGGCGACCCTCCGTCATCTTCAGCCCCGACTTCTCGTCGTCCACGTCCTGGTCGATGCACAGATTCACGTGGCCGACCGCGTCGACCACCTGCGAGACACCGTCGAAGCCGATCTCGACGTAGTGGTCGATCGTCAGCCCCGTGAACTCCTCGACGGTCTCGACCAGCAGGGGAGCGCCGCCGAAGGAGTAGGCGGCGTTGAGCTTGTAGCCCCCGTACCCGGGGATGTCCACGAGGGTGTCGCGGGGCAGGGAGATCAAGTAGCTCTTCCCGCCCCGCGCCTTGTGCAGGAGCATGATCGTGTCCGTACGGGCGCCCTCGGTGCCGTCGGCGTTCACGGCCTCGCCGTCGCGCTTGTCGGAGCCGGCGATGAGATACGTGGTCCCGGGCGTGTTCTCCGCCTCGGAGAGCGCATCGACGTGCTCGATCCGGCTGTTCGCCCAGAGGGTGAGGCCCGCGCCCCAGCCCAGCACGATCACCAGCAGCGAGACCGCGAGGGTCGCGCCGAGCCGCATCGGGCGCGGGATCCGGGACCGGCGGCGCCGGGTGCGCGGCGGACCGCCGGGCCCGGCAGGGCCGCCGTGTCCGCGGCCGTCGTGCACGGGCTGCGGGTCGCTCGCCCCACGCTCCGGCGCGCGCGTCCTCGGGATGCGCCCCGGGACCGCTGGCACCCGTGGACCCCTCGACACGCGGCAGGGGACGGGTCGGCGCAGGACCTGCGGCATCGCCTCTGCGGCCGGAGCCTCCGGCCTGGCCCGCGTGTCCGGAGGAGCGGTGGGGCCCCTGGCCCTCGCCGCGGGGGCGCGGAGCGGGGGCGCCGTCGGCGCGGCGCGGCACCGCACGGGCGCTCGCCTCCGGCGCGGGCGCGGTGCCCGCTGGGGCGGCGGGGCCCGCCCGGACGCGGGGAGCGGGGCGGTCGCTGGTCGCTCACAGCGGTCTCCTTCCCGGCCGGGACCCTGCCCCGGCGGTCTGCGGCAGATCGGATCCGGGCATGGGGAGAGTGCTCGGTGGGGTGCTCCGGGCCTGCGGCGCTCGCCAGAGTAGCGGGCGCGGCGTCCGGCTCGCCCGAGGGGCGCGGGGGAGCGGGTCAGGATTCGGAGAACCTCCCGAGAACCTTCACAGCTCCGTCCCCCGGGCGTCGCGGAGGGGAGGCGGCGCCTCCGTACACTGGGGTCGCGCCGCGCAGGCGGCACGGAACCCCCAGCAGGAGGCGCAGTGAGCGACACCGCACCCGCGGACGAGACCCGTCAGACCGCCGGCCGGCCCGGACACGTCGAGGGCGCCGCCCATCCCGAGGCGCTCAGCGAGCGCGTCGTCGCCGTGGTCGTCACCTACAACCGCGAGCAGCTGCTCGCCCAGTGCCTCGACGGCCTCGCCGCGCAGGACCGCCGGCCCGATGCGGTCGTCGTGATCGACAACGCCTCCAGCGACGCCAGCGGCCGGGTGGCCGACGAGCACCCCCTCGGCGCCGACGTCGTCCACCTGCACCGCAACGTCGGCGGGGCGGGCGGCTTCGCCGCCGGGATCGCCCGCGCGCTCGTGCGCCACGACGCGGACTGGGTGTGGGTGATGGACGACGACACGGTGCCCCGGCCGGGCGCCCTCATCGCGCCGCTGGACGCCCTCGGCGACTCGCCGGTGCGGCTGAGCGTGCTCAGCTCGCGCGCGGTGTGGACCGACGGCCGCGACCACCCGATGAACACCCAGCGCACCCGCCTCGGCGCGAGCGCCCGCGAGAAGCGCGACGCCGCCCGTGCCGGCGGCCGCCCCATCCGCACCGCCAGCTACGTCTCCGCACTGCTGAACGGTCAGGACGTGCGCCGTCTCGGCCTGCCCCACGCGGACTACTTCATCTGGTCCGACGACTTCGAGCACACCGGGCGCCTCGCCGCGGCACGGCCGCGGGCCGCAGGTGCCGTCCTCCGTCGTCGAGCACCGCACCGCCCGCTTCGGCAACGCCCAGACGAGCCCCGGCGCCCGCTTCTACTACGACGTGCGCAACCGCCTGTGGGCGCCGCTGCGCACCGACTCCTTCAGCCCCCTCGAGCGGGTCTTGCACGGCGGGCGCACCGCGCTCGGCTGGCTCGGCGTGCTGGCCCGCCACCGCGGCGACGTGGCCGGCGTGGGGTCGCGCGGCGTGCTCGCGGCGCGCGTCGCGGCCCCCGCCCCTCCGCGGCGGTGCTCGCCGCGGACGGCGAGGCCGCGCGGATATCCGCGCGATCGAACGGGCGGCCGGCCGGTGACCGATCCCGCGCAGTCCGCCGTGACCGCCGGCGACCGAGGGACCGACATGCCCGTCGGCGACGCGCGGGGCGACGGGCCCGTCGGCCGGACTGCCGACGATCGCCCGGCCCGTCCCGCCGGGCGCCCCGAGCGCGCCGAGCCCTTCGCGGTGCTCATGCCGCTGTGGGGGAAGGACCGGGGCGAGCGGGTCGAGCAGGCCGTCGTCTCCGCCACCGAGGGGCAGCGGCTCCGCCCCGACCTGCTCATCCTCACGGTCGACGGCCCTCTCACGCCAGAGCTCGAGGAGCTGGTGAAGCGTGTCGAGGCCGGTGCCCACGGCCCGGCGACCGTCTTCGCGCCACAGCGCCCATCGCGGCGTCGCGGCCGCGCTCCAGGACGGCCTCGAAAGCTCCCCGTACGAGCTCGTCGCCCGCGCCGACGCCGATGACCTGTGCCGCCCCGAGCGCTTCGCCCTCCAGATCCCGCGGATGCAGGCCGAGGGCCTTGACCTGCTGGGCGGGGCGATGCGCGAGTTCAGCGACCGCATCGCCCCTGGCGAGGGACCGCTGCGAACACGCCCCCTGACCCACGCCGAGATCACCGCCTATCTCCCGCGGCACAGCCCCTTCCACCACCCCACGATGGTGCTCGCGCCGCTCGACGGTGCTCGCCGTCGGCGGCTACCGCGACCTGCCGCTGCTGGAGGACTACTGGCTCTGGGAGCGGATGATGCTGGGCGGGGCGAGGATGGCGAACCTCCCGGACGTGCTCGTGGACTACCGCGTGGACGAGCACCTCTTCGCCCGTCGCGGCGGGTGGCGGCTCTTCGCGAGCGACCTGCGCCTGCGGCGCCGCTTCGTGAAGGACCGCGTGACCACCCCCACCGGCTTCCTGCGCAACGTGGGGGAGCGGGGCGTCTACCGCCTCGCCCCGGGATGGGCGCGTCGCCTGGCCTACCGGCGCTTCGTCGAGCACGACGGCCGCACCGCATGACCACTGCCACACGATCCGGCGCGCCGAGGCGGGGAGCCGTCCCCCGGTCGCGCCTCCGCTAGTGTGATCGAGTCCCCGGCGGAGAACCCGCCAGCATCGAAAGGACCCCCTGTGTCGACTCCTGACCTCCTGATCGTCGGCTCCGGCCTGTTCGGACTGACCATCGCCGAGCGCGCGGTCGCCGAGCACGGCGCCAAGGTGACCATCATCGACCGCCGCTCCCATATCGGCGGCAACGCCTACTCCGAGGCCGATCCGGTCACCGGCATCGAGGTCCACAAGTACGGGGCCCACCTCTTCCACACCTCGAACGACCGGGTGTGGGAGTACGTCAACCGCTTCACGAGCTTCACCGGCTACCAGCACAAGGTGTACACGACCCATCAGGGTGTGGTGTACCCGATGCCGATCAACCTCGGCACCGTCAACCAGTTCTTCCAGGCCGCCTACACGCCCGACGAGGCGCGCGCCCTGATCGCCGAGCAGGCCGGGGAGTTCGCCGGCAAGGACCCCGAGAACCTCAACGACAAGGGCATCTCGCTGATCGGTCGCCCGCTCTACGAGGCGTTCATCAAGAACTACACCGGCAAGCAGTGGCAGACCGACCCCAAGGACCTGCCCGCCTCGATCATCTCCCGCCTCCCGGTGCGGTACACGTACGACAACCGCTACTTCAACGACACCCACGAGGGCCTGCCCGCCCAGGGCTACACCGCGTGGCTCGAGCGGATGGCGGACCACCCGGACATCGAGGTGCTCCTGGACACCGACTACTTCGACACCTCCCAGCCGCTGAACCGCGACGCCGTGCGCGGGAACATCCCCGTGGTCTACACCGGCCCGGTGGACCGCTACTTCGACCACGAGCTCGGCGAGCTCGGCTGGCGCACCATCGACCTGGAGACCGAGCACCTGGAGGTCGGCGACTTCCAGGGCACCTCCGTCATGAACTACGCCGATGCCGAGGTGCCCTACACTCGCATCATCGAGCCGCGCCACTTCCACCCCGAGCGCGACTACACCAAGGACGCGACGGTCATCCAGCGCGAGTACTCCCGCTTCGCGGAGTCCGGGGACGAGCCGTACTACCCGATCAGCTCCGGCACGGATCGCGAGCGCCTGCTCGAGTACCGCAAGCGCGCCGACGCCGAGCCCCGCACCCTGTTCGGCGGGCGGCTGGGCACCTACCAGTACCTCGACATGCACATGGCCATCGGCTCCGCCCTGTCCATGGCCGACAACAAGTCGCGCCCGACCTTCTTCGCGGCTGACCCCGCGGACGACGAGGAGTTCCACGACGTGAGCACCACCCCCAGCGCGATCCGGAGCGATGCCGCGGACCAGGCACCGCAGCGAGTCCTGCAGCGGCTGATCATGCCGCTCTCGCCCGCCCCGGACGTCATCCCCCTGTACCTGGAGTCCCACGCGGCGCGCTCGGGCGCCCACGCCGCCGCCTTCGGGCTCGGCGGCGCCCCGGTGGAGTCCCACGAGAACTCCTCCGCGAACGCCGCCCCGGCCCCGACCACCGGGCGACCGAAGATCGACGAGCTCAGCACCCGGTTCGGCCTGTACGTGCCCGAGCAGTCGCTGCGCTCCTTCGGCACCTACTTCAACGCCTTCCCGGCCAGCTACTGGCGGCGCTGGACCCCGGTGCGCGAGGTGACGCTGTCGGTCTCCACCCGCGGCTCCGGCCAGATCATCGTCTACCGCTCCAACGCCCGCGGCGCCATCCAGCGCCAGGACATGGTCTCGGTCCAGACGGAGGGCACCTCTCGCTTCACGCTCCCGCTGACCGCCTTCGGCGACGGCGGCTGGTACTGGTTCGACGTCATCACCGGGGAGCGACCGCTGACGATCCTCGGCGCGGAGTGGACGGCCGACGCCTCCGACGCCCGCACCGAGGGCACCTTCTCCATCGCCATGACGACGATGAACAAGGTCTCCTACGTCCTCGACAACATCTCGCTGATCAGCAAGGATCCCGATCTGCGCGAGAAGCTCGACGTCATGTACGTGGTGGACCAGGGCTCGGACCGGCTACGCGACCACGCGGAGCTCGCCCCGCTGCAGGAGGCGATGGGCGACCAGCCGCGGATCATCGAGCAGGGGAACATCGGCGGCTCCGGCGGGTTCTCCCGCGGCATGTACGAGGCCTCCACCAACGGCTCCTCCACCTACGTGATCAACAGCGACGACGACCTCGACATCGAGCCCGAGTCGCTGCTGCGCGCATGCTCACCTTCGCGGACTTCACCCGCACCCCGGTGCTGGTGGGCGCGCACATGTTCGACCTGAACAACCGCTCCGTCTTGCACGCCTTCGGCGAGAGCGTGGACCCGTGGGCGATCCAGCCCAAAGTCACGATCCCGGAGAGCACCATCGGCCACGACTTCGCCGCCGGCCCGCTGCGCTCGACCCCGTGGCTGCACCGTCGCGCGGACGTGGACTACAACGGCTGGTGGACGTGCCTGATCCCCACGGAGACCGTGCGGGAGATCGGGCTCAGCCTGCCGGTGTTCATCAAGTGGGACGACGCCGAGTACGGGCGCGCGCGAAGAAGGCCGGCTACCCGACCGTGTCCCTGCCCGGCGCGGCGGTCTGGCACATCACCTGGACCGACAAGAACGACGCGCTGGACTGGCAGATCTACTTCCACGAGCGCAACCGCATCATCACCGCGCTGCTGCACTCTGGCTACGAGCGGGGCGGCCGCGTGCTCACCGAGTCCCAGGGCATCGACGTCAAGCACCTGCTCTCCATGCAGTACTACACGCAGGCCGCGCGTCTGTACGCCCAGGCGGACGTCTTGCGCGGCCCCGGCGTGCTCCACGACGAGATCGGCACCAAGGCGCCCGAGCCGCGGCAGATGGCGCAGGAGCACGACGACTCCGTCACGCGCCCGGACGCGGACTCGTTCCCGGACGTGCAGGTCTCGAAGCCGCCGCACAAGGGCCGCGCCTTCTCCGCGCCGCACCGTGCGCTGCTGCCCGCCTGGACCGTGAAGGCCATGGGCCGCCAGGCGCTCGCGCGACCGACGGAGAAGGCGCGTCGCCATCCGCAGGCGCTCGTCGCCCACCAGGACGCGAAGTGGTGGACCCTCAGCCACTACGACAGCGCCGTCGTCTCCAATGCCGAGGGCACCAAGGTGGCCTGGTACAAGCGCCGGCCCGAGCAGGTGCGCACGATGCTCGCCCGCTCCGCCCGCACCCACCTGGACCTCTACCGCCAGTGGAACCGTCTGCGGGACGAGTACCGCGCCGCGGCCGACGAGATCACGTCCTTCCCCGCCTGGGAGCGCACCTTCGCGGCGAACCCCGCCCCGGTGCGCCCGGGGATCGACGACCGTGACGCGGTCGAGGAGTCCTCCGAGCGCCCCGACGCGCCGTCCGAGAGCACCTCCGCGTGACGGCGACGTCCGGCGGCCGGTCGCGCCGGGTCCCGACCGCCGCCGAGCAGGCCGAGGGCTGGCGCGCCCCGGGGCAGGACGCCGGCTGGTTGAACCCGTTCCTGGAGCGGTTCCTGCTGAAGCCGCTGGTGCGCAAGGAGGCGCGGGTCCGCTACCGCGGCGACGTGCTCGGCATGGTCTGGAGCTACGTCAAGCCGGCCGTGCAGTTCATGGTCTTCTACCTGGCCATGGGCGTGTTCCTCGAGCTGAACAAGGGCACCCCGGCCTACGCGGTCTACCTCTTCAGCGGGATCGTCGTGGTGAATCTGTTCGGCGAGGTGTTCGGCAACGCGACGCGCTCGATCACGGGCAACGCCGCGCTGGTCTCGAAGATCTACATGCCCAACCAGCTCTTCCCCTGGGCGAGCATGCTCGTCGCCCTGGTGCACTTCCTGCCCCAGCCGCTGGTGCTCGTGATCGGCGCGCTGGTCAACGGCTGGTCGCCCTCGCCCACGGCGGCGGTCGCCTTCCTGCTGGGCATGCTCATCCTGCTGGTGTTCACCATGGGGCTGGGCATGCTCACCGCCGCGCTGAACGCCGCCTTCCGGGACGTGGAGAACTTCGTAGACCTCATCATCATGGTCGCGACGTGGCTGTCCCCGGTGCTGTACCGCATCGACATGGTGCGGCGGCAGATCGACGGCACGATCTGGTGGTGGCTGTACCAGCTCAACCCGCTCACGATCGTGGTGCGGCTCTTCCACACGGCGTTCTGGCGCTACTCGAGCCCGGTCGTGGACGAGATCGCCTCCGGCGTCCCGGGCAGCGAGACCCTCGTGACGCCGGGCGAGCCCTTCGGCCTGTGGTGGGCCGGGCCGCTGATCGCCGCCGTGGTGTTCGTGCTCGGCACGATCGTCTTCGAGCGCTCCAAGCGGCGCTTCGCCCAGGAACTGTGAGAGGAGGGCCGCGATGAGCCCGAAGATCGAGGACGTCCCGCAGTCCGCGGCGGTCCCCACCGACCGGGAGATGGTGCGCATCGAGCACGTCTCCAAGCGCTTCTCCCTGCGCCACGACCGCTCCCTCAAGGAGCTGGTGTTCTCCGCCCTGCGGCCGCAAGAAGCTCGCCGACACCTTCATGGCGCTGGACGACGTGGACCTCACCGTCCACGCCGGCGAGACCGTCGGGCTCATCGGCTTCAACGGCTCGGGCAAGTCGACCCTGCTCAAGACGATCTCCGGAGTGCTCTTCCCCGATGCCGGCCGGGTGCTTTGCTGCGCGGCCGCGTCGCCGGGCTGATCGAGGTGGGCGCCGGCTTCCACCCGGACCTCTCGGGACGCGAGAACGTGTTCCTCAACGGCGCGATCCTCGGCATGTCCCGGGAGCGGCTCGAGGAGCGCTTCGACGAGATCGTCGCGTTCAGCGAGATCGAGGAGTTCATCGACACGGAGGTGAAGTACTACAGCTCGGGCATGTTCCTGCGCCTGGCCTTCTCCGTCGCGGTGCACACCGACCCCGACATCTTCCTGGTCGACGAGATCCTCTCGGTGGGCGACGAGCCCTTCCAGAAGAAGTGCCTCGAGCGGATCCGCGAGCCGCAGGCCGCCGGCCGCACGATGATCGTCGTCTCCCACGAGCTCGAGATGCTCGAGCGGCTCTGCACCCGCATCGTGGTGATGCAGAAGGGGCGCACCATCTTCGACGGCGAGCCCGGCCGGGCCGTCGCCACCCTCCGCGCGAGCTGACCCGCCCGGCCCGGTCGCCACCGGGCGGGGAGGGATCAGGCGCGGGCGGTGACGCCCTCCTCGGCGGCGCGATGGTCCGTCACCGAGGCGGCGGGGCCGACGACGCCGCCGCCCGCGGCCCAGGCCTCGAGCGACCGCGGCACGACGCCCAGCCCGTCGCCCTCCACCAGCAGGCGCGGGGAACGCTCGGAGCTCGCGGCGGGGGAGGGGCCGGACCAGTCCGGCAGGGGCACGGAGAGCCGGTCGGAGCCGCCGCGCACCTCGAGCACCCAGTCGCGCACCAGCGGCGGGAGCTCCCCGTCGTAGCGCGGCGCGAGGGAGACGGGCTGGACGGCCAGCACCTCGTCCGCGGAGCCCGCGAGGGCCGAGCCGGGCCGGTCGGTGACCACCACGCCGGGATCCTCGACGCGCTCGGGCAGGGCCTCCGCGGTCACGTCCTCCGGCGCCGGATCCTCCGTCCCCTCCGGCGCGTCCTGACCGGCCCTCGGCCCGTCCCCGGCGAGGCGGCGCGGCAGGGTGACGACCTCCCCGCCGAGTGACCAGGCCGCGAGGGCGAGCACGAGCCGCTTCCAGTGGGGCGGGAGATCCAGCACGACCACGTCACCCGGCTCGAGCGCGACCTCGTCGTGGAGGTGCCCGATCGCCTTGATGACCCAGTTGGCGAGGACATGGCCGGAGAGCTCGATGCGGGAGGCCTCCCCGTGCCAGGCGAGCGCCGGCGGCGGACCCAGCGCCTCGAGCGGTGCCAGCAGGAGCGAGGTCGCGGTGGTCGATGCGGTGCTCATCGGGGGTCCTCCTCGGGGTCGGGGACGAGCCGCACGGGCACCTCGGGCAGGGCCTCGCCGAGGGACTCGGCGCCGAGGGCGGTGCGGATCCGCTCGGCGAGAGCCGCGGCGTCGATCAGCGATGTCGTGGAGGCGTCCGCGCGCTCCACCACGATATGCACCCCGCCTGAAGGTTCCCGGACCGTCGTGGCGCGCGCCCGGTACGGGCCGTGCCCGGGGCGGGGAGGGTGGCGACCTCGAGCGCCCGTGCGATCCGCTCGGCGGCGGGCTCGGGGGACATCCGCGCGACGGGCTCCTGCTCGGGGGCGAGGCCGAGGGCGACCCACACCGACTCCAGGCTCGGGCGGCGGAACCAGTCCTCGCTCCCTGTGCGGGACAGCTCCCGGGCCGGCACGTCCGCGGCGGTCGCCCCGTCCGCGCCGCGCACCAGCGCGGCGGGGACGCCGCTGGCCTTGCCCTTGACGAGATCGGCGGCGGCGGCGAGCTCGTCGGCGAGGTTCCGCACAGTCACCGTCAGCGCCCGTCCGCCCGCGTCGGTCCCGCCGCGCAGGTCCTCGAGGGAGGCGACGCCGGCCGCACCGAGGGCGATGTCGGAGACGCCCACGCGCCAGATCCGGGAGGAGGTGTCGGTCAGGACCACGCCGAGCTCGAGCCCGAGTCGCGCGCGCAGGCCCTCGCGCGGCTCCCGCGCGCAGGCGTCGGGGTCCTCGGGCGAGCAGCGGCGGCCCGTCGGGCGCGTTCGAGGAGTCCACCCCGGCGGCCGCCATGACCGGTCCCGAGGGGATCTGCACCACCGAGGTCACCACGCGGGTGTGCAGTCGCCGGGCGACCGTGCGCACGGCCGCGCGGGCGATCGCCGCGTCGCGCTCCTCGGGGGCCACGCGCAGGCCGAGCGCCTTGGAGACGATCTTCGTCGAGACGCACAGCACGTCCCCCTCGCGCGGGCCGAGCGGGGAGAGCGCCTCGGCGAGCAGAGCCGGCAGGTCCGCGCCCTCGCGCACTTCGCCGAGCCCGGTCAGCGGGAGCACGGTCAGCGGGCCTGGGGCGGCGGGCGGGGTGGTGGGCACGAGGACCTCCCGGGGTGAGGCTCCGGCGGCGGGCGGAGGGAGTCGTGGACGAGGAACGGCGCGCTGATGGTGCCGTGATGTGCACGGCGACGCGCCGACGCCGCTTGACGCACCATAACTACACCGGTGTACTTTAGGGGCCGAAAGAGGCCTTCGCTGGTCATGACAGGTCAACACAGCAGTGGAAGGAGTGGTGGCCATGGACGAGGAACGAGTCGACGACGACGCGCGTGCAGAGCTGTCCCTGCTCGACCTCGCCGGGCAGGACTCCGACGACGCAGAGCTGAGCTGGCAGGAACGCGCCCTGTGCGCGCAGACGGACCCGGAGGCGTTCTTCCCCGAGAAGGGCGGCTCGACCCGCGAGGCGAAGAAGGTGTGCGTCTCCTGCGAGGTGCGTGCCGAGTGCCTCGAGTACGCGCTCGAGAACGACGAGCGGTTCGGCATCTGGGGCGGTCTCTCCGAGCGCGAGCGACGCAAGCTCAAGCGCCGGGTGGTCTGACATCCTGACCCGGTGAACGAGCGCCATGTCACCGCGGTCGTCCTGCTGAGCGGGGCGACGACCGCGGGAACCCACGATGCGCTCCACGCAGCACTGACCACCCAGACCCGGCTCCCGGACCGGGTGGTCGTCGCCGTCCCCTCCGATCTCGACGAGGACGTGCGCGCCGCGCTCGAGAGACTGACCGCCGCGGGCGAGGTGGACCGTCTCGTCGACGTCCCCGCCCGCCCCGATCCCTCGCTCCCCGGCCGTGCGGCCGCCGTCGAGGAGGTCCTCGACGCTCTCGCGGCGCGCGACGAGCGCACCCTCGTCCCCGTCGACGCGCCGGCGCCCGCCGCGAAGTCCTCCCCGCGTCGGGCTGGCCGTCGTGCCCGCCCCGTCGACGTCGACGCCCTCGAGCGCGAGCGCACCCAGCGCGCGGAGGCGCTCGCCCTCGTGCCCGAGCGGTCGCGCGAGGAGGGCCCCCGCAGCGGCCGCCGGGCGGGTCGCGCCGAGGGCGCCCCCGCGGAGAGCTGGCTGTGGTTCCTCGAGGACCCCGAGATCCCCCCCTCGACGCGCTCGAGCGCGAGCTCGAGAGCGTCCGGCAGTGCCCGACCACCGCGGTGGTCGGCGCGAAGCGGGTGCGCCATGCCGAGCCGGGTGCCGACCTCCCGCCGACCGCCGAGTCCGCGGACGCCCTGGTCGACGTCGGCATCACCCTGACCCACGGCGGGCGCATCATCACCGGCGTGGACCCGGGCGAGATCGACCAGGGACAGGCCGACTGGCGCCAGGACGTCCTCGCCGTGCCGCCGCCCGGCATGCTGATCCGCGAGCAGACGGCGCGCGAGCTCGGGGGCCTGGATCCCGACCTCCCCGCCCCCTGGGCGGAGATCGACCTGTGCCAGCGCGTGTGGCGCTCCGGGGAGCGGGTCGCGGTGCAGTCCGCCGCCCGGATACTGCACCCCCATCCCACCCGGCCCGTCCTCGAGCGTCTCCAGGACCAGCGCACCGGACGCCTGCTCACGGTGCTCAAGCACCGCTCGCTCCTGCACGCGCCGCTCACCCTCCTGCTCCTCCCGCTCGAGACCCTCCTGCGGATGGCGGGGGCGCTCGCGGCGACCGCGCCGCGCACCGCGCTGATGGAGCCGCGCGCCGTCCTCGCCGCCCTGCCGCGGATGCGGCGCGTCCTCCGCCGCGGCGCCCGCGACCGCCGGCGCGCCCGCGTGCCCCGGCGACGCCTCGCCCCGCTCTACCTCCCGCGCGGTGCGAGCCTGCGGCGCTGGCTCGACGACGTCGGCACCCGTCTCTTCGCCGACGACGACCGTCGCCGCCAGATCCGCCGCACCACCTGGGGCATCGCCGGGACCCGGCACGGGCTGGACGACGCCGACTACGGCCGTCACATCGTGTGGACCGCGGTGGTGGTGCTCGGCGCCTCGATCCTGGGCCTGTTCTCGCTGCGGAGCCTGTTCGGCCGCGGCGAGCTCGCCGGCGCGGGTCTGCGCGCCGTGCCGGAGGCCGCCGCCGACCGCTGGGCCGCGGCCTGGTCGACCTGGGTCCCTGGCGGACTCGGTGACCGCGGGCCCGGCGACCCGCTCGTGCGCCTGCTCGGGCACCTGCCCGGCGCGCGGCTCCCTGCTCGTCGAGGTGCTGGTGTTCGCCGCGGTGCCGGCCGCGGCGGTCGCCGCCTGGTGGGCCTCCGGCGCGATCACCCGCGCGGTCGGTGCCCGCCTCGTGCTCGCCTGCGTGTGGGCGCTCGCCCCTTCGCTCCTGACCGCCCTCGCCGTCGGCGCGTGGCCGCCGCTGACCGTGCACGTGCTGCTCGCCGTCGCTGGCCCTCGCGATCGGCCGGGCGATCGGCCTGTCCCACAAGGTCTCCCAGGCCTCCGTCTCCGCGGCCGCCGCGGGCGGTCTGCTGCTGCTGGTGATCGGGGCGGTGCGGCCGGTGCTGGTGCCGCTCGTCGCGCCGGCGCTGGCACTGGTCGCGATCGCCGCGCCCGGTCGGCGCCTGCGCCTGCTGTGGGTGCTGCTGCCCTCGCTGGCGCTCCACGCGCCCTACCTGCCCACCTATCTCGGCCATCCCCGCACCCTGCTGGCCGTCGCCGGCGTGCCGGCCACGGCGGGCGGGGCGAGCGCCCGGGACCTGCTGGGACTTTGGCCGGTCGCTCCCGACCTCGCCGCGCCGCTCGCCGGGATGCTCGGCGAGGGCGCCGCCGGACTCCTGGTGCTGCCGCCGGTCGCGCCGGTGGTGCTCGGCGCCCTGGTCTCCCCGCTGCTGCGCGCGGTGCGGCCGGCCTCGCGGGCCGGTTGAGCCTGCTCGCCGCCGCCGTCTGCGCGCTCGCCGTGCTGGCGGCCCGCTCCACGGGGACCTCCGTCGGCCAGGGGCAGGTGCTGACCCCGCCGCTGCACGCCCTGCTCAGCGCGGCCCTGCTCTGCCTCGCTCTCGGCGCCGCGGCGACCTTCGACACCCTCGCCCGTCGTCAGGAGCGCGACTCGCGCCTCCGGCGCCTGCTCACCTCCGTGATCGGTGCCGTCACCGCCGCGGCCTGCCTGCTCACCGTCGTCGGCGGGATGGCGCCGCTTCCCCGCGCGCCGCAGATCGGGCGCGTGGAGGGCGGGGAGGTGCCCGCGGCCGCCGCCGACCAGGGCCGCACCGAGGCCCGCTCCCGGGTGCTGGTGCTGGACCAGGCCGAGGACGGCGCGGTCGCCGCCCGCCTCGTGGTCCACGGCGAGGACACCGTGATCCAGCACTCCGCCCTCGTCGACGCCCGCCACGTCGAGGCGGCGCTGGCCGGCGAGCCCGTCGACGACGATCCCGCCTCCGCCGCGGCGCGCGAGGAGGTGGCGGCGATGCTCTCCGGCGGCGCGCAGGACGGCACGGACCTCGCCCATCCCGCGATCGCCTACGTGGTGGTCCACGGGGACCGCGAGAGCCGGCCCGAGCTGATGAGCGCCCTCGACAGCTCCCCGCCGCTCGAGAAGGTCACCGAGGGCTCCGAGGGCGGGACCTGGCGCGTGATCGACGCCCTGCCGCGCGCCGTCGTCACCGGCGGCGAGGAGCCGATCGCCCTGGACAGCGGGGTGGTGGACGCGCAGGGCGAGATCGCCCCCGCCGAGGAGGAGCGCATGGTCGTGCTCTCGGAGCGGCACGACACGGACTGGCGCGCGAGCCTCGACGGCACCGAGCTCGCCGCGGTCGAGGTCGACGGCTGGGCGCAGGGCTTCACCGTCCCGGCCGGGGCCGGGGGCGAGCTCGAGATCCACCGCCACCAGCCCGCCCGACCGCTCTGGCGGCTCGCTGCTGTACGGCGCGACCGCGGCCACCGCGCTGATCGCGATCCCCTGGCGGGTCCGCACCCGCACCGCGGAGGAGATGTATGGCTGAGCACGCTTCCGAGGCCGAGGCCGAGGCCCGCACCGGGACCGCCCGCGGGGCGGGACGGGCGCGCACCGCGCACGGACGGCCCGCACGCCTGCTGCTGGGCGTCGCCGCGATCGTCCCCCTGTCGCTGGCCGGCGGGGCGCTCGCCCTCGCCCCGGACCGCGAGCCCGCCGCGGCCGAGCACGTACGGGCCACGGCGAGCCCCGACCCCCGCGACCTCGCCTGCCACGGTCCGCTGCAGGTGCCCGACGAGGCGCCGCAGACGGGCGGGGACGCCGCGCTCGCGGTCACCCCGCCTACCCCGTCGGTCTCCCTGCGCACCGTCGCGGCAGAGCCCGCCTCCTCCGTCCTGTTCGGCGAGGTGAGCGGATCCAGCACCCGACAGGACGCCGCGGGCGCCGTGCCCGCCCCCGCGGTCACGGCCGCGGACGCCGAGGGCGAGGAGCTGTCCGGCGATGCCGCCTCGACGGATCTCGGGATCGCGGTGCAGACCCTGCGGCACGTGCGCACCGCACCCCAGGTCACGGCGCAGACCTCAGAGGGCGGTCGTCCCGTCGCCGACGCCGTCCAGGGCACCTGGACCGCGTCCGGGGACTTCCGCTCCCTGTCCATGTCCCGCGCGCGGAGCCGACCACCGAGGCGTCCTTCCTCGGCGTCTCCACGCAGACCGGGGACAGCTCCGTGCTCGTGCTCTCCAACCCCTCCGACCGCCCCGCCACCGCCTCGGTCCAGGCGCGCACCGCCGACGGGCCCGCGGCGATGGAGGGACGCACCAGGTCGTCGTCGCGCCGGGCGACGAGGAGCGGGTGCCGCTGGAGTCCGTGGTGCCGGGGGAGGACGCGGTCGGCGTGGACGTCTCCGTGCTCGGCGCGCCCCTGTCCCTGCACGTGCAGACCACCGAGCGGGACGGGCTGACCCCCGGCGGCGCCGAGATCCTCGATCCGCTGCCCGCCCCCGCGCAGGAGCTGGTCATGCCCGGCGTGGACGTCGCCGGGACCGCGCCCGCCCTCGTGCTCTCGAACCCCTCGGGCTCCACCGTCACCGCGGACGTCGAGGTCCTGGGCGCGGACGGCGCCGCCTCAGGGGCATCGCCCGCGCAGATCGAGGTCCCCGCCGGCGCCGTCGTGCCCACCGCCCTCGAGGGGCTCGCCGACGGCACCTACGCGGTGCAGGTCTCCGCGGACGGCCCGCTCGAGGCCGTCACGCGCGCCGTCCGCACCGGGAAGGACCTGCCCGGCGACACCGTCGGCGCACCGGTGGACTTCACGCTCGTCGCCCCCGCACCGGCGCTGGGAACCCATGCGGTCAGCGCCCTGCCGGGGCAGGGCGCGACCGGCGCGCTCACCTTGACCGCGAGCGAGGACACGGAGGTCTCCGTGGTCCCGATCGGCGCCGACGGGGCGGCCGGGGAGCCGATCGCGGTGGACCTCGCCGCAGGCGCGACCAGCACTCTCACCCACGAGCGGCTCCGCCTCGGCGGGGAGGGCGCCGCGGCCCTGTCGATCGTGCCCGAGGTCCCGGGCGCGGTCCACGCGAGCTGGACGCGCCGCCAGTCCGACGGGGCGGGCGGCGTCTCGCTCTCCACACTGCCGGTCCTGCCCGACGCGGGCGACGTCGACAGCGTCCAGGTCGTCCTCACCGACTGAGGGGCGCTCCCGGTCCGGAGACAGCCGCTCCGCGACAGCCGCTCCGCGGCCGCCCGTCCGCGACAGCCGCGCGGAGCGCCCGGGCTGACTCCCCGTCGATCGGTGCGCGCGCCGCGCCGGTCCCGCGGCGGCTCAGAGGTCCCAGGCCTCCGGGTCGACGTCCTCCGGCGCGATCGAGAGCAGCGAGCCGATCTGCTCGGACAGCACCTGCCGCACCAGCATCTCCAGCTCCGTCGCGGTCACGCACCGCGTCTCCAGCGGCCGGCGGTAGACGATCACGCGCGGCGGGTGCTCGCGGGTGCCCGGCACCGCTCGGCCCAGCACCACCTGGGCCTCCTCCCAGGGCGCCGGATCCGCCGACGGCACCTCCTCGACGAGCACCTGCAGGTGCGCGAGACGCCGGGGGAACCGCTCGGTGAGCGCGGCCCCCGCATCGGCGACGAGATCGTCGAAGCGCTCCCGGCGCGTGCGATGGCCGGGCAGGTGCGGGGGGATGAGGTCCCAGCGCCGACCGCGGCCGCGGCGGTCGCGGCGACGCGGGCCGAGCGGTCCTCGTGGGGCGGGGGCACGGCCGGGTTCGAGGTCCATGCCGTGCACTGTAGCCCCGCCTCCGCAGTGCCGGACCCCGCCCTCCCCTCCCACGGGCGCGCCGCGCCCGCCGGGTCCGCGACCTGCGTACACTGCTGAGCGTGCCAGCTCGTGAATGCTCCCGGACCGCCTGCTCGCGCCGGCAGTCAGCTCTCTGACCTTCGTGTACCAGGACTCGACCGCGGTGCTCGGCCCGCTCTCCCGCCTCAGCGAGCCCCATGCCTACGACCTCTGCCACGAGCACGCCGCCCGCATGACCCCGCCGCGCGGCTGGGAGTCGCTGCGGGTCGCCGGCGGCGAGGACGTCAGCGACGACCTCGTCGCCCTCGCCGATGCCGTGCGCGGCCCCGTCGCGCCCGCTCCGCATGGCCCGGTCGGCACCCCCGACGCCGCTCCCCGCGGCACGTCGCGCGCCGGGCGCCACGATCCCCGCGACGCCGGCGGCCGCGCCGCCGGCCGTCCCGCCGAGCGCGACCGCCACCTCCACGTGATCAGGAACAGCGATGACTGAGACGACCCACGACCTGTCCGCCATCGTCAAGGCGAACGACATCCGCGGCGTCGCCGGCGAGCGACTCACGGCCGAGATCGCCCGCGCGCTCGGCGCCGCCTTCGCTGACGTCCTGGCCGAGCCCGAGCTGATCGTCGCCCACGACATGCGTCTGAGCTCCCGGGAGCTGTCCCGCGCCGTGATCGAGGGCGCCGTGCGCCGCGGTGCGATCGTCGCCGACGCCGGCCTGTCCTCCACCGACCAGCTGTACTGCGCCTCCGGCCTCCACCGCGCGGCGGGGCTCATGATCACCGCCTCCCACAACCCCGCCCGTGACAACGGGATGAAGCTGTGCCTGCCCGGCGCGCGGCCCGTCGGCCGGGACTCGGGGCTCGAGGACGTGCGCCGGGGCGCCGAGGCGTATCTCGCCGCCGGGGAGATCCCCGTGCGCGGCGAGGGCCGCTCCGAGCGGATCGACACCCTCGAGGACTACGCCCGCACCCTTCACGGTCTGGTCGACCTGCCCGCGGGCCGGCGACTGCGCGTGGTGGTCGACGCGGCCGACGCGATGGCCGGCCTCACCGCCCCCGCCGTGCTCGGCCCGCTCGAGCAGGTGGAGCTGATCGAGCCGCACTTCGGCCTCGACGGGACCTTCCCCCACCACCCGGCCGACCCGCTGCGGCCCGAGAACCTCCGCGATCTGCAGGAGGCGGTGCGCCGCGAGGGTGCGGACCTCGGCCTCGCCTTCGACGGCGACGCGGACCGCTGCGTCGTGCTGGACGAGACCGGCACCCCGGTCCCGCCCTCGGCGATCGGGGCGCTGATCGCCTCGCGCGAGATCGCCCGCGCCCGCGCCGCGGGGAGGAGCGCCCCCGCGTGGCCGTCAACGCGGTCGCCTCCCGCCACGTGCACGAGGTCATCGCGGCGGCGGGCGGCGAGATGCTGCTGACCCCCGTGGGCCACGCCGGCATCAAGCGGATCATGGCCGAGCAGGACGCGGTGGCCGGGGTGGAGCACTCCGCCCACTACTACTTCCGCGACTTCTTCTTCGCCGACTCCGGCATGCTCGCCGCGCCGCACGTCCTCGCCGCGCTCGCGGAGAACGACGGCACCGCCTCCGCGCTGGTGGCCGAGCACTCCCCGTACGCCGGCGGCGGCGAGCACAACTTCCCCGTCGACGACGCGGTCGCGGCCACCGCCCGGGTGCGCGCCCACGCCGAGTCGCTGCCCGCCGCGCGGATCGACGAGCTCGACGGGCTCTCCGTGCACCACTGGGACGAGCACCTCGCCCCGGCCGAGCGCTGGTGGCTCTCGCTGCGCTCCTCGCAGACCGAGTCGCTGCTGCGCCTGAACGTCGAGGCGCAGGAGCGGACGACGATGGAGCAGGTGCTGGAGCGGATCCGGGTGCTCGTGCTCGGCGAGGAGGACGAGGAGACGGGCCCCGGTCCCGCCCCCGAGGTCGCTCCCGCGCGCCTCCCGGCCGGGGCGAGCGGCGCCGACGTGCCCGGCTGGGTGCGGGCGGCGCGCGGCCCGCCCGGACTGCGGCGGGGAGCCGCACGACGTCGACGCCGCCCTCCAGTGCGACCGCTGCGGGCGCGTCCACGCGGTCGAGGGCGGGATCCCGGTGCTGATCGCCGGTCGCGCCGAGGCGCCGTCGGCCGACTGATCAGGCCGAGAAGGGCACCGCCCGCACCTCGGCGGCCAGCTCCTGCTGACGCTCCTGCGCCCTGCGCATCCGCATCTCGTCCCGTCGTGAGCGCTCGGCGAGCACCGCGGCGAGGAACTCCTCCGGCGGAGTGCCCGGCGGCGGGGCGGGCGCGACATGCGGCGGCGTACGGCGCAAGCAGATCCCGCGAGAGCTGATGGCGCGACTCGGCGTTGATCTGTCCGGCCCGGGGCAGGAAGGCGCGGATGTCCTGCAGCAGCGGCGGCGGGAGCCGGCCCACGTCGGCCGCCTGCGCCCAGTCGCGCAGCGAGAGCGGGACCTCGATGCGGCGCGGGGGATGAGTGCGCATGCGCTCCTGGATCACCATAGTCCCGGCCAGCAGGTCCCCGATCCGGCGCGAGCGGCGGTCGATCACGGAGCAGACCAGCGCCACGGCGCCGGTGGTCGACCAGATCTCGAACATCGCCATCACCGCGCGCGACGCTCTGGCGCACGTGCACCGGGCCGCCGTCGTCGCGCACCACCCGCGTGCCCATCACGAGCCGCCCCACGGAGCGTCCCCGCAGCAGCGACTCGCTGAGCACCGGATAGCCGACGTAGGCCAGCACCGAGGCGAGCAGGATGCCGGCGGCGAGGAAGCCGTCGTCCAGGGCGGCGCGGTCCGCGAACCACGCGATCGACAGGATCCCGCCGATCAGCGGCGTCAGCTGCGAGCACCCCGTCGATCACGGCGGAGACGATGCGGGTCGCGAAGGAGGCGGTGCGCAGGTCGAGCAGGACCGCATCGCCGGTGATCAGCGCGTCGCGGCGGCTCGAGGGGGAGACGGCCGCCGCAGTGCCTGAAAGTGCCATGGCCCCATCCTGGCAGGAGCGAGGAGGTGCCGTCAGCGTCGAGCGTCGGCTTCCGGCCGGGCCGACCCCGACTTTCGTCGGCCGTGGACGGGGGAGGTCGACGCCTACCCTGTCTGCGTGGACACCGACGCCTTCATCGCCGTGCACCGGCCGCAGTGGGACCGTCTCGAGGAGCTCACCCGCGCCCGCACCCTCGATGCGGGCGGCATCGACGAGCCGCTCGCGCTCTACCAGGAGGTCTCCACCCACCTCTCCACGGTCCGCTCCACCGTGCCGGATCCCGCGCTGATCTCCCGGCTCTCCCTCCTGGTCCACCGCGCCCGGTCGCGGATCACCGGGGCGCGGGTCCCGCTGTGGAAGCACGCGCGCACCTTCTTCTGGGAGGACCTCCCCTCGGCGCTGTTCCAGGCCCGCTGGACGGTCGCGCTCGCGGCGTCGATCTTCCTGCTCTCCTCCCTCGTCTCCGGGCTGTACTTCGGCCTGGATGCGACCGCGCGCGAGCTCGTGGTGCCGGAGGCGCAGCGAGCGCGCCCTGGCGCAGCGGGATTTCGTCGCCTACTACTTCGAGGGCGAGGCCTCGGGCTTCGCCGCCCGGGTGTGGACGAACAATGCGTGGATCGCGGTGCAGTCCGTGGTGCTGGGGGTGACCGGGTTCTGGCCGGTCTACATCTTGCTGCAGAACGGGCTGAACGTCGGTCTGTCGGCGGGGGTGCTGGGCGCCTACGGGGGACTGGACACCTTCTTCGTGTTCATCCTCCCGCACGGCCTGCTGGAGATCACCGCGATCGTGGTCGGCGCCGGCGCAGGGTCGCGCACCTTCTGGGCCTGGGTGCGCCCCGGCCCGCCGCCGCGACTGTGGGCGCTCTCCCACGCCGCCCGCTCCCTGGTCACCGTCGCGATCGGGCTGGTGCCCGTGCCGCTGGTCGCCGGGTTCATCGAGGCCTTCGTGACGCCGAGCTCCCTGCCGCCGGCGCTCCGGATCGCGGTCGGCGCCGCGGCCTGGCTGGCGTTCCTCGCGTACATGCTCGTGCGGGGCCGCCAGGCGCATCGCGCCGGGATCACCGGCGACCTCTCCGAGGAGCTCGTCGGCTCCCGCGTCGCCACCGCCGCCTGAGCGCGGAGCCCGGTGATCGCCGCCTGAGGGCCGAGCCCTGTGACGGCGGCCAGGGCTGGTGGCCGAGCACCGACGGTGCGGCCTCGTGGCCGTGCGCCGCCCGCGCGGCCTGGTGGCCGTGCGCCCGTCACCGCCGCTCGGGCCTCGTGGCCGTGCGCGACGGGGCGAGACGGCACGTCCTCTAGTCTCGGGGGATGCAGCGGCGCGGCGCCGACCGTGACTTCGCGGCCTACAACGAGGCCCAGGACGGCCGGGCGGTGCGGCCTCTTGCAGTGCGCGCCGCGCGCTCGTGCTCGAGGAGCCCGGGCGCTCGCTTCGGACGGCGCCCGATGACCGGCTCGTCGCGGTCGAGCTCGGCAGCGGTGCCGGAATCGAGGCCCGCCATCTCGCCGACAGCGGCTTCCGCGTGCACACCTTCGACGCGGATGTCAGCGTCGAGGCCGGGATGGCCCGCATGGCACGGACGCTGGACATCACCCACACCACGACGGACCTCGCCGTCCCGTTCCCGATCCCTCCCGCGGACCTCGTGCTGTCCTGCGCGACGCTGTCCTTCGTGCCCCGGGCGGCGTTCCCGCGGCTGTGGGGAGCCGTTCGCTCTGCGCTGAGGCCGCACGGCGTCCTGGCGGTGGACCTCTTCGGCGACCGGGACGACTGGGCGGGGACGGACGGCACCTTCCTGACCAGAGCGGATCTCGAGGAGCCGCTCACCGGGCTCGAGGTGCTCGCGCTCGACGAGGAGGAGCACGACGGGCGCTCCTTCGCCGGACCCAAGCACTGGCACACCTACCGGCTGATCGTCCGCGAGCCGCGGGACATCGCCGGGACGGTCTGAGCGGCTCACCCCGCCCCGTCCCGTTCTCACACGGCGGCGGCATGGTCACGTAGTGGCGCTGGGCGTACCAGTACGACGATATAGACGTACCAGTACGCCCAGCGCCCGTGGCTGACCATCCTCCCGGTGACGGTGACGGTGACGGTGACGGTGACGGTGACGGTGACGGTGACGGTGACGGTGAGGGCGAAGTGGCCTCTGGAACGCGATCCCCGCCGGATCAGAGCCGGCCGGCGGCCTTGAGGGAGAGATACGCGTCGGCGAGAGCCTGCGGGGCCCGGTCCGGCGGGGCGTCCACCACATGGGCACCCACCCGCTCGAGCGCATGGGAGACCCCGGCGCGCTCGGAGCGGGCGCGCTCCGCGGCGGCGGCCCGGTAGACGGACTCGAGGTCCCTGCGACCGGCGGCGAGCTCCTCGAGCGCGGGATCGGCGACCGAGGCGAGCACCAGCGGATGGTCCTTGGCAAGGCGCGCCGCGACCGGCGGCAGCCCGGAGTGGAGCACCTGCGCCTCCACCGGGGTGATCAGCACGACGAGGGAGCCGCGGCGGGTGCGGGACTCGATCGCGGCCGCGGCGCGCTCCCAGTCCGTCTCCACCAGCGCCGGCTCCACGGCCGCGGTCGCGGCGACCATGTCGTGGAGCACCTTGGTGCGGGTGGAGCCGAGCACCGAGACGTGCGGGATCCGGTCCACGCACAGCAGGTCCACCCGGCCCCCGGCCTGCCCGGCCAGCGCCGTCAGCAGCGGCGCCGCGTCGAAGGCGGAATCCAGCCGCGTCGCCTCGCCGAGCCGTCCGGCGGAGGTGCGGGAGGTGTCCACCACGATCAGCACGTGACGGTCCCGCTCGGGCCGCCAGGTGCGCACCACGACGCCGCGCCGGCGCGCGGTCGCCCGCCAGTCGATCGAGCGGACGTCGTCGCCGTCCACGAAGTCGCGCAGGGAGTCGAACTCGGTGCCCTGTCCCCGCTGGTGGATCGCGGCGAGCCCCTCGATCTCCCGCGGCCGCTGCACGCGGGAGGGGAGGTGCTTGCGGGAGCCGAAGGGGTGCAGGGCCAGCATCCGTCCGGGCGCCGGGACGCGGGCGGCGCGGCGGGCGAGGCCCAGGGGGCCGAGCGAGCCGATCAGCAGCCGCCGGGAGCTGTGCTCGCCGCGTCTCGTGGGGGTGAAGGACTGGGCGATCGCGCGCCGCTCCTGGCCGGGCAGGTCGAGGCGGCTGTGCTGGGAGGCGAGGCCCGCGGTCGGGTTCCAGGCGTCGCGCACCTCGAGCCGTGCGCGGCGCGCGGTGGTGTTCGTCAGCGAGGCAGGCGCCCGGGGACGGTGCCGCCCAGACGCACCTGCGCCGGCGCCTCGCGACGCACCCGGATCCGCCGCGGGGCCGGGGCGGCCAGCGCATCGGCGAGGACCACGAGCGTCCACAGCGCGAACAGGATCAGGACCACCCACCACAGCGGCCACAGCACGATCACGGGCGGCGCGAGCAGGGCGGCCAGGGCCGCGCGCGGGGTGAACGAGATCCTCATGAGGCGCTCAGCGGGGGACCGGCACGGAGGCGAGGGTCGCGGCGAGCACGGCCTCGACCTGGGTGCCCTCCAGCTCGGCCTCGGTGGTCAGCCGCACGCGGTGCGAGAGCGTCGCCGGGGCCATGGCCTTCACATCGTCGGGGGTGATGAAGTCCCGGCCCGAGAGGTACGCCCAGGCGCGGGCGGTGCGCAGCGGCGCGATCGCGCCGCGCGGGGAGACGCCGAGGGTGAAGCTGGGGGAGCGGCGCGTCGCCCGGCACACGTCGACGATGTACTGCACGACGGGATCCTCCGCGGCGACGCGGGCGACGTCTCGCTGGGCGCGGTGCAGGGAGGGGACGTCCACGACGGCGCGCAGGCCCATGGCGGCGAGATCTGTGGTGTCGAAGCCGTCGGCGTGGCGGCGCAGGACGTCCACCTCGACCTCCCGCTCGGGCGGCGGCATCACGGCCTTGAGCAGGAAGCGGTCCAGTCGCGCCTCGGGCAGGGTGTAGGTGCCGTCGAACTCGATCGGATTCTGCGTGGCGACGACGAGGAACGGATCGGGCAGGGGGCGGCTCGCCCCGTCGATCGTCACCTGCCGCTCCTCCATCGCCTCCAGCGGCGCGGACTGCGTCTTCGGCGGCGTGCGGTTGATCTCGTCGGCCAGCGAAGCAGGTTGGTGAACACCGGACCCTCGCGGAAGACGAGGTCGCTGGTGGAGTTGTCGTAGACGAGGGAACCGGTGATGTCGCCGGGCATCATGTCCGGGGTGAACTGCACGCGGCGCATCCGCACGTCGAGCGCCTCCGCGAGCGAGCGCACGAGCAGGGTCTTCGCGACGCCCGGCACGCCCTCGAGCGCACGTGCCCGCGGCACAGCAGGGCGACGACGAGGCTGGTGATCGCCGCGTCCTGGCCGACGACGCCCTTGTGGATCTCGGCGGCGAGCCCCTGCGGCTGAGCACGGGTGTCGACGTCGACCACGGGGGCCGACGGGGCGGCGGGCGAGGCATCGGGGAGGTCGTCTCCCTGCGGGGCGGGTAAGGGCTGGGGCGCGCCGGCGCCGGGGGCGTCGGGACGCGGCGGGACGGGGTCGGTCATCGGTCGATCTCCTTCTCGAGACGGTCGAGGTCGTGGGCGAGGCGCACGAGGTCGCGGTCGGTGGTGACGGGGGCGGGGCCGAGGAGGGCGCGCAGGCTGCTCCGGGGACTCCTCGACGTGCGGGGCCAGCGCCGCCAGGAGCCCGTCGAGCGCGGACTCGTGGCGCGCCCGAGACGGTCGGCGAGCCGGCCCGCCGCGGCGGCGCGCAGGGAGGCGGCCGCCGCATCGCGGGCCGAGGCCTGCTGCAGGAGCCGTGCCCGGCCGAGCACCAGCTCCTGGGGGCGCACGGTCACCGGCGGCGGCTCGATCACCACGGGGCCGGGGCGTCGGCCGAGCGCGATCAGCGCCAGCACCGCGGCCAGCACGAGCCAGGCCGCGACCGGACCGATCCACCCGGGCAGATGGTCGACGAGCGACGGCGAGGAGGCCCCCTGGGGATCCGTCGCCGAGGGCACGTACCAGGTCAGCTCCTCGGAGGCGGACAGGGTGTTCAGCGCCAGCGCGGAGTTGTCGGCCCGGCCCACGCCGTCGTTGGTGAGCAGGTCGGGGTCGCCGAGCACGAGCACCCCGTCGGACTCGGCGACGAGCGCGCCGCCCTCCGCCTCGAAGCACGTCGAAGCCCCCGCGTCGGTCGCGGTGTACAGAGAGGCGGGCCCGTCCAGGGCGTCCTCCGCATCGGGCGACTCCAGCACGCGGGCGCCGTGGGACAGGTCGCCGCAGGCCGCGCCGGCCTCGACCCGCGTCTGCTCGCGAAGAGCACCGGTGGGGATGATGCCGGAGGTGAGATACGAGAGGGCGACGAAGTCGGGCCGGAGCACGATCAGCCGGCCCCCGCCCTCCTCGCGTGCCTCCGAGAGCATCGTGAGCCGCTCGCCGCTGAGGCTCTTCGGCGCGGTCAGCGGCACGGTCCCGCCCGCTCGGAGGTCCTCGGCGGCGTCGGCCGTGTGCCGCCTCGTCTCGACCTCGACGCCGAGGTCGCCGAGCACCTGGACAACGGCCTTCGCGCCCTGACCGGTGGGGGCGTCGGGCTCGAGCGGGCCGTCGCGGTACAGGCCCCGCGCCACGGAGACGAGGACCGCGGCGATCACCGCGAGGACGACGGCGGCGACGAGCCAGGGGCGTCGCCGCTCCTGTACGGCGCCACGGGGAGCGCCCGCTCCCGGCGGGGCGGCGTCCGTCCCCGCCGCGCCGCGGGCCGCGGCGGGCTCGGTCGGTACGAGGGCGCTCATACGGGGGTCCCCGTCCCGGCCTGCTCGAGCGCGGAGAGGTCGGGGGACGTCTCGGCGATGTACTCGGCCAGGCGCGGCATGTCCTCGGCCGGCTTCACCCCGACGCTCCGCACCGAGTAGGCGGCCGTGTCGAAGGCGTCCGCCCCTCGCTGGAGCCGGCCCCGCAGGTCGGGGAAGGTGAGCGCCGCACGGGTCGCGGCCTCGTGGGCGGTCATGCCGGTCGCGACGTCCAGCAGGGTGCGCTCCTCGAGGTCGCGCACGAGCGCGCGCGGCGCGAGCACGGTCCCGTCGTCGGTGCGTCCCGCGTCGATCGCGTCGCGGGCGGCGCCGCGCGCTCTCCTCCCCGCTGAGCACCGGCTCGGCGTCGAGCGCCGCGTCGACGGCGAGGGCGGGGCGCGCGGCGCAGCAGGCCGGTGCGCCGCGGCACCAGCACCACGACCGCGGCGAGCACCAGCGCCAGCGAGCACCGCGATCACGGTCTGCGCGGCCGAGGACCCGTCGACGCCGTCGACCATGTGCGCCAGCCAGTCCTCGATCGCGCCGAGCGACCAGGCGACGAAGCCGGGGGAGTCGTCGTACTCGTCCTTCGCGAGCTCCTCGAGGATCCGCTCGCGCGCCTCGTCGGGGCCGAGCCGCGGTGCGGCCGGGATCATCGGGCCCCGTCCGCCGCCCAGGCGTCACGGGCCCGGCGGGTGAGCTCCACGTCCCAGGCCTCGTCGCGCATCCGCACATCGGCGTACAGCGCGGTGTACCCGGCGGAGAGGAACGGAGCCAGCAGGAAGGTCGCCAGATACGTGCCGAGCATCGAGAGGATGGTCAGCAGAGCAACGCCCAGCACCACCGCCTCCCCGGCGCTGACCAGAAGGATCGCAAAGTATGCGATGGCGGCGACCATGCCGAACACCCCGGAGACGGTGTACGTGACGACCCCGTACAGCACGTACAGCGGCACCGCGATGCCGAGCACCCGCCACAGGCGCCTGCCGCGGGTGAGCGCGAAGCCGCGGCGGATCGCGCCGAGCACGCCCGTGTCCTCGAGGACCAGCGCCGGGATCGCCAGCACGGTCCGCGCCCACAGCCACAGCATCGCCAGCAGGCCCACGATCGTGCCGAGCAGGATAGGGAGGATCGTCAGCCAGCCCGGCTCCTGCACGATCAGGATCGGCGCCAGCCCGAGCGCGAAGGGCACGGTGAACAGGATCGTCGACATCAGCGCGATGAGCAGGCTGACGCCGAGGGCGGGCAGGCCCCGGCGCCGCATCGTCGCCCACATCTCGGAGGTCGGGAGCGGCGTGCCGGTCGCCTCGCCGAGCGCGAGGGGGGTCAGGGCGACCGTGACCAGGGAGGCCGCGACCATCGTGACGAGGCCCGTGATCACGCTGGTGACCACGGTCAGGACGATGTCGCCGACGGTGCCGGTGAAGGGGACCTCGCTCGAGCCGGTGGGATCCTGCATCGCGGCCTGCATGTCGCCGATCATCGGCATCATCCCCGCCCCGGTGGACAGGGTGATGAGCACGAAGGCGACGCCGTACACCGCGGCGGAGACGCCGAGCACCGCACGGGTGCGCAGGCGATAGATACGCACGGCCGCGCCGAGGATCTCGCCGAGCCCCAGCGGCCGCGGCGGGAACAGCGGCACGGACTGCACCAGCTCGCGCCGCGGCGCGCCCGTCGGGGCCGGACCTCCCGGCCCCGCGGGACCGTCGGGCGCGGAGGGGGTCGGTCGCCCCCAGCCGCCGGGGCCGCCGGAGCCTCCCGGGCCTGTCGGCTCGCTCGGGACCTCCGCCCCGGGGGCGGTCCACGGACTGCTCATCGGTGCTCCTCCATCCTCTGGTGCTCGTCCCCGTGGCGGCCCGGGTCGAGCAGGGTCGCTGGGGCCGACCCTACGGAAGGGTGGCCCCGCCGCCGATACGACGAACGTCGACACCCCGGCGTCTTCCGGCGACCGGGCGTCACGGGAGGGGGCGTCGTGGGGCGGGGCGCGGTGCTCGGGGCGCCCGCGAGGTCGCCGCCCGGACACCCCGGCGGCCGGGCTCCCCGGCGTCGGCCCCGTCCGGTGGCACAATGACCCCCATGACGACGCCTTCACGGATCCTCGTGGTCGACGACGATCAGGCGATCGCCGAGATGGTCGGGATCGTCCTGCGCGGCAAGGGCTTCGAGGTCGCGACCTCGCCCGACGGCGCCTCCGCCCTGGAGGCGTTCCCGCGCCTGCGCCCCGACCTCGTGCCGCTGGACCTCATGCTCCCCGGGATGGACGGCATCGAGGTGTGCCGCCGGATCCGCCGCGAGTCGGGGGTCCCGATCATCATGCTCACCGCCCGCACCGACACCGCCGACGTGGTCGAGGGGCTCGAGGCGGGCGCCGACGACTATCTCACCAAGCCCTTCGAGCCCGAGGAGCTGGTGGCGCGGATCAAGGCGCGGGTGCGCCGCGTCGAGCCGCCCACCACCGAGGAGCTGACCATCGGCGACCTCTCGATCGACGTCGACGGCCACGAGGTGCGCCGGGACGGGGAGCTGATCTCCCTCACCCCGCTCGAGTTCGACCTCCTCACCCAGCTGGCCCGCAAGCCCTGGCAGGTCTTCACCCGTGACGTCTTGCTGCGCGACGTGTGGGGATACCGCCACAGCGCCGACACGCGCCTGGTCAACGTGCACGTGCGGCGGCCGCGCTCGAAGGTCGAGCAGGACCCGGAGAACCCTTCGATCGTGGTGACCGTGCGCGGGGTCGGCTACCGTGCGGGGAGCGGGTCCTGAGCGTGCCCGCGCCGCGGTGAGCGCTCCGGAGGGGGCCCGGCCCCCGGCGCCCCGGCGCGACCGTCTCCGGCAGGCCGCGGACCCGCGCAACTGGTCCCTCGCGCTGCGGGTCGTGCTGGTCACCACGCTGCTGTCGACGCTGGCGCCGCTGGCCGTCGGCGCCTATCTCTCCACCGTCATCGCTGACGGGCTCTACGAGCGACGCCGCGACCGGGTCCTCGAGGAGACGGTCGAGGTGCGCGACGAGCTGGGGAGTCCCTCGCCCAGCTCTCCGGCGCGACCAGCACCCAGCAGCAGGATGCGGTCAGCGCGTTCGTGCAGTCCACGGGCGGGCAGGGAGGCGGTGACCGCCGCGAGGTCGCGCTCGTGCCGGTGGAGACGACGGGGACCGTCTTCCCGGTCGCCTCCTCCGACCGGACCCTCTTCGACGAGGTCGACGACGAGTTCGCGGCCGCCGTCGCCGCGCGACCCGATGCCGTCTCCTGGCGCTCGATCGGGAGGGAGGACGAGACCGGGCGGACCGCGCCCGCGGCGCTCGTCGGCACCCGGGTGGTGGTGCCCGGCGCGGGCTCCTACGACCTCTACCTCATCTACTCCCTCCAGGAGGAGCAGGAGACCCTCGCCTTCGTCCAGCGGGTGATCCTCGGCGGCGGGCTCGTGCTGCTGAGCCTCATCCTCGGCATCGCGATCGTCATCGCGCGCATGGTCACCACTCCGCTCAAGCGCGCCGCCCGCGCCGCAGAGCGGATGGCCGCCGGGGACCTCACCAGCCGTGTCGAGGTCGCGGGCGCCGATGAGCTCGCGCGGGTGGGCGTGTCCTTCAACGACATGGCCCGCGACCTCGAGCAGAAGGTCGACGACCTCACCGAGCTCTCCCGGGTCCAGCAGCGGTTCGTCTCCGACGTCTCCCATGAGCCGCGCACCCCGCTGACCACGATCCGGATGGCCTCCTCGGTGCTCGACTCGCGCCGGGAGGAGCCGCCGGGGAGCCGCAGCGCACCACCGAGCCGCTGGCCGCGCAGGTGCGGCGCTTCGAGGTGCCGCTGGCGGACCTGCTGGAGATCTCCCGCTTCGACGCCGGGGCGGCGGAGCTCGAGGCCCTGCGGGAGGATATGAACGCCCTGGTCACGCAGGCGGTCGAGGACGTGCGTCCGCTCGCCGGGGCGCGCGGGCGCCTGCTGGACGTGCGGCTCGGCGAGGGATCGACCACCGCGGTCGTCGACGCGCGCCGGGTGGACCGGATCCTGCGCAACCTGCTCACCAACGCGATCGAGCACGGGGCCGGTGCGCCGGTGCTGGTCCAGACCGCGGGCGACGAGGACGCCGTCGCGGTGGTGGTGCAGGACTTCGGCCACGGGATCTCCCCGGAGGACGCCCGGCGCGTCTTCGACCGGTTCTGGCGCGCGGACCCCTCCCGCGCCCGCACCCTCGGCGGGACGGGGCTGGGGCTGTCGATCTCCGTCTCCGACGCGAACCTGCACGGCGGATGGGCGCAGGCCTGGGGTCAGGAGGGCGAGGGCGCGGTCTTCCGCCTCACGCTCCCGCGCCGCCCCGGCACCGAGCTGGTCCGCTCCCCGCGCGGCTCGAGCGGCCCTTCGACCGTGCCCTCGCCGACGCCGCCGTCTCCCCGACGCCGACCGGGGAGATCCGCATCGGCCCCGACCTGCTGCCCGATCTCGACAGCCCCGACCTCGACCACCCCGTCACGGAGGACCCCGCAGGTGGGGCGACGGGCGAAGAGTCCTCCGCCGAGGAGTCCGAGATCGAGGACGCCCCGGCCGCGGAGAACGAGGGAGGAGCACGATGAGCCCCGACCGCCGCACCGTCCTGCACGCCCTCGGCGCCGCCGCCCTGCTGGGCCTCGGCGCGGGGTGCGCCCGCATCCCCGTCGACTCCGGGATCGACAGCCGCACCCTCTCCGGCGGCTCCCGTCCCGGAGCGCCCTACGTGCGCGCACTGCCCCCGGCCGACGACGCGACCGCGCAGGAGGTGCTCGCGGGATTCGTCCAGGCCGGCGTCGGCTCGGAGGACGACTTCGCGGTCGCCCGCGCCTATCTCACCGAGGAGGCGAGCGCGAGCTGGGACCCGGAGGCCCGGATCACGATCTACTCCGGCGACCAGGAGCCGCAGGTGCGGGAGGAGAGCGAGGGACGCCTGGTGCTCGGGCTCCAGGCCGTCGCCGTGGTGGACGCCCGCGGGGTCCGCGGCGCGCGCTCGCCGGCCCCACTCCGCAGGAGCTCGCCGTCGCGGTGGAGGAGGTCGAGGGGCAGTGGCGCCTCAGCGAGGTGCCCGACGGGATCTTCCTCTCCGAGGCGGCCTTCGAGACCCTCTACTCCCCGGCGCGGCTGTACTTCCTCGACGCACGGGAGCGACACCTCGTGCCCGACCACCGCTGGTCGCCGCGCGCCGCGGCGCCGCGGCGGTGCTCGAAGGCCTCGTCGCAGGACCGGCGGGCTTCCTCGAGGGGGCGGTGGGCGACCAGATCCCCCGCGGCGCCGGCATCCCGGACGCCGAGGTGGAGAGCGGCGCCGACGGCACCGCCCAGGTCGAGGTGCCTCCGGCGATCACGGGCCTCGCCGAGGAATCACGACGTCTGGCCCTGTCCCAGCTGGAGTCCTCGCTGCGCTCGCTGCGCGGCCTCTCCGTGGTGCGGCTCGTGCAGAACGGGAGGGAGCTGTCGCTCGAGGAGGACGGCCGCGTGGAGCGGGCGCTGCCGGGGCACCGCCCGATCGCCGCCGGCGCCACCGGCGTGATCTCCCTGGCCGATCCCAGCAGTGCGGACCCGCCGCCGCGGCTCGTCCCGGACCTCGCCCCTCTCGAGATCGCCAGCCCGGCGATCGCCCAGGACGGCGTGCTCGCCGCCGCCCGCGACCTCGACGGGGCGCAATTGCTGATCGCCTCGACCGACGGCTCGGTCCCGCTGCGCGAGGCCGCGACCGGCACCGGCTTCGTCCCGCCCCGGATCGACGGCGCCGGATGGGTGTGGAGCTCCGTCGGCTCGAGCGCGGGCGCGCCGCTGGCCCTGTCCGGACGGGGCGCCGAGCACGACGCGAAAGTCGATGCGCCCTGGCTCGCGGAGCGCGAGGTGCGCGCCCTGGACGTCGCCCCGGACGACACCCGGATGCTGGTGCTCTCCGACGAGGCGGGGGACGGCAGGCTCGAGCTGTGCGCCGTGGTGAGGGATGCCGAGGGCACCCCCTCCGCCCTCACCGAGCCGATCCTGGTGCGCACCTTCCTCGCCGACGTGCGGCAGGTCAGCTGGTACGACGAGGGCACCGTCGCGGTGCTCGGGACCGATCCCGGCGACGGTCAGCCGCGCGCCCAGTCTGCTCGACCTCTCCGGCGACATCGAGCCGCCGCCGTCCCCGCCCTCGGACACCGTCCGGCTCACGGGCTCCGTGGTGGCCGAGACGGTCTGGGCCGCCGACGCGGAGGGGAACCTGCGACGCACCGACGGCGAGGGCTGGCGCAACGTCGAGGTGACCGGACGCGACCCCGGTTTCTACTGAGCCCGGCCGCGACCCTGCTCCTGTTCTCAACCCCCGCCCGCGGAGGCGGAGCCGCCCGTCCGGTCGCCGAGCCGCTGCGCTCGCCGTGCCTGGCGACGCCGTCGACCGTTCCTCCCCAGCGCGTCCGCGTCCACCGCGCGACGCCGTCGCTGGTGCGACCCCGGCCCTTCGGCTGGGATCGGGCCATGCACAGCCGAGCACCACAGCGCGCCACCCATCGGGCGCGGCCGGCCCCGGAGACGGGGCGCGGCGAGCGAGCGCTCGCCCTGCTCGCGGAGATCGCGGCGCAGACCTGCTCCCTCGTCGCACCGCGCAGCTGCCCCTGCGGCCAGGACGGCACCCGGCTCTGCCCCGACTGCGCGGCATTGCTGAGGGCCTCGCCGCCGCGGGTCGACGCCTGCTGCGATGCGGCGCAGGTGCTCAGCGCCGCGCGGATCCGCGAGCAGCGGCATGACGGTCGGCTCCTCCCCGCGGGAGTCGACCACAGCGCGCTCGCTGCCCGTGCTCGCGCTCGGCGAGTACGGAGGCGCCCTGCAGCGACTCGTGCTGGCCTGGAAGAACGGCGGGATCTTGCACCTGTGCGGGGCCCTCGCCGAAGGCCTCGTCCCCGCGGTGCGGAGCCTCGCCGAACATGTGGGGACCGCCGAGCCGCTCCTCGTCCCGGTGCCCTCCCGCCCCGCGGCCCGGCTGCGCGACGCGGGGAGGACCACACCGGGGAGCTCGTGCGCGCGCTGGACCGAGAGGGCGCCGGGTGCGGGTCGCTCCTGCGCGCCGCCCCGACCACCGCACAGGAGGGACGGGGCGCACGGGCGAGACGGTCGCGCAGGATCCGCCTGGATCCGGCGCAGGCGCGACGCGCCCGCGCCCTGGACCGGCCCGTGATCATCGTCGACGACGTCGTCACGACCGGGTCCAGGCCGCGCGGCATGCACGAAGCGCTCGACGCAGAGGGGATCGAGGTGCTCGGCGCCGTCGTGATCGCCTCCGCACGGATGCCCGACGCCGCCGCCGGGGTCCCCGGATCGGACGAAGCGGACAACCCCGGATGAGCACAGACGCACGGAGGGGAACCTCGGGATGGATGGCCAGGAAACACCGAGGGAAACGTGGCATGCTTGGTGTTCCTCGCCACACATGGGCGAGCAGTCCTCGATCAGGAGGTGCGCACCCCGACCAAGAGCCATCGCGGCCGGGCTCCGAGCGGCCGCACCCGGACAGGAGGAGAAACCACTCATGGAGATCAATGTCGTCGGACGTCACATGGACGTCCCGGATCGTTTCCGCCGTCATCTCACCGAGAAGCTCGACAAGGTCACCCAGTTCGCTCCCGCGGCGCGCGCGTCGACGTGGAGGTCTCGCAGGAGAAGAACCCCCGTCAGGCCGAGCTCAGCGACCGGGTCGAGCTCACCGTGCACGAGAACGGCGCGGTGATCCGCTCCGAGGCCCGTGCCGACGACCTCTACGGCGCGCTCGACATCGCCTACGGCAAGCTCCTCGAACGACTCCGTCGCGCCCGTGACCGGCGCAAGGACCATCGCCGCGGACGCGACCGCGCCCACCAGGAGACCGGCGCGAGTCTGCGCACCATGCCCGCGGACCAGGAGATGCCCGAGTCGCTGCGACCGGCCGATGAACCGGCCGCCGAGAGCACCGAGGCCCCCGAGCCCGGCGAGACCCGCGAGGCCGACCTGGCCGAGGCCGGCGACCCCGTGATCATCCGCGAGAAGAAGCACACCGCCAAGCCCATGAGCGTCGACGACGCGCTCTACCACATGGAGCTCGTCGGCCACGACTTCTTCCTGTTCGTCGACGCCGAGTCCGGCAACCCCAAGGTGGTCTACCGCCGCAAGGGCTGGAGCTACGGCGTGATCGAGCTCGACGGGGAGCAGACTGCGTCCTGATCCGGGACCTGCTCCAGAGGGCGGGAGGGCATCGGGAGATGTCCTCCCGCCCGTCCGTCCGCCCGGGACACCACCCGCCGCCCTCGGGGCGATGCGGGGGCTGGCGGGTGCGGCGCGGCCGAGGACCGCATCGGGGGCACGGGGGACGGAGCGCGCCGTGGCCGATGCGCTGAGCTGGAGCGCGGCCCGCCGCATCGCGCCGCGCGCCCAGGGGATGGGCGGGGCGCGCCGGACGACGATGCCGCAGGTCGCGGCGAGCCGGCGTGCCCTCGTCCGCACCCTCGAGCGCACGCACCTGCTGCAGATCGACTCCGTGAGCGTCTTCGCCCGCGCCCATCACCTGCCCGTCTTCACCCGCACCGGGATCTGGGACCCCGCGGTCCTCGACCGCGCCTCCCGGCCCGGCCGCTCCCGCCTGGTCCGCGAGACCCTCGCCCACGAGGCCGCGTTCACGACCGAGGAGGTGCACTCCCTGCTGGACTTCCGTCGCCGCGCCACCTCCGAGAGGGACTGGGGTGTGATCCGCGAGATCGCCACCACCTCCCCGCACCTGTTCCCCCAGGTCCGCGAGGCGCTGGCCGAGATCGGCCCCGCGAGCGCGGCGGCCCTCTCCCGCCACCTCGGCGACACCGAGCGGGGCGAGGGTTGGGGATGGCGGCGCACCCGCGCCCAGTGGGCCGTGGAGTACCTCTTCCGCAGCGGGGAGCTGGACTGCGTCGGCCGCAACTCCCAGTTCGAGCGGCTCTACACGCCGGCGCCCCCGCGCGAGGAGCCGCCCGTCCCCGAGGCGGAGGCGGTCGCCCGCCTGACGGCTCTCGCCACGCGCTCGCTCGGGGTCTCCGACCCGGGCGCGATCGCCGACTACTTCCGCCTCCGGATCGGCCAGGTGCGGCCCGCGATCGACGAGATGCTCGCGCGCGGCGAGCTGACCGAGGTCGAGGTCGCCCACCCCGCAGGGGCCCGCACCATGCTCCTCCACCGCGACGCGCCCGGCCCGAGCCCGCTGCGCACGACCGCCCTGGTCAGCCCCTTCGATCCGATCGTCTTCCACCGGCCGCGGCTCGAGCGGCTCTTCGACGTCGAGTACCGCATCGGCATCTACACCCCCGCCCCGCGCCGCACCACCGGCTACTACTCCCTGCTCCTCCTGCTCGGGGACGTGATCCCGGCGCGCACCGACCTGCGCGCGGACCGCGAGCGCGGGGTGCTGGAGGTGCGCGGCGTCTTTGCCGAACCGCTCCCGCACCTGCCCGCCAGGCGGCGGCCCGGCACGGACCGCGTCGTCGCCGCGCTCGCCGAGGAGCTGGACCGGGCCGCGCGCTGGCGGGGCCTCGACGCCGTCGAGGTGCGCACCGGGGAGGGGACGGGGGAGCTCTCGCGCCCCCTCGCCGCCGGGATCGCGGCGAGCTGAACCCGCCGCGCGGAGCGGTGCAGGTCCCGCGCCGCGGCCCGCCCGACGCCGCCCGGGTGCGTGAGGAGGCCCGCAGGTGCTCTCCTCCACGGGCGACGACGCTTACGATGGGTCGGGCATCAGCCGTCCATGGGGACGTCCCCACCATCTACGGGAGCACACGAGTGGCCAACCTCTTCGACAAGATCCTGCGCGCCGGCGAAGGCCGGGAGGTCCGCAGGCTCGAATCCATCGCGAAGCGCGTGGGCGAGGCGGAGGACGTCTTCTCGGAGCTCAGCGATGACGAGCCGCGCGCCGAGACCGACCACTTCAAGCGGCGTCTCGAGGACGGCGAGAGCCTCGACGACATCCAGGTCGAGGCGTTCGCGGCCGTGCGCGAGGCCGCGCACCGCACCCTCGGCCAGCGTCCCTACGACGTGCAGATCATGGGCGGCGCCGCCCTGCACCGCGGCCGCATCGCCGAGATGAAGACCGGTGAGGGCAAGACCCTCGTCGCGACCCTCCCCGCCTACCTCAACGCGCTCGCCGGCAAGGGCGTGCACGTCGTGACGGTCAATGACTACCTCGCCGGCTACCAGAGCGACCTGATGGGCCGCGTCTTCCGCACCCTGGGCCTGACCACCGGCGTGATCAAGTCAGGGATGACCCCGGCGGAGCGCCGCGAGCAGTACGCCGCCGACATCACCTACGGCACGAACAACGAGTTCGGCTTCGACTACCTGCGAGACAACATGACCCTCTCCCCGGAGGAGCGGGTCCAGCGCGGCCACTTCTTCGCGATCGTCGACGAGGTCGACTCGATCCTCATCGACGAGGCCCGCACCCCGCTGATCATCTCCGGCCCCGGCTCCGGGGACGCGAACAAATGGTTCAGCGAGTTCGCGAAGGTCGTCACCCACCTGCGCCGCGACCGCGACTACGAGGTCGACGAGAAGAAGCGCACCGTCGGCGTGCTCGAGTCGGGGATCGACGAGGTCGAGGACCACCTCGGCATCGACAACCTCTACGAGTCGCTGAACACCCCTCTGATCGGCTTCCTGAACAACGCCATCAAGGCCAAGGAGCTGTTCAAGCGCGACAAGGACTACGTGGTCCTCAACGGCGAGGTGATGATCGTCGACGAGCACACCGGGCGCATCCTCGCCGGCCGCCGCTACAACGAGGGCATGCACCAGGCCATCGAGGCGAAGGAGGGGGTGAAGATCAAGGCGGAGAACCAGACCCTCGCCACGATCACCCTCCAGAACTACTTCAAGCTCTACGAGAAGCTCTCGGGCATGACCGGCACGGCCGAGACCGAGGCCGCCGAGTTCATGAACACCTACAAGCTCGGCGTGGTCCCGATCCCCACGCACCGCCCGATGCAGCGCGTGGACCAGGCCGACCGCATCTACCGCACCGAGAAGGCGAAGTTCGACGCGGTCGTCGAGGACATCGTCGAGCGGCACGAGAAGGGCCAGCCCGTCCTCGTGGGCACCACCAGCGTGGAGAAGTCCGAGTACCTCTCGAAGCCGCTGAACGCCCAGGGCGTCGCCCACGAGGTGCTCAACGCCAAGAACCACGCCGGCGAGGCGGCGATCGTCGCGATGGCCGGCGCCAAGGGCGCGGTCACCGTCGCGACCAACATGGCCGGCCGCGGCACCGACATCATGCTCGGCGGCAACGTCGAGTTCATGGCGCACGCCGAGCTCGAGAAGCGCGGCCTGGACGCCGAGGAGGACCCGGAGGCCTACGAGGCCGCCTGGGACGAGGAGATCGAGCGCGCGAAGCAGGCCGTCGCCGAGCAAGCACGACGAGGTCGTCGAGCTCGGCGGTCTGTACGTGCTGGGCACCGAGCGGCACGAGTCGCGCCGCATCGACAACCAGCTGCGCGGCCGCTCCGGCCGACAGGGCGACCCGGGGAGTCCCGCTTCTACCTCTCGCTCCAGGACGACCTGATGCGCCTGTTCAACTCCGGCGCCGCCGAGTCGCTGCTCGCCCGCGGCGGCGTGGACGAGTCGATCCCGCTGACGGGGCGGATGGTCTCCGGCGCGATCCAGCGCGCGCAGAACTCGATCGAGTCCCGCAACGCCGAGATCCGCAAGAACGTCCTGAAGTACGACGACGTCCTGACCAAGCGGCGCAAGAAGTTCTACGAGGAGCGTGCGCGCATCCTCGAGGGCGAGGAGCTCGATGCGCACATCGAGCGCTTCATCGAGGAGGTCATCGGCGGCACCGTCGACGCGCACACCGCCGGCAAGCCCGGCGAGGACGTCGACCTCGAGGAGCTGTGGGGCGCGGCGCGTGCGGCCTATCCCGTCTCCCTCACCCCGCAGGACGTCATCGACGAGGTGGGCGGCAAGGAGAACCTCGAGGCGAGCGAGCTCAAGCAGGAGATCCTCGCCGATGCGAAGGTCGCCTACGAGAAGCGCGAGGAGGAGCTCGGCGAGGAGGGGTCGCACCAGCTCCAGCGCCGTGTCTTGCTGTCGGTGATGGACCGCCGCTGGCGCGAGCACCTCTACGAGATGGACTACCTCAAGGAGGGCATCGGACTGCGCGCCATGGCCCAGCGCGACCCGCTCATCGAGTACGAGCGCGAGGGCCACCTCATGTTCAACGACATGATGGCCGGGGTGAAGGAGGACGTGGTCGGCTACGTCTACAACCTCGAGGTCCAGGTCGAGAAGGCCAAGCCCGTCGTCCCCCAGGCCGTCTCGGACCTGCTGCTCCGGACCGGCGCCAAGGCCGGGGCCGCCGTCGAGGCCGGTGCCGGCGCGAAGGCCGGGGCGGAGCCTGCGTCGGCGGCGACGGGGGAGAAGGACGCGGACGCCGAGGCGACCACCTCCGAGCACGCCGGCCTCGAGGCCACCGGCTCCGCCGAGGCGGACGGCGCGGAGGCCGAGAACCAGCTGAAGGCGGAGAGCTCCGTGGTGCTTGCGCGCCAAGGGGCTCGATGACGGGCCGAACGAGCGCCAGCCGCGCTACAGCTCCGCCGAGGGCAGCGACGTCCAGGATTCCGGCACGCTCACCCGCGCTCAGCGCCGTCGCCGTGCGCGCGGCGATGACGGGACCGCTGCGAACACGGTCTCGGACAAGCCCGAGGGCGCTCCGCAGGGCGACGGCCTGAACCGGGCGCGCGCCGCTCGGGCCGCCGCCGCAAGGGCTGATCGCGCCGACGTCGTACGGAAGAGCCCCGGGCCACGTGGCCCGGGGCTCTTCTCCTCCGATCTCGGGTCTCAGCCGATCTCGAGGACGGTCACCCTCCATCCGGAGTGCCGCGACTCCCAGCGCATGGCGAGGAAGCGGGCACGGTCCGGCTCGCGCGCGACGCGCGCCTGGCCTCGACCGTGCGCTCGTTGACCACGCAGGTGCGCACGCCCGTGACCTGCAGCCGCCGGGGCGGGGCGTATCCCGTCGAGGCCCGCAGACGGCGGGTCAGCGCCGCCCGACGCGACAGGACCTGCGCGATCTCGGGCGTGACCAGCCGCGACAGCGCGTTCGTCGGCCGCATGTCCCGGATGATCTCGACGGCCCGGCGCGCCACCGGTGCGACCATCTGCTCCACGATCAGAGGATCCTCGGGTGCTCGGGAGGCGGCCCGGAGGGCGGCGTCGGCGGGGCGCTGATCGGTGGTGCTCATGACCGGGCCTCCTCGTCGAGGGAGGCCGGCACGGTGAGCACCTGGCCGGGGACCAGCAGATCGGGATCCTCGCCGATCACGTCACGATTCTGCTCGTGCAGCGAGCGGCAAGGCCTCCGCCAGCGGCGCGGGATCGTCCGGTCCGGGGCCGAGCACGTCGTCCGTCAGCGACCACAGCGTGTCGCCCTTCTGGACGACCACGGTCCTCGGCGGCGGTGCGTCCGCATCGCCCCCTGCATCGCCCGCGGCCTCGTCGTCGCCCGCGGACGGCTGAGTGCTCCCGGTCGCCGACGGGGTCGAGCCCGCGGCGGGCGGCTCGTCGGGGGAGTCCTTCGCCGGGTCCACCCGGGTGTCCGATGCCTCCGAGCCGTCCGGGGAACCTGTCCCGTCGGGGGTCTCGGAGCTGTCCGGGGACGCCTCGTCGGCGGGGCTCTCGGAGTGCGGCGACTCCTGCGCCCCCTTTGACGCTTCGGTCCCCTCGGCTCCCGTCTCCTGCGGCGTGCCCTCGTCGGAGGGTCGCGCGGTCGTCGGCGCCTCGTCGCTCTCCCCGTCCGGGGCAGGGCTCGTCGCCGGCTCCTCGGCGGCGGTCGCGGGATCCTCGCCCCAGCCGAGGGAGGGGAGGGGCTCCCCGGCTCCGGCCTCCTGGGGCGCCTCGCGCCCCGGCGTGGCCGGCTCATCACCGGGGAGCTCCTGCGAGGTCTGGGACGTGGCAGGGGCGCTCTCCTCGAGCTGGAGCCGCTCGCTGGCCAGCGCCGGACCGAGCACCAGCCCGGTGGTGGCGGTGGCGACCGCGGCGCCCATGCTCACGCGACGGGCGAGGCGCGGGGCCAGCACCCGCAGGGCCGGCGGCAGCATGCGGCCGGTCCGCCCCGCGGGGCCGGCCAGGAGGACCGCGGCGGCGAGCCCCCAGATCAGCGCGAGGTACAGGCACAGCAGTGCCCCCGCGCCGGCCAGCCCCACGAGCACCCAGCCGATCAGCCGCTCCTCGCCGTGAGCGCCGCCAGCGGTGCTCCCGAGCGTCCTCGCCGCCTTGGTCATCGCGACCGCACCTCCGGCGGCGGCGACGGCGCCCAGCGACGAGGCCCCCGCTCCCTGTGCCGCCTGCTCCCGTCCCAGGTCCCCCATGGCCTTCCCCTCGCCTCATGCTCCGCGGCGTCGGTCTCCCCGTTCGCCGTTCTTCCCGATGATGTCGTTTGATGCAGTTTGATGCGATTGGATCGCATACGAGGAAAGGTAGCCCGATGTGATGCAGGCCGCAACTGTTCGAGGTGGCGGTGTTGATCCGGGCCGGCTGTGGAGGGGAGGTCGCCTCTTCCGGAGGACGCGCCCCGGTCCCGGTGGGACGATCCCGGTCCCGGCGGACCGGTCCGCGTCCCCGCCCGGACGAGTTCTCGTCCCCGATGTGCCGTCCGGGCCCGGCCGTCGTCCGGCGCGCCCTACAGTGGGCCCATGCGCTTCGAGAGGATCTTCGAGGACCTCGAGGGACGGTTAGAGCACCACGAGCAGGAGGAGCCGCGGGCCGTCTCCGAGGATCTCGCGCGTGCCGAGCGCGCCCAGCTGACCCTGGCCGACCGGCTCCGCGGTGCGGGCCGGCGCGAGCTCACCCTGCACGTCGGATCGGGCCGCGCCTGGCGGGGGCAGTGGAGGAGGTCGGCGCCGAGTGGGTCTCGCTGCGCGAGACCCGCACCGCTCAGCGCGCCGTGGTGCCGCTCGCCGCGATCGGCATCGTAGAGGGCCTCTCCTCGCGGGCCCGGCCGGCGGAGGAGTCGCTGCGCTCGCCGCTGGGGCTGGGGTCGGTCTTGCGCGAGATCGCACGGGACCGCAGCGTCGTGCGCCTGGAGACGACCGCGGGCACCGTGCTCGGCAGGATCGCCGGTGTCGGCGCGGATGCGCTGGACGTGCTGTCGCTGCCGACGGGGGAGTCCAGCGGCGTGCCCGGCTCCGCCCGGCTCACGGTGACCATGTCGTCCCTGCTCGCGGTCTCGCCGCGCTGAGCGGACCCGGTGCGGCGCCGGCCCGGGCGGACGGGTGCGGCACGGTGGAGGACTGGCGGCCGGGGAACGTCCTGAGCCGGCTCAGGAGCGGTCGTCGGCCACTGCCCGGACGGTCAGGGGCGGCCCTCGGACGCGTCGCGCTCGAGTGCGCGCTCCTCCTCGAGCAGCGCCTCCGTGCGCCGGTAGCTCCGCTCGATGTAGGACTCGAGCTCTGTGACCTCGACCCGCCACTGGCCTCGGCCGCCCACCTTGATCGCGCGCAGCTCGCCGGAGCGCACGAGGGCGTACGCCTGCGAGGCCGAGATCGACAGCATCTCCGCGACATCGGAGAGCGGGACGAAGCGTGGCGGCATCGACGATCCTTCCGGTCCGGGACGAGCGGGTCGCCCCAGTCTCTCATCCCCGAGCTGACAGGCGGCGGGAGCTGTGGACGAACGCGCCGTGCCGGTTGTCCACAGTCGGGGCGGACCGCCCCCATCCAGGCCCCGACTGCCGTAATCTCCCGGAAGGCGCGCCGCGAGCGTGCCGAGAACCAGGGGACGGACGAGGGGGACGGGGGACAGCTGTGGGGGCCACTGCACCGGTGATGAGGCCGCGCGCCGAGATGGAAGGATCCTCGGCTGATCGTCGGGATCGTGCTCGTGCTGGCGAGCGTGCTGATGGGGGCGCTGCTCGTCTCCCGGCTCTCCGCCACGACGTCCGTGCTCGTGGCGCGCGGTCCGATCGTGCCGGGCGATCCGCTGGAGAGCGCCGACCTCGCCACCGTCGAGCTCCGGCTCGGCGACCACCGCGAGCAGTACGTCGGGACCCTCGAGGCGATCCCCGAGGGCGCGGTCGCCACGCAGACCGTCCAGGCGGGGGAGCTGGTCCCCGTCTCCGCGGTGGGGCAGAGCCAGGACGTGCCGCTGCGACCCGTGGTGATCCCTGTGGAGGCGACGGTCGCCGAGTCCGTGGTGCCGGGCTCCTCCGTCGAGCTGTGGCACACCTCGCCGTCGGTCGACGACGGCGGCACCGGCGAGGCCGAGCCGCTCGTGCCCGACGCCGTGGTGCGCCGCATCGACGAGGGGAGCTCGCTGGGCATGCGCTCGATGTCGGTGGAGGTCCTCGTGCCGGCCGACGACCTCGCCGCGGTGCTCGAGGTCCTCTCCCAGGACGAGCGCCTCGACGTGATCGGGGTGCCCGGCGCCCACGGGGTCACGCCGTGATCGACATCGTCCTGTGCGCCTCGGGCAGCGACGAGGTCCGCATCGTCCACGACCTCGCGATGGACCGCTCCCGCCCCGCGCGCGTCGTGCGCCGCTGCGCGGATCTCACCGAGACCCTCGCGGTCGTCTCCGCGGGCATCGGGGACGTGGTCCTCGTGGACCTCTCCGTGCGAGGGCTCAGCCGCGACGCCGTCGCGACGATGCTCCGGGGCGCCGCGGTGATCGGGCCGCGCTCCCGCGAGGAGTCCGAGGCCACCACCGTGGGCCTGCGCCACGTGCTGAGCTCCGACGCCCCGATCGACGAGATCCTCGCCGCGGTCACCGACGCGGTCTCCGGCGGGGAGGAGCACGACGACTGGGTGCAGGAGGCGGCCGCGGAGCCGGCGCAGGAGGCGGGACGCCTGGTGGCCGTGTGGGGGCCGACCGGCGCCCCGGGGCGCTCGACCATCGCGGCGAACCTCGCCGCGGAGACCGCCCTGGCCGGGCACGGCACGGTGCTCGTGGACGCCGACACCTACGGCCCCTCCCTGAGCCAGCTCCTCGGCGTGCTCGACGAGGCGCCCGGACTGGTCGCCGCCGCCCGCGCCCACGACCGCGACACCCTCACCGAGGAGGCCCTCGACGCGCTCCTGCCCGTCGTGCGGCCCCACCTGCGCCTGCTCTCCGGCATCGGCGTGCCCGGCCGGTGGGCGGAGCCGCGGCGCGGGGCGATGGACGGGGTGTGGAACGCGCCGCGTCGCCGCAGCGAGACCGTCATCGCCGACATCGGCCCCGTGCTGGAGGAGGACGAGGAGCTCAGCTACGACACCGCCGCGCCGCAGCGGAACTCCGCCGCCCTCAGCACGCTCGAGGCCGCCGATGCCGTGATCGCCGTGGTCGGCGCCGATCCCGTGAGCATTACTCGGCCGCTGCGGGACCACAGCCGCCTCGAGGAGCTCGGCGTGCAGGAGCCGCACGTCATCGTCAACCGGGTCGGTGCGCCGGTCCCCGGCGACCGGTCGCGCGACCTGATCGCCTCCCGCATACAGGTCGACTCCCTGCACCTGCTGCCCGACGACGCCGTCGCCTGCCGCACTGCCGTGTGGGACGGCGCGCCGCTCAGCGAGGCCGCGCCCCGTTCGCCCCTGCGCCGCGGGCTGCGCGACATCGCCGCCTCGATGCTCGTCCCCGCCGCCGAGGACGACGGAGCCGGCGGAGAGTCGGAGGCGGGAGCATCCCCGGCACCGGCGCGCGGATGGAGGGAGCGCGTGTTCGAGCGTGCCCGCCGGTGAGAGGATGACGGCATGAGGATCTACCTGCCGCTGACCGCAACGGATCGTGCCTCCCTCGAGCTCGCGAGCACTCGCCTCGAGCTCCCGGCGGGACGTGCGGCCTGGGCCGTCACCGCGTCGGCCGAGAGGGACTTCCCCGGCGAGGATCTCGAGGACCTCGAGTACGAGGCGCCGCAGGACGCCGTCCACGTCGCCTACGGCGCCGGATCCCCGACGCGCGCGCGATGGTGATCGCCCTGGACGTGCCGGATGCGGCGATCGGCGACGCCGCCGACGGAGGAGCCTTCGGCGTCCTCCTGGGCACCCCCGCCTCGGCGCGGATCGCGAGCTTCCACGTCACCGAGCTCGACGCCGCCGCGGCCGAGGCCGACGACACCGACCCCGCCCTGCTGTGGTTCGACGTCGTCGAGGCGCGCGAGGCCCTCGCCTATCTCGACGGGGCCGAGGCCGCCGGCTGAACGCCCTGCCTCAGGCGCCCGAGCGGTCCCGGTAGGCCGCGGCGGAGCGCTCCTCGGCCCGCGACACCGTGGACACGTACGGCACGGCGGCCTTCTCGATCTTGGACCCCAGCAGCGGAACCTTCGCCACCAGGTCCCCGTCGATCTCGACGTCGCTGCGCACCTGGTCCAGGGGCGCGAGGCGCGGCGTCCCCGTCAGGCCGGCAGGGGTCCCCACCACGTCCAGGCGCATCGTGCCGGTGCGGGAGCCGTCGGGCTCGGGACCGGACCAGGACTGGACCTCCTTCACCGTCACGGAGGCGCCCACGAAGGGGCGGACGATGTCCGGGACCCGGTCCGTGGGCGCACCAGCTCGGTGGTGACCGTGAACGCCCCGGCGGGATCGCCCTCGATGTGCGAGGACGCCTCGTTCGCACCGAGCGTCTCCCGGCGGATCGCCGCGTACTCGGGGTCGGCGTACATCGCGGCGGCCGAACGGGCCGGAAGGGGCAGGTGCAGGGTCTCACGCGACTTCATCGGGGTCCTTCCCTCGGGAGATGTCCGCGTCAGCCTAGAGCAGGCCGGGCGGGCGATTCGCGCTCGCACCCGGGCCGACGCATATCCTGGGCCCATGCCGAGCCTGTCCAAGTTCCTCGCCGACAACCGTGCCCTCACCGAGAAGGAGGCGGACTGGCTCCAGCACCTCGTCGGGGACTGGAACCTCCTGTCCGATCTGCTGCGCTCCGACCTCGTGCTGTGGCTGGCGGAGGACGACGGCCCGCTCGCCGTCGCGCACTGCCGCCCGGCGACCGGATCGACCGTCTACTACGAGGATCCCGTCGGGACCGTCCGCACCGTCGGGGTCGACGGCGCGGACGATGCCGAGGGCGCCGAGATCGCCCGGTCGCTCGCCGGGGGCGAGCCCTCCGAGGAGCCCACCCGGATCGAGCGCGAGGGCCGCGGCGCCACCGGCGTGATGGTCCCGGTCCGCAAGAACGGCCGCACCCTGGCCGTCCTCGCCGCCGAGGCGCCCGAGTCCGACAACGACCCGAGCGACAACGAGACCCACCAGCGCCGGCTCGGCGCGCGCCTGCTGACGATGCTCCAGCACGGCGCGTTCCCCATCGAGGGGGCACCGATCCCGCCCCGCCGCGGCGCGCCCCGCGTGGGCGACGGCGTCGTCGAGCTCGACGAGGCGGGAGTGGTGAAGTGGACCTCCCCGAACGCCCGCTCCGCCTTCCACCGCTTCGGGATCGCCGGCGACATGACCGGGACCACCCTCGCGGAGCTGTCCACCGAGGTGCCGCAGTCCCGCGGCCCCGTGGACGAGTCGCCGCCGCTGGTGCTGATGGGGCGGGCGGCCTGGCGCTCTGACATGCAGGCCCGCGGCGGCACCCTGTCCCTGCGGGCCGTGCCGCTGACCGATGCCGGCAAGCGCACCGGCGCCGTGATCCTGGTGCGCGACGTGACCGAGCCGCGGCGCCGGGAGCGGGAGCTGATCACCAAGGACGCGACGATCCGCGAGGTCCACCACCGGGTGAAGAACAACCTCCAGACCGTCGCGGCGCCGCTGCGGATGCAGTCGCGGCGGATGAAGACCGACGAGGCGAGGGAGGCGCTCGCCGAGGCGATGCGGCGCGTCTCCACGATCGCGCTCGTGCACGAGTCGCTGCTGCAGGGCTCGGAGGAGGCGGTCCACTTCGACGAGGTGATCGACCGGTGCCTGCGCCTCGCCGTCGACGCCGCGAGCGCGACCGTGCACCGGGCGGGCGACCCGCGTCTGACCGACGGGCAGGTCGAGGTGCGCACGGAGAAGATCGGACGGGTCGGCACGATCCGCGCCGAGGAGGCGACGCCGCTCGCCCTGGTGGTGACCGAGCTGGCGACCAACGCGGTCGAGCACGGGCTCTCCGAGACCGGCGGGACGCTCACGATCCGCAGCGAGCGGACGGGGTCCCATCTGGTGATCTGCATCGAGGACGACGGCAACGGCATGGGAGCGGCGAAGCCGACCGGCCTCGGCACGAACATCGCCCTCACGCTGGTGCAGGGGCGACTCGGCGGCACGCTCACCTGGGAGGACCGAGGCGAGGGCGGGACCCGCGCGATCGTGGACGTCTACCTCGACCCGCTCACGATCTGAGGGGGAGGGACGGAGCCCCGGGGTGCTCGGCGAGGGCCCAGGGGGAGGCCGACGGCACTGCTGCGGAGGTGGCCCGCGGGGCCGCCCGGGGAGCCGCTCGCGGCACGGCCCCGGGGGCGGCCTGCGACGCTGAGGAGGCGCGCCGCAGGCGAGGGGTCAGCTGGCGCGGCGGGCGCGCGCGTTGCGGCGCTTGAGGGAGCGGCGCTCGTCCTCGGACAGGCCGCCCCAGACGCCCGAGTCCTGACCGGACTCGAGGGCGAACTTGAGGCACGCCGTCATGACGTCGCACTTCTGGCACACCGCCTTCGCCTCCTGGATCTGCGTGATCGCCGGTCCGGTGTTCCCGATCGGGAAGAACAGCTCGGGATCATGGTTGAGGCACTCGGCACGGTGGCGCCAGTCCATCGTCACTCTCTCTTTCCAGGACGTCGCGCCCTGCCCCCGCAGGGGCGAGACGCGGCGAGGGTCGCTCCCTGTGGGGCGTTCTCGGGTTCTGCGGCCGTCGACGCTCGGCCGGGTGCGCTGTGCACCGGACGGCCTCGGCGGGACGAGCCGTTCTCCATTCTCTGCGGCTCCTGACGACCTCGACAAGAGCCTGGACCGCCGGGCCTGGTGGCACTTCCCACACCGTCGCGAGAAGTCGCGATCGGGAGGTGATGCCGGGCACGAAGCCGTTGCCACCAGGCGCTCGAGATGTCACGGGCGCTAGAGATCGCACGGGAGCCGCGGCGGATACAGTGCCCCCATGCCCACCGCGCCCGACAGCACCCGTCCCGCCGACGCCGAGGACCCCGGTCCGCGCACCCGCCCGCGGGCCGCGCTGCTGCTCGGCGTCGAGACGCTCGTGATGGCGGCCGCGGCCACGTTCTGCTTCGTGGCGGCCTCCGGCGGCGGGATGACGGCCCGACTCGGGGTGGGGCTGGGGATCTTCCTGCCGCTGTTCGCCGCGGGCACCGCCCTCGCCGCCCGCTCCGTGCTGGCCAAGGGCCGGTTCGGGATCGGCTTCGGGATCACCTGGCAGATGTTCCAGGCTCTGGTGGGGGCCGGCATGATCAGCTCCGGCATGGTCTGGCAGGGCGTGATCGCGCTGGTCCTCGCGATCGCGACCTTCGTGGTGCTCGCGCGGCTGGTGCGCTCCACGCCGCTGCCCTCGCGCCTGGACTGAGTCCCGCCGGGCCGCTCCCGCTCCGCCGCTCCTCGTCCGGGGCGCGCGGGCCCGTCCGGGGAGCGACCGACTCGTGCCCGTCGAGCGCGCTGTGCGGGCGGATCCGCCTCCGACAGCGGTCGGGGCCCGTCGGACGGCGGTCGTCCGACGGGCCCCGCGGCGCTGAGCGCGTGCCCGCGCCGTCGGCCGTGTGAGCCCTCAGCGCCTCATTCCGCGGAGGCGAGGGCGGCGGCCGGGGCGGTGCGCGCGGCGGCGCGGCCCGGCAGGACCGAGGCCAGCGCCCCGGCGGCGAGGGCCAGCACCAGCACGATCACGAGGCGGTCCCAGGGGATCGTGATGGAGACCGGGTAGGTCGAGCCGAGCAGTGCGATGATCCCCAGCACGCCGTAGAGGGAGCCGATCAGCGGCCCCAGCACGGCGCCGACCGCGGCGAGCGACGACGCCCTCCCAGCCGAGCATCGCCCGCATCTGCCGGCGCGTCGTGCCCAGGGCGCGCAGCGGCGCGTTCTCCCCGGTGCGCTCGACCACGCCGAGGCTGAGCGTGTTCGCGACCCCGACCAGGGCGACGACCACGGCGACCGCGAGCGACGCCACGGTGATGCCCAGCGAGCACATCGAGGATCTGCGCATAGGACTCCCGCTCGGCGCCGCCGGGATCGCTGCTCGCCCCCTCGAAGCCCTCGGAGGCGGAGAGCTCGTCGACCGAGGAGATCAGCTCGAACACATCGATCCCCTCGCGCTCGGCGGTGCCGGGATCGGCGAAGTCCGCGAGCACGACCGGGGTGGTCCCCTCCCCGAGGAGCCGCTCGAGCGTCGCCGGGGTCACCAGCGACATCTGCAGGTTCGCGTCCACCTGGACGCGCAGGTCGTGGCTCTGGCGGTCGGCCCCCACGAGGGAGAGGACCTGGCCGTCGTGGACCCCGAAGCGCTCGGCCCGCTCCTGGCCGAGCGGCACGGTGCCGTCGGCGAGCTCGTCGGCCATCTCGGGACGGTGGGAGACCTCCCGCACCGTCTCCGGGGTCGCGGAGTACAGGGTCATCGGCTCGTCGGCGCCGACCTCGACGTCCCCGCGCTCCCCGGCGTGGGCGGCATCCATGCCCTCGATCGCGGCGACCTGCTCGGCGGCGTCCTCGGGCATCGCCTCCGCGGACAGGACCAGGTCGATCGGCCGACGGGAGTCGAGCTCCGAGGTCAGGGTCGCCTCCGCGGTGCGGGCGCCGACGGTCATCATCGTCATGAGCGTGGTGCCGATCAGGAGGGCCGCGATCGTCGCCGCGGCGCGGCGCGGATTGCGGGCCACGTTCGCCCCGGCGATCCGGGCGGGCGACCCGCCCAGCGACGCCCCGAGACGGGCAGCGAGGGCCGCGAGGGGCCGGGTGAGCGTGACGAGCACGAGCATCACGCCGGTGAAGCTCAGCACCCCGCCGACGATCGCGGCGAGGATGCCGAGGGCGGCGACCCCGTTCAGAGCCAGCGCGGTGCCGCCGACGAGCGCGGCCACGCCGAGCACCACGGCCACCAGGCCCAGCACGCCGCGTACCCCGAGCCCGCGGGTGACGGCGGGCGGTCGCGGGCGCGGCGCCTGCGCCGGCGCGACCCGGGTGGCGGAGCGCATCGGGGCGAGGCTCGCGAGCACGGTGATCGCGACGCCCGCCAGCAAGGGCAGCGGCACCGACCACAGGCTCACCGGCACCGGGGCGACGCCGTTCAGCCAGCCGAGCCCGGCGGCGCCCGCGAGCGCGGCCTGGACCAGCAGGTGCCCGGCGACCACGCCGGCCGCCGCGCCGAGCAGTCCGACCAGCAGCGACTCGCGCGACACCACGGAGCGGACCTGGGCGCGGGTCGCGCCGAGGGTGCGCAGCGGCGCGAGGGAGCGGGTGCGCGCGCGCGAGCGTGACCGCGAAGGTGTTCGCGATGACGACGGCGCTGGTGAACAGGGCGATCACCACGAACACGCCGAGGATCATCCCGAGTGCTCCGAAGCCCTGCATGAAGGAGCCGGCGGCCTCCTCCTCGGCCTCCTCGACGCCGCGCACGGTGATCCCCTCGGCGGTGGTGGCCGAGGCGGCCTCGGCCACCGCGGCGGGGTCCTCGCCGTCGGGGACCGTGGCGAGCCAGGTGTCCGTGGTCGTCCCGGCGGTCGGTCCGAGCAGGGCGGCGGCGTTGACGTCCTGGAGCATCAGGCGCGGGGTGCCGCCGAAGACTGCGCCGGCGGGGTCGGCGGCGATGCCGGAGACGGTAAGCGTCCGCTCCGCCTCCTGCGCGGGGTCCTCGCCCGTGGCCGGGCCGGAGCCCTGCACGGTGATCGGGTCGCCGATCCCCGCCTCGAGGACGTCGGCGGCGGAGCGGGAGAGCACGATCTCGGACTCGGTGCCGGCGGCGGAGCCCTCCTCGAGGGAGTCCTCCTGGCCGGGCGGGAGCATCGTGGCCTCGAAGAACCCGGCGCCGCTCGTCGAGCTCGCCTCGAGATAGCTTCGGGGCGCGGGCCACACGGCCTTGGCGCCCTCGACCTCGGGGGCCGGAAGCGGCTCCTGCGAGGCCCAGTCCTCGTCGGACAGCTCGCGCTGGATCTCAAGGTCCGCGCCCTCGTACATCTGGGAGGCCTGGGAGCGCAGGGAGGCCTGCATCAGGTTCCCGGCCAGCACCATGATCGCGACGAAGGCGCAGGACAGAGTGATGGTGACGACCGCGGCGAGGTGGCGGCGCACCGGGGTCAGCTTCACGGTGGAGCGAGCCATCAGCGCCGCTCCTGCCCCTGAGGTGCGGAGCGCGCGGTGCGGGTCCCGCGCAGGTCCTCGTCGGAGGCGATCCGGCCGTCGGCGAGGGTGAGGATCCGGTCGGCGCGCTCGGCGGCGTCGCGCTCGTGGGTGACCATCACGACGGTCTGACCGAACTCGTCCACCGAGAGGCGCAGGAAGTCCAGCACCTCCTCGGTGGTGCGGGAGTCGAGGTTGCCGGTGGGCTCGTCGGCGAAGACCACGGCCGGGGAGGTGACCAGCGCGCGGGAGATCGCCACGCGCTGGATCTGTCCGCCGGAGAGCTGCGAGGGCAGGTGGTCGAGCCGGTCCGCGATCCCGAAGGCGGAGGTGAGGGTGTCCAGCCAGGCGCGGTCCACGCGGGTCCCGGCGAGCTCGAGGGGGAGCAGGATGTTCTGTTCCGCGGTCAGCATCGGCGGCAGGTTGAACGACTGGAACACGAAGCCGATCCGCTCGCGGCGCAGACGGGTCAGGGCGTCGTCGCGCAGCGAGGTGATCTCGGTGCCCTCGAGCTCGATCGAGCCGGAGGTGACCTCGTCGAGGCCGGCGAGCACGTGCAGCAGCGTCGACTTGCCCGAGCCGGAGGGGCCCATGATCGCGGTGGAGGCGCCGCGGGCGATGTCGAGGTCCACGGCGTCCAGCGCCGTGACGGTGCCGGCGCCGCGCCGTAGGTGCGGGTCACGGCGCGGGCGCGCGCGCGACAGGGTCACCGGAGGTCTCGGCGGAGGGCGGGGGAGCGGCCTGGGCGGCGGTGGTCATCGGGAGTCCTTCGCGACGGGGTCATGATGTCGATCCCGATGCTTCCCGAGCGCGGGCCCCGCGGTCGTCAGCCCCCGGTCGCGGCCTCGCGGACCGGGGGAGACCGAGGAGGGGAGGCCGTCATACCCAGGGATGACGCGGCCGCGACCGCCGGCCGTGCGGCGCGTGAGGGAGGGCATCGCGAGCCGGGGCCCGGCGGTGCCTGCGGCTCACTGCTCGCCGGGGGTGACCAGCCCGGTCTCGAAGGCGATGATCACGGCCTGGACCCGGTCGCGGGCGCCGAGCTTGGCGAGGACCCGCCCCACATGGGTCTTCACCGTCGCCTCGGCGACGAACAGCCGCGCGCCGATCTCGCGGTTCGAACGGCCCCGTCCCATCAGGGTGAGCACCTCGCGCTCGCGCTCGGTGAGGTCCTCGAGCACGGAGGTGTCCTGCTCGGCGGGCTCGGGTGTGGAGACCACCCGCTCCAGGAGCCGGCGGGTCGCCGACGGGGCGATCACCGCATCGCCGCGGTGGACCGTGCGGATCGCGCCGAGGAGGTCCTCGGGCTGGGCGTCCTTGAGCAGGAAGCCGCTGGCCCCGGCGCGGATCGCGGCGACCACGTACTCGTCGAGATCGAAGGTGGTCAGCACGATGATCTTCGGGGCCCGCTCGACGGGCAGATGCTCCAGCGGCGTCGAGGTCGCCTCGATCCCGTCCATCCGCGGCATCCGCACGTCCATCAGCACCACGTCGACGGTGCGGGCGGACAGCTCGCGCACGGCCTCGGCGCCGTCGGTGGCCTGCGCCGCGACCTCCATGTCGTCCTGGGAGTCGATGACCATGGCGAAGCCGGTGCGCACCAGCGGCTGGTCGTCCACCAGGGCGACGCGCAGGGGACGGTCGGCGGTCTCGGTCATGGGGTCTCTCCTCGAGGGTCGTCGGCCGCGGGGCCGGGGGACGTGCCGGGGTCGGTGGTGGTGCAGGGGGAGGCGGGGCCGTCGGCTTCGCCGGGGGTGCCGTGGTCGGCGGGCGGCGGCACGGTCGCCCGCACACGGTAGCCGCGGGAGGGGAGCGGCCCGGCCTGCGGCGTCCCGCCGAGCAGGCTCATCCGCTCCCGCATCCCGGTCAGGCCGTGGCCGAGTCCGTCGGACGTCGGATCGGTGCCCTGGCCGTCGTCGACGACCTCGATGACGAGGTCCTCGGCGTCTCGGACCAGGCGCACGGAGGCGCTCGCGCCGGGCCCGGCATGCTTGAGCACGTTGGTCAGCGCCTCCTGCACCAGGCGGAACACGGACATGCCGACCGACGGGGGGAGCTGGTCGAGGGAGCCCTCGGACTCGAGGTCGACCTCGAGGCCCGCGGCGCGGACGCGCTCGAGCGGCTCGGGCAGCCTGCTCGGGACCGGGCCGCGGGCCGAAGCTGGTCTCGTCCTCCTGGCGTAGCACGCCCAGCAGGGAGCGCATGTCGGCGAGCGCGGCGCGGCCGGTCTCTCCGATGGTGCCGAGCACCTCGACGGCCTTCTCCGGCTTCTGGGAGGCGACGAAGCGCCCGCCGTCGGCCTGGGCGATGATGACGGAGAGGGAGTGGGCGACGACGTCGTGCATCTCGCGGGCGATGCGGGCGCGCTCGTCGGCGACGGCGAGCGCGGTGCGCCGCTCCCGCTCGCGCACCGCCTGCTCGGCCCGGTCGCGGGTCAGGGCGAGCTGGCGCACCCGGGCCCGCTGCAGGTTGGCGAGGGCCCAGATCGCGATGATCGTGATGGTCCCGATGATCCCCAGGCCGACGAAGGTGATGGCGCCCTGGCCGAGGTCGCCGTACTCGCCGAACGCCGCGACGATCCCGAACCAGCTCGCCTGGACGAGCACCCCGAGCATCCCGGCGGCCACGCCGATCAGGTGCACAGCCGTGCCGCCGTAGGCGACGGCGCAGAACATGGCGTAGAAGGTCATCGCGTCGCCCGCGACGACGGGGATGCCGACCAGCACGTGGGAGACGGCGAGCACGCCGATCACGATCACGCCCAGCAGGGGGCGGGTGCGGCAGACCGCCCCCGCGAGCACCATCGGGACCGAGAACAGCATCCACCAGCCGGCACCCCCGGTGCCGGCGCCGAACAGCGACATGAGGGCGGCGGCCGTGCCGAAGCCGATGAGGTCGACGGTGCCGGGGTTCTCGATGATCCAGCGGAACGGGTCGTGCTGGCCGCCGCGCGCACCAGAGTGCCCACGGGGGCGCGCGGCGGTCGCCCGGGGGCGGGCGCGGGCTCCGGGGGCGGGGCGGAGGGAGACGGGCCGGTCATGTCCCCGAGGGTACGGGCGGGGCGGTGCCGCGGCGTCAGACCGCAGTCGGACGGAAGGGCGGTGTGCCTGCGGGGCCCGTCACACGTGCGGCTCTCGCGTCCGGACGGTCCTGGCCCCGTGACGCTGCGGTCACAGCAGTCGCTGCGGCCCTTCGAGCGACTCGGGACCGTCGTTGCCGACCTTTCCGACGGCCGGGTCGACCTCGCGCACCTCGAGGGTCGCGTCCTCCAGCAGGTGCGCGTCGTCGAGGATCCACTCCGCCGCGGCGTGGCGGTCGTCCATCGCGGTGTCGAGCCACGGATCGACCTCCTCGCGGCGCGACATCACGGGGGTGCGGTCGTGGATGCCTGCGAGATCGCCGGTGGCCGCGCGGGTGATGATCGTGGTCGAGAGCAGGAAGGCGCCGTCCTCGGTCGCGGCCGGGCCCTCGTGGACACCCGGACCCTTCCACCAGGAGACCAGCGCCGCCATGTACAGGCTGGAGCCGTCGGCCGGGGCGATGAAGTACGGTCGCTTGCGCCTGCCCTTCTCATCGCGCACCCACTCGTAGTAGCCGTCCATCGGGACAATCGCCCGGTACCGGCCGAGGCGCCGCGGAAGCTGGGCTTCTCGCCGACGGTCTCGCGGCGGGCGTTGAAGGTGCGCGAGGAGAAGGACTCGTCCTTCGCGAAGGGCGGCGACGAGACCCCAGCGGGCGACCCGAAGCGCGCGGAGCACCTCACCGGTCTCCTTGTCGATCGACTCGGTGACCACATGGATCGGGGCGGTCGGCGGGATGTTCCAGCGCGAGCGCAGGCGCGGGTCCTCCAGGTCGACGGCCCCCAGATCGTCCAGCGGCGGATCGATCTCCTGGAAGAAGGCGAAGCGCCCGCACATCTCAGGAGTCCTTCTCGGTGGACTTCCCGTCGGCCTCCGATTCGCCATCGACCACCGGCACGCCGTGGCGCGGGGTCAGGCGGGCGTCCTCGCCGGTGTAGGCGTCGGAGTCGTGGTGGAGATTGCGCAGGCGGATGTCGCGGCCCTCGTCGACGATCGCCTCCCGCTTCTCCTCGGCCTTCTCCGCCCCGGAGGACTCGCGCATCGGCGGCGCCAGGGAGTCCTCGGCGGGCTTGCCGGCCTCGAGCTCGCGAGCCCGCTCGTACTCGGCGTCGACCTCGGCGCCGAGGATGATCACGATGTTGATGATCCACAGCGCGAACAGCACGGCCATGATGCCGCCGATCGCGCCGTAGCTGGAGTAGCCGGCGACGGTGCCCATGTAGATCGACAGCGCCACTGCCGCGACCGCGATGCCGACGATCGCGAAGACGCCGCCGGGGGAGATGAAGCGGAAGGGCTTGTCGATGTTCGGCGCGCCCCAGTACAGCAGCGAGATCAGCGCGAAGGCGATCACCAGGATCACCGGCCACTTCGCGAACGCCCAGATCGGCAGGAAGGAGTCCAGCAGGAAGGTGAGCACGCCCTGGGCCCCGATGCTCGAGGCGATCGGGCCGAGGAGACCTTCGACCAGGGAGGCGCTGAGCAGCAGCGAGACCATCACCAGCAGGATGCCCAGGATCAGTGCGAGGGTCAGCAGCGGCATGGTGCCGTTCATGCGGATGGGGCCGCGGCCCTCGGGGACCTCGTAGATCTGGTTCGCGACCCGTCCGTAGGCCTTCACATAGGCCGAGGCCGACCACAGGGCCGTGCCGATACCGATGATCAGGGCGATCGTGCCGCCGGTCGCGGAGCCGAGAAGGGAGTTCACGGTCGATTCGATCGCATCCTCCGCCCCGAGCTCGCCGCCGCCTGCCGCCTGATTGACGAGGTCCACCAGCAGTCCCGCGATCTGGTCCTTGATCCCCGCCAGCGAGCAGGGTCGCCAGCGAGAACAGCGCCAGCGCGTCGTCGGCGCGATGGAGAGGACCATGAAGTAGGTGAGCTTCGCGGCCTGATCGGTGCCGCCGTCGCGCGTGAACTCGGCGATCACCCGCTTGGCCATGTACTTCAGGGTGGGGCGGGACAGCTTCGGGGCGTCCTCGCCCGTGCTGGTGGTCTCGGCCATGGGAAGCTCCTGGGTGAGAGTCGGCTCGTGGACTGCTGTCATCCTGCCATGGGAGCGGGCGGGGAGAGTTGTCCACATTCCCTGGATTGGCGCGGCGAGCCGGGTGATTTCCCCTTAGAGTGACACGCGTGTCGCGACCTGCGTCACATCGCCGCGCGGTGGAGGGACCGGGCGGTAGGGCTGGGGGAGGGAAGACGTTGGACGCCGCCACCATCATCGAGGCCGAGTCGCGGGAGCTGATCAGGCGCCGTGGCCTGGACGTGCACGCCGATCAGCTGGAGCCGCTGATCCGGGAGGTCGTCGCCGACTACGACCGTCGTTCGTCCTCGGGCGAGGTGCCCGTCTTCGCACGACGACGACACCATGGTCGCGCAGGTCGCCGCGAGGATCGGCGGCTTCGGCCCGCTGCAGGAGATGCTGGATGACCCGGGCGTGGAGGAGATCTGGCTGAACTCGCCCTCCCAGGTGTTCGTCGCGAGGAACGGGCGCAGCGAGCTGACCACCATCGTGCTGACCGACGACGAGGTCCGCGGGATCGTCGAGCGGATGCTCGTCTCCAGCGGCCGCCGCCTGGACATGTCCAGCCCCTTCGTCGACGCGCTCGCGCCGGACGGGTCGCGCCTGCACGTCGTCATCCCCTCGGTGACCCGCACGCACTGGGCGATCAACATCCGCAAGTTCGTCGCCCGCGCCCACGACCTGCAAGGCATGGTCGCCCTCGGCTCCCTCAACCAGCAGGCCGCGGACTTCCTCGACGCCGCGATCGCCTCCGGCCTGAACGTCATCACGAGCGGGGCGACCGGGGCGGGGAAGACGACCTTCCTGCGCCGCCTCGCCCAGTCGATGGGCGCCCGCGAACGGGTCGTGACGATCGAGGAGGTCTTCGAGCTGAACCTCGCCCTGCGGGACGTGGTCGCGATGCAGACCCGCCAGGCGAACCTCGAGGGGACCGGCGAGATCTCGATGCGCCGCCTCGTGAAGGAGGCTCTGCGCATGAGGCCCAGCCGCATCATCGTCGGCGAGGTGCGCGAGGCCGAGTCGCTCGACATGCTGATCGCCCTGAACAGCGGATTGCCCGGCCTCGCTTCGATCCATGCCAACTCTGCGCGGGACGCCGTCACCAAGCTGTGCACGCCGCCGCTGCTGGCTGGGGAGAACGTCTCCAGCCGCTTCGTGGTCCCCACCGTCGCCAGCGCCATCGACCTCGTCGTCCACCTCGACATCCTCGCCGACGGGCGACGGCGCGTGCGCGAGATCGTCGGCCTCAGCGGACGGGTCGAGGAGGAGGTCATCGAGGTGACCGACGTCTTCTCCCTGCGCGGGGACCGGCTGGTCCGCGGCGACGGTCATCCTCCGCACGCCGAGCGCTTCGCCCGTGCGGGTCACGATCTCGCCGAGCCGCTCGGAGGGAGGAGCGCGGCATGACGGATGGAGCGTTCCTCGGCCTCGTCGCCGGGCTCGGACTGCTGTCGATCTGGTGGTCGCTGTGGGAGCAGGAGGGAGCCGTCCCGCGCCCCGGCAGAATCTCTCGAGGGATGGACCGCCTGCGCGACGACCTCATCAAGGTGGGGCTGGACTCGGTGCCTCCTCTTCGCCGTGCCGGCTCTCAGCGCCGGGCTGGGGCTCGTGGTCGCCGCCGCGCTGTGGGCGATCTCCAGTGCGCTCGTCCCGGCGCTGACGATCGGGTCGCTGTGCTCGGTTCTGCCGGTGCTCGTGCTGCGCTCGGCGGCGCGGCGGCGCACCACCGCGATGCGGGAGGTGTGGCCCGAGGCGGTCGACCACATCAACTCCGCCATCCGCGCCGGACTCTCGCTGCCTGAGGCGCTCGTGCAGCTGAGCCGGAAGGGACCCGAGGAGCTTCGGCCCGCGTTCTCCGAGTTCGCCCTGGACTACCAGGCCAGCGGAGATTTTGCCGCCTGCCTCGACCGGCTCAAGGTGCGCCTCGCCGATCCCGTCGGCGACCGGATCGTGGAGGCGCTGCGCGGATCACCCGTGACGTCGGCGGCACGGATCTCGGCTCGCTCCTGCGCACCCTCTCGGCGTTCCTGCGGGAGGACTCCCGCACCCGCGCCGAGCTCGAGGCCCGCCAGTCCTGGACCGTGAACGCCGCCCGACTCGCGCTCGTCGCGCCGTGGATCGTGCTGGCGCTGATGTCGACCCGTCCCGAGGCGGCGCAGGCCTACGACTCCGCGGCCGGGATGGTCCTGGTGGTGGTCGGCGGGGTGGTCTCGCTGATCGCCTACCGGGTGATGCTGATGATCGCGCAGCCGCCGCAGGACGAGAGGGTGCTGCGATGAGCATGTCCCTGCTCGCCGGGATCCTGCTGGGCCTCATGCTCGGCACCGGCCTCTACCTGCTCGCCACGCGCTTCCCTGGCTGCGAACGCGGGACCTCGGCCGGCGAGTCGACCCGTACCTGCGCCGCTCGCGGACCTCCTCCCTGTTCGCGGCGCCGACCAGCAGGAGCCGGGCCCGCATCGTCGTGGAGAACCTCTTCCGCCCGGTCGCGACGCGCGGACTGGGACTGCTCGAACGGCTCACCGGCGGCGCCGAGCGGCTCGAGCGGCGACTGCGCCTGGCGGGCCGACGCACCTCCACCGACTCCTTCCGCATCGAGCAGGTCGTCTTCGGGGCCGTCGGCCTCGTGCTCGGGATCGCCCTCGCCGTCGCCGCGATCGTCGCCGCGGGACGCGAGCGCGGTACTGGGGCTGTTCATCGTCGCTCTCGGCGCGCCGCTGGGCGTGCTCTTGCGCGACTACCTGCTGGGAGTCGAGATCAAGCGCCGCGCCTCCCGCATGGCGCGCGAGTTCCCGACGGTCGCTGACCTGCTCGCCCTCGCCGTCGCCGCGGGCGAGAGCCCGATCGCCGCGATGGAGCGCGTCGCCCGGACCTCGACGGGCGCGCGCGCCCGACGAGTTCGCCGCGACGATCGCCGACATCCGCTCCGGCTCGAGCGTCTCGCAGGCCCTCGCCTCGCTCGGAGCGCGCACCCCGCTGGAGTCCCTCAGCCGGTTCGGCGAGGGCGTCTCGATCGCGATCGAGCGGGGCACACCGCTCGCCGAGGTGCTCCGCGCCCAGGCGCAGGACGCCCGCGAGAACGCCAAGCGCGACCTCATGGAGATGGCCGGGCAGCGGGAGATCGCGATGCTCGTCCCGGTGGTGTTCTTCGTCTTGCCGCTGGTGATCCTCTTCGCGATCTTCCCCGGCCTCGCAGTGCTGGAGATCTCCCTGTGAGCGCCCGCCAGGCCCGTCCCCGGTTGAGGCCCCGCCCTCGATCCCGCTCTCGATGACCGTCCTGATCCCGCCCCCGACCGGGGTCGCCCTGTCCTCCGTCCCTCGATCCCCCGACCGCTCCGATCCGCACCCGCCCGGGACCTGTCCCGGACCCGTCCGCCGAGGAGGCCGACATGACCGTCCACCGCACCCGACTCCACACCCGCACCCGACCGCGTCACCACCGCTTTGAGCCCGGCACGACGGGCCCCGCCTCGCAGCGCGCCGGTCTCCGCGACCGTCTCCTGGCGCGGCTGGCCTCCGACCAGGGCGACGTCCCCGGCTGGGTGCTGATCACGCTCATGACCGCCGGGATCGTCGTCGCTCTCTGGGCCGTCGCCTCCGACCAGATCGTGCAGATCTTCGAGAACGCGATGGCGCCCTTCCTCGGCGGCGACCTCTGACCACGTCCGTTCACCGCGAACCGTTCTGCTGATGCGCCGCCCGGCCCCGCCCCGTCCCTGCGCCCCCGCTCCCGCGGCGGTGAAGGCGATCGACCTGCCCTGCCGCGATCGGCCGAGACGTCGGCGCGGACGGGAACGGCATCTCGCGGCGCGGCCGCGGGAGGACGACGGGGCGGCCGTGGCCGAGTTCCCGATGGTCGCGGTGCTGATCGTGATGATCGCGCCGCTGGTCATCCAGGCGGCGCTGATCGTCCACACCCGCAACACCCTCGTCGACGCCGCCGTGCAGGGAGCGCACCATGCCGCGCTCGCCGGATCGACCCCTCAGGACGGCGCCCAACGGGCGCAGCGGCTCGTCGACGAGCGCTTCGGGCGAGGGCTCGAGGCCGAGGCCACCGCCGTGCAGGAGGACGACGGGACCATCCGTGTGCAGGTCGACGCGACGCTCCCGCTAGTGGGGCTGATCGGCCCCGCCGGCGCGCTGAGCGTCGAGGGCAGGGCCGTGGACGAGGAGGCATGGTGAGAGGACTCCGTCGCCTCCTGCTTCCCGCCGCTCCGGACGGGCTCCGACACCGGCTCGAGGACGAGAGGGGCAATGCCCTGGTCGAGTTCGTGGTGCTGGCCGCGGCGCCGCTGATCCCGACCCTCTACCTCGTGCTCACCCTCGGCAACGTGCAGGCCGCGGCCTTCGCCGCCGATACGATCGCCCGCGACGCCGCGCGCATCCACGCGACCGAGCCCGACCCCGATCGCGCCGCCGCCCGCGCCTCCCGCCACATGGAGCTGGTCCTCGGGGACCACGGCCTCCCGCCGGGTGACGTCGTCGAGCTCAGCTGCAGCGAGGACCCCTGCGCGACCGCGGGAGGAGTCGTCACCGCACGGGTGCGGATCCCCGTCCCCGTGCCGGGGCTGGGACCGATCCTCGGGGAGACCGGCCCCGTCGCGGTCGGCGCCTCTCACGCGGTGCCCGTCGACCAGTACCGGGCGGACCTGTGAGGTCCGGGCCCGAGCAGGAGCGGCGCCGCCGTCCCTTCCTGCTCCGCGCGGCCGCCGCCCCGCTCGCCGCGGGTGTCGGTCGGCCGATCGCGACCCTGCGGGAGCGGTGGGCGGACGCGCGCGGCTCGATGACGATCCTGACCACCGGGGTGCTCGTCGTGATCCTCATGGTGATCGCTGTCGGCACCTCGATCACCGGGGTGCGACTGGAGCGCAACGGCCTCCAGCACGCCGCCGACAGCGCCGCCCTCGCCGCCTCCCAGGCCGTGGATCCCGCCCGGATCTACTCCGACGGGGACGGCCCCGCGATCCACACCGGCTCCGCCCGCGACGCCGCCGAGGAGCACCTGCGCACCTATCCCTACGACACCACCAGCACCGAAGACATCCACATCCAGGCGGTCACGGTCGACGCCGACGGCACCGCTCACGTCATCCTCGCCGCCCGCACGAACCCTCCGCTGGTCGGCTGGTTCACCCGCGGCACCGGCACCTCGATCCCGCTGACCGTGCTGGGTGAGGCCCGGGCGCGGTGAGCCGCCTCCGTCCGGTTCGTGCCGGCCTCTCGACCGTGCCGCCGGTCCGGCCATGCCGTCGGCTTGCCCAGGTCATCGGGAGTCCGAGTCGCGGGCAGGGGAGCAGCAACCACTTCACGTCCGTAGGATCCGAGCCAGCGCCATGACGTCCGCCACCGTCGCACGAGCCTTCGCCATGTCCCACCCGCCGCTCACCGTCGAGCAGATCGCGAGCACCGCATGACCCGCCTCCTCCTCGCCCCCGACAAGTTCAAGGGCTCCCTCACCGCCGCCGAGGTCGTCACCGCCCTCACCCGCGGGATCGCCGCCACCGCCCCGGACGCCGAGATCACCGCCTGCCCGATCGCCGACGGCGGCGACGGCACGGTCGACGCGGCCCTCGCCGCCGGAGCGACCGCGCGGCCGCGCGACCATCACCGGCCCGACCGGAACACCGCGCGAGACGGTCTGGGCGCTCGAGGGCACCACCGCCGTGCTCGAGCTCGCCGACGCCGTCGGCCTGAAGGCACTGCCCGGCGAGGAGCTCGCCCCGCGCGACGCCTCCTCCCGCGGGCTCGGCGAGCTGATCCTCGCCGCCGTCCGCGCCGGAGCCAGCGAGATCGTCGTCGGCCTCGGCGGCGCCGCCTCCACCGACGCCGGCGCCGGACTCCTGCAGGCCCTCGGTGCGCGCCTGCTCACCGCCGACGGCGAGGACATCGCCCCCGGCCTCGCTGGCCTCGAGACTCTGACGAGCGCCGACCTCGCACCGGCGATCGCCGCCCTCGAAGGAGCCTCCCTGATCGCCGCGAACGACGTCGCCAACCCCCTGCTCGGCGCCGACGGGGCGGCCGCCGTCTACGGACCGCAGAAGGGACTCGGACCGGAGGCCGTGACCGCCGCCGATCGCACCCTCGCCGCCGCCGCGGCGCCGCTGGACCCGAGCGGTGAGACGGCCCGTGCCGAAGGCGCCGGGGCCGCCGGCGGCGTCGGCTTCGCCCTGCTGCTGCTCGGGGCGATCCAGCGCTCCGGCGCCGACGTCGTCCTCGAGCTCGCCGGCTTCGACGCCCGTCTCGAGACCGCCGACCTCGTGGTGACGGGGGAGGGGAAGCTCGACGTCCAGACCCTCCAGGGCAAGGGCCCCGCCGAGGTCGCCTGCCGCGCCGCCGCGGCCGGACTGCCCGTCCTCGCCGTCGCCGGCGCCGTCACCCTCGATCAGCAGGAGCTCGCCTCCGCCGGGATCGACCAGGCCTTCGACCTCGTCTCCCGCGCCGCCGAGGTGCCCGATGCGATCGCGCGCGGCGAGGCGCTTCTGGAGGAGGTGGGCCGTGAGATGGGACGCGCCCTGCCCGCTCTCCTCGGCGACTCCCAGGCCGCATCGAGCCCTCTGCCGTAGACTCCCCGATCGTGGCTTCCATCGACTTCTCCGAAGAGATCCCCCGGCTCCGCTCGACCCTGTCCTCGATCGAGCAGGTGACGGACGTCGACGCCCTCGATAAGAAGATCGCGGACCTGGAGAAGCAGGCCTCCGCCCAGGACCTCTGGGACGACGTCGAGAACGCCCAGAAGGTCTCTTCCGCGCTCTCCCACGCCCAGTCCGAGCGGCGCCGCATCTCCGAGCTCGCCTCCCGCATCGAGGACCTCGAGGTGATGGTCGAGCTCGCCGCCGAAGAGGACGACCCCGACACCCTCGCCGAGGCCGAGGCCGAGGTGGCCAGCATCCACAAGACCCTCGATGAGCTCGAGGTGCGCACGCTGCTGTCGGGCGAGTACGACGAGCGCGACGCCGTGATCACCATCCGCGCGGGCGCCGGCGGCGTGGACGCCGCGGACTTCGCCGAGATGCTCATGCGCATGTACCTGCGCTGGGCCGAGAACAACGGCTACTCCACCAAGGTCATGGACACCTCCTACGCCGAGGAGGCGGGGCTGAAGTCGGTGACCTTCGAGGTCGCCGGCCCCTTCGCCTACGGAACCCTCTCCGTCGAGGGCGGCACCCACCGCCTGGTGCGCATCAGCCCCTTCGACAACCAGGGCCGCCGCCAGACCTCCTTCGCCGCGGTCGAGGTGATCCCGCTGATCGAGTCGACCGACCACATCGAGATCCCCGAGAACGACCTGAAGATCGACGTGTTCCGCTCCTCCGGTCCGGGCGGCCAGTCGGTGAACACCACCGACTCGGCGGTGCGCATGACCCACCTGCCCACCGGCACCGTCGTGTCGATGCAGGACGAGAAGTCCCAGATCCAGAACCGCGCCGCGGCGCGCGCGTCATGCAGTCGCGCCTGCTGCTGCTGAAGAAGGCAGAGGAGGCCGCCGAGCGCAAGGAGCTCGCCGGCGACGTCAAGGCGTCCTGGGGCGACCAGATGCGCTCCTACGTGCTGAACCCGTACCAGATGGTGAAGGACCTGCGCACCGAGTACCAGGAGGGCAACCCCTCCGCCGTCTTCGACGGCGAGATCAGCGGCTTCATCGACGCGGGCATCCGCTGGCGCGCCGAGCAGGGCAAGAAACAAGACTGATCGACGTACTGGCGAGGGGCGAGCCGGTAGGAGATCGGTCGAGACGGCGCAGGACTGATCGACGTACTGGCGAGGGACGAGCCGGTAGGAGATCGGTCGAGACGGCGCAGGACTGACTCCGTTGCCGTGCGGCCGGCCCTGGTGACCGGTCCCACCCCGGGCTTGACCAGGTTTTGACCCGACCCCTGTCCACAGCGCCGTGGAAATACGACCGTGCGCCCCTACGCTGGGAGCGCCAGACTTTCCCCTTGATGTGACAGGCGAGCAGTGATCCGTTTCGACGACGTCACCAAGACGTACATGCGTGGCCAGCACCCCGCGGTGGAGAACCTCGACATCGAGTTCACCCGCGGGGAGTTCGTGTTCCTGGTCGGCGCCTCCGGCTCGGGCAAGTCGACCCTGATGAGGATGGTGCTCAAGGAGGTCGCCCCCACCCGCGGCACCGTCTACGTCGCCGGCAAGGACCTCTCCCGGATCCCGTCCTGGAAGGTGCCGGCGCCGCGCCGCGACATCGGCATGGTGTTCCAGGACTTCCGGTCGCTGCCCTCGAAGACCGCCTACCAGAACATCGAGTTCGCGCTCGCGGTGATCGGCACGCCCCGTAAGGTGGTGCGCCGTCTGGTCCCCGAGATGCTCGAGATGGTGGGCCTGGAGGACAAGGGCAAGCGGCTCCCGCACGAGCTCTCCGGCGGTGAGCAGCAGCGCGTCGCGATCGCGCGCGCCTACGTCAACCGCCCCTCGATCCTGCTGGCCGACGAGCCCACCGGCAACCTCGACCCCGCCACCGCCGAAGGCATCCTGGATCTGCTCGCCGAGATCAACGAGCGAGGCACCACCGTCGTGATGGCCACCCATGACCGCGCCGCCGTGGACCGGATGCGCCGCCGCGTCGTGGAGATGGTCGGCGGCAAGGTGGTGCGCGACGAGGAGCAGGGCGGCTACGAGACCCCCGCCCCGGTCAGCGAGATCTCCGGGAACCTGCCCGACGACTCCACCCACCGCGAGGAGCACCCCCTGGACGACGAGGAGCTCGTCGCCGACTGGGACGGGGCGCCCGAGCCGGCCGCCGCCGAGCGCGAGAGCGCCGAGGAGCACGTCGGCCCCGCCGGAGCCGACCGCTCCGGCGAGGCCGACGGGCCCGTTCGGGCCGACGCGGGCACCGATCCGTCCGGCACCGACGCGTCGGACGCCGACCCGTCGGCCGAGGACCGCCCGGTCCCGCGGGACGTGCTGGAGGAGGACCTGATCGACGAGCGGGAGGCCCGCCGGGTGCGCGAGTCCGAGGACTTCACCGGCGACTTCGACCAGGACCAGGAGGAGCTGCGATGAGGGCCCGCTACATCCTCGGCGAGATCCTCACCGGCCTGTGGCGGAACATCGCCATGGTCATCTCCGTCGTGATCGTCACCGCCGTGTCGCTGACCTTCGTGGGCACCGGCGTGCTGATGCAGAAGCAGATCATGGACATGAAGTCCACCCTGGTCGAGCAGTCCCAGGTGACGATCTTCCTGTGCTCCCCGCACTCGACGGCGTCCTCCTGCGCCGGCGGCGCCGCGACCGACGCCCAGATCGACTCGGTCCGCGAGGCGCTCGAGGGCGAGGTCCTCTCCCCGTACATCGCCTCCGTCGAGGAGCGCGACCAGGAGGAGGCGCTCGCGATCTACCAGGAGCAGTTCGCCGGCGAGTCCTTCGTCTCGAACTTCACCGCCGAGGACATGCCGGTCTCCTTCCACATCACCCTCAGCGACGCCGACGACTCCGCCGCCGTGGTCGAGTTCTTCCAGGGCCGCGACGGCGTGGACGAGGTCACGGACCTGCTGAGCACCTTCGCCCCCTTCATCGACGTGCTGAACCAGTCCACGCTCTTCGCGCTCGGGCTCGCGGTGCTGATGCTGGTGGCCGCGGTCTTGCTGGTCGCCACCACGATCCGCATGTCGGTCGCGGGCCGGCGCCGCGAGATCGCGATCATGCGCCTGGTGGGCGCCTCGAACCTCTTCATCCGTCTGCCCTTCCTGCTCGAGGGGGCGGTCGCCGCGATCATCGGCGGCCTGATCGCCTCGGGGATGCTGTGGCTGGGCCTGCACCATCTCGTCCAGGGCTGGCTCGCACCGACCCTCGGCGAGCGGCTGATCACGGTCTCCACCGCGGACCTCGTCTGGGCCGCACCCCTGCTGGTCGTGCTCGGCGCCGTGCTGTCGATCGCCTCGTCGGTGGTCTCCCTCAACCGCTACCTGAAGGTGTGAGCATGTCCTCCAGAAGTCTGCGCCGCCCCCTGAGCCTCCTCGCCGCCGCCGCGATCCTGGCCGCGGGCATGCTCACCGGTCCTCTCTCCCCGGCCTCCGCCGAGGGCAGCAAGGACGACAAGATCGCCGAGCGCGCGGAGGTCGACCAGCGGCTCGAGGACCTCCGCATCGAGCTGAACGACGTCAACGACGATCTCGCCGACACCTATCTCGCGCTCGCGGAGACCGAGCCGCTGATCCCGCAGGCCCAGCAGGACCTCGAGGACGCGCGGGTCGCGCTCGGCGAGGCGCAGGAGGAGGACCGGAAGGTCGGCGAGCGCCTCACCGAGGCCGAGGAGGAGGAGCGTCGCCTCTCGGGCGAGGTCGAGACCGGCCAGGAGGAGGTCGACCGCAGCGACGACGAGCTCGCCACGGTCGCGCTGTCCGCATACAAGGGCGGCGGGATGCCCAGCCCCTCGTCGGTGTACGTCGGCAACAGCTCCCCGCAGGACGCGGTGGACCGCTCGATGAACTACCGCATCACGATGGCTTCCCAGGGCACCCGCCTGGACACGCCGCGCACGGACCAGTCCGTCACCGAGAACTCCGCCGAGCGCCTGTCGGCCGTGCGCGAGGAGATCAAGCGACTCAAGATCGATGCGGAGGAGGCGCTCGAGCGCACCCGTGTCGCCGAGGAGGAGGCGACCGAGGCGAAGAACGAGCTCGACGCGCTGTACGAGACGCAGAAGACCCAGCGCGACGACCTCGAGGCGAAGAAGACGAAGTACGAGGGCGACCAGAGGTCCCTCGAGACCCGCGACTCCACCCTCGACGACGAGATCGAGGAGCTCGCCAAGCAGGAGCGCGAGCGCGAGGAGAAGCTGAAGGCCCAGCAGCAGCAGAAGAGCAGCGGCGGAAGCGCCCCGGTGGCCGGCTCCGCGAACACCGGCGGCGGCTGGGTCTACCCCGTCAACGCACGGCTGAACTCGAACTTCGGCTGGCGCGTGCACCCCATCTACGGCACGAAGAAGGCGCACGCCGGGGTGGACTTCCCCGTCGCCTGCGGCGTGCCCGTCGGCGCCGCGCACTCCGGTCGCGTCATCGCCCGCACCCACAACAGCGGCGCGGGCAACAAGCTCATCGTCAGCCACGGCATCATGAACGGTCGCCTGGTCACGACCTCCTACCACCACCTGCAGGGCTTCGCGAAGCCGGTCGGGGCGCAGGTCTCGGCGGGGGAGACCGTCGGCTACGTGGGCACCACCGGCTCCTCGACCGGCCGCCACCTCCACTTCGAGACCCATGAGGACGGCAACGCGGTCAACCCCGCGAAGTTCCTCTGACCGTCGCCCTGCCGGGCCGTCCGGGAGTGCGCCCGCTGAGAAACCGGTCGCGATCCTGCGCGGCCACGTCGTAGGCTGGGACGTCCGATCGCGGCCGCGATCACCAGTGCAAAGATCCGGAGACGGAGAGAAGGAGGACCCATGTCCGCGAAGAAGGCCGACAAGAAGCAGGCCGCCGCGAACGAGGGACCCCAGAAGAAGCTCATCGCCTCGAACAAGCGGGCGCCGCACGACTACTTCATCGACCAGACCTGGGAGGCCGGCATCGTCCTGACCGGCACCGAGGTGAAGTCGCTGCGCGACCGGGGCGCGTCCTTGATCGACGGCTACTGCTACGTCGACGCCGGCGAGGTGTGGATGGACAACGCCCATATCGCCCCGTACGTCAAGGGCACCTGGACCAATCACGCCGCCCGCCGCAAGCGCAAGCCGCTCTTGCACAAGCAGGAGATCGAGAAGCTCGCGAGCAAGTCCCGCGAGAAGGGCTTCACGATCGTGCCGCTGGAGATGTACTTCCTCGGCTCCCACGCGAAGGTCAAGATCGGTCTGGCCCGCGGCAAGAAGGAATGGGACAAGCGCCAGACGCCGCGCGAGAAGCAGGATCTGCGCGAGGCGCGGCGCGCCATGCGCCACCGCGAGCTCGCCTGAGCGCCGCCCTCACCGCCTGAGAGGCCATCGTCCCCGCGAGGGGGACGACCCGATCGGCCGGTCCGTCAGTCGGTGGCCGGTCAGCCGGCTACATCACGCCGTTCCAGGCGGCGCACCGTCTGCCGACTGGACTCGATGACGTCCTCGGCGGCGACGCCGAGCCGCTCCCGCATGTACAGCGCCCGCCGCATCCTCGAGCGCCGCCTCCCACAGCCTCCCCGCCGCCCGGGGCCGTTGGTCGCGGCCGCTCGGCGAGGGCGTGCTCGAACCTGCACTTCGCCCGGTGCTGGAACACGGAGGCGAGCGCTGAGAGGGACGAGGGGGAGGTGGGGTCCTCCAGCCCTGTCTCCTCGGCGGCGAGGTCCAGCTGCTCCTCCGCCGCGACGAAGGCGCCCTGCCACTGCGGCACGTGCGCGTACCGAGTGCGACGGACGGCCCGCATCACGGGGAGAGCCCCGGCGCCTCGAGCGCCTGACGGCCCGCGATCGCCGCCTCGTCCAGCCTCCCCAGCATCCGCAGGAACGCCACGGCTCGAGGATCGGTGGGGTGCGCCGCGCACCACTCGGTCAGCGCCGCGGGGTCCAGCACGATCTCGCGCAGGGTCTCGGGATCGATGCTGATGCGCGTGCCGGCGGCCTCGAAGCCGCTCATCGCCCCATCCTCCCCGCCGGTGCGGCCCGTGGTCCAGCTCCGCGGCGCACGCGCCAGGAGGAGGCAGGAGCGGTCCTGGCGAGGAGCGGACTTCGCCGTGAGCTGAGAGATATCCGCTTCAGATCGCCCGGCACTCGCGGTAGAGTTGGTCCACAGCGTTCCTCCCGAGGGGCGCACGTGGGTGTTTGACAACCGAAGAGTGAGTGCGACGACGGCCAGAGCGCCGTCACGATAGTCATGCCTTCCCACGCCAGGGGCCGATCGGTTTCGACGGTAGTTGTCCAGCAAGGGGAAGCGGGCCGAGAATCCAGAGTCATCTCGTTAACGTCCTCTGGAAACCAATAAGTGCCGAACCCAAGCGCACTGACTTCGCTCTCGCCGCCTGATCAGCGTTAGCAGTCTGGAACCCCGGGGGTGCTCCTGACCCGGATCGTTCCATCATCTAAGGAGCCACTCGCGCCGACCCTGGTCACCGGGGAAGGATGAACATCTCAGAGTGACTGAGTCCGTCGACGACGTGTCCGTGGGATCGTCGGGACTGAGAAAACGCCAACACGGACTGCGCCCGGAGAAGCCCTGGCTCCGCACTATCGGACGCGGGTTCGATTCCCGCCGGCTCCACCATCGCACTCACCGACGAAGGCCCCCTCACCTGCGCAGACGCGCGGGGGAGGGGGCCTTTCTCGTGTCCGGGGCTCGTCGCCGGGCGATGTGCCGCGGACCGCTGGCGCGACGTCGCGCGAGGGGCCGACGCCGACCAGGAGCGCGTCGGCCAGCGGCTCCACGTCGTCCAGCGACCAGGGGGACTTCGCATCCACCGCCACGGGCGACGTCGGAGAACGCCCGTCCGGGCGAGGCCTTGCCCGGTACGGTGGGCGGATGACCGGCACGCCGGATATCGCCCCCGTCCTCCCTCCTGCCGACCTGCCCGTGGACCTGCGCCGCGTGGAGTCGCTCTGCGCGTGGTCGCGGCCCGAGGAGGGCGTCGAGCTCGAGCGGATCAGCTGGGCGATCGGGAAGCGTCCCCGCGGCGAGGGCTGGGACAACGTGCTGTGGCCGATCGGGACCCTCGACGGCGCGCCTCTCGTGCGCGGATCGCGCGACGCCGCATCTCCCGGGAGCCGCTCGGTCGGGAGGTGACGGTCTTGCGCCGCCTGCGGGGGCTCGGCACCACCCTCCCGATGGACCTGCCGCGCGTGATCGCGACGGCCGAGGACGCCGTCGCGGTCGAGTGGATCGACGGGGTGACGGCCGCGGAGTCCGACGTCGCGAGGCAGGAGGAGGTCGCCGAGGACCTGGCCCGGATGCTGGCGACGATCCATTCCGGACCCGCCCCCGAGGTGGGAAGGAACCCGGTGCGCGGCGTGCCGCTCGTGAATCGCGCCGAGTTCTTCGCGACCGATCTCGAGCGGGCGGGTCTCGACGAGGACGCCGCGCGCCGCGCCGCTCGGACATGGCAGGCGGGCATCGACGCCGAGGAATGGCAGGGCCGCGAGCCGCTGTCGCACGGTGACCCGCATCCGGGCAACGTCGTGGTCCCGTCGCCAACCTCCCCGCGCGCGGTGACCCTCATCGACTGGGGCGACACCACCCGCGGCGACCCGGCGAGCGATCTGGGCGGCCTCTTTGCTCCACCCCTCCCGGTCTGCGACCGAGCTGCTCGGTGCATATCGGACCTCCGCGGCCTGGACCGGCATCGAGGACGACGCGATCTGGGAGGCGCCGCAGGCACGTGCCCGGGCCTGGGCCGTGCGCATGGCGCTCGCACTCGTGCTCGTCTATCCCGAGGGGCATTCGCTCGGACGTATCGGGCGGCGGCCGCTCGCGAGCTGACCGGGGTCGCGCGCACCTGCTGGACCGAACGGAGCCTTCGAGCGCCGGCCGACGCCGTTCAGGGGCTGTCCTCTCCGGTGCCCGCCAGCACATGGGCTGAAGGAGCGAGGCCCAGCCTCTCCCGGGCGATCTCCGGCCCGCGGCAGGCGAAGGCCTCGGGCTCGTCCCAGTGGCCGCCGAGCGGGCCCGTGATCCAGGGCCCGTCCTCCCATTCCACGACGTCCTCGAGGCGCGGCAGGCGATGGGCGGCGAGGTCGAAGGCCTGCAGTCCGTGCTCGTGCGCGAGCTGGGTCAGCCGCCCGATCACCTTCCTGTCCGGCCCGAACAGGACCGGGGCGAAGGTCTGACCGTGCGCGGCCTCCGCGGTGTCCTCGTCCCTCCACGGGGACCGGGGGTCCGCGAGGTCTGCCGGGAACTCCTCGAGGACGGCCGCGGTGAAGCGCGCGAGCCGAGGAGTGGGTGGCGGCGGAGGCGTGGGCGAGCCGACGAACTGCCCGGCGGTGTGCAGGTGCATGTGCAGGTCCGCGCACGCCGACTCGTCGTCGACGGGGGCGGGCCCGATCCAGAAGCCGATCCGATATCTCATGCCCCGGATCCTGCCCGGTGGGCGACGACGCGCCCCTGGGTTGTGCACAACGCCCAGGTCAGCACTCCGCGCGACGCCCCCTCCTGAGGCGGGCGCCGTGGCCGACGGCATCGCGATCACCGCCTTCGAGCACAGGGACACCACTGGTTCCACCCGGTCGGACATGCAGGAGTTCACGGTCGACAGGCTCCCGGTCCGCGCGCAGGGCGGGCGGCGACGGCCGCGGCTGGTACCGCTGTGCGCCGGCGCCGGAGGTCCGTTCGTCGGCGATGATCCCGGTCGCGCCCGTCGTCCCGCTGTGGGCCCCGTCGCCGCGGCCCGGAATCGGCACGACGGCGGCGGGGCCGCCCACGTAGAGTGGCCCCGCCATGACCACGACCTCCTCGAACCCCGATCCGTCCGCCCCGCACCCTGCCGAGCGGGCCCCTGCCCCCGGGCCGCGGATCACCTACCCGGGAGACCTGCCCGTCTCGCAGCGCCGCGAGGACATCCAGAAGGCGATCTCGGAGAACCAGGTCGTGGTCATCGCCGGTGCGACCGGCTCCGGCAAGACCACCCAGATCCCGAAGATCTTGCTCGAGCTCGGCTACGGGCAGGACGGCCGGATCATCGGCCACACCCAGCCGCGACGCATCGCCGCCCGCTCCGTCGCCCAGCGCATCTCGAGCGAGCTGGGGGAGAAGCTCGGCGAGGGGACCGTCGGCTACCAGGTCCGCTTCACGAAGGAGACCTCCCGCGGCACCCGCCTGAAGCTGATGACCGACGGCATCCTGCTGGCCGAGATCGGCCGGGACCGCCTCCTGAAGCGCTACGACGCGATCATCATCGACGAGGCCCACGAGCGCTCGCTGAACATCGATGTGATCCTCGGCTACCTCCGCCAGATCCTCCCGCGGCGCCCCGACCTCAAGGTCATCATCACCTCCGCCACGATCGACCCCGAGCGCTTCGCCGAGCACTTCGCCGCGACGCGCCCTCGGGGAGAAGGAGCCCGCCCCGATCATCGAGGTCTCGGGCCGCACCTATCCCGTGGAGATCCGCTACCGCCCCCTCGTGCTCGAGGCCGACGTCGACGAGGACGACGAGCTCGAGGACATCCACTCCATCGAACGGGACCTCACCGAGGCCATCACCGACGCGGTCGACGAGCTCGCCGCCGAGGGCCCCGGCGACATGCTCGTCTTCCTCCCCGGCGAGCGCGAGATCCGCGAGATCTCCGACTCCCTCGAGAAGCATCTCGCACGCGGCACCCGCGGCCGCTCCGCCCTGCCCGTCGAGGTGTCGCCCCTGTTCGGCCGGCTCTCCGCCCAGGACCAGCAGAAGATCTTCTCCCCGCCGAAGGCCGGCACCTACCGCCGCATCATCCTGTCGACGAACGTCGCCGAAACCTCCCTGACCGTCCCCGGCATCACCTACGTCATCGACTCCGGGCTCGCGCGCATCTCCCGCTACTCCCAGCGCACCAAGGTGCGGCGCCTCCCGATCGAGCCGATCTCCCAGGCCAGCGCGAACCAGCGCTCCGGCCGCTCGGGCCGCACCGCCCCCGGCATCGCGATCCGCCTCTTCTCCGAGGAGGACTTCGAGGGCCGGCCCGAGTTCACCGAGCCGGAGATCCTGCGCACCTCCCTCGCCTCCGTCGTCTTGCTCATGACGAGCCTCGGCCTCGGCGACGTGGAGTCCTTCCCCTTCGTCGAGCCGCCGGCCTCCCGCGCGATCACCGACGGCGTGCGCCTGCTCGAGGAGCTCGGCGCGATCGAGCCCGACGAGCGCGCACCGGGCGGTCGCCGGCTCACCCGCGTCGGCCGCACCCTGGCCCGCTTCCCGCTGGACCCGCGCATGGCGCGGATGCTGATCGAGGCCGGCCGGCTCGGCGCGGCGCGCGAGGTGCTGATCATCGTCGCGGCCCTGTCGATCCAGGACCCGCGCGAGCGGCCGCTCGGGCAGGAGCAAGCAGGCCAGGGAGAAGCACAAGCGCTTCGAGGACGAGACCAGCGACTTCCTCTCCTTCCTGAACCTGTGGAACCACCTGCAGGAGCGGCGCGACGCGCTCTCCTCCAGCGCCTTCCGCCGCGAGGTGCGCGCCGAGCACCTCCACTACCTCCGCATCCGCGAATGGTGGGACCTGCACGCCCAGGCGCGGGACATGGCCAAGGACGCCGGTCTCTCCCGCAACGACAACGACGCGAGCCCGCAGGCGATCCACCAGGCGCTGCTGGCGGGGTCCGCTCAGCCATGTCGGCCTGCTGGACGACCGCACCCGCGAGTACTCCGGTGCCCGCGGCGCACGCTTCGCGCTGTGGCCCGGCTCGACGCTGGCGAAGAAGCGACCCGACTACGTCATGGTCGCCGAGCTCGTGGAGACCAGCCGGCTGTGGGGCCGCACCGCCGCCCGCATCGACCCCGCCTGGGCGGAGGAGACCGGTGCGCACGTCGTCAAGCGCTCCCACTCCGCCCCGCACTGGTCCTCCAAGCGCGCCTCCGCCATGGCGCACGAGAAGGTGACGCTGTACGGCGTGCCGCTGGTCGCCGACCGCGTCGTCGGCTACGGCCGCATCGACCCCGAGGCCGCGCGCGACATTTTCCTCCAGAACGCCCTGATCGAGGGGGACTGGCGCACCCGCCACCACTTCTTCCGCGACAACCGCGCCCTGATCGCCCGACTCGAGGAGCTCGAGGCGAAGACCCGACGCCGCGACCTGCTGATCTCCGACGAGCGGCTCTTCTCCTTCTACGACGCGCGGATCCCGAAGCACGTCGTCTCCGGCCGACACTTCGACACCTGGTGGAAGAAGGCCCGCCACGAGACCCCGGACCTGCTCACCCTCACCGAGCAGGACCTGCTGGCCGCCGACGAGGAGGTCACCGAGGCGATCCGCTCCGACTTCCCCGACACCTGGGTGCAGGGCGACATCACCCTCCCGCTGAGCTACTCCTTCGGCGAGGTCGGGGCGAAGGGCGCCGACGGCGTGACCGCCACGATCCCCCTCGCGGTGCTGAACCGCCTCGCACCGCGCGGCTTCGACTGGCTCGTGCCCGGCATGCGCGAGGAGCTGGTCACCGAGCTGATCCGCTCCCTCCCGAAGCCGATCCGCCGCCACCTGGTCCCCGCCCCTGAACGGGCCAAGGCCGTTGCCGGGACCCTGCACGACGACGACCCCGACGGCGGCGAGGCGTTCGTCGAGGCGGTCGCCGACGAGCTCGTGGCCCTGCCCGGCGTGCCCGAGGACCTGCCGCTGTACGGCCCCGAGTTCGACCTGACGAAGTCGCCCGCCCACCTGCGGATGCACTTCCGGGTCGTGGACGGCAAGGGCCGTGAGGTCGGCGCCGGCGATGACCTCGAGGCGCTGAAGCGGCGGCTGAAGAAGCGCGTGGACACGACCGTCTCGAACCAGTCCACCGAGATCGCGCGCACCGACCTGCCCAGCTTCCCCGCAGGCGGTGTGCCGGCCGTCCACGAGTCCACCGTCGGCGGTCTGAAGGTCACCGGCTACCCGTCCGTCGTCGCCCGGCGCGGCAAGGACGGGCGGCTCGAGCGGGTCGACCTCGCCGTCCTCGCCGCGGCCGACGAGCAGGCCCTCGCCCACCGCGAGGGCGTCATCGCGCTGATCGACCGGGAGATCGGCACCGACCTCTCTCGCGTGCTGAACGCCCTGCCCAATCCCACCAAGCTCGCCGTCTCCGGCTCCGACTACGCCTCCACCGCCGCGCTCCTGGCCGACGCCTCCCGTGCCGCGACCGTGCACCTGGCGGGGCGGGCCCAGGTGCGCACCCGCGCGGAGTACGAGCAGCTGCTGGAGACCGTGCGGCAGAGGCACGACGAGCTCGCCGCCGGTGCCGTGAAGGACGCCGCCGCCGCGCTCGCCGTGAACGCGAAGCTGCAGCGCGAGCTGGGCCGGGCCACCTCCCTCGCGGTCCTCTCGCATCTCACGCAGATTCGCGAGCACGCCGCGTCCCTGCTCGGCGACGGGTTCATCTCCCGCACCGGGATCGCGCACCTCGGGGACCTCTCCCGCTACCTGCAGGCCGATCTGCACCGCCTGGAGAAGGCGCCGGAGAACCCGCGCAGGGACGAGCGGCTCGCCTGGCAGATCGGGGACCTCGAGCAGTACTGGGCCGCGCAGAAGCAGAAGCTCTCCGCCCGTCGCCGCGCCGAGCCCGATGTGCAGGAGATCGACTGGTCGCTCGAGGAGCTGCGGGTGAGCCTGTTCGCGCAGACCCTCGGCACGGCGCAGACCGTCTCGGACAAGCGGATCCGTAAGGCGATCGCCGAGCTCACCGCCTGAGCGCGTCGACCGTCCCCGCCGCCGCGCGCCCCGAGTGGTGACGGGCGCCTCCACGCCGTGACCTCCGCGTGACCTGAGTCCCTCCCTGGGTGTCAGCGGGACGTTCTACGAAAGATTTACCGAACGATCCTCACGGGCCGACGAGCCCGCTCCTCGCTCCGCGCCGAGTCGCGGTGACAGGCGTCCAGGAGAGCGCACGACCGGGGCCGACGCCGCGACGAGCTCCGTGCCACGGACTTCCATGGCGAGGTCATGCGCAGATCAAACCGCAGGCCGTAGCGCTGTCCGGGAGCTTCTGGTGCCCTTCACAGGATCCGGGATGCCTCGTTACGTTGTCAGCGCCCCGCTCCGAGAGCTCGACGAGCCCGGAGCCCTCCGCACCGAAGGAACCCCGATGCCCGTCTCCGCGTCCGCCGCGCTCTCCCGCCGTCACCTGCTCCTCGCCGGCGCCGTCGGCCTCTCCTCCTTCGCCGCGCTCGGCTCCATCGCCCCCGCCCGCGCCGAGGACGTCTGGACCGAGGAGTTCATGACCCGTCCCGAGACCCGCGAGGGCTTCCTCCTGGACGCCATGGACGAGTGGCAGGTCGAGAACGCGAAGTTCATCATTGCGGTGATCAAGGGGCACGATCTCGACGAGCGGGCCGCGACGATCACCCTCGCGACCGCGATCGTGGAGTCCTGGTCGCGCAACTACGAGCCCGCCGTCGACCTCGACTCCGGCGGCCTGTTCCAGCAACGCCCCTCGATGGGCTGGGGCACCTACGACGAGGTGCGCCACAAGAAGCGCGCGATCGACGCGTTCCTGGGCCTGGGCGAGCACTCCGAGGCCCCCGGCCTGATGGACCTCGCCCCCGACTACCACGAGTGGGCGCCGGGCGAGGCCGCGCAGGCCGTGCAGATCTCCGCCCACCCGGAGCGCTACGCCGAGCAGATCCCCGCCGCGCAGACGCTCTGGGCCCGGTACGCCGGGGACGTCGCCGCGTACACCGACTGAGGCCCGTTCCAGCCGGCGGTCCTGGACCAGGAGCCGCCGGGTCGTGATGGTCAGAGCCCGAGGGCGGAGTCCTCGCACGGCTCGGCGTCCACGCGGATGTCCGTGATCCGCGACTCGCCCTGGGCGGTCAGCCGCACCCGTGCGCCGTGCTCGCCGTCGGCCTCCAGCCAGGTGACGGCGCCGCTGTGTCGTTCGCGGCCCAGCGACGAGAAGCCGTGCTCCTCGAGGACGGGGTCGAGCGCCTCCCGCCAGGGATCCCAGTCCATGCCCTGTCCAGGCACGGGGTAGAGATTGCCGTCGGCCTGCCAGATCCCCGCCTGGTAGCGGCAGTCCTCGGCGCCGGGCTCGAGGATCTCCTGCCCGCCCCGCTCCCAGCTCATCGCACGCACCGAGGTCGTGGCGGCGAGGAGGTCCTCGGCCACCGCCTCGTAGGTCGCGACCGCCTCCGACGGGGGAAGGGGAGCGTCGCCGCCGCGACCGGCCAGCAGGACGGTCGCGAGAGCGAGGGTCGCCGCCCGACGACGGCCGACGATGACTCCGCGCCCCGTGCGGCGCACATCCCGCTCACGCATCCGTGTCCCCGTTCGCACTAGTCTGCGCACCCTGGACCGCCGGCGTGACCCGGAGAAGGACAGCCCCTCGACGCTCGGCGGCGCACGGGCGCCTGCCCGTCCACGCACACTCAAGCAGGGTTCCCGACATCGCACCATCGGCAGAACTCCCCATCCTCGCAACGGCCGCCGCCGCACCCTCCGGGCGACCGTCCTTACCTGCAGGTCGCGCGGTCGATCCGAGCAGGTCGAGCGCGCTAGGCTGTGCTCCATGTCACCGATGCCATCCGTCAGCTATTCCATCACCGTCCGTCTGGAGTTCGCGGCGCGCTCCGCAGCGGTCAGCGACATCACCGGCCGCATCGAGCGACACGGGGCGACGGTCACCGCGCTCGACGTCTCCGCCTCCGGGCCCGAGCGCATGCGGGCGGACATCACGGTGCTCACCAGCGGCCACGACCACGCGATGGAGGTCGTCGAGTCGCTCAAGGAGCTCGAGGGCGTCGAGCTCGGCAAGGTCTCGGACCGCACCTTCCTCGCCCACCTGGGCGGCAAGCTGACGGTCGAGTCGAAGCTCCCGATCCGCCACCGCGACGACCTCTCGATGATCTACACCCCGGGCGTGGCCCGCGTGGTCAAGGCGATCGCCGAGAACCCCGAGGACGCGCGCCGCCTGACCATCAAGCGCAACACCGTCGCCGTCGTCTCCGACGGCTCCGCGATCCTGGGCCTGGGCGACCTCGGGCCGCTCGCCGCGATGCCGGTGATGGAGGGCAAGGCCGCCCTGTTCAAGCGCTTCGCGAACATCGACGCGTTCCCGATCTGCCTGGACGCCCACTCGGTCGACGACATCGTCAACCACGTCAAGGCGATCGCGCCTGTCTTCGCCGGTATCAACCTCGAGGACATCTCCGCTCCGCGCCGCTTCGAGATCGAGGACCGTCTGCGCGCCGAGCTCGACATCCCCGTCTTCCACGACGACCAGCACGGCACCGCGATCGTGGTCGTCGCCGCGCCGCGCAACGCCCTGCGCGTGGTGGAGAAGGACATCTCCACCGCCCGGATCGTGCTCTCCGGCGCCGGCGCCGCGGGCACCGCGATCCTGCGCCTGCTTCGCGCGGCCGGTGCGCGCGACATCATCGTCACCGACATCGACGGCATCATCCACGAGAACCGCGAGAAGCTCGAGGGGCGTCTGCCCTGGATCGCCGAGGTCACCAACCCGCGCCAGCTCACCGGCACTCTGCAGGACGCGGTCGCAGGCGCCGACGTGTTCATCGGCGTCAGCGCCGGGAACATCCTCTCCGCCGAGGACGTCGCGACGATGGCGGACCGCGCCGTCGTCTTCGCGATGGCGAACCCCACCCCGGAGATCGACCCGGCCGAGGCGGTCAAGCACGCCGAGGTCGTCGCCACCGGGCGCAGCGACTTCGCCAACCAGATCAACAATGTCCTCGCCTTCCCCGGCGTGTTCCGCGGGTCGCTGGACGCCCACGCCACCCGGGTCAGCGACCGGATGCTTGCTGGCCGCGGCGAACGCCCTGGCCGACGTCGTCAGCGCCGAGGAGCTCAACCCCACCTACATCGTCCCCAGCGTCTTCCACGACGGGGTGACCAAGGCGGTCGCGAGCGAGGTCGAGCGGGTCGCCCGCGAGGAGGCCGGCACCATCGACACGATCACCGGGACGATGACGGCGGTCTACGCCGACGAGATCACGCTGAACGGCTGACCCCGCCGCATGCTGGGGCCGCTGGGATCCACGGCCCCTCAGCGCTGCGGGCGCCTCGAGCGGCGGGGCCGACGGCTCCACCTCGCGCTCGGCGGCGGCGCGGCGCGGCGATCCGCTCGCCGGCCCACAGCCCGAGGCCGAGCGCGATGCCGACCACGTCGAAGAGGACGTCCAACGGGTCGCCGGAGCGACCCGGGATCGCGGCGTGCTGGACGAGCTCGACCACCAGGGCGTGGACCAGCGCGGCCACCACCACCCAGCCGATCGGGAAGCGCCGCGCGGGGGCGAGGACCCGTCCGGCGGTGAACACGGTGGCCGCGAAGAGGAGCAGGTGCACGGCCTTGTCCAGCCCCGGCAGGCCGATCCCGCCCGGGGACATCGGCAGGAAGAAGCCGATGTTGAGCACCAGCGCGAGGCCGAGCAGGCCGGTCCGCCACGGCACGGAGCCGCCGACCCGCACGATCTCGACGGGGATCCTCCGGAAGAACTCGGCCACGGCATCCATGGACGCAGTCTCCCAGGGTCGTGTCCTGTCCCCGCGGAGGCGGGGCCGCTAGGCTTCGAGGAGCACGCCCGCGACCGAGGCAGAAAGCGAGGGAGGCTGTCATGACCTCCATGTCCTCCACGTCCGATCCGTCCCGCATGGACCCCTACTCCGATGACCCGGGAGCCGCGCCCACCGCCGTCATGGACCGTCAGGTGCAGGAGCAGGAGCAGACCACCGACGACGGCGACCACGACCGGTTCGCGCACTACGTGCGCAAGGACAAGATCACCCAGGCAGCGCTCGGCGGCACGCCCGTGATCGCTCTGTGCGGCAAGGTGTGGGTGCCCGGCCGCGACCCCGAGAAGTACCCGGTGTGCCCGGAGTGCAAGGAGATCTACGAGGGGATCCGCGAGCCGAACGACGGCGGTGACGGCACAGGAGGCAAGGGCGGCTCCGGCCGTGGCGGCGGCTTCCGCGGCTTCTTCGGCGGTCGCCGCTGAGACCCTGCCCTGCAGGAATCCGCCGCGAGGGCGGTGCGCCGAGAGGCGGCGCCGCCCTCGCGCCGTCCCCGCGGACTTCCTCACATCGGGCAGGTGGGCGGGTCGTCGGTCCCCGGCGGTACGGTGGTCCACGCCGTGAACACCACTCCCTCCTTCTTCTCCCAGAGCGACCCCCGCCAGCCCTCCGAGGCGGCGGCGAGGACGCTCCCCGTCGCCTACCCCGAGCGCGCCGCCTGGGGCACCGTCCCCAAGCTCCGCGCCTGGCAGGCCGAGGCCCTCGAGATGTACCGGAACCGGGCGCCGAAGGACTTCCTGGCCGTCGCGACCCCGGGCGCCGGCAAGACGACCTTCGCGCCGCAGATCGCGGCGGGTCTGCTCTCCGAGGGGACCGTCCGACGGGTCACCGTCGTCGCCCCGACGGAGCACCTGAAGACCCAGTGGGCCGACGCGGCCGCGCGCGTGGGCATCTCCCTGGACCCGAACTTCGCCAACTCCCAGGGCGCGCACGGCGACCAATACCAGGGCGTCGCGGTGACCTACGCCCAGATCGGCATGCACCCGGCGCCGCACCGCGCCCGCACCGAGGCGGACCGCACCCTGGTGATCCTCGACGAGATCCACCACGCCGGCGACTCCCGGACCTGGGGCGACGGGGTGCGCGAGGCCTTCGACCCCGCCACGCGGCGCCTGGCCCTGACCGGCACGCCGTTCCGCTCGGACGACTCCGAGATCCCCTTCGTCACCTACGAGGAGGACGCGGAGGGCTTCGCGCGATCGAAGGCGGACTACACCTACGGCTACGGCGAGGCGCGCGCGCGATCACGTCGTGCGCCCCGTGCTGTTCATGACCTACTCCGGGCGTATGCACTGGCGCACGAAGACGGGCGACGAGGTCTCCGCCCAGCTCGGCGCGCTCGAGACCAAGGACATCACCCAGCAGGCCTGGCGCACCGCCCTGGACCCCAAGGGGGAGTGGATCCAGTCCGTGCTCTCGGCCGCGGACCGGCGCCTGACCGAGGTGCGCCGCCATGTGCCCGACGCGGGCGGGCTCGTCATCGCCACCGACCAGAAGGCCGCCCGCGCCTACGCCGCGACCCTCCACGACCTCACCGGTCAGGCGCCCACCGTGGTGCTCTCGGACGACGAGGGCGCCGGCAAGCGGATCGAGGACTTCTCCGCCTCCGACGACCGCTGGATGGTCGCGGTGCGCATGGTGTCCGAGGGCGTGGACGTGCCGCGCCTGTCCGTCGGCGTCTACGCCACCTCGACCTCCACCCCGATGTTCTTCGCCCAGGCCGTGGGCCGCTTCGTGCGCTCGCGGACCCGCGGCGAGACCGCGAGCGTCTTCCTGCCCACCGTCCCGATCCTGATGGCCCACGCGGCCGCGATGGAGGAGGAGCGCGACCACGTCCTGGACCGTCGGCCGAGGACGGGCGACGAGGAGACCGGGCTCGACGAGTCGCTGATCGAGCAGGCCAACCGGCCCGAGCAGGCCAGCGACCAGCTCGAGATGAGCTTCGAGGCGCTCGAGTCGGAGGCCTCCTTCGACCGGGTCCTGTTCGACGGCGGCGAGTACGGCGCCGGCGGCATGATCGGCTCGGAGGACGAGCAGGAGTTCCTCGGCATCCCCGGGCCGCTGGACGCCGACCAGATGCGGGTCGTGCTCCAGCAGCAGCAGGCCCAGCAAAGAGGCCCGACGCCAGAAGAGCGGTGCGGACCAGCGCCCGACGACCCCCGGCGTGGTCGACCACCGCCGCCTCATGGACCTGCGCAAGGAGCTCAGCTCCCTGGTCTCGGCGTGGGCGAAGAAGTCCGGCACCCCGCACGGCTCGGTCCACAACACGCCGCGCGCTCGCGCGCGGCGGGCCCGCCGTCGCGCAGGCCAGCGCCGAGCAGATCGAGGAGCGGATCTCGATCGTGCGCGGCTGGTTCGTCGGCCGCCGCTGACCCCTGCCGACTCCCGACCCTGCCCGCGCGCTCAGCGCAGGACGCGGGCGGCCTCCGCGCCGTCGGTGAGGGTCGGGATCGCGATCTCGCCGTCGGGCCCGTCGTCGGCCGAGAGGCCCAGCTCCGCGAGGGAGGCGGCGTGGCGCTCGCGGGCGGCCTCGAGCCGTGCGGGGGCGCGCTTCGGGGCGACGTCCTCGCCGGCCTCGATCAGCGGCACCTGCAGCGGACGCAGCGAGGTGCGGGCCCAGTCAGGGTTGGACGTGCCGGAGATCAGCTCCGCCGTCAGCTCCCGCTCGAACTCCGCGACCTCCGCCTCGCCCGGGAGCACCAGCTCCGCCCGGGCCTGCCCGCCGACGACCATCCGGTACGCGGCCTTGCCCGCCCCGAGGGTCGCCTTGTCCGTCGACCGCTTGCCGACCGGATGCATCTGCCCGTCGGCGCCCTCGCGCTCGACGAGCTTGTACACGAAGCCGGGGGCGGGGTGCCCGCCGCCGGTCACCAGGCGGGTGCCGATCCCGTAGCCGTCCAGCGGCTCATCCTTCAGCTCCTCGACCCGGTGCTCGTCGAGGTCGCCGGTGGCGGTGATGCGCGTGGAGGTCGCGCCGAGCGAGTCCAGCGGCTCCCGCACGCGTCCGGCCTGCTCGGCCAGGTCGCCGGAGTCCAGCCGCACCGCCCCGAGCCCGGGGCCGGCGATCTCCACCGCGGTGCGCACCGCGGACTCCACGTCATAGGTGTCCACCAGCACGGTGGTGCCGGCGCCCTGGGTGGTGAGCTGGGCGCGGAAGGCGTCCTCCTCGCTGTCGAACAGCGGCGTGAAGGCGTGCGCGGAGGTGCCCGCGGCGGGGATGCGGTAGTGCGCGCCCGCGGCGAGGCTCGAGGTGGAGGCGAAGCCGACCAGGTACGCGGCGCGGGTCGCGGCGATCGCGGCGTCCTCGTGCACGCGCCGCCCGCCCATCTCGATCAGGGGACGGCCTCGCGCGGCGGTGACCATGCGCGAGCCGACGGAGGCGACGCCGCTGTCGTGGTTCAGGATCGAGAGCACGACCGTCTCCAGCATCACCGCGTTCTCGAAGGTCCCCTCGATCCGCGAGACGGGCGAGTTCGGGAAGAACAGCTCACCCTCCTGGTACCCGAAGACGTCGCCCGTGAACTCGTGCCGCGCGAGATGGTCGAGGGTGTCCTCCCGCGGCGCGCCGGTGGAGGCGAGGTAGCGCAGGTCCGCGTCGTCGAAGCGAAAGTCCGCGATCGCGTCGAGCACGCGGCCGGTGCCGGCGAGCACGCCGTAGCGGCGCCCGGCGGGCAGGGAGCGGGTGAACACCTCGAAGACGCGCGGCGGGAGGCGGTCCCCGCATCCCGGGCCGCCTCCAGCATCGTCAGCTCGTAGAGGTCGGTGAGCAGGGCGGAAGTCACGGTGTCCACCGTAGTGCGTGGCGGGCGGGCAGGGGAGGCGGCGCGCCCCGTAGACTCGGTGCGCCGCCCACCCGGCGCCCCGGGCAGCGGCGAGACTCAGGAGGGATGTGCATGCCGGTCGATCTGCCGCGGGCGGACCCGCGGACGCGGACCCGCACCGATGCCGCGACGGAGGAGCGCACCACGCTCGAGACCGAGGGCCCCTGGTGCACCGTGGTCTGGAACGACCCGGTGAACCTCATGAGCTACGTCGTGTTCGTCTTCCGCCGCTACTTCGGGTACTCCCGCGTGGTCGCCGAGCGGCTGATGATGCAGGTCCACGAGGAGGGCCGCGCGATCGTCTCCCGCGGCTCGCGCGAGAAGGCGGAGACCGACGTGCAGGCCATGCACTCCTTCGGACTGCAGTCCACGATCGAGAAGGCGGGGGAGGGCTGATGGCGCATGCGTTCCGACGCCGACCCGACGGCTCCCTCGCCTGCCGCCTCGACGGCGAGGAGAAGGCGATCATCGCTCAGGTCGCCCAGGAGACCGCGGACCTGATCCGCGGGGACCTCGGCATCGACCAGGGCGGGGACGCGGCGCGCCGCGCCGCCGAGAGCGAGGACCCGCTGCGCCGGCTCGAGGCCGAGTTCGCCGGCCGCGAGGCCCGCACCCCCTCGGACTCCGCCGTGCGGCGCCTGTTCCCCGCGGCGTCGGAGGACCCGGCGCTCGCCGAGGAGTACCGACGCCTGGGCCAGCGCGATCTGGCCGACGCGAAGCTCGCCGACCTCCGCCGCGTGATGAGGATCCTCGACGCGGCCGGGGAGGACACAGCGAGGTGGTCCTGGACGAGGACGAGGCGATGTCGATGCTTGCGCGCACTGAACGACGTGCGGATCGTGCTCGCCGACCGGCTCGGCCTGCGGCGCGACGGCGACTTCGACACCGTCCGGATGCTCCAGCAGATCGGCGAGCGGGTCGAGGGTGCGGGCTCCACCGGCGACGAGGAGCACGTCGGCTCCGACATCGTCATCGCGGTGTACGAGTCGCTGAGCTGGCTCCAGGAGAGCCTGCTGCGAGCCCTGGACTGACGGGTCGTCCGGTCGCGTGCCGGGTGTGGACGAACTGTGAAACGGCACGCAGTGAGCGCGCCGTCACTGCCCTGGACATCTGTCCGCACTAGCCTTGCCGGGATGAACAACGCGCCGATCGGGATGTTCGACTCCGGGGTGGGCGGCCTGACGGTCGCCCGCGCCGTGCTGGATCAGCTGCCGCAGGAGGAGTCGCTCTACATCGGCGACACCGAGCACGGGCCCTACGGCCCCCGCCCGATCGCCGAGGTGCGCTCGCTGGCGCTGGAGATCATGGACCATCTCGTCGAGCACGGCGTGAAGATGCTCGTGATCGCCTGCAACACCGCGTCGGCCGCCGTCGCGCGCGATGCGCGCGAACGCTACGACGTGCCGGTCATCGAGGTGATCCAGCCGGCCGTGCGCCGCGCCGTCGCCGCGACCCGCAACGGGAGGGTCGGCGTGATCGCCACCCAGGGCACCGTCACCTCCCGCGCCTACGAGGACGCCTTCGCCGCGGCCCCCCAGCTCGACCTGATCACCCAGGCCTGCCCCCGCTTCGTCGAGTTCGTCGAGAACGGCGTGGTCAGCGGGTGGGAGGTGCTCGAGGTGGCCGAGGAGTACCTCGCTCCGGTGCGCGAGGCGGGCGTGGACACGCTCGTGCTCGGTCGCACCCACTACCCGATGCTCGCCGGTCCTATCAGCTACCTGATGGGTCCGGACGTCACCCTCGTCTCCTCCGCGGAGGAGACGGCGCTGGACGTGTTCCGCCAGCCGCACGCCGCGGACGCCCTGCGCGAGACCGACCGCTCCCCGCGGCACGTCTTCTCCCAGACCGCCGAGGGCCGCGGCGGCGAGCAGTTCGCGGCCGCTCTCGCGCCGCTTCCTCGGCCCCACCCTGGACATGACCGGCTCGCTGCCGGTGGTGAGCGCATGAGGGTCCACGTCATCGGTCGCTGCGGCGGCTTCGCCGGCCCCGAGGGTGCCGCCTCCAGCTACCTCCTCGAGCACGAGGACGAGGCGGGACGCACCTGGCGGGTGCTGATGGACCTCGGCTCCGGCGCCTTCGGGCCGCTGCAGAGCGTGATCGACCCCGCCGATCTCGACGCGGTGATCATCTCCCACCTCCACCCCGACCACTACCTCGACCTCACCGGTCTCGAGGTGTTCTGGGCCTACCACTCCCGCACGGACCTGGGCCAGTTGCCGATCCACGCCCCGGCCCCGGCCGCCGGACCGGCTCTCCGCGGTGCTCAGCCGCGAGGGGAACGTGCCCGACGGAGTGACCTGCTCCCCGTTCGAGCACCACCCGCTCTCCGACGGGCACCGCTTCACGATCGGGCCCTTCTCGATCGAGACCCGCGCCGTGCGGCACCCGGTGGAGGCCTACGGCTTCCGCATCACCGCGGGCGACGCCGTCCTCGCCTACTCCGGCGACACCGACGAGTGCGAGGCGCTGGACGACCTGGCACGCGGCACGGACCTGTTCCTGTGCGAGGCCGGCTACATCGAGGGCCGCGACGACCGCTTCACCGGCGTGCACCTGACCGGGCGCCGCGCCGGGGAGGCCGCCGCCCGCGCCGGGGTGGGCCATCTCGCGCTCACCCACATCCCGGCCTGGACCGATCCGGCGATCCCGCTCGCGGAGGCGCAGGAGGTCCACTCGGGCCCGATCACGATGGTCCGCTCGGCCGATATCCTCGAGGTGACCGCCTGACCCACACTGAGGAGGCGGCTCCCGTGAGCCCCCAGACCGAGACCTTCGTCGGCGACCGCGTCGACGGCCGCACCCCCGACCAGGGAGGTGCGCATCACCCGGGGCTGGCAGGACCAGGCCGAGGTGCGCATCACCCGGGGCTGGCAGGACCAGGCCGAGGGCGCGCGCTGATCGAGTTCGGCCGCACCCGTGTGCTGTGCACCGCGTCCTTCACCGAGGGCGTGCCGCGGTGGAAGAAGGGCTCCGGCTCCGGCTGGGTCACCGCCGAGTACGCGATGCCGCCGCGGGCCACGAACACCCGCTCCCCGCGCGAGAGCGTGAAGGGGAAGATCGGCGGGCGCACCCACGAGATCTCCCGCCTCATCGGCCGCTCCCTGCGCGCCGTGATCGACCTCGACGCCCTCGGCGAGAACACCATCCAGCTCGACTGCGACGTGCTCCAGGCCGACGGCGGCACCCGCACCGCCGCGATCACCGGCGCCTACGTGGCGCTGGCCGATGCGGTCTCCTGGGCGAAGCGCCACACCGATCTGCCTGCCGCGTCCGAGGTGCTCACCGACACGGTCAGCGCCATCAGCGTCGGCATCGTCGAGGGACGGCCGCCGCTGGACCTCGAGTACCGCGAGGACGTCACCGCCGACACCGACATGAACGTCGTGGTCACCGGCACCGGAGGCTTCGTCGAGGTGCAGGGCACCGCCGAGGGCACCCCCTTCGACCGCGCCGAGCTCGGCACCCTGCTGGACCTCGCGACCACCGGGCGCGCACGCCTGGCCGAGATCCAGCGCGACGTGCTGGCCGCGCAGGCATGAGCGCCGCCTCCGGGGTCTTCCCCGCCGGGGCGCGGGTCATCCTCGCCTCCCACAACGCGAAGAAGCTCCGCGAGCTGCAGCGGATCCTCGCCGCGGCCGTGCCCGGCCTCGCCCCTGAGCAGGTGATCTCCTCCGCCGGGATCGCGGCGCCCGATGTGGTCGAGGACGAGGTGAGCTTCGAGGGGAACGCCCTGCTGAAGGCCCGCTCCGCCGCGTCGGCGACCGGGTCGCGCTCGCCGTCGCCGACGACTCGGGCCTGGCCGTCGACGTGCTCGGCGGCGCCCCGGGCATCTTCTCGGCCCGCTGGTCGGGCCGTCACGGCGACGACGAGGCGAACAACGACCTGCTGCTCGCCCAGCTCTCCGACGTGCCCGACGAGCATCGCGGCGCCCGCTTCGTCTGCGCGGCGGCGCTCGTCGGCCCGGACGGCGCCGAGCACGTCGAGCGCGGCGAGATGACCGGTACGCTGCTGCGGGAGCGACGCGGCGAGGGCGGCTTCGGCTACGACCCGCTGTTCCTGCCCGATGGCGAGGAGCTCACCTCCGCCGAGCTCACCGCCGAGGCGAAGGACGCGATCTCCCACCGCGGGAAGGCGTTCCGCGCGATCGCCCCGCACGTCGCCCGCCTGCTGGGCTGAGCCCCGGGCCCCGGCCCGGGCGGCACCGGCCCCACCCTGGCCGGCCCACCCGGCCCCGACCCGCCCTGGCCGACACCGAGCGCTGCGCAGCTGGACCGCCACGACTGCCTGATGGCGGTCCAGATGCGACCCTCGGCGGATTCACGGCGATGCCGCGGCGGCGCCATGGCGGTCCGCTGCGGCGGCTGCGATCATCTCGCGCATCGAGTGGCAGATCTCGACCGGATTCATCGAGCTGATCCGGTCGAGATCTGCCACTCGATCACGTCGAGGGGGCCGCGGCTCGAGTGAGGCCGGGCGGGGCCAGCGGGGCCGAGCAGGGTCCCAGGACGGGCGGCTGCTCAGACGATGCCGCTCAGGCGGCGCCCATGTACGCCAGCGCCCGGCGCACCAGCAGGTCGCGGCCACCGTCCATCTCGTCGAGCGGGGAGGAGTCACCCAGCGGCTCGTCCACCCCGAACCAGGACAGCTCCAGAGCGTCCTCCTGCGGGGCGGTCTCCCCGTCGATCGGGACCACGTAGGCCAGCGAGATCGCGTGCTGGCGCGGGTCGTGGAAGGGGGAGACGCCGGGCGTGGGGAAGTACTCCGCGACCGTGAACGGGACGGGGGAGACGGGGACGCGCGGCATCGCCATCGTCCCGAGGTCCTTCTCGACGTGGCGGGCGATCGCCTCGCGCGGCGTCTCGTGGATCAGCACCCGGCCGGAGACGATCGAACGCACGATCTGGCCGGCGCCCGAGGCGCGCGAGCAGCGACCCCACCTCGGCCACGGCCCCGTCCACGTCAGTGCGCACCGGCACCACGTCGACGTAGGTGATCGGCAGGTGACGGCGCAGGTCGGAGATGCGCTCCGGATCGAACCAGGAGCCCTCGGAGTCCACGGCGGTGCGGTCGCTCATGCGTTCCCTCCCGGGATCGGTGCGGTGGTGACGGCGCCCATGGCGCCGGCGGTGGTGTGCGGCGCGAGCCGCGCCTTGTCGACGATGAAGCGGGGGTTCTGCGCCCGGGTGGGCACCTCGACGGCGTGGTCGACCTGTTCGCCGGCGATCATCCGCACCCGCCAGGTGGTGTCCTCGAGCTCGATCAGCGACAGCGTCGCGTTCGGGATCGAGGGCGCGGGCGCTCGATGATGCCCGAGAGCAGGAAGCGGATCAGGGTGCCGTGCGCGACCAGCGAGCACCTTCTGGCCGGGGTAGCGGGTCTCGAGGTCCTCGAGCGCGTCGTAGCCGCGGTCGGCGACGGCCTGATGGTCCTCGCGGCCCGGGAACGAACGACCCGGATAGCGGGCCTCCATCTCCTCGACGGGCTGTCCCTCGGCCGCGCCCCAGTCGATCTCGACCAGCCGCGGCTCCGTGCCGCCGAAGGGGATGCCGTGGTCCTCGCCGATGATGCGCCCGGTCTGCTCGGCGCGGCGCAGCGGCGAGGTGATGACCACGTCCCAGTCCACGGCGGGCGACCGGTCGAAGGCGGCGTGAGCCTGCGCGATCCCGGTGTCGTTCAGCGGGATGTCCGAGGACCCCTGGAAGAGGTTCTGCAGGTTGAAGTCCGTCTGTCCGTGGCGGACGAGCCCGAACAGGGTCATGGGGCGCTCTCCTCGATCTCGAGCCGTGTGCGGTCGCAGGCCGAGGCTATCGCGTGGGGCTCCGAGGACGTGCATGGTCGACCCTGACGAGACTGGACCAGCCGGCCGACGATCCGGGCGGCCCGTTGGTCAGAGGGCGGCGAGCGCCTCCGCAACGGTCTCGTACCGGGCCCCGGTGCGGTGCACGCCGTCGTAGGCGAGCCGCCCGTCGAGAGCGGGGGTGAGGTCGAGCATAGTCGCTCCGGCCCTCTCGGTGACGGCCTCGAGCGCGGTGTTCGTCGCGGTGACGTCGCCCCACTCCAGCGGCGGCAGGGAAAACGACCAGCTCGGCGCCCGGGGCGGCGACCTCGACGGCCGCGAGGAGCTCGCCTATGTCCTGCCCAGCGTCGTCCGTGGTCCGCTCGTGCAGGACGTCGTTCGATCCCGCCCAGACAATCACCCGCTCCGCATCGCCGTGGACAGTGTCGGGCACCGTGGCGGTGACCTCGTCGAGGAGCATGCCGCCCTGGCCCCGCACGGCGACTGGGGCATCGAGCACCTCTTACCAGAGCCCCGTTCGATCTGGGAATCACCGATCAGCACCGTGGCCTCGCCCCGAGTCCGGTGAACCGCTCGGGAGCGTAGACCTCGAAGGCCGGTCGCCATTCGTCGACGATTCCCAGGTCTTCCACGACTGGACGGGCTCCGCGTTCGGTGAGGTACCAGCCACCGGCCGCGAGCAGGGCGAGGTTCAGCGACAGGGGGGACTGATGCGCGGGTAGGTGTCACATGATCTGTGGCGCTGAGAAGCGTTGCAGGGAAGGATGTGCATCATGCTCGCTCCCTACCCCCAGGAGTTCCGTGACGACGTCGTTCGCGTCGCGAGCAACCGCGAACCTGGCCAGAAGCTCTCACGGATTGCTGTTGGGCAAGCGCGACGACGCCGAGCGCGGTGGCGATCGTGGCGATGACGGCCTGCGGGATGCCGAACAGGTAAGGGATCGCCTGGTACGACATGCCGGTGCGCTCCAGCAAGAAAGGGAGAGCGGGGCTGAGTGTCTGGGCGCCGAGACCGGCGAGGAGAAGCAGGATCCCCAACGCGAGCGAGGCGATGCCGACGGGGTTTCCCCGGCGCGGCGTGCCGGGCGCGGTGATGGTCATGCGTTCTTCTTGTGCTTCTGGATCGTCGCCCAGAAGACGGGTGCCTCGACCTTCTCGCCCGTGCTAGGCCCAGCTTGCTGCTCGAGCTCGTCCGCGATCGCTTCGACGTCGTAGTCCAGCGCGGACGTCTGTGCGTCGCCGCTCGCGATGGTGGCGTTGATGTACTTGATCAGGCTGTCTCGGTCCATGCTCACTCCTGGTCGGCAGTGCAGTGGGGCGATCGTACTCACCGCCGGGCGGGGTCCGCCTCCCTCCACCATCCACGCCTCGTCGTAGCGGCGCGCGCAGGCCGGGGCCGGGCGGCGCGGAGGTCGACGTGCTCGAGCGACCACACGAGGTCGTGCGCGTCGAGCTCGGCGCGGCGTCCGACCCAGTCGGCGGAGTCAATCAGCGGCTCGTCGTCGCCGGCACGGACCCGGATCGAATGCTCAGGAAGGGCCGGATCGAGCTCGGAGTGGGCGACATCGATCCGGGGGCCGATGAGTGCGAGCCGGTACCGGATCGCGATGCCGTGGATCGTCTGCACGGCGCGCTGGTGCGCGAGGTAGAGCTCGTGGCTCACGCGGGTTCCATCCAGCCCGGGTCCTGCGACCCGTCGCCCTCCTCGAGGATCCCGCGGATCGAGAAGTGGACGAGCTCGCCGTTCGGTGCGACTCGGGTCTCGAGCGGCTCGTCGGCAGTGACGAGGTGTCCTCGCCGAGCCGCGGCGGTGACGCGTCGGTCGATCTCCCGCTCGAGGTCTCGGAGCCAGTCTTTCATGATCATGCCGCCATGGTGGGGGAGGGGTAGGACAGACCTACCCGGAGGGGCGATGTGCCCAATCCGTGCCCACCTCACCCCCGAAGGGCCCAACGGTGACCCTTCGATGCTGGTCACAGCCAGAAGCATGCGTGCGCGAGAAGGGACTCGAACCCTCACGCCCTCGGGCACTGGAACCTAAATCCAGCGCGTCTGCCAATTCCGCCACTCGCGCGCCGGGCCAGCCTAGCTGGCGCGTCGCGGTGCGCCCGAACCGGCTCGTCGACGTGCTCCGGTAGGCTCGGACGGTCGGAGGCGCACGCCCGGACCGGTCCCGGTCGGCACAGCGCGCCCCACCTTTCACGGACACCGATCCCCGACCTCTCAGGAGTTCCCCATGAGCGCCCTCGCAGGCAAGACCGCCGTCGTCACCGGATCCTCGCGCGGGGTCGGTGCGGCCACCGCGAAGCCGCTCGCCGCTGAGGGCGCGAACGTCGTGATCAACTACCGCCAGAAGGCGCCGCGGGCGAACAAGGTCGTCGCCGAGATCGAGGCCGCGGGCGGCAAGGCCGTCGCCGTGGGTGCGGACCTCACCACGGCCGAGGGCCTCGAGGCGCTCATGTCTGCCGCGATCGAGAGCTTCGGCGGGCTCGACCTGCTGGTGCTGAACGCGTCCGGCGGCATGGAGAAGGACCTCGGCGAGGACTACGCCATGCGCCTGAACCGCGATGCGCAGGTCGCCGCGCTCGAGGCCGGCCTCGCGCATCTGCCCGCGGGCGGTCGCGTCGTGTTCGTGACCAGCCACCAGGCCCACTTCATCGACGACGTCGAGACCATGCCCGAGTACGAGCAGGTCGCCCGCTCCAAGCGCGCCGGCGAGACCGCCCTGACCGAGCGCCTCCCGGAGATGCGCGATAAGGGCGTCACCTTCGTCGTCGTCTCGGGCGACATGATCGAGGGCACCGTCACGGCGACGCCGCTGGACCGCGCGCGTCCGGGCGCCCTCGAGCGGCGCCGCGAGGCGGCCGGGAAGCTGTACTCGGTCGAGGAGTTCGCGGCCGAGGTCGCGAAGATGGCGACGGCCGACGTGGAGACCGGGCACGTGGAGCTCGTCGGCGGCGCCGACGACTTCCTGGCCCGCACCAAGGGCTGATCGTCCGACCCGTACCCTCGATCACGATACGATCTGCACAGCAGACCCTGATCAACCCGGAGGCAGTGGTGGCAGACAAGAAGAGCCTGGACGACATGCGCGACGAGGCCTATCGGCGTCAGGACAACCTCGCGTCCGACATCGATGAGCTGATCGACCGCGTGAACCCGAAGAACGCCGTGACCCGCTGGAAGAACGAGCTCGTCGGCTCGGTCAAGGGTTTTTCGTCCGCCGGTGACGAAAAGTCCGACTCGACCCTTCCTGTGGTCGTGGGCGGCGTCATCGGCGTGGTCGTGCTCGGCGCGGGCATCGCGGTGCTGGTCGCCCGCTCGCGGCGCGAGCCGACGCGGGGCGAGAAGGTCGCCGCGGCCATGAAGGAAGCGCGACGCGCGACACCGAGCGCTCCGCGAAGAAGGCCGCGAAGTCCGTGAAGAAGTCCTCGCTGCCCCGCTCCAAGGGGGCGGAGAAGCAGGCCGCCGAGCTCGGCGCGATCCTGCAGGAGGCCGCGAAGCGGGCCGAGAAGAAGGTCGCCGCCGCCGGCGCTGACACCCGGCCGAGAGGCATCGACGGCGCCCCGGACCCCGAGCGGGTCCGGGGCGCCGTCGCGTCCGCGCTCGCTCGGACCGTCCGGTCGGGGCTCAGTCCACCTGACCGTCGAGGTAGAGCCACATCCCGTCCTCGCGCACGAAGCGGGAGAGCTCGTCTTCGCACGGACCGGCCGTGGGGCCCCTTCGAGATCGCAGTGAACTCCACCGTCCCCGCATCGTCGAAGGGCCCGCCGGCCGAGGCCCGGTGGATCTCGAGCCGCAGCCAGCGCACCTCCACGGCGAGCGAGGCGGCGAGATCCTCCCGCGAGGGGGCGGTGGTGGGGTGCCAGCGCGCGCAGGTGCTCCAGGTCCCGCACGGCGAAGGCGGTGTACCGCGAGCGCATCAGCGCCACGGCGGTCGGGGCACGACGCTCGCCGCGCGCGACGGGCCCGCGGCAGGCGCCGAGCACGTCACCGCTCCCGCAGGGGCGGCGGGCGTCGTCGGGCAGGGGAGCGGGGGAGTTGGCCATGGTCCCAGTATCGCCGTCGGACCTGGCAGGATCGCCCCATGACCGATCGTGACCCCGACAGCCCCGCCGCCGGCGCCGACGACGGGCCCGGCGCCGCCGGCCCGGCCGCACTCCCTGACGGCTACCGCCTGGAGCACGCCGCACCGAGGAGCGAGGAGTACGTCCGTCTGCGCGAGATCGCGGGGCTCAGCCCCCGCACCCCGGAGCAGGCGGCCGGCGCACTCGAGAACAGCTGGGCCTGGACCACGATCCGCACCGCCGACGGCGGCCTCGCCGCCATGGGCCGCACCCTCGGCGACGGCACCTGGTACTTCCACCTCGCCGACATCGCCACCGACCCCGACCATCAGCGTCGCGGCCTCGGGCGGGCCGTGATGGAGGACCTCATCGACCGGATCGAGCGGGCCGCGCCCCCGCATCCGTACATCAGCCTGCTCGCCGATCCGCCGGGACAGCGCCTCTACCGCTCCCTCGGCTTCGTCGACGCGGACCCCAGCCTCGGCATGCGCCTGCCCCGCTGAGCGCCGCGCAGGTTCCCTATCCTGGGACGATGAAGCGCTTCGAGATCGACGAGAACGACCCCCGCGCCCCGCTCGAGCGGATGCTCGCCGGGGACTGGTACCGCGCCGACGACCCCGAGATCCAGGCCGCGTACCGCCACGCGCTGGAGGAGTCCGACCGCTTCGGCCGTGAGTACCCCGCCGACCCCGACGGGGCGCAGGAGATCCTCCGCGAGCCGCTGGGGACCCTCGGCGAGGGCGCGCACGTGCGCGCGCCGCTGCAGGTGGACTACGGCGACCGTCTCCACATCGGGGCGGGCACCTTCGTGAACTTCGGGCTGACGGCCCTGGACGTCGTGGACATCCGCATCGGCCGCAGCCGCCAGCTCGGCCCGAACATCCAGCCGCTCACCCCGATCCACCCGCTGGAGCCCGGGCCGCGCCGGGACGGCTGGGAGGCGGCGGAGCCGATCACCATCGGCGACAACGTCTGGATCGGCGGGGGAGCGATCATCATGCCAGGCGTGACCATCGGCGAGGACTCCGTGATCGGGGCGGGGTCCGTGGTCACCCGCGACGTCCCGGCGCGCGACCTCGCCGTCGGCGGCCCCGCGAAGGTGATCCGCGAGCTCTGAGCGGTCGGTCCGGTCGGCGTCGGCGACGGCGCGATCAGGCGCTGGTCGGCGGGAGGATCAGGCGTTGGTCGGCGCGCGATCGCGCTGCTGCCCATGCGCTTCTGCCGACGACCGCGCCCGCGCGCTCAGCGGCGCGACCAGCCCTTCGTCGACGGGCCCACCGTCGGCCGCCATCCGGTCTCGGACATGAACCGCACCGAGGAGACGCGCAGCGAGCGCCGCCGCACCTCGAGCCGGGTGCCGACGATCGCCTGCGTGATCTCGGGGTAGAACTTTGCCGGCGTCTCGACCCCGGCCTCCATCGCGAGATCCTTCGCCCAGCGGCCGCGGGTGATCGGCTCGCCGCCGACGTTGTAGAAGCCGCTGTCGGCCCGCGGCGCGGCGACGAAGGCGAGACCGGCATCGGTGTGGTGGAGCAGGGTGATGTAGTTCTCCGGCTTGCCCAGCAGGATCGGGTCGCCCTCGCGGGTGGCCTTCAGCGCATGGGTGGTCTGCGGGTCGCGGCCGAACAGCTGGCCGAGGCGCAGGACCACGGCGCCGCGGCCGGAGGTCGCGAAGTCCACCGCCGCTCGCATCTCCCGCACCCGGGGGCGGAACGCCTGGTTGCGCACGGACAGCGGCTGGTCCTCGGTGATCCAGTCGGTGCCGTTGTCCGGGTAGAGGAAGACGGAGGACTCCTGGATCAGCTTGCGCACGCCCGCGTCGGCGGCGGCCTTCGCGATCGCGACGGAGGCCTCGAGGTGGAGGCGGTCGTCCTCGCGCCAGGCGAGCGGGCGCAGGCCCGCCATGCCGACGGGCACGTGGGCGAGGGTGTTGATCACGACGTCATGGCCGCGGAAGGCGCGGGCGAGGTCGGTCGCGTCGAAGACGTCGGCGACCACGGCGGCACCGCCGCGGCCCTCGACGATCGGTACACCGGAATCGCGGCGGGTGATGCCTGTGACCTCGTGCCCGGCGGCGACGAGCGCCTCGACGGCCTCCTGACCGAGCACTCCGGTAGCACCGGTGACCGCGATCCTCACGCTGACCTCCTCCGCTGTGGGCCGTTCCCCGGCCCTCGCGCTGACTTCCTTTGGGAGGTCCGAGTCTAGGGGACCGGCGCTGGTCCCCGCGCCGCCGATGGTCTCTGTGGCTCGGGCGGCACCATCGGTCCGACGGTCTCACCTTTCACCGCATGGTCGACCTCGAGCTGTTCCCGTTCCGTGCGGAGGGAGGGATGTGGGCGGACGGTGCTGGCACCCGAGAGGCGCGTGAAGGCGTGCGAAGGTCGCGTGACGCCGCATGGAGGAGGCTCTCCGCCGCTCGCCCTTCCATTCGGTTCACGGCCTGGGCATCGTCCGCCGGTCGGCCTACGGTCGAGGGACACAAGGCTGAGCCGGCCCGAACGCTCTGGTCGCCGACGTGACGCACGTTGCGACACTGCTCGCGGACAGTGCCTCTACCGGACGTCAGTTCGCCACATGTCCGACGGCCCCACGCCTCCTCGTCTGTTGTGCCCACCGCGTGAAGGCCATCGTCCGGAGGCAGGTCGATCACGTCGCAGAGAGCCGACAGAACGGAGAGTTGGTCAAGTCCCCGGAAGTGGTGTAGCGATCCTTCGGCGATAGGGATCAGGCTGTCAGCGCGGGAAGTGCATCGGTGCTCACCTCGTTCACGGGATTGGTGGTGAGGGTGAGGCGGCAACGGGCCAGGACGTCGAGGCCGAGGTAGCGGCGTCCTTCGGCCCATTCATCGGTCTGCTCGGCCAGGACCGCGCCGACGAGGCGGACGATCGCCTCGCGGGAGGGGAAGATGCCCACCGAGTCGGTGCGGCGGCGGATCTCGCGGTTCAGACGCTCGGTGGGGTTGTTCGACCAGATCTGGACCCACACATCCTTCGGAAACGCGGTGAACGCGAGGACGTCTGCGCGGGCGGCATCGAGGTGCTCGGCCACGGCCGGGAGCTTCTCACCGACGTAGTCCAGCAGACGCTCGAACTGCGCATTCACGGCCGCGGCGTCGGGCTGGTCATAGACGCTGTGCAAAGATCGCTTTCACGGCTGGCCACATGCCCTTGGGGCAGATGCTCATCAGATTCGCGGCGTAGTGGGTGCGGCGGCCAGCTGCCAGGACGCTCCGGGCAGGTGAGCGGCGATCGCCTCGACCAGCCCCGCATGCGCGTCGGAGGTGACCAGGCGGACTCCGCCCAGGCCGCGGGCGACCAGGTCGGCGAAGAAGCTGTTCCAGGCCGCGCCGGTCTCGCTGGTCGCGACCCGGATGCCGAGGACTTCGCGGTGGCCGTCGCCGTTGACGCCGGTGGCGAGCAGGACGACGGCATTGATGACTCGTCCGCCCTCGCGGACCTTCATCGTCAGTGCGTCGGCGGAGACGAACGTGAACGGCCCGGCCTCGTCCAGGGGGCGGTGGCGGAACTGCTCGACGTGCTCGTCCAGATCGGCCGCCATGCGGCTGACCTGGGACTTCGAGAGGCTGTTGATGCCGAGGGTCTTGACGAGTTTGTCCATTCGGCGGGTGGAGACGCCGGCGAGGTAGCAGTCCGCGACCACGGTGATCAGGGCGGATTCGGCGCGTTTGCGGCGCTCGAGCGACCACTCGGGGAAGTAGGTGCCGGTGCGGAGCTTGGGGACGGCGACGTCGATCGTGCCGACGCGGGTGTCGAGGTCGCGGTGGCGGTAGCCGTTGCGCTGAGCGACCCGCTCGGGGCTGGGTCGACCGTATTCCGCGCCGGCGACCGCGTCAGCGTCCGCGGACAGCGGCTCGTTGATGATCCTTTGCAGCATCGTGCGCATCAGATCCGGGGAGGCTTCGGCCAGGGCTTCACCGAGCAGGCCGTGAGGGTCGACAATATGAGGAGCGGTCATCGTGATGACTCCGTTCGAGGATTCTGTGGAAGGTTGACTCGAAGGATCACACGGTGGCCGCGTCCTCGTCAGAGACGATCACGGGGCCACCGCGCTACACCACTATGCGGGACTCAACTGGAGAGTTCGACGATGCCGCAGAAACGCCGCCCCTTCGACGCCACATGGTCGCCCTTCGGAATGATCATCGGCTTCGCGCTGTCCATCGGCATCCTCGTCGCCCCTCACCGGCAGTGTGCTGATCACCGCCGGAGCAGGCCTCCTGCTCGGTGCCGCCCTCGGCATCGTGCTTGGCCTTCGGCCCTGACGTCGCCCGATCTCCGGCTCACAGGGTTGCACGTCCCGGCCGCTGAGGGACGGCCGACCAGATCAGCGGCGAATGAACCTTTGTCCCGCGCGTCGGCCTCGCTGTCCGGCTCAGAGTTCTCTGACATCCGCGAAATCATCCCCTTTCAAGCCCGGCAACTCCCACCCTCACCGACGGTGCTGCCGCGCTCTCCGGAGCGCTGCGCCCGGACCGACCGGCCGCGCCCCTTGGTCAGGGTCACAGCATTTCTAGTGGTCGCGGTCCGCTCGGGGGCGGGAACGCACGGTCCAGAGCATCCAGGTCTTCGCGGGTCAGCTCCACGTCCAGTGCTGTGGCGTTGTCTCGCACGTCTTTGGGTCGCTCGCCTTGGGGATCGTGCAGAGCGAGTCGCGGCGCGAAGACCCAGGCGATGGCCGCCGCCGCGGCGCTGACGCTGTGACGGGCCGCGACGTCGTTCAGCGTCGTGTCGTGAAGGATGCGGCCCTGCTCGATCGGCGAGTACGCCATGACCGGCGACTGGTGGTCGGCGCACCACGGCAGGAGGTCGTACTCCGGTCCTCGCCGCGACAGGTTGTACAGCACCTGATCCGTGGCCAGCCCGCTGCTGCCCGGCACGTCCTGCAGGTCGGCGAGGGCCCGGTGGTCGAAGTTGCTGACGCCCCAGTAACGGATTTTCCCGTCCTCGACGAGCTGTTGGAAAGCCGCGACGGTGTCCTCCAGCGGGTACCTGCCCTGCCAGTGCAGCAGGTAGAGGTCGATCCGATCGGTGCCCAGGCGTTTCAGGTCGCGTTCGCAGGCCGCGATCGTGCCGGAACGGGAGGCGTGGGACGGAAGGACCTTGCTGACCACGAATGCCTCGTCGCGGCGACCCGCCAATGCTTCACCGACCACCTCCTCCGCGCCGCCGTCGGCGTACATCTCGGCGGTGTCGACCAGCGTCATGCCCAGCTCGAGGCCGGCGTGCGGCGCGGCGACCTCGTCGCCGCGGCGGCCGGGGTCCTCACCCCAGCCCCAGGTGCCCTGGCCCAGCACAGGCATGGACTCCCCGCTCGGCGGCGTTATCCGTCGCATCCGCGATCACTTCCTTCTGGTTGTCCTGAGGTGGGACGTGGGCTGAGATCCTCGAAGGGCCGGCGCGTCCGCGACCGGTGCTGGCTGTCGACCGGACCTGCTGGCGCGGATCGTGGCCGCTGACTCGGGCCCGCGGCCGCACGCGGGCCGGTCGGCTCTGGCACCCGCGCCCGGGCGGCGAGCTCGGTGCCCTTTCCGCCGGGGGCCGGCCGGACCTGGAGGTCGACGAGGTCGCCCAATCCCGCCAACGGACCGGGCAGCTGCCCGTTCGGCATGACCTCTTCCTGGTCGCGGTTGAGCGTGACGCTGTGCCAGCGCCCCGTGGACTCCTCGCCGGCGAATTCGGGCGTCGATTGAACAGCGCGGCGGGCCACGACCCCGCCGGCGGGCGCGCCGGCCAGGACCACAATGACCATTGCTCGTCTCATGTGCTACCTGCCTCCAGGAGGGTTGCGGGTACCGAGGTGCCGGGTGTCGAGCCGCTAGTCAGCCCCTCTCCTTCGCCATGTGGCGTACCCGGTTGCTCACGAGCAGTTTCCGGCGTCGGTGGACTGGACAGTACTCCCACGGCGGAACAGAGGGAAGAGATCATCGGGTGAGCGGCTGGTGGCCAGGTTCCCGTCTCGTGCCGCCTCTTGGTCCACCACGTTCGTGCCGGTGTTGCGCAGGTCGGTGCGGATGCTGGGGAATGAGGTCAGGGCCCAGCCGGTCACGAGACGTCATGGCCCTGCCCGGGCCGCCCGACCACCCCGCCTTACGCCCCCGCTCGCCAGTACTGGCCGCGGCCCCGCGCGATGCTCGGCGGGCCGCAGACCTCGTTCCTGCTGCCCGCGCCAACCGAACCCGGCGGCTACCTGCGCGTCATGGCTCTGGGCATGCCTCAAGACGCTCCCCGCCACCTGAGCCTGGTCGTCGTGCTCTCACCCTGCGAGGACCTGCACGGGCTAGCCCACCGCGAGCTCGAGGTTCTTGGCCTGCTGATCGCCTGTCGAGAGGTATCGAACATTCATAGGACACGCGGCGAACTCTTCGCCGAACCGGATGATCCGCGGGGTCTGCGAAGAATAGTCCTCGCCCGCTGGCGGGTGCCGTCGTCGCCGGTCAGTGCATCGGGGACAGCTCCAGGTCGATGCGCACCTCGACCAGCTTGTAACCGGGCCGGGTCGAACGCCGCCGCCATCGGGGTATTGACCGCATCTGTGGTCGCGGTAATTCGTCGAGCTCCATCCCCGATATGGAATCGGGTGATGTACTCAAGGATCTCGTCTACGTAACCGTGGCCGCGCCGCTGTGGTAGCACGGCTAGGTACCCCACGTTTCGGTTGGTCGGGGTGGCGGGGGGATAGCCAGCCCGACGATCTCGCCATCGTGAGTCTGTGCGACGCGCCACCACGAACGTTCTCCTGGGCAGGAGAGGTAGTAAGCGACCTCGTCACGGGCCAGGTCCGCGGCGGTGGTCTGCTCCAAATCGCGTGCCGTCATCACGTCCGGTGATCCCGCCGCGGCATCAGCGAACAGCCTCGTGAACACCTCGTGGCTGCAGTGCGAGCGCTTGCGGCTGGACGCGGCGTGCGCGCCGTCGACCTCGCGCCCATCATCGGGATCGGCAAGACCCGCTTCTTCGCCAAGCTCAAGGGGGAGGCGATGTGGAAGGCCAGCGAGGTTGAGGCGGTCGCGGACTACTTCGATGTGTCCGTGGGCGACCTCTTCGATGGCCTCGGACTGTTCCGGCACACGAAGAAGCCCCACCGGATGACCGGTGGGGCTTCTTCCTCGGGTGCGCCATCAGGGACTCGAACCCCGGACCCGCTGATTAAGAGTCAGTGCTCTAACCAACTGAGCTAATGGCGCCGACAGACAGGAACTTTACCCCCGCGACGCCCGCTGTCCAACTCGAGAGGCCGTGCTGTGAGCGAGGGAACAGCGAGGGGCGTCGACGAGGGCCAGCGAGCAGGGGCATGGGGCCGGCGACGCTACGCTCAGGTGAAGCGCTGCACTGCCACGGGATGCGCGGCGACGAGCTCGCGGATCTCCTCGTCCTCGGGATCGGCGAGCACCTCGGCCAGCGGGCCGCGGGCAAGGATCCGGCCCCGGCCGAGCACCGCGATCTCGGGGCACAGCCGCCGCAGCGGCTCGATGTCGTGGGAGGCGATGAGCGCGCCGATGCCGAGGCGGTCGATGGTCGCGCCGAGGGAGCGGACGAGGCGGGCGCGGGTATTGGGGTCCACGGCGGTCAGCGGCTCGTCCAGGACGAGCGGCTCGGGCCTGGTCGACAGCGCGGTCGCGAGGGCGACGCGCTGGATCTCGCCGCCGGAGAGGGTGCGCATGGTGCGCGGGAGGAAATGCTCCTCGAGCCCGACGCTCTCGAGCATCTCGGCGGGAGAGACGGAGTGGGTGCGGCCGCCCTTGCGGGCCTCCTTCGCGGCGAGCTGGAGGCGGGAGCCGACGGTCTCGCGCGGATCGGTGATCGTCATCGCGTACTGGGACACGAAGCGGACGGCGGCGCGGAAGCGGCGCTTGTCCTTGCCGCGCGACCGCGAGACGTCCCGGCTCTCCCACTGGACACGGCCGGAGCTGGGGCGGTGCTCCCCGGCGAGGGTGGCCAGCGGCGTGGTCTTGCCCGCGCCGGAGGCCCCCAGCAGGCCCAGCGGTCCCTGCCCGGCGCGCGCTCGAGGTCGACACCTTCGAGCACGACCTCGCCGGGGTAGCCGGCGTGCAGGGCGGTGGCGGTGAGGGCGGAGGGTGCAGGCATCGGTGACTTTCTCGCGGAGTGAGCGGCCTCGGTCACTCTAACCAGCCCGGCTGGACCGCGCCGGGGAACACCCTCGGAGTGGACCACCCGGGGCGGGCGACCACGCGGCTCCCGACGAGGCCCGACGCGGCCCCACGGAGTCAGCCCACGACGTCCTTCGAGAGGAACGAGCGCATCATCCGGGCGAGCTCCTGGACGGGACCGTCGTCATGGGTCGGACCCTGCATCGCCCGCACCGTCTTCTCGCGGACGGCCAGGTTCAGCACGAGTCCGAGCAAGCGCCCTGCCGGCGAAGCCGGGATCGAGGCCCCGGCGCAAGCATCCCCTGCTCGCCGTAGGCGGTGAAGCACTGCTCGAAGATGTTCTCGTGCACGCGTCGCGGCCGCGCCATGCGGAAGCGTCCCGGGTGATCGCCGCTGACCGCTTCGGCGGCGAGCGTGGCCAGCGACCGCACGTGCAGGGCCCCCGGGTGCCAGGTTGCCGCGAGCTCCTGCATGAGCGCCTCCGGCTCGGCGCTCAGCCGCTCGACCTCCTCGAGGGTCCGCTGCGTGCGGTCCTCGAGGGAGTCGATGACCGTGTGGAGCAGGCTGTCCTTCGAGGGGAAGTGGTGCATGAGCCCCGGATGGGAGATCCCGATGTGGCCGGCGATGTCGCGCAGGCTCGCCCCGTGATAGCCGTGCTCGGCGAACATCTCGGTGGCCCCGGCGAGGATCTCCTCCCGCCTGCTGCGCGGTGCGATGCCCCGACGGGCGCGCTCTTTGAGGATCGTCGGGCTCGCCGCGGCGGACGGGAGCCGTCGGGGATCGTCGGATCCAGCGGTCGCCGAGGCATCGGTCCGCCGGTGGAGCTGCAGCGTCGGCGAGTCCGAGCCGTCGGCCCTCGGGGCGGCGGAGCTGAGCGGGCACGACGGGAGCGTCTCAGGTGCCTTGATGCTCAGGGGCACCGCCTGCTCGGGATCGGCGAGGTCGATCGCCTGACGCAGGGGGAGGAGCCCATCGACGTCGATGTCTTGCATGTCCAGGAGGTTCAGGGTGAGGCGCGGAGCGGGTTCGAGACCGCGGGCCTGGGCCACGACGGAGAGCACGGAGTCGTAGGTCCTGGCGGTGAGGCATCCGGCGATGGAGAGGACGACCTCGTGGAGGTCCAGATCGACATGGACCGTCACGGAGAGGGAGTGGGGCATGAGAGGAGGCCGTTTCGTGCACGCTGGCGGAGAGGCCTCCTGCTAGACCTCACCCGGAGCCTAGCCCACCCGGGGACGAACCGCTCCTACGTCTCGAACGACGTCGTCGGGGGTGCGGAGCTGACGGAGGCGATGAGATCCGTCGCCAGGTCGCGCATGACTTGACGTTGCGGTGGTTCGAGGCCGTCTTGAGGATCTCGACGGCCTCCTCCTGGCCGCACCGGTTGCGGCCCATGAGGATCCCCACCGCGAGGTCGATCTCCGTGCGGGACTCCATCGCCGCGCGCAGGTCCCGGGCCGCATCGGAGTGCAGGGCCTGCCGAACCGCGAGCCGCAGCGCGCTCGAGGCCTGCTCGACGTGGAGCACGATCGTCTCGATCGTGGCCGGGTCGAAGTCGTGGGGCGTGGCCGAGTACACGTTCAGGCCGGCCTTCGCCTCGTCGCCGAGGTGGAAGGGGAGGCCGAGCACGGCTCTGACCCCTTGCTCGAGCGCCGGCGGCGGCGTAGGCGGGCCAGCGGTCGTCGTCGCGCAGGTCGCCCGCCCGGATCACGGCGTTCTCTCGGATCGCGGTCATGCACGGCCCGTCGGTGAAGCTGTTCTGCGGCTCGTCGAGCGCGAGGGCCTGAGGGCTCGAGGAGGCCGCGGTGGCGGCCTTGCGATCCCTCAGCAGGCTCACCGCGCACCAGCGCTCGGGACCGCCCAGCGAGAGCGCCGTGCGAGCAGATCGGTGAAGTCCTGGAGGAAACCCTGGATGTCGTTGCTCTCGAGCAGGAGCGTCTGCATCGTGCTCAGGGAGAGGTCGTCGTCGGCGTGATCGAGCATGGCTCCTCCTTCCGGAGGGTGCGGCGGGCCGCCGCGGGTGGGTGGGTCAGCGGGCGCCGAGACGCCGTGCCAGCAGGTCCTCGGCGAGCTCCGCACCCTTCGTGCTGTCGCTCTGCGCCTTGCCGAAAAGGTCGGCGAGCTCGGTGTCGCCGGTCTCCTCCGCGTCGGCGCGGTAGGTCTCCAGTCGCAGGGCGTTGGAGGGGCACTGCTCCGCGAACCAGATCGGGTCGCAGTTCTTGTCCTTCGTCCCGGTGATCCGTCCACCGCCGTCGGCATGGTGCATCATCGTCCCTCTCTCCGGTCGTCCGTCGATCGGTCGTGCGGCACAGTCGTCAGGACGGCACCTGCGTGTCCCATCCCATGCCCCGTCGCCATGACGGTCAACCGGCCACGGCGCCCTTGCAGGCCGGAGGCGTGGACCGATCGGACGGCCCGGCGCGGACCGCGCTGAGTAGGGTCGAGGTCATCGAGTCGCGCCCTGGGACAGGACAGCGGTGCGGAGACGAGCGGTGCGCGGCGACGCGCACGGAGTGCACGAGGAGAGGGAGGCGCGGGTATGACCAGTCCCCGACGGCCCACGGCGCTGCTGCTCGTCGCGGCGGCGACGGCCCCCTGGCCGGTCGCCAGGGCGGCTTCCCCGCGGATACTCAGGACACCCTCGACCGGATCGCCGCGGCCGCGACCGGATCGACGAGCCCGACTCGAAGGTGCACGACGTCGTCATCGCCCCCGTTCCCGAGCCGCCGCCTGCGCAGTCCTTTCGGTCGACACTGCGGACGGGGACCGACGGCGCCCCTAGCGTGGAACCACACCCCGAGATCACCACCGGAAGGCGGGACCATGAGAGCAGTGACCTGGCAGGGCACCGAGCACGTGAGCGTCGAGACCGTGCCCGACCCGATCCTCCAGCGACCCACCGACGCGATCGTCCGCATCACCTCGACCGCGATCTGCGGCTCCGACCTCCACCTGTACTCGGTCCTCGGACCGTTCATGACACCCGGCGACGTGATCGGGCACGAGCCGATGGGGATCGTCGAGGAGGTCGGCTCCGAGGTGACCGGGGTGCGCCCCGGGGACCGGGTCGTCGTCCCCTTCACGATCTCCTGCGGGCACTGCGCCATGTGCGGGCAGGGGCTCCCCTCCCAGTGCGAGACCACCCAGGTGACCGAGCGCGGCATGGGAGCCGCGCCGCTGGGCTACTCGAAGCTCTACGGCCAGGTCCCCGGTGGTCAGGCCGAGCACCTCCGGGTGCCGCACGCCGACTACGGTCTGATGAAGGTCGGCACTGAGTCGCCCGACGACAACTACCTCTTCCTCAGCGACATCCTCCCCACCGCGTGGCAGGCCGTGCAGTACGCCGGTGTCCCGGCGCACCGCACCCTCGCGGTGATCGGCCTGGGACCTGTCGGCCAGCTGTCGGCCCGGATCGGGCGCCACCTGGGGGCGCGCGTGTTCGGCATCGATCCCGTCCCCGAGCGCCGGGCCATGGCCGAGCGTCACGGCATCGAGGTGCTGGACCTGAACGAGGACGCCGTGGGCGAGATCCGCGAGCGCACCCAGGGGCGCGGGCCTGACGCCGTCGTCGACGCCGTGGGCATGGAGGCCGAGGGCAGTCCGGTCGCCGGTCTCGCCCAGACGCTCGCCGGCAAGCTTCCCGACGCGGTCGCGCGACCGCTCATGGAGCGCGCCGGGGTGGACCGGCTCGCCGCCCTGCACACCGCCATCGACCTCGTGCGCCGCGGAGGGACCGTCTCCCTCTCGGGGGTCTACGGCGGCGCGGCCAGCCCCATGCCGCCGCTGACGATGTTCGACAAGCGGCTCCAGCCGCGCATGGGCCAGTGCAACGTGCGGGTCTGGACCGACGCGCTGCGCCGCTGGTCGAGGACCCCGCGGATCCCCTGGGCGTCGGCGACCTGGTCACCCACCGGCTTCCTCTGGAGGAGGCGGCCGTGGGCTACGACCTCTTCCAGCGCAAGCACGACGGTCGCATCAAGGTCGTCCTCGACCCGACGATCGCCTCCGCCCCGACGACGACCCCCTGAACCGCTCCCGGCGCACCGCCGCGGAAACTGTCAGCTATACCGAGGAGAACCCATGGCCGACCAGCTCACCTTCACCAATCCCGTCACGCGCTTCCCCGACATCTCCCCGCCGAAGCAGGACCAGCCCGAGCCCGGACTGGATGCCGAGCTGATCCCCGGCACCGACCGCGGCGAGAAGTCCTATCGCGGCACCGGCCGCCTCGAGGGCCGTCGCGCGCTGATCACCGGCGCCGACTCGGGCATCGGCGCTGCGGTTGCGATCGCCTTCGCCCGGGAGGGGGCCGACGTCGCCCTGAACTACCTCCCCCAGGAGGAGGAGGACGCCCAGCACATCGCAGGCGTCATCCGGGAGGCAGGGCGCAACGTCGTGCTGCGCTGCCCGGCGATCTCACCGATGCGGACTTCTGCCGCCGGCTCGTCGAGGACGCGGTGGAAGGGCTCGGCGGTCTCGACGCCCTCGTGAACAATGCGGGCCGGCAGATCGCGGTCGAGTCCCTCGAGGAGATCGACGACCAGCAGTGGGAGGACACGTATGCGGTCAACATCCACGCGATGTTCCGCATCACCAAGGCGGCGCTGAAGCACCTCCCCGCCGGCTCCACGATCGTGAACACGACCTCGGTCCAGGCCTACGAGCCCTCGCCCACGCTCGTGGACTACGCCTCCACCAAGGCGGCGATCAACAACTTCACCAAGGGGCTCGCCCAGCGGCTCGCCCCGCGCGGCATCCGCGTCAACGCGGTCGCGCCGGGCCCGATCTGGACACCGCTCCAGGTCTCCGACGGACAGCCCAAGGAGGCGGCGCCGGAGTTCGGCAAGAGCACGCCGCTGGGCCGCGCCGGCCAGCCCACCGAGCTCGCGCCCGCCTACGTCTTCCTCACCTCCTCCGAGTCCAGCTACGTGCTCGGGGAGACCCTCGCCGTGACGGGAGGGAGCCCGACCCCGTGAGAGGCCTGGTTCGGGACCGACCTCGCCCTGAGGCTCCGGAACCTGGGCGTGGACCGGGTGCTGATCGCCGGCGTCGCCGTCCTGTCAGGAGCGCACGAGCCGGGCGATCGCGGCAGAGGCCTCCTTGAGCTTCTCCTCGCCCTCGGGGCCGCCGGAGCGGGCCGCGTCCAGGACGCAGTGCCGCATGTGGTCGTCCAGAAGGCCCATCGCCACGCCGTCCAGGGCGCTCTTCAGCGCGGAGATCTGCGTGAGGATGTCGATGCAGTACTTCTCCTCGTCGACCATCCGGTGCAGGCCCCGGGCCTGGCCCTCGATCCGCTTCAGGCGCGCGAGATAGCGGGACTTGTCGGAGATGTAGCCATGATGGTGCTCGTGGCCCTCGGCGGCACCGGCCTCCGCGGCGTCCGTCAGGGGGCCTCCGCCTCGGCGGTGCCGTCGGCGGCGGCCGTGGGATCGATGGTGGTCATGGGGTCCTCCTGGGGCGGGCGGTCGGGGAGAGCGGAGCGGGCGGTCAGGCCGCGACCTTCTGACGGTTCTCGGTCGCGGCGGAGGCCGACGCCTGCGGGGTCTCCAGTGCACGGTCGCGGAAGGACCGCAGGCGCAGGCTGTTGCCGACCACGAACACGCTGGAGAACGCCATCGCGGCTCCGGCGAGCATCGGGTTCAGCAGGCCCAGCGCCGCCAGCGGGATGGCCGCGACGTTGTACGCGAAGGCCCAGAACAGGTTGCCCTTGATGGTGGAGAGGGTACGACGGGACAGGCGGATCGCGTCGGCGGCGGAGCGCAGGTCGCCGCGCACCAGGGTGATGTCCCCGGCCTCGATCGCGACGTCGGTCCCGGTGCCCATCGCGAGGCCGAGGTCGGCCTGGGCGAGCGCCGGGGCGTCGTTCACGCCGTCGCCGACCATCGCGACGATCCTCCCCTGCTCCTGGAGGCGGGTGACCTCGGCGATCTTGTCCTCGGGCATGACCTCGGCGATGACCTCGTCGATCCCGACCTCGGCCGCGATGTGCTCGGCGACGGCGCGGTTGTCGCCGGTGAGCGAGACGGGGGTGAGCCCGAGGCCCTTCAGCTGGGTGATGGCCTCGGCACTGGTGGGCTTGACGGTGTCGGCGACGACGAGCACGCCGCGCGCCTCGCCGCCCCAGACCACGACCACGGCGGTCTCGCCGCGGGCCTCCGCGGAGGCCTTCGCGGCGGCGAGCTCGGCGGGCATCGCGGCGCCGTCCAGCAGGATCTCCCGGCCGACGAGGACCTCGACGCCCTCGACCGTGCCGCGCACACCGCGACCGGCGAGGTTCTCGAAGTCGGTCACCTCGGGCAGGGAGCCGTCGGCCCCCGTCGCGATCTGCGCGGCCGCGCCCTGCGCGATGGCACGGGCGATCGGGTGCTCGGAGGCGTCCTCGACGGCGCCCGCGCGGCGCAGCGGCTCGTCGAGATCGGTGCCGGGGGCGGCGACCGCCTCGGTGAGGGTCATCCTCCCGGTGGTGACCGTGCCGGTCTTGTCCAGCGGCACGGTGTCGACGCGGCGGGTGGACTCGAGCACCTCGGGCCCCTTGAGCAGGATGCCCATCTGGGCGCCGCGGCCGGTGCCGACCAGCAGGGCGGTGGGGGTGGCGAGGCCGAGCGCGCAGGGGCAGGCGATGATCAGCACGGCGACGGCCGCGGTGAAGGCGGCCTCGGCGCCGTTCCCGGTCAGCGACCAGGCGGCGAGGACGACGAGTGCGATGACGAAGACGATCGGCACGAAGATGGCCGAGACCCTGTCGGCGAGGCGCTGGATCTCGGCCTTGCCGGACTGGGCGTCCTCCACCATCTGCGCCATGCGGGCGAGCTGGGTGTCGGCACCGACGCGGGTCGCGCGGACCACGAGCCGGCCGCCGGCGTTGACGGTCGCGCCGGTGACGGCGTCGCCCTCGCCCACCTCGACAGGCACGGATTCGCCGGTGAGCATCGAGGCGTCCACGGCGGAGTCGCCCTGCTCGACGACGCCGTCGGTGGCGATCTTCTCGCCGGGCCGGACCACGAAGAGGTCGCCCTCGGCGAGCTCGCCGACGGGCACGCGCACCTCGGCGCCGCCCTTCAGCACGGCGACGTCCTTCGCGCCCATGTCCAGCAGGGCGCGCGCGCGGCGCCGGCCTGGCGCTTCGAGCGCTTCTCGAGATAGCGGCCCAGCAGGATGAACATGGTCACCCCCGCCGCGACCTCTAGGTAGATGTTCGCCGCGCCGTCGGTCCGGCCGATCGTCAGCGAGAACTCATGGGTCATCCCCGGCATCCCCGCAGTGCCGAGGAACAGTGCGTACAGCGACCAGAGATAGGCGGCGGTCACGCCGACGGAGATCAGCGTGTCCATGGTCGTGGCGCCGTGGCGGAGGTTGATCGCGGCGGCGCGGTGGAAGGGCCAGGCCGCCCACACCACGACGGGGGAGGCGAGCGTCAGGACGAGCCACTGCCAGTTCGTGAACTGCGGCGCCGGCACCATCGACAGCACGATCACCGGGATCGTGAGGAGCGCGGCGCCGATCAGGCGCCGGCGCAGGGAGCGCGACTCGGGATCCTCCGACTTCTCCTCGTCCTCGGACTCGGCGCGCTCCGTCGGCGGGGCGGGGAGGGCGGCGGTGTAGCCAGCCTGCTCGACCGTGGTCACGAGCCGCTGGGGGTCGTAGCCCTCCGGCGCCATGACCCGTGCCTTCTCGGTCGCGTAGTTCACGGACGCGCTGATGCCGTCGAGCTTGTTGAGCTTGCGCTCGATGCGGTTCGCGCACGATGCGCAGGTCATGCCGCCGATCTCGAGCTCGATGCCGGCGTCGAGCGGTCGCGGGGCCTTACTGGTGCTCATCAGGCGCGGACGGCGGAGTAGCCGGCCTCCTCGACGGCGGCGAGCACGGCGGCCTCGTCCACCGGCGCGTCGGAGCCGACGCGGAGCAGGCCGGTCTCATGGCTGACCTCGACGCCGGTGACGCCGGGGACCTCGCCGACCTCCTCGCGGACGGACATCTCGCAGTGGCCGCAGGTCATGCCGGAGACCTGGAAGTCGATCGTGGTCGCGCTCATGGAACTCTCCTCGTACTGATCCGGGTCTACCCTCGAGGGGTATCGAACTACCTCCATTCATACCCTCAAGGGGTATGTGCGTTCAAGGTCCCGGCGGGGAGACGGGGTGTCGTTCGTCACCCCGGAATGCTTCGATGGGGCCATGAACATCGATTCCGTCGCCCACATCCGCGAGGAGACCGAGCGGTCCGTCGCCGCCCTCACCTCCGTCGACCCCGAGCAGAACGTTCCCACCTGCCCCGGCTGGACCGCCGACGACCTGCTGTGGCACCTCGCCGAGGTCCACGAGTTCTGGGCCGCGATCCTCGAGTCCGGCGCGACCACCGAGGAGCAGGTCATGGCGATCGAGGAGGGCAAGGACGCGCGGCCCGCCGAGCGCGACGCCCTCCTCGCCCGCCGCGCGAGCGCGACCGAGGCGCCGCTGTCCCAGCTCTCCGCCCGCGCCGACGACGAACCCGCCTGGTTCTGGTACCCCGCCGTCCAGGGCGTGGGGATCACCCGCCGCATGCAGACCCACGAGGCGACGATCCATCGCGTCGACGCCGAGCTCACCGCCGGCCGCCCCGTCACCCCGATTCCGCGGCAGGTCGCGGCCGACGGACTCGCCCATGTGCTCGAGGTGATGTGGCCCGCCGGCTTCGAGTGGATCCCCGACTGGGCCGAGACGCGCCCCGTCGCCGTCGTCGAGATCGCCCCCGAGGGCGGCACCGCACGGATGCTGGAGATCAGCCGCTGGAGCGGGACCCGGCCCCGTGACGGGAAGGAGTTCGACGCCCCCGTCGGCCGCCTCCTGCCCGAGGGGCAGGCTCCCGGCGACCTGCCGCGGGCCCGCGCCGCCGGCACCGCGCAGGCGCTGGACCTGTGGGCCTGGGGGCGCGAGCAGGCCCTCGCGCACCTGGAGGGCGAGGAGCGGCGCGTGGCCGTCCAGGGCGACTCCGCCGGCATCGCCCAGCTCGCCTCGCTCCTCGCCGAGGGCCACGACTGACCTCACCCTAGGGAGCGCTGCGGGGGCCCGGCCGGGACCTCCTGCCTGCGCGCCCGGGCCTCCGCCAGGTGCACGAGCGCCGCGAACAGGAGGAAGGCGACCAGCACCACCCCGGTCGTCGCGAGCACCTGCGGCCAGGACGAGGCGGTCGGGTCGAGGAAGGCGTAGGGGTACCAGCCGGTCACGCCCCGCGCGCCCAGGTCGCGACGAGATACACGATCGGATACACCAGCCATGCCAGGACCCGCCGGGCCGACGGGGTGCGGCGCCGCGGGGTCAGGAGCCAGTCCAGCGGCGCCGCGACCGGGGCGAGACGGTGGAGCACGATCCCCGTCCAGCCGATGTCCCAGCGCAGCGCTCTCGTCCAGCGGCGCGACCAGCGGCGCGTAGATGGTCCCGGTCATCACGAGGTAGAACGCGGCCGCGCCGCGCAGGTCGTCCCACCACGGCGGTCGCCGTCGCCGGGACAGCGCGGTCCCGGCCAGCAAGAGGACGGCGAAGGCGAGGTTGGACTGGTTCGTGAAGAAGGAGAGGTGCTGAGCGAGGGAGCCGTCCCGGATCGCGGTGTGGGTGCTGGTGAGCAGGGCCGCCAGCACGAGGAGCGCGACGGCGACCCGTGTGCCGTGGGCCGCGCGGACGGCGGTCGCCGAGCGGCCCGACGGCGTCGACGGCGGCATCGCCGATGACGACATCGCCGATGGCTCCGTCGCCGAGGACTCCGACGCGGATGATTCCGATGTCGACGGCATCGCCGTGTGTGCGGCCGACCCGGCCTGCGGGGGAGAGGGACGAGGGGCGGGGAGGAGCGCGGCTCCTGGGCGCCGCTCATGAACCGCGCGGCCAGGAGTCCCGCACCGGGGCGCCTCCCTCGACGACGTTCTCCCGCGCGCCGGGCAGGGAGGTCCACGCGTCTCGGGGACGGTAGCCGAGCTCGAGATGGGTGTTCGTCATCGACCAGCGGCGGTCGGGGTTGTCGGAGATGGCGTAGTAGAGCCCGAAGCGGACCTCCGCCTCGATCGCGCACCGCACCACCTCGGTGCAGTCCCTGGGGCTGAGCCACATGGCGCGCAGGATCTCCTCCTCCGCCTCGAGCGGGTCCTCGCTGAACCAGCCGATGCGCAGACAGACCACGTCCAGGCCGTGCTCGTCGTGGTAGAAACGGCCGAGGGTCTCGCCGAAGACCTTCGAGACCCCGTACAGGGAGTCCGCCCGCGGCGGCTGGTCGGGGTAGACCGGCCACAGCTCGTGGCGGTCGTACATCCCGAAGGCATGGTTCGACGAGGCCAGCACCACGCGCCGCACGCCGGCCCGGTGCGCCGCCTCGAGCACGTTGCGCACGCCGACGATGTTGGCCTCGAGCACCGCCTCCCAGCTCGACTCCGGCGAGGAGGCGCCGGCCATGTGCACGACGGTGTCGACGCCGTCCATGAGCGCCGTCACCTCCTCGAGGTCCCCGAGGTCGGCGAGGCGCAGGCGCCTCCCCGGCGGTGCCTCGTCCGGGTCACGCCCGTGGAGGACGAGCTCGTAGTCATCCGGCAGTGTGCGGGCCAGGTGGGAGCCGATCCCTCCGGTCGCTCCGGTGATCAGGACGCGTCGTCGATCGGTGTTCCTCGTCATGCCCCCAGTATGGACCGGGTGTCCCCGGTCACGCGGGCGCGAGGCGAGGATGCTCCGCCGTCCGAGCCGCCTGCAGCAGTGCCTCCGCCACCTGCCCCGTCGCGGAGTTCTGCTCGGCGCCGGGGCGCCGCACGAGCAACATCGTCGTGGTGCGCGGGTGCTCCGGCTCCTCGAGCCGCACGAGCGATCCCGAGGAGAGGTCCGCCGCGCACAGCGAGCGCGGCGACACCGAGTAGCCGGCCCCTGCCCGCACCGCGGCGATCACTGCGTGCAGGGACGGCACCGTCAGCGCCGGGCCCACCGCCGGATGCTTGCTTGCCGTAGTGGGTGCGCCAGTACCGGCGCACCACGGGCATGTCGTCGGCCGTGGAGACCAGCGGGACCGCCTCGAGCGCCGCGCAGACCGGCACGCCCTCCCCTCGCGCCTGGACGCGTCCGGCCCAGGCCGGGGCGGCGACCAGCAGATGCTCCTCCTCCGCGAGCTTCGTGACCGAGAGTGCCCGGCCGCGCGGCCGCTGGGCGGTGATCAGCAGGTCGTGCCGGCCCTCCCGCAGCCTGCTCGAGCGGCTCCTCGTCCTCCCCGGTCGCCACGTGCACGCGCACCCCGCCCGCCACCAGCGGTGCGAGCGCGGGCGCGACGTGCGAGCACAGCGACTCCGGGGCCCCGCCAGGTGCACCGGGGCGGTGCGCCCGTCGAGCTCGCAATTCCCGCCCGCGACCACGTCGAGATCGTCCAGCGGCCCGGAGATCCGCTCGGCGAGCTCCCGGGCGAAAGCTGTGGGCTCCACCCCGCGCGGCAGGCGCTGGAAGAGCTGGCGCCCCAGCCGCTCCTCGAGGCTCGCGAATCTGTGCCGTGACAGTGGGCTGGGTGAGCCCGAGCGCGGGGGCCGCCGCGGTGAAGGAGCCCGCCCGATGCACGGTGAGGAAGGTGCGCAGCAGGTTGAGGTCCTGGACGGGGGCGAGAGTGGAGGTCGTCACAGCGCCGAGGATAGCCGCGCCGATGACCTCACGACATAGGAGGAGGGATACCTCCCATAGGTCCCGCTATTGGCGTGCGCATGTCGGGCCGCACTAGCGTCGCGGGCGTCGCCGCGCTCGGCGCCCCGCACGGAGCGTCGCCGGCCCGACCGACCCCGACCCACGGAGGCCCCTCCATGTCCCAGCACCTGCTCGCCCCGATCACCCTGCGCGACCTCACCGTCCGCAACCGCATCTGGGTGCCGCCCATGTGCCAGTACTCCGTCGCCGCCGGCGACGGCGTCGCCACCGACTACCACCTCATGCACTACGGCTCCTTCGCCCGCGGTGGCGCCGGCGCCGTGATCCTCGAGGCCACCGGCGTGGTCCCCGAGGGGCGCATCTCCCCGCAGGACCTCGGCCTGTGGGACGACGCCCAGCGCGAGGCGCGCGCCCGATCGTCGACCTGATCCACTCCTTCGGCGCGGCGGCCGGGATCCAGCTCGCCCACGCCGGGCGCAAGGCCTCCACCGAGCCCGAGTGGGGCACCCCGCACCCCGGCGCCTCCATCGCAGGTGCCCACGGCGGCTGGGAGACCCTGGCCCCCTCCGCGATCGCCTACGACCAGCTCACGGAGCCCACCGCCCTGGACGAGGCGGGGATCGATGAGGTCGTCGAGGCCTTCGTCGCCTCCGCCGGGCGCGCCGTCGAGGCGGGCTTCGACATGATCGAGATCCACGCCGCCCACGGCTACCTGCTGCACGAGTTCCTCTCGCCGCTGAGCAACCATCGCACCGACTCCTACGGAGGCGAGCTCGCCGGCCGCGCGCGCCTCCTGCGCGCGTCGTGGACGCGGTGCGCGGAGCGGTCCCCGCCGGCATGCCGGTGCTGGTGCGCATCTCGGCGACCGAGTGGGTCGAGGGCGGCTTCGGCCTCGACCAGGCGACCCAGGTCGTCACCTGGCTCGGCGAGCACGGCGTGGACATGGTCGACGTCTCCTCCGGCGGCAACGCCGTGCGCCCGAGGGAACCAGCATCCCTGTCGGCCCCGGCTATCAGACCCCGCTCGCCGCGCACCTGCGCGAGCACACCGAGGTGCCGGTCTCCGCGGTCGGCATGCTCGATAACCCCTTCCAGGCCGAGCACGTCCTCGCCACCGGGCAGGCCGACGCGGTGCGCGTGGGCCGCGCCTTCCTGCGCGAGCCGAACTGGGGTCTGGACGCCGCCCTCGCCCTGCGCGGAGACGGCGAGATCATCCCGCCGCAGTACCGTCGCGCCTTCCGCCAGGGGATGCGCCGCGGCTGAGTCGGCTCAGCCGGCCGCGTCGCCGTCCGTCGGCGGCGCGGCCGGGCCGGGCCTGCCGGGGAACAGGCCGCCGCTCCCGCCGGGCGCGGCCTGCGGGCGGATCTCGCTGCGCGCCCGCTCCATCCGCTGGTCGAGCTCGTGCGCGACCCGGGCCGCGTCGTCGAGCTCGGCGCGCGCCGCGGGCGGCAGGTTCTTCTCGTACTTGTAGGAGAGCTTGTGCTCGGTGCTGGCCCAGAAGTCCATCGCGATCGTGCGGATCTGCGACTCGACGGGCACCTGCTCCACATGGGTGGACAGGTACACCGGCACCTGCACGATCAGGTGCAGGGAGCGGTAGCCGTTGGGCTTGGGGGAGGCGATGTAGTCCTTGACGGTGAGAACCTCGAGATCGCCCTGGTCGGCGAGGATGTCCGCGATCCAGTAGGCGTCGGCGACGAAGCTCGTGGTGATGCGGATGCCGGCGATGTCGTGGATCCGCTCGCGGATCGCGCGCACCGTCATCTCGCCCTCGGTGCGCGCGCCTTCTCCATCAGCGACTCCACCGACTTCAGCCGGGTGCGCACGTGCTCGATGGGGGAGTAGTCGTGCATCTGCTCGAACTCCTTGCGGAGGATCTCCACCTTCGTCAGCACCTCGTCGATGCCGAACTGGTAGTGCATCCGCAGCGCGATGAACTCCTCGTACACCTGCCGCGGCCGCCCGGTGATCTCCTCCTGCTCCGCCGGGGTGGGCATGCGGCCCTCGGTGCGCGCGGTGACCAGCTCGCGGACCCTGCGCTCGGCGGGGTCCTGCGGTGACGGTGCTTGCGTCCATGCGTTGACTCTCCTCGCGGATGCTGGTGCGGGGAGCCAATCCTGCCAGCAAGCCCTGGGTGTGACGTGGACGCGCGCCGCCGACGGACGCGACAGGCCGCGGGGGCCGGGCCGGCGTCCGGGCCGACGAGCCGGCGCCCGTCAGGCTCCGGGCTCAGGCTCGCCGCTCCCGCTCCCGCCACCACGCGGCGGTCTCCCGCGGGGAGTTGAAGGTGAACACGTGCGGGGCGATCAGGCCCGGCGCCGGCGCGGCCTCGAGCGCATCAGCCGCCGGCGGCGGCCTCCCCGGCGAGCGCCGCGACATCGGCCTTCGGCTGTTCCTTGGCCGGGTCGATGAACGGCTTCGGCGCCACGACCGCGCCCACAGAGGACGACCCGTCCGACGCCTCATCGACCACGACGACCACGACGACGTCCTCGCCGCCGACCTCGACACCGGAACCGTCCTCGCCGAGTTCACCATCGACCACACCCGCGGCTACCAGCCGAAGAAGCAGGGCCCCGGAGAAAACCGGGGCCCTGCTTCGTGAACGATGTCCCGAGACATCTGCGAACGATGTCCCGAGACTTCACATGGGGTGGACGACGGGACTTGAACCCGCGACCACCGCGACCACAACGCGGTGCTCTACCAACTGAGCTACGCCCACCATGTGCGACCTGACGGCCTGCAACGAGAGTTAAGCATACCTGCTCCTCGGGGTGGTTTCCTCACGTGAGCGGGTGCCAGCGGTGTGAGACGCATTGCATCGGCCTCCGGGCTCGTGCTGGGCCCACGTTGTCCTGTCGCGGTCGGCGGGGAGACACTGACCCCATGATCGTCGCCTTCTCCGTCCAGCCCACCGGCACGCCCTCCGACCCGGCCCTCGCCCGCGACCTCGAGGAAGGGGCCGACGCCGCGAGCGTGCAGGACGCGGTCGCCGCCGCGGTGCGGGTCGTGCGCGACTCCGGCCTGCCCACCCGCACCTCCTCGATGTTCACCGAGATCGAGGGGGAGTGGGGAGAGGTCATGGAGGTCGTGCGGCGCGCGACCGAGGAGGCGGGCCGCTACGGCTCGCGCGTCTCGCTCGTGCTCAAAGCCGACATCCGCCCCGGCCACGACGGCGAGCTCGACGGGAAGGTCGAGCGCATGGAGGCCGCCGTCGAGCGGCTCGAGCGGAGCTGACCCCCGAGTCCTTCATCAGCGCGGCCCGAGCCGCCCCGGACATGACGACGCCGCCGGTGCGAGCACCGGCGGCGTCGTCATGTCACGGGCGGGGACACCTGCTCAGAGGTCGCTGTCCAGCGGCCCGTCGCGCGGCCGCCGCCGACAGCGCGGGTGCGACCGGCAGGCGTGGGATCAGCACGCACTGCGCGCGTGGTAGATGTCGGGCTTGCCCGGCCAGGTCACGCCCTGCGGCTCGTTCGCGGCGTCGAGCTCGTGGAACCACGAGCCCTCCTCGGGGTCGAGCAGGTAGGTGGAGATGTACTCCCACCACTGCTCGTAGCGCTCGGCCCAGATGCGATCCCCGGTGACCCGGTGCATCACGGCGGCCGCGGCGACGGCCTCCGCCGCCACCCAGTGCATCCGCTCGGAGGAGACGGGCGCGCCGTCCCAGTCTACGGTGTAGACCCAGCCGGGCTTCCCGTCGGCGCCGAAGGCTGCGGCGGACTTCTCCATCAGGGCGGTCGCGGCCTCGAGCATCCACTCCGGCGCTTCGCCGTCCAGCGCGATCAGCGAGGCGCGGGCCTGGAGCACCAGGCGGGACCACTCGATCCAGTGCCCGATCGTCGCGCCGTAGGGGCGGAACGGGTGGGCGGGCTGGTCGCGGTTGTAGTCCAGCGGCGGCGACCACTCCACGTCGAAGTGCTCGGGCGGCGCCCAGTCGTTGGCGCGCGCGAACTCGTCGATCGCCCGGGTCGCGATGCCGACGGCACGGTCCAGCCAGCGCCGCTGCCCGGTCACGTCGGCCGCGGCCAGCGGCGCCTCGACCGTGTGCATGTTCGCGTTGATCCCGCGGTACTCCTCGCACTCGGAGAAGCTGCGGTCGAAGGTGTCCACGCTCATCCCGGAGCGCTCGTCGAAGAACTTCGTATCGAGCACCGCGAGCGCCTCGTCCAGCAGCCTGCTTCGCACCGGGCCGGCCGGCGGCGGTCGCGGAGGAGGCGGCGAGGACCACGAAGGCGTGGGCGTAGGCCTGCTTGGAGTCGTCCACGGTGCGGCCGCCCTCGACCGAGGCGAACCAGCCGCCGTGCTCGTCGTCGTGGAAGACGCCGCGCAGCGAGGCGATGCCGTGGTCGGCGAAGCGGCCGAAGTCCGGGCGGCCCAGCAGGTGGCCGAGCGCGAAGGCGTGCGTCATCCGGCAGGTGATCCACAGCTCGGAGGGGCGGGAGAGGTCCGGGGCGCCGGTCTCGTCCAGCCAGGCGAAGCCGCCGTCCTCCCGCACCGACTCGGAGCCGAAGACGAGCGGCTCGTCGGCCTCGGCCTCGAGCCAGCTGCGGTGCGAGGCGCGGTCGAGCCAGGGCACGTGCGGGGCAGGCGCGGGCGCCGCCGCGGCCTGTGCGGTCTCGGCGGCCTCGCGCGCTCGAAGCGGCGCGCGGCTTCCTGGGCCTGTGCGGTGGTGGGGCCGGGCTCGGGGACCAGCAAGACCTCGCGGTAGTACTTCAGCTCCTGGATCGACTCGCGGATGTCGGCGAGCGCGCGGTGGCCGCCGTGCTTGGCGGGGATGTTGTAGTACACCCGCGGGAACCAGCGCTTGGCCAGCTCCTTCAGGCTCGAGACGTCGATGGTGCGATAGGAGAGCCAGCCGGCGAACTCGGGCACGTCGCGGTCCAGGAACACGCGGTCGGTGCCGACGCTGTTGCCCGCCAGCGGCGCCTTCCCCGGCTCGGGGCAGTGCTCCTTGACGTAGGCGAGGCACTGCGCCTCTGCCTCGGCGAGGGTCATGCCGCCGTCGAGCTCCTCGAGCAGGCCGGAGACGGTGTGCATGTTCACCACGAAGGGATCCATGCCCTGCGCGCCTCGGCCGGGGGCTTGATCACGACATCGACGCCGTCCCCGAGGATGTTCAGATCGGCGTCGGTCACGAGGACGGCGATCTCGACCAGCGCATCACGCCGCTTGTCGAGCCCGGTCATCTCGCAGTCGACCCAGATGATGCGGTCGTTGATGGCACGAGTGGAGCTGGAGGTCACCGGACAACAGTAGCGCGAGGCCTCTCGCCCCTGGGCGGGACTGCCGGGGGAATGCCCGCGCGGGCTGGGGTGCGGTGGGACGACGACCGCACGTTACTCTGTGGTCATCAGGTGTCGACGACGAGCCGAGACGTGCCCCGGGAGGGAGCCGCCATGAACATGTACCTCCGCATCTTTGCTGTTCTTCCTGCGCGTGCGCGCGAAGTCCCCGCTCGGCATCTGGGACACCTCCCATGCGAGCTTCCGCGTGAACCTCGCCGATCTCGACGTGCGGCGCCACATGAACAACGGCCGCTACCTCTCCATCATGGATCTGGGCCGCATGGACCTCATGCTCCGCTCCGGCTTCTGGAAGCGGATCACCGACGCCGGCTGGTATCCGGTGGTCGCCGGGCAGACCATCACCTACCGCCGCTCTCTCACTCTCGGGCAGAGGTTCGAGCTCGCCACCCGCGTGATCGGCTACGACGAGCGCTGGATCTACATGGAGCAGGTGTTCCGCCGCGGCGACACCGTTATCGCCGACGCGATCGTCCGCGCCCGCTTCCTGCGCGCCTCCGGCGGGTCGGTCGACGTGCAGGAGGTGCTGGAGCTGGTCGGGCGACCGCCCGCGGACCTCGTCGCCGCCGGACTGGGTGGAGACCTGGAACCGCGAGTCCTCGGCGCACAGCCGGTCAGTGGGGAGCGGGGCCGCGGCCGCTGAGCTCTCGTCGGCCCGACGCGGCGGAGTGCACGGATGACGGCCTGTGACAGGAGGGCGTGACCGGCGCTCGAGGCGTCCCTACGGTGGCGCCATGACGCTCTCCGACACGAACACAGACACCGTCTCCCTCTCCACTGCGACGTCCGTCCCCGCCGCCGACCTCGACGACAGCGCGGCCGCCCGCGCCGACCGCCTCGACGCCGCGGGGACCGCCTGGGGCGAGCGGATCGACGCCCGCCGAGACTCCGCACACCTCACCTACACCGTCACCGGGCAGGGCGTCGGCGCCGTCGCGAGCACGCTCCGCGCCGGCCGCCACGAATTCGCCGTGGACGAGCCCGCCGCCCTCGCGGGCGACGATCTCGCCGCAAGCCCCGTCGAGGTCGCGCTCGGTGCGCTGATCTCCTGCCAGGTCGTGGTCTACCGGCTCTACGCGCACGCGCTCGGCATCCAGGTCGACGACATCGAGGTCACCGCCGACGGCGACCTCGACGCGGCGCGGCTCTTCGGCAAGGACGAGTCCGTGCGGGCCGGGTTCGGGGACGTGCGCCTGCTCGTCCGCCTCACCGGACCGGAGAGCGCCGAGCGCTACGAGGAGCTCCGCGCGGCCGTGGACGCCCACTGCCCGGTCCTCGACCTCTTCCAGAACCCGACCCCGGTCACCACCCGCGTCGAGGTCAGCGCCGGCTGATGCGCGCGGCCCGGGCCGCCAAGCGCCGACGGATCTCCTCGACCAGGCTGACCACAAGCGAGCACCGCCACCACGACCAGCAGGATCCACTGCTCGAACACCACGGCGAGGATCCCCGCGATCACGAGCGCGTCAAGATAGACGATGTTCAGCACCCGCAACGAGACCCCGAGCAGACGCGAGCCGAACCGCGTGCGGGCCAGCCGCGACACGACCAGCAATCCGATCGCACCGAACGTGAGGACCTTCAGGATCATCGATGCTCCTCGTCGGCGGTGCGGGCGAACGGCGCCCCCAGCAGGACTCGAACCTGCAACCTACGGATTGTCGAGACGGACCGAGAGGTCTGCCTGGTGGTAGGCCCATCGTACCGCTGTGGACTGGTGTTACGTAGCCGAACGACCTCACCTCTCGTCATGACGGTTCACCGGTTTTCACGGTGCTTCCCACCGTAAGTCGTACTTAACTCGTACCTGGGGCAAGGGTGGCCCTCCTGTTGGTGACTCGGTGTCCATGAGAGGTGCCAAGTAGTCGTCCGGCGTGGCAGGGCGGCGGCACGTCACCTGTGACGGCCCGTGACCTCCCGTGAGTTTGCGGTACCCACCAGGCGAAAAGAGCACCCGCCGTTGCCTTCGCGACAAGTTCCGTGATCCCCCGCCCACTTACGTGAGCACAAGGGTCGATCCGCGACCCCGTCTGAAACGGGAGGCCACCATGGCTCGGAAGGCGCAATCGCCGGACATCGTCAGGATGGACGAACTGCTCACCGCACAGGAGGTCGGCGACGCCCTCGGCCTGTCCACCGGGACCCTCGCGAACTGGCGCAGTCTCGAGATGGGACCCGGCTTCGTCAAGGTTGGAGGCCGAGTCCGCTATCGCGTCTCGAGCGTCAACGACTGGGTTGCGGAGCAGGAGAGGAAGGTGGCCGGCTGACGCGGGATGGGCTGACCCATGCCCGCGCCAGGGGGTGTCCGGCAAGTCGGCCCGCTAGCTTCAGTATTCTGCTCGACACGAGCGTCGGAAGGGGGCATGGATGAGCAGCGACATCCAGCGCAGAACTCCCCCGTGCATGACCATCACCCGCGAGGATGCGGCCCTCGTCGGGGACCTCCTGACCTCCAGTCGGTCCGAGGAAACCAAGCGCTCCTATTCGTCCGCGATCCGCACCTTCGCCGTCTGGTGCGCTGATCGCAACTACCCCGTCCACCCCACCACCCCCGACGTCGTCGCCGCCTACATCGCCCACCGCGCCAGCCTGGTCTCCCACTCGACCATCTCCCGCGACGTCGCCGCCATCGCCGCGGCGCACCTGGACGCCGGCCTCGAGGACCCCACGAGCCACCACGGCGTCCGCCAAGCGCTCCGCTCCGCAGGTCGCACCCTGGGCACCGCCCCCTCACGCCGCGCCGCCCCGGTCACCACCGAAGCCATGCGCCGCATCATCGAGGCGATGGACGATCTCGATACCGTCGTCGGCAAGCGCGACCGCGCCATCCTCCTGCTCGGACTCGCTGCGGCCCAGCGACGCAGCGAAGTCGCCCAGCTCAGCACGAAGGACCTCACGCGCCTGGACGCCGGCCTCCTCCTGCGCATCCGACGCTCCAAGACCGACCAGAGCGGGAAGGGTGAGGTCATCGGGATCCCGCTGGGGGGCCACCCCGAGACCTGCCCCGTGCTCGCCGTCGAGGACTGGCTCGAAGCAAGCCGTCGTCGCATCGGAGCCCAAGGCCCCCTGTTCTCCAGGATCTTCAACCGCGCCACGATCGCCCGGACACCGATCTCCGACCGGTCGATCGCGCGCATCATCCAGCTCCGCGCGAGCGCGGCCGGGATCACGGGGGAGGAGTACTCCCAGGTGTTCGGCGCCCAGTCCTGGGTCTCAGGACACTCGCTGCGCGCCGGCCATGCCACCTCTGCGGCAGAGGCCGGGCTCTCTCCGATGTCCATCGCGCGGACCACCCGCCACAAGCGCCTCGACTCGCTGGCGCGCTACGTGCGCCCCACGTCCGCCGTCGAGGACTCCACCGCCGGGAAGATCGGCCTCTGAGGCCTCCTCGAGGTCCCGCCGCGCCGGCGGACTCGACGGGGAGTGGTCAGTGCGCGGTGGCGTACGCCTCGCGCACGGCGGCGGAAACACGCCCGCGCGCGGGCACCTCGATGTCGTTCTCGAGTGCCCACTTCCGGATCTTCCGCGCCTCCTCGGCGGAGGACGAGTCACGGCGACGACGGCCTCCGACTCGGCGCCCTGCCGTCGTCCACGGAGCGAGAAGGGAGCGGAGCTCTTCCGCGTGCAAATCGTTCAGGTCGATCTCGTAGCTCACGCCATCGAGGCCGAAAGGGACCGTCGTCGATGCCTCGGAGCCGTCCAGGTCATCGATCAGGGAAACCTTCGTCTTTCGAGCCATGCCATCCTCCGAGGATTCGTCCATACGTTCAGTCCTCCGGGAAGCATAGGGGGTCCGACCGATGTGTCGAGCGAGCTCGCCTGTTACTTGGCGGGTCGCTGATCTGCAAACCGTTCGCGAGCGAGTTCGATGATCGCCTTGTAATGCGATCCGACCTCACGACGCGCCGGCGCCGACCTTGCACCGAGCTCCTCGACGACCTCTTCGCGCAACGGCGGCTCTCCTTCGTGCAGGCCGCGGATGTGGGGCTCGAACATTGCCCGGGCAACCTCGGCGCGCCGCACCGGTTCGCGATTGAGCTGGCGCCGGCGGGCACGTTCTACCTCGAGGTCGTACTTCGCGCAGGCCGTGATGATCCCCTCCAGGAGGCTGTGACGGTGGCGCTGATCCATGTCGGGAGCATCGGTCGAGGTGAGGCGGTGCTCTCCTCCCAGCTTTGGGTCGTCGACCGGCACGGCCTCCACGGCCCGCAGGTCCGCCGCCGTGATCAGGACGGCCTGCCGTGCGGCGTCTTTGCGGGTGGCGAGCATGCGGGAGTTGTGGAACTCTACGAGTTCAGCATCGGAGGGTTCACGGTCGTACTCCAGGGAGAACAGCTCCCTCGAGCGACCGACGTACTTCTGCTTGTCGGCCTTCGCCGCCTGACCTGGCACTTCATGGGTGCCGTTCAGCAGGCCCCGCTTGCGATCGGTCCGGAGCGAATCACGCGTCTCGGCCTCCAGGATCGCCGGGATGTTCCAGGACTTGTTGAAGACCTGGCTCGCGCCGCCATCGCCATCCTTTGCCCGCCACCTGCGATCGACCATGCGCAGAAGCGCCTCCCCGAAGTAGGAGAACGGCTCGTTCTTGTCGCGGTAGTCCAGATGTGCGCCGCGCGCACCCTCTTGATGATCCGATCCACCTCGACCAGGTGCTCGGAAAGGAACAGGTCGAGCGAAAGCATGCGGGCTCGGTCGCGGTCCACGGTATGCACGATTTCGCACATCTCCGCCTTCCACGGCGAATCCAAGGTGTCCCGGTCGCACTCGCATCGGGAATGGTGCCGTGCCCTCCGGCGGGTCAGCACGGACGTCTCGAAGAGCGCGGGCGTCATCGCTCCTCCTTCGGGGCATCGGGCACGGGGGAGAAGGGGAACCCGGGCCAGATCGCGAGGTCCTCCTTGGCGCTGATCAAGCCGTGGGAGATGAAGGCGTCCAGCACCGCCAGGAGTCGACGTCCGCGGGCCTGCTCGTCCAGGAGGAACGCGAGCGTCACGCGGCCGCCGCAGACCCCTGCCTCCGTGGTGCCGAGGATGCTGAGCACCTGGTCGACGGTGCGCGCGCGCGGGCTCGACCGACCCCGTCCGAGGCCGTGATCAGTTGCCCGAGGGTCAAGCGCATCAGCGGACGCTCACCACTGGTCGCCACGGCCACCACGGCTTCCCAGGGCGTCAGGGCGTCCTCGGCGATCAGCCGCAGCGACTCCCCGCGCATCGCATTGGCGGCGCGGCGCTCCTCGATCAGCTGGGACATGTCGAGGCTCGCGGTGCGGATCTCAGACATGGCAGACCTCGAATCCGATGGGTAGGGCGACGGACTCGATCGAGGGCGCCACGGTCAGGGCGCGCACGGCCCGGCTCGTGGAGATCCGGTCGGAGGAGTGGACTTCGTTGTAGCGCTCGACGATCCGTTCCAGAGTGGCGCCGGTGCCGAGGCCTCGCGCCACCCGTCGCACGCGAGATCCCACCTGTGGGTCTCCGATGGCGACGCGGACCTCGTCCCCGAGATCGCGACGGATCTGGGTGGTCAGGTACCGGATGGGATCCACTCGGCGAGTCGTGGCCGGGTCGAGGCATCGGTCCAAGCGGCGCAGGATGCGGTCGCTGTCACCGCGGGTTCCGTAGACGACATTCGTGACCACGAGGTCCAGCTGCTGTGCGTCCAGAAGGGAGGGGGCGATGGTCTCGTCGTCGACATCGGCGACCTCCCGGCAGATCGACGTGGCGATCGCCTGGACCTTCTCGTGGGCGAACTCCTCGAGCCGCTGGAGCATCGACCACTTCGCCAGCTCACCCTGCTCGATCAGCGCATCCAGGGCACGTCCGGCCGCATGGGAGGTGAGCACGGGGGCGGAGTGCGCTTCCCACATGTCCCGCGTCGGCCGGCCCGTCACCGAGGGGCCCTCGGTCAGCCGGATGCTCCCCGACAGGTGTGCCCCGGCGCCGTCCACTACCCACCGCACCTCCTCGACGCCGACGGCATCCGGATCCGCCATGAAGACGGCGCCCGCCTGCCAGTCGACTGTGACCGGGAGGAGACCGGTCGCCGCCGCCTTGCTTCCCCCCACGCGACCCTCGGGCCGGATCCACATCGTCGGAGGTAGGGAGTGCATCCGCACTGGCCGACTGGGTCGGGAGAGACGGGTGGCGATGTGGCCCCAGCTCATGTGATCCAGAAGCGTGCACAGATCCTCGGAGGTGGCGGTGGTCATCGGGTGAACCAGCGCTTCCAGAACGCGAGCTTGCTCCTCTTCGGCTCTGGTGCTTCCTTCGGGCTGAACTCGGCCAGCCCGGTCACGGAGTGCGGCGACGTCCAGGACGACGGCGCGCATCGTGGGCACGGCATAGGGCACGTGGCGCGACCGCATGTCGTCCTCGATCCGGTCGTCGAGCTGGATGGCGCCCTTCCACTTCGACTCCCGCCCCAGCGACTGGGGGAGCTTGCCGTAGTCGCCGACGGAGGGGGAGACCTTGTTGGCGGTGGACATCATCCGGGCGCTGTCCGCTCCGACGCTGCGCAGGTACGCGGCCGCGATCAGCAGGTTCTCGACGCCGACGGTCGTGAACTCGGCGATGCCCAGCCCGTAGCCGCCGCTTCTGAGCACGGGGCCGATGACGTTGTCGATCACCCCGGAGGTGTCCAGGCCCTCGGTGATCTGGGTGTCGATGATGACCAGGTCGAACTGCTGGCGGGCGAGTCGGATGACCTCGGCGTAGTGCTCGCGGCGCACGGCGGCGATCTGCTGGGACAGCTCTCCGTCGTGCATCGGGCGCGGCGCCTGCACGAAGGAGAACGAGATGCGGTCACCGGTCCCGCGCGCGCGGCTGCGATCTGCTCGGGGGAGAGGAATGCGGAGCTCAGATCGCCGATTGTCACCGCGTCGTAGATGGAGGGCAGGTCGGACTTGCGGACCTTGAGGTACAGGCCGAGGTCGCCCTGCCCGCGGTTGCCGTCGATGAGGCACACGGAGAGCCCGCCGACCTCGGCGGCGGCCTGAGCCAGGCACAGCGAGACGGTCGACTTCCCGACGCCTCCCTTGCCGGCATACGACACGATGACGTGTCCCAGGGGGGTGTTGAGACGGTGGGCCGAAAGACTGGTCCGGGGGGCGAGGGTGTCCTCCATGATGTCGTCGACGTCGTAGGAGTCCTCATCCTCGACCCCCTCGACAGGGGCTTCGGCGGGGAGGCCGGAGAACAGCTCCTCGTCCAACGGGCTGGGATCGGTGTCAGGGGCGGTCTCGGCTCCCGCTCCTGCCTCGGTGAACTGCGGCATGGAGATCCTGCGCCGTGGACGCTGGGCCGGATCTGTCGCCGGCTGGTCGCCCTCGGCACGGCGCCGGCCCGTCTTCGCGGTGGCGGGGTGCTGGGCCTCGGGGGCAGGAGCGGGGCGAGTGGGAGTGAAGATCCCTTCGAAGTCCTCCTCTTCGTCGTCCTCGTCCGGGTCAGGTCGCTCCTGCGCGAGGTCGGGGGACGGGCTGGGCTCGTCATCCTTCTCCTCGTCGGAGAGCCAGTCGGGCGACGTGTCCGTCGAGGGCGAGAAGGGGGAGTCGGGAGCGGCGTGGGGAAGAGCGGGGGCATCGGTGGTCGCCCCCTGGGCCGAGTCGTCGTCCTCGTCCTCCAGCCAGTCGCTGATGCTTGTCGCGTGCGGCGAGGTCTCGAGGGGCGGTCGCTCCTCCTGCTCTGCAGCGGGGTCCTCGTCGGTGGGGATCGGGGCGTCCTCGGCGATCTTCCCGTCCGCATCGACGTAGATGTCGTCCAGGAGCGGGTCGCTGGGCTCGATGCCGGCGGCTCGGAGGTAGGCGCCCAGGCTCGAGGTGATCGGCACCGAGCCCCAGTGGTCCTCGAGGACGGGGGCGTCTCGGCGGACGATGACGATCGTGCCGCTCTGCTCGATCCGGGAGATGAGCCGCGGGAGGCCCAGGCCGCTTGTGGTCCTCGATGAGGACTGGGAGGGTGGGGGACTTGGCGGCTTCCCTGATGCGGCGGGAAGCCTCTGGGAATGTGTCACCGGAGACGACCTCGACGCCCAGCTCCTGCAGTGCGTCTCGGACGTCCGGCAATCCGACGATGCCGACGAGGTTGTTGCTCATGCTGGCTATATGCCAACAGGCGGCAAATCAAGTGCAGGTCGTGCCCTCTCAGGCATGATGCTCGAACATGGAACCATGGCGCTATGCGGCGTCATCAGATACGGACAGGCGGGATCATGGAGATCACTCGCGAGGAGGCGACAGCCAGACGGCGCACCTTCGCGCAATGGTCGGTCGCCACCAAGGAGCCCCTGATGCCACTGGCCTCCCGGGTCGAGATCGATCGCCGGTATCGGAGCTGGGCACGTCGGACCCCCTCCTTCACGATCGCCTGGGCCACGGGCGTGACCGCCGCGATCCTCGACACGTTGCCCCCCAGCGACCCGTGGCGCGCACCGAGACCCGGGTTCGGGACCTTCCGCGACGCCGACGACGTCACCTTCGTCCCTGACGAGGAGGACGAGTGGGATGAGCAGAAGCTCCTGCTGAATCTCGATCTCGCCGCGCTCACCCGCGGACTGCCCCCAGGCGGGGCGCGGGTGATGGCGGCTTGTCTTGCGTCCGCCGAGGACGGCCAGTTCGCCCTCACCGAAGTGCGCAAGCGGTGCGAGCCGAATCGGGCGGATGCCGTCACGGCGGACATCGCCCAGGCGATCGTGCTGTGGGCGCTGTGGCGCCGGCGTATCTACCGCGGTGTCGACGACGAGTTTCCGCTGTCGATGATGTACGGGTGGCTCTCCTACGCCCAGATGATCGAGGACGGCCGTCCCGTTCCTCACGAGGTCGTCGACCCGGACGTCTTCACCGCGGCGATCCCCGACAGCGACTACCGAGCCGCTGCGGGCCTGGATGAGGCCGAAGGGGTGATCCACGATCTGCCCGCCAGCGACCAGTGACAGTCGCCCCGGAGCCCGTCCGCTGAGCCTCTCTCCACCCTCGCGCACCCCTCTCCCACCCCGCCGGCGCCTCAGGAAGCGCAGGTCGGAACGGAAATGACACCGGATCCCCCATCGCACCGGTCCCCGTATGACCTATGAGGGATATCTGGTTTCATATCCCCCTCATACATACATACATATCTCTCTTTAGGAGTTATAGAGAGGGGGAGGGATATGGTGGCGTTCCCGGACTGACCTGCACGTTCGATGGGTGGAGCGTCGTCGGCACACGGTGGCTCTGGGGGTGTAGCGGGCCCCGGAAGGCTCCTCTGGCCTGGGCTGACAGTCGCACCACGCGACGTTGGCGCACGAGGGCGCACGTCCCGCGAGGCGACTCTCCCGCCCACTGTCCCGACCATGAGCACCCAGGACCACTCCGCCGCTGCCCAGCGTCCTGCCGACCAGGAGCCCCAGGCCGACCCGCGCACTCCGGAACCCTCCCGCGACGACGAGCTCGAGGACGACGCGTCCTTCGGTGATGAGGACGGCACCTCGATCGCCGACATCGACACCGCCCTCAGCGCCATGCGCGAGACCCCGTTCCCCGTCGCGCACTATCCGGGGTCCATCGGCGATGTCTCCGTCGCCAAGCTCCGCTCCTCGATCGTCGCCCCGCTCGTCGCGCAGGCCCGCGGCTACCGCACCATCGCCGGTGCTGACGACGGTCGCGACGCCTTGCGACGCTTTGGCTTCGACGGTCGTCGCAACCCCGGACGTCACCTCCTGGACCTCGCTCGCAAGGGCGCCTGGATGGAGATCCCCTACTACCGGCTCGACTCGATCGCTCGCGGAGAGCCCATCCTCGGCACCCTGCAGCCGCGCCCCGAGAACGACCCGCCCGAAGGCTCCCACTGGGCGAAGTACATGTTCCTCGCCGGGGCCGGCACCGCCATCGACGCCCACCCTGCGACCCCCACCTCCTGGTTCTCCGACACCTCGATCCCGATCATGTTCACCGAGGGGGTCGTCAAGGCCGACGCCGCGCTGACCGCGATGCTCCGCGACGCCGGAGTCGAGGACAAGGCCCTGCGCACCGCCGTCGGCGCCATCGACCCGCTCGAGGGAATGCGCGGGTCGCTCGAGCGGGCGCCCGAGGACAAGCGCATCCTGATCCTCGCCATCCCCGGGGTGCAGTCCTGGCGCCGCAACGACGAGTGGAACACCCTGAACCTCCGCGACCGCCGAGCGATCATCTGCTTCGACGGCGATATCGCCCGCAACGGCGACGTCTGGGATGCCGCCTTCGGCCTCGAGAAGTTCCTCAGCAAGCGCAACACCTCCTCGATCCACTTCATCGACCTCTCACCCCGCGGGGACGACTCCGTCGACCCCAAGAGGGGCATCGACGACTTCCTGGCCTTCTCGGGCCGCTGGAAGGACGCCCTCGAGCTCCAGATCACCGAGTCGCCCGCCCGCCCCGTCGACGACGCCGGCGAGAAGGGGCAAACCCGCGTGACCTCCGACGGTCTGCGGGTCGAGGTGTGCAACGTTCGCTCCGATCCCCACGGCGGGCCCGACATCAAGACCTGGCAGAAGGTCGACGACATCGGCGGACGGTCGCTGAGCTTCGAGGAGTTCCGCATGCCGACCTCCGACGAGCTCGAAGGGGGACGCATCATCCCCGGCGCCGTCTCCCGCTCCGAGCGGCAGGTCGCCATCTCGGTCCAGTGGCGCACCCCCGACGGCCTCGTCGACTCCGCCATCATCCGCGGCCCCAAGGGCATGCTCGACGAGGATCCCGCTCGGTGGGAGACCCGCTACAAGGCCGAGGTACCGACCAAGGTCTCCGCCCTGCCCTCGTGGCCCCCCCGCTCCGGCCTCGCCTGGACCCGCGCCATCAAGGCGTTCCGCGCCTCCGAGTCCACCGACGACGTCCTCTGGGGTCGCCAGGGATGGGTCCCCACCAAGGACGGTATCCCCTCCTTCATCGCCGGACGCCAGGTGATCGGACCCGAGGGTGAGGGCGACGAGCGCGCCCAGGCCGGACTCACCGCCGATGATTTCCCCAGCATCGACGACTTCGGCGTCATCGACCGGACCCTCTCCCTCTCCCAGCGGCGCGAGCTCCTGCGAGAGATCGTCGACGCCTACACCTCCGCCGAGACCTTCGTGGACCCGCGCTTCGGCATGGTCGGCCTCCTCGCCGGGTCGCGCCCCATCGTCCCGATCACTCCGCACAGCGTGCTCTACATCGTCGGCGGGCGTCGCTCCGGCAAGTCCTGGCTCGCCTCGATGATCCAGGGGTTCTGGCAGTCCCGCGGCGGGGCGTGGAGCACCGAACGCCTGCCCGGGTCCGCGGAGGACACCCGTGCCTGGATGGAGAACTCCGTGTCGAAGTCGATGCTGTGGGTCATCGACGACTTCGCACCGAACTCCGACCAGCGTCAGTGGGAGAAGCAGACCAGCTATCTCGAGTCCATGGTCCGGTCCGCGTTCAACGGCACCGGCAAGGGCCGCATGACCGCCGACATGAAGACCCGCGTGCAGAACCCGCCGCGGTCGTTCGTCGTCGTCACCGCGGAGAACGAGCCGCAGGTCGACTCCGTGCGCGACCGCATGCTGACCCTCTACAGCGACAGCGGCGGCGGGTTCATCAACTCGGCCTCCGACGACCCGCTGTCCACCCTCAATGGCATGCTCAAGCGCGGTGACCAGGCGCAACTGTCCGCGCAGATGCTGCGATGGATGTGCGACTGGTTCGCCCACGATGGCTACACCACCGTCCGCTCCACCTTCGTCGCCGAGCGAGACGACGCGGCCGCCGATGCGCGCCGCCACGTCGAACGAGAGCTGGGGAGCAAGGTCAACGCCACCCGCCACGCCCAGATCGTCAGCGAGTACCTCCTGGCCGTGACCATGCTCGAGCAGTACGCGCGCACCTCGAGATGGACGAGGAGTTCTGCGACCGGATCTCTGCCATGCGCGAGGATCTCTCATCCCTGACCGTCGACCTCTCCCGCACCCAGCAGGGACGCACCGCAGGACACTCCCTCGTCGACGCCCTGCGCTACCTGCTGGAGTCCCAGAAGGGCTACGTCGAATCCCTCGTCCCGGCGGACGCCGGCGACCCGCCCACCGGCGATGTCGCGACCAACCTCCGCCTGGGCTGGCCCGCCGGCCGCGACCCCCGGGGCGAGATCCTCGGGCGGTACGTCCCCGACGCGCGCGGCAAGGGCACCGACGTCGTCGTCTTCTCCCGCGACGCCTTCCAGGTCGCCCGCCAGCACGCTCGCCACCTGATCCCAGCCGGTCAGACCGCTCGCACCAGCTGGCAGGCCGTCTGGCACGAAGGGCTCGTCGCCGAAGGCATCTGGGAGCCGCGAGTACGCGACGGCTCGCGCACCGGTGACATCGAGACCCGCGCCGGGGGAGCCCGCTTCCGAGGCGTGCCGATCGCGATGACGACCCTCTACGGCGAGGACGAGTAAAGCCCCCGGCCGCGGCGATGTGCCGTCCCGCCGGAGCGTCTTCCCGCCCACTGGCAAGGAGGAGCAGATCACGACGAAGGGAGGACCGGTGTCCTCGACGCTGACCCGGGAGGGCCTGCATCTGGACGTGCAGGACGTCGCCAAGGTACGCCGCACGGCGCTGTCGGCCTCCACCGCCAAGTCCCTGGCGCACAACTGCGCGGCAAGCTATGCGTTCGGCAAGATCTCCGGGGAGCGGGAGACCGACCCGTTCGCCGCGACCAGCCAGGGCACCGCCGCACACGCTGTGCTCGAGGAGCTCTACAACCTGCCCAAGGGCAAGCGCACCCGACGGCGGGCCGCGAACATCCTGCTCGCCCTGGTGGCGCAGTGGAAGCACACCACCTACGAGAGCCTGCAGAACGAAGTCACCCGGCGACTGTTCATCTCCGACGTGATCGGCAAGTACCAGGGCATCTTCGACATCGAGGACCCTCGGGAGATCGACGTGGTGCGCACCGAGTGGCCTCTCAGCGACATCGAGCTCGGCGGCGTGCCCTTCACTGGTTTCGTCGACCTCACCCAGCGCGTCACCTCCCGAGGTCGCACCGGACTGCGGCCGGTGGACTACAAGACCTCCCGCACCATCCCCGACAAGCGCAAGATCGAGCGCTACGGCGATGACCACGGAGACCAGATCCGCCTGTACGCGGCGGCGCTGCGGAAGCTCCAGGACGAGCCGGTGCTCGAGGGGCGCGTCTACTACACCCTGCACGGCAAGAGCACCATCGTCGCCGTCTCCGAGAAGCGGGTCGCCCAGACCGTCGGGGAGTTCACCCGCGCCTGGGACACCCACAACGAGATGGTCGAGCAGCAGGTCTTCCCCACCAAGGTCGGGCCCCTGTGCGGGTGGTGCCCCCTGGTCCAGCTCTGCCCGGCCGCCCAGGCATCGAAGTTCGACACCGATCGCACCGACAGCCAGACCGCGCTGTGCTCCACGGACCTGATCGAGATCGACGACGCTCCGGCGTCCCACGAGGCACACAACCCGCCCACTGCTCAGGTGTCCCCGGACGAGCCGGGAGACGACCTCGAGCCTCCGATGGAAGGACAGCACATGGCCCCGCATCCCCTCTCCGAGGGCAAGCCCTGGGATGAGTTCGTCGACGACAAGCTCAACGGCACCTCCTACGCCGCGATCGGGTACTTCGGGATGGCCTCCCTGGCCTACGAGGTCTTGCACAAGCACCACATCCCGATCCAGCGAGTCGCCGTCGATGCGCTCACCACGACCCTCGCCGGCATCGTCGCGACCGTCCAGGACGGTCTGACCGGGTCGACCTCCTTCCAGGACGGCACCAACACCCGCGTCCGGGGCGTCCTGCGCACCGTGCTGGATGCCGTCCCCCGCCGTTCGGCGAGGACGAGGACACCTGGTCGATGTGGATCAAGCAGGTCACCGGGCACACCCGATCGATCGCGGCCGCCGCTGTGCGGCTGGCCGAGGCCGAGGACCGGGACGCCGACCTCGCCACCCTCGCCACCATCGCCCCCGTGGACAAGGAGAACTGACCCATGACTGCCACCGACCACGCCCAGATCATCATGGCGGCACACGATCGCGTTGCGAAGCTCGAGGTCACCGAGGACGGACTCGTCCAGATCCCCGGGATCGAGAAGGCAGTCCCGCGGCAGGTGGCCGTGTCCAAGTCGATCCGCGAGCTCGTCGCCGAGTTGTCCGAGGGGTCCGCCTCGTGGAAGCTCATCGACCGCCTCACCGGTAACGCCGAGGGGGTCGAGCTCAAGCGCTTCGTGGGCACGATCGTCAAGGTCACCAAGGAGAAGTCCTCCACCCGCGGGAAGCTCCTGCTGTACACGGGCACGAAGCAGGACGTCAAGGACGGTAAGAACCCCGACGGAACCGAACGGGTTCTCCCCGCCGGCTACGAGGTCGTGCGCACCGAGCGGACCGACGACCCCGAGGGGTTCATGGTCGCCTCCGAGTCGAAGGCCCTGGTCGGGCACCGCGTCCTGCTGTGGATCATCCTCGAGCCGTGGACCAACAACCCCAACAAGAAGACCCGCGTGCTGCAGCACCTCATGGACCTCGGCGAGGACAGCCGGTACGACGCCGAGACCCAGACCATCGACGCCTGACGGCTTCGGAGGGCCACCCGCAGCGAGCTACCCCGCCCGCGAGGTGGCCCTTCGCATGCCCGGGTGTCCACCCCTCACAGATGGGGCAGACCTGCCGATCGCAGATCCCCCGCCCACTGGGACAAGTGACCGACCCCCTGGACCGCAGAGGAGCACCATGACCGACCAGCTCGCCGACGAGGTGCCCACCCTCGAGACCCCGCCGGAGGACTCCCACGCCGACGCGGAGGGAGCCACCGCCCAGGCCAAGGCCCCCACCCGTCGCAGCGCCCGAGGTAAGGGACGCTCGCCCGGCCGCACGTCCCGGGCCTCCGTCCGCCGCATCGCCGAGAAGGCCGAGGAGATCGTCGACACCGACGGATCCACCCGGCGACTCGTCGCAGACCTCACCGGTGCCGCCTCCTCAGGCGTCGCCGACCTCACCACGGCGATCATGGAGGCCAAGAGGACCCCGGTCGAGGCCGCCGTCGCCGACCTCACCATCATCCAGGACGGCGAGATCCCAGAGGCCGTCGTGCACCTGGTTGGCATGTCCAAGGACGAGCTGAAGGCCCTGCACCAGCTGGTCTCCACGTTCTCCGACGTCGCCCTGCCCGAGAAGATCCCCGCCAAGTCCACCGACGCGACCCTCGTGCTCGTCGACCCGGTGCGCTCGGCCCAGATCGACGAAGCGGCGGTCGATCGGCTGGTCCGACTGCTGGCGAAGTGAGCGCTCGACGATGCGCAACCCGTTCACCGCCGGGAGGAACACCTGCCAGGCGTGGCGCCCCGCCGAACGGCGCGAGGACCACCCGTTCTCGCACGATCCGGGGACCTGTCGACTCTGCTGGCGACCCTGCTTCGCCGCCCGCCGTCCTGGGACGAGCTTCTGCGAGGACTGCTGGCGCGCCTGGCCACCCACCGATCGGTCGCCGTGCGCGCCGCCGTCGTCTCCCGCGACGACATCCCGCTCGAGGTGCTCGAGGACATGACCGATGACATGGACGCCCCCGTGTCCTTCGCAGCCCGAGACCGCATCGCCCGATTCGCCGCCGACCAGATCGAGGACTCCGGCACCGACCAGATGGGAAGCACACGCTGATGGCCCGGAACAAGCGCCAGCGCAACCAGACCGACGACATCTACGACTCTGCCGATGTGGTCCCCTCGAGCTCCGTCTCGGACAAGCCCAAGCGCCGCTACCGGCTGACCCGCCGTCTGCTGGTCTTCGCACTGCTGCTGGCCCCGCTCAACGCGCTCGGCCTGGTCGCCGCCGTCAGCCTGGTGCTCAACGGGGTCGACAACTCCTCCGGCGCCGCCGTCGAGATCTCGGCGACGCAGACCGGCCGCACCGAAGCGGAGAGCTCGCTGCAGGAGTGGCTGAGCTCCGACGACACGGTCTTCGGCGGATCCACGATCACGTCCTGGGACGGCACCAGCGGCACCGAGAACGTCGAGGCTTCCCAGGACGACATCGGCTACCAGCTGACGACCCACGACTTCACCATCCGCACCCCGGACGGCGTCTCCTACCACGCGGCCGTGCGCACCGCCTACGCCCCGACGAGGGGCGTCAAGGTCCTGAGCGCCCCGACGATCACCCCGGTCGACCCCAGCGCCGTCTCCGAATGGGACCCGGTCGAGCCGACCACGGGCTGGACCACCACCGGGGCGAACGAAGCCGCCACCTCCGCCATCACCTCGTGGGCCGGAGCCCTGACGACCTCTCCGAGCGAACTCAAGCTCGCCACCCGCGACGGGGACAGCGACCACGTCTACGGGACGCTCACCGGCGTCACGACCTCAGAGGTGTCGGTGAGCACCGCCTGGATCCCGGAGAACGACCGAGGAGAAGTCGACGAATCCACCCTCGTCGCCACCGTCTCCATCGAGTCGCTGGACGCAGACGCCGAGGAAGACGACGAGTCCTCCCGGACCACCGTCACCTACGACGTGCTCGTGCGAGAGGCGGACACCGCCGCCCCCTACGTGACCGCCTGGGGACCTGTCGGCTCCGGCACGGGACTGAGCGACTACGAGAACGCCGTCTCCCTGGACGGTGCCGTCGACTCTGCCCCCACCGGCCCGTCCGGAGGCGCTTCCGACGGCGGCGGAGAGGACCCGGCCGCGGATACCGGCGACGCATCGACCGAGGGGAGCGAGTGATGGCGAAGACCACGACCAGGCAGGACATCCACCTGGAGGAGCACACCGTCCCCCACATGCCCACGGCCACGAAGGTCCGATACGGCGACGGGCGGATCCTTCCTGTCGGAGGCGGGCTCTGGCTCTACCGCAAGATCCCCCTGGCACCGGTCAAGGATGCCAAGACGCATGGTGACGCGCTCCTGGTCGGAGACCCCATCGCCCAGGCGTTCGAGGAGATCGCGTCGGAGACCACCTACGCGACCGCCCGGCGGTCCATGGCGCGGGCCCGCTACCGGCCCTTTCACCTGCTCGCGGTGAACCTCCCTCGTCGCTACAGTCCTCCGCCGCGGTCTCGCCACGCCCGTCAGCAGCAGGAGTGGTTCCGAGGTGAGCGGGTCCAGGACCGGCTCGTCCTGTTCGGCACCCGGTTGAACGACATTGTCGGTGGAGCGGACCGGTCCTTCCGGGACGTCGTCGACTCGATCGCCACCTCCCTGGCCACCTACGAGGTGCCCATGAGCGACTACCAGCAGGACCTCGAAGACGTCGACGACATGCTCACGCGCTCGGGGTTCACGATCCCCACCACCAAGGACTTCCACCTCGCGGAGTCCTGGTGGGCGGCCGGCGGATCCACCGGCGCGACCCTTCTCCCGCACGCCGACCACTTCCACGTCTTCCAGACCGTTGCCGGCGCGCAGACGGCGGCACGTCTGGACGTCGAATCCTGCAAGTCGTGGCCCACCGGCATCGAAGGCCACCACGTGCTTCGCATGGGATCGGTGTACGGCCTGGACCTCCCCTTCCAGGCCGCAAAGGAACCGCTGAGCGCCTGGGTGACGTCCCTGCTGGACCGCGGCGCGGTGATGGTGTCGATCCGCGGGAAGGTCGAGCCCAGCCCGATCACCCGCAAGGAGCCGCGCCGCCAGCGGGCTCGCTACCTCGCCGACATCCGCAACGCTCGCGCAGAGGGCAAGATGGATGATCAGGAGCAGGAGGAGCGGTCGCGCACGATCGAATCGGTCGAGGCCGCCTACGCCGGCGGGAAGGCATTCCCGACGCTGGTCGAGACCAGCGTGGTGGCCGCCTTCAACACCGACGGGAAGAAGCGGCTGGAGACCCTCGGCCACGGCACGGCCTTCGAGGTGGCCCCGATGGACAACCGCCAGGCCATCGCCCTCGCCGAGAGCTGGGTCGGCTCACCGGTGCGCTCGAACCCGAACCTGATGGACCTTCCCTCCTCTGCGGTCGCCTACTCGGGTCTGCCGAACCTCGCCACCGTCGGGGACTCCAGCGGGGCCACAGTCGGATTCACGGTCCGCGACGGCCAGGAAGCGCTCATGTCGGCGACCGCGTCCTCCGACCAGGACACCTATCCTCTGGCCGCGGTGGTCGGCGGCTCCGGATCCGGGAAGTCGCAGCTGATGACCTTCCTGGGGCATCAGTACGGGGACCCCGAGCACGGCGAGGGCCGCCCTGTGATCATCATCGACCCGAAGAAGGGGTCGGACTTCTCCGAAGGCTTCGGGGAGTCGGTCACGACGTACTCCCTGGACTCGTTCTCCGGCGATGCCACCGGCGCCGGGGGAGTGGGAGGGACTGGGGTCTTCGACCCGCTGCGCTTCTCGAAGACCCCAGCGGACGGCGTGAACACCGCAGTGTCGATGCTCCACTTCGCCCGCGTCTGGGAGAACAACTCCACGCAGAACTTCGAGGCGGACCTCCAGGCCGCCCTCAAGTGGGGCATCTCCCAGGGCGCCCGCGCCATCGGAACTGCCCTCATGATCGCCAAGCGCGACGGCAAGGCCACCGCCGAGCTGGCCGATCCGATCATCCGCCAGTCCCAGAACGACCCCCTCTTCGGCGCGATCGTCGGCCTGCAGGACGAGGGAGAGATCCTCAGCGCCTCCGAGGGCATCACTTACATCAAGGTCGGCAACGCCAACCTCGAGCTCCCGCCTCCCGGCGTGGACCAGAGCTCCCTCAGCCTCACCCAGAGGGTTTCCGCGACCCTCATCCGCATGATGGTCTATGGCTCGGCCGAAGCGCCGCGCGATCGCCGCGGCGTGCTCCTGCTGGACGAGGCATGGGTCTTCCTGGACGCCGGCGCCGAAGAGGTCGAGCGCCTCGGGCGCCTCGCCCGCTCCCTCGAGGTGTTCCCGATCCTGTTCACCCAGCGCATCTCCGACCTGCTCGAGGCGAACCTGACCAACCACATCGCGCGCGGAATCATCCTGCACACGAAGGACCCCAAGGAGGCACGAGCCGCGTTCCAGCTCTTCGGCGTCGACGCTACCGAGGAGCGCATGAGCTTCACCACCGCCCCGGAACGGATCGGCAAGGGCGGGGCGAACTGGCGCTCCCGCAAGCCGCTGTTCCGCTACGACGACGCCGGGGAACGCACCGAGCCGCTGCGCGGAGCCATCGGCCTGTACTGCGACCTCGACGACCGTGCCGTGGACGTGGAGATCAAGATCCCGAGCGACTTTCTCGCCAAGACCTCCACCAACGCCCTGGACCGGGCCCGGCGAGAAGGCCGCAAGGTGTTCTGAGCCGCGACAGGCGGAGCGCGTGTCCTACGAGACCGCCGCCCCGCCCACTGCGGTCGCGTGAACATCCCGCGCACCAGCACCCTCGACGCCGGCCCCGCCCGGCTCGACGAGCATGCGCGACAGCTCGGCCTCCGCGTCGCCGCCGAAGAGCTCGACGCGGACGAGGCGCTTGCCAGGTGCTCGCCACCGCCGTCGACAGCGGCGTCGTGCGACAGATGTGCGCCCGACACCACCGCCAGCTCGCCTCGCGCTGGAGCATCGACGACATCACCGGCACCGTCACCACCATGCTCGTCGGCTACGCCCTCACCAACAGCGAGCGACCAGGCCACCTCGAGGTCGCGCGGTTCGCCGACGGCACCTCCTCCGCCTCGGGGTGGGTCGGCAAGGTGATCGGCGCCATGCGCGCCTCTCGGATCCTCCGAGGGATGCACGAGGACGCCACCACGCGCGTGGACCTGCTCGGCGACACAGACCCCGCCTCCGCCTCGAGCGCAGAGGCGACGGCGTTGGACGAGCACACCGTCGACGTCGAGGACCAGACCAGAGGTCTCCCCGCCACGAGCGCCACGATCCGCCTCGTCCACGCCTCCGCCCTGCACCAGCTGCTCGGCCTTCCTCCCCTGCGCTCGTGGCGCCTGACCTCCGCGCACCGGATCGAGCTCACCCACCGCCTGAACGAGGACCCGACCCTTGCCCGTCGCTCCCTCACCGCTAACCGCAACGTCGCCGGAGCGGACGAAGCGCTCACCTCCCTGTGGTCGGGATGGTCCCGAGACGACCTCGCCGCGATGCTCGAGAAGTCCACCCCGACCCGCGACATCCCGCACCTGCTCTGCCTCGCCGCGCGCGCCCCCTGCCGCGCCCCCAGAGCCGCAACGGAGATCTCGCCCGCGCCCGCCGTCGGGTGCTCGATGCCGCCCCATCATCCGCCCAGAGCGCGGCCGCCGCGGCCTTCGACGCCTTCCTCGACACCGAGGTCGAGACCCACACCGACTTCGACCGCATCCGCCGCCCACTGTCCTCGGCAGACGTCGATGCGCGCGCCGCTTCCGCCCAGCGCCTCCCCGCCCGACTGAAGGAAGCGGCGGCGGCGATGGGAGTCAGCGACCTCGACCTCCGGTCCGGGCTGACCGCCCTGTTCATCGACCCGCTGCCCGTCGCTGACCCGATCTACTTCACCCCGACCCCCTGGAGGTTCCGCTCGTGAGCAAGCTGTCGACCCTGGGCCGCGCGCCAGCGCGAGCGCGATGTCGCTGCTCGCCACCACCTCCTGGCTGCTGCGCGTCTACCTGCTGCCCTTCGCTGTCAGCATCGGTGCGGCCACGGTGTGGCTCGCCGCGATCGCCGCCGTCACCGAAGCCACCGCCAACACGCTCCTCGTGCTGGTCATGGTCGCCCTGCCCGGAGTCGTGGTGATGGCCCTGTCGCGCAGCGAGCGTCGCCGGCACTGGTACGAGTACGCCCTGGTGTGGCTGATGTTCTTCACCTCCGTCCCGCTGTACGGGGTGGCGCCGCTGATCGGCGGGTACGGGATCGTCCTGGCTCGGGCCTGGCGCCGCCGCTGGCCGCACGCCCTGCAGGACGACGAGGACTGACCCGTGCGCTACGCGGTGCTCACCGGGACCCGTGAGTCGCCCCCGACTGAAGCTCGCCGCCGCTCCCGGGTCCCGACTCCACGAGCTCCTGCAGGGGATGCGCAACGCGACACTCCACGAGGACCTCGGCACCTGGTCCCTGGACGCACCGACCGGCGCCCAGCTTGCCGAGTCACGCTCAACTCGGGCGTGGCCATCGACGCGTTCGACTTCCCCGAGACCCTCTCCTCCCTGCACCAGCCGATCATCCACGACATCGGCCGCGGCCGGATCGAGGTGTACCCCCGACTGGCCGACCCGACAGATGTCGCCTTCGACCTGGGGGAGGAGGCCACGTTCGACGCCCGCCGCGGCGCATTCCTCGCACCAGCAGGAGCCGTCTCCGACTGGCCCATCAGCATGCTCCCCGCATCGCTGCGTGCGGTGCAGAAGGAGAGCACAGGGCCCACGCGCGTCCTTGAGGCACCCGAAGCCGAGACGGCACCCGAGGTTGCGCGGATCCTGAACCCGACTACCCCGGAGGAGGCCGCCTACAACGCCTCCGTCGCCCCCGGCATCGAGGGCTACGAGCGCGAGATCGACATCCTCACCGCCGCCGTCGGGGACGTGCCCGACTGGTTCGGCATGGACCCCTACCCCTACCAGCGCATCGGCGCGCTGTGCATCGCCGCGGGGGGCCGGCGCCTGCTCGCCGACGCCCCAGGCCTGGGCAAGAGCGTCCAGGCGATCCTCGCCGGGGTCCTTCTCGGCGCGCGGCGCTGGATCGTCGTGTGTCCCCCTGTCGCGCAGTCGAACTGGGCCGCGGAGATCGAGCGCCGCCGCGTCCCGGAGAACCTCCACCCCGAGGCGGGTATCGCCGTGATCCGCCCGGGGCGGAAGGTGCCGGAGCCGCCCCCGCACCGGCATGGTCATCGTCACCGACTCACTGCTGGCCGCGCCGTCCCGGCGAGGACTGCTCGAGGACCTCCAGGCGCAGAGCGCGGACCTGCTGATCTACGACGAGGCGCACCGAGCGAAGAACTGGGAGTCCCAGCGGGCCAGGACGATGCGTGAGCTCGCCGTCACCGCGAAGGACCGTCTCGTCCTGACCGGCACCCCGATGATGTCCAACCCCGCCGACCTCCCCTCCATCCTCGCGATCGCCGGACGGCTCAAGCCCACGTTCAGCTCGCGCACCGCGTTCATGGGCCGCTACACCCGCAGCTACGACATCCACGTCGGCAACCAGACGATCCAGAAGATCGTCCCTGCGAAGAAGCATCTGGGCGAGCTCGGCGACATCCTGCGCGAGAAGGTGTGGGTCCGCCGCACCAAGGATCAGGTCCTCCGCGACCTGCCCGAGAAGACCCACTCGACGATGATCGTCGACGTCCCGCCGACCGAGTACCGGAAGGCGACCCGCGAGGTGCGGGAGAAGATCGCCGACTACCTCCGGGAGAGGACTCGCGAACTCGGAGCCCCTCCCTCCGAGAAGGAACTGCGCGCCTGGTGCTCGGATCAGATGGGCCGCGTCTCCCAGCTTCGTCGCGCGGCAGGACTGGCGAAGATCCCGGCGGCCGCCGAGCACGTGGCCGAGTGGGTCGAATCGACCAGCCACGAGGAGGACGGGACGACCGTCTACGACCGCCCGCTGATCGTCTGGGGCATCCACCAGGTGGTCATGGACGCGCTCGACGAGCACCTCGACAAGCTCGGTGTCGCCCACGCCGTGATCAACGGCAAGACCTCCATGGCTCAGCGCGACCGGATCAAGGACGACTACCAGGCCGGCAAGATCGCGGTGATCCTCGCCAACATCGTCGCCGCCGGTGTCGCCATCACCCTCACCCGCGGATCCGACGCCCTGTTCGTGGAGACCGAATGGCTTCCCGACCTGATCTCCCAGGCGGAGGACCGCCAGCACCGCATCGGCCAGGACCGCACCGTCATGGTCACGACCATGGTCGCCCCCGGCACCCTGGACCACACGATCCAGAAGGTGCTCCGCTCCAACATCGAGGTTCTCGATGCGGTCATCGGCGGTACCGGCCACCGGGTCGCGGTCCACGACCAGGACATGAACTCCCTCGCCATCGGCGACGTGATGTGGGAGCTCGCGGAGCCGCTGCGCTGCGCAAGTGCGAAAAGGCTAGTGCACGACGTCGGGAGCTAGCGCCCGCCTGAGCGCCGCCGGGGCTCGCCCTACTCGAGCGCGAGGACGTACTCGGCGAATCCCGGCGCCGTGAAGGAGAGCAGGCCGTGGCCTGCGATCTGGACGATGCCCTTGTCCAACAGGGACTGCCTGGCAGGTCCCAGAGCGGAGGACGCCAGGCCGAGCACGCGAGCGATCTCGCTGCGCGCGACATCGATTCCGCCCAGCTGTGCCATGGCGGTGAGGAGCTCTCGCTCACGGCCTTTGGTCTTGGACCAGCGCGCCCGGTGGAGGGAGTTCATGTCCTGGTCGACGGACGCCCGCGCGGCGTCGAACGCTCCGGCGCCCAGCACGCCTCCGGAGTCTGGGGACCCCGCCGCCGACCACATCGCATCGCCCCAGAGCCGCACCGCGTACGGATACCCGCAGGTGGTCGCCACGACGTCCTGCAGGACGCGCGTCTCCCAGCGCACGCCGAGGGCGGAGGCGGGGTCGGTGAGCGCTTCGCGCACTTCGTGGTCCTGAAGGTCCCGCATGGGGCGGAAGGCGAATCTCTCCGCAGAGGTCACCGCCTCTGTCACCACGTCCGGGGTATGGCTGAGGCCGGCGGCGAGGAAGACGGCGGGGGTCTTGCTGTCCTGGAGCTCTTGCCAGGCGTAGGCGACGGTCTTCAGTCCTTCGTCGTCGGCATCCTGCGGCTCGTCGACAAGCACGGCGACCCCCTTGTGCCCCTGCTCCCTGGCGGTCGAGGCGGTGCGCTCGATGAGCTCGCGGAAGGCGCGAGTCGCCTGGGGGAGAGGGGAATGGGGTGAGGCCTGGGCGGTGACGCTGGCAACTCCAGGTACGCCGAGGGTGAGTGAGAGGCGGTCCAGCCAGTCCCCGGGGCCGCCGGGGATACCCCAACGCTGGATCTGAGAGCGAGCCTCGTCGGCGATGACAGCGGAGAGGGGCCCGTTGCCGGCAGTGACGTAGATCGGGGAGAGACCGATCGTCAGTGCGTCCTGCCGCACCTTGCGTAGCAGGCTGGTCTTCCCGACGCCGCGAGGGCCAATATCCACCCGGATGCGCCCGGAGAACAGGCCATGGAGAGCGGGAAGTGCGAGCATCCCGCCGATCTCCTGAAGCTGTGCCTCACGGCCGGGGACCTCGTGGGCTACACGACCGGGGGTGTATGGGCTGAGCCGCATACGAACACGGCTCCTACATTTGATTACATATTGACTCAAGTGTAGCGAAGTGTACTCCGTGGTCCATGTGCCCTTTCGTGCCGCTCCCGAGGCGGTAGTCGTTGTGCCCCCCGCACTGCTTGCTCGATCCGGCCCCGCCCACTGTCGCCACCGAGGGGCACCGGGACAAGAGAGGTAGCGAGATGAGCATCGTGAGGAAGCGTGAGACCGGCGAACAGGGCAACGGCGGCGAGTTCGGATCGGTCGCCCGCCAGGACGCCGACGTGGACGTGAGCGCCACGATCGTGGAGCCCGATCACGCCACGGAACTGCGAGCCCAGGGAAACTCCGGGGTGGTCATCGCCGACCTGTGCTCCGAGATCGATGTCGAACGAGGTGGGGGCTTCGCCGGTGCTTTCACCGCCGGCGAGGGGGTCGGCGCCCGCGAGTTCTACCTCCGTCCTTCGGGGAAGGACGAGATCCACGTCGAGTACCTCTACAACCAGCGGACCAACGATGGTGTGCTGACGCAGGCCACCATCAATCTCGAGACTGGTGAGGTCTTCTCGACGTACGCCTTCGACTCCGACGACACCCTGAGCCCGCTCGACGTTCAGATCGACGACGGGTTCACGCCCGACGGCGACAGCGAGCCGGTCGGTAGGTTTCTCCGCGCGACCGCCGAAGACGACGGTTCGGCCCGGGACAAGCTCAGCGAGTCGTTCGAGGACCCCGACGAGGCGGCGCGCGACGCATATCTTCGCGGCATCGGAGTGCGACGGCACAGCTACGGTTCCGCCCATCGCTCCCGCGCATCCTGGTGACCAGGCAGAACGCCGAAGGATCGCGGGTCCGCCCGGCCCCCGCCCATTGGTAAGGGTATGAGCGCCACGCCCTCCCATACGGTCCACCTCGGTGACAACCTCGACGTCCTGCCCGACCTGGACGGGCCGTTCGACCTCGTCTACCTCGACCCGCCCTACAACACCGGCGGGAAGGTGGTGACCGCCTACGCCGACCGCTTCGACGACTGGACCGGGTTCATGGCGCCGCGCCTCGCGCACCTTCCCCGCCTCCTGGCCAACGTGGGCATCGTCGTCGCCTCCATCGATGACCGAGAAGTCCACCACCTGCGAGTCCTGCTGGACGATCTGCTCGGTGCCCACAATCACGTCGGCACGGTGGTGTGGGACGGGTCGACCATCAACTCCTCGCACCTGCTGAGCGTCTCCCACGACTACCTGGTCATCTACGCCAAGGACCTCGCCGCGCTGAAGGCATCCGGGGCCCGCTGGCGGCAGGATCGCCCGGACGCCCAGGCAATGCTCGACGCAAAGCAGAGACCGCCTGGAATGCCGCTCGCCACGACGCCCAAAGTGCGCAGGAGAAGTTCCGCGCCTGGTCGCGCCCGCGCCGCGCCACGCCGCCTCGCGGGCTGACCGAGTACGACCGGATCGACCCGAAAGGCCGCCTCTACCGGGTCTCGGACCCCGGAGCTCCCTCGGTGCAGGCCGGGCGCTCCTTCCGCCCTCTGGTGCATCCTGCGACGGGACAGGAGTGCCCGGTGCCCAAGCGTGGCTGGCGGATGAGCGACGTGTCCATGGACCGCATGCTCGCCGCAGAGCTCGTCGAGTTCGGCCCCGACCACACCACCCAGCCCAAGCTCAAGCGGATGCTCGCCGACAACTCCACCGTGGTCCCCCGATCGGTCTTCCGCCAGGAGCGCGAGGGAGCTCGTCACCTGGCCAAGGTCCCCGGTGCCGGCGAGTTCCCCTTCCCCAAGGACGTCGAGGTGCTCGCCCGCTGGTTCGCGACGGTCGCCGGCCCTGACGCCCGGATCCTCGACCCGTTCCTCGGCTCCGGCACGTGCCTCGAGGTCGCGATGGCCCTGAATGACGCCGACGGCGGTGGCCGCCGCGTGACGGGCATCGCCCTGGACGAGGGGGACGTCGTCGAAGGCGTCTTGCTCCCGCGCATCGCTCACTGCGAGCAGACCTACCGCGAACCGGTGGCGCTGTCCCGCGAGACCGCCCGGACGCCCACTATGGCGGCATGAACGAATCCGTCTTCTCCATGAATGCCGCCGTGGGCTCGGCACTGGCGACCCTGGATGCCCAGGAGTTCTCCCCGACAGCCGATCTCGACGCCGAGGGGGCGTTCAACTACGCCCGCGTCGTGCGATACGACGTGCTCGCCCACAGCCAGGGGATCTCCGAGTCCTTCGCCCCGTACCTCATCGCCGGGCTGGTCGTCTCCGGACTCGAATCGAGGTCGGTGCCCTACCACCCGCAAGAGCCGCTCGCGATCACCCAGGTCGTCTGCCTCGAGGACTCCTCCTCCTGGTCGCTCAGCCCGCTCTACGACGCGATCGCCCGCGGCCTCAGCGTCGAGGACACCACGAAGAACCTGATCTTGGTCTCGGCCGGAATGCTGTCCGCCATCGCCAACATCTTCGGTTCCGACCCGCATTCCGTCGCACGCACCCAGCGGGCGGCGCTGGGCACCATGGTCGACCCCATCGACTGGGACTCCCTGCTGAGCGAGGGATGAGCGTGTCCGGATTCAGCATCCAGTGGGCGCTCGAGGACCTGCTCAGCGATCGGGCACGGGCAGTCCAGCACGCGCTCGTGATCCTGCAGGCCTCGAAGACGGCGACCTGGGACGAGCTGGCCGAGGTGATGCGCACCGACCCGGAGCGCGCCTCCTCCATCCGCCTCGGGGTGAACCTCCCCCTCGAGGACCTCGAGAACCTCGACGCCCACGAGCAGACCGTGCGCGGCCTCCGCCGAGGAGTCGGCGACCGCCCCTCCGTGATCACCACCGTCGCCGAGTGCACGACCTGTCTGCGATGGGCATTCCTCGCAGGATCCGCGCCGCCCAAGAGCCGCCCGTGGACCATCGATTGCAAGGGCACGGTCACCAAGATCGGCCCCCCGGACCACACGCTCCTCGCCCGCGACTGAACGACGTCTCCCGCGTGCTCCCGCCCACTACCCCTGGCACAGGCCATCGAGTGGGAGGACGCGATGAGCGAGATCGCCAGGAACAACCGCAGGGACTCCGCGACCGGAGGGAAGGTCCGCAAGAAGGACACGGGGGAACAGGGCAACGGGGGCCAGTTCGGCGCCCTGGCTCGCTGCGAGGCGAACCTGTCCATCACCTCCGCCAACGACCCCGAGACCCGTTACCTCACCGTCGGCTGGTTCAACGAGAAGCTCCGGAACCACTTCGACGCCAGCGCCCTGCTGACCCGCGCCGAGGTCGATGCGAATCGGGAGCTCCTCGACGAGAACTCGGTCTTCGACCGCATCCGGGAGGACGCCGAACGGCTGTGCCGGCGCCGCGGAGCGATGGAGCACATCGACGACGTCGTGATGGACACCGCCCACGACGTCATCAAGCGCATCCGCGAGAGCGAGGACCGCGACTCCAAGGTTCGCGCCGTCGCCACGGCATCCCTGGTGCGCCGCATGGTCAACGGCCACCTCAACCACCGTCTCACCGGCGAGATCCAGCGCTCCGAGGTCCGCTCCGGGCAGGTGCGCCTTGCGCAGCGAGAAGCACAGCGGCGGCAGGAGCTCGGCCGCGACCTCTCGGCCCGAGAGCGCTCCCAGCTCGCCGCCGAGGTGCGCATGTCCTTCCCGGCCAACAACCGTCCCCCGGAGGACTTCTGGCTGAGCCACAGGGACCGCTTCGTCCAGCAGGACGTCTCCGAGACGGGCTTCGACGAGGAGAGCTGGCTGGACCGTCAGACCCGTCGCTCCCTGCAGTCCGCCCTGTCGGTGTCGGCGGACGAGAGCGCGCTGGAGCCGAGTGCGGAGGAGCCGTTCCCCGAGGCGATCGATCGCTCCCAGATGGATGCGGCCGAGATGCTCTACTTCGTCCGCAACAAGGACGAGTCCCCGGTGCCGATCCACTCCCGCGGCACGGGCACGACGATCTACAACACCCTCGCTCAGTCCATGCGGGTCCCTCCTGCTCGCCCCGACTCCATCACCCACCGCCAGGCGCTTGGCGCTGGCCGCATCGTCCGCGGACACGAGCGCGGAGTCCAGGGGGTGTGCGCTGACTACCTCGACGGCGTCCGAGACGAGCGCACCGAGGCGCTGTTCCTCCCCTTCGGGGACATCGACCAGGAGCGGCGAGAGGCGTTCGCGTCCCGCTTCGAGAACAACGCCTACGCCGAGGAGCTGTGGGGATCGGCGGCGCGGCGCGCGGACCCCCAGCTGAAGAACTTCGACTTCCCCTCCCAGATGGACGACCAGGCGTGACGAGGCAGGAGGGGGACGCACGGTGCGGATCAGGCAGTGCCCCACTCGTCCACGCCACCCGCTTCGGCGCCCCGCGAAGGCTTCGTCGCACGACACAGAATCTCCCGCCCACTACGTCAGACGAGGCGAGAACCGCGCCAGGACATACGTAGCGAAGGGGGAAGCGGGAGACCGCGACAGGTATGGATAACCAGAGGGCAAACCTCAGTGGTGCATGGAGTGAGATCTGGACGAAGGTGAGCCCGGAGATCGAAGGCTTCGCAGTCTTCCTGGTCTTCGTGGCCATCGGAATCGCGGTCTGGCAGATCGCCTCGTTCATCCTCGCTAACCGCCGGCAGGGCGGCGCGGGAGGCGCCGCGCGATCCCTCACCGTCTGGCTCCTGATCGCGGGTCTCATCGCTGCGCCCGCGGCGCTGATCCCTCTGCTCCTGATCATCGCCGACGGATTCATCAACCTCCTCATCGTGGTCGTCAGTCTCGCGGGGTGAGCCGGAGCGACACCGTGATGAGTAACCAGCGAGGGAGGCGGGGCGCGTGAGCGACAAGGAGATCAAGGACGAACAGGAGCGCGAGGTGTTCCTGTACAACCTCACCGACATGACGGGGAAGGGCGCGCAGGAAGACCGGCGCCACGTCCACTTCACGATCGAGATGCGACGCGCCACCCGCAACGCGAACATCCTCGCGGTGCTCGTCACCGCCATCTCGATGCTGATCTCCTTCCCCATCGTGCGCGTCATCCCCCTCGTGCCGATCTGGTCCTTCCTCGTGATCGGCATGGTCGTCTACGCCCTGGTCCTGTGGGCGATGCTCTACCGGTCCCGCCGCGGACTCCGTGTCGCCCAGTGGCAAGCCTTCTGGGACCGCCGACGGGCGCAGGTCGGGGTGTTCATCCAGTACGGCACCGTCGTCGACCCACTGGCCTCGACGCCCCTGCGGATCGTCCCCGCCGGCACCCCCAACACCCTCGCCCGGGACTGGGACACCGAACTGATCCTCGAGGAGGTCACCGAATGAGGACCCAGACCCGCCACCGGGTGAAGGCGTGGGCGCGAGTGCTCGGCCCGATCGCGATCCTCGCCGCGGCGTTCACTTTCCTGCTGTCGCCGGCCAACGCACTGGACCTGACCTCCCCTGGGCAGAGCCTCGAGGTCGCCCCCGGTGAGACCGTCGCGCAGGCAGTGGGCGCCCAGGGCGGCGTCGACCGGCCTGATACCGGATCCGTCCCGGCGTGCGCAACGGTCGCAGGCGAGACGGACCCGATCAAGTGCCTGCCCATCGTGCGATGGGCCATGGCCATGGACCTGGGCAACACCGTCGAGTTCAACGTGACCCAGCCGCCGCGCGGCGTCGAAGTCAACATCATCGAGAAGTCCAGCTATACCGGCATCCTCACCTTCGGCAACATGGTGTGGCTGGTGGTCGCCCTGATCGTCAACGCCGCGACGAACTACAAGGCGAGCGCCCAGCTGGTGAAGCCGCTGAACGACTTCGCTGCCACTTTCGGCACGTCGATCGTCGACTCCGGGGCGATCTTCCTGGTCCTGCTCGCTGGAGCGGCCGGCATCGTCTTCTCCGCCACCCGCGGCGGCTTCAACGTCCGCCGACTCCTCGCCCTGCTCGGCGACCCTCTCGGCGTTCTTCGTGCTCATCTGGGGGTCGATGAACGATGCCGGCGAGGGCACGGACTACGTCCCGGGGACCGGCTCCCCGGCGTGGCTCGTCCAGGAGGTCTCCGGGGCCTTCTCGTCGGCTTCCGATGCCATCGCCACCCCGCTCTCCGACCGCTCCTCGGAATCCTCCACCGTCTTCTCCTCGGACGCGAAGCGGGACCCGACCTCCTGCAAGAGCTACATCGACGAGCTCCACAACCAGTACACCGGCTACTACAGGGGCAACGGGCAGTCCGCACCCGCCGCGCTCGCAGTGATGTCCCGCTGGTGGGAGGAGACGGCCTACCGCGCATTCAGCGACGTCCAGTACGGCGACCAGTCCAACCTCGGCCCCGACTACGCCGCCTGCCAGCGGCTCGAGACCCAGGCGCAGGTCAGCAACGCCTCCCGGAACTCCATCCTCACCGGCGCCTACAGCAGCGGCGAGGAGGACTTCTCCGCGGCTGTCCCACCGACGGGCTCCCCCATGCTTACTGGCGGGGACACCAACGCCAACCGCCTCGGCCGCCAGAACCAGGCATGGGGACTGTGCCAGGTGGACGCCAACGGTGCATACACGCCGCGCTCGGACCTGCCCGCAGAGGGGATCGAGGGCGGCAAGATCGGTGGCCCCCTGACTCCCGAAGCGTGCACGCAAATCTTCACCGGAGACGGGGCGAAGCACGAGACGGGGTTCGTCTTCTCGCCGCCGTTCTCGGACGCCGTCTCGGCGGACACGACCGTCAAGGAGCTCGCCGAGGTCCAGTTCGCCGTCGTCGGCGACAAGAGCACCCTGGACGACCCCGAGAACGGGCTCGCGGACAGCGACCAGGCGTACTACTACGTCTCGAACGCGGCGGGAACGATCCGCACGACCACCACCATGAACGTCATCGTCTACGCAATCGGCGCGCTCATCGGCGGCATCGCCATGGTCATCCTCGCCGGGGTCCTCTTCATCATGAAGCTCCTCAGCTACGTGATGGCGTTCTTCCTGATCATCGCAGCCCTGGCCGGCATCGTCAGTCAGGGCTTCGGCTCCTCAGTGGCCTTCCTCAAGAACTGGATCGGCTACACCGCGATCACCTCGGTGACCACGCCGCTGTTCGCCTTCGTGCAGATGGTTGCCCTCGCCCTCGTGCGCACAGGGGACAGTGTCCTCGGCCAGTGGTCGCTTGCGATGATGCTATGGATCGGACTGTGTCCCGCACTGGCGATCTTCATTCTGAACTGGGCGTTCCGGCGACTCTTCAAGACCAACTCCCCCTTCACGGCGCGCGGCATGCAGGCGATGGCAGGCAACCCGGCGCTGATCGGTGGTGTTGCTCTCGCGGGTGGCGGAATCGCGAAGGAACTCCTGGATCGAGGCCGCCGTCAGCTGACCAGCTCCGCGGTCAAGTCGGTCGGGAGTAGGTTCGGCGGCGGCAAGGTCTCTGCCGACTCGAAGTCCGCGGCGGCGAACGAGGAGATCCTCGGCGACGCCGAGAACCCGGTCCCGACCGAGGGCCTGGGCACTGACTCCGCGAAGGACGCGGTGAACTCGGGTGCCGCCGGTGGAGCTGGCGTGGAGGGTAGCGCGCAGGATGGCGTCATCGGAGAAGGCGTTGTCGGCGCCGGTGCAGACGACGCTGCGGAGGGGGACGTGAAGGATTACGTCGCTGACGCCGCTATGGTCGCAGGCGCGCTGAACCCGTCGGAGGAAGGCGCCGACGCGCAGGAGGCTCGATCGAGCTTCGCCCAGCGCGTGGCCGACTTCGACGCGAATGGCCGCCAGGACGACCGGATCGACAGGACCGCCGCAGGCATCGCCGGTGCCGCGACCGCCGTCGGGACCGGGGTGACGAACCTCGGCCGGGACGGACGCCTCGCGATCTCTCGCGCCTCCCAGATCCCCTCCAACGTGCGCCGACAGATCGCAGGCGGCGCACAGGCACTGCGCCAGCGCTGGGCAGACGGGAAGGCCGCACGCGCGCACTGTGGAACGACAAGGCGCTGGTCGGGCAGTACCTCGCCACCAAGGGATTCGGCGCCGCCACCTCTGTCGTCGGCACCGCGGGCAGCAAGCTCGCCGCGGCCGCCAAGGACCCGGCAACCTATAAGAGGGCCCTGAAGGGCGCCGCACTCTATGGCGGCCTCACTCTGGCGTCCGGCGGCCTGGCCGTGCCTGCTGCCGTGCTCGGCGGGCGTGCCCTGCTCCGTCACCGCAACACTCTGGCCGCTGGGGCGGCGGGTGCCGCCGGTGTGGGAGCGCATGCCCTCACCGGCATCGCCAAGAGCGCGTACCGGGCAGGGGTGCCGGAGATGAGCCAGAGCGACCGCCAGGACGCGCGCAGTCGATGGAGCTCGAGTCCCGCATCCGCCGCGACCAGAGCGAGGATCTGCCCACTCCGATCACGGAGCTCGCCCATGGTCTGCCGGTGGTGCAGGAGCGACAGCTGACCGCCGAGCCGCGATGCCACCGCGTCCTTCGACGCCTTCGAAGCCGAGAACGGACGGTCCCCGGAGCCGCAGGAGCGAGCCGCCATGGTCGACGATCTGCCGTTCTACTCGTCGATGAACGACGACCCGCAGCCGCGGCGACTGTTCGAGCAGAAGACCGCCGAGGAGACCGCTCAGGCGCGACAGATCTTCGAGACCCACCTGCAGCGAAGATGGCGAGCAGATGCGGCGTGAGCAGATGCTGGAGGCGACGCGGGACCTTCCCTTCTACGCACAGTCGGTGCGAGGGCTCGACCCTCGACAGGGGTCGCTCGAGATGCCGGGGCTGGGCAACGCCTCCGCCCCCGCGTGGGAGCCCCGGCGCTCGACGGACGGTCCTTCGACCCGCTGTCCGCACAGGAGCCTGTCGCGATTCCCGTGACGACCGCCGCCCCGGCACAGGCTCCCTTCGACCTCTCAGGGGGAGCGCCGGCAGGGGACTCGGGCGCTTCGTCCGGCGGCCGTCATCGGGCGCCGGAGCCTACGGGCGAGGAGAGCTGACCGAACGAGGAGTGTTCGGACGAGATGAGAGGGGATGAGCGATGAGTACGCGACCGAGGATGCCGGCGGGAGCGCCAGAGGGTGGGCGCTTCGCGTCGAAAGCTCGCTCCGAAGTGGGCGCGGATGCCACACTCGTGCCCATGAGCACCGACGCGTCGGACGGATCGATCTACTACCCTGAGCGCCTGCACAGCGCCGAGGAGCACCTGGCGTGGTGGTCGAGCGTGCCGGTCCCGGACGAGGTCCTGCAGTCCGTGATGGACGACTACAAGAACTCGCGAACGGTCACGGTCAACTCCATCGTGGGCAAGTGGGAAGCCCCGAAGCGGCGTACCCGACTGGAGCAAGGCGGAGTTTGAGGCGCGAGTCCGGGAGTCTGCGGACCAGCACAACGAGAGACATGCGCAGTGGAAGGCTCACATCCCCGAGGAGCTCGACCGGTTCGCCGTCCGCGACGCCGTCCGCATGCACCTGGCCTGGACCTACCGCTACACCCTCCCCACCGAGGAACGGCGAGAGGTCGAGACCGCCAAGGTCACCGTCGGGGACTACACCGGCACTCCCGCAGAGGTGTCCACGCGCTACGCCATGCCCGGCTACGCGGCACGCCATCCGGAGGCATTCACCCGCCTGCCAGACGACAGCGCCGCTCTGCGCAAGCGTCTGGCTGAGCTCCGCGCCGAGGTCGACTCCGTCTCGACCACTGCGAAGAAGATCTACGCCGTCGACCTGATCGAACATGGCTACTCGTCCGAGCAGATCGACGCCGAGCCGCGCGGGGAGGACCCAGGCACACCCGTAGGGGGAAGGAAGGCGCTCAAGAGTTTCAAGGACCGCTGAGAGACCATCGTGGGTCGCGCGAGGCGGCCTCGGGTGGGCGCGCGGGACTGGATCGTTGCCACTCACGCCGCCGGTTCCACGATCGCGGGCATATGCACCTTGCCCAGCGCCTTCATCTTCGCCTGCGCGGGCTCGCGCGCTCGATCGGTCGCCCCACCAGTCGAGACACCATCGCCGCGACCACCACGGCGTCAGCGACGTCGTTGCCCGTGATCTCGGCTTGCCGGTAGGTCGCCGCGGCCGTGACCAGCACGAGATCCTTGCCGGCGTTGCCCTTCCCCGTCGCGTACATCATCCGCGAGGTCGGTGAGACCTCCACGACCGGGATCCCGCGGTCCTCGAGCGCGCCCACGATCCGCCACCACAGGCCCGAGCGATCGTGCATCTTCCCGGCATTGCGCATCCCGTAGGCAGGTGCCTCGATCCCGACGATGTCGGCACCGGCGACCGCCTCGAGCACGTTCGAGGAGATCTGCTCCATCCGCTCGAAGCGGGAGCGGAGAGTCTCCGTGCCGGCCTTCGGGGGCTTCGACGTCACGGTGGACGTCTCCACGCGCTCCGGGGAGCGGACCAGGGCGAGGCCCGTGCACGCCAGGGAGAGGTCGATTCCGGCGACGATCATGCCGCGGCCTCACGCAGCAGGGTGTCGCGGTGGGTGCGCAGGCGCCGGATGGCGCGCCGGCAGTCGGACTCGAGGGTCACCTCGTCCACCCTGACGCCCACACGACGGCATGCCTCCTCGACGCGATCCCGCGGCTCCTGCCCGGGAGGGCTGAACCCCGCGCCGTCGTCGTAGCGGTCGCGCGTCAGCGCGTCGGGCACGTTGCGCACCTCGACCGTCAGCGACGGCATGCGCCCCTTCTCCATGGTGATGATCGGCGTGTACCCCGGGCCGCTCGGCAGGTGCTCGGACTGGACATCGGCGTCGAAGACCTCCAACAGCCTGTCGCGCATGGCGCGTGCTCCACGCGGTGTCCCCGGTGCATTCGCGTCGAGAAGCTCCTCCGCCCGCGGCCGAGGGTGAGCCCGGAACCACGTCGCGAGGGCGTCTTTGCTGGGTCGCGGACTCGCACAGCTCTTCGACCTCGTAGAGGTCATCAGCAGCGACGCGCTCGGCGATCGCGTCGGCGAATCGGTCGGCGTTCTGCGGATCCTGGGCGGACAGGGCTGGGCTCATCTCGGCGAACCGTGCCCGAGACTGGACAGGGGAGAGCTCGTGCGTCTCGAAGGCGAACTCGGAGAGCTTGCGGTGCACGACGTAGGGGTGGTCCATGTTGCCGTCGATCACGACCGTCGACCCGTCGTCGAGCGTCACCCGGGAGAGAGTGCCGTCCTCGTCGTGGTGCTCCACGGTGCCATCGAGCAGGACCCGGTCGGCGACCAGCCCGTTGTCGTAGTGGGTGGTGCCGGCGGCTGGGTAGTCCCAGCAGATGCCGGCGTCATCGTGGTCCCATTCCAGGGAGTCGTCCAGCGGATCGTAGGAGACCTCGACGTCCGCCTCACCGCGGTGGGTCGACCCGAACTGGCCTCCGTTGCCCTGCTCGCCGGTGTCGCGCTTGCGCACCCTCTGGGCCTTCTCTGCCATGGTCCGCTCCTCTTCGTCGCGATCAAGGTCTCGTCCGGTGAAGTGGGCGGGCCGAGGATCTGGCAGGACGGAGGTCTCAGGACCAGTCGTGGACCTGCAGGTCCTCCCTCAGATCCCGCAACGCGTCGTCGACGAGGACGGAGACCTCACCGTCCTCTGCGCCCTCGTATCCGGTGTAGGTCAGCTCGAGGGTGCCGCTGGCCGAGTTCCAGCGGGCCTGGCCAGGGAATCCGAGGTCCTCGGCGAACCGGTCGGGGTCGTCGCCGCACTCCTCGAGGTAGGAGTCGACCTGCTCATCGGGCACCTCCTCGTCGGCGACCTCCCACGGTGCGGACCCGACATGGAACGCTGAGGTGGGCGGCTGGTCCCGGCGCAGCCTGCACGGCGACCACGGTGCGGCCCTCGTCGTCGTAGGACGACTCGACGGATTCAGCGAGCTCTCGTCCGGCAGGGGAGAGGGAGATCGTGCGCCCGGGCGCGGCGTCCGGTCGGGGCTCGACCTCCACGGCCGCTTCGGGGCGCGGGATGGTCCCGAACTGCCCTCCGTTGCCCAGCTCTCCGGTGTCCTTCCTGCGGATCTTCGTGCTCGCCATCGCCATCCTCCTCAGTGCGGCCTCGACACCTGAAGTGGGCGGGACCAGTCCATCGCGGGACAGCGAGCGACCCGCCCACCGATCCGGTGGGCGGGCCGCTGTCGCGAGATCGGTCAGGCGGCGGCCAGGGCGTAGATCGCCTTGACCTTGTCGGGGCGGAAGCCCGACCACTGGTCCTCATCGGTGATCACGACGGGTGCCTGGGCGAATCCGAGCGACTTGACCTTCGCAAGCGCATCGGCGTCCTCGGTGATGTCGACGACGTCGTAGGGGACCCCGGCCTTGTTCAGAGCGCGCTTGGTCGCATCGCACTGCACGCAGAGGGGCTTGGAGTAGAGCGTGACGGTCATCGGGATTTCTCTCCTTCGAAGGGGCGACGGCGCCGGAATCTCCGGCACCGGGTATGCAACTGGTGAAGTGGGCGGGAGCGCTGGGAGCCGCGCACCGGCGGCGGAGCTCGTCCCGCGTTGCGAGATCCTCGAGGTGTCGGTCCCCGCCCACTGACCAGGAAGAGAACGCACCCCCAGTGAAGGGCGAACCCCATGGCGAAGACCCGCAAGCGTGACACCGGCGAACAGGGAAACGGAGGGCAGTTCGGGAGCACAGCGCGCTCCGAAGCCAGGCTGGACCTGTCCGCGATCAGCGACAGCGACCTCATCGAGGCGATCGAGGAGATGGAGCTCGAGGACGACCTCGAGATCGATGTCAACGGGGACGGCGTTGCCGACGGCGAGCTGGACATCCTCCGCGAGGGCGACCGGATCGTGCTGGCCGGGACGATCACCGTCGACGGCGCTTCGAAGCAGGTGAGGGAGGAGGTCGCCCTGGCCACGAGCCTCGAGGGGTCGCGCGCCGAGCTACTCGCCGCTGCCCAACGCGTGGCCGCCGGCTGACCTCCATCCACATCAGGCTCCGAGGTTCTCTCGGACGGACACCATTCGGTCGGCGTCCTCCACCTCTTGGGCGTCGATCAGGGACCGCCAGTCCGGTCCGTGCATCCACGTCAGGTGAGTCATGTGGCGCGAGGCCATGACGCACAGGCGGCCCAAGGACAGGTGGTGGTCGGAGACGGTCGACGCGGAGGCGAGCGGATCGACCGCGACCACGGCATGCCACTGCCCGCCCTGAAGCCGGTCCGCGGTGCCCACCGTGATTCCCGGATACGCGCCGAGAGTGGAAAGGAACCCCGCGATCCCGTTGACTGCCATGTTGTCCCCGGCCACGACGCACACGTCGCTCGTCGTCAACGGACGGGTCCCGTCCTCGGTTGTCACCTCCTTGCCGACGAAGGAATGCGCCAGGCGGGCCACCTCCGCGTACAGATCGACGGGGTCGGCGTGACTCACCTGCACCGCCTCGATCTCCTCATGCCCGGCCACGGAGCGGTCCGGGCGGCCGGAGTCGAAGGCGAAGTCGTACAAGGGGGTGATCGCGTCCACCGTGCGCCGCCCGAGCCGGTACGAGGTCGGCAGGTGGAGCACCCGCGCGGAGGGATGATTGCGCAGAACGTCGGGAGCGCGCCCGTGGGGCGGGTACTGGCTGTCCTCGAAGATGGACGTGTCGGCGGTCGTGACTGGTCCGATCTGCCCCGGATCGCCGACCATGAGCACCTGCTCGCTGCTCTTTGCGGCGGCGGCGAGAGCCGCGAACGTGGACTGGTACGCCTCATCGACGATCAGCGGCTCGGCACGGGACTTCGTGCCCATGCCCAGAGACGCCATGGTCTTGACGACGATGTCTCCCGCCTCGCCCTGGAAGGATCCGTTGCCAGGAGTGTGGATCGCGGTCGTGGAGGCACTGTCGACCCCATTCATAGCGAGGACCACGGACGCATCGTGGTTCACCGCCGCGATGCGCTCGGCCACCGAGTTGGCCGCTGCGCGGGTCGGGGTGGCGATGGTGAGGGTGAGGTCCGTGTTCGCGCCGAGCCACAGCGCCGCGTTGACGAGCAAGGTGGTCTTCCCCGAGCCGGGCGGGGAGTCGATGACCGTCACCCTGCGCCCCGACGCCGTCTCGTACAGAGCCTTGGACAGGACGGAGCCGGGGACGAGCCGCCGCCAGGGCGGGAGATCCCGCGCGGCCTTGACCTCCTCGGGAGAAGGTTCCACCCTCGGCGCCCTCGAAGTGTCGATGCCGAGGGTGTTGAGGTCCTTCGCGCTCAGCGCCACGGGGAGTCTCCTTCGCCGATTGACTGGTTCCTCCACCTAGTGGGCGGACCCGCACGTCCGCAGGACGCATGGCCCCGCCCGATGGGGCTCACACGACCTGGCCCTTCGTGGACACCGACGGCATCCAGTCGGGCGTGCTGTCGGTGCCGTCCGAGGTGATCAGAGCGATGGTGGGGAACGTGGTCGGCGACTCCGGCCACGGGGTGCCGCCGTCGGTGCCGACGATGACGAGATCCGGCTCCCTGTCGAACAGCTCGGGGATCGCGGCGAGGCCCAGACGCATGTCCGTGCCGCCACCACCGGAGGCCGAGCGCGCACGTTCTTCTCGGAGAGGCGACGCGCCTTGTAGACCGCGGCGTCGACGTCCAGGATGAGCACCCGGTCCTCATGGATGCCGCACTGAACGGCCAACGCCTCGATCTCGCGCCCCATCTCGCCGAGTTCGCGGTCCTCGACGGACCCGGAGGTGTCGCGGATGAAAACTGCCGTGGGCTCGGGCCGGAACGTGCCCGGCAGGAGGATCTTTCGCCCCTTGGAGCCGTCGGGCATGCGCACCCGCACCGCCTGTCGACGCGAGGCGCGGGAGAACGTCTTGTACATGCCGCGAGGCTTGCGATGAGCGGCTTTGCGCAGGTACCCGCCGATGATCGTCTGCCACGGGATAACGCTCGGAGCGGTGGCCTCCGATGCCCAGCGCCCCAGACGGCCCGCGCCGACCCCCTTGCCCTTGAGGATCTCCTCGGCGACGGTGTGCACGGCGGCGACGACCTCGAAGTCCTCCGCCGGGGGAGCGAGGAGGTCCAGGTCCTCCCAGGTGCGGGTGAGGAAGTCCAGCGAGGCACGGTCCCGCAGGTCGGTGCCGAGTGCGAGAGCGCCGTCCAGCAGGCCGTCGACCATCTCGCCGACGTGGAAGAGGTCCATCTCGGCGTCACGCGCCCTGCGAGCCAGCTCGTCGTAGTACTCGGCGGCGCTGAGACCGCGCTCCGCACCCAGCGACTCGGCGGTGCTCGACACGGTCGAAGGGAAGGGGACCCCCGCGTCCTCGAGGTCGTCGTTCACCGCAGCGTCGGCCGCCATACGCCACAGGTCGGGGAGAGAGGTCCCCGTCGACCTGCAACTTCTGCTCGGCCAGCGCGTGGTGGTCGAACATGACGTGGTACATGAGGTGGATGAGCACCTGGGCGCTCTCGTCATCGCTCCATGACCTGCGCATCTCGTCCACGTCCAGGAAAACCCGCAGGCGTGAGTCGACGGCGCCGAGCGTCTCGATGCCCGGCACGTTGACGTAGCGGGCGGCGTACAGGAGCGCGGAGGCGTAGGGGGCTCGCTTCTCCGCGAGCACGCGCCACACCGCCAGGTGGTCCTCCTGCTCGGTGGTGAGCTTTCGTGCGTGACCGGACATGGGTGTTCTCCTTCGAGTGGGACACCTGATCAGTGGGCGGAGGCCGCCTGCGACGGGACGGCCTCAGCGCCACGCGCCGACGCCGCGGAGCATCGGGCCGAACGTCTCCTCGGCGCGGCGAGGGATCTGGGCACCCTTCGGGGCGCGGGACAGCAGCAGGCGGGCCGAGCGCAGGCACACGTCCTTGCGCCCGGTGGCCTCGGCGCAGTGGAGGAGCACACGCGCGCCGCCTTCCAGGTGTCCAGGTCCCCGCGGTCGACGGCAAAGGAGGCCACGGCGCCGAGAACCGTGAGCGTCTTGGAGGGGTGGTGGTCGGTCCAGTCCTCGGCGGCAGGGTCGGCGAGTACGGCCTGCAGATCGAAGTCCGCCGCCTCGATCCGCCAGCGCAGGAAGCTCTGCGCGGCGGTCTCCCCGACCAGACCGGTCAGCGCGACGTTCTGGGCGTCGGTGCGGGACTCGTCGATGCGGGCGAGGACGCGAATCGCGTTGTCCCAGGAACGCGGGGAGGGCCAGGGGCCACCGGCGCGGGCCGGATCCATGGGCTGGTCGTGGATGAACGGGCGATGGTTGTCCAGGAACGACAGGACCAGGGACCGTTCGCGGGCGATCCTCTCGGGCCGGACATCGGCGTCGTCGACGATCCGCTCGGTGCTCATCGGGAACCCTTCGGCCATGCCGTTCAGCCAGGCGTCGCGGTCCAGCTCCCAGTTCAGGTGAAGCATGCGGTTGGCGATCGGGCCGGTGAGGTCGCTCGCTCCGGCGGAGTACTCGGGAGGGTTGCCGTCCAGCACGATCGCCACGGTCTGGGGGAGGTAGGCGTTCTCGCCCACCTGGCGCTCCTGCAGGATGTTCATGCAGGCCTTCTGCACGTCCTCGTCGGCGAGGTTGAACTCGGACAGCAGCAGCAGGCCCTTGGTGGCCTCGATCAGGCGTGTCGCCCATCCGGGGACGGCGAACTCGGTGGTGTGGGTCTCCTCGTGCAGCGACGGGATACCTGCCACGTCGGACTTCTCCTTGTGGGCCATGATGACCGACTCGAGGTGGCGACGGGACGCGGACGCGTAGTCGCGGACGATCGAGGACTTCCCGATGCCCGAGAGGCCCTTCATGAAGACGGGGACGTTCGCCGCCACAGCGGCGCGGAACACTGCTTCCTGGGTGCTGGTCATGCTCCGACAGTGGGCGGGACGCCACGCCCATGGGACGATCACACGGGCGCGGCGTCCATCCCGGCCAGGGCCAGTTCCGCAGGCACGATCCGTTCGACAGGATCCTCAGGCGGGACCCCGCCGTCCCACGGAGAGGGCTCCTGAGTGGTGAAGCGGGGGGCTCCACCGAACGGAGCCTCCACCAAGAAGACCTCCCTGCCGTATGCGGATCGGAAGGACCAGGTTCCCTTGCGGTCGGGATCGACCTCGAGGACGAACTGGCCGCTGTCGTAGCCGAATCCGGCAACCCGTCCACCGTGCAGACCCGCACCGGGGTTCTGGGGGTCCACCACCCACACGGTCGAGGAGTCGCGGAACGGGATCGCCCCTGCGGGGATCACGCACCGTTCCACCGTCCTCTCCTGGGTGGGCCTCTGGGGGATCGCGCCGACCGTGCGGCGTCCGGCGAGGTTGAAGGGGCGCAAGGTCTCGTCGATCGCGCACAGGGCACGCCACTGGTCGCCGAGCCCCTCCATGGCGACGTACGCCTGAGCATCGCTGAGCGCGCTGGGGAAGGAGCGGGACCGCGTGATGCGATCGCTGGCGGTGGTGATCTTGCCGCACAGGTCCCCGTGCGTGACCGTGCCGCGGATCGCGAGCCGGTAGAGGTCGCTCATGCCGCCCACTGAGCGGGGGTCGGAGATCTGCGCGCCCTCGCCCAGGCGTACAGGTCGTCGGTGTCCTCGAACGGCGCCCAGTACCGTGCCGCCAGTCCTCGGGTGATGACCGTCAGCGTCGAGTACCAGGGGGTGGCAAGGGCGGCGTCGAGGACTCGGCGGGCCGCGAGCACGGCGTTGCGCTCGTCGATGGTGTTGAAGCGCGCCTTGGAGAACGCTCGGACCAGCATCCGGAGGTCTCGGAGGGTGGGCAGGACGACCTCGCGCCGCGACTCGGAGTCGCTGTCGGTGTTCATCAGGACTGCAGCGATGTCCCGGCCCTTCATCGGCCCGTCGGACGTGCACACTCTGCCCTTCTCGACCCACACGAACAGCTTCTCGCGGGCATGCAGACTCGGGAGGGTCTCGGACATGCGGCGGATCGCTTTGCCGGTCCGGGCGGCCTGCTCCCGGTGCTGGGCGGCGACCTCAGCGGCCTTCATGGTGCCGGTGGAGTTCACTCCTTCTCCTCACCCAGCGACCAGCCGTCCACCGTCAGCCGCGTCATCGCGACTGCGAACCCGACCCCGACCAAAGACAGCAGGAAGGAGGACAGGCCGTGGTTCCAGAAGAACGCGACGGTGGCGCACAGGATGGCCAGGAGGGCGGCGATCTGTGCCGGGAGCCGGCTGGTCCAGTGGACCGGAGTGTCCTGCGAGGTGTCCATGTCCTGCCCTTTCTCTCTGTGAGTTCGTGGGAGGAGTGGGCGGTATGGGCACCTCGCGGGACGTTCAGGACACCTTGGTGCGGCGGCTGTGGGTCGTCGACGTTCCGTAGTAGCGGCCGCAGTCCTCGCACTGGACTGCCACGTCCACGCTCGCGTTGCCGGCCTTGCGGACGTAGGTGTTGTACGCCTTACCCGTGGAGCTCGACTCAGACATGCGTCCCCAGGTCTCGGGGTCCATGTCGTAGACGTAGGCGCCGGTGGGGTTGTTCTTGCTCGGGCTCATCACGAAAGTCGCCTGCTGGGCGTCCGCGTTGTAGCCCATCTCCTTGATCCAGGTGGAAGCGACCTTCCGGGTCTCCACGCCGGTGCCGGAGGCGCGGTGGCGGTAGGTGGCGATCAGCTGGGCAGTGTGCTCGCGGGTCAGGGTGGGGCGCCGGGACTCGAGGGTCGCGCGCACGGACTCGGACACCTGCACCTTGCGCTCCGGGTCGAAGCCGGAGGGCATGGTGACCTCGAAGGAGCGCCCCTTCTTGGAGACGCGGACTGCGCTCATGGTGGGGGACCCGTCCGGGCCGGTGTACTCGATGGGCATCTCGAAGGGCCTCGACTCGTCACCGGTGCGCTCGGCGACCTGCGCGGCGAAGCGTCGCACGGAAGCGTGCGAGGGCATGGTGATCGAGTAGTCGGCCCCGCTGTAGGTGCGGCGCTGAGGACGGCCGTCGTCGCGCCCCATCGTGGGGACGGTGCCCGTGCTGTCGGTGAGCTGGGAGGCCTTCTGCCACCACTGCTCGGCCGACTGGGGCGATCCGTCGGTCTCGACGAACCGAGCCTGAGGGACGGCCACGTCGGCGTCCGCCCGCGAGACGGTGCCGAACTGGCCCTTGTTCCCCTTCTCGCCGGTGTCGCGCTTGCGGATCTTCCTGTCCTGGCTCATCTTCGCCGCCTCCCTCTCGTGGTCCTCACCCGGTGAAGTGGGCGGGGGCGCGACGGCGTGTTCTCGAGGTCCTCGAGGGACACCTGCATCTCCGCGGAGAACTCCCGAGATCGGCGGGCGATGATCTCCTCGAGGCGGATCTGGGCGAGCTTGCGGGTGGTGACGAGGGCGGAGCCGTAGAGCTCGTCCCGGGCGGCGAGGACCCACAGCACTGCCCATTCCTCGGCGCGCACCGATCTCGGATCTCCGAGCACGTCATGGCGCAGAGCGTCCATCGCCGCGCTTCCGTCGCGAAGGTCGTCCTCGGTGAGGTAGCGGATCCCTGACTCCGACATCTCCCGCGCCGCGTACTCGGGATCAGCCGGGTAGCGCGCCGACGTGAGCGTGTGGGCCAGGCCGACCTTCGGCAGCGAGCACCAGCGCGCCGTAGGCCACCAGTGCGGCCATGACGATCGGCTGGGCGGTCTTCTCCAGGACGGACCCCCGAAGCACCGTGAAGACGTCCAGCGACAGGCACACCAGCAACGCCATCCCGACCATCGGGACGGCGACGAAGAGCGACGCGTACAGCAGGCGGTCGTAGCGCGCGTGGCGATGTCGCGCAGGGAGTACGCCCGCGGCTCGGCAACTAGCGTGTCGCGGAATCCGGCGGCGTCGTCGCCGGGGGGAACGAGAGCGAGAACGTCCGGCCCGACCTTGCGGATGCGGACGTAGTGGTCGCCGGTGGAGACGTCGTCGATGCGGTACGGGGGCGCGTTCGAGGACAGGGGGACGAGGACGGTGTCAGGCGCGCGGGTGTTCATGCTCCGAGCAGTGGGCGGGGGCGCGAGCAGGATCGCAACTCACGCCTGCGGCCTCACAGGATCCGCGGAGACGTCTCGGGGTCCTGAGGCTGTCGGGCCCGTCGACGGGATCGCGTGACCCCGTTGGCGATGGCCTCGAGCACGAGCCAGAGGACGGCGCCGCCGAGGATGATCCAGCCGATGGTGTGCAGGGGGATCTGTGCGACCTCGGCCGGGGCGAGGAGGAGCAGACCGGTGCCGAGCGCGCCGAGGATGCTGGGGTCTCGCATGTTGGCCTCGCGGAACATGAGGTTCCCGTTCATCTGGGCTCGGGCAGTCCCGTTGGCGATGATCTCGCCGAGCGGCCAGACCAACGACCAGGCCCCGACGATCCATCCGACGGCTGAGGTGGGGACGCCGGCGAGGCCGTCGGGCAGAGCGAAGATCAGCACGATCCCGACGATCAGACCGAGGATCGGCTGACCGATGGAGGCTTCGCGGAAGGAAAGCATGGCGTCCTCCTCAGAACTTGAGGCTCAGGCCCTTGAACAGGCGAATCGAGTTGCGGCCGCGGGAGTTCAGCGTGACTCGGCCGATCTTCACCGACGTGCTGACGCCGGAGTTCGACACGTTGACGTGCGACTTCTTCCCGACCTTCACGCGCTTCTGGATGCGGAACCCCACGACGTACCTCCTTGCTCGACCTACCCGTCTGCACCAGTGGGCGGGGCGAACAGCGCCACGCGTTGAGGGGTCGAGGTCAGGCGGGGTCGCCGTGGAAGTCGAGTCCGGCCTCGGGGAGCCGCGTCCGGGCCTCCTCGATCTCCTCGCTGGCTCGCTGCAGGTGGGAGCCGATTCGTTGAGCGAGCACCCGGTCGCTCTGGGAGGTGAAGTTGCCCTTCTCGATCCGACGTGCGGTCGCACGCGCTCGAGCGGCCTGGGCGGCAAGGTCGGTGTGGTTGATCGCGGTGAAGTCCATGGTGTGCTCAGCTCTCGGGGTGCTTGCGTGCGGTCTGGCAGTCCGGGCGGCGCTTGTACGGGGTCGCGGGGTTCCGCGGCCCCATCAGCACGTCGTAGTCGTCTCCGGCGTGGTTCCAGCCCGCATGGACGATCGGATCGGAGACCCGCTGCCCAGTGGCGGTGCGCAGGCACACGGCGCACTGCACCGTCGTGCGACCGCCGTCGACGTGCTCGACGATCCCGGACGTACATCCGGGCACCGTCGGGTACGTCTGGGTGTGCGACATGACCGTGACCTCGCAGCGCCGCTCGGGCAGAGGGATGGTCGACAGGTCCATCACGCCGCCCCCGCGAGCGACGCCGCGACCCGCTCCCCGAGGAAGCGGGCGACGCGGACCGGGACGGCGTTCCCGATCTGCTTCACGACGTCACGCTGGGAGCCATGGAACCGGTACTCGTCGGGGAATCCTTGCGCGCGGGCTCGCTCGCGCGGGGTGAGCATCCGGAACCGCGGCCCCTCGCTGGTGAGGGTGGCGATGCCGTGGTGGTTGCCGCCCGCCGTGACGGTCGCGAGCGGATGCCGGTCGGCGCGGTGCGGGCGAGCGTTCCGCCGATAGGTCACCAGGTGCGGGACGTCTCGCTCGGTGATCTGCTCGATCTGCGGCGTCACGTACAGCGGCCGCATGACCGGCTTCCCCGGGTCGGGGTCGAGGATCTGGTCGGCGTGCCGGCGCTCCACGACCGGGAGGGTCAGGTCCACGGGCGCGCCCTGGGTGAAGATGCCGAACCACCGGGTGCGGGACTGCGCCTCGCCGAGGTCCGCGGCGTTGATGAGCGTGTCCTGCACGCCGTAGCCGAGAGCCCGGAGCCCGTCCAGCCACCACGGGAACAGGCTCCACCGGGTGAACTCCGCGACGTTCTCCACCACGATGACGGGGTAGCGGTGCACCTCCGCCGCGGCGATCACAGCGAACGCCGTCGCGCGGTCGATCGCCCCGGCATCGGTCATGAGCCGCTCACTCCCCGCCGGGGGCCGCTTCCTGCCGCCGGCACGGGCATGCCACACGCACGACGGGGACGCCCACAGGATGGTCGTATAAGGGAAGAGGCGGAAGTCCGTCTCGGACAAGTTCGCGGTGTGATGGACCGCGTCGGGGTGGTTCTCCTGGTGGGTCCGCACCGCGGTGGGCCAGTGGTTCGCTGCAGCTATCACCCTGCACCCGGCTTGCTCGAGCCCGGTCGACGAACCGCCGGCCCCGGCGAACAAGTCCGTCGCGGTGACCAGGTCGCCTAGCTGACCATCGGCCGACCATGATGTGCGTACGGCACGCATGGCTTCCTCGGTGCTCATCGGTTCTTCCCACCTCGGCGGGCGTCGGCGCGGACCTTGTCGCCCAGGCGCATGAGGCTCGCGCGGAGGTCCGCCGGTGTGCCAAGCGGATCGACCATCACCGTCGGAGCGTTCCTCTCGATCTCGGCGACCCGGGACGAATCCAGCGGGGCACCCGCCCGGTCGGCCTCGGGCGCAGGGCTCACCGGCTCGAGGGAGAGCCAGTGGGCCACCGGGGCGGTGAGGAGGTCGCGGCGCCTGGCGAGGGCGACCTCGAGGCGTGCTCCGTGCGAGCTCTCCCAGCCGCCCAGGAGCGCGACGGCATCCGCGTTCAGCAAGATCTGCAGGCCGGCGGCGAGCACGTCCTCGTAGGAGAGGCCGTCAGCCAGCACACCGGAATCGGTGGGGGAGAGGTGAGCGAGCACAGCCGGGGAGAGCGGCTCGTATCCCGCTGCGGCCAGGTCCTGCTCGGCACGGTCGAAGGAAGGGTAGTTGAAGTCGGGGAGCCCGCTCATGGGGCCGGCGATGTAGATGCGCAGGGCGCTCACGGGGAACCTCCGGTCTCGAGTGATGGGAGGTCAGTGGGCGGTGATGCCCCGTCGCGGGACGTCCTACGCGACGAGAGACAGATCGGGGTTCGCCGACGTCCTCCAGTCGACGCTTCGCGCCACGATCCGCCCTGTCTCCGCGATGTTGGCGATGTGGATCGCCTTCGCGTCGGTCTCGGACAACGTCGGGCACGGCACTCCGATCCGCTGGAGACGCTCGGCCAGATGCGGCCACATCCGGTAGACCAGATCGCTCCGAGTGCGGGTGGGGATATCGATCGTGTGCGAAAATGCCGAGGGGCCGAGGCGCTTGGTCCTGGAGCCGGGGTTCTCTGGCTCGGCCATCCCCTCGCGCAGGCGGATCGTGACGCCGCCGAGAGCGTGGACCTGGGCGTCTTTCCTCATCTCTCGCTCGGCGATGCCCGGGCGGGAGTGGGCTCGAGAGCCGTCGTACTCGATGCACACCAGGCGCTCCTCGTGCGTGATCACGATATCGGTGGCGGAGCCGAGTCCCGTGGCGATGACCCTGCCGAGCTCCACGTCCGCACCGGCCGCGCCGAGCAGCCTGCTGCGCGCGAGGTAGGTCTGCACCTCTGGGGCGGACACTCGGGCCTTGCACCCCTCGCAGCGGCGGCGGTTGCCGGGATCGATGTACCACTCCGTCCGACAGCGTGGACAGTGCCACAGCGCAGCGAAGGCGGTGGATCTGGTGGTGACCATGTCGGGCCGCACCACGCCGTTGAGCGGGGACCATTCGGTGGCGTACGGCGTCTCGGACACGAGGGGCGAGCCTGCGGCCAGGGACGCGTCGAGATGCCTCGCGAGGCGCCTCCAGCGAGACAGACCCTGCCAGAACAGCCTCATCGTCACGACCGAGACTCCGTGGCTATTGGGCGCCCTCAGGCACCGGATCGCCACCGTCTCCTCGCTGCAGGACAGATAGGACTCGATCGGGCCGTTGAGGTCCTCGACCCATCGCTTGGCGAGATTCTCCAGGTCGGGTGACGACGGGATGAAGGACAGGCCGTAGAAGGTGCGACGGCTCGTCTTCTCCGAAGGCCGCTCGAGGATCGTCTCGTACTGGCCATCCGCCCGGAGAACTGCCTGAGCCTCCTCGCGGCCGGACCGACCCTTGCGAGGGATCGACAGGCGGATCCCGAACCGCTCGAGGGCCACCTGGTCGACCACGCCGTCAGGCATGAGCCATCACCGATCGGCGGATCTCGCGCAGAGAGGCGAGCTGGCTGACGGAGTCACGGATGTCGCCGAGCGCGCGATGGTTCCCCGCCGGCGCATTGCGGCGCCGCTCTGCCGCGATCTCGTCGGCGTACCCATCGCGGACCATGTCCTGCTCGATGCTCGAGACGTCGATGCTGCGGTAGTGCAGGCGGGAGAACGTCTGAGGGGCATGTCGGTCGAGGAAGCCTCGATCGTGGGTGATCGAGTTGCCGCCGAGGAGGAACGGCCCGGCAGTACCGGCGGCGACCTGGTCGATGTGGGCGGCGATCCAGCGGTCCGCGGCATCGAGGGTGAGCGCCGCAGGGGAGTCGAGCTCGGAGATGAGCCCGTTGGACGAGTGCATCGCCGTGACGAACGGATCCATGCGCGCGAGGGCGTCTTCGACTCCCTGTTCCGGGGCGATGACGACTGAGGTCGCTCCGAGCTCGTGCGGCGCGTTGTCGGTGACGACCACGGCGACCTCGAGCGAGCAGATCGCGATCGGGGTCCAGCCCGGTCGTCTCGGTGTCGATCCAGACGATGAGGTTCGGGTTCGCGGCACGCATCGGGGGCTCCTTCGGGATGTGCGCTGGGCAGTAGGCCGATTCGGGCGTCGAGAGGGCGGTCCTGTGAGGAGACCACTTCGCCCACTGACTCGGCACCGCAGCGAGAGGACCACCATGACGCGACCGGCAGACAATCCAACCGAGGCCACGCAGGCACAGGAGGCTAATCCCGGCCCGGCCAGCGAATCGCTCGAGCGAATCGCCGAGACGCTCACGGAGACGTCGATGAGTGCCGGCGTCGACGTCGCAGCCCAGACGATCGCGGACTCCTTCGACGGCCTGGACGCAGAGACCCTGAAGTGCGCTCACCTCGCCGCCATCAGCACGGCCGGTGGTGACCCCACCGGATACGTGCTTCCGGAGCTGATCCGACGGCTCGACGTGGCAGAGGACGCCGCGTTCCCTCTCCGCGTCACGCGGCAGGAGTACCGGCTCTCGATCCGCGCGCTGTTCACCCCGTTCGGCGCTCCCGACCTGGGAGAAGCACTTCGCGCCGCCCGGTGACCGCCCCAGTCGTCCCAGGCATCAGCAGAGAGGAATCGCCCATGACCCGCTCGACGGCCCCACTTTCACCTCCCCTCCTCGTCACGATCTCGACCTGCTCTGTCTGCGGCACCCCGATGCGTCGCATCTGGACAGATGACCTCGCCGACTACCGATGGCGAGCCGAGGACGGCGACGTGGTCGGCGTCGCGAAGGACGTGCCCGACGGGGCGCCGGAGTCCACCGAGGAGCCGCTCGATCTGCTCGTCCTGCGCGGAGACTTCGACGCGTACTCCTCGCTGCTGGCCCTTTACGAGAGCGGATCGACCCTGTCGCCGTGGGAGCATCGCCACCAGGCGATCGAGCCGCGCTCTCCGGACCAGGTGGTCCCGGAGTGCCACGGCTGGCCCATGCGGGCCGCTCCGGGAGTCTGGATCTGCCGCGTGGACGGTGACGTCGTCCGGCCGCTGGATGATGCGGCGTGAGCATGCGTCCCCTCCGAGAGCACGCGCCTTCGGCGGCAGGGTCTACGGCGCGCATCGGAGCCGCGGTACGGGTGCACAGGGTGAACCTCGAGCTCAGCCGCACCGACCTCGCCGAGCGGCTCGAGGTGCCGGTGGAGACGGTGATCGCGATCGAGGACGGGGAGTACGACCCGCGCCTCGCCCTGGCGCCCAGGCTGGAGGCCGCACTCGATCTCGCCCCTGGGAGCATCGCTGCTGCAGGGCGATCGGCGGCTTGAGCGCACGCCGGAGAATCCCCCGCCCACTGGACGTGGTGAGCGCACCAGGACGCTCGACCCAGGCGAAGGGCTCTCGCGCGCCTCCGCCGCTCGAGGGGCAAGGTCCACCGGATCACCGGACATGTCGAACCCACGTCTCTCGGCGTCGGGCGCGAGACGATGCCAGGAAGAAGCACGTGATGGTCCGCAACAGCGCCCGCAAGAAGGCGACCCGACAGCACATGGACGCCACCGGCCGTTCCTACCTCGACGCATCCCGAGATCTCGCCGCCCCCGCCGGCCGGCTGATGCCGGCGGTCGACCTCGGACCTGCGGCGTCCGGCGTCGGACGAATGGCCTGGGCTCCCGAGAAGGACGAGGAGCCCCATCTCCTCATCGAAGGTGCCACCGGGTCCGGGAAGAGCCGCGTTCTTCGGGACATCGTCCGGCAGTTGACCCCGAAGAGCACCGTCATCCTCTGCGACCCCGTCAAGGGAGGCATCGACCTGGAAGGATCCGAAGCCCCTGTCCTCACCGATGTCGCGACGATCGCGCGGCCGTCTCGAGGAGCTCGACGCGCCCGCGTCCTCCGTACCGTTCCTGGAGGTGCCGGCGGTCGTGGTGATGGACGAGCTCGCCGGACTCAGCCACTCGGAAGACGGGAGGGATGTGCTGACCCTGCTCGACCACTTCGCACGGACCGGCAGGTCGAAGAGGATCCACGTCGTCGCCAGCAACCAGCGGTTCGACCACGAGACGCCTCGCGCTCTCCGCGACCTCAGCAGGCGCATCCAGACGGTCGGCGGTCCGTCATGGTCGGTCCGCGAGTGAGATCTCGGTCCTGCGAGGCGGCGTGGCCGCCCACTGATGCGGTGCCGCCGGAGGCCTTGAGCGCCGACGGCGCCGCATCAGAAGAAACGAGGTAGGACTGAATCGCCTGTAAGTGTTCGTGGTGGCCGGCCCGGGGCTGGCTGGCAGGGTTGGTGCTGGTAGCCCGGCGCCCGTCGTGACTCCTGAATCGGCTGACCCCTGCGGGGTGTCATTCCCGGGATCTGTCCGGCGGGGGCCGGGTGCCGGCGCCAGCCCTGGCCCACCACGATGGCTTGATCAGAAGCATGTCCACCGCCGGGAGCTCGATCTCGGCGGCGTGGCTCATTACAGGCCCGCCTCGTAGTGACTCTCATCCTGGGCCGACGCCGGCAACGACGTCCCGTCCCAGCGATTCGAGAGGAACATCGTCATGAACAGTCTGCCTGCCACCGTAGGGGACTTCTACCGATACGTCGTCGGAGTCGACACCCACGCCGCAACCCACTCCTACGCGATCATCGAGGCTCCGAACGGCGGCCTCATCGATCAGAATGTCTTCCCGACCAGCCCTGCAGGGCTGCGACGCGCACGAGAATGGATCGTGCGCCGCACCGAGGGAGACCTCGACGGTGTGCTGATCGCCGTGGAAGGAACCGGCTCTTACGGGGCAGTTCTCAGCGACGTCGCGCAGCAGGTCGGCTACCGAGTCGTCGAGGCACCGACCCCGCGTCGTGCACGAGCCCGAAGCAAGACCGACGCCCTCGACGCGCTACTCGCCGCCCGATCGAGTCTCGTCATGCCGTTGACGACGTTGCGAGATCGTCGCACCGGTGACCTGCAGTCGGCGCTCCAAGTCCTCACCGGTGCCCGCGACCAACAGAACGCCGACAGATTGCGGTGCATCAACGCCCTCACCGCACTCGTGAGAACCCACGACCTTGGAATCGATGCACGCCGGGCCTTGACCGGACCGCAGATCGCGACGATCGCGAGCTGGCGTCGCCGAGAAGAGACGCTGGGGACAGCAACCGCCCGCGCCGAAGCGACACGCCTCGCGAAGCAGATCACGACGCTCGAGAGGGACCTCGCCGAGAACCGTGAACGGATCACTCACCTCGTGGAGACCACAGCTCCCGAGCCGCTGGACCTGCCAGGAGTCGGCGCAGTCACCGCAGCCGTGATCTTGACGGTCTGGTCGCACCCCGGCCGAATACGCAACGAGGCCGCATTCGCCATGATCGCAGGAGTCTGCCCGATCCCGGCCTCCTCGGGTAACACCACGAGGCATCGCCTCAACCGCGGTGGAGACCGACGGCTGAACCGCGCGCTGAACACCATCGTGCTCACCAGGATGCGCACCGATCCTGCCACCCGCACCTACATCGAGCGGCGCCAAAGCGAGGGCAAGACATCCAGAGAGATCCGACGCCGCCTCAAGCGCTACATCAGCCGCCAGATCTTCCGATCACTCGCAGTTGCCCACCCCGTCCCGGACGCCGCCGCGGCTTGACACAACATAGAAGCATCCCGGGTCTGGTGGAGGCTCTGAATCCACGGGAGGATGAGGAGCATGGCGGCACCGAGGAAGTACCCCGACGAGCTTCGGGAGAGAGCCACGAGGATGGCAGTTCAGTCACGGCGCGATCCATCGACGAGGTCGGGAACGTTTCGCCGTGTGGGCGAGCGGCTCGGGATCAATCCTGAGACTCTGAGGAACTGGGTTGTGCAGGCCGAGGTTGACGAGGGGCACCGTCCCGGGACCACGACCAGCGAGTCCCAGCGCCTGGTCGAGCTGGAGAAGGAAGTGCGTGAGTCGCGCAGGGCGAACTCGATCCTGAGGTCAGCCTCGGCTTTTTTCGCGTCAGTACCAGACTGAGGGTGTCCCGGCGGGGCTGGCTCGTTTTTTCGCTGCCTTCGCGGCTTGTCCTCGATGTGCCGTCCCGCCGGGGCCCGCGGTGCTGGAGGTGGGCGTGGCCTGATAGGAGCCTGCTGGTTCGAATGCCCAACTGAGGCGTGCCCTCCCGCGTTCGGCACCGCTGCTCGAGCAGTATCCGGCCTGGGAAAGGGACTGTCATGACTGTCATCGGGATCGACGCTCACAAGGACTGGCACACGCTCGTCGCGGTGGACGAAGTGGGTCGCAGGATCAAGGAACTTACGGTCGAAGCACGTGCCACCGGGCACCGGAAAATCATGACCTGGCTGGAAGACTTCGAAGACGTCACCGTCGCAGTCGAGGACTGCCGACACCTGACACGTCGACTCGAGGCGGACCTGCTCGAGGCCGGCCACCGAGTCGTGCGCGTGCACACCAGGTTGATGGCTGGCATGAGGCGCAGCGACCGAGAACGCGGGAAATCAGATCCCATTGATGCGGAAGCCGTGGCCCGGGTAGCACTTCGCGAAGAGGGCTTGCCGACCGCTGAGTCGCCGGGCGCGTCCCGGGACATCAAGCTCCTGTCAGACCATCGCAGGACCCTGGTCGCACGGCGCACAGCGATGCAGTCCAAGGCCCGCTGGTTCCTCCACGAAATCGATCCTGAACTGGATATTCCCTCCCGTGCGCCGCGCCGATACCACCTCCTGGACGAGCTGATCGAGTACCTGGAGCCAGTCGAAGGGGCGGTCGCCGAGATCGCTCGAGACCTCCTGGTCGACATTCGCGAGCTGACCGTCAGGATCAACACGCTGGAGAGCCGTCTAAGCCGATTGGTGCGCGCCAGCCATCCCTCACTGGTCGCCGTCCCGGGCATGGGGGCCTTGGGCGCAGCGATGATCATCGGCGAGACAGCGGGAATCGCCAGGTTTCGCTCCCGCGATGCCTACGCGAGATTCAACGGCACCGCGCCGATCCCGGTCTGGTCAGGCAACAAGGTCCGGGTTCGGCTCTCGCGTGGAGGGAACCGCACGATCAACACCGCCCTGCACATGGCTGGGGCCTACCCCCGGTTCGTGGACACGGGGGTTGTTTACGCCGCGAGCGCGAGTTTATCGGTGTAGGTGCGTTCGTAGGTGTTCGGGGACTGGTAGCGGCACCAGGAGTGGCGGCGCTTGGTGTTGTAGCGGGTCAGCCAGCGGAACATCGTGCGGCGGGCGGTGAGCTCGTCGGTGAAGCACGCGGCGTCGCGGAGGACCTCGCGTTTCGCCGTCGCGTTGAAGGACTCCGCCATCGCGTTGTCGGCGCTGGAGCCGACGGCTCCCATCGACTGGGTCACGCCGAGCCGGGCGCAGAGATCGGCGTAGGCCTTCGAGGTGTAGACCGAACCGTGGTCGCTGTGGAAGATCGCTCCTGCCAGAGATCCACGGGTCGCGGCGGCGGCCTTGAGTGCATCAGCGACGAGGTCGGTTCGCATGTGGTCCGCGATCGCCCAGCCCACCAGGCGGCGGCTGTAGCAGTCGATCACCGTGGCGAGATACAGGTTCCCACCCCCGCCGGTCTCGGACAGCGGCAGGTAGGTGATGTCACCGACGTAGCGCCGGTTCGGCGCCTCGGCGGTGAAGTCCCGGCCCAGCAGGTCAGGAACGACCTGGTCGGCAGGCTCCGGCACCGTCGTGCGGTGCCGGCGCTTCTTGACGAACCCGGCGAGGCCAGCGGTCCGCATCACGCGGGCGACCCGCTTGTGGTTCACGCGGTCCTCGAGTGCGGCACCGTCGTTGAGCTCGGCCGTGATCCGTGGGACACCCTGAGCGTCGTCCTTGGCGTGGATGATGCGGATCCGCTCCAGCGACTCCGCATCGTGGGCGGCTCTCTCGGCCCGTGCCGGGGCGCCTGCCTGCCAGGCGTAGTAGGAGGAACGCTCGATCTCGACGAGCTCGCACAGTCGCTTCACCGGGTAGGTGGCGTGGTGGTCGGCGACGAACTGGAAGCGACTCACCAGCGCGTCTCCCCAGCGAAATACTTAGCGGCTTTCTGGAGGATCTCCCGCTCCGTGGTGAGCTTCGTCGTCTCCGCTCTCAACTGGGCGTTCTCTGCTTCCAGGCGAGCGACGCGTTGCTCGAGCGGCTCATTGGGATCGGCCGTGCTGGGCGTCGGCGCGGACCGCAACGGACTGTCGGTCAGCGTGCCGTCAGCCGCGGTCTTCTTCCCACTCCCGTGGGTCTCGAGCCACTGTCGCAGCGTGCCTCGGACGATCCCGAGGTCCTCCGCGATACCGCGGAGCGTCGCTCCCGGTGTCGACTCGTACAGGTCAACCGCCTGCTGGCGAAACTCTTCGGAGTAGTTCTTCCTGGCCATGGTTCATGATCTCGCTTCCCCAGCAGATGCTGGAATCAGCGTGTCCACGAACAAGGGTCAGGCCCCGCCGCCCTCACCCAGGTCCGGATGGGCGCAGAAGGTGCCGCCTACTACGACAAGCTCATCACCGCCGGCAAGACTCGCAAAGAGGCGCCGCGGGTCGCTACGACGTCGACTCTCGGACCGCGTCTATCTTTGCGCAGAGAGCGGACGTGGCCCCTGCCGTGCAGGCGCCTGGGAGCGATGCCCCATTGGCACCGCCGGCGATCGGGGATCCCGCGTCTTCGATGACGCTTATGGCCGCCTGAGCGATCAAACTTGACATAGGAGCATCGCGGAGCTCGACCGCCCACAGCGTTGATCGTGGAGTACATCGACCAGTACAGGCATGAGTTCGGCGTCGAGCCGATCTGTCGAACGCTGACCGCGCGGGCACGCAGATCGCGCCGAGCACGTACTACGCGTTCAAGACCCGCCCACCCTCGAAGCGAGCACTACGCGACGAGGAACTGCTGGTCGAGATCCACCGCGTCCATGCGGCGAACTTCGGCGTCTACGGGGCGAAGAAGGTCCACGCCCAGCCGCGCCGCGAGGGCGTCGTCATCGCGCGTTGCACGGTCGAGCGGCTCATGCGCGGCGCGGGGTTGCGAGGGGTCAGCCGGGCCAAGGGCCCGCGCACCACGATCTCCGGTCGTGGCCCGGATAATCGTCCTGACCTGGTCGAACGTGACTTCACCGCGACCGCTCCGAACCAGTTGTGGGTCGCGGACATCACCTACTGCCGCACCTTCGCCGGCTGGGTGTATGCCGCGTTCGTCATCGATGTGTTCTCCCGCCGCGTGGTCGGCTGGCGGCTGTCGAAGTCGCTGCGGACGGACCTCGCGTTGGACGCGCTCGAGATGGGCATCTGGACCCGCGATCACGCAGGCCAGGCCGTCTCCGGGCTCACGCACCACAGCGATAAGGGCGTTCAGTACGTCGCCATCCGCTACACCGAGCGTCTTGCTGAGGCCGGCGCGGCCGCCTCGGTCGGCTCCACCGGCGACTCGTATGACAATGCCCTGGCCGAGGCCTTCAACTCGCTGTTCAAGGCTGAACTGGTCCGCAACCGCGGGCCCTGGAAGAACATCGACGACCTCGAGATCGCGACCGCGGAATACATCGACTGGTTCAATCACCGGCGACTTCACGGCGAGATCGGAATGATCCCGCCCGTCGAGCTCGAGGACACCTACCATCACAACCACCCCGCACCGGCACCCGCCGACGCGGCACTTGCGAGCCTCTAACAAACCCCGGGCGATTCATCCCGCCGCGGTGACGTCGCTGGTCGCATCGTGCATTCGGACCGAGGGTCGCAGGGTGGATTCAACTGGTGGACGCAACACCTCAGGTCGAGGAGGGTGTTGATGGGACGACCAGCTGGATGGCTGAAGGAACTCACGGGCCGGTCGGCGATGATCTCGCCAGGCGCCCCGAAGACGCGCCGCGAGCATCGAACGCAGGTTCTGGAAAGAGATAGCGACGGGACGCTCCTCGGAGGACGCGACCGGGAAGGTGGGCGTGTCTGCGACCGTCGGGGCACGCTGGTTCCGACAAGGTGGCGGCATGAGGACGATCGAACTCACCGAGCCTGGCGGACGTTATCTGTCGTTTCCTGAGCGGGAGGAGATCGCTGTCCTGCACGCTCAGCAGGTGGGCGTGCGCGAGATCGCGCGCAGGATCAACCGCGACCCGGCCACGATCTCGCGCGAGCTGCGTCGAAACGCCGCTACCCGCGGCGGGAAGCTGGAGTACCGGGCCTCGGTCGCGCAGTGGAAGGCGGAGCTGATGGCGCGGAGGCCGAAGACCGCGAAGCTGGTCGCGAACCCGAAACTACGGAACTACGTCCAGGACCGGCTCAGCGGCGATGTGTGCCATCCAGATGGGTCGATCGTGGCCGGGCCGGACGTACCGGCGTGGAAGGGCAGGTCGAAGCCACGCCGGGCCGACCGGCGGTGGGTCACGGCGTGGAGTCCGGAGCAGATCTCACACCGGCTTGAGATCGACTACCCCGAGGATGAGTCCATGCGTATCAGTCACGAGGCGATCTACCAGTCCCTGTTCATCGAGGGCCGGGGCGCGCTCAAGCGAGAACTGGTCGCCTGCCTGCGCACCGGCCGATCTCTGCGGGCGCCCCGAGCCCGGTCGAAGAACAAGCCTCAAGGGCACGTGACCGAGGATGTGGTCCTCAGTGAACGCCCCGCCGAAGCCGCTGACCGCGCCGTGCCAGGACACTGGGAAGGTGACCTGATCATCGGCACGAACCGGTCCGCGATCGGTACCGTCATTGAGCGCAAGAGCCGAGCCACGTTGCTGGTGCACCTGCCTCGGCTGGACGGCTACGGGCAGACACCGCGGGTCAAGAACGGTCCCGCCCTGGCCGGCTACGGCGCTGTGGCGATGAACGCTGCTTTGACTGCCTCGATGACGACCCTGCCGCGGCAGTTGCGCAAGACGCTGACCTGGGACCGCGGCAAGGAGCTGTCTGGGCATGCGCAGTTCACTGTGGAGACGGGCACGAAGGTGTTCTTCGCCGATCCCCACTCGCCGTGGCAGAGGCCCACGAACGAGAACACGAACGGGTCGCTACGTCAGTACTTCCCGAAGGGTACCGATCTCTCACGCTGGACTGTGCAGGACCTCGAAGCGGTCGCGCTGGCAGTCAACAATCGTCCCCGGAAGGTCCTCGGCTGGAAGTCTCCAGCTGAGGTGTTCGCCGAGCAGCTACAGTCACTCGAGCAAGAGGGTGTTGCATCCACCGATTGAATCCACCCAGTTTCGGTCGCGGAAGTTCGTGCACGCTCTGAACCGTCAACACCTCATCGGCTCCATGGGGCAAGTCGGTGCCGCCGGGGACAACGCGGCGATGGAGTCCTTCTTCTCGCTGCTCCAGAAGAACGTTCTGGACCGCAAGCGCTGGCGGACCCGAGACGAGCTCCGGATCGCGATCATCACCTGGATCGAGCGGACCTATCACCGCCGCCGCCGACAGGCCCGTCTGGGTCGATTGACCCCCATCGAATACGAGACAATCATGAACCCGGCCGTGAGCCTCGCGGCCTGACACCCCAACTGACCTGACCTATGGCTCGGTTTCCAGTTGACGTCGCTAGTCGATGGTCTTCATGGAAGGCTCTTCGCATGCCCCGCCCGTACCCTCCCGAGTTCCGTGCCCGTGCCATCGCTCTGGTCCGCGAGGGCCGCCAGGTCAAGCAGACCGCGCTGGACCTGGGCATCCACGAGGTCACCCTCCACAACTGGCTGCGACAGGACGATATCGACCACGGCCGCCGGCCGGGACGAAGCAGTCAGGAATCTGCCGAGCTCCGCGCGGCGCGCGGCCGTGTCCGGCGGCTCGAGCAGGAGATCGCGATCCTCCGCCGGGCCGCGACGTGGCTCGACGAGGAGGGAGGAGTCGCCCCAAAAGGGCGCACCCGGTGATCGACCGACTCGTCGACGCTGGGGCACCCACAAGCATCTCTTTGCCGCCTACTGGGCGTTTCCCGTCAGGGCTACTACCGGTACCGAAAGCGCCCGACCAGTGCCACTGAGTCGCGCCGCCGCTGGCTGACCGGCCTGATCCGGGAGATCCACGTCGCCTCTCGCGGCACCTACGGCTACCGCCGCATCCACGCCGAGCTCACCATCGGAATGAACATTCCGTGTTCCAGCCGGCTCATCTCCGTCCTCATGACTCGCGCCGGAATCGGTGGCCTTCCAGGCCCAGCCAGAATCAAGCGACTCAAGGGGGTCGCCACAGCTGACGACCTGGTCAACCGCAAGTTCCACCGTCTCGCGCTGAACGAGCTGTGGGTCACGGACATCACCGAGCATCCCACCCGGGAGGGCAAGATCTACTGCGCCGCCGTGCTGGATGCTTGTAGCCGCAAGATCATCGGCTGGGCCATCGACTCCAAACAAGACTCCACCCTGGTCGTGAACGCCTTGGACATGGCAATCCGTGCACGTCAGCCAGAGCCCGGAGGGATCGTGCACGCGGATCACGGAGTCCAGTTCACCTCCTGGGTCTTCACCCAGAAGATCCGTTCAGCGGGACTGCTTGCCATCATTCGGGACCGTCGGCGATGGCCTCGACAATGCGATGATGGAGTCGTTCTGGTCGACGATGCAGATCGAGTCGCTGAACCGGAAGAAGTGGAAGACGCGCATCGAGCTCGCGAACGCGATCTTCGAGTACATCGAAGTGTTCTACAACCGTCGTCGCCGGCACTCCTCCCTCGAGTACGCGACACCCCACGACTACGACCTCGCCCGCACCCCGCGGGCACTCACCACCACCGGAAGCTAGCGACCAAGAGTGGAAACCTAACCGTAGGGCAGGTCAAACTGTCACCTGTTCGTGCGGCAGTCCCGAGCCAAGCCGTGCGGTCGCACCCCCAACTTGGAGTTGGCATGGAGATGCTGATGGTCTGGTGCAACCGCTACGGCCTCGCGGGCCGGTAGGGTACGTCGAGATAACTTTCCGGGCTTGGACGGCGAAGAGGAAACGATGTGACTGCTTGGCGGGACGTACCTAACGGCGGCCCTGTGACTGGCTGGGAGACAGCGCCTGCGTCGGCGGCAGGCCGCTGGTGCTGACTCACTCATCGCCTGACTTCCGTCGACTGTTGGCCATCTCTTTCGCCAGTAGCTTCGGCGAGTGGATGAGTCTGATGGCACTCAGTTATATCGTCTTCATCGCCTCAGGCCTGACCACCCTCGGCATCCTGATGTCGGTACCGGTGATAGCAGGCACGGCTCTGTCACCGTGGGTCGGCGCCTGGGTCGACCGACGAAACGCCCGCCGTGTTGTGCTCTTGACCACCATCGCTCTCGCCGTCGTCACCGCCGCGCTGCAGTGGTACCAGCCGCTCGCCTACGTTCTGCTTCTGACGGTCCGGCAGGTCCTCGGGGGCCTCATGTACACCGCACAGGGCCGTTTGGTTCCGGCGGTGGTCCCCTCGGCAGAGCTCGAACGGGGAGCTGGACTGTTGAATGGCGCCGACCGGATCGGCGCCGGGCTAGGGCTCGCCGTCGGTCCGGTCTTGGCGGCCCAACTGGGTCCGACAGTCTTCCTCGTCAACAGTGCCACCCTCCTTCTCGCCTCGGCGCTGTTCTGGGGCCTGCGTGCGGACGTCGCGCCGGCGCCCACCGGGAAACACGGACATGCCGTGCGTGACGCCCTGCCGTGGCTTCGCTCAAACGCCATTGTTCTCGCCCTCTACTGTCTCGGCTCGGTTCTGTGGGGGCTGAGGGACATCGGCACCCTGCCGGTCGTTGAGCAACGCCTCGGTCTCGATATCGCGACCTGGTCGGGAGCGTTCGCGGCCATCGCTTTGGTCGGAGAGGTACTCGGTGCCGCCGTCCTCGCCTGGCGCAACCCCGACGTCCGGACTCGCGGGCTACTGATCGTCGGCGGACTAGTGGTCGCACTGGCCCTGACGATCATGCTCCCCGCCCTGGTAGTGTGGCTCCCGCTTGTCGTAGCGGTCAAAGTCGTCGAGGGTCTCGCATCCAACCTCCTCGGCTCCGTGGCTACGATCGTGTTGATCTTTCAGGCACCCGAGGGGCGCGCGGCAGGGTCGCCGGAGTGTTGTTTTCACTTACCATGTCGGTACTCGCCGTGTCGAAGCTAGTGTCCGGGTACGCGATCGATCAGTGGGGTGTCGTTCCAGTCTACGTTGGGGCGCTCGTGGTCACAGTCATTGTTGTCTTCGCTCTCTCGGCCGCCGGGTACGGGAAGTCGAAGCGGCTCGGACGGTCTCGCCCATCCGAGTCCTGGAGCGGGGGACCGAATGGGCAACAGAGAGGAAGAATTAAGTGGTAGCGGCCAAGACCGACCAGCCGTGGCATAAGGTGTTCGAGAAGATCGAGCGGTTGCTCTACAACAAGCACACAGTCATGCCAGAAGCCCCCTCGACCAACGAGGCCAAGACTTGTCCGAGCGTCGTGCACTCGCTACATGAAAGTTCACCCGGCATCCAAGTCAAGTGCACTTCTCCAGTTGATCCCTCTCCCGTTGTGAGGCCTCCCGACAAGGCGCGACCATCCCAGGGGGTTTTCCTGCAGCGACCGTACTCGACGTGGCCTATGAGCTGGACAGTTAGGGCACGATGACGACAAACACCGTTCACCATCGCCCCGGGCCGATAGCGTCGTCGGTTGCTGCACGTTCCTACGCCGGCAAGAGTGTGTTGCTGACCGGTGGCAACGGCTTCATCGGCGCGAACCTCGCAGCAACGCTGTTGTCGGCTGGTGCGAGCGTCACTGTAGCCGACCTAGATTGCACACCGAGCCGGGCCTCCGCGCTCAGTTGCCAAGGTCTGCTGGATCACCCAAAACTGCGGATGGTCGAGCTTGACGTCCTCGATGCCAACGAGTCGCGCGCTGAGATGGTTCGCACGCGCCACGATGTGATCGTGCATTTGGTCGCGTACTCAGTGATCGAGCGGTCCGCAATGCAACCGCACGAGGCGATCCGAACCAACGCGATGGGGGTGGTGACGCCGCTCAGCACCTTGCTGGAAGACGATGTCCCTGTGCCCGATTCGATTGTGACGATCTCAACCGACAAGGTCTACGGCGAGTCGGGGGATGAGCCAACGGACGAAGGCGCACCCCTGGGAGGGCGTGGAGTCTACGAAGCTGGTAAGGCCGCAGGCGATATTCTCGCCCGCGCCTTCCACGCCACGCGCGGGCTTCCTGTCACCGTCCTGCGGCCGTGCAATGTCTACGGGCCGCATGACTACGGTGGCTCGCGCCTGATACCAAGGGCCCTGAGCGCTCTTTACGCGCACGACGAGCCGATCCCGCCGCGACTGTACGCGGACTCGGTGCAACATAGTCGCGATTTTCTATACATCGGAGACGTCATCGAGATGGTGCTAGCGGCAGGGGCGTCGTCAGCGGCCGCTGGCGAGGTGTTCAATCTGGCGGGCGAGTTTAATGCGGCCCCGGCGGAGATTCTCGACCTATTGGTCCAGTGTGCGGCGGAGTGGGAGTCCGGCTTCGACAGAACCCGCGCCCAACGCATCCGTGACAACGGCGTGGTGGTCGCGCCGTCCTCGCCGCCGCCCGGCACGCTCGCAATCTCGACGCGCGCATCGACGGCAGGAAGCTGTCCCGGAATCTGGGGGTCGTCCCCGTCGTCGGCATCGAAGAGGGTTTGCGTCGAACAGTTGCCGTATACCGCGACCACTACCGGGTGGGTCGCGGATGAGCGGCGCATGGTCCGGACTACGTTGTTTGGTGACGGGCGGGGCGGGGTTCGGTGGTCGTCGCTTGGTCGACGAGCTCATCAGCAAGGGCGCCGACGTTACGGTCCTCGACCGTCGTCCCGGCACTCGTGCTCGTCCGGAAGTCGACTACGTCGTTGGGGACGTCCGCGACGACGCGCTGGTGCGCACGCTGCTGCGGACGCGGCGCGTCGACGCCGTGTTCCACCTCGCTGCCGAGGCCTTAGTGCCTTATAGCGTGGCGCACCCGGCTGAGGTCTTGGACGTGAACGCGCGCGGTACATACGTGATGCTCGAAGCGTGGCGTCAGGAGCGCCCGGACGCCCGGTTCGTCCTTGCCTCCAGCGGTGCGTACTACGGCGATACCACCTCGTCGGAGCCACTTCCCGAGTCCGCCAGCCCGCTACCCGCGCCAATCTGTACGCCTCATCCAAGGCCGCCGCCGACCTCGCGGTGCAGGGGTACGCCGCGACCTATGGTCTCCGTGCGACCGTGTGTCGCTTCATGAACACCTACGGCCCTGGTGATACGCACCGCTCGCGCCTAGTCCCGAGGGCGCTCGCTCTGCTTGCCAGCGCAGGGCCCTTTGATTTTGGAAACCGGGACGATGGAACGAGTGCTCTGGACTTCCTCTACATCGACGACATGGTGAGCGGATACCTCGCCGTCACCGAACACCTCGAGCACGGTGACAGTGGGGTGTTCAATTTCGGCTCGGGGCGGTGTGTCCCGATCGCGGAGGTGGCCACCCGGGCGAGCGTAGTCTGGGACGGCCTGCCGCGGGTGCCGGTGTTCTCCGGTGCTCGGCGGGCGACACCCCGGCGCAAGTGGCTAGACATCTGCAAGGCACGAGACCTCCTCGGGTGGGAGCCAAGAACCGACCTCGATACGGGGCTTGCCACTACAGTTCGCTGGTTCCGTGAGGCCGAGCACGGATGTTGACGGTCGAATCGGTCCTTGCCGATGACGCTCTGCGCCATAGAGCGTTCCCCGTCACCCGCGAGCTGGCGTATCTTGCACACGCGGCAGTGGCACCGTTGCCTGCTGTGACGGTCGATGCGATTACCGGCCTCGCCCAGCGCGCCGGTTCGCGCGGTCAGTTCGAGTACCTGTTGGGGGACGCCGAATTGCAGGTGCGAGGCCAGACCGCGGCCATGCTGGCGGTGTCGGCTGACGAGGTCGCCCTTGTGCCGTCCACTTCGGCCGGACTGTCAATGGTTGCGGCAGGGCTGGAGTGGCGACAGGGCGACAATGTCGTGGTTGAGGCTGGCGACTTCCCGTCCAACACCTACGCGTGGCGGTCACTTCGCCGCCTCGGCGTGCAAGTTCGGGAAGTCGAAGTCGGCCCTGTCCCTCTTAGCCGCATGCACCTGCGGCCACACGTCGACGAACGGACTCGGCTTGTTGCGCTCAGTAGCACCCACTATCTATCTGGCCGGCCCGTCGACGACCTGTGCGGCATCGGCAGGTGGCTACGCGGCATTGGCATCTTGCTGTGCGTCGACGCGATCCAGACTCTCGGGGCGCAACCGCTGTGTGGTCGCCACATCGACTTCACTGTGGCGGATGGCCACAAGTGGCTCCTGGCGCCAAAAGGGATGGGAGTGCTATCGGTGCGCCGCGAGCTGTTCCCCATACTGCGTCCGGCAGTCCCAGGATGGCGGTCCGTGGAAGATCATCGCACTCTTCGCGTCCAAGAGACCCTCGCCAGTACCGCCCGCCGCTACGAATCGGGTAGCCTGAACGAGATGGGGCTGGTCGGGCTGGCGGCCTCCCTGGGACTACTCGCTCAGGTCGGTCAGCACTATGTGACAGAACGGTTGCGGGCCGCTAGGCTACGGCTAGTGGACGGACTGCGCGCGCTCGATATACCGGTACTGGGTACCCCGGAGCTCCGCGACTGGGGCGCTATAGTCAGCTTTCACATACCGGGCACGCATGGTGGCGAGGTCGCGCGAGAGCTTCAGCGGGCCGGGGTCGTCGTATCCGTTCGGCACGACGCCTCGGGTGCAGAACTCATCCGGGCCGCGCCGCACTTCTACACCACGGACGATGACATCGACCGGCTTCTCGACGCCCTTTCGGGGCACTCGAAGTGTAAGTCGCGGCACGAAGGGACGAAGCAATGATCATGTTGGACGACGGGAGACTTCCTGCCGCCCACGTCAACTGGACCGCACCCGCCGCCGCAGGTCGCATCCGGTCCGGGGCTGAGGTCGACGTACACCGTCTCCTACCGCCCTTTGAGGTGGTCACCATGTTGCACTCAGCGCGGGCATGGGAACGTCACCACGGCCCGGTCGACCTTTACACCGACCAGGACGGGTACCGGTGGCTTACGCACTGGGGTCTCGACGACCTGTACCGCGCCATCGACGTCGATGTACTGGCCAGCGTCGACCATCAACTTTACGACCCCTCCACGTACTACACCCTTGGCAAAGTGTTTGCGCTGGTCGCGTCTAGTACCGCACTGACCTGGCTCGATACTGATCTCTACCTGCACCGCCCCATCGAGAACCTCGGTGGCGAGGCCTTCGTGGTAGCCCACCGCGAAGCCGTTGGCAACGTTGTCTACCCCGCTCGGGACCGGTCGCCCGACCCAAACGGAATCGTTGAGGACGGGTGGGACTTCGGGACGTCAGCCGCCAACACGGCGCTGGCCTACTTCGGCTCCGAGGCACACAGAGACGCGTTCGTGCACAGCTCTCTGGCGTTCGCCGCGGGGAACCATGCGCCTATCGAAGGGTATGACCCCCGGCCGGCCTTCGCGGAGCGCGCGTCTCAGTGTTTGAGGCGGCTTCGCTCGGTGTCCCGGTACGCCGCGTCGTCGACACCGTCTGGGACCCTGCGGCCCGCGAGTGGGATCCGGTGCCTACGGACGCCGCCTTCCATCACACCTGGCGGGAGAAAAAGCGTTTGGCCAGAAATCCTGTGGCCGCTCGCGCATACTTGCGCCAGGAGATCATCTGCTTGATCAGTCGTTTCCCTGACGAGGCCGACCGGATATCCCGGCTCGCTGAGCGCGGTGTTTTCGACTCGATCTGCGACGCGACCGACGTGTACTCGTGGGTGGACCAGGCAGGAGCGCTGCAGTGACGAGCTGTCCGAACCCGATCGAGGTGGCGACCTCGTGGGGTGTATTAGTCGAGCACGTCGACGGTCTGCGCCGGGTGCGCCAGCTCGATCCCGTCGTCGCCGCCGATCTTGTGCGCTACCTAGGCGGCGATCCTGAAGAGGCCCGTCAAGACGTTGCCGCACCGATGCTCACGGTTCGCGGCGACGAACTGGTCGCCTTCTCTGACAACGGCGAACTCGTTTTGGCCAACGGTCAGATGGTGGCGGTCTCCCCGGACGTGCCGACCTCCGTGCCAGTCGGTTACCACAGATTTTATCCGACCGGATCCACGGCACCTATGACCGTAGTCGGCGACCCTGCGGTCGCCGCACCCGCCCCAAGCCGCGGTTGGGGACTTAGCGTGCAACCCTACGCCCTGCGCTCCAGCCAGGACTGGGGAATAGGCGACCTGGGCACGGTACGCGATCTCGCGCGGTGGGCGGCGCGCGAGGGGGCGACAACGCTGTCGCTCGGCCCGATGCTCGCCGCCGCACCGACCACACCCCGCGAGCCGAGCCCGTATTACCCGGCCACACGCCTTTTCCTGGACCCGCTCTATCTGTCCATGCAGGACGTCCGCGCGCCGGACGGCACGCCTGTTGCAGTGTCCCGGCCGGCAGGACTCAGTGACTCCGCTGAAGCGCCGATCGACCGCGACGCGGTGCATGCCGCCAAGTACTCCACGCTGAGGGCGCTTTGGTCAAGCCTTGACGGCAGTCCGGATCTCTTGCTGCAGGACTTTCTTGCCGCTAGTGCGCTCCCTGTGCGACTCTTCGCCACCTGGTGCGTCCTTGCCGATAAGCTCGGGGGCGATTGGCGACAGTGGCCAACGGAACTCCAAGACCCAGGTTCGACGCAGGTCGAAGCCTTTGCAGAGCGACACGCCCACGATGTCAGTTTCCATGTCTGGTCAGCAGTGGATGTGTGAACAGCAGATGGCGAGGATTGCTGGCGAAATCGACGTCATTAACGACCTCCCGGTCGGCTTCGACCCAGGTGGCTTCGATGGCTGGTTGTGGCAGGAGGCACTAGTCCCGCAGGTGCGCATCGGTGCTCCACCTGACGGATTCGCGCCCGATGGCCACGGCTGGGACAGCGCGCCCTTCTCGCCGATGGCCTTGGAGCGACTGCGGTTCGCGCCGTTGGTGGCAGTCTGGAGGGCGAACATGGCTCGCGGCGCCGGCCTACACCTAGACCATGCGATGCACCTCGCCAGACTGTACTGGGTGCCGTGGGACAGGACGCCGGCCGAAGGGGCGTATGTCGAGTACCCTTTCCGGGAGATCCTCGACCTATTGGTGCTGGAAAGTGTGGCGAATGACTGTTACGTGGTTACGGAGGACCTCGGAAACGTACCCACCGATTTTCGACAGCAAATTGGGGACCGCGGCCTTCTTCGCACAATTATTTTGTGGTTTGTCAAGCTTCCCCCTAACAAGTGGCCCGAAGCCGCAGTTGCCTGCGTCTCAAACCACGACCATCCGCCGGTGGCGGCAGTTTGGACCGACCACGATGCTGGAGCAAGGTTGATCGACGTCGACCCGCAGAGTGAGGAGGCGTTTGCCCGGCTGTCGCACCATCAGCGCCTCGTCGCCCTAGGTGAGGGTACGCCGGTCGATGCCGACCTGCTCACCGCGCTCCGTCGGACTCACGAGGGCCTAGGGCGAAGCGGAGCCGGTCTCGTGCTAAGCCAGGTGCTCGACCTGATGCTCGGGACTCAGCGGGTGAATTCTCCCACCGGAGATCGGTCGCAGAGCTGGCGCACGTCCCTGCCAATGTTGCTTGATGATCTGGTGGAGGATGCGGTGGCCCGTGAGCTGTGTAGCGTGCTAGCCGCCGCGCGCAATAAGGACCGACCCGACTACGAACCCACGGGAGTACAACCATGACGAAGGTCTTCATCGACAGCGCTGACGTGGAGGAGTGCGCACGCTGGTTTGCCACTGGCCTCGTCGTGGGAGCCACCACTAATTCCACGCTAGTACGCGGCGCCGGTGCGCCGAGCCTGCGCAACCTCGCGGGCCAGTTACTGGCACTCGATCCCAATGAGTCGCATCTGCAGGTGCTGTCGGAAGACCCGGCGGAGGCGTTCGATCAGGCAAAGACGCTGGGCGCGCGGGACGACAGGGTGCGGGTGAAGATCCCACTGCTAACTGGCTCTGGTGAGCTCCGGACGTCGCTCATCAGTCGCTGCGCGCAGAACGGCATCAAGGTCAACGTCACTGCGTGCACTACTCCAGGGCAGGCGATGGCGGCTGTGGGCCTTGGTGTGAGCCACGTCAGCCTGCTGTGGTGCCGAATGCGTGACGCCGGCATCAACCCAGCCCGGGCTCTCGAGCAGGTCACTGCCCACCGTGACCGCAGTGGTTTGTCGGCCAGGACCGTGATCGGTAGCATCCGCGAACCAGCGGACGTCTCGGACGCACTCGCCGCCGGGGCCGACGTTGTCACCGTGCCACCACCAGTTCTGCGGGCGTGGCTCGCCCCGGACCCGAGCCGCCTGCTTGCCGAGCAGTTCAGCGCCGACTCTGCCTACCTCACACTGTGAGCGGCGGGATGGTCGCGCAAGAAGTGGGCAATGCTATTGAGCCTCTCGTGGTGCCGTTCGCAGCGCCGTACCTCGAGCGCGAGGAACAGCAGGCGGTGCTGTCCGTAGTCGAGGGCGGGTGGATCGGGACCGGTGATGTCGCGCGCGACACTGAGTCCAGGTTCGCGACGTACTTGAAGGTCCCGCACGCGCTGTTACTGAGCTCCGGCACGGTCGCCTTGCACTTGGCACTGTTAGGACTGGGCGTCGGTACGGGCGACGAGGTCGTGGTCCCGACCATAACCTTCACGGCGACAGCGACCACGGTCGTGCACGCCGGGGCCCGTCCGGTGCTGGTTGACGTTGAGCCTGACACGCTGAACATCGACCTCGAGTCGGCGCGTCGGGCCCTCACGCCGCGCACCAAGGCCCTCGTTCTCGTACATATGGCTGGCAGGATGGCCGATGTACGCGCCGCCAGGAGGTTCTGCGATGAGCACGGCTTGCGTCTCATAGAGGACTCCGCGCACGCGCTCCCGGCAGAGCGGGACGGCATTACCCCAGGAGCGCTGTCGGACGCCGCGGCTTTCTCGTTCTTCGCCACCAAGCCGCTAACCAGCGCGGAGGGTGGTCTGCTTGTCACACCTCACGCGGACGTTGAGCAGAGGTGCCGCGTGCTGAGCGGACACGGCATCGACCGAAGCGCGCACGACCGGCACCGTTTCGGCCGCTCGCCCCACTACGACGTAATCGCCGCCGGGTTCAAGTACAACCTTCCAGATATCCTCGCGGCGGTATTGCGGTGCCAGTTGGCGCGTGCTGACGCGTTACACGCGCGGCGCGCTCGCATCGCCCGCATCTATCTTGAAGAGCTGGACGGCGTCCCGGGGTTGGACTTGCCGCCCGCCGACACTCGCACCAACAGGTCGTCCTGGTACCTATTCATCGTCCGGGTCCCGGCGCACCTCAAGCGTGACGAGTTGGCCACCCGGCTAGCGGCCGACGGTGTGGGCACTAGCGTGCACCTGCGCCCGCTCCATCAGTTCAGCTATTACGCCGATCACTACCCCACCGATCCGGCCCATGTTCGAGTGGCCGACGAGGTGTACCCCCGGCTGCTCTCTCTTCCAATCTTCCCAGCGATGACAGACGAGCAGGTCGCGCACGTTGCGAGCACTGTCCGCAGGCACGCGATGGCGCGGTCATGAGGCAGGTCGTCGTGCTGTGTGGGGGCGCTGGGACCCGGTCGCGCCAGGTCACCAGCGGATCACAGAAGTGCATGGTCGAGGTTGCCGGGGCACCATTTCTCGCCCATGTGCTCGACGTGGTCGACCAATGGAAGCCGGACGAGGTGTTGTTGCTGGTGGGCCACCACGCCGAACAGGTGGTCGCGTTCGCAACGTCGTCCGAGCGGCCGTACCGAGTAAAGTATCGGCGCGAAGCTTCACCAGCAGGGACAGTGGGCGCTCTACGCGCTGCAAGAGACCTGCTTACCTCGGAGTTTCTGCTCGTCCTAGGCGACGTCCTGCCCCCGCAAGTCGACAGTATCTGGGAGCGACTGGCACAGGTGGCACAGCGCACCAGCGCCGCGGCGGTCATGACGACGGCCGCCGCGTCGCAATCGATGGACCAGGGGAATATCGAAGTGGACGCTGACTTGGTTGTGTCCTACGACAAGTCTTCGCCGTTGCCGCTAATCGACCGCGGGACGCGGTACCTGCAGGCAGACGCACTCGACACGTTCAGTGGGGACGATGACGAGACATTTTTCGGATCGATGGTGCCGACGCGAGCGCTTGCCCATGTATTTGTCGAAGGGCCGGTGCTCGATGTCGGCACGCCGGGGAGGCGCGCAGCGAGTTCGGTCCACGCTGGAAGGGTTACACCGTGCCTGACGTAATAGTGTCGGCCGCCCCGATGCGCCTTCCAGTGGCCGGCGGCGGCACCGATCTACCGGAGTTCTACCAGTGGAGCCAGACACGGGTGCTGGCCGTGGCGATCGACCGTGAGGTCGTCGTGTCCGTCGCGAGCGATCCCGACGCCGCGCGCGCCGCGGTCCCGCCGCGACCCGGTTGGTACCGAGTCGAACACGCCGCCGATTCCGCCGACCTCTACGTCGGCGCCGCGACCGCCTGCCTAGCAACCACGGAAGCCGTTCACGTCGTTGTAACCTCACCGGTAGCACCCGGCTCGGGTCTAGGCGGGTCGGGCGCCTACCTGGTCGCACTCGTCGATGCGCTCGCACGCCGTGTCGGTCGGGTCTTGCCGAAGCCGGAGATCGCCGAAATCGCATTCACCATCGAGCGCGACCGGTTGGGTCGCACGGTCGGTAAACAGGACTGCTGGGTGTCTGCAATCGGTGGCGCGGTGCGGCTCGACATCAACACCGAAGGGCATGTGATCCATCACACCCGTGATGACTTGCTGCGGGCCGCGACGCGACTCCTCAAGGACTCCCGACTGATCCTGTTCGGCCTGCCCGAAACCCGCGACGCCGCGACGGTCCTCGCCTCGTCCGGATTAGTCAACTCCGCGGTCGTGGACACGGCGCTTCGGCTCGCGAACGAGAACGAGCGAGCTTTCCTCGGCGAGGACATCAATCAGATCGGCGCGGTCTTGCGTCGACACTGGGATGAGAAGGTGAGGCGAAACCCTGCGGCGGACCATCCAGTGTGCCGTCGCCTGACAGCTTGTGCTGACTCGATGGGTGTGCTGGGGTTCAAGGTCGTTGGAGCTGGCGGAGGCGGGCACTTGCTGGTGGCGGCAGTTCCTGGTCGGGCGCAGGAAATTCGGGCGTTGATGGCCACGTGGGGACTGCGGCACATACGGGTACGACCAGTTGCGACTGGTCTGCGCAGGTCGTTTCGGTAGGAGGCCGCGCCGACGATCTCATGATCACGAGAGGAAGTATGAGGATGACGTGCGGGTAGGTATTGTGGGGGCCGGACTGCAGGCCAACCGACGGCTGGCGGCGCTGGCGCCGGAGGATCGGCTGATCGCGCTTTACTCCCAGCGAGATAGGCGCGCCGAAGCAATAATTGAGAGATTCGGGGGCGAAGCGGTCGACAGTTGGCAGGACCTCGTGGCGCGCGAGGACCTAGACGCCGTGATCGTTGCCTCGCCGCCTAGGTCACATCGCGAGATCGTCCTCGCGGCACTGGAGGCCGGAAAGCACGTGTTGTGCGAGAAGCCGCTCGCCGCGTCCAGTGAGGACGCAACGGTGATGTCCGAGGTCGCGACCCGGCGGGGCCGGATCCTGATTTGCGGGTTCAACCATCGGTTCCACCCGGCCATTGCGGCCGCGCGAGAGCTACTCGAGACTGGAGCCCACGGTAGAGTTCTAGCGCTGGACGCCGCCTATGGACACGGACTGCGGGACGGGTATGCACAGGAGTGGCGGTCCGACCCAGCGCAGGTATCCGGAGGGCGACTGATGGAGCAGGGCATCCACCTAGTGGATTTAGTCGAGCACCTGGTGTCGCCCGTCGACGCCGTGGTTGCCCGACTGGGACACCACTTCGCCCTGCCGGGCAACCTGGAGGATGACGCGCACCTGTTGCTCGCCCTGCGGTCGGGGGTGACCGCTACTGTGCGAAGCAGTCTCGCCTTCTGGCGCAACCGGTTCGCGCTCGAGGTTACGTGCGAGCGGGCGACCATCCGGGTCGTGGGCCTCGGTGGTTCGTACGGGGTGGAGACATTGGTGGTCGAACCCCGTACCGACGGCCCGTTCCGACAGGAGATCACCGAGTTTCGCGGCATGGACCGCTCCTGGGATCGTGAGTGGGAGTATTTCCGGGAGGCGACGGCGAGACCGCGGCTCCAGGAGAGCGACGCTGGACGGCGAGCTCTCGCCGTCGTAGAGGCCGCCTACCGGTCAGCGAAAAACCAACGATGGGAGCAGGTTTCACCATGAATACAGCAGACGACATAGCGATGTTGTGGAGGAATTCCTCCGACGCGCTCAACCGAATTAGCGGTCGAGGCATCCTGAGTGCCGCCGAAGTTTTGCACCAGGTCCGGGTGCAAAACGGCGTCGTTCTCGTTGCCGGCAATGGCGGTTCCAGCTCGACCGCGGCGCACTTCGCGGCGGACCTTACAAAGTTCACTCGTCGGATTGGGTTCCCCCACCTGCGCACCGTGGCCCTCACGAACGACATCAGTTGTCTCACTGCATGGACGAACGATGATGACCCCGCGCTGGCATTGGCGCACCTCGCCGAGCCATGGCTACAGGGTGAGCACCTGGTCGGCACGAACGCCGTGGTGCTCTTCTCCGTGCACGGCGGCTCGCGGGAGGGTCTGGTATCGAACAACCTAGTCGAGCTCGCGAGCCTCGCAAGGTCGCATGGTGCTTCGGTTATCGCCGTCACCGGCTTCGACGGGGGTGCACTGGGCGACCTCGCCGACGTGCACGTAAACGTGGAGATGGACGTGGAACCATACGCAACACCGGGGGTGGAGTCGCTGCACCTACTGATCGCGCACGCCATCTGCCTTGCGATGCGCACGACGGGAGAAGATCTGTGAACGGACGAACGCTGGTCACCGGCGGTGCCGGCTTCATTGGAAGCCATGTCGTTGACGCACTCGTCGCCGATGGGCGCACGCCAGTGGTGGTCGACAACCTCTCCAACAGCACGATGCGATGGATCGCACCGCACGTGGAGGCCGGGACGTGCCTATTCGAGCAGATCGATATTCTCGACACCCAGGCTCTTCGGCGCGTAATCGACATCAACGAAGTCGACGACGTCGTGCACCTCGCCGCGAGCGTTGACATGCGGGTGGGCCTTGTCGACAACTGGGTTGACGTAGAGCAGTCCATCCTTGGAACTCGCTCCGTGCTGGAGGCGATGCGTGCCACCGGCCGCACGAGAATCGCGTTCTCGTCCTCGTCCACGGTCTATGGCGAGCCCTCGCGGCGGCCGACGTCGGAATCTTATGGACCTCTGTCGCCCATCTCCGTGTACGGCGCTTCCAAGCTGGCGGCCGAGGCATTGATTTCTTCATACAACCATTTGTACGGCATAGAGGGGACTATCCTGCGCTTTGGCAACGTCGTGGGCGGCCGTCTCAACCACGGGGTCGTGTACGACTTCTTGCATAAGGCGCGTGAGGACCCCACGAGACTTGAAGTGCTCGGCGACGGACGTCAGCGCAAGAATTACTTCCTCGCTGAGGATTGCGCTCGGGCCCTCCTGACGTTTCCTGCTTACGCCGCTGGAGACGTTCTGGTCGCAAATCTCGGAGCGGAAGACACCGTCAGCGTGTCCGAGATCGCGCAGATGGTCGCCAAGGAGCTTGGGGTCGATCCCCTGATTGAGTTCGGCGATACGAGCCGCGGCTGGCCGGGAGACGTCCCGGTGGTCGAGTTCGACCTCTCGCTGGCCCACGGGCTCGGATGGCACGCATCCGTGACGTCGCTCGACGCGCTGGTGACGTGCGTGCGTCGTCTCCTGCAGGAGCACAGAACCAATGGATGAGGTCGTTGTCGTAGGAGACTGGCACCTCGCGTCGGTCACGTCAGCGGGGCCGCTCAAACTTGGCTACTCCGTTCGGGGCTGGGACCATGATGAGAGCGCGCGCGGAGTCCTCGAGGCACGTGGCGGCACGGCCGGTGAACCGGGCGTGGCCGAGGTTATCGCGGCCGCGCCGCCGACGGTCGCTACGTCGTGCTGGCCGATGAGGCTGACCTGGACCGAGCTCTGGGGAGCGCAGTGCTCGTTGCGGTGGCCTACGACTCGCGTACGACCGTCAACGGGGAGACCGACGACTCGCGCTCCGAGGATGCGGTCCGCGCGCTATTGGCGCGCGGAGTCAGCGGACCGGCAATATTGCTCAGTAGCCAAGTTCGGGCAGGCACCTGCGAGCGGCTTCTGCGCTCGAGCGGCCTGCCGGCGGACAGCCGGGCCCTGGTCCACGTGCCCGAGAACCTGCGGCTCGGGTCGGCACTCGAGGACTTCCTGCACCCCGAGCGCCTGGTTGTGGGCTGCAACGCTCCGGACCTCCCACCCGTGGTCGCTGAGTTGGTTGCCCAGTGGAACGCACGAGATACCCGGCGGGTCCGGCTCGTGGAAGCCGAACTGGTCAAGCACGGCACGAACGTCTTCCTGTCCATGTGCATCGTTTTCGCTAATGATCTCGGGTGGATCGCTCGCGAACTCGGAGCGGACCCGGTTGCCGTGATGGAAGCAGTCCGGGCAGACTCAAGAGTGAGCCCAAAGGCCCCGCTACGTCCCGGACAGGCATATGCTGGCGCGACGCCGCAGCGCGATGTCCGAGCGCTGTGGGAGGCGGGTGAGATGTTCGGCCGCGATACCCTATTTGCTGCGGTCAGCCGCTCGAATGCCAGCCACGCGCTCGCACCGGTGGCTCTCCTAGACCGGATTCTCGATGGTCTGTATCAGCGGCGCGTGTGCCTGCTGGGGCTGACCTACAAGCCGGGAATCACGACGCTTCGAGACTCGCCCGCCCTGCGGCTAGCCAAAGAGCTCACTGCGTTCGGCTGTACGGTGACGGCGCACGACCCGCACGCGGAACAGATCGCGCTCGATGCGGTCGACCGCCGCTGCACGGTGTCATCCGCAGCGACCGACGCTGACTGTGTTGTGCTGGTGACTGCCCACGAGGAGTACCTGTCGCTGGACTTGGGCTCACTGTCGGTCCGCCGGACGAACCTGCTTGACCTGTGCGCGGCCGCCCCAAGTCTGAGCGGGCGCGATGGATGGCGGCTGCATGACATGTGGGGAAACTGAGGCGGGATGTTAGACCGATGGGCGGTGTTCTTTGACCGCGATGGCACCTTAAACGCGCACGTAGTGCGTGACGACCGCCGGAGTTCGCCATGGCGAGTCGACGAGTTCACACTTGTGCCGGACGCCGTCGTGGCGGCGGCGGCCCTGCGTGCCGCTGGGGCGCGCTTGTTCGTCGTGACGAATCAGCCCGACGTACATCGCGGCCTACTCGACCCTTGCGACCTGGACAGCATGCACCGCCAACTGCGTGAGATACTCGTCCTCGACCACGTCTACGTCTGCCCGCACGTTGCGGCGTTGCGTTGCGGGTGCCGCAAGCCGGCTGGCGCCCTATTCCGGCGTGCGGTCGAGGAGTTCGAGATCGACTTGAGTCGCTCTTGGATGTTCGGAGATCGGGCCACTGATGCCCAGGCGGCGCTGTCTGCCGGACTGCGCGCCGTGGTCATCACGCCTGTGCAGCGGGCCGCCGAGAGCACCGCGCCGGACCTATTCTATGCTACTAGCCTGACGAGCGGCGTCCGCGAAGTTTTGCGCGCCCGAGATGACCGACACACGATTAGGAGTACGGAATGAAGCTGGGAACCGTCATCGACACGCAGGAGATCAAGCAGATGGCCGGCGGCGATGTGACCGCAGAGGCACTCGACAGGGGGTGGATTCACGAGTTTGCCGAAGGGCAGTACGTCTATGGCGCTCCGTGGGTCAGGCTCCTGCGCAAGCTCCAGAGCGCGGTGCTCGACCGTGCCGCCGAACTCGGATTTGAGGAGTGGCTGTTTCCGCGGCTGATCCCGCGCGAGGCCCTCGACAGCTTCCGCCTTAGCCAGTACGCACCGGAGTCGCTCGTTCCCGCCGGCGTTGACGCCGATCAAGTGCTTGACCCTGTCCAGTGCATCAGCCTCTACCAGATGCTCCGGGGCCGTGAGCTCGACGTCTCCACGACCCCAATCCGTATCGTCGAGACCCTCGGCGGGTGGACCTGGCGCAACGAGCTGTCACGCCACCTGGACGGCCCCATTAAGGCGCGGGAATTCATGCGGGTCGAGCACGTGTTTCTGGGCAGTCGGGACGACGTACGGCGCATCCGCCGCGAGGTACGTGAGGGCCTGACCGGGCCGCTGAGTAGCTGGGATCTTGCCTGGCAGGTCGTCGTCGCTGAGGGTTGCATGGAGATTCCGTCGCTGGTTCAGATGCAGGACGACGCCCAGACACCCGACGAGGTTCCGGTTCAGGACATCGAGGTGCCGCTTAGTAGTCTGCGCGCAGATCGGTTCAGGCCCGAGTGGGCCAATCACTTCGATGACCGCTTCGACCTGCGCGAGATCTCCGGATGCTCCGCCGAGGGCGACCACATGACCCAGAGTTTCGGGATCAGCAGTTCGGATGGCGAGGAACTGTGGAGCGGCCGCTGCGGCATCGGGATGAATCGGCTTGTGGTCGCCTACCTCTACCGCCACGGCTTCGACGACGCCCTGTCCAGCCTGAATGGCTGACCACCGGGTCGCGGTGCTCCTGGTCACGAATGAGGGGTTCTACCGCGTAGACGGTGGCGTAGCACGCTACGTCCGCAACATCCTGGACGCACGAGCTATTTCCCAGGAGGTTGCCTCCGCGCACGGCGTCGAACTGACCTGGCATGTAGCCGAGAGGGCGTTAGGAGGACGTGTTGATGACGCCGCGCTAGAGCAGGCGATGGAGCAATACGTCCGACCGGGGCACGTAGAGTTCCATCCGCTTGTCGACCCCCGCCGCTCCAGCTCGGAGTCGGACCATCTGGAACACTTCGTCGCTCTCGGCGCCGCCGTGGGGCGACTAGTGGCACATCTCGCCCAGTCGGTTGACTCCGTCTTGGTGATCGGCGGGATGAGCATGTTCGCGATGGCGCCTCGGTTCGTGCTGAGAGCCGCAGACCAGTTGGGCTTGCGCGTCAGTTACGTGCACATGACGCACAATCCGGCCATAAGCGCGCACGGCGGGGCAGACCGGCCCGAGGCATACAGCGACGCCGTGATGGGTCACTTAGCCCGTTCTGACGAACGCGTGAACGTCGGCTGGGAGTCCGCGTGGATGCGTCGGCAATACGCGAGCGTCTACGGCATCGACGAGGACGACATGCTCTTCGCTCGGGCCGGGGTGCCGACCAGCGACGCGAAGTTCCGGCGCCAGCCCGACTCGACTGTGCGTCATACGCTACGCACCCTCGGCGTACCACTCGATCGGCCCCTGGCGCTCAGCTGGGGTCGCGCGGGGGCAGGGAAGGGTTTCTCGCTACTTGTCAAGGCATGTCGGTTGATTGATGACAGGGTTGTGCCCGTGGTACTGAATCCGGTGCCCAACCCATCGTTGGCGCATACTGTGGCCGAGCTCGAGTCGTCCGCGGTGCTACTGGACGGCCAGGACGATGACGTGATCTCAGCGCTGTGTCAATGGGAGGGTACGCTCACGGCGACATTCTTGTCCTGGGGAGAGGCCGCTTCGGTAACCCCGGTCGAGGCCGCGCTAATGAGCGACGGCGGGGGGTCAGTTGTGTCAGCCGTCCCGACTGGCGTGTACAGGGAGCTGGTGGTGCCCGGACGCAACGGCGTCCTTGCGGAGGATCGCAGCGTCGAGAGTGTCGCCCGGATGATTGACGAACTCACCCGAATGCCCCTTCAGGAGCGGATCCTGCTGGGCACCGCCGCCGCCGAAGATGCCCGACGCCACCACGACTTCGCTACGAACTGGCGTACCACCCTGGACGAGGCGCTCAGGCGAAGACCTGCACGTCATTAGCCGGTCGGTAGCCCAGCGTCGCGCCTCGCAGCGCCAGCGGTTCCTCTACGCACCCGGGCCAGGCCGGGAGGCCGGTCGATGATCACACGGTTCCGGGTCGCGGTTGTCGGCGCCGGGCCGCGCGGCCACGCGCTTGTGAGGGCGCTGGTGGGGCACCCCGACGCTCAGCTCGTCGGAGTCTGCGACCGCAAGCTCGCGAGGGCCCGCCGGTCGGTAGACGGCCTCTTCAGGGTCGACGCCTTCGACGACGTTGCGACATTGCTTCGAGCCTGTCGACCCGAGGTGGTCGTCGTCGCCACACCGCCATCGTTCCAGGCGGACATTGCAGTGACGGCCCTCAACGCCGGTCGCCACGTGCTGGTCGAGTGCCCTATGGTTACCGATGCAGCGCAAGCCGACGCGGTCCGCTCGGCCGCCGAGCGCGGCGGTCGGCACGCCGCCCTCGCCGAATCTTTCTGTTACTTCCCCGCAGTGCTGGCGATGCGCCGGGAGCTGTCCGTCCTACGCGGCGGCGTGCTGGGTGGCGAGGGTTGGTACCTGGAGATGGACTCCTCCGCTCCAGCCGCTCGGTGGAGGGAGGATCTGGAAATGTCGAGGTACCTAACCCACGGCCTCGGGCCGCTCCTGCACCTGACGGACGATCGGGCGACTGTCGTCACCGGCATAGAGCCCCTTAACCGGCGCGGCAGACGGGACGGGCCTCTACAGCCGGTAGCGCTTGTTCAGACCGCCGCCGGCGCTGTTCACTACGTAGCGAGCAGCGGCCTGGCGCCCCGCCCGGTGACCCGGTGGAACCTTACAGGAGAGTGGTGGTCCCTTGAGTCGGATCCGGCAGGTGCCTACCAGGGCGACATACGGGTGTACCGGCACGATAGCGGGAAATGGACGACGGTCCCCACCCGCCCGGCCGAACTGTACGGAGATTTGTGGGGCCTGGGCCGCGAGCCCGAAAGGCTTATGCTTAGGCGCTTCTTGGCGGCCGTGGCGGGCGGCCTGCCGGACCTGTCGCTCGAGGCGTCGCTCAACATCGCCCTTGCGGGCGCCGCCGCCGCCGAGTCGGCCCGTGCGGGCGGGCGGCCCGTCCCCGTCCCGGCGACGTGAGAATGTCTGACGGGCAGGATAGTGCCCGCGCGGGCTGGGGGCAGGTTCCCCGCGAACTTGCGAGGCGGTGGCAACCAGGACCGTGGGGGCTCGGCACCTGGCTCTTCGGCTGGGACACCTCGGCCGAGGAAGCGGAGCGACTGATGGGCGCGGCACTCGACCACGGCATCACCTACTTCGACACCGCCAATAACTATGGCCGCGGCCGGTCTGAGCAAATCGTCGGCGCCTTCCTCGCACCTGTTCGCGACGAGGTCGTGATCAGTACCAAGGTGTACGCACCGTTCGGGCCCCGGCCTGCCGACCGGGGCCTGTCAGCGGATGCGGTCCGACGCGCGACTGAGATCTCGCTACGTCGGCTGGGCACCGACCGTATCGATCTGTCGCTGTTGCATCGTCCCGATCCAGACGTCCCAGCCGAGGAGACCGCGGGTGCGTTGGCAGAGCTTGTCACTGAGGGCAAGGTTCTGCGGATTGGTACGAGCACGTTCCGCAACCACCAGCTCGATGCGCTCCAGCAGGCACTTGCGGCCGTTGGAGCGCCTCCGGCCGTGTGTGACCAGGCTCCGTATAGCATGCTTGAGCGAGCTGTCGAACACGTCGCGGCCGCTGCTCTGGACCGCTGGGATATGGGGGTGGTCGCGTGGAGCCCCCTAGCCGAGGGATTGCTCACCGGAAAGTATGCGGATCCATCGCCGTCAGGAAGGCTACTGCGCTGGTCCGTTGATGACGAGCCCCGCTTCCGCGCAGGCCTCGAGCGAGCGCACGCTCTCCGCTCGCTCGCCGACGAGCTCGGCACTGGGCTGACACAGTTGGCGCTGGCGTGGGCTGCGTGCCCGGCCCATGGTGGACTGCATCCTGATCGGCGCTCGCAACACCGACCAGCTCGGCGGCTACCTCGCCTCCGAAAGCGTCCAACTCGACCCGCGGGTTGAGCCATACGTCGACGATCTCGTGTCCCCCGGCGGCTCCGTGCTAAACCACTACGACACCTGACGTTGCGCCGGCGCGGTGTCGAGCTCCCACACCTCGAACGAGGGGCCCTCGCCGGGCACCTCGACGACGCCATCGGGTCTCTCTCGTAGAGGCACCTGCCCGTAGAGCAGAGCGGCGCTGGTCGCGCGATAGCCGAGCAGAACTTCGGGAGGTAGGGGTACGGGTCGGTGGGCGCGTCGGCTAGCCCGCACGAGCAAGCGCTGACTGCTGCTCTCCCGCAAAAAGATCAAAACGTCCTCCCCAACGTGAACCCAGCGGAAGCCCCCCGTGCTAAGGCGACGTGGTCGCGCCTCAAATGGATGAGCCGGCGGTACTCCTCGAACAAGGCGGTGTCCCAACGGCTCTCGTCCCAAACCATTGGGGACCGCGCCAGGTCTCCCTTGGTTCCGGTGAGGCCGATCTCATCGCCATACAGCAACGACGGCACACCGGGGTAGCTCATCAGCAACCCGATTCCGACCACTGCAGTCTCAACGTCTCCGGCCACCGACCGCCATCGCGGCGTGTCGTGGGAGCCCAGTAGGTTCAATGCGTGCGTCGTCGCCGTCCACGGTGCGTTGGAGCGATAAGCGTCAAGAGCGTCGGCGACGTCCTGGCCGGAGAGGGAGGGCATCACGGGATTTCCCATGAACCAAGCCCGCCCGAGCGGCTCGACGTCCCCCAGCCAGCCGAGCACTGGCCACGTGAACCCTGAATAGTTCATAACGCCGTGCCAACCGTCGCCAAGTAGATCCGGAGAGGCATCGTACATGTGCTCACCGACGAGGTAGGTCGCGGGGTTCACCGCGCTCATCGCTCGCCTAGTGGCGCGTGCGATTGCCTGGTTCTCATCCGAGCCACGGTATCGCCCGACCATATTGGCCAGGTCGACCCTCCATCCATCCAGCTCGAAGGGAGGCTGAAGCCAACGGGCGACGACGGATTTATTCCCCGTCACCATCGCCTCGCGCACACGTGAGGAACGATAATCGAGCTTGGGCAAGGTCGGGATGCCACGGCAATATGCGAAATCGGTCCCCTCCCGCGGGAAGTGGTCCGAAGTGGCCGCGGCCTGTCCTAGCTCATGTGCGGTTTGGAACCACTGATGCGTCGAGCCGCAGTGGTGAAGCGTTAAATCGCCCAGAATTCGCATTCCGCGACGGTGTACTTCGGCCGACAACATTGCGAGTCCTTCGTCGCCCCCGAGGAGGGGGTCGACATGAGTAAAATCATCTGCGTTATACCGGTGGGATGACGGCGCGCTGAAGAACGGGGTTAGGTACACAGCGTTGACGCCCAGCCGTACCATGTGATCGAGCCGCTCGGTGACGCCCTGGAGGTCCCCGCCGTAGGCCTGCCGGATGGATACCCGCCAATCGGTTGAGACTGGATCATCCCAGGCCGACCGCGCCGCCCACTCCGGCCATTCGCGCGCGGCACCTGAGTTTGCGAAGCGGTCGGGAAAGATCTGGTAAAAGACGCTGTTCGACACCCAGTCCGGAGGCCCTGCGAAGGTCGTTAAGCAGAAGTCAGTGCTCTCTGGTGGTTCCCAGCGCGAGACGCCGGCCGCTGTCAACCACGACAGACCCCCAGGGGAGCGAAGCTGGAATCGGTACCGCGTTACCTGGTTGTGAACGGGCGACTCGCAGCGCCAGATGACGTCGTGCTCCTCGACGCGGTCTGGGACGCCCTCCCGTAGGCGCGGCGTTCCGTCGGGCCGCGAGCGCACCCACACTTGGCGCACGTCGGCCCACCGCGGCACGCGGACGAACACGGTGACGAGTTCGCCAAGCTGTGGGTGGGGATCACTTACGTACAGCTCTGATCCATCATGATGTGGTGGGAGTCTCATCAAGGTTCGCACATCGTTTCTCGGGCGCGCTCATATACACCAGTCACAGCGACCGCGACCTCATCCCAGCCGGGAGCTGACCTGAGGTCTGCGGTGGCAGTACGGACTAGCCGCTCGGCGAGACCAGCCTCATTTAACATGCGATCGACCGCTGTCACGAGGGCACCCACATCGCCCGGCGGGTAGGTCAACGCATTCCGGTCATGCCGGACATGCTCGAGTAAGCCACCGGTCGCAGCGACCACCCTCGGCACCCCGGCCGCGGCGGCTTCCAACGCGACCAGACCGAATGGCTCGTACCGGCTCGGAATTACGACCACCGACGCGCCGGCCAGCAAAGCCGCCAGTTGGTCCTGTGGCACGAAGCCCACGAGGTCGACGATGTCTTGGACACCCTGCTCGGCGACCTCTGCAATGAGGTCTTCGCGTCTGTGGCCCTCACCCGCGACGACGACTCGCAGGTCGCGGTGACGATGCCGCAGTAACGCCGCCGCCCGGATAAGGTCCCCGACGCCCTTCTCACGCACGAGACGCGCAATGCAAACCAATAGTGGACCGGAACCGTGCTTTTTGAAACCGCCTCGGTCAGCAGGTTGCGTCAAAGATGACCACGCACGCGCGTCCACACCATTAGGCACCACTTCGACTTGGCCGACGGCGAGAGCGAACAAGCGTTGGACCTCATCACGCATGTGCGTCGAGCACACCACCACCCGGTTCGCTGACCCCAGCATCCAGCGTTCGACTCCGTGGATTGTGCGGTGTAGATCGGTGCGCAACGAATCCCCGTGACGGCCGGATTCGGTGGCGTGCACGGTCACGACGAGTGGCGCGCCGGTCGCAACGCTCAAGTTGACACCTGCGTGAGCGACCAACCAGTCGTGGACGTGAATCACATCGAACGGGCCCTCTAACGCAAGCGCACCGCGAGTGAGGGCGTGGTTGAAGGCTAGGGCCCAGGTGACGATGTCGTCGGGACCAATCGTCGGCACCGCCGGGTCGGGCTCGGTTCGGACGATCCGGACGCCCTCGAAGACTTCAACGGCCGGACTGGTGCCGTCATCAGCGCCCCTGGTCATCACGGTCACCTCATGCCCCGCCGCCGCGAGCGCGACGCACAAGCCGTGCACGTGGCGGCCAAGGCCACCGACGACAACCGGGGGGTACTCCCAGGACAATATAAGCACTCGCACCCTCGTATGATGGCACAGTTGCCGCCCACGGCGCCGCCGGGGCATAGAATCGTCACGAGTTGAGGAACCCTTCATGAGCGCATGGCCCGGTCGCGGCAAGGCTAGTGACGTAGCTGGGTCGTTGCGCGGTCGAGCGTCGGATTACGCCACGATGATGCGGGAGCCCTGGCACCAGTCGCGGATTGAACTTGTATGGCGCACTCTGGAACCGTTCGTTCGCCCGAGCTCGAAGTGGCTCGAAGTAGGTCGCGGGGACGGCGACCTCGCAATGCGGGCGGCGATCAGCGGTCACACCATCACGATTGCAGACGTTGATCCGGACATGGTGGCGGTGGCGACCGACGCGTTGCGCGGGGTGACGTCCGCGCGCTCATGGGAGTCGCTCGTGCTTCACGAACCAGCCGAGGCCGCGTTAGGCGAGCACGCGGAGTTCTATGACGTAGTTACAGCGCACAACGTCCTCGAGTACGTCGCCAACCGGACGGTTTTCGCCCGAGCACTCGCCGGCCGGTCGCGTCCCGGCGGGATCGTGTCGCTGGTGGTGGCCAACCCGGTAGCGGTGCCTTTGACGACAGCCGTGCGCACCCAGGATCCTCGGGCGTTGCTCGGCGACCTGCGCGGGGAAGGCCTGCGACTAGGCATGCCCGGAAAGCACGTTGCCGCGCCTCCAGTAGACACCACGGCGGTCGTCGATGAGATTGTGGCGGCCGGGTTCACGCCCGTGGGCTTCTACGGAATCCGGGTCTTCAACGAGGTGATGACTGACGAGCACCGCAAGCACGAGCCTGGCTGGTTGACCGATATGGTCGAGGCCGAACTTCTCGCCGCCGAGCGTGAGGAGTACCGGGCGATAGCCCGGCACCATCACCTCGTCTTTCGCCGCGAGGGCTGAGGTCTACGCCGATGCTTCGCCGCATTCGCCGATGTGGCGGACGTCGTACCGACGAGACTGCGGAAGACCGTAACCCACTGGTCCGGGGATACGTAGGCCACGACGGCGTCTGCCGGCACCCCTGCGACACCGAGGCTCTCGCGCACCAAGGCCGAGGGGTATTTCTTACTCAGCGACGCCCTCACCGACCCGCCGACGCCGCTGAACGCGAGCTCGACCATCGCGGTGTACGCCCGCATCCGGCCAGTTTCGATCAACGGAGAGTCGCGACGGCGCAGGTGCAAGACCCCAGCGTCGACCCGGGGAACTGGCCGGAAGTCGGTCCGGGGGATCCGTCCACGTAGCTCCCACTCGTGTTCCGGCCAGGTCGTGGCCGTCAGGCGGCTCCAACGGCCGTACGCACCAGTACGCTTCTTGGCGTACTCGAGTTGGGTGATAAACGTTGCCGACCTGACCGCTTCGAGACTCAACACTCGGTCAACGATCGCCGACGTCGCCCCAAAGGGGATGTTTCCAACCACCTTGATTGGGCCGGTCGGCAAGACAGCCGAGAGGAAGTCCTCGTAGACGATCTCGATGTTCGTCCGACGGGCGACTTCCGCCTCAAGTTTGCTCGACCAGCTTCGGTCGACCTCGTAGGCCACGAGGCGCGCACAGCGGTCGGCGAGTAGCCCGGTAAGTGCGCCTGAGCCGGCGCCAACCTCCACCACCTCGTCGTCACGCTCCAGTTCGGCGGCGTCCAGGAATCTGGAGATGGATCTCGGAGTGACCAGAAAATTTTGCGAGAGCGTCCGTCGACGCTCATCGCGCGACGTTTGAGTCCGGCTCATGGCGCTCCCTCCGTGGCTTCTCGTGGTGGCGTCCCTCTGAGTGGTGCGGTTCCGCACCAGCCGTAGGGCGCATGGGTCAAGCATCTTTGCAGTCCCAGAGTACCTGGTCACTGGGAACGTGAATCGGCTGTAAGTGTTCGTGGTGGCCGGCCCGGGGCTGGCTGGCAGGGTTGGTGCTGGTAGCCCGGCGCCCGTCGTGACTCCTGAATCGGCTGACCCCTGCGGGGTGTCATTCCCGGGATCTGTCCGGCGGGGGCCGGGTGCCGGCGCCAGCCCTGGCCCACCACGATGGCTTGATCAGAAGCATGTCCACCGCCGGGAGCTCGATCTCGGCGGCGTGGCTCATTACAGGCCCGCCTCGTAGTGACTCTCATCCTGGGCCGACGCCGGCAACGACGTCCCGTCCCAGCGATTCGAGAGGAACATCGTCATGAACAGTCTGCCTGCCACCGTAGGGGACTTCTACCGATACGTCGTCGGAGTCGACACCCACGCCGCAACCCACTCCTACGCGATCATCGAGGCTCCGAACGGCGGCCTCATCGATCAGAATGTCTTCCCGACCAGCCCTGCAGGGCTGCGACGCGCACGAGAATGGATCGTGCGCCGCACCGAGGGAGACCTCGACGGTGTGCTGATCGCCGTGGAAGGAACCGGCTCTTACGGGGCAGTTCTCAGCGACGTCTTCGCAGCAGGTCGGCTACCGAGTCGTCGAGGCACCGACCCCGCGTCGTGCACGAGCCCGAAGCAAGACCGACGCCCTCGACGCGCTACTCGCCGCCCGATCGAGTCTCGTCATGCCGTTGACGACGTTGCGAGATCGTCGCACCGGTGACCTGCAGTCGGCGCTCCAAGTCCTCACCGGTGCCCGCGACCAACAGAACGCCGACAGATTGCGGTGCATCAACGCCCTCACCGCACTCGTGAGAACCCACGACCTTGGAATCGATGCACGCCGGGCCTTGACCGGACCGCAGATCGCGACGATCGCGAGCTGGCGTCGCCGAGAAGAGACGCTGGGGACAGCAACCGCCCGCGCCGAAGCGACACGCCTCGCGAAGCAGATCACGACGCTCGAGAGGGACCTCGCCGAGAACCGTGAACGGATCACTCACCTCGTGGAGACCACAGCTCCCGAGCCGCTGGACCTGCCAGGAGTCGGCGCAGTCACCGCGACCGTGATCTTGACGGTCTGGTCGCACCCCGGCCGAATACGCAACGAGGCCGCATTCGCCATGATCGCAGGAGTCTGCCCGATCCCGGCCTCCTCGGGTAACACCACGAGGCATCGCCTCAACCGCGGTGGAGACCGACGGCTGAACCGCGCGCTGAACACCATCGTGCTCACCAGGATGCGCACCGATCCTGCCACCCGCACCTACATCGAGCGGCGCCAAAGCGAGGGCAAGACATCCAGAGAGATCCGACGTCGCCTCAAGCGCTACATCAGCCGCCAGATCTTCCGATCACTCGCAGTTGCCCACCCCGTCCCGGACGCCGCCGCGGCTTGACACAACATAGAAGCATCCCAGGTTTGATGCCGCTGCTGTTTGAGTCCGAGAGGATGGACAGCATGCCGAAGAAGATCGATCCCCAGCCGCGCGCGAGGTGCGTGCGGCTCGTCAGGGAGCACCTCCAGGAGTACCCCACCTTGACCGCCGCCGTCACCGCAGTGGCACGGCAGGAAGGTGTCTCGCGCGAGTCCGTGCGGCGCTGGCTGGCGCAGGCCGAGGTCGACGACGGGACCCGCCCCGGCATCACGACCGAGGAGTCTGCAGAGGTCAAGCGCCTGAAGGCCGAGAACAAGCGGCGCGCGGGAGGACAATGAGATCCTGCGCCGCGCCTCGATTTTCTTCGCGTCAGTACCAGACTGAGGGTGTCCCGGCGGGGCTGGCTCGTTTTTTCGCTGCCTTCGCGGCTTGTCCTCGATGTGCCGTCCCGCCGGGGCCCGCGGTGCTGGAGGTGGGCGTGGCCTGATAGGAGCCTGCTGGTTCGAATGCCCAACTGAGGCGTGCCCTCCCGCGTTCGGCACCGCTGCTCGAGCAGTATCCGGCCTGGGAAAGGGACTGTCATGACTGTCATCGGGATCGACGCTCACAAGGACTGGCACACGCTCGTCGCGGTGGACGAAGTGGGTCGCAGGATCAAGGAACTTACGGTCGAAGCACGTGCCACCGGGCACCGGAAAATCATGACCTGGCTGGAAGACTTCGAAGACGTCACCGTCGCAGTCGAGGACTGCCGACACCTGACACGTCGACTCGAGGCGGACCTGCTCGAGGCCGGCCACCGAGTCGTGCGCGTGCACACCAGGTTGATGGCTGGCATGAGGCGCAGCGACCGAGAACGCGGGAAATCAGATCCCATTGATGCGGAAGCCGTGGCCCGGGTAGCACTTCGCGAAGAGGGCTTGCCGACCGCTGAGTCGCCGGGCGCGTCCCGGGACATCAAGCTCCTGTCAGACCATCGCAGGACCCTGGTCGCACGGCGCACAGCGATGCAGTCCAAGGCCCGCTGGTTCCTCCACGAAATCGATCCTGAACTGGATATTCCCTCCCGTGCGCCGCGCCGATACCACCTCCTGGACGAGCTGATCGAGTACCTGGAGCCAGTCGAAGGGGCGGTCGCCGAGATCGCTCGAGACCTCCTGGTCGACATTCGCGAGCTGACCGTCAGGATCAACACGCTGGAGAGCCGTCTAAGCCGATTGGTGCGCGCCAGCCATCCCTCACTGGTCGCCGTCCCGGGCATGGGGGCCTTGGGCGCAGCGATGATCATCGGCGAGACAGCGGGAATCGCCAGGTTTCGCTCCCGCGATGCCTACGCGAGATTCAACGGCACCGCGCCGATCCCGGTCTGGTCAGGCAACAAGGTCCGGGTTCGGCTCTCGCGTGGAGGGAACCGCACGATCAACACCGCCCTGCACATGGTCGCCCTCACCCAGGTCCGGATGGGCGCAGAAGGTGCCGCCTACTACGACAAGCTCATCACCGCCGGCAAGACTCGCAAAGAGGCGGCGCGGGTCGCTACGACGTCGACTCTCGGACCGCGTCTATCTTGCGCAGAGAGCGGACGTGGCCCCTGCCGTGCAGGCGCCTGGGAGCGATGCCCCATTGGCACCGCCGGCGATCGGGGATCCCGCGTCTTCGATGACGCTTATGGCCGCCTGAGCGATCAAACTTGACATAGGAGCATCGGGGAGCTCGACCCCCGCAACCGCTGATCTGCGCGTTCATCGACGAGATGAGAGCCGAGGGCTATGCAGTCGAGCCGATCCTCCGCGTCCTGCGTCAGCAGGGCCTGACGATCGCTGCACGCACCTACCGGGCCTGGAAGAATCCGGCCAGCATCGCGGCCCGCACCGTCACAGACGCCCTGGTCGAGGACAAGATCCGCGACCTCGCCTGGACCATCAACCCCGCCACCGGGCAGGTCCAGATGACGCCCGAGGGGCTCTACGGACGTAGGAAGTGGGTCGCGGCTGCTCCGCCGCCAGGAAGGCCTGGCCGGCACCTCCCGCGGGGCGGTGGACCGGGCGATGCGGACCCTCGGTCTTGAGGGTATCCGGCGAGTGAAGAAGGTCCGCACCACGATCCCCGGCCCGGACGGGAAACGGGCCGGTGACCTGCTGAATCGTGACTTCACCGCCCCTGCTCCGAACCGGGTCTGGGTCACCGACTTCACCTACGTCCGCACCTGGGCGGGGTTCGTCTACGTCGCGTTCGTCGTCGACGTCTTCGCCCAGCGAATCGTGGGCTGGCACGCCTCCACCTCGAAGCAGGTCGACCTGGCCATGACCCCGCTGCGCATCGCGCTGTGGCACCGCGAGAGGGAAGGAAACCCGGTCTCACCAGGGAACTTGATCCATCACAGCGACGCTGGGACTCAGTACACCGTCATTCGACTGACCGAGCATCTCGCCCTCGAGGGCATCGCCCCGTCGATCGGGACCGTCGGCGACGCCTTGGACAACGCGCTGATGGAGACGATCAACGGGCTCTACAAGACCGAGTGCATCCGCACCAACGTCTTCCACGCCGGCCCCTACCGGACCCTCGCGGACGTCGAGTTCGCGACCGCCGGCTGGGTCGACTGGTACAACAACCGCTGAAGCGCCCTGGGTTCCGTTCCGAGTCTCAGCAAGGAGAATCGGAGTATGCCCAAGAAGTTCAGTCCGGAGTCGCGTGACCGTGCCGTGCGGATGGTCTACGACCGCCAGGCACTCGAAGGTGGCCCACGATCGGAGTCGATCCGAGCTGTCGCGCCCCAACTCGGCGTTGGCATGGAGACGCTGAGGATCTGGTGCAACCGCTACGGGCCAGCCGAGCCCTCGGCCGGCCCCGCGGAGTCTCTCGAGGAGGAGAACCGCAGACTGCGTCGAGAGCTCGCCGAGTCCCGGCGGGCCAACGAGATCCTCAAGGCCGCCTCCGTGTTTTTCGCCAGGGAACTCGACCACCCCACGACGAAATGATCGCCTTCATCGATAGGCATCGCGATCACTTCGGGGTCGAGGCCATCTGCCGCGTCCTGGGCGCGACGGAACGTGGGTTCCTCACCTCTCGCGGCTACCGTGCCGCGAAGCGCGCCCGGCATCGGCCAGAGCGGTCCGTGACGAGGTGCTCGTCGAAGAGATCCGTCGGATTCATGCCGAGAACTACGGCGTCTACGGGTATCGGAAGATGCATCACGCGATGCGCCGTGCCGGATGGGAAGTCGGCCGCGACCAGACCGCTCGGCTGATGAAAGCCGCCGGTCTGTGCGGGTCAAGTCCCCGGAAGTGGTGTAGCGATCCTTCGGCGATAGGGATCAGGCTGTCAGCGCGGGAAGTGCATCGGTGCTCACCTCGTTCACGGGATTGGTGGTGAGGGTGAGGCGGCAACGGGCCAGGACGTCGAGGCCGAGGTAGCGGCGTCCTTCGGCCCATTCATCGGTCTGCTCGGCCAGGACCGCGCCGACGAGGCGGACGATCGCCTCGCGGGAGGGGAAGATGCCCACCGAGTCGGTGCGGCGGCGGATCTCGCGGTTCAGACGCTCGGTGGGGTTGTTCGACCAGATCTGGACCCACACATCCTTCGGAAACGCGGTGAACGCGAGGACGTCTGCGCGGGCGGCATCGAGGTGCTCGGCCACGGCCGGGAGCTTCTCACCGACGTAGTCCAGCAGACGCTCGAACTGCGCATTCACGGCCGCGGCGTCGGGCTGGTCATAGACGCTGTGCAAAGATCGCTTTCACGGCTGGCCACATGCCCTTGGGGCAGATGCTCATCAGATTCGCGGCGTAGTGGGTGCGGCGGCCTGCCCAGGACGCTCCGGGCAGGTGAGCGGCGATCGCCTCGACCAGCCCCGCATGCGCGTCGGAGGTGACCAGGCGGACTCCGCCCAGGCCGCGGGCGACCAGGTCGGCGAAGAAGCTGTTCCAGGCCGCGCCGGTCTCGCTGGTCGCGACCCGGATGCCGAGGACTTCGCGGTGGCCGTCGCCGTTGACGCCGGTGGCGAGCAGGACGACGGCATTGATGACTCGTCCGCCCTCGCGGACCTTCATCGTCAGTGCGTCGGCGGAGACGAACGTGAACGGCCCGGCCTCGTCCAGGGGGCGGTGGCGGAACTGCTCGACGTGCTCGTCCAGATCGGCCGCCATGCGGCTGACCTGGGACTTCGAGAGGCTGTTGATGCCGAGGGTTTTGACGAGTTTGTCCATTCGGCGGGTGGAGACGCCGGCGAGGTAGCAGTCCGCGACCACGGTGATCAGGGCGGATTCGGCGCGTTTGCGGCGCTCGAGCGACCACTCGGGGAAGTAGGTGCCGGTGCGGAGCTTGGGGACGGCGACGTCGATCGTGCCGACGCGGGTGTCGAGGTCGCGGTGGCGGTAGCCGTTGCGCTGAGCGACCCGCTCGGGGCTGGGACGACCGTATTCCGCGCCGGCGACCGCGTCAGCGTCCGCGGACAGCGACTCGTTGATGATCCTTTGCAGCATCGTGCGCATCAGATCCGGGGAGGCTTCGGCCAGGGCTTCACCGAGCAGGCCGTGAGGGTCGACAATATGAGGAGCGGTCATCGTGATGACTCCGTTCGAGGATTCTGTGGAAGGTTGACTCGAAGGATCACACGGTGGCCGCGTCCTCGTCAGAGACGATCACGGGGCCACCGCGCTACACCACTATGCGGGACTCAACTTCTGTGCGGGATACGCCGTGGTCGAAAGGTGTTCACGACGAGCCCTGCTGGTGGCCTGGACCGTCGTCCTGATCTGGTCGAGCGGAACTTCACGGTCGCCGGACCGAATCAGCTCTGGGTCGCTGACATCACCTACGTCCGGATCCCGTCCGGGTTCTGCTACACCGCGTTCATCACGGACGTTTTCACGCGAAGGATCGTCGGCTGGGCAGTGGCCACCAGCCTCCGCACTGAGGCACTGCCACTGCAGGCTCTCGAGCAGGCCCTCCAGACCTCCCCGGCAGAAGCGTCTCGGACTGGGCTGATCCATCACAGCGATAGGGGCAGCAACTACGTCTCGCTGGCCTACTCCGATGCGCTGATCACCGCCGGAGTCCAGGCCTCGGTCGGATCCGTCGGAGACAGCTACGACAACGCCCTGGCTGAGACCGTCAACGGCCTCTACAAAGCCGAGCTCATCCACCGACGCCGCACCTGGCCCTCAGCGACCGCCGTCGAGATCGCCACTCTGGACTGGGTCACCTGGTGGAACACGAAGCGCCTGCACGAAGCACTCGACTATCGCACCCCGGCCGAAGTCGAAGCGTCCTACACTCACCCCACGACGACCGCGCCCGCGACCGTCTAACCACGGAACGGAACCCAGGGCGCTTCAGACCCGGGCATGAGAAGGGGCGCGCCACGACGCTGTCGCGGTGCGCTGGGTGAACGCGTGCAGGTGCTTCATGGTCGCCTCCTTCCGATCCGGTCCTTGAGAACTTCGCGCCAACTGTAGGTGAGGGCGCGGACACTCGCCAGGCATTACTCCGTGGCATCCGGTGTAGTGGGCGGGGGATCGCGGACGATGTCGCGAAGAGTGAACCCGCAGGTGAAAGGCCAGGTTAGGCCGACTGTGACCGGGGTGCGCAGCGGTAGACGTAGGCGTGATCGGTGCGGGTGGTCATCGCCTCCAGCTCGGGGTCTTCCCTCGTGACCGGAGCGAGGTCCTGGACGATCCACTCGTCGCGATCCGCCATGGTCCAGTCGTCGTACTCCGGTCCGTTCTGGATCTCCGGCTCCTCCTGCCACTCCATCTCCTCGCCGTCGGCGTCGTAGAACACCGGATAGGCGGACAGCATCGAGGTGTCGCTGAAGTCGTCGTTGCCGGGGAGGGACACGTAGGCGGCGCCATGACGCGCTCCGAGCTCGCGCAGGCCGTCGATCGCCTCGGAGGTGTCCTCCTGTGCCGCAGATCGGTAGATGTCGGCGGCGGCGAGGGCGCGTGCCCGCGCTGGCCTCCGGCTCTGGAAGGTGGCGCCGTAGGTGTGAGTCGCCTCGAAGGCCGCCTTCCGTGGCCGCCAGGGCATCGTGGTCCGGTCCGCCGTCGGCAGGCGGGATCGAGTCCGGCTCGTGGTCGCGGCGGTTCTCGACGAAGGCATCTGCCGCATCGAAGAAGCGGCCCATGGCGGCGTAGTAGCCGCGCGCGCTGTCGGCCTGTGGAGTTCCGGTCAGCCGACGCGCGAACTGCACGTCCTCTGCGAGCCGCTCGAGGTCGACGTTCTGGGGGAAGCCGTGCCAGGCTCTGGCACCTGCACCTCGGCGTCGCCGCGGCGGGTGGAACCGAACTGGCCGCCGTTGCCCTGCTCGCCGGTGTCCTTCTTGCGCTTGATGGTCGTGCCCATGACGGTGTCCTCTCCGGGCGGGGCGCCCGTGTCGATGATGCGGGGTTCAGTCGGCGGCGCCCAAGGTCGCGCCGTCGGACCAGCCGATGTGCTCGTAGAACTTGCGGTTGAAGTAGTCGACCTGCGAGTTCGAGGTGTCGCGGTTGTAGGAGTTCACCAGCGTCTCGATGCGTTGGTGGATGATCGAGTCGCTCGGCTTCTCCATCGGCACCTCCTCGATCTCGCCGTAGACCCACTGCCGACCGCGGAAGAACGGGTTGTGCCCTTCGGGCGGCGTGATGGTCACGTTGATCGACTGGTGCATCCTGCTGCCGCCGGACTGGTTGACTCGCACCGTGTAGCCCGGCGGGATGAACCCGTCCTGCCGGGCTCGCTTGAGGTCCTGGCGGATCTCCTGGGTCAGCTCCCTGCCGTAGACCCTCTCGGTGCGCTCGTAGTTCGAGCCTGCGTATCCGGCGTACATCGGGCCGCCGTCGTCGGCCGCCCGGATCCCGGAGAAGTCTCGGGTCTGCTCGCCGGCGCGCAGGCTGCTCCGCCATCTCGGCCTCGTCGAGGAGGACCTGGCCCAGACGCTCTCGCCGCTCGGGGTCCTCCTCTCGCAGGAACTCGTCGGTCAGATCCCGCAGACCCTCCGGCCCTCGGGCATGCTTGACCCCGACCGTCACCTGCATGAGGCGCAGGCGCGCCATCTGGCCGGGGTGCATCGTGCTCGGGTCCCAGGTGCCACCATGGCGCTGGATGAGGTCGTTCTCCTGTGCCAGCGCAGTCGCCTCCTCGACGAGCTCTCGTCGCTGGTCGGAGGTCAGCTGCGATCGGCCAGCGACCATGTCGGAGAACAGCTCCGAGGCGGCCACCCGCTGCGGGGAACGCGGGGCGCCGATGTAGGAGACGGGGCCGGCATCGGGCAGGGACTCGATGTAGCTGCGGGCGGGTCCCGTTCCCTCGTCCTCGTTGATCCTCAGCGCGGTGTTCGCGTTGTCGTGGTCCAGCACGAGGGACAGGTCGATGCCGCTGCGCTGTTCGATCTGCTCGTGGAGCCGGATGGTCCGATCCGCGTCGCTCTCCGCAGGCTGCGAAGAGGGCAGAAGCGCGATGTCCGCCTCCGACCTCGAGACGGTGCCGAACTCTCCTCGGTTGCCGGCCTCGCCGGTGTCGCGCTTGCGGACGCGCGGGTGTCCGCGGCGCATCGGGACGACCTTGCCCATGGCTCCTCCTGGGTCGAGCGGACTCTCACTGGGGGAAGTGGGCGGGTCGAGGCGTCAGGCGTTCTCGTGCAGGCGGAGCGCGGCATCAGCCGTGTCGCTGCTGCCATCGGCGTAGAGCACGCGCAGACGCAGGGTCGGCACCAGTCGCGGGGACGCCACCCAGAGCGCGTTCTCTGCCACGGGAGCCGCGGCCAGTCGTGCCCCGCGCAGAGCCTCCTCTACGCGCGCACCTCGGGGAGTGGATGGCCGCCGTCGACGGTGACGATCGCGAGCCCACCCAGGTGCCCCGGGGCGATCTCTACCTCGCACCAAGGGTCGATGCTGTCTTGCTCCGCCTCGGGGGTCGCCGCGGGCGCGACGGCGACATCTGCCACGGCTGATCGGGAGCATCCCGGCGCGTGGATGGCGATGGGGACTCGGTGCATCCCGGGGTCGGTCTGGGCCGGAGGCGTGAGGGTCAGCGTGCCGTCCGGGGAGATGCTCACCCAATCCGGGTGGCCGGGTCCCAGGGCGAGACTCGTGCCGGGTTCCCGGTGCTGGGGATGTTGCAGCGCCGCCGTGCCGGCGCGAACTGTCGAGGCGGGGTAGGAGAGGGGGATCTGCACCCGAGAGGACTCCTGGGGTCGGTCGGAGATGGAGGGAGGTCAGGCGGCGCGCTCTGCGTGGATGACGTCTAGCGCTACTCGCCCGGCCGCCGAGATGGCCCCCGCCTCGAGTGCGTGCAGGAGGTCGTGGCACCAGGTCTCGGATGCCTGTTCTCCCGCGCGCCCTGGGGGCACGGAGAATCGGACGGCGTGATCCAGGTCGACGACGAGGTGGCGATCGACTCCTCCGACGCGGTAGCCGCAGAGCAGGAACCGGTCGGTTCGGCGGCGGACCGTGACCCGCGGCGGGCCACGGCCCAGGCGGAGACCGGCGAACTGCAGGTGGGCTCCTTCGCCGAGGTCACGGAGCGGATGGGGGCCGGTGATCGTCGTCATGCTGGGGACAGTGGGCGGCGGCACGCAGCGACTGCGCCGTTGCTCATGCGACGAGGTCTTGGAGGCGTCGCTGCCCGTAGCCGTGGTCAACGAAGAAACCGAGGATCTCGGCGGCGTCCGCATCGAAGTGGATCTGCTCTAGCACCTGGCTGATCGTGTCGCCGGTCTCGGACAGCGCCACGATCAGGTCGCTGGTGGCCTTCGTGGAGGTGGCGAACGGACGCTTGCGGCCCGGGAGGATCCACAGGACCCCGAGGTTCGCGCGTGCCAGATGAGGGATGGTTCGTCGCCGCCATGCTCGAACAGTGGGCGCCGCACTGATGCGGCGGGACGGGCGCGACTCGCGGGGGGAGGGAGTGGGGGCGCGAGCCGCGCCCGATGTGCACCCTCACGCGAACGTGGGAAGGAGGTGCACTGGCGCCGGAACCCGAAGGGGGTGGGGTCGGGCCCGTGCCACGACCACACGGTACTGGGACGTCCGGTGCCGTGGGTGCCGGAACGATCATCTCGGTCGGATCCCCCGCCCCGTCGCCAGCGACCGACACTTCACGGCCGCCACTAGGGTGTGCGTCGGCGCGCCGAGCGGCTGGTCTCCCGTGCGCCGCTCTCGGTGCCTCAGAAGCCGCGCTTGCTGCTGTAGTAGGGCTCGAAGCGCCGGGCCTCCTCCGCCAGGCTCATCTCCTCCGCGATCAGCTCGTCCTTCCACTGCTCGGCGTCGTGCTCGAAGTCCTCGCGCTCGTCCTCGGCTCGGGACACGATCCGTCGGGAGAAGGCGTCGATGCTCTCTCCATCCTCGCTCTCGAGGGTGAACGCCTCGGAGTGCTCCTGAGGAGACCAGAGCCGCCCGTCCAGGTCCGTCGTGAGGTGGAGGTTCCCAGCGAAGCTGTACCCCTCGTCGTTGCCGGGGAAGATCGTGCCGCTGAGCTGAGGACTGTCGTAGCCGCCGTCGCTGGACTCCAGGAGCGCGACAGCCCGGTTGCCGGCCTGGTCCCTGGCGCCACGGGGCTCGCGGCTGATGTCCACGCCGAACTCGCCGAACTCGCCCACCTCGATACCGTCATCCGGGATCCGAGAGGGCTCGTCGGGGACCCGAGCGCCGGGGACGGAGATGCTCCCGATGATCTCGTCGCCGCGGGCGTTGTCGCTGAACGACGGCGCGTCCCCGTCGTGATCAGCGACGCTCTCCTCGGTGATCCCGTGGCGCCCCAGGACCTCGCTGAGCTCCGCTTCGCCGCGCAGTCCGCCGGCGATCGGGTTCCCGTCGTCATCGGTCACCTGCAGGTAGTCGCCGCGCTCCTCGTCGCGAGCGAGGACGACGTAGCTCGCCTGCGGCCACCGCGAGGAGATCTCCTCGGTGAACGCCTGCGTGCCGTCGTCGCTGCTGCTCACGTCCACGACGACCTCGCTCTCGACACGGTGCAGGGTGCCGAACTGGCCCTTGTTGCCGGCCTCGCCGGTGTCGCGCTTGCGCTTGATCTGTCCCGTCACGGGGTGCCTCCTGATCATCGGGGTCCACCTGGTGAAGTGGGCGGCGATCGGCCGAGCCCACTGCGAACGAAGGCGCCGAGCGCCGAGCCGTGCAGGAGCCCACCGTCTCGGGGAGCTGTGGGGCGGAGGGCTCACAGCATGCGCCTGACGCACCCCTCGACCTCGGTGCCCTCGATCGCCATCTGGCGCGACCGGATGTAGTAGAGGGTCTTGATGCCCTTGCGCCAGGCATAGATCTGCGCCCGATTCACGTCGCGAGTCGTGGCGGTGGACGGGAAGAACAGCGTGAGGCTGAGTCCCTGGTCCACGTGCCGCGTGGCCGCGGCGTAGGTGTCGATGATCTTCTCGTAGCCGATCTCGTACGCGTCCTCGTAGTACTCGAGGTTGTCGTTGGTCATGTACGGCGCGGGGTAGTACACCCGGCCGATCTTGCCCTCCTTGCGGATCTCGATCTTGGAGACGATCGGTTGGATCGAGGAGGTGGAGTGGTTGATGTACGAGATCGAGCCGGTGGGCGGCACGGCCTGCAGGTAGGCGTTGTACATCCCGTGCACCCGGACGTCCTCGCGCAGTCGCTTCCAGTCCTCCTGGGTGGGCAGGTCGGCCGACGAGCTCGCGAACAGCTCGCGGACGCGCTCGGTCGCCGGTTCCCACACCCGGTCGATGTACTTGTCGAAGTAGGTGCCGTCGGCGTAGGTGGAGATGGTGAAGCCGCTGAAGACCTCGCCGCGCTCCCTCGCGATCTGCATCGAGGCGCGAATGGCCTGGTAGGTGACCGCGTAGAAGTACATGCTGGTGAAGTCCAGGCCCTCCTCGGAGCCGTAGCGGACCTCCTCACGGGCGAGGTAGCCGTGGAGATTCATCTGTCCCAGGCCGATCGCGTGGGATCGGCTGTTCCCCTCGGCGATGGTCGGCACCGAGGAGATATCCGAGAGGTTCGAGACTGCGGTCAGCGCGCGCACGGCCGTTGCGATCGTGCCGGCGAAGTCCGGGGAGTCCATCGCCTTGGCGATGTTCAGCGACCCCAGGTTGCAGGAGATGTCCCGACCCACCTCGGAGTAGGTCAGGTCGGAGTTCATCGCAGATGGTGTGGCGACCTGGAGGATCTCCGAGCACAGGTTCGAGTGGGTGACCTTGCCGGCGATGGGGTTCGCGCGGTTCACCGTGTCCTCGAACATGATGTACGGGTAGCCGGACTCGAACTGGATCTCCGCGAGCGTCTGGAAGAACTCGCGCGCCTTGATCTTGGACTTCTTCACGCCCGAGTCGGCGACCAGCTCGTCGTAGACCTCCGTGATGTTCACGTCGGCGAACGGCTTGCCGTACTTCCGCTCGACGTCGTAGGGGGAGAACAGGTACATCCAGTCGTTGCGCCGAGACAGCTCGAACGTGACGTCCGGGATCACGACGCCCAGGCTGAGGGTCTTGATGCGGATCTTCTCGTCGGCGTTCTCGCGCTTGGTGTCCAGGAAGCGCAGGATGTCGGGGTGGTGGGCGCTGAGGTACACCGCACCGGCGCCCTGGCGGGCCCCGAGCTGGTTGGCGTAGGAGAAGGAGTCCTCGAGCGACTTCATCACGGGGATGACGCCGCTGGACTGGTTCTCGATGTGCTTGATCGGCGCGCCGTACTCGCGCAGGTTGCTCAGCAGCAGCGCGACGCCGCCGCCGCGCTTGGACAGCCGCAGGGCGGAGTTGATGGAGCGACCGATGGACTCCATGTTGTCCTCGATGCGCGAGGAAGCACGAGACGAGCTCGCCGCGCTGGGCCTTGCCGGCGTTGAGGAAGGTGGGGGTCGCCGGCTGAAAGCGGCCGGACATGATCTCGTCGAGGATCCTCGTCGCCTCGCGCTCGTCGCCGCGGCCGAGGTAGAGCGAGGTGATCGCGACTCGGTCCTCGAACCGCTCGAGGTACCGCTTCCCGTCGAAGGTCTTCAGCGTGTACGAGGTGTAGTACTTGAATGCGCCGAGGAATGTCGAGAACCTGGATCTGTACCCATAGGCGCGCTTGAACAGGTTCTTGATGAAGGCGAACTCGTACTGGTCGAGCACGGCGGTCTCGTAGTAGTTGTTCTCGATCAGGTAGTCGAGCTTCTCGCGCAACGAGTGGAAGAATACCGTGTTGCGGTTGACGTGCTGGAGGAAGTACTCCCGCGTCGCCTCGCGGTCCCTGTCGAACTGGATCGCCCCGTCCGGGCCGTACAGGTTCAGCATCGCGTTCAGCGCGTGATAGTCCGTGGCGGACGAATCGGCGCGAGCAGGGATCTCGGTGAGGGTCATGGGCTCGTCCTTTCGGGGGTGATGGGGCTCAGAACGAGGAGTGCGGACCCCGTGATGCGGATCTCGCATCGGGCCGCCATGCCACGGGAAGTGGGCGGGAGAGGCGGCCCGCAGGACAGGCCGTTCAGGCGCCCAGGTCCGGCACGGGATAGCGGTCACCCCCAGGGAAGTCCGTCGCGCCGCCCGGGCGCGAGAGGACGGGGCTCATCTCGGTGCGGAGCCGGCCTCCTTCGACGACAGCGTTCATCTGCACCCACTCCTGGCGGGCAGTTGACCACTGCGGCGGTAGGTCGCCCCCTGGCCATCCCGGGCACCGCTCGTAGTACTCCCGCCGCTGGCGGAGGTCCTCGAGGCGTGCCGAGCGGCCGGGGTCGGTGAGTCGCTCAGCGTCCTCTTCCGCGCGCCGAGTCCCCTCGATCCGTCTCTTCACCTCTTCGTTGAGCTCGTCATCGGTGTACGCAGCGATGTACCCGCCGCGCCCGGCCGGGCCGTCCTTCTCGGACGGGTCGTGCCAGAGATTCTCTTCCACCTTGCGACCCCACTGGAAGCGATGGATGCCGCCGTCCTTCACCATCGGTCCGCGGACCTTCTGCTCGATCTGCTTATCGCTGAGCCCTGCGTCGGTGGCGGCACGACGTCGTGCCTGCTCGAACTCCTCCTGCTCCCGCACGAGCCGCTGAATCTCAGAGTCCAGACGCGGGACGACATTCTCGTGTCGCTGCTGCTGGCGCCCCGTGGGAGAGAGGAAGGCCCAGGGTGCCTTGGCGCCGGAGCGGATCTCCGACAGCAGGTTCACGTCCCGTCGCAGTGCGTGCGTGCGAGCCAGTCGCACGCCGGCGTCCTTGGCCGCCGCAGTCGTGCGCCTGAGGGAAGGGCCGTCGAGCTCGCCGTCGTGGTCCATCCACGAGATGACGACTCCGCCGGGACCGGCGTAGCTCACCGCCCACTCCTCACCGTCCGCAGTGCGGTCGTCATCCGAGTCCGGCGCCGGAAGCACGCGGTCCACACCGAAGATGCGGGGGAGCCTTGCGAGCCGCTGATCCTGCTCGGCGCCCAGGTGGGTGAGGACGGCATCGAGGTCACCGCCGTGCTCGTCCAGCGCCGTGGAGGCGTCCCCGAAGTGCTCGACGAAGCCCTCCTCGAACGCCCTGCCCTCCATCTCGGGGTTCTCGCGAACGATGCTCTCGTCCAGAGGGGAGATCTCGTAGGGAAGCCGACCGATCACGCCTGCGCTGATCTCATCGGCCTGGACGGCGGGGTCGCTGGTGCCGGAGACGAGCACCTCGGCATCGCGACGAGAGACGTTGCCGAACTCGCCCTTGTTGCCGGCCTCGCCGGTGTCGCGCTTGCGGATCTTCCCTGCCATCGCCAGTCTCCTCCGTCGTCCAGGCTGTCGCCGCGAGAAGTGGGCGGGAAGCTCTCTCGGCGGGACGGGGGACTGGCACTATGGCTTCACGAACCGGCTGTGGAGGGGACCGCATGAGCGGGAAGAGCGCGAAGATGGCGAGGAGACGAGCCGCAAACGCGGCGACCGCGGCGCGGGCGCCAGCCGTACGGAGCTGGAAGCTCCCGCCCGGAATCCAGCTGGCGCCGTTCGACAGCCCCGAGGCGCTCTGGTCGATCGACGAGGCGTCGTCCGCCTTCATCGCCGACTACGACTCTCCGCGGTCTCTCGCAGCGCGCCGAGAGCGACGCCGCAACGAGCTCGACGCGCTCTTCGCCGACGATCCAGCCTCCACCCCGAGCATCTTCGCTATCGCAGCGACCAACGAGGCTATGGACGGCCTGTGCGGTGCGCGCTCCTCGAGCCGTTCTGCGGCGAGGACCTCCTCGCGCAAGATCGCGACGCCGGCCGCCTCATGGCCCGCGCACACCGGGTGCTGGCCGCACTCTTCGTGGTGCCGGACGAACGGGGACGCAACATCGGGAGTGCTCTGCTTGATGTAGCGAGCCTGGCTGTCGTCGGAGATGGGGGCCGGTACCTCGAGGGATTCGTCGATGACCAGGACGGCGGCGTCGACTTCTACCGACGCGCCGGGGCATACGTCGGCGCCCACAACGAGCCCTTGCCTCCCCGCCCGCCGGTGAACCTCAAGACCATGCACTACCCCGGCAAGGATGGGCACTGGTTCTCTGTCGACGGATGGGCTCGCCACCACGACAAGATGTCCTGCTCACGATGCGGCGGCGCCTTCGACTTCCTCCCGGCGAACGGAGGAGACCTGCGGTGCCCTCGATGCCAGTGGCTAGGCGGCTCTCCTCGAAGTGGACGGTGACGCGAGGCGGCGACAGGTCGATGAGGGTCGATGTGCACGGCGAGGCTCTCTCGGAGCAGGCGGCACCTGCGCGCCTCCCGCCGAGACCGCTCGGCGGCGGCGAACTCGGACTCAGGAGTCCACATCGCCGCGGTGCACGCGGCCCCAGAGGCGGTTCCTGATGCGGCCGAGCATGCTGAGAGGCGGGGTTGGAGGCGTCGGCACGACCTGCAGCGACTCGGCGATCGAATGCCCGGACTCCACGAGATTCCTCTGTCCAAGTTGGTCGCGTCCGATGGAACGATGGATGCCCTGCACCGCCTTCACCAGGTCGTCCATGTCCTTCTGCACGACGAAGCTCGACGACCAGTAGGGTGCCCAATCGATCACGTAGCGGTCGGTGAACTCCTTCCCGGAGCGGCCCGGCCGTCGTCCCGAGTGCGGCGCGGCGGGGGCGGCGCGCCCCGGTACGACAGGGTGATCTCGAAGCGATCAGGAGCGCCCGCCCCCTTCCGCTCGTGGGCACGGTCCTCCCAGATCGTCGACCACTCGTCCTGCGGGACAAGGGTCGGGATGACATCGAAGACGGTGAGCCCTGGGTCCGTCACCGACTCGATGGCCGGCTCGCTCGCCATGCGCACGTCATAGGCGGCCGTGGATCCGAAGTTCTTCACGTAGAGCTCAACGATCCCGCCGGTGACCCGCCGAATACCCACGACCACGTAAGGGCGCGCCTGCTCGTCCTGGACCTGACGGGCGTGGCGAATCTGGACCAAGGCGAACCACGCCGTGACGATCGCAACGAGGAGAAGGAGCCAGTCCGTCAGCCATCCGTTCGCCCGCGCCCATGACCCGAGCGCGGCGACGAAGCCGATCACTGTGGCGCCTCTCCAGTCAGCTCGGCGTAGCGCTCGAACAGGATCTGCTGGCGCTCCTGCTCCGAACTGCATAGGCGTCGAGCCCCGAACGCCTTGTCCACTGCCGTGTTCAGCAGGCGGTGAGCCTTCGGCAACGCTGGGTCCATGGCCAGCGGGGCGTACTGCTGGGCGAGCGAGCGCTCCGGGTGGAGGGCGCGGGCTTCGAGCACGGCGCGGCCACCAGCTATCACTTGAGCCCTCAGCTTCTCGCCGATCTCAGGCAGAGGGAGGTTGTTCCAGACGAGCGTGTTGGAGAAGCGGAGATCGCTTTTCAGTCTCCCGCCGACTGCTCGCTGCCAGGCGATGAACATCGAGCTCGAGAGGATCGCAAAGAGGTAGCCGTCAGGGTCCTCGGTCTTGAAGTTGGCGTCCCCGCAGATCACCTCGGGCCCGAAGCTCGCGACCGTGGCGAACGGACGATCCTCCGAGAAATGGCGTGGGATACAGACGTACGGAACGTCTGGCTGTGAGCGCTGGCCGAAGAGGTGAGGAGTCATGGCCATACCCTGGGTGGACGGCGCCTTCGATGCCAAGCGGAACGTGCGCACGGCGTCGAGCCGGTCCCTGAGCACCTTGGAGCGTGCCACATCTGCGGGGTCGAGGTCGACGAGCCAGAGACACCACCGAGGCGTGTTGTGGATCAGCTCGCGAGCCTGAACGAATGGACGGACGTACTTCGCCGCAATGGGATCAGCGATGACCTCGGCGTACTGGTCGGGCTCGACGATCAGATGGCCGCCGTCGCGGGCCATGTTTCCGAAGACCGCTGGCCCGAGGCCGGCGCCGAGCACGGCGCGACGCCGCTCGACGAGCACCTTCGGCCCATCCACCAGGTATCCGTTGATCGCGGTGGCGGCGACCTCTGCGGGGTCCCCCTTCGGCCGCGCATAGCTGAACAGCCGTGGCGCCGGCCTCCGCTCCCGGTCGAAGCCGACGATGGCGCAATGGACCGCTGCGGCACCGGGCGCCTCGCTCGACCAGGCGAAGGTGCGGTGGGCGAAGCGGATGCGCCATCCGACGTCGAAGATCGGGCCGAACAAGGCAGGGACTGGCTCGCCCTGCGTGATCGAGTTCGTCGAGACGAAGGCGAAGCGACCGGTCAAGTCCCCGGAAGTGGTGTAGCGATCCTTCGGCGATAGGGATCAGGCTGTCAGCGCGGGAAGTGCATCGGTGCTCACCTCGTTCACGGGATTGGTGGTGAGGGTGAGGCGGCAACGGGCCAGGACGTCGAGGCCGAGGTAGCGGCGTCCTTCGGCCCATTCATCGGTCTGCTCGGCCAGGACCGCGCCGACGAGGCGGACGATCGCCTCGCGGGAGGGGAAGATGCCCACCGAGTCGGTGCGGCGGCGGATCTCGCGGTTCAGACGCTCGGTGGGGTTGTTCGACCAGATCTGGACCCACACATCCTTCGGAAACGCGGTGAACGCGAGGACGTCTGCGCGGGCGGCATCGAGGTGCTCGGCCACGGCCGGGAGCTTCTCACCGACGTAGTCCAGCAGACGCTCGAACTGCGCATTCACGGCCGCGGCGTCGGGCTGGTCATAGACGCTGTGCGAGCATCGCTTTCACGGCTGGCCACATGCCCTTGGGGCAGATGCTCATCAGATTCGCGGCGTAGTGGGTGCGGCGGCCTTCGCCAGGACGCTCCGGGCAGGTGAGCGGCGATCGCCTCGACCAGCCCCGCATGCGCGTCGGAGGTGACCAGGCGGACTCCGCCCAGGCCGCGGGCGACCAGGTCGGCGAAGAAGCTGTTCCAGGCCGCGCCGGTCTCGCTGGTCGCGACCCGGATGCCGAGGACTTCGCGGTGGCCGTCGCCGTTGACGCCGGTGGCGAGCAGGACGACGGCATTGATGACTCGTCCGCCCTCGCGGACCTTCATCGTCAGTGCGTCGGCGGAGACGAACGTGAACGGCCCGGCCTCGTCCAGGGGGCGGTGGCGGAACTGCTCGACGTGCTCGTCCAGATCGGCCGCCATGCGGCTGACCTGGGACTTCGAGAGGCTGTTGATGCCGAGGGTTTTGACGAGTTTGTCCATTCGGCGGGTGGAGACGCCGGCGAGGTAGCAGTCCGCGACCACGGTGATCAGGGCGGATTCGGCGCGTTTGCGGCGCTCGAGCGACCACTCGGGGAAGTAGGTGCCGGTGCGGAGCTTGGGGACGGCGACGTCGATCGTGCCGACGCGGGTGTCGAGGTCGCGGTGGCGGTAGCCGTTGCGCTGAGCGACCCGCTCGGGGCTGGGACGACCGTATTCCGCGCCGGCGACCGCGTCAGCGTCCGCGGACAGCGCGCTCGTTGATGATCCTTTGCAGCATCGTGCGCATCAGATCCGGGGAGGCTTCGGCCAGGGCTTCACCGAGCAGGCCGTGAGGGTCGACAATATGAGGAGCGGTCATCGTGATGACTCCGTTCGAGGATTCTGTGGAAGGTTGACTCGAAGGATCACACGGTGGCCGCGTCCTCGTCAGAGACGATCACGGGGCCACCGCGCTACACCACTATGCGGGACTCAACTAAGCGACCAGGGACGTCCCCGAAGAAGTCGAGAGCCTTGCGGTACCAGCCAGTAACGTAGTCGAGCCGGCCGATGTCCTTGCGGCCGCCACACGTCCCGCGCGGCTCCTGTGCCTGCTCAGCCGTCCGGGTCGCGTGGCCGAGGAAGGGCGGGTTGCCCATGATGACGGCGTTCGGGCTCGCAGGGAACACCTCGGCCCAGTCGGTGCGCAGAGCGTTGCCGACATTGATCCGAGCCGAGTCCTGCAACGGCGAAGATCGGGGCGGCGTAGCCGAGGGTGCGGTTCATGTCCTGGTTCGCCTGATGCTCGACGAGGAACATGGCGGTGCGCGCGATCGTCGCGGGCCACTCCTCGAGCTCGATACCGTGGAACTGGGCGAGCTTCACACGAACCAGGTCTTCGGCGCCGAGTGCTAGCTGGACACCCCTCCCGCGCTGGCCGTCACCTTGGATTCCCAGCTTGGATAGCCGATTCCCGCGTTGACGGTTCGCGCCCTCATCCTCGAGCTCTTGAATCCTCTGGTGAATGCGCGCTCCCAGTGCGCGCAGTTCCCGATAGGCGATGATCAGGAAGTTCCCACAGCCACACGCCGGGTCCAGGAACGTGAGCGATGCGAGATGGTCCAGCGGCTTCTCGAGCTCGCCCTTCCGTGCGCGAGCCTTCTCGAAGCGCCGCTCGAGCTCGTCGAGGAAGAGGGGGCGGATCACCTTGAGGATGTTCGTCTCGGTCGTGTAGTGCTCACCCAGGCTGCGACGGGCCTTCTTGTCCTTCACCGCCTGGAACAGGGACCCGAAGATGGCGGGAGAGATCGAGGACCAGTTGAAGTAGGCGGCCTGCGGCAGCAGTTCGCGGGATGCGCGGTCGAAGTAGGGGATGTCCACCGCTTCGCCGAAGACGGATCCGTTGACATAGGGGAATGCCATCAGCAAGTCGTCGTCCTTGCCGTAGCGCTTCTCCTCGGGCCGACTCAGGGCTTGGTAGAGCGTGGCGAGTCGCGCGCCGAGGTCGGATCCGTCCTCGCTGGTGCGCTCCTCGATCCAGCGCGAGAACAGATCCCGCTCCCACAGGCCCGCGTCATCGGCATACAGGCAGAACAGGGTGCGGATGAGGAAGATGCTGGCCTGGTGGTCGTCGTATCCGGTGGCTTCGAGGTGTTCGTAGAGCTTCGCCATGAGCTGGGCGGCCTTGACCGAGGCGGCTTCCTGCTCGGCCGATCCGAAGGACGTGCGGCGGTAGCCGGCCAGGAACAGCGACTTCTCGACATGGTCGGGCAACTGCTCGAGCGGGAACTCGAGGACATCCTGATCGCCCGGTTCAGGCTGAAGGTTCAGCAATCGGAAGCGCTTGAAGTCGCTGGTGATGACGTACCCAGGCTTCTCGTTCTCGGTCAGCGAGCCCATGTAGTCCAGCGCCTGATCCTCGGCCTTCGCGAGGTCCTCGCCGGCGGACTTCATCTCGATGAGCGCGGTCCCGGAGATCAGCGCGTCGATGTACCCGCGGTGCCCCGTCGTGGAGCGCTGCGCCCTCTTCTCGTAGACCGCCGCGGTGCGTCCGCTGACCCCGAACACACCCAGGAGCCCGCGCACGAACTCCTGCGCCTCGCCCCGCTCGTACCCCTCGGCATCCCGCCACTCCGCGACGAAGGCGCCGGCGCGCGAGCGGATGTCGGACACGACGAGAGGCTTCTGGCTCATGGGGTACATCATCCCAGGGCATACGGGTCAAGGAGGTCATTCCTCCATACGGTCGACGGGTCGCTGTCCAGTGTGTGCTCTCGCGCGCCGATGCTTACTGAGGTAGAGAGCGAGAGTCTCCGTCATTTCGCCACGCTGTAGCGGAGCGGCGCGGAGAGGGACGCGCGGATCGGAAGTGCTCCCTGAGGGCTGGTCCGGAACGTGAAGCACAGCAAGTCAGGAGTGCGCAGATCGACGATGGTGGCCGAGGAGATGTACCGGCGCCGCGACTGCCCGGGTCGAGGTGGGGCGTCGACCCATCTCGAATCGAGGGCAAGATGAGAGGGGAGCGCCAGCGAGTAGAAAACCACCGTGTGCCGGTCGGTCAGCCTCGTGTGCCACTCAGCGAAGCTGGCGTCGACACGATCGTCAATCGTCCAGTCGAGGTCGAGACCCTTCCGAGAGCGTCCGAAGGTGGGGTCGGAGATGCTCTTCGGGACCCCGAGGTGGATCCCGAGTAGCGCGGACCCGGTAGCGTCCCGGCACATTGACTGCGCCTTGCCCACGTCTGTTAGCGGCGGCTGGTTAACCCCGTGCATCAGGTCGGCGTAGCGGTGGGCTGAGGAGTAGTCGCCGTTGTGAACAGCCCGGGCGGTCTTGGCGAGCGGCTCCGTGGCTGATTCGTAGTCCCAATAGTCGGACGCTTCGGCAATCAGGTCGTTGTGCGCTTCAGAGGGCTTGCGGACGGGCACGATGTCTCCCGAGGAGGTTCGGCGGGGGTACGGGCATGACCGTATCAGTAGGGAACCTACAGGTGCAAGGACCTCACATGTAAACTTCGAGAACTCAGCGAGGCTTGCTTGGCGCGCTGAGCTTCGCCCGTGAGATCTCCGTCTGATCCACGCCCTGATACTGGGTGTGCGCCTTCACCGTTCCGGTGAGCGCGACCTCTGTGCCGGACTCGACCGACTGGATCGACCCCGTCTTCCAGACGATCTCGTGCCCTTTGGCATCGCGCAGTGTGATGATCTGGAAGGGCTCGTCCCCGTAGGGGTAGGCGTGGCGGGGCCGGGGGGACTCGTACACGTTCGTGACGGTCGCCGGGATGTTGCGCACGCGCGTCTTGACCGGGGCGATGAAGCCGTCTGCGGTCGACTGGAGGCGATCAAGCTGGGCCTTCTCCTTCGCGGCCTCTCGCTGCTGGCGGCCGTAGACGGCGACGGCGCTGATGACCGTCCCCTCCATCTTCTCTGTCGCGAACCCGGCCTCGAGGGCCGTGGCGAGGTTGCGGCCATAGTCCGAGTCGGTCCCCACTGCGGTGCCCGACGAGATGACGTCGTCGATGAGCTCCGAGGAGAGCACGTCCTGCATCTGCTTTGCTGTGCCTGCTCTCGCTCGGCGCGCATCTCCGGGGTGAGGCGTCGGTAAGGGTGGGTGTGTCAACGGCGGGTGAAAATTGACCCCTTATCGACGGCTGAATTTTGACCCCTCTGTCGGGGTGGTGTTTGTCTACTTCGTGTTGGTTGTGGTCGTCTTCAGGAGCTCGCGGCGGGCTCGGGTGCGGTAGGAGTCGCCGGAGAGGGTGAGGACCTCGGCGTGGTGGACGAGGCGGTCGATCATGGCGGCCGCGACGATGTCGTCGCCGAAGATCTCGCCCCATCTCCCGAACGGCATGTTCGAGGTGACCAGCAGCGAGCCCTGCTCGTAACGGGCGGCGATGAGTTGGAAGAACAGGTTCGCTGCGGTCGCGTCGAAGGGGATGTAGCCGATCTCGTCGATGATCAACAGCTTGTAGCGCCGCGCCTTCTTCAGCTCCTTGTCCAGGCCATCGGTCGCGTGGGCCTGTTGGAGGCGGGCGAGCCATCCGGTCGCGGTGTCGAACAAGACCGGATAGCCCGCGTGCGCGGCCTTCAGTCCCAGACCGATCGCGAGGTGGGTCTTGCCCACCCCGGGTGGCCCCAGGAGCACTACGTTCTCGGCCTTGGGGATGAACGTGCAGGTCGCGAGGTGCGCGAGGATGTCCCGGCGGAGCGAGGGCTGGTGGTCCATCGTGAAGTCCTCCAGCGTCTTCAGTTGCGGGAAGTGCGCGCCGCCGATCCGGATCCGAGCTCCGGACTCCTCGCGCTCGGCGACCTGCCGGGCCAGGACCGCGGCGAGGTACTCCTCGTGGCTCCAGGCCTGGTCACGAGCGGTCTCGGCGAGGTCCTCGAACACCCTGGTGATCGTCGGGGTCTTCAACACCCTCGCCAGATAGGTGATCTGTGAGCCTGGGTCCTTCTCGGGAATGGTCGTAGTGGTCATCAGCTGGTCCTTGTCGAGTGGTCGGGAGCGTGGAAGTCGATGCCGAACAGGTCGTCGTAGTCCGGCAGGGCGCGCATCTGCACGAGGTGCCCGTCCGCATGGGCCCGGGGTCCTCGATCTCTGCTGGTGGCCTTCTGATAGGCGCTACGGAGCACGGCGGCGGCCGCGACGTGCTCGGGGTCGGTGATCACCTGCCGCTTCGCCCAGCGGCGCTCATGCGGCGCCACGACCCTGCCCTCGCAGGTGACCCGGACCTGCTCGAGAGAGACGATGATGTCGACGAACCTGCCGATCACGCGGGGGTCGACGGAGTAGTCGCAGGTCTCGAACCGCACGTAGTACTCCCTGCCCAACCGGATCCGGGACCGGGTCCCGGTCGTCGGTGCCACCGGGGGCGACACCGTCATCGCTGCAAGGTCTCTGCCCAGCACGTCGACCGGCCGGCCACCGGCCCCTGACCCGGTGGCCGGGGCCAGGGACCGCACCATCCGCTGGTTCGCGCGCAGCGAGCCAGTCGCCGAGCTGGGCGTTGAAGTCCTGGGGCGAGGTGAATGCCCTGCCCGGGAGGAACGAGGTCTCCAGATATCCGTTGGTCCGCTCGACCATGCCCTTGGTCTCCGGGTCCCGTGGTGGGGCGAGCACGATCCGGGTTCCCAGGGTGCCCGCGAACGCAGCCGCCGGTGGGGAGGGGCGTCCTCTGCCGCCGATCGCGGATTCCCGGTCCCACCACAGAGTCTTCGTGACCCCGCCGAGGGAGTGGATGATCGACCACATGCCCGCCAGGATGTCGCCGGCAGTGCGGGAGGGGATCATCTGGGCTGCGATAACTTTCGAGAACGCCAGCGTCATCACCAGCACCGGCGAGCATCGCGACCTGGCCGCCACCGACCGGGATCCGTGGCTCGGGGAACCACAGATCACACTGCGTGGTCTGCCCGGGATGATGGACGAGCTTGTCGACCGGGTCCGCTTCGAGGAACAGCGGCCGCGGCTCCTGACCCGCTCCTTGAGGACCGTCAGTGAGCGCTCCCACCCGATCCGTTCCGCGATCACCGTTGCCGGCATCCTCGGGAACTCAGCGAGCAGCGCTCGGATCTGAGGCTCGACCGCATCCACAATCGAGCCCTTGAGCGCCCGCTGATACTCCGGCGGTGCGTCGGACGCCAACGCGGAACGCACCGTGTTTCGCGCGATGCCCAGACGCCTGGCGATCTCCTTGATAGGAACCTTCTCCGACCGGTGCAAACGCCGGATCTCTGCCCAATCCTCCACTGCGATCATCCTCCAAGAGTGATGCAGGGGGTCAAGATTCATCCGTCGCATAGGGGTCAGTTTTCACCCGGCGGCGACAGGGTGCCGAATAGGTCGCTGATGCGGTCCGCGGTGGACTGGGCGCCCCACTCCATGGCGCGATTCTTGGAGACGTAACGCTTGCCCATCTCGGAGGCGACCAGTGCCTTTGCGATCAGCTCCCGATTGTTCTCCACCTGCATCTCGTGCACCGGAGCGGGCTCGTCGTCGGGGGCGAACTCGTCCAACCCCTTGCCGAAGGTCCACAGCCCCCTGGGCTTGATCCCGAGGAACGCTTCCATACACGAGGCTCCGACCTGGAGGGTCTGCCCGGTTTCCGGGTGGGTGACGAGGTAGGTGGTGTTGCGGTCGCGGAACTTCCCGCAGTGGTCACATCGGCCGGGCTCGGGGCGCCACCCTTCGAAGTCATGACCAGGAGCCGTGCGCATTATGAACTCGTCGGTGCCCGGTACGCGGTCCAAGGCGGCGGCGAACTGCCATCCCTCGTGCGAGATCGAGGGCCTGTTCAGCGCGACCTTCGAGTACTGGAACGCGTAGATCTTCCCGAGTGCGTAGCCGTCCTGATCCACTTCCTGCCGTGTGGGCACCCGATGCTCGACGGGCTCATCCTCGCGATCAAGGACGAATCGGTCGGTGAAGCCCTCCCGTTCGAGTCGACGGTTGGCGAGGTCGACCTTGTGCTCGGCCCGGTCGACCATCCACGTGGGGACGCGACGTGTCGACCTTGAGCCCCCGTCGCCGGATTCGAGGTGGACGGGCGACTGCGCGGCGATCTCCACCTCGGCCTCTCCCCGGTGGATGCTCCCGAACTCGCCCTTGTTGCCGCTCTCGCCGGTATCTCGCTTGCGGATCTTGGCCATGGTCACTCCCAGCGAGCGTAGAGGGTGGTCAGGTGGGAGTGGGAGGCGCGCCCGGCATCGTCATCGGTGACGGTACGGTCCCGCTGCAGGGTCGGGGTGCTCATGGCGCCTCCATTCGAAACGGTCTCGCTCCGGGAAGTGGGCGGGGCGGTGCCGCCGCAGTACGGCCGGACGTCCAAGCTCCCCGGCTTGGAGGGGTGGAGGGGGTGACGATCACGAGGCGACTCGAACACAAGTTCGAGAATGGTCCCACTTGCGGCGTACGATCACCCCGTCATGCCGCGCCGTGGGAAGGAGACCCGAGTGCTCTCGACGACCCCGCGGCCGCTGGACGCCTCCACCCGCGCCCTGCCGCTGGCGACCCCCGTCGCGGTCCCCGCGGGATACCCCAGCCCTGCGCAGGACTACTACGACGGCCCCATCGACCTCACCGCGCGGACTGATCGACGACGAGCTCGCGACCTTCATCATCCGCGTGAGCGGGGAGTCGATGGTCGACGCAGGGATCGCCGATGGTGACGAGCCGCTCGTGGACACCTCGAAGACGCCCCGCCCGGGCGACGTGGTCGTCGCGCGCGTCGACGGGGAGTTCACCGTCAAGCGGCTCGACGTGACCGCCAGCGGCGTCGTCTTGCGCGCCGAGAGCCCCGGGCACCCAGACATCGTCGTCCCCGAGCTCTCGGACCTCTCGATCTTCGGAGTCGCGACGTTCTGCCTGCACCACCTGCGGCGCCGATGATCGCCCACGTCGACGTCAACTCCGCCTACGCCAGCTTCGAGAGGGTCTTCGACCCATCCCTCGACGGGGTGCCCGTGGTGGTCCTGTCCAACAACGACGGCATGGTCGTCGCCGCCTCCCGTGAGGCGAAGGAGATGGGTCTGGACCTCGGCAAGCCCTGGTTCGAGCTACGGCCGATCGCCCAGAGGCTCGGCGTGCGTGCGCTCAGCAGCAACTACGAGCTCTACGGCGACATGTCGAGAAGGACGATGGGGATCCTCGAGCGCTTCACCCCAGACCTGGAGGTCTACTCGATCGACGAAGCCTTCCTGTCCGTCCCGCCTCGGTTGATCACCGATCCCGACGCGATGATGGCCTGGGGCAGAGAGATCCGCGAGACGCCGCGCCGGCTGCTCGGCGTGCCCGTCTGCGTCGGCATCGCCGAGACCCGCACCCTCGCCAAGCTCGCCAACCGCACCGCGAAGAAGCTCGACGTGTTCGAGGGCGTCTGCGTGTGGCCGGCCTGCCGGCTCGAGTGGCGCCAGCGGCTCATGCGGCGCCTCCCCGTCACCGAGGTGTGGGGCATCGCCTCTCGCCTCGAGCGCCGCCTCGCGGTACTAGGCATCCACACGATCCACGATCTCGCCACCGCGGACCCGGTGATGATCCGCCGCGTCCTGAACGTCGTCGTGCGGCGCGCACCGCGCTCGAGCCGCGCGGAGTCCCCTGCATCGGCCCCGAGGAGGACCGCACCGGGAAGAAGGACCAGATCATCGTCTCGCGATCCTTCTCTGAAAAGATCACCACCGCCTCCGGCATCCGTCAGGCCCTCAGCGTCTACGCCCAGCAGGCCGCGACCCGCCTGACCAAGCACCGCCAGGTCGCCCGGACCGTCCACGCCTTCGCGAGCACCAGCCACTGGAGCGAACAACGACACTCCGCTGCCGTCATCGTTCCCCTCGAGCCGCCGACCGCGGATCCCGTCGAGCTCACCCGCGCCGCTCACCTGCTCCTGCCGCGGATCCAGGAGGGCGCTCGGTACGCCCGCGCCGGGATCATGATCACCGATCTGACCACCGCCGGCGCCGAGCGGCCCTTCGATCTGTTCCGTCACGTCCACGAGGACGCCGGGATCGCCACCCTCATCGACGACGTCCAGAGGAAGGTCGGTGGTGAGGTCCTCGGCCTGGGTTGGGGAGGACTGCGCCCGGGACCGTCGTGGCAGATGAAGCGCGAGATGCTCACTCCGCGCGCCACCACGCACTGGGACGAGCTGATCACCGCCACCATCTGACCTCGCCGCGCGAGGCGAGTACCGTGCACTGCATCGGCAAGATCTCTCGAGGAGGCACGGGTGTGCGGGCGCTTCGCAATAAATGACCAGGTCAACGACCGTATCAGCGAGTTCGTCCGGGACACCGGCCGCGACTTCCACGAGTGGGACCCCTTCACCAGCTGGAACGTGAAGCCCACTCAGCAGATCCCGGCCCTGCTCGAGACCCTCGCCGAGGACGGAGAGGTGCAACGTCGCTCCGCGGCCGCGCGATGGTCCCTCGTCCCGCCCTGGGCGACCGACCTCAAGCGGCGCTTCCCCACCTTCAACGCCCGCTCCGAGGGCCTGGCCGAGAAGCGCACCTGGCGCGGCCCCCTCAAGAGCTCGCGGGCGCTGATCCCGGCCGCCGGCTACTACGAGTGGCAGACCGCCGAGGACGGCACGAAGACCCCGCACTGGATCCACCTCGAGCGACCCCTCAACTTCGCCGGCCTGTACTCCTGGTGGAAGCCCAAGGGGGACGACGCGGCCGACTGGCTCCTCACCGCGACCATTCTCACGCGGCCCTCCGTCGGGCCCGTCGCCGAGCTCCACGATCGGGCACCGCTGATCCTCCCCGATGAGGCGCGGCCCGACTGGCTCGACCCGGCCACCGAGGGCACCCAGGCCCTCGTCGATGCGATGGTCGACGCCTCCACCCCGCTCACCGAGCGGCTCGAGTTCCATCCCGTGCGTCCGCTGCGCGGTGACGGACCGGAGCTCATCGAGCCCGCCTGAGCTGCGAGAAGGGGAGACATCAGCTCTCGCTGCCGCCTCCCCGATGCGTCACCGTCGGTGCCGTCCGCCACGACCCCGACGATCCCGCCTGCCTCGCTGATCCTCCAGCAGACGCAGTACGCCTGCGAACAGGTTCAACATCGCCGTCACCAGTGCCACCGCCATGACCAGCGTCTCTGCGATCTGACCGATCACCTCCTCCCGTGGGCGCGTCAGCCTACGCAGGACCACCGACGGTCGGCCAGCGTCCGAGGCGGGCTCGCGTGTCCGCCCCGAGAGGGGTCAGAAGTCGTACCCCGGCTCGTCGTCCGGGGCGTCTTCGTCGTCGGGTGCCGGAGGTGCGCTCTTCTCAGCGGAGGCCGACTTCTTCTGCTGTCGGGCCTTCCGCGCAGGGGAGGGATCGTCCTCGGGTCCCTCCGCCGAAGCCTCGTCGGCGGCCGCGGTCTCCTCGCCGAGATCGCGACGGATCAGGCCGATCACCGCGTCCAGTCGCTCCATCCTCTCCTCGAGCTCGTCACGCCGCACGACGAGACGGTCCAGTCGCAGGCGGGCCGCCTCGTCCTTGCCCTCGACCTCCAGGGTGCCCGCGACGACTCGCGTGGGGCACGGGTAGGGCACGCGGGCGGTCTCGGCCGAGAACCCCCACTCCTCGCCATCGCCGGTCGCCTGGCTCAGCGCCTCCGTGCGCAACCTGGTGCACTCCTCGCAGATGACGTCGACGTCGAAGCCGTTCTCGTCATGGTCGACCAGCGCGGGGCCGTGCGGCTTGCGGACGGAGTCGATCAGAGATGCCATGGGGTTCCTCCTGGATAGGTGGTCGTTCGGGAGCAGTGGGCGAGGACGGTCTGCCGCAGGACGTTCACCAGGCGGCCGTCAGCGGCTGGGCCGCCGCGAACAGCGTCGCGCCGAGCGCCGCGGCGGCGTAGATGCTGATGCCCGCGCACAGGACCCACTCGCGAGTCTCGCCAGCGTCACCGAGGAGCGGGAGGGCGATGTTCCCGTTCGTGTGCCACAGCACCGTGGATCTCGAGGGCTTCACGACCAGAGGCCACGTCGGGAAGGGGACCCCGGCAGTGGTCAGCAGATCGCCCAGCAGGTGCACGAGCACTCCCAGCCCCACCGCGAGCGGGAGCCATATCGAGGTGTCCGGGGCGAAGGCGGCGACCAGGAGGCCGCTGGACAGGCCGACCAGCCACGGGGTGAGCCCGGCGCGCACGATGTTCATCGCCCGCGTCGCGAACACGCACATCGCCGTCACCACCAGCACGGCCCCGATCTGCACCTCTCCGAGCGGCGGCACCGTGGAGCGCCAGTCCAACCTGGACACCAGCAGGGCACCTGCGGCGAAGGCGAGAGCCGCCAACGGCGTGTGAGTCGCGCCGCGGTGTCCGGCGACGGCGCCGACCGTGGAGGTCAGGGAGCGGGACATGCCGCCGGCGGAGCGCGCGATCGTCGCGCTGGGGTGGTCGATGTCCGGCAGGAGGGCCGCGCCGGTGGCGACGACGGTCCCTGCCAGCACCTGCTGGCCGTCCAGCCCCATCACGTCCAGCCCCGTGGGGTGACCGGCGATCTTTGCGGAGCTCGCCAGGGCCAGCCAGGCCGCGCCGCCGCTGACGGCGTGATGGCCACCCATCATGGGTATCGTCCTCCTCCAGCTCTCGGCATCTGCGGGGCTCGGTCGGGGAGTGGGCGGGGCGACTCACCCGCCGGACGTCAGCGGTGCGACGGGCCGGAGCGGAGCTTGCCGGTGCGCAGCGGCGCGAGGCGGGAATCCAGAAGGCGCTCCAGCTCCTCCTCGCTGCGACGCTCTTTCAGCTGTGCCCAGTGGCTCTTGGGCGGCAGATTCCGGGATGTCCTGGCCGTGCCGAGCGGCTCGGCGCCCTCGTCCGGCTCCTCCGTGCACTCTGCCGACTCGCGGCACCTCCGGCAGGGCCACAGCGCCGGGATCGGGGCTTGCGGGTGCATGGGCACGGAGGTCGTGAGCTCGCACTGTCCGCAGAGGTAGGCGACCAGGCGGGGAGGGATCGGGCAGACGCCCTCGGGCCGTTCGGCGGAGATCCTCCGATGAGGGACGGCGCCGACGAGCGTGGCCGGCATCAGGAGGCCGCCAGATCGTCGTGCTCGATCACCTCGATGATGCCCAAGCTCTGCGGCGTCTCCAGCATCACGACGTCATCGGTCGGGTCGATCCAGGCGACGTTCCCGACGGGCTGGTCCCGGCCCGTGAAAGGGGAGAACAGCGAGCTCACCAGGACCAGGGGGACCTTGTGCTCCCACCGCGGCCCGGGGTCGACGGTCTCGCGCGGGGCCAGCAGGGTGCTCCAGGTGTCCTCGTCGGTCGCAGAGTCGAGGTCCTCGCGCCGCACGGCGGTGGCTACGAGCGACTCCTGGACGGCGGTGGCGATGACGATCGCCTGCTCCAACCGCATGAGGAACAGCGGCTCGGGGTCCTGCTCCTCGAGGTACTCCTCGCCGATCACGGCGGCCAGCGGCTCGTCGTTGCGGTCGGCGCGGATGAGGCGGTCGCCGAGACGGATCGAGAACTGTCCGCCTCCCGAGTCGATGTCGGCGACGTCGGTCTGGTCGGTGCTCCACGTGCTCATGGGGTGCTTCCTCGGTCGAAGGGGATGTGGGGTATGCACTTCTCCCAGTGGGCGGGGGATCGGCGATCGGACATGGAGAGCGGGGAGCGCTATCCCCGTGCGCTCCCCGCTCAGCAGGTCTGCCCCACATCCCTGCACTGGTGACAGTGGGCGGGGCAAGGTCTGATCGACCGATCAGGCGCCGGCCTGTTTCGCCGCCCGGGCCGCGGCCGCGGCTCCGGTGAGCTCGGTGCCGTCCTCGGAGTAGACCCGATCCGATGCGGCCTTCGGCACCCGGCGGCCGTTCCACGGATCGTCGTCGCCCAGCTGTCCGGATCCCTCGTCGAGGTCGTCCATCCCGGTGTGCTCGGCGATCTCGGCGCGAGTGGGCTCCGGGCGGCTGGTCCGGCGGACGGTGCTCGAGCGCGCCAGCCTTCCAGCGAACTCATCGGTGGAGGCGAAGTACCCCTTGAACACGGTCGAGGGCTGACCCTCGGTCTCGGTGACGCCGACTCCCTTCGAGACCCCCGCGGTGGTGCGCACGTTCTCGGGGACCACGGCGACTGAGTCCGGGGCGGAGAACGCGTTGGCGCGCTGGTTGTCCGAAGCGTTGGGTCCCATCAGGAACCGGTTGCCACAGGCGGCCTTGAGCGCCGTGGACACTCCCGTCTTCGTGTTGCCCAGCTGGGTGGAGACGAACACGTGCACGCCGACGAATCGCATCTCGAGCGAGATCTTCTGGATGAAGGTGGCGACCATGTCCTTGTAGCCGTTGGTCATCTCCGCCTCCACCCGCATCGGGTGGTCCTTGGGCGACGCCTTCGGGACCCGCTCGGGGGTCATCAGACCGGTGTACTCGTCGGCGATCAGTACGACCGGGCGGAACGAGGGGTCATCGGTGATCGAGAACCAGTTGTTGATCCCCCGCTTCTTGAGGACCGCGGCGCGGCGCTTGCCTTCGGCGTAGACCATCCCGCAGGTCGCGACCATCGCTTCGTAGCTCTCGCATCCCCAGCCGCCGTCGCGGACGTAGGGTCGCAGCCACTCGAAGTCGACGGCCTTGTCCGGGGTGTCCACGATGGCGATCTCGGCGCCGGTCTGCGCCATCCAGTACGCGAAGGCGTTGATGTTCACGCTCTTGCCGGACATCGGCAGGCCCTGCAGGAGCGTGTGGGAAGCGCTCCTGAGGTCCAGACGGAACTCGGGACCGGTCTCCTCGCCGGGGCGGCCGATGGCGCGACCGATGGGGGCCTGGGTCCAGGCGGTGTCGGAGGGGGAGGAGAACGTGGGGATCTCGCGATCGAAGGGGTAGGGGATCATCGCGGGGAATGTCGGGGGCTCGGCCGGGATGATCTGGGCGCGCAGCGACTTCGCGTCCGCGTCGACGTACCAGCCGGGGAGCCCTACGACGTTCTGGGCGACCTCGGCGAGCTTCTCGTCGTGCTTGGAGGGCATGTACGCCTTGGGCGCCTGCAGAACGAACCCGCCGCCACGGCGAGCGGCGACCCGCACGTCCCACGGCTTGACCGACAGGGCGGTCGCCACGGCCTCGCGGCGGCGGACGGCGTCCTCGGGCGACTTCTCGAGCACGGCGCTGCTGAGGTGGGGCTCGAAGCGCGTCATGGTGTAGCCGGGGTACTGGTTCTCCAGCCGGGTCGCCTCGCGCTCCCCGTCGGAGGGCTTGGCCCCGGTGCGCAGACTCGCCACGAGGCGGGTGGACCCCTTCTCGGCGACCACCTCGGTGACGGCCCGGGTGCGCTCGAAGGTCACCGTGTCGGTGGCGGGGTCGAAACCGACGACCTTGAATCCGGTGCCGGCCGCGTCGCTGACCTTCTTCTCGACGGCCTTGACGTGTGCATCGTTGTGCGGGTCGAACCCGGGGATCTGGTGACGGGTCCGCTGGACCTGTGCTCCGCTGCTCGTGTTCGTCACGGTGGCGCTCACTCCTCGGTCCCGAGGTTCTCCGGCGTGAAGCTGTTGGAGACCTCCACGAACACCGGCTCGTACACCGTCCAGAGCCCCTGGGCGATCTCGGACAGCTGAGGGACGATCTCGTCGACCAGGAGGGCGCCATTGACGCCGGGACGGTCGGCCTGCTGCTGCAGATGGGTGAGCAGGGCGGAGATCTCCGGCTCCGAGGTGAAGCGGGTACGGGCGACGCGCACCAGGGTGCTGACTGCACGGGCGGGATCCGAGGTGCCGAGGGGACCAAGGTCCCCGCCTTCGACGAGCTCGCACAGGGCCACGGTGTCCACGGCCGAGAGAGCGACGGACGCCTTCCCGAAGGACTCCACGAGGGCCAGTGCTGCGATGGAGGCCCAATCGGAATCCTCGGAGCTCTCCGGGACGAACACGCCGGAGATGTCGATGGCATCGAGAGCCTCGTCCTCGGCGCCGGCCCACCAGGCGGCGATGCGGTCCTGCGTGGCGGGGTCGTCGGCGTCGAGGTCGTAGAGCGCGAGGATGTCGAGCCATCCGGCGGTCTCGACGTCGTACAGCCCGGAGCCCCACATCTCGAAGGCCACGCGCAACGCCCAGGCGTCGTCGCTCTCGACGACGATGTCGGCGCCGTTGCCGGGGTCGATCTCGAGACGCTCGCGAAGCGGTTCGGGCGACCACATGAACGGGTAGCGCAGAGCATCGGGGCGCACCTCGACGGTTCCTCGCAGCGGGGCTCCGTCCGTGTAGGCCGGCAGTGGGAAGGAGACGGCGGGGGAGGTGATCAGGCGCTCGTCGGGGAGGCCGAGGATGTCGCGGGCCAGGCCGATCCTCAGCACCTGCGGGATGGTCCGCTCCGGCGGCGTGAGGCTCTCGCCCGGCCGCAGCAGGTAGCGGGCTCGTCGGGTGTGCATGGGGTCCTCCCCGAGTCGTGGTGATCTGTACGTCCACCCATATGCGAAGGAGCCCGTCCGGACGCCCCGGGCACTGCCGGCGGAGGCCGGGCACCCCCGTGCGCCAACGGGCGGAATCCCTGGTCAGGCCCCGAATGCAGGGGGATCTCCACCGTGCGCCGACGTCGCTCCACCCATCGAACGTGCAGGTCAGTCCGGGAACGCCACCATATCCCTCCTTTCTCTCTATAACTCTTAAAGAGAAATATGCATGTATGTATAAGGGGGATATGAAACCAGATACCCCTCATAGGTCATACGGGGGACGGTGCGATGGGGGATCCGGTGTCAATCCCGTTCCGACCTGCGCATCCAGAGGCTCCAGCAGGGTGGGGGCGCGACGCGCAGGGGTGGAGGGAACCCGCTCAAGCCGGGCCAGACAGGACGATGTGGCACCTCGACGACTGCGCCCGCCGTCGCCTGTGCACAGATCGCTCGACGAGGAGCCGCTCCACGGACCGCCGAGACCTCGATCGGGAGCAGGCCAATCCGAGGACGCCCCGGTCCCGCGAGACCCACGGCCCGCCCACTGTGCCGGAAGCAGGACACGACGAAGGAAAGGGGACCTGGGGTGAGCACTGCCGGCTTCGTCCACCTCCACACGCACTCGGAGTACAGCGACTTCGACGGTCTGGCCTCCGTGAAGAGGATCGTGCAGGCCGCCTCCGACGACGACCAGGGCGCGGTCGCCATCACCGACCACGGGCGTCTCGCCTCGCTGTGGGCCCTGCGTGCCGCCTGCACCGCCGCCGGTGACGTCAAGCCCATCCCCGGCATGGAGGCGTACATCGTCGTCTCCGGCACCCGCCACAACCCCGGCACTATCGAGGTCGCCGCCGAATCCGACGACCTCGACGCCGGCGGATCCAGCGCCACCGGAACCAAGTCCCGGACCAAGACCAAGAAGTACGAGCACCTCACCCTGCTCGCCGCCACGGCCACCGGGTGCGCAACCTCATCGAGATGTCCAACCGCTCCCAGGCGACCAAGACGGGGAAGTACCCCCTGATCGACTACGAGCTCCTGGCCGAGTACGCCGAGGGCCTGATCGTCCTCACCGGTCGCATCGGCGGCCCCGTCGCCGGTCCGCTCTCGCGCATCACCGGAGGGGACCCCGAACAGGACCACGCCGAGGCCGTGCGCGCCCAGCAGAACCTCGACCGGCTCATCGACGCCGTCGGCCGCGAGAACGTCTACATCGAGCTCGCCGACCACGGACAGACCGCCCAGGACCGCGCCCTGGACGGCCTCTACGCCCTCGCCCAGCGCAACGACCTCCCCGTCGTGGTCGCCAACGACTCCCACTACGTCGCCGAAGAGGACCAGGTCGTCCACGAGGCCCACATCGCCCTCGGCCAGAAGGGCCGCACCGTCAGCTCTCCCGACCGCTACAAGTTCAGCGGCCACGGCCAGTTCTTCCGCACCGAGGCGCAGATGCGAGAGCTGCGACCCGATGACGAGATGTGGCGGCGCGGCTGTGACGAGACCGTGCGCATCGCCGCCCGCGTGCAGGAGGACATCTTCCCCGAGACCCGCCTGCGGGTTCCCCGCTTCCCGATCCCCGCCTGGTTCACCACCGGCCTCGAGGACGGGACCTACAAGCGCTACGCCGTCCCGTCCTCCGCGGCGGACGAGACCGACCCCGTCACGTTCTCCTACTTCATGCACCGCGTGCGCGAAGGGTCCACCTGGCGGTGGGGAGAGAACCTTCCCGACGAGGTCTCCGCTCGCATCAAGTTCGAGCTCTCGATCGTCTGCCGCCTCGGGGTGATGGACTACTTCCTGCTCGTCGATGACCTCGACTCCTGGGCCCGCTCCGACTGGACCGCCGAGGACTGGGTCGCCCACCACGACCAGGACCACGACGATGATCAGCGCCAGCGCAAGGAGCCGATCTTCGTCGGACCCGGCCGAGGCTCCGCCCCCGGATCCGCGATCTCCTACGCCCTCGGCATCGTGAACGTCGACCCCATCGCCAACGGCCTGCTGTTCGAGCGGTTCCTCGACCTCGAGCGCACCGAGATGCCCGACATCGACGTGGACTTCGAGAAGGAGCGCCGCGCCGAGGTCATCCACTACCTCTCCGTGCGCTACGGCCACGACAACGTCTGCCACCTGGGCATGCACGGCACCAACAAGGCCAAGAGGGCTCTCGACAGCGCCGGGCGCTACCTCGAGCTCTCCTCCACCATCGTCGAAGAGGTCAAGAAGCAGCCTGCCCAAGGACGCCGGCAACCTGCGCCTCCTCACGTCCGAGGAACGTCCCGACACCCGGGGGCTCAGCGAGAAGGACGCCGCCTCGATCCGCGAGAAGCACGCACTCGGCGAGTCCCTCCGTCACCACCTCGAGACTGCCGACGACTCGATCCGCGAGATGGTGGAGTACGCCGCTGTCCTCGAGGGAGTCGTCGTCAGCCCCGGGATCCATCCCTGCGGCGTCGTCGTCTCCGACGAGAACCTGACCCCGCTGGTCCCGATGCGACTGGACGGCGGGGTATGGGTGACCGAGTGGGATGGCCCGGACATCGCCGACTTCGGGCCGCTCAAGATGGACGTGCTCGGCCTGCGCACCCTCGACATCGTCAAGGCCGCCCAGAACAACGTCCTCGCCGAGGACGGGGAGATCGACTTCGACCTCATGGACCTGCGTCTGGACGGATCGCGCGCGGACGCCACCTGGGACCTGCTCGGCCGCGGCGACTCCACCGGCGTGTTCCAGCTCGAGTCCGGCGGCATGCGCGACCTGCTCACGACTGCCCGTCCCCGCTCACTCGACGACCTCTCCGCGCTCATCGCCGCCTACCGCCCCGGCCCGATGAGCGCCGGCATGCACACCGAGTGGGCCGAACGCGCCGGCGGCCACACCAGCGTCGCCTACGACTCCCTGAGCACCGACCCCGCCGAGCAGGAGACCATCGGCGCCGTGCTCGGCGAGTCCCAGGGCGTCATCCTGTTCCAGGAGCAGATGATGCGCCTGGGAAAGATCGTCGGGAAGTTCGACGCGCGCGAGCCAACAACCTCCGTCGCGCGATCTCCAAGAAGAAGCAGGCCCTGATCGACTCGCTCAAGCCGGACTTCATCGCCGGCGCGCAGACGGAGGGCGTGGGGGAGGACGGCCAGACCCCGGTCCCCGCGTTCTCTGCCGCGACCGCTGAGCGACTGTGGACCGCCTTCGAAGGGTCCGGCGAGTACGCCTTCAACAAGTCGCACACGACCGCCTACGGGGTGCTGTCGTACCAGACCGCCTACCTCAAGGCGAACCACCCCGCGGAGTTCGGCGCCGCCGTCCTGCGCTTCACCGGATCGGGGAAGGACAAGGCGCACCTGCGGATCGCCACCATCCGGTCCCTGCGCGCCGAAGGCATCGAGGTCAAGGCCCCCGACATCAACGCCTCGGACGAGTTCACCGTCGCCCGGGACGGCAAGGTGTGGATCGGCCTGTCGGAGATCAAGGACGTCGGCAAGATCGCCGCCACGATCGTCCAGGAGCGCACGCGCAACGGTTCCTTCACCTCCATGGCGGACCTCGCCCAGCGCGTCGCCGTCGTCACGATCGACGCCGACGGCGAGGAGAAGCGCAGGGGCGTCACCAGCGCCCAGCTCACCGCCCTCGCCCAGGCCGGTGCGTTCGACGGCTTCGGCGACGGGTTCCGGATGGGGCACGTGATCGCGGCCCGCGCCATCCGCAAGGACCCCGATCTGCGGATCCCCCAGATGGAGTACTCCATCCTCGAGAAGGCGACCCGTCAGCGCGCCACCATCCTCGCGGTCACCGGCACCCACCCCACCAAGCGGCTCTCGCGCCAGATCGCCTCGCTGTACCGCCGCCGCTCCGGCGACGACGCGGCCCCCAAGCCGCCCCTCGGACTGCACAAGCTCCCCGGCACCAACGGCGCACGAGTCCACACCGGCGGGATCGTCTCGGCCTTCACCGAGCGCATGACCCGCCGCGGCTCATGGATGGTGACGATGGAGCTGGAGAACTCCTTCACCTCGATCCAGATGGTCGGGTTCTCCGACGTCCACGCCGAGCTCAAGGAGATCGGCATGCCCACGATCGGAGATCTCGTCGAGATCCGGGGATCGGTCCGGTCGCGCGAGGTCGAGCGTGAGGTCATCGACGAGGTGACAGGGGAGTCGAGCACCCAGACGATCGTCGAGCACTCGATCATCCTCTCCGGCGTGGAGTACATGGATGTCGAGGACCCTGACCGTGACGCTGAGGGTGACCCGGAGCTTCGTGTCGGCGCCCTGCTCGCTGACAGCACCACCCACATCGTGGCCGACGACCAGGACCGAGAAATCCAGAAGGCCAGTGCTGTGGCGGTGCTCGAGCGAGACGACGACGAGGAGGAGTTCGACCCGATGCCGGTCGCGGCACCCGAACGGACGCCGACGCCCGCGCCCGAGCGCACCGCTCCGCGCTCCGCGACGACGGCCAAGAGCGTCTCCACCCGTACCCCGGCCGCGATGGTGCGCCGACCCCGGCCCGCTGGCACGGGAGGCGAGGACGAGACGAGGTCGGACTTCGACGCTGAGCTGTCGGCCGTCGCCACCACGGCGGAGTGGGAGCGTCTGTTCCAGTCGCTGCAGGTCACGACCGGGCACGAGTTCTTCCTCGCCCGTCCTCGTCGCAACCTCGCCACGGGCCATGACGTGGGGACCTTCCTGCGCGTCGAAACGACCGACGGCACCGCGCTGGTGCCCGTCACGGCGCAAAGATCGGCTCAGCGATCTCGCCCAGGCAGGACGCCTGCCGGCCGTGATCTCCACCCCGAAGATGCGAGCGGTCGTCATCGACACGCGGGCGTGGAGGAGCGACTCTTGCTGATGAACGACGCCGTGAACTCCGGCCTCATCGACCCCTCCACCAGCGTGGTCGACGGGGCCGAGCCGTCCGTCCCTCGCGCCGGGTGAACGTCCCGCGAGAGATTCACCCCGCCCACTTCATGGATACGCGGGAGGTTCCCGCCGCGGCCCCCGGGTCGCGACCATGTGACAGAGCAGATACGCGATGTCACGGATACGAAAGAGGAGTTCACATGGCAGGCAACGGCATCAGGGTCACCGTGATCGGGCGACTCACCGCCGACCCCGAACTGCGCAAGACCAAGAGCGGTATCTCCGTCGCGAGCTTCTCCATCGCGTCGAACGAGCGCGGCTTCGACTCCGAGTCCCAGCGCTTCGTCGATGGCGACGCGACCTTCGTGCGGTGCTCCTACTGGCGCGATGGGGGCGAGAACTTCGCGGAGTCCAATGAGAAGGGCAACCGCGTCATCGCCACCGGGTACCTCAGGCAGAACGACTACACGGATCGCGAGGGTGTCGAGCGCACCTCTCTCGAGCTCGTGGTCGAGGAGGCCGGTCCCTCGAACCAGTTCGCGACGACCGAGTACTCCAAGCGCAAGGGCAACGGCAACAAGTCCTCGGCGTCGAAGACCAAGACGAAGGCGAAGGCCGGCGCGTCCACCAAGGCGTCCTCCGGCTCCGACGACGAGTCGGACGACGACTTCGACTTCTGATCCGTCCAGGATCCACCCGGGGCCGCCGACACCTCCACCGAGGCGAGTCGGCGGCCCTCCCACCGTCCAGAGAGGCGAAGCGATGCACGCCAACCGCCGACCCATCCGCATCCAGCGCACCGCCGGCGGGACCATCATGTGGTTCCTGTCCTCGCGCACCAGCGTGGCGGTGATCGTCCTGCTCGTCCTGCTCACCGTCGGGACGCTGCTGGCGCTCACCCGCCCCTGGGAGCGCTTCACCGACCCCCAGGTCGAGGTGGTCTTCGTCCCGGTCCCCGTCCAGGGCCCCATCGACGGCCCTCCGCAGGACACTGACGGGGACGGCGTCGCGGACGCTGATGAGCTCGCCTACGGCACCGACCCTGGGGACCCCCGCTCCGTCCCCGATGCGCCCACACAGGGCGGCGCGGGCCCAAGTGACGTGGGCGGAACGGATGAGGAGAAGATCCGGGACTACCTCCGCGACGCCGGCTACACCGAGGAGCAGGCGGATGGCGTGGTCGAGGGCCTGATCCCACCATCGACTGCCCGGACAGCGCCGTGATCCCGCAGAGTCTCCTCGACGGCTTCGGGGCGGGGATCTCGCTCGTCCTGGAACATCCGTGGTCCCTGGCCCCTCTCGGCGTCCTTATCCTCGCCTTGGTGCTTGCTGGCGGGGCCCGCGGGAGGGGGATCGGACCGACGTGATCCCAAGCGGATGTTCACCGCGGCCGAGCGCGCGCAGGCGTTCACCCGGGCGGGCCTGCGATGCGAGCACAAGCCGCTGCTGTGGTTCCGCTGCACGAACACCCCGACCCAGGGCGACCACATCTACCCATGGTCCCGCGGCGGTCGAACCGCCATGAGCAACCAGCAGGCGCTGTGCGCGTTCCACAACAACCGCAAGTCCGGAGCGGTGCCGTCCCGGGCGTACATCATCCGACTGCGCGCGCCGCCGCCGCCGCTACTTCCCGCCGGAGGAGAACCTTCGCGTGGAGTGGCGGCTCGGCGCCGCACAGTGAGCCACCCCCATGAGCACCTCTACACCGACCTCTCCAGGAGTGCACCGATGAACGGCCAAGTCGCCCCCGAGTTCGCCGAGGACCCGGACTCTCTGCCCGACGAGGACTACAACGCCGACGGCACCTACGACTACCCGCCGGCGCCGCGCTCAGCCGCGCAGGTCCTCGCCTTCTGGTCGAGGATCCCCATCCCCGACATCTCACTGGGCAACTACGAGCGGGTCTACCGCGTGGACGTCGAGCAGGACGTCGCCGAGAAGATGGCGAGGTGGGAGTCGGCGCACCAGCCGCGACCGAGGACGGATGCCAGCTCCGACAACGGCGAGTGGAAGGCTCAGCGCGAGGCGGCCGAGGCTGGGTTCCGCGCCGAACGCCCCGCTGCGGTGCCTCGCCATCTGCTGCGCATCGCACTGCGCCGCACCGGGATGCACCGCGACTCCAGCCAGCCGCCGGAGGACCAGAAACGGGCGGTGCTGAGGTCCCCGATCACGCCGCCCGGAGAGGGTCGCATGCGGGTCGCCGACGTCGTCGACCGCCACGGTCCGCGGCACCTCTCCCAGGTCGATCTCGCTCTCGCGCCCTCTTCCGAGCTCGAGAGGCACAGCCTCGACGACATCGTCGCTCAGATCCGCCAGACCCGGGAGCGGTTGGAGGACGAGCTCATCGCCGTCGCAGGGCAGATCCGCGTCCTCCAAGATATCCAGCCCGCTGCCCCGCAGGATCCGGACTACCGCTCCAGGCGGTTCCGCCGCTGACCGGGTCCGGGCCAGTGCTGCAGCGGCGGCTCCGCACCGCGGGAGCAAACCCCTCCGGGCGATGTGGGATGAGGCCCTATGCTCGCTGGGATCACTCGTCGTTGCCGTTGTCCTCGGAGGGCGGGGTCTCGGCGACGCTCTGGACGGACAGCTCGCCGTCATCGTCGCGAGCGACGGTCGCCGTCAGCGACCAGGAGCCGTTGTTCGTCGCGTCGTAGGGGTCCACCCAGGTCCCGGTGTACTCCAGCGTGATCGGCTTCCCTGGCTCGGTGGAGTACGCCTGCGAGAGGATCTCGACCTTCATCGCGTACCGGCCGCCGCGGGACATCGGCGGGGTCACGTCGGTCGGCTCGGCGAGGTACTGGCTCAGCCGCTCCGAACGCCGCTCATCACTCTCCTCCGGGTCGTAGGTGAGCACCTGGGTGATCGCGCCCTGGCGGGTCTCGGTCATCAGATCCCCCGCTGCTGCGCGGTGAGAGGAGAGGCGAGGTCGGTCGCGGGTCCGGGGGCGTCCTCGTCGCCGGCGAGGTCCGGCCCCCAGTCGAAGGAGTCGACCCGGAACTCGACGTCGTTGTCCGCGTCGGCGCCACCCTCTTCCGGCTCTGCGGGGCGGGAGAGGGTGATGGAGTAGGCCTGCACCTCGGATCCCTGGTAGGTGCCGAAGACGGTGAAGGCGTAGCGCTCATCAGCGTCTCCGAGATCGTGGTCCACCTGCTCGACCCGAGGGTTGCTGATCTGGGACAGCAGCGAGGCATCGGTGCCGTCCAGCGAGGCGAGGAAGGTGGGGTCGGCGAGGTGGTCCACGTTCCCGGGATAGGTGTTGGCGAAGGTGAGGGCGAGCTGTTCGGGGTCGGTGAAGTCGCCGGTCGCCGGTCGCTCCTCGGTGGGCTCGGCGGTCGGTTCCTCCGTGGGTCGCTCAGATCCACCGCCGTCGGATGGCGCTGTCGCCACTGCCGTCTCCTCCTCCTCGGGGACATCGCCTCCACGCCCGAATGCCATGTAGAGGCCGCCGGCGGCCACGACGATGACGAGCAGAGCGGCGAGGGCCCAGCGGATCTTCTTCGACATGAGCAGAAGTCACCCTTCGTAGACGGGGATGTTCCGGTCGCGGTTCAGCCCAGAGGGGATGAACTCGATGTGCCAGAACTCCTGGTCATGAATGTACATGCCGTGCTTCAGCCCGATCTCCCGTAGCTTCTTCCACCGCTCCAGTCCGGCGCCGGATCCTGGGTAGGAGCAGGCGTTCTCCGGGGTCTGGGTGGAGCCGCAGTTGTTGCGGTTGTAGGACGGGGAGAACCCGCTGATGTCGAAGGCCATTCCGAACTCATGGTTGGACCAGCCGGGTCGGGCCGCGTTGCCGGGAGAACGAGCGTAGATCGACTGCTGGCTGGCATGCGAGCGGTAGGAGGAGCTGAAGGTGAGCTCCAAACCGGCGCCCTGGGCTTCGTTGTAGAACGCGAGGAACGCCGGGGCAATGGTGGCATTCATGAGGACGGGGCGGCCGCCGATGTCGGTGACGCCGCTCAGGGCGCACAGGCGGACCGGGACGCCGTTGCCCTCGTAGTAGGCGGTCGTGGTGCCGCCGTCGGTAGTGCCGTCGGGGCAGGAGAGGCTCGAGGACGGCTTGGTCAGGGCAGCAAGGTTCACGCATCCGGCATCGTCGCCATCAGGGCAGGGGGTGACCGCTCCGGCTTCGCCACCCGGTGCAGGGTCGATCGAGGATCCGGAACATCCGGAGTTGCTCGCGGAGTCCACCGAGTCGGCGACGTCCGCCGGTGCGGCGGGGGTGCCTCGGACGGCTCTGCGTCGCCTTCCTGGATCCCGGTGGAGTCGACGACGCCACCGGGGTCGGTGCCTCCGGAGTCCGGCACGGCAGAGCCGGAGTACTGCTCGAAGTACGCTTGAGCGTGGGAGATGCGATCCTCGGTCGAGCCGGACTCTGGGCGCTCGTATCTGGTCTCGAAGGACCGGGATGCTTCCTCGACGGTCGTGGTGCTCGCGAGATGTTCACCGGCTGACTTCTCGTTGGTTTCGAGCTCGCGGATGATGTAGCGCGGCTGGAAGAGCACCATCGTGTCCACGTCGTCCTCGGACATCTCCGAGGGGATCGTGGCGAGGTCCGGAGCCCCGAAGTAGAAGTCGTCCCCGAGCTCGGCGATGACCGCGTCGCGGACAGCGGCGTGACGGTCTGCGGTCCACTGTGCCAGGCCCCACCCCTTGCCCACGGCCGGAGCGGTGGAAGCGTTCTCGGCGGCCCAGGGGTTGAACTGGCTCTCGTGCTTCAGGTTGCCCATCACGCCAGCGGTCTGCTCTTCGGTGTAACCGGCACCGCGGACGTAGTTCCAGACCTGTTCCTCGATGTCCCCGCCGACGACGTCGCTGGGACCGGGTGCACCCCCTGAGGCGTCGGTGCAGGTCTGCGAGGAGGAGGTGGCCTGGCTGGTAGAGGGGAAGACGGCCGTGACCACGGCGGCGGTTGCAAGGGAGAGCAGGGCGATCTGGAGGACCAGCGTGCCCACGCTCAGAGCGGCGATGGCAACGAGGACGTAGCGGAACGCCTTGGTCTGGAAGATGGAGGTGACCACGGATCCGGCGGCACCTGCCACGGGCGCCCCGACTCCCGTGGATGCCAACGCGGCGGCGGTCGCCGCACCTGCTCCGGAGGCGGCGATGTCCTGGGCTCCGCCGATCGCATCGCCGCTGCGTGCCTTCTGCGCCCCGCGGAGCGCGCTGACGGCCATGTCGGATCCGGTGGCCTTCTTGACCCCGGTCTCGAGCCCCTTCTGGGCGAGGTGCTTTCCGGTTCTCGCGGCGGTGTCCATTGCACCGCCGGCGGTGGATGGTCCGAGGTCTCCGGCCCCTGGAGCCTCGAGCGGATCGTCTTCGGGCGCGCCGGAGTAGCCGGTGTCGCCACCGGCGTTCGAGTGCTGTTCGGCCATGCGAGACCTCCTCGCTCACCCCAGTGGGCGGGGGATCTCGAGCGCTGCAATCAGAGGCCTCCGCGAACGATCGGTGGGGGAGTGAAGTCGAAGTCGAAGTCGTCCTCGCCGTCCCCGGTCGCCTCCGGGGCGGGCCGTTCGTGCACGTCCTCACTCTCGGGGTCCGTCGCCTGTTCAGGGGCGAGGGTGGCATCTATGACTCGGGCGCCGCGATCGGAGGCGATCTCCTCGATCAGTTCCCGGTAGGACGCTCCGACCTCCGACTCTGCGTCGAGTCCTTCGAGGTCGGCGATCACCTCGGTGACCGTCTCGCTCTCGAGGCGCCGCTGCGCGTCTCGACGATCTCGAACAGGCTGACCCCGCCGAGCTCCGACAGGGCGATCCCCTCCTCGGACACCTCCGCGCCGGCCTCGCCCGAGTGGGGCTCGTCGTCCTCCGCCGGCTGGTCCTCGTCGGCATCCGGATCGGCCTCTTCCGACAGTCCGTCATCGTCGCCGTCGCTCTCGAGCAGGGACCCGAGGTCGAAGTCGATGCTCAGGTCCAGCTCCTCCACAGCCGGGGCATCATCGACGATCGTCTCCTCGACGACGTCGACGTAGTCCTCGAGCGGACGGACCGCGTAGCGAGGATCGGAGGGAGACAGCGGCACCTGCTGCTCGGGCCTCGGGGCTCCGCGGGCGATGAGTCGCTCCTTGAGGGTGGAGTTCTCCTCGTACCAGACCTGCATGATCGCCGGGTGCGGAGCGGTCAGCGGCTCGAAGAGCCCGCGACCCACTTGCGGCTCGGCGATGGGATCGGCCTCGAGCGGATTGCGGAACGCGCTCATCCTGTCGCCCTGGGTCATGTTTCCTAGGCCCAGGCGAGCCAGGTTGACCTTGAGATCCTCTCCTCCCGGCATCTTGTTCAGGGTGTCCTGCTTGAGCTTCTGCGTGCCCAGGATCAGGTGGATGCCCACGGAGCGCGCCTCCCGGGCGAGCTTCCCGACGATGTTGCCGGTGATCGCGCGCGCGTTGTTCTCGGCCTCGGCCTCCAGCCGAGCATGGTCGGCGGCGGGATCCTCGGACTTGGGGGGCACTGCGGCCTTCCCGATCAGAGACGTGAACTCGTCGACCACCACGACGACGTGCCGCGGCCGAACGTCCTCGGGCGCCTTGTCGATATTGATCGCGCCGTACTCGCCGTTGAGCGCCTTGCGTCGCTCGAGCTCTCCGTACAGAGCCTTCATGGTGGAGGCCGCCTGGAAGACGTCGGCCGCGAAGGGCGCGATGGCCCAGTCCTTCGCGAACAGGAAGTCGTAGCCGCCCTTGGTGGGGTCAATGACGACGGGATGGAACCCGCACAGGATCAGGTGGAACAGCATCGTGCTGATGGCCGCTGACTTGCCCGATCCGGTGCCGCCGAGCACCAGCAGATGAGGATTCTCGAACGGGTCGAAGACGGTCTGCTCACCCAGCGCGTTCACTCCGAAGGCGGTGGGCCGATCGGCGAGCTTGTCGAAGGGGATCCCCACCCGGGTGGGGAGAGGATCGTGCTCGGCCATGAACCCTCGCACCCCGGAGGCGCCCTTCTTGCGCACGTCCAGGAACTCGACGTTGAGGTTCGAGCGGAGCTTCTCGCGGTTGCCCTTGACCTTGGCGAAGTCCACGCCTGCCGGCAGGTCGAAGTCGAGGACCTCCACCTGGTCGTTGGTAGACAGACGGTCGATGCTCGCCAGGGTCGGGACGATCCCGGAGAGGTTGGTGATGTTCGAGTCGACGAACGCCTGGTCGAAGTCGACGCGACGGATCTCGACCTCGGCGCCGCGGCGGAGCTTCGCTCCGGGTCCCGGGTCTCCGAGGTACAGGGTGACCTGGCCGTCCCCGGCATCCTTGATCCGCATCCAGGGGCAGGCGAGCTGGGAGCGCAGGGCGTCGGCCTTTTTGCGGACGTCGACGAGGGTCGTGCCTCCGTGCAGGCGGATCGTGATCTTCCACGCGTGCTTCGAGCTCGTCGGCAGGGTGAGGGACTCGGCGGCGACCAGCTCCGGCTTGGGCGACTTCACGTTCGCGGCGCGGAAGGCGAGGTTGACCTGGTGCGCGAGCACCCATGCCGATGCGCTGGTGGACACCTGCTCCGTGCCCTCGGCGGGGGTCACATCTTGCGGCGTCGTGGGGACTGGCTGTGTGGACCAGCGGACGACGAACAGGTGGGGGTGTCGGGAGCCCTGTCCTTCCTTCTCGCTGGGCCAGCCGACCATCGAGACCATCTGCGCGCCCGCGATCGACGTGCGCATCCCCTTCTCGAAGTCCTTCCCGCGGGGGTCGAGATAGGTCTCCCCGGCGTCCAGACCCGTCTTCGTGGCGAACAGCCGCTCGTGCAGGACCAGCGGCTCGCGGGAGAAGCGCCGCGGGAGCCGCGCGTCTCGGGTGATCTCGAAGCGGGTGGTCGGGGGCTGGAACCCCTGAGGGAGGGTCTGCTCCCAGCGCTGCTCCCACTCGATCTCGGACTGGATGTTGCGGACGCGCTGCGGCTCGAGGCCCGAGGACTCGGCGTAGAGCGCCCCGTCGGAGAGCGGGTCCCCGATGAGCACGAATCCTTCGCGCCGCTCGACGACCGCATCGACCTCGACCTGCTGGTCCTCGATCACGGTCGAGCATTCCGCCGCGATGCTCTGGTGCTCCGACTGGATCGTCTGCCACGGCGGGTCGGGGATCCCCGGCATTGCCCAGGTCGTCTTCCAGATCGCCAGCGGCGAGTCCTCCGGGGTCACCAGGGCGAGGGGCTCGGCTCCCCGCGACCACCGCCATGCCGCGCGCAGCGGTGAGGTGCGCGGAGCGGGAACCGGCTCGTCCAGAGACGCCTCGAGCTGGGCGGTCTTCTCCTCATCGTCCTCGCCGAGCTCCTCGATCTGGGCCTGCACACGCCGCTCCCGCTTCTGCGTGAGGTCGGCGAGACGCGGATCGACCTTGGCCGGCAGGTCGGCGACCTGGGCCGCTTCCACGAGCACCATGCGGTTCACCCCGACCGCGTCCAGCGCCCGGGACATGGCTGTCTCCAGGGCCAGGTCACGGGAGAGGTCATCGAGGTCGGGGTCCAGGAGGTTCGGGAAGGATCCCTCCGGCCACTGCACCACGCGCGCCCTCAGCTGGTGGGCCGTGCCGCGGATGGGGGAGCCGGAGGCGTCGAGGTTGGGGCTGGCGATCACATCGATCCGGGTGGAAGGGTCTCCGTAGGCGGCCGAGAGCGACTCTGCCCGGTCCCGGAGACCAGCGGCCATGAGCTTGGGCGGCGCGTCCATCACGTCGACGATTGCACCGCACGGCGCGATGGTGCGATCCACCAGGCGCGGAGCCCCTTCCTTCTCGCTGAACGCCTCGGAGAATCGTGGTGCCCACTCGGCCTGCGCTGTGCGGAGGGTTCGCCACCGGCCCAGGCATGCCTCGGAGAGGGGGCGTCCGAGGGTTGCCTCCACCGCCAGGACCGCGCCGGCGATCGGCGCCACGGTCAGCCACGGTCGCTCCTCCTGGCCGAGCCACCCCGCGACGAACACCGCGGCCCATGCGCCGAGGACCGCAGCGACGGGGGTGAGGAGGACGAAGGGCCGTGCGGGCGAAGACCACAGCCCGCGCGCGAAGACCGACATGGAGAGGGTGACGGCGGGGCGTTCCTGGATTCGGCGGGATCGCGCCAGCATCGACGTCATCGTGTGATGGGCGAGGAACCCCGAGGAGACCGACGCCCACCAGGGCATGGGCACCTGGGGCGCATCCCAGTCGATCAGCCCGCCGACCAGCCGCAGCGCCTGGGTGGGCGCGCCCCGGACAGCGGCACCGTCGCGACCAGCGCGCCGATCGCGCCGGTGACGAAGTACGACAACCGTGGCGGGATCCCGCACCACAGCGTCTCCCAGCCCCAGGAGTTGCCCATCAGCATGGAGTTGCGGGTGTCCAGCCACGAGCGATGTCGGCGGATCAGCCGCTCCTCCCGCTCGTTGGCGGGGGTCTCTTTGGGTCCGGTGAGCATCGGGGTGGGGTGAGCCCAGGCGACCACCAGGAATCCGGCGAACAGCACCCAGCCGGCGGGCAGGGAGATGGCCGCCGTCGCGACGGTGAGCAAGGCGGTGATCCCCACCAGTGGCACGGTGAGGTTCGGGGAGGGCTTGGCGTACTTCGAGGCCATGGGTCCTCCTCAGCTCGAGCGGAGCAGGGGGAACAGGGCGGCGACGACGTCGGGGTCGGTCGGGGCGTCGGGCACCAGGGAGCGGACACGTCGAGGCAGGGAGGTGGAGCGGATCGAGTCGGCCCCGGGGATGTGGAGGAAGGAGACGTTCACGCCTCCGCTGGAGCGTGAGGACTCCACCGAGACCACCGGCCGACGGACCAGGGCGCGGGGGATGTGCGCGCTGATGCGGCGCTGGATCATCCCCATCGTGCGGCGGTCAGCGTGCTCGACTTTCGTCAGCCATCGGTAGGAGGTGTCGCCGAGAGTCCAGTAGAGGCCCGGCTTCCATCGCTTCGCGTCGATGATCAGCACGACGGTGCCGCCGGTGACGATGTGGTCGATGTTCGCTCGGATCCCTCGAGCCGGAACGTTCAGGTCGTGCCAGACGTCGCGCTGGGACTCCAGAGCGATCCGGTCCAGGACTCGCCCCGTGCTCTCCTCGCCCTCTCTGCCGGCCGCCGCGGCTTCGGTGCCGAGGTCCTCGACGGATCCGCCGGCGACGCCGTAGACGGTGCCGCTCACAGGATCACCCCGATCAGCAGGGAGACGGCGAAGATCGCGAGGACGCCGAAGAGGAGGATCTTCGGCCCGCAACCGCTGAGGGAATCGGCCAGATCGTTGGAGTCCTTCTCGAAGCGAGGTCCTCGGCCCAGTTGCATCGTGTCCACCTTCAGTAGCGAGAGCTGTCGCTACATCCAGTGGGCGGGGGAGAGCTCTACTGGGACGAGCCAATGATCATCGGAGGTCATGCCGACGTTGCTGGCATGATTCCTAGATGGCTGACTACCGAGACCTCGTACGCACGGCTACCGAGGCGATCGACGCATTGAGCTCCGAAATCGCGGCCGACCTCGATGAGGTTGCGGGTGGGATCTCATGGTGGAACGGACATGTCGGATGGCGGGTGTCAGCACAGCTTGGCGAGTACCTCCTCGCATCCTGCACTGGCGTGGCCACGTCCTTGCGCCATGCGTCTCTCGCGGTTGAGGAACACCAGCGGGTCGAGTTCTCGCTCAACCACGATCGTTCGACTCGGGCGCAAGCTTTGTTCGGCCGAGTCACCAGCCGCGACGAGAAAATCGGGGCGTTCACCGCCGCGTCCCCGGGTGAGGAACGACGAGAGGAGCTTCAATCCATTTGGGCTGAGCAGGTTCTCGTGAGTCTCGCGCAGGCACTCGATCGTCTCGCGACCGTGGTCCTCATCGTGTCCGGTGTGCGAGTGGACGTAATCGGCACGGGTTGGGGCGAGCTGATCAAGATCGCGGAGAAGGAGCCGAACAGTGGGCCGACACAGGGCATGAGACAAGGCACCTTCGCGGATTTGGGTACCGAGGGGCGCACACGCCAAGGAGACATCCTCAGGGTCGCCGGTGCGTGGAGGGAGCATGGACCCGAAGACTGGCTTCCTTGGCTGATGAAAGCGAGAAACACAGCGGTACACCGAGCTCCACGCATGAAGATTCACGCGATGACTACCCACAAGGGCCGCCCATCGGGAGTGATCAGCCCCCTCTACGCACAGCCCGAGTGGGTGGACACCGAGGTGGTTGTCAAGGGGGCAAGAGGCGGCTTCGCATCGATGTTCCTGCGCCCGGCGCCGCAGTCCGTGTTCGATGGACTGCTCGAATCAGTCACATTCCTCGCCACTGCAGTAGCCGCCGCATCCCGTTCACTGTGGATCGAACGCCGTGACGAGCCCGACTTGATCATTCAGCACGGCGGTACTTGGCGGCCCCTGGACAAGGCATCTGTACTCCGCTTCCCCGGTTACGGCGAGGAGGCACCGATCGTCCTGAAGGAGATCGCGTTGCACCCGTCGACGGTGCGGAGGATGCGTCTTTGCGCGGCTTATGGACGACCAGATCGGCGAGTGGGGATCTAGGACCTCGGACGGCTGAGTACTCCGTGTGACTCAGTTGGGCCTCTGGCGTAGAGGGAAGGTCAGCTCACGTGCCCGAACCGTTTGCGCGACCATCCGCCCTGGGATCCGAACGCGAGCTCCTCACGTGATGCGGTGAGGCCATCGAACGTCTGGTCGCCGCGGCGCACCTCGCCGGGAGCGACGTCGGAGGTGATATGGCCCCAGACCACGGCGTCGTCCCCGATCTTCACGCCGTCCTCGATCTGCGCGCCCGCACCGATCACGACGCGATCACCGGCCTGGACGTCACGACCGACGCTCGCGCCGCCGACGACGCAGCTGCGAGATCCGATCGTGCTGCGCTCACCGATGCCGCTGTTCGCCCCGACCATGGAGTCCTCGCCGACGGCCGCGTCCTTCCACACGGATGAGCGGAAGTCGACGCAGCCTGCGCGCCCGATCCGTGCCCCCGCGCCCACGGTGGAATCGGTGGAGAGTTGAGCCTCGTCCCCGATATGGGCGTCCACCGCCACCAGGCTGTTGCGACCGATGTCGACGTTCTGTCCAACCGAGGCACCGCTCTCGATGGTCACGCTCGTCCCGATCGTCGTCCCGGAGCCGATCTCTGCACTGCGGTCGACGAACGGCGTGCGCCTGGGCAGCGGAGAGGTCCCCACCGTGATGCCGCGGTCCTCGAGCGCTGTGAGCTCCTCGGCCGAGTAGTAGTCCTTCGCGGGGAACGGGTGCTCCTTGCCGGAGGTGGCGGGCACGGTCACGTCCGCCTCGCCTCGGTGGGTGGAACCGAACTGGCCGCCGTTGCCCTGCTCGCCGGTGTCCTTCTTGCGCTTGATGGTCATGATGTCCTCTCCGCGGGTCTTCACCCGGGGAAGTGGGCGGGGCGCAGGGCTCAGGGGTCGCTGCGGTTCTCCTCGTCGCGTCGCGAATCGGAGCCCCGGGAGGAGAGGCTGTCGAGCCCGGCGATGCCTGTGCCGAGCAAGATGGCCTGCACCATCCACTCTGGGAGGTGCGCCCAGTCGGGCCAGACCTCTTCCACCGACTGCTCAACACCAGGTGGCGGCTCGTGCAGGATCTCTGGTGCATGATTCTGGGCGAAGGCGATCACGCAGAGCGCGAAGATGAGGTTGCGGACCCCTCGCCGCGACACCTCGCGTGGGATGAACGCACTCTGGAGTGTGCCGCTGAGGTCGTCGATGTACAGGGCGAACTCGAGGTCAGGTTGCAGCTCGATGTCCGGCAGATCGGTGAACTCGATCTCCTCGTCCGGGGCGTCGATGTCGAGCTCGTACTGCGTCGAGATCTCGCGCAGGATCGAGCGGACCGTGTCGTCGAGCCCGGGGAGAGGCACCCCGGTGAGTCCGGGGAAGAGGTCGTGGGGAGGGACCCACCTGGTGCCCATGCTTTTCGTGAGCGCGGTGAGGACTGCGGTGGACGGGCGAAGGAAGTCCATCGAGGGAAGCGTCGGGGTGATCGCCGATGCGTGGTTCAGCTGAGGAGGCAGCGAGCTTCGCGCCGATGTCGAGCCGGGTGTAGAGCGGCGAAAGAGATCCCGGTGGAAGGACTTCGCCAGTGTGGTCGCAGAACACGCCGCCGCCTGAGTCGTCCAGCTGGGACTGATGGCGTCGCGGAGGCCGTTCGCCCACACCGGGTTCGTGGCCCACGGCTTGGCGATGTCTCGGTACATGGTCCGCGCGTAGGTGCTAGCGAGGTTGCTCACCGTCGCGGTGGCCTTGTCGAGTACCGGGTTCCGAGCGGTCGCGCGCGCGCGGCGTCCCATCCCGGCGTGGAGAGGTTGGGGATGCGGTATCCGTCGAGCGCGCTCATGAGCCGATTCTCGTCGAGGGAGGGGTCGGCCGAGGTGCGCCGTGCCGATCACGGTCAGAGCTGCACGAGGTGTCTCCACTTCCGGCCTGCGACGGACTGCGTGAACCCGGGACCCGTCATCCGGTCCGGCACGAGCGGATCGACCAGCGAGGGGATCTCCTCGGCGCCGACGGCAGAGACCAGGTAGCGGTCGGTGCGAGGAACGGATCCGGCACGTAGCCAGTACGGGGTGCCGGCGAGCAGGCGGGAGTTCGTCGCGATCATCTCGCCGGTCGCCGGATCGCCCTCGCGGTAGGGCATCTCCTCCTCATCCAGCAGACGCACCGTCCTCCACCCCTCCTGCCCATCGCTGGTGCCGCGGGCGAGGAAGGACCCCGACAGTTCCAGGAAGTCCTCGGTCACCTCGTGCGGCGCGGGGAACCATGACTGCCAGCCCACCATCCCCATCCGTGAGGCGGTCCGGTTCAGCGCCGTGCCGGGGTAGTCGCGCACCGCGTTGCGGATCGCCGCCTGAATCTCCGCGTGCGTCTGGTTCTTCGCGGCCGCACTGGTCGCCTGTGACGGGGTGGACACGTCCATGAACAGCACCACCAGCGGAAGTTCGTAGCTGGGGTGGCGCTGCAGGATCTGCGCCCACTTGGCGACCTTGCGGCGGAACGCCTCGCCGACCGTCGCCGTGGTCTCGAGCGCGATCACCAGCCCGTCGCGGCGCACGATCGCTGCGTCCGCCTTCCGGCCGAGGTCGGTCTGGTGGGCGTGCAGTCCGGCGGCGGCGAGGAGGGTCGGCGGCGCGGTCTGTTTCTCGCCGAGCACCGTGGCGACGTCGCAGAACTCGGCCACGCGCAGGGCGAGCTCGGTGGTCAGCACGTTGTGGCGGTCGAAGCGATGCTCGCTGTTCCAGGGCTGTCCGCCGGTGATCGCGATGTGCTCGGCGAACGTGAGGGACTTGCGCGCGTGGCGTAGGCGTCGAGCTGGTCGCCGACGGTCCACATGCTCATCCGGTGACTGGCCGGGGCCAGACGATTCGTACCCGCCGAGACGTAGCCGTGGGCGAGCAGACCGACCGAGAACGGCGCCGCGAGCGCAGCGGGGTAGGGGTTCGCCATCACCTTCGAGCCGGTGATGCACGCGAGCCGCTCGCGGGTGACGGTGCGCCAGCTGGCGACGGCGCCGAGCGTGCCGAGGATCGAAGGGCGGTGGCGATCAGTGCGCAGCTGCGCGAAGGCCTCCGAGGTCGGCATCGTGAAGTGCGCAGGGATCCCGGACCACCGCTTCTGCTCGGGATTCGCGCGGCGATGCTGGGAGGCGCTGACCCATCCGTCAGAGGTGCCGGTGGAGAACATCGACTGCCAGTACGGGTCGGCGCGGCGCGCGGCACGGTGGGCGTCGTCGTCGATCCGGCCCGGCAGGGAGTCGAACGTCCAGGTGCGCACTCAGCTCACCTCGGGCGGGTACAGGACCGAGCGGAAGTTCTCACGGTCCTCCTCGAACGGATGCACCTTCGCGGTGAACACGTTCAGGCGCCGCTGGTCCAGGACGGTGCGCACGAGCAGGCTGTAGAGGGGCAGGTCCATCACCTCCTTGGTGTGCACCACCTCGAAGCCGTCGCTCGCCCCGCCGGTGAGGTCGCGGGCGATCTGCTCGGCCACCGAGGCGTTCTCCTGGGCGTAGGAGGCGACCGTCGAGAGGGAGAGCATCGTGCGGCGCACAGCCTCGGGCAGTCTGCTCCGGTTCCTGCGTCGCGAAGATCGGGATCACGCCGAAGGCACGCCCCTGCATGCGGGTCCACTCGATCACCTCGGGGGAATTGCCGGCGATACGGGCGAGCTCGTCAGACATGATCGCGACGTACTGCCCATCGTCCTCCCATCCGGCGCACACGTCCTGGATCGCCTCGCGCGCGCGTACATCGTCATGGAGCTGATGGCGGTGCCGACCGACTGCGACAGGCGGAGGTTCTCGGCGCTGGCGCCGGTGAGGGTCGAGGTCGCTCCGGCGTTGATGACGATGCGCAGATGTCGGCGCAGGATCTCCTCGAGCGAGACGACACGGCCGTCGGTGCGCCACCAGTGCGGGGCGAGCATGAGCACCTCGACCTTCGAGGAGGGCGCCTTCTGGAGGGCCGCGCGACCAGTCGCCTTCACGGTGGGGCCGTACAGCTCGGTCAGCCCACTCACCGCGATCTCGAGGCTGCGCTGATCGCCGTCGACGCGCCCGGCCTTCACGTCGGCAAGGCGGCGCCGGATGACCTCGGCCAGGTGTACTCCGAACTCATCGCCGTAGGCGCCCAGCAGTGCATGGGCGATGGAGACGGGAGTGGGCGCCGGCGCCGGCGAAGGGGCGTCGGGGTGCGTGGACAGGGCATCGGTCAGGGTGTCGGTAGGGACGCCGAGGGCAGTGGTGAACACGCCGCGGAGCGTCTTGGCCGACGCCGCACCGATGGAGTCTCCGCCCCAGTGGTAGATCATCTTGTCGACGAACTTCGCGGCGCTGTCGGTGATGCTGTCTCCGCCGCCCATCAGGTCGATGCGGGCGCCCGAGGGGTCGGCCAGGTCGAACACATGGACCTTCTTCTTGCCGAGCATCTGCGCCCATCGCTGGTACTCGGCGGCATCCTTCCCGGACTTCGACTCGAACGCGACGATGGCTCCTCGACTGCCGAGCAGCGAACGCGCCTGCTCCGGCGACTCCGCCTCGTCGTGGGGCGCTGGCCGCTGGTCGGCGAGGAGGAACGCGAACAGGCCGCGGAGGAGAGTGGACTTCCCGGAACGGGGCTTGCCGAAGACGGCGATCCCAGCCCACAGGTCGCGTGCGGACAGACGCACCATCCGGCCCGCGGCGTCCAGCCCGATGACAGGACCGATGCGCCGCAGGAGAGGCGGGGGTGCGCTGCGGTCCCCGGTGACGGAGGTGCCCGATGCCGCGCCCGATGCCGGGGCGATCGCGCCGACCGGGAGCGGCGCGCCGAGCTTGAAGGACCCGCGGTTCAGCGGGTAGTCGCCAGGTCCCTTCTTCGTGCGGTTGCCGGTGCCGGGCAGGAAGTCCTCGGCGGACTCGGCACGGCCCTGATCGTTGCCCTGCGTCGGAGGTCGGGTGCGCGCGCCCATCGGCGCCGAGGCGGCGGGAAGTCCCCGCGGCGGAAGCGTCGCTCATACCGGATGCCCCACGCGATGTAGCCCGCCATCGCCAAGAGCGGCAGTGCGGCCGCGGCCATGAAGGTCGTCGCGATCGTGGAGACAATCGTCGAGGGGATGAGCGCGGACAGAGCGGGGGCGAACGCGCCCAGGATGATCCCGGCGGCGAGCACGGTCGCGGCGAGCAGTGCGAACTGCGTGATGACCCAGCGGCGCGGGAAGCGCACAGTGCGGGTCTCGAGATCGAAACCGTGCATGTCCCCGGCGACCTGGCGCGAGCAGCGAATCGACCCCGCTGCGGGAGCTCGTGGCGGCGACATGAGCGATGACGCCGTTGGGCTCGAGGGAATGATGGGTGCCGCCGACGATGCGGCCCTTGATCCAGCGGTCCCAGAGACGGTCCTCGTGCAGGAGCAACCCGCGCCGCGGTGCACGCATCGTGATCGCCACCCATGAGCCGACCGGCATCTCCGCCAGCGACGCGGACATGGAGAACGGGTCCCGGCCGGACTGGGTGGTGGAGGAGCGAGTGCCGCCGGGCCGGTAGAACAGATGACCGGCCTCGGAGGCGGCGGCGAGATCGGGCAGCGACTCCGCGAAGGCGAGCTTGCCGGTGACGGCGTGGGCAGCGGCGAGAGCGGCCTTGTTCATCTCGTCGGTGTCGGGAGTGATGAGGAAGTTCTCCAACCCGTCATCGGTCTTCACCGCGAGGAACGTCGCAGGGGTACGAGGAGAGAGCGAAGAGGCGAAGGCGCGCATCCGGGTGGCGACCATTTCAGGGCTGTTCTGACCGCCCGATGCCCGGGTGACGCGGCGGATCACGGTGTCTCGGCTCATGCCCATCCATATGCGAAGGAGCGTTCCTGCAGGTCGTGGAGGCGAAGGCGTGGCCGGATCAGGTTTCGGACCAGACTTGACCTCGAAGAATCCATCTCCGCGCCCCGAGCCAGTCCCCGCCCTGAACGCGCTGTGTCCACGAAGCGGGCGCGCCGCGGGCATCGTGGAGCGTCCAGTCGTATGACCTTGTCCTTGTATCGACCCGTGCATCCCCTGGCTCCGCCGTACGGGGAGGTCGATCCTGCGTTCCTTGTGAGGTCATCCGATCCGGCGGGGACGACTCGTGTCGCGCGCACTCGCCACGGCCTGCGGCCGTTGTCGCTACGCGAACGGCACGGCCCGGCGCGCGGAACCGTTCCGTCGCTCCGCGAGGCGTCCCGCAGGGCGGAACGCATGCGCGCGCGCACCACGCAGCGAAGCCGCGTACGGCCGCGCCGCGTCGACGTCTCGCTGCGCGATCCGATCGACGAGAGTGCTTCCCCCGAAGGGTCCATGCACTGCGTGAAGTGGGCGGGAGCAAGCTCCCACGGGACGTCAACGCATCGACCCCGGAACGACCAGGCGCAACGCGAAACGACCCTCCGTCCATCCCGCATCGCAGCGCCAATAGTGGCATTGTCGATGAGCCCATGCCCCGCGCGCCGCCGAGCCACCGCGACGAGCACGCATCGCACACCGCCCCCGCAACCCGCCTCGATGATCAGTCCGTGCAAGCGCGCGCGCCACGCATCGCCCCCGATCATCAAGAACGCACCGAGAACCCATTACGAGCACGACGCCCCGCCGCGCGCGCCGCGCGCGAAGCGCCGAGCCGACGTCGTGGTCGCGTCACGTCGAGCACCGTCCAGCCAGCACAGTGGTTGCGTCCCGAGCACCGCCGAGCACCGCAGTGGTTGCGCAACGAGAACGAGTCGAGAACGGACCGAGCACCACAAGGGGCGAAGCCCCGCAGGGAGCGAACCGACCGACCGGCCAGGGAGCACCGAGGAGGACGAGCGCCAGCGAGGACGACGACGGGGCGAGTCGGCCAGGGAGGGAGAGTGAGCGACCTCTTGTTATCGCTCTCGGCCTCGTCGTAGCGGCTCGGGGCTGTCGCCCATGCCCGGTCGCCTCGCGGTGGCTCGGCGGGGGAGCGGCGCCGGTCGGCATCGGCTAAGTGATGTTGCGAGATCCGGCGTCGCAGCGAGGCTCGGTGGGCGATGATGTGCAGGTCCCCCGCGTTTCTCGGCGGAAGGCCGGCATGTGAGCACTCCCTCTGATCCTCGACGGCGCGCGCGGCCCGAGGCGCCTACGAATCGGCGGCCCTCTGCGCGACGGTCGGTTACGGCTCCACCTCGCGCGGCTCGGCGACGCTCGCCGGGCGTGGTGAAGGTTCTCGTCGGGGTGTTCGCGGTGATCGGTCTCGTCGCGACGGGGGTGTTCGCCTACGGTCAGCTGACCGGCGGGGGAGACGATGGTTTCGAGCCGGTGGCAGGCCTCTCCGCTCCGGCTGAAGACGGGTTCGTGATGGACCTCGAGTTCACACCGCAGTCGCTGCGCGCGGCCGTCGAGGATCACGGAGTCCGCTGCGACGGTGGGTGGCAGGACGATGTGAACGGGGCGCAGGTCTGTGCAGCGGAGCGCGGCTACTACGCGGTGCTCGCAGAGCCGATCGAGCGGGTGGTCGACGGGTATGTCTCGGGGCCGCCGCTGGAGGAAGATCCTGACCAGTACGTCATCGCGACGACCGACGCGGCGCTCATCGTGCCGGCCGACGACACGGGATGGCTGTACAAGGTGTGGGACGACTGCGCCGACTGCTTCGGATGGGGGACCGCGTCGAGCCGAGAGATTGCCACCGACTTCTCGGCCGACGAACTTGAGGAGGTTGTCGACTCGACAGTCGGTCGCGACTGGAACGAGCACAACCTGGGGTACTCATCGTGTATCTACGCTGGGGACTCTGGTGGTCCACTCATCGCCGGCGTATTCGAGGAGCCGACCGACGAACTTCTCAACGAACTGCACAGTCCGTCCTCGACGACCATCGTGGGAGATCGAGCGGCTCTGCAGTTCCAGAAGACAGACGCTTGGCGGTTCGTGACGCCTGCGACGATGCGTGCTTGCCAACTCGCTGGGCCGTGCCTGGTGAAGATCGGTGATGGCGACGTGTGGGAGTTCGACCCGGCCACTCCCGACGAGGTCGATGAGTTCTTCTCGGAGCGCAGCTCGCCGGCGTCGTAGGAGCGGCGTGGGAGGCCGGGTGATCCTCACCGCATGGTCGATCCGGCCGCCCGGTGGGGCGGGACGGATGCGGCGGCGCTCGTGGTCGGCGTTGCCGTCCTGTCGCAGTCCCTGTGCGCCCACTAGGCTTGTGTCGGCATCCCCGGCGACGTTCCCGTAGCTCGTGGAGGAGACATGGTCAGCGAACACATCGACCTAGCGGTCTGGGCCGCGAGTGCGTTCGGCCGACTCGTTGACCTGATCGATGGGCTACCGGTCACGATCGTGTGTGCACTCGCGATGGCAGTTGGGTTCGGAGTGCTGATGTTCAGGAACATCCGCATGCGGATGACGATGAGCGTCGGTGGCAGGACCATATGCCCGGGACTGGGGGACGCTGTGATCGCCGTCGCCGTGCTCCCGGTGATGGTCCTGCGTCCGCACAGCGCAATCACCGGGGAGGACCTACTCATCGGCGGGGTGGTCGCCACGTCCTGCATCGCGTTGATCGCGACGTGGTCGAGCCACGCATCGGGACCGTACCGGGGACGTCACCTAGGGCGTGTCTCCCAACTCTGAGGTGAGGCTCGCGGCAGACTCGCTCCGTGAGTCGGTTCCAGGTGCTGACGGACGAGCAGTGGGAGCGGATCGAGACGTTGCTGCCGTCGAACGTAGGCAAGGCAGGGCGCCCTTTCGGTGATCACCGCACAGTGGTGGAAGGCATCGCCTACCGGTACCGAACCGGGATTCCGTGGCGGGACCTGCCACGAGAAGCGTTCGGGCCGTGGCAGACGGTATGGAAGCGGCACAAGAGGTTCGCCGACGACGGGGGCCTGTCAATTTGTCTGTGTAAGCGGGGTGTTCACAGGTAGGGGGTGATCCGGTCGGGGTAGGCGGCGGCGAGTTGGGCGAGGGCTTGCTTCCAGTTCGTGACGACCTGGCCCTCGACGAGCCGGCCCTGGGCCTTCCGCTCGTTCGCGGGCTTGCCACGGTCTCGAGCTCGATCGGCGGCGCGCTTGTCCTCGATGTTGCAGATCGCGAGCCAGAGCGACTTCACGGCCGCGTCCGTCGAGGGGAAGTGTCCGCGGTTCTTCGTGACCTTCCGCAGCTGGTAGTTCAGCGACTCGATCGCGTTGGTCGTGTAGATGACCTTCCTCAGCATCGGCGGGAACTGGAGGAAAGGAACGAACCGGTCCCACGAGTTCTTCCAGGTCATCACGGTCGAGGGGTACTTCTGCCCCAGCGGCGAAGCCTCGAACTCCACCAGCGCTGCCCAAGCCGAGTCCTCGTTGGGCGCGGTGTAGATCGGCTTGAGCGCGGCGGCGACCTTCTTGCGGTCCTGGTAGGCCACGAACCGCGTCGCGGCCCGGATCAGGTGGACCACGCAGGTCTGGACCATCGAGTCCGGCCACGTCGCCTCGACTGCCTCCGGCAGGCCCTTCAGCCCGTCGCAGCACACGATCAGCACGTCCCTCACTCCGCGGTTGGCGAGGTCAGCGCAGACGTGGGCCCAGAACGCCGACCCCTCGGTGTCCTGGACCCAGATCCCCAGCACGTGCTTGACCCCGTCGAGATCCACGCCGACCGCGATATACGCGGCGCGGTTGATGACCTGGCTGTTCTCCCGGATCTTGATCCGGATCGCGTCGAGGTAGAGGACGGGATAGAACTCCTCCAGCGGCCGCGCCTGCCACGCGGCGACCTCCTCGAGCACGGCGTCGGTGACGTTCGAGATCGTCTCGTGCGACAGGTCCGTGCCGAGCGTGGAGGCCAGGTGGTGCTGGATGTCCCGGATCGTCATCCCGCCCGCGTAGAGGCTGATGATCATGTCATCGAGCCCTCCCAGGCGTCGCTGGCCCTTGGGGACAAGGCGCGGCGTGAATGAACCGGCACGATCCCTGGGGACGTCCAGCGCGATCGGCCCGACCTCGGACTGAACCGTCTTCGGCGACGTCCCGTTACGCGAGTTGGCGTGCTTCGACGCGTCCTCGGAGCCCTTCTCGTAGCCGAGATGGTCGCTCAGCTCCGCCTGCAGACCTCGCTCCAGCGCGGCCTTGACCAGCGCGGGCACGAACCCACCGTCCCCGGTCAGCTCTACCTGGCCGGCGTCGATCTGCTCGAACAACGCGTCCAGTCGCCCGGCGGCCTTCAACTGCTCGACCAGGTCCTGGCCCGAGGGCCCACCCGGCGTCTTCTCGTCGGTCATGGTCATGATTCTTACCGTTCCTCTCGGTACGGCTTACACAGACCATCTGACACGCCCGACGACGGCACCTGGGACCGCGTCCTGGCCCAGCTGATGGCCGAGGCCGATGCCGGTGGCGACATCGACTGGACTGTGTCGGTGGACTCGACGATCAACCGCGCTCACCAGCACGCGACGAACACGCCCCGTCCCGAGCAGGACACAGGGGGCGACGTCGAATCACAAGAAGCGCGACCAGGGTGTTGTCCACAGTGAACCTGCAAGTCACGGAATCGGCCGGTCACGTGGCGGGCTGACGAGCAAGATCCACCACGCGGTCGACGGTCGCGGGCGTCCGCTCGCCGTCGTGGTCACCCCAGGCCAGTCCCACGACGGGCGCTCCCTGGAACTGGTGCTCGGCGACATCTGGGTACCGCGCCTCGGCACCGGCCGCCCTCGCACGACGCCTGACGCCCTGCTCGGCGACAAGGCGTACTCCTCCAACGGCAACCGGGCGATCTTTGCGCCGGCGCGGGATCAGGACCGTGATCCCCGAACGCGCCGATCAGCAGGCCAACCGCAAACGCGGTGGCTCAGCCGGTGGTCGACCTCCGAAGTTCGACCCCGCGACCTACAAACGTCGCAACGTCGTGGAGCGGTCCTTCAACCTGCTCAAACAGTGGCGCGGATTGGCCACCCGCTATGACAAGCACGCCGTCGTCTACCGTGCCGGCGCCGTCCTGGCCGCGGTCGTCACCTGGTCGCGGGCGGGACCGTTCCGATAATCCGCTTGGAAGCACTCTCTGCGTTTCTCTACAGTCCTGCATGTGCCAAACACCCTGATGGTCGCAGAGCCGCCGACGCGAACCGATCACGTCATCCCTGGAGGAGTAGTCCTTCGCACACTCGAGGAGCCGGACCTCCGAGCCGTTGGCCAGGCATACTGGCGAACCTACCTCCACTCACCCGACGAGATGACACTGAACGACGCCACCGACGATGTCCTTGCATCGTGGCGAGGTGAGTACGGTCCGTGGCTCGCAGACGGATCCTTTGGCGCCTGGCGAGACGACGAGCTCGTAGGAGCGATCCTCACCGTGACGGACGCTCCCTGGGACGACGTACCGAGAGGCCCATTCATCATCGACTTGTTCGTCGTGCCCCACGCGCGACGAAACGGGATCGGGCGAGCCCTCGTCCAGGCCGTACAAGCCGGCTTGCAGACAAGCATCGGACTACGCGTCGACGACACCGCAACCGAGGCGCGAGCACTGTATGTCTCTCTCGGGTTCCGCGCTCTCGATTAGGAGACGCGTCCTAGAGTCGAAGCTGAGCTGAGCCGTGTTCGTCGCGGCCTAGTGCATCTAGCGCCACGGCTTGCCGATGAGGTCGAGCATGTTGGCGTCGCGGAGAGCGCGACGGTCCGCGCCGCTGACCAGTTGGCTTTTCGTCGCGCCAACCTTTCGAAGGGCACGGGCCCGGTCCAGGCGATCGGGATTGCCCCTTGGGTTCTCGAAGAAGCGGCCGTCGGCGAGGTGGATCTGGGACTGCCGCACGAACAGGTGACAGTTTGACCTGCCCTACGGTTAGGTTTCCACTCTTGGTCGCTAGCTTCCGATGGTGGTGAGTGCCCGCGGGGTGCGGGCGAGGTCGTAGTCGTGGGGTGTCGCGTACTCGAGGGAGGAGTGCCGGCGACGACGGTTGTAGAACACCTCGATGTACTCGAAGATCGCGTTCGCGAGCTCGATGCGCGTCTTCCACTTCTTCCGGTTCAGCGGCTCGATCTGCATCGTCGACCAGAACGACTCCATCATCGCATTGTCGAGGCCATCGCCGACGGTCCCGAACGACGGCGCAGTCCCGCTGAACGGATCCTCTGAGTGAAGACCCAGGAGGTGAACTGGACTCCGTGATCCGCATGAACGATCCCTCCGGGCCCTGGCTGACGTGCACGGATTGCCATGTCCAGAGCGTTCACGACCAGGGTGGAGTCCTGTTTGGAGTCGATAGCCCAGCCGATGATCTTGCGGTCGCAAGCATCCAGCACGGCGGCGCAGTAGATCTTGCCCTCCCGGGTGGGATGCTCGGTGATGTCCGTGACCCACAGCTCGTTCAGCGCGAGACGGTGGAACTTGCGGTTGACCAGGTCGTCCGCTGTGGCGACCCCCTTGAGTCGCTTGATTCTGGCTGGGCCTGGAAGGCCACCGATTCCGGCGCGAGTCATGAGGACGGAGATGAGCCGGCTGGAACACGGAATGTTCATTCCGATGGTGAGCTCGGCGTGAATGCGGCGGTAGCCGTAGGTGCCGCGGGAGGCGACGTGGATCTCCCGGATCAGGCCGGTCAGCCAGCGGCGGCGCGGCTCAGTGGCACTGGTCGGGCGCTTTCGGTACCGGTAGTAGCCCTGACGGGAGACGCCCAGTAGGCGGCGAAGAGGTGCTTGTGGGTGCCCCGGCGTCGACGAGTCGGTCGATCACCGGGTGCGCCCTTTTGGGGCAACTCCTCCCTCCTCGTCGAGCCACGTCGCGGCCCGGCGGAGGATCGCGATCTCCTGCTCGAGCTGGCGGACACGGCCGCGCGCCGCGCGGAGCTCGGCAGATTCCTGACTGCTTAGTCCCGGCCGGCGGCCGAGGTCGATATCGTCCTGTCGCAGCCAGTTGTGGAGGGTGACCTCGTGGATGCCCAGGTCCAGTGCGGTCTGCTTGACCTGGCGGCCCTCGCGGACCAGAGCGATGGCACGGGCGCGGAACTCGGGAGGGTACGGGCGGGGCATGCGGTGAGCCTTCCATGAAGACCATCGACTAGCTGTATGAGGTCATGACGTTGTCGACACGTTCGTGGACGCGGGAGGCCGGGGGCTGATCAGCGCAGGCAGTGTGTGGACGGTGGTAATTGTAGTGATGGACCCAGACGCTGATCGCTTCGCGCCGCTCGTGCTCGGAGTAGAAGGCGTGGGCGTAGAGGCATTCCTCGGCGAGGATCCGCTGGTAGCGCTCGACTTTCCCGTTATGCCTGGGCGTGTAGGGCCGGGTCCGCTGATGCCGCGAGGCGTGCGCGGTCACGGTGCGGACGAACGTCTTCGCGCGGTAGTTGGAGCCGTTGTCGGTGACCACTCGGACCAGGCGCGTGATGCCGTGAGCAGCGAAGAAAGCCCGGGCTCGCGAGAAGAAAGCAATGGTGGTTGCCGCGGTCTCGTTCTCGAGGGCCTCGGTGTAGGCGAGTCGGGAGTAGCCGTCGATCGCGGAGTGCAGGTAGGTGTAGCCCACGCGCTGATGGCGCGCCCGTTTCTTGCCGCGGCCGTGGAGTCGCCAGCCTCCGCCGGCGGGGATCTGTCCGACCTTCTTTACGTCCAGGTGGAGCATATGGCCGGGGAAGCGCGCGATTATTTTCCCGGGCTCGCGGTTGTTCTCCCCGGTCGGGTCGAGGTCTCGCCGACGGGAGATCCCGAGGCGCCGCAGCCATCTGCCGATGGTGCGGACGCAGTAGTGGTGACCGCGGCCGGCGAGCTCGAGGGTTATCCGGCGGGCAGACCATTTGCGGTCTCGTCGCCACGCGTCGATCAGCTCGAGGACCTCGATCGGCGACCGCGAGGGCCGTCTCGCGGGGGCGCTGGTGCGGTCTTCCAGGGCCTCGACGCCGTCTTCGCGGTAGCGATGGACCCACTTCGTGAGCGTGGATCGAGCTACTCCTGCTTCGGCGGCGACGTGGGCGATGGGTCGGCCATCATCTTCGACACGTTGGACCAGGCGGAGTCTTCCGGCGGGAGTCAGGGGCGAATTACGGTGGGTCATGGAACGGGTCTCTTCCAGCAGATGGACGGCTTCAGCACCACCCATCGTGCCGGTCAGGGACCCGTTCCTTCATCCCCGCTCCGTGACTACAACGTCATGACCCGCAACAACTAGCGACGACAACTGGAAACCAAACCGTAGGTCAGGTCAAGATGTCACCTATCCGTGCGGCAGTCCCTCTTGACCGTGTCCTTGCTAACCCCGAGTCCGCTGAGCGATCTCCGCACGGGAGGAACCTTCGGCTTGAAGACGAAGGGCGTGCCTGCAGATCTCGAGGCGCTCACGCATCTTGCTCATGGGAGTAGTCGTTGACTCCCGACTGGGAGGGGACGTCGACGCCGGCTTCTTTGGCGACTGCGGCGATTGCGTGGTACGTGACGCCCAGCGCGTCGTTGATCTCGCGGCGACTACTGCCGCGCTTCAGCATCGCAACGATCTCGGTGCGTACTCGACGCTGGTCGGGGGTGACTCGCGGGGCTCGAGTGTCGATACCGGTCTCCTTCAGGATCCTGGAGATGACGGAGTAGGAGACCTCGTGCCGCTTGGAGATGTCGGACTTCCGCCAGCCTTCACGGAAGGCAGCGATGATCTGGTCGTCACGCTGTTGGCGCCACGCGGATTGCTGGGCCTTCACGAATCGGTCGACTTGGTAAGTAACAGCGCTGAGCCGAGGGATAGACGGGAGCCCGACGTCCGGGGCGAGATGCCTAAGGGCGATCAGGTGGGGGAGTGTCTTGTCGGTGAGCCCGTATCGGTCGCGGTTGATCTGTTCGCGGGCGGAGTCATCCAGTGCGTTCCACAGTGGTTGGAGGAGCTGGGCGCACTCCTCATCCGTCGGCAGGATCTTGTCCCACTCGCCGAAGGTGGGCGGCGCGGCATAGGCGTGGGCGAGCAGAAGGTTCAGATCTCTGGAGTAGTCGCTGCGGTACCGCGGCGGTATGAGAACCCGGAAGCCGCGATTGTTCAGAGCGCAGACGCAGGTGTGCGTGTAGCGGGCGTAGCCTGCAGGGGCGTAGCCGAGTCGGATGCCGTCAAGGTCGATGCCGACTGCGCTCGAGTCGTGGCGATTGAACGGTTCGGGAACCAGCTCGCCCCACGTCTCCACCCACTCGTCCGGCGGGTAGAACCACTGCGTTGGATCGCAGTACCAGGAACCGCGGACCCCCGTCCACGTTAGGGGCCGCGCATCGAAGCCGCGCGGGTCGTCCAGGGCGATCGAGCGAGCCGTCTCCCACGTCGCGATGTGGAGGATCTCCTCAGGTCGCTCGTACTCGCTCGGCGTACGGCGATGTGCGTTTCGGCGGCCGAAGAGGATTCGGTAGCGCTCCCTGGCAGTGACACTGAGATTCTCCTCCACGTACCTCGCCTTGCCGCGGATCTGGGCGCGGATCTGGCGGCGTCGAGTGGCGGGGTCGTCGGAGTACCCAGGCCATGCGGGGTGTCTCATGGCTGAAGAGTAATGAGGGGCCGGTGATCACGGGGCGGATCTCGCGGTTGCTGCGAAACCGGTACGCACAGTGCTCAGCCGTCAGGGTTGCCCAGCCATCGTGACTTCTCGAGTTTTGCGATCGTCGCGCGTGCGCGGTCGTCGGGGTCGCTGATCGCTGCGGCTGCCGTGGCGGGCGGCGTCGGCGCCGCTCGGCCACAGTGGCACCGTCGTGGAGTACTCGGCGCAGGAGGGGTCCAGTCTCCCGTAGGTGATGCCGATCCGCACTGCGAGGAGGTCGAGAGGATCGCGGTGCCCGAGCCAGCCGGCGCACACCGAGCCGTCCTGCTGGTGGCAGGAGAACACTCGATCGGAGGCCTGCTCGGGGATGTCGCCGTCGTAGGCGGGCAACTTCGCGCACTCGCTCTCGTCCCAAACGCTGGAGGGTACGCCGCGGCGGTATGGGCAGGGGGCGCATGGCGTTTTCCGGGGAAGAGCGCCGTGCATCTCAGCGCTCTCGGCCATCGCGACCAACGCCCTCGATCAGTCCGAGACGGCGCGGCAGTAGGTACGGCGTGGTCGTCTTCCCGCCGCCGGGCTTGAGCGCCCGCCGCACGTGGAGCATGTCCGCAGCGGTGATCGTCGTGAGCTCGCCGTCGGAGTGCGCGACGAGCGCATCGGCCGCCTGAGCGAAAGTCATCTGTCGCGAATCGATCTGGTAGTTCAGTCGGATCGCCTCTTGCGTCAGCGACGTCGTGGAGGGAGGTGTATCGGATGGTGTCGTCACGGGCTTCTCCATTCAGCGCGAGGCGTGATCGTGCGCGCCCAGGGTCGCGTCCTCGGGGATGATCCTCGCGGCCTCAACCGGACCCGCGACGTTGTCGTCCACCCACTCGCGCACGGTACCCGCGGTCAGGCGACGCACGTCACCGTCGACGTACCCGGTGCGGTCCAGGTCGATGCCGCCCTCGGCGTCGAACCAGACGTCGGCCGGAAGCCGCGTGCCCTCCTCCCGCGACAGCTGGGTCATGGGGGAGGGGGCATTCACGCGCACCGAGCCGGTGGCCTCGTCCCGCTCGAAGACCTCGCTGCGGATCCGGGGGCCGACGGCACCGTGCGAGATCGTCGGACGCGAGCCGAGCCGCAGGGCGGCGACTGGTGCGTGCGGCGTCGACAGCGCCGCACCGATGCGCCTGGGCGGGATCACGAGCCGATCGCTGCCTCCAGGGCTCCCGGCGTCGAGCAGGAGTCCGCGCTGGGACATGCCGCGCAGATCTAGGTTCTCGTCGAAGAGGTAGACCCGGCGCGTGAACTCCCGCCGGTATCCGCGGACTTCCGGGTAGACCTCGCCGAAGAGAGCGCGGCCGGCGGCGTCGTGCCCGGTGCCGAGCACGACGGCGACCTCCTCGGCGCTCCCGTCGTGGCGGGTGCGCTGGGCGGAGGTGGAGAACGTGCCGATGACGTGCAGAGCCATGGCTGGCCTTCTTCCTGTGGAACCCCGATGCGGGTTCGTCAACACCGAAGTGGGCGAGCTCGTGCAGTCGCAGGACGAGAAGCAGGTCCCGCGTCCCGCCAAGATCGATGAGCGCCCACTGGCACAGCGACCACGCCCTCTCGTTCCGAACCCGGAAGGACCACCGCCATGGCCGAGTCCCCCGCGACCGAGCAGCTACCCGTAGGCGATGTCGTCTTGCACGCCGACCAGAGCGACAGCGAGATCATCGCCGCGCTGTCGAACCTGTCCTGGACGTGGGCGCCCCTCACGGGTCTCTCGGGCGGCGAACTGGGCTGGCTCGCCCGCGACATCCGAGCCGGACGGACCACGATCCCGGGCCGGACCCGCTACCGATCCAGCGAACTGGTCCACACAGCGTTCCGCACTGCCCGAGAGGACCACCACGAGATGGTCGCGGAGTTCGCCCGAGACAACCGCAAGCTGTGGTGGTCCCGGTACGGCTTCGTCTTCGTGGTGGGCGTGGTCCTCGCCGGCGCGTTCGCGGCCCTCGCGTTCTTCCCGGACGAGATCCTCCGTGTACTCGCTCCGGAGGGACGTAGCGCGGTCGACGAGAGCATCCCGTTCCACGCGACGCTGGACCAGTTCGCGGAGTCCCTCCTCCCGATCCTCGCCCCAGCCTGTTTGGTCGTGCTGGTGGTGGCGATGATCGTGCTCTTGGTCGCTTCTGCGGCCGCGGCGCTGAACCGGCTAGATGTATGAAGTCATGACGTTGTCGACGCGTTCGTGGACTCTGGTGGCCGGGGGCTGATCAGCGCAGGCGGTGTGTGGCCGATGATAGTTGTAGTGGTGGACCCAGATGCTGATCGCTCGGCGGCGCTCGTCCTCCGAGGCATATGCCCGGGCATAGAGACATTCCTCGGTCAGGATGCGCTGGTAGCGCTCGACTTTCCCGTTGTGACGGGGCGTATAGGGGCGAGTCCGCTGGTGCCTGGACGCATGCGCGGCGACGGTCCGGACGAAGGTCTTCGCGCGGTAGTTGGAGCCGTTGTCGGTGACCACCCGGACCAGACGAGTGATGCCGTGAGCGGCGAAGAAGGCCCTGGCCCGGGAGAAGAACCCGATGGTCGTCGCGGCGGTCTCGTCGGTGAGGACCTCGGTGTAGGCCAGGCGGGAGTAGCCATCGATCGCGGAGTGGAGGTAGGCGTAACCAACTCGCTGTCTATGCGCTCGCTTGCCGGCCAGCGCCTTCGCGGAACCGCGGCCGTGGGCTCGCCAGCCGCCGCCGTCGGGGATCTTCCCGACCTTCTTCACGTCCAGGTGAAGCATGTGGCCGGGGAAGCGGGCGATGATCCTGCGGGCCTCGCGGTTGTTCTCCCCGGTCGAATCGAGGTCCCTGCGGCGGGAGATCCCCAGTCGCTCCAACCAGCGGCCGATGGTGCGGACGCAGTAGTGGTGCCCGCGATCAGCGAGCTCGAGAGCTATCCGGCGAGCCGACCACTTCTTCTCCCGCCGCCAGGAGTCGATCAACTCGAGCACCTCGATCGGCGGTCGGCCCGGCCGCAGAGCCGGTGCGCTGGAGCGGTCTTCCAGCGCCTCGACGCCCTCGGCTCGATAGCGGTGGACCCACTTCGTCAGGGTGGAGCGGGCGATCCCCGCCTCGGCAGCGACGTGGGCGATCGGCCGGCCGTCGTTCTCGACACGTTCAATCAGGCGGAGTCTTCCGGCAGGGGTCAGCGGCGAATTACGGTGGGTCACGGAACGGGTCCCTTCCAGCAGATGAATGGGTTCAGCACCACCCATCGTGCCGGTCACGGGGCCCGTTCCTTCATCCCCTACGCGGTGACTACAACGTCATGACCCGCAACAGCTAGATCTCGTGGGGAACCTTCATCGGCGGAGGTTGCGGCGTCTCAGAGCGGCCAGCGAGCCCAGAACAGGACCTGCGCATCCTCGGGGATCGGGCAGGCGGCTTGCGCTTCCTCCCATGTGGTCCCCTCACCGGAGAGGGTCACGTGCTCGAAGGAGTCGACGGTGCGGTCGCGGGCGGGGATGTCGGTGAAGTCGACGGCAAGGGCGACGCGGGCGTAGGCGGTGATCATGATGCGCCCATCATCTCGGCCACGGCGCCGTTCCCGGGGGATGTCGAGCTGTGCGTTGCGGCTCGTCCCTCGAGACGACTGGCCCGCCCACTGGGAAGGCGACGCCGGAAGGCCTGGTGCCGAGACGGAGGAGATCATGCCCACCCCGACCACCCGTGTGAAGCGCTCCGACGCTTCGAACCACAGGGCCAAGAACGAAGGCGACTGGGACGTCGGAGCTCACGACACGCCGCTCTGGCGCGTTGACACCGCCGCCGCACTGCGAATCCTGTTCGTGCCCGGCTCCGCGGCCGCGCACCTCGCCGCCATGAACGCCTTCGCTCTCCAGCACAGGAAGCTCCGGAGGAGGAAGGCGACCCTGTTCGGCGCTCTGGCAGGGATCCTCGTCCCGGCACTGCTCGCGGTGATCTTCATCCCGTTGCGGTCGCCTCTCCTGTACATGCTGATCGTCCTGGCGCTGTTCTCAATCTTCGTCTTCGTCTATGTGCGGACCGTCGCGATGGCGAACATCGATGACGGGTCGCGCTTCGGACGGGGCGAGGCAGGAGACCAGAACCGGCGCGCGCCATCGCGCCGGCGTCATCGCCCTGGTGGTCCCTGTTGGGAGCGGCCGCGGGGCGGGGTATGTCGCTGACCGCGACCTCACGAGAAGGGTGCTGGACGAGGTCACGCCTCAGCTTCGCGACGATCTGATCGCGATGTCGAACAGCGGTCACCACCGAGGTGTCCGGGAAGTCCTCGATGCCCTCGCCGACGACGAAAGGGATCGACGACGTCGCGAGCATGAAGCTCGCCAGAGGCACGACCAGCGAGACACCTCCGAGCTTGTCGAGAGGGTCCTCGAGCGTGCCCGCGGCGTTGACCGTCGGCGCCAGCGGTCCCGTGACGAGGCGGGTTCGCCCACTTGATCCAGTGCCCGCATGGAGATCCGCGAGAGGGGCGTACCCGAGATGACCGAGCTTGACGGACTGGGCCGCTTGACGGCGCGCGAGAAGGTCGCCCGAGACATGCTGATGGTCACCCAGGGTGATGTCGACCAGGAGTACGCCTGGCGGGTCCAGGACGAGGAGGTGCGCGACGAGCCGCTGGCCCAGGCGGACGCAGCGATCGCGCGCATCGTCGGCGACACGGCGAAGTAGCGAGACGCCCTATGAGCACCGAGCCCGGGACGGAGGTTGCCCTGACGGGCAAGGACGCCGTGGAGACCCGCGAGCGAGCCGTGGCCGCGCGCACCGAGCTTCCCCGTGCCCGTACCGACCTGGAGCGCCGCGAGGCCGCCGCCATGGCGCAGGATGCGCACAGCTGGGCGGGGATGTCCCACCCGGACGCCAAGATGGACCTGAAGGGTAGGGCGATCTGGTGATTGGCCCTCCCGATCCCGAAGACGAAGGAGACGACTCATGAGCCTCTCCGCCGACATCAACGGTCACCAGTTCACGGTGACCCCGAGAGGTCGCCTGGAAGCACTCGCGACGCGCCCCAGCGCCCTCCGGTACACCGGCAGTGCGATCATCGCCGCCGCGTTCGCCGTGCTCGGGACGGGCTACTCGGTCGTCTCCCACTTCGTGTCGGCCCCTGCGGGCGGGGTTCCCGCCTCTCTGCTCGCCCTGGCGCTCAGCCTGCTTGCGCTCGCGGTCGGCGTAGTGGTCCACCGTCGCCTCCAGGCGCTCCAGCGCAACCCTGAGGCGTGGACGACACCGCCCACCGCAGGACAGGATGTTGCTCCGGCACCGTGGCGTGTGGTGCTCCGCGTCCCCAAGGGGGCGGTGCTCGGCACCGTCGCGCTTGCGGCTGCTCTGGGTGGTCGGCTTCTTCCTGATGCGCTCGTCCGCCGCACCTGCACAGCTAGTCGGGGGCGTCGCCGTCATTCCCGGGGTTGTGTTGTACCTCCTCGTCAAGGTCGCCTGTGTCTGGGTGATGCTCGCCGCGCTCATCTACATGCTCTGGAGCCTGGTACCGGGGCGCACAGCTCGAGCCTCCTCGTGATCCGCGCGGACCGGCCCCGGACGGGTCTCTGGGCGATGCTGTTCCGCAGGGGGCAAGGGCTCATCGAGGAGTGCTCAAGCCAGTACATACGCCGATCGAAGGAGCGAGGGATGAAGTCGGAGGCCGGCGACCGTCGAGGACCTGCCTGGAACAACGGGCTGAAGTGGCATGACTTCTCGAAGGACATCGATCTCGACTTCCCGTTCTGGCGGTTCCCGCTCATCGCAGCCGTCCTCGAAGGACTGTTCATCGGCCTCTTGGCACTCACACGAGGAGGACTCGACGAAGTGCCCGCCCGCGGATGGCTCATCGCGGCGCTGATCGCAGCGATCTGCCTCGTCCCGCCACTCGTGTGGCGCTGGCGCCGCCGCACCCTCCCTACGTCCCTCTCCTTCATCGTGCTCATGGCCCTACTGCTCGTTTCGCTGTTCACCCTCTGGTGAACCCCCGAGCCGGGGTGTCCCACGGGAGGCCCACGTCGCCCACTTCTCCGTCATGCACACCGTCCACGCCCCGCGCCATCCCGTCCCCGTCGCGGACCACCCTTCGGACAACGCCCCCACCTACGCCGAGGTCCGCAAGGACGCCGCGCGCGTCAGCCTCGCCGGCCCCTTCATCGACGACGACACCCCCGTGGGGCACTTCGGGATCGTCGTGAGCAACATGGGCGGCGTTCAGACCTACTGGTTCAAGGGCTCGCTCGGCGATGTCAACGCGCGCGTCGTCGACCGCACTCAGATCATCCGCGGACGGCCCACCCACTACTTCGGCGGGAGCTTCTTCGGCGGCGCCCTCACCCTCGCCCGGGTCAGTTCGAGCACCGACCAGCGGAAGGCCGACCAGTGATGGGCACCTTCGCCTCCGCCGACCCGCTCCTGGTCGCCGCGGCCGGTTGCACCGTCTGCGTCCTCCTCACAGCTGCGCTCCCCCGGTCGTAGCCAAGACCAGTCGGGCCTCGAGCGGGCTCTGGATGCTGTTCGCTGGCTTCGCCGTCGCCGTGGCGGTTCTCTTCGCTCCTCTCGATCATCCTCTGATCTCTCCGCTTCGGGACCGTTTCGACATCCGCCATCGGTAGGACCTGGGGCGAACGGGGCGGCCCCGGTGTGCTGCGATGATCCGCTGCGCACCACGCGGTGCAGGACGGCTCCGTCGAGATGGTGCCTCACACGCTGTCGGTGAGCTGGGCGAGGGCGTCGCGAGAGATCGGGGTGCCGACACCTAAACCCTTCTCGGCTCACGCCTGCGACTCCCCACAGGAAGGGGAACGTCCCGCGAGGCGTCGACTGCGCCCACTGATCCGCCGGACCCACCCGCACGTCTGACGGAGGCGACCATGTCCGCACCGACCACCACGGCCACGAAGACCGAGACCTCGAGCGACGATGTCGCGTTCGCGCTCTGGTTCGCCCGCGAGTGGGATCACCCGGGCTCCGACCTCACGCAGGCTCGACGAATCTGGGGCGACCCGGACGCCGCGGACGAGCGTCGCGAGTACGTCGACCTCGCCGCGGAACGCGACGGCCACCCGGCGCGACCCGGTGCCATTCGCGCCCTGCTCACGCTCGACGAGGCCGCGGCGTTCGACGCACTCGTCGCTCCGTCAGTCTGAAGGGGTGAAGCGATGGCCCCGACAGGACGCCCTCGGTGGCGTGTCCGAACGACCGTGCGGCCTGCGGCCGAGCCTCTCGCTTCACCTCGCCAGTCGGAGCGTAGTTCGTTGGCGCCATCCGCTCCCGGACCGTCGCGGGCAAAGGGCGAACCCCCTGCCCCTTCCCGCCCACTGCCGGCGACAGGCGGCCACGACGTAGGGAGCGATCATGGACACCCAGCCCACCTCGAGGTCGGGTGAGCGATGGAAAACGGCACTGCCGAGCTGATCGTCTCGATGCTCGGGGCGATCTCGTCCACGACATCTGTGATCCTGTTCCTTCCCCAGTTCTGGTCCATCTACCGGTCGCGCGGCGAGCCCCGCGCCCTGCTCGGCGTGCCCGTTGCGCGGATGGTCGTCCTATGGGTCCAAGCGCTGCTGTGGATCTTCTACGGGGTCTCGTTGGGCCAGATCTGGGTCTCGCTCCCTGGGCTGGTCAACACCCCGTTCATGGTCGCGTCGATCGTCATCGTCCGCCGCGCGCACCGGCGACTCGCGGAACGCAGGGCCCACCTCTCATGACCGCAGTGCTCGCGTGGTCGACGTTCCTCATCGCTTTCTGGACCCTGGTGCCCCAGACGATCTCGATCCATCGCTATCGACACGAGCCAGAGGCGCTCCGCGGCGTCTCCATGCTCTCCCTGTCCGTGATCGTCGTCGACTACATCGGCTGGTCCGCCTACGGAATCCTCACGGCGGCGTGGGCGCTGTGGATCCCCTCAGTGATCGGCGCCGTCCTCACCATCGTCACCGTCGTCTCGCTCCTGCGAGTCAGGTCTCGTCGACCGTCCGGAGCCCCTGGCGGACCGTCCCGCCGCGGTACCGCCACGCCCACTGGTGAGGCACAGACACCTTGGGAGGAACAGCCATGAACGGATCCAGCCGGGCTCCGGAGCGCACGCGATGAGCGGGGGCGTTGTGCTGTTCATCGTCCTGGTCTTGGTCCTCTACGGCATCCTCCTCGTCATGGCCAGCAGGGAGATCTGAGCCCCGCCTGCCTACTGCAGGGACCTCCTGGAGCTCGACGTCCAGTCGCTCGATCCGCCACCGTCGGCCGGCCGAGGCGGCGAGTATCTCGCGCATGATCGCAGCCGCGGACTCCTCCATCCCGACAGCAGTCTCGCGGGGCGAGCGCCAAGGTCGCCAACCGGTGAAGTCAGGCCAGGTCAGAGGGGACTTGCGGCGGCCCTGCGTGTCAGGGTGAGTTGAGACCAGTGGTTCATAGCAAGTCCGCCTCCGCAGGGCGAGATCAGGAACAATCCCGATGAGCATCTCGACTCTTTCCACGCCGCCGTCGTCGACCCGCGATGATGGATCGATGAGCACCCCGCATCCTCGCGCCGATGGTCCGCGCCGTCGCCGGTTCACGCCCGAGCAGAAGCTCGCTCACCTGGCCGCCTACGAGGAGGCCTGCGAGCAGCAGCAGGGTGGTGCCTACCTGCGCCGCGAGGGCTTGTATTCCTCGTTGATCACCGAGTGGCGGCGGCTACGCGATGCTGGCGTCGCGCAGGGCAAGCGGCCCGGGCAGGCGATCGGCCGGCCCAGCAAGGAGCAGACCGAGATCGCCCGGTTGCGACGCGAGCTGGACCAGACCCAGCGACGTCTGGATCGCACCGAGACCGCGTTGGAGATCATGGGAAAAGCACGCGCGCTCTTGGAGGACATCTCCGAGAGCGCGGATACCGAGACCAAGCGCAAGAAGCGCTGATGGGTGCCTACGCAGACCTCACCGCGCAGGGCACCGCCACCCGGGCCGCGTCGGTCTTGACCGGCATCTCGCGGGCCACGGCCAGTCGCCGACAGCGGCGCCCGGTCCCGCCCGTGCCGCGCGAGGTGGTGCCGGCCAACCGGCTGTCCTGCACCGAACGGGCGAGGGCGCTGGAGGTGCTGACCAGCGACGAGTTCGTCGATTCCACTCCGATCCAGATCTTCGCCGAGTTGCTGGACCGCGGGATCTACCTGTGCTCGGTCTCCACGATGTATCGGGTGCTTCGGGAGAACACCCTGGTCAAAGAGCGTCGCAGGCAGGCCAGGCACCCGGCTCGGGCGGTACCCGAGCTGGTCGCCACCGCGCCGGGGCAGGTCTATTCCTGGGATATCACCAAGTCGCCGGGCCCGGTCCGGGGCGTCTACTACGACGCCTACGTGATGATCGATATCTACTCCCGCTACCTCGTCGGCGTCCACGTCCACGCCCGGGAGTCCGGGCGCCTGGCCGAGGAGATGATGCGCGAGGTGTTCGGCATCCATGGCATCCCCGAGGTGGTCCACGCCGATCGCGGCACCTCGATGACCTCGAAGTCCGTCGCCACCCTGCTCGCCGACCTGGAGGTCACTCGCTCGCACTCAAGGCCGAAGGTCTCCAACGACAATCCCTACTCCGAGGCCTGGTTCAAGACCCTGAAGTACGCCCCGGTCTTCCCCGAACGGTTCGGCTCTCTCAGCGATGCCAGGGCGTTCATGGACGAGTTCCGGGACCGCTACAACCACGAGCACCACCACTCCGGTCTGGGCCTGCATACGCCGGCCGAGGTCCACTACGGCCTCGCCGCCGCGAAGGCCGCCGAGCGTGCCGAGGTGCTCGCTACGGCCCGGGCCACTCGCCCCGAACGGTTCGGCACCAAGAACACCGTCCCGAAGGTCCTCGCCCTGCCCGAGGCGACCTGGATCAACAAGCCTACCGACCGAGACCACCAGGCGACCTACCAGGCCACCGCCTGACTCCCACTGGCCTCATTCACCTTGACAAATTCCGCGGTTGCGCCACCCTCTGCGCCACCGTGTGCCGACGTCGCTCCACCCATCGAACGTGCAGGTCAGTCCGGGAACGCCACCATATCCCTCCTTTCTCTCTATAACTCTTAACGAGAGATATGTATGTATGTATAAGGGGGATATGAAACCAGATACCTCTCATAGGTCATACGGGGGCCGGTGCGATGGGGGATCTGGTGTCATTCTCGTTCCGACCTGCGCATCCAGAGGCTTCGGTGGGGTGGGGGCGCGACGCGCAGGGGGTGGAGGGAACCCGCTCAAGCAGGGCCAGGAGGCTTCCGTCCTGCGACAGCCCGCCGCCGCCCACTGTCTCGTTGAGCGGCTCCACGGTGAGCCGGATGAGCTTGTCACCACGCGAGAGGGAGTGCCTCGATGACCGCCGAGACCAGTGCCCCGGATCAGCACAAGAGAGCGACAGAAGCACAGGTCGTCGCGGGCGCTCGGGCGATGCACCGCGCCTTCGAGATGCGCGCCGAGCGTCGCCACAACGGCTACTACACCCGGCGGTCGTGGGAGCAAATCGGTCCCGACTGCCAGAACGAGTTCATCGACTACGTCCGCCCCGCCCTCGACGACGCGCTGGCCGCGGACGAACCCTCCCAGAGCGCCGTGCAAGAGCGACCGGCCCGGCAAGGAGGCACCGCGAAGGCGGTCAAGGTGACCATCTTCGACCGACACGGCGACGCGCTGACCCTCTCTGCCGGTCAGCTTTCTGCTCGTACCGGAGAGGTGACCGTCCACGTGAGCGAGCGGCATCGGGGGAGGGACCACACGGCCGCCGTACACGTTGAGCCCGCGGAGCTGCAAGCGGCGCTGGAAGAGGTCGCTCCCGGCGGCACGGACATGCCCCACGACATCGAGGGGAGCTGAACATGACCGTCAACAGGACCATCAGCGATCACGACGCGCCAGCACGTTCGGCCGGCCAGTCTTCGGGCAGTGCCAGCCGGGTGACTGCTGCGACGAAGGCGTTCGAGCACCACCGCGTCGAGTGGTTCCCGCCCGACCCGCCGAACAGTCGAAAGCCGACGTACTTGTGCATCGGGTGTGGCTGGAGGGCCGAGCTGAACGGGTACTGCGACGACTCCAGCTCCGGCCTCGAGCACCGCATCGCCGCGGCCCTGGCCGAGGCCGGTCTCCCCGAGGATGGGCGGCGCTGATGGCCGCCGACGCTGGTGCGCCGCGAGAGAAGGCAGAGCGGACAGCCGATCCTGCCTCCTGCCCCGACTGTGACGGCGAAGGCGTGCATGAGATCCAGGTGCGTGTCGGCCAGTTAAAGACCCCGTTCGGCTGTCTCGGCCGCGGCGGCGACGGAGAGGTTCAGGCGCCGGACGGGGGTGCGATCCGCCGCCGTGGAGGCACACGTCCGGCCTCCGGGCCGCCGAGCCCGGCGGGGAAGGTCTCCCATCGGGCGGCTACACCTACCTGCCCCGCCCGGGCTACAGCGACCACGGAGACCGCTACATCTCCACCCGCTCGACTGAGCACGCCTCCCGCGTGGCCCGAGCCGATGCGTTCTCTGAGAAGGGACAGGCCCGATGAAGACCAACCGCCACGCCAGGCGCGCCGAGCGCGTCATCGACGACCTCGGAGAGGAGATCATCGCGGGAGAGGGGATCACCGACGCCACGATCGTCGCCACCGCGCTCGAGGCCAACACGCAGGCCGCCCTCGCGCTCGTGCACGAGCAGCGGACCGCGAACCTCATCGCGGCCGCCGAGTCCATGCTCATCGAAGGCTCCGAGAGGTCCCGGAGCATGGTGGGGGCGATGCGTCAGGAGATCATCGCGCGCCTCGTCGAGGAGAAGAGATGACGGAGCCGAGCCGCCGTGTCGCCAAGGAGCCGATGGTCCGCCAGGTGCTCGACTCGCTACGCGCACTTCCCGGGTACCTGCTCGACATCGCGCCGGTGGTCCTCACCGGTCTGGCGATGATCGTTCTCGCGCCCGGGGTCGTCGTCTCGCTGGTCTTCTTCGCCGACCGCTTCCGAGCCGCGGAGGTGGCCGTCTACCTCATGGCGATCTTCGGGGTGGTCTACATTCGGCGGGACATCGCGCGTGTCCACCGTCGCCGCGCGAGTGCTGTTGACACGGACAGCAGGTTGCCGGCGCTCCAGTACTTCACGCCGTCCAGGGCGGCGCTGGGCAAGGAGTTCAGCGCGTCCGTGGCCGATGCCGCTTGCCTGCATCACCGAGACGGGGATCCCCTCGAGGAGGTTCGCCGTACCGCCGAGCAGATCGCCGAGGCGACCCCGCCGCGCCACTGGTCTGGGACGTCCCGGCGCGTCCGTCACGAGGTCGCCCATGTGCTCATCGCTCACCTCGGCGGGGGCACGATCATCTCGGCCCACGTCGTCCACGACGAGAACGTCGCCATCGGCGGGTCAGTGCACTCCAGCGGCGACGGCACCGGGTCGACGGGGGAGCAGACCGAATGGGCCGCAGCGAAGATCAGCATCGCCGGGGACGTGCAGGACAATCTCGACGGTGTTCGCGACTGGGGTTCGCGCACCGACATGGAGCAGGCCGTAGGCCGACTCACGCAGTTGCTTGCCTGGGGAGCTGCTCCCGCCGGCCACGACGGACCGCTGACCTTCGAGGGTCTCTTGCTCACCGCGCGCGTTGAGGTGGAGCTCGCTCTCCGACAGCACGCCGAAGCTGTGGCGGCGATCGCGCGGCGCCTCGAGGACTCCCCGACCCCGCTCACGGAGCGCGACCTCTCCGACCTGTGGCCGAAGCCCGACAGCCTTCCCCTCCTCGACACGCGTTTCCCCGTCGGACAGGCTGCGACGAGCGAGCCGTGAGGGAGGTGCTTGCCGATCGAGTAGAGCTCTTCGAGGCGCGGTGGGGTGGAGCTGTCCTGCGAGGGGGCTGTGCCGCCCACTTCTCCCGCGAGACGGGATGGTCCCGTCTGCCCGGAAGGGGCCTTCGATGCGCACGATCCATCGCGACATCTCCGCAGTCTCCCGCACCCTCGACATCCCGTTCGCGGACCTCGCGGGGACCCGCACGAACCACGGCGAGATCATGCTCTACCTCGCCATCGGCGGAGACCTCCTCGCAGCGCTGACGCTGTCGGTGAAGCCGCTCGGACTCGATCTTGAACCCGACCAGATCGCCGTCCGCGCCTACGGGGACCACCGCTACCTTCCTCGCACGTTCAAGGCCTCCGGGATCGCCGAGCCCGTGAACATGCTCGAGAACGGCGGCTCCCCGGTCGTGATCATGGCGCTGGCGCCGTGCCTGCTCGAGCGCCTGCCGGCCTCCGCTACTGAGCTGGCTGCGGCCTGACCTCACCCGACGCTCCCGCCCACTGGACGAGGAGACATCCTCGTGGAGGTCCATCGTGCCTGATCGACTGCTCGCCCGCTGGCCGCTGGCCGCGTTGCTCGCCGCCCTCTTCGCAGCATCCGCCACCGGCGCCGTGCTCGCGGTGCTCCTCGCCCCTCCGGGGGGTCGCGGTGTCCTCGTCATGGCCGCCGGAGCGCCGCTCCTCGCCTCGCCGGTGGCCGTGCGTGAGTGGGTGTCGATCCGGTTGCGGCCTGCACCCTTCGCGCAGGACGTGCGCACGCCCGCAGAGGTGCTGGTTCCCGGAGCCATCCATGACCGGACCATCGCGCCGGGGACGCCGCGCCGACTCGCCGTGGCTCGACCCGGCAGCGAGACCGTGGAGCAACTGAGATCGGTGCGGGAGCGACTGCGATCCTCGACCGCGGAAGATGCCGCTTCCTACGTCCGTCACGTCACCGCCGCCGGTTCGATCGACCCGGTCCACGACCAGTGCGCGCGTCGACGCGCCCTCCAGACGTTCCTCGAACTGGTCCCGCTCGCCTCGGTCGTCGCGATCGCCATGCTCACAGGCCTTGTCTGGGCGGCAGTCGCAGCAGGGCTCGCGGTGGTCCTCGCAGGGCTGTTGCTGCGTCGCTTCCGGATTCCCGTGCCCGTCAGCCGCGTGGAGGAGGCGCCGACCGCGGGCTACAGCCCGTTCACCGAGATCGGTTGCGTAGGAGGGAATCTCGCCGAAGAGTCGACTTTCGCCGGCGCCGGCGCCGTAGGAATCGCGGGGGAGAAGCGGACCGCGGAACTGCTCGAGACCTGGCTGGCCGAGGTCAGCCGGGTCGCGATCTTCCACTCGCTGCGCTTCCCCGGCTCGTCCCGAGCAGACATCGACCACATCGCGCTGATCGGGCACCGGCTGTTCGTGATCGACTCGAAGGCGTGGCGCGGCGGGGCCTACCGGCAGACCACGGCCGACAGCGTGGTGACCGAAGGAGGTGAGGTGCGGACATCGTCGATGACGGCGGCGGCCGCGCCGCTCTCCGCCGCAGGGTGGGGAGACGTCCAGGTGCTCACCGTCATCCATGCCACCAGCGGCGCGATCGAGGTGTCCGGTGCCGGGGACGGGGGTCACATGGTCGTCACGCCAGTGGACCTGACGCGCCTGCTGATGGAGGAGCGGGATCGCGGAGGATCGATGCTGTGGACGCCGGAGGACGCAGAGCGGTTCGAGGCCAACGTGACTCGTCTGCGGCGGATGCTCGTCCGCCCCCGCGGCGACCGGGCCACATCAGTCGCACCTCGTCTTGCGTGAGCTCGGGCAGGATGGAGCCATGAGCACCGCCCGCACAGTCCCCTCTCCGCCCGTGAAGGTGCCCGGGACCGTGGCGGCGACCTCGTGGGACGCAGGTCGGATCTGGCTCTGGCAGGTCACCGGATGGTTCTACGGGGCGCGCGCGCGCGCGCAACGAGGACGCCCCATCGCGGCGGCGCTGAACAGCCTCTACGCGGTCGTCGGCCTCCTCACCCCGTACCTCCTGATCCCGATCTACATCGCGCTGATCGCTGCGCCGAGCACGAGCTACAGGTTCGATTCCGCACGCACCGCGGTCCTCGCGGTCTCCGCGACCCGGGACTCGTGGTCGATCCATGACCACGTGGCGAAACGCCCCGGAGACGGCGCCGGACGTCGCCTTCGCCGGCAACTGCTCCCCACCCTGTTGGCGGACGCGGATCGCCGCGGCATCCTAGTCACGCTGGAGACCTCGGTGCCCGAGCTGGCCGACGCCTACTGCGAGGACATCGAGGGCCTCCGCAAGGTCGGCAAGGGAGTCCTGCTGCGGCGGCTCTACAGGCGCGACCCGGTCCCGGGAGCCGAATCCCGGTAGACGAAGGCTGGTCCTGTGGACGGACGGTCCCGCCCACTGTCGGAGGTGAGAACGCCGCCGAGCAGGAGGACACGATGGCCAAGACCCGCAAGAAGGACACCGGCGAGCAGGGCAACCGGGGCGAGTTCGGCACCGTCCGACGCAGCGAGGCCGACGTCGCAGTCGTGCCGGATACCGCTGATCCGCTGGTGGAACGCTTCGGGTTCGACGTGCGCACCGCCGATCCCGTCGAGTTCGACGAGCATGCACAGGCGGAAGCCCAGAAGGCGTCGAAGGCACGGTCGCGCCATGACTCCCGACTCCATACGCCGCATCGTGCGATCGGGGACCGGAAGCGACCGAGCGGGGCCTGGGGCAAGAGCGACGAGCAGACGCCGCAGGCGGCCCGCGAATGGGTGATGCTGGCCGATGGAGGCGCGGCATCGGAGCCCACGGGGGCACGCATCCGCCAGCCTTTGCGAGATGCGGAGCAGTCCCAGCAGGAGCTGGAGGAAGCACGGCAGAGGGTCGAGGACCTTGAAGAGGCGTTTCGGATCCGCGGAGGATGGAACCGGGCCTTCCTCGTGTCCAACGCGAATGGGCACGTCCACTCGAGCATGAGTCGCTCGACGTGCCGTCCGACCACCACGTTCGCGTGGATGACCCAGTACTCGGGCGCTGAGGAGGACGCGATCGTCGCGGACGCCGGGCATCGCGCCTGCACCGCCTGCTACCCCTCGGCGCCGCTCGGTGACGCGCACAGCCTGCCCACGAAGATGTTCACCCCCGACGAGGTTGCCGCCCAGACGGCGAAGGAGGAGCGCGAGGCTTGGGCGGCGCTGTCCCCAGCTGAGAAGCGGGCTCGGAAGCGGGCGGAGAAGCTCGCCGCTGCCGTGTCGAAGACCGGCAAGCCGCGCGGTTCGAGGAGAACCTGGGCGAGGCCGGGAAGGTGCGGGAGGTGATCTCTACCGAGCGCGACGCTGAGCGGGCGTGGGAGCGAGGAATCGGTGATGCGATCAACCTGCGTCGGACGGAGGGGGAGACGCGACCAGAGTTCGCGCAGTACCGCCGGGAGCAGGAGGCACGGGCGGCGTGGCGGGCCCGGATGCGGCCGGTGATCGCCCGGACCCTCGCTGAGAAGCACGGGACCACGGCCATCGAAGAGAAGAGGCGTCTCGACGAGCTGACCAGCACCTACTACGCCGAGAAGTTCCCCCAGCTCGCCGAAGCGTTCGAGCCGGACCCGGAGGACGACTTCCGCTGATCTGCACGCCGTGCGGCCGCCGAGTCCTGCCAGAGCGCACGGCCGCCCACTGAGGAGGACATGAGTTCCCGCAACCGCTCCCCGCGCTTCGCTCGTGCCCGCACGGTGCTCGCGCTGCTGCTCGCCGTCGTGGCCGTCGCCCTGTTCGCCTCGGCTCATCGCGCGGAGCCGCGCGAGATCGTCGAGACCCTCCGCGAGGGTGACCCGTTCTCGAGCTCGGCCCAGGCCACCCAGGCGGGGGAGTGGCTGGATTCGGGACCGACTCGCATCGATCCGCAGGAACTGGCGGGGCTGGACGTTGCAGAGCAGGATCGCTCCGCCGACGACTACGACCGCGAGGACGGGTTCGGCCAAGCATGGCTGGATGTCGACGGCAACGGCTGCGACACCCGCTCAGACATCCTCGCCAGAGATCTCGCGGAGTTCACCTACAAGAGTGGATCGACCTGCAAGATCGCCGACGGCACGCTGAACGATCCGTACACCGGCACCGTCATCGACGGTGACCTCAGCGAGCACGTGCAGATCGACCACGTCGTCTCCCTCGCCGACGCCTGGTACTCCGGCGCGAGCGACTGGGACGCCGAGCGGCGTGAGCGTTTCGCCAACGACCCGGAGAACCTCGTCGCGGTCGATGCCGCCACCAACATGTCCAAGAGCGACGACTCGATCTCCGAGTGGTATCCGCGCTGGGACTCCCCGAGCCAGAAGGCCGAGTGCCGCTACGGCGCCCAGTACGTCCACGTCCTGGATACCTACGAGCTGTCGGTCACCAGCGACGACTACCTGCACCTCAAGCGGCTCGAGATCGATTGCCGCTCCCTCGAGGAGGGGTGAGGAGGATCCGTGCACCAGAGATTGTCTGCCTCGCGCTGGTTGACCTTGACCGACGACTACGTCATGCGCGTCACGCACCTGTGCGACCGGCGTGCCGGGAACACGACCCCCTGCGCCGAGGAGAACGTGCCGGACACCGTCTGCTTCGCCCGGGCTCATCGTCTCCGGGAGGGGACGAGCGTCGAGGATCTGAACCGGATCGAGGACCGCACGGTCACGGCTGGGATCTACGGGGCTGCGATCGCGGTCGGAGCCGCTCCAGTCATGCTCCTAGCGGCCCTCGCCCTCACGATCAGCGGGGATGTGCAAAGGAGTGCCTCCCTCGCCTTGGCCGCGGGAGTGCTCGGGGCAGTGTCGATCGTCCACGCGGTACTGGCCGTGGCTGGCGAGACCGCGCGCCTGCTGACTTCGAGGCTTCTTGGTGGTGACTCCGCCCCTGTCGCGGTTGCCTCGGCTGAGCGTGTGGCCGAGCAGGTGCGCATACTCGACCGGCAGGGAGCTCTCGAGCGCGGCGCCGACGTCGAGCATGTCCTTGATGCCGGTTACCGGGCTCTCGGTTCCCCGCGCGCGAGCGCGTCTGAGATCGCCGAGCTCCTCGAGTCGCCTGTGCTCGACAGGACTGTGCGTCGTAGCTTCCCGGCCGGGCGGTGACCGGCCCCGCCCACTTCCCCGGGTGAGCCGACTTCGAGGAGATGACCGATGGGCGCGCAGATCACCCGTAAGAAGGACACCGGCGAGCAGGGCAATGGCGGCCAGTTCGGCTCCGTCACCCGCCAGGACGCCGACGTCGCCGTGCCGGAGGGGGTGCGAGATGAAGCGCGGGCGCATCCTGCTGATCAGCCTGCGACGAACCCCGCCCTCCGAGACGTCCCCCAGGACTCGAGGCTCCGTTCCATGGGCGTGGTGAAGTGGACGCTCGACCGCCAGGAGGCGGAGCGATACGCCGAGTCGATCGGCACCGCCGGCGCACACCGCCTTGCCCAACTGGGCGCGGACTACTTCGTCGTGGACAAGTACGGCCGGTTCGATGCCTACGTGTCCTCGCCCGATGGTGACTACCTCCTGGAGGGGCGCAAGGACTCTGTCGATCTACTGCTCGGCGCGGAGATCAACGATCAAGGGGAGAAGGCAGAGGAGGCGGGGGTCGTCGTCGATGTGGCGTCCATCGACGCTCACACGGGCGAGGTGACGAGTGTGGAGTGGGGACGCCGGGAGCCGGGCCGCCGACCGAGTTTCCACCGTGGTCGGACGTACGAGTCGAGCGAGAGGGGCCAGGGGCCGTTCGGGGACCTCCGCATCGGCGACTGGTCCCAGCATGGTGTGCAGCAGCTGGCCAGCGACCTCACCAACGACGCCACGCTGCAGCGGATCCAGGCTTCGAGGGGCTGACCCGCCGCGTCCCCGCCCACTTCACCCTGTGACCAGACCATGAGGAGAAGCGCATGAACACGCAGATCACCCGTAAGAAGGACACCGGCGAGCAGGGCAATGGCGGCCAGTTCGGCTCCGTCACCCGAGCCGAGGCCCAGGTGTCAGTCTCCGCACCGGACGGGGACTTCGAGACGCGGTATCGCGAGAAGCGCCTCGCCTCCAATCGCGCCTTCCGTGAGTACGAGCGGCTCTCCGTTGAGACCAACGAGATGGCCGTCGACAAGATCAGCCGAATCGCAGCTCGGCACGCCCCGGCAGATGCCGTCGCGGTCGGGGTCGCCTCCTTCCCCGATGACGAGCCCGAGCGCCCTGAAGATTCCCTGCGCGGCTTGGTCTGGGTGCGATCGGACGGAACCTCCGAGAACGTCGACGACCACGAGTGCGGGGACGAGATGTACGACGAGTGGGGCAACGTCGACCGCGGACCGATCCCCTTCCACCCCCACGCCGGCCTCATCGAGCGCCAAGACACCGGACTTCCTGTTGAGCCCTTGGAGCGCTCCGACGTCGAGTTCGTCATCCCCATCCGCGGCCGCGGGATGTGCGAAAAGGGCGCCTGGCACAGCTGACTCCCCGCTCCCACGCGACGGGCACGACGTCCGAGACCAGACTGGACGCTCGGCCGAGGCGCACCAGGCAAGGGTCCTGCGACGGGACGGCCCCGCCCACTTCCTCCATCGAGACCACCGCGAGGGAGGAACCGTCCATGGCCACCACGAAGATCCGCAAGAAGGACACCGGCGAGCAGGGCAACCCCGGCGAGTTCGGGACGGTGTCCCGATCCGACGCGGTCGTGGAGGTCTGCCCTGAACCTCCGCATGGCGACCCCGTCATCGGCGAGGACACCGAGATCGACCCCACCGCAGAACTCGGCGAGGGGGCGCGCATCGGCGACGGCGTGCGGATCGGTCGGGGTACCCACATCGGCCCCGGAGCCATCGTGGGCGACGGCGTGCGGATCGCCGACGGTGCGAGGGTCGGCAAGAGCTCGGTGCTCGGCGAGGACGTGGAAATCGGACCGGATGCGGTGCTCGGCTACGGCGTCTCTCTCGGAGAGCGCACCACCGTCGGCGGGATGGTCGCTCTCGAGCACGGGGTGCAGGTCGGAGAGGTCACCGGTATCGGGGGCTCGGCTCGCATCGGCCGGGGGACCACCATCGGCTCGCACGTCCAGGTCTGGGCGAGCACCGCGATCGACCAGGACTCGACGGTCGAGGACGAGGTGAGGATCGAGGACCACGCGGTCATCCGGCATTCCGTGACGGTCGGCGACAACAGCGAGATCGGCACACGGACGGAGATCGAGGCCGGCGGCGTCCTCGGCGACGGCACAACCGTGGGCGATCGGAGCCGAGTCCACGGCACCTTCGGCGCTGACACCAAGATCGGGGACCGCTCCCGCATCCTGGGCGGCTCCACCTGGGGTCGGGCCGCGCGCATCGGGGACAAGGTGCAGGTGCAGACGGACCACCGCTCTCTCATCGACGAGGCGAGCATCGACGACGACGTCCGAGTCGAGCGGACGGTCATCAAGGGCGAGATCAGCATCGCCGAGGGAGCGCAGCTGAACGGCGTCTCCGACGAGATCGTGATCGACGGCCCGGTGTACATCGGCTCGGGAGCCTCTCTCCGCGGCGCGATCGAGATCGGACCTCAGGTGGAACTCGGAGAGGGCGCGGTGCTCGAGTCCGACCGCCCCAGGATGGAGGCCCGACCCATCACGGTCGGCGAGGGCACGGTCCTCTACGACCGGGTGAAGGTCCGCCGCGGCGCCCAGCTGGGGGAGAAGAACCTGGTGGGGACAGGGAGTGAGGTCGGGATGCGGGTGACTACCGGCCCGTCCACCACCATCGGTGACAATGCCACTATTGGGGATGATGCCATCGTCAACGGCGCTGAGGTCGGCGATGGCTCCCGGGTGGGCCACGGAGCAGAGCTTGGGCACGGCGCGACCCTGGGAGACGGAGCGGTGCTCGAAGACAACGTGATCATCGACCAGTACGCCCGCGTGGAGGCCGAGGGCTATGTCGCCAGGGGAGAGGTCGTCGCCGCGACCGGCTGACCGCGTCCCGCCGCGTGAGCCGACCGCCCACTGTCTCGACATGAAAACCCCTGTGGCCACTCAGAACTCCGCCCCCGCCGCGACCAACCGGCCACTGGCCGACACTCTCTTCGGAGCATCTCCGACCGTCGCCTCCGAGCTCGAGGGATGCGACCGCTGCGGCTCCGCGGCCGCCAAGGTGAAGGCTCGCTACGTCACCGGTCCCGTGTACCTGTGCGGGCATCACACCCGGCTGTCCTGGGACGAGCTCGAGCGCACTGCTCTGAGTATCCGTGCCGACCTCCCGGCGAGCTCCTTCCACCTTCCGATGGCGCCGCGGGATGCCCCGCCGCCGGCCAAGGTCCCGTGAACCGCTCCGAGCGCCCACTGCCCAGACGACCCCGAGATCTCGAAGGAGGACCCATGAGGTCGCACGCCAACATCGCAGAGCTCGCCGACGACCACGACGTCCTGCACGCCGCCGGCTGGCCGATCAGCCGCATCTGTCGCGAGCTGACCGACGAGCAGATCGAGGAGATGATCGATGCATACCTCGCCCGCAGCGACGATGCCGTGGCCGGGGCGCTGGCCACCATCCTCGAGGAGGATCGGAGCCGCGGGGAGCGTCCTGGCGCAGGCGCGCGCTCTGACACTCAGGCTCCGCGCACCCGTGAGAGGAGGCGTGCACCCTGCATGGTTCGGAGCAGAGCTTCCGCGGCGATCACACCCTGACCGCTCTTTCAGGTGCCCCTGCGCGGTACTCGCTCGCCAGCCGGCTGATCAGCTCGAGATCCTCGCGTCGGGTCTTCCGCTCGGGGAACGCCTGGGACAGGGTCGGCGTCTGAGGGTCGTCGCTGACCGCTCCTTCGCGAAGCGCTTCCACAGTGGAGTCAACCGTGCAGGGCCCGTCGACGAGAGGTCGGACTGTGCAGATTGCATCCGATATTTCGACGTATGCGCGTTGCAACTTGACGGGCGTGGCGAGGTTATTGACCGACATATGCAGATCGTGTTCGGACAGCTCGATGAGACGTCGCCACAAGGGCGTCAGTCGCCGGAGTTCGTACCAGGCGACAATCTCATCGTAGACCCGCTCACCGAATACGAGGACTGCCGTCCCAGTAACGCTCACGGACAGGAATAAGGGAGACCATTTCAGGACGTTCGACAGTTCTGCCGATTGCCCTGTGTTCAGGTAGATCATCAGCGTGACATTGACCCAGATGAACCCGAAGAGTCCGGCAGAGATCACCGCCATGGCAATGGTATTGATTGGCCTCCGCCGGAGGTCGGTCAGTATCCGCCCCCATCCGACGGTGGCGATGCGGAACAACCCCCAGATGCAGAACACGGGGAAGGCAATCAGGTAGGTGAATGATGCAAGATCGTGGTCCTGCATGCTAGGCACGCCGGTAGTTGCGGCGGGGTTCTCAAGGTAGGCGGGCCACGCGACGATCATGAGAATGATTATTGCCGATGTCCTAATTGTGACGCCGCGCTTTCCTGGGAGCGACCTGCTCGTCTCGCGAAGATCATCGAGATGATCTCGAGCGCCCCGATGAGGGTGCACGCGCATATATGCCACAGGACATCTCCGATCAGCAGGAGGTGGTCGACAGCGGAACGTGTCCCGTACGCCATCGCCCCGATGACGATCGAGAAGAGCGAGACAAGAATTGCCTTGTGCGTCGTAGTCGCCGACCTATCCCGTTGGCTCCAGAGGCGCCCTGCGGTGATGCCGGTCGCGACCACTGAGATGGCAATGAAGGGCCAGTTCATCCGCCGATCACCGCCAGCGTTCGTCGTAGTAGGTGTGCCCGCCGCGCATCAGGCGGCGCCGCAACTCGATGGAGATGTGGGTCGCGACCGTTTCCGCATCGGTCTCGGCGGTCTGCGCGTAAGCCTGACGTGCGGCGACGACCGAGTCTGCCAGGCGGGCATCGAGCCCGCTCAGGAGGCCAGTCTCCAGGAGCTCCTGTCCGAGGGAGCCTTCATGGTCATGCCCGAGGAGTGCGTGAGCGATCTCGTGACAGACGATCGCCGCCAGGCGCTCCGGTGAGGCTTTCTCGGCGACGGCAATGTAGTCGGCCTGCTCGGTGGAGATCAGCAGACCAGAGAGCGCCGACTCCAAGGGGGCGTGCAACAGTCGCATCTCTCGCCCTCGGAGCTCGGACATCGCGGAGAGCAGGTCGGAGATGTCGCCGCTGGGAGGCATGATCTGGTCGGCCTTCCTCAGCGCGCTCCTGACCTGTCGCGAGTAGCGTCCTCGAAGCATCGCCGCCCCCTAGTGCACCGTGACGACTCTTCGGATCGCTTCAACGATAGCGCGCCGCGCCTCACGTCCCTCTCGGGTCGGGAGGATCGGGTAGACGTGCAGGCTCCCTGCCTGTTCGTAGTACGTAACATTCGCCCCCTTGGCACGGGCCGCGTCGACGAAGAGTCGGGTATCGGGGTTCAGCAAGTCGCGGGTGCCGCTGAAGATGATCAGCTCACCGGCTCCTCGAGGGTCGCCGAGGAACGGGTTCAGTATCGGATCCTCGCGATGCTCCCCGATCCACATCTCGGTGAGAAGCGACTGGCCATTCTTCACGAGCCAGGGATCGAACGGCTGAACCTCGTCGATCTCGGGGTTCTCCATCCGCATGTCGAGCGCCGGGGAGATGAGCACGGTGAGGTCCGCAGGGGAGCCCTGATCCTTCAGGAGCAAGCTGGTGGAGAGCGCGATCGTGCCTCCCGCGGAGTCCCCCATGAGCACGAGTGGACGCGCGGCATCTCGCGCCAGCTCTGCGACGATGGGGGTCACGGTCTCTGCGCTACCGCCGGTCTGGACCAATGGGTACACCGGCGGCACGACATCCACCGACGCTTCGCGCGCCACCTCTTTGCACCAGGGACCAGTGCTGCGGAGCGGCCTCGTTCATCCATCCTCCTCCATGGAGGTAGATGACGGCCCCTCGAGACGAGGCCCCAGAGGGAGAAACCGTGTGGACATCCCACCCGTGGACCTCTCTCGAGGTGAGGGTGACGCCCTTGGCCAGTCGAGAAGGGGGCGCTGAGGGGTCGCGGATGCCGCGTTGTTCGATCGAGGTATCGACGGACGTGGTCTCGAGTGAGGTGATCCTTGTTCGAGCGTCGCAGGCGCATGATGGTAGGCATCAAGCGCGAGAGCACGCTCAAGCTCGAGCGGCGCTCACGCATTTCGGTCTTGCTGGTCACCACCGCTGTCGAGCCCTTCAATACGTCTGATCTGATCGAGTAGCGCGAGCACCGATCCGAGGCTGTCGGATGACACCCCATGCGCTCGCATCATGATCTGCTGGACTCCAGTGTCGCGCATGGCTACCAGCGCCTGGAGCGACTCCTCGATCTCGGCGGCGACGGAGTCGTCGACGAAGTAGTCCAGTGGGACCCGGAAAATCTCTGCGAGGCCGGCGAGAAGGCGGAACGACGGGTTGGACCGGCGCCCCGCCCTCATGGCGCGGATGTGATTCGGGGTCACGGAGATCCCCTCGCTCCGCAGAGCCTCCACGATGCTGGTCGAGGTGTGCATCTCCGACCCACCCTCGTCGCGCGGGACGGTTCGGAACAGGAGGTCGAGACGTTCAGCGAGGTGCGGGACGTGGTCCGAGGACGGATCGTTCGACATCGCGTTCCCATCTCCCATCCCTGATCGGCCTTCGGTCGGCGGCTCTCTGGCCCTGTCGGTACCCGAAGATACCTTGGGATCGAGCGCTCGGCAATCTACAGATGCGCGACGCTAGCTACGGCGCGTCCACGGGTTGCAATCTGTAGATGCGTGTGTGAGGCTCGCCGCACCTAGAGATGCGGCGAAGTGTCTCCCGCCCCGATCCCGCCGGAATCACCGGAGGAGCTCCTATGATCCCGAACCTCCCCTCCCACCAGGCCGACTCTCGGGGCGTCTTCACACACGGGGGAGGACAGTGATGGACCGGCGCCTCGCCCCTCCCGACGTGCTTCAGCACCATCGCCGATGCGAATGCGACGCGGACACCGTGGGCACCCCATGGAAGGCTGACCTCTGCGCGATCCTCCACACCCACGACCAGAACCAGCGCCGTGAGCTGATCGAAGCCTTCCTCGTCGCACAGGAGCCCTCGATTGCACGAGTTCTCGCCCGTGTCCAGCGTGTCGCCCGCCTCGAGCCGCGCGAGCGGCCCGTCGCGCTCTCCTACTTCGGACAGGCCCTCCTGCAGATGGTGGACAAGCGCTGGTTGGCCAAGAACGGCGGGGGCGCCAGCCACGTCTTCAACTACTCCTCGAACCTGCCGGTGATCCTCGAGGCCGAGACTCGAGCATACTTGCGTGAGGACCGCCGCAAGGGCCTTCTGGACGGCACTGCGGGAGCCCCTGGGGGCGACACTCAGAGCCGTCGCGATGCCCTCGTTCAGAAGTCCCGGCGACTGTTCGAGCTCGAGTACCAGCGCCCCGCCACCAACAACGAACTCGTCGCCTTCCACAACGAACGGATGCACGCGACGCGCAAGGATGCCGCGCGCCAGTCGGTTCTCATCACCAGGGATCACCTGAGCACCGCGAGGGTCGTCCCGCTCGACGACCCTGACGTGGCCGACGACGTGCATCTGACCACGGTCGACGACCCGGACCTCGACGTCGAGGACCGAAGCCAGCTCATCACCTCCGTCATCCAGCGCTGCGAAGCTCTGGACGAGGACCGAGAGCGCCGGCGCCGGTGCGCGCCGCGACGAGCACCTGTGACCGCGGCCGACGTGGCTCGCGCGTACTTCGCCCGCCATCAGGAGGGCGAGTTCCCGACGCGTGCAGAGCTCGTGGAGCGACTGGAGATCACCGAGCCGGTCGCACGCCGAGAGCTCGGCACGCGCCTGCAGGACGTGCTCGGCCTGGCGCGCGAGGCTTTCGCCGGGTACAGCTACAGCCGCTGAGGCCGGGACGGGGTCCTGCGAGGGACGGCACCCGCCCACTGGACGGGTAGATGTCCCCCGCTGTGAAGGAGCCCCTCGTGTCCGCCACCCAGAAGATGATCGGCCGACGTTGCGCGGAGGGCCCGGGTGGCCGCGACTGCGCGTGCTGCGGTCAGGCGCCGGGCAAGGCTCGCACGATGGCGCGACGTACCCGCAAGCGCAGCGAGCGCGCCGCGTGGAAGCGCTCCCTCCGCGAGGAGACTCGTCCGTGAACAACACGACCGACATCGCTCTGTCCATCGCCCGGCAGAAGTTCCGCGCGTTCTTGCAGTTGAGCCACGACCCCGCCGTGGCACGCCTCCTCGACGACGTGGCGACCACGATCGCCGAAGCACTCACCCCGATCGAGACCGACATCGCGACTTCCCCGGAGCTCACGCCCTACGACACCGGAGCCCGCTGCGAGGGCAAGCCCTGGATCCCCTACGGGACCGAGGTCACGGGCGTCACGCCCGAGGAGAACTTCGGCAGGGTCGACTTCGACGACGAGTGCGGCGAGACCGTTGTCGTGATCCACGTCGACGGCGTCCCGGACGACGGCGCGAAGGGCCCCTACGTCGTGCACGTCGACTCGCAGGTCGAAGACGGCGAGCTCGTGGTCGTCCGCGACGACACGAGCCGGGAGCACGACCCACTAGTAGCCGCTCTCGCCCATGTGCTCGTCGAGCGCGACCAGGCCGAGGCGACCCGCCGGCTGTTGACCGGCGACAACAACCTGCTGTGGTCCCGGCGTCTCGGACCGCTGCTCGACGCCCTGCAGGAGGACACCCCTTCGGCCGAGGAGTGCGACGAGTGCAACCAGCGCGCCACGCAGAGCTGGCCGAAGCTCACGCCGCCCGTGCGGCTGTGTGACGGTCGCCTCCACGACGCCCGACGATCCGGATGGGAGCCCGGCGCATGACCCTCAAGCCCCCCGAGCAGATCGCCCGCGAGGAGCGCCCGCCTACATCGGCGACAGCGACACCTCAGACGGGTTCGACCACGACGACATGTGGACCTTCGCCGTCTCGGTGATCCGCACCGACAGCGCCCAGCTGGCCACCGCGCCGCGGGGCACTGCGGCCGTCGCCGGCCTCCGTCCGTTCCCGCGAGCGACGGTGAGCGCCCTCCTCGACGCCTACGCCAAGTGGGACGGCGAGGTCGACACGTTCTGTCTCGCCTGGGACAACTACACGGCAGGCCTCGACTTCCCCTGCCCGGGCATCGAGCACGGCGTCCACAGCACGTACCTCGTCGTCGTCAGCGACGGCTCCTGCGACTTCTGCGGCGACAAGAACAGAGGCTGACCCGGCATGAAGCGCATCAAGCACCACCTGATCAACCACCTCCCTTTCGGCCGCCTCGCCCTCGTGGCGTTGAAGGATGGACAGCCGGCGCGCGGCGTATTCCAGCCGATCTCGGCCACCCAGCTGATCGGAGGCTCGTCCTGGAGCCTCTCGTTAATTCGCCTCGGGCCCCATCAGAACCAGGAGCACGACGATGAGTGACCCCGTGCCTGCCATGCACTTCACCTCCGATACCCACTTCCGCCACCGTGTCCTGGCCCGCGAACGCGGCTTCGCCCCCGGCACCCCTTCGGCGACCGACGTCTGCGAGGAGCAGGTGGCCGCACACGACGAGGCGATCATCGCCACCTGGAACCGGCACGTCCGGCCGCACGACATCGTCTGGCATCTGGGCGACCTGGCCCTGGTCGCCCCGCGCAGGCTCGCCGAGATCGTGCCGCGGCTGAACGGGAGGATCCGCCTGGTGCTGGGCAACCACGACCGTGCGCACCCGCTGTTCGGGGAGCGCTCGATCCGTGCGCCGCGCGAGACCCTCGATCTGGGCATCGAGTGGGCAGGAACGTTCGCCGCGGTGAAGGTCCCGCCGACTCGCGAGCTCGGCGCCCGGAACGGATCGGTGCCGCACCGGGTCCTGCTCTCGCACTTCCCCTACTTCGCCGATCACACCGACGGCCCGCGCGAGACCCAGTGGAGGCTCCGGGACGAGGGTGCGACGCTACTCCACGGGCACACCCATTCGGTCTCAGCGACGGAAGCGGCCCTGCCCCGGCAGATCCACGTCGGCTGGGACGCGTGGGGACGCCCCGCCGCCGCCCCCGAGATCGCCGCCCTCATCGAAGACCGCATCCGCTGAGCGAGTGTCGGCCCCATGGGAGATGATCGACGCTCGAACCGGCCACAGCAGAGGATTCACCCCATGGACGACGGACCCGAGGACAGGACAGCGAGGGAGCGCGCCGCTCGCCAGATCGATGCGCGGGCGGCTCGGTTCGGCGCCGGGCTCGTCTCCCTTCTGACTGCAGGGTTCCTGGGCTACGGCGGGTTCTTGCTCGTGCGTGGGGAGTTCTTCAAGTCGGCCGGGGCGCTGCTCGTCGCCGTCCTCGGCGCGTTCGCCGTGTTCATCCTCAGCGACGTGAACCGTGACATCGGGACGCAGCGGACCGCTCGGAGAATCGCCCTGGCCATCGTGCCGTTCGCGCGCGCTGGCGAACCTGATCCAGATCCTCCTCTGACCGCTGGATCAGCGGGGTCAGGTCAGCTAGCCCCTGGCCCGATTCGTCCTCTGGTTCGCCGACATCATCGGAGCCTTCGCGGGATGACGCGGTGCCCTCTTCGCCGCGGCGGAGCCGAGGCTCTGGGAGGGGCGATCGTCGATCCCGTCGCCACCGTGCGGATGCCGCACCGATCTCGGAGGTTCAGATCAGCGGCGCCATCGAATCCAGTGCGCGGTGGCGGAACAGGACGTGAGGCTGGTCGAGGTCCGCGCCGGCGTCGTTGCCAATGGTGCCGATCACTCGGGTGAGCGACGCGAAGGTCGCCCCGTGGGACTCGGTCTCTGCAGCGGGGTCGAGGTTCAGGCACGTCGGCACGATGTAGCCGCGGACGTGCCCGCCGCGGCCGAGGCGGGCGGAGAGGGCCCGCACTTCGTCGCGGACGACGTTGCGGTGGACCAGGCCGTCGCTGATGACGTCGGATCCCGCGATCTCCAGCCCGTCCCCACCGACCGGTGGGATCGCGATCAGGTGGATGGCCTTGCCGACCACGACCGCCACCTGGGATCGCACCGGCGAGGCTCCCGCTCGAGGTGTGACGCGGTCCGGGAGCAGGATGACCCGCACCCCTGTGCGGTGCCCGAAGGCGCCGACCAGGGCGCCGACGAGGCGGTCGACGTCGTCGGGACGTGCTCCCAGGGAGGTGGACCCGACCTGGGTGATGAAGGAGCTGTCGATGATGCCGTTCTGCTCGCGGTCTCCATGGTCCGCCATCGAGAGTCCGAAGGAGAGGTACGTGGTCAGGAGGGAGAAGCCCAGGCACAGCGGCGCGCCGAGTGTCGGGAGCGGGGTGCCTGCGTCGAGGTAGATGGTGATCGCTGCGCCTGCGGCCAGGAGCATCGCGGCTCCGAGTCCGATGCGGTGGGTGTGCGTGCGCAGGATCAGCGACAGCGACCATGCGAGGTGGATGGCGAGACCGCAGAGCAGAGCGACGGGGACGGAGACCAGCTCCAGGCGCTCCAAGGGCATGCCCAGGGTCGCCGCGGCCGCGGCGCCTGCGAGGGCCCAGCTCAGGAACGCCAGCACTCGCAGGGCGCGGGGCAGGAACGTGCGTCCTCGCGGGGTCGGGGCGGGGTCATCGTCGGGGGCCGTGTACCAGGACCACGCCGAGGGGTCCACGGTGAGCATGGAGAAGGCGGCATCATCGGGATGGAACACTCGGCGCCGAGGGCTGTCGTGCGGGTGCTTCGTGGTGGTGCCGGGAGGTCTGCTCGAGGCAGGCGTGGCGGGAGGCTCGGCCTCGAGCGTGCGGTCGTAGGCGCCGCGCTTGGTGGGGTTGGACAGGACGTTGTACGCAGAGCTGGCACGCTTTGCCATCTCGTCGTCCCCGCCGGCGTCGGAATGAAGCGCACGCATCTGGGCGCGGAAGGCGGACGTGATGTCGGCCTTCGAGGCGTCTCGGGGGACGCCGAGCGCCTCGTAGTGGGTGATCGGCATGTCCGCCCTCCTGTGCAGTGGTCGTTCTGCCGGATCAGTGGGCGGCAGGAGCGTCTCGCGGGTCGATCATGCTGCGACCGGGATGGTCAGCGCGTCGTGGAGCATGCACGAGGCGATGCTCGCAGCGTCATCGGTCGAGGCGCCCTGAGAGCAGATGACGCCTGCCCACATCGCGCACACCAGCATGCGGCTCGAGGTGAGCCCCTGGGAGCCTGCGCTGTGCGCGACGGCGACGGCGACGAGCCGGTCTCGAATCTGGGGGAGGTTCTGGGTGGCGATGGCGGTGACGAGAGCGGGCATTTCCGGGCCTTCCACGGAGGGTTCGCGTACATCTTCCAGTGGGCGGGGCCATGGTTCCGCGGGACATTCTTGATCCCCTTGACCTGCATCGATGGTGTGCCCGCGATCGAATCAGGTAATCTAGTCCTGTCGTCGGCGGATGGGGCCAAGACAGGGTATGCACAAGACCCCGGGGAGATCGTCTCCTCGGGGTCTTGCCTTCGGTTCTCAGCGAATCCTGGCGACCGTGAGTCGCCGATCCTCGCAGGCGGTGATCTCCTCGTGGTCGGCGTCGAAGCCGGTGAGGATCTTGTCTGCGTCCCCAGACTGGGCGAACCCGACTTCGGCAGATGCGTCGAGGGTGATGCGGTCCTCGTCGGTCAGGTCGGACTCGGCGATCATGTAGGTCTCGGTGACCTCGGACAGGAATCTGCGCGTGTACATACGGGTTCCCACCGGCCCTCCCCTGGAATCGGTGTCGGCGGCTCCAGGAGTGGGCGGCGTCGCCGTCCGGCGGGACGATCGTCCGAGGCTCTCACCGCTCGTCTGCTGGTTCCCTCGGGCGTCGGATCTGCGGCTTGTCGTAGCCGCCGAGGAACGCGAGGGGGACCGCGTAGGTGATGTGGCTGTCGGGGATGGTGAGTTCGACGTCATCGGATTCGGTGGGGTCGGCGTGGACGTCTACGGAGGTGGAGAGCCCTCGGGTGCCGACCCCGACGATGCGGTCTCCGGTGCGCAGTCGCCGTGGGTCGTCGAGGGTGAACGCCTCTCCGAAGTGGTCATCGGGGAGGGGCTCGCCGCTGTCCGCGAGCACCTGCGCATGGGAGTTCGGCCATCGAGAAGCGGGCACGTCCAGCGCGGCGGGGTCTCCGAGCAGTTCGAGTCCGGGCGGGGAGCTCGCGGCACCGGCGACAGCTGGCAGGGCGATGATCCGAGAGGCGATGTCCTCGAGCTTCGCGGCCATGTCCCGGTAGGTGTAGGCGATCAGGACGTCGCCGGCGAACCCCACGTCGTCGATGCCGGCGTACTGCTTGCGTTCGTCGAGGAGCTCACTGGTCGAGGCGATCGTGATTCCGGCCCGGAGGGCTTCCTCGATCAGGTAGTTGTTCGGGGTGAGGAGCGGAGCGAGGGCGTGGCGTCCATGCCCCAGGGTCGCGGACATGGCCTGGACACGGTGGATTGCGGCGTCGGCCGAGCGAGCGAGGTAGGCGAACTTCCAGGCGTCCTCGCGGGATGCTTCCCGGCAGGCGACTGCCAGAAGCAGTAGATCTGCGATCCGCCCGCCCTCCGCCGTCCGAGGTCCCGGCAGGCGAGTCCGGTGTTCGGGCGGGAGGTGGACGATGTCTCGAGCCCGCTCGTTGGACCACTTCGTCTCGGAGTAGATCGACTGCATGCGCGCCTCGATCTCGCTGGTCCGCTGGTATTGGTCCAGCGCTTCGCTGCGGAAGCTGCGATAGGTGCGGGAAGGTACAGGCGCGGCGTCCTGATCAGCGGAGCGGACGGCCTCGCTGAGGAGGTCGACCTGCTCATCGGACAGGCCACGGTCGGGTTCGCGCCGCGGCCGCCAGCTGGCCTCTCCGGGGTTCAGCCCGTACTCGATGTACCAGTAGTCCATGAGGGGTCGGAGACCTTCTCGCTCACGGTTGAGCGTGTAGAAGGAGTCGCGGGTGGGGCGGTCATCCGGGTGCTCTGCCCTCAGCCATTCGTCGGTGACGAGCTGGTCGAGAGCGCTGTTCAGCAGGGGCGGGAGGACGCGGAGCTTCTCCCCGATCCGGTCGCGGCTCATCCCGTTCTCGTGGAGGGCACCGAGCATCAGGATCCGGTCGCGCAGCGGCGCGTTTCGCCAGGGCCCGCCCCTACCTGTGAGCTTGATGTCCATGTCCCCGCCCCCTCTGGCGTCGATCTCTCGTGTCCCCAGGTTCCCCCAGATGCGCGGCGATCTCCAACCTGCGGGTGCGCAGAGGTGCTCCTAGCGGGCCGCGGCGTCGCGTCGGAGGTCGATGTGCAGAGCGCGCTCGAGCCCCTTGATGGTGTTGGGCAGCGACTTGTGATCCGAGGGTGTGTGCGGCATGTTGTAGCGCCGACCTTCGTACTCAGCCTGGTAGTGACCGCCGGGGGTCAGTTCGAGGCGGACCCCGCGGGCCCTGAGCAGGTTGTGCGGCTCGCGCATCGAGGTGGGGTAGCGGGTTCCGCTGCCTCCGCTGTAGTGAGGGATCGGGGGCGCCGAGCGGGGCTTGGTGGCCAGTGCCCGTGCAGCGGGCAGGATGGAGAGCACCACCTGGTCCGTGAGCCCGAGCACGATTGCATGGTCTCCGCGAAGGACGACGGCGCGCCGGCCTGTGTGGTCGACCCATTCGTCGTCCGGGCGATCGAGGGTGGCGTGGAGGTCTTCGCGCGTCAGGCCGAGACGGTCCAGATACGGCGACGCCCCGTCGATGATCTGAAGTTGCTGTGGGGACGGTACGGCGGGGAGCGTGCCCGCGTTCTCTCCGCTGGTGCTGGTGAACACCGGCTCCTCTGGGGTGGACGTTGCGGTGAGGTCGGCCGCGGGCGGTGCGGGCTTCGGGGAGGCGCTCGGGGCTGCGGTGGTGGGCACGGATGAGGTCAGAAGGGCTCTGAGCTCATCGACCTCCTCGTGGCTGAGGTCGATCTCGACGGTGGCTCCGGGGGCGAAGAGGAGGGTGAGCATCGCGCCGGTGTCGCATCGCTCGATGGTGAACCGGGAGGGGCTCGTGGACGCGTTGTGTCTGGTCACTGTTGGTCTCCGTCGAGAGCGCGACTACGGGGTCAGCGGGAGGACGACACCGCCTGTGCCGACGCGTGCCCGGCGGCCGAGCCAGCGTGACTCACCAGCGACCTTGGGTGGCCTGGTGGTGAGGTCGTTCAGTCGACGCTCGATGGTGACGGTGATGGGGCGGGCGGCGACCTCTCGGCCGCGGCGATCGGTGCGCAGGGCGACAGGGTCGCCGATGGCATCGATGCGCCCGGTGGCGATGACGAAGGAGCGCACGGTGATGAGCCCCTCGCGGTGGCGGTAGCTCGCGGGAACGCGGTGGGGTCCCTCGACCGCTGCGCTGAGCTCTGTGTCGCTCATGTCGACGACGCGGAGCAGGGCGGGGTCGGCGTCGAGGCGGACGACGAGGTGTCCGGGGTCGTCGCTGCCCTTGGCGGCCACCTCGCCGCTCGTGGCCAGGGAGCGGACGGCGTCGATGTCGAGACGCGGAACCAGGCCGTGGTCGACGAGGTGGGACAGGGAGGAGCGGTCCACGTCGGCGATCCGTGCGGCGAGGGCGATCGGGAGCCGCTCATCGAGGTCGGGCCTGGTGCTGCGAACGATCGGCATGCGCTCACCATCCCACAGCATGCACAGCAGAGCGAGCAGTACGCAGTTTCAGCGGGCCGCTGTGCCTCAGCATGGAGCGCGTGATGTGTTCAGCGCTCGGTCTACAGCATCCGCCGACAACTGTCGGGAGCACGCTCCTAGCAGGGAGAATGACTCTCATTGTCCGGTAAGAGCCATTATCGGACGAAGGTGTCGACGAGTGATGAAGCCTGATTCTGACTGTCAATCAGTACTGGCCTGGTAGTCAAACGTTGTCCGGCACGAAGGTCTATAGCAACGCTCCGATCCAGCAGGCCGGTCACGATGCGAGAACTGATCGGACACGGTTCGTTGACGGACCCGGTTGGCCTACATGCACTTCCCGTCGGCTTCCCCATGAGGGACTGATCGTGTGACGCCTACTCACCTATACATCCCCTTCAGCCCGGCAGTAGAGGTCTTACTCATGCTTTTAGTCCCTGAATTTCGGGGCGTCGCCGTTCCTGGCTAGCCTGAGCGGGGCTACCGCAGTAGCCGCCGTAACGGTGAATGGGAGACACGACATCATGACCGTGAGCACTGCGCTCCTGAGAGGTGCCCCGTCAGTCGGCACGGAAGCCCGCCGTGGCGTGCATGTGGGCACCCCGCCACTCCGCTGGGCCTTGGCCGACGCGTGGTTCGGGGTGTCCGCGTGAGTTCGATGCGTATCAGGATCTTTGTCGTGTGTGCCGCGGCGCCCTGGGCGGTGCTGTGGACAGTGGTCGCGGCGACCTCGGCAGGGGCTCCGGTGTCGATCGAGCTGGTCGATGCAGGGCCCATCGTGCGGTGGGGCCTGCCAATAGTCGATGTGCTCGGTGATCTGACCTCGGCAGGGGCCGTGGCGTGCCTGGTGCTGGCGCTCGTCGTACTGCCTCGCTGCGTGGACTCGACGGGCCCGACGCGTTCGCATGAGGGGATGACGACTCGACGTTTCCACCCGGCGTTCGAGCGTGCGCTGGATATCGGAACGGGACTCGGTGCGACGTGGTCGATGCTTGCTGGTGGTCCGCATCGTGTTGGGGTATGCGCTAGCGGCCGGTCAGGCACCCTTCACTCCGCGCTTCGGATCCGACCTCCTGATGTACGTGACCAGGCTCGAGCTCGGTCAGTATCAGCTCGCCGGTGCGGCATTCGTCGCGGTGGCCTCGACGATGCTGATCGCCGTCCGCTCCAGGACGGGACTCGTGCTTTCGCTCGGCCTGATGCTCGCAGCGCTGGTGACGAAGTCCATGACCGGCCACGCCGCGGGTCAGACGTCCCACGAAGCGGCGACCAGCGCCATGATCGTGCACCTCGTCGCTGCAGGGGTGTGGCTGGGCGGCCTTGCACTGCTGGTGCTTGCTCTCCGGGCGGCTCGGCGCGAAACTGCCGGCGCGGCCGAGCGATTCAGCGCCCTGGCACTTGCCTGCTACGGCGCGCTTGTCCTCAGCGGGATCGCGTCGGCGCTGGTCCGGTTTTCGAGCCCGGTGGACCTGTTCACCTCGGCGTACGGGTGGATGATCGTGGCGAAGACTGTCTTGCTGATTCTGCTGGGTGGGGCGGGATGGTGGCGGCGCCGCGACGCGTTGGGACGACTGCGTGATGCGGGGGAGAGAGTCTTCTTCCTCCGGCTCGTCACGGGAGAGGTGTTCCTGGTCACGGCAGCGACCGGACTTGGCGCCCCCCTCTCGAACTCGGCGCCTCCAGTTCCGGACGAGCCCGAGCCGGCCACATCGACCGCAGAAGGGGGCCTACCCCCGGTTCGTGGACACGGGGGTTGTTTACGCCGCGAGCGCGAGTTTATCGGTGTAGGTGCGTTCGTAGGTGTTCGGGGACTGGTAGCGGCACCAGGAGTGGCGGCGCTTGGTGTTGTAGCGGGTCAGCCAGCGGAACATCGTGCGGCGGGCGGTGAGCTCGTCGGTGAAGCACGCGGCGTCGCGGAGGACCTCGCGTTTCGCCGTCGCGTTGAAGGATTCCGCCATCGCGTTGTCGGCGCTGGAGCCGACGGCTCCCATCGACTGGGTCACGCCGAGCCGGGCGCAGAGATCGGCGTAGGCCTTCGAGGTGTAGACCGAACCGTGGTCGCTGTGGAAGATCGCTCCTGCCAGAGATCCACGGGTCGCGGCGGCGGCCTTGAGTGCATCAGCGACGAGGTCGGTTCGCATGTGGTCCGCGATCGCCCAGCCCACCAGGCGGCGGCTGTAGCAGTCGATCACCGTGGCGAGATACAGGTTCCCACCCCCGCCGGTCTCGGACAGCGGCAGGTAGGTGATGTCACCGACGTAGCGCCGGTTCGGCGCCTCGGCGGTGAAGTCCCGGCCCAGCAGGTCGGGAACGACCCGGTCGGTAGGCTCCGGCACCGTCGTGCGGTGCCGGCGCTTCTTGACGAACCCGGCGAGGCCAGCGGTCCGCATCACGCGGGCGACCCGCTTGTGGTTCACGCGGTCCTCGAGTGCGGCACCGTCGTTGAGCTCGGCCGTGATCCGTGGGACACCCTGAGCGTCGTCCTTGGCGTGGATGATGCGGATCCGCTCCAGCGACTCCGCATCGTGGGCGGCTCTCTCGGCCCGTGCCGGGGCGCCTGCCTGCCAGGCGTAGTAGGAGGAACGCTCGATCTCGACGAGCTCGCACAGTCGCTTCACCGGGTAGGTGGCGTGGTGGTCGGCGACGAACTGGAAGCGACTCACCAGCGCGTCTCCCCAGCGAAATACTTAGCGGCTTTCTGGAGGATCTCCCGCTCCGTGGTGAGCTTCGTCGTCTCCGCTCTCAACTGGGCGTTCTCTGCTTCCAGGCGAGCGACGCGTTGCTCGAGCGGCTCATTGGGATCGGCCGTGCTGGGCGTCGGCGCGGACCGCAACGGACTGTCGGTCAGCGTGCCGTCAGCCGCGGTCTTCTTCCCACTCCCGTGGGTCTCGAGCCACTGTCGCGGCGTGCCTCGGACGATCCCGAGGTCCTCCGCGATACCGCGGAGCGTCGCTCCCGGTGTCGACTCGTACAGGTCAACCGCCTGCTGGCGAAACTCTTCGGAGTAGTTCTTCCTGGCCATGGTTCATGATCTCGCTTCCCCAGCAGATGCTGGAATCAGCGTGTCCACGAACAAGGGTCAGGCCCCAAGCTCTCACGGATTATCCCTTGCCGGCTCCGCCGGAACTGTCCACGCTGACGGCGTGGAGGGTGGACGTCGCCGGGTTGGCGATCGCACTCTGTCTTGCCGTCCTCTATCTCTGGGTTCGCGCACGCCGTCCCCTGCCGGGCATTCAAGAGCGGGCATGGCCCGTTCGGCGCACCGCCGCATGGATCGCGGGATGCGTCCTGATCGTCTGGCTGACGAGTGGTCTGCTGGGCGTCTACGCGCCGGTGCAGTTCTCCGCGCACTTGGGTCAGTACGCGCCGCTCGCACTGGTTTGTGCGCCCCTCCTTGTCGCAGGTCGTTTCGGTGACCTCATCCGGGAGCGGATCGCGCCCCGATCAGACGGGTCGGCGGGTCTGCGGGAGATCGTGGAATGGAGGCCGAGTACGCGGCTCGGGCGGTGGCTCACCAACCCTGCGAAGCACTAGCATTGCTGGCTCTTCGCGGTTCGTGGTGAATGACCCTGCTGTGGCGGGTATTCACGCTACGGTTTTCGCGGCGCTGGTCAGCAGGATACGCGGCTCTTCGCGGTTCGTGGTGAATGACCCTGCTGTGGCGGGTATTCACGCTACGGTTTTCGCGGCGCTGGTCAGCAGGATACGCATCCGGTAGTTCTCGGCGTTGCGGAAGCCACGGCCGATGCGTTTGATGTTCTTGATGCCGGTGTTCGCGGCCTCGACCCGGGCGGTGGTCGCGCCGGTGACGATGAGGACCTCGATCGCGTCCCACCAGGTCACGACGGTGTCGTAGAGCTTGGTCGCCTCGGGCATGTTCGCGATCTGGACGAAGTAGCCCATCCGCATCCGTTCGTTCCAGGCCTGGGCGAGGGTGTCGGTGGCCAGCAGGCGACGGAGTCGCTCCTTGATGCCCCAGGCGGCGGAGAGCTCGTCGGTGGGGTCATCGGTGCGGAACACCCTCTCCAACCGCTCCCACGCCCTCGGGGTGAGGGTGTCAGCGCCGCGCGCAGGGAGCATCCGGTGCGCCCAGGCCGGGTCATCCTTCCGACCCCGGCGACCGTGATGGGTGCGGGCCAGGCGTTGCCGCACGGCGGTGACCATGTCGTTCCCGAGCTTGACGAGGTGGAACTTGTCGACCGAGACCGCAGCGCGGGGCAGGTAGGTCCGCAGTGCTTTGCGGAACGCGGCCGAGGGATCGATCGCGACGATCTCGATCCGCTCCCGCCAGTCCTCAGAGCGCTGGGCAAGCCAGTCACCGACGGCGGTGGAGTCCCGGCCGTCGACGACGCCGAGGACCTGTCCGGTGGTCAGGTCGACCAGGGTCGTCATCCATGGCTCGAACCGTCTCCAGGCACCGTCGTCGGTGCGGAACCAGCGCACCGACCGGTAGCGGTGCTCATCGATGCCCAGGCGCGTCACTCGCACGTCCTCGGCGGCGGGGAGGACCACTGCGGCCGCCGCCAGCGCGGCCTGGACCAGCCACCACGAGACGCCATGGGCCCGGGCGACCTCGGAGGCGACCCGGCCCGAGGTGAGCACCGCGGAGACGACCTGATCCCGCGGCCGGGTCGTCGAACGCGCACGGTAAGGGACCTGATCGGTGGCTTCCCAGAACGTGCGCCGGGCGCAGGCCGGCTCGAGGCAGAACCAGCGCCGCTTGGCCCACACCACCTCCACCGCCCCGGCCACGGGGACGTCGCGCACCTTCTGGGACCGGCGGGAGTGGACCTTGGTCGCGAGCACCCCGCAGGACGGACAGCCCGGCGGCTCGATGGATTCGATCACCACTCGACGGCCTCCGTCGGGCAGGTCGATCGCGTCTGTGACGCGGTAATCGGGCAAGTTGAAGATCGTGCTCGCAGCATCACGCCGCGAACCAGTATTCTCGTGCACAGGCTCGTGGTCCTCTGAGGTGTGGATGTCTTGACAACACCCATCACAGCAGGACCACGGGCCGTTCTACGCCAGCGACGCGACGCTCTCCTTCACCACGAACCTTGAAGAGCCGGATACGCATCCGGTAGTTCTCGGCGTTGCGGAAGCCACGGCCGATGCGTTTGATGTTCTTGATGCCGGTGTTCGCGGCCTCGACCCGGGCGGTGGTCGCGCCGGTGACGATGAGGACCTCGATCGCGTCCCACCAGGTCACGACGGTGTCGTAGAGCTTGGTCGCCTCGGGCATGTTCGCGATCTGGACGAAGTAGCCCATCCGCATCCGTTCGTTCCAGGCCTGGGCGAGGGTGTCGGTGGCCAGCAGGCGACGGAGTCGCTCCTTGATGCCCCAGGCGGCGGAGAGCTCGTCGGTGGGGTCATCGGTGCGGAACACCCTCTCCAACCGCTCCCACGCCCTCGGGGTGAGGGTGTCAGCGCCGCGCAGCAGGAGCATCCGGTGCGCCCAGGCCGGGTCATCCTTCCGACCCCGGCGACCGTGATGGGTGCGGGCCAGGCGTTGCCGCACGGCGGTGACCATGTCGTTCCCGAGCTTGACGAGGTGGAACTTGTCGACCGAGACCGCGGCGCGGGGCAGGTAGGTCCGCAGTGCTTTGCGGAACGCGGCCGAGGGATCGATCGCGACGATCTCGATCCGCTCCCGCCAGTCCTCAGAGCGCTGGGCAAGCCAGTCACCGACGGCGGTGGAGTCCCGGCCGTCGACGACGCCGAGGACCTGTCCGGTGGTCAGGTCGACCAGGGTCGTCATCCATGGCTCGAACCGTCTCCAGGCACCGTCGTCGGTGCGGAACCAGCGCACCGACCGGTAGCGGTGCTCATCGATGCCCAGGCGCGTCACTCGCACGTCCTCGGCGGCGGGGAGGACCACTGCGGCCGCCGCCAGCGCGGCCTGGACCAGCCACCACGAGACGCCATGGGCCCGGGCGACCTCGGAGGCGACCCGGCCCGAGGTGAGCACCGCGGAGACGACCTGATCCCGCGACCGGGTCGTCGAACGCGCACGGTAAGGGACCTGATCGGTGGCTTCCCAGAACGTGCGCCGGGCGCAGGCCGGCTCGAGGCAGAACCAGCGCCGCTTGGCCCACACCACCTCCACCGCCCCGGCCACGGGGACGTCGCGCACCTTCTGGGACCGGCGGGAGTGGACCTTGGTCGCGAGCACCCCGCAGGACGGACAGCCCGGCGGCTCGATGGATTCGATCACCACTCGACGGCCTCCGTCGGGCAGGTCGATCGCGTCTGTGACGCGGTAATCGGGCAAGTTGAAGATCGTGCTCGCAGCATCACGCTGCGAACCAGTATTCTCGTGCACAGGCTCGTGGTCCTCTGAGGTGTGGATGTCTTGACAACACCCATCACAGCAGGACCACGGGCCGTTCTACGCCAGCGACGCGACGCTCTCCTTCACCACGAACCTTGAAGAGCCGCATTGCTGGGTGCCGCGTGCTTCGCATCGATCTACCTCACCCCAGCACTGCGGGCGGGCCTGCACACGACGCCGGGCCGCCTCATCATCCTCGCTGTTGCCCTGGTGGCTGGCACTGCTCTGGCTCTCGGCGTCCAAGGGAGGGCCGTGGGAGGGAGTCCGTCTCGGCTCGGGTGCGCTGGGTTGCGCTGGCGGTCGGCACCGTCGTCCTGGCGGGGACGGCGTTGCTGCTCGTGTTCGTGCTCCCGGTCGTCGAGGCGGACTGGTTCGGCGTCATGGAGCGGACGTGGAGCGCCGATGCGCTCGGCGATCAGCGCTTGGGTGGGTGGTTGCTGCTGTCATTGACGGTGATGTGTGCCGCACTGAATGCGGGATTTATCGTCCGCGCGCAGCGGCGAGGAGGAGATGGTGCGGGGAGCCGTCCGGTCCCGGCAGTACAGGGCGCCTGAGCTGGGACGATATCGGGCATCGAGCGTCGACGTGGATGGGCAACTGGCCTTTGCGTCGAGGGGTCGTCAGTCGTCGGCTGAGGCGCGGCCTCGCACACGGAGGGTGATGGCGACGACGAGGCCGAGTGCTAGCAGCAGGCAGGCCGACACCGCCGAGGATCACGCTCAACGGCGGGCTGTTCCGGTCCTCTTCGGGGCGCTGAGAGGCGACCTGATCGGACGCGGTGGGGGAGGTGTTCGGCTCGACCGAGGCGGTGCTGGGGTCCTCCTCGACGGTGGACGCGTCCGCTCCGGACTCCTCGGCGCCGACGGTGACGGTGAAGCGCACCGTGCCCTCGATGGGATGGCCATCGGAGGATACGACGCGCCACTGGATCTCGTAGTCATCGGCCGGCAGTGGGGGCAGGTCGATCGAGGCCGTGTTGTCGGTGACGGTCGGCGTCTCGGTGAAGATCTCGTTACCTGCTGAGTCGTTCAGGCGCACGACGGGAGACAGGTTCAGGACGTCGTCGCTGTAGGTGAGGTCGAGTGTCGTTGGTGCCTGCTCGACGCTGTCGCCGTCGGCCGGGCTCGAGGACGCGAGGGTGTCGTGCGCTGACGCGGTCGGCAACAGTGCCGGGACGGCGATCGGCAGAAGGAGAAAGGCGATCGTCCCGAGCATGCTTAGCAGGAGAAGACGCGCTGGTCTCCATGCGGGCTTGTCGGCCGCCACTTTGTGTCCCACGTCCGTCGTCTCCTTGATGTCGGGTGGCCCGGTCGTGGGCCGTTGGCGCCCCGCTTGCGGGGCGAGTCGAGTCTAGTGGCGAAGGGCGTGCCCGGACTGTGGTGGTTCTCAGGATCGAGCAGGGGTCTTCCGCCTCTTCCCCGCGAGCCCGCGGAGGGCGTGTCAGATGGTCTGTGTAAGCCGTACCGAGAGGAACGGTAAGAATCATGACCATGACCGACGAGAAGACGCCGGGTGGGCCCTCGGGCCAGGACCTGGTCGAGCAGTTGAAGGCCGCCGGGCGCCTGGACGCGTTGTTCGAGCAGATCGACGCCGGCCAGGTAGAGCTGACCGGGGACGGTGGGTTCGTGCCCGCGCTGGTCAAGGCCGCGCTGGAGCGAGGTCTGCAGGCGGAGCTGAGCGACCCCATCTCGGCTACGAGAAGGGCTCCGAGGACGCGTCGAAGCACGCCAACTCGCGTAACGGGACGTCGCCGAAGACGGTTCAGTCCGAGGTCGGGCCGATCGCGCTGGACGTCCCCAGGGATCGTGCCGGTTCATTCACGCCGCGCCTTGTCCCCAAGGGCCAGCGACGCCTGGGAGGGCTCGATGACATGATCATCAGCCTCTACGCGGGCGGGATGACGATCCGGGACATCCAGCACCACCTGGCCTCCACGCTCGGCACGGACCTGTCGCACGAGACGATCTCGAACGTCACCGACGCCGTGCTCGAGGAGGTCGCCGCGTGGCAGGCGCGGCCGCTGGAGGAGTTCTATCCCGTCCTCTACCTCGACGCGATCCGGATCAAGATCCGGGAGAACAGCCAGGTCATCAACCGCGCCGCGTATATCGCGGTCGGCGTGGATCTCGACGGGGTCAAGCACGTGCTGGGGATCTGGGTCCAGGACACCGAGGGGTCGGCGTTCTGGGCCCACGTCTGCGCTGACCTCGCCAACCGCGGAGTGAGGGACGTGCTGATCGTGTGCTGCGACGGGCTGAAGGGCCTGCCGGAGGCAGTCGAGGCGACGTGGCCGGACTCGATGGTCCAGACCTGCGTGGTCCACCTGATCCGGGCCGCGACGCGGTTCGTGGCCTACCAGGACCGCAAGAAGGTCGCCGCCGCGCTCAAGCCGATCTACACCGCGCCCAACGAGGACTCGGCTTGGGCGGCGCTGGTGGAGTTCGAGGCTTCGCCGCTGGGGCAGAAGTACCCCTCGACCGTGATGACCTGGAAGAACTCGTGGGACCGGTTCGTTCCTTTCCTCCAGTTCCCGCCGATGCTGAGGAAGGTCATCTACACGACCAACGCGATCGAGTCGCTGAACTACCAGCCGCGGAAGGTCACGAAGAACCGCGGACACTTCCCCTCGACGGACGCGGCCGTGAAGTCGCTCTGGCTCGCGATCTGCAACATCGAGGACAAGCGCGCCGCCGATCGAGCTCGAGACCGTGGCAAGCCCGCGAACGAGCGGAAGGCCCAGGGCCGGCTCGTCGAGGGCCAGGTCGTCACGAACTGGAAGCAAGCCCTCGCCCAACTCGCCGCCGCCTACCCCGACCGGATCACCCCCTACCTGTGAACACCCCGCTTACACAGACGAATTGACAGGCCCCCCGCGGAGCGATATCATCGCCGCATGACGATGAATGATCTGCGGGACGAACCGATCTTCGAGGGCAACGACAGCCACCCCGCGCTGTTCCACGCCCTCGCAGAGCCCACGCGCCTGGCCCTGATCCAGCACCTGTCGACGGGCGAGCACCGGGTGCGCGACCTCGTCGAACACATGCACCTTGCGCAGTCCACGGTCAGTAAGCATCTCTCCTGCCTGCGCGACTGCGGAGTCGTGACCGTGCGGATCGATGGGCGTTCGTCATGGTTTTCCCTCACCGACCCGGGAAGGCTCGCTGACCTCTTCGGAGCAGCGGACAGCCTGCTTGCCGCGTCCGGGGCCTCGCTATCGCTGAAGAACCACCATGACCACGCCGAGCTCGAGGACGCTGATCTCTGATGGGCGCGGGACATGACCACGCACATGGCGGCGGTAGCTCAAGTTCGGCACGTACTCGGCTGGCGATCGCATTCTCCATCACTGCCGTCATCGTGCTGGCGCAGGCGGTAGGAAGCGTCGTCACCGGCAGTCTTGCGGCCGCTCACGGACACAGCGCACGCACTGGTGGACGCCTCGGGGTCGCTCGTCGCGCTGATCGCCGCGACCATGATGCTCCGGCCCGCGAGCAAGACCCGGACCTGGGGCTTCGCTCGGATAGAGGTGCTGGCGGCGCTGGCGCAGGCGACACTCCTTATCGTGGTCGGCACCTACACGGCGGTTGAGGGCATCTCGCGGCTGTCGGAGCCGCCGGAGGTCCCCCTCGGGTCAGTCCGCTGATCTTCGGTGTGATCGGGCTGGTGGCGAACATCGTCGCGATCATCATCCTCGCCGGTGGTAAGGACTCGAGCTTGAACATGCGTGCCGCGTTCCTGGAGGTGCTCAATGACGCCTTGGGATCTCTGGGCGTGATCACGGCCGCGATCGTGATCCAGGTGACGGGCTTCCAGCAGGCGGATGCATTGGCGGGGCTGTTCATCGCTGCTCTGATCGTTCCGAGGGCCTTCCGCATCATGGCCGACACGCTGCGCATCCTTATGGAGTACACCCCGAAGGGTGTTGATCTCGATGAGGTGCGGGAGCACATCCTCGCGCTCGAGCATGTGGAGGACGTCCATGACCTGCACGCTTCGGCGATCGGAAGCAATCTCCCGATCATCTCCGCGCACGTCGTGGTGGGTGAGGAATGCTTCGAATCGGCGCATGCCCTCCGGATTCTGGAAGAAGTCCAGGACTGCGTCAGTACCCACTTCCCCGTGGCGTTCGAGCACGCCACTATCCAGCTCGAGAGCCCTTTGGTGCAGCGACGAGAGGCCGGGCGTAGTCTGCACTCGTGAATGGGCACTGGGTCGGAGGCTCATCACTTGCGCCAGGGAGAGTGCCCGCAACCACTGTGCGGAGTGCTGGCTGGCACTGCGCCAGTGGCGACGCGAATGCCGCCGAGCCTCACGAGCCAGGCGTCCCGTCTGGTGCCGGATCACACCTCCACGGGAACGATGCGAGGGATCAGCTCGACCAGCACGACCATCGCGACGAGCTCGATCAAGGTCTGTAGGACCACGACCAGCGGAGCAAGGTCGTATGCCGGCGGGAGAGCGAGAACCAGCGGCAGGACGACAAGCGAGTTCCTCGTCACGCCGCTGAAGGCGACCGCGCGAATGCCGGGTGCATCGAGTTCCGCCGCGCGGCCCGCCAGGATCCCGGCTGGGACCATGATGACGACGAAAATTGCGTAGACCGGTGCGGCGAGCGAGCAGGGAGCTGAGTCGCTGACCAACTGCGGCCACTTGGGATGTGACGACCACGGCCAGCGTGAGCACCATGAGAGGCACCATCGCTCCCATCGCGGCGCTCTCGGCTCTCTGGCCAAGGCGGGATCGGGTAGCGAAGATCTGTGTGAGCGCGGCGCGATGAGCGGCAAGGCGATGATTAGCGCGAACGCTTCAGCGAACGGCCAGTACTCAACGGACCTGACGAACTCCGCCCCGACGAACAGCCATAGGTACAGGGGCGAAGAGGAGCATCTGGGCGAGCATCAGCGGCGGCGCGGCGGCGAGCAGACGCTCCTCGTCACCACCTGCGAGACCCGAGAAGACGATGACATAGTCGATGCACGGGGTCAGCAGGACGAAGAGCACCCCGACGAGGAGGACCTGGTCGTGGGCGAGGATGCGCGAGAGCGACCACACGATCGCGGGCACGATCACGAAGTTCAGCACCGTGAGGGTGCCGAGGAATCGCCAGTTCGTGAATGCTTGTCCGAGCCGGCTCAGCGGGATGCCGAGGAACGTCGTGTAGAGCAGTACGGCGAGGACCGGGTGTATCGCGAGCTCGGCCGGGTGTGCGAGCTCGGGTACGGCGAGTCCGACGGCGAGACCGAGAGCTAGGTGTATGAAGTCATGACGTTGTCGACGCGTTCGTGGACTCTGGTGGCCGGGGGCTGATCAGCGCAGGCGGTGTGTGGCCGATGATAGTTGTAGTGGTGGACCCAGATGCTGATCGCTCGGCGGCGCTCGTCCTCCGAGGCATATGCCCGGGCATAGAGACATTCCTCGGTCAGGATGCGCTGGTAGCGCTCGACTTTCCCGTTGTGACGGGGCGTATAGGGGCGAGTCCGCTGGTGCCTGGACGCATGCGCGGCGACGGTCCGGACGAAGGTCTTCGCGCGGTAGTTGGAGCCGTTGTCGGTGACCACCCGGACCAGACGAGTGATGCCGTGAGCGGCGAAGAAGGCCCTGGCCCGGGAGAAGAACCCGATGGTCGTCGCGGCGGTCTCGTCGGTGAGGACCTCGGTGTAGGCCAGGCGGGAGTAGCCATCGATCGCGGAGTGGAGGTAGGCGTAACCAACTCGCTGTCTATGCGCTCGCTTGCCGGCCAGCGCCTTCGCGGAACCGCGGCCGTGGGCTCGCCAGCCGCCGCCGTCGGGGATCTTCCCGACCTTCTTCACGTCCAGGTGAAGCATGTGGCCGGGGAAGCGGGCGATGATCCTGCGGGCCTCGCGGTTGTTCTCCCCGGTCGAATCGAGGTCCCTGCGGCGGGAGATCCCCAGTCGCTCCAACCAGCGGCCGATGGTGCGGACGCAGTAGTGGTGCCCGCGATCAGCGAGCTCGAGAGCTATCCGGCGAGCCGACCACTTCTTCTCCCGCCGCCAGGAGTCGATCAACTCGAGCACCTCGATCGGCGGTCGGCCCGGCCGCAGAGCCGGTGCGCTGGAGCGGTCTTCCAGCGCCTCGACGCCCTCGGCTCGATAGCGGTGGACCCACTTCGTCAGGGTGGAGCGGGCGATCCCCGCCTCGGCAGCGACGTGGGCGATCGGCCGGCCGTCGTTCTCGACACGTTCAATCAGGCGGAGTCTTCCGGCAGGGGTCAGCGGCGAATTACGGTGGGTCACGGAACGGGTCCCTTCCAGCAGATGAATGGCTTCAGCACCACCCATCGTGCCGGTCACGGGGCCCGTTCCTTCATCCCCTACGCGGTGACTACAACGTCATGACCCGCAACAGCTAGGCCTGCGACGTACAGAGCCACCTGGTGTCTTTCCATCCACTTCACGCTCACGCGCACGTCTTCTCCCTGGGGTCCGTCTCGCATGGTCACGCGGGTCTGCAGCGGCGCTCAGGGCCGCTCAACTGGCGCCACGGGAAGCGTCGATCTCGCTGCTCTGAGTCGGGAGGGCTGTGACGATCGGATGGTCCTTGTCGATGAGGCCCATCTTCGCCGCGCCGCCGGGCGAGCCGATGTCGTCGAAGAATTCGACGTTAACGCGGTAGAAGTCGGCCCACTGGTCAGGCAGATCGTCCTCGTAGAAGATCGCCTCCACGGGGCACACGGGCTCGCAGGCCCCGCAGTCGACGCACTCGTCGGGTTGGATGTAGAGCATCCGCTGGCCCTCGTAGATGCAGTCGACGGGGCATTCGTCCACGCATGCGCGGTCGTTGACGTCCACGCAGGGAAGAGCGATCGCGTAAGTCATGCCGACGACGTTAGACCTTGCACCCGGGTTGAAGGTCAAGGTGGTGAACCGTAGGTTCGATCACATGAGGATCTCTGAGGTTTCCGAGAGGACCGGGGTTCCGGCGAGCACGCCGCGCGCTACTACGAGCGACTCGGGGTGCTCGCCGCGGACCGACACGCCAACGGGTATCGGGACTTCGGCGAGGAGCATCTCGAGCGCCTGGAGTTCATCGGATCGGCCAAACGGCTCGGTCTCGAACTGCCAGAAATCCGTGAGTCGCTGGATCTTGCGGACTCCGGCACGTGCACCGACGTCAAGGCCACGCTTCAGCCGCTGCTCGCAGCGCAGATCAGCGCCCTCGAACAGCAGATCCGGGCGATGAGCGAGATGCGACGACAGCTGCTCGAGGCACGGGGCCACGTCGATACCTGCCCCGACAGTGACGAGCAGTGCCGCTCCGAGTGCGCCTTCCGGTCGTTCATCGGGTCCTGATCAGGTGACGGGTGCGCAGATCCCGGGGCGACGCCTGACCTGCGTGCCGGAGACCTGTGTTGCCTGCGCCCCGCTGGCGAATGCCGAAGCGGCGTGCACTCCACCGTCCGGTGGTGTGCACGCCGCTCGTGATTGCTGGTGTCAGCGGAAGGAGATGAAGGTGGGGTTTCCCCAGATGGTGCGCTCGGTGACGGCGCCGGGGGAGCGGCCCGCATCGACGACCTTGTCGCCGCCGGCGTAGATGCCCATGTGGCCGGGCCACACGACGAGATCGCCGGGCTGTGCCTCGGACTTCGAGACCTGGGTGCCCGCGGCAACCTGCTGGCCGGAGGTACGGGGGAGGTCGATGCCGACCTGCTTGTAGGCGTACTGGGTCAGACCGGAGCAGTCGAAGCTCACGCCGGGGTTGCTGGAGCCCCAGGAGTAGGAGGCGCCGATCTGGGTGCGCGCGGCATCGACGATGGCCTCGCCGCCGCTGGAGGTGGATGTACCCGAGGTGGGGACGGAGGTGCCGGACCCGCCGATGGAGGCGCCGCCGTTGAGGGAGCCACGGGTCTCGGGGCCCACGACGCCGTCGATCTGGAGGCCGTTGGCGCGCTGGTAGTCCTTCACCGCGCCGTGGGTGAGCTTGCCGAACTTGCCGTCGACGGCGAGGTCGGCGCCTTCGTCGTTCAGCGCTGACTGGAGCCGCTCGACAGTGGAGCCCTGGGAGCCCCAGCGGAGCTTCTCCGAGGAGTGGAGTGCAGCGGTCGGGGCCGGGGCGGCGGGCGCGGCGGTCGACGAGGAGATGGCAGGGGCGGATGCCGGGGCGGCGGGGGGCGCCTGGGCGGCGCCGCCGGCGAAGGCGGAGCCGAGCGAAGACGGTGCCGAGAACGGCGGCGCCGCCGGTGCCGCGCAGGGCGCGTCCGCTGTGGCGGAGGGGGTGACTGCGCGGCCGGGCGCGCGGTGGGAATTGCTCGTGGCCATGAATGGTCTCCGTGATTATCCCCGTATCGTGCGGGGAGAGTCGGGCATTGGGTCGCGGCAACGCAAAAGCGGCGCAAGTATCGGGAAGAAACTCTCGTACCTCGTAACCGGTGCAACTAACGTACCCAGGGGTCGGAGCAGAAGGAACGGCGAAGGGTGATCCTGGTCAAGGACTTCACCTGCTCTTGAACCAGGGTCACGGCTCCCCGGCGCCCCGTACCTTCTCTTTACTCTTCCCCGGTGACCCAGTGGGGTTCACGTCACGGCTCTCGTGGACCATTCTGGCACGCGACGCCGTGCCGATTGAGCGACTCACCTCGCGGTGATTCCGGACATGTGTCGTGAGGGTGGCCGTCCGGGCGCTCACACTGCGGGTTGGAATGAGGCGATGGAGCCTTGGAGCTGGTCCATCCAGGAGGCCCATGTCCCCGTGAGCAGCAGCAGGCCGATGCTGATCAGCAGGACTCCGGAGAGGATTCCGAGGAGTCGTCGGTGGCGCGAGAGCGCCCTGCTCACACCGATGGCCTTGTCCAGTAGGAGTGCGCTGATGACGAAGGGGATCCCCAGGCCGAGGGAGTAGGCGAGGGCGAGGACGGCGCCTCGGGTCGCGCCGGAGTCACCGGCTCCCGGGTCGAGGGAGAGTGCGATGATCGCGGCGTAGGTGGGGCCGATGCACGGGGTCCAGCTCAGGCCGAAGACGAAGCCCAAGAGTGGGGCTCCCAGGAGTCCGGTGTCGGGCTTCTTCTTCGTCGCCTGGATGTTTCCTGAGAAGCGCGGCAGGAGCCCCATGAAAATGAGTCCCATGAATATTACGATGATTCCTGCGATGCGGTTGATCCACACTGCATGGTCCTGCAGTAGATACCCCACTGCGCCGGCGAATCCGCCGAGCGCCATGAAGACGGTCGCGAATCCGGCGACGAACAGGACGCCGCCTGCCAGCATTCTCCCAGCTCCCTGTCGGGTGGTCCGGCGCTGGCTATCAGGGCCGTTGGCGCTTGGATTCGTGCGGATTCCTGCAGGTATTCCTTGGCGCTGTCCGGCGAGTCCGGAGACGTACCCGAGATATCCTGGCACGATCGGCGGCACGCACGGCGAGAGGAAGGCGATCAGACCCGCGATCGCCGCCACGGCGATGGCCAGTGCGAGTGATCCGGACAGAGCGATCGACTGGAAGGTCTCCGCCAGACCGCCCTCAGTCATGACGCCGCCTCCTCGAGAACGCCGTCGAGCATCGCCCGCAGGATCGAGGGGTCGATTGCTCCGGAGATCCTGCCGGCCACCCGTCCCTCGTGATCCAGGACGAGTGTCGTCGGAACGGCATTGGGCGCGACGACTCCACGGAGCTTGTACATGATCTCGGACTGCTGGTCGGGGATCGACGGGTAGGTGATGCCGTAGTTCTCCTCGAAGGCCTGGGCGGGCCCTGCGCCGTCGCGGAGGTTGATGCCGATGAAGGCGACTCCTTGGTCGGCGTACTCCTCGTGGATGGCCTGGAGGTCCGGGGCTTCGACCCGGCAGGGCGGGCAGGAGGCGTACCAGACGTTCACGACGAGGACGTTGCCGCGGCTGCTCGACCGCGTCGAACGCGTCGCCGTCGTAGGTGGTCCCGGAGAACTCGAGGGGCTCGCCGCGGTCCTGGGGGGCGATCTCCGTGGTGACTCCGTTGCCGGAGACGTATCCGGAGCTTTCGGAGTCGTAGCGGTCGCTGGTGTCGGAGCTACTGCAGGCTGTGGTCAGGCCGATGGCGGCGGCGAGCCCGGTCACGTGGAGGAGCTGTCGCCGGGAGCGGGCGGGCATGGTGGCTTTCCTTCGGGAGTGGGATGGTGTGGGGTCGGAGGCGCTGGCCGCGCAGGTGCCGGTGCTCAGAGCAGCGTGGACCAGTAGTCCCAGAACCTCACCGTGATGAGGGTCAGGATCGCGAGATACCAGGCGACGAGCACCGGCAGGCGGAACTCGTGCAGGAGTGCCACCGCCCGGTGCGCGGAGGTGGAGGCGCCGCGGGTCCATAGGCGCAGATGGTGGAGGGTGGTGAACCAGAACAGCGGGATCGTGACGGCCCAGACGACCATGCAGTACGGGCACAGCGCCCCGATCTCGTACAGGCTCTGTCCGATCAGCCAGTGCACGAACAGCACGGCGAAGGTGACGCCGATCTGGATCAGCACACTCATCCATCCCGCCATGCGCGCACCGGCGAGGACGGCGAACCCGAGGGCGAGGACGGCGGAGAAGCCGGCGATGCCGAGGATCGGGTTGGGGATGCCGAACGCCGCGGCCTGCGGGGTCTCCATCACCGAGCCGCAGGACAGGACCGGGTTGAGGCCGCAGGAGGGGACGTAGGCGGGGTCCTCGATCAGGGCGATCTTCTCGACCAGCGGCACGACCGCCATGACGAGGCCGATCGCTCCGGTGGCGGTGAGGAGCGCACCGAGTCCACGGGTGTCGCCGTTCTCCGGCGGTGCGGGAGGAGGGGTGGTGCTCACGCGCTCAGCCCTCGAGGGCGGCATCGAGCGGATCGGTGAGGTCCTCGACGCGAGTGGGCTCCAGACGCTTCCCGTCGACGAAGAAGGTGGGGGTGCCGGTCACGCCGAGGGCCTGGGCGTCCGCGGCGCTCTGCTCGATCCGCTTCGCGGTGGCGGGGTCGTCGTAGACCTCCTCGAAGCGTTCCATGTCCAGCCCGATCTCCTCCGCATAGGAGAAGAACAGCTCCCGCTGGGACGTCTCCTGATGCCCCCACTCGGTGGCGTTGTCGAACAGGGCCTTGTACATCGCCTCGAACTCGCCCTGGTCCTTCGCGGCCTCCGCGGCCTGGGCGGCCTCGAGGGAGTTGCCGTGCGGCGGCAGGTAGCGGACCACGAACGTGACCCGGTCGCCGTACTCGGCGCGGAGCTCCTCGACGGTCGGGTACAGGGACAGGCAGGCCTCGCACTCGAAGTCGAGGTACTCCACGAACACGACCTCGCTGCTGCGCCTTCGGAGAGGCGGGGGCTGTCCTCCCGCACGAGCTGAGGGCCTGCGGTGTCCGAGGCCTCCGGGGCCGCCGGTGTGTCCTGCCCGCGGTCGGGGATGAGGAGGAATCCTGCGAGGACCAGTGCCGCGGCGGCGATCAGTCCGATGGTGAGTTTCGTCTTGCGGCTCATGCGGCGGCCTCTCGGGTGGGGGTCGTCTCGTGCAGATCCTGCCCGACGGGGCTGGACGGCCCCTGTAGGGCGAGGCCCTTGGTGCGGGCGGCGCGCATGCCGTTGGCGATGACGACGACCTCTGCGGCCTCGTGCACGAGCACCACGGCCGCGAGCCCGAGCACGCCGAACAGGGCGAGCGGGAAGAGCACCACGATGATCGCCAGCGCCAGGGCGATGTTCCCGGTCATGATCCGGCGCCCCCGGCGGGCGTGGGCGAGGGCGGCGGGGAGCTGGCGCAGGTCGGTGCCGGTGAAGGCGACATCGGCCGATTCCACCGCCGCGGCGGTGCCGGTGACGCCCATCGCGATCCCGACGGTCGCCGAGGCGAGGGCGGGGGCGTCGTTGATGCCGTCGCCGATCATCGCGGTCGGGGACTGCCCGGCCAGGCGGCGGATGTGGGCGGCCTTGTCGGCCGGAAGCCGCTCGGCATGGACCTCGTCGATGCCGGCCTCCGCGGCGATCGCCCGCGCGGTCAGCTCATTGTCGCCGGTGAGCATGACGGTGCGGATCCCCTGGGAATGCAGGGCGGCGACGGCCTCGGCGGCCTCGGGGCGCGGCTCGTCGCGGACCCCGATCGCGCCGATCACCTGGGAGTCCTCCTCGACCATGATCACGCTCATGCCCCGGGAGGCCATGCCGCGGGTCTTGCTCTCGAGCGCGCCGGGGGAGATCCAGCGGGGACTACCGGCGCGCACGGTGCGGCCCTGCGGCGTTCCGGAGATCCCGTGACCGGGGATCTCCTGGACCTCGTCGGCCTCCGGGAGGGTGTCTGCGGCGGCGAGGACGGCGGCGGCGAGCGGGTGGGCGCTGACGGATTCGAGGGCGGCGGCGATCGCAAGGATCTCCTCGACGCCGCGTCCGTCGACCGTCGCGACGTCCACGACGCGGGGCTGATTGCGGGTGAGAGTGCCGGTCTTGTCCAGGGCGACGGTGCGGATCGTGCCGAGCCGCTCGAAGGCGGCACCGGACTTGATGACCACCCCGAGCTTGCTCGCGGAGCCGATCGAGGAGATCACGGTGACCGGCACGGCGATCGCGAGCGCACACGGGGAGGCGGCGACCAGTACCACCAGTGCCCGTTCGATCCAGGTCGAGGGGTCCCCGGTGACGACGCCGACGAGGGCCACCAGTGCGGCGACGACGAGCACGGTCGGGACCAGCGGGCGAGCGATGCGGTCGGCGAGACGCGCTCGCTCGCCCTTGGCGGCGTGGGCCTGGTCGACCAGGCGCACGATCTGGGTCAGGGAGTTGTCGCGTCCGTCGGCCGTGGCGCGCAGCGAGAGCGCGCCGGAGCCGTTCACGGAGCCGGCGTGGACCTCGTCCCCGGGCCCGACCTCGACGGGGATGGACTCCCCGGTGATCGCGGAAGTGTCCACCCAGGAGCGGCCCGACGCGATCACGCCATCGGTAGCGACGCGGTCGCCGGCGCCGAGCAGGAGCACGTCCCCGGCGCGGACGTCGGCGGCCGGCACGGTCTGCGGGCCGTCGGGGCGCTGGATCCGGGCGGTCTCCGGGATCAGGGCGAGCAGTGCACGCGCCCCTGCTTCGCGCGGTCCATCGAACGGTCCTCGAGGGCCTCGGCGAGGGAGAACAGGAACGCGAGCGCCGCGGCCTCGCCGACGTGACCGAGCGGCACGGCCCCGGTCGCGGCGATCGTCATCAGCAGGCCCACGCCGAGCCGTCCACGGCCGCGCCCCTGGACGAGGCGTCGCAGGGTGCCGGGCACGAAGGTCCAGGCCCCCGCGGCGAGGGCGAGGACGTGCACGATCAGTGCGACCAGGCCCAGGCCCGCCCAGTCGAGCAGCGAGCCCGGCCACCCACAGGACCCCGGCACTGGCGGGGAGCAGGAGGGAGCGGTCGCGCCACCACGGAGTGGACTGCTCGAGCTCGATCGGTTCACCTGGAGGTGCCGGGGTGGTGCTCCCGCGGCACGCGTCCCCGTCCTCGATCGGAATCGGTGCAGGCGTCGGCGCGGGGCCGCGGCAGGCGTCGGCCTCAGAGGCCGGGCGGGAGGTGAGGGTGAGCGGGGCCCGGGCGTTCGTGGCGGGTCGGGCGGGACCGCAGCACTCGTCGCTCATCGGGCGATCTCCTCCGGGGTGGTGGCGTTGCAGCACAGGGGCACGTCGCAGTCCGCATCCGTGCAGGGCGTGCCGTCGTCGACGGCGAGCACCGTCTCGACCAGCGCGGACAGCGCCCGGGTGAGGTGCGCGTCGGCGATCTCGTAGCGCGTGCGCCGGCCCTCGGGGGTGGCGACCACGATCCCGCGACCGCGCAGGCACGAGAGGTGGTTGGAGACGTTGGTCCGGGCCAGCGAGAGCTCGTCGGCGAGGACGGCGGGGTAGCCCGGGTGGTCGAGGAGGGAGAGCAGGATGCGGGACCGGGTGGGGTCGGCCATGGCGCGGCCGAGGCGGTTCATGACATCGAGCTGCGAGGCTTTGGTCAGCATGCAATGACTGTACAGTGATCAGTGATAGGTCAGCAAGTGGTGACCATCGTGAGCGCCCGCTCGCTGCGCAAGAGAAGTTCGTGTAGGTTAACTTTCGTGATCCGTCCCGCACTCCCGCCGCCCAGCACCGACGACTCGCCCGCCCCCGACCAACGTCGGCAGGCCCGCGCGCCGCGAGACGGGACTGGACAGAGCAGGGCCTCCCTGCCATGGATGCTCGGCCCGGCCTTCGTCGCGTCGGTTGCCTACGTCGATCCCGGGAACGTTGCCGCGAACCTCACCGCCGGCGCGCAGTACGGGTACCTGCTCGTATGGGTGCTCGTCGCGGCCAACCTCATGGCCGTGGTCATCCAGTACCTCTCCGCCTCCCTCGGACTCGTCACAGGCTCCTCGCTGCCCGAGCTCCTGGGTCGGCGTCTGTCCCGTCGGCGGCGCCTGCTCTACTGGGCCCAGGCCGAGCTCGTCGCCGCCGCCACGGACCTCGCCGAGGTGCTCGGCGGGGCGATCGCACTCCACATCCTCTTCGGCATCCCCCTCCTGCCGGGCGGAGTGATCGTGGGCGCGGTCTCGATGTTGCTCCTGGCGCCGCAGTCCTGGCGGGGGCAGCGGCCCTTCGAGTTCGTGATCACCGGGTCGCTCGCGATCATCACCGTCGGCTTCGTCTCCGGGCTGTTCCTCGGCGAGGTCTCGTGGTCCGAGGCCGCCGCCGGGATCGTGCCGCGCTTCGAGGGGACCCAGACCCTGCTTGCTCGCCGCGAGCATGCTCGGCGCGACCGTCATGCCGCATGCGATCTACGCCCACTCCGCCCTGGCCCGCGACCGCCACGGCAGCGACATCAGCCCCGCCGCGCTCCCGAGATTGCTCCGGGTCACGCGCTGGGACGTGGTGCTCTCGCTGCTGGTGGCCGGGTCGGTGAACATCGCCATGCTCCTGCTGGCCGCAGGGAATCTTGCCGGCGTCCCCGGTACCGACACCATCGAGGGCGCCCACGCGGCGATCACGGAGGCGCTCGGCCCCGCCGTCGGGATCGCGTTCGGCATCGGCCTGCTGGCCTCCGGGCTCGCCTCCACCTCGGTGGGTCGCTACGCCGGCTCCACGATCATGGCCGGCCTCCTGCATCGCCGCATCCCGCAGGTGGCACGGCGGGCGATCACACTGATCCCGGCACTGGTGATCATCGCCGCGGGCGTGGACCCCACCCGGGCGCTCGTCCTCTCCCAGGTGGTGCTGAGCCTCGGGATCCCCTTCGCCCTGATCCCGCTGGTGCGCCTGACAGGGGACCGGACCGTCATGGGACGCTTCGCCGCACGCCTCCCGCCGCGCCTGACGTCCTGGATGATCGTGGTGTTGATCGTCGCTCTGAACCTCGCCCTGATCGCGCTGATGGCGCTCGGGCTCGGCTGAACCGCGGGGCGACCCGCCCCCGGGGTCGACTAGCGTGGGGGCCATGGACCCCTCCGAGCTCACTCCGGTCGCCCAGGACTACCTCAAGGTCATCTGGTCCGCGACCGAGTGGGGGGACGCACCGATCACCACCTCCGCCCTCGCGGCGCGCTTCGGGACCAGTGCCCCGAACGTCACCGACACCGTCAAGCGCCTCGCCGCTCAAGGGCTGGTCGAGCACCGGCCCTATAAGCCGGTCGAGCTCACTCCCGCTGGCCACGAGTACGCGGTGGCGATGGTGCGCCGCCACCGGTCGCTGGAGACCTTCCTCGTCGAGATGCTCGGGTACTCCTGGGCACAGGTGCACGATGAGGCAGAACGGCTCGAGCACGCCGCCTCCCAGATGCTGATCGAGCGGATCGACGAACTGCTGGAGCATCCCCGGCAGGATCCCCACGGCGATCCGATCCCCACCCCGGACGGGAGGACTCACGTTCCGGAGGGAACGCTCCTCCTGGCTGATCTTGCACCGGGCGAGTACCGGATCGTCCGGATCTCCGATGCCGACCCGGATCGTCTGCACACCTTGGAACTCCACGGCGTGCTCCCGGGCAGAGTCGTGAGCGTGCGGGAGCAGGGAAGGGGGATCGAGGTCCTCGACGACGAGGGCGACCCCCTGCCTCTGGCTGATGACGACCTCGCGGCCGTTCGCGTCGGCGCGTTGGTCCCGGGTGGCTCATCGCAGGTGAAGAGCTCCTCCTGACCGGTCCCTCGGGCACCGTTTCACGCGCTCGCCCCGCGGCTCCGAGTGTCGACTCCCAGGCGAACTGTCTCGCGCCGTGACCCCGCTGACTACTGAGAGGGCGTCAGTCCTCCCGGGTTACCGTCGGGCGCCGCGAGGCAACGTTCTGGAGGCGGAGACTGTTGTGGACGACGAACACGGAGGAGAGGGACATCGCACCGGCCGCGATGAGCGGGTTGAGCAGACCGATCGCGGCGATCGGGATGGCCGCAATGTTGTACCCGAACAACAAGCGCGTCGGCGGGGATCCGGACTCGACAGGGCCTCTCAAGCCTCGACTCGAGCTGACGTCCGGGACCGAATCGCCTTAGGATTGCCGGCGAGCAACCCGATCGGCGCACTACTGTGTTCTCTGGTTGAGAGGACTGTCTGGCGCGTAGTTCCGTGCGACGCTCAGCGCTAGCCCAGCAGTATTGTCCGTTCATGGGATTCGCCACCGCGCTGGTTGGTGCGAGCACAGGGGTGAACGAGACGCTGAGGTGTCCGGTCGCGAGCCTGACCCTCCGGCAAGATCTCTGAGGAGGACCTTACAGATGCCAGCCCTACATTCCAGGGGCCAAGAGTGCGTGAGCAAGCGCCACTGTGGTGGACGCGCACTCGATTTCATGATTGACGACCGTGGCTTTTTTCCGGAGCGCTTTGCCGCTCATCTCCATACGGAGTCGCAATGAGTCGCAGGAAGACTCCGCCCGGCGCCACCACGGCAATTTCTTTCCATGTCCGTAATGAAAATGGGGCTTGGCGCTCCGCTGATCCTTCCGATCCTGCGCTGTCGCGAGCCAAGCGCGGAAGGCAGTGGCGTGCCCGATGTCGGTTTCGGCTCGGCGACGGAACGATGACGCAACTATCGCGGTCGGCGAAGACGCCCGCAATGGCGCAGGCGGCGCTTGAGCAGTTGATCGCGGCTGAGGGTCGTCTCTTTGGCGGCGAGGAAGTTGCTGTTCCGACTCTTGGCGAGCTCGTCGAATGGGCGGTCCGCCGGATCGAAGACGGCCGCGATTCAAGCGTACGTTCGTCCAACTCCCAGCGGACCTACCTGGGAGTTGCCACCCGCTGGGCAGGCTTCAAAACCAGCGCTGCGACAGACGGCCCCGGGAAGAAGAAGCGTCTCAAGCGTTCACGCGAGTACTCATCTGCGATCTACGCTATTCCGATTGATCGCGTAACGCCTGCAGATCTCGCTGACGAGGTGGAACGAGTCCACAGTGCAGGAGGCGGAGGATCGCCGCCGCAGTTACGGGCGATCTGGCGCAAAGCCACAGCGCGTGGCTTGGCAAAGCGTCATATATCGTCAGATCCTCTTTGCTGGGTTGAAGATTCCAAGCACCAGCGCGACCCGAGGTAAGCGTGTGTACAGTAATGGTTCCCCTCGTCCACGTGATAATTCTCTTACAGGAGAACAGCTTGCAATGCTCCGTGTTAAGTCTAAGGAACGACACCCGCGTCAACGACACGATGTCGGTGACCTGATCGTTCTCGGTAGCTACACAGGTTTGCGCATTGCTGAGGCGAATTCTCTTCGTTGGGTTGACGTGCACCTTGAACAGGAGCACCCCTATCTGAGCGTCGAGGGTCAAGTATTCGGGGCCGGGGCGGACCGCTCTTGGACCCCGAGGCTGAAGACCGAGTCGAGTCGACGCGCGGTCCCCCTTCCAGCTCCTGCGGTCGACCTCCTGCGAGCAAGAGAGCGAAAGGCGCTTGAAGCTCGGGTCTCTGTTGCGAAGGCGGCTGGCGCCGGCGGCGAGTTCGTCTTTCCCTCCCACGCCGGAGGAGTGCCCGACCTCGCAACGACGACGAAGGCCGTCCGTCGCACCCTCGACAGGGCTGGCTTTCCCTGGGTGACGTTCCATACCCTTCGGCGGACGATCGAGCGCCAGCTGATGGATGCGGGCGTCGATGCGCGCGTGATCATGGCGGTGATGGGTCACGACCCGGCCACCTCGTGGTCGGCGTACGTCGATCGGAACGTCGACGTGAGCGACGTGGCGACCGTGATCCGCTGATGCGACTCCCTCCGAAGCTCGCACTTAAATCGTACTTGCCAGTTCGCGAACGGCGCCATGTACACGAACCTCCTGGTCAGGCGCCCCCAGCAGGACTCGAACCTGCAACCTACGGATTAGAAGGCCGTTGCTCTATCCATTGAGCTATGGAGGCTGACGGCGCACGAGTCTACCGACGCTGCGACGCCGCCACGGCCAGGAACGCAGTCCGTCTCAGCGACGTCGGCCACGCCGCTGGGCCGCCGACGGGCCCGGCGCGCCGGGCCCGGCCTGGCGGCGGGGGCAGAACCACAGCACCCGCGCCTCGGTGCCCTCGAGCCGCGGTTCGGCGAGCTCGCCGCGCTGGATCCGGGTGCGGCGGCGGCGGCACTGCTTCCCTCCGCGGCCGTAGACCCACAGGTCACCGTCCCGGCCGAGCATCCCACCGGTGGTCACCCGCACCTCACGGTCCCGGTTCAGCACGAGCAGGCGATGGGCGAGGTCGACGAGCGCGCCCGGGTCCTGCTCCGCGGAGACGGGCGCGGCGGGGTGGAGCCGGCGCAGGAAGCACAGCTCGCTGCGGTAGATGTTCCCGATCCCCGCCAGGACGTGCTGGTCGAGGATCGCCAGGCCGATCGGCCGCTTCGGCTCGGCGGCGAGGTTCGCGAGCGCCCGCTCCCGCAGGGCGGGGTCCTCGTCCCACGTGGGATCGAGCAGGTCCGGGCCGAGGTTCCCGAGCGGCTTCTCCTCGTCGGCCGTGCGCAGCGGCTTCACCTGCTTCACGTCGTAGGCGATCGCCCGCACCTCGTGACCGTCCTCGTGCCGGGCCTCGAGCACGATCCGGATCGTGTCGCGGGTGCGCGGCCCGGCGCTGGTGTCGCTCGAGCGCGCGCCTTCCCCTCCACGTTCCAGATCCCGTCCATCATCAGGTGGCTGTGCGGCGTCATCGGCGCAGTCCCGGGCTCGGGCGGGAGGAGCCGGATCAGCAGGTGCTTGCCGCGCGGGCGCACCTCGTGGACTCTCCATCCGGTGAGGTCTGCGGTTGCCGCGCGCGGGACCCGGAGGTCGCAGACGGTGAGCACGGCGCCGGCGAGCGCGTCGTGGAGGATCCGGCACTGGCGCGCGACGGTGTCACCCTCGGGCATCAGCGATCACCCGCCCGCAGTCGCAGCGAGCGCGGTGAGCGGTAGCGACCGGCCTCCGCGAGCGCGGTCGTGATCGCCGCGACCGGTTCGGTGTCGATCCCGTGCCCGTCGATCCGCTCGATCCGCAGCCTGCGGCAGGCGGGAGTCCTCGGCGATCGCGCGGACGAGCTGGGCGGCGGCCTCGGGCGTCGCCTCCTCGTCCGCCCACCACAGCAGGTGCTTCCCGCCCTTGTCGACATAGGCCTGGACATGTCCGTCGCGCAGGAGCACGAGCGCACCGGCGCGGCGGGCGGGCCGCGCGGTGACGCCCTCGGGCGGCGTGATCGACAGGGCCGGCCAGGGGAGCGCCGCGCCGTAGGGGTTCGCCGGATCGGTCGCGGCGAGCGCGACGGCGACCGCCTCGGCCGACGGGCCGGCCCCGCCGCCGTCGGGCCCCTCGGCGTCGCGTCCGGCCTCGGCCTCCCGGTCCCGGTCGCGAAGCAGGTCCACCGCCTCGGCGGGCGCGAACTGGGAGGCGCCGAGCCCGTCGACGAAGTAGCCGCGGCGGCGGCTGCCGTTCTCCTCGAGCGCGGCCAGCACCCGGTACACCGCGGCGAACCCGCCGGGGACGTCCTCGACATCCATCGCCCCGCGCGTGACCACGCCGTGGCGGTCCAGCAGCGACGTCGCGAGCGCCGCGGCACGGGCGGCAGGATCGACCGGTTCGACCCGCACCGCGGACCAGCGCCCGGCGCCGACGGGCCCGGTCACGAGCTCGGAGGGGCTGGACGCGCTCTGGCGCATCATCGCCGCGGAGAGCCGCGCCGCGCCCCGACGTCCCAGGCCGCGCGAGCGTGTCGTGGTGCGGGCCGACGGCGCCTTGGCCGGCCCGCGGCCGTAGGAGCGCGCGCCTCGAAGGAGTCGTTGGTGACCAGGCCCGTGAAGGCGAGGTCCCACAGCGCCTCGTGCAGGTCCTGCGGCCGCGCCGCCTCCCCGTCGTCGGCCAGCGCGGTGAGGATCTCTCCGTGCCGCGCCGCGCCCGGGGTGGTGCGCGAGCAGGGCGAGGATCCGGCTGGCGAGGGCACCGTCCGGGAGTGCGTCGGCGGCCTCCTCGAGCGCGTCGGCGTCGAGCCCCAGGGGGAGGGCATCGGCGAGGTGGAGACGGATCCAGCCGTCGTCGGCGCCGAGGCGGCCGTGCCCCGTCCACACCAGCTCCCCGCTCGCGAAGGCGGCGTCCAGCAGGGCGGGCGTCACCTCCGGCGACCTCGCCGGCGGCACCTGGGACTCCCAGGCCGACAGCGGCAGCGAGACCCCGGCGAGCTGGTCCACGACCGAGAGCGACCCGTCCTGCCCGGTCCAGGTGCCGCGCTCCCGTCGGCCGCCGGTGCGGCGCCCCACCAGGTGCCGCCACTGGCCGAGGAAGCGCGCGTAGACGGGCCCCGCGACGGGCGCGATCTCGCGCCGGGAGGCGGCGAGGCTCGCGCGGCGGATGCGGCGCGGCACCTCGACCTCGACCCATTCCTCGCCCTCGCGGCCGGGCGTGAACTCGCCCTGGGACAGGACCCGCTCGGCGGTGAGTCGCTCGAGCGCGGCGCGGGCCACCCCCGGGGCGAGACCGAAGGCCTGCACCGGTGCGTCGGCGAGGAAGGGGCCGCGGCCGCGCGCCCAGCGGGAGAGCGGCTGGGGGACCGCTCGGTCCACCGCGGCCAGGTGCACCTCGGGGATCCCCGGCGGCGCGCGCCGTGCCGAGCGCATCGCGCGCGAGAGACCGGCGTCCTCGATCGCCGCGAGATGCTCCGCCCCGGCGATCCGCACCGTGAGCACGCGGCGGGACTGCTCGAGCTCGGCGCGGGCGGCGTCGAGATCGAGGCCGTCCACGGCACGCTCGGCGAGCTGGGCGGGGGTGAGCGGGCCCAGGCGGCGCAGTGCGTCCGCGATCTGCTCGGGCCCGCGCGCCGCCCGCTCCTCGGTCAGTCCCTGCAGGCGGCGCTCGACCTCGGCGATCACCTCGGCATCCAGCGGCTCGCGCAGGCTCACCGTGCCCAGCGGCTCGGCCAGCAGCGACTGGTCCAGCGCCAGGGCGGCGGTGCGGCGTTCGGCCAGCGGCGCATCGGTGTCGTAGAGGAACTGCGCCATGTAGCCGAACAGCAGCGAGCGCGCGAAGGGGGAGGGGAGGGGGTCTCGACCTCGCGCACCTGCAGGCGACGCCGCCTGACCTGCCCCATCAGCTCGACCAGGGCCGGCAGGTCGTAGACGTCCTGGAGACACTCCCGCGCCGCCTCGAGCATGATCGGGAAGTCCGGATGCGGCCTGGCCACCTCGAGCAGGTGCGCGGCGCGCTGACGCTGCTGCCACAGCGGCGCCCGCTGGTTCGGGTCGCGGCGCGGCGACAGCAGGGCCCGGGCCGCGCACTCCCGGAACCTCGCGGCGAACAGGGCGGAGGAGCCGACGAGACGGCGCACCTCCTCCTCGATCTCCTCGGGCGTGAACACGAACAGGTCCGCGCCGGGCGGTCGCTCGCCGTGCGGGATGCGCGACACGATCCCGTCGTCCCCGGCCATCACCTGGCCGTCCAGGCCGTAGCGCTCCTCGACCCGGGCGCCGACGGCGAGGGCCCACGGCCCAGTGATCCGCTGCCCGGCCGCGCAGTGCGGCACCACGCGCCAGTCCCCGAGCTCGTCGAGGAAGCGCTCGACGACGAGCTGGTCCGGTCCCGGCACCGCGCCGGTGACCTGCTGCTGCTCGTCGAGCAGGTCGAGCGACACGGTGCGCGCGTTGTCATCGAGGCCGAGCCCCGTGAGGCGTTCGTCGGCCTCGGGGCGGGGAGGGCTGCGAGCTCGGACTGCGCGGCGGAGATCGCCCGGCCGAGGCTCGCGGGACGCCCGTCCCCGTCGCCGTGCCAGAACGGGATCCGACCGGTGAGACCGAAGGCGGGGGAGACCGTGACGCGGGAGGCGCTGATCTCCTCGATCCGCCAGGCGCTCGTGCCGAGCGTGATCACGTCCCCGCGGCGGGACTCGTAGACCATCTCCTCGTCGAGCTCGCCCACGCGCCGCGGCTGGGAGTCGCCCTCGGCGGCGACCAGGTGCACCGGGTACAGGCCCCGGTCGGGGATCGTGCCGCCGCTGGTGACGGCGAGACGCCGCGCGCCGGGCCGGGCGGTGAGCGTGCCGGTCTCGCGATCGTGGACGAGCCGCGGCCGCGGCTCGGAGAAGTCGGTGGAGGGGTAGCGCCCGGCGAGCAGGTCGATGGTCTGGTCGAAGGCGGAGCGGGGCGACGCCCGATAGGGGTGCGCCGAGCGGACCAGGTCGTACCAGGCGTCGACCTGCAGGTCCTCCATCGCGGCGGCGGAGACGGTGTGCTGGGCGAGGACGTCCAGGGCGTTGCGCGGCACGGTCAGCGGCTCGATCCGCGCGGCGACCGCCTCCTGCACCGCGACCGCGGAGCGCGAGACGTCCACCGCGTGCGCGGGTGCAGCGACCCCTCGGAGACCGCGCCGACGTCGTGCCCGGCCCGGCCCACCCGCTGCAGCAGGCTCGAGACCGACATCGGCGCCGCGACCTGCGGCACCAGGTCCACCGCGCCCATGTCGATGCCGAGCTCGAGGGAGCTGGTCGCCACCACGCGCCGCGCGTCCCCGACTTCAGCTGGTCCTCGATCCCTGCCCGGACCTCCTTGGACATCGAGCCGTGGTGGGCGCGGGCGATGTCCTCGACCTCGACGAGCTCCTCCGGCTCCCCGCCCGGACCGTCGGCCGCCGCCGTCGTGACCCGTCTCGCGTGCGACCGGTTCAGCTTCCCGGTGAGACGCTCGGCCTGGTCGCGGGAGTTCGTGAACACGATCGTGGAGCGATGGGCGAGGACCTCCTCGAGCACCGCCCGCTCGACGTGCGGCCAGATCGTCCCCGAGACGTCCTCGTCGTCGACCGCATCGGGGGCGGCTCGATCGCCTGCAGGTCCGGGACCGGCGGCGTGATCCGCATGTCCCAGCGCTTGGTCGACGGCGGCCGCACCACCACCGCGTCCCGGCCTCGCGCAGAGCCGGTGAGGAAGGCGGCGACCTCGTCGACCGGCTCCACCGTCGCCGACAGACCGATCCGCTGCGCCGGGTGCTCGAGCATCGCATCGAGCCGCGCCAGGGACAGCGCCAGGTGCACGCCCCGCTTCGTGCCCGCCACGGCATGGACCTCGTCGAGGATCACTGTGTCCACGCCGCGCGCCGTCTCCCGCGCCTGCGAGGTGAGCATCAGGAACAGCGACTCCGGGGTGGTGATGAGGATGTCCGGCGGATGGGTCGCGAGCCGGCGGCGCTCCGCCGGTGGGGTGTCCCCCGTGCGCACGCCCACGCTCAGCCGGCGCCGAGGCAGGCCGAGTCGCTCCGCCGTGCGCGCGGTGCCCACGAGCGGCGAGGTCAGGTTCCGCTCGACGTCGACGCCGAGCGCCTTCAGCGGCGAGATGTACAGAACGCTCGTCGCGGCAGACGACGGGGTCGGAGAACCGGCCAGTCGGTCGATCGCGCTGAGGAACGCGGCGAGGGTCTTGCCCGAGCCCGTCGGCGCGACCACGAGGGTGTCCTGCCCCTGCGCGATCGACTCCCACGCCGCGGCCTGCGCCGGGGTGGGCGCCTCGAAGGACTCCTCGAACCATGCCGTCGTGGCAGGGGAGAACGAGGAGGGCAGGCGCGGGCGGGGCGTGGCCATCGCACCATTGTGGACCGCGGCCCCGACACCCGGGCCCGATGGCCGACCAGGGGACCGTTTTCCGGCCGCCCCCTGCCCCTGCCCAGCGCATCGTGGCAGGATGGATCACACGGCGGGGACCGCACCGGCTGGTCCCGCGCAGAACTGACGAAGGGATGATCCATATGGCGGAGTACACGCTTCCCGATCTCGATTACGACTACGGCGCGCTGGATCCCTCGATCTCGGGGAAGATCATGGAGCCGCACCACTCCAAGCACCACGCGACCTACGTCAAGGGCGCGAACACGGCGCTGGAGAAGCTCGCCGCGGCGCGCGAGGCCGGGGACTTCGGGTCGGTCAACCAGTTCTCGAAGGATCTGGCGTTCAACCTCGGCGGTCACACGAACCACTCGATCTTCTGGAAGAACCTCTCCCCGGAGGGCGGCGACAAGCCGACCGGTGAGCTCGCGCAGGCGATCGATGAGTACTTCGGCTCGTTCGACTCCTTCCGTGCGCACTTCACCGCGGCGGCGCTGGGCATCCAGGGCTCGGGCTGGGCGGTGCTCGCCTACGAGCCGATCGGCGGGAACCTGGTGATCGAGCAGTTCTACGATCAGCAGAACGGTGTGCCGGTCGCGACGATCCCGCTGTTCCAGCTGGACATGTGGGAGCACGCCTTCTACCTGGACTACCAGAACGTGAAGGCGGACTACGTCAAGGCGATCTGGAACATCGTGAACTGGGCCGACGTGCAGGCCCGCTTCGAGGCCGCGCGCTCCTCCGCGTCCGGTCTCGTCGTGCCCCAGGCCTGAGCCTCACGCACCTGACGCCGACGGGCGGGCCGGACGGCCCGCGCCCCGGCGACACGAGCGGCCGGTCCCTCCTCGGAGGGGCCGGCCGCTTCGCGTTCTGACGCCGCGGTGCTCCGTGTCCGTGCGACCGTCGCCCCACGTCCTGGCGGCCTGTAGTTCCGTGTGCCGTCCCTTCCCGCGACCGTTCCTCCCCAGCCCTCTGCCGTCCACAGGATCAGCCCCACGCTGGAACGGGCGGCACCGCCCGGCGACGCTGAGGTCACTCGGCAGGGTGCCGAGGCCGGGGAGCTCCCCGGCGACCAGGAAGGACAGCGCCATGCGCGACATCCAGACCACGCTGATGGGGAACGTCACCGCCGATCCCACCGAGCACCGGCAGGAGGACGGATCCACCAGCGTCAAGCCGCGGATCGCCGTCACCGGCCGCTACTACAACACCGCCACGCAGGACTTCGCCGACCGCAAGACCGAGTTCGTCACCGTCTTCGCCCGCCGCGGGTTGGGCCAGAACGTGATGCGCTCGATCCACAAGGGACAGCCGCTGCTGGTCACGGGCCGGCTGAACACCTCGGAGTGGCAGGGCACCGACGGCATCACCCGCTACTCCCTGAACCTCCAGGCCGAGTCCATCGGCCACGACCTCACCTACGGCTCCTCCCAGTTCACCAAGCCGCGCGCGCGCAGGACGTCCCGAACGTCGACCCGAACTCGGGGAGATCCTCACCGAGGCGAGCTCGGCGAACCCTGAGGACGCGGACGAGTCGGAGGGCGAGGACTCGCTCGCGCCGGCCTTCTGAGCCGCACCGCGGTGCGGGGAGGCGGTCGGCCGACAGGACCCGGTCCGTGGAGCGGGCCCGTCGGGGGATCCAGGCGGGGGAGGCGGTCAGTTCCCGGACTGCAGGGTCTGCACCAGCGCCTCGGAGATCTCCGGCGGCAGCGCGGCGCCGAGGACGTAGCCGTCCTCGTCGCCGCGGTGCACCGCCGACCAGGTGGTGCCGTCTCCCAGTGCCGCGACCACCACGCGCGACACACGCCCCGACGGCGGCGCGGCGCCGCCGGCGCTCTGCTCCCCGTCGCGGACCGACCAGGCCGCGGGCGCGAGATCGCAGGCGATCGCGGCGCCGGCGGCCATGTCCGGCCACTGCACCTTCTCGAGCGCCGCGAGCGGATCCTCCTGCCCGCCGGACGGACCGGAGGGCGCGGCGCCCTCGTCGAGGTCGATCGGCGTGAGGTGCAGGTCGTCGTGGGCGCCCTCGCCCTCGGCGCCCAGCGGCGCGGCGAGGGCGGGGGAGGCGGCGATCAGCTCGGCGCCGCGGGCGAGCGCGAACAGGCGCGGAGCGGGCGGCGGGCCGTCCTCGACATGGCGGGCGACCTCGAGCACGGCGGCGGCGAGCGCGGCCGTGGGCGCGTCCAGCGGGTCCTGGGCAGGAGTCGTCATCGGATCGAGAGGTCCCTTACAGGTTCGGCCTGACAGAATGGGGTGACCGCCGTGCGGCACGGCGGCACCACACTGTACCCGGGCCGCGTTCTGGGACCCCACGACGTCGGGGGCCCCGTGTGCGCTCCGACTCCGAGGCACCAGAGGTTATCTGTGAGTTTCTCCGCCCAGTTCGGCGACATGCCGCGGCCGCGCCCACGACCGGCCCCCGATGGAGGCTCCGGCGAGCCCCGGAGGATCTCCCCGCTGATGATCACGGTGATCGCGCTCGGCGTGCTCATCGCGCTCCTCGTCCTCGCCTCGGAGGTGTGGACGAAGTACCTGTGGATGGACCAGCTCCAGTTCACCGACGTGCTCGTCACGCGGTGGATCACCCAGGCGCCGCTGTTCGCCGCCGGCTTCGTGGTGTTCGCCGTGCCGCTGTTCCTCAGCCTCCGCATCGCCTACACCAAGCGCCCCGTCTACCCGCCGATCACACGGGAGCAGGAGGCGCTGGAGCAGTTCCGCGCCGCGGTGGACCCGCTGCGCCGCGGCCTGACCTACGGCGCGCCGATCGTGATCGGCGCCTTCGGCGGGCTCGCGCTGTCCCGCCGCTGGCAGGACGTGCGCCTGTTCCTGCACCCGCAGGACTTCGGGCAGACCGACCCGGTCTTCGACAACGACATCTCCTTCTACGTCTTCACTCTGCCGGTGATCGACGTGCTGGTCTCCTTCGGGCAGTTCGTCGCCGCTCGTCTCGATCGTCGGCGCCCTGATCGGCCACTTCGTCTACGGCGGCGTGAGCTGGGGTCAGGAGAGCGGGCTCGAGGTGACGCGCACCGCGCGTCGCCACCTCGGCGTGCTCGCCGCGATCTACGTGCTCTTCCTCGGGGCGGGGCACTGGTTCCAGCGCTACGACCTGCTCACCGCCTCCCACACCCGCTTCGAGGGCGCCTCCTACGCGGACGTCCACGCGATCCTGCCCGCGCAGACGATCCTCGCGATCGCCGCGGTCGTGGTCGCCGCCCTGTTCGTGGTGTGGATCTTCCGCTCCGACTGGCGCATCCCCGCGATCGGCGCCGGGCTGATGATCCTGTCCACCCTCGCCGTGGGCAACCTCTACCCCTGGGCCATCCAGCAGTTCCAGGTCCAGCCCAACGAGCGCGCGCTCGAGCGACCCTACATCCAGAACAACATCGACGCGACCCGCACCGCGTTCAACCTCGACGACGTCACCGAGGTGCCCTACACGGCCAGCACGGACGCGACCTCGGGTGCCCTGCGCGAGGACGCCTCGACCACGGCGCAGATCCGTCTGATGGACCCCAACGTCATCTCGCCCACCTTCGAGCGGCGCGAGGAGGCCAACCGTCGCTACTGGGGCTTCGACGACGTCCTGAGCGTGGACCGCTACGAGATCGACGGCCAGCCGCAGGACACCGTGATCGGCGTGCGCGAGCTGCGGCCGGACAAGTTCGGCCTCTCGGACCGCTCCTGGGTGGACCAGCACATCACCTATACCCACGGCTACGGCGCCGCCGCCGCGCACGGCAACCGTCGCAACTCCGACGGCGAGCCGAGCTTCCTGCAGTCGGGCGTGCCCGGCGAGGGCGCACTCGGCGCGTACGAGGAGCGGGTCTACTTCGGCCGTCACTCCCCGGACTACTCGATCGTCGGAGCGCCCGAGGGTGCCGACCCCCAGGAGTTCGACTACCAGCAGGGCGAAGACGGACGACGAGCAGGGCGGCGAGCAGGTCTACAACACCTTCCAGGGCGACGGCGGGCCCGCCGTCGGCGCCTTCTTCAACCAGGCGCTGTACGCGATCAAGTTCCGCGACCCGAACATCGTGATCTCGAACTACCTCAACGAGGAGTCGCAGATCCTCTACGACCGCGACCCGCAGCGGCGTGTCCGCGAGGTCGCGCCGTTCCTGTCGCTGGACTCGCAGATGTACCCCGCCGTCGTGGACGACCAGATGGTGTGGGTGGTCGACGGGTACACCACCACGGCCGAGTACCCCTACGCGCAGTCGGTCGACCTCGACGCGACGGTCGACGACTCCCAGACCGATCCCAATGCCACCGCGAGCAACCGCGAGCGCTCGGCGAACTACATGCGCAACTCCGTGAAGGCGACCGTGAACGCCTTCGACGGCTCGGTGACGCTGTACACCTGGGACACCGAGGACCCGATCCTGAAGTCCTGGTCCGAGGTGTTCCCGGACGCCCTCCAGCCCGCCTCGGAGATCAGCGGCGAGCTGATGTCGCACTTGCGCTACCCGGCGGACTACTTCAAGGCGCGCCGCCAGATCCTCTCCACGTACCACGTCACCGACGCGGACGACTTCTTCACCCAGCAGGACTTCTGGCAGGTGCCGCCGGACCCGACGGTCCCGGCCCCCACCAACCCCGACGGCGGCGCCGGCCAGCAGGCCCCGCGACCGCCGATGTACCTCACCATGCAGATGCCGGACGAGGAGCGGCCCCGCTTCACCCTCTCCTCGAGCTTCATCCCCTCCGAGGGGCAGAACGTGCTCACCGGCTTCCTCGCGGTCGACTCGGAGACGGGCGGCACCGAGGGGAACCCGGCGGACAGCTACGGCGACATGACGCTGCTGCGGCCGCCGACCTCCAACCCGGTCAACGGTCCCGGACAGGTCCAGGCGACCTTCAACGCCGAGCCGAACGTGTCCCAGGCGCTGAACCTGCTGCAGCAGGGCGCCTCCGAGGTCATCAACGGCAACCTGCTCACCCTGCCCGTCGGCGGCGGACTGCTGTACGTGCGGCCCGTCTATCTGCAGTCCTCGCAGACCGGCGGCGGCACCCAGTACCCGCTGCTGCAGATGGTGCTGGTCTCCTTCGGCGACCGGATCGGCTTCGCGCCGACGCTGGACGAGGCGCTCGACCTCGTCTTCGGCGGCGACTCGGGCGCCTCCGCCGGCGATGCGGAGGTCTCCGACTCCGATGCCCCCAGCGGCACGGCCGACGCCGAGACCGGCGAGGGCACCGTCGAGGAGGGAGACGGGGAGGCCCCCGCCGAGGGAGAGGAGCCGCCCGCCGACGGTGAGCGAGCAGGCTCCCGCCGCCGACGGCACCCCCAGCGACGCCTCGATCAGGCGCTGACCGACATGGACACCGCGGTCGCCGACTCCGAGAAGGCGATGGCCGAGGGGGACTGGGCCGCCTACGGCGATGCGCAGGACCGTCTGGCCGATGCGCTGAACCGGGCTGTCCAGGCCAACCAGGAGCTCGGCGGGTCCGGGACGCCGGCGGCTTCCGACGGCGGCGGGGAGGGCTGACCCTCCGCCTTCGACCGCCGGGAGCATCCCGGATCCGAGGACGCCCGTCGCGGCGCCGGCTGAGGCCGGTGCGCGGCGGGCGTCCTCGTCGTCGGAGGGGCGCGGAGCCGCGCGGCGGCGGCCGCGGACGTGGTGCGCGAGGCGGGCCGCGAGAGTCGCAGCGGGGCCTTCCAGGCACGAGAGCGTTGGTGAATTGCCCGTGAACGTGGCATGGCCCACGTCGGAGGGCATTCGGCTGGACTCGGGGGACGGGGCGTCCTAGAGTTAGTGATGTCGCCGCGGGGTGGAGCAGTTCGGTAGCTCGCCGGGCTCATAACCCGGAGGTCGTAGGTTCAAATCCTGCCCCCGCTACGAAGTGAAGGCCCTCGATCAGCAGAAATGCGGATCGGGGGCCTTCGTGTTCTGCCGTGTTCAGCGCCGGGGGCTCGTCAGCGATCCTGTCGGTGCGGCCGAGCACCTCGACCTCGGCCGAAGCCGCCTCCACCAGGCAGGCCTCGACCTGACCCAGGACGACGCTTCCCCGCTCACCGGCGAGAAGAACCTCCCCGCCAGCGCCGGCATCCTGCCCAGCACCTGCTAGCGGCTGAAGGACCCACCGCCGACGATCACGAGCCCTCCTCGGTGTACTTCCGCTGGCGCTCCCTCTGCCCATGGGTGAGCGTCTTGAGGTCGGTGCGCTGGTCAAAGCTCGAGCCGAGCGCGCCGGCCACGACGCCCATGGCGGCGCTGAGCCACGCGATGTCGAGGTAACGGGTGAAGACGGGAGGTCGCCCGGTCACGTCCTCCATGTACTCGGGAGCGATGACGATCAGGCCTCCGGCGAGAATGAGCAGGACCAGCGCCGCATAGAGCACGAAGACGCACAGCACCAGAGTGACCACCGTGGAGAGGTTGTAGAGCAGGACCACCCGTGCGAGATTCTCCCGCTCCGGCGAATCCCAGAGCCCGTTGCTGGCGATGAGCCATGCCGTCATCGCCGCGATCGCGAGGAGCCCGACGCCGATGAGCCGCGGCGTCGACAGGTAGGTGGACATGACCCAGATCGAGTTGTAGAAGATGCCGAATGCGCCGGTGGCCGCCGCCGCTGCGAGGGCGCTCGAGAGGCGCGGCGCCGTCTTCACGGGCTCGTTGCCGGCGACCATCCCGAGGACGGTGCGGAGACCGCCGGTGAACCGGCGTGCCCTGAGTGTCGAATGGTCGTTGCCGTCCGGGCTCTGGGCCCAGCGGAGCCAGGACCGGTCGAACCTCGAGGCGTCCCGGGGCTCGCTGGTCGGCTTCAGCCGCACGGTGCACGCCATCAGAGTGTCGAGGATGCGGCGGCGGCTGAAGAACGCTCCGAGCGTGGGGCACGAGACGACGGCGATCTTCTCGTCGGGGAAGATCTCTGCGATCAAGGGATGGCCATCCTCCAGTCGCGGGATCTCGGTGAGCAGCAGCACAGCCTCCGGTGATCCGTACTCGCGTGCCAGCTCGACGGCGTCGGAGAGATCGAGGGAGTTGTCGGGCCGCAGACGGAGCATCGCGGTCTGGACGTTGAGAGTGATCGGGGGCTGAACGCCTCGTCGAGCGGCTCCTGCAGGTCATCCTGGATCGATCGCGCTCGGGCCGTGGGTAGGCCCGGGTCGGCCACCAGCAAGACGTTCACCCCGGACGTCGGACTGGCGCCCATATGATCTCCTTCCATGGCCTCGGATCCTTGCAGGCTACGTCACAGCCGGAGGGTGCGCCGAGTCGTCGACCGGCCGGTGGGGCCGGCCTGTCCGGGACACGCTCCGCCCGCTGCTCGCGGGGATCGAGGGTGGCATCGGGTCTGCCATCCCACGGCGCGACCGCGGAGCGGGCAGTGTGCACGGCGTCGGTGGCGAGAACGACTCCTGGCACTGCACGACGTGCAGGGGTACGCCCTCGTCGACCTCGATCACCGCGGAGCCCATCATCAGGAGCGGACGGCCCGCCCCGTCACCGCAACGGTGCGGTGACGTCGACGGACAGGAACCCGCGCCGGAACGAGCGCGCATCGAGCACGAGAAGCTCCGCCGGCCGCACCGGGTTCCGCAGATGCAGATGTCCGCTCGTCGCGTCGGCGCCCACGACGGCGAAGACATGGTTCGGCGGCAGGGGACCGGCCGCCGACGGCACCCGCGGGCTCAGCGGATGCGTGGAGGCGCAGAGCGCGCGCCCCTCGGCCAGCCAGGCGAGGACCTGCCCCGCATCAGGCAGGCGCAGGTTCGTGCGCACCCGCTCACCCAGCAGCGAGCGCGAAGCCGTAGCGGGCCAGGCCCCGCCGCAGGAAGGCGTAGTCCCCGGCGATGTGACCGGCGATCGCCTTCTCGAGCACGCCCACCCAGCCGGGGTTCGCGCCGTCCCGCCTGCCGTACTGGAACACCCCGCGCGCATCGACGGGGAAGCGACGGTCCACCCGCGCCGCTCCTCCAGGCCCGGGAGGCGGACGCTCACGATCCCGTCCCTCTCCTCGCCGATCAGTGCCCGCGACCGCTCGGGCGCGGTCTCGTGGAGGGCGAGCATCGGCGCCATCAGCCAGCAGTCGCCGAGTCGTCCCTGCCGAGGGCGCAGCGGCACCGGAGGGGCGAGCGGGCCGCGGTCCAGGGCGAGCGCCGTGGCGTGCGGGCAGGGGGAGAGGTGCAGGACGCCGTCTGCGCCGGAGATCGCGTGGGCCGCCACGCCGGTGTCGCCGCCCGGAATGCCTGGCCGAGCGAGGTTCCGGGCACGCTCGTCGGCGCCGTGACGCGCCGCGCGCGCCCGCCCCTCCAGGGCGAGCGCGCGCAGGGTGCGGCGCCAGGTGCGCACGCGCGGGCGGGGAGTGCTCACGAAATCCTCCGCCCGTCGGTCATCGACGGCTCAGTGCGCCTCGGCCGGGACGATCTTCTGCCCGGTGCGCTCCATGACCTCGGCGAACCAGGGCTGGGAGATGTCGAATGCCTTGTGGCCGGCGACGCGGTCGAACTCGACCGCGCGCAAGACGTCGCCGCGCTCCTCGTCGTGGCCGATGAGGCCCGAGCCGCCCTCGAGGGCGACCTGCACGGCGTAGTCCGTCATCGACTTGATCAGGCGGATGTCCTCGGGGTTCGCCTTCGCGGAGCGGGAGAAGTAGCCCGACTTCTGGACCATGACCTTCTCCGCGCCGAGCTTCTCGGCGAACTGCTTCCCGAACCACTGGCCGGGGTTGATCGTGTCGATCTTGACGTGGCCGAAGGGGTCCTTCTCCGGCTCCTCGCCGCGCGCCTGCATCTCGGCGACGATCTCGGGGATGCCCGCGCCCTCGGAGAGGAAGATGTTCACGCGACCGGTCTCGTCCATGACCTTGCGCAGACGGTCGGCCTCGGCCTCGATGTCGAGCTTGAGCTCGGGCAGGAACACGGCGTGCACGTCCCAGCGGTCGGCGGAGTGGCCGATGCCGGGCGCCCACTCCTGCTGGGAGTGCCACTGCTGGTAGTACTCCGCCGCCTGCGCGGTGAGATACCCGCAGGCGCGGCCCATGATCTCGTGGACGATCAGCATCCTCGGGTTCGAGCCGTGCTCGGCGATGATGTTCTGCGCGAAGATGCTGGTCTGCTCCGCGGCGGACTTCGCGCCGAGCGACTGGCGGATCGGGACGATGTCGTTGTCGATGGTCTTCGGGAGACCGACGACCTGCATCTCGTGGCCGTGCTCGTGCAGGTAGGCGGCGAGGTCCGCGGCGGTGGTGTTGGTGTCGTCGCCGCCGATGGTGTGCGCACGTCCACACCGTCGTCCTTGAGCTTGTTCGCGGCGACCTCGAGGGCGTTCTCGCCCTCCTGGATCAGGCCGCGCTTGACGAGGTCCTTCGTGTTGGTGAGCTTCACGCGGGAGTTGCCGATGGGGGAGCCGCCGTAGTTGTGGAGGATGCCCGCCTTCGCGCGCACCTCGTCGTCGACCACGATCTTCTCCCCGGAGAGCAGGCCCCAGTAGCCGTGCTTGTAGGCGATGATCTCCACGTCCGGCAACAGCTCGGTATAGCGCTCGATCAGTCCGCCGACGGCGGAGGAGAGGCACGGGGCGTAGCCCCCGGCGGTGAGCAGTGCGACGCGCTTGACGGTCATAGGGCGGAACCTCCGAGAGTACGAAAACGGGCGCACGGGAGGACAGGGTCGATCCCGCGACGCTGGGTCCCGCCATCGTACCGAGCGCCCGGTCCGGATGACGCCGCGCGGGTCCCGGTGGACAGCGGAGCGCCGGGCGGCGGGACGGGGATCAGCGCTCCCGGGGCGCGAGCGCCTCGAGGACCTCCTCGTGCAGCAGCGAGTTCGTCGCCACCGCATTGCCGCCGAACGGTCCCGGCTCCCCGTCCAGCGAGGTGAAGCGGCCGCCGGCCTCGGTGACGATCGGGACCAGCGCGGCCATGTCGTGCGCCTTCAGCTCGGGCTCGCAGGCGACGTCGACGGCGCCCTCGGCCACGAGCATGTAGGACCAGAAGTCGCCGTAGGCGCGGGTGCGCCAGAAGCGCCGCATGAGGTTCAGCATCTCGGGCAGCGGCTCGTGGTCCGCCCAGCCGTGCAACGAGGAGTAGGACAGGGAGGCCTCCTCGAGCGTGCTCACGGAGGAGACCTGCGACCGCGTCGCGCTGCTGAGCCGGGAGCCGGTCCAGGCGCCGGCACCCTCGCCGCCCCACCAGCGGCGTCCCAGCGCCGGCGCGGAGACCAGGCCGACCACGGGCCGGCCGTCCTCGATCAGGCCGATGAGGGTGCCCCACACGGGCACGCCGCGCACGAAGTTGCTGGTCCCGTCGATCGGGTCGATCACCCACTGGCGCGGGGACGCGCCGGTGGAGCCGAACTCCTCGCCGATCACCTGGTCCCGCGAGCGGGAGCGGGAGAGTTGGGCGCGCACCAGCCGCTCGGCGGCCTTGTCGGCATCGGTGACCTCGGTGAGATCGGGCTTGGTCGAGACCTCGAGGTCCTGCGCCTTGAACCGGGAGGTGGTCAGCTGGTCCACGGCATCGGCGAGCACATGGGCGAGGCGCAGGTCATCGGCGTAGTGGCTGGACATGGGGTCCACGATAGGGTCCCGCGCCCCTGGCGGGCCGCAGCGACGCGGTGCTCAGACGTCCCAGGGGTCGTTGCGGCGCAGAGCTTCGGCCAGGCGCCGGTAGGAGGCCAGGCGCGCGGGACCGGCGGTCCCCGCCTCGCCCCGCTCCACGAGATCGTCGAGGGCGCAGTCGGGCGCGTCCTCGAGGTGGGTGCATCCGCGCGGGCACTGCTCGGCGAGATCGGCGAGGTCGTCGAAGGCGTCCAGCGGCTCGTCGGGGTCCACGTGCCCCAGGCCGAAGGAGCGCACGCCCGGGGTGTCGATCACCCAGCCGTCGTCTCCGGGAAGCCGCATCGCGAGCGCCGAGGAGGAGGTGTGGCGGCCGCGCCCGGTCACGTCGTTGACCACGCCGGTGGCGCGGTCCGCGCCCGGGACCAGGGCGTTCAGCAGGGTCGACTTGCCCACCCCGGAGTGGCCGATCAGCACGCTGATCCGACCCGAGAGACGCTCGCGCAGGCTGCTCGAGGCCGATGATGCCGGGGTGCTCCGGATCCTCCGCCTCCGCGGGGGACTCGCGCCGGGTCACCACGTGCTCGAGCCCGAGCGGAGCGTAGGCGGCGAGGAACTCCTCGGGGGCGCGCAGATCCGCCTTCGTCAGCACCAGCGGCGCGTCGATGCCGGCGACGTAGGCGGCGACCAGGCAGCGGTCGATCATGCCGCCGCGCGGCTCGGGATCGGCCAGCGCCGTCACCATCACCATCACGTCGACGTTCGCGACCAGGGGCCGCTCGGTCGAGTCGTCGTCGTCGGCGCGCGGCGCAGGAAGGAGCCGCGCTCCTGGATCCGCACGATCCGGGCGAGCGTCCCCTCGCGCCCCGAGGTGTCGCCGACGAGGCCGACGAGATCGCCGGGGACAACGGGGGAGCGGCCGAGCTCCCGGGCACGCATCGCAGTGACCGCGCGCTGATCCTCGGTGCCCTCGCCGACGACGGTGCGCCAGCGGCCGCGGTCCACGGACACCACGCGAGCCGTGATCGCGTCCTCGTGCTTGGGACGGTCCTTCGTCCGGGGGCGGGAGCCGCGTCGGTTCGGGCGCACCCGCACGTCGGACTCGTCGAAGTCGCGGACGGACCGCCTCACCACGAGGTGCCCTCCTTGCCCCGCGCTGGCCCGGGCGCACCGTGCCAGGGCGACCCGTGCCGGGGCGCACCCGACCCTCGCGGCACGAGGCTCACGCGTCGTCCTCCGCCGGCTCGGGGTGGAGCATCGACAGCCACATCCCCACGAAGTCGGGAAGGGTCTTCTGCGTGGTGCCGACGTCGACCACCTGCACGCCGGGGACGCGCAGGCCGATGATCGCGCCGGCGGTCGCCATGCGGTGGTCCTCGTAGGTCTCGAAGACGGCGCCGTGCGGCGGGCCCGGCGTGATCACGAGCCCGTCGGGCGACTCCGCGGTGCGGGCGCCGACCTTCGTCAGCTCGGTCGCCAGCGCCTTGAGGCGGTCCGTCTCGTGCCCGCGCAGGTGCGCGACGCCGGTGATCCGCGACGGGGAGTCCGCGAGCGCGGACAGCGCCGCGACGGTGGGGACGAGCTCGCCGACGGCCGACATGTCCGCCTCGATGCCGTGCGGCGCATCCGTGCCGCGCACCACCACCGCCTCGTCCTCGCGCCACACCTCGGCGCCCATCTGCGTCAGCGGCTCCCGGTACGCGTCGCCGGGCTGGGTGGTGGTCTCCGGCCAGTCGTCCACCGCGATCGTGCCGGCGGTGACCATCGCCGCCGCCAGGAACGGCCCGGCGTTGGAGAGGTCCGGCTCGACGACGACCTCGAGCGGACGGATCGGGCCGCACGCGACTCTCCAGGAGTGACGGCCCTCGGCGTCGACCTCGTGCGAGGCGTCGACCCCGGCGCGGCGCGCGTCTCCAGGGTCATGTCGATGTGGGGCAGGGAGGGGAGCTCCTTCCCGACATGGACGAGCTCGAGGTCCGTCTCCGCCCGCGCCGCGACCAGCGAAGACGTTGGAGATGAACTGGCTGGAGTCCGAGGCGTCCACCTCGACACGGCCGCCGGGCGCGTGCCCCGGCCGTGCACCGTGAACGGCGACCGGCCCGGCTCGCCGTGCTCGGTCACCTCGACGCCCTGGCCGCGCGAGACCTGCACGACCGCGTCCATGGGCCGCACGAGCGCGGCGTCGTCACCGGTGAAGCGCACGTCGCCGTGGCGCGGCGCCGCCAGCGAGCGGTACGAAGCGCATCACGGTCCCGGCCAGGCCGGTGTGGATCTCGATCGGCTCGGCGGGGTGCTCGCAGGCCGGCGGGATCGGGGAGACGTGCGGCCTCCGTCGCGCACCTCCAGCACTGCGCCGAGCCGCTCGAGCGCATCGCGCATCAGCCGCGTGTCGCGGGAGACGAGCGCGCCGCGCGGCGTGGACGGCTCGCTCGCCGCGGCGGCGAGCAACATCCAGCGTGCGGTGAGGGACTTCGACCCGGGGACCCGCACCAGGGCGTCGACCGGCTGGTCGGCGACCGGTGCGTTCCACAGCACCTCGGAACCCACGGAGATCAGCCGTGCTGGCCGGCGAGTCGCTTCTGGGCGGTGGAGACGGTGCCCTTGGCCTTCTTCTCCACCTTCCCGGCCTTCTTCTCGAGCTCGCGCCGCTTCTGCGCGGCCTTCTTCTGGTCGCGCTCGACGAACTTGTTCGCCCGGTAGCCGAGTGAGGGGCGGCCGTCGTGGTCGACGACGGCCAGGAGCACGCCGCCCAGCAGGCCGGCGTCGGTGAGGATGGACTGCACCTCGGCGACGAGCTCCTCGCCGCGCGACTCCCAGACCTTCTTCCGGCCGGCCCAGCCGACGGAGGTGGTCACGAGCAGGGCCGCGGCGGCGGCGCGGGGCGCGCGGTTGGTCGCGTAGAGGACGCCGGCGCCCGCGGCGACGACGCCGGCGGCGCGCACCACGGCGCGGGAGTCGACGAAGCTCGGCGCAGAGCTCTTGGACAGCGCCGAGTCGACCGCGTCGAAGGCCTGCGGGTAGACGTCGATCTCGCGCTCGGGGCGGAGCGCGGTGCGCACGCCCTCGAAGACGAAGGGGGCGGCGAGCAGCGGTCGTGCGATTCGGCGGACCAGGGCCATGGTGTCCTCACGTTCTGAGCAGGTGTCGACGGTCCGGTGATCAGCCCTGTCGGGAAGATCACCGCCACCCACACTACCGCCCGAGGAACATCCCCCATGCCCAACGCGTTGCACCGGACGGTGCGGACACGGTTCCGCGCCCCCGTCGGAGCCCCGACGGGACGGTCGATCACGCCGGCGGGTGCCGGGGAGGGAGCGGCGCATGACGACCGGACTGCTGGAGCGCGCCCCCGCGATCCCGGGTGGCGTAGGTTTGGGGATGATGACGCAGACACAGCCCACCTCCGACCACGGGACCGGCCTGCCCTCCGCGGAGCGACCCGATCCCGCGGCGGACTTCGACTTCGAGACCGAGGCGCTCTCGCACCTGGACTCCCTCTACGGCGGCGCGGCGCGGATGACCCGCAACCCGCACGACGCCGAGGACCTGGTCCAGGACACCTTCGTCAAGGCGTTCCGCGCTCAGGACCGCTTCACCCCGGGCACGAACATGCGGGCGTGGCTGTACCGCATCATGACCAACAGCTACATCTCGAGCTACCGCAAGCGGCAGCGCCGCCCCAAGGAGGCCTGGACCGACGCGGTCGAGGACTGGCGGCTCGCGGAGGTCTCGAGCCACTCGAGCACGGGCCTGCGCTCGGCGGAGGCCGAGGCGCTGGACCACCTGCCGGACTCCGCGGTCAAGGACGCACTGTCCGAGCTGCGAGAGGACTACCGCATGGCGGTGTACCTCGCCGACGTCGAGGGCTTCGCCTACAAGGAGATCGCCGAGATCATGGACACGCCGATCGGCACGGTCATGTCCCGGCTCCATCGCGGGCGGCGCCAGTTGCGCGAGAAGCTCACCGATCATGCCCGGCGCACGGGCTTCCTGCGTGCGCGACCCTCGGCGGGGGACGCCGCCGACGACACCGGAGCCGACACCGCGGACCGGGAGGAGGAGCGATGACCCAGGACGACCGCGCGATGCGCGAGACCTCGACGCGCGAGACGGCGACCGGCTCGACGCGCGACATGAGCTTCGGGCTCGAGGAGGCGCTCGACGGCGAGCTCCCCCGCGAGACCGTCGAGCGGATGCGCCGCCACACCGACGACTGCCCCGAGTGCGCCGACGAGTGGGAGCGCCTGCGCCGGCTGAAGGAGCTGGTGCGCCGCAGGCTGCGCGGACCGCGCCCCCTCCGACCTGCGGGCCCGCATCGCCGACACGTGCCGCACCATCACGGTGACCGCCACCAGCACGAGCACGACCACCGGGGCTGACGGCTCCACGGTGCGAGTCACCCGTTCGACGACCACCCGCCGCACCCTGCCCCCGGGCTGAGCCGCGGGGCGTCGGCTCCGTCCCCGAGCATGGCGAAGGGCTCCTCCCATCGGGAGGAGCCCTTCGGCATGTCGCCATCGGCGACGGCGCGGTCAGCTGTTGGGCCGCTTGCCGCGATTCGCGCTGTTCTTGCGGCGAGCCTTGCGCTTGCGTCCTCGCTTGCTCATCACGCTCTCCTTCCTTCACCCGGAATGAACCCGTCGATCATGCCATATCGGAGGCTTTGCGCGGAGCCCCGTCCGAGCCCCTCTCAGCACCTGAGTCGGACCTCACCCGCCCGCGCCCCGGGCCGGCCGGCCGCTTCCTCGCGCGAAGAGACCGAGCGGCAGGTTCGGACCGGTGTCAAGCAGAGATACCGGTCCGAACCTGCCGCTGAGTCGACCCACCCGACGGGGTCAGCGGGAGGTGCCGAGCCAGGATCCGAAGCCGCTGTGCGGCACCAGCCAGGCGATGAGGCCGTAGCCGGTCTGGCCGGGGTGGTCGCCGGCCGAGCGGGCGAGGTCGCTCTCCCACTGGTCGTGGCCCACCAGTCCGCCGACGGTGTCGACGTAGGGGATGCGGCGCCGCGCGCAGACGTCCTCGAAGGCACCGGAGAGCTCGCGCACCCCTGCGGTGGTGGCCGGGTCGCGGCTCGGGGCGGGGCCCACCACGAAGGCGGGGATCCGCAGACGCTCGAGGCCGTCGAGGATCTTGGCGAGGTTCAGGCGCGAGCGGGCCAGGGAGATCCCGGCCTCGACGTCGGCGCGGCCCATCGCGAGCACCACCCGGTGGTCGACGGAGCCGTCGGCGCGGCCCTGCTCGGAGAAGCGACGCTTGACGTCGGCGTCCCAGCGCTCGGCCAGCTCCGCGGAGGTCTCGCCCGGCGCCGCCGCGGAGAACACGTCGATGCGGCAGTCGGCACCCTGCTCGCTGGCCACGGCCCGGCCCAGCCAGCCCAGCGCTCGGGCGTCGCCGATGCCGGCGAGGAGCTCGTCGCCGAGCGCGATGATCCGGATCCGGGAGCCCGGATCCGGGACGGGCGAAGTGGGCACGGTCTGCACCGGGACCTCCTGGCAGGGGACGGGGTCGGTTCACTCTAACGGCGGCGCGGGCCACGGGCGAACCCGTGGCCCGCGCCGCGGGTCGCTCAGGCCTCGAAGGCGCGGGTGAGCAGATCCTCCTGCTCGGCCTTGTGGACGGCGGTCGAGCCGGTGGCCGGGGAGGCCGAGGCCGGACGGGCCACGACCCGCAGGGTGCGCCCCACCTCGACGGGGAAGTTCATCGCCATGAAGCTCCAGGCACCCTGGTTCTGCGGCTCCTCCTGGACCCACACCAGCGGAGCATCGGGGTAGGCGTCCAGCGTGGTGCGCAGCTGCGCCTCGGGCAGCGGGTAGAGCCGCTCGACGCGGACGATCGCGGTGTCCGTCGCCCCGAGCTTCTCGCGGCGCGCCACGAGGTCCCAGTACACCTTGCCCGAGGCGAGCGGCGACGCGGCGCACGCCGGCCGGGTCCACGGTCGTGTCCGGCAGGACCGGCTCGAAGGTGCCGGAGGTGAAGTCCTCGACCGCGCTGACGGCCGCCTTGTTGCGCAAAGATCGACTTCGGGGTGAAGACGATCAGCGGCTTGCGCGGCTCGGTGAGCGCCTGCCTGCGCAGCAGGTGGAAGTAGCTCGCCGGGGTGGACGGCGCCGCGACCCGCATGTTCTCCTCCGCGCACAGCTGCAGGAAGCGCTCGATGCGGGCGGAGGAGTGGTCCGGCCCCTGGCCCTCGTAGCCGTGCGGCGGCGAGCATGACCACGCTCGAGTTCTGGCCCCACTTCTGCTCGGAGGCGGAGATGAACTCGTCGATGATCGTCTGGGCGCCGTTGACGAAGTCGCCGAACTGCGCCTCCCACAGCACCAGCGAGTTCGGACTCTCCACGGAGTAGCCGTACTCGAAGCCCAGCGCCGCGAACTCCGAGAGCGAGGAGTCGTAGACGTTGAAGCGTGCCTGGTCGTCACTGAGATAGGACAGCGGGGTCCAGGTGTCGCCGCTCTCGTGGTCGATCAGCACGCTGTGACGCCGCACGAAGGTGCCGCGGCGCGAGTCCTGGCCGGCCAGGCGCACCCGGTGGCCCTGCATCAGCAGGGAGCCGAAAGCGAGCGACTCGCCGTAGGCCCAGTCGATCCCGCCCCGCGAGGACATCTGCGTGCGGCGCTCGAGCACCTGGCGCGGCTTGGGGTGGACGGTGAAGGACTCGGGGACCTCCGCATGCGCCTGCCCGATCCGCGCCACGACCGACGCGTCGACCGCGGTGACGGCCTGTTCGGGCGCGTCGCCGCCCTCTTCGCGCCTCCGGCAGGTCCAGGCCCTGCACGTTGGCCTCCGCGGGCTTCGCGGAGGCGGCGTCGGAACGGGTCGAGGCGAAGGCCTCGTCGAGGTGCTCCTGGAAGTTGCGCACCAGGCCCTCGGTCTCCTCCTCGGTGAGGTCGCCGCGCTCGACGAGGGTCTCCATGTACTGCTTGCGGGTGGAGGCCTTCTCGTTGATGAGCTTGTACATCTCCGGCTGGGTCATCGAGGGGTCGTCGCCCTCGTTGTGGCCGCGGCGGCGGTAGCAGACCATGTCGATGACCACGTCGCGGTGGAACTTCTGGCGGTACTCGAAGGCGATCTCGGCGACCCGCACGCAGGCCTCGGGATCGTCGCCGTTGACGTGGAAGATCGGCGACTGGGTCGACTTCGCGACGTCCGTGGAGTAGAAGGACGAGCGCGAGGAGTCCGGCGCCGTGGTGAAGCCGATCTGGTTGTTGATGATCACGTGGATCGTGCCGCCGGTGCGGTATCCGCGCACTCGGAGAGGTTCAGCGTCTCCGTGACCACGCCCTGGCCGGCGAAGGCCGCGTCGCCGTGGAGGAGCACCGGCGGCGACGGGGAACTCCTCGGGGCGCTCGAGGCGGTCCTGCTTGGCGCGGACGATGCCCTCGAGGACGGGGTTGACGGCCTCGAGGTGCGAGGGGTTGGCCGCGAGGTACACCTTGGTGGACTTCCCGTCGTGGGAGGTGTAGGTGCCCTCGGTGCCCAGGTGGTACTTCACGTCACCGGAGCCGAGCTTCTCGCCGTAGTTGCCCTCGAACTCCTGGAAGATCTGGCCGTAGCTCTTGCCGGCGAGGTTGGAGAGGACGTTCAGGCGCCCGCGGTGCGACATGCCGATGGCCACCTCGTCCAGACCCTCGTGGGCGGCGCCGTGCGACACCGTGTCGAGCATCGGGATGACGGCCTCCCCGCCCTCGAGGGAGAACCGCTTCTGGCCGACGAACTTCGTCTGCAGGAAGGTCTCGAACGCCTCGGCGGCGTTGAGGCGGTCCATGATGTGGGTCAGCTCTGCCTTGTCGAAGGGCTCGCGGGGGGTCTCCATCCTGTGCTGGATCCAGGCGCGCTCCTCCGGGTCGGAGATGTGCATGTACTCCACGCCGATGGTGCGGCAGTACGCGTCGCGCGAAAGACGCCGAGGATGTCCCGCGGCGTCATCTGGTCCTTGCCGCCCACGCCGCGGGTCGGGAAGGTGCGGTCGAGGTCCCACAGCGTCAGGCCGTAGGTCTCCACGTCGAGGTCCGGATGGTTGCGCACCTTGTACTGCAGCGGATCGGTGTCCGCCATGAGGTGGCCGCGCACGCGGAAGGAGTGGATCAGGTCCATCACCCGGGCCAGGCGCTCCGAGGTGGTGAGGCGGAAGGGGTTGTCCGGCACCCAGCGCACGGGCTGGTAGGGCAGGCGCAGCGAGGCGAAGACGCGGTCGTAGAAGCCGTCCTTGCCCAGCGGCTTGTCCGCCATCCGCTTGAGGAACTCGCCCGAGGCGGCGCCCTGGATGATGCGGTGGTCATAGGTCGAGGTCATCGTCATGACCTTCGAGACGGCGAGCTCGGCGAGGGTCGCCGGGCTCGCGCCCTGGAACTGGGCGGGGTAGTCCATCGCGCCGACGCCCACGATGACGCCCTGGCCCTTCATCAGGCGGGGGATCGAGTGGACGGTGCCGATGCCGCCGGGGTTGGTCAGCGAGACGGTGGTGCCGGTGAAGTCGTCCATCGTCAGCTTGCCGGCACGGGCCTTCTTGACGACCTCCTCGTAGGCCTTCCAGAAGCCGCGGAAGTCGAAGCGCCGCGCCGCCTTGATGTTCGGCACCACGAGGCCGCGGGAGCCGTCGGGGCGGGGCATGTCGATGGCGAGGCCGAAGTTGACGTCCTGGCGCTTGAGCAGGAGCGGCTTGCCCTTCTCGTCGACGTCGAAGCCGTTGTTCATGTCGGTGATCTCGGTGACCGCCTCGACCATCGCCCAGCCGATCAGGTGGGTGAAGGAGACCTTGCCCGCGCGGTGGCGCTTGAGGTGGTTGTTGATCACGATGCGGTTGTCGAACAGGAGCTTGACCGGCACGTCGCGCACAGAGGTCGCGGTCGGGACGGTCAGGGATTCGTCCATGTTCCGCACCACGGCGGCGGCCGGGCCGCGCGCGGCTTCGTGGGCTCCGGCTCGTGCGGCTCGACCGCGGGGATCTGCGCGGTGGTCGTGGGGACCTTGGCCGGACGGTCGGAGGTCGTGGAGACCGCGGGTGTCCTCGGGGCGGGCGTCGAGGTGGCGTCGTTCACGGCGGGGGATTCCTTCGCGGGCGTTGAGGCGGCCGACGGGGCGGCCGGGGAGGAGGGAGCGGGCGTCGGCGACGGGGCCGGAGCGGGGGTGGAGGCGTCCGGCGTGGACGCCTCGTCCGCGGTGTCGTCGGGGGCGGGCGCCGCATCGGGGGTCGAGGGAGGAGCCGCCACGGGCGGCGTCGTCGCCGCCTCGGAGGTCTGCGGGGTCGGGCCGGGAGCGTCGGGGGCCTCGGTGCGTGCCGAGCTGGTGGAGGCGAAGTGCTCCGCCCAGCTGGGGTCGACGCTCGAGGGGTCCTCCCGCCACTGCTCGCGGAGCGCGTCCACGAGCCACTGATTGGGGCCGAACTCCGCGGAATCGGAGTCCTGTGTCTGCTGTGACACTCTGAGATCGCCAGCCTTCTCACAATCGAGAGATACGGATGGTCCCAGCGTAACGGCCCGCGGGTTCCGGTGCGCGCCGCGGCGCAGGTCGCGCGCAAGACGGGACGCCGGTGGTGGGGGACATCACGCCACCGGGCCGTGATCGGGGATCACGACCCGGATCAGGGAGGAGCGACCCTCCTGCGCTCCGGTGCTGCGGGGGTCGTCCAGCACCTCGATCGTGCCTCCGTGCAGGCCCACCGCCCAGCGCGCGATGGCCAGCCCCAGGCCCGTCCCGCCGGAGGAGTCCGCGGCCCCGCCGCGCTGGAAGCGCTCGAAGACCCGGTCGCGGTCCTCGCGCGCGATGCCGGGGCCCTCGTCGTCGACGTCGATCCGCACGCCGTCGTCCTCCCCGGTGCGGGAGGCACGGATGTGGATGCGTCCGCCGGCGGGGGAGTGGCGGGCGGCGTTCTCCAGCAGGTTGTGGATCACCTGGTGGAGCCGGGCGGCGTCGGCCGCGACGGAGAGGTCCGGCGGGTCGACGTCGACGATCCAGCGCACGTCTCGCCCGCCGGCGGCGAGGGCGGCGGCGTCCACGACCTCGTGGAGGAAGGGGGTCAGCTCGACCCCCTCGAGGTCGAGATGGATCACCCCGGCGTCCAGCCGGGAGAGGTCCAGCAGGTGGTCGACGAGCTGGGAGAGCCGCTCGGTCTCGGTCAGGGCCACCTCGAGCGCGGCAGGATCCGGCTCGGTGACGCCGTCGACGAGGTTCTCCAGCTGGGCGCGCAGGCCCGCGACGGGCGTGCGCGCTCGTGGGAGACGTTCGCGACGAGGTCCCGGCGGGTGCGGTCGGTCTGCTCGAGCTCGGCGGCCATGACGGAGAAGGCCTCGGCCAGTCGCCCCACCTCGTCGCGGCTCGTGGCGCGCACCGGTCCGCTGTAGTCCCCGCGCGCCATCGCCTGGGCGGCCGCGGTCATCTGCCGCAGAGGGGAGGTCATGCCCCGGGCGAGCGGCTGGGTGGAGACCAGCGCGGCGATCACGACCAGCGGCAGGGACAGCAGAGGCTCGATCCCGGCGCGGATGCTCACCTGCGTCAGCGACGCCGCGACGGTCACGCTCACGCCCACCAGGATCCCGAGCTTGACCTTGAAGGAGCGGAAGCGGTCCAGCGGGCGCACGTCGAGCCGCTCGGGGACCCGGCGGCGGGCGTGCGCGCGGCGGCCTCCACGCCTCCGGGGCGGGGCCCGCTCACGAGTCCGAGGTCGGCTCGTGCGGGGTGGGCATCGAGTGCAGGTCCGTCACGGCGCCCTCGGAGCCGGCGGCCGGGGCGTCCTGCTCGGGATCCTCCGGGATCTCGAGCGCGTAGCCGACGCCGTGCACGGTGCGCACGAGATCCGCGCCGAGCTTGCGGCGCGCCGCCTTGACGTGGGAGTCGACGGTGCGGGTGCCGGTCGCGTCGACCCAGTCCCACACGTCGGCGAGCAGTCGCTCGCGGGTGAGCACGGTGCCGGGCGCGTGGGCCAGGCACAGCAGCAGGTCGAACTCGGTGGGCGTGAGATGGGCGGGCACCCCGGCGCGCATCACCCGTCGGCCGGCGCGGTCGATCACGAGGTCGCCGAACTGCGGCGCCTCCTGCTTCTCCGTCTCGCCCGGTGCGGGCGGGCCCGCGCGGCGCACCCGGCGCAGCGAGCGCCTTCAGCCGGGCGACGAGCTCGCGGATGGAGAAGGGCTTGGTCATGTAGTCGTCGGCGCCGACGCCGAGGCCGACGAGCATGTCGGTCTCGTCGTCGCGCGCGGTGAGCATGAGCACCGGGACCGGCTCGTCGGCCTGGATGCGTCGACACACCTCGAGCCCGTCGAAGCCGGGGAGCATCACGTCGAGCACCACGAGGTCCGGGCGCACCTCGGCGACGGTGCGCACGCCGGAGGGGCCGTCGAGGGCGGTGGAGACCTCCCAGCCCTCCGCGGTGAGCCGATCGGCGATCGCGCGGGTGATCGTGGGCTCGTCCTCGATCACCACCACGCGCACGGGCGAGGGGTCGGCGGCTGAGTCGCGGTCCGGGATCGACATGGGGGTCACTCTAGACGGCGTCCCCCGGACGAACACGGAGGCGGAGGGCGCCCCACGACTCCTGCACAGAACTCCCACGGCGCCTGCCGGAACGCTCCCCGGAGGGGCGCGCGGGACCCGGGCGAGTCCGCATCGCAGGCCCGGAACGGCCCGCAGGAGTGACGCGCACCCCTCCCGGGAGCCGCTCCCGTCAAGATCTCCCCACCTTTCAGCCTACATGGCAAAAACTTGGCAATGACCCGGTCGCCTCGCTCGCCCGACGCGCTGACCTGCACCTAGGTTGGTCGACGTTGTTCAGCGGCGCGTACTTCCCCGTCCGGCGTCGCGCACGGGACAGCTGTCGTGCCGGAACCGATGCACGGACGAGACCCGCAGTCGAAATGGAAGAGGATCTCAGGTGGCGAATCATCGCGCTGATGGACGCGCCACGGTGCGCAAGCACCGTGCGGTCGGAGGAACGCACCGCGACCACGCCCTGCCCGCGGGCGCCGTGAAGGCGGGCGTCCTCGGCGTCCTCGCCACCGCCACCATCGCCGCTCCTCTCGCCGCCGCCGCCGCGGGCACCGACGAGGCCGCACCGGCCGAGCCGATCGCCCAGGCTCCCGCCGCCGCACCGCAGGCCGCCGCCGCGATCGCCCCCGTGGCCCTGCCCGGCGCGACCGACGCCGCGGCCGCGACCACCGAGGCCGCCGTCGAGGAGCGCGACGCCGAGGGCGACGCCGCGAGCCGCTCCGAGGAGCGCACCGCCCCCGCCGCCGCGGAGGACCCCGCCGAGGACGAGGTCGAGAGCACCGGCATCGAGGTCTCCGTGCCCGAGCCCGAGCCCGTCGTCACCGAGGCCGCCGCGGGCGCGGAGGGCGCCGACGGCACCGCTTCCGCCGGGGGGACCGACTCCGCCGACGGCGAGGCCGTCGTCGGCGCCGACTCCGGCTACATCCGCCCCTCCTCCGGCGCCATCACCTCCGGCTACGGCGGCCGCGTCCACCCGGTGCTCGGCTACTACAAGGGCCACGACGGCGTCGACTTCGGCGCCGCCTGCGGCGCCCCGGTCAAGGCCGCCAAGTCCGGCACCGTCGTCGCCGTCGAGTACCACCACGCCTCCGGCAATCGCGTGAAGATCGACCACGGCAACGGGGTCGTCACCGGCTACTACCACCTCCAGGGCTTCAACACCTCGGTCGGCGCGACCGTCGCCCAGGGCGACACCATCGGCTACGTCGGCTCGACCGGCCGCTCCACCGGTCGCCACCTCCACTTCGCGAAGATGGACGAGGCGGGCAACTACTCCGACCCGATGTCGCTGCTGCGGTGACCTCCTCCGGCGCGCCCGTCGTCCTCGGGGTGGAGTCCTCCTGCGACGAGACCGGCTTCGGGATCGTCTCGGACGGGGCCCTGCTGGGCCAGGGCCTCGCCTCGAGCGCCTCCCAGCACGCGATGTTCGGCGGCGTCGTCCCCGAGATCGCGGCCCGCGCGCACCTCGAAGCGGTCGTACCCACCCTGCAGATCGCGCTCGAGGACGCGGGCGTCGAGGCCCGCGACATCACCCATGTCGCGGTGACCTCCGGTCCCGGCCTCGCCACCGCCGTCCACGTGGGGCTCGCCGCCGCGAAGTCCATCGCCTGGGCGCTGGACAAGCCTCTGTACGGGGTGCACCACCTCGCCGGCCACGCCGCCGCCGACACCCTCGAGCACGGCCCCCTGCCCGAGCAGTCCATCGTCCTGATCGTCTCCGGCGGGCACACCTCGATCCTCGCTGTCGGCGACCTCGTGCGCGATCCGATCGAGCACCTCGGCGACACCCTCGACGACGCCGCAGGGGAGGCCTTCGACAAGGTCTCCCGCCTGCTGGGTCTCGGCTACCCGGGCGGGCCTGCGATCTCCCGTGCCGCGGTCGGCGGCGATCCCGGCGCCTTCGCCTTCCCGCGTGCCATGCTGCGGCCCGGGGATGCGCCCTTCACCTTCTCCTTCTCCGGACTCAAGACCTCCGTGGCCCGCACCGTGGAGACCCTCGAGCGCGCCGGCGAGCCCGTGCCCGTCGCGGACATCGCCGCCTCCTTCGAGCAGGCGGTCGTCGACGTGCTGGTCACCAAGTCGCTGCGCGCCGTGCAGGAGCGCGGGCTGGGCACCCTCGTCATCGTCGGCGGGGTCGCCGCGAACGCGCGCCTGCGGGCCGTCGCCCAGGAGCGCTGCGACGCCGCCGGGGTCGAGTCGCGCATCCCGCCGCCGCGGCTGTGCACCGACAACGGCGCGATGATCGCCGCGGTCGGCGACCTGCTGGTGCGCTCCGGCGCCGCGCCCAGCGGCCTCTCCATCGCCGCGGACCCCTCGGCCGTGCTCCACGGGGCCCAGCTCCCGCCGCTGCGGTGAGGTCCCTCTCACACCCTCGGTCGCTCGCGCCGCCGACGTGCTCGACCGCCCCCAGGTGTTGCTAGACTCCTGGAGTCCGCCCGCGTAGCTCAGTGGATAGAGCGTCTGCCTCCGGAGCAGAAGGTCGTAGGTTCGAATCCTGTCGCGGGCACCAGATAAGGCCCCTGGTCAGCGGAAACGCCGATCAGGGGCCTTCTTCATGCCTGGACAGAGCGGACAGGTACGCACTGAGGTACGCAATAGGTGAATCGGCCCAGGTTTGATGCCGCCGCTGTTTGAGTCCGAGAGGATGGACAGCATGCCGAAGAAGATCGATCCCCAGCTGCGCGCGAGGTGCGTGCGGCTCGTCAGGGAGCACCTCCAGGAGTACCCCACCTTGACCGCCGCCGTCACCGCGGTCGCTCGGCAGGAAGGCGTCTCGCGGGAGTCCGTGCGGCGCTGGCTCGCGCAGGCCGAGGTCGACGACCGGACCCGCCCCGGCATCACGACCGAGGAGTCTGCCGAGGTCAAGCGCCTGAAAGCAGAGAACAAGCGGCTTCGCGAGGACAATGAGATCCTTCGTCGGGCTTCAATTTTCTTCGCGGGGGAGCTCGACCCCCCGCAACCGTTGATCTGCGCGTTCGTCGACGAGATGCGCACCGAGGGCTATGCAGTCGAGCCGATCCTCCGCGTCCTGCGCCAGCAGGGCCTGAAGATCGCTGCACGCACCTACCGGGCCTGGAAGAGCCCGGTCCGTATCGCGGCCCGCACCGTCACAGACGCCCTGGTCGAGGACAAGATCCGCGACCTCGCCTGGACCATCAACCCCGCCACCGAGCAGGTCCATATGACGCCCGAGGGCCGCTACGGACGTAGGAAGTGGGTCGCGCCGCTCCGCCGCCAGGAAGGCCTCGCAGGCACGTCCCGCGGGGCGGTGGACCGGGCGATGCGGACCCTTGGACTCGAGGGCATCCGGCGGGTGAAGAAGGTCCGCACCACGATCCCTGGCCCGGACGGGAAGCGAGCCGGTGACCTGCTGAATCGTGATTTCACCGCCCCTGCTCCGAACCGGGTGTGGGTCACCGACTTCACCTACGTCCGCACCTGGGCGGTGTTCGTCTACGTCGCGTTCGTCGTGGATGTTTTCGCCCAGCGGATCGTCGGCTGGCACGCCTCCACCTCGAAGCAGGTCGACCTGGTCATGACCCCGCTGCGAATCGCGCTGTGGCAACGCGAGAGGGAAGGAAACCCCGTCTCACCAGGGAACCTGATCCATCACAGCGACGCTGGGACTCAGGGTGGATTCAACTGGTGGACGCAACACCTCAGGTCGAGGAGGGTGTTGATGGGACGACCAGCTGGATGGCTGAAGGAACTCACGGGCCGGTCGGCGATGATCTCGCCAGGCGCCCCGAAGACGCGCCGCAAAGCATCGAACGCAGGTTCTGGAAAGAGATAGCGACGGGACGCTCCTCGGAGGACGCGCCGGGAAGGTGGGCGTGTCTGCGACCGTCGGGGCACGCTGGTTCCGACAAGGTGGCGGCATGAGGACGATCGAACTCACCGAGCCTGGCGGACGTTATCTGTCGTTTCCTGAGCGGGAGGAGATCGCTGTCCTGCACGCTCAGCAGGTGGGCGTGCGCGAGATCGCGCGCAGGATCAACCGCGACCCGGCCACGATCTCGCGCGAGTCGCGTCGAAACGCCGCTACCCGCGGCGGGAAGCTGGAGTACCGGGCCTCGGTCGCGCAGTGGAAGGCGGAGCTGATGGCGCGGAGGCCGAAGACCGCGAAGCTGGTCGCGAACCCGAAACTACGGAACTACGTCCAGGACCGGCTCAGCGGCGATGTGTGCCATCCAGATGGGTCGATCGTGGCCGGGCCGGACGTACCGGCGTGGAAGGGCAGGTCGAAGCCACGCCGGGCCGACCGGCGGTGGGTCACGGCGTGGAGTCCGGAGCAGATCTCACACCGGCTTGAGATCGACTACCCCGAGGATGAGTCCATGCGTATCAGTCACGAGGCGATCTACCAGTCCCTGTTCATCGAGGGCCGGGGCGCGCTCAAGCGAGAACTGGTCGCCTGCCTGCGCACCGGCCGATCTCTGCGGGCGCCCCGAGCCCGGTCGAAGAACAAGCCTCAAGGGCACGTGACCGAGGATGTGGTCCTCAGTGAACGCCCCGCCGAAGCCGCTGACCGCGCCGTGCCAGGACACTGGGAAGGTGACCTGATCATCGGCACGAACCGGTCCGCGATCGGTACCGTCATTGAGCGCAAGAGCCGAGCCACGTTGCTGGTGCACCTGCCTCGGCTGGACGGCTACGGGCAGACACCGCGGGTCAAGAACGGTCCCGCCCTGGCCGGCTACGGCGCTGTGGCGATGAACGCTGCTTTGACTGCCTCGATGACGACCCTGCCGCAGCAGTTGCGCAAGACGCTGACCTGGGACCGCGGCAAGGAGCTGTCTGGGCATGCGCAGTTCACTGTGGAGACGGGCACGAAGGTGTTCTTCGCCGATCCCCACTCGCCGTGGCAGAGGCCCACGAACGAGAACACGAACGGGTCGCTACGTCAGTACTTCCCGAAGGGTACCGATCTCTCACGCTGGACTGTGCAGGACCTCGAAGCGGTCGCGCTGGCAGTCAACAATCGTCCCCGGAAGGTCCTCGGCTGGAAGTCTCCAGCTGAGGTGTTCGCCGAGCGACTACAGTCACTCGAGCAAGAGGGTGTTGCATCCACCGATTGAATCCACCCAGTACGCCGCCATTCGACTGACCGAGCACCTCGCCCTCGAGGGCATCGCCCCGTCGATCGGGACTGTCGGCGACGCCTTGGACAACGCGCTGATGGAGACGATCAACGGGCTCTACAAGACCGAGTGCATCCGCACCACCGTCTTCCACGCCGGCCCCTACCGGAACCTCGCGGACGTCGAGTTCGCGACCGCCGGCTGGGTCGACTGGTACAATAACCGCCGCCTCCACGGCTCCCTCGGGATGCTCACCCCGATAGAGTTCGAGACGCCGCACAACGAGGCCCTCACCCGAGAGCCCGCACCCACAAAGTAGCGGCAGAGAACCTGGGCCGATTCAATCTTCTTCGGCATGCTGTCCATCCTCTCGGACTCAAACAGCGGCGGCATCAAACCTGGGCCGATTCAGTTTCTTCTGTGCTGGGGCTGTGTCAGGTGCTGGACCGGGTGTAGGCGGCGGCGCGCACCACATCTTCGTCCTCCAGTCCAGCTCCTAGTGCTCCGCCCACGGTGGCCAGGCTGGCGGTGAGCCAGCTGATCTTCGCGTAGTCCAAAGCGTTCACTGGGTGACCGGCGACATCGGCCAGTACCTGCTCGTCGATGAGCAGCAGCGCGCCGGCCCAGGACAGGATGAATAAGACGAGGTAGAACACCACAACCCCGATGGCCACGGTCGCGGTGGTGGCCAAATTGAACAGGATCACCTGCTCACGTTGGGCTCGCCGCCGTGGGCGCTCCCACAAGCCGGCTCCCAGGACCAGGGTGGCACTCACCGCCCCGATCGCCATCACCGCCAGCAGGGCCAGGCGCACCGGCCCGTAGTCCATGGCCAGTACCCATAGGTCCGAGGCCACCAATGTCAGCATGCCGGTGGCCGCCGCCACGACCATCGCCCGGGAGAGCCGGGCCACGAAGGCCCAAGGCTGGTTGGCGCGGATCATGCCCAGCAGCAACCGCACGTTGCCGCTCAGCACTCGGGCCGTGAACTGCACGACGTTGTCGTCCGGGCGTTCGTCGAGATCGGTGGACAGCTGGTGGGCTCTTCGAGCAAGATCCCGCTGGGCGTTGCGGTCTTCGGCGTTGATGACGCTCGCTGAAATTCCCCAGTTGTGCTCACCGAAATTCCCCAGTCTGGGTCGCTCCGTCGCATGAGGCGGGCCTCCCTGGATGCTGGTGGTCTCTGACCACTCACCAGCCTTCCAGGGAGGCCCAACGCTCATGCTCTCAGAGAGGAGCAGCCGTGGACATCCACGCTCTGCACCGGCAGGGAATCACGATCAGCGAGATCGCCCGACGCACCGGCCACGACCGCAAGACCATCCGTTCCTACCTCCGCGGCGACCGCGAACCGGGCGTCCGCAAACCCGCCGTCCCGGACGCATTCGGGCCCTTCACCGACTACGTCACCGCCAGGCTGATCGAGGATCCTCACCTCTGGGCCGTGACGCCGCTGGACGAGCCGCGGCCGCTGGGGTTCGAGGGCTCTTACCAGTCCCTGACCCGGCAGATCCGTGACCGGTCGTTGCGGCCGGCTTGCCAGGCCTGCGCCCACGTCACGAAGCGTCCCAACGCGGTGATCGACCATCCGCCCGGGGAGGAGACTCAGTTCGACTGGCTCGAGCGCCCGACGCACCCGAGCAGTGGGCCTACCCCACGAAGCGAGCGTTCCTGCTGGTCGGCTCGCTCGCCCACTCCGGCGTCTGGCGGGCCGCGATCGCGCCCTCGATGGACCTGCCCCACCTGCTGGCCGCGATGACGACCGTGCTTTCCCTCCTCGGAGGGCTGACCAGGGTGTGGCGGTTCGATCGGATGCGGACCGTGCTGGACCCCGCCACCGGGGACCTGACCGCGATGTTCTCCGCGTTCGCGAAGCACCACGGAGTCCAGGCCGTCGCCTGCCGACCCCGCTCAGGCAACCGCAAGGGCGTGGTCGAGAAGAACAACCACACCGCCGCCCAACGCTGGTGGCGAACCCTGCCCGACGAGATCACGGCCGAGCAGGCCCAGACCTCCCTCGAACAGTTCGCGGCCCGGCAGGACGGCAGGCGCCGCGAGAGCCCGACCGGGACCACGACCGCCGCCCAGATGCGTGCTCAAGAGCGTCTCCGGCCACTACCGCCGATGGCGTTCCCGGTGGTGGTGACCGAACACCGGACTGTCTCGCGGCAAGCGCTGATCCACTGGCGCGGCAACCGATACTCCGTCCCACCCGAACTCGCGATGGCCACGGTCAATGTTCACCAGCACCTCGGCAAGGACCACATCGAGATCACCACCACCTCCGGCGCTGCGGTTGCTCGTCACCGCCTGGCCGAGCCCGGTCTGGGCATCACCCAGCGCACCGATCAGCACGTCACCGCGCTGGAGACCATCGCGCTGGCCTCGGCCCCGCCGGGACGGCCCCACCGCCGTAAGGAACGCATCCCACCCGGTGCTGCGGCGCTGGCCGCTGCCCAGGTCTTGACCGGGCCGCCGGCCCCGAACGCCACCGTGATCGACCTGGCCGCCTATGAGCAGGCCGCGAAGAACAGGAACACCCTGACATGACCACCACACCCACTACCGCGACCGTCTATCAGCGGCTCAAGGGCCACCTGGACGAGCTGAAGCTCGCCGACGCCGCCGAAGCCCTCCCCGGCATCCTGGACCAAGCCCAGGCCGAAGACTGGACCCTCACCCACGCCCTGGAGCAGCTACTGGCGATCGAGGTGAGCGCCACCGAGAAACGTCGCCTCGCGGGCCGGTTCCGGTTCGCGAACCTGCCCACCGGAGCGACGCTGAGCAACTTCGACCACGACGCCGCCTCCGGCATCGACCCCAACCTCCTCGCAGAGATCGGGACCTGCCGGTTCCTGGAGAACGCGACGAACGTCTTGCTCATCGGCCCGCCCGGCGTGGGTAAAACCCACATCGCCACCGGCCTCGGCCACGCCGCGGTCAATGCTGGCTATCGGGTCTACTTCACCTCCGCCGCTGACCTCGCCGCCCGCCGCCACCGCGCCGCGATCGAGGGCAAATGGTCCACGATGATGCGGTTCTTCGCCGGCCCCACCCTGCTGATCATCGACGAGCTCGGCTATCTGCCACTGCCGGCCGAAGCGGCATCAGCACTGTTCCAAGTCATCAACCAGCGCTACCTGAAGACCTCGATCGTGATCACCACGAACAGGCCCGTGGGGGCCTGGGGAGAGATCCTCGGCGACACCACCGTCGCCGCCGCGATGCTCGATCGGCTTCTCCACCGCTCCGTCGTGGTGACCCTCGACGGCGCCTCCTACAGGCTCCGTCACCACGCCACCGCCGCCGAAGAAATCCGCCGCGCCACCACCGGCACCAACCTCCGCTAACCTAACCCCGCGACCCTGGGGAACTTCACCGAGCAACTCTGGGGAAAATCGATGAGCGCCATCAGCGTCGTAGCCCAGGAGCCGCCCGACCACGTGCACGGTGGTCTCTTGCGCCTTCTGCCGCACGTGCACGGCTCCCAGGGTTGGGACGGAGACCAGTCCTACCCCGTGCACGGGGCTGAGCTGGGCGAGCACCGGACGTCGGCCGGTCTTCAGGGGGATCTCGGTGAGCACCACGGCCAAATCCCAGTTCTCCTCCAGCACGTGGTTTCGGGCCGCCTCCAGCAGGTCCAAGGTCTCGGTGGGTGGATCGACCAGCCGGTCTTCGGCCATCTTCAGTTGCCAGCGCACTCCCGGATACCGCTGCACCAAAATCTTGCGCACCGAGGTGGTGACCTCGGGGCCGAGCACCGCACTCAGGGATGGTGAGACCACCAGGCCGATGAGCGACTCGGCATCGGAAAGGGGTTCGGCAGGATCGGCGGTGGATCGGCAACGCTCAGCAGTCATCGCTCCATGATGAGGCAACCACGGGCCGGATTGCCACTGGCTCGATGGAGCCCCCAAGGTTTCGTGCGAGCACCGCGGGCCGGATTCGGTGGTCGCCTCGATCCCGGAAAGAGCGGTCTTGCTCACTGCGAAATCCTCTCCCCGCCGACGCCGCCAGCGCGAAGACATCACAGTCAGCGGGCCCGGGACCTGCCGGTGTCGAGGACGGCTTCTCGATGATGCTGCAATGACGGATCGGTTGAAGTGCTTCGGCGGTGTGGGACCAGTGATCAGCGTGGGGCCGGTCGATTCCGTTCGGACAGGTGATGCATCGACTGCCCAGCGGCAGGTGCGGTACTGATGCGGGGGTACCCGGTGCAGGGGTGTCAAGGCCCAGCTCCGAAGACGGCAAGTCGGGCACGTGAAAGGGGCTCTTCGCAGTTGAGGGGGTAGTCTCGGGGCAGTTGAGTCCCCGATAGTGGTGTAGCGCGGTGGCCGCCGTGATCGTCTCGGACGTGTGCGCGGCCACCGTGTGATCCTTCGAGTCAACCTTCCACAGAATCCTCGAACGGAGTCATCACGATGACCGCTCCCCGCATTGTCGACCCTTCCGGCCTGCTCGGTGAAGCCCTGGCCGAAGCATCCCCGGATCTGATGCGCGACCTGCTCCAAGACGTGATCAACGCACTGCTCTCCGCGGACGCGGACGCTGTTGCCGGCGCGGAGTACGGTCGGCCCAGCGACTGATGTCAGCGAGTAGCCGCCGCTATGAGCTTTTGAACTGTGGTTTTACCCATGTCAGCTCCCACTAGCCACTATACTTACCGGCGACGCAGAAGGTCGTAGGTTCGAATCCTGTCGCGGGCACCGAGTTCCGAGCCGCGTCCCCGATCGGGGACGCGGCTCGAGTCGTCCCGGGTGCTCAGCCCTGCTCGCCGCGCGGCTCCCGCAGACGCTGCAGCACCTCGCGCGCCGCGGTGGTGTCCGCGATGCGCAGGGCCGCCGCGGTGTCGCCGCCGCCCACCTTCAGCGTGACGTCCTGCTCCTCGGCCGAGGCGAAGACGGACTCGTCGGTCACGTCGTCGCCGAGGTAGAGCCACGCGTCGGAGGCGCTGGCCCGGGCGAGCGCGTCGACGGCGACGCCCTTGGACGTGTGCACCACCGAGAACTCCACGACCTCCTTGCCGGGGGTGACGGTCACGTCCGGCAGGGTGGTGGCGTACTCGAGCGCGGACTCCGTGGCGTTGATGCCGCCTCGGCCCCGGGCGTTGCGGGTGTGGAGGACCGCGGCGGTCGGCTTGGTCTCGACCTCCGTGCCGGGATGGGCGCGCGAGATGCGTCGCAGCTCCGCCGTGATCGTCGCGAGCGGCTCCTCCTTCTCCGGTGTCATGGACAGCGCGGAGCGGTCCAGCACCTCGGCCTGCATCCACGGCGGCAGTGCACCGACCTCGGCGCCGTGCGAGCCGACGAGCACCACGGAGCTCGGCATCTGCGTGTGCCGGTCCAGATCCTCCAGTGCGCGGCCTGAGACGAGCGCCACCGCGACGCCGGGCATCTCGGCCAGGTCCCGCGGCGCGCCGAGCGCCTCGGCATCGGGCTGGACGGCGTCGCGGTCCTCGACGATCGGGGCGAGCACACCGTCGAAGTCCGAGGCGATCAGCAGGCGCGGAACGTCGGCGAAGGCGCGCGCGCCTCGTCGATCTCCTCGGGCGCGCTGGGCTCGTCGCCGCGCGACCTCACGACGCGCACCGCGGCCTGTGCTTCACGCCCGGCGTGCTCGAGGTGCTCGAGGAAGTCGTGCGCCCAGGACTGCACGTCGTTCTCCATCACCTGGTGGCGCAGGGAGCGCATCGCCTCCTCCTGCTCCTCCTCGGGCATCGCCAGGGCGCGCAGGATCGCGGACTTCAGCTCGTCGATGTCATGGGGGTTCACCAGCACGGCCGCCCGCGGCTCGTCGGCCGCGCCCGCGAACTCGCTGAGCACGAGCACGCCGTGGAGGTCCGGGCGGGAGGCGACGTACTCCTTGGCGACGAGGTTCATCCCGTCACGCGGCGCGGTCACCAGCACCACGTCCGCGGCCATGTACATCGCGGTCATCTCGCGCCGGTCGAAGGAATGGTGCTGGTAGGAGACGGCAGGCCGGCCCAGCGGCGCGTGCTCGCCGTTGATGCGGCCGACGGTGAGCTCGACCTCGTCGCGCAGGCGCCGGTAGGCCTCGACCCTCTCGCGGGACGGGGTGGCGACCTGGATCATCACCGTGTCGTGCGGGTCGATGGACCCGTCGTCCAGGAGCTCGCCCCAGGCCTTCAGACGGTGTCGGATGCCCTTGGTGTAGTCCAGGCGGTCCACCCCGAGCACGATCTTGTCGGGATCGCCGAGGTCGTGCCGCAGGCGCGCGGCCCGCTCCCGGATCTCGGGATCCTCGGTGAGCGCGGAGACGGCGGCGGAGTCGATCGAGATCGGGAAGGTGCGCGCCTCGACCTCGCGCCGCGGCGCCGCGCCGAGGCCGGGCACCGAGATCGTGGTGCCCTCCACGTGGTAGCCCAGCGGCTTCCGCACCGCGGCGACGAAGTTCAGGGTGTCGCTCTCGCGCTGGAAGCCGAGCAGGTCCGCGCCGAGCGACCCGCGCAGGATCGAGTTGCGCTTGGGCGGCTGGGAGAACAGCTCCACGGAGGGGAAGGGGATGTGGTTGAAGAACCCGATCCGCACGTCGGGCCGCTTCTCCCGGATCAGCCGGGGGACGAGCCGCAGCTGGTAGTCGTGCACCCAGATCGTGCCGCCGCGGGCGGCGACCGGTGCGGCCGCCTCGGCGAAGCGCTGATTGGCCGAGAGGTACGAGTCCCACCAGGTGCGGTGGAAGACGGGGTCGACGATCACGTCGTGGTACAGCGGCCAGAGCGTGGCGTTGGAGTAGCCCTCGTAGTAGCGCTCGACGTCCTCCTGCTCGAGCCGCACCGGGTACAGGCTCATCCCGTCGGCCTCGAAGGGGTCCGGCGCCTCGCCGGGCGCTCCGGCCCAGCCGACCCAGGCGCCGGAGTCGACGGTGCGCATCACCGACTCCATCGCGGTGACGAGGCCGCCGGGGCTGGTGACCCATTCGGTGGCGCCGTCGGGGAGGGTGCGGGAATCGACGGGCAGGCGGTTGGCGACGACGACGAGCTCGTGGCCGGGGAGTGGTCGGGGACGGGCGTGGTGGACACCGTGACTCCTTCGCTGGGTTCGGGGCTGGGCGAGGAGCGCATGCGTCGGGCGTCCGAGGACGGGCCGTGGCGGCTCCCGCGCCGACACGGTGAGCCTATCAAGTGCGATCCCTCACGCGCGGCAGAGCTGTATGGGGGCACGACGCTCTCACCAGGACACTCGCCGCTGCGCCCGGTCTCCTCCGGACCTGCGAGGACGACGCCGACCGGGCGGTGGCCCGCCGCCGGCGCCACCGCCGGCGGACCCTGGCGAGGTGTTCGCGGAGCGGACCTCCGCGCCGGGCCGCGCCCGTCCCTCGTACGATCCCAGGGCGCCGCCGGCGCGACCTCTTCCCCCGGAGACCAGCGAGGACCAGGAGCCCCCATGCGCGCCCACGAAGCCGGTGCCCTCCACGGCAACGACGCGGCCCCCACGTGGTCGCCCTACCCCAGCGACGTCAACACCCTGATCGACGGCCTGTGGTCCCGCACCACCCGCCGCACCGAGGACGGCGCGGTCGAGGTGGGCGGGGTGAGCGTCGCCCGGATCGCCGAGGAGGTCGGCACTCCCGCCTTCGTGCTCGACGAGGACGACTTCCGTCACCGGGCGCGCGCCTTCCGCGACGCCTTCGCCGAGGCCTTCCGCCCCCTCGCCGGGGCCGACGTCTACTACGCGGGCAAGGCCTTCCTGTGCGGCGCTGTCGCCCGCTGGGTCGAGGAGGACGGACTGGGGCTGGACGTGTGCACCGGCGGCGAGCTCGCCGTCGCCCTGCGCGCCGGCTTCCCCGGCGAGCGGATCGCGGCCGCACGGCAACAACAAGTCCCTCGCCGAGATCCGCCGCGCCCTCGAGGCGGGGGTGGGCCGGATCGTCGTGGACTCCCTGGACGAGATCGACCTGGTCGACGCCGTCGCCGCCGAGCTCGGTCTGCGCGCCGCCGTGATGTCGCGGGTGACCACGGGCGTGGAGGCGCACACGCACGAGTTCATCGCCACCGCCCACGAGGACCAGAAGTTCGGGCTCTCCCTCACCGGCGGCACGGCCTTCGAGGCCGTGCGCCGGGTCCTGGCCGCCGAGCACCTCGACCTCGTCGGCCTGCACTCCCACATCGGCTCCCAGATCTTCGACACGGGCGGCTTCGAGGTCGCGGCCCGGCGCGTGCTGGACCTGGTCGCGCAGGTGCGCGACGAGCTCGACCACACGATCACCCAGCTCGACCTGGGCGGCGGCTTCGGCGTCATGTACAACACCCAGCACACGCCCTCGACCCCGGAGGCCCTCGCCAGCGGGATCGCGGGGATCGTGGAGAAGCAGTGCCACGAGCTCGAGCTCGAGGTACCCCACGTCTCCTTCGAGCCCGGCCGCGCGATCGCCGGCCCCTCCACGCAGACGCTCTACACCGTCGGCACCGTCAAGGACGTGCGCCTGGGCGGCCCCCACCACCGCGTCTACGTCTCCGTCGACGGCGGCATGAGCGACAACGTCCGCACCGCCCTGTACGACGCGGACTACTCCTGCCTGCTCTCGGGCCGCATCTCCGAGGAGCGACCCGTGGTGGTGCGCGTGGTCGGCAAGCACTGCGAGAGCGGCGACATCGTGGTCAAGGACGAGTACCTCCCCGCCGACGTGCGACGCGGCGACCTGGTCTCCGTCCCGGTCACGGGCGCGTACTGCTACTCGCTCGCCTCGAACTACAACCACGTCCCGCGACCGCCCGTGATCGCGGTGAAGGACGGGGAGATCCGCACCCTGATCCGTCGTGAGACGGAGGAGGACCTGCTCGGCCTCGACGTCGGCTGAGCCCGCCCCTCCCGCGACCCGCACGGCCCGGCCGTCCCGCCCCGACCAGGACGCACGCGTTCAGACGCGGTCACGCGGGCGCGGCCACCTCGGCTACAGTGCACACGCCCGCCCCTCCCGCCCGTCGGCCCCTGTGGAAGGACCCTTCGCAGATGTCACAGACCGTCCCGCGGCCTCCGGCGAGCCCGGACAGCTCCTCCTCCCCCGCCCTGCGCGTGGCCGTGCTCGGCGCGGGCACGGTCGGCACCGAGGTCTCGCGCCTGATCGCGCAAAGGGGGACGAGCTCGCCCATCGCATCGGCGCCCGCCTCGAGGTCATCGGGGTGGCCGTGCGCGACCGGACCAGGGACCGCGGCGCGCACGTGCCCGCCGCGCCGCTCACCGACGACCCCGGCGCCCTGGTGCGCGAGGCCGACCTCGTGATCGAGGTGATGGGCGGCATCGATCCCGCCCGCGCCCTGCTTGCTGGAGGCGATGGAGCACGGCGCGAGCGTGATCACCGCGAACAAGGCGCTTCTCGCCCAGGACGGCGCCTCCTCTCTACGAGGCCGCGGACGTGCACGGCGTGGACCTCTCCTTCGAGGCCGCCGTCGCCGGTGCCATCCCGCTGGTCCGTCCGGTGCGGGAGTCCCTCGCCGGGGACCAGATCCAGCGCGTGATGGGCATCGTCAACGGCACCACGAACTTCATCCTCGACGCCATGACCCGCACCGGCGCCGACTTCGACGACGCGCTCGCGAGCGCGCAGGAGCTCGGCTACGCCGAGGCCGATCCGACGGCCGACGTCGAGGGCCACGACGCCGCGGCGAAAGCGTCGATTCTTGCGTCGCTGGCCTTCCACTCCCGGGTGCGCCTGGCCGACGTGCACTGCGAGGGCATCACGGCCGTCTCCGCGCAGGACATCGCCGCCGCCGGGCGGATGGGCCGCACGATCAAGGCGCTGTCGATCGTCGAGCGGGTCGAGGAGGAGAACGGGGAGCGGATCTCCGCCCGCGTCTACCCGGCGCTGATCCCCGACTCCCACCCGCTGGCCTCCGTCTCCGAGGCGTACAACGCGGTGTTCATCGAGGCCGAGGCGGCCGGCTCCCTGATGTTCTACGGCCAGGGCGCCGGCGGGGCGCCGACCGCCTCCGCGATCCTCGGCGACGTCGTCTCCGCGGCGCGCTCCCGCGTGCACGGGGGAGTGGGGCCGCGCGAGTCCCGCTACGCGGAGCTCGAGTCGATCCCGCTCGAGGAGCCGCGCGCGGCGCCTTCTACATCTCGCTGACCGTGCAGGACCGTCCCGGCGTGCTCGCGGAGATCGCCGGGACGCTCTCGGGCTACGGCATCTCGATCTCGACGATCCACCAGGAGCTTCTCCACTCGCGGGAGGAGGGCTCCCAGTCCCTCGCCCACATCGGGATCAGCACCCACCGGGCGCTCGAGAGCGCGATGACCGCGTCGCTGGACATGTTCTCCTCGACCGCGACCGTGCTCAGCATCGACTCCGTCCTCCGCATCGAAGGAGATTGACCCCATGGCCCATCAGTGGCGCGGCGTCCTCGCCGAGTACCGCGAGCACCTGCCCTTCGAGGAGGGTGACACCCTGCTGACCCTCGGGGAGGGCGGCACCCCGCTGGTCCCCGCCCCTGCGCTCTCCGAGCGCGTCGGCGCCGAGGTGCACGTGAAGGTCGAGGGCATGAACCCGACCGGCTCCTTCAAGGACCGCGGCATGGTCTCGGCGATGTCGCGGGCGGTCAGCGACGGCGCGACCGCAGTGGTGTGCGCGTCGACCGGCAACACCTCCGCCTCCGCCGCGGCCTACGCGACCGCGGCCGGCATCACCTGCGCGGTGCTGATCCCGCAAGGCAAGATCGCCGCGGGCAAGCTCGCCCAGGCCGTGGTGCACGGCGCGAAGCTGATCCAGGTCGACGGCAACTTCGACGACTGCCTCGAGATCGCCCGCAAGCTCGATGCGGAGCACCCGATCGAGCTGGTGAACTCCGTGAACCCCTTCCGGCCGCAGGGGCAGAAGACCGCCGCCTTCGAGGTCGCCGACGCCCTGGGCCGCGCCCCCGACATCCACGTCCTGCCCGTCGGCAACGCCGGGAACATCTCCGCCTACTGGATGGGCTACAAGGAGTACCGCGAGAAGGGGATCACCGACTCGGCTGCCGGCGATGTGGGGCTTCCAGGCCGCGGGCGCCGCCCCCTTCGTCGCCGGACACCCGATCACCGACCCCGAGACGATCGCGACCGCGATCCGCATCGGCGCCCCCGCCTCCTGGCACCTGGCCGTCGAGGCCCGAGACGACTCCGGCGGCCTGATCGACGCGGTCTCCGACCAGCAGATCCTCGACGCCCAGAAGCCGCTCGCCGCCGAGGTGGGGATCTTCGTGGAGCCGGCCTCCGCCGCGGGCGTGGCCGGGCCGCTGCAGCAGGCCGAGCGCGGGCAGGTGCCCGCCGGTGCGACGATCGCGATCACCGTGACCGGCAACGGCCTGAAGGACACCGACACCGCCCTCACCCAGCACGACCTCACCCCGACGGTGGTGCCGGTGGACATCGCAGCGGCCGCGGAGGCCATCGGGCTGTGAGGATCCAGCACACGCAGGTGGCCGTGCAGGTCCCCGCGACCTCCGCGAACCTCGGCCCGGGCTTCGACACCCTGGGCCTGGCGCTGGACCTGTGCGACGAGCTGAGCGTCCGGGCGACCACCGGCGGTCTCGAGATCACCGTCGACGGAGAGGGTGCGGGCTCCGTGCCCCATGGCGAGGAGCACCTGGTGGTGCGGGCCCTGCGACGCGGCCTCGACCACGCCGGGGCTCCCCAGAGCGGGCTGGCACTGCACGCCGTGAACCGGATCCCGCACGGCCGCGGGCTGGGCTCGAGCGCCGCGGCGACCGTGGCAGGGCTCCTGCTCGCCCGCGGGATGGTCTCGGAGCCGGAGGCGCTCGACGACGAGACGGTGCTCCAGCTCGCCACCGAGTTCGAGGGCCATCCCGACAACGCCGCGCCCGCGCCGCTGGGCGGGCCGGTGCTCTCCTGGATGCAGGGCCCTCTCGCGCGGGCGGTGCCGCTGCGCCACGCCGCGGACGTCTTGCGCCCCGTGGTGCTGCTGCCCACCGCGACGCTGTCCACCCACCGGGCGCGGGGCCTGCTGCCCGCGGAGGTGCCGCACGCCGACGCCGTGTTCAACGCCTCGCGGGCCGCGCCGCTGGTCCACGCCCTGGCCGGGTCGCCGGAGCCGCTGATGGAGGCGACCGAGGACCGGCTCCACCAGGAGCGACGCGCCCCCGGCATGCCCGAGAGCGTCGAGCTGATGCGGGTCTTTGCGCCAGGAGGGCCACCCCGCGGTGATCTCGGGCGCCGGCCCCTCCGTGCTCGTGATGGCGGGCGACCGACGTGAGCTCGCCCCGCTGGTGCGCCGCTTCGTCCGCGACCCCGCGGGCTGGCGGATCGCCGAGGTGGCGGCGCGTGAGCGACCCTCGGCCCCTGTGGTAGGTTGACCCTGCGTCCAGGCGACATCGCACGACGCTGATCCCTGCACCATGGTCCCCTCAGGGGATCCTCTGCGCAGACCTCCGCGCCCCGATGTGCTCGCTGAGCTGTCTCTCCGAGCGGCGCCGCGCACGGTCCCCGCATCTCCTCGTCGATATGCCCCACGGGTCCGTTCGCCGCCCTCGACGCACCCCGAAGCACACCGGCAGGTCGGTCGCGGATGCCCCGCACCGCGGACGAGCCCCCTGCACGGACCCGCCGCCGCGCCGCCCGGGCACGTTCCCCGGCCCTGAGCGGCATCCAGACCAGACATGAACCGGCGCGGCCGGTTCGACAGGAAGGAACCCGGGTGAACGACACCACCTCCGGCGCGGACCTCGCGGCGAAGAAGCTCCCCGAGTCGCAGGCAATGGCCGCCGAGCGCGGCATCAAAGGGGCCCGGCGACTGCGCAAGGGCGAGCTGATCGAAGCGCTCCGTGGGGGAGCGGTCCCCGCCTCGACCGGCTCTTCCGCCCCTGCCCAGAGCGCCCCCGCGCCCACCGCGGAGCCCACCGCTGCGACGTCGGCCGCTTCGACGTCCGCCGCCTCGGCGCCCGCCGAGGCCGCCTCCTCCGCTCCCGAGGCCGCCGGCTCGTCCGATTCGGCCTCCGAGCGTCCCCGCACCCGCTCCCGCTCGCGCGCGACTTCCCGCGAGGCCTCCGCCCCGGAGGCGACTGCGCCCGATCTCGGCATCGACCTGCCTGAGCGCGCGCCGCGCGCGAGGACTCGGGCACGCGGCAGGGCGGCCGCGGCCGCCGCGGCGACCAGCAGGACCAGGGCGGACGCGACCAGCAGAGCCGTGATCAGCAGGGAGGCGAGCGAGAGAACCGTGAGCGAAGAGGGCCGTGAGCAGCAGGGCCGTGACCAGCAGGGCGGCCGCGACCAGCAGCAGCGCGGCGACCAGCAGCGCGCGACGGCCGGGGCCGCGACGGTCAGCAGAACCGCGACGGTCAGCAGAATCGTGACGGTCAGCAGAACCGCGGTCGGCAGAACGAGCAGGGCGGCTCCCCGCGCCGCCGCCTCGAGGACATCGAGCTTCCCGACCGGTCGGGCGAGCAGAGGACGGCCAGGGCGGCGACGGCTACGACGAGGACCGCCGCGGCCGCTCGCGCGGCCGCAGTCGCTCGCGCGATCGCAAGCGCCGTGGCCGCGGCGGCGAGCAGGGTGGTCAGGGAGGCCAGAACCAGCAGGGCGGTCAGGGCTCGCAGGACGACAGCGAGGTCCGCGAGGGCGACGAGCTGATGACCATCGCGGGCATCCTCGACATCCGCGACAACCACGCCTACGTGCGCACCACCGGCTACCTGCCCGGCCCGAGCGACGTCCACGTGACGATGAACCAGGTCCGCAAGTACGGCCTGCGCAAGGGCGATGCCGTGACCGGCCAGGTCAAGGCGCCCCGCGAGGGCGAGGAGCAAGACGTCGAGCAGGTCCAGCACCACGGCGGCGGCCGCAACCGCCGCGGCAAGGGCGGTCAGAATCAGAGCAAGTTCGCCGCGCTCGTGCAGGTCGACACCGTCAGCGGCATGCCCGTCGAGCGGGCCCGCCAGCGGGTGGACTTCTCCAAGCTCACCCCGCTGTACCCGGACGAGCGACTGCGCCTGGAGACCGCGCAGAACTCCGTCGCACCGCGGATCATCGACCTCGTCTCGCCGATCGGCAAGGGTCAGCGCGGCCTCATCGTCGCGCCCCCGAAGGCCGGCAAGACGATCATCATGCGACAGATCGCCAACGCGATCACCGCGAACAACCCCGAGGTCCACCTCATGGTCGTGCTCGTCGACGAGCGCCCCGAGGAGGTCACCGACATGCGGCGCACGGTCAAGGGCGAGGTCATCGCCTCGACCTTCGACCGCCCCGCCTCGGACCACACCATCGTCGCCGAGCTCGCGATCGAGCGCGCGAAGCGCCTGGTGGAGCTGGGCAAGGACGTCGTGGTGTTGCTGGACTCGCTCACCCGCCTCTCCCGCGCCTACAACCTCGCGGCCCCGGCCTCCGGTCGGATCCTCTCCGGCGGTGTGGACGCCTCGGCGCTGTACCCGCCCAAGCGCTTCTTCGGCGCGGCGCGCAACATCGAGCACGGCGGCTCGCTCACGATCCTCGCCTCGGCGCTGGTCGAGACCGGCTCGAAGATGGACGAGGTGATCTTCGAGGAGTTCAAGGGCACCGGCAACATGGAGTCGCGCCTGTCCCGCCACCTCGCCGACAAGCGGATCTTCCCGGCGGTGGACGTCAACGCCTCCGGCACCCGCCGCGAGGAGGTGCTGATGGGCAAGGACGAACTGTCGATCATGTGGAAGCCGCGCCGGGTCCTCGGCGCCCTCGAGCAGCAGCAGGCGCTCGAGCTGCTGCTGGAGCGGGTCAAGAAGACCCAGTCCAACACCGAGTTCCTCATGACGGTCCAGAAGAACACCCCGAGCGTGGGGGCGCGCAGCGGCGACTGATCCCGCGCCGCCACGGCCGACGGACGGGCCGGGACCCGCTGCCCTGCGCAGCGGTCCCGGCCCGTCCGTGCGTGGGAGTCGGGTCCGGGGCGCGCCGTCCCGGCGGGGACGGGCGCATCCGATCCAGGCGAGCTCCGGGGAAGCGCTTGTGACCGGTCGTCGGAGCGGCTACCGTAAGGGAAAGTGAACGTTCACGACGAGCGGGCCCTCCAGGTCGCGTCGCCGGGCGTCCACGGCCGACGACGCCCGCCCCCATCGAAGGATCCCGCCCCATGAGCACCTCCTCCACCCCGTTCCGCTGGGCCGTCCTCGGCCCCGGGGCGATCGCCCGCCGCTTCGCCTCCCAGGCCGCCCGACTCGGAGCATGGCGTCCTCGTCGCCGTCGGCGGCAGCTCGCCCGAGCGGGCCCGCGCCTTCGCGGAGGAGTTCCCGCTCGAGGGGCCCGCGCTCGTGGGCGACTACGAGCAGGTCCTCGCCAGCGACGAGGTCGACGCCGTCTACGTCTCCACCGTGCACACCGGCCACGCCCGCCTCGCCGCCGCCGCCCTCGAGGCCGGCAAGCACGTGCTCGTCGAGAAGCCGCTGACCCCGAACTCCGGCACCACCATGGCGCTGCTCGACCTCGCCGCCCGCTCCGGGAAGGTCTTCGCTCGAGGCGTACATGTACCGCTTCCACCCGCAGACCGTGCGGGTCCTCGAGCTCGTGGCCGAGGGCGCGATCGGCGAGCTCGTCCACGTCGACGCCTCCTTCGCCTTCGACACCGGCTCCCGCGGCGGCCGCCTGTTCGACACCGCCACCGCCGGCGGCGGCATCCTCGACGTGGGTCGCTACCCGCTGTCCCTGGCCCGCTTCGTGGCCGGCGCCGCCGCGGGCCGTCCCTACCTCGAGCCGTCCTCGCTCACCGGCCGCGGCACGATCGGGGAGACCGGGGTCGACGAATGGGCCACCGCCCAGCTGACCTTCCCCGGCGGCGCCACCGCCTCCCTGCGCACCGGCGTGCGCCTGGCGGACCCGCAGTCCGCCACGATCACCGGCTCCCGCGGCGTGATCCGCCTGGCCGATCCGTGGGGACTCACAGAGGAGCAGGTCATCGAGCTCGACGTGGTGGGGAAGGAACCGCGCCGTATCGAGATCCCTCGCGCCTCCGCCTACGCGCTGGAGGCCGATGCGCTCGCCCTCGCCGCCCGCGACGGCTCCGAGGTCCCCGAGCTCACCGCCGAGAACTCCCTCGGCCAGGCACGGGCCCTGGACGCCTGGCGCGAGGAGCTCTCCCTGCGCTTCCCCTTCGAGGCCGACACCGCCGACATCCCCACCCTCACCGGCCGGCCGCTGCAGGCCGCCAGCGTGCCCACCGGCGCCGGGGTCCCCATGGCCTACGGCGGCATCCCCGGCGTGGACAAGCAGGTCTCCCGCCTCGTGATGGGCTGCGACAACCAGATGAACCTCGCCCACGCCTCGGCGATGTTCGACGCCTTCTTCGAGATGGGCGGCACCACCTTCGACACCGCCTTCATCTACGGCGGCGGGTACATCGAGAAGCTCGTGGGGCAGTGGGTCCGCAATCGCGGCGTGCGCGAGGACGTCGTGATGATCACCAAGGGCGCGCACACCCCGTACTGCGATCCCGAGTCCCTCACCCGCCAGCTCGAGGAGTCCCTCGAGCGGCAGGGCACCGACTACGCGGACCTGTACATGATGCACCGCGACAACACCGACATCCCCGTCGGCGAGTTCGTGGACGTCATGGATGAGCACCTGCGCGCCGGCCGGATCCGCGCCTACGGCGGCTCGAACTGGACCCCGGAGCGGGTCGACGAGGCCAACGCCTACGCGAAGGCCAACGGCCGCACCGGCTTCACGATCCTCTCGAACCACTTCGGCCTCGCCGAGGCGCTGGACGTGCCGTGGGAGGGATGCGTCCACGCCACCGATCCGGCCTCCAAGGAATGGCTCACCGACCGCGGCATCGCCCTGCTGCCCTGGTCCTCGCAGGCGCGCGGCTTCTTCACCGGCCGCGCCCACCCGGAGGACCGCTCCGACGCGGAGCTTGTGCGCCGCTACTACAGCGACGAGAACTTCGAGCGCCTCGCCCGGGCCGAGGAGCTCGGTGCCGAGCGCGGGGTGCCCGCCACCGCGATCGCGCTCGCCTTCGTCTTGCACCAGCAGTTCCCGACCTTCGCCCTGTTCGGGCCGCGCAAAGCATCGCCGAGATGCGCTCCTCGACACTCGGCCTCGGCGTCGAGCTCAGCGCCCAGGAGATGGCCTGGCTCGACCTGCGCGCTCCCTCGCGATGAGCAGGCAGGAGCGGCGGGCGACGATCATCGACGTCGCCGCCCGCGCCGGGGTCTCCCGGCAGACGGTCTCGCGGGCGCTCAACGACATGTCCGGGATCAGCGCCGAGACCCGCGAGCGAGTGCTCGAGGCCGCGAAGGAGCTGAACTATCGCCCCTCCCGTTTCGGGCGGGGACTGGTCGAGCAGGGGCCGACGACGCTCGGCCTCGTCGTCGGTCGGCTCTCGAACACCTACTACGCCGAGCTCGGCGCCGCCGTGGTGCGCGCCTGCGCCCCGCACGGCTGGAACGTCGTCCTGGCCGAGGCGGTCGACGCCCCGCGCCCGAGAAGGTCGCCGCGGACCTCTCGCGTCGCGTGGACGCGCTGGTCGGCTACGGCGTGGCGACCGCCGGGATCCGCGGCGGCGGTATGCCGATCGTGCAGGTCGACGGCACGCCCGAGCAGATCGACCAGGCCGGCGTGCTCGAGCCGCCGCGCACGGAGGCGATGGTGGACCTCGCCGAGCACCTGCGGGAGCGGGGCGTGCGGCGCCCCGTCGTGCTCGACCACGGCACGCAGGAGACCGACCAGCGCACCCGCGCCCTCGTCGGCGCCCTGTCCGGCCTCGCCCCGGGCGGGGAGGTGCCCGTGCGCACCGTCCACCCCCACGAGGGGCACGAGGAGGCGCCGCCGGAGCTCCTCGCCGGGGGCACCGACGCGCTGGTCGCCTTCAACGACGAGCTCGCCGTGCGAATGCCGCGCGCCCTGCGCCGCTCCGGCATCGAGGTACCCTCCCGGGTGCGCGTGACCGGGGTGGACGGCCTCGAGATCTCGACCCTGGTGTCCCCCGAGCTGACCACGCTCGCCCTGGACATCGACCGCGTCGCGCGGGAGGCCGTCGAGCTGGTCGCCGGGATGCTCGAGGGGACCGTGCCGCCGCGGGGCGAGGAGGCCCACCGCCGGGTCGACTACCGGCTCGTGGTGCGCGAGTCGACCTGAGCGCCCCGCGGGCGGGACTGCATCCGCCCGCGGGCGGGGCCGCAGGGCGGGGCCCCGCGCCCGACGGGCGCATCCGCCCCCGGCCGCTGCGATGTTGCGCACGCCGCACCGCGAGCCCTCGCCCCGCCCCGCCCCGGCGTGGCAGACTGTGACCTCGGTTCTGGTTCACGGCGCCCGCCGGGCACCGACCCAGCGACCCCGAGCAAGGAGAGACATGAAGGCTGACATCCACCCCGCATACGTCGAGACCCAGGTGACCTGCACCTGCGGCAACACGTTCACCACCCGCGGCACCAAGACCGACGGCGTCATCAGCACCGAGGTCTGCTCCGCGTGCCACCCCTTCTACACCGGCAAGCAGAAGATCCTGGACACCGGCGGTCGCGTCGCCCGCTTCCAGGCCCGCTACGGCAAGAAGAACTCCTGACCGGAGTGTCAGCGGCGAGGGTCACGGCCGCCTGCGCGGCCTGATCCACGCACAGCAGGTCTCCGACGCCGGTGCGCGCCCCAGGGCGTGCACCGGCGTCGTCGCGTGCAGGCGGGATCTGCAGGAATCGGGGAGGAGCACGGATGAGCGAACACGAGGACGGCGACCGACTGGCCACCCTGCGGCGGGAGCACGCCTCCCTGCAGGAGTCGATGGCGGACCCGACGCCGCACGACGACCCGGCCCGTGCCCGTCGCGTCGGCCGACGCTATGCGGAGCTCGAGGGGATCCTCGAGGCCGCTGACCGCGTGTCCTCCACCGCCGAGGACCTCGCCACCGCCCGTGAGCTCGCCGAGCTGGGGGAGGACGACGAGGAGGTCGCCGCCGAGACCGACCGGCTCACCGAGCGCCTCGAGGCCGAGCGCGGGCACCTCGAGGACCTGCTCGCCCCCGCGACCCCGACGACCCCCGCGACGTGATCCTGGAGATCAAGGCGGGCGCCGGCGGTGAGGAGTCCGCGCTGTTCGCCGCCGAGATGCTGCGGATGTACCGCTCCTTCGCGGAGGCCCGCGGCTGGCGCACCGAGGTGCTGACCTCCTCCGAGACCGAGCTCGGCGGCCTGAAGGACGTCACCGTCGCGATCGCCGCCCGCGGCCCCGGCGCACCTGGGGAGGGCGTCTACGCGCACCTCAAGCACGAGGCCGGGGTGCACCGCGTCCAGCGGGTCCCGGTCACCGAGTCCCAGGGCCGCATCCACACCTCCGCCGTCGGCGTGCTGGTCTTGCCCGAGGCGGACGAGGCCGACGAGTCCGAGTCGCTGGCCGAGGCGATGGCGCCCGCGAACCTGCGCATCGACGTCTTCCGATCCTCCGGCCCCGGCGGCCAGAGCGTGAACACCACCGACTCCGCCGTGCGGATAACGCACGTGCCCACGGGACTGGTGGTCTCCTGCCAGGACCAGAAGAGCCAGCTGCAGAACCGCGAACAGGCCCTGCGGATCCTGCGCACCCGGTCGCTGGACGCGCGCCGCGCCGAGCAGGAGGCGGCCTCCTCCGCCGCGCGCCGCTCCCAGGTGCGCACCGTCGACCGCAGCGAGCGGATCCGCACCTACAACTTCCCCGAGTCGCGGGTCGCCGACCACCGCACCGGCTACAAGGCGAACAACCTCGCGCAGGTCCTCGCCGGCGACCTCGGCGAGCTGATCGACTCCTCCCGCCGCGCCGAGCGCGAGGCCCGGCTGGCCGAGGCGGCCCGCGAGGGCACGGAGGGCCCGGCGTGAACGGCACGGCGGAGGGTGCCGAGCAGACCCGGGCCGACGGCGGGAGCCCCGGCGGCCCGGCACCGGGTGGAGAGGCTCCCGGGGGAGGGACCCCCGGAGGACGGACGCGCCTCCGCCTGCGCGCCGCCCTCGCCGGGACCACCGCGCGCCTCGGCGAGGCGGGCGTCCCCTCGCCGAGCGTCGACGCCCGGGCGCTGATCGCCCACGCCGCACGCACGGGCCGGCCGCTCGTCCTGCTCGACGAGCTACCGGAGGACTTCGACGCGCGCCTCGAGGCCTCGACCGCACGGCGCGAGGCGCGCGAGCCGCTGCGGCTGATCCTCGGCGGCGCCCGTTCCGCCGCCTCGAGCTGCGGGTGCGCCCCGGCGTGTTCATCCCGCGTCCGGAGACGGAGCTCGCCCTGGACCTGCTGCGCGAGCACGCGAGCTGGCCGCTCGAGCAGATCGTGGACCTCTGCACCGGCGGCGGCGCGCTCGGCGCGGCCGTGCTCGACGAGTCGCCCGGCGCCCGCGTGCTGGCGGTGGAGGTCGACGGCGCCGCCGCGGAGCTCGCCGCCGAGAACCTCGAGCTCGCCGGTCCCGGCCGCGGCCGGGTGCCGCACGCCGACCTGCTGGGGGAGGTCCCGGAGCTCGCCGCGGCGGCCCCCGTCGACGCCGTCCTCTCGAACCCGCCCTACATCCCCGCCGGCGCCGTGCCCCAGGACCCCGAGGTCCTCGCGCACGACCCTCACCGCGCCCTCTTCGGCGGGGGAGAGGACGGTCTCGAGGTCCCGCGCGCCGTCGTGGCCTGGGCGGCGCGGTCGCTGCGACCCGGCGGCCTGCTCGTGATGGAGCACGCCGACGTGCAGGGCGAGGCGACGCGCGCCCTCGCCCGTGACCACGGCGGCTTCGAGGGGATCCTCACGGCCCCCGACCTCACCGGACGCGACCGCTTCCTGATCGCGCGCCGTCGTGCATCGGAGTCGCAGGACGGACATGGGAGACTGTCACGGTGAGCGTGCACGACACCCAGAACCCAGAGACCCGCGAGGACGCCCTCGCCGCCGCCGTCGACGCCGTGCGGGGCGGTGGACTCATCGTCCTGCCGACCGACACCGTGTACGGGATCGGCGCCGATGCGTTCACCCCGCAGGCCGTGCAGGACCTGCTCGAGGCGAAGGGCCGCGGCCGCGACACCCCGCCGCCCGTGCTGATCGGCGACCGCGCCGTGCTGATGGCGCTGGCGACCGACCTGCCCGAGTACGTCGAGGACCTCGCCGAGGCGCTCTGGCCCGGTGCGCTGACCATCATCCTCACCGCTCAGCCCTCGCTCACCTGGGACCTGGGCGAGACCCGCGGCACCGTCGCGCCGCGCATGCCGGAGGACGAGACCGCCCTCGAGCCGCTGCGCCGCACCGGCCCGCTCGCCGTCTCCAGCGCGAACCGCCACGGCAAGCCGGCGGCGACCTCCGTGCTCGACGCCGCGACCCAGCTCGGCGACGCGGTCGAGGTGTACCTCGACGGGGGCGCCGCCCGGATCGGCGCGAGCTCCACGATCCTCGACGCCACCGTCACGCCCGCCGAGATCGTGCGGGAGGGCGCCATCACGAAGCGACAGATCATCGACGTGGTCGGCGACATCTTCACCGCCCCCGAGCCCGAGCCCTCCGAGGAGGAGGCCGAGGACGCGGCAGGGGAGCAACGCGAGGACGGCGAGGCCGGGACCTCGCCCGAGAGTGCCGAGAGCACCCAGGGCGCCTCCGACGCCGCGCCCGCCGGCGCGGCCGACGGGGACACCCCCTCCGTCCTCGACCTGCCTTCCGAGCCCGAGCTCGAGAGCGTCCCGCAGGGCCCGGCCGAGACGCCGCTGGCCGCTCCCGGCGAGGACGCCGCCGCGCCGTCGGACGTCGCGCCCTCCACCTCCGAGCCCTCGACGGCTGAGCCCTCGACCCCCGGATCCTCGGATTCCGGGTCCCCGGCCTCCGAGCCCTCGACCTCCGGGTCGACGGCCCCCGCGCCGGAGGACCGGCCGGACGACGGCCCCGCCCGCCCGGAGCACATGCCCGGGTGAGGATCTACCTGTTCCTGCTGCTGCTCGCGGCGGCGGTCACCTTCCTGGTGACGCCCGCGGTGCGGCCGCTGGCCCGGCGCGCCGGGGCGATGACCGCGGTGCGGGAGCGCGACGTCCACGACGCCGTCACCCCGCGCCTGGGAGGGCTGGCGATGCTCGCCGGCGTGGTCGCCGCGATGCTGATCGCGAGCAACGTGCCCTTCCTCGAAGGACTCTTCCACGACTCCCGCCAGCCCTGGGCGATCCTCTCCGCCGCGGCGCTGGTGTGCCTGCTCGGCGCGGCCGACGACCGCTGGGACCTCGACTGGATGACCAAGCTCGCCGGCCAGGTGCTCGCCGCGCTGCTGCTCGCCTGGCAAGGGGTGAGCCTGGTGACCCTCCCGATCAACGGCATGACCGTCCTGTCGGGGCGCGCGGCGCTGATCCTCACGGTCCTCGTGGTGGTGGTCAGCATGAACGCCGTGAACTTCGTCGACGGCCTGGACGGCCTCGCCGCCGGGGTGATGGCGATCGGCGGCTCCGCCTTCTTCTACTACGCGTACATGCTCACGCGCGACACCTCGGCCTCCGACTACTCCTCGCTCGCCGCGCCGCTGACCGCCGTGATGATCGGGGCCTGTCTGGGCTTCCTGCCGCACAACCTCACCCGAGCCCGGATCTTCATGGGGGACTCGGGCTCGATCTTGCGCTGGGCCTCTTGCTCGCGGCCTCCACCATCGCGGTCACCGGCCAGGTCGACCCCGCGACCCTCTCCGGCGCGGACTTCTTCGGCCAGTTCCTGCCGATCCTGCGCCCATCGGCGTGATGGTGATCCCCATCCTCGACTTCGGCCTCGCCGTGGTCCGACGGATCGGCTCGGGGAAGTCCCCCTTCCACGCCGACAAGGCGCACCTGCACCACCGCCTGCTGGGCCTGGGCCACTCCAAGCGCACCGCGGTGCTGATCATGTACACCTGGACGATCGTGATCTGCGTGGGCCTGCTGCGCCGCTGATGGCCCCGCGGCACGTGGTCGGGATCTTCTGGGCGATCGGGATGCTCCTGGCCGTCCTGCTCACCTTCGACCCGCTCAGATGGCGGCCCGGCCGCCACCGGAAGGACTCCGATGCCCGCTCAGCCTGAGACCCCCGCCTCCTCGAGCCCGCGCTCCCCGCGGCGCGCCGCGAGCGACCGCTCCATGCGGCGCGCGACGCTGATCGCCGCCGGCGTCGGCCTTCTGGCCGACGGCGTCGTGCTCGCCCTCGCCGCGACCCGTCCGGAGGACGCGGCCCTGTACGGGGCCCTCGTCGGCACCGCGCTGACGCTGGTGATCGTGCTCCCCACCGTCGCGATCGCCTTCGCCGGACCGCGGATGACCCCCGTGACGATGGCGGCGACCGTGCTGGGCTCCTGGGCGGTCAAGATGTTCGTTGTGATCCTGGTCCTACTCCTTGTCAGGGGTCAGGAGGCGCTGTCCGCGCCGTGGATCGGGATCGCACTGCTGGTCGGTGGCGTCTCGGCCATGCTCGTCGAGGCGAGCGTGCTTCTGAGGACCCGCCAGCCCCTCGACGTGGCCCCCGTCGACGACACCTCGGACCGCTCCTGACGCCCCTGCCGGGGAATGATCCTCTGTTATGCTTTCGGAGGTGCTCGAGCGCTGATCACGGTGCATAACCACGTGAGGCCCGACCACTGATCGACCACCCGGGACGCCGCGGCGTCGTCCATCGCTGCAGGCAATGGTGGCCGCAACCGGGTCGGCAAGATCGAGAATGACATCGAGGCCGCCACAGAGCTGTCGGCCCCAGACCACGGGAGATCGAGCTGAACACCGCAGACCTCAGCCCCACGCCGCACGCCGAGGGCGATTCGCTCTTCCACATCCCGACGCTGGACGAGTTCTTCCCCGACGCGATCCTCTTCGCGGGCACCCCGTTCGAGTTCAACCGCGTCCAGCTGGTGCGCCTGATCATGATCGCCGTCGTGCTGATCGTGCTGTGCATCATCGCCTCCCGCGCGAAGCTCGTCCCGGGCCGCTCCCAGAGCATCGTCGAGCTCCTCATCGAGTTCGTGAACGGCTCGATCATCAAGAACACGCTGGGACTGCGGCACGGCAAGCAGTTCGCGCCCTTCCTCATCACGCTGTTCTTCTTCATCCTGACGATGAACATCTCCGGCGTCATCCCGGGCATGAACCTCGCCGGCACCTCGGTGATCGGTCTCCCACTGCTGCTGGCCCTGTGGACCTTCGTGGTCTATGTGAGCGCCGGCGTGAAGAAGCGCGGCATCGCGGGCTACCTCAAGCACGAGACCGCCCCGCCCGGGCCGCCCAAGCCCATCTATCTGCTTGCTCATCCCGATCGAGTTCCTGCAGGTGGTGCTGATCCGCTGGGCATCGCTCACGATCCGACTGCTCGCGAACATGGTCGCCGGCCACATCATGCTGGTGGTGTTCATCGGCCTGACCCACGGCCTGCTCTTCTCGGGCTCCTGGCTGGTGGCGGTCTCGCCCTTCGCCGGCGCGCTGGCGATCGGCATCTACGGCTTCGAGATCTTCGTCGCCGCGCCGCAGGCCTTCATCTTCACGATCCTCGCCGCGGTGTACATCCAGATGGCCACCTCGGACGAGCACTGACCTGCCCCCGACCCACGAACCCCCCGACTGACCTGTCCGCCGCCCGCCCGGGCGGCACAACGAAAGGAAACCCCCTGTGGACCCGATGATCCTCTCTGAGCTCAACGGCAACGTCGCGTCGATCGGCTACGGCCTCGCTGCCATCGGCCCCGGCATCGGCATCGGCATCATCGTCGGCAAGACCGCCGAGGCGACCGCCCGCCAGCCCGAGCTCCGCGGCCAGCTCCAGTCCACCATGTTCATCGGTATCGCCTTCACCGAGATCCTGACGCTGCTGGCCATCGTCACCGGCCTGCTCTTCGGCTGAGGCTCACCCCATGATTCTTGCCGAAGGAGAGCAGACGGTACCCAGCTGGCGCCTTCTGGTCCCCATGCCCCAGGAGATCGTCTGGTCGCTCATCTTCCTGGTGATCTTCGCGCTGGTCTTCATGAAGTTCATCCTGCCGCGGCTCACCGCGGTGCTGGACGAGCGCGCAGAGAAGATCGAGGGCGGGCTCCGCAACGCGGAGAAGGTCCAGGAGCAGGTCGACCAGCTCAAGAGCGATCAGGAGCAGGAGCTCGCGGCGGCACGCCAGGAGGCGGCGTCCATCCGCGAGAAGGCTCGTGCCGATGGTCAGAAGATCATCGACGAGGCGCGCTCCCGCGCCGAGTCCGAGAGCGAGCGCGTGCTCACCGCGGGTCGTCAGCGGCTGAGCGCCGAGCGGATCTCCGCCGCGGCCGAGCCGCGCGGCGAGGTGGGAACCCTCGCCAGCGACCTCGCCTCGAAGATCGTCGGGGAGTCCCTCACCGACGACGAGCGCTCCCGCCGTGTGATCGACCGGTTCCTGGACGACCTCGAGTCGAGCCAGACCACCACCCGATAAGGACCCGTGATGCGAGGAACCTCCTCCACCTCCTTCGCCGAGGTGCTCCGCCAGGCCGAGGCCGCCTTCGCGGCCGACGGCGCGCGCCGGAGACCGACGCCCAGGAGCTGTTCTCGGTGGCCGACGCCATCGATTCCAGCAACCAGCTCGTGCGCACCCTGTCCGATCCGGGCCGCCCCGTCGCGGTGAAGGAGCAGACCGTGCGCGCGCTGTTCGGCGGTCGTGTCGGCCCCCGCGCCCTCGAGCTCGCCCTCGAGGTCGTCCGCCGGCGCTGGTCCGAGCAGGAGGACATCCTCGATGCCCTCGAGTCGCTCGGCGTCTCGGCGGCCGCTCCAGCAGGCGCATGCCGAGGGCGTGCTCGAGCAGGTCGAGTCGGAGCAGTTCGAGGTCGCGCGCATGATCGATGGCAGCGGTGAGCTCACCACGGCCCTCGACGACGCGCGGGAGAACCCCTCGCAGCGCGCGGCGCTCCTCACGCGGTCGCTGGAGGGTCGCACCCACCGCCTCACGGTCGCGCTCGCGGCCCGCGCGGTGGGACGTCGCACGGAGACCAAGCCCGCCCGCCGGATCGAGGAGTTCGCCCGCTTCGCCTCGGACCGCCGTCGTCGCGCCTTCGCGACGGTGCACAGCGCGGTCCCGCTCGACGAGACGCAAAGAGGCACGGCTCGGGGCGGTCCTCGCCTCGATCTACGGCCGCGAGGTGCAGATGAACCTCCAGCACGACCCCGAGGTCGTGGGCGGTCTCCGGATCCAGGTCGGCGACGACCTCTACGACGCCACCGTGCTGGCCAGGCTCTCGCGGGCCCGGTCCTCGCTCGTGGCCTGACCCAGACCACGACGCCGCGGCGTCCCCAGCACTTACCAGACCATCCCCGTCACGGGGAGACCGAGAGGAAGCGAAGCGAAGAGATGGCGGAGCTCACGATCAGCCCGGAGGAGATCCGGAACGCCCTGGACAGCGCAGTGTCCAGCTACCAGGCAGGCGCCACCGAGCGCGAGGAGGTCGGCCGCGTCAGCGAGGCCGCCGACGGCATCGCGCGCGTCGAGGGCCTCCCGAACGTCATGGCCAACGAGCTCGTCCGCTTCGAGGACGGCACGCTCGGCCTCGCCCTGAACCTCGAGCCGCGCGAGGTCGGCGTCGTCGTCCTCGGCGAGTTCAGCGGCATCGAGGAGGGCCAGCAGGTCCGCCGCACCGGCCAGGTGCTCTCGGTCCCCGTCGGCGACGGCTACCTCGGCCGCGTCGTGGACCCGGTCGGCGCCCCGATCGACGGGCTCGGCGAGATCGAGACCGTCGGCCGCCGCGCCCTCGAGCCGCAGGCGCCCGGCGTCATGCGGCGCAAGGCCGTCAAGGAGCCGATGCAGACCGGTCTGAAGGCCATCGACGCGATGACCCCGATCGGCCGCGGCCAGCGTCAGCTGATCATCGGCGACCGCCAGACCGGCAAGACCGCGATCGGCATCGACACGATCCTGAACCAGAAGGCCAACTGGGAGTCCGGCGACCCCTCGAAGCAGGTCCGCTGCATCTACGTCGCCGTCGGCCAGAAGGGCTCGACCATCGCCTCCGTGCGCGCCACCCTCGAGGAGGCCGGCGCGATGGAGTACACCACGATCGTCGCCGCCCCCGCCTCGGACCCCGCGGGCTTCAAGTACATCGCCCCCTACACCGGCTCGGCCATCGGCCAGCACTGGATGTACGAGGGCAAGCACGTCCTGATCGTCTTCGACGACCTCTCGAAGCAGGCGGAGGCCTACCGCGCCGTGTCGCTGCTGCTGCGCCGCCCGCCGGGCCGTGAGGCGTACCCCGGCGACGTGTTCTACCTGCACTCCCGCCTCCTCGAGGCCGCGCGAAGCTCAGCGACGAGATGGGCGGCGGCTCGATGACCGGCCTGCCGATCATCGAGACCAAGGCGAACGACGTCTCGGCGTACATCCCGACCAACGTCATCTCGATCACCGACGGCCAGTGCTTCCTGCAGTCGGACCTGTTCAACGCGAACCAGCGCCCGGCGGTCGACGTCGGCATCTCGGTCTCACGCGTCGGCGGCTCCGCGCAGACGAAGGCGATGAAGGCGGTCTCGGGCACCCTGAAGCTCTCGCTCGCGCAGTTCCGTGACCTCGAGGCCTTCGCGATGTTCGCCTCCGACCTGGACGCGGCCTCGAAGCAGCGGCCTGCACCGCGGCGCTCGCCTGATGGAGCCGCTCAAGCAGTCGCAGTACTCGCCCTTCCCGATGGAGGAGCAGGTCGTCTCGATCTGGGCGGGCACCAAGGGCAAGTTCGACGACGTCGAGGTCGAGGACGTCCGCGACTTCGAGGCCCAGCCGCTGGAGCACCTGCGCCACAACGGCGGCGTGCTCGAGGCCATCCGCACCACCGGCAAGTTCGAGTCCTCGACCGAGGAGGAGCTCTCGAGCATCCTCGACCAGGTCAAGCAGGACTTCCTGGCCGGCAAGGGCGAGAGCGCCGCGCGCACCGACGAGAGCAGGCGCATGGACGCCGGCGAGATCGAGCAGGAGCAGATCGTCCGAGGCTGATGCGAGCCGCCGCCGTCCCGCACGGGGCGGCGGCACCCGCCGGCCACGCACCGATCTCGCACGAGGAGAGCAATGGGAGCCCAGCAGAGGGTATACAAGCAGAGGATCCGCTCCGCCCAGGGGATGAAGAAGATCTTCAAGGCCAAGGAGATGGTCGCGGCCTCGCGCATCGCCAAGGCGCACGCCAGGGTGGAGGCGACCACGCCGTACGCCGAGGCGCTCACCCGCGCGATCGGCTCGGTGGCGACGCACTCCACGGAGATCTCGCACCCGTTCCTGGAGAGCGAGCGGAACGAGACCGGCCGCGTCGGGATCCTGATGATCACCGCGGACCGAGGCATGACCGGCCCCTACTCGCATAACGTGATCCGGGCCGCCGAGCGCCTGGCCAACACGCGCGCGACGAGGGCAAGACCCCCGTGATGTACGTCGTCGGCCTCAAGGGCGAGTCGTACTACCGGTTCCGCAACCGGCCCCCGCACCGCGCGTGGACGCCGTACAAGGAGAACGAGATCCCGGAGCTCGGGCGGGAGATCGCCGCGGCGCTGACCGAGGACCTCCTGAGCGAGGACCCGTCGGTCCACCTCGACGAGATGTACGTGGTCGGCACCCGCTTCGAGAGCCGCTTCCTCCAGCGCACCTCGTCCGTCCGCATGGTGCCGATGGGCCTGGTCGAGGCGGGGGAGGAGCAGGACACCCCGACGTTCCCGCTCTACGAGTTCGTGCCCGACGCGGACTCGGTGATCGAGGAGCTGCTGCCGCGGTACATCCGCTCGCGCATCACCAACATCCTGCTGCAGGCGATGGCCTCCGAGCACGCCTCCACGCGCGTGCGATGAAGACCGCGACCGACAACGCCCAGACGCAGATCGACAAGTTCACCCGGCTGGCGAACTCCGCCCGCCAGGCGGAGATCACCCAGGAGATCACGGAGATCGTCGGCGGCGCCGACGCGCTCTCGGGATCCGGCCGCACCGAACGCTGAGACATCCGCCGACACATTGTGGCCGACCCCGCCCCAGCGTCGGCTCGACATGGAGAGAACACATGACCACCACCACTGACAGCCAGGCCCCCGTCGCCTCGGCGCCGACCGCCACCGGGCGCGTCGCGCGCGTCACCGGCGCCGTCGTCGACATCGAGTTCCCGCCGGGGAACATCCCGGACCTGTACAACGCGCTGACCATCCAGATCGAGGACACCGGCTCGGGCCTCGAGGCGTCGACCCTGACCCTCGAGACCGCCCAGCACCTCGGCGACGGCATGGTCCGCGGCATCGCGCTGAAGCCCACCGACGGCGTGGTCCGCGGTCAGGCCGTGACCGACACCGGCGCCCCGATCTCGGTGCCGGTGGGCGATGCGACCCTCGGCACCGTGTTCGACGTGATCGGCACGCCGCTGAACAAGCCCGCCGATCAGCCGCAGATCTCCGAGCGCTGGCCCATCCACCGCCAGGCCCCGAACTTCGACCAGCTCGAGTCGGCCACCCAGATGTTCGAGACCGGCATCAAGTCGATCGACCTGCTCACCCCGTACGTCAAGGGCGGCAAGATTGGCCTGTTCGGCGGCGCGGGCGTGGGCAAGACGGTGCTCATCCAGGAGATGATCTACCGCGTGGCCAACAACCACGACGGCGTGTCGGTCTTCGCGGGCGTCGGCGAGCGCACCCGTGAGGGCTGGGACCTCATCGAGGAGATGACCGAGTCCGGCGTCATCGAGAAGACCGCCCTGGTCTTCGGCCAGATGGACGAGCCGCCGGGCACCCGTCTGCGCGTCGCGCTCTCGGCCCTGACCATGGCCGAGTACTTCCGCGACGAGCAGGCGCAGGACGTCTGCTGTTCATCGACAACATCTTCCGCTTCACCCAGGCGGGCTCCGAGGTCTCCACCCTGCTGGGCCGCATGCCCTCCGCGGTGGGCTACCAGCCGAACCTGGCCGACGAGATGGGCGTGCTCCAGGAGCGCATCACCTCGACCCGCGGCCACTCGATCACCTCGATGCAGGCGATCTACGTCCCGGCCGACGACTACACCGACCCGGCCCCGGCGACGACCTTCGCCCACCTCGACGCCACCACGGAGCTCTCGCGAGAGATCGCCTCGCGCGGCCTCTACCCGGCGATCGACCCGCTGGCCTCGACCTCGCGGATCCTCGACCCCCGTTACGTGGGCCAGGACCACTACGACACCGCGGTGCGCGTGAAGCAGATCCTCCAGCGCAACAAGGAGCCGCAGGACATCATCGCGATGCTGGGCGTGGACGAGCTGTCCGAGGAGGACAAGGTCATCGTCTCGCGCGCACGCCGCATCCAGCAGTTCCTCTCGCAGAACACCCACCTCGCCAAGCAGTTCACCGGCGTGGACGGCTCGGACGTCCCCATGAAGGACACCATCGAGGGCTTCAAGGGCATCTGCGACGGCGAGTTCGACCACATCACCGAGTCGGCCTTCTTCAACGTGGGCGGCATCGACATGGTGCTGGAGAACCAGCACCGCATCGACAAGGAGCTCGGCGCGTGAGTGCGCTCGAGGTCACCTTCGTCACCGCCGACCGGACCGTCTGGACCGGGCAGGCCTCGCAGGTCGTCGTGCCCGCGATCGACGGCTCGATGGGCATCCTGCCGCAGATGCGACCGACGCTCGCTATCCTCGGCGACGGCGTCATCCGGATCCACGACCTGGACGGCCATGTCGACGAGCGCTCCGTGTCGGGCGGCTTCGTCTCCGTGGACTCCGACGTCGTGACCATCGGCGTCGACGATGCGGAGGCCCAGGCGCCGCACGCCGACCGGATCTGATCGGCGGCGCGCCGCAGATGGACGACAAGGGCATCCCGATCCTCCTGGTGGGGGTCGGGATGCTCGTCGTTCTGGTGGCGCTCGCAGTGCTTGCTGGTCGCCCAGCGCCAGGCGCTGGGCTCGCGCACCCGCGGTGCCTTCGAGTGCTCGCTGCGGCGGCGGGGGATCGTGGGCGGTGAGCGCTGGCGGCACGGAATGATGCGCTTCGGCACCGACCGCCTGCGCTGGTTCCGTGCGTTCTCGGTGCGGTTCGGTCCCGAGGTGGTGATCCGCCGCGGTGAGATCGTCGAGGTGAACCGGCGCCGGCTCCCGGCCCGTGTCGAGGGCGGGCAGGAGGCCTATCTGCTCGCCTTCACCCTGCTCGACCGTCGCGAGATCCACGCGATCGTCGACCTCGTCCCGGGCGCGGCGCTGAACTCCTGGCTCGAGGCCGCGCCGACCGGCCTTGTCATCGGCGACGCGGACTGAGCCGAGCGGTCGGGGGCGGGGCCGAACGCACTCAGGCGGCGCCGGGCCCGGACGACCCGGCCGGACGGACCCCCGGCAGGCCCGACCTCAGACCTCCCGGCCGCCCCGCGGCACCGTGACCGGGCGCGCGCCCGGTCCACCAGCGACACATCGGCGCGTCGACCGGCGGCCAGCGCCCCGATGTGGTCCTCGCCCCCCAGCACCCGGGCAGGAACGGTCGAGGCCGCGCGGACCGCGGCAACCAGGTCGACTCCCGCCTCGAGCACCGCATGGCGCGACGTCCACCAGATGCGCGGTCCCGCCCGCGATCGCCCCGCCCTCGGTGAGCGTGGCGACGCCGCCCTCGACGGTGACGTCGAGTGCCCCGAGCCGGTAGCGGCCGTCGGCCATCCCGGCGGCGGCCATCGCGTCGGTGACCAGCACGACGTGGTCCTCGGCGGCGATCGAGAAGACGTGCGCGACGGTGCGCGCATCCAGGTGCACGCCGTCGGCGATCACCTCGACCATTATCTCCCCGCGCGAGGCGGCATCCAGCGCCGCCAGAGCCGGGCCCGGGTCGCGGTGGTGGATCGGCCGCATGCCGTTGAACAGATGCGTCGCGGTCGGCGCCGGGGAGCGCCCGCGATGGTGACGCAGCGCCGCGAGCGAGCGGTCGACGGCGCGGATCATCTCCGCGCCGCCGCCGTCGGTGTGCCCCAGGGAGGGGACGGCACCGCTGCCCGCGAGCGCGTCGATCACCTCGTCGGCCCCGGCGGCCTCGGGGGCGATGGTCATCGTCGCGAGAGCACCGCCGGCGATCTCGGCGAGCTCGCGCACCAGCGCCGGGTCTCCGTCCGTGAGATGGGCGGGGTTCTGCGCCCCGCGGCGGGCCTCGGAGAGGAAGGGGCCCTCGAGGTGGATCGCGGCGATCTGCCCGTCGCGGTGGAGACGGGCGAGCTGGGCGACCTTCTCGCGCGCGTCGCGGCGTCGGCGGTGACGAGGGAGGCGACGAGGGAGGTGGTGCCGTGCTGGCGGTGCTCGAGGACCGCCTCGAGCATCTCCTCGGCGCCCTCGGAGTCGGGGAAGGAGGCGCCGCCTCCGCCGTGGCAGTGCAGGTCCACCAGTCCCGGCAGGATCAGTCCGTCGTGCTCGAGGACGCGGTGCCCTCCGGGCAGGAGCTCGGCAGGGGCGTGGTCGGCGGGGCCGGTCCAGAGGATCCGCTCCCCGGCGCAGAGCACCAGGGCGTCGGGGACCAGCCCCTGCTCGAGCACGGCGGTGCCGCGCAGGGCGAGATCCGCGGGTGGCGCGGAGGGGTCGGTCGGCACGGGCACGTCGGTGGGCATGCGCACTCCCGGGGTGGATCGAAGGGGACGGGGCTCAGAACAGGCGCGACTCCGCGTCGTCGATGCCGCGCAGGGCGTCGTAGTCGAGGGTGACGCAGTCGATGCCGCGGTCGCCGGCCAGCACTTTCGCCTGGGGCTTGATGGCCTGGGCGGCGAAGATGCCGCGCACGGGGGCGAGCAGCGGGTCGCGGTTCAGCAGGTCGAGATAGCGGGTGAGTCGCTCGACGCCGTCGATCTCGCCGCGGCGCTTGATCTCGATCGCGACGGTGCCGCCGTTCTCGTCGCGGGCGAGGATGTCCACGGGGCCGATCGCGGTGAAGTACTCACGGCGCACCAGCGACCAGCCGTCGCCGAGCGTCTCGATGTTCTCGGCCAGCGGCGCCTGCAGATGCGCCTCCACGCCGTCCTTCTGCAGGCCGGGGTCGACGCCGAGCTCGTGGGAGGAGTCCTCGAGCACCTCGTGCGACCGCACCCGGAGGCGATCGCCGGACTTGTCGTGGACCACGTCCCACTGCTCGATCCAGTCGCCCTCGGGATCGGACTCCGCCTCGGCGTCGTCACGGCGCGAGGTGGTCAGCGTGCAGGGCGGGCTCATCCAGTTCAGGGGCTTGTAGCCGCCGCCGTCGGAGTGCACGAGCACGCTTCCGTCGGCCTTGACGATCAGCAGACGGGGAGCGAGCGGCAGGTGGGCGGTGAGTCGACCGGTGTAGTCGACGGAGCAGCGGGCAACGACGAGACGCACCCCGACAGGGTACGACACCTGTGGCGGGCCTCTAGTCGACCCGGCGGGGCGGTCCGAGAGGTGCGACGGGGGAGCGGCCCGGCGCCGATGAGAGGGCGATGAGAGGGGTGTGAGAGGTGCTTCACCCCAGGTGCCCATGCTCACGGGGGCCTGGTCGCCGACGCGCCGTGCTCGTATCGTGGAGCGGTCCCGTGTCCGGGGCCTGGCGGCCCCCATCGAAGGAGCAATCCACCGTGCAACGACTCCTGGCCGTCCTGCTGGTCCTGATCGGACTGATCGGGCTCGTGCTCGGCCGTCTGGGCGAGACCACCTGGGCCCCCGAGCCCGAGACCACCGCCACGGCGACCCTGGAGGATCCGGGTCCCGCCGTCGTGATCGACCCGGGCGTGCTCTACGTGGGCGGCGAGGAGGGGAAGGTCGTGATCGAGGGCGCCTCCGACGTCTCCGTGATCACCGCCTCGAACAGCGACATCGACGCCTATCTCGAGGGCGTCCACCACACCCGCGTCACCGGCGCCTCCGACTGGAGCACGCTGAGCACCGAGGACGTCGAGCCCGACGGCGCCGCGGAGATCTCCGACCCGACCGGCTCGGACCTCTGGCGCTCCGTGGACACCTCCGCCAGCCCCTACACCCTGGACATCGGCGAGTTCTGGGCCGCGGAGAACGGCGAGAACGAGCAGGTCTACCGCTCCCTGCTGATCGTGACCGACGGCACCGCCGCCGGCGCCGACAAGATTTCGATCACCTGGCCGGTGGACGACGAGAACGAGTGGGTGCCCTACGCCTATGCCGGCGGCGCCGCGATCGCCGTGATCGGTCTGGTGCTCCTGGTCGTCTCGATCGGCCGCCGCGGCGACGAGGACGAGGACGAGCCGCTCGAGGAGCCCCAGGAGGCGCGCTCGAGCGAGGCGCGCACGTCGCTCGCCACGGGCGGCGCCGCGACCGGCGCCGCGGCAGGCGGCCTGTCCGATGACCGGGACCGCGCCGACGCCGATACTGACGCCGACGGCGCCGACGCCCCGCGCGCCGAGGGCCCCCTGGACGCCCCCGGCGCCCGCGAGGTCGGCGAGCAGAGCGTGTGGTCCTTCGGCGACCGGGCCGACGACGCGGGGACCGGCGCCGACGGCACCGCCTCCGACGGCGGCTCCCAGGACGCGGACCCCTCCGGCGACGACGCGGACCAGGAGCGACGATGACCCCCAGACGGCCGCGCGGCACCGCGCGGAAGGACACCGTGATGAGCACTCGACCCGTCGGCCGCCGTGGCCTCCTGCTCGGAGCCGGTGGTGTGCTCGCCACCGGTCTGCTCGCCGCCTGCGGCTCCGAGCCGTCCGCACCGCCGGCGCCGCCCACCGGCAAGCGGCTCGCCGAGCCCACGCCCGTGCAGACCACCGAGCAGATCGAGGAGATCGTGCCCGAGGTCAACGCCGCCGTGGTCGCGGCCGACGAGGCGAAGGACGCCGCGAAGCTCGCCCCGCGCGTCTCCGGCTCCGCCGCGGAGTTCCGCAAGGCCGTCTACGGTCTGATCGAGAAGGCCCCCGAGTGGGCCGAGGACCTCAAGGTCCCCGGGGCCGGGACGATCGTGCCCATGAGCTCGGTCAGCGCCGAGTTCCCGCGCGTCGCGATCGCGCTGGTCGAGGATTCCGTGCAGGACGGCGTGCCGTATTTCCTGGCGATGCAGCAGAAGGACGCGAAGTCCGGCTACACCGCCTGGGGCTGGGCCCAGCAGGCGGTCGGCGTGGACATGCCCACCGTCCCCAACGCCGTGGTCGGCTCCGAGGCGCTCACCGCCGACGCCGAGGGCCTGGTCATGACCCCGGCGCAGGCGCTCGAGCTCTACGCGAAGGTGCTCACCGACGGCGACGCCGCGGACCCCGACGACAAGCTCGCCGCGAACCCCTTCCAGACCGGCACGCACAAGCGCATCCAGGCCGAGCGCAAGGAGCTCAACAAGGGCGTGGAGTGGGACGAGGCCGGCACCATCCGCGAGACCTACTCCGTGCGGGACGGCGAGCTCGCGGGCCTGCGCACGGAGGACGGCGGCGCGATCGTGATGGCGACGCTGATGTCCTCGCGCAAGGTCGCGATCAAGGACGGCGCGACCATGCGCTACGCGGAGGACAACAAGTACACCAAGGTGATCGGAACGCGCGAGTTCACCAAGCAGTACGTCCGCGAGTTCGGCACCCACGTGGCCCTCTTCATCCCCTCGGCCGACGCCGGGGGCCAGGTCCAGCCGATCGGCGCGACCCAGACCGCGCTCGCCGCCAGCGGGGAGTGACCCACGGGCGGTGATCGTCCGGGAGAGCCGGCGCCGCCGGCACCGTGATCCGCGTCCGGTCCCGTCGGCCCTGGGTCCGCTCCCGGCGGCCACTCCCTAGACTGGTGGGGTCACGCACCCGTCGAAGGAGTACCTCCGTGTCCGATCCGTACGGCATCATCGATCTCTCCGCGCTCAAGCGGCCCGCAGGCGGCACCGGGGCGACCGACGCGGGGGAGCCCTCGGCGCACGAGGTCGCCGTCACTGAGCAGGGCCTCGAGCGGCTCATCGCCGACTCGCAGCAGATCCCGACCCTCCTGCTGGTCACCAGCGGCCGGGTGTCCGAGGGCCCCACCTATCTCGCCGCCCTGCGCCGCGGCGTCGACGCGAAGGGCGGCGCGCGCGCCCTGGCCGTCGTCGACGCCGACACCCAGCGACGGGTCGCCGCCGCGCTGCGAGTCCAGCAGCTGCCCACGCTGCTGCTCCTCCTCGCGCAGGGCCAGCTGCGGCCGATCGTCGACTCTGTCTTCGCCCGAGGCGGAGATCGACGGCCTGCTGAACCAGGTCGTCGACGTCGCCCGCCAGCAGGGGATGGAGCCGCCGGGCGGCGAGGCCGAGCAGGCCGCCGCTCCCGAGGAGCCGCCGCCGCCTCTGCTGGCCGAGGCCTACGAGGCGATCGAGCGGGGCGACCTCGACGCCGCCGTCGCCGCCTACCGCAAGCGGCTCCAGGAGAGCCCCGCCGACGGCGAGGCGAAGGCCGGCCTCGCCACCGTCGAGCTGATGCGCCGCACCCAGGGCGCTGACCTCGCCGCCGCCCGTCAAGCCGCGGCCGACGCCCCCGGCGATCTCGACGCCCAGCCGCTGGTCGCCGATCTCGACATGCTCGGCGGCCACGTCGAGGACGCCTTCACCCGCCTGCTGGACCAGCCGCGCGGTGCGGACCAGGAGACCAAGGACGCGGTGCGCACGCGCCTGCTGGAGCTGTTCGAGGTCGCCGGGGCCGACGACCCCCGCGTGGCCCCGGCCCGCAAGCGCCTCGCCAACCTCCTGTACTGAGCCGCGCCGGGCCGACGCCCCGCGGCGCACGTCATGAGCCGCTGTGTTCCACTCCTGGAGCACAGCGGCTCATGACGTTGCGGCGACCCTGGCGGCGGGCCGCACCCTCTCGGGCTCAGCCCTCGCGCAGTCGGGCGGGGGCGAGGACCACGGCGCCGAGCGGCGGCACCGAGAGGCGCACCGAGTGGTCGCGCCCGTGCTGGGGGAGCGGCTCGGCGTGGACCCGCCCCAGGTTCCCGACCCCGCCGCCGCCGTAGACCGGGGCGTCGGAGTTCAGCACCTCGAGCCAGTCCCCGCCCTCGGGCGCGGGATGCGGTGCTCATGCCACGGCTCGGGCGAGAAGTTCACGACCACGACCACAGGATCGCCCGCCTCGTCGCGTCGGACGAAGGAGAGCACGTTGTCTGCGCGCGTCGTCGCCGATCAGCCACTCGAAGCCGCCCGGGTCCTGGTCCCGCTGGTAGAGCGCCGGGAACTCGGCCTGGACGGCGTTGAGGTCGCGCACCAGCTGCTGCGCCCCGCGGTGCGCGGGTACTCCAGCGACCACCACGGCGACCCGGCCTGCTCGGACCACTCGGTGCCCTGGGCGAACTCGATCCCCATGAACACCAGCCGCTTGCCCGGATGGGTCCACTGGAAGGTGAGATAGGAGCGCAGCGTCGCGGCCTCTTGCCAGTCGTCGCCCGGCGCCTTGCGCGACAGCGAGCCCTTGCCGTGCACGACCTCGTCGTGGCTCAGCGGCAGGATGAAGTTCTCCGAGTACTGGTAGACCATCGAGAAGGTCAGCTCGCCGTGGTGGTACTGGCGTTGGATCGGGTCCTGGCCCAGGTACTGCAGGGTGTCGTGCATCCAGCCCATGTTCCACTTGAACCCGAAGCCGAGGCCGCCGGTCTCGGTGGGGCGGGTGACGCCCGGGAAGGACGTGGACTCCTCGGCGATCATCACGATGCCGGGCGCGCGCTTGTACGCGGTCGCAGTGGTCTCCTGCAGGAAGGCGATGTTCTCGAGGTCCTCGCGGCCGCCGTGGCGGTTGGGCACCCACTGGCCGTCCTCGCGCGAGTAGTCGAGATAGAGCATCGAGGCGACGGCGTCGACCCGCGGCCCGTCGACGTGGAACTCCTCGAGCCAGTAGCAGGCGTTGGCGACCAGGAAGTTGCGCACCTCGTGGCGGCCGGTGTCGAAGATGTACGTGCCCCAGTCCGGGTGCTCGCCGCGGCGGGGATCGGCGTGCTCGTACAGCGGGGTGCCGTCGAAGCGGCCCAGCGCCCACTCGTCCTTGGGGAAGTGGGCCGGCACCCAGTCCATGATCACGCCGATGCCGGCGCCGTGGAGGGTGTCGATGAGGTGGCGCGGCTCGTCGGGGGAGCCGAGCCGGGAGGTGGGCGCGTAGTAGCCGGTGACCTGGTAGCCCCAGGACCCCCCGAAGGGGTGCTCGGCCACCGGCATGAACTCCACGTGGCTGAAGCCCATCTCGGCGACGTACGCGGTGAGCTCCTCGGCCAGCTCCCGGTAGCCCAGGCCCGGCCGCCAGCTGGCCAGGTGCACCTCGTAGATCGACATGCGGGAGGAGACCGCCTCGGTCGAGGCGCGCTCGGCGAGCCAGTGGTCGTCGGTCCACTCGAAGTCGCTGACGGTGATCACGGAGCCGGTCGCGGGCGGCACCTCGGCCGCGCGCGCCATCGGGTCGGCCTTCTCGCGCCAGGTGCCGTCGGCCCCGAGGATCCGGAACTTGTAGACCTCGCCGGCCCCGACCCCGGGCACGAACAGCTCCCAGACGCCGGAGGTGCCCAGCGAGCGCATCGAGTGCAGGCGACCGTCCCAGCTGGTGAAGGAGCCGATCACCTGGACGGCGCGGGCGTTCGGCGCCCAGACGGCGAACGAGGTGCCCTCCACCCCGTCCACGGTGCGCACGTGCGCGCCGAGCGCCCGCCACAGCTCCTCGTGGCGGCCCTCCCGGATCAGGTGCAGGTCGAGCTCGCCGATCGTGGGCAGGAAGCGGTAGGGCTCCTCGAGGTCCACCCAGTTCTCCCCGGCGGACCAGGTGACCCGTATCCGGTAGGTGGGGACCTCCGCGAGCGGCAGGGCGACGGTCCAGATCCCGTCGTGCTCGTGCTCCATCCCGTGGGCGGAGCCGTCGGGCAGGAGCACCGCGACCTCGCTCGCGAAGGGCTTGAGGGTGCGCACCGTGACGCCGCCCTCGTACTCGTGGGCGCCGAGCACGGCATGGGGCTCGTGGTGGTCGCCGGTCGCCGTCGCGCCGAGCTCGTGCTCGCCCAGCGGCATCACCGGGACGGGACGGTCGGTGCTCTCCGTGGTGTGGGACATGTCAGCTCTCCTCGGGGTGGACGATGCGCGCACGTGGGCGGGCCGGTCGGCGGCGCTCAGGATGACGAAGGGCTCCCGGTCCCAGCGGAACCGCTCGCCGGTGAGCAGGTCCTCGACCTCGAAGCTCCCCTCGACGCCGAGCGCGTCGAGCTCGAGGTGCAGGCGGGTGGAGGCGTCGCGGTCGTGGGCGGTCAGGGAGACGACCAGCACCGTGTCGGGGCGGCCCGTGCCGCTCGCATCGGCGTCGAGGTGCTTGGAGAAGACCAGCACCTGCGGGTCGTCGGCCTCGTGGAAGCGGATGGTGGTGAGAGTCTGCGGCGCACGGTGCTCGCGCCGGATCCGGTTCAGGGTGCCCAGCGGCGGCTCGAGGCTCTCGCCGCGGGTGAGCGCGCCGGCGTAGTCGCGGGGCTTGTACTCGTACTTCTCGTTGTCGATCTGCTCCTGCGCGCCGGGCCGGGGGACGTCCTCGACCAGCTCGTAGCCGGAGTAGATCCCCCAGGTCGGCACGAGCGTGGCGGCGAGGATCGCGCGCAGCACGAAGGCGCGCCGCCCGCCGGAGCTCATGTACGGGGTGAGGATGTCGTGGGTGGTGGGCCAGAAGCTCGGGCGCATGTAGGGCGCCGCCTCGACCAGCTCCTCGAGGTACTCCTGCGGCTCCTCGGCGCTCTCGCGCCAGGTGAAGTAGGTGTAGGACTGGTGGTAGCCGACCTTGCCCAGGGTGTGCATCATCGTCGGCCGGGTGAACGCCTCGGCCAGGAAGATCACCTCGGGGTGCTTCTCCGCGAACTCCGCCAGCGGCTCCTCCCAGAAGCGCACCGGCTTGGTGTGCGGGTTGTCGACGCGGAAGAGGGTCACGCCGTGCCTGACCCAGTGCTCGAGCACGTCGCGGATCGCGGCGTAGAGCCCCTCGTAGTCCGTGTCGAAGCTGAGGGGGTAGATGTCCTGGTACTTCTTCGGCGGGTTCTCGGCGTAGGCGATGGTGCCGTCGGCCCGCACCACGAACCACTCGGGGTGCTCCTGCACCCACGGGTGGTCGGGGGAGCACTGCAGGGCGATGTCGAGGGCGACCTCGAGGCCGAGCTCCTTCGCCCGGGCGACGAAGGCGTCGAAGTCCTCGATCGTGCCGAGGTCGGGGTGGATCGCGTCGTGGCCGCCCGCGGGCGAGCCGATCGCGTAGGGCGAGCCGGGATCGCCCGGCCGCGGCTCCAGGGTGTTGTTGCGCCCCTTGCGGAAGGTGGAGCCGATGGGGTGGATCGGGGTCAGGTAGGCGACGTCGAAGCCCATCTGCGCGATCCGGTCCAGGGAGCGGGCGGCGGAGCGCAGCGTGCCGGAGGTCCAGCCGTGCTCGGGGTCGAAGTGCGCACCCTCGGAGCGGGGGAAGAACTCGTACCAGGAGCCGTACAGGGCGCGGCGGCGCCGCACCTCGAGGCGGAAGGGGCCGGCGACGGTGACGCCATCGCGCGCCGGCCGCTCGGCGAGGATGCCGCGCAGGTCGGCGGCGAGTGCCGGGGCGATCCGGGCGGTGACCGGCAGGCCGGGGGAGCGCAGCGACTCGAGCGCGGCGGAGACCACCGGCCCGTCGGAGGCCGGTCGCGTGCCCTCGGCGATCTCGGCGAGCACCCGCTCGAGCACGAGCACGCCCTCGTCGCAGGTCAGCTCCGGGTCGACGCCGGCGGGGATCTTCACCTCGGCCACATGGGCCCAGGTGTCGTACGGGGCGGAGAAGGACTCGATCCGGAAGGTCCAGGTGCCCAGCTCGTCGGGCCGGATCGTGGCCTCCCACAGGTCCAGCCCCGGGTTCGTCGAGCGCAGCGGCCGACGGGTCTCGACCCCGGTGGGGGAGACCAGCACCAGCCGCACGCCCATCGCGTCATGGCCCTCGCGGAAGGAGTTGACGCGCACCGCGACGGTCTCGCCCTCGACGCATCGGGCGGGGAACCTCCCGCCGTCGACGACGGGCCGCACGTCCATGATCGGGATGCGGCCGATCCCGGCGTCCAGCCCCGTGCGGAAAGTGGTCTCGGACATGGCCTCTCCTGCCTGAGCGCTCCCTGGTCACAGGGCGCTCTGCGACGATCGCGGTGACTGACCTCACGATAGCCGCTCGGGGAGGGGCGGCGTGACTCAGGGAGCGATGCCGAGCACCACGACGCCGCCGGGCGCGACGGTGACCGTGCGGTCACCGACCGGTCCGGGCGGCAGGTCCTCGGGGGACTCCAGCGCCGTGTCCAGCGGCACCTTCGCCGCGCCCTGCGGCCAGGGGGCATCCGGCAGGCGCACCTCGGTCGGCTCCGCGGCGCCGGAGAGGATCACCAGCAGGTGCTCGGCGCCCTCGCGGCCGTGGACCGCCGGGCGCGACATGACCAGCACGTGCCGGGTGGGGTCCATCCACTCCTCGTGCGCCATCGGCGCCCCGGTCGCGTCGAACCAGGCGATCTGTCCGGCGTCGAGCCGCTCCGGGTCCGCCGGGCGCAGGAAGTGCGGGGCCCGCGGCTGGGGGTGCTCGCCGCGCGCTGGGAGCAGGCGCACCACGGTCGCGCGCGACCTCTCCGCCGCCGCGGTGCGGCGCCAGTCGACCCAGGAGATCTCGTTGTCCTGGCAGTAGGCGTTGTTGTTGCCGTGCTGGGTGCGGCCCCGCTCGTCGCCCGCGGTGAGCATCGGGGTGCCCGACGCCAGCAGCGGCGTGGCCAGCACGCCGCGGGCGGTGCGCCGGCGGGCGGCCTCGATCTCCTCGCGGCGCGGGTCGCCGGGCGGGAGCTCGCCCTCGTGCCCGTGGTGGAAGGAGCGGTTGTCCGAGGTGCCGTCGCGGTTGTCCTCGCCGTTGGCCTCATTGTGCTTGGACTCGTAGGCGGTGAGGTCGCGCAGGGTGAAGCCGTCGTGGGCGGTGACGTAGTTGATCGAGGCCCAGGGGGCGCGCAGGCCGCGCCCCTCGGGCAGGCCCGGCGGGTCCTGTCGGGTGAACATGTCCGAGGAGCCGGCCAGGCGCGTGGCGAGGTCGCGGACCCCGCCGATCCCCGGCTCCCCGGTGCGCTCGCGGGCGGCGCGGTCGGCCAGCCAGAAGGCGCGCACGTCGTCGCGGAAGGCGTCGTTCCACTCGGCGAAGGGGGCGGGGAAGTTCCCCGTCTGCCAGCCGCCGGTGCCCACGTCCCACGGCTCGGCGATGAGCTTCACGTCCCGCGGCACGGGGTCGGTGACGATCGCGCGCAGCAGCGGATGGTCGGCGCGGAAGCCGCGGTCGTCGCGGCCGAGCGTGGTGGCGAGGTCGAAGCGGAACCCGTCCACGTGCACCTCCTGCACCCAGTAGCGCAGGGAGGCGAGGACCAGATCCATCGTGTGCACGGAACGGGGGTCGAGGGTGCCGCCGGTGCCGGTGACGTCCTGGGGGACGCCGTGGTCGGTCCAGTAGTACTCGAGGTTGTCCAGGCCGCGCAGCGAGAGGGAGGGGCCGTCGCCGCCGCCCTCGGCGGTGTGGTTGTAGACCACGTCGAGGATCACCTCGAAGCCGGCCTCGTGCAGGCGGCGCACCATGGTCTTGACCTCCTCGAGCACCGCCTGGGCGCCGGCCTGCTGGGCGGCGGCGGTGGCGAGGGAGGGCTCGGGGGCGAAGTACGACATGGTCGAGTAGCCCCAGTAGTTCGTCAGCCCCAGCCGGGTCAGGTGCGGCTCGTCCATCGCGGCGTGGATCGGGAGCGACTCGATGCTGGTGACGCCCAGATCCCGCAGATAGCCGGTGACGGCGGGGTGGCCGAGCCCGGCATAGGTGCCGCGCCGCTCCGGCGGCGACTCCGGGTGCGACCGGGTGAAGCCCTTGACGTGCGGCTCGTAGAGCACGGTCGCGTCCCAGTCGATCATCGGCCGCAGGTCGTCCTGCCAGTCGAAGGCGTCGTCGACCACCACGGACCACACGGCGGAGTCGCCGCTGTCGACCTCGCTGCGCTGGGGGACCTCGTCCCGGCGGTCCAGCATCGCGTCGACCTCGAAGGGGAAGAAGGCGCTCAGCAGAGGGGAGGAGTGGGAGACGCCGCGCGCCCAGGGATCCAGCAGCGGCTTGCGGGGATTGGCGAGCATCCCGCGCCGGGTTCCCACGGGCCGTCGACCCGCGACCCGTAGCGGGTGCCGGGGGTCATGCCGGTGACGTGGTCCCAGTGCAGGCCCCCGTCGTAATGGCGACCTCTGGCGGTGCTCGGCGGCGCCCTGGCGGAGGCACAGGTCCACCGCTCGGGCGCGGGGGGCGGCGACGGCGAAGGTGCCCCGTCCCTGCTCGTCGACGACGAGGCCGGGGGAGGTGGGGGCCACGGGCGGGGTCGCGCGGTCGAAGCGGTCTGCAGGCACGGGCCCAGTGTCCCAAACCGGCCTCCGCCGTCCCACTCGAGGTGGGCGGGGTCTCCCGGGCGGAGGCTGATCCCGTGCACGGCGGATCCCTTCCGGGGCGGGCGCGTCGGCGGGCGGCGTCCCCGCCCGGTGCCGTCGGACCGCTAGGATCGGTGCGGTGGTGCGGCCCCGTCGCCGACGGGGAGGCGCCGCCGGCTGGGCCGCGGGCGCCTCGGCGTCCGGCCGCCTCGGGGAGGGGCCGGACCGCCCCTGGACCTCTGCACGGCGGTCACCAGCACCGACGGCACGAATCGATCGCATGACGGGGGATCCGCGGCGCATGAGCATTCCACCCACCCAGCGGCCCGGGTCCTCGGCGCGCCCCCCGGCGCCGCCCGCCCGCCCCGCGCCGCAGGGCTCGGCCCCGAGCGCCTCAGGACCGAGCGCCTCCGGACCGGGCGCCCCGCCTCAGGGCGTCCAGGGCCAGGCGCCCCAGGGCCACCGTGCCCCTGAGCGACGGCCCGGCGGCTTCGCCCCCGCCGCCCGCGCGATCTCCCCCGGCGATCTCGAGCGCGCGGCGCGATCGTCTCGACGATCACGAAGGTGTTCCAGTCCCGCGTGGTGGGCCAGGAGAACCTGCGCCTGTCGCTGCTGACCGCGCTGGCCGCCGGCGGGCACGTGCTGCTGGAGTCGGTGCCGGGCCTGGCGAAGACCACCGCCGCGAGCGCGCTGGCCTCCTCGATCACGGGCTCCTTCGCCCGTATCCAGTGCACCCCCGACCTGATGCCCAACGACATCATCGGCACCCAGATCTTCAACTACGGCTCGGGCACCTTCACCACCCAGCTCGGGCCGGTCCACGCGAACGTGGTGCTTTGCTGGACGAGATCAACCGCTCCAGCGCCAAGACGCAGTCGGCGATGCTCGAGGCGATGCAGGAGCGGCAGACCTCCATCGGCGGCGAGGTGTACCGCCTGCCCGAGCCGTTCATGGTGCTGGCGACCCAGAACCCGATCGAGGAGGAGGGCACCTACGTCCTCCCCGAGGCGCAGATGGACCGCTTCCTGATGAAGGAGATCCTCACCTACCCGCGCCCCGCCGAGGAGCACGAGATCCTCGACCGCTCCACCACCGGCGCCCTCACCGGCCCCCGCGAGGCCGTCGGCACCGTCACCCTCGAGGACGTCCGCTTCCTGCGGCAGATGGTCGACCAGGTCTACGTCGACCCCGCCGTGAAGCGGTACATCATCGACCTGGTCTTCACCACGCGCGGCTCCGGCCCCCGCCCCGTCCCGAACCTCACCCAGTCGGTGCGCGTCGGCGCGAGCCCCCGCGGCTCCCTCGCGCTGATGCGGGTGGGCCAGGCGCACGCCCTGTTGCACGGCCGCGACTACGTCACCCCCGACGACGTGCGCGCCATGCGCTACGGCGTCTTGCGCCACCGCCTCGTGCTGACCTTCGACGCGCTCGCCAGCGGCATCAAGCCCGAGCAGATCATCGACGCGGTGTTCCACGCCGTGCCGATGCCCTGACCGGCCGCGCACGAAGGGACCACGATGGCGACCTCGCTCCTCACCCGGGTCAAGGCCCGGGTGGACCTGCACACCTCGAACCGGGCGCGCGGCCTGATCCAGGGCCGCGGCCGCTCGCTGTTCAAGGGCGCGGCGAGGACTTCGACGACCTGAAGTACTACCAGCCCGGGGACAAGATCTCCGACATCGACTGGAAGGCCACGGCCCGCTCCGGCGAGCCGCTGATCCGCCAGTTCAACGAGGAGCGGGTGCGGCACCTCTCGATCGTCGCGGACACCTCCTCGTCGATGGCGGCGACGGCGGCCGACGGCTCCTCCAAGCGGGACGCGATGATCCTCGCCGCCGGGATGGTGTGCTTCCTGGCCCAGAAGAGCGGCGACCTGGTCGGAATGGTCGGCGGCGGCGAGTCGAGCCCGCTGCAGCCGCCCTCCCGCTCCAGCGACGGCCATCTCGAGCCGCTGCTCGCGCACCATCCAGCAGGGCACCACCACGGCGTCCCCGAGCGCGGACAGCGCCTGGGCGCTCGAGCGCGCCTTCCGCGTCACCACCCGCTCGACGCTGATGACCCTGATCACCGACGAGGCCCATCCCTCCGTGGAGGACTTCACGCCGCTGCGCCGCCTGACCACCCGCCACGACCTGCTGGTGATCCGCATCGCCGATGCGGACCCGCCGCAGGGCGAGGAGCTCGACCACGACGTGGTCGACGTCGACGCCCCGCGCGAGATCGCGTCCATGGCGCGCACCTCGGCGAAGGTCGCCCGGGACGTGGCCGCCTACCGCCGCGCCCGCAGCGAGGGCATCACCGAGATGCTCGACCGCCTCCACGTCAGCCACCTGCTCACGCGCGGCGAGACCACGGTCGTGGACGACATGATCGCGATGCTTTGCGCGCCCGGGAGTACCGCCATGCCCGTGCCTGACCCGCTGCTGCGCCCCGCGGCGCGCCTGCTCGCCGAGCCCGCGCCCGGCGGCGAGATCATCGACCCGCCCCAGTACTCGATCGCCTGGGTGATCCTCGCGGTGCTGTGCGTGCTGGTGATCATCGCCCTGATCGTGGGGACTCTGAAGATCACCCGCGCGATCGAGAAGCGGATCGCCTACCGCTTGCGCCCCAGCGACCTCGAGTCGCTGAAGGCCGAGTTCCTGCGCGCCGTGAACGAGCTCGCCGACCGGCACGAGGCCGAGGAGCTCGGCGCCCGCGAGGGCCACCACGAGCTCACCGGCGTCATGCGCCGCTTCGTGAAGCGCACCACCGGCCACGACGTCACCAGCCAGGACCTCGCCACGCGCGCGCCGATGCGCGCACCCGCGCCGTCGGCGAGCTGATCGCGGACCTGTACGAGCCCGACTTCGCCCTGGCCTCGGACCGCGAGCCGCGGGAGTCGGTGCGGCGCGCCCGGGAGGTGATCCGGGCATGGTCATGACCTTCTGGTGGGTCACCGCCCTGCTGCTGCTGGCCGCGATCGTGGTCTGGGCGATCACGTTCTGGAACCGTCGCTCCCTGCGCCGCTCCCCGGTGCTGATCGCGAACTCGCAGTACATGGACCGGATCCCGAGCTTCGCCCGGGCCCAGCGGGTCGCGCGCGTGGTGCGGGCCGCCCAGGTCGGCATCGCCGTGCTCGCGGTGCTCGCCGCCTCGCTGCTCTCGGGCCGGATCGCGAGCGAGCGGATCGAGACGCCCGAGTTCGCCAGCCGCGACATCGTGCTGTGCCTGGACGTGTCCGGCTCGATGTACGAGTACGACACCGAGATCCTCTCCACCTTCGCGGAGATGGTCGACTCCTTCGAGGGGGAGCGGGTGGCGCTGACGATCTTCAACTCGACCAGCCGCACCGTCTTCCCGCTGACCAACGACTACGACCTGATCGAGCGCGAGTCGCGCGAGGGCGCGGAAGCGATCGACTTCGACGAGTTCGGCTACCGGCTCGGGAACAAGGACTACCCCGAGGAGAAGGTGCGCCAGTACGTCGAGTTCGTCGAGGGCACCAAGGGCATCCCCGACGAGGCCTCGATCGTGCCCGACGGGCTCGCATCCTGCGCGCAAGTCTTCGACCAGGCGGAGCAGGACCGGTCGCGCTCGATCATCTTCGCGACCGACAACGAGGTCAACGGCGAGCCGGTGTTCACCCTGCAGGAGGCGACCCAGCGCGTCGCCGACCGCGAGATCGACCTGTACACCTTCTATCCCGGCGCCTACGAGTGCGGCCCCGGCCGCTTCGAGGAGCCGCAGACGGCGACCGAGGACCAGGACGGCGAGCTGTACGAGTCCTCCGACCCCCAGGCGATCCCCTCGATCATCGGCGAGATCCAGAAGAATCAGGCCGAGGTGCTCGGGGCGGAGCCGTCCGTGGTGCGCACCGACCATCCCGCGATCGGCTTCACCCTGACCTTCCTGTCCCTGGTGGGGATCCTCGTGCTGGGCTGGAGGTCGCGCTGATGCACCTCGAGATGCTGATGCCCCTGTGGGCGATCATCCCGCTGTTCGGGGCGATGCTGGTGCTGTGCACGGTGATGCTCGTGCGCCGTCCCCGCCAGCGCGGCGCCTGGGCGCGGCGCACCCTGATGGTGCTTGCTGTTGCTCGTGGTCGCGGCGCGTCCGGTCACCCCGATCGAGGGGGAGCAGACCCAGCGCATGAACGCGAACGTGTTCTTCGTCGTGGACCGCACCGGTTCGATGAACGCCGAGGACTACGCCGGCGAGCGACCGCGCCTGGAGGGCGTGAAGCAGGACATGCAGCAGGTGATGTCCATGACCGAGGGCGTCCGCTACTCGATCATCGCCTTCGACTCCACCGCCACCGAGCGGCTCCCGCTGACCACCGACGCGGGCGCCGCGAAGGCCTGGGTCGACACCCTGACCACCGAGCCCACCGCCTATTCGACCGGCTCCAACGTGGACCGGCCGCCGCCGTCCCTGCTGAGGGAGATCTCCGACGCGAAGCGCGAGGATCCCGACTCGTCCGTGCTGGTGTACTTCCTCTCCGACGGCGAGAACACCGACGGGCAGGAGTCGGAGTCCTTCTCGCAGGCGGCCGGCTTCGTCGACGGCGGCGGCGTGCTCGGCTACGGCACGGCCGAGGGCGGGCCGATGAAGATCCAGGGCGGCGAGGACCACGGCGAGTACATCACCGGCCCCGACGGGCGACCCGGCATCTCCACGATCGACGAGCAGCGAGCTGCAGACCATCGCGGGCGAGCTCGGCGTGCCGTATCTGCACCGCACCGACCCCGACGCCCCGATCGAGGGCACCATGGACGGCATCACCCTGCGCCCGGTCCCGACGGAGTCCACCCGCGGCGTGGCGAGCTTCGACGACTGGTACTGGTTCGCCTCGATCCCGCTGACGGCCCTGCTGATCTGGGAGCTGGGGGAGATGACCTACCGGCTCCCGCGCCGGCTGGACCGCCACGACATCCGAGGAGCACAGCGATGAGCACGTCCCTCGACCCGCGCCCCGCGACGCCGGCCCCCGACGCGTCCCGGCCGCCCGCGCTCGCGCAGGACACCCGCGGCGGCCGCGAAGGACTTCGGGCTGAACCGGGCCCGGTCGCGGAAGGTGCGGATCATCGTGTTCGCGATCCTCGCCCTGCCGATCCTGGCCCTGGCCCTGCTGGCGCTGAAGTTCGTCTCCATGCCGATCGCGCAGGCCACCCACCTGGACGCCTACGGGGAGCAGGACTACCCGACTGCGATCGAGCGCCTCGCCCCGGTGCAGGTCGCCAACTGGTTCGAGCCCTACCTCCCGCACCTCTCCGAGGGCACGACCCTCCTCCAGCAGGGGGAGGACGCGGCCGCGGAGGCCGAGCCGCGGATCGCGCTGGAGGAGTGGAACTCCCACAGCGACCTGAACTCCCCGATGCACGCCCAGTGCAAGATCCTCAACAACCTCGCGCTCTCCATCGAGCGCCAGGCCGACCTGATCGAGGACCCCCAGGCGCGTGCCGACCGGCTCTTCGAGGCCGAGGAGCCGCTCGCTCCGTGCGCCGGCGGCGGAGGCGGCGGCGAGGGCGAGGGTCAGGGCCAGGGCGGCGGCGGTGGCGGCGAGGGCACCGGCAACGAGGACTCCGAGACCACCGAGGAGAACGGCGAGCGGGTCGAGGAGAAGCGCCGCGGCGCCGACGAGGAGGCCGGCAACGATCCCGACGAGCGCGGCACCGAGCAGGGCGGCGAGGGCGAGGACCAGGGCGACACCCCGCAGCAGCAGGACCCCGGCGAGCCGAAGCAGGACGACCCCGAGGGGGACGGACCCGAGGAGGAGAAGCCCACCGACGGCCCTTCCGAGGAGGACAGCAAGGACGACGAGGTCGAGCGGCCGCAACCGCGACGCCCAGGGCGGCGACGGCGGCGACGAGACCGGCGGCTCCCCGCAGGACCCGGAGCGTCCCTGGTGACCGCCGACGCGACGAGCGCGCAGCGAGCAGGGGACGGCAGGGGAGCGCGCCTATCTCGACCACGCCGCGACCACGGTCCTGCGCCCCGCCGCCCGGGACGCCTTCCTCGAGGCCTCGACCGCCTGGGGGAATCCCTCCTCGGTCCACACCGCGGGCCGGCGCGCCCGCGGAGTGCTCGATGAGGCGCTGAGTCGCATCGCGGAGCCGCTCGGCGTGCCCCGCGCCTGGCTGATCATGACCTCCGGCGGCACCGAGGCGGACAACCTCGCGGCGCGCGGCGCGCCGCTGGGCGTGCGGGCGAAGGACCCGGCCCGCGGCGCGGTCGCGGTCGCCGCGACCGACCATCCCGCCGTGCTCGCCACCGCCCGTGCTCTCGCCGCCGGCCCCGACCAGTTCGCGGCCGCGCGAGCCGCCCGTCGACCCCCACGGCGTCTTGCGGACCGACGGGGTCGAGCAGGCGCTGGCCGACTCCCGCGTCGGCGTGCTCAGCGCCGCGCTGGTGAACAACGAGACCGGCGCCGTCCAGGACATCGCCGCGCTCGCCGAGGCGGCCCGCGCCCACGGCACCCTCCTGCACACCGACGCGGTCCAGGCCGCCGGGCACGTGGCTCTGCCCGGCTCCGAGGACGTGGACCTGATGTCCCTGTCAGGGCACAAGATCGGAGCCCCCGTCGGCGTCGGCGTGCTCGTGGCGCGGCCGGGCGTGCCCTTCGCCCCGACCAGCACCGGCGGCGGACAGCGCCGCGGGGTCCGCTCCGGCACCCTCGACGCCGCCCAGGCCGCGGCCTTCGCCGCCGCGCTCGAGGAGGCGCTCGCGGAGCGGGAGCAGCGCTCCGGCGAGGTGCGGCGACTCGCCGCGCGCCTGCGCCGCGGGATCGCTCAGATCGACCCGTCGGTCCGCTTCACGCCGCCGGAGGACTCCCCGCAGTCCGGGCACATCCTCCATCTCGTCGCGCCCGGCGCGGACAGCGATGCGCCGCTGTTCCTGCTGGACGAGCGCGGGATCGACTCCTCCGCGGGCTCGGCCTGCTCGGCCGGGGTCACCCAGGCCAGCCCCGTCCTCGCCGCGATGGGCGTCTCCGACGAGGACTCCCGCGGCGCGCGCGGCTGTCGCTGGGCTGGACGAGCACCGAGCGCGAGGTCGAGCTGCTGCTGGCCGCGCCGCCGGAGGCGCTCCAGCGGGCCCGCGCCGTCGGCTCCCTGCGCCGCTGAGCACGGGGCGCATCTCACGTCCCCAGGGCTCTGGGGGAGGGGCCCCGGCTCCGTAGACTCGTGGGGATGCGCCCGCAGGGGCGGGCAGGGACGCACCACGGAGGAGGACGCACCATGAAGGTGCTCGCGGCGATGAGCGGTGGCGTGGACTCCGCCGTGGCGGCCGCACGGGCCGCCGACGCCGGCCATGAGGTGGTCGGCGTGCACATGGCGCTGTCGAAGAGCCGCGACCAGACCCGCACCGGCTCCCGCGGTCGCTGCACCGTCGAGGACGCCTCCGATGCGCGCGTCGCCGCCGAGAGGATCGGCATCCCCTACTACGTCTGGGATCTCTCCGACGACTTCCACGACCTGGTCGTGGAGGACTTCCTCACCGAGTACGCGGCCGGCCGCACCCCCAACCCGTGCGTGCGCTGCAACGAGCGGATCAAGTTCGCCTCCCTCCTCGAGCGGGCCACGGCGCTGGGCTTCGACGCGGTGTGCACCGGGCACTACGCCTCGATCCGCGCCGACGGCCCCGGCGGTGCCCCTCCCTGCACCGCTCCCGCAACCAGGCCAAGGACCAGTCCTACGTCCTGGCCGTGATGGGCCCGGAGGCGGCCCGACGCTCCCTCTTCCCGCTCGGCGAGGACGAGACCAAGGAGGCCGTCCGCGCCGAGGCGCGGAAGCGCGGGCTCGGCGTCTCCACCAAGCCCGACAGCTACGACATCTGCTTCGTCGCCGACGGCGACACCCGCGGTTTCCTCGAGCGGCACCTCGGCGAGGCGCCCGGAGAGGTCGTCGACACAAGCGGCACGGTGCTCGGCACCCATCGCGGCACCCACGGCTTCACCGTCGGCCAGCGCCGGGGCCTGGGGATCCAGCGACCCGCCGCCGACGGCGCACCCCGCTACGTGGTCGACATCGACCCCGCCTCCCGACAGGTGGTGATCGGCGCGGCCGAGCCGCTCTCCCGCCGCGAGCTGGTCGCCACCGACCTGATCGCCTTCGAGCCGCTCGAGGCCGGCCGCGCCGTCACCGCGCAGATCCGCGCCCACGGCGAGGCGCGCCCGGCACGATCCTCGAGGTCCCCGCCGCCTCCGCGCGCACCGGGACCGCCGCCTCCGACGACTCCGCCTCCGACGGCCTGCTGCGCGTCGCCCTCGACGCCCCGGTGCGCGGGGTCGCGCCCGGCCAGACCCTCGTCCTCTACGACGGCGACCGCGTGCTCGCCGCGCCCACCCTGGAGCGTCGCCCATGAGCCCCCTGCTCACCCTCACCGGTGACGGCACCTTCCGCGCCCCGACCGCGGAGGAGGCCCAGCGCCTCGATCTGCCCGACGACCCGCACCTCGCCGCACTGCTGCGCCTGCGCGCCCTGCTGGGCGACGACCTCGAGGAGCAGATCGCGACCCGGCTCTATCTACCCTCCGCGTTCGGCCTGGACGAGACCGACCACCTGCTGCCCGCGACCCTCGCGGCCGCTCGCCGAGACCACCGGCGACCTGGTCAGCTACGGCTGGCGGCTCGGCGCCGGGACGGGGCTGGCCTGGCGCGACGCCCGCGAGCCGCGGGCCCGGGTGCTGGACGCCGCGCGGATCGCCTGGCTCGGCTTCGAGGGCACGGTGATGGCCACGACCCTCGGGCCCGCGACCCTCGCCGGGGCCACCTTCCTGCAGTCCGGGGAGCGGACCCTCGCCGATCCCGGCGCAGTGCGGGACCTGCCGATGCTTGCTGGCCGAGGGGCTGGTGGACCACCTCACCGAGCCGCGCGAGCGCGTGCCCGGCGGCCATCAGCACGTGCTGGTGCGCGAGGACGCGGTCGCCGCGATCCACCAGGGCCGCATCCCCACCCCCTCGGGCCGTCGCCGCTACGACCCGCTCCCTGCTCCCGAGATCGCGGTGCTGTGGCGCTCGCTGTACGTGGCGCTGGAGGACTACGGCCTGGACGCCCGTGACGTGACCCTCGGCGTCGGTGCCGACATCGCCCTGCTGCGGGCGGCCCGCGAGGCGGGCGCACGGCGCATGGCGATCGCCCCGCGCCGCCTGCCCTCGCTGTCCACTCCCGAGGGGCGCGCGCTCTGGGAGGGCATCGCCGAGGCCGCCGACGACGGCTGTGCCTTCGAGATCGTGGTCGACCCCCGCCCCGGCGGGAACCTCGCCCCCGAGCTCGAGACGATGCTGGAGACCTGGAGGCGCCTCGGACATTCCGAGACCGATGCCGCGGGCGTCACGGTCATCGCGCACACCGGCGCCTCCCACGGCCTGCACTCCGGCCGGGTGGATCCCTCCGCCCAGCCCGAGCACTCGACCCTGCTGGACGAGGCGGCGCTCGAGGCGATGCTCCGGATCGCCCCCACCTGGGCGGAGCGCGTCTCGGTCTGACGCTCTCCGCCTCGCCGCCCGTCGGCCCCGTGCGCGACAATGTCCCCGTGACGACGAACGAGCCCGATCCCCGCCCCGCCGACGAGACCGCCGATGCGCAGCGGCGCATCGCCGAGCTCACCGCCCGCATCGAGCAGGCGCGGGTGGACTACTACGAGCACGACGCCCCGACAATGGCCGACGGCGAGTACGACGCGCTGGAGAAGGAGCCGCGGGCGCTGGAGGAGGAGAACCCGCGGCTGGCCTCCGAGGACTCGCCCACCCGCACCGTCGGCGGCGCGCGGCTGGGGGCCTGCCCACGATCGTGCACGCCGAGCGGATGCAGTCGCTGGACAACGTCTTCTCCCTCGAGGAGTCGCGCGAGTGGTGCGAGCACGCCGCCGCGGAGCTCAGCGCCCCGGTGCGCTTCCTGAACGAGCTGAAGATCGACGGGCTCGCGATCAACCTCCGCTACGAGAACGGCGAGCTCGTCACGGCCGCGACCCGCGGAGACGGCCGCACCGGCGAGGACGTCACCGCCAACGCGCGCGCATCGAGGGGATCCCGCAGCGACTCGAGGGAGAGGGGCATCCGCCGCTGGTGGAGGTGCGCGGCGAGGTGTTCATGCCCACCAAGGCCTTCGCGGCGCTGAACGACCTGCAGGTCGAGCCGCGCGAGCGCGCCGTGGCCGAGTCCCGCACCCGCTGGGAGGCGCGCGACACCACCGGCACCCGCGCCTTCGACGAGGACCGCGAGATGCTCGCCGCGACCCGCCGCTTCCCCACCTTCGCCAACCCCCGCAACACCGCCGCGGGAGGCCTGCGCCAGCGGCTGGAGAAGAAGGACGGCCTCGAGCGCGAGGCCGGGGAGGCGCGCCTGGGCTCGCTGCGCCTGACCGTCCACGGCCTCGGCGCCTGGCCGGACCCGCCGGTCGACTCCCAGTCCGAGATGTACGAGTCGCTGAAGTCCTGGGGCCTGCCCACCAGCGCCCACCTCGGCGTCGCCGACACGGTCGACGAGGTCGCCGCCTACGTCGAGCACCACGGGGAGCACCGCCACGACCTCGAGCACGAGATCGACGGCATCGTCGTCAAGGTCGACTCCTTCGCCCAGCGGCGCGCGCTGGGCTCCACCTCCCGCGCCCCGCGCTGGGCGACCGCGGTGAAGTTCCCGCCCGAGGAGGTCACCACCAAGCCGCTGGACATCCAGGTGCAGGTGGGTCGCACCGGCCGCGTCACCCCCTTCGGGATCATGGAGCCGGTGCTGGTCGCGGGCTCCACCGTCGAGAAGGCGACGCCGCACAACCAGTTCGACGTCGAGCGCAAGGGCGTGCTGATCGGCGACACGATCGTCGCGCGCAAGGCCGGGGACGTGATCCCCGAGATCCTCGGCCCGGTCGAGTCGCTGCGCGACGGCACCGAGCGCCCCTTCGTGATGCCGACGGAGTGCCCCGCCTGCGGCACCGAGATCCGACCCGAGAAGGAGGGGGACAAGGACTGGCGCCGCCCGAACCGCCGCAACTGCCCCGCCCAGGTCACCGGCCGGGTCGAGCACGCCGCCTCCCGCGGCGCCTTCGACATCGAGTCGCTCGGCGAGGAGAGCGCGATCGCGCTGACCGACCCGGACAAGCGCCGCCCCGAGGCGCTCGCGGCGCTTGCCGAGGGCCACGCGGTCTACCTCCCGATCCGCGACGTCTCCGACACCGAGCTCGACGCCTTCGTGGTCGTCAAGAACGGTGACGTGGTCCAGGGCACCGACGGGGTGCCGCTGCTGCGCATCACCTCGGTGGACGACCCGCTGCTGCCCGCCGTGCAGGAGCCCGTGATCGACACCGGCGCGGACCTCTTCGACCTCACCGCCGACGCGCTCGCCGACGTATTCGTGTGGCGACCGGAGCGGCGCGACGGCGTGCCGACGGGGGACTGGCGCATCCAGCCCGCCTTCTGGACCCGCCCCCAGTTCCGCCATTACAAGCGCGAGAGCACCTGGAAGCAGGTCAAGGAGCCCGCGGCGCTGAAGACCACCGAGGAGCTGATCGCGGAGCTCGAGAAGGCGAAGGACCAGCCGCTGTGGCGGGTGCTGGTGGCGTTGTCGATCCGGCACGTGGGCCCGGCCGCCGCGCGCTCGCTCGCCACCGCCTACGGCACGATGGACGCGATCCGCGAGGCGAGCGTCGAGCGGCTCGCCGAGACCGACGGGGTCGGTCAGATCATCGCCGAGGCCGTGGTGGAGTGGTTCGAGACGGACTGGCACCGCGAGATCGTCGACGGCTGGGCCGCCTCCGGCGTGCGGATGGCCGACGAGGTCGAGGAAGGCTTCGTGAAGACCCTCGAGGGCCTCACCGTGGTGGTCACCGGAGGGCTCGACGGCTTCACCCGCGACGGCGCGAAGGAGGCGATCATCACCCGCGGCGGGAAGGCCTCCGGCTCCGTCTCGAAGAAGACCGACTTCGTGGTGGTCGGCGAGAACGCCGGCTCCAAGGAGACCAAGGCCCGCGACCTGGGCCTGCGGATCCTCGACGAGGCCGGGTTCGTGGCCCTGCTCGAGGGCGGTCCGGACGCGGTCGCCCTGCCGGACGAGGCCGAGGACGACGGCGCCGACGGGGACGACGCCGCGTCGGAGTGACCCGGCCGTGAGCGCAGGTGCGGTCCTCGCCGCCGGGCCCCGCCACAGCCTGGGACTCCGCGCGGACGGGACGGTGCTCGCCGCTGGTGCGGAGTCGGCGGGGGAGTGCCGGGTCGAGGGCTGGCGTGAGGTCGTCGCGGTCGCCGCGGGCGGCGTGCACGCCGCGGCGAACACCGGCCGCTCTCACTCCGTGGGCCTGCGTGCGGACGGCACCGTCCTCGCCACCGGCTGGGATGCCCACGGCCAGTGCGCCACCGGGGACTGGCGAGACGTCGTCGCCGTCGCGGCCGGCTGGCGCCGCACGGTCGGCGTCCGGGAGGACGGCACCGTCCTCGCCGTCGGCCGTCGTGCCGAGGGTGCCTGCGACGTCGAGGACTGGCGGGGCATCGCGGCGGCGGCCTGCGGGGACTGGCACACCGTGGGGCTCGTGGCCGACGGGACGGCGCGGGCCACGGGCAACGACTCACGCGGCCAGTGCAGGGTGGGCGCCTGGCGCGACATGGTGGCCGTGAGCGCAGGGCACCTGCACACCGCCGGACTCCGCTCCGACGGCCACGTCCTGCTCACGGGATCGCTCGACGGGCGCGAGGAGATCGCGTCCTGGCAGGGCGTCGTGGCGATCGCCTCCGGCGGCGACCACGTCCTCGCCCTACACGAGGGCGGCTCCGTCTCCGCGGCGGGCGCCCTCGGCCATGCCGAGGAGGTGCGAGCTTGGACGGGCGCGGTCGCCCTCGCCGCCGGTGCGCGCCACAGCCTCGCGCTCGGAGCGGACGGCCGTGTCCTCGCCGCAGGCGACGATTCCCACCGTCAGCTGGGCCTCGCCGGAGCCTCCCTCGGTCCACCGGTGCGTCCGGTCACCGGACCCAGGAGCATCGAGGACGAGCGGGCCGACGGTCTCGACACCGCTCACCCGTGATGGAAGGGTGCGTGATGCACATCGCACCCGACAGGAAGGCCGCTCGACCATGAGCGCCCGGCGTCCCGCCCAGCACTCCGACCCGACCATGCCCTCTCATCCACCTGCGCCCCGTCCCGGCGTCGACCGACGCACGCCGCTGTGGGGAGCCGGCCTGCTCGGCGCTGTCACCGCGACCGGGGCTTCGCTTGCTCCTGCCCAGGTCGCCCCCGCGCCCACGGAGGTGGATCCGGCCGCGTTCCGACTGACCGCCGACTACACGGAGTACACCGCGCGGGTCGAGGCGCCGCTCGAGCAGGCCGGGCGGGCGAGCGTCAGCCAGGTGATGGACGACGCCAACCACGAGCGCACCCCCGCCACGGTGATCGACACCCAGGTCCACGGCTTCCGCTTCGCCACGAGCGATGAGAACGACCCCGATGCCTTCCCGCAGGGGATCGCCACCAGCCGCGATGCGGTGGGCACCGCGGGCAACGGCCGCTACGACGGCCGTCAGGTGATCGCCGTGAGCTTCTACAACAACTCCCCGAAGTCCAGCCGCATCAACCTCATCGACTGGGACGCGAACTACCCCAATGCGTACCGACGGATCCTGCTGGTCGAACCGACCGGGACCGCGGAGGAGCCCAGCTTCCGCGACGTGGAGATCCACGCGGGCGGGATCGCCTGGTACGGGGACCGGCTCTACGTCGCGGACTCCGCGGCGGAGCCCGGCGGGATGCGCGTGTTCGACATGAGCAAGATCCTCACCACGGACACCGGCGGCACGAAGGACCAGATCGGTCGTGTGGGCGACACCTTCTACGCGCACAACTACGCCTACGTCCTGCCGCAGGTCGGGATCATCTCCTCGGAGGTGGAGGCGGGCACCGAGCCGCTCGTGTGGTCGACGATCTCGCTGGATCGCGTGACCCGCTCGATCGTCATGACCGAGTACCGCTGCGACGACAGCTGCGACAACTACCCCACGGGCACCACCCGTGCGGTGCGCTTCGACTTCCAGGAGGGAGGGCCCACCTTCGCCGGGACCACGACGGCGAGCGAGGCGCTCGAGGTGCCCCTTCACTTCCTCAACGGCGCCGGGTCCCACAACGGACGCTGGTGGTTCAACAGCTCCCGGCACAAGACCCTGAGCTACTGGTCCGGCGAGGGAGCGCTCACCACCTACCCCTGGGTCTCCTGGGGACAGTCGATCAGCTACTGGGAGGATGCGGACGGCCCCGACCTGCTGTGGTCCCTCACCGAGGGCGAGGGATTCCGTGCGGTGTTCGCCGTGAAGCAGGCCGGCTACAGCTGACCGCCCCGGCGCTCAGGCCTCTTTGCGCGAGCGCCAGCGGCGCACCGGCCCGGAACCCGCGCGACGCAGCGACCGCGCGGCGACCGCCATCGTCCAGCGGGTGTCGATCACATCGTCGACCAGCAGGATCGGCGCACCGTCGAGGGCGTCGAGCCGCGCCTGCGGCTCGGCGCCCACCGCGAAGCGCTCCCAGAGGTCTGCGACGCGGAAGGCACTGTTCCCGCCGCCGCGCAGCGGTGCGGCGTCGGGGGAGAGGTCGAGGGCGCCGAGGTCCTCGAGCCGTCCGATCGAGGCGATCCCCGCGGCGAGGGAGCCCACCAGCCGCGGGCGCGTGGTCGACGGGACGGCGACCACCGCGGCGGGTCGATGGTCCCAGTCCCAGTCCTTCAGCACCTCGACGATCCTCGCGCCGATCCGCTCGGGCACGACCGCGTCGACGGGCCGGCCGTCCTCGTCGGTGCGCAGCGGCTCCCGCGGCGGCACCGCCCAGCCCAGGTCCGACATGCGCGCGATGACCCGGCCCTCCGCGGCCCGCTCACCCTCGGGGATCCGCCCCTTCGGCGCGCCCGTGCCGAGCGACCGGTCGAGCCCCGAGGGCCAGCTCGCCCGCGGCTCGACCGGCACGCCGACCCGCTCCAGCGGCCGCCGCGACGCGCTCGTCGGCCCCGTCCTCGGCGCCGCCCTCGCCCGCGCTTGTCGCCGGTGCGTCCGGTGCCGGGTACCAGGGCTCCGCGCACACGTCGCAGCGACCGCAGGGCACGGCGGTCGTGTCGTCGAGCTGACGGGCGAGGAACACCATCCGGCACTGCTCGGGCCCGCCGGAGAGCGCCTCGTACTCGAGCATCGCCTCTTGCTCCTCGCGGCGGGCGCGGGCGACGGTCTCGTAGCGCTCGGCGTCGTAGTGCCAGGGCGCGCCGGTGGAGACCCAGCCGCCCTTGACGTTCTGGACCGCGCCGTCGACGGCGAGCACCTTCAGCAGCGGCTCGAGGGCGCCGCGGCGCACGTCCACCCGCGCCTCGAGCGCCGGGGTGCTCAGCGGCGTCCCGGATTCCGCGAGCGCGGCGAGGACCTGCGAGGCGGACTCCTGGGTGGGCATCGACGCGGTCGCGAAGTACTCCCAGATCGCCCTGTCCTCCTTCCCCGGCGAGCAGCGCACGTCCGCCCGGTCGGTCGCACGGCCCGCACGGCCGACCTGCTGGTAGTAGGCGACGGGGGAGGAGGGCGCCCCGAGGTGGATCACGAAGCCGAGGTCCGGCTTGTCGAAGCCCATCCCCAGCGCGCTGGTCGCCGCGAGGGCCTTGACCTCGTTGTCCTTCAGCGCGCGTTCGAGCTCGGCCCGCTCCTCCGGATCGGTGCGGCCCGTGTACGCGCGCACGCGACGCCCGGGCCGGTCCAGCAAGGAGGCGAGATCCTCCGCGGCGGAGACGGTCAGGGCGTAGATGATCCCCGAGCCCTCGAAAGCGTCCAGGTGCCGCACCAGGTAGTCCAGGCGCCGCCGGTCATCGGCCAGGCTCATCGATCCCAACCGCAGCGACTCCCTGGTGAGCGAGCCGCGCAGGGTCAGCACCTCCCCGTCGGCCCCGCCGGTGCCGAGTCGCTCGGCGACGTCGGCGACCACGCGCGAGTTCGCGGTCGCGGTGGTCGCGAGAACCGGCACCTCGGAGCCGAGCTCGGCGACGAGATCCCGCGACCGGCGGTAGTCGGGCCGGAAGTCGTGTCCCCAGTCGGAGATGCAGTGGGCCTCGTCGATCACCAGCGACCCGCAGCGGTCCACCAGGCGCGGCGGCTGCTCCTCACGGAAGCGGGGATTCACCAGGCGCTCGGGGGAGACCAGCGAGACGTCGATCTCATCCGCCGCGAGACCCTCCTCGATGTCCCGCCACTCTGTGGGATTCGCGGAGCTGATCGCCTCGGCCCGCACCCCGGCCCGCCTCGCGGCCGCGACCTGGTCGCGCATCAGCGCGATCAGCGGGGAGATGATCAGCGCCGGCCCCGCCCCGCGCCGCCGCCGCAGCGGCGCGGAGAGGAAGTACACCGCCGACTTCCCCCAGCCGGTGCGCTGGACGACCAGCACGCGGCGCCGCTCGGCGACCAGAGCCTGGATCGCCTCGAACTGGCCGGGGTGGAAGCGGGCGTCCTCCCGCCCGGTCAGGGCGCGCAGCGACTCGAGGGCCTCCTCGTGCGGCGCGGCGCTGTCGGTCGGGGCGGCGGGGGAGTGCGGCGTCGTGCTCATGGACCCAGTGTGGCAAGCCGGACCGACGCCCGACGACCCCGAGGCGCCGTCGTGGACACCCGCACACTGGGGAGGAACGGTCCTGGGCGGGCGTCTGAGACAGCTCTCATGCACCTCTCATCCCCTGCGCACCCCGTCTCATCCGGTCCCTCTAGTGTTCCGGCCATGACCTCCTCAGCGCGCACCGTCGCTCCGCCGGAGCCTCCGTCCCCGACACCCCTGCCACCCGACTTCTCGCCGGCCTCCTCGCGGGAGCCCTGCTCACCGCCGTGGCCCTGCCCGCCCGCCACTTTGCCGCGGAGGGGGAGGTGCGGGACTCCTTCCCCCTTCTCCCACTACCCGATGTTCTCCGCCCGGCGCTCCGCCCACTACCGGGTCGCGCACCTGCTCGGCATCGACGCCGACGGCACCTCCCGGCCCCTGCACTACAGCTATCTCGGCACCGGCGGGCTGAACGCCGTGCGCCGCCAGGTCCGCAGGCGGGTGCGCGACGGCGACGGGCGACACCTCGCCGAGCACGCCGCCGCGCGCCGCTCGCCGCCCGCGACCGCGCAGAGGACCGCGGGATCCTCGAGGTCCGCATGGTCCGCGGCCGCTACCACCTCGACACCTACCTGCGCGGCAGCGACCGCGAGGACTTCACCCAGAAGATCGAGCTGGTCGGGGCGGCGCCCGTCCCAGGCCGTCGCAGCCGGGCCGCCGCCGTGGTGGAGACCGGACGCACGGAGGCCGGACGATGAGCCCCCTCTGTCGCGCCGACTCGCGGACACCGCCCGGCGTCACCTCGCCCCCGCCGCGCCCCCGACCGCCCCCGCCCTGTCGCGCCTCGCCGTCGGCGGCTACCACCTGTGGCACGTCGGCCGTCGCCGCTCGCTGTATCGAGGCGTGCACCGCACCGCGAGCGAGAGCTTCGATCCCGTGGGCGTGGCGCGGGTGCTGAACAAGCCGCTCCCGCCCCGCGTCGCCGACGCGCCGCTGGATGCTTCCCTGGTCACCGGAGCGCTGTTCACCGCCGGGATCGGGCACCGGGTCACCGGCCCGCTGCACTCGGCGCCGCAGACCTGGAACTTCAGCTACCGCAACTCCTGGTCGATGGTCTTCCACCACGAGAACAACCTGGTCTTGCACACGATGGTGCTCGGCGCCGCCCCCGCGGCCGACGCACTCAGCGTGGATGCGGTGTTGCGCGACGGGACGCTGCTGCCCGAGCGACGCTCGTGGATGTACGGCGCGACGCCCGCCGTGATGAACGGGGCCGTCACCCTGACCTACCTGTTGGCAGGGCTCGCGAAGCTCACCGGACCCGACGGGATGCGCTGGGCGAACGGCGCGTCGATGCGCGCCCAGGTCGCGGTGGACTCGCTGCGCAAGGAGATGCTCGGCGAGGGCTCGAACCCGCTGCTGCGCGTCCTCGGCCCGCACACCGGGCTGTTCGCGGTGATGGCGGCGGGATCGCTCGTGCTCGAGCTCGGCGCGCCGCTGGCCCTCGCCGACCGCCGTCTCGGATGGCTGTTCGCCGCCGGCGCCTTCTCGATGCACTGGGGGATCAAGGTGATCATGCGGATCACCTTCCCGTACAACCTCTCGGGCGTGCTCTACCTGCCGCTGCTGCTCATGCCGCCGCCGGAGCGGCGCTGAGCGAGCTCAGGACTCGGAGTTCTCGGGGTCCCCGGCGGACTCCGAGGACTCGGCCGACGGCGCACCCTCGCGCTCCAGCCGACGCAGACGCTCCGAGGTGGACTCGGAGTCGCTCAGCGGGTCCTCCTTCGTGGCCAGCGCCCGACGCATCCGCTCTTCGAGCTCCTGCGCCTCACGGATTCTCGGATCCTCGGAGGCCTGCTCGCCGTCCTCAGGATCGTGCGAGGTGTAATCGATGTTCGGATCGACGGACATGTCGGGTCCCTTCGGTGCGATGCGGCGGAGACGGAAGTCTAACCCTCCGTGTGGTGCTGCGGACCGTCACCCGTCCTGTCCCCGCGCCTCGCGCGACCGGACCGGGACGGACGATTCATCGCCGACCGCTACGGATAGCGACCACATTCCCTGGCGAGAGGACCGCGCGAGTGAGTCGTCCACCGCGGTCCCCGATGAACGAGCAGCAGGCAGAGACGGCGCCGACGACTCGACGACATCAGAGACCAGTCGCGCAGACGGCCCCGAAAAGCCTGATCAGGGACATGCTCCAGTGGGCACCTCTGCCACGAAGGAGGCGCCTGAGTCTGAATCGGTCACGATGACCGAACGGGAACGCGGCGAAGCTCGTGCGCGGGAGGCGACTGCGGAAGTCGCCGAAGAACGGCGACGTCCTGGAACTGCGGCCACGACGTACCGCCCGTCGACGTATGAAGGTCCGTCAGGCCGCGAGACCAAGGCGTACAAGGGCATCATGTCCAGGCCGCGATCGAGCCGGCGCTGATCGGGATCTGGGACCTCCCGGTCGGTTCGGACCTGCGGCTGGTGCGGGACGAGACCGGTCTGCACATCGTCGACACCCCCACCGGGCGGGAAATCCCGCGGGAGGAGCTCTTCGTCCCGCCGCAGTTCCGCGGCCAGTAGCCTCACCGCATGGCATCCCGCACCCGTCGACCGGCGTCCCCTGCCCTCACCGGCACTGCACTCGTGGAGACGCCGCTCGGCGGGTGGCGGGCGCTGTCCCGCCTCGAGGTGGACGGCTTCGCGCTCCAGCGCTCCCGCGGCGTCACCCGTCGTGCGAACAGCGCCGTCCCGATCGACCCGCCGACGGACCCCGACTCCCTCGACGCCGCGCTGACGAGGATCGAGGGACTGCTCGGCGCCGCGGGGGAGAGCCCCACGTTCCGCCTCTTCTCCGCCGACGGCCTCGATCACGAACCCGTCCGCGCGGCTCTCGAGCGGCGCGGCTATGCGACCGGACCACCTGTCCATGTCCTGCTCCGCCCGCTCGCCGACCTCCGCGCCGCCCCAGATCCGCGGGCCGCGATCACCGTTGGCGCCCCGCCCGAGGACTGGCTCGAGGCGTCCTGGCGCCTCGCCCCGCGCCCCGAGGAAGGCGCTCGCGAGACGCCGCGCGACCTCATGGCCGGCACCCCCGGCATCTACCTCGCCCTTACCGACACTGCCTCGAACTCCCGCGAGTCCGTCGCCGTCGGCCGTGCCGCGCTCGTCCCGCACCGCCGCCGCACGATCGCCGTGCTCGACCAGATCGCCGTGGACCCGGGCCGCCGACGGGAGGGGCTCGGGCGGGCCGTCGTGCGCTCCCTGCTCTCCCTCGCCGCCGTCCAGGGCGCGGACCTCGCCCTGCTCGAGGTCGAGACCGGGAACACCGCCGCCCGCGCCCTGTACCGCGGCGAGAAGTTCGCGCCGGTGGGCGAGTACCGCTATCTCACCCGGCCCTGAGTCGGCCCGCCGCCGCACCCGCGCCCGCGCGAGAGCGGCACCCCTGCGCGGCCGTCGAACCGGAGCGCGCGCCCGTCCTAGACTGTCCCCATGCCTTCGATCGGACGAGATGACGTCGCACGCCTCGCCGACCTCGCACGGATCCAGCTCACCGAGGAGGAGATCACCCGCTTCGCCGGTGAGTTCGACTCCATCATGGACGCTGTCGCCTCCGTCTCCGAGGTCGCCTCCGAGGACGTCCCCGCGACCTCCCACCCCATTGCCATGACGAACGTCTTCCGCGAGGACGTCGTGACCGAGACCCTCACGCAGGAGGAGGCGCTGTCCGGCGCCCCCGATGCGCAGGACGGCCGCTTCGCCGTCCCGCAGATCCTGGGCGAGGAGTGAGAGAGAGCATGACCGACTCCACCAGCACCCCCGACATGATCCGCCGCCGCCGCCGCCGCCCAGGCCGCCGCGCTGCAGGCTGGCGAGACCTCCTCCGAGGAGCTCACCCGCGCCCACCTCGACCGCATCGCGGCCGTCGACGGCGACCTGAACGCCTTCCTCCACGTCAACGAGGGGGAGGCCCTGGCCACCGCGCGCGAGGTCGACTCCCGCCGCGAGTCCGGCGAGGAGCCGCACCCCTCGCGGGCGTGCCGATCGCCGTCAAGGACGTCCTGGTCACCAAGGGCCAGCCCACCACCGCCGGCTCCAAGATCCTCGAGGGCTGGGTCCCGCCGTACGACGCGACCCTCGTCGAGAAGCTCCGCGCCGCGGGCCTGCCGATCCTCGGCAAGACCAACATGGACGAGTTCGCGATGGGCTCCTCCACCGAGACCAGCGCCTACGGCCCCACCCGCAATCCCTGGGACCGCGACCGGATCCCCGGCGGCTCGGGCGGCGGCTCCGCCGCGGCCGTGGGCGCCTTCGAGGCCCCGCTGGCGATCGGCACCGACACCGGCGGCTCGATCCGCCAGCCCGGCGCCGTCACCGGCACCGTGGGCGTCAAGCCCACCTACGGCTCCGTCTCCCGCTACGGCCTGATCGCCATGGCCAGCTCCCTGGACCAGGCCGGGCCCGTCACCCGCACCGTCGAGGACTCGGCGCTGCTGCACGAGCTGATCGCCGGGCACGACCTGCGCGACTCCACCTCGCTGCCGGACCCCGTCGGCGCCTACGCCGAGGCGGCGCGCCGCCGCGACGTCAAGGGCCTGCGCATCGGCGTCATCGAGGAGCTCGAGGGGAGGGCTTCGCCCCCGAGGTCCGCGCCCGCTTCACCGAGTCCCTCGACCAGCTCGAGCGCGCAGGCGCCGAGATCGTCCGGGTCTCCTGCCCGAACTTCGAGTACGCGCTCGGCGCCTACTACCTGATCATGCCCTCGGAGGCCTCCTCGAACCTCGCCAAGTTCGACGGCATGCGCTTCGGCCTGCGGGTGATCCCCGAGGACCACCCCACTGCGGAGAACGTCATGAAGGCCACCCGAGGCGCCGGCTTCGGCGACGAGGTCAAGCGCCGCATCCTGCTGGGCACCTACGCCCTCTCGGCCGGCTACTACGACGCCTACTACGGCGGCGCCCAGAAGGTCCGCACCCTCGTCCAGCGCGACTTCGCCGCCGCCTTCGAGAAGGTCGACGTGCTCGCCTCGCCGACCGCGCCCACGGTCGCCTTCCGCCTCGGCGAGAAGATCGACGACCCCACCGCGATGTACATGAACGACATCGCCACCATCCCCGCCAACCTCGCCGGCACCCCGGGCATCTCCCTGCCCTCGGGTCTCGCCGAGGACGGCCTGCCCGCCGGCATCCAGTTCCTCGCCCCGGCCCGCGCCGACGAGCGCCTGTACCAGGTGGGCGGCGCCCTCGAGGCGCCGCTCGAGGACTCCTGGGGCGGACCGCTGCTGGCCAAGGCTCCCGAGCTCGCAGGAGGCGCGACCCGATGACCACCACCGACATCACCCCCGTCGACTTCGACGAGGCGATCGACCGCTACGACCCGGTCCTCGGCATCGAGGTCCATGTCGAGCTGGGCACCGCGACCAAGATGTTCGACGGCGCGCCGAACATCTTCGCCGCTGAGCCGAACACCGCGATCACCCCCACCTCGCTGGGCCTGCCCGGCTCGCTGCCGGTCGTGAACGCGAAGGCCGTGGAGTACGCGATCCGGATCGGAGTGGCGCTGAACTGCTCCATCGCCGAGACCTGCCGCTTCGCGCGCAAGCAGTACTTCTACCCGGACCTCACCAAGAACTTCCAGACCTCGCAGTACGACGAGCCCATCGCCTTCGACGGCTGGGTCGACGTCGAGCTCGAGGACGGGGAGATCGTGCGCGTCGAGATCGAGCGCGCCCACATGGAGGAGGACGCGGGCAAGAACACCCACGTCGGCGGCGCGACCGGCCGCATCCACGGCGCCACCCACTCCCAGGTGGACTACAACCGCGCCGGCGTGCCGCTGGTCGAGATCGTCACCAAGCCGATACCGGACACCAAGGGCCGCGCCCCCGAGGTCGCCGCCGCCTATGTCCGCACCCTGCGCGACATATTCCGGGCCCTGGACGTCTCCGAGGCGCGGATGGAGCGCGGCAACGTCCGCGCCGACGTCAACGTCTCGCTGCGGAAGGACCCGAGCGCCCCGCTCGGCACCCGCACCGAGACCAAGAACGTCAACTCCTTCCGCTCCATCGAGCGGACCGTGCGCTTCGAGATCTCGCGCCAGGCCGGGCCGCTCGACGCCGGCGAGTCGATCGTCCAGGAGACCCGCCACTTCCACGAGGACACCGGCGGCACCTCCTCGGGCCGCCCGAAGTCCGACGCGGAGGACTACCGCTACTTCCCCGAGCCGGACCTGGTGCCCGTCGCGCCGAGCCGCGAGTGGGTCGAGGAGATCCGCGCCGCGCCGCCCGAGCCGCCCGCCGCCCGCCGGCGCCGCCTGCTGGGGGAGTGGGGCTTCACCGACCTCGAGATGCGCGACGTCATCAACGCAGGCGCCCTGGACCTCATCGAGCAGACCGTCACCGCCGGCGCCACCGCCCAGGCCGCCCGCAAGTGGTGGATGGGCGAGCTCGCCCGCGTGGCGAAGGACCGCGACGTCGAGATCGAGGCGCTCACGATCACCCCCGCGCAGGTCGCCGAGCCGCAGGGCCTGGTCGACGCGAAGAAGATCAACGACAAGATCGCCAAGCAGGTGCTGGTGAAGGTCCTCGACGGCAACGGTGATCCTGGCGCGATCGTCGAGTCCGAGGGCCTGGCCGTCGTCTCCGACGACTCCGTGCTCACCACCGCCGTGGACCAGGCCATCGCCGACAACCCCGACGTGGTCGCGAAGATCCAGGGCGGCAAGGTCCAGGCGATCGGCGCCCTGATCGGCCCGATCATGAAGGCCACCCGCGGCCAGGCCGACGCCGGCCGCGTCCGCGAGATCATCATGGAGAAGCTCGGCGTCAGCTGAGCCCTCGCCGCACAGCGCACGAAGGACGGGCCGCCCCGCACAGGGGCGGCCCGTCCTCTCTGCAGCTGGCCCCTGGGCGTCCGCGCGGACGCGGACCGCCGGTGCGATGCGGACCTTCGCACCGCCGCGCCGCTGTGAGTGTCTCCACGGGGCAGGTCAAGAACGGGTAAAGGATCGGCGGGCCGGATTGTCGGACAAGAGCTCCGAAGCGATGGGTGAAAGCCCATGTCATGCGCAGGTTCCGCTCAGTCGGAGGTGCGCGGCGTGCGGCGGAGCGCGCAGATTACTCCTCGGTACAGTCATTCGTCGTCCGCTGCGGCGCCTCCCTCCTCGGTGACCGGCGCCCTGCGGGCCCCGAGTACCCGACCCGGCGGATCCCCGCCGAAGGAGAGCCCCCAGATGCCTGGAATAGACGCGGCCGTCGAGACGATCTTCGGCCCCATCGCCGCCTTGCTCAGCGCCGTCGTGTTCTACGAGGCGCCGATATTCGGCGGCGTGCCGATCATCGTCGTGTGGCTCATGGCCGCTGCGATCTTCCTGACCGTCTGGTCGCGCTTCCAGCCGATCACCGGGCTCAAGCACTCGATCCAGGTGATCCGCGGCCGGTACACCGCCAAGACCGATCCTGGTGAGGTCTCCAGCTTCCAGGCGCTCGCCACCGAGCTCTCCGGCACCGTCGGGCTCGGCAACATCGCCGGCGTCGCGGTCGCGATCGCGGCGGGCGGCCCCGGCGCGGCGCTCTGGATCGCGATCTTCGGGTTCTTCGCCATGAGCGTGAAGATGGCCGAGGCAACCCTCGGCGTCATGTACCGCAAGGTCAACGCCGACGGCACCACCGAGGGCGGCCCCATGTACTACCTGCGCGACGGCCTCGCGCAGATCGGCCGCAGGCGCCTGGGACGCGTGCTCGCGGTGCTGTACGCGATCTTCACGCTTGTGGGTGTGTTCGGCGCGGGCAACCTCTTCCAGTCCAACCAGGTCGCCGCGATCGTCGCCTCCTCCACCGGCGGCGAGTTCCTCTCCGGCAACCAGTGGCTGATCGGCGCGGTCATGGCCGTGCTCACCGCGATCGTGATCCTCGGCGGCGTCACGAAGATCGCCCGCTGGACCTCTGCGATCACCCCCGCGATGGCCGTGCTCTACGTGCTGTGCACGCTCGCGATCATCCTGGTGAACATCGAGGCGCGCCCGCGGCGATCGCCACGATCTTCACCAGCGCCTTCACGGTCGACGGCGTCACCGGCGGCATCATCGGCGTGGCCGTCATCGGCATCCAGCGCGCGCTGTTCTCCAACGCCGCGGGCGTCGGCTCCGCGGCAATGGCCCACAGCGCCTCGAAGACGAAGGAGCCCGCCACCGAGGGCTTCACCGCCCTGTGGGAGCCGCTCGTCGACTCCATCGGCGTGTGCATGCTGACCGCCATCGCGGTCGTCATCACCGGCGTCTACCAGGGCGGTGGGGAGGACGGCGTGGCGCTGACCGCGGCCGCCTTCGGCACCGTCGCGGGCTGGTTCCCCTACCTCCTCACCGTCGCCGTCGCCCTGTTCGGCTTCTCGACGGTGCTGGCCTACGCCTACTACGGCGAGCTCAGCGCGAAGTTCCTCTTCGGCGACTCCGCGCTGGTGCAGACCGCCTTCCGCATCGCTTGGGTGCTCGCCGTGATCGTCGGCGCCGCGATCTCGCTGGACTCCGTGATCGCCTTCTCCGACTCGATGTTCTTCCTGATGTCGGTCCCGAACCTGCTGGGCATCTACTTCCTCGCCCGGGTGGTGCGCTTGGAGATCCTGCGCCACCGCTACCGCGTGAGCGTCGGCGCCCTCTCCGAGGTCGAGCCGGACCTCCAGGTGGGCATGGGCTCGCACGAGCCCACGGAGGAGCAGGTCGCCGCCGAGGAGCGCCGCACCCTGACCGAGGAGCCGCGCCTGGCGGACCTCCACCGCCAGCTCGCCGAGGATCCCGACTTCCCCGTCCGCGCCGACCATCACGACGAGGATCTCGCCTCGCCGATGGGGGAGACGGACTACGACGACTGGGCTCAGTATCCCGAGGGCGACGCCGACCCGCAGGCGAAGCGCGGCTCTGCCGGGGTCTGACCCCGCACCCGTCGAGCAAGACAGGGGCCGTTCCGGGCGCACCGGGACGGCCCCTCGTCATGAGCACGGGTGACGGACATCTGTCCATCGCAGGGCCCGCGCGGCGGCACCTTCGCGAGCCTATGTCCACGGCTTTTGCCCGATCCGGCGACATCGTGGCGCTTCTCATCCGGACCACGTCCTGGAGTGCGAACCCTCCGTCTTGCATAGTTAGGGTAGGCAACCCTTACTGCGCAGGTCCGGATGGCCCGCGCCCCAGGAGGTCCTCCCCATGGCATCCCTCGCCACCCGCCCCGTCCCGGCCCCCGACGGGACCACCGCGGCGACGACCGGGTCGCTCACTGCCCGCACCGCCGACGCCTACCAGGACCGCCTCGGCCAGGTCACCCGCGACGTCGCCGAGCGGCTCCGCACGGTGCGCGCCCCCTCCGTCGGCCCCGACCGCCGCCGGCTCGAGCGGCTCGTGGAGGGCGTCGACCTCGACGGCCCCGGCGTGGGGGACGCCGCCGCCCTGACCGAGGCCGACTCCCTCTACGCGGGCAACGCCGTCTGGTTCCACCACCCCTCCTATCTCGCGCACCTCAACTGCCCCGTCGTCGCGCCCGCGGTCGCCGCCGAGGCGATGCTCGCCGCGATCAACACCTCCGTGGACACCTACGACCAGTCCCTGGTCGCGACCCTGATGGAGCGGCGCCTGGTGCGGTGGACCGCCGAGCGGATCGGCTTCACGCAGGGCGACGGCGTGTTCACCTCCGGCGGCACCCAGTCCAACCTCCAGGCCCTCTTCCTCGCCCGTTCCCGCGCCGAGCGCGCAGCGGACGAGGATCGCGCCGCCCTCGCGCCTCGCCTGCGGGTCCTCGCGACCGAGGCCGCCCACTTCTCCGTCACCCGCTCCGCGAGGTCGCTCGGCCTCAGCGAGGACGCCGTCGTCGCCGTCCCCGCCGACGCCGCGGGACGCATGGACGCGACCGCGGCGCGCGAGACCCTCTCCATCCTCGAGGCGGCCGGCGAGCTGGCCATGGCGATCGTCGCGACCGCCGGCACCACCGACCGCGGCCTCATCGACCCCCTGCCCGAGATCGCCGACGCCGCCCGAGACCACCGCGCCTGGCTCCACGTCGATGCCGCCTACGGCGGAGGCCTGCTCCTCTCCCGCACACGCCGCCACCTCCTGGACGGCATCGAGCACGCCGACTCTGTCACCGTCGACTACCACAAGACCTGCTTCCAGCCCGTCTCCTCGAGCGCCCTGATCGTGCGCGAGCGCGCGGACCTCGCCGCGACCGCGCACCACGCCGACTACCTCAACCCCGCCGCCGAGGACGCCGAGCCGAACCAGGTCGACAAGTCCCTCCAGACCACACGCCGCTTCGACGCGCTGAAGCTGTGGACCACGCCGCGCTCCCTCGGACCGGACGCGATCGGGGACATGGTCGACGCCTGCTGCGACCTCGCCGCCGAGGTGCGCGAGCGCTCGCAGAGGACCCCGACCTGCACGTGCTGGGCACCTCCGACCTCTCCACCGTCATCTTCCGCTTCCGCCCCGAGGGGCTCGACGACGTCCGCACCGACGCGCTGCGCGACCCTGATCCGTCGGATCCTGTTCCACTCCGGTCGCGCCATGGTCGCCCGCACCACCATCGACGGCACCCCCTGGCTGAAGCTCACCCTCCTGAACCCCGAGACCACGCTGCTGGATGTCGCCGCCGTGCTCGACCTCGTCCGCGCGACCGGCCGCGGCCTGCTCGCCGGCGACCGCCTCGCCGCCGCGGAGGAGACCCGATGAGCACCCCCGCCCCGCGCGCGTCCACGACCTCGTCGGCATCGGCCTCGGCCCCTTCGGCCTGGGCCTCGCCGCGCTCGCCGACCCCCTCGACGACCTCGACGCCGTCTTCGTCGACCAGGCGGGCGGCTTCTCCTGGCATCCCGGCATGATGCTCGAGGGCACCACCCTCCAGGTCCCCTTCCTCGCCGACCTCGTGACGATGGCGGACCCCACCTCTCCCTACTCCTTCCTCGCCTTCCTCAAGGCCACCGGGCGTCTGTACTCCTTCTACATCCGCGAGTCCTTCGCGCCGCTGCGCAGCGAGTACGACGCCTACTGCCGCTGGGTCGCCGAGCGGCTGGAGACCCTGCGCTGGCGCCGCCGCGCCCTCGCGATCGAGGAGGAGGGCGACCACCTGCTGGTCACCCTCGCCGTGCTCGACGCCCAGGGCGCCACCACGCGCTTCGAGCAGCTGCGCACCCGGCATGTCGCGCTCTGCCTCGGCACCGCCCCGCACCTCCCGCCGGCGCTCGAGGCGCTCGCGGGGAGGGCGGCCCCGCCCCGGTCCTCCACAGCGCCGACTACCTCGACCACAAGCCGCAGCTGCTGGAGGCGGGCTCCGTCACCGTCGTCGGCGCGGACAGTCCGCCGCCGAGGTCTACCGCGACCTGCTCGCCGCCGCCGCCCCGCGCGGCACCAGGGTGGACTGGGTGACCCGCTCGGAGCGGTTCTTCCCGATGGAGTACACCAAGCTCACCCTCGAGATGACCTCCCCGGAGTACACCGACCTGCACCGGGCGCTGCCCGAGGACGTCCGCGACGGTCTCTCCCGCACCCAGCGCGCCCTGCACAAGGGAATCAGCGCGGACCTGATCGACGAGATCCACGAGTCGCTCTACGGCCTCACCGCCGGCGGGCGCGAGCTCCCCTCGCGCCTGCTCACCGCCACCGCCGTCACCGGTGCCCGCACGGACGGCGACGAGATCGTCCTGGACCTCGCCCACTCCCTCACGGGGGAGACGGCCGAGCACCGCACCGGCGCCGTGGTCGCCGCGACCGGGTACCGCCCTCGCGACGCCGATCTCCTCGCCCCGCTCGGCGACCGGGTCCGACGGGACGCATCGGGCCGCCTCGACGTCGCCCGCGACTACACGGTCGACGAGCCGGGCCGTCTCCACGTGCTCGGCACCGAGGAGCACACCCACGGCGTGACCGCCCCGGACCTCGGCTTCGGCGCCTGGCGCGCCTCCGTGGTGCTCGCCGCCGTGCTGGGCCGCGAGCCCTACCCGATCGAACGAGCGATCGCCTTCCAGACCTTCGGCCTGCCGGCCGCGCACTGACCGCCGGCCGCGCACAGACCAGGAGAGACCTGATGGACCTGACCTTCACCCCGCTGGACCCCGCCGCCCACGCCGAGCCGCTGCACGGCTGGCTCACCACCGACCGCGCCCGCTTCTGGGGCATGACCGCGCACAGTCCCGCCCAGGTGCGCGCCTATCTCGAGCGCGTCGACGCCTCCGCCGACGAGCAGGGCTGGATCGGTTCCCGCGACGGGACCCCGCTCGTCTACGTCGAGACCTACGACCCCGCGCATCTCGCGCCGGACGGGTCGCTCGATCCCGAGCCCGGCGACCTCGGCATGCACCTGCTGATCGCCCCGCCCGCCGGGGAGCCTGAGCACGGGCTCACCGCCGCGGTGATGGGGGAGGTGGTCTCCTGGTGCCTGCACGAGCGAGGCGCCGCCCGTCTGGTCGTCGAGCCCGACGCGCGCAATCGTGCCGTGCTCGCCAAGAACGCCGCCGCCGGCTTCCGAGTGCTCCGCCACGTGGAGATCCCCGACGGGGAGGGCACCAAGCGCGCCGCGCTGAGCGTCTGCACCCGCGCCGACTTCGCCGCCTCGCCGCTGGGCCCCGGCGCCACGCCCACCGCCCATCTCCGCCCCGACATCGCCGAGCAGGCCCACCGTCACCTGATCGCCAAGGCGCTCGCCGAGCTCTCCCACGAGCGCGTCCTCGCCCCCGAAACGCGCGGCGAGGGGGCCTGGGAGCTCGCCGTCCCCGGCGCCGATATCCGCTACCGCTTCACCGCCCGGGTCTTCGCCGCTCGAGCACTGGCTCGTCGACCCCGCCTCGATCACCCGCGTCGAGGACGGCGTACCCCACCTCGCTGGACGTGCAGGTCCTCGTGGCCGAGCCGCAGGACCTCCTCGGCATCCTGGACGATCTCCTGTCCACCTATCTCGAGGAGCTTGCCTCCACCCTCGCGGCCCGCTGCGCGACCCTCGATGCGGCGAGCCGCGGCGAGCGGCCGTCGGCCGAGGAGCTCCTGGACGCGGACCTCCCACGGATCGAGGCGGCGATGACCGAGGGGCACCCGGGCTTCCTCGCGGGCAACGGCCGCATCGGCTTCTCCCTGCCCGACTACCGCGCCTTCGCCCCCGAGCAGGGCCGCACCACCCGCCTGGAATGGGTCGCGGTGCGGCGCGAGCACGGCCACCTCGCCCTCGGCGAGGGCCTCACCGAGGAGGACCACGCCGCCTGGTCGCTGTCGGCGGAGGAGCGTGCGACCTTCGCCGCACGGCTCACGGACCGCGGCCTCGACCCCGCCGGGTACATGCTGATGCCGTCGCACCCCTGGCAGGCCGGTCACCGCCTGCCGATCACCTTCGCGCCCGACATCGCCCGTGGCGACCTCGTCCCCCTCGGCGCCGGTGGCGACGAGATGCGACCCCAGCAGTCCCTGCGCACCTTCTTTAACCGCACCCGCGCCGGTGCCCCCTACGTCAAGGTCGCCCTCGCGATCCAGAACATGGGCTTCCTGCGCGGCCTGTCCCCGCACTACATGCGCGACACCCCCGCCATCAACGACTGGCTCGCCGCACTCGTCGCCGGCGATGCGGAGTTCTCGGACCAGGGATTCCGCGTCGCGCGCGAGCGCGCCGCGATCGGGTACACGGGTGACGCCTACCACCGCACCCCCGCCACGAACCCGCACCGCAAGATGCTCGCCGCGCTTTGGCGCGAGAACCCGGTCGCGCGGCTCGCACCGGGGGAGCGGGCCTTCACCATGGCGGCGCTGCTGCACCGCGACCACGAGGGCCGCTCCGTCGCCGCGGCGATGCGGCGCGCCTCCGGCCTGCCGCCCGAGCAGTGGCTCGCCGGATACCTGCGCGCCTACCTCCGCCCGCTGGTCCACCTGCTGCTCGCCCACGACGTGGTGGTGATGCCCCACGGCGAGAACCTCATCCTGCGGGTGCGGGAGCAGCAGGTGGTCGGTGCTTTTTACAAGGACATCGGCGAGGAGATGGCGGTGGTGGGCCGCCGTCCGCGCCGGAGGGCATGGAGCGGGTGCGGGCCGTGGTGCCGGGGGAGGAGAAGGCGCTGTCGATCTTCACCGACGTCTTCGACGGGGTGCTGCGACACCTCGCCGGGATCCTCGACGCCGACGGGATCCTGCCCGCCGACCGGTTCTGGGGCCGGGTCGCGAGCGTGCTCGACGAGTACGAGGCCGACCACCCCGGCCTCGCCCGCGGTCTCGCCGGCGATGTCGATCTCCGCGCCGGCTCCTTCGCCCACTCCTGCCTGAACCGTCTCCAGGCGCGCAACACACCCTGCAGATGGTCGACCTCGGCGACCAGGCCGCCTCGCTGCTGTACGCCGGGAGGATGGACAACCCCGTCGCGAGGGTGGGGGCGATCGTTTGAGCGGTGACCAGTGTGATCCCCGTCCGGCGTCCGGATGGTGACACCGCCATCTCGCATGGCGGCGTACCATGACGGGCATGGCTCAGCTCCGTTCCCGCACCTCGACCCACGGCCGCAACATGGCAGGCGCCCGCGCCCTCTGGCGCGCCACCGGCATGAAGAGCGGCGACTTCGGCAAGCCGATCATCGCGATCGCGAACTCGTACACGCAGTTCGTCCCCGGCCACGTCCACCTCAAGAACATGGGTGACCTGGTCGCGAGCGCGGTCGAGGAGGCCGGCGGCGTCTCCAAGGAGTTCAACACCATCGCCGTCGACGACGGCATCGCCATGGGCCACGGCGGCATGCTCTACTCGCTGCCGAGCCGCGACCTCATCGCCGACTCGATCGAGTACATGGTCAACGCCCACACCGCTGACGCGCTGGTGTGCATCTCGAACTGCGACAAGATCACTCCCGGCCACCTCCTGGCCGCGATGCGCCTGAACATCCCGGTCGTCTTCGTCTCCGGCGGCCCCTCCGAGTCCGGCAAGCCCGTCGAGGGCGTCACCGAGAACCGGATCGACCTGGTCGATGCGATGTCGCTGTCCGCGAACGACTCGATCACCGACGCGCCTCGCCGAGGTGGAGGAGAACGCCTGCCCCACCTGCGGCTCCTGCTCGGGCATGTTCACCGCGAACTCGATGAACTGCCTCACCGAGGTGCTGGGCCTGTCCCTGCCCGGCAACGGCACCACCCTCGCCACCCACGCCTTCCGCAAGGAGCTCTTCCTCGAGGCGGGGCGGAAGATCGTCGAGCTCGCCACGCGCTACTACGAGGAGGACGACGAGTCGGTCCTGCCCCGGTCGATCGCGACCAAGGCCGCGTTCTCCAACGCGATGGCCATGGACGTGGCGATGGGCGGCTCGACCAACACGATCCTGCACATCCTCGCCGTCGCGATCGAGGCCGGCGTCGACTTCGGCCTCGACGACATCGACCGCATCTCCCGCTCCGTGCCGACGCTGTCGAAGGTCGCCCCCAACGGCACCGCCCACGTCGAGGACGTCCACCGCGCCGGCGGCATCCCCGCGATCCTCGGCGAGCTGGACCGGGCCGGGCCGCTGGACCACACCGTCCACACCGTCCACTCCCCGGACCTCACCAGCTGGCTGGCCGAGTGGGACGTGCGCGGCGGCAAGGCCTCGAAGAAGGCCGAGGCCCTCTTCCACGCCGCCCCCGGCGGAGTGCGCACCACCCAGGCCTTCTCCACCACGAACACCTGGGACGAGCTCGACCTCGACGGCGAGAGCGGCGTGGTCCGCGCCGTCCCCCACGCCCACACCAAGGACGGCGGCCTCGCCGTGCTCAAGGGCAACCTCGCCCGCGACGGCGCCGTGTTCAAGACCGCCGGCGTCACCGAGGACCTCTTCCACTTCGAGGGCACCGCGGTGGTCTGCGACTCCCAGGAGGAGGCGGTCCAGAAGATCCTGGACAAGACCGTCAAGGCCGGCGACGTGGTGGTCATCCGCTACGAGGGCCCCAAGGGCGGCCCCGGCATGCAGGAGATGCTCTACCCCACCTCCTTCCTCAAGGGACGGGGCCTGGGGAAGACCTGCGCGCTGATCACCGACGGCCGCTTCTCCGGCGGCACCAGCGGCGTCTCCATCGGCCACATCTCCCCGGAGGCGGCCGAGGGCGGGCTCATCGGCCTCATCGAGGACGGCGACAGGATCATCATCGACGTCGACAAGCGCCTGCTCGAGCTCGACGTTCCCGAGGACGAGCTGGCCCGTCGCCGTGAGAACAAGGGCGCCCTGCCCTGGCGGCCGGAGAACCGCGACCGCAAGGTCTCCCAGGCCCTGAAGGTCTACGCCCACCTCGCCCGCTCGGCGACCTACGGCGCGACCCGCCGCCCGCTGGACTGACTTCCGCCGAAGGCAGAACGGCCGCGGCCCTGGCTCAGGGCGGCGGCCGTTCTGCGTCGGCTCGTCAGGAGGCGCGACTCAGGGCGTCGCGGAACTCCTGCGGCGCCTCCGGCGACTGATCGATGCTCGCCCATACGTCGGGCGGGAGGATCCCGAGCTCGACGATGTCGTAGTCGTCCGGATCGTTCGACTGGGTGCAGGCGGCGACGACGATCCAGTCGTCGAGGGCCTTGGACGCTCCGTCGGATGCCGCCCCGCCCTCGGCCACGCTCGAGAGATCGACGGTGGCGCCGCCGTCGTAGGCCTCCATCGCCTGCGTGTGGGCAGTGTCCAGGGTCATCCCGACCAGGGAGTCGGGATCGACTTCGGGATCGGGGCCCGAGGAGGTGCAGGCGGCCGCGCCGACGAGCGAGACGGCCGCCGCACAAGCAGTGCGGAGCCGGGTGAGCATGGCGGGATCATAAGCCGTGACCGGCCGCAAACGGCAGAGGAGGCGGTCCCTCCACGACCGCCTCCTCTGCCTCACGCCCCGAGCGCGGCCTCGTAGCGCTCCAGCGCGATCTCGGCGACGAGCTCGTGGTCCCCGAGCGGCGCGGCGACCACGTCGGCCCCCGCCGCGGCGACCAGATCGTGGAAGTGGCCGGGGGCGAGCACATAGCTCGCCGCAACCACCCGTGCGTCGTCGGCGAGGCCCTCCCGCGCCGCGGCGACGGCCTCAGCGACCGACGGCGTCGCCGCATAGGCGAACCCCGTCGTCACTTCCCGCCCGAGCCGCTCGGACAGCAGACGCGCCATCTCCTCGACCTGTGCGACGCCCTCGGGATCTCTGGTGCCGGAGCCCGCCATCACCACCGCGTCGCCGTCGCGCAGGCCCGCCTCGGCAAGGCGGCGCGCCATCACCTCCGCGAGCCGCGGATCCGGGCCGAGCGGCGCGGCGGCGGCCGCGGCACGACCGGCGACAGCCCCGCCGATGTCGTCCTTCACGTGATAGCCGAGGGACAGCAGCGGCGGCACCACGACCGCCTCGACCGCCTCGCCCTCCCGGGTGCGGGCCTCGGCGGGCCGGGCATGGGCGGAGACAACTGCGGCCACGTCTGGGGACTGCACGTCCACGAAGGCCTCCCGCACCGCGCCCGGAGCCTGCGCGGCGATCCGGCGCAGCAGGGCGCGCAAAGACGTCCCGCCCCTCCCGCGAGCGGGTGCCGTGGGAGCGACCGATCAGCACCGGGGCGGGGGAGCGGCCGGGATCGGGCGCCTCGGCAGGGACCTCGACCGCCTCCCGTCCCGACCCGTGCTCCGGGGCCTCCGCCGCTGAGGCCGGCTCCTCCGGGCGGAGGAAGCCCTCCGCCGCGGTCCGGCCCACGACGATCACCGCCGGATGCCCGATCCCGGCGTCGGCGACGACCTGCTCGATGTCCGCGAGGGTGCCGCGCACCTGGCGCTGGCCCGGCAGGGTCGCCTCCTGCACCACCGCGACCGGGGTCGCGGGATCGATCCCGTTCAGCGGCGCCTGGGCGACCAGCCGCGGCGCCCACTCCACGCCCATCATCAGCACGGTGGTGGTGCCGGGGTCGGCGAGCGCCGCGAGGTCCGCGGGGCCCAGGTCGCCGTGGGCGTTGACCACGTGCACGGCGACCGCGGTGCCGCGATGGGTGACGGGCACGTCCCCGGCCGCCGGACCGGCCAGCGCCGAGGTCACGCCGGGCACCACCTGCACGTCGATGCCCGCGGCGCGGCAGGCGAGGACCTCCTCGCCGCCGCGGCCCAGCACGAAGGGATCCCCGCCCTTCAGCCGCACCACGCGCCGCCCCTCGCGGGCGACCGCGACGAGCAGCGCGCCGATGTCGTCCTGCCGCATGGAGTGCGCGCCGGGCCGCTTGCCCACGTCGATCACCTCGACGCCGGCGCCCAGCTCGTCCAGCAGTGCGCGCGGTCCGAGCCGGTCGGCGACCACCACGTCGGCCTGGCGCAGCAGGTCCAGGCCCCGCACCGTGATCAGGTCCCAGGCGCCGGGGCCGCCGCCCACGAGGGCGACGGCCCCGGGCTCGAGGTGGGCGCCGGTCAGGCCGCTCACGCCTCCCCGCCCGTGCCGGGGCGCGGCGCGGCGGAGACGTGCACGTGGCCGTCGACCACCTCGACGTCGAACACCGCGATCGGCGCCTTCTCCCCGCCGCCGGAGTCGAGTACCGCGCCGGTGTCGAGGTCCCAGCTCTGCTTGTACATGGGGGAGGAGAGGGTGGGGACGATCCGTCCCTCCGCCTCGCCCTCGACCGTGAGCAGGTGGGTGCCCACCAGGCCGCGGGAGAGGATGTTCGAGCGGGAGTAGGGGTCGTGCCGCTGCACGGCGCGCACGCTCCCGTCGTCCAGCAGGAACACCGCGATCTGGGTGCCGTCAGGAAGGAGCGCCGCGGCGCCCCGCTCCGGGGTCAGCGCGCCGAGCGGGCAGATCGGCACGAGGGCGTCGGCGGGGGCGGTCATCACTGGTCCTCCTGCGAGATGTGGGCGGCGCCGGCGAGGGCGTGCTCCTTCGCCGCGAGCGGGGTCGGGAAGGTGGTCTCCGGGGCGTCCTCCGGTCGGGCCGGGCGCACCTGCTCGCGCTCGAGCACGTAGCGCGCGTCTTGTCGTGCAGGTCCGGGGCGTTGATGAAGGACACGAACTTCGCGCGCCGCTCCGGATCATTGACCGCCTCGGCCCACTCGTCGACGTAGGTGTCGGTGTGGCGCGCATGGCGGCCTCGAGCTCCTCGCCGATGCCGAGGGAGTCCTCCACGATCACGCGGCGCGGCTCGTCGATGCCGCCGGGGTACTCCTCGACCCAGCGGGCGGTGCGCTGGAGCTTGTCCGCCTCGCGGATGTAGAGGATGAGGAAGCGGTCGATGCAGCGCTGCGCAGGTTCTCGTCGTCGAGGTCCTCGACGAGGAGCTGAGCATGGGCGGGCTGGGCGCCGCCGTTCCCGCCCACGTACAGGTTCCAGCCGCGGTGCGTGGCGATCACGCCGACGTCCTTCGCCTGCGCCTCCGCGCACTCGCGGGCGCACCCCGAGACGCCGATCTTGATCTTGTGCGGGGAGCGCGACCCCCGATAGCGGCGTTCGAGGTGCGAGGCCATCGCGGTCGAGTCGCCCACGCCGTAGCGGCACCAGTTGGTGCCCAGGCGACTCTTCACCATCCGCAGCGACTTGCCGTAGGCGTGGCCGGACTCGAAGCCGGCCTCGACCAGGCGCTCCCAGATCTCCGGCGGCTGTTCGAGCCGGGCGCCGAACATGCCGATCCGCTGGGCGCCGTTGACCTTCACGTACAGGCCGTAGTCCTTCGCGACCTGCGCGAAGACGAGCGACTTCTCGGGGGTGACCTCGCCGGCGGGCATCGCGGGGATCACCGAGTAGGTGCCGTCCTTCTGGATGTTCGCCATGACGTGGTCGTTGGTGTCCTGCAGCGAGCCGAGCTGACGGCCCACCGGACTGTGACGCTTGCCGGAGAGGGCGCCGAGCGAGGACAGAATCGAGGCGACCGTGGGGCGGCAGACCGCGCGGCCGCGCCCCGCGCCGGTGCCGTGCGCGGCGACGACCTCGGTGAAGGTCTCCTGGCCGCCCTCCTCGACGAGCCTGTACAGCTCGGCGCGGGAGTGGTCGAAGTGCTCGCACAGCGCGCGGGAGACCTCGATGCCGCTCTTGGCCAGCTCCTGGTTCAGCGGCTTCGTCAGTGACGGGACGCAGGAGCCGCACACGGTGCCGGCGGTGGTGCACTCCTTGATCGCGCCGACCGTGTGGCGGCCCTGCTCGTTCACGGCGTGGCGCACCGTGCCCGCGGAGACGTTGTTGCACGAGCAGATCACCGCGTCGTCCGGCATCTCCGCGCCCGCGAGCGCATCGCCCGCGCCCTCCGGCGCGATCACCGCGGAGGGGTCGGCGCCCAGGGCCCGCCCGGTCATCGGGCGCGACTGCGAGTACAGCGCGATGTCGCCGACGAACACGCCGCCGAGCAGGGTCGTCGCGTCGTCGCTCATCACGAGCTTGCGGTACTGGCGGTGGACCGGGTCGACGAAGGACACCTCGAGCGCGTCGGGGGTCATGGCGTTGACGTCGCCGAAGGCGGCGGCGTCCACGCCCACGCCCTTGAGCTTCGTGCCGTCCTCGCCGCGCTGGTGGGTGCGGGTGCCGCCGAGGAACCGGTCGGCGACCACGTCGGCCATGTCGTTGCCGGGGGCGATCAGGCCCGCGCACACCCCGTCGAAGGAGGCGCACTCGCCGATCGCCCAGATGTCCGGGTCGGAGGTCTGGCGGCTCTCTCCCACCACGATGCCGCCGCGCTCGCCGACTGCGAGGCCGGCCTCGCGGCCGATCCGGTCGCGGGGGCGGATGCCGGTGGAGAAGACGACGACGTCCGCGGGCGACTCGCTGCCGTCGGTCAGCTCCGCGGTGCCGATCGCGCCGTCCTCAGCGGGACGGAAGGCGGTCGCGCCCACGCCGGTGCGCACCTCGATGCCCTTGTCCTGGATGAGCGACCGCGGCATCTCGCCGCCGCCGTCGTCGAGCTGGACAGCCATCAGCCGGTCCGCGAACTCGACCACGGTGGAGCGGGCGCCGAGGTCCTGCGGCGCGGCCGCGGCCTCGAGGCCGAGCACGCCGCCGCCGACGACGACGCCGCGGACCTCGCGGCCCAGCGCCTCGCCGCGCTCGGCGACCCAGGCGGCGAGGGACTCGACGTCGTCGACCGTGCGATAGCTGAAGGAGCCGGGCAGGTCCTTGCCCTCGGCGCGGGGCGCCCAGGCCCAGGAGCCCGTGGCGAGCACGAGCCGGTCGTACTCGTGCACGGTGCCGGAGGCGCAGGTGACGGTGTGCGCGGAGCGGTCCAAGCTCTCGGCGGCATCGCCCGTGACCAGCGTGATCCGCGGGTCGGCCCAGACCCCGGTGTCCAGGGCGAGCATCTCGGCGCGGCGGTGGCCGAACCAGTCCGAGAGGTGCACGCGATCGTAGGGATGCTGGGTCTCCTCGCCGATGACGGTGAGGGTCCAGTCGCCGGTGGGGTCCTGGGACTGCATCCGGGCCGCGAAGCGGTGCCCTGTCATGCCTCCGCCGATCACGACGATGCGGGTGCCGGGCGGCATCGGCGTCCCGGCGGCGGGGGCGAGGGGGAATGGCCGGTGGCGTTCATGGCTCTGCGCACGGTCCTCTCTGGAGCGGGTGACCTCGTCCCTACCGTAAGCAGGACCGGACGCCGTGCGCAGGACTTTCGTCGCTCCGTCGGGCCTCGAGGCGGGGTCCCTCAGGACTTTCCACCTTGGCCTCGCGAAGCGCGTCGCGCCTCCGCCGCCGCGACGGTCGCCCGCGGGTCTCGCGATCCGGACAGGTGGCCCCGGCCACGCCCCGGGGCCTATGGTGGGCGCATGCAGACGATTCTTCTCGTAGTTCCCGAGCGCGGCTGACGCCCACTCATCGCTTCGAGACGTCATCCGCGCCCCTCCCCGAGCCCCAGGCGGAGGGGCTTTTTCGTGCCCGGCCCGCGGGACGGCGCGACGGGAGGGACGGGGAGCACGTTCCACTCACCGCCACCGCCCACCGTCCGAGACGACGAAGGAGTTCCGATGACCGGACAGCAGATGACCGGCGCGCAGGCGCTGGTCGAGTCCCTCGAGCATGCCGGGGCAGAGGTCGTCTTCGGCCTTCCCGGCGGCGCGATCCTGCCCACCTACGACCCGCTGATGGACGCGAAGAAGCTCCGTCACGTGCTGGTCCGCCACGAGCAGGGTGCCGGCCACGCCGCTTCCGGCTACGCCCACGCGACCGGCAAGGTCGGCGTGTGCCTGGCGACCTCCGGCCCGGGTGCCACCAACCTCATCACCGCGATCGCCGACGCCCAGATGGACTCGATCCCGCTGGTCGCGATCACCGGCCAGGTCGGCTCGATGTTCATCGGCACCGACGCCTTCCAGGAGGCGGACATCGTGGGCATGACGATGCCGGTGACCAAGCACAACTTCCTGGTCAAGGACGCCGCGGAGATCCCGAAGGTGATCAAGCAGGCCTTCCACATCGCCTCGACCGGCCGGCCCGGCGCGGTGCTGGTGGACGTCACCAAGGACGCCCAGCAGGACATGATGGAGTTCGTCTGGCCCGAGACCCTGGACCTGCCCGGCTACCGCCCGGAGCCGCGCCCGCACGGCAAGCAGATCCGCGAGGCGGTGCGCCTCATGCTCGAGGCGAAGCGCCCGGTGTTCCTGCTCGGCGGTGGCGTCTTCGCGGCGGCGCCGCCACCGATGAGGTGCGCGAACTCGTGGACGCCTCCGGCATCCCCTTCACCACCACCCTGATGGCGCGCGGCGCACTGCCGGACTCCCACCCGAGCCACCTCGGGATGCCCGGCATGCACGGCACCGTCGCCGCGGTCTCGGCCCTGCGGCGCGCGGACCTGCTGATCAACATCGGCGCCCGTTTCGACGACCGGGTCACCGGCCGCCTGGACTCCTTCGCCCCCGGTGCGAAGATCATCCACGCGGACATCGACCCGGCCGAGATCTCGAAGAACCTCGTCGCCGACGTGCCGATCGTCGGCCAGGCCGGGCAGGTCGCCAAGGCTCTCACCGAGGAGCTCCGCGCCCGCCTGGCCGAGTCCGACCCTCGTGACTACGAGGGCTGGTGGGGCACGCTGGACATCTTTGCGGGAGAACTACCCGCTGGGCTGGACCGCGACCGAGGACGGCTTCACCGCCCCGCAGAAGGTCATCTCCCGCATCGGCGCGATCTCCGGGCCCGATTCGATCTACGTCGCGGGCGTGGGCCAGCACCAGATGTGGTCGGCCCAGTTCGTCCAGTACGAGAACCCGCGCACCTGGATCAACTCCGGGGGCCTGGGCACCATGGGCTACTCGGTGCCCGCGGCGATGGGCGCCAAGGTGGGCATGCCGGAGAAGACGGTGTGGTCCATCGACGGCGACGGTCGCTTCCAGATGACCAACCAGGAGCTCGCCACCTGCGTGATCAACGAGATCCCGATCAAGGTCGCCGTCATCAACAACAGCTCGCTGGGCATGGTGCGCCAGTGGCAGAACCTGTTCTACGACCAGCGCTACTCGAACACCGAGCTGAACACCGGCCACGGCTCGCGCCGCATCCCCGACTTCGTCAAGCTCGCCGACGCCTACGGTCGCGCGGGCCTGCGCTGCGAGCGGGACGAGGACATCGACGACACCATCCGCCAGGCGATGGAGATCAACGACCGCCCCGTGGTCGTGGACTTCACCGTCAGCGCCGACGCGATGGTGTGGCCGATGGTGCCGGCCGGCGTCTCCAACGACGAGATCCAGATCGCCCAGGGCATGAGCCCCGAGTGGGAGAGGGACATCTGAGCATGACCACCAACCAGCAAGCAGGCCCCGACCGGGACCCCCGACTACGTCATGTCGCCGAACAGCCAGACCCTCTCGGTGCTGGTGGAGAACAAGCCCGGTGCGCTCACCCGCGTCACCGCCCTGTTCTCCCGTCGCGGCTACAACATCTCCTCGCTCGCGGTGGGACCCACCGAGCATCCGGAGATCTCCCGCATCACGGTCGTCGTCGACGTCGAGCGAGACACCGGCTCGAGCAGATCACCAAGCGACTCAACAAGCTCGTCAACGTGCTCAAGATCGTCCAGTTCGACCCCCGCCAGACGGTCCAGCGCGAGCTGATCCTCATCAAGGTCACCGCCGACAGCTCCACCCGCACCCCGGTGCTGGAGATCGTGCAGATGTTCCGCGCGAAGGTCGTCGACGCCGCCTCGGACTCCGTGACGATCGAGGCGACCGGCACGCAGGACAAGCTCACCGCCCTCCTCGGCATGCTCGAGGAGTTCGGGATCCGCGAGATCGTGAAGTCCGGCGAGGTCGCGATCGGGCGCGGCGGTCGGGCGATCACCGACCGCGCGCCGCTGTCCTGACCCCCGCCTCACCGACCGAATAGCAAGACCGTTTCTCATATCGCAGGACAAGGGGCGATACGATCGCCCCGACGCCATAGAGCCAACCATCGAAGGAGCACAACGTGGCTGAGATCTTTTACGACGACAACGCCGACCTGTCCATCATCCAGGGCAAGAAGGTCGCGGTCGTCGGCTTCGGCTCGCAGGGCCACGCCCACGCGCTGAACCTGCGCGACAGCGGCGTCGAGGTCCGCGTGGGCCTGCGCGAGGGCTCGAAGTCCGCCGCAAAGGCCCAGGAGGAGGGCCTGACCGTCGGGACCGTCGCCGAGGTCGCCGAGTGGGCGGATCTGATCATGATCCTCACCCCCGACCAGGACCAGCGGAAGGTCTTCGCGGACTCGATCAAGCCCCACCTCTCCGAGGGCAAGGCGATCGCCTTCGCGCACGGCTTCAACATCCGCTTCGGCTACATCGAGGTCCCCGAGGGCGTCGACGTGCTGCTGATCGCCCCGAAGGCCCCCGGCCACACCGTGCGCCGCGAGTTCGTCGCCGGCCGCGGCATCCCGGACATCGTCGCCGTCGAGCAGGACGCGACCGGCTCCGCCTGGGACCTCGCCCTGTCCTACGCCAAGGGCATCGGCGGCACCCGCGCCGGCGTCATCAAGACCACCTTCACCGAGGAGACCGAGACCGACCTCTTCGGCGAGCAGGCCGTGCTGTGCGGCGGCATGAGCCACCTCGTCCAGGCCGGCTTCGAGACCCTCACCGACGCCGGCTACCAGCCGGAGATCGCCTACTTCGAGGTCCTCCACGAGCTCAAGCTGATCGTCGACCTCATGAACGAGGGCGGCATCGCCAAGCGGCGCTGGTCGATCTCCGACACCGCCGAGTACGGCGACTACGTCTCCGGCCCGCGCGTGGTCACCGACCAGACGAAGGCCGACATGAAGGCGATCCTCGCCGACATCCAGTCCGGCGCCTTCGCCAAGCGCTTCATCGACGACCAGGACAACGGCGCCGAGGAGTTCAAGAAGCTCCGCGCCGCCGAGGCCGAGCACCCGATCGAGAAGGTCGGCAAGGACCTGCGCAAGATGTTCTCCTGGAGCGCGCAGTCCATCGACTCGGACTACGTCGAGGGCGCCGCCGCGCGCTGACCCACCCGGTCCCGAGACGGCGGCGGGAGCACCCACGAGGTGCTTCCGCCGCCGTCCTTCGTGCAAGGGTCTCGCATCCTGACCCGCGTTCCCGCATGGCGGACACGCGACTACGCTGTCCCCTGAAACCCGTCGCACCCGAGGAAGTGAGCGACGACCACCATCCGTACCGGAGGAGATTCCGTGACGCGTCCTGTCGTGCTCATCGCTGAGGAGCTGTCGCCCGCCACCGTCGAGGTGCTGGGCCCCGACGTCGAGGTCCGCGGCGTGGACGGCACCGACCGTCCCGCGGCGCTCGCCGCAGTGGCGGAGGCCGATGCCCTCCTGGTCCGCTCCGCCACCCAGGTCGACGCGGAGGTGTACGCCGCGGCCCCGAAGGCGCGCGTCGTCGCCCGCGCCGGCGTGGGCCTGGACAACGTCGACGTCCCCGGCGCCACCACCGCGGGCGTCATGGTCATCAACGCCCCGACCTCCAACATCGTCTCCGCCGCGGAGCTCGCGATCGCGCTGATCCTCGCCTCGCTGCGCAATCTCGGCCGCGCCGACTCCTCCGTGAAGGCCGGCCGCTGGGAGCGCAAGCGACTCACCGGGGTGGAGCCGCTGGAGAAGACCGTCGGCGTGGTGGGCTTCGGCCGCATCGGCCAGCTCGTCGCCGAGCGCCTGCGCCCCTTCGGCGTGACTCTCCTGGCCTACGACCCCTACGTCAACCATGCCCGCGCCGCCGAGCTCGGCGCCCGCGTCGTCGAGCTCGACGAGCTGATGCGCGAGGCCGACGTGCTCACCGTCCACATGCCCAAGACCCCTGAGACCACGGGCCTGATCGGCGCCGAGGAGTTCGCGCTCGCGAAGCCGAACCTCCACGTCGTCAACGCCGCCCGCGGCGGCCTGATCGACGAGGAGGCGCTGTACACCGCGCTGAGCACCGGACAGATCGCCGGGGCCGGCCTGGACGTGTACTCCTCCGAGCCGCCCGCGAAGAGCGAGACCGCCGCGAAGGCTGCTCGAGCTCGAGAACATCACCCTCACCCCGCACCTCGGTGCCTCCACCGCCGAGGCGCAGGAGAAGGCCGGCGTGGCGGTGGCGAAGTCCGTGCGCCTGGCGCTCGCGGGCGAGCTGGTCCCCGACGCGGTCAACGTCGCCGGCGGCGCGATCGACGACCTGGTCCGCCCGGGCGTCGCCCTGTCGGACCGGCTCGGCCAGCTCTTCACCGCCCTGGCCGGCGAGGCCCCCGAGGTGCTCGACATCGAGGTCCACGGCGAGATCGCCTCCCGCGATGTCACCGCGCTGAAGCTCTCCGCCCTGCGCGGCATGTTCCGCTCCGTGGTCACCGAGCAGGTCAGCTACGTCAACGCCCCCGTCCTCGCCGAGGAGCGCGGCATCGCCGTCAACCTCGTCACCGACGAGACCACCGAGCGCTTCCGCAACGTCATCACCCTGCGCGGCACAGCTGCGCGGCGGCGACGTCGTGGCCGTCTCCGGCACGCTCAGCGGCGTGGACCAGGAGCACAAGCTCATCGACGTCTTCGGCCATGCGCTCGACGTGCCGCTGAGCGACCATCTGCTGATCCTGCGCTACTCGGACGGGCCCGGCCTGATCGGCAAGTACGGCGCCCTCCTCGGTGAGGCCGGCATCAACATCGCCGGCATGCAGGTCTCCCGCGTCCGCCGCGCCCAGGGCGCCGAGGCCCTCGTGGTCCTCGACCTCGACGAGTCCGTCTCCCGCGAGTTCGCCGAGGAGCTGGGCGCCGCCATCGACGCGCGCTCGATCCACGCCGTCGATCTCGTCTACTGATCCCACCCCCTCCCCAGGAGCGGCACCAGCCATGAGCACCACCCCCGCCCCGAGCACCCTGGACCTCGCCGTCATCGAGGGCGACGGCATCGGCAAGGAGGTCGTCCCCCAGGGCCTGCGCGCCCTCGAGGCCGCCCTCGAGCCCGCCGGCGTCGCGGTCCGCACCACGGACTACGACCTCGGGGCGGGGCGCTGGCACCGGACGGGGAGACCCTGACCGACGAGGACATGGCGGCGCTCGCGAAGCACGACGCGATCCTGCTCGGCGGCGTCGGCGATCCCGGCGTGCCCTCCGGTGTGCTCGAGCGGGGCCTGCTGCTGAAGCTCCGCTTCGGCTTCGACCACTTCGTGAACCTGCGCCCCACGCGCCTGTTCCCGGGCGTCTCCACCCCGCTGGCCGAGCCGGGCGAGGTCGACTTCCTCGTCGTGCGCGAGGGGACGGAGGGCCCCTACGTCGGCAACGGCGGCTCCATGCGCACCGGCACCCCCTCGAGGTCGCCACCGAGGTCTCCCTGAACACCGCCGTCGGCGTCGAGCGCGTGGTCCGCTACGCCTTCGAGCAGGCCGAGGCGCGCCGGGGGAGGCTCACCCTCGTGCACAAGCACAACGTGCTCGTCCACGCCGGGCACCTGTGGCGCCGGATCGTCGAGGAGGTCGGCGCCGAGCACCCGGGCGTCGAGGTCGACTACGCCCACGTCGACGCGATGATGATCTACCTGGTCCAGGACCCCTCCCGCTTCGACGTCATCGTCACCGACAACCTCTTCGGCGACATCGTCACCGACCTCGCCGGCGCCATCGGCGGTGGAATCGGCCTCGCGGCGAGCGGGAACGTCAACCCCACCGGCGCCTTCCCCTCGATGTTCGAGCCCGTGCACGGCTCCGCCCCCGACATCGCCGGCCAGGACAAGGCCGACCCCACCGCGACCGTGCTCTCGGTCGCGCTGCTGCTGGACCACCTCGGCCACATCGAGCCCGCCGCCGCGGTCCGCGCCGCGGTCGAGAACGACCTGGCGGCCCGCGCAGCCGGATGCGTCGCTCGCCTCCCGCGGCACCGCCCGCATCGGCGACGACCTCGTCGCCGCGATCACCGGGCGCTGAGAGCCCGCACCTGACACACTGACCCTGCCGAACCCCGCCGAGGAGATCCCCGTGAGCGCACTCGCCTTCCCCCAGACCAGCACCACCCGTCGCGTGGGCGACGACGAGCGCGCCAGCATCCTCGCCGCCCCCGGCTTCGGCCAGCACTACACCGACTTCATGGCCCGCGCCCGCTGGACCGCCGAGGACGGCTGGGGCCAGGACGAGGTCGTGCCCTACGGCCCGCTCGAGCTCTCGCCCGCCTCCGCCGTCCTGCACTACGGCCAGGAGATCTTCGAGGGCCTCAAGGCGTTCCGCCACGCCGACGGCTCGGTGTGGACCTTCCGCCCCGAGGCGAACGCCGAGCGCATGCGCGCTCCGCCCGGCGCCTCGCCCTGCCCGAGCGCCGGTGGAGGACTTCCTGACCTCGCTGAAGGCCGTCGTCGCGGCCGACGAGCCGTGGGTGCCCGAGGCGACCAGCGAGGAGTCCCTCTACCTGCGACCCTTCATGTTCGCCAGCGAGGAGTTCCTCGGGGTGCGGGCCGCGCACGAGGTGGACTACTACGTCATCGCCTCCCCGGCCGGTCCCTACTTCCCCCGCGGCGTCCAGCCGCTGGTCGTGTGGATCACCGACGAGTACGCCCGCGCCGGCGCCGGCGGCACCGGCGCTGCGAAGTGCGGCGGTAACTACGCCTCCTCGCTGCTGGGCAAGCGGGAGGCCGCGGAGAACGGCGCCGACGAGGTGCTCTTCCTCGACTCCGAGACCCACACCTCGATCGACGAGCTCTCCGGCATGAACGTCGTCGCTATCACGAAGGACGGCCGCCTGCTCACCCCGTCGCTGTCCGGCTCGATCCTCGAGGGCGTCACCCGGTTGTCGATCCTGCGCCTCGCGGAGGACCGCGGCCTCGAGGTCCACGAGCAGAAGCTCGTGATGAGCGAGGTCGAGCAGCGAGCTCGAGTCCGGCGAGATCACCGAGATGTTCGCCTGCGGCACCGCCGCCGTCATCAACCCCATCGGCGAGTTCCGCTCGAGGAAGGGCTCCTGGACCGTCGGTGACGGCGGCTCGGGCGAGGTCACCCTGGCGTTGCGCAAGGAGCTCACCGACATCCAGTACGGCCGGATCCCGGACCGTCACGGCTGGCTGACCCGGCTGGTGTGAGCGGGACATGACCACTCCCACGATCGAGGCCTTCCACCTCTACGACACCACCCTGCGCGACGGCTCCCAGCAGGAGGGGCTCACCCTCTCGGTGACCGACAAGCTCGCCGTCGCCCGCCATCTCGACGACCTCGGCGTGACCTACATCGAGGGCGGCTGGCCGGGCGCCGTCCCGCGGGACACGGAGTTCTTCGCCCGCGCGGCGACCGAGCTCGAGCTGTCCACGGCGCGTCTGGCCGCCTTCGGCGCGACCCGCAAGGCGGGCGTCGACGTCACCGAGGACCAGCAGGTGCGCGCGCTCGTCGACTCCGGTGCGCCGACGATCACCCTGGTCGCGAAGTCCGATCTCCGCCACGTCACCGGTGCGCGCGCACCACCGCCGAGGAGAACCTCGCGATGGTCCGCGACACGGTCGCACATCTCGTCGGCCTCGGACGCGAGGTGTTCGTCGACGCGGAGCACTTCTTCGACGGCTTCCTCCACGACCCCGACTACACGACGTCCGTGCTGGTGGCCGCGCACGAGGCCGGCGCCGCGGTGCTGGTGCTGTGCGACACCAACGGCGGCATGCTCCCGCACCAGGTCACCGAGATCATCGAGGACCTGCGCTCCCGTCTCCAAGCGGCCGGTGCGGGCGAGGCCCGGCTCGGCGCCCACACCCACAACGACACCGGTCGCGCGGTCGCGAACGCGATCAGCGCCGTCCGGGCGGGGATCACCCACGTCCAGGGTCGCGTGAACGGCTACGGGGAGCGCACCGGCAACGCCGACCTGATCACGCTCCTCGCCGACCTCCAGCTGAAGATGGGCATGGACCTTGTGCCCGAGGAGACCCTCGCCGAGGCCACCCGGATCTCCCACGCGATCGGCGAGATCGTGAACATGCCCGTCAGTCCGCGCGCCCCCTACGTCGGGGCGAGCGCCTTCGCGCACAAGGCCGGGTCGCACGCGAGCGCGATCCGGGTGGACCCGGACCTGTACCAGCACACCGATCCCCGCGCGGTCGGCAACGACATGCGCATGATCATCTCCGACATGGCCGGCCGCGCCTCGATCGAGCTCAAGGGCCGCGAGCTCGGCTTCGAGCTCGCCGACGAGCCGGAGCTCCTCTCGCGCCTCGCCCGGACCGTGAAGCGGCGCGAGGCAGAGGGCTACTCCTACGAGGCGGCCGACGCCTCCTTCGAGCTGCTCCTGCTGGACGAGCTCGGCCGCGTGCCGAGCTACTCCTCCATCGAATCCTGGCGGGCCACCTCCCAGCTGGGCCGCGACGGGACCCTCGAGACCGAGGCGACCGTGAAGGCGCGGGGCGACGGCGGGGGAGAGCGGGAGCGGAAGGTCGCGATCGCCGAGGGCAACGGCCCCGTCAACGCCCTGGACCTCGCCCTGCGTGAGGCGCGCGGGAGCGCCACCCGGAGGTCGACGAGTTCGAGCCGCGGGACTTCAAGGTCCGGATCCTCGACTCCCAGCACGGCACCGACGCGACCACGCGGGTGCTCGTGCGCACCTCGGGACGGGGCCTGGAGTTCCAGACCGTGGGCGTGGGGCCGAACGTCATCGAGGCATCCTGGGAGGCGGTCTTCGACGCGTACACCTACGGGCTGTACAAGTCCGGTGTTCCGGGGGCCTTCCATGCCGGGGAGCGCTAGTGTGACCCCATGACGACCTATGTGCTCACCGCCATCGGGGACGACCGACCGGGCCTCGTCGCCGCCCTCGCCGCCGCCGTCGACGAGCACGGCGGCGGCTGGGTGGACAGCCAGCTCGCGTTGCTGGCCGGTAAGTTCGCCGGCATCGTGCAGGTGGATCTCCCCGACGAGGCGGTCCAGGACTTCCTCTCCGCGCTCGAGGGCCTCGAGGCCGAGGTCGGGCTCGCGGTGGAGGCCGCCGTCGCCGAGCAGGCCGCTCCGCCCGGTCCTGCCCGCGCCCTTCGCCTGCGCCTGCTGGGCCAGGACCGCACCGGCATGGTCCGCGAGGTCACCACGGCGCGCGCTCGCAGGGCGCGACCATCGACGGGCGCGCTCCTGGACCCGTGAGGCGCCCGAGGGCGGCGGGATGCTCTTCGAGGCCGAGGCCGAGCCGCGCCTCCCGACCGAGTCCGACGAGGCCGACGTGCGCGAGGCGCTCGAGACGATCGCCGCGGAGCTGATGGTGGACCTGGAGCTCGACGCCCCGGAATGAGCCCGTGAGGGCCCGATGCTGGCGAATTCCGTGACCTTCGGGTCGCGGAATTCGTTGTACTCCGGTGAAAACTTCCGGGTTTCTCCGGGAACAGCCTTTTCCGGGACGGAAGTCCTCTAGGGTGGCCGCACGGGCCGAGGATGCTTACGACGTACAGTTCCCCTCTGCGGTGCGTCGTCGAGCAGTGCTCGCCCCCGTGTCCGCACACGTCCGAGGAGCCACTCGATGACCGGGTCCCCGCCCTCCGCCGCCACGACCACCACTGCCCAGGGCGCCGTCCCGCCCGGAGCCTGGAGAGCGCTCCTGCTGGTCACCCTCGGTTTCGCGGTGAACTTCTGGGCCTGGGCGCCGCTCAGTCCGCTGGGCCCGGTCTACGTCGAGCAGGGCCTCGCGCAGGACGCGTCGCTGATCGTGGCGGCGCCGGTCCTGGTCGGCTCCCTCGGCCGGATCCTGATGGGAGGCCTCACCGACCGGTTCGGCGGGCACCTCATGTTCCCGCTGGTGTCGCCGCTGACCGTGATCCCGGTGCTGTTCCTCGGTCTCGTCGGCCAGTACTCCTATTCCACGCTGGCTGCTCGGCGGATTCTTCCTCGGCATCGCCGGCACAACCTTCGCGATCGGCGTCCCCTTCGTGAACTCGTGGTTCCCGCCCGCCAAGCGCGGCATGGCCACGGGCCTGTACGGGGTGGGCATGGGCGGCACCGCCATCAGCGCCTTCACCACGGTGCCACTCGTGGACGCGGCCGGCGACTCCGCCCCCTTCATCGTCACCGCGATCGCACTGGTCCTCTACGCCGTTCTCGCCTGGCTGTTCATGCACGACGCCCCCACCTGGAAGCCCTCGGGCAAGAGCATGCTCTCCCAGACCCTGCTCGCCATGCGGCAGAAGGTCACCTGGCAGGCCTGCTACCTCTACGCCCTCTCCTTCGGCGGCTACGTCGCCTTCTCCGTCTTCCTGCCCACGATGCTGAAGAACTGGTACGGCCTCACCACGGCCGACGCCTCCTTCCGCATGGCCGGCTTCGTCATCGTCGCAGTGATCATGCGCCCGCTCGGCGGCACCCTCTCGGACCGGATCGGCGCCGTGCGCACGCCGCTGATCTCCTACGTGGCCGTGGCCCTCGCCGCGCTGATGCTCGCCTTCCAGCCCGCGCTGATGCCGCTGGGCACGATCGACTTCATCGTCATGGCCGCCGGCCTCGGCCTCGGCTCCGGAGCGGTCTTCGCCCTGGTCGCCCAGTCCGCCGACCCGTCCGTCGTCGGCTCCGTCACCGGCTTCGTCGGCGCCGCCGGCGGCCTGGGCGGCTTCGTCCCGCCGCTGGTGATGGCCGCGATCCACGCTGGCGCGGCGCCTACTCCCTCGGGATCGTCCTGCCGCTGATCGCCACCCTCGGCGCCGTCGTCGTCACCCTCTTCGTCGGCCGCGGCGCCCGCCGGGCCGCCGCCACCGCCTGATCCCTCACCGCTGACCCGTCCCCGCCCAGGAGGAGCCTTCCCATGACCATCCAGGACCGCCAGGACCCCGCCGAGCCGGGCATGGACTCACCGGTGTTCGACGCGCTGATCGGGGCGCGGAGGATGTTCAGCCGCTCCGAGCGGATCAGCGAGGACAACCGCGAGACCCACCGCGTCGGCGGCCGCGGCGGCGACTCCTTCTACCGCGAGCGCTGGAGCCACGACAAGGTGGTCCGCTCCACCCACGGCGTGAACTGCACCGGCTCCTGCTCCTGGAAGGTGTACGTCAAGGACGGCGTGATCACCTGGGAGTCGCAGGAGACGGACTACCCCTCCGCCGGCCCCGACAAGCCCGAGTACGAGCCCCGCGGTCGCCCCCGCGGCGCCTCCTTCTCCTGGTACACCTACTCGCCCACGCGCGTGCGCTATCCCTACGTGCGCTCCGAGTCGCTGCGCCTGTTCCGCGAGGAGAAGGCCAAGGCCCCCGGCAACGATCCCGTCGAGGCGTGGAAGGCGATCGTCTCCGACCCGGAGAAGGCCATGCGCTACAAGCGCGCCCGCGGCAAGGGCGGGCTGGTGCGGGCCAGCTGGGAGGAGGCCGAGGAGCTGGTCGCCGCCGCCTACGTCCACACTGTGAAGGAGTTCGGCCCCGACCGCGCCACCGGCTTCTCGCCGATCCCCGCGATGAGCCAGGTATCCTTCTCCTCCGGTGCCCGCTTCCACCAGCTCATCGGCGGCTCGATGCTGTCCTTCTACGACTGGTACGCGGACCTCCCGCCCGCCTCCCCGCAGGTCTTCGGCGACCAGACCGACGTGCCCGAGTCCGGGGACTGGTGGGACGCGGCCTACCTGATCATGTGGGGCTCGAACGTCCCGCTGACCCGCACCCCGGACGCGCACTGGATGGCCGAGGCCCGCTACCGCGGCCAGAAGGTCATCTCCGTCGCCCCCGACTACGCCGAGAGCGTCAAGTTCGCCGACGAGTGGCTCGCCCCGCACCCCGGCACCGACGCCGCGCTCGCCATGGCGATGGGCCACACGATCCTGCGTGAGTTCTACGTCGAGAAGCAGGTGCCCTATTTCGAGGAGTACTCCACCCAGTACACCGACCTGCCCTTCCTGGTGCGGCTCGAGCGGCGCCAGGACGGGAAGCTCGTGCCCGGCAAGTTCCTCGTCGCGAGCGAGGCGGGGGAGCACCGCACCGCCGAGGCCGCGACCGAGCACGCCGACTTCAAGCCCATGATGTTCGACCGCGCGAGCGGCGGGATCGTCGTCCCGAACGGCACCCTCGGCCACCGCTACAGCGCCGACGGGGAGGGCCGCTGGAACCTCGAGCTCGGCGACCTCGACCCGGCCCTGTCGCTGCTGAGCCACCACGAGGACGTCGCCGAGGTGCTCGCTGCCCCGCTTCGACACGGCCGGGCAGGGCGGCCGCGGCGACGTCGCGCGCGGCGTGCCCGTGCGCGAGATCGACGGCCGGATCGTCACCACCGTCTTCGACCTGCTTGCTGGCCGAGTACGGGGTGGGCCGCGAGGGCCTGCCGGGGCAGTGGGCGCGCGGCCTCGACGACGCCGAGGCGCTCTACACCCCCGCCTGGCAGGAGACCATCACCGGCGTGCCGGGCGTGGCCGCGGCGCGCATCGCCCGCGAGTTCGCGCAGAACGCGATCGACTCCGGCGGCCGCTCGATGATCATCATGGGCGCCGGCACCAACCACTGGTTCCACTCCGACACCATCTACCGCTCCTTCCTCACCCTGACCAACCTCTGCGGCACCCAGGGCGTCAACGGCGGCGGCTGGGCCCACTACGTCGGCCAGGAGAAGGTCCGCCCGATCACCGGCTGGCTCCACCTCGCCAACGCCCTGGACTGGACCCGGCCCCCGCGCCAGATGACCCAGACCACCTACTGGTACATGCACACCGACCAGTGGCGCTACGACCGCTTCGGCGCCGACACCCTCGCCGCCACCACCGGCGCGGGCCGCTTCGCGGGCACCACCACGGCCGACGCCGTCGCCCTCTCGCAGCGCCTGGGCTGGCGACCCTTCTACCCCCAGTTCGACATCTCCTCCCTCGACGTCGCCGACCGCGCCGCCGCCGCGGGCGAGGAGACGATCCCGTATCTCGTCGACCAGCTCAAGCAGGGCGGGATCAACTTCGCCGCGGAGGATCCGGACGCCCCGCAGAACCACCCGAAGATCTGGTCGATCTGGCGGGCGAACACGCTGGGCTCCTCCGCCAAGGGCGACCAGTACTTCTTCCGCCACCTGCTCGGCGTCGACTCCGCCGCCACGGCGGAGGAGACCCCGGAGCACCTGCGCCCCCGGGACGTGCGCTGGCGGGAGGAGGCGCCGATCGGGAAGGTCGACCTGATGCTCACCCTCGACTTCCGCATGACCAGCCACACCCTCCACTCCGACGTGGTCGCGCCGGCGGCGACCTGGTACGAGAAGCACGACCTGTCCACCACGGACATGCACCCCTTCGTCCACTCCTTCAACCCCGCCATCTCGAACCCGTGGGAGTCCCGCACCGACTGGGAGACCTGGGCCGGGATCGCGCGGCGCTTCAGCGAGCTGGCCCAGACGCACCTGGGCACCCGCAAGGACGTCGTCGCCTTCCCGCTCCAGCACGACACCCCCGGCGAGCTCGCCACCCCGCACGGCAGGGTCCGCGACTGGAAGAAGGGGGAGTGCGAGCCGGTCCCGGGCCTGACCATGCCCACCCTCGTGGAGGTCGAGCGGGACTACACGCAGATTCACGCGAAGTTCACCTCCATCGGCCCGCTGCTCGAGAAGCTCGGGATGACTACCAAGGGCATCACCTACGACGTGAAGGAGTACGTCGCCGAGCTCGGCCGCCTGAACGGCGTCCACCGCACCGGTCCTGCCGCGGGCCGGCCGAAGCTCGAGACGGACCTGCAGGCCTGCGAGTTCATCCTGGGTCTGTCCGGCACCACCAACGGGCACATGGCCACCGAGGGGTTCAAGACCCTCGAGAAGCGCACCGGCACGCACCTGCACGACCTCGCCGCCGAGCACGAGGGCAAGCGCATCCACTTCGCCGACACGAAGGCCGCGCCGGTCCCCGTGATCACGAGCCCGGAGTGGTCCGGCTCCGAGTCCGGCGGGCGCCGCTACAGCCCCTTCACCATCAACGTCGAGCGGAAGAAGCCCTGGCACACCCTCACCGGGCGCCAGCACTACTACCTCGACCACGACTGGATGCTCGAGATGGGGAGGCGCGCCCGTGTTCCGGCCTCCGCTGGACATGACCGCCCTGTTCGGGGAGCGGGCGCTCGGGGAGAAGGACGAGGCGGGCACTTCGATCTCGGTGCGCTACCTGACCCCGCACAACAAGTGGGCGATCCACTCGATGTACATGGAGAACTTCTTCATGATGAACCTCTCTCGCGGCGGCCAGACCATCTGGATGAGCGTCGAGGACGCGGAGGCCGTCGGCATCACCGACAACGACTGGATCGAGGCCACCAACCGCAACGGCGTCGTCGCCGCACGGGCGGTGGTCTCCCACCGCATGCCGAAGGGCACCGCCTTCATGCACCACGCCCAGGACCGCACCGTGAACGTGCCGCTGACCGAGCGGGACGGCATGCGCGGCGGCATCCACAACTCGCTGACCCGCATCATGCTCAAGCCCTCCCACCTCATCGGGGGCTACGGCCAGCTGTCCTACGCCTTCAACTACTACGGCCCGACGGGCAACCAGCGCGACGAGGTCACGATGATCCGCCGGCGCACCGCCCCCGTCGAGTACTGAGCACCGAGAGAACGAGGAGAGACGACATGCGCGTCATGGCCCAGATGTCGATGGTGATGAACCTCGACAAGTGCATCGGCCGCCACACCTGCTCGGTGACCTGCAAGCAGGCGTGGACGAACCGCTCCGGCACGGAGTACATCTGGTTCAACAACGTCGAGACCCGGCCCGGGCAGGGCTACCCCCGCGGCTACGAGGACCAGGAGAAGTGGAAGGGCGGCTGGGAGCTGACCTCGTCCGGGCGCCTCACCCCGAAGGCGGGGGGCCGGCTGAAGAAGCTCCTGCGGCTCTTCTCCAACCCGCGCCTGCCCGGCATCGAGGACTACTACGAGCCCTGGACGTACGAGTACGACAACCTGCTCAACGCCCCCGCGCAGCAGGAGAACATCCCCACCGCGCCCCCGAAGTCGCTGATCACGGGGGAGCGCACCCAGATCCAGTGGTCCGGCAACTGGGACGACGACCTCGGCGGCACCTACCTCCACAAGGACAAGGACCCGATGCTCAAGGGCATCGAGGACAAGGTGCAGTTCGAGTTCGACCAGACCTTCATGTTCTACCTGCCCCGCATCTGCGAGCACTGCCTGAACCCCACCTGCGTGGCCTCCTGCCCCTCCGGCGCGATCTACAAGCGCGAGGAGGACGGGATCGTGCTGGTGGACCAGGACGGCTGCCGCGGCTGGCGGATGTGCATCACCGGTCGCCCGTACAAGAAGATCTACTTCAACCACCGCACCGGCAAGGCCGAGAAGTGCACGTTCTGCTACCCCCGCATCGAGCAGGGGGAGCCGACGGTGTGCGCGGAGACCTGCGTCGGCCGTCTGCGCTACATCGGCCTGGTCCTCTACGACGCCGACCGTGTCACCGAGGCCGCCTCGACCCGGGACGAGAAGGAGCTCTACCGCGCCCAGCGCGACATCATCCTCGACCCGCACGACCCCGAGGTGATCGCCGGCGCGAAGGCCGCCGGGATCCCGCACGACTGGTCGCTGGCCGCGCAGAAATCCCCGACCTACAAGCTCATCAAGGACTACGAGGTCGCGCCGCCGCCGCACCCCGAGTACCGCACGATGCCGATGGTCTGGTACATCCCGCCGCTCTCGCCCGTGGTCGACGTCGTCCGCGACACCGGCTACGACGCGGAGGACGCCGAGAACCTCTTCGCCGCGATCGACGCGCCGCGCATCCCGGTGGAGTACCTCGCGAACCTCTTCACCGCCGGGGACGTCCCCACCGTGGAGCGGGTGCTGTACCGGATGGCGGCGATGCGCTCCTACATGCGCGACATCAATCTCGGGCGCGAGCCCCGGGAGGGGATCGCGAACGCCGTCGGGATGGACGGCGAGACGATGCAGGAGATGTACCGCCTGCTCGCGATCGCGAAGTACGAGGACCGCTACGTCATCCCCGTCGGCCACCACGAGTCCGCGCACGACCTGGAGGGGGTCGGCACCGACTGCCCGCTGAACGCCCCCGGCGGACCGGGCATGAGCATGTCCCTGCCGGAGGAGTCGCTGGGCATGTCCGGGCCCGGCTACGCCACCAAGCGCCAGCAGAACGGACCCGAGCGCCCCGAGGGCGTGCGAATCAACCTGCTGAACTGGGACGGCCGCGGCCGCCCCGACGGGCTCTTCCCCGAGCCGGCGACGGGAGGTGCCTGATGGGCGCCCTCGCCCGCCTGCTCGGCAGGCGCACGGCCGACGGCGCGTCCGCGGCGGACGGCGGGGGAGCGGGCGCCGCGACCCTCGCCCCGAAGCGGGTGCGCTCGCCGAGGGACCTGCTGCATGCCTCGGGCCTCACGACCCCGCAGGCTGCGCGGCACCTGGCTCGCGGTCTCCTGGTTGCTGACCTACCCCGACGAGGCGACCGTGGAGCGGCTCGGGCAGGTGGCCGAGCTCGTGGAGGACCTGCCCGAACCCGGCCGCACCCAGGCGCGCGGCGAAGACCTCCACGCCTTGCGGGAGGCGGATCCCGTCCTCGTGCAGGAGCAGTACGTCGACACCTTCGACACCCGCCGTCGGGGATGCCTGCACCTGACCTACTTCAGCCACGGCGACACCCGCCGCCGCGGGATGGCGGCGCTGCGCATCAAGCAGGACTTCCGCGCCGCGGGGGTCGAGGTCGGCGAGCAGGAGCCGCCCGACCATCTGCCGCTCGTGCTCGAGTTCGCCGCGGGCCACGACCCGGAGCGCGGCGCGAAGATCCTGCGCGGCAACCGCCCGGGCGTGGAGCTGCTGCGCCTCCACCTGGAGGAGATCTCCTCGCCCTGGCACGGTGCGCCGCTCGCCCTGTGCGGGACGCCGCCGCCGCTGGACGCCGACGACCGCGCCGCCGTGCTCCGCCTGGCCGAGGAGGGCCCCGAGGAGGAGACCGTGGGCCTGGACGGCTACGGCCTCGACGCCGACGCCGGGGCGCTCGCCGGTCAGACCTTCGCCGCGAACGGCTGCGACTCCCGGGCCACCGCCCCCGGACCCGTCCCGCTGGACCTGCTGAGAGGACGCCCCTCATGAACGACACCTCGACCCTCGACCTGCTGCTGTGGGTGGTCTCGCCCTACATGGTGCTGGCGGATTTCGTGCTGGGACACGTGTGGCGCTTCCGCGCCGACCGCTTCGGCTGGACCACCCGCTCCAGCCAGATCTACGAGTCGAAGCCGCTCTCGATCGGCTCGCCGATGTTCCACTACGGGATCATCGTGATCTTCGTCGGTCACGTGGTGGGGCTCGGGATCCCGAAGTCCTGGACCCGCTTCTTCGGCGTCTCCGACCACGTCTACCACCTCATGGCGGCCACGATCGGGCTCGCCGCCGCAGTCGCGTGCGTCGGCGGGTCGCTGATCCTGATCTACCGTCGACGCACGAATACGCGCGTCTTCGGCGCGACCACCGTCGGCGACAAGATCATGTACCTCTTGCTCTCGCTCGTGATCACCTTCGGCGTGCTCGCCACGCTCGTGCACACCACCTTCGGCGACTACGACTACCGCGAGGGCGTCTCGATCTGGTTCCGTCAGTTCTGGACCCTGCGACCCTCGACGGAGCTGATGGGCCAGGCACCGATCTTCTTCCAGCTCCACGTGCTCAGCGCCCTGCGCTGTTCGCGGTCTGGCCGTTCACGCGTCTCGTGCACGTCTTCGCGGCACCGGTCGGCTACCTGACCCGTCCCTACATCCTCTACCGGAGCAAGGACTCGCGCCGCGAGTCCGAGCGCCGCGGTTGGGAGAAGGTGGACTTCTGATGGCGGCGAGAGAACCGGTGACGCTGCAGAGCGACTGGGAGACGACGCTGCTGCCGTGGATGCGGGACATCGCCGCGCACCTCGAGGTGGGCGGTGTGGACCTCGACGTGGACCGGGTCCACCTGATGACGGGCGTGGTCGCCGACGGGGTGCGGCGCTCGATGGCGCCTATCTCCGCGTTCCTCGTCGGCGCCGCGGTCGCGCGCGGCGCCGGGCTCGAGGAGGCCTGCGCGGCGGTCGAGTCGCTCACCCGGGAGAGGGCGCGGCGGCGCCGGCCCGGATGACACGCATGTCACCCCTTGTGATTGCGTTCACAGACGGTAGTCTGGTACCTGCGGTCTCCCCCATCCAGCCGCCCCCGTCACCACCGAGAGGACCTGTCCGGTGATCAGCTTCCGTCCTTCGCCGTCCAAGAACACCCTTCACGCCGGTCGTGCGGCGAGGTTCGCCGCCGGCCTCATGCTCGCCGGCGCGCTCGGCGTTGCCGGTGCCGGCGCCGCCGGCGCCATCGAGGCCAATCCGCAGAAGATCGAGGCCAACCCCCAGGCCGCGGTCTCCGTGCAGAAGATCGAGACCAACCCGCTCAAGCGGATCGAGACCAATCCGCTGAAGATCGAGACCAACCCTCAGATCGAGACCAACCCGCAGAAGCGGATCGAGACGAACCCGCAGTACTGATCGACCCCGCTGCAGGTCGCCGCTGACCACGACGACGGCCGGTGCCCCACACGGGGCATCGGCCGTCGTCGTTCCTCGTCGTCGTCCTCGGACGGCGCGCCCGCGCGGGGGCCCTCAGCGGTCCGCGATTTCGCCGACGTGGGTGATCGTGAGCACCGGCTCGCCGGCCTCGTCGGTCGCCTCCAGGTCGAGCTCCGCCTCGATCGCCCAGTCGTGGTTCCCCTCCGGGTCGTCGAGCACCTGCCGGATCCGCCACAGCCGGGACTCCTCGGTGATCTGCAGCGGCTGCGGGGAGCGAGCGGGGCCGTCGATGCCGACCTCGTCATAGGTGTCGTAGTAGGCGTCCATCGCCTCCGCCCAGCGCTTCCGGTCCCAGCCGGAGGCGCCGTCGAGCTCGGCGAGCCGCTCCTCGCGCTCGAAGGCGAAGTGCTCCACGCGCCGCCACATGGCGGCCCGCACCATCGTGCGCAGCACCTTCGTCTGGGCGGAGAGGCCGCGGGGGCTCGTCGGCCGGATCTCCGAGACCCCGTCCTCGAGATCCTCGGGATGGGTCAGCGCCTCCCACTCGTCCAGCAGCGAGGAGTCGATCCCGCGCACCAGCACCCCGAGCCACTCGATCATGTCCTCGAGCTCCTCGGTGCGCAGGTCCTGGGGGACCGTGCGCCGCATCGCCTGGTAGGCGTCGGAGAGATAGCGCGAGACGATCCCCTCGGAGCGCCGCAGGCCGTAGCGCTGGACGAACTCGCTGAAGGTCTGCCCGGTCTCGTAGATCTCACGCACCACGGACTTGGGGAGAGGTCCTCGGCCCGCACCCACGGGCGGTCGCGGGCGTAGATCTCGAGCGCGGCCTCGAGGTCCGCCTCGAGCGGCTTCGGCCAGGTCACCTCGTCCAGGCGGGCCATACGCTCGGTGTACTCGACCCCGTCGGCCTTGAGCTCGGCGAGCGGCTCGCTCCGGGCGGCGTTCTGCTGGGCGAGCAGGATCTGGCGCGGGTCCTCGAGGATCGCCTCGAGGATCGAGACGGTGTCCAGGGTGAGGGTCTCGGAGTCCTCGTCCAGCGAGTCGATCATCGCGATCGCGAAGGGGGCCAGCGGCTGGTTCATCGTGAAGTCGAGCTGGAGGTCCTCGACCAGGGAGAAGCGACGCCCCAGATGGTCCACCTCCTCGAGCACCTCGATGATCTCCGCGTCCCGCAGGCCGCGGAAGATCTCCACCGCCTCGCGCACCAGCTTCAGCTTCTGGGCGCGGGTCTGATGGCTGGTCATGATCAGGTGGCGCCCGGCGGCGACCGCATCGCCCGGCCGCGCGATCAGCGCGAGCACCATCGAGGCGGTGATCCGCAGGTGCGGGCGCGGCGCCTCGGGCGGGTTCTCGACGAGCTTGGTGAGGTTCTCCTCGGACCAGCTCACCGCACCCTCGGGGATGCGGGGCTTCGGCTCCTTCTTGCGCTTCTTCGCGCTGTTGGGGGCCTTGCCGGCCTCCTCCCGGGCGCGGCGCTTGGCGCGCTCGCGCTCGAACTCGATGGTCCACGTCGGCGCCTGCACCACGACGTGACCGACGGTGTCGTAGCCGGCGCGTCCCGCCCTCCCGGCGATCTGGTGGAACTCGCGGGCGTTCAGCAGGCGCATCCGCTTGCCGTCGAACTTCGCCAGCCCCGTCAGCGAGCACGGTGCGGATCGGCACGTTGATGCCCACGCCGAGGGTGTCGGTGCCGCAGATGATCTTCAGCAGACCGGACTGGGCGAGCTTCTCCACCAGGCGCCGGTACTTCGGGAGCATGCCGGCGTGGTGCACGCCGATGCCCTCGCGCACCAGGCGGGAGAGGATCTGCCCGAAGCCCTTGGAGAAGCGGAAGTCGCCGATCAGCTCGCGGATCCGCTCCTTCTCCTCGGCGCTGAGGATCTTCCCGCCCTGCGGCGCCTGCGCCTGCTCGAGGGCCTCCTTCTGGGTGAAGTGGACGATGTACACCGGGGCGTCGCGGTCCTCGAGGATCGTCGTGATCGTCTCCGGCGCGGTGTGAGCGACCAGCGGAAGTCCAGCGGCACGGGCCGCGGCGCATCGGCCACCACCGTCACGGCGCGCTCGGTGCGCTCCTCGAGGTCCTCCACGAAGAAGGAGACGTCCCCGAGGGTCGCGCTCATCAGCACGAACTGGCGCGGGGCGGCTCCACGAGCGGCACCTGCCAGGCCCAGCCGCGCTGCGAGTCGCCGTAGAAGTGGAACTCGTCCATCACCGCGAGCCCCACCTCGGAGCCGGGACCGTCGCGAAGCGCGTGGTTGGCGAAGATCTCGGCGGTGCACACGATGATCGGCGCATCGTGGTTCACCGCGGAGTCGCCGGTCATCATGCCCACGTTCTCGGCGCCGAACTGCGCGACGAGGTCGAAGAACTTCTCGCTCACCAGCGCCTTGATAGGGGCGGTGTAGTACGAGCGCTCACCGCGGGCCATCGCGGCGAAGATCGCGGCGTAGGCGATCGTGGTCTTGCCCGAGCCGGTGGGTGTCGCGGCGATCACGTGGTCCCCGGCCGCGATCGCGAGCGACGCCTCCTCCTGGTGGGGGTAGAGGGTGCGACCGACCGATTCCTGCGCGGAGACGAACCCGTCGACGATGGCGTCCTGAGCGTTCTCAGCGGTGCGCGGGGGGAGGAAGGGCGTCAGGCTCGGCATGGCCCCAGTCTGCCAGGGCGCCCCGCAGGCGGACGGCGCTACGCTCGACGCGCCCGCTGTGCCGACGGAAGGACGACGATGCCCGCACGACGCTCCGAGGACCCCTCCCTCACCGATGCCGAGAAGCGCGGCGAGGGCGCGCGGGAGCACTGGGACGAGGCCGCCCGCGCCGCTGCCCGTCCCACCCCGCTCCAGCGATCGTTACCGGATCGTGACGATGCGGGGGAGGGTGATCCTGACGCCCCCTCGGCCGGTGCCCTTGGATCGGCCGCGGCCTGCGAGGACGGCGACGAGCCTCGGGGAGCTTCCAGTGGTCAGGAAACTACCGATGAGTAGTAATCGCTCCGGAGATCGAATCGGACAGAAGCGGACGACCGGGAACTCTCGGACGGAGTGACCTCGCTCACGTCACGTAGCGTGCCGTCACGGCCCTGCGGGGTCGTCATCCCACCCCCGTTGTCCCGCTGTCGAAAGGCACTCCCGTGACGCACTCCACCCTTCGTAGCCGCTGTACCAGACTCCTGGGGGTGCCGCCCTCGTCGCGGGCCTCGCCGTCGGCGGCGCCGGCGCCGCCACCGCGGACGGCTCCGACGTCGAGCGCACCGAGCTCTCCGGCACCGCGCAGACCGAGGCCCACGGCTACTGGACCTCCGAGCGCATGGAGGCCGCGATCCCGGCCGACGACCTCGCCCCCGAGGACGCGCCCTCCCACGACGCCGTGGAGAATGGCGAGCCCACCACCGTCCAGGGCCGCGGCGCCGAGGTGCCGGGCATGAACAAGAAGGCCGCCGCCGGCGAGAAGGACACCGTCGGCAAGGTCTTCTTCACCCAGGGCGGCCAGGACTACGTCTGCTCCGGCAACTCGGTCGCCTCCTCGAACGGCTCGACCGTCTCGACTGCCGGGCACTGCGTCAACGACGCCGGCACCTGGGCCACCAACTGGGTCTTCGTGCCCGGCTACGACCACGGCGACGCCCCCTACGGCACCTGGGCCGCGACCGATCTCGTCTCCACCGACGAGTGGGTCTCCAGCGAGGACATCAGCTACGACGTCGCCTTCGCGACCGTCGAGCCCGAGAGCGGCGACGGCACCCTCGAGGACGCCGTCGGCTCCACCTCGATCGCGTTCAACCGCGAGCGCGGCGCCGACTACGACGCCTACGGCTACCCGGCCGCCGCGCCCTTCGACGGGGAGTCCCTCGAGAGCCGCTCCGGCTCCGCGAGCGACGACACCATCGGCGGCACCCTCTCCCAGGGCATCTCCTGCGACATGACCGGCGGCTCCTCCGGCGGTCCCTGGTTCCTCGGCGACGGGGCGCAGAACTCCGTGAACAGCTTCGGCTACAACGGCCAGGCGAACGTGATGTACGGCCCGTACTTCGGGGCCGAGGCACAGGCCGCCTACGACGAGGCGGCCGCCTGAGCGCGACCCCCACTCCGGAGAAGGGCCGGCACCCCGCGAGGGTGCCGGCCCTTCCGGCGTCTCAGCGTGCGACGGGCGTGCTCGCCTCGAGCCCCTCGAGCTCGGCGAGGATCCGTTCACGCGGCGCGTCGGCCCCGGCGGCCAGCTCCCGCTGGCGCCGTACGTACTCCGCCTTCCCGCGCGGGGTCTCGATCGGCACCACCCCGTAGCCCAGCGGCCGACCGTCGTACGGGCTCGCCTCCATGTCCAGCACTCGTGTGGCGCGGGCGTGCTCGAAGCAGTCCAGCACCAGGTCCGAGGGCAGCGAGCGGCGTGAGCTTCATGGCCCACTTGTACAGGTCCATCCCCACGTGCAGGCAGGCCGGGTTGTCGTTGTCGACCTGCGTCGCACGGGTCGGCTCCATGGAGTTGCGCGGCGCGGCCGACGGGGTGAAGAAGCGGAACGCGTCCAGGTGCGAGCAGATCAGGTTCTCCCGCTCCACGACAGCATCGGTCTCGGCCGGGGTCAGGCGCGCGGCAGGTCCTCGTGACGCTGTCCGCCCGCGGGAACCCGGTGCACCATCGCCCACTCGTGCAGGCCGAAGCACCCGAACTCCGGCCGGCGCCGCGTGAGGGTCGAGGCCCGCAGCAACCGCGTCATGAACGAGAAGGCAGAGGCCCGCTCGGCCAGATAGCGCTCGACATCCGCTCGCCGCACCGCGGGGGTTCCCTCCGGTCCCGCCTCGTCGACGTACCAGGACCGTCGCCCCGCCTCGTCCACATCCGCGATGACCGGGCGCCCCTCCGCATCCAGATCGGCCGACGCCTCGTATCCCATCCGCCATCCGGGATGCCAGCGCCGCGCCCGGGCGGGGGAGAAGGGGTAGTAGGTGAACAGGAAGTCCTCCACCGCATGCTTCTCGCCCCGCTGCTTCCGCTCCCGATGCGCGGCGGTCAGCGCATCGGCCCGCTCCTCGTGCGCCGCGCGCGCAGCGGCGGCGGCCACCGCGGCCGTCAGCACCGTCACCGCCCGAACTCCCCGGCCAGATAGCGCCGATGCGCGTCGATCGCCGCGAGGGTGCGACGGGTCGGCGACGTCCCGCCGGCGCCGTGGGCCGTCGGCATCTCTCCCCGCCACAGGGCGAAGTTCATCGAGGTGGCGGGCGCCCTGACGGTGGACCCGTCCGCGAGGACGATCTCGGTGGCGCGCGGAGCGAGAAAGGTCGCGGGGCCCACACGGACCAGCCGGATCTGCGACCACGGCAGACGGCGCGTGCCGAGGTACGAGGCGACCTCGATCCCCGCCGTGGTCACGGTGAAGCGCCGCCTCATGGCGATCACGAACATGCAGCTGACCAGCAGGATGAAGAGTCCGGCGACGAGGTTGAGCACGATCCCTGCGGTGGAGCCCGAGGTCGCTCCGAGCACAGCGACCAGGATCGCCAGGGGCGACAGGACCAGCACGGCGAGTGCGATCGCGACGATCAGGGACCAGGGGCGCTCCGGCGCGCGGAAGAGAACGACCGGGGTGCTGGGGCGGGACGACGACACGTTTCCATGATGCCGCACCGCCGGGGAGCGACCCTGTCGGCCTGCGGCACCGACTCAGCTGCGACGCAGTGCCCTGTCAGAATTCCCCTCGCAGATGCTTGCTTGTGGAATTCGATCGCCACGCGAGTGGGCAGGGGGATCGTCCGGTGGTCGCCCATGACGGCGAAGATCTCGCTGAGAGGCTCGTTCCGGAAAGCGGTGTATCGGCTGGCGGTGAATCGTAGGGTGATCCGCTCGCCCTCCGTCGTCACGACGCAGGTGGCACCTCGGAGGTACCAGTCCTCGCTCGGCTGGATCCATGAGATCGACGGCCATGCGTTCTGTCGAGATCCGAAGGGTCTGCGCAGTTCTATTCCGGCGGTGGAGATGGTCATCGCGGTCCTGCTGTTCAGCCAGAGAACAAGGATCAGCACCAGACCCAGGGGCGACGACAGGAGAAGTCCCAGCGCGAGGTCGAACACCCATGAAGCGTCGGAAGCAGGGCCCTCGTCGCTGCTTCGACTGCCGAAGGGGCTCAGGATCAGGAGAAGGGAAAGAGGGGGCAGAGGGAACAGTGCCCAGCAGTTCTGCATGGGCGTCGACCAACGAGCTCGGTACAGGAGGGTTCCCCGTGACGCCATCGGAATCTGCTCCTCGTTCGACGTCGTCCGACGTAGCTCGAATGAGAGTACCGGTGCAGTGATCACGCCCTGTCGGAGGTCGAGCGCTCGGGGCCCGAGCCTCCGCGAGTACCTCCGCACCTGGGGGATCACGTCGGTGTCGTGGGGCCGGGCCGACTCCATCGGCCGGTCCTCCCCAATGCCCCGTGGTCCACATCCGGGGCAGTGCCGTCGAAGGGTGAGCGAGAGGACCCCTAGCGTGCCGGGCATCCCCTCGACCGACCCCACCCAAGGAGCCCCCGATGACCGGCATCGACTTCGACTGCCACGCCTGCGCGGCGACCCACCTCGGCACCGACGGCACCAGGGACCGGCCCTGGCCGGTGCTGTCCTTCGCGGTCCCGGACCCCGTGCTCCGGCTCGCCCCGCACGAGCTCCGTGACGCCGAGATCACCGAGGACCTGTGCTGGATCGAGCGCCCCGAGGGGGCCGAGCAGTACGTGCGGGTGTCGATGCACGTGCCGATCCGCGACGACCCCGAGCGCCGCATGGAGTACGCGCCATGGGTGTCCCTGGCCGAGGACGACGTCCTCGACATCCTCGATCACCTCGGGGACGACGGCTATCGCACGGTCTACCCCGGGCGCCTCGCGAGCGCCCTGCCGGGCTACGAGACGGCGGGCCCCGCGCCGGTCCTCGTGCACTCCCGCGGGGACCTCCGCCCGCTGATCGGCCCGGACCCCACGAACGAGAGCCCGCTCGGACGCGACCTCCTAAGCGGCATCACCCGGGAGGAGGCCGAGCGCGCATCCGTGCCTTCCTGCTCCGGTGAGCCGCGACGAAGGGCAATGGCGCTCAGACCTCGTCGAAGGCCGATCCCTCGGGAGCCTGCGCCTCGGCCAGCGGCTCCCGCACCCGCGGGATCACCTCGATGCCGTAGAGGCGGATCGACTCCATCAGTCGCTCGTGGGGCATCGGACCGTTCGAGTACTTCAGGTCGAAGCGGTCGATGCCGAGCGAGGTGATCGTCCGCGCGATCTTCTGCGCGACGGTCTCCGGGGAGCCGACGTACAGTGCGCCGTGGTCCGCCTCCGCCTGGAACTCCCCGATCCCCGACGGGCCCCATCCGCGCTCGCGCCCGATCTCGTTGCGGTTGTGGATCCAGTGCGGGGCGAGCGCTCGCGCGCGGCGGCGTCGGTCACGGCGACGTGCCCGGGGAGTGGACGCCGACGGGGCGGCGCCGCCCGCCGAGCTTCGTCGTCGCCTCGTGGAAGAGGTCGACGTAGGGCGCGAAGCGGCGCGCGGGCCCGCCGATGATCGCGAGCATCAGCGGCAGTCCGTGACGGGCGGTGCGGATCACCGAGTTCGGGCTCCCGCCGACGGCGACCCAGGTGGGCGGCTCCCGCTCGAGCGCGGGGTGCAGCGACTGCTCCTTCAGCGGCGCTCGGGTGGTGCCGGACCAGGTGATCGGCTCGCCGGACAGCGCCGTCACGAGCAGGTCCAGCTTCTCCTCGAAGAGGGTCTCGTAGTCCTGCATCGCGAAGCCGAACAGCGGGAAGGACTCGGTGAAGGAGCCGCGGCCCACGGTGAGCTCGGCCCGACCCTGAGAGAGGGCGTCGAGCGTGGAGAATCGCTCGACCACACGCGCGGGTCGTCGGAGCTGAGCACGATCACGGCGGTCCCCAGCGTGATCCGTTCGGTGCGCCGCGCGAGCGAGGCGAGCACCATGTCCGGCGCGCTGACCGCGTAGTCGGGCCGGTGGTGCTCGCCGATCGAGAAGTGGTCGATGCCGACCTGGTCGGCGAGCTCGCCCTGGGCGACGATGTCGCGGATCACCTGCGCCGGCGCGACGGGATCTCCCGCGCTGTCCACGGTGACGTCCCCGAAGGTGTCCAGGCCGAAGGTGATGGATCCAGGATCGATGCTCATCTGACTGCGCTCCCCGCTTGAATGCTTGAGGATTCAAGCATAGGGGAGTGCGGCGGCGGGGTCCAGCCCGCGGTGCGGCGCCCTGCCGTGCAGGGGACTCACCGCCCCTCCCATCGCGGCTCCCGCTTCTCGGTGAAGGCCGCCGCGCCCTCGGCGACGTCCTCGCTCGAGAACACTCGCTGCTGGGCCTCCCGGATCCGCCGCCAGGCCGGCCGCCCCCAGCTGTCCTCGTGCACCGTCGAGTGCACGAGATCCTTCGTGGCCCGCACCGCGAGCGGCGCGTTCGCGGCGATCCGCTCCGCCAGCGCGAGCGCCTCCTCCAGCACCGCACCGGGCGCGCTCACGGAGTTGACCAGCCCCCACTCCAGGGCCTCCTCCGGCGAGATCCGGTCCCCGGTCAGCGACTTCTCGAGCGCGAGCTTGGGCGGCACCTGCTTGCGGGAGGCGCATCGTCCCGCCCGCCACCGCGATCAGCCCGCGACGCACCTCGGGCGCGCCAGATGCGCCGCCGGGTCGATCAGCGCCAGGTCGCTGGCGAGCACCAGCTCCGCCCCGAGCCCGACGGCCGGACCGTTCACCGCCGCGATCACGGGCACGGCGACCAGATGCCCCACGATCCCCGCGAAGCCCCGCTCGGGTCGGGTGCGGGAGTGGGCGCTCTCGCCGCGGGCGAACGCCTTGAGGTCCATCCCGGCGCAGAACGCCCGGCCCGCCCCGGTCAGCACGATCACCCGCGTCGCCGGATCCGCCTCGGCTTCCGCGACCGCGTCGCCGAGCGCGGTGGCGAGCTCGTCGTCGACTGCGTTCAGCGCCCCCGGGCGGTGCGGCGTCAGCACCCGGACATGCTCGTGCTGTGCGGTCAGCACCAGCTCCCCGCTCATCGCGGGCCCATCCTGATCGCCCCGTCGAGACGGATCACCTCGCCGTTGAGCATCGGGTTCTCCACGATGTGCCGCACCAGCGTCGCGTACTCCGCGGGGCGGCCCAGCCGGCTCGGATGCGGGACCTGCGCCGCGAGGGAGTCGCGCACCTCCTCGGACAGCCCCGCCATCATCGGCGTCTCGAAGGTGCCCGGCGCGATCGCCATCACCCGGATCCTCGAGGCGGCGAGCTCCCGGGCGGCGGGCGCGCGTGAGCGAGGCGACGGCGCCCTTGGACGCCGCATAGGCCGTCTGCCCGATCTGCCCGTCGAAGGCCGCCACCGACGCCGTGTTCACGACGACCCCGCGCTCCGCGCCCAGGCGCGGCACCGACTGCATCGCCTCGGCCGCGACGCCCATCACCGTCACCGTGCCCAGCAGGTTCACGCGCACCACCTGCTCGAAGCCCGCCAACAGCATCAGCCCGTCGCGACCCACCAGGCGCTTCGCCTGCACGATCCCGGCGCTGACCACCACCCGCGACGGCCCGAGCGACGCGGCGAGCTCCACGGCCTCGCGCACCTGCGACTCGTCGGTGACGTCTGCCGGGGCGAAGCGCGCACCGCCCCCGAGCCCCTCGGCGACGGCCGCGCCGTCCGTGCCCGGCAGATCCACCAGCACGACCTGTGCGCCGGCCGCGGCCAGCGCCTCCCCGGTCGCGCGCCCCAGGCCCGAGGCGCCCCCGGTCACGAGCGCGACATTCCCTGCGACATCCATCGGTCTGCCGCCTTCCCCGCGCTCCGTCGCGCGATCGGTCCGTCTGCGCTCGAGCCTATCCCGCCGCTCCCGCTCCGGGCCGGGCGAGGCGAGCGCCTAGACTGGCGCGCATGCGCATCGCCCGATTCACCACCGGCGAAGACCCCATGTTCGGCATCGTCCAGGAGAAGGACGGCCAGGACATGGTCTACGGCATCACCGGTGATCCCCTGTACACAGAGATCCGCCCCACCGGGAAGATCCTCCCGCTCGAGGACGTGCGGTCGCTCGCCCCCGTCATCCCGCGCTCGAAGGTGGTGTGCGTCGGCCGGAACTACGCCGCCCACGCCGCCGAGCTCGGCAACGAGGTGCCCGACCAGGCCCTGTACTTCCTCAAGCCCAACACCGCCGTCGTCGGCCCCGGCGATCCCGTGGTCGTGCCCTCCTACAGCCAGGAGGTGAGCCTCGAGGCGGAGCTGGCCGTGGTCATCAAGCGGATGGCCAAGGACCTCGCCCCGGAGCAGGTCGCCGATCACGTGCTGGGATACACCTGCGCGAACGACCTCACGGCCCGGGACTCCCAGCGCGCCGAGGACCAGTGGTTCCGCGCCAAGGCCTTCGACACCTCCTGCCCGATCGGGCCCTGGATCGAGACCGATCTCGATCCTGCCGCAGGACTGGCGATCTCCTCCCGCGTCGACGACGAGACCGCCCAGTCCGGCTCCACGGCCGACATGGTGCGCGGCGTGCCCGAGCTGATCGCCGAGATCTCCTCCGTCGTGACCCTTCTGCCGGGCGACATCGTGCTCACCGGCACCCCCGCCGGCGTCCGCACCGTCGAGCCCGGCGCCCGGATCGACGTCGAGATCGAGGGGATCGGGACCCTGTCCAACCCCCTCGTGCGCCGCTGAGCCCGCCCCCGAACCTCCAGGGAGAACCCTTCGTGACCACCACCCCCGCAGCCGCCTCGACCCCCGACGAGGTCCGCGTCCGCTTCTGCCCCAGCCCCACCGGCATCCCGCACGTCGGCATGGTGCGCACCGCCCTGTTCAACTGGGCCCACGCCCGCCACCACGGCGGCAAGCTCGTCTTCCGCATCGAGGACACCGACGCCGCCCGCGACAGCGAGGAGTCCTACCACCAGTCGCTCGACGCCATGCGCTGGCTCGGCATCGACTGGGACGAGGGCGTCGAGGTCGGCGGCCCGGACGGCCCCTACCGCCAGTCCCAGCGCGGCGAGATCTACCAGGACGTGATCGCCAGGCTGAAGGAGTCCGGGCACATCTACGAGTCCTTCTCGACCGCGGAGGAGATCGCCGAGCGCCACCGCGCCGCCGGCCGCGACCCGCGGCTCGGCTACGACGGCCACGACCGCGACCTCACCGAGGAGCAGAAGGCCGCCTTCCGCGCCGAGGGCCGCGAGCCCACCTGGCGCCTGCGCATGCCGCAGGAGGACATCACCTTCACCGACATGGTGCGCGGCGAGATCACCTTCAAGGCCGGCTCCACGCCCGACTTCGTCGTCGTGCGCGCGAACGGTCAGCCGCTCTACACCCTGGTCAACCCCGTGGACGACGCACTCATGCGCATCACCCACGTCTTTGCGCGGCGAGGACATCCTCTCCTCCACCCCGCGCCAGATCGCGCTCTACCGGGCGCTGATCGAGATCGGCGTCGCCGAGCGCGTGCCCGAGTTCGGCCACCTCCCCTACGTGATGGGGGAGGGGAACAAGAAGCTCTCCAAGCGCGACCCGCAGGCGGACCTCTTCCTCTACCGGGAGCAGGGCTTCATCCCTGAGGGCATGGTCAACTACCTCGCCCTGCTCGGCTGGGGCTTCAGCGCCGACGAGGACATCTTCAGCCGCGAGCGACTCGTCGAGCGCTTCGACGCCTCCGACGTGAACCCGAACCCGGCGCGCGTGGACCTCAAGAAGGCCACCGCCATCAACGCCGACCACATCCGTCTCTTTGCCGGAGGACGTCTTCGTCGAGCGGCTCATCCCGTACCTGCAGTCCGGGGGAGTGCTCGGTGAGACGGTCAGCGAGGAGCGACGCGCCCTCGTCGTCGCCGCGGCGCCGCTGGTGCAGACCCGCATGAACCTGCTCGGCGAGGCGAGCGACCTGATGGGCTTCCTCTTCGTGGCCGACGAGGACCTCGTGGTCCAGGACGACGCCCTGAATAAGCTCGGCGACGACCCCGTCGCGGTGCTGGACCGCGCCATCGCCGAGGTCGAGGCCGTCCCGGCGGAGGACTTCACCGCTCGCCGCGCTCGAGCCCGCGGCGCGTGCCGCGATCGTGGACGACATGGGCATCAAGCCCCGCCTCGCCTTCGGCCCGCTGCGCTCCGCGATCTCCGGCCGGCGCATCTCCCCGCCCCTGTTCGAGTCCATGGAGCCGCTTGGCCGCTCCTCGAGCCTCGCGCGCCTGCGTTCCTTCCGCGAGCGCCTCGCCGCGGAGGGCTGAGCGCCAGGGCTGTGGGGCCCGGCCGGACAGCGTGCCGAGCCTCACAGCCCGAAAGGCCCCTCTCGCTTTGTGCTCCGCGGGAGAAGCCGGTAGAGTCTTCACTCGGTACGGCACGCAGAACAGCGCGGGAAGTCCACGGGAACCACCGGGGAACGGAACGTGAAGGACTGCGGAAAGTGCTTCTCACCATGGGGTATGGTGTAATTGGCAACACAACGGTTTCTGGTACCGTCATTCTAGGTTCGAGTCCTGGTACCCCAGCGCTTCGCAGTGATCATTCGCTGTGCGGTCCGCGCCCCGTTCGTCTAGCGGCCTAGGACGTCGCCCTCTCACGGCGGTAACACCGGTTCAAATCCGGTACGGGGTACGAGGCGAGATCCACTGGATCTCGCACCCGCCCCGTTCGTCTAGCGGCCCAGGACGTCGCCCTCTCACGGCGGTAACACCGGTTCAAATCCGGTACGGGGTACGAGCAGGAGCCGGCACCACTGGTGCCGGCTCCTTCTGCATTCCGGGACGTCTCTCCTGACGGAGAGGGTTCCCGCAGAGTATCGTCGTGACATGACGCACACAGCAGCTCCGAGGATCACGGTCGGCGTCTTCGACGCGGACGAGTCCGATCAGGCGGTCCGCTGGGCCGCCAGCCATGCCGCCACCGTCGGCGGCGCGCTCCATCTCGTCCACGCCTTCGTGTGGACCGAGCTCGATGTCAACGTCGACCCGATCTCCGGGATGCCGGGCTCCGGCTTCCGCGGCGCGGCCGACACCCTGCTGCGCGAGGCCGCCGAGCTCGCCCGGGAGCGCGCCCCCGAGGTCGAGATCACCACCGAGGTGATCGACGGCAACTCCGTGCCGGTCCTGGTCCACGCGAGCCAGGGTTCCGACCTGCTGGTCCTCGGCGGGCGAGGACTGGGCCGGCTGATGACCCTCATCGTCGGCTCCAAGAGCCTCGCCCTCGCCGCCCGCGCCCGCTGCCCTGTCGTGGTGGTGCGGGGGAACATCGACGGCGACGGCCCCGTCGGCCTCGTGCACCACGAGACCTCGACCGAGGTGATCTCCCGCGCCGCCGACCTCGCGGAGGCCTACGGACGGGACATCCACCTCGTGGTGCGGCCGGGCACCTCGCCCGATCAGGCCCAGGAGATCCTCGCCGCCACCGCGCGCGGATCGCGCTCAGCCACCCCTCGGTCTTCGTGAAGGGCGTGGCCGTGGCGACCTCCGACAACGCCAAGCGACTGGTCGAGGCCAGCGAGAACGCGAGCGTCATGGTCGTGGCGGGGGAGCGGGTCGAGGGCGGCTCCGGGAAGATCGCCGCGCCGCGCCAGCTCGTGAACGTCGCGCGCTACGCCAACACGCCCGTGTGGATCGAGCGGGAGTGAGGCGCGGGTGATCAGGCGCCGGCGCGGCGCAGCGACTCGGTGAGATGGTTCGCCGAGCTCATCACCGACGGGGCGTGGAGCCGGCCCGGCTGACGGGTGATCCGCTCGATCGGCCCGGAGATGCTCAGCGCCGCGACCACGCGCCCGTTCGGCCCGCGCACGGGCGCGGAGACGGAGCCGACGCCCGGCTCGCGCTCACCGATCGACTGCGCCCAGCCGCGACGGCGCACCGCCGAGAGCTGGGTCGCGGTGAAGCGCGCCCCGAGCAGACCCCGGTGGAGCCGGTCCGGCTCCTCCCAGGCCAGCAGGATCTGTGCGGCGGAGCCCGCCCGCATCGTCAGCGCCGCCCCGAGCGGGACCGAGTCGCGCAGACCGATCGGCCGCTCGGCGGCGGCCACGCAGATGCGGTGGTCGCCCTGGCGCCGGTACAGCTGCGCGGATTCCCCGGTGTGGTCCCGCAGGGCCGCGAGCACGGGCCCGGCCGAGGCCAGCGACCGGTCCTCGCCGGCGGCCGCGGCGAGCTCGCCGAGGCGCGGACCGAGGATGAAGCGGCCCTGCATGTCACGGGCCACCAGATGGTGGTACTCGAGCGCCACCGCGAGGCGGTGCGCGGTGGGACGGGCCAGTCCCGTCGACTGCACGAGCTGGGCGAGCGTGGCAGGGCCGGCCTCGAGGGCGCCGAGCACGACGGCCGCCTTGTCGAGCACGCCGACGCCGCTTCCGTTCTCCTCCGGGGTGTTGTCCATGCTCCGATATTGCCGTCTTATTGAGTGAGACGCAAGTGCATCGGATCGTGGACCCGCCCACGATGAGCGCGCGCCCGAGACCGGGCGCGACTGCGCATCAGCACGCATCCCCACGAGGGATGCAGGGAAGGATCGACATGGCGGGGACCCTCGCGGAGAAGGTGTGGGCGGATCACGTGGTCCGCCGCGGTGAGAACGGCGAGCCGGATCTGCTCTACATCGACCTCCAGCTCCTGCACGAGGTCACGAGCCCGCAGGCCTTCGACGGCCTGCGCCAGGAGGGGCGCGAGCCCCGCCGCATCGACCAGACCCTCGCGACCGAGGACCACAACACCCCCACGATCGACATCGACAAGCCGATCGCGGACATCACCTCGCGCACCCAGATCGACACCCTGCGCCGCAACGCCGAGGAGTTCGGCGTGCGCATCCACTCCCTCGGCGACAAGGACCAGGGCATCGTCCACGTCGTGGGACCGCAGCTGGGCCTGACCATGCCCGGCATCACCGTCGTGTGCGGCGACTCTCACACCTCCACCCACGGCGCCTTCGGCGCGCTGGCCTTCGGCATCGGCACCTCCGAGGTGGAGCACGTGCTGGCCACTCAGACCCTGCCGCTGACCCCCTTCAAGACCATGGCCATCAACGTCACCGGCTCCCTGAAGCCCGGCGTCACCGCGAAGGACATCATCCTCGCCGTGATCGCGAAGATCGGCACCGGCGGCGGCGCGGGCTACGTGCTCGAGTACCGCGGCGAGGCGATTCGCGAGCTCTCCATGGAGGGCCGCATGACGATCTGCAACATGTCGATCGAGGCAGGCGCCCGAGCCGGCATGATCGCCCCGGACGAGACCACCTTCGAGTACGTCAAGGGCCGTCCCCACGCCCCGCAGGGGAAGGACTGGGACGAGGCCGTCGCCTACTGGAAGTCACTGCGCAGCGACGACGACGCGACCTTCGACGCCGAGGTGGAGATCGACGCCGACGAGCTCGAGCCCTTCGTCACCTGGGGCACCAACCCCGGCCAGGGCCTGCCGCTGTCCGCCGCGGTCCCCGCCCCCGAGGACTTCGTCGACGAGACCGACCGCTACGCCGCCGAGCGGGCGCTGGAGTACATGGACCTCGTCCCCGGCACGGCGCTGAAGGACATCAAGGTCGACACTGTCTTCATGGGCTCGTGCACCAACGGCCGCATCGAGGACCTGCGCGCCTTCGCCTCCGTGCTCGAGGGCCGCACCAAGCACCCCGACGTGCGCGTCCTGGTCGTCCCGGGCTCCGCCCGCGTGCGCCTGCAGGCCGAGCAGGAGGGCCTGGACAAGGTGTTCGTCGACTTCGGCGCCGAGTGGCGCCAGGCCGGTCGCTCGATGTGCCTGGGCATGAACCCCGACCAGCTCGCCCCGGGCGAGCGGGCCGCCTCCACCTCCAACCGCAACTTCGAGGGCCGGCAGGGCAAGGGCGGGCGCACCCACCTCGTCTCGCCCGTCGTCGCCGCCGCCACCGCCGTACGCGGCACCCTGTCCTCCCCGTCCGACCTGCTGACCCACGCCTGAGGAGCCCCGCCATGGAAGCCTTCACCACGCACACCGGCATCGGCGTCCCGCTGCGTCGCAGCAATGTCGACACCGACCAGATCATCCCCGCCGTCTACCTCAAGCGCGTCACCAAGACCGGCTTCGACGACGGCCTGTTCCACGCCTGGCGCACGAACGATCCCGAGTTCGTGCTGAACAAGCCCGCCTACGCCAAGGGTTCCGTGCTCGTGGCCGGCCCCGACTTCGGCACCGGCTCCTCCCGCGAGCATGCCGTGTGGGCTCTGCGCGACTACGGCTTCAAGGCGGTGCTCTCGACCCGCTTCGCGGAGATCTTCCGCGGCAACTCCGGCAAGCAGGGCCTGGTCGCCGGGATCCTCGCCCAGGACGACATCGAGCGACTGTGGAAGATCCTCGAGGAGACCCCGGGCACCGAGGTGACCGTGGACCTCGAGAACCGTCAGGTCAGCGCGGGCGACTCGACCTTCCGGTTCGAGATCGACGATTACACCCGCTGGCGTCTGATGGAGGGCCTGGACGACATCGGCCTCACCCTCCGCCACGAGGAGGACATCACCGCCTTCGAGCAGAAGCGCCCCTCCTGGATGCCGAAGACGCCGCCGGCCCGCACCGCCGACACGCACTGAGGTCCCACCTCATCTTCGCGGCCTGCCCGCCCCTGCCACGGGGCGGGCAGGCCGCTCCGGTATGGTGAGCCGGTCAGATATGGGCGTGCTGACGTCCGTCCCTCCAGGCAAGGACACCATGAGCTCCACATTCCACGTGCGCGGCGGGCGCCCGCTCGACGGCGAGATCACCGTCCGCGGCGCCAAGAACCTGGTCTCCAAGGCGATGGTCGCCGCGGCCGCTGGGCACCTCGCCGAGCGTGCTCCGCTCCGTTCCCGACATCTCCGACGTCCGTATCGTCTCGAACCTGCTGTCGATCCACGGCGTGAAGATCGAGCACGACGTCGCCGGCGGCGAGTCGCGGCTGGATCCCTCGAACGTCGAGCGGGCCCACGTCGCCGACATCGACGCCCACGCCGGCGACTCCCGCATCCCGATCCTGTTCTGCGGCCCGCTGCTGCACCGTCTGGGCGAGGCGATCATCCCCGACCTCGGCGGTCGCCGCATCGGCGACCGGCCGATCAACTACCACCTCGACGTCGCCGCGCGCCTTCGGCGCCCACGTCGACAAGCGCGAGATGGGCATCCACATCACCGCGCCGAACGGCCTGAAGGGCACGAAGATCCACCTCGAGTACCCCAGCGTCGGCGCGACCGAGCAGGTGCTCGCTCACCGCGGTGCGCGCCCAGGGCGTCACCGAGCTGGTCAACGCCGCGGTCGAGCCGGAGATCGAGGACCTCATCGCGGTGCTCGCAGAAGATGGGCGCGATCATCTCCCTGCAGACCGACCGCACCATCACCATCGAGGGCGTCGACGAGCTCGGCGGCTACGAGCACGTCGCGATCGCCGACCGCATCGAGGCGGGCTCCTGGGCCTGCGCGGCGCTGGTCACCAAGGGCTCGGTCTTCGTGCGCGGCGCGCGCAGAAGCCGATGTCCACCTTCCTGAACATCTTCCGCAAGGTCGGCGGCGGGATGGAGATCCGTGAGGACGGCATCCGCTTCTACCATCCCGGCACCCCGCTGAAGGCGATCGCGCTGGAGACCGACGTGCACCCCGGCTTCATGACCGACTGGCAGCGCCCGCTCGTGGTCGCCCTCACCCAGGCCGACGGCATCTCGATCCTCCACGAGACGGTCTACGAGAACCGCCTGGGCTTCACCGGCGCGCTGAACGACATGGGCGCGCGGATCCAGGTCTACCGCGAGTGCCTCGGCGGCTCCTCCTGCCGCTTCGGCCGCTCCAACTACAACCACTCCGCGGTCGTCTCGGGCCCGATGGCCCTGCACGCCGCGGACATCACCGTCCCGGACCTGCGCGGCGGCTTCTCCTACCTCATCGCGGCGCTCGGCGCCGAGGGGGTCTCCACCATCCGCGGCATCGGCCTGATCGACCGCGGCTACGAGTCCTTCCGCGACAAGCTCACCGCCCTCGGGGCCGAGTACTGGGAGGGAGAGGAGTGAGCGAGGAGCACGCGGAGCTCGGGACCGGGAGCACCCCGATCGCGGGAGCGGCCGGCTCCCTCGCCCTGCGGGACATCCCGATCCCGGACTACTGCGACGTCGTGATCGTCCCGACCGGCGGGGTCGAGGAGTCGGATCCGCGGGTGTGGGCCGAGGCGATCTTCGCCCACGAGAACACCCCTCTCGGCTCCCGCGGCCTGCGCGCCCTGCGCGACGAGGCGGTGCGGCTGTTCGACATGGTCCCGCCGCCGCAGAAGGAGTTCGTGGCCGACGAGGTGGTGGGCTCGGAGGCCCTCATCGTGGACGACGACGACAAGCTCGCCGTCCGCATCGGCGTGGCGCTGCTGCCCGGCGGGGAGTCGCTGCAGGTGACCACGGCGGTGAAGTACAAGACCGTGCGGGGCCGGCTCGCCTTCGCACCGCGCCGTCTGATGCACGCCGCGGCCGTGAACACCCTCGCCCGTCGGGCGCCGACGACGCTTCGCCGCCGGGCTCTGACCGGCGACCGGCGCGCGGCCTCCCTCACCTCGCAGGTCTCCCGCCGCGCCCTGGGCCGCGGCCCGTCCTCGAACCGCTGATGTCGCTACTGCGCGCTGGGACGTGGGCACCGCCCGCGAACCCGCCCGTCGTGCCGGGCTCGTGATCGGCCTCGCGCGGCTCCCGCTGCGACCCCTGGTCACGCCGCTCTCCCGCCCGCAGTGGCAGGGCACCGAGAACTTCCCGGCCAGCGGCGCCGTGATCGCCTGCGGCAACCATCTCAGCGCCTTCGACCCCTTCGGCTACGGGCACCTCCTGCAGGCCTCCGGGATCGCGCCCCGCTTCCTGGCCAAGGAGTCGCTGTTCCGCGTGCCGGGGCTCGGCGCCCTGCTGCGCTCGGCCCGGCAGATCCCGGTGCCGCGCGGCACGAGCCGCTCCGGGGACGCCCTGGACGCCGCCCGGGAGGCGCTGGGCCGGGGCGAGCCGCTGATGGTCTTCCCCGAGGGCACCTACACCCGCGATCCGGAGCTCTGGCCGATGCAGGCCCGGCTCGGCGCGGCCCGCCTCGCCCTGTCCACCGGTGCGCCGATGTCGCCGATCGCGACCTGGGGCGGTCGCGGGCTGTGGCCCGTCGGCTCTCCGCTCCCGCGCCCCGGCCGGGGCCGACGCGTGCGCATGCGCGTCGGCGAGCCCTTCACCGCCGCCGCCGGCGACGGCGAGACGGAGCACGAGGCCGCCCTGCGCGTCACCGAGGACCTCATGGCCCGCATCGCGGCCCTTCTCGGCGAGCCGCGGGGCCTCACCCCGCCCGATCGCCTCCATGACCCGCGCACGGACGCCCATCGCCCCGAGATCGGCCGCACCGATCCCGGCTTCCGCGCGCCGACGGAGCCGCGACGATGAGCGCGCCGCGCAGGGCCCCGCGTCTCACGGTCCTCGGCGCCGGAAGCTGGGGGACCACCTTCGCGCAGGTCCTCGCCGACGGCGGCGCCGAGGTGACCCTCTGGGCGCGTCGCGAGGAGGTCGCCCGCGAGATCGGGACGCAACACCGCAACAGCGCCTATCTCGGCGACCGCGAGCTCCCCGCGAGCCTCCGCGCCACCGCCGATGTCGCCGCCGCGCTCGAGGACGCCGACGGCATCGTCGTCGCGATCCCCGCCCAGTCGATGCGCGCGACCCTCGCGCCCTGGCCCGCCCTGCCCGCCGTCCCGGTGCTCTCCCTCACCAAGGGCATCGAGCGCGGCACCGACGCCCGGATCAGCGAGATCCTCGCCCGGGCCGGGGAGCGGACCCCTCCCTCGTGGGCGTGCTCTCCGGCCCGAACCTCTCCGGCGAGATCGCCGAGCGCCGCCCCTGCGCGAGCGTCGTCGCCGCCCGGGACGAGGCGCTCGCCGAGACCTTCGCCTCCTGGTGCTCCGCGCCCTACCTGCGCGCCTACACCTCGACCGACGTGGTCGGGGTCGAGGTCGCCGGGGCCGTGAAGAACGTCATCGCGATCGCCGTCGGCGCCGCGACGGGGCTCGGCCACGGCCACAACACCACCGCCTCCCTGATCACGCGCGGACTGGCGGAGATCACCCGTCTGGGCGTCGCGCTCGGGGGCGCCGCGAGACCTTCCCGGGCCTCGCCGGCATGGGCGACCTCGTCGCGACCTGCTCCTCGCCGCTCAGCCGCAACCACCGCCTCGGCCTCGCGCTCGGCCGCGGGCTCGACGTCGCCGCGGCCGCGGCGGAGGTGGGCCAGACCGCCGAGGGCGTCGCCACCGCCCGAGCCGTCGCCGACATCGCCGCACGCCACGGCGTCGACATGCCGATCACCCGCTCGGTGGTCGCGGTCGTTGACCACGGCGCGAGGATCGACGAGGTCACCACGGCCCTGCTGTCACGCTCGGTCCGCCCGGAGTGACTACCCTCGACCCCATGAGCACCACCGTCGCCCTCCTGTTCGGCGGCCGCGCCGGCGAGCACGGCATCTCGTGCATCACCGCCGGCGGCATCCTCGCCGCGATCGACCGCACCCGCTTCGATGTCCTCGCGATCGGCATCACCCCCGAGGGCGGCTGGGTCCACGTCTCCGACGACCCCTCGGACTGGACGATGGTCGACGGCCGCGCCCCGAGGTCGCCGCCGATGGCGACGAGGTGCTCGCTGCCCTCCTCCCGCCACCGCGCGGGAGAGCGGACCGCGCCGCGTCGTGCGCGAGGGACGCGTCGAGCCGCTCGCCGAGGTCGACGTCGTCTGGCCGCTGCTGCACGGTCCCTACGGCGAGGACGGCACCGTCCAGGGCATGCTCGAGATGCTCGACATCCCCTACGTCGGCTCCGGCGTCCTCGCCTCGGCCACCGCGATGGACAAGGCCGCGACGAAGGTCGCCGCGCGCGGCCGGCATCGAGTGCGCCCCCGGCATCGTCGTGCACGAGGACCGCTGGGCCGACGGCGCGGGTCGCGTCCTCGCCCACCTCGAGCGGACACCACCCGCGGCCCTGGTTCGTCAAGCCGGCCCGTGCCGGCTCCAGCCTCGGCGTCAGCCGCGTCGAGGAGGTCTCGCAGCTCGAGCACGCGATGAAGGCCGCCTTCCGCGAGGACCCCAAGGTCCTCATCGAGGAGGGGGTCGTCGCCCGCGAGATCGAGTGCGGCGTGCTCGCCGCGCGCGACGGCGGCGAGCCCCACACCACTCTGCCCGGCGAGGTGAAGGTCGGCGCCGACCTCGACTTCTACGACTACGAGGCGAAGTACTTCGGGAAGGGCACCGTGAGCATCGACGTACCCGCGGGTCTGCCCGACGGGGTGCTCGAGGAGGCCCGCGAGATCGCCCGGCGCGCCTTCGGGGCGCTCGGCCTCGAGGGCCTCGCCCGGGTCGACATGTTCGTCACCGCCGATCACCGCGTGATCGTCAACGAGGTCAACACCATGCCGGGCTTCACCCCGTACTCGATGTTCCCGGTGCTGTGGGAGTCGATGGGGCTGAGCTACGCCGAGCTGATCGCGGACCTCGTGGACCAGGCCGCCACGCGCCGCCTCGGCCAGCGCTGAGCCGTCTCAGCCCTCGTAGCCCTCGTCCCCGGGGCCGATGCAGCGGGCGGTCGCCTCGATGTTCCGGGTGATCACCTGGGTGAGGTCGAGCGCGGCGGCGGAGGGCTGGTCCGGTGCCGCCGAGCGCGGCACGGACACGTCGATCGCCGGTTCGCGGCCGTAGGTCGTGTACAGGAAGGTGTCGCCCTCGATCTCCTTGACGACCCAGTCGACCTCGATCTCGTTCTCGTCGGCGAGCGTGGTGCACTGGTCGGTGGTCGGGCCGGGCGGGGTCACGCCGCGCCGCATCACCACCGTGTCCTCCCCGCGCCCCAGGCGGCGGTGCCCTGGCTCGAGGTCTCCACCCGGTCCATGCCGAGCACCTGCGGCGGGGCGGCGAGCACGATGTCGGCGCACACCGGGTCCGCGGCGGCCTCCCCGGCGGGCACCTGCACGGTGCCGCAGGCGGCGAGGCCGAGCGCGAGCGACCCGGTGAGGGAGAGGACGGCGGCACGTCGAGGAAGCACGTACCGAGGGTACCGGTGGGATCGGGGAGCCGGGGATCGGGCAGACTGGTGCGATGACCGCGCAGCCCGCCCCGGCCTCTCCGAGGCCTCGATCCTCGCCTCCGTGCTCCCGCGGCTCCCCACGGGCGAGCAGGTCGAGGTCGGTCCGGGCGATGACGCCGCGGTGGTGCGCCTGCCCTCGGACCGTCTCGTGGTCACCACCGATGCGCTGGTCGAGGGGCACGACTTCCTGCCGGGCGCGACGCTCCCGCGTTGGATCGGCCGGAAGGCCGCGGTGCAGAACCTCGCCGACGTCGCCGCGATGGGCGCCCGTCCGCTCGCCCTCGTCGTCGCGCTCTCGGCCCCGGCCGGGACGGACCCGACCGTCTTCGAGGAGCTCAGCGCCGGTCTCGCGGAGCGCGCTGCGGCCGACGGCGCGGTGATCGTCGGCGGCGACCTGGGCCGCGCCGACCGCCTCACCCTCGCCGTCACCGCGATGGGCGCGATGGCGCCCGGCGACGCGCCCGTGCTCGCGCTCCGGCGCCCGCCCCGGCGACGTGCTCGCGATCGGCACGGAGCGCCTGGGCCGCTCCGCCGCCGGTCTAGCCCTGGTCCTCGGCGGGAAGATCCACGTCGACGCCGCCGGCTCGATCTCGCTGGAGGACATCACCACCCCCGACGCCGCCGATCTCGTCCGCCACCACGACGCCCCCGAGGTCGACCTGTCCCTCGGCTGGGGTGCCGGCCGCACCGCGCACGCCATGATGGATCTCTCCGACGGGCTGGTCCGCGACGGCGGCCGCCTCGCCGCCGCCTCGCAGGTGCGGATCGACCTCGACCGCGCCGCCCTCGCCCCGGATGCCGAGGCCCTCGCCGCCCTCGCCGACGATCTCGGCGAGGACCCCTGGGCCTGGGTCCTCCACGGCGCCGAGGAGCACGCGATGCTCGCCGCCTTCGCCCCGGGCGAGGTGCCGACCGGCTTCCGCTCCATCGGCCGGCTCCACGAGGCGGGGGACGGCCCGGCCGTGACCCTCGACGGCACCCCGATCCCCGGCGAGGGCTTCGACCACTTCGCCTGAGCACGCCGGGCCCCGCCGGGATTAGGCTGGTCGGCGGCGCGACCGCGCCCGACCCGCATGCCACGGAGGAGCACCACCACCATGCCGATCACCGTCAAGGCCCTGCAGAAGACCGGCCCGGACCAGCCGTTCCGCGTCACCACGATCGAGCGTCGCGACCCCCGTCCGGACGACGTGGTCATCGACATCGAGGCCGCCGGCATCTGCCACAGCGACATCCACACCATCCGCAACGAGTGGGGCGAGGCGCACTTCCCGCTCACCGTCGGCCACGAGATCGCGGGCACCGTCTCCGCCGTCGGCGCCGACGTCACCGACTGGAAGGTCGGCGACCGCGTGGGCGTCGGTCGCCTGGTGAACTCCTGCGGGACGTGCGAGGAGTGCCTCGCCGACCAGGAGCAGAACTGCCTGAACGGCAACGTCGGCACCTACAACGCGGAGGACGTCGACGGCACCATCACCCAGGGCGGCTACGCCGAGAAGGTCGTCGTCAACGAGCGCTTCGTGCTGAGGATCCCGGACGAGATCCCCTTCGACCAGGCCGCACCGCTGCTGTGCGCCGGCATCACCACCTACTCCCCGCGCGCCGCTGGGGCGCCGGTGAGCAGGTCTCCGGCCGCGCCAAGCGCGTCGCCGTGCTGGGCCTGGGCGGGCTCGGCCACATGGGCGTGCAGATCGCCGCCGCCATGGGCGCCGAGGTCACCGTCCTCACCCGCACGCCGCGCAAGGAGGAGGACGCCCTCGCTCTCGGCGCGAAGCGCGTGCTCGCCACCTCCGACGAGGACTTCTTCAGCGCTCACCGCGGCGAGTTCGACCTGATCCTCAACACGATCAGCGCCGACATCCCCGTGGACCGCTACCTGCGCCTGCTCGCCCCGCGCGGCGTCATGGCCGTCGTCGGCCTCCCGCCGGAGAAGCAGGCGCTGAGCTTCGGCTCCCTGATCGGCGGCGGCAAGGTGCTCGCCGGCTCCAACATCGGCGGCATCGCCGAGACCCAGGAGATGCTCGACTTCTGCGCCGAGCACGGCATCGGCGCGAAGATCGAGACGATCTCGGTGGACGAGGCCGACGCGACCTACGAGCGCGTGGTCGCCGGCGACGTCCGCTTCCGTGCCGTCATCGATACCGCCACCTTCGCGGGCGCCGCGGCGGAGTGACGGTCAGGGCGGCGGTCCGTCCCGTCCCCGCGACGGACCGTCGCCCCTCCCGAGGCACAACACCAATGAGCGGTATCGCTCAATACAGCGATAAACATCTGAGAGTGACGGTGGGTGCGCTCGCGCTCGACGTCTCCGAAGGATCCACCATGGCCCCCTCCGCCGCCTCCCTCCGCACCCTCGCCCACGACCACCCCGAATGGTGGGCCGGCGCATCGGGCGAGATCACCGCCCGGCACCTCGGCCGCGGCGAGTCCTTCACCGCCCACCTGCTGCGCCGCGGGGAGCGGGAGCTCGTCGTCCGCATCCCGCACAAGCCCCTCGACGAGTCGCCGCAGTCCCTCGAGGCGGAGCACGAGATACTCGGCCGGGTTCCCACCGGACTCGCTGCCGCACCCGTCGCCGTCCACCAGCCCACGACAGAGGACCCGCAAGCCTGGACGGTCACCACCCGCGTCCCCGGCCGCGTGCCGCCCGCCGCGGACTGGGCGGACCGTTACCTGCTGCGCGCCCCTCGCGACGAGCCTGGCCCATCTCCACCACGCCGGCGACCAGGCCGGACTGCCCGAACCCGGCCGCCCCGACCCCGTCGGCGCCGCGGATCTCGCCCACGCCTGGTGGCGCGAGAACGAACCAGAGGCGGCGCAGGTCCTCGCCGACCTCTGGCCCGCGGTGCGCCGCCATCAGGAGCGCACGGGCACGGCCTTCCGGGCCGTCACCCCCGTCCTCCTCCACGGCGACCCCGCGGCCGCGAACCTGCTCGTGGACGACGACGGCACGGTGCGTTTCGTCGACTGGGAATGGGCGCAGCGGGGCGATCCCGCCCGGGACCTCGCCTTCATCGGCGGCCCGATCACCGCTGAGCCCTGGTACGCCGCCCTGGACGACGATCTGCTGCGGGACCAGACCGCCCACTACCTCGCCGAGCGCTCACGCCGCTCGGGGGAGCCGTCCGAGCCCGTCGGCCCCGTCCTCGAGCGCCGCCGCGCGCACCTCGTCCACGAGGTCTTCTTCACCGCCGCGCACCTGCACCGCACTGGCGAGGAGGAGCGCCGCGCCGCCCTGCTCGCCCAGGTCGCCGACGTCGTGCGCTGAGCGGGCCGGACGCACGAGAGCCCCCACCCGGTCGGGTGGGGGCTCTCGTGGAATTGAGTCCTTGCGGTCTCGCTCAGGCACCGAGCGTGCTGACCTTGCCTGCCTTGAGGCAGGAGGTGCACACGTTCACGCGCTTGCTGGTGCCGTTGATCACAGTGCGGACCGACTGGATGTTCGGGTTCCAGCGACGCGAGGTGCGGCGGTGCGAGTGGGACACGGCCTTGCCGAAGCGCGGGCTCTTGGCGCAGATGTCACACGTGGAAGCGACCACTGTCGTCTCCTGGTACGTCGATGTTCTGATCGCGGTGCCCGCTCCAGCCCCCGCGCCGGAACGGCGGGGTCGGTGACCTGGGTGAGCACGGAGGTGCGAGCCCCCGGCGGTCAGGGCAACCACGGAATCATAGCCCAGATGCCCCGGCGCCTGAAGAGGATGGCCCGTCCACAGTCCTGTGGAGTCCCTCACGATGTCGCAGGGCAATGGCACGATGGGCACCGCACCAGCACTCTACCGGGATGGAAGGGGTCGCCACGATGGCCAGGAAGACCAGCACCACGCGCGGCTCCATGCCGCTGACGGAGCTGCTGGTCTCCAAGGAGTCCAAGGCGATGGCCTCCTTCGGCGTGCGCGATCTCGACGCCATGCTCCGCTTCGTCCCGCGCCGCTACGTCGAGCCCGCCCCGCTGCGCTCCCTGCGTGAGATCTCCGAGGGGCAGGAGGTCAGCGCCATCGTGCAGGTCGAGTCGTTCCGCTCGCGGCAGATGAGGTCCCGCTACGGCTTCATCGTCGAGGCCACCGTCTCCGACGGCTCGGACGAGCCGCCGCTGACCTTCTTCCTTCCCAAGCGACACCACGTCGAGTGGTACGCGAAGCGCCTCCCCGTCGGCGCCACCATCGGCGTGCACGGCGCGGTGGGCCGGGACGACTACCGCGGCGGCCTCCAGCTCACCCATCCCGACTTCGAGGCCGTCGAGGACACCGAGGAGGGCCGCGCCTGGGCGCGGCTGTCCGCGCCCCGTCTACCCCCTGAAGCAGAACATCTCGCTCGCGACGATGCGCTCCGCGATGGAGAAGGGCCTCGAGTTCGCCGGCTCCGCCACCAGCGCCGTCCCCGCACAGATCCTGCGTCGCCGGAGCCTGCCCGACCTCGCCGAGGCCGCCCGTCTCGTCCACACCCCGCTGACCATGGACGACACCCGCCGTGGCATGGCCCATCTCCGCTTCGAGGAGGCCTTCGTCCTCCAGGCGATCTTCGCCCAGCGCCGCGCCCAGGACGAGCGCACCCCCGCCCCGCAGCCGCGCGCCGAGGGACCGCTCCAGCGGCTCTTCGACGAGCGCCTGCCCTTCTCCCTCACCGACGGCCAGCGCGAGATCGGCGACCTGCTCGCCGAGCGCATCGGCAACGGCCACCCCACCAGCGCCCTCCTCCAGGGCGACGTCGGCTCCGGCAAGACCGTCATCGCCCTGCGCGCCATGCTCCGCGCCGTCGACTCCGGCCACCAGGCCGTGATGCTCGCCCCCACCGAGGTCCTCGCCGAGCGGCACCACCGCACCGTGCTCGAGCTCCTCGGCGAGCTCGGCCGGGCCGGCCAGCTCGACGGTGCGCCTGAGGCGACCAGGGTGCGCCTGCTCACCGGCTCTCAGCGCACCTCCGCGCGCCGCGAGACCCTGCTCGACGTGACCTCCGGCCAGGCCGGGATCGTGGTCGGTACCCACGCCCTGCTCACCGAGGGCGTCGAGTTCGCCTCCCTCGGCCTCGTCGTGATCGACGAGCGGCACCGCTTCGGCGTCGACCACCGTCGGCGGTCGCGCGCCAAGGGCCCGCAGGGTCAGAGTCCGCACGTCGTGGTCATGACCGCGACCCCAATCCCGCGCACCGCGGCGCTCGCGACCGTCGGCGACCTCGACGTGCTCACCCTCGCCGAGAGTCCCGGCCGCCGCGCCGGCGTCGAGAGCTTCGTGGTCCACGAGAAGCTCCCCGCCTGGGAGCGGCGCATGTGGCGGCGCGCCGGCGAGGAGATCCGCGCGGGCCGACAGGTCTTCGTCGTCTGCGCCCGGATCGACGAGGACGAGGCCGACGACACCCCCGCGCGACCCGTCCTCGACGAGAACGGCAAGGAGAAGACCCCCGCCCTCGACCCCGCCCGCGGCGTCGTCCAGACCGCCGAGCGTCTCGCCTCCCGCCCCGAGCTCGCGGACGCCCGCATCGGCGTGCTCCACGGCCGGCTCAGCGGCGAGGAGAAGCAGCTGGTCATGGAGCAGATGGTGCGCGGCGAGCTCGACCTGCTCGTCTCCACCACGGTGATCGAGGTCGGGGTCGACATTCCCAACGCCTCGGTGATGATCGTGCTGGACGCGGAGCGCTTCGGCGTCTCCCAGCCGCACCAGCCGCGCGGCCGCGTGGGCCGCGGCGAGCATCCCGGCATCGCCTTCTTCGACACCTGCGCGGTCGTGGACGAGGTGCACTCGCGGCACCTGCGCGCGATCGCCGATGCGCCCGACGGCTTCGCCCTGGCCGAGCTCGACCTGCGCCGCCGCGGCGCCGGCGACCTGGTGGGGGAGGAGCAGTCCGGCGTGCGCCGCACGCTGAAGCACCTCGATGTCGCGCGCGACGCCCGCTGGATCGAGGCCGCCCGCGAGGACGCCTTCGCGCTCGTCGCCGAGGACCCCGAGCTGGACGGCCATCCCGAGCTGGCCGCCGCCGTCGCCGCGCGGCGCGCGATGCCGACCCCGACGTGGAGAGGAGCTGACATGCCGCGGATCATCTCCGGCACTCTCGGAGGGCGCACCATCCCCGGCCCGCCCGGGAAGGGCACCCGGCCCACCTCGGACCGTGTGCGCGAGGCCCTGTTCAGCCGCCTCGACGGCTGGGACGCGCTCGTGGGGGCCCGGGTGCTCGACCTGTATGCGGGCACCGGCGCGCTCGCCCTCGAGTCCCTCTCCCGCGGCGCCGCCCATGCGGTCCTCGTCGAGGTGCACGGGCCGACGGCCCGCCAGCCGCGCCGCACCGTCGCGGACCTCGGACTCTCCGACCGGGTCGACGTGCGCGCCGGGAAGGCCCGCGCCGTCGCCGCGGGCCTCGGCGGACACGGCGCGACCCTCGTCTTCCTCGACCCGCCCTACGACGTCTCCACCGACGAGCTCGAGCGGCTCCTCGTGACGCTCCGCCCCGCGCTCACCGACGACGCCCTGGTCGTCCTCGAGCGCTCCTCCCGCGACCGCCCCGTCGAGTGGCCTGACGGCTGGGCCGATGACGGCAGGAAGACCTACGGCGAGACCGTCTCGCAGTTCGGCGGGCCGCTGGTCGAGGACGAGACCGCGGGCTGACCGCCGTCCCGCCGGGACCGCGACGCTCGCGTCTCCCGCGACCCGGCATCACGCCCGCAGTCGCCTCGGCTCTCGTCGGCCGCGCCTCGAGGCGCACCTGCACTCCGTCCACATCGATCTGCCCGCACTTCTCGGTCCGGCAGAGCTCCATCCACAATTCAGGACCACCCCTTGCGTCCGTCGCGCATTTGTGTATTCCGGCAAGGGGCAAGAATTCGTCCTGGTGGGACGCGAGAGGCGAGGTGAGGCATTCGCGGGGTGGAGAGCCCGACGCTCGTGCTTCACGCACGCCGACCCTGATCTGCGCAGGTGGCCCGCGAGTATCCACACGATGTGGAATGACTGTGCATTTGGTGCGAAGTTTCCTCCCCGCATCCCGGTTATCCACAAATTAGGGCAAGATGACGGCACGTCTGGAGTATGTCGGATATTGGTCGTAGAATGAGAAGCACGGAGCGGTCGACGAAGAACGCTCATCAAGACGCGGGGGAGGAGGAGCAATGGGAGACGACCCACGCCTCGACGTCCCGCCGCGCGCCGCATCTGCCCGCCCCAACGTCCCTGTTGCCTCCATCCCTGCCGCCACTGTCCGCCCGGGCGAGCCTCCGCGCCGCCCCGTGCGGGCTCGCCGGCCCCTGACCCCGCAGTCCCTCGTCGAGCGCGCCGACGTCGCACCCCGCACCGCCGAGGCGGAGACGGTGTTGCGCATCTACCGCCGGCGCCGCGAGCAGCAGGCCGCCTTCTACGTCGCCGAGATGCAGGACCTCGCCTCCCTCTGGACCGAGGAGGACGAGGACGACGAGAAGGCCCTGCACGCACTCGCCGCCGCGGCGGGCCTGCGCACGAAGCTCGGCCGGGGCGAGGTGCGGGCGCGCGACGCGCACGTCGCCGTCACCGACCTGCCCGCCTGCTTCGCCCGTGTCGGCGCCGGGGAGCCGCCGGTGGACTGGTTCGAGTGGGCGCTGCGCGCGTCGCGCGCCTGACCTCCCACCAGCGCCGCCAGGTCGACGAACGGGTCGCGACCTGGCGGCTCGACGCGATCGACGTCGAGCGCTTCTACCGCGAGTCGCGTCTGCTGATCGACTGGTTCGGCCGCGCCGCCATGCAGGAGACGCCCGGTGAGCGGCGCGCCGTCCACCTCACCCCGTCCCCGGACGGCGATGGCACCGGTCGCCTCACCGTCGTCGGCCCGATCCCCGAGCTCCTCGCGCTCGGCCGCCGTCTCGACGGCGCCGCCCGCGCCGTCCAGGACGCTCAGCGCCAGGCGCTCGAGACCGGAGCGCCGATCCCCTTCGACCTCGACGGCGACGTCGCCCGCGAGGGCCGGCCCATGCCGCTTCCCGCGCCGCGCTACGCGGTGATGACACGCTCCCCGCTCGCGACCGGCGGCGTCGAGGTGCCCGAGCCCGCCTTCCGGATCTCCGTCGTCGTGCCGATCCTGACCCTGCTGGGCCGCTCGCATGCGCCCGCGACGCTCGACGGCACCATCCCGATCCCCGCGCGCATGGCCCGCGAGCTCGCCGCGAAGGCGCCGGCCTTCGAACGCGTCCTCGCCGACCCGGCCAGGGGCGGCTACGCCCCCGCCGCCTCGAGGACCTACCGGGTCAGCCGCGCGATGGCCGAGAACCTGCGCCTCATCGACCCGGTCTGCGCCGTCCCCGGCCGCGACTGCAACGTCATGACCCTCGGCGAGAGCGACCACATCGAGGAGTTCGACCTCGAGCACCCCGCCCGCGGCGGACCCACCACGATCGAGAACCTGCACCGCCTCTGCCGCCGCCACCACCGCATGAAGACCGCAGGCATCCTCGACCCGGTTCGGGACGAGACCACCGGCGTGACCCGGTGGAGGATCGGCGAGCTCGCCGTCTGCGACTCCAGGCCCGACGGCGACCTCGTCACCCGTGAGCTCGGCCAGCGGCTCCGCCGCGCCTGGGAGCAGTACGAGGCCGATCTCGAGTTCGAGGCGATCCTGCACAGCGGCGCGCTCGACGAATCGCCGCAGGAGCGACTCGACGCGATCGAGGAGCAGCGCTGGGGCGAGCATCTCCTGGAGTACTGGTCCCGCCCCGACACCGGCGGCGCCGACCCCGGCCCGCCCGGCCTCGATCCCCGCGACGGTCGCGGCCCACCGCCCTTTTGAGCCCGCGTACCCTGGCGCGATGACGCGCACCCTCGACGAGCTCGACTGGCCGCCGCACACCGACCTGCTCACCCTCCGCCGCGGCCGGAGCGAGGACGCCCACGACCTCGGCTGGTTCGACCAGTCCCACTTCATCCGCGACGTCCGCGCCGTCACCGGCATGACGCCTTTGTCCTACGCCCAGCGCACCGGCGACGACATACTGGAGCCATGACCAGCCACACCGCCTCCTTCACCGTGCAGATGGCCCCTGGCGCCCCGATCGACGGCGCCGCCGATCGCTTCTCCCTGATCAAGACCTGGACCGGCGAGGCCGAGGGCACCTCGCGCGGCACCATGCTCACCGCCGGCGACCCCGAGACCGGCGGCGCCGGCTACATCACCAGCGAGCTCTTCGAGGGCGACCTCGGCGGACGCACCGGCACCCTCGCCCTCCAGCGGCTCGGCACGATGACGGGCGGCGCGCCCGCCCTGCAGTACGTGATCGTCCCCGGCTCCGGCACCGGCGACCTCGCCGGCACCACCGGCACCCTCGAGATCGGCGAGATCCACGACGACGGCCGCCACGAGGTGCGCTTCACGCTGGGCTGAGCCGCTCCCCGCCCGCACTAGAGTGACCGCCATGACCACCGTCGTCCTGCCCGGCTCCTTCGACCCCTTCACCCTGGGCCACCTCGACCTCACGCGGCGCGCGACGGCCCTCGGCCACCACGTGATCGTCGCCGTCTCCCACAACCCCTCCAAGAAGGGGCCGCTGGACCTCGAGCGGCGCACCGCAGCGATCCGCGCCGCGCTCGCCGACGAGGGCCTCGCCGAGCAGACAGAGGTGCGCACCCTGCCCCGCGGCCTGCTCGTCGACTTCTGCCGCGAGGTCGGCGCGGGCGCCGTCGTGCGCGGGCCGCGCTCCCAGCTCGACCTCTCCTACGAGGAGCCGATGGCGCGGATGAACCACCACCTCGCCGGGACCGACACCGTCTTCCTCCTCACCGACCCGTCCCTCGCCCACATCTCCTCCTCCCTCGTCCGCGAGGTGCACGCCCTCGGCGGTGACGTCTCCGACATGCTCCCCGCCGCCTCGCTGGAGGCGCCGCGCACCGCCTCTGACCTACGCTGAGCAGATGACCACCGACGCCATTCCCACCTCGCCGCTCGACGACGCCCTGCGCTTCGACGCCGTCGATCTCGTCGGCCGCACCGGCACGCACCGACGCGTCGAGCACACCGTCCCCGCCCCGGCCCGCGAGGCCGGCGGCCTCGCCATGCAGGTCTCCGAGGGCGAGCCCATCGCGATCGAGCTCGAGCTCGAATCCGTGGTCGAGGGCATCTACGCCCACGGCACCGTCACCGCGCACCTCGAGGGCGAGTGCTCGCGCCGCCTCGACCCCGTCGACCAGGACATCGCCACCCGCTTCGACGAGCTTTTCCTCTACCCCGAGAAGGTCAGGGCCGAGGAGCGCGAGGACTCCGTCCTGCTCGTCGACGACGAGGTGCGCCTCGGCCCCGTGGTGCGCGACGCCCTCGCGATGGAGGCCGACGAGCGACCCCTGTGCCGCGAGGACTGCCCGGGCCTGTGCGCCCAGTGCGGCTTCCGTATGGAGGACGACCCCGACCACCACCACGAGGTCATCGACGAGCGCTTCGCCGCGCTGAAGGGCCTGTTCGACGAGGACCCGAAGGACGACGACGCGCAGGACGGGAAGGCCTGATGGCGCGCAGGCGCCGCGCCGCCGAGGCCGCCGCCCCGCAGGGCCTGCTGGACACGCCGCCGCTGGACGCCGGGCAGGCCGCGGACCTCACGGACTCCGGGTCGCTCGATCTCGCGCTCACGCACCGCTCCTACTCCTACGAGCACGACGGCCTCCCGCACAACGAGCGGCTCGAGTTCTTGGGCGATGCCGTGCTGCAGCTCGCTGTCACCGAGCACCTCTACGCCGCCCACCCCACGCCGCCCGAGGGCGACCTGGCCCGGCGCCGCGCCGCGACCGTCTCGACCCGGGCGCTCGCCGTGATCGCCTCCCGCCTCGACCTCGGCGCCTACGTGCGCCTGGGCCGCGGGGAGGACCTCACCGGCGGCCGCGCCAAGGCCTCGATCCTCGCCGACACCACCGAGGCCGTGATCGGCGCGGTCCACCTCGCGCTCGGCCAGGACGTCTCGCGCCGCTTCGTGCTGGACCTGCTCAGCCCGATGCTCGACTCCGACGAGTTCCTCGAGGCGGGCTACGACTTCAAGTCCCGCCTGCAGGAGATCGCCGCCGCGGAGGGCAAGGACGTGGTCTACGCGCTCACGGAGTCGGGCCTCGAGCACCAGAAGACCTTCACCGCGACCGTCACCGTCGAGGGGGTCGTCACCGCCCGCGGCGACGGCGCCTCGAAGAAGGACGCCGAGCTCGCCGCCGCCCAGAACGCGGTGAGGGGCGTCCTCGCCGAGCGCGGCGAGTCCCTCATCCCAAGGGGCTGACCCGGTGCCCGAGCCGCCCGAGGTCGAAGTGGTGCGGCGCGGCCTCGAGCCCCGCACCGTCGGCCGCACCATCACCGCGCTCGAGGTGCTCGAGCCCCGCTCCCTGCGCCGACAGGCCGGGGGAGAGGACCGCCTGCGCGCGGCCCTCGTCGGCTCCCGGCTCACCGCCGTGGTGCGGCGCGGGAAGTTCCTGTGGTGGCGCCTCGCGGAGCCGGGCGGGGCCGAGGCCGGGGAGGCGCTGATGGCGCACCTCGGCATGAGCGGACAGCCGCGGATGAGCACGCCCGACGCGACAGCCGCGCCGTCGGTGGAGCTCTCCGAGGGCCCCGCCTCCCACCCGCTGCGGCACCGCCGCGTGAGCCTGCACCTGGACGACGGGGCGCGGCTCGACTTCGTCGACCAGCGGATCTTCGGCGGGCTGTGGACGAGTCCGCTCCTCGAGGCGGAGGGCGGGGCGCTCGCCGGCGTGGGCAGTCCCGATGCCCTCTTCGCCGGAGGACGCCACGCACATCGCGCGCGACCTGCTGGATCCGGCCGCGGACCTCTCCGGTATCGCCCGTGCGCTGCGCTCCCGGCGCGGCGCAGTCAAGACGCCGCTGCTGAACCAGGAGATCGTCTCCGGGATCGGGAACATCTACGCCGACGAGGCGCTGTGGGCGGCGCGGATCCGGTACGACACCCCGGGCGCGGCGCTCGGCCCCCGCCAGGCGCCGGCGCTGCTGCGCGCCGTCCGCGACGTGATGGAGCGGGCGCTCGAGGTGGGCGGGACGAGCTTCGACGCGCTGTACGTGAACGTCGACGGGCGCGGCGGGTACTTCGCCCGCGGCCTCAACGCCTACGGCAAGGAGGGCGAGCCCTGCCCGCGCCGCGGCACCGTGATGCGGCGCGTGATGCACGCGAACCGCTCCTCGCACTTCTGCCCGCGATGCCAGCGGGGACGCTGAGACCCGCGTCGTCCCCGGTGCGATAGATTTCGACGTGCCCGCCGAGATGAGGAAGGACGCCACGTGACAGCGACCCAGCAGGACGGCCCGATCCGCGTGATGCTCGTCGACGACCACGAGGTGGTCCGCCGCGGCATCGTCACCGCGATCGACGCGAGCCCCGCCCTCACCGTGATCGGCGAGGCGTCCTCCGTCGCCGAGGCGACCCGGCGCCTGCCCGCCATCCGGCCCCAGGTGCTCGCTTGTCGACCTCCAGCCGCCCGACGGCACCGGCATCGACGTCATGAAGGTCGCCCGCGAGCTCGACCCCGAGCAGAGGATGCTGGTGCTGACCAGCTTCGACGACGACGCCGCGGCCGCGCGAGTCACGCGCCGCGGGCGCCGCCGGCCTGATGCTCAAGTCCGCGCGCTCCCAGGAGATCGTCGAGGCGATCCAGGCCGTGCACGCCGGCCGCCCCGTCTGGCCCGCCGATCACGTCGAGGACGGCCCGGACCTGTCCGAGTCCGACCAGCGGATCGTCGAGCTGATCGGCGACGGGCACTCCAATCGCGAGATCGCGGGCGCCCTCGGCATCGCGGAGAAGACGGTGAAGAACCGCGTCACCGTCATCCTGCAGACCCTCGGCATGCGGCGCCGCACCCAGGTCGCGGCAATGGTCGCGGCCCGCCGACGGGCGGGCTGGAAGCCGCAGTAGGCCTCACGCCACCGGCGGCTGTCACCCGCCAGGAGATCATCGTGCCCGGCTCGAGGGTGATCGCGTCCACCCAGCCCGAATGGCGCCGGGCCCGCGAGGACATGTTCGCGAGCCCCGAGCGGCGCCGCACCGTCGGGTCGATGCCTCGGCCGTTGTCCGAGACGTTCACCTGCACCACCCGGTCCACGCCCTCGGAGAACACGCTCACGGAGACCGCGACCGCGCTGGCATGCGCGTGACGGGCGGCGTTGGCGAGGCACTCCCGCACCACCGCGACGACGTCGTCGGCGATCTCCGGCGGCGGCTCCGCGTCCATCTCCGCGGGATGCGGGGGCAGGCGCAGCGAGGGCACGAAGCCGAGGCCGGCGGTCGCGAGCCCCACCTCGCGGCGCAGCCGCTCGGTGAGCGTCGCCTCCGCCCGCTCCCGGCGCAGCGACTGCACGATCAGCCGGATCTGCGCGACCGCGTTCTCGACCCCCTGCACGGAGGCCGCGACCGAGGAGCGGATCCGCGCCTTCGATGGCGTCACGTCCGGGGAGCCGAGGGAGTCCACCAGCCCCTCGAGCTCCATCCCCACCGCGAACAGCTCCTGGATCGCGAGGTCGTGCAGATCGCGCGCGATCCGTCCGCGCTCGTCGTCGATCTCGGAGTCGGCCTGCAGGGTCGGGACGCGCAGGGTGAGGCCGACGAGCCCCGCGAGCGCGTCGAGCCGCTCCCGGTCCGCGGCGGTGAACTCCTCGGAGCCCTCCGGGCGCGGCCCCGAGCGACCCGGTGCCGTGCTCGGCCGCATCTATCACGGCGAGCATCACGCGCCAGCTCTCCTCGCCGAGGGCGAAGGTCTCGACCCGCTCGAGAGCATCGGCGTCGGCCTGCTCGAGCGCCACGCCGATCGGATGCGCCGCGGGCACCTGCTCGCCGAGCAGGGCGGGGGCGTCGGGCCCGTCGACCATCTCGATCGTCCACGCCTCGCGGTCCAGGGGCATCACCAGCACGGCGCCGCGGGCGCCGAGATCGGTGCGGGCCGAGCGGAGCATCAGGTCCAGCAGGTCCTCGGTCTCCCCGCCGGCGAGCACGGCGCCGGCGAGGTCCTGGATGCGGGGGCGGTCTCTCATCGGGGCTCTCCGATCCTGAGGACGGGCGTGTCGGCGGGGACCGCCTCGGGGCGATGGGTGACGACGACGACCGTGGACGAGGCCGGGACGAGGGACTCGTCGCCCGGGGTGAGCGGCGCCGCGAGCGGCGCGTCGCCGCGGGCGGTGTCCAGGTGCTCGGTCGGCTCGTCCAGCAGCGAGCACCGGTCCGCGACGCACCACGGCGCGGGCCAGCAGCAGGCGGCGCCGCTCGCCGCCGGAGACCGTGGTCCCGTCGGGGCCCAGCATCGTGTCGAGCCCATGGGGGAGGGTCGCGAGCCAGTCGTCGAGGCCGACGGCGGCGAGCGCCGCGAGGGCCTCCTCATCCGTCAGGTCGCCGCGGACGACGCGGAGGTTCTCCCGCGCCGTGGTCGCGAAGACATGCCCGTCCTCGGCGAACATCGTCACCGCTTCGCGCAGGGAGGCGGCGTCGGTCGAGACCTCGCCGCCCAGCGGGACGAGGAGCCCGGCGAGGGTCGCCAGCGGCGTCGACTTCCCGCCGCCGGAGGGGCCGACGACCGCGAGGCGGGAGCCGGGGGCGAGGTCGAGGTCGAGGCCGCGCACGCACGGAGCGTCGGGGGACCAGCCGGCGGTGAGGTCGCGGGCGGTCAGGCTCGCCGTGGCGGGACGCTCGGCGGGGACCGGGGCGGAGCCGTCGCCCTCGCCGCCCTCGCTGATCAGGGCGTCGAGGCGCTCCGCGGCGGCGCGGGAGCGAGCGTGCTGGGTCGCCGCGGCGGGCAGGGCGGTCGCCGCCTCGAAGGAGGACAGCGGCGGCAGGAGCAGGATCCCGATCTGCCCGGCGGAGAGGTCCCCGGCGGTCCAGGCGGCACCCGCGGCCAGCAGCGATCCGGTCACCGCGAGGACCATGCTCGCGGGCACCGCGGCGGCCGCGAGCGCGGCGGGGCGGGCGGCCCGGTCGATCGCGGCGTCGTGCGCGGACTGCGCGGCGGCGAGGCGGGCGAGGGCCGTCTCGAGCCGCCCGTCCACCCGCAGCGAGGTCGCGTCGTCGAGGATCTCCAGGGAGTGGGAGGTGACGTCGCCGCGGGTGGTGAGCACGGCCTGCTCGGTGAGCGCGGCGGCGCGGTGCGCGAAGTACGGCGCGGCCACCGCCGCCAGCAGCAGCGAGGCCGCCATCGCGGCCGTCGCGGGCAGGGACAGCGGTGCGAAGGTCGCCAGCACCACGACGAGCATCACGGCTGCGACCAGGGCGGGCACGATCGCCTTGATGACGTGGTCGCCGAGCTCCTGCGCGTCATCGCCCAGCCGGGCCAGCGGCTCGCCGCGCCGCGACCGCGTCAGGGCGTCGTCGGTGCGGGAGGCGAGCGCCGTGAACAGCGAGGTGCGCAGCGAGACCACGCCCCGCGCCGCCACGTCGTGGGTGAGCATCCGCTCCAGCCAGCGGAACACGCCGCGGGAGACGCCGAGGGCGCGCACCATCACCACGGCGACGGTCAGGTCGAGCACCGGCGGCATGGTCCAGGCGCGGGTGACCAGATAGGCGGAGACCGCGGCGAGCGCGAAGGCGGAGCCGAGGGTCGCGACCGCGGCGAGGACCGCGGCGAGGAGCCGCGCGGGCGGGATCGCGAGGGCGCGCTCGGCGCGGCGCGCGGGGCGGCCTGGGCGGTCATGCGGCGACCTCCGCTCGCGAGTCGACGGAGACGATGTCGTCGGCCGCCTCGACGAGGCGGGAGCGGTGGGCGACGACGAGCACGGTGCGGCCCTGGGCGCGCGGCTCGCCCAGCAGGTCCAGCACGATCTGCTCGGCGGCGCCGTCGAGATGGGCGGTCGGCTCGTCGAGCACGACCAGCGGGGCGGGGAGAGCAGGGCGCGGGCCAGCGCCAGACGCCGCCGCTCGCCGAGGGAGAGGCCCTGTCCGCGGCGGCCCAGGTCCGCGTCGAGTCCGCGGCGGGCGATGACGGCGTCGAGGCCGACGGCGGCCGCGGCGGCCCCGAGCTCGTCGTCGTCCGCGTCCGGGCGGGCGGCGGCGAGGACCTCGCGCAGGGTGCCGGGCGGGAGCACGGGCCGCTGGGGGAGCAGCGCGATCTGGTCCCAGAGGCGCGCGGCGCTCCAGCTCGCGCACGTCGGTCGCGGTGCCGTCGGCGGCGATCACCTCGGCGCGGCCCTGCTCGGGCTCCAGCAGGCCCAGCGACACCTGCACGGCGGTGGTCTTCCCGGCGCCGGAGGGGCCGGTCAGCGCGGTGATGCGGCCGGGGCGGACCTCGATCTCCGCCGCGTGCGGGGCGAGCCCGTCGCGCGAGGCGACGCTCACGCCGCGCAGGGCGAGGGTCGCGCCGGCGAGGTCGGGGGCGGGACGGGTCCCGTCGGCCGGGGCGTGCTCGTCGAGCACCTCGAAGGCCGCGCCGACCGCGGCGAGGCCGTCGGTGGAGGAGTGGTACTGGGAGCCGACATTGCGCGCGGCTGGTACACCTCGGGGGCGAGGACCAGCACCGCGAGCGCCGGGGCGAGGTCCATCTCCCCGTAGACGAGCCGCATGCCGATCGAGACGGCGACCAGCGCCACGCACAGGGTCGCGAGCGGCTCGAGCACCATCGAGGAGAGGAAGGCGAACTTCAGCGAGCCCATGGCGGAGGAGCGGTGGCGGTCGCCGAGGGTCTCCACCACCCGCTCCGGGCCGCGCTCGCGGCCGAGGGCGCGCAGGGTGGGCAGGCCCTCGACGAGGTCCAGCGGCTGGGACCACAGGGAGCGCATGTCCGCCAGCGACCTCTCGGAGCGGCCCACGGTCATCTTCCCCACCAGGATCATGAACAGCGGCACGAGCGGCAGGGTGACCAGGGCGATCACGGCGCTGAGCGGATCGAGCGACCCGATCGTCAGCAGGCACAGCGGGGTGACCGTCGCCGAGAGCATCAGCTGGGGGACGTAACCCACCAGATAGGGGCGCGACTTCTCCAGCCCCGTCGTCGCCAGCGCCGTCACGTCCGCGCCCCGGCCGGCCCCGGCCCGCGGGCCGAGCCGGGCGGCGTGGGCGAGGACGCGGGCGCGCAGATCGCTGATCGCGGCGGTCGCGGCGCGGTGCGCGGTCGCCTCCTCGACCAGCACCGCCCCTGCCCGCACGGCGAGCGCGAGGACCAGCAGGGCGAGCATCCCCGGGGCGTCCGCGGGGAGGTCCCGCTCGACGAGCAGGCGCGCGCCGAGGTGCGCGATCACCAGCGCCGTGACGATCACGGACGCGGCCTGGACGAGCCCGAGGACCACGGTCCGCGCGACATGGACGCGCGCGGCGCGCACCTCCCGGACCAGACGGGGGTCCAGGGGCGCTCGCCGCGCGCGCGTGGGGGTGCTCACTCCTGCCCGAACGCTTCCCGGTAGCCCGCCCGGGCCCTCCGGGCGAGGTCCTCGCCGGGCGCGGGGGAGTCCTCGTCGGTGATCCGGTGGCGGAAGACCCGGTAGGTCCAGATCGTGTACGCGATGACGACCGGCGACAGGATCGCGAGGGCGATCAGCATCACCGTCAGCGTGTGCTCGGTCGAGGAGGCGTTCGCGACGGTGAGCGAGTTCGCCGGATCGTTCGAGGCCGGCATGACGTACGGGAACAGGCCGCCGAACAGGGTGATCGTCGCCGCGGCGATCGCGGTGGTGGTCGCGCCGAAGGCGAGGCCCTCACGACGGGCACGGCCCAGCGGCACCACCGCGATCAGCGCCGCCGCCGCGATCGCGAGCGGGATCAGGGTCCACGGCGTGTTCGAGTACGCGAGCTGGAACCACAGCAGGTACGCGGCGCCGGCCACGATCGTCGGCCACACGAGCCGGCTCGCGAGGCGGTGGGCGTCCTGGCGCAGCGGGCCCTCGATCTTCAGGGTCAGGTACAGGGTGCCGTGCGGCCAGAACAGCGAAGACGAACACGAGCCCGCCCAGGAGCGCGAAGGGGTTCAGCAGTCCCAGCAGCGAGGTGGTCACCCAGTGGTTCTGGTCGATCGCGACGCCGGCGACGATGTTCGAGAAGGCCACGCCCCACAGCAGGGCCGGGGCGAAGCCGCCGATCACGTGCACCACGTCCCAGGAGGTGCGCCAGCGGTCGTCCTCGTGCTTCTCGCGCCACTTGAAGGCGCACACCCGCACGATCAGCACCAGCAGCAGGAGCAAACAGGGCGAGGTAGAAGCCGGAGAACAGGGTGGCGTACCACTCGGGGAAGGCCGCGAAGAGCGGCGCGCCGCCGGTGATCACCCACACCTCGTTGCCGTCCCAGACGGGGCCGATGGTGCGCAGGATCGTGCCGCGGGTGCCGGGGCCGCGGCGCCAGAAGGCGGCCACGTTCATCTGCACGCCGAAGTCGAAGCCCTCGAGCACGAAGTAGCCCAGGAAGAAGAAGCCGATCAGCGCGAACCAGAGGGTCTGCAGGACCGTGGGGTCGAGCATGGTGTCCATGAGCAGGTGGGTCCCTTCTCAGTAGTCGAAGGAGAGGGTGGGCGTGTCGAGCTCCTCGGTCTCCGGGTCCCGCGCGGCGGCGGCGCGCCCTTCAGCGCGGCCTTCTGCATCATCCGGAACCAGATCACGGCGAGGACGCCGTAGACGAGGGTGAAGGCGACCAGCGAGGCGAGCACCATCCACGAGGGGTGGGCGGAGACGCCCTGCAGGGTCATCAGCCGCACGGTCGGGTCGTCGGGATTGGGGTGGACGACCCAGGGCTGACGGCCGATCTCGGTGAACACCCAGCCGGCGGAGTTGGCGAGGAAGGGCATCGGGATCGCGAGCACGGCGAACCACTGGAAGGCCTTCGACCCGGTGGTGCGGGCGTTCTCGCCCTTGCCGCGGGTGACCCACAGCGCCCAGAAGGCGAGCACGCCGCTGAACGCGGCCAGGCCCATCATCAGGCGGAAGGACCAGTAGGTGACGAAGAGGTTCGGGCGGTAGTCGGCCTCGACCTCCTCGCCGTGGATGTTCGTCGCAGTCTCGCCGAACTCCTGCTTGTACTGGGCGTTGAGGTCGTCGACGCCCTGCGCGTCGCATCGAAGCTGTGGGTGGCCAGGAACGAGGTCACGTACGGAACCTCGATCAGGTGGGTGACGTCCCCGCACTGCTCGGCGAAGGCGTCGGGGCCGCCGATGGTGAGGATCGAGAAGCTCGCACCGGTCTCCGTCTCGCACAGCGCCTCGGCCGACGCCATCTTCATCGGCCGCTGCTTGAACATGATCTGGGCCTGGAAGTCGCCGGAGATCACCAGCACGATCGCGGAGACGAACATCGCCACCACCCCGAAGCGGACGGTGGGTCGGTAGAGGTCACGGGCGGCCCGGTGTCGCTCCTGGCCCTCCTCGGTCTCCAGCCCCATCTCGCGGGCGGCCCGGTGGTGCCTGACCATGTGCCAGGAGGCGACTCCGGTGAGGAACGCGCCGGCGACGAGCCAGGCGCCGGAGACGACGTGGGGGAAGGCCGCCATCGCCGTGACGTTCGTGAGCACGGCGAGGATCGAGCCCTGCGAGGGATCGAGCTCGGCCCGCCCCGTCTCGGGGTTCAGCGGCCGCGCCGACGGGATGCTTGCATGAACGAGTTCGCGGCGATGATGAAGTAGGCCGAGAGCGTGGTGCCCAGCGCCACCGCCCAGATCGTCAGCAGGTGGATCTTCTCGGGCATCTTCCCCCAGCCGAAGATCCACAGCCCCAGGAAGACGGACTCGAGGAAGAAGGCGGCGAGGCCCTCCAGCGCCAGCGGCGCCCCGAAGACGTCGCCGACGAAGCGGGCGTACTCGGACCAGTTCATCCCGAACTGGAACTCCTGCACGATGCCGGTGGCGATGCCGATGCCGAAGTTCACGATCAGCATCGAGCCGAAGAACTTCGTCATCCGGGTCCAGGCGTCCTTGCGCACGGGATCCTTCGCGAACACGGCACGGGTGTTCATGATCGCGACGAGCAGGGACAGCCCGATCGTCAGCGGCACGAAGATGAAGTGGTACACGGTGGTGATGCCGAACTGCCACCGTGCCAGGTCGAGGGCTTCCATGGATCCTCCCGAGTGGACGACACGCTGTCATGAAAACTAGAGCGGCCGCGCGCACCGCCCCGGGGACCATGGTCCCCCTTCCGCGGCGGCAGATGCACGCTGTGCCATACTGGCCGAGGCACTCTCCTGCTCCGTACCGGGCGGGGGAACCTCCCGGCGTCGTGACGTCGAGCACCGGCCACGCGGACTCACCGCGACCGCAGTGCTCCCCGCGATCGGCATCGCAGCGCTCCCGCGTGGAGCCGCGCGACGGCGAGGGCCAGAGACTTCCGTCCCCAGGGACGATGACCAGAAGGGGCCAGGGTGCGCTGGCCCTCCAGAAGGAGACGGCCGCATGGCTGACAGCACCCAGATTCCCGAGAACGACGCGTCGAACGACGGAGCACCCCCGGCACGGCGACGCCGCCGCGCGGGAGCCCCGGCCGGCGCCCCCGCCGTGGCCCCGGAGCCAGGCCGCGGCGGCGCCCGAGGACGCCGCGCCGCGCACCGTCGTCGCCCCCCAGTCCGAGGAGCCCCTCGAGCCCTCGCCCGCCGCGACGACGCGCCGTCGCCGCCGGGCCGGGGCGCCGGCGGGAGCGCCGACCTTCCAGGCGCCGACGGCCCAGCCGACGGAGGAGCCGGAGCCCGCCGCGAACCCCGTCCTGGACGATCTGAAGGCCCTCGCCTCCACGACCGGGACCGCGACCGAGACCGATACCGCCGCCGAGCCCGAGGTCGACGAGGACCGGGCGCGCCGGCGCGAGCAGGTCCAGATGGACTTCGCCTCCCTCCTCTTCCAGGCGCCGACCCCGCGGCCCCGCACCACCGTCGCCCCGCAGGACGAGGACGACGAGGACTCCCGCGACGAGGAGGAGGCCGAGGAGACCCGCGACGAGGACGCCCAGCCCTCGCGCCGCGGCCGGTCCCGCGGCCGCTCCCGCCGCTCCTCCTCCCGCGAGCAGGACGCGCCGCGGGACGAGGACACGGACCAGAACGACTCCGAGGACACCGACTCCGAGGGCGAGGACGACAGCGCCGACGGCTCCGCCGAGAGCGGCTCGGGCTCCTCGCGCCGCCGCCGGCGTCGCGGGGGCCGCGGCCGTCGCGGCCGCGGGCGCGGGGAGGACGACTCCCTCAGCGGCGACCGCGGCGCCGAGGACAGCTCGCAGGAGGACTCCTCCGAGGACGAGGAGACCGAGGACGGCTCGGGCGAGGAGGGCTCCGGCTCCTCCTCTGGCGGCTCGAGCTCCAGCTCGCGCCGTCGCCGCCGTCGCCGCCGCTCGGGAAGCGGCGGGGACGACGGCTCCTCCCCGGACGATCCGCCGAACACCGTGGTCAAGGTGCGCGAGGCGCGCGACGAGGTCAAGGCCGTCAAGGGCTCGACCCGGCTCGAGGCCAAGCGCCAGCGCCGCCGCGAGGGCCGTGACGCCGGCCGTCGCCGCGGCGTGATCACCGAGGCGGAGTTCCTCGCCCGCCGCGAGTCCGTCAAGCGCTCGATGGTGGTGCGCGAGCGCCAGGGCGAGCACCCAGATCGCGGTGCTCGAGGACGACGTGCTCGTCGAGCATTACGTCGCCCAGAAGTCGCAGACCTCGATGGTCGGCAACGTGTACGTCGGCAAGGTCCAGAACGTCTGCCCTCCATGGAGGCCGCGTTCGTGGACATCGGCAAGGGCCGCAACGCCGTGCTCTACGCCGGCGAGGTCAACTGGGACGCGGTGGGCCTCGAGGGCCAGCCGCGCCGCATCGAGCTCGCGCTGAAGAGCGGCGACCCCGTGCTGGTCCAGGTCACCAAGGACCCGATCGGCCACAAGGGCGCGCGTCTGACCAGCCAGATCTCCCTGCCCGGCCGCTATGTCGTGTTCGTGCCCGGCGGGTCCATGACCGGCATCTCCCGGAAGTCGCCCGACACCGAGCGCAACCGGCTGAAGAAGATCATGCGCCAGATCATCCCCGAGGACGCGGGCGTGATCGTGCGCACCGCCGCCGAGGGCGCGAGCGAGGAGGAGCTCACCCGCGACGTCGAGCGCCTCACCGCCCAGTGGGAGAAGATCCAGAAGTCCCAGAAGTCGCGGTCCGCGCCCGTGGCGCTCTCGCAGGAGCCCGACATCGCCATCAAGGTGGTGCGCGACGTCTTCAACGAGGACTTCACCTCCCTGGTCGTCGAGGGCGGCAAGGTCTACGACGACGTCCACTCCTACGTCTCCGAGGTCGCCCCCGACCTGCTCGAGCGCGTCACCCGCCATGTCGGCGAGAAGGACGTCTTCGCAAAGAACCGCATCGACGAGCAGCTGCTGAAGGCGATGGACCGCAAGGTCTACCTGCCCTCCGGCGGCTCCCTCGTCATCGACCGCACCGAGGCGATGACCGTCGTCGATGTGAACACCGGCAAGTTCACCGGCTCCGGCGGCTCCCTCGAGGAGACCGTCACCAAGAACAACCTCGAGGCGGCCGAGGAGATCGTGCGCCAGGCCGCGGTCGCGCGACATCGGCGGCATCATCGTCATCGACTTCATCGACATGGTCCTCGAGGCGAACCGCGACCTCGTGCTGCGGCGCCTCGTGGAGTGCCTGGGCCGGGATCGCACCAAGCACCAGGTCGCCGAGGTGACCTCGCTGGGCCTGGTGCAGATGACCCGCAAGCGCGTGGGCCAGGGCCTGGTGGAGACCTTCTCCACCACCTGCGAGCACTGCCACGGCCGCGGCATGACGGTCGACATGGACGCCGACGGAGGCCACAGCCACCCCCAGGGCGGCGGCGGCGGCGGAGGCGGCGAGGACGGCTCCAAGGGCTCCTCGCGCCGGCGCGGCCGGCGCGGACGCGCCGGGGCGAAGGACGAGGACGAGCACGGCGGCGACGCCGGCGGCTCCGAGGAGTCCGGCGACGTCCACCGCCTCGCCGACGACGAGGACAGCCGTGCGCTGACCCGCGCGACGATCGCCTCGATCGCCGCCGCCTCGGGCGACCACAGCCAGCCCGAGGTCGTCGTCGACGGCCAGGTGGTCGATCCCGACGGGGACCAGTGACCTGTTCCACACGGTGTGACGGCGTTCTCGCTGGTCGGGGCGTGTCCCATGGTTGACCGGCTGTTCACGGGATCGTAAGCTGTCCCCTGGCGCAAACGCGTCGCAGTCGTCGTCCGGTGGACATCGCGCGACCGCATCTCCCGCCCGGCTCCCCGGCCGGGAACGGTTGACGGTCGCAGGTCCGCGGTGGTCACCCGAGTGGGCGCACGACTCGAAGACTAGATCCGAATCACAAGATGGAGACGTGACGTGGTGTACGCAATCGTCCGCGCAGGCGGTCGTCAGGAGAAGGTGTCGGTCGGTGACACCATCGTGATCAACCGCGTGGCAGGCGGGGCGGGCGACAGCATCGATCTCGCTCCCGTCTCGCTGGTCGACGGTGACAAGGTCACCTCCGCCCAGGCCGAGCTCGCGAAGGTCAAGGTCACCGCCGAGAAGGTCGAGGACCTCCGCGGCGAGAAGATCCGCATCCTCCGCTACAAGAACAAGACCGGTTACAAGAAGCGCCAGGGCCACCGCCAGGAGCTCACCCGGCTGAAGATCACGGGCATCGCCTGAGCGATCCCTCGACCAGACAAAGGATTGATCCCAGATGGCATCTAAGAAGGGCGTCAGCTCCTCCAAGAACGGCCGTGACTCCAACGCCCAGCGCCTCGGCGTGAAGCGCTTCGGCGGCCAGGTCGTCGGCGCCGGCGAGATCCTCGTCCGCCAGCGCGGCACCAAGATCCACCCCGGCGACGGCGTGGGACGCGGCAACGACGACACCCTGTTCGCGCTCACCGCGGGCACCGTCGAGTTCGGCCGCAAGCGCGACCGTCGCGTGGTCAGCGTCGTCGAGACCGTCTGACACGCCGCCCCGGACCCGGGGCACCCAGCGTCCTTCGAGGGGCGGAGCCGATCGCTCCGCCCCTCGTCGCTTATCCACCCCCACGGCACCCTCGACCCTCGGAGAGCACCCATGGCCACATTCGTCGACCGCGTCCGACTGCAGGTCGTCGGAGGATCCGGCGGTCACGGCGCCGCCTCCATCCGGCGTGAGAAGTTCAAGCCCCTCGCGGGCCCCGACGGCGCCGACGGCGGCCGCGGCGGCGACGTGATCCTCGAGGTCGACGCCTCGACCACGACGCCGCTGGAGTACCACCACAAGCCGCACCAGCGCGCGACCGGCGGCGGCTTCGGCAAGGGCGACCTGCGCCACGGCGCGAACGGCGAGGACCTCGTCCTGCCCGTGCCCGACGGCACCGTGGTCACCGAGGAGGACGGCACCGTGATCGCCGACCTCGTGGGCATCGGCACCCGCTACGTCGCCGCGCGCGGCGGCAACGGCGGCCTCGGCAACGCGGCCCTCGCCTCGAAGCGGCGCAAGGCCCCCGGCTTCGCGGCCGCTCGGCGAGCCGGGCCAGGAGCGCACCCTCGTGCTCGAGCTGAAGACCGTCGCCGACGTGGCGCTGGTGGGCTATCCCAGCGCCGGCAAGTCTTCGCTCATCGCGGCGATGAGCGCCGCCCGCCCGAAGATCGCCGACTACCCGTTCACGACCCTGGTGCCGAACCTCGGCGTGGTCGAGGCGGGCGAGCACCGGTACACGATCGCCGACGTGCCGGGGCTGATCCCCGGCGCCAGCCAGGGCAAGGGCCTGGGCCTGGACTTCCTGCGCCACATCGAGCGGCCGCCACGTGCTGGTGCACGTGCTGGACGCCGCCGCGCTCGAGTCCGACCGCGATCCCGTCAGCGACCTCGAGATCATCGAGTCCGAGCTCGCCGCCTATGCCGCGAGCCTGGACGAGGAGGCGGAGACCCGCGTGCCGCTGATGGAGCGGCCCGCGGTGGTCGTGCTGAACAAGACCGACCTGCCCGACGGCGCCGACATGGCCGACCTCGTCCGCGAGCGGCTGGGGGAGCGGGAGATGCCGATCCTCGACGTCTCCGCCGTCTCCCGCAAGGGGCGCGCGGGAGCTGTCCTTCCTGCTCGGCGAGCTCGTCGAGCAGGCGCGGGCCGCCCTGCCCGCTCCGGAGCCGGCGCCCGTCGTCCTCACCCCGCGCGGCGCGGACCGGGCCTCCTTCGAGGTCGTCACCGAGCAGTACGACGGCGGCACCGCCTTCCGCGTCCGCGGCGACAAGCCCGAGCGCTGGGTGCGCCAGACCGACTTCACCAACGACGAGGCCGTCGGCTTCCTCGCCGACCGCCTCGCGAAGCTCGGCGTCGAGGACGGGCTGTTCTCCGCCGGGGCCGTCGCCGGCTCCACCGTGCTGATCGGCCCCGGGGACGACGCGGTCGTCTTCGACTGGGAGCCGACGATGGTCGGCGGCGCCGAGATGCTCGGCCGCCGCGGAACCGACGACCGGCTCGAGGACCACCACCGCCCCACCCGCGAGCAGAAGCGCGAGGAGCAGAAGGCCCGCACCGCCGCCCGCATGGACCGCCTCGCCGCGATGGAGGCGGAGCGGAGGTCCGGCCACTGGGCCGATCCCTCGAGCGGCGCGGACGGTCAGCGGTGAGCGTGGCGGAGCCGCGTCAGCCCGCCCGTCTCACCGCCCGCGAGGAGCTCGTCGGCGCCCGCCGCATAGTCGTGAAGATCGGCTCCTCGAGCCTGACCGACGCACGGGGGAGGCTGGACCAGTCCCGCCTCGACGGCGTCGCGGAGGTCGCCGCGACGCTCGCGGCGCGCGGCACCGAGCTCGTGCTCGTCTCCTCCGGGGCGATCGCGGCCGCGCTCGGCCCGCTGGGGCCGCCGGAGCGGCCCGCCTCGGTGCCGCTGCAGCAGGCCGCCGCGAGCGTGGGCCAGGCCCTGCTCGCCACGGCCTGGTCCCGAGCCTTCGCCGCGCATGCGCGGACCACCGGGCAGGTCCTGCTCACCGAGTCCGACGTGATCCGCCCCCAGACCTATCGCAACGTGCGCGCCGCCCTGGAGGCCCTGCTCGAGCTCGGCACCGTGCCGGTGGTCAACGAGAACGACACCACCGCCACCCACGAGATCCGCTTCGGGGACAACGACCGCCTCGCGGCCCTCGTCGCGCAGGCTGCTCGGCGCCGATGCGCTGATCCTGCTCACCGATGTCGACGCCCTCTACACCGCCCCGCCCCGCGAACCCGGGGCGGAGCGGATCGGCGTCGTCGAGGACGTGGCGCGCCTGGCCGGGGTGAGCATCGGCTCGGTCGGCTCGAAGGTCGGCACCGGCGGCATGGTCACGAAGCTGTCGGCCGCCCAGCTCGCCTCCACCACCGGGACCGCGGCGCTGATGACCTCCGCCGAGCGCTTCGCCGAGGCGGTGGAGGGCCGGGACGTCGGCACCTTCTTCCCCGCCCATCACGGCCGTCGCCGCTCGCGCCTGGTGTGGTCGCGCTTCGCGACCCGCGGCGCGGGGACGCCGCACCTGGACGAAGGCGCGGCCGGCGCCGTGCGCTCGCGCCGTCGCTCGCTGCTCGCCGTCGGCGTCACCCGGGTCGAGGGGACCTTCCCCGCGGGGGTGCCCGTGGACGTCGCCGCCCCGGACGGCACCGTGATCGGCCGTGGCCTGACCTCCTTCAGCTCCGACGAGCCGCGGGCCATGGCGGGGCGCGGCACCGACGAGGCGAGGGAGCCGCTGGGGGAGCGGTATCGCCGCCCCGCGATCCACCGCGATCAGCTGGTGGTGCTCTGAAGGACGCGGGACCGCGTCTCCCGGCCGGAGCGGATCCGCTCGATCAGCCAGCTCAGCACGAGCGCGAGCGCGATGCCGAGCACCACGCCCAGCGACGGCCGCTCGCGGAACAGCGACCCGCCCGCCATCCCGATCCCGACGTTGTACAGCGCCCACGCGGTCGCGGCCAGCAGGGCGAAGCCCGCGAAGAGCGGCCGCGGGTAGCGGATCATCCCCGAGGCGATCGAGGTGGCGGTGCGCCCGCCCGGGATGAAGCGGGCGGTGACGATGATCGAGCCGCCGCGCGTGCTCAGACCGTTCTCCGCCCAGGTCAGGAGCTTGTCGCCGGCGCGCCTCGAGCGGATCCGGCCGGTCAGCGGCCCGGCGCCGCGACCCACGTGATGGGAGATCAGGTCCCCGCTGAGCGCGGCCGCGATCGTCACCGCGATCAGCACCAGCGCCTGCGGAGACTCCTGCGCGACCGCATAGGCGCCGGCGGTGATCACCACCGTCTCCCCGGGGAAGACCGGGAAAACCGAGTCCGCCGCGACGATCGCGAAGAGCAGGACGTACAGCCACGGCGAGGCCATGACCGCCTCGACCAGGTGGAGGACGGAGTCCATGCGGGCGATCACCTCGGGGTTCGGGAGAGGGGTGGATCGACCGAGAGTAGGGTCCCCCGCCGCATGTTCCCTGGGCGGACGCCCCGGGCTCGCTGGACGTCCCCCTCGTAGACTCGGGCCATGGACGACCAGTCATCTCCCGTCGAGTCGGCGGTCCGCGGCGCCGCCCGCGCCGCGAAGGACGCCCAGCCCGTGCTGGCGCGCCTCCGCCGCGCCGAGAAGGACGCGCTGCTGCACGCCATGGCCGAGGCGCTCATCGCCCGCGCCGACGAGATCGTCGCGGCCAACGCCCGTGACCTCGCCGCCGCCGACGAGTCCGGCATGGCCGCCGGCCTGCGCGACCGGCTCGCCCTGGACCCGCAGCGGATCGCGTCGATCGCGCAGCGAGCTGCGCGACGCCGCCGCGGCGCCGCTGGACCCCGTCGGCGAGGTGGTGCGCGGCTCCGTGCTCGCCAACGGCCTCGAGCCGCGCCAGGTGCGGGTGCCGATGGGCGTGGTCGGGATGGTCTACGAGGCGCGCCCGAACGTGACGGTCGACGCCGCCGGCCTCGCGCTGAAGGCCGGCGACTCCGTCGTCGCGCGCGGCGGCTCCGCGGCGCCGCACTCCAACACCGCGCTGATCGCGGTGCTCGCGGGACGTGCTCGCCGAGCGCGGGTCGCCGGCGGATCTCGTCGTCGGGATCGACGCGCACGGCCGCGAGGGTGCCGACGTGCTCATGCGCGCCCGCGGCCTGGTCGACGTGCTGATCCCGCGCGGCGGGGCGGGCCTGATCCGCCGCGTGGTCGAGAACGCCCAGGTGCCCGTCATCGAGACCGGCACCGGCACCACCCACGTGCTGGTGGACGCGAGCGCCGACCTCGACCAGGCCGAGCAGATCGTGCTCAACGCCAAGACCCAGCGGGTCGGGGTGTGCAACGCGCTGGAGACGCCGCTGGTCCACCAGGACGTCGCCGCCGAGGCGCGCCGCGGCTCGGCACCGCACTCGCGGAGGCCAGGGTGCGCCTGCACGTGGACGAGCGGGCGGCCGCGCTGCTGCCGGCGGGCGTCGAGCACGTCCCCGCGACGGAGGAGGACTGGGACGTGGAGTATCTCGCCCTCGAGCTCGCCGTCGCCGTCGTCGACGACCTCGACGCCGCGCTTGCGCACATCCGTGCCCACTCCTCGGGCCACACCGAGTCGATCCTCACCCGCGACCTCGTCTCCCAGCGGCGCTTCCTCGCCGAGGTCGACTCCGCCGTGGTCATGGCCAACGCCTCCACCCGCTTCTCCGACGGCGGAGAGTTCGGCTTCGGCGCGGAGATCGGGATCTCCACCCAGAAGCTCCACGCCCGCGGCCCGATGGGGCTGAGCGAGATCACCGCCACCAAGTGGCTGGTGGTCGGCCAGGGCCACGTCCGCCCGTGACCCCACTCCCACCCGGCGGGTTCCGGCCGGCACCCCGCCCGCGCTGTGGGATGATGGGCCGGTCACTCGAGGAAAGGCCTTCTAGAACATGATCGACCAGCTCATGATCCTCGCCGAGTCCGGCGCCGGCGCGAGCGAGGGCATCCCCGCACCCTTCATCGGGATCGGTGCGTTCGCGATCCTGATGACCATGCTGGCCATCACCTGGCTCACCGGGGGTGCGCACCACCGCGACCTCGACAAGAAGCACGACGCGGACACCGACTCGGACACCGACCGCTGAGACCGGTGGAGCCGCAGCGACGACGGATCGGCGTGATGGGCGGGACCTTCGATCCCATCCATCACGGCCACCTCGTCGCCGCCAGCGAGGTGCAGAGCGTCTTCGCGCTCGACGAGGTCGTGTTCGTGCCCACGGGCCGGCCCTGGCAGAAGGCGTCGCAGGAGATCTCCGACCCGGAGCACCGCTACCTGATGACCGTCGTCGCGACCGCCGCGAACCCGGTCTTCACCGTCTCGCGCGTGGACGTCGATCGGCCCGGCGCGACCTACACGATCGACACGCCGCGCGAGCTGCACGCCGAGCACCCCGACGCGGACCTCTTCTTCATCACCGGCGCGGACGCCCTCCAGAACATCCTGACCTGGAAGGACACCGAGGAGATCTTCCAGCTCGCGCACTTCGTCGGCGTCACCCGGCCGGGGCACGAGCTGGACACCTCGGGACTGCCGGACGACGGCGTCACCCTGATCGAGGTGCCCGCCATGGCGATCAGCTCCACCGACTGCCGCACCCGCGTCGCCGCCGGCGCCCCCGTCTGGTACCTGGTGCCCGACGGGGTCGTGCAATACATCAACAAGTACGCGCTCTACACAGGAGGTGACGGCCGATGACCGAGCCGGAGACCACCCCGCGGCGCGGCCGCCGCGCCCGCGCGCTGAGCCCCGAGGAGCTCGCCGGCGCCGAGCCGAGCCCCGAGGCCCCGGGACGCCGCGGCGCCGTGCCCCCGCCCGACGCCGACGCGCCCGTGCCCGCCCTGCGCAAATTCGGCCGCCGCGCCCGGATCATCGAGCTCAGCGACCAGCCCGCCCCGGAGCCCGTCGGCGCCCCCGTGCCCGGCGCCGCGGAGGCGGAGATCGTCCGCGACAGCGACGGCGTCGAGCTCGGCGAGCTCTCCGTCACCGACGCACCCGATCCGCGCCCCGCACCGCGCTTCGACGGCAAGGTGCTCCACCGCCCCGAGAGCGCGGGCGGCCGCCGCGTGCTGTGGCTGGTCTGGGTGCTGGTCGCCCTGGCGCTGATCGCATTGGTCGCCCTGCTGCTGACCGGCGTCTTGCCGCCCTCGGAGGCTTCGGCCTCCGCCACCGCCCTGCTCGACACCACTCCCGCCCACCTCGTCCTGGAGGACCCCGCGGCGTGACCGCTCCCGAAGAATCCCTCGACCTCGCCCGTGTGGCCGGCCAGGCCGCCGCCGACAAGCTCGCCGAGGAGGTCATCGGCCTGGACGTCTCGGAGCTGGTGGTGATCACCGACGTCTTCCTGGTGTGCGGCGGGGACTCCGAGCGCCAGGTCTCCGCGATCGTCGACGGCGTGGAGGAGGCGCCGCTGACCCAGCGCCGCCGCAAGCCGCCGCGCCGCGAGGGCGAGCGCGACGCGCGCTGGGTGCCGCTGGACTACGGCGACATCGTCGTGCACGTCCAGCACGCCGAGGACCGCGCCTTCTACGCCCTCGAGCGGCTGTGGCGCGACGCCCCCGTGCTCGACCTCCGGATCGACGAGGGCCGCGCCGAGTGAGGCCGGCCCATCGCACCCGGCTCGTGCTCGTGCGTCACGGTCAGACCGATCACAATCGGGAGGGCCGCCTGCAGGGACAGGTAGACATCCCCCTGAACGAGAACGGTCGGCGCCAGGCCGAGTCGCTCGCCCGCACCGTCGCCGCCTCCCCGCCCGACGTCATCGTCTCCTCGCCGCTGTCGCGCGCCCGCGACACCGCCGCGGCGATCGCGCGCGCCTGCGGGCTCCAGGCCTCCACCGACGAGGCCTTCCTCGAGCGCGCTTCGGGCAGTGGGAGGGTCTGCGCGGGGAGGACATCCGCGCCCGCTGGCCCTCCGAGCATGCCGACTGGCGCGCCCATCGGTCGATCACGGGCCTCGACATCGAGGACCGTCCCGAGGTGGGCGAGCGCGTCGCCGCCGGCTGTCGCCGCCTGCTCGAGGAGAACCCCGAGAGGACCGTCATGGTCGTCGCCCATGGCGCGGCGATCACGCTCGGCATCACCGCCCTGCTGGGTCTGGACATGCGCGGATTCCGCGGCATCGCCGGGCTCGAGAACTGCCACCGCTCGGTGCTCGAGCCGCTCCATGCGGAGCCGGCGGAGGGCCTGATGAGGTTGCTGTCACACAACCTGCCTCCCGATTTCACCTGAGCGGGGACGCGGGGTATTCTCGACGAGTCGCCTGATGGGGCGGCACCCGATACGGGGCTATGGCGCAGTTGGTAGCGCGCTTCCATGGCATGGAAGAGGTCAGGGGTTCGAATCCCCTTAGCTCCACTCGAGAATCTCGTGAGACAGTGACTCGTCAGAAGGGCCCCGGCAGAGCCGGGGCCCTTCTGCTGTGTGCCGGGAGGCTCAGCGCACCGGCTGGCGCAGGATCGCGCGCAGGCGTTCGGGGACGGCGCGTCGCGCGGCATGCGCCCGAGGACGGGCCCTCCGGGTCGTGGGGACCGCGGGCAAGCGGCGCGTCGGAGATCTGCGCACCCCGGATCTGGACGCGTTCAACCTCGCGTCGCGGGAGCCGCTGGACGCGCTCTGAGCTTCCCCTCCTCGACGATCAAGCCGTGCGGCTCCGCCAGCTCCGGCACGGTGAAGGCCGCCTCCTCGAGCGCCGGGACGAGCGCACGGGCGAAGGCCCGGTAGGTGCCCGGGACCTCGGCGCCGCGCTCGCGCAGAGTCCGCCGCGCGTACTCGTCGCAGAGGAACGCGGGGCGGGAGAAGCAGTACAGGGAGATCGCATCGGCCGTCTCCTCGCCGACGCCCTCGACGGAGAGGAGCTCTCGGCGGAGGGCGGTGTCGTCCAGCCCGTCGGCGGCCTCGGCGCGGTCTGCCCACCAGGTGGCGAGCGCGGTCACACGGCGGGGCTTCGTGCGCGGGAAGCCGGCCGGACGGACGAGCTCCCGCACGCGCTCCTCGTCGGCCGACGCGAGCGCGGCCGGTTCCCGCGACCCGGCGGCGGTGAGCGCGTCGAGGGCCTGCGCCGCCTGCTCCCAGCGGGAGCGCTGGACCAGCACCGCCCCGAGAGCGATCTCGAAGGGCTCCTCGCCGGGCCACCACCAGCCCCGCGGGCCGTGGCGGGCGAGCGGCTCGCGGTGCAGGGCGCGCAGGTCGATCATGCGAGATAGGTTGTCACGTCCTCAGGGGCGACCGCGAGATGCACCGCCGTGCCGGGGGCGAGATGCCGGGCGGCGGCGTCCAGCGGGGAAAGGTCCGCGGCGAGATCCACGGTGCGCACCCTGACCAGGTCGCCGTGCGGGGTCAGAGAGCGGACGGTGCGGGGGAGCCCCTGCTCGGCGAGGCGCACCGCGGCGGGGCGGAAGGCGGCGAGCACCGCGGTGCCGGGGCTGAGAGGGCTCTCCGCCGAGAGGCGGCCGCCGCCCTCGACCTCGATCCGGTGCCCGTCCCATCGGCCCGCGACGAGGTTCAGCCCCGCCAGCCGCGCCGCGAAGGCCGAGCGCGGCCGGGCGAGGACCTCGGTCGTCGGCCCCGCGTCGACCTCCCGGCCCTGCTCGAGCACCACGACGCGATCGGCGAGCGAGAGCGCGTCGAGCACGTCGTGGGTGACGACGATCGCCGTGCGCTCGGCGAGGAACCCGCGCAGGCTGCTCGCGCGCCGCGGGCGCGACGTCGACATCCAGCGCCGCCATCGGCTCGTCCAGCGAGCAGCGACCGGGGATCCGCCGCGAGCGCCCGGGCGATCGCAACCTTCTGAGCCTGACCGCCGGAGAGCTGGGCGGGGCGGCGGGCGGCGAGATCGGCGAGACCCATCTGCTCGAGATGCACCTCGGCCCGTCGACGCGCCTCCCGACGCGGGACGCCCTGGGCCCGCGGCGGGAACATCACGTTCCCGAGCGCCGAGAGGTGCGGGAAGAGCACCGAATCCTGGCTCAGGGTGGTGACGCGGCGGTCGTGCGGCGGCACCCAGGTCCGGTCGTCGGCCAGGATCCGGCCGTCGAGGGAGACCGAGCCGGAGCTGGGGCGCAGGTCCCCGGAGATCAGCGACAGCGCGGTCGACTTACCGGCGCCGTTCGGGCCGACGACGGCGAGGGTCTCGCCGTCTCCGACCTCGAGGTCGAGCTCGACGTCGCGCTCGGCGACGGCGGCGCGCGACACCAGGCTCATGCGCTACGCCTCCGGTGCGCCAGGGCGATCACCGCGATCGCGACGAGCATCAGCACGAAGGAGAGCGCCACCGCGGCCTCCGGATCGCTCTCGCGCCGCAGGTAGATCTCCAGCGGCAGGGTGCGGGTGGTGCCCTGCAGGGAGCCGGCGAAGGTGATCGTCGCGCCGAACTCGCCGAGCGCACGGGCGAAGGAGAGCACCGTGCCGGAGAGCAGGGCGGGCGGCACCAGCGGCGCTGCGTGACGTGGGTGAGGACGCGGGAGGGGCGCGCCCCGAGGGAGGCGGCGGCCCGCTCGTAGCGGGTGCCGGCCGTGCGCGCGCCCCCTCCAGGCTGAGCACCAGGAAGGGCAGGGCCACGAAGGTCTGTGCGAGCACCACCGCGGTGGTCGAGAAGGCGATCTGCACCCCGAGCGCCTCCAGATGCCGACCCAGCAGGCCCTGCCGCCCGAAGGTGTACAGCGGCGCGATGCCCCCGACCACCGGCGGCGGCACCAGCGGGATCAGCACCAGCGAGCGGAGCAGCGACATGCCGCGGCCGTCCGTGCGGGCGAGCAGCAGCGCCATCGGCACGCCCAGCGGCACGCAGAGCGCGGCGCTGGTCAGCGAGGTCTGCAGGCTCAGCCGCGGCGCCGCGAGCGAGGACTCCGAGGTGATCAGGTCCCAGAAGTCGCTCCACTCGACCCGCGGCGCCATCGCCACGAGCGGCAGGACGACCAGCGGCGCGCCGAGCCCGGCGGGCGCAGGATCCAGCGGGGGAGGGTCCTCATGCGCCGCGGAAGCCGTATCCGGCGAGGACCTTCTGGCCCTCCTCGCCGGTGACGAGGTCGACGAACTCCTGGCCCAGTGCGCGGGTTCGCCGAGCCGTCGACGGTGGTGATGGGGTAGGTGTTCACGGCCTCCTGCGCCTCGGGGAAGTCGATCCCCTCGACGGCATCGCCGGCCTTCTCCACATCGGTGACGTAGACCAGGCCCGCATCGGCCTCGCCGCTGGTGACCTTGTTCAGCACGTCCGTGACAGACTGCTCCTCGCTGACGGGGGCGAACTCGAGTCCCGCCGCCTCCTCCACCGTCTCGGTCGCCGCGCCGCACGGCACCTCCGGCGCGCAGACGACGAGGTTCAGGTCGCCGGTGAGGGAGGCGAGGTCCGTGACGCCCGCGGGGTTCCCGGCCGGCACCGCGATCCTCAGCGTGTTCGTGGTGAAGTCGACGGGATCCGCCTCCTCGAGGCCGGCGTCGGTGAGCTTGTCCATGTTCTTCGTGTCCGCGGAGGCGAAGACGTCGGCCGGGGCGCCCTGCTGGATCTGCTCGACCAGCGTGGAGGAGCCGGCGAAGCTGAACTCGACCGTGACGTCCTCGTGCTCGGACTCGAACTGCTCGCCGAGCTCCTCGAAGGGCTCCTGCAGGGAGGCGGCGGCGAAGACGCGGAGGGTGACCGGTGCGGCGGCCGGGTCCTCGGCGGAGCCGCCGGAGCCGCAGGCGGCGGCGGTCAGCGCGATCGCCGCGGCGGCGGCCGCGGAGCGGAGCAGGGTCTTCATGACGGCTCCGCCTCGATCACGACCTGCGTGGCCTTCACGACGGCGCTGGCGACCCTGCCGGCCTCCAGCCCGAGCTCCCGGGCGGCCTCGCTGCTCATCAGCGAGACGACGCGGAAGGGACCGCACTGCGGCTCGACCTGCGCCATCACGGTGTCCATCACGATGTGGGTGACCAGGCCCGTGAAGCGGTTCCGGGCGGAGGAGGCGGTCGCGCCGTGCGGCTCGGGCGTCACCGCCAGCTCCCGAGCGAGACGCGCGACCTCGACCCCCTCGAGCACCTTCCGGCCGCTCGTGTCGTGGGACGCCTCGAGGGTCCCCTTCTCGATCCACCGTCGCACGGTGTCCTCGCTCACCCCGAGGAAGGTGGCGGCATCGCGTACCCGCATCTGCGTCATGAGGACCACCATAGCGGCGCAGATGCGGGTGCATGGGACGGAGGTCCTCAGGCGACGAGCGACACCCCGCCGAGCGCGACCGAGGCGACGAGCACGGTCGAGAGCGCGGCGAGAAGGAAGGGACGCGGACCCACCTGCTTCAGCAGCGAGATCCTCACCCCGGTGCCGAGCGCGAACATCGCCGCGGCGAGCAGGAGGGTCTGCAGCAGCGACCCCGCCTCGAGCACCGGCTCCGGGAGCGGCACGAAGGAGCGCACGAGCACCATGACGAGGAAGCCGACCACGAACAGCGGCACCAGCGGCGGTCGCTTCCCGTCCTTCGCGCCGTGCCGGCGCCGCTGCATCGACATCACCGCCATCACCGGCGCGAGCATCAGCACGCGGGCGAGCTTCACGATCACGGCGACGGTGAGCGCCGCGCCCCCGCCGATCGCGCCGCCCGCGGCGACGACCTGGGCGACCTCGTGGATCGACGCGCCCGCCCAGAGGCCGGCGGTCTCGCCGTCCAGGCCCATCAGCGCGGCGGCCGCAGGCACCAGCGCGATCATCAGGGACCCGCAGAGCACCACCAGCGCCACGGCCGTGACCGTGTCCTCCTCGCGCTCGTCGTCCGGGTCCGTGACGCCGGCGACCGCTGCGACGGCCGCCGCGCCGCAGATCGAGAACCCGCAGGCGATCAGCAGGGTGAGGTGACGGCCGACGCCGACGAGCCGGCCCAGCGGCACGGTCCCGAGGATCCCGACCCCCACCACCACGACCACGACCAGCGGCATCCCGATGCCGAGGGAGGCCAGATCGCCGAGCGCGACCTGCAGTCCCAGCGGCACGATCCCGGCGCGCAGCGGCTTCTTCGAGGCGATCGCGAGACCCGGCGCCGCGGCCCGGGGGAGCGGGACGAGGTTCGCGAGCACCACGCCGACGACGATCGCGAGGACCAGGGCGCTGATCCCCGGCGACAGCGGTGCGACGAGCATCGAGACGACCGCGACGCCGAGGGCGAGCGCGAGGCCCGGCAGGATCGAGGGGGCCGGGGGCGTCGAGGGCGTCGATGTCGAGGGGGCGGCGGGCATGACGTCCACGGTTCCATCGCCTCTGACCTGCCGGTAGTCGGCAGTTCACCAGCAGGGCATATAGTTCTGATATGCCAGCCTCTCTACCGAACCTGTCGGCCCTCGCCCTGTTCGTGGCCGTGGTGGACGAGGGCGGGCTCGGCGCCGGCGCCCGGCGCGCCGGGATCCATCAGCCCAATGCGAGCCGGATGATCGCCCAGCTCGAGGCGCAGGCGGGCACCGCCCTGCTCGAGCGCGACCCGCGAGGCTCCCGCCCCACCTCCGCCGGCCTGCTGTACGCGGCGCAGGCGCGGCGGCTGCTCGACGCGGCCGAGCAGTTCTCCGACTGGCCGCGGCACAGCCGCGAGGAGGGCGCGCACGAGCGCGCGTGGGGGCGTCGATGACGATCGCGGAGCACCTGATGCCCGCCTGGCTGGCCGAGCCGCGCCGCCGCGGCCCGCGCACCCGGGTCGACCTCGAGGTGCTCAACTCCACCCAGGTCCTCGCCGGGGTGCACGACGGGCACCTGCGGCTCGGCTTCGTCGAGACGCCCCGCCTCCGGCGGGACGTGCACACGCTGACGCCGCGTGAGGACGAGCTCGTGGTGGTCGTCGCCCCGGAGCATCCCTGGGCGCCGCGCGAGGGGCCGCTCGAACTCGACGAGCTCGCCTCGACCCCGCTCGTGGTGCGCGAGGGCGGGTCCGGCACGCGCGAGGCCTTCGAGGAGCTCGTCCCCGCGGCGGGCGGGACCCCGCCCGTCCAGGAGCTCGGCAGCAACGCCGCCGTCCGCATCGCCGTCGCCTCCGGCGCAGGGCCCGCGGTGCTCAGCATGCTCGCCGTCCGCTCCGGGCTCGAGAGCGGGCAGCTGCTGCGGGTGCCGCTGGCAGGCTCCCGTCTGCGCCGCCCGCTGACCGCGGTGTGGAACGGGCCCCGCCGGCTCAGCGGCCCGGCGGCGGATCTCGTCGCCGTCGCGACAGCGACCACGCGGCCGCCCCGGTGATCGCGCCGAGCGGCGCGCCCGTCGCCGGCCCCGAGGGCGCGGCCGGGGTACGTTCGGAGGCGACATCGAGAGCAGGGAGGGTGCGACGTGCCGATCCTCACCAACACCGCGGAGCGGCCCGAGCGACCGCGCCGGGGCGCCGTCTGGTCCATCGCGGTGCCCGAGCGCGATCTGGACTCCAACCTGATCCGACTGCCCGCCGGGGAGGAGATCCCCGCCCACATCGGCGCCGAGGTGGACACGCTCGTGCACGTGGTGCGCGGCGAGGGCGTGCTCACGACGGAGGACGGCGAGGAGCCGCCGCGTGCCGGGGACGTCGCGCTGCGCTGCCCCGCCGCACGGTGCGCGGGTTCCGGGCGGGGGAGGACGGACTGGAGTACCTCACCGTGCACCGACGCCGCCGGTCGCTGACGATCAAGGGGGCACGAGACTGAGCGGGTGCGTCAGTCGCGTGGCTGAGGCGCGGCGAAGCGCCGCGACGTATCCCCTCGACGTGACGGAGCAGGTCAGAAGGGTGGCGGATCCTTGTAGGGAGAACTGCCGGGCTCCTCACCTCGTGCATCCGGCTCGCCCAGAGCGGGAGGCCCCTTCGGGATCGGCGATCTCGGTGGTGACGGCGGCGGTGACGTCGGCGGTGGTGGTGGCGCCGTTCGTCGTTCGACGAAGGCCCGCCAGGCACGTTCGAGGTCCTCGACGGCGAGTCGTGTGCCGAGGTCGATGTCGTCGGCCGCGATGACCTGCTCGCCGCGGGTGCCGATCCGCCACCGGGTGCGTCCCGGGCCGAGTCCCTCACCGGGCTCCGGCCCGCTGGCCGGGACGGGGAGCCTGGTCGGGTCGAGATCGCCGGCGGTCTTCGCCTGATGGTGCCGCCAGCACAGCAGGTGGAGGTTCTCGAGCTCGGTGCGACCACCTCGGGCGGGGTCGGTGTGGACGAACTCCTCGATGTGGTCGGCCTCGGAGGCCCAGGAGACCGGTCGCGTGCGACCGGGGACCGCACAGGTCGAGCTGCGCAGGCGGAGATGCTCGAGCATGGCCTGCGTCGGCAGATAGCGGTCCGGGGGCGCTGGCAGGAAGGCGCCCGTGCACGCATCGGTGAGGATCCGATACCAGACGCTCTCGCCGCCCGCGATCTCGCGCGCGACCGCAGGAGGGAGCGGGATCGTGCCCTCGAGCATGCCGGGGGCGTCGGAGAGGCCCAGCAGGGTGAACACCGGCACGGTGACGTTCAGGCGGAAGCGCGGTGCGGGCACGCGCACGCCGTCGGTGTCGAACTCGGCGTTCAGCATCAGGTCGTAGCGGAGCCGGTCGAGCGGCACGGGGCGCTGGGTCGCGCTCGCGATGCCGTCGAGGTCATAGGGGATCTCGGTCCCCTCCCGCAGGGCGTGACGCTGTGCGGCCTGGATCGCGTGCGCGGTCTCGTCCAGGCGCTTCCAGAACGCGAGGACCTCGGGGATCGGGCCGCGCAGCGACGCCGCTCCGGTCCCGGCGCGCCCGTCAGGGGCGAGCTCGACCTCGCGCGGCAGAGCCTCCTCCGGAGCTGACGGGTCCTGCTCGCGCTCGGCGAGCGGCCTCACCAGGGCGCGCAGCAGAGTGAGGAAGCGCTCGACGGGGATGTCGGCGGGCCAGGCGGTGAGCGCCGCATCCAGCGACCTCCGGGACTCGTCGCCGAGATCCTCCGACTCGCGCGCACCTTCTGGAACCACCAGCTGGGCGGCGCACCCGCCTCCAGGCGTGCGAGCGTGCGCGGCGGCTGGTCCACCGCGCGGTGCGCCGCCAGGAGCTCTCGGTGCGCGGCGCCGTTAGTCACCCGCGGCGCCATCGCGGCGCGGAGGGTGTCCACGTCGTCCGCGCAGTCCCCGCCCTCGGACTCGGTCAGCGCGGCGAGGGCGCGGAGGCGCGCGGCCAGGGCGCGGGCGCTCGCCGTCTCGGCGTCCCAGACCCGCTGGGCCGCCTCGCCGAGCACCGTGTCCTCCTCGCGGCCGGAGCGTGCGGGGAGGTCCTCCCGCGTGCGCGGCGCGCGGGCACGGACGACGCGCAGACGTGAGGGGAGGGAGTCGAGGAAGGCGAGGGCGGCCGGGTCGAGGGCGGAGCGGTCGACATCGGCGCGGTGGATGTCGTCGTCGCCGGCGCTCGCCGGTGTGCTCGTCGCGGCCGCTCATGTCCCCACCTCCTCCGCCGCCTGGAATACCTCGAGACTACGGCGTCGGTGTGACAGAAGAAAGGTGTGTGGATGGGTTTCGGATGTTTCCCGGGGGTATCCACAGAATAGTGTGTGCGGGGTGTGGACAAGTGAGGTGTGGGGAGGGGAGGTCGCGCGCGGGGGAGCGGGATCGGGGGCATTATCCATATTCTGAGCTGGGAGTGCGTCGTCCGTCGGGGGTGGGGTGTAGGGCGTGTCGTGTGGGGGTGTGGATCGAGTCTTCTTGTTGTTCCTTCAGCGTGTATTAGGCGGAATCGCTCTCGAGGTCCCATTGTAAAATGCACTCGAATTCTTTCGGGGAATAGTTGTCGAGTAGCGCGGGAAGGTGCCACGCGATATTGCGCGGCCCCTCGTCGGGACGCGTGCAACGGCCCCCGCTCGCGCATCCTCCCGCCCTCCGTTCTCGTGTACTCCCGTCGTCCACCCGCCGCGGCGCACCCACACCGCACCCCACAGTTCGCGCGTCCTCCCCGACAGTTCGCGCGTCCTCCCCGCGACCAGGCAGACTGGGGGCATGGCTGACCCACAGGATCCCCGCGTCGCGGTCTATCTCGATTTCGACAACATCGTCATGTCCTGGTACGACCGGGTGCACGGACGGCAGGCGTACAGCCGCGACCGCCAGCGCATCGCGGAGGACCCCACCGAGCCCGAGATCGCCGAGCGGCTCGCGAAGGCGACCGTCGACGTCGGCGCCGTGATCGACTTCGCCGCCTCCTTCGGGTCCCTCACCCTCACCCGCGCCTACGCGGACTGGTCCTCGCCGGTCAACGCCGTCTACCGCGACCAGCTCGTGGCCCGTGCCGTCGACCTCGTCCAGCTGTTCCCCGCGCGGCCTACGCCAAGAACGGCGCCGACATCCGCCTCGCCGTCGACACCGTCGAGGACCTCTACCTCCTGCCCGACCTCACCCATGTCGTGATCGTCGCCGGGGACTCCGACTACGTCCCCCTCGCCCAGCAGCGCCGCCGCCTCGGCCGCTACGTGATCGCGCTCGGCGTCGCCGGCTCCACCGCGAAGTCCCTCGCCGCCGCCTGCGACGAGTTCGAGTCCTACGAGAACCTCCCCGGTGTCGAGCGGCCCTCCGCCGCCGCACGCTCCCGCTCCCGGCGCCTGGGCGGAGGGGACGAGGAGGGACGGGGGACCTCGCGCTCCCGCGCCCGGCGCGGCCAGGGCGGCGCCGACAGCACGGACGGCACCGAGGGCGCAGAGAGCACCGAGAGCTCCACCAGCACCGAGAGCACCGAGAACAGCGGCGGCTCCGGCTCGCGCCGCGGCGGCCGCGGCCGGCACAGCGGCGTCGACAGCGGCGCGAACACCGCCTCGCAGGAGATCGAGGACCGCCTCGACGACACGCTCGAGGACGAGGGCGAGGAGGACCCCCGCGAGTCGGCCACCCGCCTGCTCGAGCGCGCCCTCCAGCTCGGCGGCCGCGGCGACAGCGAATGGTCGCACAGCTCGGCCGTGAAGTCCCACATGCGCCGCATGGACCCCTCCTTCAGCGAGAAGGCCCTCGGCTACCGCTCCTTCTCCGAGTTCCTCAAGGCGAACTCCGACATCGCCGTGCTCGAGGAGACCGGGCACGAGCGCCTCGTGCGCGCCAAGGACTGACCGGGGCCGGCGCGCCATGACGACCCTGCTCTCCGACGCCCTGGCCGGACGCACCGTCATCACCGCAGTGGACCGGCGCTCCGAGGAGCTCGCCGCCGCCCTCGAACGGCACGGCGCCCGCGTCGTGCCCGCCGCCGCGATGTCCACGATCCCTCACGTCGACGACGAGACGCCGCTCGAGCGCACCCGAGCTCTGGTCGCCGCGCCGCCGGACGCGACCGTCGTCCTCACCGGCGTCGGGATGCGCGGCTGGCTCGAGGCGGCCGACGCCGCCGGGCTCGGCGAGGACGTCCGCGCCGCCCTCGGCGCCTCCCGCATCCACTCGCGCGGCACCAAGGCCCACGGCGCGGTGCGCGGGGCGGGGCTGGACAGCGTCTTCGTCGCGGCCTCCGAAACCGCGGCCGAGCTCGGCGAGGAGCTCGCTGCGCACGGGGGTGGACGGTCTGCGGATCGCCGTCCAGCACCACGGCTCCGGCGACGACGGGCTCGACGAGTCGCTCACCGCGCACGGCGCCGAGGTGGTCAGCCTGACCGTCTACCGCTGGGGGCCGCCGTCGGATCCCGCCGCGCTCACCCGCGCGGCCCGGCTCGCCGGCGCCGGAGGGGCCGACGCCGTGCTGTTCACCTCCGCGCCCGGCGCGACCGGCTGGCTCGACGCCGCCGCACGGGCCGGGACCCTGGAGGCGGTGCGGGAGCGCGCCCAGGCGGGGGCGCTGGTGCTCGCGAGCGTCGGCCCCGTGACCTCCGCGGCGCTGACCGCCCGCGACCTGCCTGTCCTCGAGGCGGAGCGGGCGAGAATGGGCTCCCTCGTGCGCACCGTCGTGCGGCACTTCGCCGCGTTCTCCTGACAGCGGGAGGCGGGGAGGGGGATACTGGGGCGCCCGGGACAAGGAGGTCGTTCGATGAACACGTTCCTGTGGATCCTCGCCGTCGCTCTCGCCGCGGTCTTCGTGGCCAGCGGCGCGATGAAGCTCCTCGCACCGCGCGAGCGAAGAGATCGAGAAGACCCCCTACGCCGAGGACTTCCCCCACAGCGTCATCCGGGGGATCGGCGCCCTGGAGATCCTCGGCGCGTTCGGCCTCGTCGTCCCGGCCCTCACCGGCATCGCCACGATCCTGGTGCCGCTGGCGGCCGCGGGCCTCGCGATCACCATGGTCTTCGCCGCGCTCGTGCACGCCCGGCGCGGCGACCCGTTCCGCGCCATGCTCCCCTCGATGCTCCTGGCGCTCGGTTCGGTGGTGGTGGCCTGGTCCCGCTTCGGCCCCTACCCGCTGTGAGCCCCTACCCGCTGTGAGCCCCTACCCGCTGTGAGCTGAGCCCGTCCGGCGCCACGCCCGCAGTAGCGCCCGCGGCGCGAGCCCGACCAGCGGCGCCCAGAACGCCGCGCTGATCCCCGCCACCGCGATGCCCGAGGCGGCGATCAGCACCGTCACCCCGGCGGGGAGTCGCTCCTCGGGCTCCGCGAGCGCGGAGCGCAGCGAGGCCACGAAGGTGCCCAGCGGCGCGAGCCCCGCCACCGCCGGGATCACACCCTCCGGGGCGAGCGCGATCAGGCGCGCGAATGCGGTCGCGCCGAGACCGCACAGCACCAGCACCACGCCCGAGGCGGTCGAGGCGATCCAGCGCCGCCGCCGATCCTCCCCGGCCTCCGGCCCGGCCGCGAGAGCGGCCGTGATCGCCGCGAGGTTCACGCCGTGCCCGCCGAGCGGCGCGCCGATCATCGTGCCGAGACCGGTGGTCACCATCGACGCCCGCCACGGCACCTCGTATCCGAGGCTCCGCATCACCGCCACGCCCGGCACGTTCTGCGACGCCATCGTCACCAGGTACAGCGGGAGCGCGACCCCCACGACCGCGCCGACGGTCAGCGTCGGGACGGTGAGCTCCACCGCCGGGAGCGGCGGGGGAGCGGCCGACGGGGAGGGCGCCGCCGTCAGGGACACGACGATCACGACGCTCGCGGCGAGGAACGCGAGCGGGGAGGCCCAGCGCGGTGCGAGCCGGCGCGCGAGCGCCCACACCACGATCACCGGCGCCACCGCGAGCGGATTCGCCGCCACGCCGAGCACCGGGCCCAGGCACAGCTGGAACAGCACCCCGGCGAGCATCGCCTGCGCGATCGGGGTCGGGATCCGGGCCATCAGGGCGCCGAGCGCGGGCACCAGCCCCGTCAGCACGATCAGCACCCCGACCAGCACGAACGCGCCGACCGCGGCGGGCCAGCCGCCGTCCACGGCGCCCGTCGCCGCGAGCGGCGCGGCGCCCGGGGTGGACCAGGCCACCGTGATCGGCAGACGGGTGCGCAGAGAGAGCGACATCGAGCACAGCCCCATCAGCACGCTCACCGCGAGCAGTCCGCTCGCCGCCTGCGCGGGCGAGGCGCCGACCCCCTCGAGACCCGCGAGGACGACGACGAAGGAGCTCGTGAACGCGACGAGACCGGAGATGATCCCGGCCGAGACGGGGCGCGACATGAGCGCAGACTAGGCGGCGGGCGGGGTTGCCCGCGCCGCGGTTCGCGGGGAGGATCCCAGGGTGGCTCCCACCGACGTCGTCTCCTGGCTCCTCGACACCGACCCCTCCCTGCGCTGGCAGGTCGAGCGCGATCTGCTGGACCAGCCGGCCGAGGTGTGGGAGGCGACCCGCGCGCGCATCCCCCACGAGGGCTTCGGGGCGAGGTCGCTGGACCACCAGGACCCGGAGACCGGGCTGTGGGCCGGGGGCGCGTTCTTCCCCGCCGGGTTCTTCGACGCCCCCGAGAACCTCGAGCCGCCCGGCCAGCCCTGGACCGCGACCACCTGGTCCCTCACCACGCCGCGCGAATGGGGCATGGACCCCGCTCCGCTCGTCGAGCGCGATACCGCCGCGAAGCTCGCCGAGCACGCGCACTGGGAGCACGACCCCTCCCTGCCCTACTGGGGCGGCGAGGTGGACTGCTGCATCAACGCGATGACGCTGGCCAACGGCCTCTGGCTCGGAGCCGACGTCTCCGCCCTGCCCCGCTGGTTCCTCGCCCACCGCATGGACGAGGGCGGCTGGAACTGCGAGTGGGAGGACGGCTCGACGCGCGCGAGCTTCCACTCGACCCTGAACGTCTTGCGGGCCCTGCACGTGCACGAGCAGGCCACCGGCGGCTCGCCCGTCGCGCGCGCCGCGAGGGGCGAGGCGGAGGAGTACCTCCTGCGGCGGCGTCTCATGCGCCGGGCGAGCACCGGGGAGATCGTCGGCCCCTGGGTGGAGCACTTCCTGTACCCGCCGCGGCACATCTACTCCGCGGCCGCGGGCGCTCGACCACTTCCGCGAGCGGGATCTGCGCGATCCGCGGATGGCCGACGCCGCCCGGTCCGTCCTCGACGCGCGCAGGAGGACGGCACCTGGCTCCAGCGGCACCGCCTGCCCGGTGCGGTCTGGTTCGAGGTCGACGTCCCGGTGGGGGAGCCCTCGCCGTGGCTGACCCTGCAGGCGCCGCGCGGGTCTTGCGCTGGTGGGGCGAGGGCTGAACCGACCGCCCGATCGGGCGGCGTCGCAGATCACAGTTCGATCACCGTGAGCGCTCTGCGGGCGAACCCGCCGCGGCCGCCCCTGGGGGAGGGGTACTGTGCTGGCCACCCCTGTGCGGGTGCGCTGGATCACATCCCCGCCCGTCCCCTGCACGGCATCACCACCCCTGATGCCGACCGGCCTCCTGGAGGACCCCGATGTTCGACGCCGCCATGACCCCCACGCGACGCACCATGTCGCTGACGATGGCCGGGGTCCCCGTGCTGGTGACCGCCTGCGCCCAGACCACCGAGGACGGGGGATCCGACGGCGGATCCGGCGGCGGGGGCGGCGGCGCCCTCACCATCGGCACCACCGACAAGGTCACCGCGCTCGACCCCGCCGCCGCCTACGACAACGGCTCCTCGACGGTGTGGACCCAGTGCTACGCGTACCTGATGAACACCTCCGTCGGCTCCGAGGACGGCGTCCCCGAGCCGGACCTCGCCGAGACCGCGGAGTTCACCAGCGACAACGTGTACACCGTCACCCTCAAGGAGGGGCTGACCTTCGCGAACGGCAACGAGCTCACCAGCGAGGACGTCAAGCACACCTTCGACCGGCGGCTCGCGATCGCCGACCCCAACGGCCCCTCGAGCCTGCTGGGCAACCTCGAGAAGGTCGAGGCGGTCGACGAGCTCACCGTCGAGTTCCACCTCAAGGAGCCCGGCGACCAGACCTTCCCCTACGTGCTGTGCTCCCCGGCCGGCCCGATCGTCGACGCCGAGGTGTTCCCGGCCGACGCCGTGCTCTCCGACGCCGAGATCGTGGACGGGAACGCCTTCTGCGGCCCTTACGCGATCACCAGCTGGAAGATCAACGAGCTGGTCACCTTCGAGGCCTTCGACGGCTACCAGGGGCTGTTCGGCGCGCCGGCGACCGCGAGCGTGTCGATGTCGTACTACGCCGACCAGAACAACATGAAGCTCGACATCCAGCAGGGCAACATCGACTGCGTGTGGCGCTCCCTCTCCGCGACCGACATCGCCGACCTGCAGGGCGACGACGCGGTGACGGTCCACGAGGGCCCCGGCGGCGAGATCCGCTACATCGTCTTCAACTTCCACACCAACCCCTACGGCGAGAAGACCGAGGACCCGGACCCCGACAAGGCCCACGCCGTCCGCCAGGCGGTCGCCGACCTCATCGACCGCCAGGCCATCGCCAGCTCCGTCTACAACGACACCTACACGCCGCTGTTCTCCTACATCCCCGAGGGCCTGCCCGGCGCCGGCACCCAGTTCAAGGACATGTACGGCGACGGCTCCGGCGGCCCCGACGCCGAACGCGCTCGCGGCCGGCTCGAGGACGCGGGCGTGGAGATCCCGGTGCAGCTGAGCCTGCAGTACAACCCTGACCACTACGGCAACTCCTCCGGCGACGAGTACGCGGCGGTCAAGGGCCAGCTCGAGGCCGACGGGCTGTTCGCGGTGGACCTGAAGTCCACCGAATGGGTGCAGTACAGCGACGACCGCGTCGCCGACGTCTATCCCGCCTACCAGCTGGGCTGGTTCCCGGACTACTCCGACGCCGACAACTACCTCTCGCCCTTCTTCGTCACCGAGAACTTCCTGGCCAACCACTACTCGAACCCCGAGGTCGACGAGCTGATCCAGAAGCGGCGCGGCACCTCGGACCCCGCCGAGCGCGAGGCGCTGTTCGTGCAGATCCAGGACGTCGTCGCCGAGGACATCTCGACCCTGCCGCTGCTGCAGGGCGCGCAGATCGCGGTCTCCACGGCGGAGGTCCAGGGCGTCACGCTCGACTCCTCCTTCAAGTTCCGCATCTCGCCGCTGTCCAAGTGACCGCCGCCCCCGAGACCGAGGTCGAGCACGCCCCCCGACGCCCGCGCCGCCGGGCCTCGGGGGCGGCCTCGGCCGCTACATCCTGCTTTGCGCTTCCTGCTGATCATCCCGACCGTCTTCATCCTGATGACGGTGGTGTTCTTCCTGATGCGGATCACAGGCGACCCGATCACCGCCGCGCTCGGCGGCCGGCTCACCCCGAGCGAGCTCGCCGCCCGCCGCGCCGAGGCGGGCTACGACCGGCCGCTGATCATCCAGTACTTCGACTACCTCGGCGGGGTCTTGCGCGGCGACTTCGGCACCACCTACACCGACCGCACCCCCGTCACCGAGATCCTCACCACCTACGGGGCGGCGACCTTCGAGCTGGTCGTCTACTCGGTCGTCGTCGCGCTCGTGATCGGGGTGCCGCTGGGGATGATCGCGGCCCGCACCCGCGACCGCTGGCCCGATGCGGTGCGCGCGGATCGTGGCGATCCTCGGCTACGCCACCCCGGTGTTCTTCGTCGGCCTGCTTGCTGAAGCTCGTGTTCTCCGTCGGGCTCGGCTGGTCGCCGGTCGCCGGGCGGATCTCCACCCGCGGCGAGATCACGATGAGCACCATCCTGAACCCCAGCCCGTTCTTCCTCCTGGACGCGGCGCGGCTCGGGGATCTGGAGTCGCTGCGCGACGTGGTCTCCCACGCGATCCTCCCCGCGGTCGCGCTGGGGATCCTCACCGGGGGGATCTTCCTGCGCCTGGTGCGCACCAACATGATCGGAACACTCGAGATGCAGTACATCGAGTCCGCCCGCTCCCGCGGCGTGGCCGAGTCGCGCCTGACCACCCGCCACGCCCTGCGCCCGGCGCTGATCCCGATCATCACCGTGATGGGCATGCAGATCGCGATGATGCTCGGCGGGGCCGTGCTCACCGAGACCACCTTCGAATGGAACGGCCTGGGATACATGCTCGCCGAGTACATGAAGGCCCGCGACTACGTCGCCGTGCAGGGCATCGTGATGATGCTCGCCGTGATCGTCGCGATCTCGAACTTCGTCGTCGACGTGATCGCCGCGCTGATCGACCCGAGGGTGAGGTACTGAGATGACGCTGTCGAACCCCGAGCCCGTCGACGAGGGCGACGCCGCCGGCACCGACCTCGCCGCCGAGACCGCGGTCGTCGCCGCGACCGCCCGAGCGCCCTGGTACCTGCGCCTGCCCGTGGTCAGCCACCTGCGCCGCGGCGTCGGCCTGCGGCGCGGGATGCTGGTGGCCGGCGTGGTGCTGGTGGGCCTGCTTGCTGCTGACCGCGCCGCTCGCCCCGCCGCTGGCCCCCTACGGCTTCGCCGACACCGCCGCGGACGGAGAGGCCTTCGGCACCCAGCGGCCCCCGTCGGCCGCCCACCCGCTGGGCACCACCGTCACCGGCTTCGACGTGCTCTCCCGCGTGATCTGGGGGACCCGCACCGCGGTCGCCGTGATGGTCTGCGCGGTCGCGGCCTCCCTGTTCCTCGGCGTCGCGCTCGGACTGCTCTCCGGCTACATGGGCGGCTGGCTGGACCGGGTGCTGGTGATGCTGGCCGATGCGATCTACGCCTTCCCCTCCCTCTTGCTCGCGATCGTGATGTCGATCGTGATCTCCGGCGGGCAGTCCGACGCCTGGGGCGGCATCCTCGCCGCCGCGCTGTCGATCACGGTGGTGTTCGTGCCGCAGTACTTTCGCGTGATCCGCGCCGAGGTGGTGCGGCTGAAGGCCGAGCCCTTCGTCGAGGCCGCGAAGGTGGTGGGCACCGGGCACCGCCGCATCATGGGCACCCACCTCGCTGCGCAACGCCACCCGCACCCTCCCGCTGATCTTCACCCTGAACGCCTCCGAGTCGATCCTGACCCTCGCGGCGCTGGGCTTCCTCGGCTTCGGCATCGAGCCGACCAGCGCCTCCGAATGGGGCTACGACCTCAACCGCGCCATGTCCGACGCGACCAGCGGCATCTGGTGGACGGGGCTGTTCCCGGGCCTCGCGATCGTGCTGGCCGTGCTCGGGGTGACGCTTGTGGGCGAATCCGTGAACGACCTCAACGACCCGCGGCGCGCACCCGGCGCCGACGCCGACGCAGCGAGAGGACGGTGGCCGCATGAGCCAGGCCCCAGCACGTCTCGAGATCCGGGACCTCGACATCCGCTTCGCGACCGACGGCGGCGAGGTCCACGCCGTGGACGGGGTCAGCCTCGAGGTCGCTCCCGGAGAGATCCTCGCGGTCGTCGGCGAGTCCGGCTCCGGCAAGTCCGTCACCGCCCGCTCGGTGCTGGGGCTGCTGCCGGAGACGGCGGAGGCCACCGGGACCGTGCTGGTCTCCGGCACCGACGTCGTGCGCCTGACCGCCGCGCAGATGCGCCGCCTGCGCGGCGAGGACGTCTCGATGATCTTCCAGGAGCCCTCCAGCGCCCTGAACCCCGTCTTCCCGATCTGGTGGCAGATCGGGGAGGGCCGCGCGCCCATCGCGGGCGGATCTCCCGCAGGGAGATCCGGGCCGAGGCCGTCCGGGCGCTCGAGTCGGTGGGGATCCCCGACGCGGCCGAGCGCATCGACCGCTACCCGCACGAGTTCTCCGGCGGGCAGAAGCGGCGCATCATGATCGCGATGGCGCTCGCGCTCGGCGCCGAGCTGATCGTCGCCGACGAGCCCACCACCGCCCTCGACGTCACCGTCCAGGCCGAGATCCTCGACCTCGCTGCGCGATGTGCGCGACCATTTCGGCACCTCGATCATCCTGATCACGCACAACATGGGCGTGGTCGCGGACCTCGCCGACTCCGTCGCGGTCATGCATCACGGCCGCATCGTCGAGCGGGCCACGGCGACGGAGCTCTTCGCGGACCCCCGCGAGGAGTACACGCAGAAGCCGCTCGCCGCCGTGCCCCACCTGGGCCGGGACTCCGCCTGGAACGCCCTCGAGCCCGCCGCGCAGCGAGGCGCTCGAGGAGGCGGAGCCGCTCGTCGTCGCCCGCGACCTGATCGTCGAGTATCCGGGCCGGCTGGGCCGCGCCCCCTTCCGCGCCGTCAAGGGGGTGGACCTGACCATCCGCCGCGGCGAGGTGTACGGCCTGGTGGGGGAGTCCGGCTCCGGAAAGACCACCATCGGCCGCGCCTTCGCGGGGCTCGAGCGCACCACCGGCGGGAGCCTCGCCGTGCTCGGGCACGAGATGCGCGGGATGCGGGAGCGGAGCTTCACCCCGCTGCGGCGGCGGATCGGCTTCGTCTTCCAGGACCCGGCCACCTCCTTCAACCCGCACCTGACGATCGAGCAGTGCATCGCCGAGCCGCTCGTCGTCCATGAGCAGCGAGCTCGACGCCGCCGAGCGTGGCCGGCGCGTGCGCGAGCCGCTCGAGGCGGTCGAGCCGCCGGGCGTCTACGCACGGCGCTACCCCCACGAGCTCTCCGGCGGGCGGCGCCAGCGGGTCTCCCTCGCCCGCGCGCTCGTCCTCGGCCCCGAGCCGCTCGTCGCCGACGAGCCGACCAGCGCCCTGGACGTCTCCGTGCAGGCGACGGTGCTGGCGCTGTTCCGCGAGCCGCAGCGGCGGCTCGGCTTCGCGGCGCTGTTCATCAGCCACGACCTCGCCGTGGTCGACTCCCTCGCCCACCGCATCGGGGTGCTCTACCGCGGTGAGCTCGTCGAGGAGGGGCACGGACCGGACGTGCTTGCAGCGGCCCCAGCACCCGTACACACGCCGCCTCATCGCCTCCCTGCCCGTTCCCGACCCGGCCGAGCAGGCGCGGCGGCGCGAGGCGTACGCGCAGGAGTGGGGGAGCGGGCGCGCGGAGGGCTGAGGAGGAGGGCCGGGCAAGTTCACCCGACGTTCAGGCCCGCGTCCCGGAGCCGGGGGAAGGACGTCATGCCGGAGGGGTTCGGTAGGAGAGCCCTCATCCCTCCCCGAGACAAGGCACCCCATGACCCCCTCCTCCCTGTCCCCGTCCCGGCGCGGCCTGCTGCGCACCTCCACCGCCGCGGCGATGGCCGGACTCGCCACCGCCGGCGCGGCCGGCGCCGCGAGCGCCGCGCCCTCGGCGCCCGCAGGGAAGGACGGCATCGTGCGCAACCGGCTCCGCTTCCGCGAGGACGGCACCTTCACCGTCGTCCAGTTCAACGACACCCAGGACGGCCCCCGCACCGACCGCCGCACGATCCAGCCGCAGGAGGCGGTGCTCGACGACGTGCGACCGGACTTCGCCCTCATCAACGGCGACGTCATCAACGGCTCGCCCACCAGCGCCCTCGAGGCGAAGCAGGCGATCAACAACGTGGTGCGGCCGATGGAGGACCGCGGCATCCCGTGGGCGCTGACATTCGGCAACCACGACGAGGACTCCACCCCCGTCACGGGGCTCGACGAGAGCGCGTACATCGACTTCGTGCGCCAGTACCCCCACAACCTCAACACCCCCGGCGCCGCCGTCACCGGCACCGGCAACCGGGTCCTCACGATCCGGCCCCGCCGCGACAGGGGCGAGGCCTTCGCGCTGTGGTCGCTGGACTCCGGCCGCTATGCCCCCGAGCAGATCGCCGGGCAGGATTTCGAGGGCTACCCCGACTGGGACTGGCCGCGCCCCGACCAGGTGCAGTGGTATCTCTCCACCTCCGCCGCGCTCGAGCGGCGCAATCGCGGCCTCGTCCCGGGGCTGGTCTTCCAGCACATCGCCCTGTGGGAGCACCGCTTCGCGTGGTTCGCGAGCGTCGACGCCCGCACCGAGGCCGATCACGCCCGCGCGGTCCAGAAGCACTCGATCGTCGGGGAGCGCAACGAGGACGAGTGCCCCGGCCCGTTCAACTCCGGCATGTTCGCCGCGATGCTGCAGCGCGGAGACGTGAAGGGCCTGTTCGTCGGCCACGACCACATCAACACCTATGTCGCCGACTACTACGGCATCCAGCTCGGCTACGCGCCGGGCACCGGCTTCGGCACCTACGGCCTCGGCGGCGCCGAGGACCACCGCCTGCGCGGCGCCCGCGTGTTCCGCCTCGACGAGAGCGTCGAGGGGCTCTACGCCGGGACCGAGCCGCCGCCACGCCTCGGGCTACGGCATCGATCTCACCGCCGGCACCCAGCCGGGCGAGCCGGCCGAGTTCCCGGGCGGGGTGAGCTGACCTTCAGCTCCAGGTGACGGGCGACTCCGGATCGGCCATGTCCACGTTCGGGATGCCCATGCCGCCGCCCAGCCACATCTCGCACCGGCCCTTCTGGCCGTCCTTGGTGCACTCGATCGTGGTCGTGACCGAGCCGACCGAGGTGCCCTCGACGTAGGTCGGCTCGTCGGAGGAGGGAGTCGCCTCCATGGTGTCGATCGTGCGCGCGTGTCCTCGGAGATGGAGCGCTCCACGGTGTTCTCCACCATGGTCCAGCCGTCATCGCTCGTCGTCGGCACCGGGGTCATCCCGCGACCGGCCTCGAGGGTGGTCTGCTCCAGGCAGGCCTGCACCGCGTCGTCGACCGCGCCGCGGAAGGCCGTCAGCCCCTCCTCGGTGAGCGTCGCCTCCGGCCACTCGAGGGAACTGGCCAGCTCCCCGACGAGCAGCGGATCGGTCGAGGTCAGCGCGAAGTGCTCGGCCCCGAGGGCGACCTCGTAGCCGCCGGGCATCAGGGCGATGGGCTCGCCCGCGGTCACCTCGGCGCCGTTGACCGTCAGTCCCAGGCCGTCGAGGCCGTCCGGGACCTGGGTCATCGTGTGGCCGCCGGTCAGCTCCATCACGCCGTCGTCGTCGTAGTCGTGCACGCGATACGTGTCGGAGACGGTCTCGTCACCCACCGTGAAGGTCACCGGCACCTCGCCCTCGGCGAGGCCGCCGTCGTCGATGACCGGGGTGCCGAGCTCGACCCCGGTGATCGGCGCGGCCTCGAGGGCGGCCGTGTACGCCTCGACGGGCGCCGGCGCGGCGCCCATGTCCTCGTTCACCGGGTTCAGCTCCAGGGCGGTCGCCGCGTCTCCTGCGGCCAGGGCGTCGAAGTAGTCCGCCACCAGCGCTGTGGCCTGCTCCTCCGGGGGAGGTCCGCCGCGCCGGTCTCCCCGCCGCCGCCCCCGGAGTCGCCGCCGCGCACTGCGAAGTAGATGATCAGCGCGATCACGACCAGGATCACCAGCAGGCGACCGCCCCCGGCGAGCACGCCGGCGATGACCAGGTTCTTGCGGGCGGAGGACTGCGAGACCGGCTCCGCCGGCGGCGGGGTGAAGTGCTGAGGGCCCTGCGGCCCTCCCTGGGCAGGGCCCTGGGGCGGCGTCGGTGCGGTCATGGTGGTTTCCCCGGAGTCGTTCGTGGACGTGTGTCCACAGGGTAGTCGGGGAGGTGCTCAGCCGGCGTCGGCGCCCGAGAGCGCCTCGAGCACGTCCTCCCCGTACTCGGCGAGCTTCTTCGCGCCCACCCCGCTGACCGCGCCGAGCCGCTGGACGGACTGCGGCGCCGTCTCCACGATCCCGACCAGGGTCGCGTCGGAGAAGACCATGTAGGGCGGGATCTGCTTCTCCTTCGCGACCGAGGTGCGCCAGGCGCGCGCGCCTCGAAGCGCTCCCGCTGGGCGGGTTCGAGGGTCTCGGCGGCGCGGGAGGCGCCGCCGGCGCGTCGGCCGCCGCCGCGCGCACCGCGCCGCGGGGCGCGGTCGACGGCGAGCCGCACGGTCTCCTGGGAGCGGAGCACGGGGCCGGCCTGCGGGCCGGGGACGAGCACGCCGTAGTCGCCCTCCGCCTCGAGGATCCCCCGTGCGAGCAGGCGCCGGATCGCGGTGCGCCACTCCTTCTCCGAGAGCTCCTCGCCGATGCCCCACACGCTCAGCTCGTGGTGGCGGGAGCCCAGGGAGCGCTCGGACTCGCGGCCCAGCGGCACGTCCACCACCTGGCCGGAGCCGAAGCGCTGGCCGCGCTCCCTGTCCAGGCGGATCACGGCGGAGAGGAGCTTCTGCGCCGCGACCGTCGCGTCCCAGGTCTGCGGAGGGTTCAAGCAGGTGTCGCAGTTCCCGCACGGGGAGGAGTCCTGGCCGAAGTAGCGCAGCGAGCTGCACGCGCCGGCAGTCGACCGTCTCGCACAGGGCGAGCATCGCGTCGAGGTGCGAGCGGGCGTTGCGCTTGAACTGCTCGGAGCCCTCGCCGCCCTCGATGAACTTCCGCTGGCTGACCACGTCGCCGAGGCCGTAGGCCATCCACGCGGTCGAGGGCAGGCCGTCGCGGCCCGCGCGGCCCGTCTCCTGGTAGTAGCCCTCGATGGACTTGGGCAGGTCGAGATGGGCCACGAAGCGCACGTCGGGCTTGTCGATCCCCATGCCGAAGGCGATCGTCGCGACCATGATCAGCCCGTCGGCGCGCAGGAACCGCTCCTGGTGGTCCTGGCGCACCTCCGGCGGCAGGCCCGCGTGATACGGGAGCGCGGGGATGCCGCGGTCGGCGAGCCACTGCGCGGTGGTCTCCACCGACTTGCGGGAGAGGCAGTAGACGATCCCGGAGTCGCCTTCGTGCTCGGCGGTGATCAGGCGCAGCGAGCTGCTCGCGCGGGGAGGCCTTCGGCTCGATGCGGTACTGGATGTTGGGTCGGTCGAAGCTCGAGACGAAGTGTCGGGCCTGCTTTGCATCTGCAGGCGCTCGGTGAGCTCGCGGTGGGTCGCCTCGGTCGCGGTCGCGGTCAGCGCGATGCGGGGCACGCCGGGGAAGGCGTCGGCGAGCATCGACAGGCCCAGGTAATCGGGGCGGAAGTCGTGGCCCCACTGGGAGACGCAGTGCGCCTCGTCGATCGCGAACAGCGCGAGCGCGCGCGCCGCAGCGACTGGACGGTGCGGGGGAGGACCAGGCGCTCCGGCGCCATGTACAGCAGGTCCAACTCTCCGGCGAGCGGCTCGCTGCTCGACGGCCTGCGCCTCGTGCATCTCGAGGGTGGAGTTGAGGTACGCGGCGCGGATGCCGACCGCCTCGAGCGCCGCGACCTGGTCCGCCATCAGCGCGATCAGCGGCGAGACGACGATTCCGGTGCCCTCCCGCAGCAGGGCCGGGATCTGGTAGCACAGCGACTTGCCGCCGCCGGTGGGCATCAGCACCACTGCGTCCCCGCCGCCGGCGACCTGGTCGATGATCGCGGCCTGCTCGCCCCGGAAGGAGTCGTAGCCGAAGACCCGCGAGAGTATCGCGAGCGCCTCCTCCGTCCGTCCGGCATCCCCTTCTCGCAGCGCGGAGACGGTGTCGGCGGGAGGAGGGGTGCTCATGCCCGCCACTCTAGGCCGCGGGGTCGACGGGCCGCGAGCGGGAGGGCCCGGCTGTGGACGGCGGTGGGGAGTGCTCCCCATCGCTCCGGGACGCCTCCGCGGTTAGCCGGCGGTGACACGGACCCTGGAAGGGGAGGACGGGATGATCCCGCTGCGAGCACGATTCATCGCCCGGCGCCACCGGGAGCTCGTCGGGAAGCCGCCGCGGTCCCGGCGGGTCGGCGCCGGTCCGCTGCTGCCCCTCTTCCTGGCGGGCATCGTGGTCCTGATCTGGCTGATGCTGGTGCTCAGTCCGGGGAGAGTCCCGCCCTGACCATCGGGTTCACCTTCTTCATGGCGCTGCTCATGCTCGGCATCTATCTGTTCACCATCGACGCGCGACTGGTCGTGTGCGAGCGCGGGATCCTCCTGGGCAGGCTCGTTCCCGGACTCCCGTTCAGCCCCACCTACGTGATCGGGGGCCGTGAGATCGACCCCCGCACGGTCGCTGTGGTCACCGACGGGGCCAAGACCGCCCGCGAGCTCGGCATGCCGTTCTTCTTCTTCCAGTACAAGACGTTCCCCGGCGCGCTCGGGGTGCACGCCGTCGTGTTCAACGGGCCGTGGGGAGCCGACATCGAGGCGCCCCGACAGCCGCGTCACCGCGGCCCGGTGCGCAAGTCGCTGTTCCTGTTCTCCCACCGGAGCGCGACGAAGATCGCCGAGGAGATCCTCCACGCGATCGGCCGCTTCGGGGCGATCCCGCCGGGGTTCGCCCCGCACGAAGGACTGCGGCCCATCCCCGTCACGGGGCGGCGCGAGGACGCGGTCGCCCAGATCCCGGGCGCCTGGCCGCCGGACGGCCACCGCTGAGCTCTCACTCGTCCTTCGCCCACACCCCGGTGTCGATCGGTCGGCCGATGGCGAGCGCGGCGAGGAGGCCGACCGCGGCGAGGCCGACGGGAAGCCACATGGCGTCGGCCATCGCCGCGGCGTACGGGGCGTGCAGGAACGGGGGCAGGGAGCCTGCTCCGGACTCCGCGCCCGCAGGCGCGCCGCCCTGGCCCCTGGTCGCCTCACCGAGGCGGGCCGCGATCCGGTCGGCCATGAGCGTCGCGATGCCGGCCGAGCCGAGCACCGAGCCGACCTGCCTCATCTCGTTGTAGACGCCGGATCCGGCGCCGGCCTGCGAGGGCGGGAGATTGCGGGTCGCGGTCAGGGACAGCGGCCCCCAGATGCAGGCGTTCCCGATCCCGATCAGCACGAACGGCGACAGAAGGACCAGCACGGAGGCGTCCGGGTCCATCAGCAGGGAGAGCCACAGCGACCCGCCCGCCAGCGAGGCGAAGCCGATCAGCGCCAGCGGTCGCGGGTCGTGGCTCGTCATCCAGCGGCCGACCAGCGGCGCGAGGACCAGCGAGAGCACCGCGGAGGGTGCCGTCATCAGCGCCGCCTGCGTCGGCGACATGCCGAGCACCTGCTGGAAGAACAGCGTGGTGGGGATCGCGAAGCTGAGCACGGTCGCGCCCATCATCGCGATCGCCACGTTCGCGACCGAGAAGTTGCGGTCGCGGAAGAGCGACAGCGGCACCAGCGGTTCGCGCCGCATCACCGCCTGCCAGAGGACGAACACCGCCAGCACCAGCACCCCGGCGAGGATCATCCCGGGCACCGTCACGGGCACGCCCGTGTCCACGGGGCCGATCACCAGGGAGTCCGTGATCGTGCCCCAGTCGTAGCTGTCGCCCTCCTGGATCCCGAACACCAGCAGGAACAGGCCCGTCGCCGAGAGCGCCACGCCGAGCCAGTCGAAGGAGTGCGAGCGGCGCGGGAAGCGCGGCACGTTGCGGAGCACCAGCGCGATCGCGAGCACCCCGACGGGCACGTTGACGAAGAAGATCCACTCCCAGCCCGGCCCGTCCACCAGCGACCCGCCGAGGACGGGGCCGACGAGGCTCGCGACCCCTGCCGTCGCGCCCCACACGGCCATCGCCTGACCTCGCCGCCGCGGCGAGAACATGCGGGTGATCATCGACATGGTCTGCGGGGTCATCGTCCCCGCACCGAGGCCCTGCACCACGCGCGCCACGATCAGCATCTCCACGCTCCCCGCGAGCCCGCACCACAGGCTCGACGCGGTGAACACGAGGAGCCCGACGAGATAGACCGACTTCAGCCCCAGCCGGTCCCCGAGCCGCCCCGTGATCAGCGGCGGCACCGCGTAGGCGAGCAGATAGGCGCTGGTCACCCACAGCAGGCCGGTCAGCTCCGCCCCCAGGTCCTCCTGCATCCGCGGGACCGCGACCGTGACGATCGTGGTGTCGACCAGGATCATGAAGAAGCCCAGCACGATCGACCACAGCGCGGGCCAGGGACGGTCCAGGCGGGGGTCGCGGGCGGGGCTGGGACGCGTGGCGTCGGGCATGCATGTCCTCCAGGAGGGGAGCGGCGCATCGGCGGGGGCGCAGGGGACGAGGCAGAGGAAGAGTACGCCTGGTGCGCTCCTGGCCTGTGCGTCGTCGTGTGAACCGTGCCGGATCGCTCCCGGGCCGATGCTGTAGAACAGGGGAGCGGCACGGAGCCCGCCGCACCGATCCACCGCGCGAGAGGACAGCCGTGACCAGCACCGAGAGCACCACCACCCCGAGCCTCCCCGCCGGGCGCGTCCAGGACCGGATCGCCCTGGTGACCGGCGCCGCGGGCGGCATCGGCTCCGCGACCGCGCAGCGACTGATCGAGGAAGGGGCCCGCGTGATCGCTGCCGACCTCGAACGCCAGCAGGAGACCCTCGAGGCGCTCCGCGCCTCCCTGCCGGACCCCTCCGCCCTCCTGCCGGTCGTCGCCGACGTCACCGACCGGTCCTCGCTGGACGCCGCCGTGGCACGCGGGGTCGAGGAGTTCGGGCGGATCGACATCGTCTTCGCCAACGCCGGGGTCGCTGCTCCAGGAGCCGCCGGTCGAGGACCTCCCGGACTCCACCTGGCGCACCGTCCTGGACGTGAACCTGACGGGCGTGATGAACACCGCCCGCGCCGTCTTCCCGGTGCTGAAGCAGAACCCGAACGGTTCGGCCGTGGTGCTCGCCTCCTCCACCGCCGGGATCCGCGGCGGCGCGAACTCCTCGGCCTACACCGCGGCCAAGACGGCGCTCGTCGGCCTCGCCGAGACCTGGGCCCACGAGCTCGGCCCCTTCGGCGGCCGGGTCAACACCACCCACCCCACCGCCGTGGGCACCGAGCTGGTGCTGAACCGGGACTTCATGCGGAAGTTCCGTCCCGACCTCGAGGACCCGCGGCCCGCGGACGTCGTCGAGGGCTTCTCGAAGGGCAAGCCGCTGGACGTGCCGTGGATCGACCCGATCGACGTCGCCAACGCGGTGCTCTTCCTCGTCTCCGACGAGGCCCGCTTCATCACCGGCGTTCACCTGCCGATCGACGCCGGCTCGACCATCAAGTGGGGCTGAGCGTCGGCCCCATCCCGGCTCCCGCCCCTGACCCGCTGCACCGAGAGGATCCCTCATGACCGCCACCACCGTGCAGGACCTGCTGGACCGCGCCGGCATCGACGACGCGATCAACGCCTACTCCCACGCGCTGGACCAGCGCGACTGGTCGATCCTGCCCGAGGCCTTCACGCCCGATGCCGAGATCGTGCTGATCGACCGCGAGAAGGTGCTCGACCCCCGCTCCCTCGTCGAGTCGCTCTCCCGCAACGACGTGACCCGCCTGGGCGGGCGAAGACCTCGTGGGCAAGACCCGTCACCGGATCGACGGCGACAGCGCGCACGCCGTCACCGAGGCGCTGTGGACGACCCTGCAGACCACCGAGGAGGAGGGCACCTTCCTGCTCATCCGCGGCACCGGGATCTACGTCGACGACCTGGTACGCGGCGAGGACGGCTGGCGGATCGCCCGTCGAGAGCTGGCGCTGAAGTCCATCACCCGTGACCGCGTGCAGGTGGCGGAGGCGGACCTCGCCGACATCCGCTACACGCTCGAGAAGGACAGCTGGTACTGAGCGCCCCTCAGCGCGCGAGGTCCGCGGTGGTCGTCTCCGCGTGCAGGTCCTTGGCCCGGGTCTCCGGGACCGTGGCCAGCACCACCACGATGGAGACGACCGCCGCGGCGGTGACGTAGAGGGCGAAGTACTGTGGCCCCCAGGTCCCGCCGATCCACGCCTGCAGGGCCGGGACGGTGCCGCCTGAGCAGCGAGGCGCGGCGCCGCCGGGTGTCGGAGATCCGCGCCGAAGAAGGACGTGGCGAAGAAGGAGGCGAGGGTCGAGTAGATCGTCCAGTCGAACATCTCCACGCCGGTGCCGACGAGGGTCTTGGCGAAGGAGCCGCGCCCGACGGGCCGGGCGGGGCCAGGGGAAACGAACACTCCGGGCGGCTCGCGCGCCTGCGATGGTCCGCGTCCCCTCCGACGGCGGCCAGCGGATCACCATGATCCCGCTCTTCCGGACGCTCCCGCGGCCGGCGATCGCCGGGCTGACGATGCGTGGCATCCTCGGGTGCACCACGATCGCGCTGATCGCCTCCGGACTCGTCGTCGGGGCGACGCCGCTGATCGTCTCGCTCTGAGCCCGAGGAGGACCCCGCATGCAGGTCGTCGATTCCGTCGAAGGTCTCGAGGCGCTCGGCGACGCGCCCGGGTGCGCGTTCGCCCGTGACCTCCAGGACCCGGTCGTCGAGGCGGCCGTCCGGAGCTGGGACATCCAGGGTCCGCGCACCGACGAGCTCGCCCGTCGGCCCTTCGCGCACCTGACGGGAGGGCGGATCGAGCTCGTCTTGCTCCTGCCGGACTACGGTGCACAGCACCTGGCCGTGCGGATCCACGCCGCCGCCGCAGGGGTGCTCGTCATGGGGGCGCCGGAGGCGCTGGAGGCGGTGCGCGCGGAGGCGACGGCCGCCGACGGCGTCCGCGAGGCCGTCGTCGGGATGCTTGCTGGCCGTCGCGCGCCGCGGCGAGGAGGTGCTGGACGGGTTCGAGGACGAGAGCGAGCAGTTCGAGGACCGCGCCGACGGCTACGCCGCCGCGGCGCGCCGGCGCCTGCTGGGCAGGAGGCGGTCGGATCTCTTCCGCATCCAGGCGGCCCAGGCCGCGATGCACCGGCTGTGCCTCCCCGAGGAGCGACTCTCCCAGGAGCTCCCGAAGGAGCCGCGCCACCGGCGCGTCGGGCCGCGGTCGAGTTCAAGGCGAACAGCTCCGCCGCCGCACGCCTTCACACGGTGCTCGGCGATCTGCTGGCAGAACAGGGCGCCGTCGTCAACGAGCGGCTCACCCTGGTCGCGACGATCTTCATGCCGCTCACGCTCGCGACCGGTTTCTTCGGCATGAACTTCGCCTGGATGCAGGAGCGGACAGGGAGCGCGGCCGCCTTCGTCTTGCTGGGGATCGTCTTGCCGACGCTCGCGACCGTGATCACGCTGGTGGTGGTGCGCCGGCTCACCGGCTCCCGCTGATCCGCTCCCACACTACGGGCCCGCCCGCGTCCCAGATCTCCCCGCCGTCCCCGACCACCACCAGCAGCGAGCGGGCCCGGGACAGGCCCACGTAGAGCGCCTGGCGTGCCCGCTCCGCGGCGCCGAAGCCGTTGACCGCGAGCACCACGACGGGCCGCTCGAGCCCCTTGAAGCCCAGCACATGCCCGTAGAACACATCGGTCGCGGAGAAGAACCCGTCCCAGTAGCCGTCGTACCCCTCGTGCTCGATCTGCGTCCTCTGCTCGGGGTGGCGGTCGCCGGTGGTCAGCAGGGCGATCTGCCCCGGCTCCCAGCCCTCGTCCATCAGCTTCTCGACCGTGTCGTCGGCGGTCGCGACCGCGTCCTCGGCGGAGGAGGCGAGATAGCGCACGGGCGCGCCGGCCGGCGACCGCGGGGTCTGCTCCACCGGGGTGAGCGGCGCGAAGGCGTGCGCGATCGTGCGGGTGCTTGCGCAGGTTGTCGTCCAGCGGGAAGGGGTTCAGCGTGATCGGGGCGCGACCCTCGCGGTCGAAGACGCTCTGGTGCTCGTCGGCGAACACGAACAGGACACCCTCCGCGGGGTCGCGCAGGCAGGGCTGCGCAGCGCCTCCCACCAGGCGTCGGCGAAGTCCTGTGCCTCGTCGACGACGATCGCGTCGAAGAGCTCTTCCTCGTCGGTCTCGCCCGCGAGGTGCGCGAGACGGGCCGGGAGGTGCTCCTCGTAGTACTCGACCGGGGAGCCGCCGAACTCCTGCTCGGTCTCAGCGCCCCAGCCCACCGGCAGGTCGTGGAAGAGCCCCACATAGGCGGGACGCTCCTGCTCCGGCCAGGTCGCGGAGAGGAGCTGGAAGTGCCTGGCGAGGCCGCGGGAGTAGCACAGCAGCGCAGTGCGGAAGCCGTCCCGGGCGAGCGTGCGGGCCTTGATCATCGCCAGGTGCGTCTTGCCGGAGCCGGCCCCGCCGATGATCTGCGCGCGGTGCTGGAAGCGCAAAGAGGGCGATCGCGCGCTCCTGCTCGCGGGTGAGCTGGTTGCCCTCGTCGGCGATCTCCTTCGCGAGCGGCTGGTGGTTCTCGATCGCGCGGTGGGTGCGGCGCGGCATCTTCACGCCGTGCTCGCACTGCGCGGAGTCCAGCGGGGCATAGGCGTCCCGGGTCTGCGAGTTCAGGGCGTGCACGATCCGGTCCGCGAGGCGGGACAGGTCGGTCGCATCCAGCGTGAGGGTGCGCGGCGCCTCGGGCGGGTCCCAGTCCGCGGGCAGGCTGCGTGTAGGGCGGCACCGCCAGGTGCACGGCACGACCGACCGGACGGGAGGAGACGCCGTTGAGGTATTCCAGCAGGTGGTGCTTCGCGCGCTGGGCCTGATCGATCGGGGAACGGACGAGCTCCCGCGAGCCGGAGCGGTCCGCCTGCCGCCAGGTCCCGTCCTCCAGGGAGATCCGCCCGCCCTTCACCTCGATCACCGCGATCCCGACGCCCGGCCAGAGCACCAGCAGATCCGCCTCGACCTCCTCGCCGCGGGCGGTGACGCGCGCGCCCGGCGATCAGCACCGCCTCGGCGGGCGGCTGCTCGGTCAGGTGCTCCCATACCTCCTGCTCGGCCGCGCTGGCGAAGTCCGGTCGCTCGGGAAGGGTGCGCGGCATGGTGCTCCTCGGTGCGGCGTGGGCGTCCTTGCTGGTGGGACCAGGCTATCGACGTCGACCGACCTCGGTCCATGCAGGGGCCGACTCGCAGGGCGGTGCCCTAGTCTCGGGGCATGGCGGCTCGCGAGAAGACGATCCGGCGCACCCCGCGACGACCCGCGCCCCGCGACAGGAAGCTCGAGCAAGACATCGCCGTGTTCGGGGAGAGCGGCGACGGTAAGACGGTGCCGCTGTCCTCCTTCTACGGCGCGGCCCAGGACGCCACCGGACGCGGGCCCGGGACCGGTAGGCGACTCTACGACCTCGTCGCCGACGACACCACCCAGGGCGACCGGTCGCTGAAGAACTACTTCCGGATGGAGAACTCCGCCGAGGTCCCCGCCGGGAACCGCTTCCGCGCCGAGCCCTATCGCTTCACCCTCTCGCTGCGCGCGACCCCCAGCGCCGCCGAGCGCAAGGCGATGCCCGTCGACGCCGTGCGGCTGGTGTGGCACGACTACCCCGGGGAGTGGTTCGAGCGCTCCGTCAGCGGACCGGAGGAGGAGCGACGGCGCGTCGAGGCCTTCCGCGCCCTGCTCGTCTCCGACGTCGCGCCGCTGATGGTCGACGGGCAGAAGCTGAAGGACGCGGGCGGTGAGGAGGAGCGCTACCTCAAGGCGCTCTTCCACACCCTGCGCACGGGCCTGGTGCGGGCGCGGGACGAGATCCTCGTCGGCGGGAAGGAACTGGTGCGCTTCCCCCGCATCTGGGTGCTCGCCCTGTCCAAGGCGGACCTGCTTGCCGGAGATGGACGTGGACCGCTTCAAGGCGCTCGTGCTCGAGAAGGCCGCCGACGAGCTCGGCCAGGCGCGCGAGGCGATCGAGTCGATGGTGGTCGGCGACGAGGCGCTCGCCGTGGGGGAGGACGCGCTGCTGCTGCTGTCCTCGGCACGGTTCACGCCGGGACGCATCGCCGTGCGCGAGAGGATCGGGGTGGACGTGATCCTTCCGCTCGCCGCGATCGCGCCGTTCGAGCGGCATGTCACCTGGGCCAGGCGGCAGGAGATCCCCGCGAAGGTGGCCCGGGAGCTCGCCGAGAACGCCGGCACCATCGGCACCGGGGCGATGGCGCTGGCGATGTTCGGCGCCCGCCACCGCCTGCCCGGACGGCTCGGTCTGATCTCCACGGCGCTCGCGACCGTGGTGCCGCTGCTCAGCAAGGACATGGTCCAGGACGCCGCCTCGCTCGCGGGGGAGAAGCTCCGGGGCGTCCACGACCGGGCGCTCGAGAAGAAGCAGAGCCTCGCCGCGATCCTCACGGGCTTCAAGATCGATCTCGAGCGCGCCGAGCGCGAGGGTGTCTTGCGTCGGAGCAGGCGATGATCCTGCTCTGGGCGACCCGCGGCCGGACCTGGGGCTTCCGCTTCCTGCCGGTCGACGGCACCGGCGCCGACGCGGATCCGCGCCGCTGTACGAACGGGCCTTCTCCGGACACGAGGACGAGGACGAGGGTCGCTGGAGGACCGACGGGTCGCTCGCCGTGCGGTCGCGGGATCCCGAGGGCCGCGCCGATGAGGCTGGACGAGTGATCCCGCACGAGCTCGTGCTCGACGGCGCGGGCGCGGACGGCATCATCTCGACGGCCGACGTCGTCCGGCAGGTCTGGCCGCTGCTCGCCGAGCGCTACGGTTCTCTGTGGGACGGCCCGGCCCCGGACTGACCGGGTCGCCGAAGTGACCGAAGCGCCGTGACCTCTCTGTGACCTGGGGGATCGTGGTTACCCTGTGATCTGCCTTCCATTGCAGGTGTACAGGACTTCGTCTGTCCCACCGGTGGTGCAAGGTTCACAGTGCAGGCCCCGCGCGGTCGATCGACGCACTCGGTCACGGAGCATCCGCACACCGCAGCAGGCCTCTCTTCCCAGCAGTACCCCTCGGCGCCCCCGCGTCCGGGGGCCTCCGAATCCTGTCCAGAGAGGACACCCGCTGTGAACAGCACCCTCCCCCCGTCCCCGGAGCCCGGCGCTCCCGATCCCTCCTCCGCGCCCCATTTCGGGATGCCCGCCGGCGCCCCCGCCCCGGCCCCGCAGAAGAAGAAGCGCGGCAAGTGGTTCATCGCCGGCGGCCGCGGTCGCCTCGCGATCATCGCGCTCGCGATCGCCGGTCGCAGCGCGATCGTCGCGACGAGCTCCGGCGACGGCGAGGACTCCTCGACCACCACCGAGGCCGCTCCTGCCGCGGTCGAGGAGGAGTCGCCCGCCGAGGAGGCCGCGCCCGAGGAGGCGGCGACCGACGAGGAGGTGCCCGCCGACGAGGAGGCTCCTGCGGAGGGGGACGTCCCCGCGGAGTACACCTCGGCGCTGAACAGCGCGGAGTCCTACTCCGAGACGCCGCACATGTCCCAGCAGGGCATCTTCGACCAGCTCACCTCCGAGTACGGCGACCAGTTCTCCGAGGAGGCGGCGCAGTATGCGGTCGACAACCTCGAGGCCGACTGGAACGACAACGCCCTGAAGTCGGCGGAGAGCTACTCCGAGACGCCGCACATGTCCAAGCAGGGCATCTACGACCAGCTCACCTCCGAGTACGGCGAGCAGTTCACCGAGGAGCAGGCCCAGTACGCGATCGACACCATCGTCGCGGACTGGAACCAGAACGCCCTGGAGTCCGCCAAGTCCTACCGCGACACGATGGACATGTCGCCCGAGGCGATCCGCGACCAGCTCTCCTCCGAGTACGGGGACCAGTTCACCCAGGAGGAGGCCGACTACGCCGTCGAGAACCTCGACGGCTGAGGCCGCGGGCACCCGCCCGCACACCCATGACGGGGCGTCCGCCGCACGGCGGGCGCCCCGTCGCGCATCCGCCGCACGGCGCCGGTGCCAGGACGACCATGGCCGTCGGGCATCGACTCGGTGAAGCTCTGCCCTGAAGCGGGCGAACCCCCTGGTCACCTCTGAGTTCGGCGTTACGGTCGGTCGCGGTCCCGACCCCGAGCCCAGGAGAGCCCCATGGCCGTCGCCCCCGCCCGTCGCACCGTCCTCACCGGCCTCGGCGCCGCCGGGGGCGCCGCCCTCGCCGCGGCCGCCGCCCCGGCGGGCGCCGCACCCGCGCAGAACCCCTCCCGAGCGCTGATCGGCCGCGCAAAGCGCGACGAGCTCCACGTGATGAGCTTCAACATCCGCTACGACCGCTCCTCGGGCGGCGGCACCGTCGAGGGCGACCCCGACCACTGGCCGACCCGTCGGCCGCCGCTGATCGAGCCGCTCGAGCGGGAGAAGCCCACCCTGCTCGGCATCCAGGAGGCGCTGTACGGGCGGCTGACCGCGATCGAGTCCGCCCTGCCGCGCCACCGCAGCATCGGCTACGGCCGCGAGGGCGGCGCGCCGGCGAGTACTCCGCGATCTTCTACGACAGCACCCGCCTCGAGGTCTGCGCAGTGGGACCAGTTCTGGCTCTCCGACACCCCCGAGGTGATCGGCTCGGCCACCTGGGGCAACACCGTCACCCGCATCGTGGTCTGGGCGCGGATGCGCGATCTCGCCTCCGGCGCCGAGTTCGCGATGATCAACACCCACTTCGACCATCGGAGCGAGCCGGCTCGGATCCGCGGCGCCGACGCGATGATCGATCTCTTCCAGGGCGGCGAGCTCGACGGGCTCTCCACCATCGTCACCGGCGACTTCAACTCCCATGCCCACGACTCCGGCGCCTACACGACGCTGGTCACCGACGGGCCGACGGTCGACACCTGGGACTCCGCAGCGCGGCGCGTCACCCCGGCGTGGGGGACCTTCCCCGGCTACGAGGACCCGGTCGAGGACGGCGACCGCATCGACTGGGTGCTCACCACCGACGACCTGGTCACCACCAAGGCGGCGATCAACGTGTGGCGCGACGCGTCCGGTGCCTACCCCTCCGACCACGCCCCGGTCCAGGCTCTGATCGAGCGCCCTGACCGGAGAGCGCGTGCGCCGAGGTCAGGGCATCGAGCCGAGGAGCTCCGCGACGGCGTCCTCGACCGCGGCGTCCATCTCGGCGTCGTCGATGGTCGCCGTGCCGTCGCCGCTCTGCGGCCCGTAGTCCCCGAAGCTCGCATGGCTCGCCCCGGCGATCTCGACCATCTCGGCTCTGCCCGGCAGGGCGTCGCGGTGCTCGGCGATCTTCTCCGGCGTGGACAGTCCGTCCTCGCTGCCGGAGAGGCTCAGCACCGGCACCTCCGACGTGGAGAGGTTCAGCGGCGGATCGACGATCACGACCGTCACGCCGAGCTCGGTGACCAGCCCGGAGAGTCTCGCCGAATAGGCGGGCTGGGCACGCGCGGACGCCAGCAGACCCTCCCCGGAGCCGGCGGTGAACGGTCAGGTCCCGGCGAAGGTGACCGTCGCGGCGACGACCTCCTCGGGAGCGCCCTTGTCGACGGACCGCTGCACCGTCCAGGTCTCTCCCTCGACGGCGAAGGTGTTGGTGATGTCCTCGTCGGTCAGCGGCTCGGAGCCGTCGTCGCAGGAGTACCAGCTGAACATGTCCTCGAAGTGCTGGTCGTGATCGTGGGAGATCGGCTGGCAGGTCACGCCTCCGGGCGGCGTCACCTGGAGAGGCAGGGCGTCCTCGTTCGCGGGCATCGTCCCGGCATCCTCCGCGGCCTTGTCCGAGGCGAAGCTGATCGCGTTGCGGCCCGGGGCGTTCGTGATGCAGTAGACGAGGTTCTCGGCCTCGACCTGGCAGGCCAGGGCGCTCGCGGCCGTCGGGCCGCGCGCTGAAGAAGCCCTCCTGGTCGGAGTAGTTGGCGGGGGAGAGGTCCATCTCGCCGCAGATGTCGTCGGTCTCCTCGATCGTCCAGGAGTCGTCGATCCAGAGGTGCTCGACGGAGGTGGTGCCGGAGCCGGTCGCCTCCGTCTCCCCGGCGTCGTCGGAGTCCCCGGACTCCTCGCCCTCCGAGTGCTCGGGCCCGTCGGACCCCTGGTCCTCGGGGCTCTCGGAACCCTCGGGGGCCTCGGAATCCTCCGGCTCCTCGGCCTGGCTCTGCTCCTCGACGGTCGGGGCTTGCTCGCTGGCGGCCGGCTCCTCGGAGCTCCCGCAGGCGGCGAGGCCCGCGACCAGCAGCGGTGCCGCCGCGGCGGCGGCGAGTGTGCGACGGACGGCGTGCATGGTGATCCCCCTCGAATCGATGTGCACGGCCCCGCCCCGTGCCCACCCTCGTGATGGACGACTGTCCGAGTGGGGCCGATCACCATTGGACCGATTCGCCCGATGCGGCGCAAGGGGCGAGAGGGGGCGGCAAGGCGCTCAGCGCTTGTGGTAGAGCGCCTTGCGCAGGAAGCGCGGCTCGGAGGTCACCGAGATGCCGAGGTTGCGGAAGATGTCCTCGTCCACCGTCCCGAGGATCGTCGTCGTGTGCACGTCGCGGCCGGCCAGGCCGCGCGCTGGTCGATGGCCTGCCGGGCGTTCTCGTCGCTCGAGGCGGAGACCGACAGGGCGATCAGCACCTCATCGGTGTGCAGGCGGGGATTGCGCGAGCCGAGGTGCTCGGTCTTCAGGGTCTGGATCGGCTCGATCGAGGAGGGGAGAGCAGCTGCACCGCATCGTCCAGCCCCGCCAGATGCTTCAGGGCGCTCAGCGGCATCGCCGCCGAGCGACCGAGCAGGGCAGAGGTCTTGCCGGAAACGATCGTGCCGTCGGCCAGCTCGATCGCTGCACCCGGCTCGCCGGTGCGCGCCTCGACCGCGAGCGCCGGCTCGACGACCGAGCGGTCGCTCGGCGAGCGACCCGCCTTCGACATCACCATCCCGATCCGCTGCGAGACGACGTCGTCCTCGTCCTGGATCCGCTCGTGCATCAGCGCCTTGTAGTAGCGGCGGATGATCTCCTGGCGCGCCGCCTCCCGGCAGACCTCGTCGCCCGTGATGCAGGACCCGGCGAGGTTCACGCCCATGTCGGTGGGGGAGGCGTAGGGGGAGGAGCCCGTGAGCTTCTCGAGCAGGGTGCGCAGCAGCGGGAAGACCTCGACGTCCCGGTTGTAGCTCGTGACCTGGGTGCCGTAGGCGGCGAGATGGAAGGGGTCGATGAGGTTCAGGTCGTCGAGATCCGCCGTCGCCGACTCGTAGGCGAGGTTCACGGGGTGCTCGAGCGGCAGGTCCCAGATCGGGAAGGTCTCGAACTTCGCGTAGCCCGAGGGGATGCCGCGCTGGTGGTCGTGGTAGATCTGCGAGAGGCAGGTGGCGAGCTTGCCCGAGCCCGGTCCGGGCGCGGTGACCACGATGAGGTCGCGGCTGGTGATCGTGTACTCGTTCGCGCCGAAGCCCTGCTCCGAGACGATCCGCGCCGTGTCCTGCGGATAGCCGGGGATCACCCCGTGGCGTGCGACGGTGAGGCCCAGGCGGCGCAGGCGCTCGATGAAGGCATGGGCGATGTGGTTCTTCTCCTCGAGCTGGGTGAGGACCACGTTCTCGACCAGGAAGCCCCGCTCGCGGAAGACGTCGATCAGCCGCGCACGTCGTCCTCGTAGGTGATGCCCAGATCCGCGCGGACCTTCTGGCGCTCGAGGTCCTTCGCGTTCAGGCACACGAGGATCTCGAGCTCGTCCCGCGACCGCTCGAGCATCGCGATCTTGTTGTCCGGCGTGAAGCCGGGCGGACCCGTGAGGCGTGGTGGTCGTCGAAGAGCTTCCCACCCATCTCGAGGTAGAGCTTCCCGCCGATCTCCTCGCGGCGCCGCTGGATGTGGCGGGACTGCGGCTCGATGTACTTCTCGCGATCGAACCCGATCCGTGCGCCGGGATCCTCCGGGGAGGAGGCGGTGGGCGAGGCAGGGGAGCGGGGTTCCGAAGCGGTCACCCCGGCACGCTAGCACCGCGGGGCCCGACGCGGACCGTCACCGGGGGTCTTCCGAAGACGGCAGGTGGGCGAGAGCACGAGAGCGTCTCGTCGCAGGTCATGGACGGGATCCGCCGCGTGACGAGCAGCGGGGTGCGCGAGGGCCTGATCCTGATGGAGCCGGACCGCATCGACGAGCGCCTCGCGCCCGTGATCGAGTCCGGGCTCCCTTCGTCGCGATCGCCAAGCCCGAGGAGTTTCCGCAGGGCTCCGCGGTCGACCTCGACTTCGAGAAGCTCGGCCGGATGGTCGTCGAGCGGGCGCTCGAGGAGGAGTGCAACCGGCTCGCTGCTCTTCGGGGCGCCCGCGCTCGTGGAGCCGCAGTGGCTCGCGGGCTGAGCGACCCGGCGGGGTGAGCCGATGCACAACCCGACGGCGAGAACTGACCCTTTGGGCACCCTTAAGCTCTCCATATGCCTCCGGAGACCGCGCCCCGCACCGCCCACGACCTCCTCGACGCGATCCTGGCCCCGACGGGCGAGGTGGCGGCGGACGTGCTCCGGCCCGCAGTGCGCGAGCACACCCGCGAGCGCCCCCGGGTCGACGCGGCCGGGTTCACCCGCACCGGCGCGTGCCTCGCCGAGCTCGACGAGCACGGCAGGATCCGCGCCGACGCCGTCGCCGCCGTGCCCCGATGAGCCCGGAGCACTTCGACGCGGTGATCGTCGGGGGCGGACCCCGCGGCGTCGCCACCGTCTCGCGCCTGGTCGCGCGCGTCCGCGCCGAAGGGGCCGCGCCGCCGCGCGTCGCGCTCCTCGACGCCCTCGCGATCGGACCCGGCGCGACCTGGCGCCTCGACCAGCCGGCGGCGTACCTCAACAACACCCAGGCCGACGCCACGACCGTCCATCCCGACGACTCGACCCGCATGAGCGGCCCGCCCGCCCCCGGGCCCGACCTCGTGGACTGGGCGCGGCGGGTCCGGGCCGAGGGCACGCACCCGGCGGGGGAGTGGGTGGTGGAGGAGGCGTCGGCGCTGACCGGCGCGACCTTCCCCACCCGGCGCCTGCAGGGCGTCTACTACCGCGACCAGCTCGAGGCCGCCGCGGGGACGGGCGCCGTCGAGCTCACCGAGGTCCTCGGCCGCGCCGTCGCCCTCGAGGGCACGGGCGCGCGGCCGCACCGTCGTGCTCGAGGACGGTCGCCGGCTGAGCGCGCCCGCCGTCGTCCTCGCCCAAGGGATGGTGCAGGGGCGGCGGAGCCGCGAGGTGGAGGAGCTGGCGGGCTTCGCCGCACGTCACGGCCTGCGCTACGTCGAGCCCGGCATGCCGGCGGAGCGGGACTTCACGGGCCTCCCCGCGGGGCAGGACGTGCTGGTGCGCGGGCTCGGCGCGAACCTCTTCGACGTCCTCGGGCGGCTGGCCGAGGAGTGGGGCGGCGCGTTCGAGGCCGTCGAGGGCGATCCGCACGGCCGTCTGCGCTATCTGCCCAGCGGCCGAGAGCCGCGCCTGCTGGTCGGCTCGCGGCGCGGCGTCCCTTACCGCTCCAAGCCCGAGGGCGGGCGCTCCGTGCGCCCCTTCGTGCCGCGCTGGGCGAGCCCGGAGTGGTTCGCAGCCCTCGCCGCCCGCGGCGGCATCGACTTCGCCGACGAGGTGTGGCCGGTGCTCGGCCGCGAGTTCGCCCGCGTCTACCTCGAGGCGCTGGGCGAGCCGCGCCCGCAGGCCGTCGGCGGCGACTGGCTCGCCGGGCTCGAGGCCGCCTCGACCGTCGAGGAGATCGACGCGGTGCTCGAGGCCTCGATCGGTGAGGAGGAGTGGGCCTGGGCCCTCGAGGAGCCGCATCGGCCCACCCGCGGCGAGGAGGTCGGCCCGGACGGCTGGGCCCGCCTGGTGCGCCGCCTGGTCCGCGACGAGCTCGGCTCCATGTCCGATCCCTGGCGCCACCCCCGTGCCGCGGTCAACGGGGCGATGGGGGCGCGCGCGGCGTCAGGTCGGTCTCCTCACCGCCCGCGGCGCCTTCACGGGCGTCTCGCTGGCCCGTGACGTGCTGGGATGGTTCGACGGCGACTCGCTCGCCCTCGCCTCGGGCCCGCCGGCGGGGCGGGCGCGCCTGGTGCTGGCGGCCGCTGGAGGCAGGGGTGGTCGAGCTCCTCGGACCCGGTACCGCGGTCGAGGCCGACGAGGACGCGGGGCTCTTCCGCGCCTCCTCCGCCGTGACCGGTCGGGAGGTCTCCTCCGAGGTGCCGCTCGAGACACGGATGTCCAAGGGGAAGGTCCCGGACACGGACGATCCGCTGCTGCGTGCCCTGCTCGGCTCCGGCCGCGCCCGGATCCACACCGTGGACGGGGTGGAGACCCACTCGATGGAGGCGACCGGCGCGGAGGTCGCCGAGGAGGCTGAGGGCGGGCACAACCTGGTCTCCGCCGACGGTGAGGTCGATCCCGCGGTCGTGGTGCTCGGCATCCCCGCGCAGTCCACCCAGCCGGGCTCCGCGATCGGGGCGGCCCCGGGGTGCCCTCGCCGCTGCTCGCGGGGGCGGACGTCGCGGCGCGACAGATCATGGCCCGGGCACAGATGTCGGCGCGCCTCTGAGGACCGGTTTCGGGAGAAGGTCGCGCGCGTACGACCGTAGCAAACAGTGACCGAGGTCACGATCGTTATAGGACCGTGACGCCTACCAGTGGAGGTTTTCGGGTCGGGCGCGGTTCAATTCCTGCACGGATCGACGGCGATCCGGCGCTCCAACGGCGGAGCGATTCCCGAGAGGCAGGTCTTCCATGTCCGAGTCTGCAGATTTCCCTCGTCCCGGCGCCTCGCGCCGCCGATTCCTCGCCGGCACCGGCGTGCTCGGCGGCGCGGCGGCCCTGGCCGCCTGCGGCGGCGCGACCGGCGGCGGAGGAGGGGGAGGGGGCGAGGAGCTCGTCGGCGTCGGCAACGGAGGGCAGGCCGGCTCCGGCCGCGCCGGCGACGGCGCCGACCAGCTGTTCATCGCCGGCTTCCAGTGGAGCCCGCCCACCAACTTCAACACCTTCGCCGGCGCTCCGGCCTGGCCGGCGTCCTCGAACGTCGCCCAGTACATCTACGAGACGCCGCTGCGCTTCCACATCGTCACCGGCGAGCTCGCTGCCGGGACTGGCCGCCTCGCACGAGATCACCGGCAGCGAGTCGATCACGCTGACCCTCCAGGAGGGCATCACCTGGCACGACGGCAGCGAGTTCACGGCCGAGGACGTGCTGTACACCTTCGAGCTCGGCAAGATCGACCCCTCTCTGGGCGTCGCCGCCTTCTGGACCGAGGTCGACGAGATGACGGCCGACGGCGGACGATCTCGATCGCGGTGAACAAGGAGCGCAAGAACGTCGGCGCCGTGCTGAACTCCCTGGCCACCCAGTTCATCGTCCCCAAGGCGGTGTTCGAGAAGGCCGCGCAGGAGACCGGGAACAAGATCGCCGGCTGGGAGACCACCGAGGCCATGGGCACCGGGCCGTTCACCCTCGAGCTCGCGGACCAGACCCAGATCATCCTCGCCCGCCACGAGGAGTACTGGGGCAAGGACTTCTACGGCGGTCTGCCCGCGATGACGAAGATCATCCACCCGATCTTCAAGTCCAACGAGGACGGCAACCTGAAGTTCCAGAACGGCGAGCTCGACGTGATGCGAGCAGTTCGTCCCCCAGATCTGGAAGATGTGGGAGAGCGGGAAGCCGGTGGGCACCTACCTGCGCGAGAAGCCGTACTTCTCCCCGGGCTCGATGCCGATGCTTGCTGATCAACACCACGAAGCCGGGCCTCGACGATCCCACCGTGCGCCGGGCCCTCGTGCATGCGGTGGACTACGCCTCGATCGCGGAGACCGCCATGAGCGGCTACTCCTCCCAGGTGCTCGCCTCGCTGATCATCCCCGACGGCGCCGAGGACCAGTGGCTGGACCGGGACAAGGCCGCCGCCGACGGTTGGACCTTCGACGCCGCGAAGGCCGAGTCCCTGCTCCAGGAGGCGGGCTACGCCAAGGGCGCCGACGGCTTCTACACCAAGGACGGCCAGAAGCTCGGCCCCTGGAAGCTCATCACCCCGCAGGGCTGGACCGACTGGAACGCCGCCCTCGAGGTCGTCGCCAAGAACCTCCAGGCCATCGGTGTGGACGCCAGCACGAACTTCCCCCAGCAGGCGCAGACCCAGACCGCCATCCAGAACGGCGACTTCGACATGGCCTGCTGGTACGTCGCCGGCACCGGACCCTCCACCCCGTGGCGGCGCTTCAGCGACGTGATGAGCAACGTCGAGATGGCGCCGCTGGGGCAGACGGCCTACCGCAACTTCGGGCGCTGGGAGAACGGCGAGGTGAACGACCTGCTCGAGGCGGCGGCCGCCGCCTCCGACGACGCGACCAAGCTCGAGGCGCTCACGGCGCTGGACGACATCTACCGCGCCGAGGTGCCCGCCTTCCCCCTGATGTACCGCCCCGACGAGTTCTTCGAGTTCAACGCGAGCAACTGGTCGAACTGGCCCGCCGAGGACAACGACTACGCCCCGCCGATGTTCCGCGGCGCCGGCAACGAATGGATCTTCCAGCTGAAGAAGATCGGCGGCTGAGCCTCCCGTGACCCTCGGCCGATACATCGCCCGCAAGTCGGGCTGGTACCTGGTCGCGCTGGTGGCGACAGTGAGCCTCAACTTCCTCGTCGCCCCGGCTCGTCCCGGGCAATCCCGTCGACGTCATCGTCTCGAACCTCGCCCGCGGAGGCTCCGTCACCGGCGAGCAAGCGAAGGCGATCTACGAAGGCTTCGTCGCCGAGTTCGGTCTGGACGCGCCGCTGTGGCGGCAGTTCCTGACCTACCTCGGCAAGGTGTTCACCGGTGACCTCGGCACGTCCTTCGCCAACTACCCGGCCTCGGTCAACGACCTGATCGGCCAGGCCCTGCCCTGGTCGATCGCGGTGCAGCTGCCCCCGCGGTGCTGATCGGATGGATCGCTGGAAACCTGGTCGGCGCGATCGCGGCGTTCCGCGGCGGGAACTGGGACCGCGCGCGTCTTCACCAGCGCCCTGTTCCTCTCCGCGATGCCGTACTACTGCCTGTCCATCCTCTTTGCTGTACGGCTTCGCGGTGGTGGCGGGGATCTTCCCCGTCGGCGGCGCCTATTCGCTGGGGCTCACCCCGGAGTTCTCCGTCGCGTTCCTCTGGGACGCGGTGAGCTACTACTGGTCGCCCTTCCTCTCGCTGGTGGTCGTGTTCATCGGCGGGCAGGCGGTGGGCATGCGCTCCATGGCGATCTACGAGCTGGGCGGCGACTACGTCAACTACGCCCGCGCCATGGGCATCCGCGACAACAGGATCACCCAGTACATCTTCCGCAACGCGATGCTCCCTCAGATCACCGGGCTCGCGCTCGCGATCGGCACCCTCGTGGGGGGCGCGTTGATCACCGAGCTGGTCTTCAGCTATCCGGGGGTCGGGACCCTGCTGTTCAACGCGATCACGCAGAACGACTACCCGGTCATCCAGGCGGTCACGCTGATCATCACCGTCGCGGTGCTCGTGGCGAACTTCCTGGTGGAGATCGCCTACGGCATCATCGACCCGCGCATCCGCGCGGCGAGCGCAGGGGAGAAGTGACATGAGCACACCCAACGCCCCCGTCGCCGACGAGAAAGCCGCCCCGCGCGGCAACCCGCTACGCTCCCTGAACTTCTCGGGACGTTTCTGGATCGCGCTGGTCCTCGTCGTCGGTGTGATCCTGCTGGGCCTGGCCGGCTACGTCTATCCCACCGGGCCCGGGGAGAAGGTGGCCTCGCTGTACGACCCGCCCGGCGCGGGCCTCCCGCTCGGATCGGACAACTTCGGCCACGACGTGCTCGCGGTGCTCATGGCCGGCACCCGCACCTCGCTGATCATCGGCCTGGTCGCGGGGATCGTCGCCACCGTCATCGGGGTGATCGTCGGCCTCGTCGCCGGCTACATCGGCGGCTGGTTCGAGGAGCCGCTCATGGGCGCCACCAACGTGGTCCTCGCGATCCCGTCGATCATCGTGCTGATCCTCATCTCGATCTCGCTGCCCCAGAGCAAGATCTGGTCGCTCGCGGTGGTCATCGGCATCACCTCGTGGCCCTGGACCGCCCGCGCCGTCCGCGCCCAGGCCTCGTCGGTCGCGACGAGGGAGCACATCGACGTGGCCCGGCTCTCCGGGGCACGACTGCCCGGCATCCTCCTGCTGGACGTCTTTGCCGTACATCCTGTCGTACGCGGTGATGGCGTTCGTCCTGCAGGTCGCCGGCGCGATCCTCGCCGAGTCCTCCCTGTCGATGCTGGGCCTCGGCCCGTCGGGGGCGAACTCGCTGGGCATCCAGCCGCACTGGGCGCTTGCGTTCCAGGCCGTGGGCGGCGGCGCCTGGTGGGCCTTCCTCCCTCCGACGATCGTGCTGACCCTGGTCTCGTTCGGCTTCCTGCTCCTGCAGTCCAGCCTCGACGAGGTGTTCAACCCGCGCCTGCGTCGCGGCAAGCGCAAGCAGATGAAGCAGGCCGCGGCCCGGCGCGCCGAGGAGGCGCGCCTGCTCGCCGCGCAGACGGCCCGCACCGTGCAGGACCCCACCGGCGCACCACGAGGGAAGGAGCTCGCATGAGCCACGACGACGCCGCCCCCGCCCGCGCGGACCGGGCGATCCTCGCCCGGGCGCACGACATCCGCTGCGTCTACGGCGGTGGGGAGAAGGACTTCACCGCCGTGGACGGGGTGTCGCTCGAGCTCGGCGAGGGGGAGATCCTGGGACTGGCCGGGGAGTCCGGTCGCGGGAAGACGACGCTGGGCAACGCCCTGGCGATGATCGCGACCCCGCCGCTGTACGTCCTGTCCGGCACGCTCGAGATCGACGGGGAGAGCATCGACCTCTCCACCCTCTCGGTCGCGGACCTCAAGCGGCACCGCCCCTACCGGGGGCGGACCGTGTCGATGCCGCCGCAGGGGGCGATGAACTCCATCAGCCCCACCCTGCGGATCCGCGACCTCGTGCATGACGTGATGCGCGCCCACGACCCGCGGGTGAGCCGGGACGAGGCGCTCGACCTCGCCCGGGACCGCCTGAAGATGCTCGAGATGCCGGTGCGGGTGCTGGACTCCTACGCGCACCAGCTCTCCGGCGGGATGAAGCGCCGCATGATCACGGTGATCTCCACGCCGCAGAACCCCCGGCGCTGATCGCGGACGAGCCCACCTCAGCGCTCGACGTCTCCAGCCAGCGGATGCTGGTGGAGATGCTTGCTGGCGATGGTGGAGCAGCGGATCATGTCGGGCGTCGTCTTCGTGACGCACGACCTGCCGGTGCTCTCGCAGGTCTCGGACCGGCTCGCCATCATGAGCGGCGGGCGGATCGTCGAGACCGGACCCACCCGTCGGCTCGTCGAGCGGCCGGAGCACGACTACACCAGGACGCCGCTGTCCTCGGTGCTGGATCCCAGCCGGGAGACCTGGGAGCGGGGCCGACGACGCGCCGGTCTCGACGCGGGCGCCGCCGGCCCCGCCGCTCCTGCTTGCCCCTGCGCCCGAGAAGGAGGTGGGGGCCCGATGATCGAGACCCCCGAGATGATCACCCGCGCCCGCACGGAGCGCGAGGTGCTGCTGTCCTGCACGAACGTGACCAAGGAGTTCTCGGTCGCCGGCGGCACCGTGGTCGCGGTCGACGACGTCAGCCTCGAGTTCCCCGAGGCGAGCGTGCTCGCCGTGGTGGGGGAGTCGGGCTCGGGCAAGTCGACCCTCGCCCGCATGCTCGCTGCGTCTGATGCCCGTCACCTCGGGCACCATCGCGTTCCGCGGCCAGGACGTCACCTCCCTGTCCGGGAAGGGGTCGCGGGACTACTGGTCGGAGGTGCAGGCGGTCTTCCAGGACCCCTTCGCCTCCTTCAACCAGTTCTTCACCGTCGGCTCCCTCTCGCGGCGGCGCCTCGCGCTCGCGAGGATCCCCTCCGACGAGGCGGATGCGCTGATCGAGGAGTGCCTGGGCTACGTGGACATGCTCCCCCGCGACGTGCTCCACAAGTTCCCGCACCAGATGTCCGGCGGCCAGCGCCAGCGCATCATGATCGCGCGGGCGCTGATGATGCGGCCCAAGGTGCTTGCTGGCCGACGAGGCGACCAGCATGCTGGACGCGACGCCGCGGGTGAACGTGCTGAACGTGCCGCACGACCTGCGCAGCGAGCTGGGCCTGACGGTCCTGTTCATCACGCATGACATCGGCCAGGCCTGCTATCTGGCGGACCGGGTCGCGGTGATGGAGCGGGGCAGGGTCGTCGAGCGCGGGTCGACGGAGGAGGTCATCTTCGCGCCGCAGGCCGAGTACACCCGGCGTCTGCTCTCCGACGTCCCCGATCTGCGCGGCGACCTCAGGACGTAGCCGGGCGAGCCAGCGACACGGAGAAGGTCGCCAGGGTGCGCTCGAGCTCGACCGAGGGCTCGAGCGACCACTGGATCTGCAGGCCGTCGGAGGCCGCGACGAGGAGGGCCGCCATGTCGGCGGGCTCGACGTCGTCGCGGACCGTTCCGGCGGCCTGCTCTGCGGCCAGGCGCTCGGTCAGCTCCGTGCGGATGCGCTCGAAGCGGTCGGTGAAGAACTCGTTCGAGGGCGTGCCGTCGGCGGCCAGCGCCGAGGCGACCAGGGTCGTGTACAGCTCGACCATGCCGGGCACGCCGATGTTGATCATCGCGGCCTTGACCAGCACGTCCATCGCCGACTCCGCGGCATCGCCCGAGGTGTCGCGCTTCGCCTCGGCGTGCTCGTAGACCGCCACCAGCGGCTGTTCGCGGGAGTCGAAGTAGTGCAGCGGCGCCGCGTGGGACACCCCGATCGCCGTCGCGATCCGGCGCAGCGAGGTGCCGTCGGCCCCCCGCTCGCGGAACACCTCGGCGGCCCGCTCGAGGATCTCCTGCCGGCGGGCGACGCCCTTCTCGTACGAGCCGGCCCGGCCGATGACGGGCCGGGCGCGCTTCTCCTCGCTGGTCATCCCTCGATCCTATCCAGGGCGGGACCGGGCTCCCGCGCGACCCACCGGGCAGTCGGCGGTGCGGGAGGGACCGCTCAGATGTCGCGGAAGGTCTCGATGCGCGCGCCGAGCTTGTTCAGGCGCTCGGCGAGGTCCTCGTAGCCGCGGTTGATGACGTAGACGTTGCGCGCGACGGAGGTGCCCTTCGCGGCGAGCATCGCCAGCAGGATCACGACCGCCGGACGCGCGCGGGCGGGCACACCAGCTCCGCGCCGGACCAGCGGGTGGGTCCCTCGAGGAGGACGCGATGCGGGTCCATGAGCTTCACGTTCGCGCCGAGCTTGGTGAGCTCGGTGAGGTAGATCGCGCGGTTCTCGTACACCCAGTCGTGCAGCGGCGTCTGCCCCTGCGCGGTCGCCCCGATCACGGCGAAGAAGGGCAGGTTGTCGATGTTCAGGCCCGGGAAGGGCATGGGGTGGATCTTGTCCGCCGGGGCGCGCAGGTCGCTGGGATGGGTGGTGATGTCCACCAGGCGGGTCTTGCCGTTCTCCGCCAGGTACTCCTCGGAGCGGTCGTAGCGCAGGCCCATCTCCTCCAGCAGGGCGAGCTCGATCTCCATGAACTCGATCGGCACGCGGCGCACGGTGATCGAGGAGAGGGTGACGATCGCGGCGGAGATCAGGCTCATCGCCTCGATCGGGTCCTCGCTCGGGGCGTAGTCGACGTCGGTAGAGATCGAGGAGGTGCCGTGGACGACCAGGGTGGTGGTGCCGATGCCCTGGATCCGCACGCCGAGCTTCTCGAGGAAGAAGCACAGGTCCTGGACCATGTAGTTCGGGCTCGCGTTGCGGATGATCGTCTCGCCCTCGTACAGGGCGGCGGCCAGCAGGGCGTTCTCCGTGACGGTGTCGCCGCGCTCGGTGAGCACGATCGGGCGGGTCGGGCCGGTGCCGACGGCGGTGGTCGCCTGGTAGTTGTGGTCGGTCGCGACGACGTCCAGGCCGAAGTGGCGCGACGCCGTCATGTGCGGCTCGACGGTGCGGGTGCCGAGGTCGCAGCCCCCGGCGTAGGGGAGCTGGAACTTCCCCGCGCGGTGCAGCAGCGGGCCCAGGAACATGATGATCGAGCGGGTGCGGCGCGCGGCGCCCTCGTCGATCGAGCTGAGGTCGAGGGTCGCGGGGACGCGCGGCTCGAGGTCGCCCAGCTCGTTCAGCCAGGTGGCCTTCACGCCGATGGAGGTCAGCACCTCGAGCAGTCGGTTGACCTCCTCGATGCGCGCGACCTTGCGCGCACAGTGGTGCCGGTGTTCAGCAGCGAGGCGCACAGCGGCGCGACGCCGGCGTTCTTGGAGCTCTTGACGTCGATCGCGCCGGAGAGCGTGGTCTCGCCGTGCACGCGCAGATGGCTCGGGCCCGAGGTGCCCATGCCCACGATCTCCGAGTCCAGTGCCCTGCCGATCCGGGAGATCATCTCCAGGGTGAGGTTCTGCTGGCCCTTCTCGATGCGGTTGATCGCGCTCTGGCTGGTGCCGAGGGTCGTGGCGAGCTGGGCCTGCGTGAGACCGGACTGCTGGCGCGCGTCGCGCACCAGAGCGCCGATCCGGGGAGGAACTCCGTGGTCTCAGTCATGCGCCGACAGTAACTCATAGATGAGATACCAGCAGGTCGCGGCTGGTGGGTTCCTGGTCACGTCGGCCCGTGCCACGCCCTGATCAGGCGCCGAGCAAAGACCGGGAGGTCCTCGACGTGTCCTCCCACCCGGTAGGAGACGGCCGGATCGTAGGGCGCGAAGCGCAGCGGCATCCCGGCCTCCGCGGGGGTGCGGTCCGCCTTGCGGTTGTTGCACCCCTTGCACGCCGAGACGAGGTTCGTCCAGGAGGAGCGACCCCCGCGGGAGACGGGCAGGATGTGGTCCACGGTGGCCAGCGGCGCCTCGCACGCCGGCGCGCGCGAGACGCCGCGGCCGCAGTACGCGCAGGTCCAGTGGTCCCGCTGGTGGACCGCGCGATAGCTGAAGCCGACGGAGCGGCGCCCCGCCCCCTCGACCCAGGCGCCGCTCAGCTCGCGGGTGAGCTCGAGGGCTAGGGGCACGATCCGCTGGTCGACCATCGTGAGCTCGACGGGATTGGCGACCTCGCGGCGGATCATCCCGAAAGCGTGGCGCACCGTGGTGGTGTGGAGCGACTCGCCGATCCCGGTCTTCGGGTCGTAGCCGAGGTTGTAGACCCTGACCTGGGGCATCGCGCCACCTCCTTCCCGTCGTCGTCGAAGTGCGACGGCCCGGGAGCACAGGAGGAGCTCGCGGACCGAGCACATGCATCGTCCCCCGCCGGGCCGGGCGGGTCCATCGGATTCTCGCGAGCCCCCGCGACGGGAGGGTGACGATCGCCTGCACAGCGCAGGAACAGCGCGTGCCGCGCCTGTACGCAGAAGGCGCTGGACGCGGGTCGCTCCGGCGCGGCGGCCTGTGAGCGCTGGAATCCCCGGCGGTGGGACGGCATGCTGGGGGAATGGCGCAGCAGGAGCAGGGACGGGAGGAGCGGGACCGCGTGCTGTCCGAGTACGGGGCCTGGCGCCTGCGGACCGACGAGGACGCCCCCGCCCTCGACGAGGTGCGCACCCTCGAGACCCTGCTCGCGGCTGAAGGCCGAGCGGCTGGGGAGCCCGGAGGTGGGGCTGTGGACCGCCGCACTCACCCGGGAGTCGCTGACCGAGGTGGTGCCCCGCACCGTCGTCCAGCCGCGCGAGCGGCCTGATGGACATGGTGCCGGTCTTGCGCCGCCTGGTCGACTTCCTCGTCGAGACCGGCCGATGGGCGCCCGGCTCGATGCGCGAGGCCGAGGCGCCGGCTCTGCTGCACGAGCTCGAGTTCGCCGCGCTCGAGGCCGCCGACGATCCCACCCGCCGCTCCTTCTCCACCAACGTGCTGGGCCACGGGCTCTCGCTCGGGGTGGACCTCGAGGACGAGGAGGCGCTCGCGGACTACCTGCACTGGTTCCACTCCCTGCCCGACGCGGAGCGCCTGGCCGTCTCCGGCACCGGCCGGCTCGCGCGACCCTCGACGCCCTTCGACCCGCTGCTCGAGCGTGCGCGCGCCGCCGCGACGAGGCGGAGGAGCGGGACTGGCCCTGGTTCCTGCCGGCGCTCGAGGACGACGGCGAGCCGCTCGGCGAGCTCGCCGAGCAGGAGGGCGTCGGCCCCTATCTCGACTGCCCCCTGGTGCGGCGGGCCGTGGGCGTCCTGGAGGTGATCGGCGAGGGACGGCGCGCGACCGCGACCGGCGCACCGGGGAGGAGACCACCGCGGAGCCGCTCGAGCACCTCGGCCTCGACGGCGGCGCCCGCGCCTCTGGGACCGGCCGGAGCTGGCCGGGGTGTGGACCACGCCGCTGGACGGCGGGTGGCTCGAACTCGCGGACGGCCGGGTCCGCGCCGCCGTCGGCCCGGTCCCGGCGGCGCTGCCGGAGGACGCCGAGGGCTTCGTCGAGTTCGGGCACGCCCTGATCACCGCCGCGCCGCTGGGCCGTCAGGCCCGCGGCGCCGAGGACGGCGGGTTCCGCGGCATGCCCGACACCATCGCGGCGCTCCTGGTGGCCTGCGGGGACGAAGGGTCGCGCCTCCCGCCCGGGCCGGAGCTTCCGCCCCCGGAGCACGAGCCCCGCGCCCTCGCGCGGTCGCTGCACGTCATGCACGACCTCGGCGACCTCGCCGACTGCGGGGTGCTCACCCATGAGGACGGCGTGTTCCGCGGCGGCCCGGCATTGATGCTCGCGCTCGTCGGCCTCGCCGCGCCGCGACGGGGAGGCGGACCGGACCGACCGGCCCTGATGTCGGGCGGTGCCCGGAGGATCCAGGGCACGTGACCTCGTCGACCGGTTCCCGCCGTTCGTCGGCGACTCCCTGGCCGTCTCCGGTGCACGCCCTCCGCCGGTCCTCGACAGCTGAGGACCGGGCGGACCGTCCCCGACAGCACAGGAGCCGCCCCACCCAGAGGTGGAGCGGCTCCCGGAGCTACGCGCGAGGGCGGGGTCGGTCAGCGCACCCCGCGCATGGCCCGACCGACGGGCTTCGCGACCAGCGACATGAGCACGCCGATCGCGATGGTCACGGCGCCGAGCACGCCGAAGTAGCCCACCTCGTTCTCCGCGGAGTAGAAGCCCGCGAGCGCGCCGGAGAGCGCGGTGCCGAGCGCCACGGAGAGGTTGTACAGCGCCATCATCATCACCGGGTACGACCGCGGCGCGAGCTTCGTGGCCAGCGAGAGGCCGACGGGGGAGAGCCACAGCTCGCCGACGGTCGCCACCAGCATGATCATGGCGATCCACAGCACCGGCACCGAGACGACGGCGGCCATCGGCAGGAACAGCAGGAAGGCCGAGCCCATCAGGATGATGCCCACACCGAACTTGCGCGGGGTGATCGGCTGACGGGTGCCGAGCTTCGTCCACAGCGCCGCCATCACCGGGGCGAGCACGATGATGAAGAACGGGTTGAAGGACTGCACCCACGAGATCGGCATCTCCCAGCCGAGGATCTCGCGGTCCAGGCGGGTGTCCGAGTACAGGGTGATGACCGTGAACTGCTTGCTGGAACAGCGCGAAGAACGCGGCCGTGCCGATGAACAGCGGGATGAAGGAGACCACGCGGGAGCGCTCGTCGGAGTCGAGCTTCTTCGAGGCGAGCAGGATCGCGAAGATCACGACGGCGCCGACGACGGCGAGGGCCGCGACGACGGTCGCGAGATTCTGGGCGTTCAGCACGCCGGTCGTGGCGAGCACTGCCACGAGGACCACGGTGCCGACGGCGATCAGGGCCCACAGGGGTCGCTGCGCGCGGGGCGCGGATCCGGGACGGTGTGCACGCTCGCAGGAAGTCCCTTGCGGGTCAGCACGTACTGCAGAAGGCCGATCGCCATGCCGACCGCGGCGAGGCCGAAGCCGAGGTGGAAGCCCCACTGCTGCTGGGCGATGCCCGTCACCAGCGGACCGAGGAGGCCGCCGATGTTGATGCCCATGTAGTAGATCGAGAAGCCGGCGTCGCGGCGCGGGTCGTCGCGCGTGTACAGCGCGCCGACCAGCGTGGCGGCGGTGGACTTCAGACCGCCCGAGCCCACGCCCACCAGCAACAGGCCGAGGCCGAGGCCGACCACGCCCGGGACCAGTGCCAGGGCGATATGGCCGAACATGATCATCACGGCGGAGCCGAAGAGGGTCCTCTCCGGGCCGAGCAGGCGGTCGGAGACCAGCGCGCCGAGGATCGAGAAGAGGTAGACGGAGCCGCCGTAGGCGCCGACGATGCCGAGGGCGGTGCCCTCGTCGATGCCGAGACCGCCGTCGGTCGCGGCGAAGTACATGTAGATCGCGAGGATGCCCTGCATTCCGTAGAAGCTGAAGCGCTCCCACAGCTCGACGCTGAACAGGTTCGCGAGCGGGCCGGGCTGGCCCATGAAGGTGCGGCCGCTGGGGTTGTGCGCCTCAGGCGTGTCGGCGGGGTCCACGGTGATCCCGGCGGCGTCGCCGGGCGTCCGCTCAGGGGGCTGGACGGAGGGATCTGGAGGGGTCGGAGAATTCACGGTGAGCCATCCTGCGCCTCACCCGTTCACGGTGCAACGCGGCGACCGGGCGATGTGAGCAGTCCATCCCATCCCGCTGAGCAGAATGCGGGATCCGATCCCTCAGACTGATGGCTCCTGTGCTCGCCCGGGGGTGGGGGCGAGGCTCGGCGACTCCCTGATACCGAACTCCGTCCGCGAGACGCGGGAGGCGCGTGCGCGACCCCGCCATCCCGTGCACGCCCGGCCCCGGAGGCGTCGCCGAGGAGCACAGGTACCAGCCCGTGCGGCCCAGGCGGTAGGGGTCCGGAAGCGGGGTGGGTCGCGCGATCATCCGCGCCATCGTCACCCTGCCCTGGGAGATGTCACCGCCGACGAGGGCGGGGTTGTGGTGGATCATCTCCGCCGCGGGCACGGCGCGGGAGGCGACGACGAGGTCGCGGAAGCCGGGGGCGAAGCGCTCGATCTGCGCGGTGACGCGCTCGGTCGGGTCGGTGCGGTCCCCGGCCGGTGCATGCGCATAGGTCCACAGCGGTCGCAGCCCGCCACGGATCCGTGCGGGATCGACGACGGACGGGTCGCTGACCAGGGTGAGAGGACGGTCGGGGAAGCGCCCGGAGGCGACCTCCGCCTCGGTGCGGGCCATCTCGGCGCGGGTGCCGCCGAGATGCTGGGTCCCGGCACGGCCGACGTCGGGGTCGTGCCACGGCACCGGCCCGGACAGCACGAAGTCGACCTTGGCGGCGCCGTCCCCGTGGGGCACCTTCCGCAGCATCGCCTCGAGGGGGCGGGGGAGCCGGTTGGCGAGGACGTCCGCGGCGGCGGGCGCGGGGATGTCCAGCGACACGGCGCGGGCCGGGGGCACGTCCCGCCAGGTCTGCACATGGTGTCCGGCGGTCACGGTCCCGCCGTGGGCGCGCAGGTCCGCCACCAGCGCGTCGACGATCGCCTGGGAGCCGCCGACGGGGATCGGCCAGCCCACCCCGTGCGCGATGGTGCCCAGCAGCGAGGCGGTGGCGCCGAGCGCGAGGGAGGGAAGCTGTCCGATCGCGTGCGCCGCCACCCCGGTGAGCAGGGCGCGGGCGCGCTCGGTGCGGAAGGGGAGGTCCCAGGCCGGGGTCCCCTGGAGGGCGAGCGCCGCACCGAACAGCGGGGCGGCGCGCAGGGTCCGCGCGGTCAGCGGCGCGGAGGGCACCGAGCGCTTGTCGCCGAGGGCGAGCTCGACGACGAGGTCCTGGTCGCGGGAGAGCGTGCCCAGCGGCCGCGCGCCAGGCCGGCCCGTCGGCGCCGAGGCCGTCGGCGGTCCGCTCCACATCCCGCCAGGCGATCGCGGCGGGGGCGTCGTCGAGAGGTCGCGCGTAGGAGGCCTCGGGGGCGATCGCGCGCACGCCGCGCGCGGCGAGGTCGAACTCCGCGAAGAAGGGGCTGGCGAGCGCGAGGGGGTGCACCGCGGAGCAGAGGTCGTGGACGATGCCGGGCGCGAGGCCCAGGTCGAGGGTCCGCGCCCCGCCCCCGATCGTCTCCTGCGACTCGAGGACGTGGACCGTGAGCCCGGCCCGGGCCAAGGTGACCGCGGCCGCGAGACCGTTAGGGCCGGAGCCCACGACGACGACGTCCGTCTCTGCGGCGGGCGAGGTGCTCATGCGCGCCAGCCTAGTGGGCCGCGCTGCGACAGGGCAGGGCGCACGTCTCGAGGCGCCGACGGGAGCCCGGCACGGATTTACGTAATACGGAAGTAGCGTAATGTGGAGGGCATGCAGACCACCACCGCCCAGTCCCCGTCCGCCGAGGCGCCCGCCGCGCGCCGTCCCAGGGCGCCGCGCCCCCAGGCCGTGCTCGAGGTGCTGGGCAAGACCCGCATCTCCCCGCGCCTCTCGCGCCTCACCCTCGGCGGCGAGGGCTTCACCACCCTGCACCGCAACGTCCAGACCGACGCCTACGTGAAGCTCCTCCTTCCCGCCCCCGGCTCCGGTCTGCGACCCCGTACGACCTCGACGCCCTGCGCGCGGAGAGCCCCGAGTCGCTCCCGACCCGCCGCACCTACACCGTGCGCCGCTGGGACGATGCGGCGCGACAGATCGAGATCGACGTGGTCCTGCACGGCGATTCCGGCGAGGACGACCACGGCGTCGCCGCCCGCTGGGCCGACGAGGCCCAGCCCGGCGACCTCATCGCCATGAACGGCGCCGGCGGCGGCTGGTCGCCCGCGGCCGACGCGACGAGCCACCTGCTCATCGGCGACCACGCGCCAGCGCCCGCGATCGCCGCCGGCCTCGAGGCGATGGATCCGGACGCCCGCGGTCTCGCTCTGATCCACCTGGACCACGAGGACGACCGCCTCGAGCTCCAGCACCCCGAGGGCGTCGAGCTGCGCTGGGTGCTCGGTGCGCGCGAGCAGCTGCTCGACGAGGTCGCGGCGCTGGACCTCTCGGACCACGAGGGCCTGGACGTCTTCTGCCACGTCGAGCGCGGCATCACGAAGCGACTGCGTCGTCTCCTGGTCAAGGACGCCGGCATCGCCCGCGAGCAGATCTCGATCTCCGCCTACTGGGCGCTGGGACGCATCGAGGACCAGTTCCAGGCCGAGAAGCGCGAGCCCATCGGGGCTATCGACTGAGCGACGTACTGCGAGGAACGAGCGGTAGGAGCTCAGTCAGGAGGGACGGAGTCTGAGCGACGTACTGCGAGGAACGAGCGGTAGGAGCTCAGTCAGGAGGGACGGAGTCTGAGCGACGTACTGCGAGGAACGAGCGGTAGGAGCTCAGTCAGAGGGACGGGGTCTGAGCGACGTACTGCGAGGAACGAGTGGTAGGAGCTCAGTCAGGTGAGCGGAGATTGAGTCGGCGCGGCTGACTCCGCGCCACACTTCGTCACGTTTCTCGCCGCGCCCGCCCGCGCCGCCGCACGATGGACCGCGCAGGACGGACATCGACCACGGCAGGGAGGCGCCATGAGCACCGCAGGCATCCACGCGGGTTGGACGCGGGCAGACACGCACCGCGCCCTGACCCCACCGATCTACGCCTCGAGCGCCTATGCGCAGACCAACCACTCGTCCCTGCGCGCCCTGTTCGAGCGACGCGCCGACGGCTTCGCCTACTCCCGCTCCGGGAACCCCACCACCGAGGTCCTCGAGCGGCGGATCACGGCGCTCGAGGGCGGGATCGGGGCGATCGCCGTCGCCTCCGGACAGGCCGCGACGACGATCGCGCTGTGCGCCCTCGCAGCCCCCGGCGGGCACGTCGTCGCCTCCTCGCGCCTGTACGGCGGCACCACCGAGCCGCTCGACGACACCCTCGCCGATCTCGGCGTGACCACCACCGTGGCGGACCCCTGGGACCTCGAGGCGTGGGAGGCGGCGTTCACCCCGCGCACCCGCGCCGCGATCGTCGAGTCGATCGCGAACCCGGGAGCGCAGCCGCTGGACCTGGACGCCCTCACCTCCATCGCGCACGCCCATGACGTCCCGGTGATCGTCGACTCGACCCTCGCCAGCCCCGCTCTCTACCGTCCCGGCGACCACGGCGCCGACGTCGTCGTCCACTCCGCCACGAAGTACCTGTGCGGCCACGGCACCACGATCGCGGGCCTGATCGTGGACACCGGACGCTTCGACCCGCGGCGATGTCCCGAGCGGTGGGAGCGCCTGACCACCCGCAACCGCCGCTTCGGCGTCACCTTCGCCGACGAGTACGCGCGCGGCGGCTCGGGGTCGCTCGCCTACGCCCGCGCCAAGTTCGTCACCGATCTCGGGGCGACCCTGCCTGCGACCAGCGCCCAGCAGATCCTCGTCGGCATCGAGACGCTCGACCTGCGTCTGCGGAAGATCAGCACCGATGCGACCGCGCTCGCCGGACGTCTCGCCGCCGCCGGCGAGGTGGCCGAGGTGCACCATCCCTCGCTCCCCGGCCGGCCCGACCGGCATCTCGTCGCTCGGGACTTCCCCCGCGGCACCTCGGGCGTGTTCTCGATCGACCTGCACGGCGGCGAGGACGCGGCGGCGGCCTTCTGCGACGCGCTGGAGCTGTGGTCCCTCGCCGTGAATCTGGGCGATGCCCGGTCGCTGGTCTGCCACCCGGCGAGCACCACCCACTCCCATCTCACCCCCGCCCAGCGGGAGGCCTGCGGGGTGAGCGAGGGGACCGTGCGCCTCAGCGTCGGCCTCGAGGACCTCGAGGACCTCTGGGCGGACCTCTCCCGCGGGCTCGAGGCCGCCCGCGCCGTCCTGCCCGAGACGCGCGCCGTCACGGCGTGAGCCTGCTCGCCTCCGGGAACACCGCAGGCCGCGGCCGGGTTGCGCCGGACATGGACCTTCTCGACGCCGTCGTGATCGGGGCCGGGCAGGCAGGCCTCTCCGCCGCCTACCACCTGCGCCGACGCGGCATGGATGACGTCGTCGTGCTCGACGCCGAGGACGGCCCCGGCGGGGCATGGCGCCACCGCTGGGACAGCCTCACCATGGCCACCGTCAACGGGATCCGCGAGTCGCCCGACGCCCCGGCCCCGAAGATCAGCGGCGACGTCCCCGCGAACATCGCGGTGCCCGCCTACTTCGCCGAGTTCGAGGCGCGGACGGGGCTCGAGATCCGTCGGCCCGTGCGCGTCACCCGCGTCGAGGACGATCCGGCAGGTGCGGGGGAGCGGCAGGGGCCCCTCCTGGTCCGCGCGGTCGGGGCCGACGGACGGGCGCGCCCGTCTTTGCGCACCCGTGCGGTGCTGAACGCGACCGGCACCTGGACCCGGCCCTTCGTGCCCGCGGTTCCCGGGGCGGCGGGGTTCCGCGGCCGGCGGCTGCACACCGCCGAGTACGTCGCCGCCGACGAGTTCGCCGGTCAGCGGGTCGCGGTGGTCGGCGGTGGGATCAGCGCGCTCGGCCACCTCCAGGAGATCGCCGAGGTGGGCGAAACCCGCTGGTACACGCGTCGCGAGCCGATCTTCCGCGAGGACGAGTTCACCGAGGAGACCGGACGCGAGGCCGTCGCCGGGGTGTGGGACGCGGTGCGGGAGGGGCGCCCCGTCGGCGGCTGTCGTCTCCCACACCGGGTCGCTGTGGACCCCGGCGGCGCGCCGCGCCGCACACCGCGGGATCCTGGACCGTCGGCCGATGTTCACCCGGATCGTGCCGGACGGCGTGATCGAGGCCGACGGGACGCGCACCCCGGTGGACGCGATCCTCTGGGCCACCGGGTTCCGGCACGAGCCGCGCCATCTGCGACCGCTGGGCCTCACCGGCCCGCTCGGCGGGATCGCGATGGACGGCACCGCCGTTGCCGCCGATCCCCGCATCCACCTCGTCGGCCACGGACCGGGCGCCTCCACCATCGGGGCGAACCGTGCCGGGCGCGCGGCCGTGAACCGCCTGGTCCGCGACCTCGAGGCCGGGCTCGGCGCCTCCCTCGACCGGGAGCTCGTGCGCGCCTAGGTGTAGTTGGCCATGACGTTATCGACGCCGGTATGGAGTCGTGAGGCTGGGGGCTGATCGCTGCAGGCGGTGTGCGGGCGATGGTAGTCGTAGTGGTGGACCCAGATCCTGATCGCGTCTCGCCGCTCGTTCTCTGAGTCGTAGGCGCGGGCGTAGAGGCATTCGTCGGTCATGAGCCGCTGGTAGCGCTCGACCTTCCCGTTGTGCCGGGGCGTGTAGATCCTGGTGCGCTGGTGCCGGCCGATGAACGCCCTGGTTGACCGTCGGAATGCCTTGGCGGTGTAGTTGCTGCCGTTGTCGGTGATCAGACGGGAGATCCGCGTGATGCCGTGCGCGGTGAAGAACGCCCGGGCTCGGTGGAAGAACGCGATGGTCGTCGCGGCTTTCTCGTCCTCGAGTGCTTCGGTGTAGGCCAGGCGGGAGAACCCGTCGATGATCGAGTGGAGGTAGGTGTAACCGATCCGCTGGGAGTGCTTCTTCTTGTCCTGCACGGAACCTCGCCCATGCGCCCACCACCCGCCGCCGTCGCGGAGCTTGCCGATCTTCTTCACGTCCATGTGGACCATGTGCCCGGGATAGCGGGCATGGATCTTCCCAGGTCGGCGGAGGTTCTCTCCGTCCGGGGTGATGTCCCGGACCCGGTTCAACCCGAGCCGGTCCAGCCAACGAGTCACCGTCCGCACGCGCGATGCGAAGCCGTGGCCGTCGGTGAGTTCGCGGGCGATCCGACGGGCGGACCACTTCTTCTCCCGTCGCCAGGACTCGATCAGCTCGAGCACCCAGACCGGGAGCCGGGTGGGTCGCTTCGCCGGTGCGCTGGAGCGGTCCTGCAGACCGACCTCGCCATGCTCCCGGTAGCGGCCGACCCACTTCGACAGGGTCGAACGGGAGATGTGGAACTCCGCGGCGACGTGCGCGATCGGACGGCCTCTCCCGATCACCTGGTCGACGGCTCGCTGCCTTCCAAGCGTCGTCAGCGGGGCATTACGGTGGGTCACGGAACGGGTCCCCTCCTGCGAGATGGTTGCTTAGACACCACCCATCGTGCCGGTCACGGGGCCCGTTCCCTCATCCCCGGCCAGCGTCCACAACGTCATGACCCGCAACACCTAGGGTGTCGTCATGGATGCTCCCACCGCCCTTCCTCCGCTGCCCGAGGACGGCCTGCGCCGCGTGCTCTGCGTCGTCGCGCATCCCGACGACATGGAGTACGGCGCCTCCGCCGCCGTGGCCGCCTGGACCGCCGCGGGGGTGGAGGTGTCCTATCTGCTGCTGACCCGCGGCGAGGCCGGGATGGCGGAGCCGCCCGAGATCGTCGCGCCGCGCGGGAGACGGAGCGGCCGCGCGCCTGCGCACAGGTCGGCGTGGAGGACCTGCGCCATCTCGACCACCCCGACGGGATGCTCGAGCACGGCCTGCCGCGCGCCGGGACATCGCCCGCGTGATCCGGCAGGTGCGCCCCGACCTCGTGCTCACCGCGAACTTCGAGGTCGAGGCGTACGGCGGGCTGAACCAGGCCGATCACCGGGTCGCGGGGCTCGCCGCCGTCGACGCCTGCCGCGACGCCGCGAACCCGTGGGTGTTCCGCGAGCTGGCCGAGCAGGAGCACCTCGCGCCCTGGAGCACGAGGACGCTCGCGGTGGCCGGGCACCCCGACCCCACCCACGCCAAGTGCGTCGGACAGCGCGAGGTCGACGCCGCGGTCGCCTCCCTGCGCGCGGACGAGGCCTATCTCGCGCACGTCGCCGACCATCCTGTCCCGGAGGAGTTCATCCCGGAGATCCTCCGCCAGGGCGGTGCCGCCGCGGGCACCGAGCACGCCGTCGTCTTGCGCGTGCACGAGCTCTGAGCGCGGGACCGAACGGTCGGCCGCCCCTTGGCCGCCCGGCGCGCAGGCTCCTACGGTGGGGAGGTCAGGCAGGATCCGCCACGGAAGGACTCTCCGATGACCTCCACCATGCACGACGGACTCTCCCTCGAGCAGGTCCGCGAGCTCGCCGCCCAGCCGCGGGTCGACTCGATCCGCTCCTCGACCGCCGCCGGCTCGGGACATCCCACCTCCAGCATGTCCGCCGCCGACCTGCTGGCCGTCCTCATGTCGCGCCACCTGCGCTACGACTGGGACGACCCCGACGCCCCCGGCAACGACCATCTGATCTTCTCGAAGGGACACGCCTCGCCCCTGCTGTACTCGGTGTTCCGGGCGGCCGGCGTCGTGTCCGAGCAGGAGCCGCTGGAAGGCTACCGACGCTTCGGCGAGCGGCTCGAGGGGCACCCCACCCCTGTCCTGCCCTGGGTCGACGTCGCCACCGGCTCGCTCGGGCAGGGACTGCCCGACGGCGTCGGCATCGCTCTGGCGGGCGCGAAGCTCGAGCAGACCCCGTACCGGGTCTGGGTGCTCGCCGGCGACAGCGAGCTCGCCGAGGGCTCGATGTGGGAGGCCCTCGCGACCGCCTCCCACTACGGCCTCACGAACCTGGTGACCCTCGTCGACGTGAACCGGCTCGGCCAGCGCGGCGAGACCGCGCTGGGATGGGACATGGACACCTACGCCGCCCGCGTCGAGGCATTCGGTGCGGAGGCGGTCGTCGTCGACGGACACGACCTCGAGGCGATCGACGCCGCCCTCGCCCGTGCCGACGATGACCTCGAGCGTCCGCTGGTCATCCTCGCCCGCACCGTCAAGGGCAAGGGGATCCCCGGGGTCGAGGACGAGGAGGACTGGCACGGCAAGCCGATGCCCGAGGACCGCGCCGAGGAGGCGATCGACGCGCTCGGCGGCGTCCGCTCGGTGCAGGCGCGCGGCCCCCGACCGCCCGAGATCGAGCGCCCCGCCCCGTCGCGCGGGCCGGTCGAGCCGCCGACCTTCGAGGTGGGGGAGGAGCTCGCCACCCGCAAGGCCTACGGTCCCGCCCTGGTCGCACTCGCGGACGCCGACCCGCGGGTGGTCGCGCTCGACGGAGAGGTCTCGAACTCCACCGGCGTCGCCGACTTCGTCCAGGCGCATCCCGAGAGGTTCTTCGAGATGTTCATCGCCGAGCGACAGATGGTCGCCGCCGCGACCGGCCTGGCCGCCCGCGGGTACATCGCCTACGCCTCGTCCTTCGCGGCCTTCCTCAGCCGCGCCGCGGACTTCATCCGCATGGCCCCCGTCTCCCGGGCCGACCTGCGACTGGTCGGCTCGCACGCCGGGGTGGAGATCGGCGCCGACGGCCCCTCCCAGATGGGCCTGGAGGACCTCGCCATGATGGCGGCCACGCAGGGCTCGACCGTGCTGTACCCGAGCGACGCGACCTCGACCGCCGCCCTGGTCGCGGCGATGGCGGACCTGCACGGCGTCAGCTACCTGCGGACGACCCGCGGCGGGTACCCGGTGCTCTACGGCCCCGAGGAGGAGTTCCCCGTCGGCGGGTCCAAGACCCTGCGCCGCGGCCGCGCACGACGGGGTCACCCTCATCGGCGCCGGCGTGACGCCGCACGAGGCGCTCGGCGCGGCCGAGGCGCTGGCCGAGGAGGGCGTGCAGGCTCGCGTGATCGACGCGTACTCGGTCAAGCCGATCGATGCCGAGGGCATCCGCGCGGCCGTCGCCGAGACCGGAGGGCGCGTGGTGGTGGCCGAGGACCACCATCCCGAGGGCGGGCTGGGCGCGGCGGTGCTCGCGGCGCTGGCCGCCGAGCCGCTCGCCGATCTGCACCTCGAGCACCTCGCGGTCGACGGGGTGCCGGGCTCCGGCACCACCGCCGAGCCGCTGGACTGGGCCGGCATCGACGCCGCGCACATCGCGCGCGCGGCGCGGGCGGTGCTGGAGGGCTGAGCCTCCTGCGCGGGGGCGGCGGGACTGTGCTCAGCCGTCGGCCGCGACGTCGTCGGCCGCCCCCGCCGTCCCAGGCGCGGCTGGTCCATGTCCTCCAGCTCGCGGCCCTTCGTCTCGGGCACCCAGCGCGCCACGAACAGCAGGCTCAGCAGTGCGAAGGTCGCGTACAGGCCGTAGGCGAAGCTCAGGCCGATCTCCGACAGGGTCGGGAAGGTCGCCGAGACTGCCAAGTTCGCGGCCCACTGGGCCGCGGCCGCGACCGCGAGGGCGGAGGCGCGGATGCGGTTGGGGAAGATCTCGCCCAGCGGCACCCAGACCAGCGGGCCCCAGGTGATGCCGAAGAACATCACGAAGGCGTTGGCGCTGATCAGCGCCACGGTCGACCACGGGTCGGGCAGCGTGACCGACTCCGCGCCGGCCGCCGTCTCCCCGAAGGAGAACGCCAGCGCCATGAGCCCCAGCGACACGGTCATGCCCGCCGAGCCGACGAGCAAGCATGACGCGGCGACCCACCCGGTCCACCAGCAGGATCGCGATGATCGTGGCGACGATGTTCATCACCGAGGTGATGGTGGAGGTCAGCGGCGCCTGCGACTCGTCGAAGCCGACCGACTGCCACAGGGTGGTGGAGTAGTAGAAGATCACGTTGATTCCCACGAGCCGCTGGAACAGCGACAGCGCGATCCCGAGCCACACGATCGGCAGCGAGCCCGAAGCGGCCCCCGAGCAGGTCCCGCAGGCTCTCCTTCTGCTCCCGCTCCAGGGAGCGGCGGATCTGCTCGATCTTGAGGTTCACGTCGAGCTCGCCGGTGAAGTCGTAGAGCACCTTCGAGGCCTTGTCCCGTTCGCCCTTGCCGATGAGGTAGCGCGGGGACTCGGGCAGGAACAGGGCCATCACGCCGTAGACGGTGGCGGGCACGGCCTCGATCATGAACATCCAGCGCCAGGCGGCGACCCCGAACCAGTAGGACTCCGCGGCGCCGCCCGCGGTGTTCGCGATCACCGCATTCGACAGCAGTGCCACGAAAATTCCCAGCACGATCGCGAGCCGCTGCAGCGAGCCGAGGCGGCCGCGATACCTCGCCGGCGCGACCTCGGCGATGTAGGCGGGGGCGATGACGCTCGCGGCGCCGACGCCGAGCCCGCCCACGACGCGCCACGCGATCAGGTCCCACACCCCGACGGCGAGTCCCGATCCGATCGCGGAGACGAAGAACAGGATCGCCGCGATGACCATCACCGGGATGCGGCCGAAGCGGTTGGCGAGCGAGCCCGCGAACCAGGCGCCCACGGCGCGCCCGAGCGACGCGGAGGAGACGGCGAAGCCGGTCAGGCCCGCCCCGAGCGAGAACTCCGCGGAGAGGGCTCCGACGGCGCCGTTGATCACCGAGGTGTCGAAGCCGAAGAGGAAGCCGCCGACGGCCGCGGCGATGCTGATCCCGACCACCTTCGGGTTGAGGGTCTTCGCGGGTGCGCTCATGGGGACCATCTCCTCGGCTCGGCGTCAGACGCGTCGTCCACGTGCCGGTCACCGTACACCTCCGGGGGCGGAGAGGACTGCCCCTCAGCCGCCGCGGCGGACCTGCTCCGCGTAGTCGTCGAGGACCGCCAGCAGGCCCTGTAGTCACACTTTCCTCCGAAAGTGTTACTACAGGGCGGTCGTGGTCAGGGTTCCCGCTCCGCGCCCGGAGGGATCAGGCGTCGTCGGCGGCCTCCGCCTCGAGCTTCTCGAGCTCCTGCTCGGCCACGGCCGGGTCGAGCTTGACGAAGATCGGGGTCGGCTTCACGACCGTCTGCCCCACGGTCACCGGGCGATGCTCCCAGGCGGGCACGGCCGTGTAGTCGCCGGTGATGATCGGGTAGCCCGGGCCGCCGTCGAGGTCCTCGACCTCGTCGATGCGGGGTATCGGGGCGATCTCCCGGTCCCCGCCGAGCGCCTTCTCCACGGCGTTGGCCGAGTGGGGGAGGAAGGGGGCGAGCATCGTGTTGAGATCGGTGACCGCCTGGGCGAGCACGTGCGGCACGGTGAGCAGGCGCGGACGCCGCTCCTCGGCCTTCATCTTGAACGGCTCGGTGCGGGAGACGTAGGCGTTCGCCTCGCCGACCAGGCGCATGATCTCTGCGATCGCGGCGCGCTGGCGGTGGCTCTCGATGAGCTTCCCGACGGTCGTGAAGCCCGTGCGGATCTGGTCGAGCAGCCGCGGTGTCGACGTCCTCGAGCTCGCCCGCGGCCGGGATCTCCCCGACGTTCTTCGCGATCATCGCGGCAGTGCGGTTGACGAGGTTGCCCCAGCCGGCGACCAGCTCGTTGTTGGTGCGGGAGACGAAGTCGACCCAGGTGAAGTCCGCATCGTGGTTCTCGGGGCCCGCGGCGGAGATGAAGTAGCGCAGCGCATCGGGCTGGTAGCGCTCGAGCACGTCACGCACGTAGATCACGATCCCCTTGGAGGAGGAGAACTTCTTGCCCTCCATCGTGAGGAACTCGGAGGAGACGACCTCGGTGGGCAGGGTCAGCTCGCCGAAGCGGCCGGGTCGCCCGCCCTTGTCGCCCTCGCCGTTCTGGGCGATCATCTCCGCCGGCCAGATCTGCGAGTGGAAGACGATGTTGTCCTTGCCCATGAAGTAGTAGGCGAGGGTGCCCGGATCGTTCCACCAGCGGCGCCATGCCTCGGGGTCCCCGGAGCGGCGCGCCCACTCGATCGAGGCGGAGAGATAGCCGATCACCGCGTCGAACCAGACGTACAGGCGCTTGTTCGGCTGGTCCTCCCAGCCCGGGACCGGGATGCCCCAGTCGATGTCGCGGGTCATCGCACGGGGCTTGATGTCCTCGAGGATGTTCTGGCTGAACCGGATCACGTTCGGGCGCCACAGCCCGGTCGCCTCCCGCTCGTCGAGCCAGCGGCCGAGCTCCGCGGCGAGCGCCGGCAGGTCGAGGAACCAGTGCGAGGTCTCGATGAACTCCGGGGTCTCGCCGTTGATGCGGGAGACCGGGTCGATGAGGTCCGTCGGGTCCAGCTGGTTGCCGCAGTTGTCGCACTGGTCGCCGCGCGCGCCGCCCGCGCCGCAGATCGGGCAGGTGCCCTCGATGTAGCGGTCGGGGAGGGTGCGGCCGGTCGACGGGGAGATCGCGCCCGAGGTGGTCTGCTCGATCATGTAGCCGTTGTCCCGCACGGCGACGAACATGTCCTGCACCACCTGGTAGTGGTTGCGGGTCGTGGTCCGGGTGAACAGGTCGTAGGAGAGGCCGAGAGCGACCAGGTCCTCGACGATGAGCCGGTTGTTGCGGTCGGCGAGCTCGCGGGCGGAGATGCCCTCCTTGTCGGCCTCGACGAGGATCGGCGTGCCGTGCTCGTCGGTGCCGGAGACCATCAGCACGTCGTGGCCCGCCATCCGCATGTAGCGCGAGAAGACGTCGGAGGGGACGCCGAAGCCGGCGACGTGGCCGATGTGGCGGGGACCGTTGGCGTACGGCCAGGCGACCGCGGACAGGACTGTGCTCATGGGATCCGATTCTAGGGGAGGCGGGGCGCGGCGCGTTCCGTCCCCGATGCGCGGTGCGACACCGCGTGCCATCCGCACCTCGCCGCGGCCTCGACGTGACGAGGCGAGTCGTCCAGGAACGCGATCCGCTCCGGCGGGATCTCCTCGCCGAGCACCTCGCCGATCCGCGCCCTCGCCCGGGCGAAGGCCTCCGGGTCGGGCTTGGCGGCGCCGAGGTCCGCGGTGTTCAGCAGGAACCGGCCGTCCTCGCCGACGACGTCCTCGAGCCCGAGCGCGGCGAGCTCCTCGGGGACGCGGTCGGTGCCGTTGGTGAGGACGAACACCGGGGCGCCGGCGGATCGGAGGTGGAGCAACATCGTGCGCACGCGCTCGTCGACCTCGGCCGGGGTGGTCGCCCAGCGCCTCACAGCGGCTCGGGCGTCGGCGGGAGCGCTGCCCTCGGCCACGAGCCGCTCCGCGGCGAGCTCTCGCCAGCGGGAATGGGTGCCGCGCCCCCTGACCACCTCGTCGAGGTAGGGATGGCCGAGGATCGCTCGGAAGCTCGTCCCTTCCGTCGTCCCCGTCATCGCATCGAGCTCGTCCCACAGCGATGCGTCGAAGACCCGCAGCACGCCGTCCAGGTCCGAGACCACGACCCGGATTCCGTGCTCGGCGACGAGCTCTCCCAGGGCGAGCAGGGAGTCGGTGCGCGTCGTGCCGTCGGAGGACATCCGCTCATCGTAGGCCCGGGGTGCGGCGTCGCGGCCGACCATGACGATGCCGCCGCCGTCGGCTCGGCTCCTCAGGAGCTCCCCGCCCTCTCCCCGGAACGCCCACGACGTCTCGCGAGGACCTGCGCATCGCGCGACGAGACTGGGCGGATGACCCCTGACCGTGTCCCCTTCACGCCGCTCGAGGAACGGATCGACCGGTGGGCGCGGCGCCGCACCTCGGCCCTCGCGACCACGGGCGGGACGTGGCGGGCCCGCCTCGTGGAGCTCGTCGTGTTCGGCCTCAAGCAGGCCTGGGCGTGTGGTCTGCGCGGTCGCACCGGGGCGCGTCCACTGCGCCGCCGGCCGGCCCGTCGGCCCCCAGGTGGGGTTCCCGTCGACGTCGGTGCGCCAGAACCAGCAGGCGTCGCGCTCGGCGACGCGCCCCGCGGGCATGTCCTGCCAGGCCTCGCGCCGGCCGAAGGCGGTCAGGTCCAGCAGTGCGAGGGTCGGATCGGAGATCTCCGTGCCGCGCCCCGTGATCGCGTAGGTGGGGAAGACGCGGTCGCCCTCGCCCTCGCGCACGTAGCACTGCAGGTAGCCCATGTCGCCGCCGATCGGCGGGGCCGTCTCCCGCACCGAGAACCACGGCTCGGTGTAGCCCATGAACGCCACGAACGGCGCGACCTCCTCCCAGGCGCCGGTGGTGAGGATCGCGAAGGACACGCCGGCGGCGCGCAGATAGCACGCGTCGTGCAGATGCCAGGCAGTCATCGTGCGGCCCTCGCACTGGCCCTGGTGCGGGGCGTCGTCCCACCACATGTGCTGGTAGACGAGCGACTCGTCGCGCCCCTCGAAGAGGCTGCGGAAGGGGACGGGGCCGTCGGCCCCCACCACCGTCGCGTCGCCGTCGACCTCGAGCATCGGCATGCGGCGGCGCTTCGCGGCGAGGGCGTCGCCGGCGCGGGTGTGCGCCTTCTCCTCGAGCAGCGGCTCGGCGCGGGCGGCTTCCCAGGTCTCCCGGTCCACCACCTCGGGCAGGCCGGGACCGGGAGCGCCGGCGCCGTCGGCAGGAGCGTCGTCGGCAGGAATCCTGTGCGGATGGTCGGTCATGTCGCCTCCAACGGATCGCGCGTCGGACGGCGGTGCCCGGTGCGCTCCACCACGAGTCAAGCACCGCTCGGGTGCCGGGGGAAGGCCTCCGGCGTCGACCGGGCGGAAATCGGGTGACAGCGCCGCCGGGTCGATCCTACGGTGGCCCCATGACGACCTGCTTCCTCGGCACCTGCGCCATCGCGCGCCCCCGCGCCCGCCGCTGACGGCGGCGCCCCTCCACCACCCCGCGCGCGCCGTCCGGACCTCCACCGGGCGGCGCTCCGCCGTGCCCGGTGACACCCACCACCGGAAGGCACCCGAACCATGTCCCAGCGGACCACCTCTCATCTCCGCGCCCGCGAGCTGCAGCTCTCGCGCGGCGGGCGCGTCCTCCTCACCGGCATCGACCTCACCCTCGTCCCCGGAACCGTGCTCGCCGTGGTCGGCGAGAACGGACGCGGCAAGACCACCCTCCTGGACGCGCTGGCCGGGACGCTCGAGCCCGACGCCGGCACCGTCGAGCGCCACGGCGCCCTCGGCATGGTGCGCCAGGAGCTCACCACCGCCGACGCCGCCGGCCCCCGCACCGTCGGCGGCCTGCTCGATGCGCCGCTCGCCCGGCCCCTCGCCGCGGCGCGCGAGCACGACGCCGCCGCCGACGCGCTCGCCGACGGCACCGCCGAGGCCGCGCGACGCTACGACGACGCTCTCGCCCGGGTCACCGCCCTGGACGCCTGGGACGCGCCGCGGCGGCTCGAGGTCGCCCTCGAGGAGGTCGGCGCCGTCACCGAGCGCGAGCGCGAGCTGACCGCCCTCTCGGTGGGACAGCGGTACCGGGTGCGGCTGGCCGGCGTGATCGCCGCCCGCGACGAGATCCTCGCTGCTCGACGAGCCCACCAACCACCTCGACGCGAGGGGGCTCGCGCACCTCACGCGGGCACTGCGCGAGCACCCCGGCGCGGTCGCCCTGGTCTCCCACGACCGGGCGCGCTGGAGGACGTCGCCACCTCCGTGCTCGACCTCGACCCCACCGAGGACGGACGCCCCCTGCTCGTCGGCGGCGGGCTCGCCGACTGGGAGCAGGCCCGGCGCCGCGCCCGCACGGCCTGGGAGGACGCCTACCGCGCCCAGCAGGAGGAGCAAAGATCGCCTCCAGGCGGGAGCCGATGCGGCCCGCTCGCGCCTGTCGACCGGATGGCGACCCGACAAGGGCACCGGCAAGCACCAGCGGCAGTCCCGCACACCCGGCACCGTCCGCGCCCTGAACGACCGGCTCGCCCGGCTCGAGGAGCACCGCCTGGACGTGCCGCCCCCGCCGCCGCGGCTGTCGCCGCCGGACTCCGGCACGCCCGCCGGGACCCCGCTGCTGCGCGCCGATGGCGTGCGGGTGGACCGGGCCGATCGGGGCCGGGACGCTCCGGGCTCGGCCTGTGGGGGCTACGCCGGTGCCGGTTCCGCCGGTGCGGAACGGGCACCGGACCCGCCGGTCCCGCCCCGGCCGCCCGAGACGACTCTGCGCCTCGAGGGCGGGGACCGGCGCTGGTCGTCGGACCCAACGGCGCCGGGAAGACGTCGCTGCTGCGGGTGCTCGCGGGCGACCTCGCGCCGGACGCAGGAGCGGTGCGAGTGCTCGGCCGTGCCCGCCTGGCCCTCCTCGCCCAGGAGGACGAGCGGCAGGAGCCGCGACGCGGCGACCCGGGGGGAGCGGCGCCGCCGGGCCCTGTCGCGGCTCTTCTCCGAGCGGCCCGACGTCTTGCTCCTGGACGAGCCCACCAACCACCTCGGCATCAGCGGTGTGGACGATCTGCTGGAGGCGCTCGAGCGCACCCCGTCGGCCGTGGTCGTCGCCAGCCATGACCGCGCCGTCGCGCGCCGCCTGGCGCACTGGCCGCGCCTCGATCTCGGCGAGGCGGTGCGGTGCGCGGCCGGGCGAGCGGGAGTCGATACGCTGTGACCATGAGCAACGAAGGACTCGCCGCGGCCGCGGCGAGAAGATGAAGGACGCAGGGGTCGCGCAGACCGCGATCGACGTCTTCTCCCACTACTACGGGCGACTCGAGGAGGGGGTGACCGGCACGATCCCCGAGGACACGATCGAGCCATACCTGGACCCCACCCACCTCGACGACGTGAAGATCGACGTGGCCGAGGCGAAGAAGGTCTTCGACAAGCTCGCGATCATCAACCTCAACGGCGGCCTCGGCACCTCCATGGGGCTGGACCGGGCGAAGTCGCTTCTCCCCGTGCGGGACGGGAAGAGCTTCCTGGACCTCATCGTCGAGCAGGTACTCGCCGCCCGCCGCGGCACGAACTCGCGCCTGCCGCTGATCTTCATGAACTCCTTCCGCACCCGCGAGGACACCCTCGAGGTGCTCTCGAAGTACCCCGACCTGCCCGTCGGCGACCTGCCGCTGGACTTCCTGCAGAACAAGGAGCCCAAGCTCCGCACCGACGACCTCACCCCCGTCGAGTGGGAGGCGGACCCCGACCTCGAGTGGTGCCCGCCCGGCCACGGCGACATCTACACCGCCCTGCAGACCTCGGGCCTGCTCCAGCAGCTGCTCGACGCCGGCTTCAAGTACGCCTCCGTCTCGAACTCCGACAACCTCGGCACCGTGCCGAGCCCGGTGCTCGCCGCCTGGTTCGCCTCCACCGGCGCGCCCTACGCCGCCGAGCTGTGCCGCCGCACCCCCGCGGACCGCAAGGGCGGCCACCTCGCGGTGCGCACGTGCGACGGGCGGCTCATCCTGCGCGACACCGCGCAGACCCCGGCGGAGGAGATGGACTACTTCACCGACGAGCACCGTCACCCGTTCTTCCACACCAACAACCTGTGGTGGGATCTCGAGCGACTCGACGCGATCCTCAAGGAGCGCGACGGCGTCATGGGCCTGCCGCTGATCCGCAACGAGAAGACCGTGGACCCCTCCGACAAGTCCTCCACGCCCGTCTACCAGATCGAGTCCGCGATGGGCGCCGCGATCGAGGTGTTCGACGGCGCGACCGCGATCGTCGTCGGCCGCGACCGGTTCTTGCCCGTGAAGGCCACCAGCGACCTGCTCCTGATCCGCTCCGACGCCTACGCTCTCGACGAGCGGGGCGCCCTGGTCCAGCAGGTTCGGAGCGTGCCGTCGGTGTCCCTGGAGTCCGGCTCCTACAAGCTGATCCAGGACTTCGAGCTCCGCTTCCCGCAGGGTGTGCCCTCGCTCAAGGAGGCCACGAGCCTCGACGTGCAGGGCGACTGGACCTTCGGGGCCGACGTCGAGATCGTGGGCGAGGCCGTGCTCGGCGAAGAGGGCGGCGAGGTGCCCGAGGGCGCCCGCGTCGGCACCCCCGCCGCCGGCTGACCCCGGCCGGAGCCGGGGCCGTCGGCCACGGGCCCGACCCGTCGGCCGGCCCCGAACCGGAGAACTGTGCGGTTGGCTCGGCCTCCGGCCCGGTCTTCCTCACCGAGTCGCATCTGGACCGCTATGACCACGTGGTGACGGTCCAGATGCGAGACTCGGTGCGTCCTGGGCCGGCCGCCGCCCTTCCGGGAGTCGGGAGCAGGGAGCAGGTCGGCGGCGCGCCGGGACCACTGCCCCGAAGAACGGCGCCCTGGCTCGCCATCGGCGTCGGTGGGGGTGGAGAGCTCGAAGCACCCAGCGGTGACGCCTCCGCCGGCCGAGCTCTGGGGAGGAGAAGTGGCGCGGCGGCGCGACCTCGACGTTGTGGAAGGGCGATCGGTGGATCCTGCCGTCGGACGATCCTGTCGGCATGTCCCACGCGCCGAGTCCGCTGCCCGAGGCACTCGACCACGCCGTCCTCACCACTCAGGAGGTGCTCGCGGCCGGTGTCAGCAGGGCCCGCCTACGGCGCGAAGATCTCCGGACCTTGGCTCCCGGCCTTTGGGCGAGGAACGACCGTTCCGTCACCGAACGCGAGATCATCGCCGCGCTGTGCAGGAGAGACCCTGGTGCCTTCGCAGCCGGACTCACCGCCGCCAGGCTCTGGGGCTTCCCGCTGCCCGGGGTGTTCGCCGCGCAGGTGACGGAAGCACCGAAGCAGTCACGGGTGGTCGATGGAAGGGTTTCCCATCGACCCGGGAGGAATAGCGTCGACGGTCGGATTCACATGGCTCGCCACGGAGCACGGCCGCGGGAGACCGCGGCCGCTGCGGTGGAGTCGTCTCACCTGTCCCGTCGTGCTCCTCGAGGACCGGCGCGGGAAGTCGCCCACGGTCCGACTCACGTCGAGGGTGCGGACGTTCCTCGACCTCGGCGCTCAGATCAGCGTCGACGCCCAGATCGCGATCGGGGACCATCTCGTGCGTCGTCCGCGCCCGGAATTCGAGGGGCGTGCCGAGCCGTACGCGACGCTCTCGGAGCTGCGAGCGGCCGTCGACACGTATCGGGGGCGAGGGGCGCGTCGACTCCGCGAGGCGGTGGCCCAGGTCAGGCTGAGCAGTGACTCCCCACCGGAGACAGCGCTGAGACTTGCCATGGTCGCAGCGGGCCTTCCCGAGCCGCTCGCGAACGCGGCCGTCGTGCAGGAGATCGAGGGCGGGGAGCTCGTGGATCTCGGCGAGCCTGATCTCCACTGGCCGCAGTGGAAGGTGGTGCTCGAGCACGAGGGGCCGACGCATCTGGAGCGAAAGCGGCTGAGCCGCGACGTGACGCGTGGCGACCGACGCATGAACGCGGGATGGGTGGAGCCGCGCACAACCTCCGATGACCTGCGCTACGGGTGCCGACGGGCGGTGGAGCGAGCACGGCGAGAGCTCGCTGCGCGCCGGATGGAGTCCGGAGCGGGACCGGCCTCACAGTGGTCAGGCCCTCACTCCGCGGAGCGTTGCATGAGCTGGTCGAGCAGTGCGCACAGCGCCTGCCCTTCGTGCGTGCGTGGTCGGCCGGCTTTCACGTCCCCCGACGGGCGTGCGTACCCAGGCATACGTGCTCTGGCGGATACGAACTCGCCGAGTCGCTGCATCTGGGCCGCCACAGAGGATTGGTGACGGTCCAGATGCGGCACTCGATGGGCCAGGTCGGTGCGACGGGCCGGCCGACGGGGTCAGGCCGGCCCCGCCCCCGGGCGGTCAGCGGGGGCCAGTGGCCCAGCCCTTGCCGCCGGTGAGGTCCAGGGGGTGGGGCGGCGGGTTGCCGTAGCGGTGGTTCGTCGCGCTGATCGCCTGCTCCTGCAGGAAGGTCAGCGACTCGACGCGACCCGAGGCGAGCACGGGGCCGGTGAACAGGGCGACCTCCACGCGCTGGGCGTTGGCGGCCCGCGGCGCGTCGTCGACCTCTCCGATCACGCGCACGCGGCGCTGGGCGAGCCGGCCGAGACGGGCGGCGAAGGTCGCCGCGTCCTCGTGGACGACCGAGGCAGGCGTGTCCCCGGCCCGCGCGGTCGGGAGCGCGCGCCTCGTCGGCGACCGAGACCTCTACCTCGGCGCCGGCGGTGCGGGCGGCGTGCGAGACCCGCTCGAGCTCGGCAGGCGTCGTCCCGTCGGCCGCGCGGACCATGACCGGCGCCGGCAGGTGGCGCAGAGGTTGATCTCGCCGTGGACCTCCTGCTCGTCGCGCGCGGCGAAGAACTCGTCGATCTCCGCGCGGTCGGAGTCGCGCGCCGCCTCGAGCCAGGCCTGCGGGTCCTCGGTGCGGGGGGGACGGAAGCGGAGTCGGCGAGGTCCTGCAGGTGCGGCAGGTAGTGCGGGCCGCCCGCCTTCGCGGTCTGCCCGATCGCGGAGCGCTTCCAGCCGCCGAAGGGCTGTCGCTGCACGATCGCGCCGGTGATGCCCCGGTTGACGTAGAGGTTCCCCGCTTCGACGTGCTCGGTCCACCAGGCGATCTCGGAGGGCTCGAGGGAGTGCGGCCCCGCGGTGAGCCCGTAGTCGGTGCCGTTCTGCATCCGCACGGCGTCCTCGAGGGTGTCGGCGTGCATGATGCCGAGGACCGGTCCGAAGTACTCGGTGCGGTGGAAGGCGGAGCCCTCGTGCACGCCGATCCGCACGCCCGGCGTCCACAGCCGTCCCTCCTCGTCGAGCTGTCGCGGCTCGGCGAGCCAGGTCTCGCCCTCCCCGAGCTCTGTGAGGCCCGCGGCGAGCTTCTCGCCGGGCGGCTCGATGATCGGCCCCATCCGCACCGTCGGGTCGACGGGTTCGCCGACCTCGAGGGACAGCACCGCATCGGCGAGCCGCGTTGAAGCGGCGGGAGCGGGAGACGGAGCCGACGGTGATCACGAGGCTCGCCGCGGAGCACTTCTGCCCGGCATGGCCGAAGGCCGACAGCGCCACGTCCCGGGCGGCGAGGTCGAGATCGGCCTGCGGGGTCACGATGATCGCGTTCTTGCCGCTGGTCTCGGCGAGGATCCGCAGATCGGGGCGCCAGGACGCGAACAGGGCGGCGGTGTCGTAGGCGCCGGTGAGGATCAGCTGGTCGAGGCGGGGATGGGCGATGAGGGAGCGGCCCACCTCGTCCTCGGGCACGTCCACGAGGGTGAACACGCCCTCCGGCACCCCGGCCTCGTGGAAGAGACGGCCCAGCGACGCCCCGCGGCGTCGCGCCTGCGGGGCCGGCTTCATGATCACGGCGGCGCCGGTCACCAGCGCGGCGAGAGCCCCGCCGGTCGGGATCGCGACGGGGAAGTTCCACGGCGGGGTGACCAGGGTCAGAGCGCGCGTGGCGAGGTCGAGGTCGCCCCGCGCGGCGAGGCGCTCGGCCTGCTCGGCGTAGTAGAGCGCGAAGTCGATCGCCTCGCTGACCTCGGGATCGCCCTGCTCGAAGGTCTTCCCCGTCTCGGAGGCCATCACCTCCAGCGGCTCGGCGCGGTGCGCGGCCAGGGTGCCGGCGACTCGGCGGAGCACCAGAGCGCGCTTCTCGACCGGCATCGCGGCCCAGGCCGGTCGCGCCGCGAGCGCCGCCTGCACCGTCGCCTCGACCTCGTCCGTCGTGGTCAGACGCGCGGCACGGGCCTCCTCGACGCCGAGCTCCGAGCCGCGGATGCGATGGGTGATGCCGGCGGCCCACTCCTGGTTCCCGGCCGTGGACAGGTCGGTGTCCGGGGTGCCGTGGAAGGCGCCGGGCACCGCGGGCGCCGCGAGGTCGCCCAGCTCGAGACGCGCTCCGGTCTCCGCCGCACGGTCCTGGACCCGGTGCGTGTCCGGGGCGTCCTCGATCCGGGCGAGGTCGAGGGCGCGGGTGAACCGGTCCTGCTCGCGGGCGAACAGCTCCTCGGAGGAGTCGAGGTCGAAGGCCGCGGAGAGGAAGTTCTCCGAGGAGGCGTTCTCCTCCAGACGACGCACCAGGTAGGAGACGGCCACGTCGAAATGACGCGGGTGGACGATCGGGACGTACAGGCGCATCGTCCCGGTCGCCTCCCGCACCACGGCCTGTCGCCCCGGGGCCATGCCCGCGAGCATCTCGAACTCGACGCCGTGCCCGGGACCGGTGGGGATCCCGCGCTCGGCCATGAGCAGGTGGGCGAAGGCGACGTCGAAGAGGTTGTGCCCGGCGACGCCGAGGTGCACGGCCTCGAGCCGGCCCGGGTCCATCGCCTCGAGCAAGATCCGCTTGTACTGGGCGTCGGTCTCCAGCTTCGAGGGCGCCGGGGCCTGCGGCCAGCCGTGCACCGAGGCGTCGACCTTCTCCATCGCGAGGTTCGCCCCCTTGACCAGCCGCACCTTGACCGGTGCGCCGCCGTCCGCGACCCGCCGCTCGGCGAAGCGGCGCACCCGCGCCATCGCCCGCGGCGCATCGGGGAGATAGGCCTGCGGCACGATCCCGGCGTGCGGCTGGGCGAGCTCGGGACGGTCCAGGAGCGTCTCGAAGACCTCCAGGGTCAGCTCGAGATCCCGGTACTCCTCCATGTCGAGGTTCAGGAAGGTGGGGAAGTCGGCGCGTGCGGCGTCGAGATAGATCGGCGAGCAGCGTCTCGACCACGTGGTCGACGGTCTCGGCCGCGCCCCACAGCGGCAGGTGCTCCACGATCGAGGACACCTTGATCGAGACGTAGTCGACGTCGGGGCGGGAGACGATCTCGTGCACGCCCGCGAGGCGCCGTCGCGCCTCCTGCGCGCCGAGCACGGCCTCGCCGAGCAGGTTGATGTTCAGCGTCGTCCCGTCGGCCGTGAGCCGGGAGAGGGAGGCGGTCAGCGGCCCGGGCCGGGCATCGAGGATCAGATGGGAGACCATCCTGCGCATGGCGGCGCGGGCGGTGGGCACCACGACCGAGGGCGCCAGTCGCGAGGCGGCACCGCCGAGGCCGACGACGCGGCGCGCGGGGCGGGGAGGAAGGCCGGCGGGTCCTGGGCGAGGCGACGCGCTCGACCGCCGCGGCGCGGGGGTCCTCGGGCCGGATCACCCGGTCCACGAAGGCGAGCGTGAAGTCGAGCCCCTTCGGATCGCGCAGCAGGTCGGAGAGGAGTCCGGCGGCGGCCGGGACCTCGCGTCCGGCGGCCTCCTGCACCCAGGCGCGCACCTGGGCGGCGACGTCCTCGGCGGTGGAGGCGGTCGTGCGCAGGGCGTCGCGGTCGGAGGGCTGGGGCACGGGGGACAACGCGGGTCTTCTCCTCGATCACGGATCTCGCCGGACCCTCGCGGGCGACGGCGCGGGCACCATCGCCCGTCACCCCGATCGTAGGTCCTCGGCGGGCCCGCGGCGGCCCCGAGCGGCGCCCAGACGTGGAGATCCTGTGACCGGATCGGGACGGTTCCGGGACGACTCCGCGCGGACCGTCCGGTCAGGATCCGCTCCGAGCACCACGGCGACTGTGACACGATGCGGGAGCACACCGCACCACACACCACCCGGACGCCACTGGAGGCATCGATGAAGAAGTTCATTTTCCTGGCCGGTCTCGGCATCGGCTTCGTGATCGGGTCCCGTGCGGGCCGCGGCCCCTACGAGTCCCTCGAGCGCACTGCCCGCCAGGTCGCCGACGATCCCGAGGTCCAGCGCCGCGCGACGCAGGCCAAGGACACCGCGACCCGCGTCGCGCAGGACACCGCCGGGACCGTCAAGGACAAGGCCCCCGAGGTCGCCTCCGCCGCCCAGGGAGCGGTGGTCGGCGCGGCCGGCGCCGCGAAGGAGCGCCTCTCGAACAGCTCCGATGCGACCCTCGACGAGGACGCGGCGAAGGTCGCGGACGCCTCCGCCGACACGGACCTTGCCGACGGCGGCGCGGCCGCCGGCGGCGACGCCGAAGTGGGCGAGGACAAGCCCCTCAGCTCCTGAGCAGGCCCCGGGTCCGACGGGCCCGCCCCGACGCGCGCGGCGCGCCGGCCTCACCCCAGCACGGTGACGCCGGCGCGCCGCTGCTCGTCCATGAAGCAGTTCCCGCACAGCGACATGTAGGTGACGACGCCGTGGTCGCCGTCGTCGATCGCGACCTGGTCGCCCTCGAACACGAACCGCTCGCCGACGCGCCGGCAGTTGAACTCGGCCTGCGCGCCGCGCCGCGGCACATCGTCGGCGACTTCTCCACGTTGTCCGCGAGCTCGAACAGCCGCGCGCCCCGGGGAAGGTCGTGGTGCGGAAGTCGGTGCGCGACCCGTAGCAGATCACCGAGATCGCGTCCTGCTTCGCGATGCGGAAGAGCTGGTCGATCTGCGCGGCTCGAGGAACTGGGACTCGTCCACGAGCACGCAGTGCAGCGGCCGCAGGCCCCGCTCGTCGGCGGCCCGGGAGACCCGCTCCCGCAGGTCCTCGCCCGGATGGGCGAGCACGTCCACGCGCCGGCTCGCCCCGCCGCGGGCCACCACCCAGTCCTCGCCCTTGGTGTCCAGGGCGGGCTTGACCGTCAGGGTCGCCAGCCCTCGTTCGTCGTAGTTGTAGGCGGTCTTGATCAGGGTGTCGGACTTCCCGGAGTTCATCGCTCCGTACTTGAAGTGCGGCTTGGCCATGGGTGGGGTGCTCCGGGGTCGCGGTGGGTCGGGGGAGTGGGCGCAGGGACGGGCGCGGAGGGGCGGGGGCGCGGGCTCAGAACGCGTCGAGCACGCTCGGCCGGGGGCCGGCCAGCGGCGCGTCGAGCGGCGCCTCGGCGGGCGCGTCGGCCTCGGCGCGCAGTCCCAGCCGACGGGCATCGGCGAGGAGCGGCCGCCGACGAGCAGCAGCGAGGCCGCGTGGACGTCGAGCAGGACCGTTCCCGCGGTCGCCTCGCCCGAGGGAGCGGCCGACGGCCCGGTCGACGACTGCGCCGAGGTCGTTCCGCTCCCCGGGACCGGGACGGCGCGGACGCGCCCGTCGGCCACGTGCACGTCGAAGAGCCCCGCGGCACGGCAGGTGCCTGCGGGGACCGTGTCGTCCGTGACCTCGAGCCGCGCCGCGCCGGAGAGCCCGGCCGGTGCCGGCCGTGCCTCGAGCAGGGCCGCGGTGTCGACCACGCGCATCATCACCAGCGGCACCGTCCCGCCGGCGGGACGGGCGCCGCCTCCGGGCGACACGTCCAGCACGGGATCCTCCGTCCGCACGCGCGACCGCACCGACTCGGTCACCGTCGACCAGGAGCCGATCACGCGCGAGCAGGGCGCGGAGGTCCTCCCGGTCCCGCCCCAGCACCTCGTGCACCTCGAGACCGGGACCCTCGCCCCTGCGCCGGGTCCAGGAGGCGTAGCCGCGATCCAGGCCGTCCGCGCCGACGAGCGCGACGGCCTCCCAGCCCTGACCGGGGGGCCCGGCCGGGAACAGGGGCCCCTGTCGACGCAAAGATGGCGTTGTCCCCGGCCGTGAGCTCCTCGTACAGGGCGCGCACGCGCGGCATGCTCGCAGCGGTGACCGGGACGGTGCGCCGGCCGGGCACGGACCGCAGTCGCTGCAGGTCCACCAGCGGCACCTCGAGCGTCTCGACGCGCGCGATCACCTGATAGCCGTGGCGGCGGTAGATCTCGGGGTTCGAGGGATAGAGCATCGAGACCGGCAGCGACTCCTCGTCGCAGCGGGCGAGCACCCCAGCGAGCGACTCGGCGAACAGCCCGTCGCCGCGATGCGCGGGATGGACCGCGAGCCCGGCGACGCCGCCGCGGCCGCACCCGGCCGCCGCCGAGGGAGATCTCGTCGTGCCGGATCCGCGCGGCCGCGGCGAGCACCCCCTCGGCTCCTCCCGGCGGCGCCGCCGAGTCGATGCCGACCGCGCTCTGACCCGGGGAGAGGGGAGCGGAGGCGGCGGGATCGTCGGGATCGACGGACCCGCCGAAGGCGCTGGAGGTGAGCGACCTGTAGGCGAGGGCGTCCGTCGGGGTGAGTTCTCGGACCGGCATGCGGACGAGTCTAGGGGCGCGCGACGGTGCATACTTGCCTCGCGAGACAGCCCAGGAGGTGCCGTGAGTCCACGCCGAGACAGCGAGTCGGAGAACCCGTCCACGAACGGGGGCCGCAAGCCGTTCACCCGCCCCAACAGCGCGCGCGCGGGGCGCGCGAGGCGCTGTCCCGTCGTCTCTCCGCCGGGGATCCGCGCAGCGAGCAGTCGCCGCGCCGCCGCATCCCCGTTGGCCTGTCCACCTCCTCCGTGTTCCCCTCGGGGGTGGAGGAGGCGTTCCGTCTCGCCGCCGAGATCGGCTACGACGGCATGGAGGTGATGGTCTCCTATCCGCGCGACAGCCAGGACCCGGACCTGCTGGCTGAGTACTCCCGCCGCTACGGCCTGCCGATCCTCTCCCTCCACGCCCCGACGCTGTTCTTCCTGCAGGGGCTGTGGGGTCGCGACGCCTGGGTGAAGATCGAGCGCACGATCGAGATCGCGAAGGCGCTGGACGTCCCGACGATCGTCGCCCATCCGCCGTTCCGGTGGCAGGGGAAGTACGCGCGCGGCTTCGTCGAGGGCGTCGCCCGCCTCGAGGACGAGCACGGCATCGCGATCGCGGTCGAGAACATGTACCCCTGGCGGCTCGGGGTGCGCGAGGTGCTGAACTACCTCCCCGACCACGACCCGACCGACGAGGACTACGCCCATGTCACGGTCGACCTCTCCCACGCCGCGACCGCCGGGGACGACGCACTGGAGATGATCGAGCGGCTCGACGACAGGCTCACCCACCTCCACCTCGCCGACGGGTCCGGCAACACCACCAAGGACGAGCACCTGCCGCCCGGCGAGGGCAACCAGCCCTGTGCGGAGGTGCCGCGGCGCCTCGCCAACCGCGGCTGGGAGGGCTCGGTGCCGCTGGAGGTCACCACCAGCCGCGACCCGGTCGCGCGCGAGCGCACGCCGCGTCAGTCCCTCGCCTTCGCTCGCCACCACCTCGGCCACCACCTCGAGGACGGGGACGTGGGATCCGCCACCCCCTGAGGGACTCCCCAGGCTCCGGTGGGAGGATGGCGGAGGCATGTGCCGGGCTCCGCGCGGCCGCCATGCATCGACGACAAGCACACGAACTGATCGAACGACGAGGTAGCGCAGGCAGATGGGGAACGGCAACACAGGGATCGTCCACTCGAACACGAGCCTGCTGGCGGTCGAGGGGACTCTGCCGCAGGTGACGGTGACCTCGGACGAGATCGACGAGATGCTGGCCCCGGCCCGCAAGCGGTCGCGCCTGCCCAAGGGCGTGCTGCAGCGCGTCGCGGGCGTCTACGAGCGCAAGTGGTGGCGCGACCGCGAGAACGGCTGGAAGCAGGGCGTCGTGCTCGCCGCCGAGCGCGCGATGGCCAAGGCCGGGATCATGCGCGACCAGGTGGGGTCGCTCATCAACGCCTCCGTCTCCCGCCGTCACCTCGAGCCCGCGGTCTCCACGGGCATCCATCACTCGCTCGGCCTGCCGGCGGCCTGCATGAACTTCGACATCACCAACGCCTGCCTCGGCTTCGTCAACGCGATGACCATGGCCGCCGGCATGATCGACTCCGGCCAGGTGAAGTACGCGCTGATCGTCGGCGCGGAGGACGTCGAGGACGTCCAGCGCGGCACGATCGAGCGCCTGAACACCAAGGGCTCGACCCGCGCCGATTTCAACAACCAGTTCGCCTCGCTCACCCTCGGCTCCGGCGCCGCGGCCGCCGTGCTGGGCCCGGCCGACGAGCACCCCGAGGGGCACCGGCTGAAGGTCACCCAGGCGCGCTCGGGCACCGAGCACCACGAGCTGTGCGTGGCGAACATGGAGGACATGCGCACCGACTCCAACGGCCTGCTCGAGAACGGCATCAACCTGATCGTGGACACCTGGAAGGCTGCGAACGATTCCGGTCTCGACTTCAAGGGCGTCGACTACGTCATCCCGCACCAGGTCTCGATGGTCTACACCCGCAACTTCTCGAAGATCACCGGGGTGGGGATGGAGCGCATCCCCGTCACCTTCCCGGACTGGGGGAACATCGCCGCGGAGGCGGTGCCGATGACCCTCGCGCACATCCAGGACGACATCGAACGCGGCCAGCGGGTGCCGCTGATGGGCGTCGGCTCCGGACTGAACACGGCGATGATGGAGGTCCAGTGGTGAAGAGCACCCCCGGGATCCCCGACGTGCCGGGCCTGGACCCGGTGCCGCACCGCACCGAGCAGGTCCGCGACCACACCGGCGAGCCGCGCCAGTGGCACCTGCTGGACTCCGGCCCCTGGCTCGCCGAGCGCGGCATCACCCCGCGCGGCACCCTGCTGGCCGTCCACGGCAACCCCACCTGGTCCTTCCTGTTCCGCTCCCTGGTGCGCGAGGACATCCCCTGGCGCCTCATCGCCGTGGACCAGCTCGAGATGGGCTACTCCGAGCGCACTGGCGTGACCCGCCGCTACCAGGACCGCATCACCGACCTCTCCCTGCTGACCGATGCGCTGTCCCTGCACGGGCCGGTCGTCACCGTCGGCCACGACTGGGGCGGGCTGATCTCGACCGGCTGGGCGCTGGACAACCGCCACGACGTGGTCGGCATGATCCTCACCAACACCGGCGTGCACCAGCGGATCGAGGAGGCGCGCCGAAGGCGCTGCGCAGCTCGCGACCACCCCCGGCTTCCGCACCGCCTCGACCTCGCTGACCGACGCCTTCCTGCGCACCACCCTGTCGCTGTCGAAGCCGTCGCTGCCCAAGGAGATCCAGGACGCCTATCTCGCGCCCTACCGCTCCCGCTCGCGCCGCCGCGGCATCGACCAGTTCGTCGCCGACATCCCCGCCGCCGCGGACCACCCCTCCCGCGCCACCCTCGACCGGGTCGCCGAGGGGCTCACCCACCTCCAGGTCCCCACGCTCTTCGCCTGGGGCCCGCGCGACATCACCTTCTCGGACCGCTTCCTGCGCGACCTGATCCAGCGCGTCCCGCACGCGGACGTGCACCGCTTCGAGGGCGCCTCCCACCTGGTGTGGGAGGACGCCGACGTCGCCGGCCTCGTCGCCCAGTGGCTCGAGGCGAGCTTCGACACCGCCGGCACGCCCCGCACCGAGGCCCCGGCCCGGCGCCCCGTCTCCTCCTACGCCGCCGAGCAGGTGCCCGCCGCCCCGATCGGCGCGCCGATCGCGCGCCTGGCCGCGGATCCGGTGCACGCCCATCGTCCGGCCGTGGTCGAGCTCGGCGCCGAGGAGGACGGCGGCACGCGGGAGATCTCCTGGTCGCTGCTTGCACCGCCGCGTCGAGGACATCGCCGCGGGCCTGCTCGGCCACGGGGTCCGCCCCGGCGACCGGGTCAGCCTGCTGATCACCCCCGGCGCCGACCTCACCGGCGTGCTCTACGCCTGCTTCCGGATCGGTGCGGTGGCCGTCGTCGCCGACGCGGGCCTCGGCACCCAGGGCCTGACCCGCGCCGTGATCGGCTCCCACATCGACTGGCTGATCGGCATCCCGAAGGCGCTCGTCGGCGCCCGCGCGATGGGCTGGCCCGGCCGACGGATCAGCGTCGAGCAGCTGCCCACCGTGGACCGCGCCGCGCTCGGCGTGGAGACGTCGATCGCGGAGCTCGCCCGCTCCGGCGCGCTCCAGCGCGAGCTCGGCGCCCCGCTGGACGTGGCCCACCCGGATCCCGACGCCGACGCGGCGGTGCTGTTCACCTCCGGCTCGACCGGCCCCGCCAAGGGCGCGGTCATGACGCATCGCCAGCTCAGCGCCATGTTCGCCGCCGTCGGCGACACCCTCGACCTCGCCCCCGAGCGAGGCCTGGTCGCCGGTTTCGCGACCTTCGCACTGCTGGGCCCTGCCCTCGGCGCGCCGACCGTGGTGCCGGACATGGACATCACCCGTCCCGGCGAGCTCACCGCTCCGGCGCTGGCCGCCGCGATCGGCGCGCTCGGCCGCCCCGCCGTGTTCACCGCCCCCGCCGCGCCGCGGAACATCCTGGACACCGCGGGAGAGCTCGACGAGGCCGGTCGCGCCGCGATGGCCGGCGCCGCGAGCTTCTTCTCCGCCGGCGCCCCGATCCCCGCGCACCTGCTGCAGGGGCTGGCGGAGATCATGCCGGAGGCGAAGGCGCTGACCCCCTACGGCATGACCGAGTGCCTGGCCGTCGCTGCGATCGACCTCGAGGGCATCGAAGCGGCGGGCCCCGGCTCCGGCGTCTGCGTCGGCACCCCCGTGCCCCGGGTCGAGATCGCGATCGCGGTGATGGACGACGAGGGCCGCACCACCGGCGAGATCACGGAGGAGGCCGGCGTGACCGGCGAGATCCTCGTGCGCGCCCCGCACGTGCGCGACCGCTACCTCATGCTCTGGGGCACCACGCACACCTCCATGCGCTTCGAGGGCTGGCACGCCACCGGCGACGTCGGCCACCTCGATACGGCCGGACGGCTGTGGGTCGAGGGGCGTGCCGCGCACGTCCTGGCCACGGCCGACGGGCTGTTCACCCCCGTCCAGGTCGAGGACGCCGCCGAGGCGGTGCCGACTGTGCGCCGCGCCGGCGCCGCCGTCGTCGGTCCCCGCGGCACCCAGCAGGTCGTCGTGATCCTCGAGACCGAGGACGGCCACCGGCCCGGGAAGGCGGCGCGCCCGAAGCCTGCCGCCCCCTCCCTCTCCGAGGCCGTGCGCCGTGCCGTGCGCGAGCGCGCCGGCGTCGAGGTCGTGGCCGTGTTCGAGACCCGAGCGCCGCCCACCGACATCCGCCACAACTCGAAGATCGACCGTGCGGCGCTGTCGCGCTGGTCCGAGCAGACCCTGCGGGGCGAGCGGGCGGAGGCTCTGTGAGCGCCCCGACCGTCCTGGTCACCGGCGCCTCGGGCATGCTCGGCGGTGCCGTCGCGACCGCCCTGCGCGACCGCGGCGCCACGGTCCGCGCCTTCCAGCGCCGTCCCGCCGGGATCGACGGCGTCGAGGACGTCTGCGGCTCCCTCACCGAGGCCGACGACGTGCGCCGCGCCGTGCAGGGCGCGGACGCGGTCGTCCACCTCGCCGCGAAGGTGTCGATCTCCGGTCCCGAGAGCGAGTACCGGGCGATCAACATCGGCGGCACGGAGAACGTGCTCGACGCGCCGCGCGCGAACGGCGGCGGCACTCTCGTGAACGTCTCCACCCCGTCGGCCGCGCACCTGGGACGCGCGATCGTGGGCCTTGACGCGACCCCCGCCGATCCGGAGCGGGCCCGCGGCCCCTACGCCCGCACCAAGGCGGCCGCCGAGCCGCTCGCGATGGACGCCGACGGGAACGACGGGATCTCCGTGACCTCGATCCGTCCCCACATCGTGTGGGGGCCGGGGGACACCCAGCTCGTCGGGCGGATCGTCGACCGCGCCGCGAGCGGCCGCCTGCCGCCGCTGGACGAGGGCATGGCCCTGATCGACACCACCTACGTCACCAACGCCGCCGACGCGATCGTCGCCGCGCACGACCGGATCGCGGACGTGCACGGGCAGAGCTTCGTGATCTCCAACGGCGAGCCGCGGACCGTCCGCGACGTCTTCGCCGGCTGGTGCGAGGCCGCGGGGGTGCCCGCCCCGACCCTGCGCGTCCCCGGCGGCGTGGCCCGCCTCGCCGGACGGCTCATCGAACGGGTGTGGGAGAAGCGCCCCGGTCACGACGAGCCGCCGATGACCGAGTTCCTCGCCGAGCAGATGTCCACCGCGCACTGGTTCGACCAGCGCCGCACGCGCGAGATGCTGCAGTGGACGCCGCGCGTGAGCATGGACGAGGGCAACGCCCGCCTCGCGCAGTGGTTCCGCGAGCATCCCGTCGTCTGAATCCTCCAGCCCGTCACATCGCACGGAAGCCGAGCCCATGAGCGAGAAGAACACCGACCCATCCGCCACCGGGGCGGCCTCCACGCCGGAGCATGCCCCGGCCGACGACGCCGCGGCGCGCGCCGAGATCGACGCCGAGCTCGCGGCCGAACGGGCCTCCCGCCCGCGGGCGAGCGACCGCCTGGCCGGCCTGGTGCTGCGCTGCTGGGCGGGATCATCGGCTGGATCGCCTCCCTCGAGCTGCAGGTCGGCAAGGAGTTCCTGCTCGCGAACCCCGGGGCCAGCCTCGGCTGCGACGTGAACCCCTTCATCTCGTGCGGCAACGTGATGATGACCTGGCAGTCCTCGGCGCTGGGCATCCCGAACATGGCGATCGGGCTCGCCGGGTTCGCGATCATGGCCGCGGCCGGTGCGCTGATGGTCTCCGGCACGCAGCCGCCCACCTGGTTCCGCTGGGCACGGCTCGGCGGGATGACCTTCGCCTTTGGCTACATCCACTTCCTCGCGATCTCCGCGATCTTCGTGATCCGTGCGCTGTGCCCCTGGTGCATGGTCATCTGGACCGTCACCGCACCGATGTTCTTCGCGACCCTGGCCCGCACGATCGAGCACGGCGACCTGAAGTCGCCCGCCCCGCTCGCAGGACTGCTTTGCGCCGCTGGGGGTCGCTGACCGTGCTGTGGTACCTGATGGTCATCGTCGTGATCGCCGCCGCGTTCTGGCGGCAGTGGCTGGTCGTGCTCGGCCTCGACTGATCCGGGCCGGGGGCCTGATCGTTCCTCCACAGCGCCCCGCCGTCCCCAGGGCGGCGGCTGGGCTCGGACGGCGCCTGCCTCGCGCGCCTAGGTTCGCGGGCATGGGAGCACCACTTGGGACCGAGGAGCGCGGCACCGCGGCGCGGCATCGCCGCACCGGGCGACCGCTGATCCGCCGACGCGACCACACCGCCGAGCGGCCGCGACGTCGACTGCCCTTCCCCGCCCCGCCGGCCTCCGCGCTGATCGGCATCGCGGTGCTGGTGCTGATCGGCGCCGGGGTCATCCACCTCTCCGGCACCGGCTCGGCGATCCCGCAGGAGGAGCCTGCCGGGGTGACGGTCACGGAGGGCGAGGCGGCCGGCCAGGAGGGCGGCGCCGACGGCGAGGGATCGGACGGGGCCGAGGGCGCCGACGATGACGGTGACCTCGAGGGAGGCGACGGGACGACCGGGGACCGAGCCGAGTCCTCGGGGGACCCCGCCGCCACCGCCTCCTCCGCCCCGACCGAGCTCGTCGTCCACGTCTCCGGCGCCGTCGCCTCTCCCGGCGTGGTCCGCCTCCCGCCCGGCGCCCGGGTCGACGACGCGCGCGCGCCGCCGGCGGCGCGACCGGTGAGGCGGAGCTCGCCTCCGTGAACCTCGCCCGCCCTGTCGTCGACGGCGAGCAGATCCACGTGCCCGTCCCTGGGGAGGAGCCGCCGGCCGTCGCCGCCCCGGCGCCCGCCGCGGACGCTCCGCCCGCGGGCGACGCCGGTGCCGGAGACGGGACGGCGGGCGACGGGGGAGAGGTCGGCGGCCTGATCGACCTGAACACCGCGAGCGTCGCCGAGCTCGACGAGCGCCCGGCGTCGGCCCCGCGATCGCGCGGCGCATCGTGGACCACCGCGAGCAGAACGGGCCCTTCGAGAGCGTCGATCAGCTCGAGGAGGTCTCTGGGATCGGCCCCGCCACCCTCGAGAAGATGCGCGACAGGGCGACGGTGTGAGCGCGCCTCCCCGGAGCGAGGCGCGGACATGACCCGTGCGGATCTGCGCCTGCTCGCCCGGCGCGACCTGCGTCTGGGCGCTCGCGGTGCTCGGAGTGACCGCCGGCGGCGCCGCCGCGATCGCCGCCGGGGCCGTGTTGGTCTCCCTCGCCCTGACCGCCCTGGCCCTGCTCGGGCCCGCACGCGGCGCGCGCACCATCCTCGCCCACCTCGCATTGGTGCTCCTCGCCGGGTCGCTCCTGGTCCCGGCGCCGCACCGCCACGACCACACCGCCGACGTGCTCGGCGAGGCCGCCGCCGACGGGCTCGTCGTCGAGCTCACCGTGATCGCGGGAAGCGACCCCGCACCGCCGAGCGGCGGCCCGGAATGGTCCCGCACCGGTCTGCAGATGATGGCCCGCACCGAGCCGGGCCCGGCACGGATCGGACGGACGCAGGAGCGACTCACCGCCGCCGTGCCCGTGCTCGTGCGCGCCGACGGCGAGGTCGCGGAGGGACTCGCCCGGATCCGCGACGGGGAGCCCGTCCAGGCGCGGGGGCGGGTCTCGGGCGATGCCTCGCTGATGGTTCTGCGCGCCACGGAGGTCGGTCCCGCGCAGGAGGCGTCGGGCGGTGTCGGGCCGGGCCAGGAGACCCGGCACCGCCTGCGGCAGATCGCCCGCGACGCCACCGCTCATCTCCCGCCCGACGAGGCCGCGCTCGTGCGCGGCATGACCACCGGGGACACCAGCGGCATGGGGGAGCAGACCGAGGAGATCATGCGCCGCGCCGGGATCTCGCATCTGGTGGCCGTCAGCGGAGCGAACATCGCCCTCGTCCTCGCCGCCGTGCTCGGGCCGCTGCTGCTGGCCGGGGTGCGCCGCCGTCCCCGCCTGCTGATCGCCGCGACCGTGGTCGCGGGGTACGTGTGGCTGGTCGGCGACGAGCCGAGCGTGCGGCGCGCCGCGACCATGGCCGCACCACTGCTCGCCGCACGGTTCGCCGGCGTGCGCGCCTCCCCGGTCGCGGCGCTCGCCCTCACCGTCGCGCTGTGGTCCGTGCTCGACCCCGTCACCGCCGCCTCGATCGGCTTCCTGCTCTCCGCCCTCGCGACCGCGGCGATCCTGCTCGCGGCACCGCCGCTCGCCCGCGCGCTCGAGCAGATGAGCGGCGGACGGATCGGCCGGACGGGCGCGCTCGTGCTCGCCGTGCCGCTCGTCGCCCAGGCCGCCTGCACGCCTGTGCTGATCCTGCTGACTCCCGAGGTCTCCGCCTGGGCCGTGCCCGTGAACATGCTCGTCGGCCCGCTCGTCGGCCCCTCGACCGTGCTGGGCCTCGTCGCGCTCGTGCTCGGAGTGCTCTGGCCCGGCGGGGCCGCGGTGCTGTACGGGATCGCCGCAGGAGGGGCCCATCTGGTGCTCTTGATCGCCCGCACCGCCGACGCCCTGCCCGGCTCCCGCATCGCCGTGCCCGACGGGACCAGCGGCGTGCTCGGCGCGATCGCCGTGCTCCTGATCGCCGGCCTCGCCGTCGCGGGGAGGCGCCGTCCCGCCGTCCGCTGGGCCACCGCGGTGGTGCTCGTCATCGCGCTCGCCCCCGGCATCGGGCGGATCTTGCCGGTGCGCGGCACCCCGGCTGGAGCCTCGCCCTGTGCGCGGTCGGCCAGGGCGACGCGCCGCTGCTCTTGCGCCCCGCCGACGCCGCCCGGGACGGGCCGACGGTCCTGGTGGACACCGGCCCCGACCCCGCGGCGCTGGACGCCTGCCTCGACCTGCTCCAGGTGCCGGACATCGACCTGCTGGTCCTCACCCACCCGCACGCCGACCACACCGGCGGGAGGGACGCGCTGACCGGGGCGCGCACCCCGGCGGCGCAGTGGGTGTGCCCGGCGCCGGCCTCCGCGGCCGACGTCGTCCCGGGAGCGCCCGTCGAGGTCGCGACCACCGGCACCGGCTGGGAGCAGGACGGCCTCGCCCTCACGGTGCTGTGGCCGGACTCGGCCGACGCCGCCGAACGGGCCAGCGCCGCCGAGCAGGGATCCGGGGAGGGGGACGCCGCGAACGACTGCTCGATCGCGCTCGAGGTGCGCTGGGCCGACGGGACGCGCCTGGTCACCCTCGGCGACCTCGAACCCGCCGCGCGAGCAGCGCGGCTCGCCGCGACCGAGCCGGGCCCGGCGGACATCGTCAAGGTCGCCCACCATGGCTCCCGCTTCCAGCACGCCCCGCTCTACGAGCGGCTCGACCCCGACCTGGCACTGGTCCCGGTAGGGCAGGAGAACACCTTCGGCCATCCCACCGACGAGCCGCTGGACCTCGTCCGCGGCACCGGCGCCCAGGTGCTTGCGCACCGACGTCCACGGCACCGTGGTGCTCCCCACGGGCGAGGACGCCGCGCCGCGGAGCGTCGGGCCCGCGCGATAGGCGCGGCGGTATCAGGCGCCGTCGCTCGATGGGTCCGCAGGCGGCAGGCGGGGATGGTCCGTCGGATACATGGCGGTCAGCGGCGCGAAGGAACGAGTGCCCTCGGAGGTCGGCGGCGACCGGCTGTACTCGCCCACCAGCTCCATCACCCGCTCCCAGAACTCCGCGGCCTGTCCGGGGAGATCCACGCATAGCGGGTCACGCCGCGCAGGTCGTCCTCCTCCACCGCCGCAGCGGACTCCTTCGCCGCGGTCTCGAAGAGGCCCGGCTCGTCGCGGCGCGGGGGCAGGCGGACGTCGCCGACGGCGAACAGACGCGCGGTGCGGCCGTAGAACGCCTCCTCGCGTCCGCGCACCCGGCGCGTGCGGACGATCCGCGACACCCCGGCGTCGTGGAGGACCTTCACATGGTGGGCGATCGTGCTCTTCGGACGATCGACGGCGGCGGCGAGCTCCTGCACGCTCGCGGCCCGCTCCAGCAGCGACTCGAGGAGCGTCCCCCGCGACGGATCGAAGATCGCCTTCACCACCGCCGGGTCGGTGACGACCTCCACCTCGGCGAGGGAGTAGTCCGGCAGGGCAGGGGCGCTGGGGGCGCCGTCCAGCACGGAGCCGTCCGGCACGGAGCGGTCCGGCGCCGAGCGCTCCGGCCGCGCACTTGTCGACATCTCGCGCTCACTCCTCTACGCTCACTGATCGAAGGAACTGGATCAGTGGATCGACTGTACCCCGGCACCGCCGGGGCCGGACAGCGAGGACATGGTGAGCACCAGGGACCGGACAGGGGCGACAGCGGCGTCGGCCGGCGGGGGACGTCCCGCGGGGGACGCGGCACCGGGGGAGGAGGTGCGCTCGGGCACGAGGCTGACCGTCCGTCCTCTCGATGCGAGCACCTGGGAGGACTTCGCCGAGCTCGTCGAGCGCAACGGCGGGATCTTCGGCGGCCGCTGGTGCATGGGCCACCACGCCACCGAGGACGGCACCTCCTTCCACAGGATCCCGGGCCTCGACAAGCGGGCGGCGAAGGAGAAGCTCGTCCGTGCCGGTCGCGCCCATGCCGCGCTGGTCTACGACGAGGCCGGCGTCGCACAGGGCTGGGCGAAGTACGGACGCCTCGCGGAGCCGCCGCTGCTGGCCCAGCACCGCCGCGCCTACGAGAAGGAGCCCGGCGCTCTGCCGGACTGGCGCATCGCCTGCTTCTACACCGACACCAAGCACCGCCGCGAGGGAGTGGCACGCGCCGGGCTCGCCGGTGCCCTGGACTACATCGCAGCCGACGGGGGAGGGACGGTCGAGTCGATCCCGGAGATCGTCAGCGGCCGCACCGCCCACGGCCGGTTCCTCTTCCAGGCCTCCGTCGAGCTCTTCGAGGAGCACGGGTTCGAGCGGGTGAAGCAACTCGGGAAGTGGGCCTGGCTCGTGCGTCGCGAGGTGCCGCCGGCGGCGTGAGCCCCGCCCTCCACAGAGTGAATCCCGCTGTCGGGGGAGACCGCTAGGATCGTGCAGTCCCCCTGAGCAGTGAGGAGCTCCCGTGAGCGATGTCGAGTGGCACAGCGTCGCCCTCGCACCGATCGTGCTCGTCCACGGCACGGAGGGTCTGATCGCCGACCGAGCCGTGCGGCGCCTGCGCGCCCTGGCCAAGGAGGCCGATCCCTCCGTGGAGGTCCACGACCTCTCCGGCGAGGCCCTCGGCCCCGGCGCCCTGGCCCAGGTCGCAAGCCCCTCCCTGTTCGGCGAGCCGCGCCTCGTGGTGGTTCCCGAGCCGCAGTCCGCCCCGGACTCCCTCGTCCTCGAGCCGCTCGACTACGTGAAGGCTCCCGAGCAGGGCGTCACCCTCGTGCTCGTCCACCGCGGCGGCAATCGCGGCAAGAAGCTCCTGGACGCCCTGAAGAAGGCGGGCGTGCCCCGCGTGGACGCGAGCCCCGTCAAGCGCGCCGCCGACAAGCAGGCCTTCGTCGCCGCGGAGTTCGCCCGTGCCCGCCGCCGCATCCAGCCCGACGCTCTGGTCGCCCTCGTCGACGCCTTCGGCACCGACCTCGCCGAGCTCGCCGCGATCAGCCGCCAGCTGATCGAGGACACCACCCCCGACCCGGGCGAGCGGCCCGGCCAGGTGACCGTCGCCGAGGTGCACGCGCTGACCTCCGGCCGCGTGGAGTCCACCGCCTTCGCCGTCGCCGACGCCGCGATCGCGGGCAAGGAGCAGGACGCGCTGCAGCCGCTCCAGCAGGCGCAGCCTCGCCGGCGCCGACCCCGTCCCGATCGTCGCCGCGATCGCCTCGAAGGTCCGTTCGCTGGCGAAGGTGTCCGCACCGAACGCGACCCCGCGCGACCTCGGCATGCCCGACTGGATCTTCGCGCAACCTCTCCCGGGAGGCGAAGAGCTGGAACGACCGCTCCCTGGCCCGGGCGATCGAGGCAGTGGCCCGCGCGGACCACGAGGTCAAGGGCGCCGGCCGCGACCCGCAGTGGTCGGTGCGGCGCATGGTGATGGAGATCTGCCGGGCGCGCCGCGCCCGCTGAACACCGCTCGTCCGCCCCGGACATGAAGGAGCCCGGTGCGCATCGCTGCGCACCGGGCTCCTCATGCCCCGGAGGGGCGGGGTCCGTCAGAGACCGACGATCACTTGGCGACGCCGGCGACCAGCTTGGCGAGACCGGACTTGCGGTTCGCGGCCTGGTTCTTGTGGATGACACCCTTGGAGACGGCCTTGTCGAGCTTGCGCGAAGCGGACTTCAGCGCCTCGTTCGCCACGTCGGCATCGCCGGTCGAGACAGCGGCCTTCACCTTGCGGGTGTAGGTCTTGAGCTCCGACTTGACGGCGCGGTTGCGCAGACGAGCCTTCTCGTTCGTCTTGTTGCGCTTGATCTGGGACTTGATGTTTGCCACGAAGACTCTTCTCCAGTGTTGCTGAGGTGGATCATCCCGGACTGCCGAGGAACGGAGCCGACGGGGACGGCGGTGGGGATTCGCCTGGAGACGTCGGTACCGGAGTCGCTGCCACGGGTACTCGCCCGGGTCGCACGAACCGCCCGTCCCCTGAGACACTTCGGGAGGACACCCCTGCGCACACCGAACGGTATGTCACACATACAAGGAGCGATGCTAACAGAGGGCAGTCCCCGAACCGGTGCTCATGTGCGCCGTGTCTCCCGTTCCGCGATGCGCGCCCCACCTGCTCCTCGGCGCCTGCGCAGTCCGCGCACCCGGAGGGCAGAGCCCGCGCGACCTCCGGCGGCGAGGCGGCCGCTCACAGCGCGACGGCGCGCACCGCCTCCGCGACCCGGTCGTAGCGCTCGCGGTCGAGCCGCCCACCCTCGCGTCGCACCGACCCCGGGGCCAGGCGCGACAGACGGTCCGCCCGGACCTCCGAGGGGCGGCCCTGCCGGTCCCAGTCCCCGGCGCCGATGTCCACCCAGGTCGCCCCGTGCTCATCGGTGCGGGTCGCGCCGGGCTCGGTGCGGTCGCGGGAGGTGAGCATCAGGGCCACCAGCACGGTCCCAGTCCCGTCGGCTCCGCCGGCGGAGGCGTCCTCCTCGGCGATCACGAGCACCGGACGGTCCTTGCCCTGGGAGAGGTCCTCCTCGTAGTGGACCCACGCCCACACGACCTCGCCCGGATCGGGACGGTCGTCGTCCCGCGGGGCGTGGACCAGCTCGAGCGGGACGCCGTGACGACGGTCGGCGAGCACGCCGCCGGACGCGCGGCCGCGTCCGTCGGACTCGGGACGAGCACCGTCGTCGCCGCCCGGAGCCCTGCCCGGACCCGCCGCGCCGCTCCTGCACGGAACGGATCGCGGCGCGCCCGAGGTCCCGTGCGCCGCGGCGCACCGAGGGATTGCGGGCGAGGGAACGGGCGACGGAGCCGAGCCGGGAGAGCAGCGACATGGTTCTCGCTTCCTGGGCGGAGCGCCCACGAGGGGATGGAGGTCGGTGTGAGAATGGTAGGCATGTCAGACACCTCGCTGTTCCGCGGCGCCCGCACCGGAGCGGACGGTGACGAGATGTTCGCCGCCGACGGCACCGTGCGCCCCACCTATCGGGCGCCGCACGATGCGCTGGCCGGGCTGGGACCGGAGGAGTTCCGCTCCCGCTCCGAGTCCCTCGCCCGCGCCTATCTCGACCAGGGCGTCACCTTCGACTACGCGGGGGAGGAGCGTCCCTTCCCGATCGACGCGATCCCGCGCGTGATCGACGCCGAGGAGTGGACCGAGGTCTCCGCCGGCGTCGCCCAGCGCGTCCGCGCCCTGGAGGCCTTCCTCGACGACGTCTACACCGACCGGCGCGCCGTCGCCGACGGCGTGATCCCCGAGGAGCTCGTCACCTCCTCGACCTACGTGGTCGACGCGGTGCGCGGCTACCGGCCGGCGAACGGGGTGCGCATCCACGTCTCCGGCATCGACCTGGTCCGCGACGGGGACGGCGGCTTCCGGGTGCTCGAGGACAACGTCCGCACGCCCAGCGGCGTCAGCTACGTGCTCTCGAACCGCCGCGCCATGGCCCAGGGCTTCCCCGAGCTGTTCGCGGACAGGCCCGTGCGCCGAGTCGGCGAGTACCCCGGCCGGTCGCTGGCCGCGCCGCAGGCCGCCGCCCCGGACACCGCCGGCGAGGAGGCGACCGTGGTGGTGCTGACACCCGGCCGCTACAACAGCGCCTACTTCGAGCACTCGCTGGTCGCCCGCACGATGGGCGTCGACCTGGTGGAGGCCTCGGACCTCGTCGAGCGGGGCGATCGCATCTACATGCGCACCACCGCGGGACTGCGCCGCGTGGACGTGATCTACAAGCGCACCGACGACGACTTCCTCGACCCCGAGGTGTTCCGCCCCGACTCGATGCTGGGCGTGCCGGGCCTGGTCCGCTCCGTCCTCGCCGGCAACGTCGTGGTCGCCAACGCCATCGGCAACGGCATCGCCGACGACAAGCTGACCTACACCTACATCCCGGACCTGATCCGCTACTACCTCTCCGAGGAGCCGATCCTCCCCAACGTCGACACCTGGCGGCTCGAGGAGCCCGACTCCCTCGTCGAGGTGCTCGACCGGCTCGAGGAGCTCGTGGTCAAGCCCGTGGACGGCTCCGGCGGCAAGGGCATCGTCATCGGCCCCTCCGCCGCGCGCGAGGAGCTCGACGCGCCGCGGAAGCGGCGCGCGCGCCGATCCGCGCGGCTGGATCGCCCAGCCCGTCGTCCAGCTCTCCACCATCCCCACCCTCGTGGACGAGGGGCCCGAGCCCCGCCACGTGGACCTGCGCCCCTTCGCCCTGAACAGAGGGGACGACGTATGGGTGTCGCCCGGCGGGCTCACCCGCGTCGCCCTGCCGAAGGGCGAGATGATCGTGAACTCCTCCCGCGGCGGCGGCTCGAAGGACACCTGGGTGCTCGCCGCCGGCCGCCCCGGCGCCGCCGCCTCGGGTCTCGCCGACCAGGACGAGGAGGGGATCGAGGACCCGACCGACGACACGCGCGACCAGTTCGACGACCCCCGCGAGGAGCACGGCGAGGAGCGGGAGGTCGAGCCCGACCCGGTCACCTCCGCCATCCCGATCATCGAGGCCGACGACGAGGAGGACCGCCATGATGCTCAGTAGGATCGCCGACGCGATGTTCTGGATCGGCCGCTACGTGGAGCGGGCCGACCAGACCGCGCGCATCCTCGGCGTGTCGCTCCAGTCGATCACCGAGGACGCCTCCCTCGACCCCGTCGACTCCTGCGCGGGCGTGTACGGGATCTTCGGCGTCACCGACGTGCCGGACGAGGACCTGACGGTGCAGCGGGTGCTGGAGCGCCTGGTCACCGACCGGGCGAACCCCTCTTCCGTCGCCGGTGCCCTCCAGGCCGCGCGGGAGAACGCCCGCGGCGTGCGCGAGGCGCTGTCCACGGAGGTGTGGGAGTCGCTGAACACCGCCACCCTCGGAATGCCGCGCGGCGTGCGGCCCTCCCGCATGCACGGCGCCTTCCAGTTCGCCAAGGACCGCTGCGCCATGGTCAACGGCCTGCTGGACGCGTCGATGACCCGTGATGAGGCGTGGCTGTTCCTGCGCGTAGGCCAGGCGCTGGAGCGGGTCGACATGCTCGCCCGCAACCTCCAGGCCCACGACCTCTCCGACACCTCCGACGCGGCGACCGTGTCGCTGCTGCGCTCGTGCGGCCGCGCACGAGGCGTACATCCGCTCCTATCGCGGCCGCGTGCGCGTCTCCGGAGCGATCGAGTTCCTCTTTGCTGGACTCGATCTTCCCGCGCTCGGCCGCGTACTGCCTCAGCGAGATCGACGAGGCGCTCGAGACCCTCGCCAAGCTCCACGGCAACAGCTTCGACCGCCTCGGCACCGCCGAGCCGGGCCGCAGGATCGTCGGCCGCGCGCTCGCGAGCCTGCGCTTCCGCCAGCTCGAGGACATCACCGAGGACTTCGAGGACGAGATGGAGCGACTCCAGCGCGTCACCGGCGCCGTCACGAGATCGCTGGGCACCACCTACTTCCACCCCGCCGCCTGAGCCCGCCGCGGCCCGGGCGGCGCCTGATGGGCGCGGGGGAGGCCGACGGGCGGTGAACGCCCCGGCCCGCTGCCCTCCTCCGGGACGGGGCCCGGCCGGGCGGTCCCGTCGGCCCCGCTGTGACGTCGGCCCGTCGGTCGTTCCCGGGACGCCGCGGCGCGCGCGCAAGACGTGAGACCATGGACCGATGCCCGGCGCATGCGCGCCCGGCACACCATCGACGAGAGGACGAATGCCGGTGACCCCGAGGATCGCTGCCGATGAGGCACGGGACATCGCTCCCGCGTCGACGCCCCAGGAGCGGCTCCGCAACTTCTGCATCATCGCCCACATCGACCACGGCAAGTCGACGCTGGCCGACCGGATGCCGCAGATCACCGGGATCGTCGAGGAGCGCGCCATGCGCGCCCAGTACCTCGACCGGATGGACATCGAGCGCGAGCGCGGCATCACCGTGAAGTCCCAGGCCGTGCGCATGCCCTGGCAGGTCGAGGGCGTCAACTACGCCCTGAACATGATCGACACCCCCGGGCACGTGGACTTCACCTACGAGGTCTCCCGCTCCCTCGCCGCCTGCGAGGGTGCGATCCTGCTGGTCGACGCCGCGCAGGGCATCGAGGCGCAGACGCTCGCGAACCTGTACCTCGCGATGGAGCACGACCTGACCATCATCCCGGTGCTGAACAAGATCGACCTGCCCGGCGCCGAGCCCGAGAAGTACGCGGCCGAGATCGGCCAGCTCGTCGGCGTGGACCCCGAGGACGTCTCGCGCGTGTCCGGGAAGACCGGCGTGGGCGTGCCCGAGTCGCTCGACCACGTGGTGCGCACCCTGCCCGCCCCCGAGGGACAGGTCGACGCCCCCTGCCGCGCGATGATCTTCGACTCCGTCTACGACACCTACCGCGGCGTGGTCACCTACGTGCGCGTCGTCGACGGCTTCCTCAAAGCCCGCGACCGGATCGACATGATGTCCACCGGCGCCCACCACGAGCCGCTCGAGATCGGCGTGAGCTCCCCGGAGCCGCACCCCACCCAGGGCATCGGCCCGGGCGAGGTCGGCTATCTCATCACCGGAGTGAAGGACGTGCGCCAGTCCAAGGTGGGCGACACGATCACCACCTCGGTGCGCGGCGCGACCGAGCCGCTGGCCGGCTACTCGGACCCGAAGCCCATGGTCTACTCGGGCCTGTTCCCGATCGACGGCTCCGACTATCCCGTCGCCGCGCGACGCGCTGGACAAGCTCAAGCTCAACGACGCCGCGCTCGTCTACGAGCCGGAGACCTCCACCGCGCTCGGCTTCGGCTTCCGCGTCGGCTTCCTGGGCCTGCTTTGCACCTGGAGATCATCCGCGAGCGGCTCGAGCGCGAGTTCGACCTGGACCTCATCTCCACCGCCCCCTCCGTGGTCTACCAGGTCGTGATGGAGGACGGCACCGAGATCGAGGTGCTGAACCCCTCCGACTTCCCCGAGGGGAAGGTGAACCAGATCAGCGAGCCCGTCGCCTCGGCGACGATCCTCGTGCCCAGCGAGTTCATCGGCGCGGTCATGGAGCTGTGCCAGTCCAAGCGCGGCACCCTCGGCGGCATGGACTACCTCAGCGAGGACCGCGTCGAGCGCGCTACACCCTGCCGCTGGCGGAGATCGTCTTCGACTTCTTCGACCAGCTGAAGTCCAAGACCCGCGGCTACGCCTCGCTGGACTACGACGTCTCCGGCGAGCAGACTGCGGACCTGGTCAAGGTCGACATCCTCCTGCAGGGCGAGCCGGTCGACGCGTTCAGCGCGATCGTGCACCGCGACAAGGCCTACTCCTACGGCGTGGAGATGTCCGGCAAGCTCAAGAAGCTCATCCCGCGCCAGCAGTTCGAGGTCCCGATCCAGGCCGCGATCGGCTCGCGCATCATCGCCCGCGAGAACATCCGCGCCATGCGCAAGGACGTGCTGTCCAAGTGCTACGGCGGCGACATCTCCCGCAAGCGCAAGCCGCTGGAGAAGCAGAAGGAGGGCAAGAAGCGCATGAAGAACATCGGCTCCGTCGAGGTGCCGCAGGAGGCCTTCATCGCCGCGCTCTCCTCCGACGCCGCGGAGCCCTCGAAGGATGAGAAGAAGAAGAAGAAGTGAGCACCGCGCCCGGCCCGCTGACCGAGACCGCCCCGCGCCGCCTCGACCCGCTCGAGGTCACCTTCGAACCCGGCGGCGGCCGGCTCGGCGCGGTGTGCACGGTCGCCCAGCTCTTCGCGGTGCGCGAGCGCTCCCTCATGAGCGGGATCGACAAGCGACCGGCCGACGGGCCCGTCACGCCGCTCACCCACGGCGTGCTCGGCGACGTGCAGGGCGACCGTGAGCACCACGGCGGGATCTTCAAGGCCGTCTACGCCTACTCCCGGGAGGTGCGCGAGGCCTACGCCGCCGCGCTCGGCCACGAGCGCCCGACGGGTTCTTCGGCGAGAACCTCGCCACCGTCGGCCAGGACACCGACCATGCGGTGATCGGCGAGCGCTGGCGGATCGGCGGCGCCGAGCTCGAGGCGACCTGCCCCCGCAACCCCTGCGGCACCTTCGCCGCCTGGATGGGGGACCGCCGCTGGGGACGCGCCTTCACCGACCAGGGCCGCGCCGGCGCCTACTTCCGCGTGCTCGTCGAGGGCGAGGTGCGCGCCGGCGACGCGATCGAGGTGCTCGAGCGCCCGGACCACGGCGTGACCATCGCCGACGCCTTCCGGGGGCTGGACGCCGCGCAGGCCCGCGCCCTGCTCGACTGGGCGGAGGCGAGCGGCACCGTGCTGTACGAGACACTCGTCGGGGCGGCGCAGAAGACGCTCGCCCGGGCGGGGGAGCGCGAGGACTTCCCGGAGCGGCGCGCTCCACCGGACGGGGCCTCGGTCTCGGTCTCGGGCTGTGACGGCCGTGAAGGACCTCTCCGCCTACATCCACGTCCCGTTCTGCGCCGTACGCTGCGGGTACTGCGACTTCAACACCTACACGAACGCCGAGCTGGGCGGGGGCGGCTCCCAGGCCGAGTACGCGGACAACGCGATGGCCGAGATGTACCTGACCCTCGCCGCGGACCGCGCGGCAGGGTACGAGTACGAGGAGATCTCCACCGTCTTCTTCGGCGGCGGCACCCCCACCCTCCTGCCCGCCGACGACCTGGTGCGGATGCTCGACCATCTTCGCTCGCTGATCCCGCTCGCGGACGGCGCCGAGGTCACCACCGAGGCGAATCCCGACTCGGTCACCCGCGCCTCGCTCTCGCGCCTGGCCGACGGCGGGGTCACCCGCGTCTCGATCGGCATGCAGTCCGCGATCCCTTCGGTGCTCGCGACCCTGGACCGCACCCATGACCCCGAGCGGGTGCCGCAGGTGGTCCAGTGGGCGAAGGACGCCGGGCCGCAGGTGAGCCTGGACCTCATCTACGGCACGCCGGGGGAGACCGTCGCCGACGTCGAGGCCTCCGTGCGCGCGGCCCTGGCCTGCGAGGTCGACCACCTCTCCGCCTACTCGCTGATCATCGAGGGCAACACCGCCATGGCCCGGCGGCTGCGACGCGGCGAGATCGAGGCGCCCGACCCCGACGACATGGCCGACAAGTACGAGCTCGTCGACGACCTCACGCGCGAGGCGGGCCTGACCTGGTACGAGGTCTCCAACTTCGCCCGCACCCCCGAGCACCGCTCCCGCCACAACCTCGCCTACTGGAAGGGCGGGGACTGGTGGGGGATCGGACCCGGCGCCCACCGCCACCGCGACGGCCTGCGCTCCTGGAACGTGAAGCATCCCAGCCGCTACGCGCGCATGCTCGCCTCCGGCGAACTGCCCGTCGCGGACAGCGAGCAGGTCGCCGCCGAGGACCGGCTCGTCGAGCGCATCATGCTCGAGTCGCGGATCGCCGACGGCCTCGCCGTCGACGTCGTGCCTGAGCAGAACCGCTCGATGCTCGAGGTGCACCGCGACCGGGGCCACCTCGATCCCGACGCCCTCGCCGCAGGCCGGGCGGTCCTCACCAGGGAGGGGCGTCTGCTCGCTGACGCGGTGATCCGCGACCTCGTGCCCTGAGACCCGTCGGCCGCGGAACGATCTCGACGACCGAGCCCGTCGAGCCCGAGGCGCCTCCTGCTCGCCGCCCCGGCGACCGTGCTCTCTGGTCGTCGATCCACCGGTCCGACGGATCACCGAGGTGCACACTGTCCGCATGACGCCACCGACGGGATCCCGCCCGACGACGATCGACGAGTACCTCGCCGCCCTCGAGGACCCGGCCCGCACCCGGCTCGCCGAGCTGCGGAACCTGGTGCGCGAGGAGCCGCCCGAGGCGACCGAGGCGATCAAATGGGGCGACCCCGCCTTCGTCCACCCCCGCGGCACGATCCTGCTCGTCATCAGCGCCCACAAGGCGCACGCGAACTTCACCGTCACCCCGAGCGCGAAGGAGGCCTTCGCCGGGGAGCTCGAGGGGCTCGAGACCGGCAAGGGCGCGTGAAGCTCCCCTACGACGCGCCGATGCCGGAGGACCTGCTGCGGCGCTTGGCGCGCCACCGCCTCGCCGAGTTCGAGCAGGATGGCGTGAACTGGATGTGACGGGCCGCGGCGCCGTGCGGCAGGACCCTGCGCATGGTGTCGAGTCCTGGCCCACGGCGTCCGGCCCGGGCGCGCGGCATCCGGTTCCGGCGCGCGGCATCGGACGCCCGCGCCCCGACATGCAGGAGCCCCCGGGAACGATTCCCGGGGGCTCCTGCGCCCGGCCGTCGGCCGTGACTCAGCTGCTGCGGACGCGGATCACTTCACGAGGCGGATGTTGACGGGGTAGTTCCACCACTCGCCCTGGTAGGCCTTCACCGCGCCGATGATGGCGAAGACGACGTGGACCAGCGCCGGGACGCCGATGAGGGCGAAGAGGACCGAGCCGAAGCCGAAGGTGATGACCGTGATGATCGTGAAGACGATGGCCAGCGCGATCTCCACGATCAGGGTCGCGATCGCCGCGTTCAGCGCCTCCGCCGCGTTGTAGCGGACGAAGCGGTTGCGGTCCTTGTAGACCAGGAAGATGATCAGCGGGCCGAGCCAGCCGAGGAAGCCGGCGCCGATCACGTAGCCGACGATCGCCGAGAGATGTGCGAACATCGCCCAGAGCTTCGTGTCGGACTCGGTGGTGGGCTGACCGATGAGCGGGCCGTCGAAGACGCCCTTGACGTGGGCGGGGGCCTGGTCGGGGTTCATGGTTCCTCCGGCTGAGGTCTGTCCGTGGGCGGCGTGGGGAGCGTGCTTGCTGGGCGTGCGGAGCCTGCTGCTGCCCGTATGGCTGGTGGGCGTGGTCCGGTCGCGGGGAGGGCTGGGACGGCGAGGGCGCCCCGTAGGGGGAGGCCGGCGCCGCGGCCGGAGCGGCCGAGCTCGCGGACTGCCCGTAGGGATCCGCCTGCTGAGCGGAGCCCGGCGCCCGTAGGGGTCCTCGCTGCGCGGCGGGGGACGGTCGCGCGCCGGGAGCGGACTGCGCGAACGGATCGTAGGGATGCTCTGCCGGGTCCGAGGTCGCGCGCCCTGCTCCTGCGGCGCGGGGGCGGCAGGGGCGTCGATGTCGAGGTGGTCCGAGGCCGGGCGCGCGGCAGGCCGCTCGGGCAGCGAGTCGGAGGCGGGGGTGCCGGGCTCGGTGCCGTACGGGTCGTGCGGATGCGGAGTCTGGCTCATGGGATCCTTCTTCGTCTCGGTCGGCGCGGGGGCCGTCGTCTCGGGTGACGGGTTCACCCTAACGAGCCGGAGACCCCGCGGTCAGCGCGGCGGTCCGCCGCATCCGCTGGGGGATATCCCCCTGGTGGGCTCCCGAGGGCCGCCGTCGGCCGCGCCGAGAGGCGCATCGACTGCTCGCCTCCCCGTCCCGTGCCGCGGCCCGGTCAGCGCTGGTCGACGGTGACGAAGTCGATGAGCTCCTCGATGCGCCCCGAGAGCGTCGGCTCGACGTCGGCGTAGGAGCGGACCGTGGAGAGGATCCGCTTCCAGCCCAGGCCGATGTCGGCCTTGTCCTCGTGGGGCCAGCCGAGCGCGGCGAGGGAGCCGACCTTGATGTCCGTCCCCCTGGGGATGTGCGGCCACTCCTTCAGCCCCACGCGTGCGGGCTTCACGGCCTGCCACACGTCGACGTACGGGTGGCCGAGCACGGTGACGTTCCCGCGGGCGCCCGGCAGGGCCATCACCTCGGCCGCGATGCGGGACTCCTTCGACCCCTTCACCAGGTGGTCCACCAGGATCCCGAGCCGGCGGCCGGGCGAGGGGCCGAACTCGCGCACGCGCTCGGCGAGGTTGTCGGCGCCCTCGAGCCGCTCGACGACGATGCCCTCGATCCGCAGGTCGTGGCCCCACACCTTCTGCACCAGCTCCGCGTCATGGGTGCCCTCGACCCAGATCCGCGAGGCACGTGCGGTGCGCGCCTTCGCCCCCTGGACGTACACCGAGCCGGAGGCGGAGCGCTTGCGGACGGGCGCCTTCTGCGCCGCCTGCGGGCGGGTGAGGACCACGGGTCACGCCCGTCGATCATGAAGCCCGGCCCGAGCGGGAAGGTGCGGCGTCGGCCGCGGCCGTCCTCCAGCTCGACGATCAGCTCTCCGGCCGTCTTCTCCACGCGCGTGATCGCGCCGGTGAAGCCGGTCGAGGCCTCCTCGACGACGAGGTCGCGGCCGCGCGGGGACCTCGCGGCCGACGGGGCGGCGGCGGTGATGGGCGGGTGGACCGGAGGAGAGCACATCGGCGCCGTACCGGTCGGGGAAGCGAGCAGGCGGGGTGGACACGGCGGACACTGTATCCCCGTGGCGAACGCCTCCCTGCGAAGCACGCCGCGGACGCGTACGATTGGCACTTGGCATGGGAGAGTGCCAATGTCCAGGGAGACCCGGGCGCCGGGACGCCCCGGTGCCGGACCGCGCGGCAGGAGGTGCACGACATGGACGACCGCAAGCTCCAGATCCTCGGCGCCATCGTCGAGGACTACGTCTCCACGCGCGAGCCCGTCGGCTCGAAGTCGCTGCTGGAGCGGCACGAGCTCGGCGTCTCCGCGGCGACCGTCCGCAACGACATGTCCGTCCTCGAGGAGGAGGGGCTGATCCACCAGCCCCACACCTCCGCCGGCCGCGTCCCCACCGACAAGGGCTATCGCGCCTTCGTCGACCACGTCGCGATGGTCAAGCCCCTCTCCGCCGCCGAGAAGCGAGCGATCCGCGCCCTGCTCGAGGACGCGGGGGACGTCGAGGAGCTCCTGGCCCGCACCGTGCGCCTCCTCGCCCAGCTCACCCAGCAGGTCGCGATGGTGCAGTACCCGGCCCGGCGCCAGGCCCGCATCCGCCACGTCGAGCTCGTGAAGGTCGCGGACTCGCTGCTGCTGGTCGTGCTGATCACCGAGTCGGGGCGGGTGGACCAGCGCACCGTCCCCGTCATCGCCGGCCGCCCCGCCGAGTACTACGCGGCGCCGCGCGACCAGCTCAACCGCGCCGTCGCCGGCCGGGAGGTCACCGACCTCGCAGGGCCGCTGACGGAATACCTCGAGTCCCTGCCCGTCCCCGAGCGGCCCGCCGCCGCGGAGGTGGCCGAGGCGCTCACCGCGCTGGCCGCGACCCGCGCCGAGGACCGCATCATGATGGCGGGCACCGCGAACATCGCCCGCTCCGCCGAGGACTTCGCCCGCGACGTCGAGCCGCCGCTGGACGTCCTCGAGGAGCAACTGGTGGTGCCGCTGCGCCTGTTCACCGAGATGCACGTCTCCCCGGGGGACGTGCAGGTGCGGATCGGCTCCGAGCTCCACGACCGGGCGCCGCACCAGGCCGCGCTCGTCGGTGCGGGCTACGGCGCCGGCTCCCACCTCGCGATCCTCGGCCCCAGCCGCATGGACTACGCCGCCGGGATCTCGACCGTCCAGGCGATCGCCCGCTACGTCTCCCGATTCCTCGAATGACCGCGCCGGCGGGCCCCGCGCCCGTCGCCGGCCGTGACCGACCCCCGACCCCCTGTGAAGGACCCACGCCTGTGAACGACGACTACTACGAGCCGCTCGGCGTCTCCCGCGACGCCTCGACCGAGGAGATCAAGAAGGCGTACCGCAAGCTCGCCCGCACCCTCCACCCGGACGTCAACCCGGACCCGGAGGCGGCGGAGAAGTTCAAGAAGGTCTCCCAGGCGTACGAGACCCTCTCCCATGCGGACAAGCGCCGCCAGTACGACATGGGCGGCGGCCCGGGCATGGGCGGCTTCCCCGGCGGCGGCGCCGGATTCGACTTCAACGACATCTTCGACATGTTCGCCGGAGCCTCCGGGATGCGCGGGCGCAACCAGGGCCCCGTCCCGCGGCGGCGCCGCGGCGGCGACGTGCGCGCCGGGTGAAGATCGAGCCGCGCGACGTCGTCTTCGGCACCGAGCAGGACGTCACCTTCCGCACCGCCGTGCTGTGCGAGCGCCGCTCCGGCTCCTGCGCCGAGCCGGGCACAAGCCCGACCCGCTGCACCGCCTGCAACGGCTCCGGCCACGTCCAGCGCGTCCAGCAGTCGCTGCTGGGCCAGATGGTCACCATGGCGCCCTGCCCCACCTGCGAGGGCCACGGCGACGTGATCGAGAGCCCCTGCACCGGCCGCTCCGGCCACGGCCGCACCGCAACCGAGCGCACCGTCACCGTGCGCATCCCCTCCGGCGTCGAGAACGGCACCCGCATCCAGGCGCGGCGAGGGCGAGACCGGCGAGGCCGGCGGCCCCTCCGGCGACCTCTTCGTGGAGCTGTCCGTCAAGGACCACGAGATGTTCGACCGCTCCGGCGACGACCTCGTCACCACGGTCTCCGTGCCGATGACGACCGCCGCGCTGGGCGCGACGATCCCGCTGGAGACCTTCGACGGGGAGCAGGAGCTCGACATCCGCCCCGGCGCCCAGCCCGGCGAGGAGATCGTCCTCAAGGGCCTCGGCGTCACCCCGCTGCGCCGCGAGCGCCGCGGCGACATCCGCGTGGTGCTCGACGTGGACGTGCCCACCGCGCTCACCGACGAGGAGCGCGAGCCGCTCGAGCGCTTCGCCGCCCTCCGCGGCGACGAGGCCACCCGTCCCAAGAACCACGGCGGCCCGTTCGCGAAGCTCCGCGAGCGCCTGAACCTCTGAGGCGGGAGAGCCAGTGCCCACCACCCCGCCCGGCTTCCTGATCCTCGACGAGGCCCTCGCCGCCGCCCGTGAGGGAGACCAGCTCGAGCTCGCCGGCGACGAGGGCCGCCACGCGGCCAAGGTCGCCCGGATCGGGGTGGGGAGCAGCTGCTCCTCACCGACGCCCCCGGCCGACAGGTCCTCGCCGAGGTCACCGCCTCCCGCAAGGAGGCGCTCGACCTGTGCCTGCTCGCGGACCCGTCCCCGGCCGTGCGGCGTCTGCCCCGACTCGCGCTGGTGCAGGCCCTCGCGACCGGCGGCCGCGACGAGCAGGCCGTCGAGTCCGCGACCGAGCTCGGCATCGACCGCATCGTCCCGTGGATCGCGAAGCGCTCCGTCTCCGTATGGCGGGGGAGAAGCTCGCCAAGGGCCGCGCGAAGTGGGAGGGCACCGCCCGCGCCGCCGTCAAGCAGTGCCGTCGGCCCGGCATCCCCGCGGTCGACGCCCCGATGACCACGAGCGCGCTCGTCGAGGACCTGCGCGCCCGCGCGGCCGACGGGACGCTCGTGCTCGTCCTGCACGAGCAGGAGTCCGTCGGCGTGATGAGCCTCGCCGAGGAGCCGCGCGGTGCGAGCGAGGCCGGGATGGAGGAGATCGTCGTGGTCGTCGGCCCCGAGGGCGGGATCGACGACTCCGAGCTGGAGGCGCGCGCGAGGCCGGTGCCCGGACGGTGCCGCTGGGCCCCGAGGTGCTGCGCTCCTCCACCGCCGGCCCCGCGGCCCTCGCGGTGCTCAGCGCGCTGGTCGGCCGCTGGGGCTGAGCCCACCGGCGGACCCCGCCGACGACAGGACCCCGCCGACGCTCGGCGCCGGCGGGGTCCTGCGACGTGAGGGAGCGGTGGTCAGCCGACCGGGGAGAGCACCTTCGCTTCGAGCGCGGACAGCGCGGTCTCGAGCGCTGTGGCCTTCTCCTCGGTGACGAACAGCTCACCCTCGACGGAGAGATCCTCGCGGAAGCCGAGGCCGACGGAGCCGACGACGTCGGCGCCCACGCGGCCCATCAGGGTCTCCAGCAGCGGCGACACCTCGTTCGCCGCACCCCAGCCGTAGCCGATCAGGATCGTGGGGAGGTTCTCCCACTCGTGGAAGAGGAAGTCGATCGCGTTCTTCAGGGCGCCCGGGTAGGAGCCGTTGTACTGCGGGGTGAGGATCACGATCGCGTCGAGCGCGGCGATCCGCTCGGCCCAGGAGCGGCCGTGGTCGGTGGTCTTCTCGGCGCCGGACTTCGGCGAGGAGGGCTCGTCGAAGGAGGGCAGAGCGATCTCGCGCAGATCGATGAGATCGATCTCGAAGCGGCCGTCGGCCGAGGCGCTGACCCACTGGGCCACCTTCTCGCCGACGCGGTTGGGGCGGGCACTGCTGAGGAGGATTCCGAGCTTCGTCATAGTCCTTCAAACTTCTCATACTCCCGGGGGCTTCCCCAAGGAGGGATGGTGTTCGTCGCTCCCGTAGACTCGCGACCATGGGTACGAGCGTCAACCGCAACGACACACTGCGTCACGATCCCGACTGCATCTTCTGCCGGATCCTCGCCGGGGAGATCCCCTCGGATCGTGTCCACGAGGACGAGAAGGTCATCGCCTTCAAGGACCTCCATCCGCAGGCGCCGGTGCACGTCCTGGTGGTCCCGCGCGAGCACCGCCGCGACGTGACCGAGCTCGCCGAGGACCCCGCGCTCCTCGCCCACACCGCCACCGTCGCCGCGAAGGTCGCCGCCGAGCAGGCCGACGGCGACTTCCGCCTCGTCTTCAACACCGGCGCGAGCGCCGGACAGACCGTCTTCCACGTGCACGCGCACGTCCTCGCGGGCGGGAAGCTCGCAGAAGGAGAACTGTGACAGACCCCCTCAACCCGGCTCCCGGACGCGCCCCCGAGGTGCGCGAGCGGAAGCTGGCGATCCCCGACCATCTCAGCCCCTTCCAGGTGCTCGGGGAGAACGACCAGGCGCTGGCCGCCCTCGAGGACGCCGTCCCCGACACCGACGTGCACGTGCGCGGCCACCAGGTGACCCTGCGCGGCACCGACGACGCGCCGCGCCGCGGCGAGCACATCATGCGCTCCCTCATCGAGCTGGCCGGCACCGGCCAGCCCGTCACCGCCGAGGCCGTGCGGCCGCGCCGCGAACCTCTTCGGCGACGACCGGGCGAGCGGCCGCAAGCTCGAGGAGGTCCTCTCCCGCACGATCCTCTCCTCCCGCGGCCGCACCATCCGCCCCAAGACCATGGGGCAGAAGAGCTACATCGAGGCGATCGAGAGCTCCACGATCACCTTCGGGATCGGCCCGGCCGGCACCGGCAAGACCTATCTCGCCGTCGCGATGGCGGTGCAGAAGCCGCTCTCCAAGCAGATCAACCGCATCATCCTCACCCGTCCCGCGGTCGAGGCCGGCGAGCGACTCGGCTTCCTCCCCGGCTCGCTGAACGAGAAGATCGACCCCTACCTGCGCCCGCTCTACGATGCGCCGCACGACATGCTCGACCCCGAGTCGATCCCGCGTCTGATGGGCGCCGGCACCATCGAGGTCGCGCCCCTGGCGTACATGCGCGGCCGCACCCTCAACGACGCCTTCATCATCCTCGACGAGGCGCAGAACACGACGCCCGAGCAGATGAAGATGTTCCTCACCCGCCTCGGCTTCAATTCCACCATGGTCGTCACCGGCGACGTCACCCAGGTCGACCTCCCCGGCGGGCACCAGAGCGGCCTGCGCGTGGTCGAGAACGTCCTCTCCGGCATCGACGACATCTCCTTCTGCCGCCTCTCCTCCCGGGACGTGGTGCGCCACCGGCTGGTCAGCGACATCGTCGAGGCGTACGGGCGCTGGGAGATCCGACCCGGCGGCACCCGCGACTCCCGCCACCGCAGCAAGGGGAACTGAGCATGACCATCGAGATCCGCAACGAGACCACCGCGGTCGTCGACGAGCGCGAGTTCGTGGAGCTGAGCCGCTTCGTCTTCGAGGCGATGCACCTCCACCCCGCCACCGAGATGTCGATCATCTTCGTGGACGAGGAGGCGATGGAGAAGTCGCACGTGCAGTGGCTGGACCTGCCCGGCCCCACCGACGTGATGAGCTTCCCGATGGACGAGCTCACCCCCGGCACCCCCGAGCACCCCGCCCCGGAGGGACTGCTGGGTGATGTGGTGCTGTGCCCGAGCGTCGCCGCGAAGCAGGCCGCCGAGTCCGGGCACAGCGCCGTCGAGGAGATGTTGCTGCTGACCGTCCACTCGATCCTCCACCTGCTGGGGTACGACCACATGGAGGAGGACGAGCGCACGGTGATGTTCGAGCTCCAGCGCAAGCTCCTGCTCACCTTCCTCGCCTCACGGCCGAGCGCCTGAGCCGCGATGTCCCAGCCTGATCAACCTCCCGGGCACCGCGCCGCTCCGATCGCCCCGTCGGACGCGTGCGGTGCGGCCCTTGCCCCGCGCCCGACGGCCCGAGGAGGGCGTGCGTGAGTGCGCTCAGCCTCGCCCTGCTCGTGCTCGTCCCGCTCGCGCTCGTCGGCGGGGTCGTCTCGGCGGTGCTCACCGCGGTCGACGCCGCCCAGCTCGCCGTCAGCCGCGGCACGCTCGAGAAGGCGGTCGCGGACCAGCCCGCCGCCGTCCGTGAGCGGGTCCTCCACCAGCACGCGGATTCCGGCCGCACCCTCGCCTCCGTCTCCCTGGGCCGGGTGCTCGGCGAGACCGTCATGGTCACGGCGATCGCCGCGATCTGCTTCTCCGCCCATGCCGAGCTGCGACCCGGCGAGGGCTGGGCGCCGCCGCTCGCTGGCCACGCCGCTCATCGCCGGGCTGATGGCGCCGCTGATGCTCGCGATCTCCCCGCGCGCCATCGGCCGACGTCGCGCCGAATCGGTGCTGGTCTCCTCCCGCGGCCTCGTCGCCGTGATGCGGTGGGTGCTGTGGGTGCCCGCGAGCGCGCTCGCGAACCTCGGCGCGTCCCTCGCCGCCCGCGCCGGCGACCAGGAGGATCCCGAGGAGCGTGCTGAGAAGGCTCGCCGCAACGTGGACCGCGCCCTGGAGGACGAGCACGTCCGCGACGGCGAGCGCGACATGATCCAGGGCGTCTTCGACCTGCGCGGCACGATGGTGCGAGAGCTGATGGTGCCCCGTCCCGACATGGTCACCATCACCGCCGATTCCAGCGCCGAGAAGGCGATGCGGCTGTTCGTCCGCTCGGGCTTCTCCCGGATCCCCGTGATCGGCGAGAACGTCGACGACCTGCGCGGCATGCTCTATGTCAAGGACGTGATGCGCGCGATCCACTCGCCCTGGGACCCGCGCCCGCGCCGGCCCGTGAGCGAGGTGATGCGCCCGGCCCGGTTCGCGCCCGAGTTCGTCCCGGCCGACGAGGTGTTGCGCCAGATGCAGACCAGCCATGTGCACATCACGGTGCTGGTGGATGAGTACGGGGGAGTGGCCGGCATCGTCACCATCGAGGACGTCCTCGAGGAGATCGTCGGCGAGATCGCCGACGAGCACGATCGGCGCGAGCCCGAGATCGAGGACCTCGGCGGAGGCCGCTACCGGGTGCCCGCCCGTGCGAGCCTGTCCGAGGTGGGGGAGCTGTTCGGCCTCGACATCGACGACGACGACATCGACTCCGTCGGCGGGTCGCTCGCCAAGATCACCGGGCGGGTGCCGATCCCCGGCGACACCGCCACCGCCTACGGCCTCGACCTCGAGGCTGAGCGGACCGCGGGACGGCGCAAACGGCTCTCCACCGTGCTGGTGAGCAGGGCGGCCGACGACGAGGACGAGCACCGAGACCAGGAGGATCCCCATGAGCGATGAGCAAGAGGTGCCCGGCACCGCCGACGGCACCGGAGCTGAGAGCGGCGGCGTGCACCGGGCAGGATTCGTCGCACTCGTCGGCCGGCCCAACGTCGGCAAGTCCACCCTCACCAACGCGCTGGTGGGGGAGAAGGTCGCGATCACCTCGACCAAGCCGCAGACCACGCGGCGCGCGATCCGCGGCATCGTCACCCGTGAGGACTCCCAGATCATCCTCGTGGACACCCCGGGAGTGCACCGCCCCCGCACGCTCCTCGGGGAGCGGCTGAACGACCTGGTGCGCGAGACCCTCGGTGAGGTCGACGTGGTGGGCTTCTGCCTGCCCGCCGACCAGAAGATCGGCCCCGGCGACCGGTTCATCGCCGAGGACCTCGTCGAGATGCGCACCGGCCGACGCGGACCCCGCGTGGTCGCGATCGTCACCAAGATCGACCTGGTGGGGCGCGACGTACTGGCCGAGCACCTGATGAACGTCGACCAGCTCATGGACTTCGACGAGATCGTGCCGATCTCCGCCGTGAAGGGCGAGCAGATCGACGTGCTGATGGACGTCGTCACCCGGCAGCTGCCGGAGGGCCCGCGACTCTATCCCGACGACCAGCTCACCGAGGAGACCCGCGATGACCGCATCTCCGAGCTGATCCGCGAGGCGGCGCTGGAGGGCGTGCGCGACGAGTCGCCGCACTCGATCGCCGTGGTCGTCGAGGAGGTCGTCGAGGTCGACCCCGACGGGGATGCGTTCACCCCGGTCGAGCCCGGCACCGGACGGCTCGTTGTGCGGGCGACGCTGTTCGTGGAGCGCGACAGCCAGAAGGGCATCATCATCGGCCGCGGCGGATCGCGCCTGAAGGAGGTCGGCTCCCGGGCACGCAGCGAGATCAACGCCCTGCTGGGCCGGAAGGTGCACCTGGACCTGAGGGTCAAGGTCGCGAAGGAATGGCGCGGGATCCGAAGCGACTGGGTCGCCTGGGATTCTGACAGCAGGTTGTCCACATTTCCGGGGTTCGATGGCGGACCTGGGTGACTGCTGAGTACCGTAAGGGTGATCCGTCCCACTCTTCGGAAGGCACCACCCATGCCCCGACGCCTCCTCAGCGCCGCCGCGGCCTGCACGCTCCTCCTCGGACTCGCCGCATGCGGTGAGGGCGGAGCCGGCCCGGTGACCACGCCGCCGCCCAGCATCGACATCTCCGGATCGAGCGATGGGGGTGGCGATGACGGCGCCGCGAGCGATGGGGGAGGCGACGAGGCCTCGCCGAGCGCGGCGCCGGAGGTGCCCGCGCCGGATCCTGCGGACTATCCGGGGATGGATGAGAACACGCCCGAGGGGGCGGAGCAGGCGTTCCGGTACTACATGGCGCTCATGATCTGGGGATATCAGACGGGGAACGTGGAAGACATGGAGAGTCGGGAGATTGGCAGTTGTAAAACGTGCGCGGAGAATCGAAGAATTATTCTTGATAACTCGGAGGCGGGGCTCTATTGGAGTGCCACCTCGATTGAAGATGTCGGAGTCGTTCACTACGATTCGGAAGAGTTTGATTTCGAGGTTGGCTATATTTTCGTGCTTGGTGAGCACGAGGAGCCAAACCTTGAGACCGGCGAGCTTGAGTTGGAGCCCGCGACCAGGTACACCACGGCGGCTGTTATGGATTGGGTGGACGGGGCCTGGAAGGTTGTATCGGTGCGAGTGACGGCGGAGGCTGGGTGAGATGTTCTCGGGCGCGCTGTTTAGACCAGTTTCTCGGGGACTGACTGTTGGTCTGGTTTTGGCAATCTGGACCGCTTTAATGCAGTTCTCGTATGCTGGAATTGCGGGTTCGACAGATGAGAACAACGCTACTGTGGAGGATACGCAGATTGCCGAAGATGTTCTTTACCCCGAGGGGTCAGCCAGTGATGGGGATCCTGCTGTGCCCCCGGTAGCCAGTCAGGATGTCGGAAATACTGTTACGCCCCCTTCTGGACGGGTGCCCGATTTCATCACTCGTTTGCGCGGGCGGCAGACCATGGTGGCTGGAACTGCAATGGGGTGGTGTGCCAGGCGTCCCGGGACGCGTGTACCGCGCCGCCGGACTACACGACGTATGGGGGCGAGATCCTGGCGAGACCTCGGGCATCGAGTGCTCGTGAGGGGGGCGCTTTGACCTTCGAGTCGATCACGCAGGATACGAGGTCGGGCGCGGAGACTTCCAACGGATACTCTTGTCAGGTTCCGTCGAGGCCAACTCCCGGGATTGGGGGGATCGAAACGGCGGTGGACGCAGAGGCACCCGAGCCGGTCGTGATCATCATGACGCAGAGCGACTTTGCGAAGTCGCCGGTGAAGCCGTCTGTGGCCAGCGCTGGGCCGGAGCGGGGGTGGTCGCCGGCGGGAATGGTGAATGTGCTACATGCGGAGCATGAGGTGCAGACGCTCCAGACGGAGTCGCTCGGCACGCCGGTGGCGGTGCGGGCCATTCCGACTTCGTATCACTGGGATCTTGGTGACGGGAACACGATCACCACGAGCAAGCCGGGCAAGCCGTACCCGTCGGAAGAGGTGTCGGCGAAGTACTCGGGGAGGGCTGGTACGACGTCACTCTGACCACGACCTTCGCCGGCCAGTTCTCCGTGGACGGCGGTGAGTGGCAGGACATCGACGGCACGATCGAGGTCGCCTCCGAACCCATCGCGCTCTACTCGAAGTCCCTCGAGTCCCGACTGGTGAACGGCGACGTGCCGGTGGACGAGGACGAGGATCCGTGGGTGCCCGAGCGTTCTCCGGAGACCGAAGGTCCTCAGGATCCCGACGCACGTCATCGCGAGATCTGAAGTGAGGGTCCGCATGGCAATCGCGGGCTTGAACGCGCGTGTGTGGGGGGCTGGAGATCGGGACGGTCGTCGGCGGAGGCGCAAAGACCTCGCGACTGTTCGCATCGTGAGCCGCCCCGAGCGGCCGGGGTGACGGTGCTAACGTGGCCATCGTGCGTGGATCGCTGCTCCTGCTTAGACGCCGCGACGGGTCCTGAACCGCCGGGAACCTGTCGCGGCTGACGTGCTGTCCGGCGACCGGCAAACCCAGCGAGAAGGACCTGAAATGACTGACTCCACGAGCACCGCAAACACCGCGACCGTCGCCGCCGAGGGCGACCCCGCGACCCCCGTCGTCGGCACCACGGGCGACGCGCCCCAGCGACCCTCGGGCATGCCGACCCACAAGTACCTGCCCTTCCACGAGCAGATTCAGGTCGAGCTCCCCGACCGCACCTGGCCCACCCGCCGCATCACCCGCGCCCCCGCTGGTGCGCGGTCGACCTGCGCGACGGCAACCAGGCCCTCATCGATCCCATGAACTCCGAGCGCAAGGCGCATGTTCGAGCTCCTGGTGAAGATGGGCTACAAGGAGATCGAGGTCGGCTTCCCGTCGGCCTCCAAGACGGACTACGACTTCGTGCGCACCCTCATCGAGGAGGACCGCATCCCGGAGGACGTGTCGATCCAGGTCCTCACCCAGTCCCGTGAGCACCTCATCGAGCGCACCTACCAAGCGATCTCCGGCGCGAGGCGCGCCGTCGTCCACCTCTACAACTCCACCTCGGTCGTGCGGCGCGACGTCGTCTTCCGCGCCGACGAGGACGCCGTGCTCGACATCGCCGTGCAGGGCGCGCTGCTGTGCAAGAAGTACGAGGAGACGATCCCGGACACGGCCGTCACCTACCAGTACTCCCCGGAGTCCTACACCGGCACCGAGCTCGAGTACGCCCTGCGTGTGTGCAACTCCGTCATCGACGTCATCAAGCCCACGCCGCAGGACAAGATGATCATCAACCTGCCGGCGACCGTCGAGATGGCGACCCCGAACGTCTATGCCGACTCGATCGAGTGGATGCACCGCCACCTCGATCGCCGCGACTCGATCGTGCTGTCCCTGCACCCCCACAACGACCGCGGCACCGGCGTGGCCGCCGCCGAGCTCGGCTACCTGGCCGGCGCCGACCGCATCGAGGGTCGCCTGTTCGGCAACGGCGAGCGCACCGGCAACGTCGACCTCGTGACGCTGGGCCTGAACCTGTTCAGCCAGGGCATCGACCCGCAGATCGACTTCTCCGACCTCGACGAGGTGCGCCGCACCGTCGAGCACTGCAACCAGATGCCCGTCCCCGAGCGCGGCCCTACGGCGGCGACCTCGTGTTCACCGCCTTCTCGGGCTCCCACCAGGACGCCATCAAGAAGGGCCTCGAGCGCATGGAGGCCGACGCCGAGAAGGCCGGCAAGGCCGTCGACGACATGGTCTGGCGCGTGCCCTACCTGCCCGTGGACCCCAAGGATCTCGGCCGCTCCTACGAGGCCGTGATCCGCGTGAACTCGCAGTCCGGCAAGGGCGGCATGGCCTACCTGCTGCGCACCGAGCACGGGCTGGACCTCCCGCGCCGCCTGCAGATCGAGTTCTCCGGCATCGTCCAGCAGAGGACCGACTCCGGCGGCGGCGAGGTCAGCCCCGAGGCGCTGTGGGACGTGTTCTCCGACGAGTACCTGCCGGCGAAGGACGACTCGCGTCGCTGGGGCCGCTACAGCTTCCGCGACGTGCGCCAGGAGTCCGCGGGCGACGGCGCTGACCGCATCACCGTCACCCTCGTCGTCGACGGCGAGGAGCACGAGATCACCGGCATCGGCAACGGCCCGCTGGACGGCTTCGTCAAGGCGCTGGCCGAGCGGAAGATCGACGTGCGCATCCTCGACTACGCCGAGCACGCCCTGACCGAGGGCGACGACTCCCTCGCCGCCTCCTACATCGAGTGCGAGATCGACGACCGCATCTTCTGGGGCGTCGGCATCGACGGCTCGATCACCCGCGCCTCCCTCGAGGCGATCACCTCCGCGCTGAACCGCAACGCCCGCTCCCGGGCCTGAGCGAGACGGTGCAGGGTGCGGATGCGCCCTGCGCCGCGGCATCGGGGACGCGACCGGCACAACCGGGCGCGATGGATCCCCGATGCGGCCGACGAGATCGACGGGAGGTACCACTTCGGTGGTACCTCCCGTCGATCAACTCCGGGGAGTGGTACGGATCGTCGATCAACGAGTGAGGTCAGAAGCGCCGCCGCTCAGCGGGTCGTCGCGTCGCCGTCCTCGCGCAGGTCGTCCTCGGTGAGGATCGGCATCTCGCCGGTCAGCGTCGCATGGGTGGGTGTGGGCGGCTCCCAGCCCGGCGCCTCGTCGATCGGCGCGGCTCCCCGGCGGGGCGGGAGCGGGCGGTGAGGGTGACGCCGGCGCTCGCGACGACCACCAGCACCGCTGCCGCGACGCGGAGCGGAGTGATCTCCTGGCTCAGCAGGAGGACGCCCGCGAACAGCGCGACCACCGGCTCGAGGCTCAGCATGATGCCGAAGACGTGACGGGGCAGGCGGCGCGCGCGGAGAGCTCGAGCGTGTACGGCGCACGGAGGCGAGCGGCGCAGTGCCCAGCGCGATCAGCAAGCAGGCGCGGCTCAGCGATGCCGGCGACGGCGCCGGGCCCGCCGAGCGGCGACACCGCGAGGGCGCCGATCAGCATGGCGACGGCAAGGCCGTCCTGCCCGGGCACGATGCGTCCCACATGCGCGCTGGCGAGCACGTAGAGCGCCCAGAACACCGCCGCGACCAGCGCGAAGATCACGCCGAGCACGTCCAGGGAGGCCGCACCGGTGAGGGACTCGAACCCGAACAGGCTCACACCTCCCAGCGCGAGCGTACCCACAGCAGATCGGTGCGGCGCGTGGACAGCAACGCGGAGAGCACGAGCGGTCCGAGGAACTCGATCGCCACTGCCGTGCCCAGCGGGATCCTGTCGATCGAGGCGTAGAAGGCTCCGTTCATCCCGCCGACCGCCACGCCGAAGGCGGCCACCCCCAGCCACTCGCCGCCGCGTGAAGCGGTGCACCTTCGGGCGCACGATCACGATCAGCACGGCGGCGGCGAGGCCCAGGCGCGGCGCGGTCGTGCCCCAGGAGCCGATCGCCGGGAACAGCCGCGTGGCCAGCGCCGCCCCGAACTGGAGCGAGATGCATGAGCCGAGGATGAACAGGATCGGCGTCATCGGCACGCCGCCGGAGTGGGCGCCGCCGCCGACGCCTGCGGTCGCCGTGGTCGAGGAGGTGGGAGAGGTGGTCACGACCCCACTCTGCCCCCGCGGTCCAGCCGGGTCCAGCGAATGTTCTCGACGTGTACCGTGAAGCAGACATGGCCGATCGGGAAGGATGCGCATGCTGAACCTGCACCGGCTGTTCCTCCTGCGGGAACTGCGCAGGCTGGAGACGATGTCGGCGATCGCGCGGGAGCATTCGATGTCCCCGTCGGCCGTCTCCCAGCGACTGTCCCAGCTGGAGAGGGAGTCCAAGGTCACCCTGTTCGAGCAGGCCGGACGCCGCGTCGTCCTCACGGACGCGGGCGCACGGCTGGCCCGTCGGGCCGAGGAGATGCTGGGGCTGATGGAGACGGCTGAGGCCGAGCTCGTCAGCGCCCAGGGCGAGGCCGGGGAGTGCTCCGCGTGGCCTCCTTCCAGACCCCGCTGATCGCGCTCGCCCCCGCGACCGTGAGCGTGCTGGAGCGACGTCACCCCGACCTGCGGATCGAGATCGCCCAGCGCGAGGTCGAGGAGGCTTATCAGGGGTCGCTCGCGCATCGCTTCGAGGTGATCCTCGGCGAGGACTATCCCGGCGGTCAGCAGGTCGTCCGTCGCGGCACCGATCGGGAGGACCTCCTGCAGGACCCGCTGCTGTTGGTGCTTCCCGACCACGGTCCCGCCTCCGGGGCGCGGCGTCTCGAGGACCTCGCCGAGATGCCCTGGGCGCTCGACCCGGAGGGCACCCGCACCGGTGCATGGGAGCGCACCTACCTCCGCTCGGCGGGGATCGAGCCGTGGGTCCGCTTCGACACCCCCGACCCTCTCCTGCAGGTGCACCTGGTCCGTTCCGGCCATGCCGCCGCCTTCGTGCCCGGCCTCATCGCCGCCGAGCACCTCGGCGGCACCCGGTGTCGCGCGCCTGCCCGGCGACCCCCACCGCGGGCTCTACACCGCGGCGCGTGCGGGCGCTCGAGAGCACCCCTCGCTGCTCGCCTTCCGCGCCGCGCCGCTCGAGGCGGCCGACGCGCTCGGCGACCTCCCCGGAGCGGACCGGCTCGAATCCTGACGGCGGGTCGGCGCATGCGCCCCGACGGGCGGGGTCTTGCTCGCAAGGCCGCCGCGAGTGCGCACGAGCCTCGGTCGCCGACGGTTCCTCCGCATCGTCGGGCCAGTCCGCGGGGGTGAACCCGGCCCTCCTCCCTTCGGTGGATACCGCCCGAAAACCTTCCGCCGCCGCCCCCTGACCGCATAGACAGGACCCATGCCGAGCACCGTGCACGACGCCGTCACTCCCGATCCCACCCTGCCCAGCCGCAGGAGCGACCCCCGATGGGCGGGGCCGATCCTGCTCCTTGTGCTTGCTGCTTGCGATCGTCGGCGGGCTCCTCTCCCGCGGCACCACCGCGCCGCGCCCGTCGACCGCTCCGGAGGAGTCCTTCAGCGCCGAGCGTGCCGCGGCCGCGGCCGCCCCGCTCGTCCAGGAGCCGCGGCCGATCGGGTCCGAGGCCAACACCGCCGCCCACGACCACCTCGCCGAGCGGCTCGCCGCGGCAGGATTCGAGGTCACCTCCACGGAGGGGATCGGCCAACGCGCGGCGGAGGGCACCGGCTCGGCGGGGTACGTGCGCAATCTCGTCGCGACCCGCCCCGGCAGCGATCCGACGGGCACCCTCGTGCTGGCCACGCACATCGACTCCGTCCCCCACGGGCCCGGCGCCGCGGACGCGGGGGTGGGACTCGCGGTGATCCTCGAGACGGTCCGGGCGCTCGGCCCCGAGGCGCGCGCGCAACGACCTCGTGATCCTGCTGGTCGACGGGGAGGAGAACGGACTGCTCGGCGCGCAGGCGTACGTCGACGGCGCCGGTGAGGAGCTCGCGCGCACCGGTCGTGGTGCTCAACCACGAGGCGCGCGGCATCTCCGGCAGGCCCCTCGTGGCCCGCACCGCCGGTCCCATGCACGAGACGCTCCCGGCGATGCCCCGTCCCGAGTACGAATCGTTCACCGATGCGCTGTTCGGGGTCATCCCCAACGACACCGACTTCACGGTCTACCGCGACGAGGGAGGCTGGTGGGGACTGGACGTCGCCCTGATCGGCGAGGCGTGGGCGTATCACAGCCCGCAGGACGACGCCGAGCACCTCGATCCCGGCTCGCTCCAGCACTTCGGCGAGCTGACGCTCTCTCTCACGCGGGAGCTCGGCGCGCAGGACCTCGCCGCGCTCGAGGGCACGGGCGAGGACCGTCCGGTGCAGACGACCATGCCGTGGGGGATCCTCGTCACGCCGCCCTGGCTCGTGCAGGGCCTCGGCCTCGCCGCTCCGCTCGCCCTCGCGGCGACGGCGGCCGTCGTGCCGACGCGGACGGCTCACCCTGCTCGGCACCTCCTTCGGCGCGCTCCTCGCCCTGCTCGCGATCGCCCTCGCGGGCGCCGCCGGATACGGACTGTGGAGCGCCACCGCGGCCGCGAGCCCCGACATCCTCTCGCAGACGATGAAGGAGCCGGTGGTGGCGGCGCCCTTCCTCGGCGCGGAGCCGCTCGCCGGCGCCACGGTGATGGCGGCGGCCTGGTCGCTCGGCCGCCTCCTCATAGGTCGGGACGCTCTGCTGGCCGGGACGGGGATGCTCGCGCTGCTGCTCATCGCCGTGGTCGCCGTGCTCTCGCCGGCCTTCGCGAGCTCCATGGTGCTCCCGGCCGCTGCGGCGGGCATCGGCATCCTGCTCGGCACGCCGCTTCCCCCGGTCCCCTCGCTCGTGGCGAGGGCGACCGCCCTGCTTGCCGACGGGATGGCTCGTGGGCACCCAGGTCCATGCGCTCGGCGAGTTCGGGATCGCCTCCTCGGCCGGAGCGCTCGCCGCGACCACCGCACTGGCCCTCGCCGCCGCCGCGCCGCTGCTGATCGCGCCGCAGGGGGAGGCCTCGGGCACCGCGCGGCGGCCGCACCGGCCGCTGATCCCCGTCGCGCCGGCGGTCCTCGCCGTCGGCCTCGCGATCGGCGGCACCGCGCTCACTCGCGCCGCGGGCGAGCCCGTGCAGGAGCGGGTGCTCGCCGCCGTCGACGCGGAGACCGGGCAGACGCGCTGGGAGAGCGACGGCGTGACCGAATGGGGCCGGTCCCTCGACGGCACCGAGGGCACCTCGGTGGTCGAGGGGCCGCAGATCGAGGTGGAGCCCGCGGGGGAGGGGTCGACCAGCACACGGATCCGTCTGACCTCGGCGCGGCCCGGAGCCGAGTACCGCCTGGAGCTCGCAGAGGGGGAGTTCTCCGGGGTCACGGTCGACGGGGAACCACTGGCCGACGACGACTCCTCGGGGTCGCAGGCTCTGCGTGCCCTCCGGATCGTCGGGGTCCCCGCCGGCCACGAGGTCGTGATCGAGGCCGAGGTGCCCGCCGGGGCGAGCATGCAGGTGATCGAGGCCGTCTACTCGCCGGCACTGGCCGATGGCTGGGTGGCGCCGGGGGCCGGTGTCTCCCTGGTGCGACCGAGAATGGAGATCTCGCGGACCGTCACCCTCTGAGCTGATATCTTGACGTCAAGATATGTGTCGAGGGAAGGATCCCGATGGCCCACACCTGGAGCCCCGAGCGGTACCTCCGCTACGGCGACGAGCGCGCCCGGCCCTTCCTCGACCTCATCGCCCGCCTCGGCGCCGAGTCGCCGCGGCGCGTGGTCGACCTCGGCGCCGGACCGGGCACGCTGACGCGACTGCTCGCCGAGCGCTGGCCGGAGGCGGAGGTGCTCGCCGTCGACTCGAGCCCCGAGATGATCGCCCGCGCCGCCGAGATCCCGGGCCTCACCGCCGTGCACGCGGACCTGCGCACCTGGGAGCCGCCCGGCGAGGTCGACGTGCTGGTCACCAACGCCGCGCTGCAGTGGGTCGACGGGCACCTGGAGCTCCTGCCGCGCCTGGCGGGGATGCTCGCGCCGGGCGGCCGGCTGGCGATGCAGGTGCCGGGCAACTTCGAGGAGCCCAGCCACACGATCCGTCGCGAGCTCGCCGCCGAGGAGCCCTTCGCGCCGCACGTGCAGGGCATCGCCTCGCCCGCCTCGCACGACGCCGCGACCTACGTGCGGGCGCTGCAGCAGGCGGGCCTCGAGGTCGACGCCTGGGAGACCACCTACCTCCATGTCCTCCACGGCCCCGACCCCGTCTTCGACTGGGTCGCCGGCACCGGCGCGCGGCCCACTCTGCAGGCGCGCCCGAGGATCTTCGGCCCCGCTTCGAGGAGGAGTTCAAGGCCAGGCCGCGCCGCGCGTATCCGGACGACGGGCACGGTGTGGTGTCGCCCTTCCGCCGCGTCTTCGCCGTCGGCCGCCGGGGCTGAGCGGCGGCAGACGAGCGGGCGCACCGAGCGGCCGGCCGTCGCGTCCGCGACCCCGCCGGCGCGCGGCCACGACTCGGCTCAGCCGACCTGCGGGAAGCCCTTCCTCGCGGCCTCAGCGATCCGGTTCAGCCGCTTGCGGTCCGAGAGCGCGCCGAGCACGCCGCCGAGGCCCGGGATCGCCTTGCCGAACAGGCGCGCCGAGCGCAGGCCGAAGCGCCGGATGAGTCGCCCGCCGACCGCGGAGACCACGGCCGAGTGCGGGGACACGGGGAGCCTCCCCGCCACGCCGCGGGCGCGGCACCGGCGACGGGGCTCAGGCCGATGTTCCTCAGCACGTCCCCGGACTCCTCGCCGAGCGGCGTCGCGAGCACCCGCACGCGAACCTCCTCGTCATCCAGGTCGTAGCCGCGCACGACGGCGATCGCGCCGACCATGCGCGTGGCCTGGATGTAGAACTCCATCACGTTGGTGGGCAAAGCAGGACCGGCAGGGTCACCACGCCCCCGAGCCCGGTGAGGAAGCCGCCGGCGGTGACGCCCCGGCGGTGCCTGCGGACGATCCGGCGCACCGCCTTCTCCGGCCGCTTCCGGGCCCGGCCGCGCTTGCGCCTTCCTCGCGACGTCGGCGGCGGAGGAATAGGTGAGCTTCCCGTCCAGGCCGATGTCGCGGACGGTGTCGATCATGCGGCCGCACGGCGCCGTTCGGGCTCGTCTCCGCCTTCTCGGTGCGGGCCTCGCGCATCGCGTCGCGGGCGGTGCTCTTGGCGGTGTCGTCGCGGCGCGGCATGCCGAAGATCCCCATGGGCGTCCTCCTGGTCGTCGGTGTCCGGCGGTCGGTGCCGCGCCCTCGCGGCAGGTGCGGCACGAGACCCATCATGCCGTGCCGCGGCCGCCCGGGCGTGCAGGCGGACCACGCGGTGGGGGAGTCCGACGGGGACGGGTGCGGCGAGACGCCGTCCGGCGGGAGCGCGGTGCGACCCGTCGAGTGCGTTGCAGGGCCCGGCGAGAGCGCGGCGCCGCGCGTTGCGAGCGCCGCACGGCCCGGCGTGAGCGAGGTCCCGTCCGCCTCGGCCGTCGCCTCCGCCGATGCGTCGTGCCCGCGGCGTAGTCTCGGAGCACCATGGCCAGCAAGCTCTACCGTGACGATGCGATCGTCCTGCGCACCCACCCGCTGGGCGAGGCGGACCGCATCATCACGCCGCTCACGCGGCGGCACGGCAAGGTCCGCGCCGTCGCCAAGGGCGTGCGCCGCACCGGCAGTCGCTTCGGCGCGCGGCTGGAGCCGTTCACGCTGGTCGACGTGCAGCTGCACACCGGGCGGAACCTCCACACCGTCACCCAGGTCGTCACGATCGAAGCCTTCGCCGTCGGCATCACCGCGGACTACTCCCGCTTCGCCGCCGCCAGCGCCATGCTCGAGACCACCGACCGGCTCACCGACGAGATGGTCGATCCCAACCAGCGCGGCTTCCTCATGCTCGTCGGCGCGGCGCGCGCCATGGCCGAGGGCCGCATCGCCCCGCCGCTCGTGCTCGACTCCTTCCTGCGCGCACCCTCGCCGTCTCCGGCTGGGCGCCCGAGCGCGCGTCTGCGCCTCCTGCGGGGCCGACGGCCCCCACCACGCCTTCGACGTGCGTGCGGGCGGCCTGGTCTGCACGGCCTGCCGTCGGCCGGGCGCCATCGCGGTGCGTCAATCCACGATCGAGCACATGATCTTCCTGCTCGCCGGGGACTGGGAGAATGTGACCGATGCGGAGGAGACCGTGCGACAGGAGGCGGGTCGCCTCATCGAGGATACGGTGACCTGGCATCTCGAGCGCTCGGTCCGCTCCCTGCACTACGTCGAACGCTGATCCCCATCCCGGGCGGGTCCACGGCCCGCACGATCCCGCACGATCCAGGAGGACCCCGCATGCCCGGCGCATCCCGTCACGGGTACCAGGAGCCGTTCGCCCACCCCAGCGGCGCACTGCCCCCGCAGCCGCCGGCCCCCACGATCCCTCGCCACGTCGCGGTGGTGATGGACGGCAACGGCCGCTGGGCGAACCGCCAGGGCCTGCCCCGCACGGCAGGGCACGAGGCCGGCGAGGCGGCGCCGCTGGACGTCGTCGCCGGCGCCCTCCAGATCGGCGTGACGCACCTGAGCGCCTACGCCTTCTCCACCGAGAACTGGAAGCGGTCCCCGGAGGAGGTGCGCTTTCTGATGGGCTTCTCCCGTTCCGTCTTTGCGCCGCCAGCGCGACACCCTGGACTCCTGGGGCGTGCGGATCGTGTGGATCGGCCGTGAGCGGCGGCTGTGGGGCTCGGTGATCCGGGAGCTCAAGGAGGCCGAGGAGCGTACCCGCGACAACAACCGCATGACGCTGTACATGTGCGTGAACTACGGTGGTCGCGCCGAGATCATCGACGCGGTGCGCGAGATCGCCGAGGAAGCCCGGGCAGGGCGGCTCAAGGGCTCCGGGATCAGCGAGAAGACGATCCAGCGCCATCTCGTCGACCCCGACATGCCCGACGTGGACCTGTTCCTGCGCACCAGCGGCGAGCGGCGCACCTCCAACTTCCTGCTCTGGCAGGCCGCCTACGCCGAGCTCGTGTTCGTCCCCGAGCTGTGGCCCGACGTGGACCGCCGCGTGCTGTGGCGGGCGATCACGGAGTACGCGCGGCGCGATCGGCGCTACGGGGGAGCGGTCGACGCCCCTGATGCGCCGGAGGCTCAGTCCGCAGGGCTCTGAGCGACCCGCTCTGCCGCGGCGGTCTGCGCGGGCCGAGCCGGAGCGGCGGCCGGCCCCGTCGCGGTCGGCCGGTCGGTGCCGACCTCGGACGGGGCCTCGGTCGCGACCTCGCTCTCGGCGAGGGTCGCGACGAGGGCGGCCCGGGCGCCCGTGCGGCGGCGGTGGTGCGCGACGAGAGCGACCAGCGGCACCAGCAGGGCGAGCACGGCGACGGCGCCGGCGGGGGAGATGAGGAACAGCTCGAACCAGCCCGCCACGGCCACCAGGCCGACGGTCGCGTAGATGATCGCCCAGGCCAGGCCGCCGACGGCGAGGGCGGGCAGGTAGCGACGGGCAGGCATGGCGGTCAGGCCCGCGGCGGCGTTCGCGGCGGTCTGGAAGCCGACGGTCAGGAAGCTCAGCGCCACGACCCAGGCACCCCAGCGGTTGACGAGCTCGGTCGCGCGGCCGCACGGACGTCGACTCCAGCGGCTTCTTCACCCGGCCGCGGTTCGCGGCCTTCCGCGCCCCGCGGCCGACGAGATAGGTGCCGCCGGCGCGCGCCCAGATCACCACGTACAGGAACGCGATCGCCGGCGGCAGCGGCGGCGCGACTGGACCCAGTCCATCATCGCGCGGCCACCTCGTCCTCCGGCTCCTCGGGATCGTCCTCGTCCTCCGAGGGTGCGGCGGTGCTCGAGTGCTCCTCGCACAGCCCGAAGACCTCGAGGGTGTGGTCCACCTCGGTGAAGCCGTGCTCGCGGGCGATCGCGGTCATGGACGCCTCGAGTCTCGGGGCGAGGAACTCCACGGTGCGGCCGCACTCGCGGCACACCAGGTGATGGTGGTGGCCGGTGTCCTCGCACTGTCGGTAGAGGGACTCCCCGTCCCCCGCCACGAGCACGTCCAGACGCCCGGCGCGGGAGAGCGCCTGCAGGTTGCGGTACACGGTGGCGAGGCCGACGGTCTCGCCGTCGGCGCGCATCTGCTCGTGGATCTGCTGGGCGCTGCGGAAGTCCACCTGCCGGGAGAGCGTCTCGAGGATCGCGGCGCGCTGGCGGGTGTTCCTTTGCATGCCCTCATTGTCCCTCACCTGGTGCGGGACCTCCATCTCTGGTGGGAGGGACCACCATCACCGGTGGGAGGGACCATGCGCCGCCGACGGGGAAGCGTCCGCGGCCGCGGGCCCGGGGCCGCCCGCCGGCCGGCGCGGCGCGCCGCGAGCAGCGAGCGGACGACGAGCGCGGCCACGTACACCGCGATCGTCAGCGGCACGATCACGCCGCCCGGCGGGAGGTCGACGTAGACCGTGATCACCAGGCCGCCGACGGCGCACAGCACCGCGATGACCATGGCGGTGCGCATCGTGCGGGCGAAGCCGACCACCAGATCTTGCGCGGCGGCCACCGGCACGATCATCAGCGCCGAGACCATCAGTGCGCCCACGATCCGCATCGACAGCGTCACCGTCAGCGCCGCCATCACCGCGATGAGGACGTTGACGGTCCGCACCAGCGACCCCGCGGCGCGGGCGAACTCGTCATCGGCGGTGACGGCCGCGAGCAGGCCGGAGAGCCCCACCCCGATCGCGAGCACGACCACGGCGAGCACGAGCGCGATCACGGTGTCCAGCCGGGTCACGGTCGAGAGGGAGCCGAAGAGATAGCCCATCAGGTTCTGCGAGGTGCCGCCGGCGAGCTGGATGATGACCACACCGCCGGCGATGCCGCCGTAGAACAGGATCGCCAGCGCCACGTCGCGGCTGGTGTGGCTGATCTCGCGCACGTATTCGATCAGCACCGCGCCGATCACGGAGGCGGCCAGCGCCCCCGGGATCGCGAGCAGGTCCGCCGGGGTGGCGGAGAGCCAGGCGCCGACGAGCCAGCCGACGGCCACGCCCGTCAGCGCGACGTGCCCGAGGCCGTCGCCGAGCAGGGAGAGCCGCTTCTGCACCAGATAGGTGCCGACCACCGGGGCGGTGAGCCCGATGAGCACCGCGATGATCAGCGGGTAGCGCAGCAGATCGGAGGTGAGGATGTCCAGCATCGAGATCATGCGGGGTGGATCTCCTGTCCCAGGCATTCGTCGAGCGGGGCGGCGTCCTCGGGGTGTCCGTGCCCGGGGTCGAGGTGCGGGCGCTCGCTCACGGGGCCGTCGTGGACCATGCGGCCGTGGTCGAGGACCACGGCGCGGCTGATGTCATCGGTCAGCGGACCGGTCTCGTGCAGGACCACGAGCAGGGTGGTGCCGCGGGCGGAGAGATCGCGGAACAGGTCGGCGATCAGCCGCTGGGTGGGGACGTCCACCCCGGAGAAGGGCTCGTCGAGCACGAGCGCGCTCGGGATCGCGCACCAGGGCCCGGGCGATCATCACGCGCCGGCGCGCCCGCCGGACATGCGGGTGATCGGCCGGCCGGCGAGGTCCGCCATCCCGACCGCCTCGAGCGCGGCATCGACCCGGGGTTCGCGGGCGCTGGGCCACCAGCGGCGGGCGGTGAGCAGGCCGCTGGCGACGGTCTCCCGCGCGGTCGCCGGGATCGAGCCGGTCTCGGCCGACTCCTGGGGGACGTAGCCGAGGCCGTCGTGGGCGCGGCCCTGGGAGACCGGGCGGCCCAGCAGGTGCGCCGTGCCGCTCTCGAGCGGCGACACCCCGACCGCGGCGCGCAGCAGGGTCGACTTGCCCGAGCCGTTCGCACCGAGCGGCGCGACGAGCTCGCCGCGCTCGATGCTCAGGTCGATGTCGTGCAGGACCCGCTGGCCGGCGCGGGAGACGCTCGCGCCGACGATCTCGACGACTGGCCCGTCCCCGGCTCCGTCCCCGGCGCTCACGCCCAGCTCTCCGCGAGGGCGGTGCAGTTGCTTCTCATGACGGCAGGGTAGTCCGCCCCCGGGGACTGCTGGGTCTCGAGGTTGTCCAGCTCGGCGCTGTCGATGCCGAGATTGTCGGCGAGGGTCTGGGCGACCTTCGGCGAGGCGGTCGCCTCGAAGAAGATGGTGGTGACCTCCTCATCGCGGACCACGGTCTCGAGGGCGAGTAGCCGCGCGGGGACGGCTCGGTCTCCGGGTCGATCCCGGAGATCCCCACCTGGTGCAGGTCGTAGCGGTCGGCGAGATAGGTGTAGGCGGCGTGGCTGGTGATGAAGGTGCGTCGCTCATCGGCCACGACCTCGAAGGCGGAGGTCAGCTCGGCGTCGAGCTGCTCGAGCTCCTCGCGCACCGTGGCCGCGGCGGAGGTGAACTCCTCGGCGTGCTCGGGGAGAGCTCGCCCAGGCGCGCGGCGATCGCGTCGCCCAGATCCGCCATCCGCAGCGGGTCGTGCCAGAAGTGGGGGTCGTTCGGGCCGTGGTCGTGGCCCTCGTGGGAGTCGCCCTCCTCGGCGTGCTCGGCGTGCTCCTCCTCGCTCTCCCCGGCGTGCCCCTCCTCCACAGCGCCGGCATCGGCCGGCAGGAGCGTGATCACGGAGGAGACGTCGAGCACCTTGTCGCCCCCCTGGGAGGCGATGGCGTCGTCGAGCGCGGTCTGGAAGCCGGGGATCTGCGGCACGAGGTCGGCCTCCTCGACGAGCATGGTCTGCTTCACGGACAGCTCGAGGCCGTGGGCGTCGGCCCCCGGCGTGGTGAGATCCGTGAGGGCGACGTGCTCGCCGCCGATCCGCGTGACCAGGAAGCTCAGCGCGTAGGCCGAGGTGACGACCGACAGCCCGTCCCCGTCGGTGGCCGCACCCTCCCCGCAGGCGGCCAGGAGCGCCGCACCGGCGCCGAGGCCGAGGGCGGACAGGAGGGTGCGGCGGCGAAGAGGAGAGGCATGCGACATGACAATCATTCTCACCAATGGCAGTGCCGGGGTGCAAGTGGGGAGGCCCTGCGGAGCCGGTGCGCGTGGGGACGCTCACACGCGAGCGGCGTCCTGGGCCGATGACTATGCTGGGCGCGTTCTGACCGCACCGTCACCAGGAGTCTCCCCGTGGCCAAGGCCCCCGCCAGCACGCTGGACAACGTCATCGCTCTCGCCAAGAAGCGCGGCTTCGTGTTCCAGGCCGGTGAGATCTACGGAGGCTCCCGCTCCGCCTGGGACTACGGCCCCCTGGGCGTGGAGCTCAAGGAGAACATCAAGCGCCAGTGGTGGCGCACCTTCGTCCAGTCCCGCGGGGACATGGTGGGCCTGGACTCTTCGATCATCCTCCCCAAGCGGGTGTGGGAGGCCTCCGGTCACGTCGCGACCTTCGTCGACCCGCTGGTGGAGTGCCGCAGCCGCCACAACCGCTTCCGCGAGGACCACCTGATCGAGGCCTTCGAGGCGAAGAAGGGCCGCGCCCCCGAGGGCGGGCTGGCCGAGGTCCCCTGCCCCAACTGCGGCACGCGCGGCGAGTTCACCGAGCCGCGGCAGTTCTCCGGCCTGGTGAAGACCTACCTCGGCCCCGTCTCCTCCGAGGCCGGCCTGCACTTCCTGCGCCCCGAGACCGCCCAGGGCATCTTCGTCAACTTCCTCAACGTCGTCACCGCCACGCGGCAGAAGCCGCCCTTCGGCATCGGCCAGATCGGCAAGGCGTTCCGCAACGAGATCACCCCCGGCAACTTCATCTTCCGCACCCGCGAGTTCGAGCAGATGGAGATCGAGTACTTCACCCCGCCCGCGGAGGCCGACGAGCACTTCAGGGCCTGGGTCGAGGAGTGCTGGAACTGGTTCGTGGATCTCGGCATCAAGGAGGAGAACCTCCGCCGCTTCGACGTGCCGGAGGACGAGCGCGCCCACTACTCGGCCGGCACCATCGACTTCGAGTACCGCTTCGGCTTCCAGGGCAGCGAGTGGGGCGAGCTGATGGGCGTCGCCAACCGCACCGACTTCGACCTGACCAGCCACACCGAGGCCTCCGGCACGAAGATGCAGTACTTCGACCAGGCCGCGAACGAGCGCTACACGCCCTACGTCATCGAGCCGAGCTTCGGCCTGACCCGCTCGATGATGGCCTTCCTCGTCGACGCCTATCGCGAGGACGAGGCTCCCAACGCCAAGGGCGGGGTCGACAAGCGCACCGTGCTGGGCCTGGACCCGCGCCTCGCCCCGGTCAAGGCCGCGGTCGCGCCGCTGTCCAAGAGCGAGGACCTCGTGCCGCGCGCCGAGAAGCTCGCCGAGTCGCTGCGCAGGCACTGGAACGTCGAGATGGACGTGACCCAGGCGATCGGCCGTCGCTACCGCCGCCAGGACGAGGTCGGCACCCCGTTCTGCCTCACGGTCGACTTCGAGACCGCCGAGGACCAGGCCGTCACCATCCGCGAGCGCGACACCATGACCCAGGAGCGCGTGGCGCTGGACCAGGTCGAGTCCTACCTCGCCGCGCGCCTGATCGGCGCCTGAGCCGCACAGCACGGCCGACGGGGCCGACGGGGATCTCCCCGTCGGCCTCGTCCTCGTCTCGGCGAGGTGACGGGTGTCCAGGACCGCGGATGTCCGGGACCGCGCGGGTCCGAGGCCGCCGAGCGTCGCCGACGGGCGCGTGGCGACATGAGATGGCTGTATCGCCATGTCGTGCCGCCACGCGCCCGTCCGTGACACGTCGCGCCGCGGGGATGGCAGAGTGCTCCGCATGAGCGGCACCTCCGGCCTCGAGCTGTCCGCCGCCTACCACCGGGAGGTGGTGGCGCCGCCGCTGGAGCGCCGGCTGTCCGGTCTCCCGTACGCCGCGGCGCGGCTGGGCTCCGGCTCCGACGTGCTCGGGTTCGACGACGCGCAGTCGAGGGACCACGACTGGGGGCGCGGCTCACGCCGCTCGTCGAGGGCGGGGCCGCGCAGGAGGTCGACGCGCTCCTCGAGCGGGAGCCGCCTACCCAGTGGGGCGGCCACCCCGTGCGCTTCGCGACGACCTGGGAGCCGGTGGTCCGCCAGCGCGTGGAGGTCGCCTCGGCCGCGGACTTCGCCGCCTCGCGGGTGGGGATCGCCCCGCGCGGCGTCTCGGGGGCGCGCGCCGCTCGACCTGGTGGACTGGCTGCGGCTCACGGGGCAGGCGGCGCTCGAGGTGACCGCCGGTCCCGTCTTCCACGACGGCACCGGGGCGATCACCGCGATCCGGGAGCGGCGCGCACCTACCCGGAGGACGTGCGCAGGTACGCGATCGGCGCGGACTGGACCCGCATCGGCCAGGAGCTCGCGGACGTGGGCCGGGCCGGGCGCGCGGCGACGAGGACGGCTCCGCCGTGATCGCCGCGCGTCACGTGCGCACCCTCTTCGCACCTCGCGCATCTGCCGCACCGGCGCTGGGCGCCCTACGGGAAGTGGCTCGCCCGCTCGGCGGCCGCGGCGCCGGACGGCGATGCCCTGCGCCGCTCCGTGCTCGCGGTGCCGCGGGCACAGGACTGGCGCACCCGGCAGGGCGCCCTCGCCGCGCTGGTCGAGCAGGTCGCCGCGCCGCAGGGACAGGTCGGCCTGCCCACCCTGGACCCCGCGACCGAGCCCTTCTTCGACCGCCCCCATGTGGGACTGCGCGCACTCCCGGAGCCGCTGGCCGAGGAGACCACCGACCCCGAGGTGCGCGCACTACGCCCCGGCATCGGCACCGCCGAGCAGATCAGCGACCACGTGAGCGTGCTCGTCGACTCCGTGCTCCGCAGGCGGCTCGTGGGCGGGTGAGCACCCGCCGCCCCGCTCCGCCCGCACCCTCCTCCACGGGGCGCCCCGACGACTCCGCCCTGCGCTGATCAGTCGCGGGCTGATCAGCACGCGGCGGAGAACGCACCGAGCGGAACGGCGGCGGCGCAGTCTGGGGCCATGACCACGCACACCGCCCCACCGCCCCGTCTCGACACCTCCGACCCCGCCGCCCCGCGACCCCTCGCCTCCCTCACCGCCGCCCGGCTCCTGCACCAGCGCGTCGCTGCTGCTGGACCGAGAGCTCGAGCAGGACAACGGATCGTCGCTGGCCGCCCAGTCGCTCCTGCTCGCGGCCGAGGACCCCGCCGCCGACATCACCCTGCTGATCAACTCGCCCGGCGGGCTGGTCCCGGCGATGCTCGCGATCGGCGATCTGATGGACCTGGTCCCCTGCGACGTGCGCACAGTCGCGCTCGGCATGGCCTACAGCGCCGGGCAGTACCTCCTCACCCAGGGCACACCCGGCAAGAGGTACGTGCTCCCGCACGGCCAGGTGCTCATGCACCAGGGCTCGGCCGGGTTCGGCGGCGCCGCCGCCGACATCGAGCCGCAGGCCGAGGACCTGCGCCGCAACCGCGACCTGCTGATCCGCCTCACCGCGGAGCGGACCGGGCAGAGCGAGGAGCGGATCGCCCGTGACTCCGAGCGCGACCGCATCTGGGACGCCGAGGGCGCCGTGGACTACGGCTTCGCCGACCACGTCGCCGCGGACCTCGCCGAGATCCTCCCGCTCGGTCCGTCCGGAGCCCGCGGCCGCGCCGCGGGGATCGGGGGCGCACGATGAGCAGCTACACCATCCCCTCCGTCATCGAGCGCACCCACACCGGCGCCGAGCGCGCGCGCCGACGTGTTCTCCCGCCTGCTCAGCGATCGGATCGTCTACGTCGGCACCCCGATCGACGACGGCGTCGCGAACACCGTCATCGCCCAGATCCTGCACCTGGAGAACGAGTCTGCCGACGCACCGATCCACCTCTACCTCAACTCCTCCGGCGGGGACGTGCAGGCGGTGCTCGCCATCTACGACACGCTCGCCTTCGTGCGCGACCGGGTGGCGGTCACCTGCATCGGCCAGGTGGTCGCGGCGCCGGTGGTGCTGCTCGCGGCGGGCACGCCCGGGCTGCGCTGGGTCTTGCCCCACACCCGCGTCGTCCTCCACCCGCTCGAGGCGCAGGGACGCGGCGCGGTGCCGGACCTGATCCTCGCGACCGAGGAGGTCCAGCGACTGCGCGGAAGCCTCGAGGCCCTGCTGGCCGAGCACTCCGGACAGGACCTGCAGCGGGTGCGGCGGGACCTCGAGCGGGAACAGGTGCTGGATGCGGAGGCGACCGTCGCCTACGGCCTCGCCGACGAGGTCTCGCTCAGGCGGCCGCGAGCAGAGTGACGCCCGAGCCGTCGCGGGGCGGTGCGAGCGGGGCGGCGGGGGAGGAGCGCAGGTGGAGGACCGGCGCGCCCCGGCGGTCCGACGGGGCGGCGGCGAGCGCGCCGTCCGCGATGCGCGCAGGGAGCAACGGGAGGTCGAGGCCGAGCGCGCCGAGGATCGCGGCCAGCGGCTCCGAGGAGGGGTCCTTGCGTCCCCGCTCCACGTCGGAGAGGTGGCGCATGGAGACGCCGGCCGTGCTCGCGACCTCGGTGAGGGTGCGGCGCTGACGGTGCCGCTCGGCACGCGGCTCCGCTCCCATCAGCTCCCGCCACAGCGGCTCGAGATGCGTCTCCATGAGCCGAGACTACGGCCGTGCCGCGCCGGGTGGGAGGCGCTCTGCTGTGGGCGGAAGGTCCCTGTCAGGGGAGGTCTCGAGCTCAGGGCAGGGCGAGGAGGAGGTGCGGCGGCGACGTGGCGGGCGAAGGCGTCCAGGGTCCGCGTGGCGTCCTCGAGGGGAGCGCCGGAGGGCGGCACGAGCGCGATCTCGTCGGCCTCCAGCACCACGGGGTCCGCCAGCATCGCCTGCGCGACGGCGACCGGCTCGTCGAGCACGACCGGACCGTAGACCGCCTCGCGACCGCCGAGCTCGGTGCGGCGGTGCTCGGCGAGCACCCCCGCCTCCGCGGAGCGCTCGCGCGGGATCAGCGTGGTGTACCGCTCGAGCTCCGCCTCGTCGAGCACCGGAAGCATCTGCCGGCTGACCATGACCCGGCCCTCCCCGTGCCCGGCCTGGAGCGACGCCTCGCGATAGGCGCGCGGCGCCTCCAGCTGGAGCCGCGCGAAGGAGCGGCCCGAGCCGTCGTCGGGGGCCATGGTCGCCAGCCGCAGGCCGAGGCCGAGTCGGCCCGCCATCGCCGCCCGCTCCGGGCTCGCCGCGCCGTAGGCGAGGCGGCGCCGCGACCCGGGCGCGCGGGCCGCAGGCGCGCGGCGTGCCGGGCTCGACCTCCTCTATGTGCGCGTCCGCCCCCGCGACGATCTCCCCGTCCAGGAAGGAGAGCAGGTCGTGCAGGATCCGGTCCACGTGGTCGCGATGGTCGCCGTGCAGGGCCCCGAAGGCGCGGGCGTAGATCGCATCGTGCGCGGAGTAGCCCGGTGCGAGGCCCGCGCGCGACCGTCCGCCGGTGAGCAGGTAAGCGGTGGCGAGGTCCTCCGCGAGCCGGCCCGCGTTCTCGAAGCGCGGCGGGATCACCGCGGTGCCCAGCTCGATGCGATCGGTGTGCTGGGCGAGGACGGAGAGGAACAGCGGCGGCGAGGGCGGCGCGTCCTGCAGGTGCCGCACCCGCACGTAGCCCGCGTCGTAGCCGAGCTCCTCCGCGGTGCGGAACAGGGCACGGCCCTCGTCCAGGGCCGAATGGTCCACCTGGGCGACGAAGCCGATGCGGGGCGCGGGGCGGCCCGTCGCGGCGCCGGTCGCGGGTGCGATGTCGTGCGCCGGTGCGGTGCCGTTCGCCGGCGCGGTGCCGGCCGGGGTTCGGTCTGTCTTGCGGATGTGCTCATCGCACGCCTCCTTCGAGCGAGATCCTCGGCGGCACGGTCGCCCGGCGCCGGGGAGTGGTGCCGTCACCTGATTCTCCCCCGCGGGGAGGGCCCGACGGGGGACCGAGGGCCCTCCGCGCTCCCGCCCCAGACCGTTCCTCCCCGGGCGGACCCGATGCACATCACCTCATGGATCCTCCCGAACGTCCGCCCAGGATGGGACAATCCAGGGACGATGACCCTTCTGACCGACACCGCGACCGCCGTGACCGCCGCTCCCGCCCCCGCCGACGCCCCGTCGGCCACCGGACGGGAGCGCATTCGGCGACCCCTCACGATCGGGAGGCTCACCGTGGACACCCCGGTGATGCTCGCGCCCATGGCCGGGGTCACCAACATGGCCTTCCGCGTGCTGTGCCGCGAGTTCGGCGCCCTGCACAGCCAGGACGACGGCGGTCTGTTCCCCACCGAGATGGTGACCACGCGCGCGCTGATCGAGGACCACCGCGAGTCCTGGCGCCTCGCCGCGCATGGCCGATCGGGAGCGGCCTCGTTCCGTCCAGCTGTACGGCGTGGACCCCGCGGTCGTCGCCCGCTCGGTGGAGATGATCCTCGAGCGCGACGGCGCCGACCACATCGACCTGAACTTCGGTCGCCCCGTCCCCAAGGTGACCCGTCGCGGCGGCGGCGGCGTGCCGCCCTGGAAGGATGAGCTGTTCACCCGCATCCTGCGCGCCGCGGTCGAGGCCGCCGGCGACGTGCCGGTGACGCTGAAGACCCGCAAGGGCGTGGACGACGACCACCTCACCTACCGCGACGCGGGTCTGATCGCCCAGGAGGTCGGCGCGGCCGGGATCACCCTCCACGGCCGCACCGTGAAGGAGCAGTACTCCGGCACCGCGGACTGGACCTCCATCGCGGACCTCAAGCAGACCGTCACCGACATCCCCGTGCTCGGCAACGGCGACGTGTGGTCCGCGGAGGACGCGCCGCGGATGATGGACGAGACGGGCGCCGACGGCGTCGTCGTCGGCCGCGGCGCCAGGGGCGGCCCTGGCTCTTCGCCGACCTCGCCGCCGGCTTCTCCGGCGACACCTCACGGGTCCGCCCCGGCCTCGGCGACGTCGCGCGGATCCTGCGCCGCCACGCCGAGCCGCTCACCGAGTTCTACGAGAGCGAGGACCGGGGCGTGAAGGACCTGCGCAAGCACGTGGCCTGGTACTTCAAGGGCTATCCCGTCGGCGGTGACATGCGTCGCCGCCTCGCGACCATGGAGTCCCTCGCGGACCTCGACGAGAAGCTCTCCGAGCTCGACCTCGCCGCCCCCTACCCGGGCGCCGACGTCGAGGGGCCGCGCGGCCGCACCGGCCACCCCCGCAACGCCACCGTCCCCGCCGGCTGGATGGACACCCGCGAGCTGTCCGACGAGCACCGGGCGCGCCTCCACGAGGCCGAGCTCGACATCTCGGGCGGCTGAGCCATGACGACCACCGCCCCTCCCGGCCCCGCCGCGGCCGTCCCGCCCGTCGGCTACACCGCCCACGACCTCGAGCGCTGGGTGCCCGAGCCGCCGAAGTCCCAGGCCCGCACGCCCTTCCAGCGGGACCGGGCCCGGGTCTTTGCACTCCTCCGCGCCGCGCCGCCTCGGTGCGAAGACCCAGGTGCTCGGCGCGGGCGCGAACGACTTCGTCCGCACCCGCCTCACCCACTCCCTCGAGGTCGCGCAGGTGGGGCGCGACATCGGCGCCGAGCTCGGCGCGACCCCGATGTGGTCGACGCCGCCTGCCTCTCCCACGACCTCGGCCACCCGCCCTTCGGCCACAACGGCGAGAAGGTCCTCGACGACCTCGCGAAGGACTTCGGCGGCTTCGAGGGCAACGCCCAGACCCTGCGCCTGCTCACCCGCCTCGAGCCCAAGGTGATCGGACCCGAGCGCCCCCACGGGCTGAACCTCACCCGCGCCTGCGTCGACGCCGCGATCAAGTACCCCTGGTCGCGCGGCGAGGGCCCGGACCCGGATTCCCCGAAGTTCGGCACCTACGCCGACGACCACGACGTCTACTCCTGGGCGCGCGAAGGCGCCGTGGAGGGCCGGAAGTGCTTCGAGGCGCAGGTCATGGACCTCGCCGACGACATCGCCTATTCCGTCCACGACATCGAGGACGCGATCACCGGACGCACCCTCGACCTCGGCCGCCTGCGCGACCCGATGGAGCGCTCCGCCGCGCTGTACGTCGTCCGGGACTGGTACATGCCCCACGAGAGCCTCGACGCGCTGGACGCGGCGCTGACCCGCCTCGAGGCCGAGCCCTCCTGGATGTCCGCTTTCGACGGGTCGATGCGCTCGGGCGCGGCGCTGAAGGACATGGCCAGCCAGCTCATCGGCCGCTTCACCCGCTCTGCGATCACCGCCACCCGCGTCGAGCACGGGCCCGCGCCCCTGTCCCGCTACAGCGGCGACGTGATCGTGCCGGAGGAGACCCACGTCGAGATCGCGGTGCTGAAGGGCCTGGCCGCCGCGTACGTGATGTCCTCCGCCTCCCAGCGGCCCGTCTACGAGGCGCAGGAGGAGATCATCCGCGACCTCTACTCCCGGCTGTGGCACACCGGCACCCAGCACCTCAGCCCCCTCTTCGCGGAGCTGTGGCGAAGAGGCCGAGGACGACGACGCCCGGCGGCGCGTGATCGTCGACCAGATCGCCTCCTACACCGACGTCACCGCGAGGCGCCTGCACGAGGTGCTCTACGACCGCGCCCTCACGCACGTGACCGCCGCGGACATGCCCCTGCCCGGCCTCGGATCGGAGCTCTGAGCGGGTGGCACAGGGACTGATCCGCCGCGCCGACGTGGACCTCGTGCGCGAGCGCTCCCGCCTGGACGAGGTCGTCTCCGAGCACGTCACGCCGCGCACCGCCGGGATCGGCTCGATGAAGGGGCTGTGCCCCTTCCACGACGAGAAGACGCCCTCGTTCAACATCCGCCCCCAGCTCGGCCACTGGCACTGCTTCGGCCGCGGCGAGGGCGGGGACGTGATCTCGTTCGTCCAGAAGATCAACCACCTCAGCTTCGTCGAAGCGGTCGAGATGCTCGCCGGTCGCTACGGCGTCCAGTCGCACTACGAGGAGGGCGACGGCAAGGGCGGTGACCGTCCCGACTTCGGGACCCGGCGCCGCCTCCTGGACGCCCACTCGATCGCGGAGGAGTTCTACCGCGAGCGGCTCTCCGCCCCGATCGGCGAGATCGGGCGGCGCTTCCTCAAAGAGCGCGGCTTCGACCAGGCCGCCGCCGAGCACTTCGGCGTCGGCTTCGCGCCCGAGGGCTGGGACTCGCTGACCTCGGTGCTCGCGCGGACGGGGCTTCACCGAGGAGGAGCTCACCGCCAGCGGGCTCGTCTCCCAGGGCCAGCGCGGCGTGTACGACCGCTTCCGCGGGCGGCTCGTGTGGCCGATCCGCGACATCACCGGCAAGACCATCGGCTTCGGGGCGCGGCGCCTGCTCGAGTCCGACCAGGGCCCCAAGTACCTCAACACCCCCGAGACCGCGATCTACCACAAGTCCTCCGTGCTCTACGGCCTCGACCTCGCCCGGAAGGAGATCGCCTCCCAGCACCGCGTGGTGGTCGTCGAGGGATACACCGACGTGATGGCCGCGCACCTGGCCGGTGTCACCACCGCCGTTGCCTCCTGCGGCACGGCCTTCGGCGCCGAGCACGTGAAGATCGTCCGCCGCGTGATGGGTGACTCGAACCCGTCGGCCGGGTCGCGGCTGAACACCGACGGGAAGGGCCTGGCCGGAGAGGTCGTCTTCACCTTCGACGGCGACGCCGCCGGGCAGAAGGCCGCGCCGCGCCTTCGAGGAGGACCAGCGCTTCGTCGCCCAGACCTACGTCGCCGTCGAGCCGAACGGCCTGGACCCCTGCGACCTCAGGATCCAGCGCGGCGACGAGGCGGTGCGGGAGCTGATCGAGACCCGCCGGCCGCTGTTCGAGTTCGCGATCCGCACCGCCATCTCCCAGGTCGACCTCGACACCGTCGAGGGCCAGGTCACCGCGCTGCGGATGGCCGCGCCGGTCGTGGCGAGGATCCGGGACCGTGCGATGCGGCCCGAGTACGCGCGCCGGCTCGCCGGATGGCTGGGCATGGAGGAGCGGACCGTGCCGCGCGCCGTGCACGACGCCGCCCGCACCGAGGGCGGCGGCGGGCACCGCGCCCGCGAGGTGCCGCCCGAGCGGGCGGGGAGCGGCCCGGTGCCCCGGCGATCGAGGACGACGGCGGCGTCCTGCCGATCCCGCGCCTGGCCGACGTGGTCAGCCCCCGCGACCCGGTGGGCCAGGTCGAGACGCAGTCGCTGGCCGTGATGCTCGCAGGCCCCGCACCTGCTGGACGCGGAGCGTGTGGCCGCCCTGCCGGACGACTCCTTCCACGTCCCTGCCCTGCAGGGGTGTGGGACGTGATGCTGGCCGCGGGAACCCTCCTGGACGCCGTGGGCGGGCAGCCGCCCGCCGCGCGCTATCTGGAGCAGGTCCTCGAGATCGCCGGCGAGACGGTGCGGCCGCTCATCGTGGAGATCGCGAACCTCGACCTGCCGGCCCGCAGCGAGGAGGCGCTGGAACGGCTCGGCGTCTCGCTCCTGGACCGGCTGAGCGAGCTGTCGATCACGCGCGAGTACTCCGTGCTCAAGCGGCGTCTCCAGCGCACCGATCCCTCCGACGCCGAGCGCTACCAGCAGATCATGGCGCGTCTGACCGAGGTGCAGATCAAGCGTCGGTCGCTGCGGGCACCGTCGGACTGACGGCACCGCTCGAGGCGGGCTAGTCCGGGCCGGGGGTCCGCGCTCGCGCGCCGCCTCGCGGCGCTCGCGGTCCGTCGCGTCGTCGGGGCCGGCGGTCAGCAGATCGGCGGCGGAGCGCCAGCGCGTGCCGGCCCTGCGCGCCGCGGCGAGGCGGGAGGGCTCTCGGTAGGGCGTCCGGACCGCGCGGACCCCCGACGCCGACAGGACGCTACGATCCAGGGATGGACCAAGGTGGCGGCGCGCAGGAGTCGCGACGCGAGGGGACCGCGCATCCGGTCGCGGACGGCGCAGCGGATGATGCGCCCGACGCCGACGCGTCGGGCGAGTGGACGCAGAAGCCCGGGGAAGTGGCGAGGGGCGAGCATCCCGACGGCTACTGGTACCCCGAGCACGACTCCGCGATCGACCTGCTCGCGGCGCCGCACACCTACCAGGCCGCACACGGCGACATGCGCCGTCGGACGAGCGCCGGGATGGACATGAACATGACCGACCTGGACGCGCCGCGCCATGTCATCGCGCACGAGCGGCACGAGGAGCCGCTGACCCCTCTGGGCCTGGCGCGGTCGCTCAGGATCTCCGGCGCCTCCAGCTCGAAGCCGCTGGACCGTCTCACCGCTTCGGGGCATCTGCAGCGGGTCCCGAACCCGGATGATCGCCGCTCGAGCGTCGTCGTCGCGACTGACCACGGGCACACGCAGGTCCGGGAGCGCCTGGACGGTCTGCACGCGCGGATGCAGGAGGCGGCGGAGCAGGTGCCCGAGGAGGTACGCGGTGAGGTCGCCGCCTTCCTCCGCCGCATCGCGGCGGTGCTCGATGCCGAGAGCACCTCCGACGCGCCGCTCCCCTCGGTCGAGCGATCATCTCCGGCCCCAGCCCCGCGCAGACGATGACCCCGCGGGTGACGGCGAGGCCTCGGACAACCCTGTCGGGCGCGTGTCACAGCGCCTCCTCCTGCACCCGGGGCACGGTGCGGCCGCGGCGTCCCAGGGGCGCGCCCGGCGTGGCGTCCCGCCGAGCGTGCACCGTGCCGCGGCATTGCTCCACGCGTCCATAGCTCGGCGATGTAGCGTGAGGGGAGCCGATGTGATCGGGTGGCCCACCGCCCGCGCCGGAATCGAGGAGTCGCCGTGAGGATCGAGACCCGCTACCACCTCGAGCATCCCCGGGACGAGGTGAACGCCTGGCTGGAGAGGCCCGGAGCACTCACCCGGCTCACCCCGCCGGGTCTCGCCACGGCCGAGGACGCCGCCGAGGGCGGCACCGGGCAGGGCCGTCTCGTCGGCGTGCGCCTCGGCCCATCGTTGCTCCCGCGGCCGCCGCGCCCCCGCTGGTCGCTGCGCCACGCCGATGCGACGGCGCCCTTCGACTTCGCCGATCAGCAGGTGCGCGGCCCCTGGCGCACCTGGCGGCACGAGCACGCTGTCGAGCAGAGCGGCTCCGGCGCCGCGGTGCACGACCGCCTCGAGGTCGAGCCGCCGCGGCACCTCGAGCGATGGGAGCCCCGTGTCGGGGAGCTGGTGAGGGGCGTGCTCGACTTCCGTGCCCGCCAGCCGCGCGAGGACCTCGCCTTCCACGCGGCGCGGGCGGGCCGGCGCCCGCTCACCGTGGCGATCGCCGGGTCCTCGGGGCTCATCGGCGCCCAGCTGGCGGCGTCGCTCCGCACCGGCGGCCACACCGTCCGGCCGCTGGTGCGGCGCGCCGCGACGGCGCCGGGTGAGATCTCCTGGGACCCACAGGGAGGGCGGCTCGACCCCGCCGACCTCGAGGGCGTGGACGTCGTGGTCAACCTCGGGGGCCGCTCGATCGCGACGCGATGGACCGCCTCGGCACGGGCGGAGATCCGCGCCTCCCGCCTCGCGGGGACCGCGCTCCTCGCCCGCACCCTCGCCGGTATGGCCGACGGGCCGACGGCCCTCGTGCAGGCCTCCGCCATCGGGTACTACGGGCCGCGCCGGCCGGGGGAGAAGCTGGTCGAGGACTCCGGCCCGGGGAGGGGTTCCTCGCCGAGGTGGTGCGCGACTGGGAGGACGCGACGACCCCGGCGCGCGAGGCAGGACTGCGGGTGGCGCCGCCCGCACGGGCCTGGTGCTCAGCGACGGCGGCGGATCGCTGCCGCCGCAGCCGCCGCTGTTCCTCGCGGGCGTGGGCGGTCGGCTCACCGCGCGGGACGCGGCCGTCTCCTGGATCTCGCTGGACGACATGGTCCGGGCCTACGCCCACGTGATCCTCTCGAGCACGGCGGACGGGCCGCTGAACGCGGTTGCGCCGGGAACGGTCACCGCCGGGGAGTTCGCCAGGACCCTCGGGCGGGTCTTGCACCGGCCCGCTCTGTCGCCCGTCCCCGCCGCCGGACCGGCGCTCGTGCTCGGCCGCGCCGGGGCCGACGAGCTGATCCGCACCGACCAGGACGTCTCGGACGCCCGGTCGCGCAGGAGCGGCTTCGAGCCTGCTCACCCCGAGCTCGAGCACGCGCCGCGCCACCTGCTGCGGCGGATGCCGACGAAGGGGGAGGCGTAGCCCAGGCGGGGCTTGGACCCGCGACCGACGGATTATGATTCCGATTCCGTCATCGTTGCGACCAGCCCAGTTTATAGAGATGCAGTTCAGTGCTCGTTTGCAATGCTGGCTCACATCTGCTGGCGAGGGTCGCTTCCGGCGCTACTGCGTACCGTCTGAGTACCCGATCACCCGTCCGTCGACCGCCTCCGCTTACGTCTCCTGGACGGCATGAACAGGGCGACGACGAACTCGACCACTATGTCCACGAGGATGCCCATGCGGTGATGTTACCGGCGCGCCTTCTCGTGGGTTCCAACGCGTCCCGCGCGAAGACGTTCGTGCGCGCCGTGAACGCGCATGCGGCGCGGTATCAGCGGACCCGGCCTTACAAGCCCCGGCACAACGGGAAAGTCGAGCGCTACCAGCGGATCCTCGCCGAGGAATGCCTCTACGCCCACGCTTTCTACTCCGAGGGCGAGCGCCGCGACGCGATCAGCGTCTGGGTCCACCATTACAACTATCATCGGCCGCATACCGCCTGCGCTGATCAGCCCCCGGCCACCCGAGTCCACGAACGTGTCGACAACGTCATGACCTCATACAGCTAGCTCCGCGGCTGTCCAGATGATCGACTGGGTCGTCGCTCGCGGTCAGTTGATTCAGGACTTGACGAGACGTCGAACTGCGTCGGAGGCCTCCTTGAGCTTGATCTCGGCTTCGTCTCCGCCCTCGCGGGCCGCATCGACGACGCAGTGTCGGAGGTGGTCATCGAGCAGGCCCAGCGCAACGTTCTCGAGTGCACTGTTCAGGGCCGAGATCTGAGTGAGGATGTCGATGCAGTAGACGTCCTCGTCGACCATGCGGGAGATTCCACGAGCTTGACCTTCGATGCGCTTGAGTCGGTTGAGGTAGCGAGGCTTGTCTTGAATGTACCCGTGAGGCCCGCTGTGGCAGGCCCGGTCTTCTGTGCTTTCCGGGACAGTGGACATGATCGATTCCGTTCGATGTAGGGGCATTAGCGGCGATTGCGTACGGCGGCGGCGGTCGCCTCGGGACGCAGGTCGAGGCGTCGCAGGAGCTGGGCGTTCAGGGCGACGACGACGGTGGACAGGGACATCAGGATCGCTCCGACGGACATTGGCAGTACGAACCCGATGGGGGCGAGGATTCCGGCGCCAGCGGCACGGACAGCAGGTTGTAGCCAGCGGCCCACCAGAGGTTCTGCTTCATCTTCCGGTATGCGGCGCGGGAGAGTTCGATGACCGAGAGTACCGAGCGCGGATCGGAGCTGGCGAGCACCACGCCTGCGGAGGCGATCGCGACATCGGTGCCGGCACCGATCGCGATGCCGACATCTGCTTGGGCGAGAGCGGGGGCGTCGTTGACGCCGTCGCCGACCATCGCGACCTTCTTGCCCTCCTTCTGGAGCTGGGCCACCTTGGAGGACTTGTCCTCGGGGCGCACGCCGGCGAAGACGCGGTCGATGCCGAGCTCGCGACCGACGCTGTTCGCGACCGCCTCGGCGTCACCGGTGATCATGACGACCTCGACACCCAGGCCGTGCAGAGCATCGATCGCCTCGCGGGACTCGGGACGCACCTCGTCGGTGAGCTTGAGGCCGCCGATCACCTCCCCGTCGCGCAGGACATGCAGGATGATCGCGCCCTCCTTTCGCCAGGTCTCGGCCTCCTCGATCTCGCCAGTTCCGGTCTCTTCGAGCAGGCGGGGGCCGCCGACGCGAATCTCGTGCCCGTCCACCCGGGCGCTCACGCCAAGCGCGGGAGTGGAGCTGATGTCGGAGCCCGCAGGGACCTGGATTCCGTCGGCCTGTGCCTTGGCGACGATGGCGCGGGCGAGCGGATGCTCGCTCTCCGCCTCGGCGGCGGCGGCCAGGGCCAGCACCTCGGACTCCTGCGCATGGCGAGGAATGATCTCGGCGAGGGCGGGCTCGCCCTTGGTGAGGGTGCCGGTCTTGTCGAACAGAACGGCGTCGACCGTGCGCATCGCTTCCAGTGCCAGGCGATCCTTCACCAGGACGCCGCCGCGGGCGGCCCGCTCGGTGGCGATCGAGACGACCAGCGGGATCGCGAGACCGAGCGCGTGGGGGCAGGCGATCACCAGCACGGTCACCGTGCGGACGACGGCATCATCGGGCATGCCGAGGAGTGACCAGGTGATCGCGGTGATCACGGCGGCGCCGAGCGCGAACCAGAATAGCCACGCGGCCGCCGTATCGGCGATGCGTTGAGCTCGGGAGGAGGAGTTCTGCGCTTCGGTCACCAGGCGCTGGATGCCGGCCAGGGCGGTGTCGTCGCCGGTGGCGGTGACTTCGATGCGGAGGCTGGAGTCGGTGGCGACGGTACCGGCCACGACTGAGTCTCCGGTGGAGCGTGTGACCGGACGGGATTCGCCGGTGACCATGGACTCGTCCACATCGGCGCGACCCTCACGGATCGTGCCGTCCGCGGGAACGCTCGCTCCTGGGCGCACCAGGACCAGGTCACCGTGCCGCGCGCTCGCTCGGCGAGACGCTCACGAGATCATCGCCTTCGATGCGCTCCGCCTCATCGGGGAGCGGCGCGGCCAGGGAGTCGAGCGCGGAGGTCGTCTGCGCGAGGGAGCGCATCTCGACCCAGTGTCCGAGCGAGCATGATCACGATCAGCAGAGCCAGCTCCCACCAGAACTCCAACTGGTGATCCAGGAGCCCGAGAGTGGCACCCCAGGAGGCGATGAACGCGACGGTGATCGCGAGCCCGATGAGGAGCATCATCCCCGGCTGGCGGGAACGGATCTCGGAGGCGACACCCTGTAAGGAACGGGCGGCCGCCCCAGACATACATGACGCCGCCGAGGATCGGGGCGATCCACAGTGCGCCGGGGAAGTCGGGAACGCTGTATCCGAGGAGCATCGCGAACATCGGGGAGAAGACGACGACGGGCACCGCGATGAACAGGTTGAGCCAGAACAGCTGTCGGAACTGTGCGACGTGGTCCCCGTGACCGGAGTGACCACCGTGCCCGGAGTGGCTCTCGTGTCCGGAGTGGCCCTCATGGCCTCGGTGCGATCCATGGTCGTGGTGTGCGCCGGGAGCGTCCTGCTCAGCGATGGCGGTGGGGCTGTCATGAGGTGCTGGGGAATGGTGGGCGTGCTGTGTGCCGGGTTCCTCGTGGTCGTGGCGGTGGGTGTGGTTGCCAGCGTTCATGCCGACACCCTATACCCCTAGGGGGTATCTGTCGAGGGTGTGGATTCCGCTCTCGGCATTGATGCGAGAGAGGTGTGGAGGCGCGGCAGGTGGTTCATCACCGCGGCGCCGGCGTCCAGGCCGCTGACGCCGATGAGCTGTCCCGCTCGCTCATGAGTGGGGACCAGGGGAACAGTGGAAATGGTCCGCACGTTCTCGGAGTGGCCGGTGTGTCCCGCGGCGAGGTAGAGATGCTGGTGGATCTGTGCGCTGTAGAGGGCGCGCGGGCGGTAGACGCCCGGGGAGCCCGCGAGGCCGGTCGAGGCAAGAAGACTGCGGGCGGCGTGAACGCCCTGGGCCTCGGCGTCGCTCCAGTGATCGATGCGCCAGGTCGGTCCGTCGGACTCGTGGGCCGCGACACCTCCTGCGGCGTAGATGTGATCGTGGGTGCGACTGCGCAGGCGGTGATCCACGGTGATCGGACCGTTCCAGGGGGAGGGGCTGACCGCAATCGTGCCCAGAGCGGTGATGACCAGGTCCACCGTGGCCACGTGGCCATCGGAGAACTCCGCGCGCACCTCGTTCTTCTCGAGATCCAGGTGCGTCAGCGTGTGACCGAAGCGGGTGGTGACGGCGCGGCGATGGGCGCGGGCGAGTCGCTCCGCGACGGGGGCGCCGAACGCAGTGACTCCGGGGACTGGTGCCTCGGCGGCGAGCGTGACTCGACATCCGGCATCGCGCAGTATCCCCGAGGTTTCGGCTCCGATCATTCCCGCCCCGTAGATAAGGCCCCTTGGGGAGGTCGTAACCGCGAGGGCGGCGCGCATACGAAGCGCATCGTCCAGCGAGTGAAGGTGCGTCATCTGTCCGCTGTCCAGGGTCGCGGGGCTGGCGATGCCTGAAGGAAGGGGGCGTGGCGCGCTTCCCGTGGCCACGATGAGGGCGTCATAGTCCAGACGGGCTCCAGAGCGCAGGTGGACGGTCTGCTCAAGAGGATCGACCGCGCGGACACTGTCACGGACCACGCCGCCGGGCAGCGGAGGGAGCTGTGCCTGGTGGGTGTCGATGAGTCCGGTGGCGACGGCCTTGTTGACCAGCGTGCGGTTGTACGGGGCGTTTTTTTGCATCGATGATCGCCGTCGTGGAGACATTCTCCTGCTGGGCAAGCTCCCAGACAGCGGCGGATCCCGCGGCGCCGGCGCCGATGACGAGAACGCGTGTCGCGGCAGACAAGGTGGAGCTCCGATCTGGACGGGGGAGGGGTGCGTTGCCAGGCGGTCCACCCCTCCCGCTCGTCGGTGGTTGTTCAGGCGGCGACGTACTTCTGCGGGTCGGCGTCGAAGAGGGGGCCGCGCGACCGGCGCAAGACAGCCAGTAGCGAGTGCCTTCGTAGTCGCGGAACAGGCCCGCGGCCTCGGCGACGCTCTTGACGACCGTCCGGCCCTCCATCACCGGGCAGATGGCCATGTCGTCCGTGGGGCCCACGAGGCTCGGGCGTCCCTCCTTCGCCACGGGAGCGGGGGAGGCGTGGCCGCCGCAGCAGTTGGAGGACTGGTCGGTGGTGTCGTTCATGAAATTCCTTCCATTGGGGTGTTGTGCAGGGTCAGTTCTTTGCGCTGGAGGTGAAGCCGCGCAGGCGCAGGCTGTTGCCCACGACGAAGACGCTGGAGAAGGCCATCGCGGCGCCGGCCAGCATGGGGTTGAGCATGCCGAGTGCGGCGATCGGGATCGCGGCCGTGTTGTAGACGAAGGCCCAGAACAGGTTGGTCTTGATCGTGCCGAGGGTCTTACGGGACAGGCGGATGGCGTCGACTGCGCTACGGAGGTCACCGCGCACCAGCGTGATGTCGCTGGCCTCGATCGCAACGTCGGTACCGGTGCCCATCGCCAGTCCCAGGTCGGCCTGAGCCAGGGCAGGGGCATCGTTGACGCCGTCGCCCACCATCGCGACGATGCGACCCTCGCGCTGGAGGCGGGAGACCACATCCACCTTCTCCGACGGCGGCACCTCGGCGATGACCTCGTCGATGCCGACCTCGGCGGCGATCTGACGGGCCACGGCCTCGTTGTCGCCGGTCAGCAGGACCGGGGTCAGCCTCAGTTCCTTCATCGCGGCAACGGCCTCGGCGCTGGTGGGCTTGACCGTGTCGGCGACCACCAGGATTCCGCGGGCGATCCCGTCCCAGCCGATGGCGACGACGGTCTTGCCCTGCTCCTCGGCATCCGTCTTCGCAGCGGCCACCGCGGGGCTCAGTGACATCTGTGTCTCGGCGAGGAGGCTCTCGCGGCCGACGACGACGACCCGTTCATCGATGGTGCCGCGCACGCCCTTCCCCTCGACGTTGGTGAACTCCGTCAACGTCGGGAGTTCGCCGATCTCCTGGGTGGCGCCCTTGGCGATCGCTTGGGCGATCGGGTGCTCGGAGGAGTCCTCGACGGCGCCGGCCAGGCGCAGCGACTCGGCCCGATCGGTGCCCTCGTCGGTGACGACGTCGGTGAGGGTCATCTTGCCGGTGGTGACGGTGCCGGTCTTGTCCAGCACCACGGTGTCGACCCTGCGGGTGGACTCGAGCACCTCGGGGCCCTTGATGAGCACCCCCATCTGGGCGCCGCGGCCTGTGCCCACCAGCAGGGCGGTCGGGGTCGCCAGACCCAGTGCGCAGGGGCAGGCGATCACCAGTACGGCGACCGCGGCAGTGAAGGCCGCGGTGACGGGGAACCCGGCGCCGAGCCATCCCCCGAGGGTGAGAGCGGCGACCAGGATGACGATCGGCACGAAGATCCCGGAGATGCGGTCGGCCAGGCGTTGGACCTCGGCTTTGCCGGTCTGGGCGTCCTCGACGAGTTTCGCCATCTGCGCGAGCCGCGTATCGGAGCCGATGCGCGTGGCACGGACTACGAGCCGTCCACCGGCGTTGACGGTGGCGCCGGTGACGGCGTCCCCCTCACTCACCTCGACGGGAACCGACTCCCCGGTGAGCATGGAGGCGTCGACGGCGGAGGTTCCGGAGGTGACGGTGCCGTCGGTGGCGATCTTCTCGCCGGGCCGGACGATGAACTCATCACCCACGACGAGGTCGTCGATGGCGATGTTCTGCTCCTGGCCTCCGCGCGCGACGGAGACCTCTTTTGCGCCGAGCTCGAGCAGGGCGCGCAGGGCGGCGCCGGCCTGGCGCTTGGAGCGCTTCTCGAAGTAGCGGCCGGCCAGGATGAACATCGTCACGCCCGCGCCGACTTCGAGGTAGATGTTCGCCGCCCCGTCGGAGGGGGCGATCGTCAGCTCGAAGGGGTGGGTCATGCCGGGGGTGCCGGCCGTGCCGAAGAACAGCGCGTACAGGGACCACAGGAGGGCGGCGGAGGTGCCCATGGAGATGAGCGTGTCCATGGTGGCGGCGCCGTGCTTGAGGTTGGTCCAGGCCGCTTTGTGGAACGGCCACGCACCCCACACGATGACCGGGGCTGCGAGCGCGAGCGAGAGCCACTGCCAGTAGGGGAACTGAATGGCGGGGATCATTGCCATGGCGATGACCGGGACGGTCAGCGCGACCGCTCCGATCAGCCGGTGGCGTAGCGAGGTCAGCTCCGGGTCGGAGTCCTCCTGATCGTCCCCGGGCGTGTTCGCTGAGTCCTTGCCGGTGGTGGGCTTGGGTAGCGCGGCGGTGTAGCCGGTCTTCTCGACCTCACTGACGAGCAGCTGCGGATCGTAGCCCTCTGGGGCCGTCACCTTGGCTTTCTCGGTGGCGTAGTTGACGGTCGCGGTGATGCCGTCGAGTTTGTTGAGCTTCCGCTCGATCCGGTTCGCGCAGGATGCGCATGTCATGCCGCCGATTTCCAGTTCGATGCCGGCCTCCGCGATGAGCGGTGCTTCGGTGTTCACTCCAGGTCCTTTCCGATCTGTTGCGACGGTCGATCCGGCCCGGAGGGGTCAGTGACCGTCCGGGTGCGCATCGGCGCTCTCGTTCTCGGTGTCCTGCTCCGCCTCGACGATGAACTGCGCGGTGTGCACCTCGCCATCGATCTGGAAGTCCAGATAGAGGTAGTAGCGGCCGGCCGTAGGGGCCTCCGCCATGAAGGAGATCTCCGGGCCGGAGGTCTCCCCGGCGACCGGGTCCACGCCCTCGGCGTGGACGTGGAGGTACTCCATATCGCCCTCGCGCAGGGCGACGAGATGGCCGAAGGCGCCGAGGTAGGGCTCCAAGGTGGTCACCGGAGCGCCGTCCTGGGTGACGCTCAGCGTGAGGTCGCTGGATGTCCCGGCAGTCAGCTCTCCGTCCAGAGTCACCTCGAACCCGTCGACCTCGTCCTTCGCGGAGAGGGGACGGTCGGTGACCGGCGTGAGTTCGCCGGCAACGTCAACGGTTCGCGACAGCGTCAGGGTGTCCTCGCCGTCGCCGGTGGGGGCGAAGTCGGCGTAGATCTTGTACGTACCGGCTTCCTCCCACTGCCAGGGCAGGGACCAGTCGCCGGTGGATGGGTCCAGCTCCGGGTGCACATGGCGGTACTGGGTGCCGTCGGTGCGGACCACGATCAGGTGCATCTCCTTCTCATGAGCCTCCTGATACTCCGTGACGGGGCTCCCGTCGGGCCCGGTGATCGTGTAGGCGAGCTCTCCGGCCTGCTCAGCGGACTGCGGAGCGGAGACCTTGGACAGCACGTATCCCTGCGATGACATCGATACTCCCTTCTGCGGTGCGGGCTCGGGTCGCGTATCCGCGCCTCCACCGTGGTCGGGATCGTCGTGCGATGTGTCGGTCGCTTGCGCTGACCATCGCTCGACGACCCGGTCCGGGACGACGGCGCCGGCTGCGACGAATGCGCCGCCGAAGGTCACTGCGACCGCGGCGCCGTAGGCGATCAGTCGTCCCGCGGCATTCATCGGGTCTTGACCGCCGAGTAGCCGGCATCCTCGACCGCGGTGAGGACCTGTGCGTCATCGAGGGGCTCCTCGGAGGTGACGACGAGGCGGCCCGTCTGGGCGCTGACCTGAATGTCAGTCACCCCGGAGAGCTCACCGACCTCCTCGCGGACGGACATCTCGCAGTGCCCACAGGTCATTCCGGTCACCTGGTACTCGTTCGTCGTCGTCATGGTCGTGCTCCTCTCAATTTGTATACCCCTAGGGGGTATCTTTCCGGGATTGAGGCTATACCCCCTCCCGGTATCACGCAAGCTCTGTGGCTGCGAGTGCCGGGCATCGGCTCGCCGGCTCCACTCACCGCACGGATTCCTCGGAGGACCTCGATTCGGACGCGGACTCACCGGTGGGTCGGATATGGCGCAACCGCGTAGCGGCAACGAGTGCGGCGAGAGCGGCGATGACGGCGGAGACCATGCCGGCGGTGTTCAGCCCGCTGGTGAACGCCGGCCGCGGCCGCTGTAGTCAGAGACGAGCCCACCGCATCCGGCGGCTGCGGGTCAGACGCGAGGATCACGCCGATGGAAGCGATGGCGACGTCCATGCCGACGCCGTCGTTAGAACAGCAGGGGTCCTTCCAGAGCCGCCCACAGGAAACCGGCCAGGATGCCGAGCCCCAGGCTCGCGGTGGCGACCACCCCGGCGGTGGTCGCCGGCCAGGTGGCCGTTCCGCCCGGGCCGGGGAAGTTAGCGCCGTTATCGGTAGGACGGGCGAACGCGGGCGCGAACCAGCGCAGGTAGTAGAACAGGCTGAGCACGCTGTTGAGCATCACGACCAGCGCCAACCAGCCGTGCCCGCCGTCCCAGGCGGCGGTGGCGGTGGTGAGCTTGCCGACGAACACGGCCAGCGGTGGGGTGCCCACCAGGCCCAGCAGCGCCACGAGCAGAGCCAGGGCCAGCCCGGGGCGGGACCGGGCCAGACCTCGGTAGTCACTTAGCTCGCGGTGGTGGGGCGGCGCTGCGGTGACGGCGAAGGCGGCGACATTGGCAAGGGCATAGGCGGCGAGGTAGAACAAGAATGAGGGCAGTGCCAGCCCACTGCGCCCCGCCGCGGCCACCGGGACGAGCAGGAACCCGACCTGGGCCACGGTCGACCAGCCCAGCGACCGGCGGGGATCGGTCTGCCAGTATGCGGCAAGGTTGCCCACGACCATGGAGGTCGTGGCCAGCACGCCTGCGACGACCAGCCAGGAGCCGTCGCCTTCGGAGATCGTGGCCACGAATCGGTATACGGCTACCAGCGCTCCGATCTTGGGGACCGTGGTCAGGAACGTCGCGGCGGTGCCGCCGGTGCCCTGTGCGGCGTCGGGTATCCAGAAGTGCAGGGGCACGCCGCCGGCCTTGAACAGCAACCCGGCGAGCACGCCCAGCACGCCGACCCCCACGGTCGCGGCCGGGGCCCCGGGCGGCGCGTCCCGCGGCAGGGCGTAGTCGGTGCCCCCGGCCACGGCGTAGAGCACGGTGACCCCGAGCATGAGCAGGATTCCGGACAACGCGCCCATGAGGTAGGTCTTCATCGCCGCTTCGGCCCCGGACCGGCCGCCGGTCAGGCCGACAATCCCATACAAGGGGATGCTGACCAGCAGGAATCCGGCCACGAGCACGAGCAGGTCGGTGGTTCCGGCCAGCACCATCACCCCGGTGGTGGCGAAGAGCAGCGAGCGCGTAGGTGTCGGACTCTCGCGGCGAGCCAGCGAGTTCCCCGGAGGCCACCCCGAGGACCAACAGGGTCGTCAGGGCCGCGATTATCCGGGCGGCTCCGGTGGCGACGTCCACAGCGAAGGTGCCCGAGAACGCGCTCTGTTCGGGGCCGGCCATCGCCACGGCCGCGGCGACCGTGGCACCGAGCAGGGCGACCGCGGCCACGGCGCGGGCGATCCACTGCCGCTGACGGGGCAGGAACGAGCCGCCCAGCGGCACCACCAGACCGCCGACGAAGACGAGGATCTCCGGCGGCAGCAGGGCGGGCCGCATCTGCATCGAGGCCTCCACCGGCTACCTCCCGACCAAGGAGACCAGGGCCGCGGAGGCCGGCTCGATCACCTCGAGCAGAACTCGAGGCAAAGACCCCGATGAGCACGGACAGGGCCAGCAGCGGACCGACCGACCACAGCTCCCGGACGCGCAGATCCGCGAACCCGGGCGATCGGCCCTCCGTGGGGCCGGTGAACACTTGCTGCGGCGCCCGCAGGAACAGGGCGGCCGTGACCAGGATGCCCGGCAGGGCGATGGCGGTGACCGGGGCGACCGCGATGCCGCCGGCGAAGATCTGGAACTCGGCGATGAAGCCGGAGAACCCGGGCAGGCCCAGGGAGGCGAAGGCCCCGACCGCGAACAGCGCCGCATACCGCGGCGCGGGACCGGCCAGGCCTCCGTAGGAACCCATGTCATAGGTGCCGGCCCGATCCTGCATCACCCCCGCCAGCAGGAACAGCGCGGCGGTGATCAACCCGTGGCTGACCATCTGCACCACCGCACCGGTGACCGCCACCGAGCGGGCCTGCTCGGCACCCTCGGCGACCAGACCCGCCGCACCCAGGGCCAGGACGATGTAGCCCATATGGTTGACGGAGGTGTAGGCGACCATCCGCTTGAGGTCCGTCTGGGCCAGCGCCACGAACGCTCCGTACAGCACCGAGACGATACCGATCGCCACGATCGCCCAGGCCCAGGACCGCCACGCCTCCGGGAGCATCGGCATGGCGATGCGCACGAACCCGTAGGTCCCCATCTTCAGCAACACCGCAGCCAGCACGGCCGAACCGGTCGCCGGGGCGTCGGTGTGGGCTGGCGGCAACCAGGTATGGAAGGGAACGGTGGGGGTCTTCACCGCGAGACCGACCACGATCGCCGCCAGCACCAGCTCCCCGGTCAGCGGGCTGTCATCGAGCGGGGTGGCCGCGACAAGCTCAGGGATGTCGAAGGTGTGCGGTGCGGCGGCCACGTAGAGCCCGATAAAGCCCAGCAAAGAGGGCCAGTGATCCCAGAAACGTGTAGAGGAAGAACTTCAGGGCCGAGCGGGCGGCGTTGCCATGGCCCCATCCGGCGATCACGAAGTACATGCCCACGATCGAGAGGTCGAAGAACACGAAGAACAGGATGAGGTCGGCGCCACGAACACCCCCAGACTCACGCCCTGCAGGAACAGGAACAGGGCCGCCTGAATCCGGGGCCGGTCGGGCTGGCGCAGGGCGTAGACGGCACAGGCCAGGAACACGATCGTCGTCATGGCCACCAGCGGTAACGAGAGACCATCCACGCCCACGTGATAGCTGCTGTTCACCCCCGGGATCCACGGCACCTGCTTTGCTCGTACGCCAGTGCGTTTTGCCCCGGGTCCTCATAACCGACCCACAGCACTCCGACGAGCACCAGCTCGACCGCGCTCACGGCGACCCAGGCCCAGCGGGCGACCGCGGGGCCGATCGCCGGCATCGCCGCCAGGACGACGGCGCCGGCCAGGGGCAGGAAAACGATCAGGCTCAGCATGCTCATCCCATCACGGCATAGACGAACCAGGCCACGACGCCGATCGTGAGGACCGCGACGGCCTGGAGGAAGTACTGGTGGATGGCTCCGGTCTGCGGGATCCGGGCCAGATGCCCGAGCCGGCGGACCCTACCGGCGAGGATCTCCACCCCACGGTCCACCCCGTCGTCATCGACCCTCGCCGCCAGCTGACCGGTCACGTCGGCGGCGTGCGCGGTGGCGTCGACCCCGCCGTCGAGAATCCGGTCGTCGGCACGGGCGGCGATCCGCGCTAGCACAGGCACCGCCCCGGCGGCGGCCATCACGGTGCGGTCCAGGACGTGGTCATCGAACCGAGCCAGGGCGTGCGCCAGGGACAGGGACGGGCGGACGACGACGGCATGCGCGATCCTCTCCAGCCCCAGCCACTCACGGGCCCATCTCGGCTCGGGGGCGCGTAGCCGCAGCAAAAGCAGCGAAGACGGCGGCCGCGATCACGGCCGAGAGAGCCAGCTCGACGGCCGAGACCTCGCCGTGCCCGCCCAGTGTCTGGGCGAGGGCCCGGCTGAGCGGGGGCAGAGCCAGCACGACGAGCCCGGCCGCGCCGGCGGCCAGCACGACCAGCGGCGCCTGCTCCAGGGCCCCCACCTGGCCGGTGCCGCCCGCACGGACTCCCGCGCCGTCCCCGCGGCGCCAGATCGCCCACAGGGCCTTGCCGGCATAGGCGGCCGACAGGGCGGACGCCAGCAACCCGGCGGCGTAGAGCCACGGGGAGGCCTCGAGCGCAGCGACCAGCACGGCGTCCTTGGTCGCCCACAGGGACAGCGGGGCGATCCCCGCCAGGGCCAGCGCCCCCACGCTCGCGCAGACCCCGACAACCCGCCACCGACGCCCCACTCCGCGTAGTCTCGCGAGATCTTCGGTGCCCCACGCTGTCAGCCACGCCCCGGCGACCAGGAAGAGCAGGGCCTTGGTGGAGGCGTGCGCCACCAGATGGGCCGCGCCGCCACTGACCGCGCCGACACCGGCGGCGAGAACGACGAACCCCAGCTGGGCGACCGTGGAGGCCGCCAGGAGCTGTTTGAGCTCCCGCTGGGCCAGCGCCACGATGCCCATCAGCACCGCGGTGAGCATCCCGAGCCAGGCGGCCACTGGCCCGGCCCACCCGGTCGCAGCCAACAACGGCTCCACGCGCAGCAGCAGGAAGCCGCCCATGGCCACCATCGCCGCTGAGTGCAGCGGCGCGCTCACCGGGCTGGGACCCTGCATCGCCCCGGAGAGCCAGAACGAGAAGGGCGACTGTGCGGCCTTCCCCAGTGCAGCGACCATGATCCCGGCCGCGACGACGTGGCGCCACGGGTCCGTCGCGGCCGGGAGGTCGGACAGCGCCATGCCTGCTCCGCCGGCCAGGGCGGCGCCGGCGGCGACGTAGAGGCCCAGGTCGGCGGTGCGGGTGGTGAGGAAGGCGGTGAGCCCCGCCGAGACCCGGCGCGGTTCCCGCCACCAGAACCCGATCAGGGCGTAGGAGGTCGCGCCCATCACCTCCCAGGCGAACAGCGGCGCCGGGATGCTGGCGGCGGAGGCCGTGACCAAGGCCGCGGCGGAGAAGATCAGCATCAGCCCGTGGAAGCGGGCCCGGGACTCCCGGATGCTCCCGGCCGCGAAGACCAGCACCAGGAAGGCCACCGCGGCGATCATCGGTGCGGTCAGCGCCGCAAGGGCATCCACCTCCAGTGCGAAGTCGGCGCCGGCCAGGAACGGGGCCGACAGCGCCGGCCGGGCCAGGGCGACGACTGCCGCCAGTGCTGTGGTGAGTCCAGCGGTGGCCACCGCGATCGGTGTCGCAACGCGTTCCCACCGGCGGGTCAGGGCCAGCGCGGCGCCCATGCTCCCCGGGAGCGAGCACCATGGCGAGCAACGCGCCCTCGGCCCCGGTCATCGGGACAGCTCCTCGGCCATGTCCGTCATGTCGGTCTGGCGCCGGCGGTGCAGCGAGCGCGTTGCCACGGCGAAGCCCATGGCCATCTCCACGGTCATCGCCGCCAGCACCACCAGCAGCGACACCTGCCCGGAGGGGTCCGGGGCCAGGAACCACCAGAATCCGGCGGCGGCCAGCAGAACCCCGTTGATCATCAGCTCCAGGCCCATCATCACCATCACCACCACCTGCTGGGACAGCGCTCCGTAGAGGCCTACCGCGAACAGCGCGGCGGCCACCACCAGCACGGCTTCCAGGGTCATCGGCCCACACCCCCCGGCTGGGGATCGTCGGCCGGGCGGCGGCGTAGGTCGTCACCGAATCGGTCGTAGCGGGTGCGATGAGCGGCCAGCACCACCCCGGACACGATGGTTGCCACCAGGACCGCGCCCACCACGACCATGACCAGCATCTTCTCGCCCATGATCTCCAAGCCGATCGCGTGCGTGAGGTCCTCGGGCGGGGCGCCGCGTCGCTCCGGCCAGGGGATGAGCAGGGCGCCGGCGACCAGCATCCCGAAAACGCCGGACGAGGCGCCGATCGCCGTCTTCTTCCCGTGGGTCATGTCCATCGGCATCAGCGCCGGGTTCATGCCCATGAACATCACCATGTAGACGGCCATCACCGCCATCTCCATCACCATCATCAAGATCGTGATGACCCCGAGATAGCTCTGCTGTAAGAGGAGGATCTGCACTCCCACGGCGATGAACGACAGCGCTAGGGCGTAGGTGGCCCGGGCCATGGAGTCCACCACGAACACGGCTACGCCCGCGGCCACGGCCACCACGGCGAGTACCCAGAACACGATTGTGACCAGCACGGTTCAGCCCTTCCCGACGACGATGAGAGACACGACCAGGTCCTGGAGCACGGCCGCTGGAAGCAGGATCATCCACCCGATCTCCATGAACCGGTCCGGTCGGAGCATCGGCGACTTCCGCCGCAACCACACCAGCACGGTCAGCACCGCCACGGTCTTCACCAGCACCCACGCCCAGCCCGGCGCCACGGGCCCGGCGCCCCCGCCCAGGAACAGCGGTACCGCGAAGGCCGCCCCGGCGACCAACAACGCATAGCGCCCGGCCAGGAAAACGAGGCGGTCCACCCCGGAGAGTTCGCTCAGCACACCACCGGCAATGTCCGCGGAAAGGGCCGGGGCGAACGGGCCCCACACCGAGAACCCGGTGACACCGATCAGATAGACCAGGAACGCCACCGGCATCCACACCACGAACCACAGGCCCTCCTGCGCGGCGCCCACCTCTCCGACGCGAAGACTGCCAGCCGCGATCGCCGGGGCCACCAGTGCAAACATCAAGGGGAGCTCGTAAGCCAGCCCATGGGCAAGGAACCGGTAGCCACCCACCAGGCTGTGCGTCGAATTTGCGCCCCACCCGGCCAACCACACCAGGGCCCAGACCATGACGTCCACGGCGTTGAACCACACCACCCCCACGTCCAGGTCCGCCAGCGTCCAGCGCCCCAACGGAATCACCGCGACCATTGCGAACGCCCCGACCAGCAGACCTGCGCCACCGATCCGCCACAGCGGCGTGTCCGCGGCCACGGTGGTCCGGCGCCGCCGCCGCAGCGACCGTGCGGTGCGGGCCACGGGCGCCACCCAGCCACCGGAGGCGCCGTGGGCGCGAGCGGACAATGCCGCCTCCAGAGCAACAGCGAAGAACGCGAGGCCACCCAGAATGATGGTCGCCAGTACGGCCCATCCGGCAGAAACGGTCGTCACCAGGGACTCAGACATGCCTCGTCTCCTGGACGGCTGGGAACGGAACAAGATCCAAGCTCGCCACCGCCAGCCGCACAGAGGCCACTTCCAACCCTGTCACCAGGTGCGGCACTATCGCCCAAGGCACCACGCCCCCGTCGATCGGCTCCACGGGCTCCTCGTTGCGTGTCTCGGCCCGGATCACGTCGAGGCTCCACAGCAACCGGTCGTGGGCGTCCCCGAGACAACGGCTCGGCAAGCCATGACGCTCTAGATCAGCGGAGGTGAGAGGCAGAACGCTCCGCAGAGACCAGCGCAGGAGCCGCGATTTCCGCACTGTGCGGTACAACCGCTCAACGGCGTCCTGGGCGACATCTTGTTCGCCCTGCAACAGAGTGTCCCGGGCATGGCGGGCACGGGTCGCCGCGTCGTCCGCCCCCGCAAGTGCCAGCAACGCCAGGGCATTGTCGCACCGCACCGCCGCGGACACGGGCATGGGGCCGGGACGCTTCGCCGGCTCCGGAGTCCCGTAGCCCCCGTTATCGATCACAGGCTCGCCTCGGCGTCGACCACGACATCGCCCTGCAACGAGCAGCGAAGGACCAGCCCTGCCGGCCAGAACGGCAAGACAGGTCCCAACGGCAGTTGCAGGACATCCATCTCCAGACCGTCACGGTCCTCCCCGGCCTGGGCCAACGGGATACCCGCCGGAGCCATGTCCATTCCGCCGTGGCCGCCATGGCCGTCGTGGTTCTCGTGGTCCGTCTGGTCATGTTCCATCTTGTCATGGCCGGGGTTCCTCATACCGGGGTGTTCTTCGGGGGACGTCCCGTCGTGCTCACCATGGTCGAGGTCCCCGTGGTCCATTCCGTTGGGGTCGTCGGAAAGCTGAGGTTCCTGCAGTCGGTCCTGCGCATCTGCTCTATGACGGGGAGTGTCGAGAAGGAGGTCTGCGGCGGCGCGTAGAGCCGATGCCACAGCGTCGGGCGAGCTGATGCTGGTGCGTACCCGCGGACCGGGCATCTGCTTCCAGATGAGGTCCACCAGTTCCGCCAGTTCAGGGCCGGGCACGCCGCACACCGCAAGGACGTCCGCATCGGCTGGGGTCCACGCCCGCCGCCATCCACGGCGCAAGATCTGATGGTCGAGCTCCACACGTGTCGACCACTGGCCCGGCGGCTCGATAACGAGGACGTGGGCGGCACGGACGGCGAGTCCGGCGAGGAGTTCGTTCAGGCCCATCGAAACGCCCCTTCCCGCCAAGCCCAGGCCACAGCGACAAGCAGAGCGCCGAGAAAGAGGAACATCTCGACGACTGCGGAGAGCCCCTTCTCAATCACGACCACGGCCCACGGGTACATGAACAGCATTTCGACGTCGAAGGCCAGGAAGATGATGGACGCAAGGTACCAACGAACGTGGAAGCGCGACAGGGCATGCTCCTGGGGCACCCATCCAGATTGGGCAGGCAACGAGGTCAACGGATCGGCGTGAACGGCCAAGGCACGGTGCGCCGCGAACAGCGCCACGAGGACCAGCATCGCCACCAAGGCCATGGCCACAATCCCGAAATACATCACGATCCGACCTTCCGGCAGGGCGAGACATAGAGCTCTGGGCTCCATGATAGGGAGGAACCCACCATAGCGAGATCTTTCCCTCTCACTCGGAATCATCTGACACGCGGCCGTCGCAGTCTGGCGCGATCATCAGCGTGGTGCTGGGGCGGGGATGACAGCCCCGGCGGCGACAGATGCACTAACGAAGGCCACCGCCAGTCCCGCACAGTAGACAGCGAGCCGGCCTGCGGCGTTCATCAGGCTCGCACCGCCGAGCAACCGGCCTCCTCGACTGCGCTGAGGACCGTGGTGTCGTCGATTTCGTTCTCGGAGGTGACGACGAGGCGAACCGTCTGGGCGCTCACCTGGAGGTCGGTCACCTCGGAGAGCTCCCCGACACCGTCGGAGGATCTCCCCTGGTGGGGGACAACTGGAAGGCACGCTCCATGCGGGCCTTCCGGCGAGCAGGTTGGTCGCTGGCACACGTCTGTTCGTGAACGCCGCGGACGATGAGGTGACGGTCGGTCGAATCGATCGCAGTGACGCGACCGGTCTCACCGTGGCGCCCTCGGGGGCGTGGCCGTACGACGTCAGGACGCGTAGTCGATCCCTGTCATCATGCCGACTTCCTGGTGGTACGCGTTGTGGCAGTGCGGCGCCCACCGGCCCGGATTGTCCGCATCGAAGTCGAGGGCGAACGATTCCATGGGCGCCATCATCACCGTGTCCTTGCGCAGTCCCGACGGCAGGGCGAAGGTGTGGCCGTGGACGTGGAGGGGGTGACTCATCATCGTCTGGTTGGTCGCGATGATCCGCACCCGCCGCCCCTCGCGGATGCTGAGTGGAGTGTTCTGGCCAAAGGGTGCTCCGTTGATGGCCCACTGGTAGGGCTCCATCGAGCCCTGGAACGCGAGTTCGAGCTCGGTGTCGACGGCGCGGTCCTCGAGTCGCGCGGCCTCGGCCGGTTCCAAGGTGGATCCGATGAGGATCTCCCCGTCAAGTTCTCGGACCTGGATATCCGCGGCGGGCACGTCCCCGGCACCGGTCCTCAGCACCGCCAGTCCCTGGCCGCCGTCGGGCTTCCCGACGGGACGCGCTACGAGTGGGAACATGCCGTCCTTCACGGTGACGATGACGTCGTAGCGTTCGCCCATGCCGAGGTAGACCGCATTGGCGTTGACCGGCTCGACGGGGAATCCGTCCGAGTGGGTGATGGAGAGATCGTGGTCTCCGAGCGCGAGGGCGAAGATGGTGTCTGCGGAGGCGTTGATCAGGCGAAGGCGCACGCGTTGGCCGGGTTTCGCCTCGAAGATCTCCGGTGCTTCGGGAATCCGGCCGTTGATGAGGAAGTGCGGGTAGGCCACATCACCGGCGTCGCCCCAGGGCTCATCGCCCATCGGCATCTCGCCATGATCCATGCCGTCGGAACTACCTTCGCCCATCGGCATGTCGCCATGATCCATGCCCCCGCGGTCTGAGGCGCCGGCGCCGGTCAGTCCGGCCAGGACGTCGTCGGGAGTCTGTCCGGTGCCATCGATCCAGTCATCGAGAGTCACGATCCACTCGGCGTCGTAGCCACCGGGTTCGTCGGGGTCATCAATGATCAGCGGGGCGTAGAGCCCGCGGTCGAGCGCAGGCCGACGTGGGAGTGGAAGAAGTAGGTGCCGGGATCGGGGACGACGAACTCGTAGGTGAAAGAGGTATCCGGTTCGACCGGGTCCTGGGTCATCCCGGGCACTCCGTCGGCGGCGTTGTGCAGTCGGATGCCGTGCCAGTGGATCGTGGAGGCCTCGGGCAGGCGGTTCTCGAGCGTGATGCGCGGCAGGTCCCCGGCCGTGGCTCGGATCAGCGGCCCGGGGAGGCTTTCGCCGTACGCCCAGGTCGAGACCGTCCTCCCTCCGAGATCGACCGTTGTCGGCGCCGCGGTGAGGGTCTGGGTGACGAGGCCCTGACCGGCTTTCGGCGTCAGGGTAGGAGCCGGCGGGAAGGTGCCGGCTTCGGCGGGGACGGTGCGGTTCCCGCATGCGGCGAGAGTCAGCGCCGCGGCGCCGAAGCCTCCGGTGATAGCGGTGCGGCGGGAAATTCTCTTCACAGTTGCAGTCCTTCTATGCGGAGGTTGGGGGTCGGTCCCGGAAGGCGTCCAGGACAAGCTGTCGGTGCTGTTCGAACTCTTCGGCCGTGATCTCTCCTCGAGCAAGGCGCAGCGAGAGCTCTCCGATCGCCTCGTTCTCGTTTCGAGCGCGGCGGGGACGTCCAGGCGAACACCGCGCATGTCAACAGCAGTGCGGAGGCCCAGAGGAGAAAGAGGAGACCGGCGAGCATCAACCACATCAGCCACGGCAAAGAATCTGTCAGCATCATCTGAGGTCTCCTCGCTGGGTCAAGTTCGAACGCGATACGGTCCCCACCAGGTTCTCTGCGCCGGACGAAGGTCTCGTCGAGAGTTCCTCAAGATCTGATCCAGATCTGCTTTGAACCCCGGGGCGGACCCACGGCGTCCAGGATCGGAGACCACACTGGTGCTCATGAGGAGTGAAGTGGATCGAGTGGCCGCGATGGTTCTCGTCGTCGAGGACGAAGCGGCGCTGTCAAATGTGGTCCAGGCGTATCTCGCGAAGGCCGGTTACGAGACTGCGAGCGCGAGAAGCGGACCGGAAGCGGTGGAGATGGCCCGCACCTTGTCGCCGGACGTGATCGTGCTCGACCTCGGCCTTCCGGGTCTCGACGGTATGGAGGTGATGCGGAGGATCCGAGAGTTCTCCGACTGCTACGTGCTGATCACGACTGCACGATCTGAGGAGGTGGATCGCCTGGTGGGCCTGTCGGTGGGAGCCGATGACTACCTCACCAAGCCGTTCAGCGTGCGTGAGCTCGTCGCCCGGGTCCAGGCTGTCTTGCGCCGGCCTCGCGGCGAACCCGGGGCCGCGTCCTCGAGCACTGTGCGGACGTTCGGAGAGCTCGAGATCGACACGACTGCGCAGGAAGTACGGCTCGCCGGCCGCGCACTTCCGCTGACTCCGACCGAGCGCGGCCTGCTGGTTACCTTGGCGCACAGCCCGGGCCAGGCGTTCAGTCGCCGCCAACTGATGGAAGCCGTCTGGGGTGACACCTGGATCGGGGACGATCATCTCGTCGATGTGCACATCGCCAACCTCCGACGAAAGCTCGAGGAGACGGCTGAGACTGCACGGTTTGTCACCACAGTGCGCGGTATCGGCTATCGCATGGGGAAGGGGTGAGCTCATGACGGAAGCCAGTTCAGTCACCCGACGGGTTCGTCCCGGCACCAGCTTGGCATCGCGCCTGATGATCGGACAGCTCATCGTGTTGCTTGCCGGTGCGCTCACCATCGCGGTGCTGACGGTGCTCATCGGGCCCGCGGTCTTCCACTACCACCTACTCCAGACCGATCTCCCCGTGGATAGCTCCGAGCTCGTCCACATCGAGCGTGCGTACCGTGACGCTCTCGCTCTCGCCCTCGGGGTGGGATTGGTGGTCTCACTTCTAGCCGCAGGTGTCGTCACCTGGAACCTGGCGCGACGGCTCCGCCAGTCGCTTCACGGCCTCACCTTGGCCGTCGATGAGCTGTCCCGTGGCCACTACTCTACCCGCGTGCCTTCCCTCGGGGCCGGGGCGGAGCTGGATTCTCTGGCCGCCACACTCAACGACATGGCGGCACGTCTGGACGCGGTCGAGGAGACTCGACGTCGACTCCTCTCCGACCTCGCCCACGAGCTTCGCACCCCGATCGCCACCCTCTCGGCACATCACGAGGCGATGGCGGACGGTGTCATCGAGCCCGAGATTGCAATGCCCATTCTTGCCGGGCAGACCGTTCGGCTTTCCCGCCTGGCCGACGACATCAGCGAGGTGTCCCGGGCCGAGGAAGGCCAGCTTCCGGTGGAGCTGCGACTTGTCACGGTTGATGGCCTTCTGGCATCGGTCCTGCAGGAATGGGACGAGAGGTTCGAGACGGCCGGGGTGGCATTGCGACAAGACATCGACCTCCACCACTCGGCGACGATCCACGCGGATCCCGACCGCCTCGCCCAGGTGCTCGGCAACCTGCTGAGCAATGCGCTTCGACACACCTCTCCCGGAGGCACCGTCACCGTCTCGGCATGGGCCCACGGCGAGACAGTGGAAGTCGCGGTGACCGATGACGGCGAGGGCTTCACCGCGGAGGACCGGTCCCGCCTGTTCGAACGGTTCTTCCGCGTCGACAGCTCTCGCACCCGAGAGAATTCAGGGTCAGGCATCGGCCTGACCATCAGCCGAGCCCTGGTCGACGCGCATGGCGGGACCATGACCGCCGCCAGCGACGGACCCGGACAGGGTGCCACCTTCACCATCAGGCTTCCTCGAGCGCGACCTGCCCGCTGACGTCGTCATAGCTCCCGGTCGGTTACGTTCTCAGACAATCGTGGTGAAGTTGCCGATCCGCACTTGCAGCAGGGCCATCCACGATTCCCACACCCCCGTGACCAGCAGGAGGCCGATCGCGATGAGCACGGACCCTCCGACGATCTGAAGCATGCGTCGATGCCTCGCCAGTGCTCGCGAGATCCCCAGAGCCCGCCGGAACACGATCGCGAAGAGGATGAACGGGATCCCGAGTCCGATAGCGTAGCCGAGAGCGAGAAGCGCGCCGCGCCTGGCGGACGCCTCGCCGAGGCTAAGGGCCGCGACCGCGGCGAACGTCGGACCGATGCATGGGGTCCAGGAGAAGCCGAACGTGACCCCGAGCAGCGGGGCGCCGGCGAGCCCGGCGTCGGGACGTTTTCGTATCCGCTTCTCGCCGGAGAGCCGCGGGAAGATGCCCACGAACACCAGGCCCATGAGAATGACCAGCACACCGGAGACCCGATTGATCACGCTCATGTGCTGGACCATCAGTGACCCTAGAGCGCCGATGAATCCTCCGATGACCAGGAACACCGCAGTGAACCCGGCGACGAACAACACCGCCCCGGCGACCAGGCGCCACGGACGTTCCCCGGGACCGCTGGCGTCGCGCGATCCTGTGCTCTGCCCGGTGAGCCCAGTGATGTATCCGAGGTAACCGGGGACTACCGGGAGCACGCACGGGGACAGGAACGCGACCAGACCGGCCACGATGGACAACAGGAGTGCCATGGCCAGCGGCCCACTCAGCACAGTGGTGGCGAACAGCTCCCCCATCAAGCACCTTCCGCGAGAACCGTGTCCAGGAGACTCTCGAGAATGCTCTGGTCAGCCGCGCCCGAGATCCGGGCGGCGACTCGTCCCTCAACATCCAGGATCAACGTAGTGGGGACAGCGTTGGGTGAGACCATGCCGTCCATGGAATAGAGCACTGCCCCATCGGAGTCCGGGATCGAGGGGTACGTGATGCCGAACGTCTCCTCGAATGCAGCCGCTGGTCCGGCCTTGTCCCGTGTGTTCACCCCCACGAACTCCACCCCCTGGGCGCCGTATTCGGCGTGTACCGCCTTGAGCGCAGGGGCTTCGACTCGGCAGGGCGGGCACGAGGCGTACCAGACGTTGGCTACCAAGGGGGCGCCACGCAGCGACGTGGAGTCGAAGTCGTCTCCGTCGTAGGTCGTTCCCTGGAACGCCAGGGGCTCGGCGCGACCTTCTGGAGGGATCTCGACAACGACACCGTCTCCGGAGACGTATCCGGCACTTGCATCGCTCGCTGCATCCGAGGAACCGCCGCACGCCGCAAGGAGGGGAACTGCGCCGAGCAGACCTCCCCCTAGTCGGAGGAGGGACCGACGGGTCGCGCCCGGCTGTGCTCCGCTCCACGCGCGGGGCTGGCCATCGATTGCCTAGAAGAGGGGGAGAACTCCGTCGGGTTAGGCCAGTTGGAGATTGGTCAGACACGTGAGATCATCCTCCGCCTGGGTCGAGATGGGGGCGGACCCCGTGAGCTCGTCGAGGGTGCATGTGAGCTCCCCGGCTATGCCGCGCGGCGACCAGAGACCGAGGAACCCGTTGTCGTGCGTGGTGCGAGTGCCTTCCTCGAGGATCTTGCCGGAGCCGCTGTCCACCACGTTGACGGCGACTTCGCGATTGCGCAGTTCCCCGCGACACGTCGTCAGGCTGTGGAAGCCGCACTCGTGCGTGGTCTCCACGAATGGTGCCACCGACAAGTAGAACTGGTCCTCAGGAAGGGGCAACTCAGCTTCGCGCCCTGCATCGTCTTCGAGCTGGAGAGACGTCGCGGTGACGCTGGCGATCAAGTCTTGCGGTCGCTCGGCCACCGCGAGCGCCTCGAGCCGGTCGATGATCTCGGGCCCGTCGGCGTCAGCGAAGCCATAGTCCTGGAGCAGGTCCTGATCACCCGTGACGGAAGCAGACTCCGATTCGCGGGTTCCGCAACCGGCGATCACGAGAGGGAGCAGGCCGGCGCCGATCAGGAGGGATCGCCGGGGCGACCGGACGATGCGACGACGGGATTCACCGCCGGAGGAGGTGCGCGGACCGCGGGGCCTCGGTGGGGTGATCACTGGATGGGCTCGATCTCGCTCTCGACGACCCACTTGTGGTTGGTCATCATCATCCCGTCGGCCTCGTAGTCGACCATGTACACGGTCTCCTCGGTGGCGCTGTCGATGGTGGCTTCAGCACCCTCCATGCCCGCCATGTGATCGGCGGTGATGACTACCTCGGTGCCCTCCGCCAGCGGCGGCTCGCCCGGGTTCTCGAGCTCTTCGTGGACGACCCACTTGTGATCGGTGACCGGCTCGCCGCCATCGGTCGGCGTGAAGCTGACCGAGTAGGTCGTTGTGTCGAAGGCGCCGGAGATCGTCGCCGTCGCGCCTTCCATGCCCTCCATGTGGTCCGCGGTGAGCTTCACCTTCGTGCCGACAGGGAACTCAGGTTCCTCGGCAGGGGTCATCCCTTCGGGTGCGGGGCCCCCGTCCATTGGGTGCTCCATGCCGCCGTGGCCGCCTCCATCGGACGCCTCCGACGATTCCGGCCCGCCCGAAGTCTGATTGTCATTAGATCCGCTGTCGGTGCATCCGGCGAAGACGATCGCACCGGTGATGACGACGGTCGCAAGACGACCGAAAGATCGACGAGAACGCATATTTTCTCCTAGTCAGAGTACAGTTTCCACGAGTCTATGACTCACAGATCAAGATATCCTCAAGGCCAGGTGTTGAAGTCTTGAGCAACGTACTGACCAGGAGTCTCGCACTGACACCAAACGTGCGGTCCACTCGCTTAACCTTCTCGGTGTGTACTGGCTAACGTCGCCTGGAGGGCAGACACCCGCCGGCCCGTGCGGGACGAGAAGGAGCAGAACCTTGACCCAACACGTCGCTTCGATGTTTAAAGCCCAGTCGAAGGACCTCGGCACCTTCGACCAGCAGAAGCCCGCCGAACGCATCGAGGCCTGCTTCAAGTACCTGCAGATCTGCATTGCTTGCGCCGACGCCTGCCTGGCCGAGGACATGGTGGCGAACCTGACCCAGTGCATCGGCCTGAACCGGGAGTGCGCCGACGCCTGTCGACGCTGTGAGAAGGCCTGCGCCGAGCTGCTGGCCGCCACCATGGGCTGATAGCGCCGTCGTTGCGCGCGAAGGCGGAGCCCAGACCGATGGTCGCGGCTCCGCCTGCGTCAGCGTCGTGGCGTGCGATCAGCGGAAAGTGACGAAGGTCGGATTGCCCCAGATCGTTCGCTCGGTGACCGCACCCGGGGTGCGCCCCGCGTCGATGACGGTGTCTCCACCGGCGTAGATCCCGAGGTGACCGGGCCACACCACGAGATCACCGGGCTGGGCCTCGGACTTCGAGATCGTGGTCCCGGCCGCCTCCTGCTGCGAGGAGGTGCGGGGCAGGTCGATGCCGGCCTGCGCATACGCGAACGAGCTCAGGCCCGAACAATCGAAGCTGACGCCCGGCTTGGAGGTGCCCCATGAGTAGGAGGCGCCGATCTGGCTACGAGCGGCGTCGACGATCGCCTGACCCGAGCTACTCGACGAGGATGCCGGGGCCGGCGCGGACGTGCCGCCGCCCGAGGCCGTGGCGCCGCCACCGTTCAGAGCGCCCTTGGTTTCAGGGCCGACGACGCCATCGACCTGCAGGTCATGCGAACGCTGGAAGTCCTTCACTGCGCCATGGGTGAGCTTGCCGAACTTGCCGTCGACATCCAGTGAGGTGCCGTGTTCATTCAGCGCGGTCTGGAGTCGCTCCACCGACGCACCCTGAGAACCCCAGCGCGGCTTCTCGGTCCCGAACGCAGACCCCGCGTGGGCGGGTGCCGGCGTTGCCGGAGCGGCAGTCTGCGCGCTGATGGTGGGTGCGGCGGGTGAGACGGCCGGAGCGGCCTGCGCGGGTCCAGCGAGCAGGGCCGAACCGATGACGACCGTGCCGAGCACAGTCGCCCCACCGGTGTTCCGCAGGGCTCGTCCCGTAGTCCCGACAGGCGTGATAGCTCGCCCGAAGGCGCGGTGGGTGTTGTTCTGGGCCATGGTTCTTCTCCGTAATCTTCCCGCTCGGTACGAGGGAGAGTCGATGAGTTCGTCAATGCCACGGTGACGGCAGGGCGAGCGTCGAAGCGCCGGCTCATGTCGTGGGCGCGAGATCAACGTACTGGCCGATCCGGCGGCTCCAAGGACGAATGGACCGTTGTGTTTGACAATTTGAGTGAGTCTTTGCACGCACTCCGGAAAACCCCCGGCCGGTATGTGTCGTCTTTGCTTGCGCCGTCGAACATGTGACTCACAAGCTCGAACGCGACCTCTAGATTTCCTTAAGAGCCTCAAGGGTTTGTCTAGGTTTCACTCCGCGGCTCGACGACTTGGTTCTGCTGGAAGTTGCATACGCGCAGTTGCTAGATGCCGGGCCGAGGCGGGCTTGCCCGGCGCATCGCACTGGAGGGAGTTGGGGACTGATGCGCGGGTAGGCGTCACATTGACCTGCCCTACGGCTAGGTTTCCAGTTGACGTCGCTAGTCGATGGTCTTCATGGAAGGCTCTCCGCACGCCCCGCCCGTACCCTCCCGAGTTCCGTGCCCGTGCTATCGCTCTGGTCCGCGGGGGCCGCAGGTCAAGCAGACCGCACTGGACCTCGGTATCCACGAGGTCACCCTCCACAACTGGTCGCGACAGGACGATATTGACCACGGCCGCCGGCCGGGTCGAAGCAGTCAGGAATCTGCCGAGCTCCGCGCGTCGCGCGGCCGGGCCCGGCGGCTCGAGCAGGAGATCGCGATCCTCCGCCGGGCCGCGACGTGGCTCGACGAGGAGGGAGGAGTCGCCCCAAAAGGGCGCACCCGGTGATCGACCGACTCGTCGACGCCGGGGCACCCACGAGCACCTGCCGCCACCTACTGGGCGTCTCCCGTCAGGGCTACTACCGGTACCGAAAGCGCCCGACCAGTGCCATTGAGCCGCGCCGCCGCTGGCTGACCGGCCTGATCCGGGAGATCCACGTCGCCTCCAGCGGCACCTACGGCTACCGCCGCATCCACGCCGAGCTCACCATCGGAATGAACATTCCGTGCTCCAGCCGGCTCATCTCCGTCCTCATGACTCGCGCCGGAATCAGTGGCCTTCCAGGCCCAGCCAGAATCAAGCGGCTCAAGGGGGTCGCCACAGCGGACGACCTGGTCAACCGCAAGTTCCACCGTCTCGCGCTGAACGAGCTGTGGGTCACGGACATCACTGAGCATCCCACCCGGGAGGGCAAGATCTACTGCGCCGCCGCGCTGGATGCTTGCGACCGCAAGATCATCGGCTGGGCTATCGACTCCACACAGGACTCCACCTTGGTCGTGAACGCTCTGGACATGGCAATCCTTGCACGTCAGCCAGGGCCAGGAGGGGTCGTTCATGCGGATCACGGAGTCCAGTTCACCTCCTGGGTCTTCACTCAGAAGATCCGTTCAGCGGGACTGTTGCCGTCGTTCGGGACGGTCGGCGATGGGCTCGACTATGCGATGATGGAGTCGTTCTGGTCGACGATGCAGATCGAGCCGCTGAACCGGAAGAAGTGGAAGACGCGCATCGAGCTCGCGAACGCGATCTTCGAGTACATCGAGGTGTTCTTCAACCGTCGTCGTCGGCACTCCTCCCTCGAGTACGCGACACCCCACGACTACGACTTCGCCCGCACCCCGCGGGCACTCACCACCACCGGAAGCTAGCGACCAAGAGTGGAAACCTCACCGTAGGTCAGGTCAAGCTGACACCCGAGCGCGCATCAGTCCCGTCGCTCTAGTTTTTTTGGATGCGGGGTCAGCTTCCCGTCGCACGCGCTCTCTACCTCTGGGCACGCGGTGCTCAGGTGCCCGAGGTCGTGGGGCCCTACTCGGACTCTGCGAGGCAAGCGCACGCCCGGCTCCGCGGGCCCGGGGAGAGGAGGCAGTTAAGTCCCCGATAGTGGTGTAGCGCGGTGGCCCTGTGATCGTCCCGGACAAGGACGCGGCCACCGTGTGATCCTTCGAGTGAACCTCTCACAGCACTCTCGAACGGAGTCATCACGATGACCGCTCCTCACATTGTCGACCCTTCCGGCCTGCTCGGTGAAGCCCTGGCCGAAGCGTCCCCGGATCTGATGCGCGGCTTGCTTCAGGACGTGATCAACACCCTGCTCTCCGCGGACGCGGACGCTGTTGCCGGCGCGGAGTACGGCCGGCCCAGCGCTGGTCGTTCTGCGCGGCGCAACGGCTACCGCCATCGCGACCTCGACACCCGCGTCGGCACGATCGACGTCGCGGTTCCCAAGCTCCGCACTGGCACCTACTTCCCCGAGTGGTCGCTCGAGCGGCGCAAGCGCGCCGAGTCAGCTCTGATCACGGTCGTCGCGGACTGCTATCTCGCCGGTGTCTCCACGCGTCGCATGGACAAGCTCGTGAAGACCCTGGGCATCAACAGCCTTTCGAAGTCGCAGGTCAGCAGGATGGCGGAGTCGTTGGACGAGCACGTCGAGCAGTTCCGCCACCGTCCCCTGGACGAGGCCGGGCCGTTCACGTTCGTCTCCGCCGATGCGCTGACGATGAAGGTCCGTGAGGGTGGGCGCGTGATCAACGCCGTCGTCCTGCTCGCGACCGGCGTCAACGGCGACGGGCACCGCGAAGTGCTCGGCATGCGGGTCGCGACCAGCGAGACCGGAGCCGCGTGGAACGGCTTCTTCGCGGACCTCGTCGCCCGCGGCCTCGCCGGGGTGCGCCTGGTGACCTCCGATGCGCATGCGGGACTGGTGGAGGCGATCGCCGCGCATCTTCCCGGGGCGGCCTGGCAGCGGTGCCGCACCCACTACGCGGCGAACCTCATGGCCGTGACGCCGAAGAGCATGTGGCCGGCGGTGAAGGCGATGCTGCACAGCGTCTATGACCAGCCCGACGCAGCAGCGGTCAACGCCCAGTTCGACCGGCTCCTGGACTACGTGAGCGAGAAGCTCCCGGCCGTGGCCGAGCACCTCGATGCCGCCCGCGCAGACCTTCTCGCGTTCACGGCGTTCCCGAAGGATGTGTGGGTGCAGATCTGGTCGAACAATCCCACCGAACGGCTGAACAAGGAGATCCGTCGCCGCACCGATTCCGTCGGCATCTTCCCCACCCGCGAGGCGATCGTCCGCCTCGTCGGCGCGGTCCTGGCCGAGCAGACCGACGAGTGGGCCGAAGGACGCCGCTACCTCGGACTGGACGTCCTGGCCCGCGCCGCCTCAGCCTCGTCCCCGACACCAGCACCGAGGAGGTCACCACAAGCTCCCTGCCCACCCTGACCGCCTGACCCCTCAGCGAAGGATCGCTACACCACTTCCAGGGACTTGACCGAGGAGGCTTCGATCGCCCTTGCCGCACCGAGTCAGTCGATCGCCTGTAGCCCGCAAGCAGATCGATTCCCGGTGCGGGCGGCGTGCGACCTCGCGCTACGGTGTTCTTGTGCTGAGTCGATCGGCCCGCCCGCCAGGCATCGGGGTCTCGAGCTCAACGGTGAGCAGAAGCTCGCCGGAATAGACAATGCTCCGTGCGTGCTCTGGCGCTAATGTGGGGGAGCGTGGAACACCCGAGGGGTATACCTACCAGGCCCCTCGGGGGAAAGATCTCTGAGGAGGGTCTTCAGGATGGCACCCCAAGGCTACTGGGGCAACGGCTGTGAGAGAAAGTTTCGTCGCGTATTTCGCGGGGGAACTTCTGTAACTTCATTGCCTCAATCGCCCCACGACTCCGCTATGCAATGGCGGCTGATGTCGCGATGAGCCGAAGGAAGACTCCTCCGGGCTCAACCACGGCGGTCGCTTTTCACGTACGCACTGACGGTGGTCCCTGGCGAGCTACGGACCCCTCCGATCCTTCGCTGTCGCGAGCAAAGCGTGGCAGGCAGTGGCGAGCGCGGTGTCGGCTACGCCTTGAAGATGGGACGATGACGCGGCTCTCCCGGTCGGCGCAGACGCCATCGCTGGCCCAGTCTGCCCTCGAGCGAGTCGTCGATCACGAGCGAAGGTCCTTCGATGCCGACGATGCGGTACCGACACTCGGTGATCTGATCGCATGGGCAGTCGAGCGGATCGAAAGCGGACGTGACCCGCAGGTCAAGTCCCCGAACTCCGTGTCGAAGTACCTGGGGGTTGCCCGCCTCTGGGCAGGGCGCCCGTCTCCCGCGGACGACGCGGACTCCACTGGAGCGCGCTCCCACATCCGTCGTGCAAAGCCACAGGAGTCGCGTGTGCACGGGATTCCGATCGACCAGCTGACTCCCGCGGATCTCTCAGACGAACTGGAGCGCGTCGCGGAACCGGGCGCTGGGTCGCTCACCCACTTGCGAGCTCTTTGGCGAAAAGCCACCGCTCGTGGGATTGCGCTTCGCTACATCACGGTCGACCCAGCAGTGAACCTTCGCGTCCCCGCGACTACCATTTCTCCAGAGACGCATACGTATAAGAACGGTGCATCTCGTCCGCTCAAAAACTCACTCACCAACGAGCAACGACTAGCGACACTGCGGGAGAAGGTGAGAATCCGTCACCCTCAGCAGAGACTCGACATGACGGACCTCATCATCCTCGGAACCTACACGGGCCTACGTATTAACGAGGCGAATTCGTCGCGGTGGGTGGATGTTCACCTGGGAGACGAACGCTCATTCTTGACGGTCCGCGGTCAGGTGTACGGATCTGGGAAGACTCGAGAGTGGAGGCCGATGCTGAAGCGCGACTCGAGTAGGCGAACCGTCCCCCTACCTCCCGCCGCGGCTGAGATGCTCGCGGGCTCGTCAGCGAGGGGCGCTGGACGCTCAGCTCCAGGGTGCATCTCCGGGAGCCGCGTTCGTGTTTCCCGCGCAGCGAGGTGGGTCGCCCGATCAGACCGCAGTCCGCAAGGCTGTGCGCCGGAAGCTCGACCGTGCCGGGTTCCCGTGGGTCACATTCCATACCCTGCGCAGAACGGTGGAGCGACAGCTCATGGACGCGGGGGTCGATCCTCGCGTCATCATGTCGGTCATGGGGCATGACCCTGCAACCTCGTGGGCCTCGTACGTGGACAGCAAGAGTGTCGACGTCGACGTGGCCGCGTCTGTCCTGAAGTGACATGGGAGCGTTCATAACTCGTACTTAACTCGTACCTGGTGCGCACCGAATGGTGCCGAGGTCGAGAATCTGCAGGTCAGGTGGCCCAGGCGAGGCTTGAACTCGCGACCGACGGATTATGAGTCCGCTGCTCTGACCGGCTGAGCTACTGGGCCGTGGCCCCGCGAGAGGGCCCGGACGAATCTACCACGCACGGCCGCATGACCTGGTGAGACGCCGCGCCGCGGGCCCCGCGGGCACTCCGCCTCGGATGGGCTGTCCGGTCGCCGCGGCGCCACCCGCCTCCTCGAGGTGCTCCGGAGCAATGACGACCTCCTCGATCCGGGAGCGGCGGCCCGGGCGATGACGCGTCAGCATCCACGACGGGACCCGGCGCGGGCGCGTAACCTTCGTCATAGTGGCCGGTCGTGAGGGGGTTCCGGGATGCGACCCCGCCCCGGTCCTGCTACAGTCGTCGAGGTCGATCCCGCATAGCTCAACGGCAGAGCATTCGACTGTTAATCGAAGGGTTGTTGGTTCGAATCCAACTGCGGGAGCCCCTGCGACTCAGCCCCGGCCTCGTCCGGGGCTGAGTCATTTCTTCCTCCGGTCCCCTGAAGGAGCATGCCGATGCCCTCCCTGCCCGATGACCGCTTCCCGCTCCCGGAGGACTTCGGCCCCGGCGGCGTGTGGGCGGACCGCACCGGCCACCGCACCCTCGTCGGCCGCACCCAGCGCGGGGTCGAGATCCCGATCGGCCACGGCGAGGGCGAGGCGAGCCCCGGCGAGCCGCTCAAGCTCGCCCTGATCGGTCGCGCCGGGATGAGCAGCGACGTGAACCTCGCCCGTCGCCTCGGCGAGGACTTCGAGGCGCGGCTGTGGGCCCACGGCACCTCCGACGAGGCCGAGAACCGCTACCTGTCGATCGCCGAGGAGGTGCGGCTCCCGCTCGAGGGGCTCACCGCGCAGGAGATCGCCACGGTCGTGAAGGTCTTCGGCCGGGCGGTCGCCGCGGGCCGCACCGTCGAGCGCGCGTCGTCCCCGGCGTCGAGGTCACCCACCGGGTGCTCGGCGCGGAGCCGGGGGAGGAGCAGGCGTGACCGTCCGTCCCATCCGGGTCGTCGGCGACCCCGTCCTGCGCACCCCCTGCGACCCGATCCGCACGGTCACCGACGGTACCCGCACCCTCGTGCGGGACCTGCTCGACACCGTGGACGACCCCGCCCGCGCGGGCGTGGCGGCGAACCAGATCGGCATCGGCCAGCGCGCCTTCTCCTGGCACCTCGTGGAGACCGGCGAGCTCGGCTACATCCTCAACCCCGTCATCGTGGAGCTCTCCGAGGAGCTGCAGCACGACGACGAGGGTCGCCTCTCCGTGCCCGGGCTCTTCTTCCCGCGCACCCGCTCCGCCTACGCCCGTTGCGTGGGCACGGACCTCGAGGGCGAGGAGATCGAGCTGGCCGGCGAGGGGATCATCGCACGCCTCATCCAGCACGAGGTCGGCCACCTCGACGGGGAGCTCTACATCGACGGCCTCGAGCGCTCCGTGAAGAAGCGCGCGTTGCGCCAGATCAGGGAGACCCTCTAAGCTCGTCTTGGACCAGCACGCGCCGCCATCAGCTCCGTCCAGGGTTCCGATTCGTTGGGGAAGACGCATCGGACACCGGAAGGAACGAGATGACCCAGGGCGTTCTGTACATCCACTCGGCCCCGCGCGCCCTCACGCCCCACATCGAATGGGCGGCCAGCGGGGTCCTCGGCATGCCTGCACGCATCCGCTGGGAGGACCAGCCCGTCGGCCGCGGCCTGCGGCGGGCCGAGATGACCTGGCGCGGCCGTGAGGACACCGGCGCACGCCTGGTCAGCGCGCGCGCGCGGCATGCACGAGGTGCGCTTCGAGGTCACCCAGGAGGCGACCGCCGCCGTCGACGGCGCCCGCTGGAGCCGCACCCCCGAGCTCGGCATCCACCACGCCGCGACCGACCACGCCGGCAACATCGTCCTCACGGAGGACCACGTGCGCGGCCGCATGGAGCGCGCCGGCTCCGACCCGCGCGCCCTCCCGCGCGAGCTCGGCATCGCGCTCGGCGAGCCGTGGGACGAGGAGCTGGAGATCTACCGCCACGCCGGCGAGGGCGTGCCGATGCGCTGGCCGCACTGCGTGAGCTGAGCGCGCGGCGGCCGCGGCCGCACGGTGCTCCGATGCGCGAAGGGCGCCCGTTCCCCGAGGGGAGCGGGCGCCCTTCGCGAGCGCCGCGGCGACGGTGCCGGTCAGGCCGTGGTGACCACCAGCGCGATGTCGTGGCCGCCGAAGCCGAAGGCGTTGTTGAGCACCGCGAGATCCCCCTCGGGGAGCTGCGCCGGGGCGCCGTTCGCGATCGCCATCGGGGCCTCGGGGTCGAGGTTCTCGATGTTGATCGTCGGCGGGACGGTGCGGTGGTGCGCGGCGAGGACCGAGAACACGGTCTCGAGCGCGCCGGCGCCGCCGAGCAGGTGGCCGGTCATCGACTTCGTCGAGGTGACGACGATCTGATCGGTCTCGCCGCCCAGCGCGTCCGAGACGGCCTTCAGCTCGCCGATGTCGCCCAGCGGCGTCGAGGTGCCGTGGGCGTTGAGGTGCTTGATGTCCGCCGCGGCGAGATCGGCGTCCTCGACGGCCTCGCGCACCGCGGCGGCCTGCCCCTCGGGATTCGGGGCCGAGATGTGGTGGGCGTCGGAGGCCATGCCGCGGCCGGCGGCGTAGCCGTAGACGCGGGCGCCGCGGGCCTTCGCATGCTCCTCGCTCTCGAGCACCAGGATCGCCGCGCCCTCGCCGAGCACGAAGCCGTCGCGGTCCACGTCGTAGGGACGCGAGGCGTGCTCGGGATCGTCGACGCGCGTGGACAGGGCCCGGATGTTCGCGAAGGCCGCGATGGTCATCGGGTGGATGGACGCCTCGGTGCCGCCGACGACGACCACGTCGGCCCGGCCGTCGCGGATCATGGCCATGCCCAGCGCCACGGCCTCCGAGCCGGAAGCGCAGGCGGAGACGGGGGTGTGGGCGCCGGCGCGGGCGCCGAGCTCCATGGAGATGTTCGCGGCGGAGGAGTTCGCCATGAGCATCGGCACGGTGAAGGGGTTGACGCGGCGGGCGCCGCGCTCGCGCACGACGTCCCACTGGTCCAGCGTCGTCCAGATGCCGCCGATGCCCGTGCCGACGACCACGCCGAGGCGGGTCGGGTCGACGTCGGGGGCGCCCGCATCGGCCCAGGCCTCGCGGGCGGCGACCATCGCGTACTGGCCGGAGGGGTCGAGCTTCTTCGACTCGGGACGGCTCAGGGAGTCCAGCGCCCCGGGCACCAGACGGCAGGCGAAGTCGACGGAGAGCCCGTAGGACTCCTTCCAGTCGTTCTCGAGGGTGCGGGCCGCGGAGGTCCCGGCCAGCGCCGCCTCCCACGTCGAGGCGACATCCGCGCCCAGCGGGTTGACGGTGCCGAGGCCGGTGACGGCGACTCGGGAACGGGAAGCGGACATGCGGACCTCCGGGTCGGGGCAGACGGGGAACGGCGACGCCCGGGACGAACCCGTCCCGGGCGTCAGGCGGGGCTCAGTTCTGGGCGCCCGCGATGTACTTGACGGCGTCGCCGACGGTGGCGAGGTTCTTGACCTCTTCGTCGGGGATGCGCACGTCGAACTTCTCCTCCGCGTTCACGACGATGGTCATCATCGAGATGGAGTCGATGTCGAGGTCGTCGGTGAAGGACTTCTCGAGCTTCACGTCCTCGGTGGCGACACCGGTCTCCTCGTTGACGATCTCGGCGAGGCCCTCGAGGATCTCGTTCTCGGTGTGTGCCATGGGTGCTCCTTAGGGATGTTCGGATTGTGTGGCGGGGACAGACTACCTGGGACGCTGCGCGCTGTTCCGGTCAGGCCGAACGATGTTACTTCCCGGTCGTGATGCGGGTGACAGTCGTCCGGGCGGTGCCCGGCGGCCCGGGCGGGGGTCAGGGGAGGACCAGCACCTGGCCGGCGTAGGCGAGCCCGGCGCCGAAGCCGAACTGCACGAGCAAGTCGCCGCTCTTCGCAGCGCCCTCCTCGAGCAGGCGGTGGGTGGCCAGCGGGATCGACGCGGCGGAGGTGTTGCCCGTCTCGGCGATGTCGCGGCCGATCACCACGTCCTCCGGCGGCTTCAGCCGCTTGGCGAGCTCGTCGATGATGCGCATGTTCGCCTGGTGGGGGACGAACACGTCCACGTCCTCGATGCCGATGCCGGAGAGCTCGAGCATCTCGCGGATCTTCTTCGCGGTGTGCCAGACGGCCCAGCGGAACACCGTGCGGCCGTCCTGCTCGAGGGTGGGCCATTCGGACTTCCCGTCGCGGAAGTCGATCGACGAGCCGGTCATGCGGATCGTGTCCCAGTGGTCGCCGTCGCTGCCCCAGACCGTCGGCCCGATGCGCGGGGTGTCGGACGGGCCGACGACCGCGGCGCCGGCGCCGTCCCCGAGAAGGAACGAGATCGAGCGGTCGGTGGGGGAGACGAAGTCCGAGAGCTTCTCCGCACCGATCACCAGCACGTTCCGGGCGCCCGAGCGGATCAGGGAGTCGGCCTGCCCGATGCCGTAGGCGAAGCCGGCGCAGGCCGCGGAGATGTCGTAGGCGATGACGTCGGGCCGGCCCAGCTCGCCCGCCAGCGGCGTCGCGAGCGAGGGGGTCGGGTAGGGGAAGGAGATCGTCGAGACGATGATCGCGTCGAGGGTCTCCAGGTCGATGCCGGAGCGCTCGATCGCCTCCTGGGCCGCGGTGAGGGAGAGGTCCTTGACGCCGACCTCGGTGCTCGCGCGGGTGCGGGTGACGATGCCGGTGCGCTGGCGGATCCACTCGTCGGAGGAGTCGATCGGGCCGACGAGGTCGTCGTTGGGGACGACCAGGTCGCCGCGGGCCGCGCCATAGGCGAGGACCTGCGAGCCGGGGACCGTCCGCGGGGCGGTGAGGGTGATCGCCATCTCAGGCCTCCTGGTCCGAGGGGGCGAGCCCGGCGTGCTCGCGCACCAGGGCGCGGGCGGCCTCGAGATCGTCGGGCGTGTTGAGGTTCGCCAGCGCGATCCCCTTCAGCTCGCGCTTCGCGAGCCCGGTGAGGGTGCCCGCGGGGGCGACCTCGATCATTGCGGTCACGCCGCGGTCGCGGAAGGTCGCCATGCAGGCCTCCCAGTCCACGGGCGAGGCGACCTGCGCGACGATCGCGTCGAGGTACTGCACGCCGGAGGTGACGACCTCGCCGTCGGCGTTGGAGACCAGCGGGAGGGTCGGGTCGGCGGGGGAGAGCGTCGGCGCGAAGGCGGCGAGCTCCTCGCGGGCGGCGGCCATGTACGGGGTGTGGAAGGCCCCGGCGACCTGCAGCGGGATGACGCGCGCCTTCGCCGGGCCGTCCTCGCCGAGCGCGGCGATCCTCTCGGCGCCGCCGGCGGCGACGACCTGGGCGGCGGAGTTGATGTTCGCGGGGTGCAGGCCGTGGCGCTCGATCGCGGCGAGGACGTCCTCGCGGGTGCCGCCGACGACGGCGGCCATCGAGGTGGGCTCGGCCGCGGCGGCGGTGGCCATGGCGCGCGAGCGCACCGCGACCAGGCGCATCGCGTCCTCGTAGGAGAGCACCCCGCCGAGCGCCGCGGCGGTCAGCTCGCCGACGCTGTGGCCGGCGAGCACGTCGGCCGCCGGGAGGTCCTCCTCGGCGCGCGCTGCGACGCGGCGACGATGCCCGCGGCGACCAGCGGCGGCTGGGCGACCGCGGTGTCGCGGATCGTGTCGGCGTCGGACTCGGTGCCGTGGCGCAGCAGGTCGATGCCTGCGACCTCCGAGAGCCCCGCGAGGGACTCCTCCACGCCGGGCGACTCACGCCAGGGGCTCAGGAAGCCGGGCTTCTGGGCCCCCTGGCCGGGGCAGACGATCGCGAGCACGGGAAACCTCCAGGGAGAGAAGGGGAAGGCCCGCTCGCGAGGCGGAGCGGGCCGACGGGGAGAGCGGCCGTCGGGCCGCCCCTCGCACGGAGGAGCGGCCCGACGGGGGTGATCAGGACTCGCCGCCGAACGAGCCGGACTCGCCGGCGTTCACGTTCGTCAGGTCGTACTTGTCGATGGCCTGGCGGACGACCGAGGGGTCGACCTTGCCGTCCTTGGCGAGCGACTGGAGGGTCTTGACGACCATCGAGTGCGCGTCGATCTTCAGGTGGCGGCGGGCGACCGGGCGGGTGTCGGAGAAGCCCCAGCCGTCGGCGCCGAGCACGCCGTAGCGGCCCGGGATCCACTCGCGGATCATGTCCGGGACCATGAAGTCGTAGTCGGAGGTGGCCACGAACGGACCCTCGACGCCCTCGAGGCGCTGGGAGATCCACGGGGTCCGCGGGGACTCGGGGTTCAGGAGGTTGTGCTTCTCGGCCTCCTGGGCCTCCTTGCGCGACTCGGTCCACGAGGTCACCGACCACACGTTGGCGCGCACGCCCCAGTCCTGCTCGAGCGGCTCGCGGGCGTGCTTGGCCCACGGGACGCCCACGCCGGAGGCGAGCAGGCTGCGCGACCGGACCGTCGCCCTCGGGAGCGGCCTCGTTGAGGTACATGCCCTTGAGCAGGCCCTCCACGTCCAGGTCCTCCGGCTCGGCCGGGTGCACCATCGGCTCGTTGTAGACGGTGATGTAGTAGAAGACCTCCTGCAGGCGGTCGTCCTCGCCGTACATGCGCCGCAGGCCGTCGCGGATGATGTGACCGAGCTCGTAGCCGTAGGTCGGGTCGTAGATCACGGTGCCGGGGTTGGTCGAGGCGAGCACGGGGGAGTGGCCGTCCATGTGCTGGAGGCCCTCGCCCGCGAGCGTCGTCTTGCCGGCGGTCGCGCCGATCACGAAGCCCTTGGCCATCTGGTCCCCGGCGGCCCAGAAGAAATCACCGGTGCGCTGGAACCCGAACATCGAGTAGAAGATGTAGAACGGGATCATCGGGTAGTCGTGCGTGGCGTACGAGGTGCCCGCCGCGGTGAACGCCGCGGTCGAGGAGATCTCGTTGATGCCCATGTGCTTGATCTGGCCCTGAGCGGACTCCTTGTAGGCCAGCGGCAGGTCTCGGTCCACCGAGAGGTAGTTCTGCCCGTCGGGGTTGTAGATCTTCGCCGTCGGGAACAGCGAGTCCATGCCGAAGGTGCGGGCCTCGTCGGGCACGATCGGGACCCAGCGCTTGCCGGTCTCCTTGTCGCGCATGAGGTCCTTGAGCAGGCGCACGAGCGCCATCGTCGAGGCGATCTCCTGCTTGCCGGAGCCGCGCCGGACGACCTCGTAGGCCTTGTCCCCCGGCGACTCGAGAGCCTTGTGCTCGGTGCTGCGCGGGAGGGGACCGGGCCGCCGAGCGCCTCGCGGTGCCGCTTGAGGTACTGCATGACCGGGGAGTCGTCGTCCGGCAGGTAGAACGGCGCGTCGTAGACGCCGCCGGACTCGAGCCGCTCGTCGGAGATCGGGATGTGCAGGGTGTCGCGCAGGGCCTTGAGGTCCTCGAGCGTGAACTTCTTCATCTGGTGGGTCGCGTTGCGGCCGGCGAAGTTCGAGCCCAGGCGGTAGCCCTTGATGGTGTGGGCGAGGATGACGGTCGGCTTGCCGTTCTTCAGCGTCATCGCCTGCTGGAAGGCGGCGTAGATCTTCTTGGCGTCGTGGCCGCCGCGGTTGAGCTTCCACCAGATGTCGTCGTCGGAGAGGTTCTCGACGAGCGCCTTCGTGCGCGGGTCGCGGCCGAAGAAGTTGTCGCGGATGAACGCGCCGTTCTCCGCGCGGTAGGTCTGGTAGTCGCCGTCCGGGGTCGCGTTCATCAGGTCGATGAGCGCGCCGTCGGTGGACTCCTGGAGCAGCGGGTCCCAGCCCGAGCCCCAGATCACCTTGACGACGTTCCAGCCCGCGCCGCGGAACTGGCTCTCGAGCTCCTGGATGATCTTGCCGTTGCCGCGGACCGGGCCGTCCAGGCGCCGCAGGTTGCAGTTGATGACGAAGGTGAGGTTGTCCAGGTGCTCCTTCGCGGCGATGTGGAGCGCGCCGCGGGACTCGACCTCGTCCATCTCGCCATCGCCGAGGAACGCCCAGGTGTCTTGCTCGGAGGTGTCCTTGAGGCCGCGGTGGTGCAGGTAGCGGTCGAAGGAGGCCTGCTCGATCGCGTTGACCGGGCCGATGCCCATGGAGACCGTCGGGAACTCCCAGAAGTCCTGCATCGCCCGCGGGTGCGGGTAGGAGGGCATGCCGTGCTCGGAGGAGACCTCCTGGCGGAAGCCGTCGAGGTCTTCCTGGCCGAGGCGGCCCATCGCGAAGGCGCGGGCGTAGATGCCGGGGGAGGCATGTCCCTGGAAGAAGACGTGGTCGCCGCCGCCGGGGTGGTCGCGTCCGCGGAAGAAGTGGTTGAAGCCCACCTCGTACATCGTGGCGATGGAGGCGTAGGAGGAGAGGTGCCCGCCGACGGACACGCCGGGGCGCTGGGCGCGATGGACGACCATCGCCGCGTTCCAGCGGTTGATGTTGCGCGCGACTCCTTCTCGAGCTCCACGTCGCCGGGGTACTCGGGCCGCTGATCCGCGGGGATCGTGTTCACGTAGTCCGTGGTGAGCGAGTCCGGAAGGTGCAGGTCCTCGTCGCGCGCGTGCTGGATCAGGCTCTGCATCACCTCGGAGGCCCGGTCGACGCCGCGCCGCTCGACGAGTCCGTCGAACGAGTCGAGCCACTCCCGGGTCTCCTCCGGGTCCGGATCCTGCGCGTGGCTCGGCAGGTTGATGCCGATGGGACGAGGGGTCTCGTGCGAAGTCACACTGTCCTTCTCTCTACCGGAGTCGATGGACCGGCCGCGGGAGCTCAAGAACGCCGGTGGGCCCGGCTCCTGTCGGCCTCGGTTCCGTCCAGACTACCGTCGTGCGACGCGCCGAGGACCTTCACAGACCCTCCTCATCTGTGACGCTGGGGACATTGCCGCCTGCGCCGGGATCGACGTCCTGCGCCGGGAATGCAGGAGAGTGCGCCGTGGCATAGAATCGGTGCGCGCAAAGACCTGCGGTGGGCCCGTGCGGGCCGATCGGAATGCTGCGCTCGCACTGACACCACGTCTTGAGGAGTTCTTTCTTGTCACCGTCGGCCGACGCCCCCACGCCCAGCGCCATCGCCGAGGCGCTGAACCTCACCACGGGTCAGATCGTGCAGGAGATCGGCTACGACGACGACGTGGACCATGACCTCCGCGACGCGATCGAGGACCTGATCGGTGAGGAGATGGAGGACGAGGACACCCAGGAGATCGTCGACGCCGTGGTGCTGTGGTGGCGCGACGACGACGGCGACCTCACCGACGCCCTCGTGGACGCGGCGCGCAACATCGAGGCGGGCGCCCCTGTGTGGCTCCTCACGCCGAAGGCCGGCCGGCCCGGGCATGTCGCCCCGGGCGAGGTGCAGGAGAGCGCCGAGATCGCGGGCCTGCGTGTGATGAGCCAGCTGTCGCTGGCCGCCGACTGGACCGGCACCCGCCTGGCCAGCCGCGCCAAGTGACCGCCATCACCGACGGGGTCCCGTCCTGACGGGAGAGGCCTCGTCCTGACGGGGGAGGCCCCGTTCCGGGTCGTTAGCTCAGCTGGTCAGAGCGTCTGGTTTACACCCAGAAGGTCGGGGGTTCGAGCCCCTCACGACCCACCCGAAGAGAAGCCCCCGACCTGCACGGACAGTGCTGGGCCGGGGGTTTTGTCGCGGAGTTGAGCACAGTCTGAGCACGACTCCCGCGATCATTGCGGCCGTGCTGACCCCCGTCGCGCGAAGGGTGCCAGCGTCAGCGGCTGACCCAGTAGGCCAGCACCAGCACCACGGGCACGGCCACGACGAGGCGACCCCAGGTGATGGCGCCGCGGCGGTCGCGCTCCTTCTCCTCAGGGGTGCGTTCGCGCGGCTCGGGACGGCCGTCCCGCTCCCACTGCTCGCGCTCCTCGCGCCGGCGCACCAGCATGCGGCCGATGATGACGATGAGCGAGACCGCGATGGACACAGCGATCGCGGCGAGGATCAGGGTCTCCACGGGCACCTCCGGGGTCGCGGGCAGAACGGATTGTGCACAGGGTCTCACGGCCCCGCCCCCGGATCCTGGGCGTTCCTATACTGGCCGGACCGCCATCGACCACAGGAGGCCCACGCAGGTGAGCGCAGCGACCAGACCCTTCGACGTGGACGCGATCAGGGCCGACTTCCCGATCCTGCGCCGGATGCTCGACCCCGAGACCCCGATGATCTACCTCGACGGCGGCGCCACCTCACAGCGCCCCCAGCAGGTCATCGACGCGGAGGTCGCCTATCTCATCCGTGACCACGCCGCGGTCAAGCGGGGCGCGCATCGCATGGCCGGGGCCGCGACCGACGCCTACGAGGACTCCCGCGAGCGGCTCGCCGACTTCCTCGGCGCCCCCTCCGCGCAGGAGATCGTCTTCACGAAGAACGCGACCGAGGCGCTGAACCTCGTCGCCCGGTCGCTCGGCGACGGCGACGCCTCCACCCCCGAGCGCCTGCGCGTGCGCGAGGGCGACGAGATCCTCGTGACCGAGATGGAGCACCACGCGAACCTGGTCCCGTGGCAGGAGCTGGCCCGCCGCACCGGCGCCGTCCTGCGCTGGATCCCCATGGCCGAGGACTTCACCCTCGACCTCACGGACCTCGACTCGCTGCTCACCGAGCGCACGAAGGTCCTCGCGTTCACGCACCAGTCCAACGTTCTCGGCACGGTCAACCCCGTCGGCCGGCTCGTCGAGGCGGCGCGCGCGGTCGGCGCGCTGACGGTGCTGGACGCCGCCCAGTCCGCGCCGCACATGCCCTTCGACCTCGCCGCGCTGGGAGTCGACTTCGCGGCCCTGTCCGGGCACAAGATGCTCGGCCCCACCGGCATCGGCGCGCTCTGGGGCCGCTACGAGTCGCTCGAGGCGATGCCGCCCTTCCTCACCGGCGGATCGATGATCGAGACGGTGACGATGGAGGCCAGCACCTTCGCCGAGCCGCCCGCCCGCTTCGAGGCCGGCACCCCGCCGATCTCCCAGGCCGTCGGCCTCGCCGCCGCCTGCGACTATCTCGATGTGCTCGGCATGGAGCAGATCGCCGCGCACGAGCAGGCTCTCACCCTGCGCGCGATCGACGGGCTCTCCGGGATCGACGGGGTGCGGATCATCGGCCCGGCCGCCTCCCCGCGACGCACCGGAGCAGTCGCCTTCGACGTCGCCGGCCGCCACCCGCACGACGTCGGCCAGGTGCTGGACTCCTACGGCATCGAGGTGCGGGTGGGCCACCACTGCGCCTGGCCCCTGCACCGCCGCTTCGGGCTCCACGGCACCACCCGCGCGTCCTTCTCCGTCCACACCACCGACGCCGAGGTCGACGCGCTCGTCGATGGCGTCGCCCGCACCGTCGAGTTCTTCGGAGCCCTCTCATGAGCACCCATCTCTCCGCGCTCTACACCGAGCTCGTGATCGAGCACGACAAGCGGCCCCTCCACGCCGGGTCAGCGCGAGCCGTTCGAGGCCGAGGTCCACCACGTGAACCCCACCTGCGGCGACGAGATCACGCCGCGCCTGCATCTGTCCGAGGACGGCGCCGAGCGGATCGAGGACGTCTCCTACGACGCGGTCGGCTGTGCGATGAGCCGCGCCTCCGCCTCGATCATGGCCGATCTCCTGATCGGCCACGGCGTCGAGGAGGTGGAGCCGGTGCGCACCCACTTCGAGCAGGCGATCGGCTCCCGCGGACGGATCGAGGGCGACGAGGAGCTGATCGGCGACGGCGTCGCGCTGATGGGCGCGGCGAAGTTCCCCGCCCGGGTCAAGTGCGTGCTCATGCCGTGGAAGGCCTACCAGGCGGCGCTCCTCGAGACGCGGGCGCCGCGCGGATGAGCGCCATGAGCGCCCGGACCCCGGCGACCTCCGAGACCACCGTGACCGTCGGCGACGTCGTCGGCGTGCTCGAGGCCGCCTATCCGCTCGCCTGGGCGGAGGACTGGGACCGCGCCGGCCTCGTCCTCGGGGAGCGGGAGGCGCCGGTCTCCCGTGTCTTTGCTGGCCGTGGACCCGACGCTCGCGGTCGCCCGCGAGGCGGTCGCCTCCGGCGCCGAGCCGCTGATCACCCACCATCCGCTCGCTGCTGCGCGGGGCGAGCTTCCTGCCTGCAGACGACGGGAAGGGCGCGGTGGTCACCGACCTGCTGCGCGCCGGGACGGCGCTGTGGTGCGGGCACACGAACGTGGACCGCTCCACCCGCGGCACCGTCGGCGCCTGGTCGCGGGCGCTCGACCTGCAGGACCCTCGCCCGCTGCTGCCCGGTGACGAGGGGGAGGAGGCAGGTCACGGCTCCACCCGCTTCGGGCTCGGCGCCGTCGGCGAGCCGGCGACGCCCACCACCGTCGGCGGCCTCGCCGAGCAGATCGCGGCCCTGGTCCCCGCGACCGCGCGCGGGATCCTGCACACGGGCGAGGCGGAGCGTCCCGTGCGCACCGTCGCCGTCTGCCCCGGGGCGGGCGACTCCTTCCTGGCGGCCGCCACGCGCAGCGGTGCCGACGTCTACATCACCTCCGACCTGCGCCACCACCCGGCGCTCGAGCACCTCGAGTCCGCGGCGGACCCCGCCGCCGTGCCGGCGCTGATCGACGTGCCGCACGCCGCGAGCGAGGCGCTGTGGCTCCCGCTCGCCCGCGAGCCGCTCACGGAGGCGCCGCCGGGCCTCGACGTGCAGATCACCGCGCAGGTCACCGACCCGTGGGGCGGCCGGGCCGGCTGAACCCGGTCGGGCAGGCCGAGCCCGGTCGGGCCGGCCGAACGCGACGGGGCCGCCCGAGAGCCGGGGCCGCGGCGCTCGGCCGGACCCGGGGACGCGGCCGGGCGGACCACGCCCGTCGAGGCGGCGTCAGTCGACCCGGTCGACCACGACGAGCCTGTCCCCGTCCAGCTCGACGCCGAGCCGGGAGCCGCCGCGCCCCGAGACCCCGGCGAGGCCTTCGCCGACGACGTCGACCAGCTCCTCCGCCGTGGCGGGCGCGGTCTCCGCCGCCAGCAGGACACGGGTCACCAGGCCCCGGTAGCGCTTCGCGTCATGGGAGATGACCTTGCGAACCCCGCCGCTGTCCTGCACCGGCGCGACCTCCAGCATCCGCACCCCGTCCCCGCCGCGCATCGCCATCATCGAGCGGTAGGAGCCTGAACGGCAGTCGACCACCAGCGGCGAGGACCCCGCGGCCTCCTCCTCGCGCAGCTGTCCGGCGATCGGCGTCAGCCGCGGCGCCCACCAGGACCCCGCCTTCCCCAGCCGCGAGAGCTGCGAGGAGGCGGAGAGACGGTAGGCGGGGATCCGGTCCCACCCGGCGTCGACCAGGCCCAGCAGGGCGCTCTGGACCAGCACGCGCCGGTCGCCGGGGATCTCCGCGCCCGGCTCGAGCTGGTCGTAGAGCACCCCCGAGTAGACGCCGAGCGGCGCGGCGGCGGGCTCCTGCTCGAGATGCGGCATGCGCCCGACGAGCTCGGGGGAGGAGGCCGGGACCCCCAGCCGGGAGGCGGCGTCGGACCCCGCGGCGGTGCGGTGCGCGGCCCGCGGCATCGTCCCGCGCGCCTCCCGCGGCGCCGGCGGCGCGAGCTCGTCGAGGTCGAGCGGACGATGCCCCTCCTCGGCGGGCCGGGTCTTCGTCTCCGAGGGCGGCGAGAGGATCAGCATCAGACCATTCTCCGAGGTGGCAGGGCAGGGGCGAGGGAGGGCGCCGCGAGAGCTTCGGCACGTCGGCGCGGGCGCCTGCCCGCTGCGGAGGGGGAGGCGCAGGTGGGAGCGTATACTGCCGGGCGGACCAGTCGGCCGGGCGACCGCGTCCCCGCGGCGTACGCCGCAGGGCCGAGGAAAGTCCGGGCTCCATCCGGCACGGTGGTGGGTAACGCCCACCCGGAGTGATCCGCGGGACAGTGCCACAGAGAGCAGACCGCCGCCGCGCCCTCGGGCGCGGCGGTAAGGGTGAAAGGGTGGTGTAAGAGACCACCGCGGTCTCGGTGACGAGACCGGCACGGTAAACCCCACCGGGAGCAAGGTCAGACAGGGAACGCATGAGGGCGCCGGCCCGAGTTCCCGGGTAGACCGCTGGAGGTCGTCGGCAACGGCGACCCGAGAGGGATGGTCGCCGATCACAGAACCCGGCTTACAGGCCGGCTGGTCCGCCCCGCGGGGCGCCCCCGCGAGGGCCGCGCCCGACGGGCGCGGCGCCCGAGGGGAGCGCCCGCGACGGAATCCCCCGGCCGACGGGGCGCTCCGACCGCGGGACGGCCTCGGCCGATGGGCTCAGCTGCCTGCGTGGTGCTTGTCGTCCTTCTTCTTGCCCTTCCGCAGGGCCTTCTCCTCGCGATGGGCGAGCACCGCCGCGCCGATGATCCCGGCCTCGTTGCGCGCTCGGCCGGCACGATCTCGGCCTCGAGGTCCAGCAAGCGGCAGGAACTTCTGGTGCTTCTTCGAGACGCCGCCGCCGACGATGATGCGGGTGGGGCTGAAGAGGAACTCGATGTGGGAGAAGTACTCCTGGAGGCGACCGGCCCAGGTCTCCCAGTCCAGGTCCTCGCGCTCCTTGGCGGAGGAGGCCATGTACTTCTCGGCGTCGTCGCCGTGCAGGAGCACGTGGCCGAGCTCGGTGTTGGGCACCAGGCGGCCGTCGACGAAGGTCGCGCCGCCCACGCCGGTGCCGAGGGTGAACACCTGCACCACGCCGGAGCTCTTCCGGCCCGCGCCGAACTCCATCTCGGCGATGCCGGCGGCGTCGGCGTCGTTGACCACGAACACGTCGTGGCCGGTGCGCTCGGTGAACAGGGCGTCCACGTCGGTGCCGATCCAGGACTTGTCCACGTTCGCGGCGGTCTTCGCCACGCCCTCCTGGATCACGGCCGGGAAGGTGACGCCGACGGGCATGTCCTCGGGGATGTCGAAGGAGCCGAGGAGCTCGGCGACGGTGTCCGCCACGGCCTCGGGGGTCGAGGGTCGCGGGGTCGGGATCCGCACCCGGTCGGCGGAGAGCTCGCCTTTGCCGAGGTGGACGGGCGCTCCCTTGATGCCGCGCCGCCGATGTCGATCCCGAAGGCCTTCTTGCTCATCGTCTCTCCTTGGTCGTGCGATGCGGGAAGGCCCCGCCCGGTGCCGGGGCGCCGCCCTCGGCACCCTCTCTCGGGCGCCCACGATACCCGGGTCGCGCAGGCACGCGACGGGGACGTCCGAGGACGGCCCCGCACGGCCGCCGGACTCCCGCGGAGGTCGCGGCGAGCGGTCCGCGGGGTCCGGGAACGGACCGGTCTCAGACGACGGTGAGGAGCTCGGGGCCCGCGTCGGTGATGAGCATGGTGTGCTCGAACTGGGCCGAGTAGGAGCCGTCGCGGGTGACGACCGTCCAACCGTCGTCCCACTGGTCCCAGGCCTGCGAGCCGAGCGTCACCATCGGCTCGATGGTGAAGGTCATGTTCTCCTCGATGACGTCGTCGAACATCGGCGCGGAGTCGTAGTGGGGGATGACCAGCCCGTTGTGGAAGCCCTCGGCGACGCCGTGGCCGGTGTAGTCGCGCACCGACTCCATGCCGTGGCGGGAGACGAACTTCTCGATGACGCGGCCGATCACGTTGACCTCGCGGCCGGGCCGGGCCGCCTTGATCCCGCGCAACATCGCGTCGTGGGCGACCTCGACCAGCTCCTGGGCGCGCGGGGCGACGTCGCCGACGAGGAAGGTCGCGTTGCAGTCGCCGTGGACGCCGTGCAGGAAGGCGGTGACGTCGACGTTGAGGATGTCGCCGGACTCCATCACGGTCGAGTCGGGGATGCCGTGGCAGATGACCTCGTTCAGGCTCGTGCAGCAGGACTTCTCGAAGCCGAGATAGCCGAGCGTGGAGGGGTAGGCACCGTTCTCTAGCGAGACGTCGTGGACCACCGCGTCGATGTGGTCGGTGGTGACGCCCGGTCGCGCGGCCTCGCCGGCGGCCTGGAGGGCGAGCGCCGCGACGCGGGAGGCCTCGCGCACGCGGGCGATCACGTCGGCGCTCTGCACGAACGGACCCGTGTCCGAGACCGCCTCGTCCTTGCCCACGTACTCGGGGCGCTCGATGTGCGCGGGCACGGGCCGACGGGGGCTGAGGGTTCCGGGCACCAGCGGCGCGCGCCCCTCGGGACGGATCCAATCCTGCTCTACAGTCATGTCCACCAGTCTCTCACCGACAGCGAAGGAGACCGACGTGACCGAGGGCACGCAGTACTACTACAACCTGAGCACCGGCACGGTCGAGGAGGGGGCGCAGTCCCCGGCCACCGAGCGGATGGGCCCCTACGCCACGCGCGAGGAGGCCGAGCGCGCGCTGAGCACCGCCGCGCGCGCAACCAGGAGTGGGAGGAGGACGACAAGCAGTGGGAGGAAGGCTGAGCCCTCGTGCACGAGGGCTGACCGCACCCGCGTGAGGGCCGGCCGCACCCGCGCGGGCGGCCGGCCCGTCGGCCCCGTCAGTCGAAGGAGTGCTCTGCCCCCGGGTAGCTGCGCTCCTCGACCTCGGCGCGATAGGCGGTCGCGGCGCCGAGCGACTCGCCGCGCAGGTCCGCGAAGGCCTTGACGAACTTGCCCCGGAAGCCGGACAGGCCCGCCATGTCCTGCCACACGAGCACCTGGCCGTCGCAGCCGGCCCCGGCGCCGATTCCGATCGTGGGCACCCGCGGCGCGGCGGTGACCTCGGCGGCGACGCGGGCCGGCACGAGCTCGAGCACCATCGCGCTGACCCCGGCCTCCTGGATCGCGAGCGCGTCGGCGAGCATCTTCTTCGCCGCCTGCTCGTCGCGGCCCTGGACCCGGTGCCCGGAGTGGGCGTTGACGGACTGGGGCGTGAAGCCGAGGTGCCCGATCACGGGGATGCCCGCGGCGACGAGCGCCTCGATCTGGGGGACGACCTCGGCGCCGCCCTCGAGCTTGACCGCCTCGGCGCCCGCGCGCACCAGCTCGATGCCGTGCGCGACACCGCATCCCGCGGCGCGGTCTCGTAGGTGCCGAAGGCGAGGTCGGCGACGATCAGCGGGCGGGTGACGCGCGGGCGACGGCCGCGGTGAACACGAGCATGTCCGCATGCGTGGTCGCGGTGGTCGAGGAGTGGCCGAGCACGGTGGTGCCCACGGAGTCGCCGATCAGCAGGGTCTCGATCCCGGCCTCCTCGAAGACGCGGGCGGAGAACTGGTCGTAGGCGGTCAGCATCGCGAAGGGGCGGCCCTGCTCCTTGGCCTGCTGGAGGTGGCGCAGTCGGATCTTCGCCGGAGCGGCAGGGACGGCGGCGGGGGACTCAGTGCTCACAGCGGGCTCCTGGACGGGGACGGGGATCCGGCGCTCCAGCCTAGCGCCGTCCGCGTTGCCCCGGGGCACCCGGTTCCCGCCGGTCAGGTGCGGTGCGTGCCCGGCGTGTGCCACCCTTGGAGCGTCGTGCGCAGACGTCGCCGAGAAGAGGTCACCATGGAACCGCATCCCCTGCGCGGCCCCGTCCGTCGGATCGCCGCCTGCGCCTTCGCCCTCGCTCTCGCGCTCGGCACCGCCGCCTGCACCGGCGGGGACGACGAGCGCGACCCGCCCCGGAGACCCCCAGCGCGACGCCGAGCGCCTCGGCCGACGCCGCCCCGGAGGCGAGCGACGGCGCCGAGGTCACCGACGCGGATCTCTCCGCGGCGACCGACCGGTTCCTCGGCTTCCTCGGCGTGATCGACGACCAGGACTGGGAGGCCGCCTGCGGCTACGTGCTCGACCCGGGCACCGGCACCGCGCCCGAGGGCGAGCGCCTGCAGCAGTGCGCCGACGGGGCGCGCGGCGCCATGGCGGACTACGAGGAGATGCTGGAGCCGGGGGTGTTCGACCAGCTGGACGCCTCGATGGTCCAGGCCGAGCCCGCCGCCGACGGCACCATCTCGCTGAGCCTGCTCGAGCGACCGGTGGAGATCCCGATGACACGCGGCGACGACGGGCAGTGGTACCTCTCGATACCGTTCTGATCAGCGCCCGCCGCGACGTGCGGGCCGGCTCCTGGGACATGGGGAGTACTCCCCAGCGACAGGGCCGCCCCTGCCGTGTCACTCTTCTGGTGTCCGGGGATCGTCCCCGGACGTCGAGGGAGGACACGATCATGAACTCGATCATGCGCAGGACCGTCAGGGGAACGGCCACCGGGCTGGGAGCCATCGCGCTCATCGCAGGGGCGTCCGCCTGCGGCGCGATCGGAGATCTCACCGGGGGAGGCGAGGGCGGCGACGACCCCTCGGCCGAGCGACCCGCCGACGAGGAAGACGGCGGGGAGTCCGAGGGAGGCGAGCCCGAGGGCGCGGAGTCGGAGGGATCCGCCGAGGACGGCGAGAGCTCCGAGGGTGACGGGGCCTCGACCGACGAGTCCGAGGATGCCGAGGGCGATGACGCCGGCGGCGACACCTCCGAGGGCAGGGACGAGGCCGCGGGCCCGATCTCCGAGGAGGAGCTCACCACGGCGGGGGACCGGTTCTACGCCTTCTTCGAGGCGATCGGCGCCCAGGATCCCGAGGGTGCCTGCCGCCTGGTGATCGACTACGACACCGGCGAGCCCGCCGAGAGCGACGGCCTGCAGACCTGCGTGGACAGCTTCGACGAGGAGTTCGGCGGGGACTTCGACCCGTCGGCCGTCGATGCCATCGAGCGTTCGATGATCGGCGCCGAGGACAACGGCGACGGACGCGCTTCCATCACGATGCTGGACGAGCCCGCCGACATGTACATGAAGAAGGCCGACGACGGCCAGTGGTACATCGAGGCCGACGCCCCGTTCTGAGCCGACCGCAGCGGCGCACGCTCCGACGGTCCGCGGACGACGGGACGCCCCGACTCCTCCCGCGTAGCCGGGGCGTCGCTCATTGCGCCCCTCCGCCTGGGGAACCGCTGGTGACCCGCCCGGTGTCGGGACGCACGACGAGCCCCGCTCCTGAGGCAGACTTACCCCATGGGACATCTCCATGACGACGTCATCCGCACCGTCTCCGACAAGGACGTGCGGTTCATCCGGCTGTGGTTCAGTGACATCGTGGGGACGCTGAAGTCCATCGCGATCTCGCCGGCGGACCTCGAGATCGCCTTCACCGAGGGCATCGGCATCGATGGCTCCACGATCGAGGGCCTCACCCGCAGCTACGAGTCCGACATGATCCTGCGCCCGGACCCTGCGACCTTCGAGCCGCTGGCCTGGCGCGGCGAGACCAACGCGACCGGCCGCATGATGTGCGACGTCCTCACCCCCGACGGCGAGCCCGCGGCCTCAGATCCGCGCCGCGTGCTGAAGGACGCCCTCGCCCGCGCGGAGGAGAAGGGGCTGGAGTTCTTCACCCACCCCGAGATCGAGTTCTACCTCTTCGAGCGACCCCTACGAGGAGGGCTCCCCAGCGCGGCCGGTGGACCACGCCGGCTACTTCGACCACGTCCACCGCGGCCAGGGCCAGGACTTCCGGCGCGCCGCCATCCAGCATCTGGAGGCGATGAACATCCAGGTCGAGTTCTCCCACCACGAGAACGGTCCGGGCCAGAACGAGATCGACCTGCGCTACGCCGACGCGCTCACCACGGCCGACAACATCGTCACCCTCCGCACCGTGGTCAAGGAGGTCGCGCTGTCGCTGGGGCAGGTCGCCTCCTTCATGCCCAAGCCGATGATCGACCAGCCCGGCTCCGGCATGCACACCCACCTCTCCCTCTTCCAGGGCGGGAAGAACGCCTTCCACGAGCCGGGCGCCGAGTACGGCCTCTCCCGCACCGGTCGCCAGTTCATCGCCGGACTGCTCGCGCCACGCCCCCGAGTACGTGGCGGTGACGAACCAGTGGGTGAACTCCTACAAGCGTCTCTGGGGCGCGCAGGAGGCGCCGAGCTACATCTGCTGGGGCCATAACAATCGCTCCGCGCTGGTGCGCGTCCCCTTCCACAAGCCCACCAAGACCACCTCCTCCCGGGTCGAGTTCCGAGGGCTGGACTCCTCGGCGAATCCCTATCTCGCCTTCGCCGTCTTGCTCGCCGCCGGGATGGCCGGGGTCGAGGGCGGCTACGAGTCGCCCGAGGGCGCTGAGGACGCAGTATGGGAGCTCACCGAGCGGGAGCGCCGCGCGATGGGCATCGAGCCGCGCCCACCGACCTGTTCCGCGCTCTGGAGGTCTTCGAGGGCTCCGAGCTGATGGCGGACACGCTCGGCGAGCAGGTCTTCGAGTACTTCCTCCGGGACAAGCGCGAGGAGTGGCACCGCTATCGCGAACAGGTGACCGACCACGAGCTCCGCTCGACCTTCAGCCGTGTCTGACGGGGACGCCGTGAACGCCGCGCCACCGCCCGAGAAGCACGGCTCTCAGGAGGAGAACGCACCGACGTCACAGACCGTGCCGTCGTCGAAGTCCGCACCGCCCGAGCGACCCGGTGCCAGCGAGGAGCCGGCGACCACCACCGGCGCTCTCGCCCGCCTCGGCTTCAGCCGCACCGATCGCGTCAGCCGCTTCCTCTCCGAACCGGCGGCGCGCGGCCTCGGCGACGGCGCCGCGGAGGCCCTCGGCGCGACGGCCGACGGGGACGACGCGGTGCTGGGCCTGCTTTGCGCCTGGCGGAGTCCGCCCGGGAGGCCGGCCAGGGCGCCCTGCTCGAGGAGTTCCTCGCCGGGGTGGGCACCGTCGGCACCCCGGGACACCGGCTGATCCGCCTGCTCGGCGTCTCGGTCGCGCTCGGCGACGTGCTCGCCCGCCACCCCGAGAGGCTCGAGCTCCTGCGTGAGGGGGACGACGAGCTCGCGGTCCCCGCCGCCGCGGTGCGCGAGGCGCCGCTCGAGGCCGTCGGCGCCGATCCGTCGGCCGAGGTGCCCGTGGCGGGCTCCGGCGGCCGCGAGCAGAGGGATGCGGCCGCGCGCCGGCTACCACCTGCGCCTGGCCCAGATCGCCGCGGCCGACGCCGTCGCCGCCGACCCCGCCGCCCTCCAGCCCCGCGTCTCCGCCGCGATCAGCGACCTCGCCGACGCCGCCCTCGAAGCGGCCTCCGCGATCGCCCGCGCCACCGTCGAGGGGCACGAGCAGGTGCGCTGGTCCGTGATCGCGATGGGCAAGACCGGTGCGCGGGAGCTCAACTACATCTCCGACGTCGACGTCATGCACGTCGTCGCCCCCGCACAGGAGGGGTGCGAGGAGGAGGACGTGATCACGATCGGGGCCGCGCTGGCGAGGGAGCTCGCCCGCGCCTGCTCCGAGCGCACCGCCGAGGGATCGCTGTGGCAGGTGGACGCGAACCTGCGCCCCGAGGGCAAGGACGGACCGCTGGTGCGCACCCTGGACTCCTACCGCCGCTATTACACCGAATGGGCGAAGTCCTGGGAGTTCCAGGCGCCGCTGAAGGCCCGAGCCGCCGCCGGCGACCGCGAGCTCGGCGCCGCCTACGAGGAGATGGTCGCGCCGTGGGTGTGGAAGGCCTCCACCCGCGAGGGCTTCGTCGAGGACACCCGGGCGATGCGCCGCCGCGTCGTCGCCCACATCCCGCGCGCCGAGGTGGACCGGAACATCAAGCTCGGCCCCGGCGGACTGCGAGACGTCGAGTTCACCGTCCAGCCGCTGCGGCTGGTGCACGGCCGCGCCGACGAGCAGCGGCTCCAGGGACGCTCCACCCTCGACTCCCTCGCTCGGCTCGGCGAAGGCGGCTACATCTCCCGCACCCACGTCGCCGAGATGGACGAGGCCTACCGCTTCCTGCGCCGCGTCGAGCACCGCCTCCAGCCGCACCGCCTGCGTCGCACCCAGGTGCCGCCCACCGCCGCCTCGGACCTGCGCCGCCTCTCCCGCGACCTGGGCCTCGGCACCGACGAGTTCGCGGGGCGCTACCAGCGCACCAGGCGACGCGTCCGCCAGCCGCACGAGGAGATCTTCTACCGGCCGCTGCTGCTGACCGCCTCGCAGCTGTCCGACGGGGAGATCGCGCTGAGCGCCGAGGACGCCCAGGCGCGCCTGGCCGCGATCGGCTATCGCGACCCCGGCCGGGCGCTCGCGCACATCTCCTCCCTCACCGAGGGGATCTCCCGACGCGCCAGGATCCAGCGCCAGCCGCTCCCGGCGATGCTCGAATGGTTCGCCGACGGGATCGACCCGGACCTGGGGTCGCTCGCCTTCCGCCGCCTCTCCGACGAGATCGGCTCCGCCCACTGGTACATGGGGCCGCTGCGCGACTCCGGGCTCGCCGCGAAGCGTCTGACGAAAGTGCTGGCCGCGAGCAGGTACGTCGGCGAGGAGCTCGAGCGGATCCCGGAGGCGGTGCGCTGGCTGGCCCGCGACGAGCAGCCTGCGCCCCCTGTCCCGCGAGGTGCTGGGCCGGGAGTTCCTCGCCGTGATCACCCGCGTGGACACCGTCGAGGAGGCGCGGGACGTCGCGCGCCGCACCCGCGACCGGGAGCCGCTGCGGATCGCGCTCGCCCATCTCACGGACGTCGCCTCCGCCGCGGAGGTCGCCTGTGCCCTCACTGACCTCGCCGAGGCGGTGCTCGAGGCCGGGCCGCTGGTCGCCTATCACGTCGTGGCTCGCGAGCGGAAGGTCGTCGGCGAGGAGGCCGAGCCGCTGGACGGCGTCGACGAGGTCGACGAGACCACCGCGCGGGAGCCGCGCGAGCGACGCTCGGATCCCGCGCGGGCGCTCGGCGTGGAGCTGGCGATCATCGCGCAGGGCGCCTTCGGCGCCCGGGAGATGGGCTATTCCTCCGACGCGGACGTGCAGTTCATCGCCGTGGACCGGGGCGCCGGCCGCGACACCGTCGAGATCACGAACGCCGTCGCCACCCAGATCCAGAAGATCCTCAACGCCCCCGTCGCCCGCTCCGACATGAAGGTCAGCGCCGATCTGCGCCCTGAGGGGAAGGTCGGCCCGCTCACCCGCACCGCCGAGTCCTGGATCGACTACCTCCGGCGGGATGCCGAGACCTGGGAGAAGCAGGCGCCGCTGCGGGCCCGCGTGGTCGTCTCCTCCGAAGCCCTCGGCGAGCGGCTGACCGGGGAGATGGACCGCCACCGCTATCCGGACGGCGGTCTGGAGGAGCAGGACCGTCGGGCGATCACGCGCATGAAGGCGCGGGTGGAGTCCGAGCGTCTGCCCCGCAACGCCGACCCCGCCCGGCATCTCAAGCTCGGACGCGGCGGGATGACCGACGTCGAATGGTGCACGCAGCTGCTCGCCCTCGAGCACGGCCACGAGGTCGAGGGCCTGCGCACCACCTCGACCCTCGCCCAGCTCGAGGCCGCGGTCGCGGCCGAGCCGCTCGAGGGGCGCGAGGCCGAGGAGCTGCGAGCCGCCTGGACGCTCGCCTGGCGGCTGCGGCGCGGGCTGTTCCTGTGGAAGGGGCGCGAGGGGGAGGTGCTCCCCAGCGATCGGAACGACCTGCGGGCGCTGGCCCTGCTGATCGACGGCGAGGACGCCACCGCATCTGAGCTCGAGGACCGCTATCTCAAGGTCACCCGCCGCTCCCGCACCCTCGCCGAGCAGATCATCTTCGGCGAGACCTGCTGAGCCCTCCCGCTGACGTGAGACGCGCCCGCCCCCGGCGCGTCGGCCCCGCCGCGGACAGGCACGGGGCGGCCGAGCGCGTACCGTGGGAGGCTGTCCGCCCGCGTCGCCCCGCGCGACCCCCGCACCCCTCCGAGGACCGATGACCACCCCCTCCCTGAGCGCTGACACCCCGCGCGGCCGCATGTACCGCCTCGAGCCCGAGGGCCCGCTGATGTACCCCTCGATCACCACCGTGGCGGGGATGCGCGCCAAGGACTTCCTGCAGGGCTGGTACGCGACCATGGCCTCGAAGAGGGCGCTGGACATGTACGCCTGGCTCGAGCGGAACCCCGACCGCGCCGCCTCGGAGATCTCCCGCGTCACCCGCGACCGCTGGGGCACCCAGAAGAAGATCGCCGCCGCCGCGCCGGAGCACACCGCCGCCGCCTCGGACTTCGGCACCCTGGTCCACTCCGCCTGCGAGGACTGGGGCACCAGCGGCTCACGGCCCGACGCCGACCACATCGGCGGGATCATCGAGCGGATGCGCACCGGCTCCGGCGCCTTCGCCACGGAGAAGGACCTCCGCGGCCTCGTCGCCCGCGCCGAGGTGCGACTGGACGGCTACGGCCGCTTCCTCGACGACTTCCAGCCCGAGTTCGTGGAGGTCGAGCAGACGGTCGTGAACCACTCCGTCGGCTACGCCGGCACCACCGATGCGATCGTGAAAATCGGCAATACCCTGCTCAGCGCCGACATCAAGACCTCGAAGAAGGTCCGCGGCGACTACGCGCGCCGCAGGGGGTAGCGGTGTGCCGTGCCGAGCCGCTGCTCGACGACGACGGCTCCACCCGCGAGATGCCGGAGCTGACCGGAGCGTTCATCATCCACCTCCCCGAGGCGGGCGGCTACCAGGCTGTGCCGCTGAGGACGGGGGAGGAGGAGTTCGAGGTGTTCCGGGCCGCGCGCGGCATGGTCGTTCGAGCCCGACGAGTGCGCGCTCGAGCCCGCCGCCGACCCCAAGGGCCTCGTGCTCTCGCTGCTGCGCACCAAGGGCGGGCTCGACGCCCTGGGCTGAGCACTTCACGCCCTCCGCCGCCGCGCGCCGGTCCCTTCGGGGCCGGCGCGCTCGCATCTCCGGGCGAAGAATCCCTTGCCCCGCATTGAACACACGTATAGCGTGTTGAACGTCAGTTCAGCACAGGGCCTGCGCGCTCCCGCAGAGCGGGCCCGATGCCCGAGGAGAGCCGCATGGCAGAGTCCGCCCCCGCCGACGAGCGGATCCTCCAGGCCGCGATGCGACGCTTCGCCGTCGACGGCCTGGGCGCCCCGGCTGCGCGCCGTCGCACAGGATGCCAGGGTCAGCGCGGGCTTGATCATCCACCACTTCGGCTCGCGCGAGAAGCTCCTCGAGGCCTGCGACCGGCGCGCCCTCGAGGTCACCCGGCGCGAGAAGAGGGCGGCGGTGACCGGTGGCGTGGGCACGATGCTCGCCCAGCTCGCCGCCGTGGAGCAGTACGCGCCCGAGACGGGCTACGTCGCGCGCCGCCTCCAGGCCGGCGGCCCGCTCGCCCAGCGGCTGATCGAGGACTTCATCGCCAATGCGAGGGACTACCACGAGGAGGGGGAGCGGGCAGGGGTGCTCAGCCCCAGCCGCGACCCCGAGGCGCGCGTGCGGGTGCTCGCGCACATGGCGCTCGGCTCCCTCGTGCCGCAGATGCCCGGCCAGGGGGCGCCGATGGACCTGGAGGACCTCCCGCGGTGGATGCGCGAGTACACCGACTCGCTGACCCTGCCCCTGCTCGAGCTCTACACCACCCCGCCGCTCACCGACGCGAGCCTGCTGGACGCCTATCTCGCCGCACAGAGCGACGCGGACACCGCGACCGACGAGGGCGCGCACACCACCGACTCCACCTCACCGACCGACGGGAGCCCGACATGACCAGCATGGAACCTGCGGTCCACGTCCGCGACCTCACCAAGACCTTCGGCGCCACGAGGGCGCTGGACGGCTTCGACCTCACCGTGCCGCACGGCGAGGTGACCGGCTTCCTCGGCCCCAACGGCGCGGGCAAGTCCACCACCATCCGCGTCTTCGCTGGGCCTGCTGCGGGCGAGCTCCGGGACGGTTCGCGTCCTGGGCAGGGACCCGTGGCGGGACGCGGTCGCGATCCACCACCGCCTCGCCTACGTCCCCGGCGACACGAACCTCTGGCCGGGCCTGACCGGCGGCGAGGCGATCGACGTGCTCACCCGCGGCGAGAGCGGCGAGCGCCACCGCCGCCGACGCGAGGAGCTGATCGAGCGCTTCGAGCTCGACCCCACCAAGCGCGCCCGCACCTACTCCAAGGGCAACCGCCAGAAGGTCGCGCTCGTCGCCGCGCTCTCCCGCGACGTGGACCTCTACATCATGGACGAGCCGACCTCCGGCCTCGATCCGCTGATGGAGGCGATCTTCACCGACGAGGTCGCCCGCCTGCGCGCCGCCGGCCGCACCGTGTCGCTCTCCAGCCACATCCTCGCCGAGGTCGAGAAGCTCTGCGACACCGTCACCATCATCCGCGCCGGGAAGGCCGTGGAGTCCGGCACCCTCGCCGAGTCGCGCCACCTCACCCGCTCCACCGTCGCCGCGACGACCGACGCCGATCCTGCGCCGCTCACCCGGCTCGACGGGGTCCACGACCTCGTCGCCGAGAACGGGCGCCTCCGCTTCGACGTGGACGACCGGGCGCCGCACGACGTCGCGCCCGTGCTCACGGCCCTCGGCGTCACCGGTCTCACGATCACCCCGCCCTCCCTCGAGGACCTCTTCCTGCGCCACTACGGCGACGAGCTCGAGCCCGTGTCCGAGGACGCGGACGCGTCATGACCGCCGCGACCGCCGCCCCCACCCATCGCGGGCGCCGCCGCGCGGCCGGCCCGCTCACCGGCCGCGCGCCCTGCTCCGTCTCCACCTCCGGCTCGCCCGGCGCGGCATCCTGATCTGGACCCTGGCCGTGCTCGTCCTGGTACCCGCCTCGATCTATGCGATGGAGGACGTCTACCCCGACCAGGCGGCGCTCGACGCCCGGGCGGCGCCGCTGGACAACCCCTCGGCCGTGATGATGACCGGCCCGTTCTTCGCCGCCGACCATTACACCTTCTGGGCGATGGTCGCCAACGAGCCGCTGCTCTACCTGCTCGTCCCGGCCGCGATCATGTCGATCCTGCTCACCGCCCGCCTCACCCGCGGCGAGGAGGAGTCCGGACGGCTCGAGCTGCTGCGCTCCCTGCCCACCGGCCGCCTCGCCCCGTCGGTCTCCGCCCTGCTGGTGATGGCGCTGGCGAACCTCGTCCTCGGCGCCGCGGTGGTCGCAGGGATGCTGATCGGCGGGGGAGAGACGGCGGATTCGCTGGCGCTCGGGCTCGCGACCGCCCTGACAGGACTGGTCTTCGGCGCGGTCACCGCGGTCACCGCCCAGCTCACCGAGCACGCCGGCACCGCCTCCGGCACGGCGCTGGGGATCCTGGCGCTCGCGTTCATGGTGCGCGGCATCGGGGACGTGATCGAACGCGACGGCTCGTGGCTGTCCTGGTTCTCGCCGCTCGCCTGGGCGCGACAGACGCGCGCCTTCGTGGACCTGCGCTGGTGGCCCCTGCTCGTCTCCCTCGCCGCCGTCGCCGTCTTGCTGGTGATCGCCGGCCGGCTCTCGCACCGCCGCGACCTCGGGGCCGGGCTCCGCCCCGCGGCGGCCGGACGCGCCGCCGCGTCGGCGGCGCCGCTCGCCCCGGGCGGCCTCACCCGCCGGCTGGTCGGCGGGACCCATCTGGCCTGGGGCATCGGACTGTTCCTCTTCGCGCTCGCCTTCGGCTCCCTCGCCAGCTCGCTCACCGACTTCGCGGAGAACCTGCCGGACCTGGCCGGCGTGGCCCCGATCCGGCTCGACGACCTCACCGGCTCGTTCTCCGCCTTCGTGCTGATGATGCTCGCGATCGGCCCGGTCGCCCTCGCCGTCTCCGGGATGCTCCGGATGCGCACCGAGGAGACCGCGGGACGCCTCGCCGGCGTGCTCGTCGCCGGCACCTCCCGGGCGCGCCTGGCCGGCCAGTGGTTCCTGGTCGTCGCCGCTGGGCACCGCCGCGATGCAGGTGTCGCTCGGCCTCGGCGTCGGGATCGGCGTGTGGAGCGCGACCGAGGACACGGCCTGGATCGGCGAGATGACCCTCGCCGCGCTCACCTATCTCCCCGCCGTCGCGCTGTATGCGGCGATCGCCCTCGCCCTCTACGGGCTCGGGTCCCGCATCGCCCCTCTCGCCTGGCTGCTCGTGGTGTACACCGCGCTGGTGACCTTCCTCGGTCAGATGCTGGGCCTGCCCGACTGGGCCATGGACCTCTCGCCCCTGCGAAGACATCGCCCTGGTGCCCTCCGAGGATCTCGAGGCGATGCCGCTCGTGGTGATGGGCGTCGCCGCCGCGGTGCTGGCCCTGCTCGGACTCGCTCTGCTGCGCCGCCGGGACCTCACCGCCGGTTGAGGGCCGGTGGTCGTCGGGGTGGCGGCGCCGGCCCCGGGCGGGGAGACTCGGGGCGAGCCCCGCGACGGCGCGGAGGCCGACGAGAGGAGCCGACGATGGCGAAGTACCTGATCTCCTTCCCCAGCGGCGCGATGAACCTGTCCGACGAGGAGCTCGCCGCCGCGTCCGAGGACTCCCATGCCGTGGTCCGCGAGGCGAAGGCCGCCGGGGTGTGGGTCTTCGGCGGCGGGATCGACGAGTCCGTGCCCCCGGTGATGGTCACCGGCGGCGGCGCGTGCTGGAGACGACCTACGAGCAGACCCGCCGCATCGACGGCGGGTTCGCCGTGCTCGATCTCGCTACCCGCGAGGAGGCGCTGGAATGGGCGCGCCGGATCGCCGTCGCGTGCCGCGCGCCCAGGAGGTGCGGGTGTTCGGGGACGACCCGGAGAGCTGAGCCGCACCGCCTCGACGGCGAGCGTGCGCGACGCGCCGAAACACGCCATGAGCAGGAGCGCAGGCAGGTGACACGTGACCGCCCAGCCTTTGACGCGCAAGTGACGCGGCTCATATTCTGCCATCGCCCGCACGCCCTGCCGCTCGCGGGTCCGCATGCCCGGCACGGGCTACCCCGACCGAGGCGGCCCGGACGATGCCGTCCCACCCGGAGGAAGTCATGCGCCTGTCCTCTGCGGCCGCCGCCCGGCGTGTCCGGCGAGGGCGGAGCCCCCGGAAACGGTGCGGTCGTCTCGTACCAGTACCGCTCCGGCCGCTTAGCCCCCCGGGTCGTCGACACGGAGACCCCCGCCCCGCCGGACGGCGGGACGGGGGTCTCTCTTGCGCGAGCGCTGTCGGCTCAGATGTCGTAGTACAGCTCGAACTCGTGCGGGTGCGGGCGGAAGCGGAACGGATCGATCTCCGTGGTGCGCTTGAGCTCGATCCAGGTGGAGATGAGGTCCTCGGGGAACACGTCGCCCTCGGTGAGGTAGTCGTGGTCCGCCTCAAGGGCGTCCAGCGCCGCACCCAGCGTCTCGGGCAGCTGCTGGATCTGCGCGTGCTCCTCCGGCGGGAGCTCGTAGAGGTCCTTGTCGATCGGCTCGGGCGGCTCGATCCGGTTTCGGATGCCGTCGATGCCGGCCATGAGCCGCGCGGCGAAGGACAGGTAGGGGTTCGCCGAGGGGTCCGGGGCGCGGAACTCGACGCGCTTGGCCTTCGGGGAGGAGCCCGTGACGGGGATGCGAATGGCGGCGGAGCGGTTGCGGGCCGAGTAGACCATGTTCACCGGCGCCTCGAAGCCCGGCACCAGGCGCTTGAAGGAGTTCACCGTGGGGTTGGTGAACGCGGTCAGCGAGGGGGAGTGGGCGATGATGCCGCCGATGTACCACCGGGCGATGTCAGAGAGGCCGCCGTAGCCGCGCTCGTCGAAGAACAGCGGCTCGCCGTCCTTCCACAGCGACTGGTGGGTGTGCATGCCCGAGCCGTTGTCGCCGAACAGGGGCTTGGGCATGAAGGTCGCGGTCTTGCCGGCGTCCCACACGGTGTTCTTGACGACGTACTTGAACTTCATGACGTCGTCGGCCGCCTGCAGCGGCGTGTTGAAGCGGTAGTTGATCTCCTGCTGGCCCGCGGTGCCGACCTCGTGGTGGGCACGCTCGACCTGCAGGCCGGTGTCCTCGAGCACGGAGACGATCTCGTCGCGGAGATCCGCCATCTGGTCGTTCGGCGGGACGGGGAAGTAGCCGCCCTTGAGGCGGGTCTTGTAGCCCTGGTTGCCGCCGAACTCGGACTCGTCGCGGTCGGTGTTCCACACGGCCTCGTCGGAGTCGATCGAGTAGAAGCCGGAGTTGACCGACGTCTTGAAGCGGACGTCGTCGAAGATGTAGAACTCGGCCTCGGCCGCGAAGAACGCGGTGTCCGCGATGCCGGTGGACTTGAGGTACTCCTCGGCCTTCGAGGCGACGGTGCGCGGGTCGCGGGAGTAGGGCTCGTCGGTGAACGGATCCACGATCGAGAAGTTGACGATCAGGGTCTTCCGCTCGCGGAACGGATCCAGGTACGCGGTCTCCAGGTCCGGCACGAGCTTCATGTCCGACTCGTGGATGGCCTGGAACCCGCGGATCGAGGAGCCGTCGAAGAGCTGGCCGGTCGCGATGGCCTCCTCGTCGAAGGTGCTCGCCGGAATGTTGAAGTGCTCGCATGACGCCGGGGAGATCGCAGAAGCGGATGTCGATGAACTCGACGCCCTCCTCCTCGATGTACTTCGTGATCTCGCTGGGATTGTTGAACACATCTCCTCCATCCGCGCCGTGCGGCGCGTTAAGTGCTGTCTCACCCCGAGGGGCCGAACCGCTCGAGTGCCGAGGGGCCGCGTCGGGCCGGGACTCGGGTGAGACCAAGCTTAGGGGCAGTGGTGCACCGCTCCCGGGGAGCCCGGCGATTCCCAGCACGGCCGCGTAGGCTCCGCCCGTGATCGATCGCAAGGACCTCGGCTCCTGGATGGACGGCCCGCCCGGGGAGGCCGGCTACGTCAAGGGCTCCGCTCTCGGACTGCCGGCCACGGGCCGCGGCGCCGTCGCGCCGTTCTGGCGCCGACCCCTCTCGCTGATCGTCGACTGGGGATTGTGCGTGGGCATCTCGGCCCTGCTGTTCGGCGGGGACCCGCTGGCGAACCTGATCCTCTTCGCGGCGGTGAACGTGCTGTTCCTGACGCTTTTCGGGGTGACCCCGGGCCAGTTCCTGCTGCAGGTGCGGGTCGTCCCCGTCAGCGGCCGCGACCCGATGCTCGCTGCGCGCGGTGGTGCGCACCGTGCTGATGCTTGCTGGTGCTCCCGGCAGTGGTCTGGAACCGCGACACCCAGCCCCTGCACGACGTCGTCGCAGGCACCGCGGTCGTCACCCTCTGACGGGGTCCTCCGCTTCGCCTGCGCCGCAGGAGCGAGCGCTCCTGCGTCTCCGGACGCGCCCTGTCGACCCGCAGGACGCCTCCCCACTTCATCCCGCTGACCTGCGTCGATGCCGAATGTCACGAAAAGGTCACGCAGGTAACGAGAAGGTCACGACCGCCTCCCGGCCGTACGGGCGACCCTTCCGCGCACAGCACGACGCCCCCACCCGCCGGAGCGGGAGGGGGCGTCGCCGAGAGGACGGGCGCCGGGTCAGCGGCCGCGCATCGCCTTGCGGTTCGGACGGGCACGCATCGGGTCCACGCCCTTGGGCACCTGCTGGCGCAGCGAGCGGTGCGCCGCGTTCAGGCGCTTGGTCACCTGTGCAGACTCCTGCTTGGTCAGTCGCTTCTTCATGCGCCGCATGTAGGTGGGGAGCTTGTGCGGCGGCACCTCGCCCTCGCCGTCGCCGACGACGATCTGATGGACCGGCACGTTGTCGTGCTGGAGCACGCGCCGGATCGCGCGCCGCTCCTTCTCCAGCGGCTTCATCGAGATGCCCGTGGAGTCCTCGGCCACGACCGCGATGCCCGCCCGGCCCGAGGCGCGGAAGAGCATCTTCTGGCCGCGGGGATCGATCTGCACCGGCTCGTCCTCGACGTTCCAGCCGCGGCGGATCGACTGCATCGCGGCGAGGGCCGCGCCGGTCTGGCCCTTGATACGGTCGAAGGCCGCTCGCTCCGCCTTGCGGGCCAGGATGATCATCGCGATCAGCACGCCGACGGCGAGGCCCATGAAGATGCCGTACCAGGGGCTGTCGAAGATCAGCACGGTCAGCGACACGCCGACGGCGATCGCGCCGACGATCGCGAGGATCATCAGCGGCAGGGTCGACCGGTCGACCTCCTGCGTGTACTTGAAGACCTCGAACATCTGCTTGAGGCGACCGGGCTTCTTCGTGCCGTCGGCGTTGCGCTTGCCGCGCTTCTTCGTGTCGTCCTTGGCGGACGTGGTCTCGGACGTGCGAGCCATGGGGGATGTGTCCTCTCGGGGCCGGCGGAGCGTCAGCTCGCGGCGGCCTGCTGGGTGCGGGCGACGACGCTCGCGGCTTCCTGACGGGCGGGCTGATCGGAGTCGAGGTGGCGGAGGTTCTCCGGGATCTCGCGGCCGAGCTCGCGCATCGCCTGCGCCCAGAGCTTCCCGGCGCGGTACGAGGAGCGGACCATCGGACCGGCCATCACCGCGAGGAAGCCCATCTCCCTCGCGGCCTCGGACAGCTCGACGAACTGCTGGGGCTTCACCCAGCGGTCGATCGGGTGGTGCGGCTTCGAGGGCCGCATGTACTGGGTGATGGTGAGGATGTCGCGACCGGCGTCGACCAGGGCCTGCATCGACTCCAGGATCTCCTTGTCCGTCTCGCCCATCCCGAGGATGAGGTTGGACTTGGTGATCATCCCGGCGTCCTTGCCCATCGAGATGACGTCCAGCGACCGGTCGTAGCGGAAGGCGGGACGGATCTGCTTGAAGATCCGCGGCACCGTCTCCAGGTTGTGCGCGAACACCTCCGGCTTGGCCTCGAACACCTGCTGGAGGTGCTCGCCGCGGCCCTTGATGTCGTCGATCAGCGACTCGACACCGGTGCCGGGGTTCATCGCGTGGATCTGCTGGCAGGTGCGGGCGAACAGCCCCGCCGCGCCGTCCTCGAGATCGTCGCGGGCCACGCCCGTGACCGTCGAGTAGCGCAGGCCCATCTCCTTGACCGACTGCGCGACCTTGAACGGCTCCATCGGGTCCACCGCCATCGGCTTGCCGGTGGCGATGTTGCAGAAGTCGCAGCGCCGGGTGCAGGTGTCCCCGCCGATCAGGAAGGTCGCCTCCCGATCCTCCCAGCACTCGAAGATGTTCGGGCGACCGGCCTCCTCGCAGACCGTGTGCAGGCCCTGGCCGTGCACGCGCCGCTTCATGGCCGTGTACTCGGGGCCCATGACGGCCCTGGTCTTGATCCATTCGGGCTTGCGCTCGATGGGGACCTCGGCGTTGCGCGCCTCGACGCGCGATGCGACGGCCCTCGGCGAGCGATCGTCACCGTGATGCCTCCTCGTCTCGACGTCCCTGAAGTCTATCGATCCCGTCTGCGCGCGCGGCGCTCACAGCACCGGTGCGGAGGTGCGGTGCGCCACGAGGTCGATCATCGCCTCGGCGACCGGGTCGAGCGACTCGACGACCGGCACCCTGCGGCCGAGCTCCCGGCTGAGACTGGTCACGCCGGCGTCGTCGATCCCGCAGGGGATCACGTTCTGGGCCCAGGAGAGGTCGTTGGCGCAGTTCAGGGCGAAGCCGTGCATCGTGGCGCGCTTCGAGACGCGCATCCCGATCGCGCACACCTTGCGCTCCTGCTCGCCCTCACGAGCCACCCACACCCCGCGCCCCTCGATCGGGACGGTCTCGAGGCCGAGCCCGGCGCAGACGCCGATGATCGCCTGCTCGAGGGCGCGCACGAAGCCGACCACGTCGATCGGGATCGGGAGCTTCACGATCGGGTAGCCGACGAGCCGCTGCGGCCCGTGCCACGTGATCTTCCCGCCCCGGTCGATGTCCACCACCTCGGCGCCGTCGCGAGGGCGCTCGTGGTCCTGGGTGAGCTTGCCCGCGGTGTACACGGGCTGGTGCTCCAGCAGGAGCGGCGTGTCCGGCCGCTCGCCCGCGACCACCTCGGCGTGGATCCGGCGCCGCAGGTCCCAGGCGGCGCGGTAGTCCACCGGCCCCGGGGGCAGGTCGAACTGTGCGTGCCGGTCCTCGTGGGGGAGCGGCTCGCTGAGGCCGAGACGGATCACATCGAGCATCTCTCCAGGCTACTCCTGCCGCGACCTGCACGTTGTGGATGACCAGCAGGGGTGCGCGTCGTGGTGGGGTTCACTGTGGCCATGGATCAGGGGGAGCATGCCAGGAGCGGAGGGCGCCACGGGTTCGTCCTGGGGCCGACGGTCGACGGTCCGGGACGCGACGGCCCGGGCCGGGATGGCCCGGGCAGGGATGGCGCGGGACCCGCTGGCGCCGGCCTGGACGGTGCCGCCGCGGACCGGACCGGGCGCGAGGAGGAGAGCCTCGGAGCGCCGGGGCGGGAGGACGCGCCGCGGGTGCGGTGGCGGGGCCCGGAAGGGCGGGAGTCCGTCACCGCGGAGATGCAGCTGCTCGCCGCGCTCGAGGTGGCCGGGATCAGCGCCGCGCCGGACGTGATCGGCATGGAGGAGGACGGGTACATCCGCGAGACCGCCCCGCCGCTCGCGCGGCGCCGCGGGCGACGCGCCGCCGACGGCGGTGCACCCGCGACGGGGGAGCGGGTAGCACAGGCCCGGGCACGGGAGGACCTCGAGGCCCTCGTCGCGGCGCTCCACGAGCGAGGCTGGGTGCTCGGGGCACCGCGAGGCCGCGGGCTCGGGGTCCGGGCCGACGGCGGCGTGCTGGTGCTCGACCTCAGCGGCCTGCGACATGAGCAGTCCCTCGCGGTGCGCGGCGCGGATCTGCACTGGATCGACTCCGTGCTCGAGGACGAGGAGAGGACGCTGCGACGACGGGTCCACGCCCTCGCTGGCGGGGGCGCGCCCTCGCTCGACCTGCCCGGTCTCCTCGGTGCCCCCGCGGGAGCGGGTCCCGCGGATCCGCCGCGGGTGCCGGGAGACCAGGGGGAGCCGGAGCGGCCGGACGGGCTACAGCAGGAGGTGGCGCGGGAGGAGGCGGAGGAGGAGGTCGACGCGGCCGACGCAGGATCTGTGGCGCCGCTTCCCGCTCCCCGGCGCGCAGAGCGCGCACGGAGGCGCGGGCCAAGGGCGGAGCGGATGCCGGGTCATCGCGTCGGCGCGGGACCGGCGGCGCGCTCTCTGCGGTGCTGGGGGAGCGGCGGCACCGGCGCACCGCCCTACTCAGCGGGGCGGTGGTGCTCGCCCTCGGCCTCGGCGCGGCGGCGGCGATCACCGTGACCATGGACCGCTCGGAGCCGGCGCGACAGGCCCCCGCGGTCGTCGCCGACGGAGCTCCTGCGGGCGCCGGCGGCTCGCAGGAGGGGCAGGTGCCCGCGATCGAGGACCCGTGGGCGCTGGCGGCGGAGCTCGCGGGCTCCCGCCACGCCTATCTCACCGGCGCCTCCGACGTGCCCGTCGCCGCCGAGGGCGGTCCCGCGCAGGAGGAGGACGAGCGGATCCGTGCGGCCTATGAGGGGTACGAGGTGCAGGGCAGCGGACCGGTCGTGCACGAGGCCGAGTCGCTCGAGGGGCCCGACGAGGACGTAAGGGCCGTCGCGCGTGCTCGTCTCGACCGAGGCCGGTCAGGTGCGCGAGGGCTCCGGCCTCGTGCAGGAGACCCCGAACAGCGGTGCCTCGCAGATCGATCTCGTGCTGATCTGGGACGGGGCCCGCTGGAGGATCCTCGAGACGCGCACCGCGTGAGACGCCCGAGGAGGGCCGGGACGAGGCAGGGCCCCGACACCGTGACGGTGCCGGGGCCCTGCCGATGCTCAGCCGATGGCGCGCGCGGGGACGGGGTCAGAGACCGAGCTCGCCCTCGAACGCGCCCTCCTCGAGCCGCTTCTTCATGTAGGTGAGGAAGCGGGCGGCGTCGCCGCCGTCGACCATGCGGTGGTCGTAGGAGAGGAACAGGTACATCATCGAGCGGATCGCGATGGTGTCGTCGCCCTCGGCGTTCTGCACCACGGCGGGACGCTTCGTGATGGTGCCGGTGCCGAGGATGCCGACCTGCGGGGCGGGCACGATCGGGGTGTCCCAGAGCGCACCGCCCGAACCGGTGTTCGTGATCGTGAACGTCGCGCCGGAGAGGTCGTCGGGGACGAGCTTGTTGCTCTTCGCCCGGCCGCCGAGGTCGCCGATCTGGCGGGCGAGGCCGGCGAGGTTCAGGTCGCCCGCGTTCTTGATGACCGGGACCACGAGACCGCGCTCGGTGTCCGCCGCCATGCCGATGTTCTCCGAGCCGTGGTAGACGACCTTGTCGTCGTCGATGGTGGAGTTCAGTCTTCGGGTAGGTCTTCAGACCCTCGATCGCTGCCATCATGAGGAAGGGCAGGAAGGTGAGCTTGGCGCCCTCGCGGGCGGCGAACTCGTCCTTCGCCTTCGCGCGCGCTTCGCGATGCGGGTCACGTCGACCTCGACCGCGGTGGTCAGCGCGCCATGCCGTGCAGGGACTCCATCATCCGCTGGCCGATGACCTTGCGGATGCGGGGCATCTTCTCCTCGGTGCCGCGCTTCGAGGAGACCTCGACCTTCGGCGCCGCGGGAGCGGCGGCCGTGGCGGCAGGAGCGGCCGCGGCGGCGGGTGTCGCCTGGGCCTTCTGCGCGTCGATCGCCTGCTCGCACGTCCTGCTTGCGGATCCGACCGCCGAGGCCGGAGCCCTTGACGCTCGAGAGGTCCACGCCGGCCTCGGCCGCCATCTTGCGCACCAGCGGGGTGACGTAGCCGGAGGACTCCGCGCCGGAGACCGCATCGGCGGCCTGTGGGGCGGGAGCGGCGGGCGCCGCGGGCTCCTCCTGCTCCGGGGCCTCGGCCTTCGGAGCCTCCTGCTTCGGAGCCTCCTGCTTCGGAGCCTCCTGCTTCGGCTCCTCGGCGGGCTTCTCCTCGGCCTTCTTCTCCTCGGGTGCGGGAGCGGCGGGCTCCTCCGCCTTCGGGGCCGCGGGGGCGCCGGAGCCGACGATCGCCAGCACGGAGCCGACCTCGGCGTCCTCGTCCTCCTGGACGCGGATCTCGAGCACCGTGCCCGCGACGGGGGAGGGGATCTCGGTGTCGACCTTGTCGGTCGAGACCTCGAGCGCGGCTCGTCGACCTCGACGGTGTCGCCGACGGCCTTGAGCCAGCGGGTGACTGTGCCCTCGGTGACGGACTCGCCGAGCGCCGGCATCGTCACCTCCTCGCCCTCGGCCGCGCCGCCGGAGGCGCCGGAACCGGCATCGCCGGAGGCGTCCGCGGGCTTCTCGGACTCCCCGGCGGGGGTCTCCTCGTCGGTGGACGGGGCGACGGTCTCGTCGGAGGCGAGGTCCTCGCCCTGCTCCTCTGCGGGAGCCTCCTCGGCGGGAGCCTCCTCGGCCTCGGCGCCGGAGTCGCCGGAGCCGGCGTCCGCGGAGCCCGAGCCGTCGCCGATGACGGCGAGATCGGCGCCGACCTCGGCGTCCTCGTCCTCCTCGACCAGGATCTCCTCGATGGTCCCCGCGACGGGGGAGGGGATCTCGGTGTCGACCTTGTCGGTCGAGACCTCGAGCAGCGGCTCGTCGACCTCGACGGTGTCGCCGACGGCCTTGAGCCAGCGGGTGACTGTGCCCTCGGTGACGGACTCGCCGAGTGCCGGCATCTTCACGGTTTCAGACATGGGGTTCTCTCCTCTGGGAAGACTCAGGCGTGGGCGTGCGCCGGCTTGCCGGCGAGGGCGAGGGCCGCCTCGCCCATGGCCTCGTGCTGCGAGGGGTGGCCGTGGATGAGGGAGGCGACATCCTCGGGGTAGGCCTCCCAGTTGACGATGAGCGACGCCTCGCCCATCAGCTCCGAGGTGCGCGAGCCGATCATGTGGACGCCGATGATCGGGCCGTCCTTCTCGCGGACCAGCTTGATGAAGCCGGTGGTGCCGAGGATCTGGGACTTGCCGTTCCCGCCGAGGTTGTACTCGTAGGCCTCGACCTTGTCGTCGCCGAGCCGCTCCTTGGCCTGCTTCTCGGTGACGCCGACGGAACCGACCTCCGGCTCGCAGTACGTGATGCGCTCGATGCCGGACTCGACGATCGGGGCGGGGCTCAGGCCCGCGATCCGCTCGGCGACGAAGATGCCCTGGGCGAAGCCGCGGTGGGCGAGCCGCAGGCCGGGGACGATGTCGCCGACGGCGTAGACGCCGGGGACGTTGGTCTCGAGGGTCTCCTTGTTCGCGAGCACGAAGCCGCGATCCATCTCGATGCCCTGCTCCTCGTAGCCCATGCCGGAGGTGTTCGGGCCGCGGCCCACGGCCACCAGGAGGTAGTCGCCCTCGAAGACCTTGCCGTCGGCGAGAGTGACCTTGACACCGGTCTCGGTCTGCTCGGCCTTCTCGGTGAAGACGCCGAGGGAGAAGGCGATGCCGCGCTTCTTGTAGGCCCGCTCGAGGGCCTTGGAGATCGCCTCGTCCTCGTTGGCGACGAGGTGGGGCAGACCCTCCACGATCGTCACGGACTCCGCGCCGAGCGACTTCCAGATCGAGGCGAACTCGACGCCGATCACGCCGCCGCCGAGGATGATCGGGTTCTTCGGCGACTCGGGCGGCTGCGGCGCCGTCTCGGAGTCGAGGAAGCGGCCGCCGAGGTCGATGCCCGGGAGGGTCTTCGAGTAGGAGCCGGAGGCGAGGATGACGTTCTTGCCGTTCAGGGTGCGGGTGCCGGACTCGGTCTCGACCGTGACGGTGTTCGGCCCGGTGAGCTTGCCGAAGCCCTCGACGTAGTCGATCTTGCGGGCCTTCACCAGGCCCTGGAGCCCCTTGTACAGGCGGCCGATGACCTTGTCCTTGAAGCCGAGGACCTTCGTGGCGTCGACGCCGTTGAGGGTGAGGTCCACGCCGGCCGCGGCGGCCTCGGACGGTGCGTCGGCGAGCTCCCCGACGTGGAGCATGGCCTTCGTCGGGACGCGCCGCGGTGCAGGCAGGTGCCGCCGAGCTTGTCCTTCTCCACGAGGGCGATCTTCTGGCCGAGCTGGGCTCCGCGCCCGCGGCCGCATAGCCGCCGCCGCCACCGCCCAGGATCACGACGTCGAACTGGTCAGTGGTTGTGTCCGCCACCTGTGTGCTCCTCGGTGTCTTGGGTGTTCCGCGGCGCATTCGGACCCGGATGGCCGACGGCGCCGCCTGCGTGCCCCATGCTAGGGCACCGGGCGGCGCCGGGCGGACCTGTTGCGTGCAACTGTCAGGATGTCGATGCGGCGAGCATCACGCCCCCGCGGCCCCGGCGTGGTCCTCGAGGACCTGCAGGACGGTGCGGACGCTCATCCCGGTGGCTCCCTTGCCCATGTAGCCCAGCGGTGCGCTGGCGAAGGCGGGGCCGGCGATGTCCAGGTGGGCCCACTCGGTCGAGCCCACGAACTCCCTGAGGAAGATGCCCGCCGAGAGCGCCCCGCCGGGACGCTCGCCGATGTTGCGCAGGTCCGCGACGCGACCGGTGAGGTCGGCGCGCGCTCCTGCGGGAAGGGCGACGGCCAGAAGGGCTCGCCGGCGCGCTCGGCGGCCGCCACCACGGCAGACCGGCCGGTCTCGGTTCCCATCACGCCGCCGGTGCGCTTGCCGAGCGCGACCACGGCCGCGCCGGTGAGGGTCGCGACGTCCATCACCAGGTCCGGCTCCGCGGCGACCGCGTCGACGAGCGCGTCGGCCATGACCATGCGGCCCTCGGCGTCGGTGTTCAGCACCTCGACGGTGGTGCCGTCGCGCATGGTGACCACGTCGCCCGGGCGCTGGGCGCCGCCGCCGGGCATGTTCTCGGCGAGGGCGAGGAAGGTGGTGACCTTCACGTCCAGCCCGAGACGGGCCGCGGCGACGGTCGCGCCGAGCACGGTCGCGGCACCGGCCATGTCCGAGGTCATGTCCTCCATGCCGGGCGCCGGCTTCAGGGAGATCCCGCCGGTGTCGAAGGTGATGCCCTTGCCCACCAGCGAGACGGAGCGGCTCGCCCCGGCAGGTGCGTACTCGAGGCGGACCAGGCGCGGCGGGCGCGTCGAACCCTGGCCGACGCCGACGATGCCGCCATAGCCGCCCTCGGCGAGGGCGGCCTCGTCCAGTACGGTCACCGTGATCGGGAGGTCGGCGACGAGCTCCTCCGCGCGGCGGGCAAACTCCGCCGGGGGCGCAGGTTCGGCGGGGTGTTCACGAGGTCGCGCACGAGGTCGACGGAGCCGGAGAGCACACGGGCCCGCTCGAGCGCGGGCTCGAGGGCGTCGGTCCCGGCCTCGCCGGCGAGCAGGACGATCTCGGCCAGGGCGCCCTTGGGGGCCTTCTCTCCGGTGCCGGTCTTGTGCGCGGTGAAGGCGTAGGCGCCGAGCGCGGCGCCCTCGAGGGCGGCGGCGCGGCGCGCGTCGGACGCGGTGGGCAGGGCGAGCGCGGCGCGGCCGACGCCGGTCAGCGAGCGGGTCGCGGCGCCGACGGCGAGGCGGAGGTCCTCGGCGGAGACGGCGGCGAGATCCTCCTCGCCCACGCCGACGAGGAGCAGGGTGGTTGCGGCGGCGAGGCCGGCGGAGGGCAGACGGTGCAGGTCCCCCCGCGCGGCGGAGGGGGCGAGGCCCGCGACGGCCTCGGAGATCTCGGGGGATCCCGGGACGGAGGCGGGGGCATCGCCCGCGCCGGCGACCAGGGGGAGCACGAGGACGTCGGCGGCGACGTCGACGAAGGGTTCAGCGGTCAGTTCCAGAATCGGCATGGGCCTATCGTAGGTCCCGGCCCCGACCGACCGTCCGCGGCCGTGGAGGAGGACCGACCGCACGATGAGGGAGCCGCACCGATGAGCCTGCTGAGCATCGTGGTCGCCGTGCTGGGCGGTCTGACCACCGCGCTCGCGATCTACTACGCCGCGAAGGATCTCAGCGCCGACCTCGTCTTCGCTGGGCGCCGCGGCGCTGACAGCGATCGGCTGGATCGTGCTCGGCATCTCCCTCGGCGTGCGCGATGCGACCTCCGCAGGCCCGCCGCCCGAACGGGTGACGCTCTACGGGTACGTGCTGACAGGGCTGATGCTCGTCGTCGGCGGGGGCTGGCTCGGCGCCTTCGAGCGCACGCGCTGGGGGAGCGTGGTGATCGCCGTGACCTGCGCGGTGACCCTCGTGCTCCTGATGCGCATCCACCAGATCTGGCCGGGAGGCTTCGCATGACCGCACCGCGCACCGACGACCGCCCTGCGGACCGCGACGGACGCGGTCCCGCGCCGGTCAGGAGCCGCGGCGGGCGCGGCTTCGAGATCGTCCTCGTCGCCGTCTACGGCATCTTCGCCCTCTCGGCGACCGCGCGCGCTTGGTGCAGGTCTTTGCGGGACTTCGACCGCGCACCGGTGGCCTACTCCCTCTCGCTGCTCGCGGCGGCGACCTACATCGCCGTGACCGTCGCCCTGGTGCGCGGCGGACGGCGCTCGAGGGTCGCCCGGGTGCTCGTCGTGATCGAGCTGATCGGCGTGCTCGCCGTCGGCACCCTGACCGTGCTCGACCCCGTGCTGTTCCCCGAGGCGACCGTGTGGAGCGTGTACGGCCAGGGCTACGGCTACGTGCCGCTCGCGCCGCCCGTGCTCGCGCTGGTCTACATGCTCCTCGGGGCCCGTAAGCGCCCCGAGGCCTGACCATCGGGCCCGGGCGGCCCGGCCGGAGCACCCCTGCGGCGCGTCCGCAAGAGCCCTGGGCCCCGGGGAGCGGGGCCCGGACCGCGTACCGTATGCCCGTGACCACCGACACCGCCGCCCGTCGCGGGCCCTACGACGTCCTGTTCCGTCACGTGCTCGCCCGTCTCGACCCCGAGCAGGCGCACCTGCTGACCCTGCGGGCGCTGTCGCTCGCGCACGCGGTCCCCGGCGCGCCGCGGCTCCTGCGCCGCGCGACGGGCACCCCGGACCCGATGCGGCCCGCGGGCACCGGTCGTCGCGTGCTCGGCGCGGAGCACTCCTCCCCGCTCGGCCTCGCGGCCGGTCTCGACAAGGACGGGGAGCTCCCGCTCGCGTTCCTCGACCTCGGGTTCGGCCACGTCGAGGTCGGCACCGTCACCGCGAAGGCGCGGCCCCGGCAATCCGCGCCCGCGCTCCTTCCGCCTGGTGGGGGACCGTTCGCTGATCAACCGTATGGGCTTCAACAACCACGGCGCCCAGGCCCTCGCCCACCGCCTCGCCGCGGCCCGACGCACCGAGCGCGGCCAGCGCGCGGTGATCGGCGTGAACATCGGCAAGTCGAAGATCACGGCACTCGAGGACGCGGCCGAGGACTATCGCTTCTCCGCCGGTCTGCTCGCGCCCTACGCCTCCTATCTCGCCATCAACGTCTCCAGCCCCAACACCCCGGGGTCGCGCGATCTGCAGAGCGTCGAGATGCTCCGCCCGATCCTCGAGGCCGTCGTCGACGAGAGCCGCGGCGCCGCCCGTCGTCTGCGCCGCGAGGTGCCGGTGCTCGTGAAGATCGCCCCCGACCTCCACGACGCCGACGTCACGGCGGTGGCCCGCCTCGCCGCCGAGGTGGGGCTCGCCGGCGTCATCGCGACCAACACCACCATCTCCCGGCCCGCGGAGCGCGCGCCGACCGCGCCGAGATCGCGCGGATCGGCGCAGGCGGCCTCTCCGGCCCGCCGCTGGCCCGCCGCTCCCTCGAGATCCTCCGACTGCTCCGCGCCGAGCTGGGGGAGGAGGCCGTGGTGATCAGCCGCGGCGGCGTGACCACCGCCGAGGACGTCCGCGAGCGGCTCGCCGCCGGCGCCGACCTCGTCCAGGGCTACACCGCCTTCATCTACGAGGGCCCGTCCTGGCCCGGGCGGATCGCGCGCGCCCTGCGCCGCTGAGCCCTGCCGTCACGGGAGTCAACGCGGGCGAGGCCCTCCCCGCACGGGCGCCGGGCCTACTCTGGAGGGATGGACGAGGACCTCTTCTCGCTGGGCGGTGATGCGCCTGCGCCGCGCACCCTGTCGGACCGCAACGTCGACCACCGCGCCCCGCTCGCGGTGCGGATGCGCCCCCGCACCCTCGAGGAGATCGTCGGCCAGCACGCGGCGCTGGAGCCCGGCAGTCCGCTGCGCCGCCTGGTCTCCACCGACGACTCCCGCACCGCGCCGAGCTCCGTGATCCTGTGGGGACCGCCCGGCACCGGCAAGACCACCCTCGCCTATGTCGTCGCGCAGTCCGGCGACCGCGAGTTCGTCGAGGTCTCCGCCGTGCTCGCCGGGGTCAAGGACATCCGCGACGTGGTGGACCAGGCCCGCTCCCGGTCGCGCACCGTCGGCCGCGAGACCGTGCTCTTCGTGGACGAGGTCCACCGCTTCTCGAAGTCGCAGCAGGACGCGCTGCTGCCGAGCGTCGAGAACCGCTGGGTCACCCTCGTCGCCGCGACCACCGAGAACCCCTACTTCTCGGTGATCTCCCCAGCCTGCTGTCGCGCTCGATCGTGCTCACCCTCGAGCCGCTCGCCCGGGAGGACCTCGACACCCTCGTGGACCGCGCGCTCACCGACGAGCGAGGGCTCGGCGGTGCCGTCACCCTCACGGGCGACGCCCGCGAGGCGCTCGCTGCGGCTCGGCGGCGGGGACGCCCGCAAGATCCTCACCTCCCTCGAGGCGGCCGCCGCCGCGGCCCTGATGAAGGAGTCCAAGGAGATCGACGCGGCCACCCTCTCCCAGGCCGTGAACCGGGCCGCGCCGCGCTACGACCGCGGCGGCGACCAGCACTACGACGTCACCAGCGCCTTCATCAAGTCCATGCGCGGCGGCGACGTCGACGCCTCCCTCCACTACCTCGCCCGCATGATCGAGGCGGGGAGGACCCCCGCTTCATCGCCCGACGCGTCGTGATCGCCGCGAGCGAGGAGGTGGGCATGGCCGACCCCGCCGCGCCGCAGGTCGCGGTCTCGGCGATGCAGGCCGTGCAGATGCTCGGCATGCCCGAGGGGCGCATCCCGCTCGCCCAGGCCGTCGTCCACATCGCCACCGCCCCGAAGTCCAACGCCTCCTACAAGGCGCTGGACGCCGCGATCGCGGACGTCCGCGCCGGGAAGGGCCAGGGCGTCCCCGCCCATCTGCGCGATGCCCACTACTCGGGAGCGAAGAAGCTCGGACACGGGGTCGAGTACCAGTACGCCCATGACGCCCCGCACGCCGTGGTCGCCCAGCAGTACGCGCCCGACGACCTCGTCGGCACCCGCTACTACCACCCCAAGGGTCACGGGCACGAAGAGGTCACGAGCCGCCGGGTCGAGGCGCGCGGCGCATCCTGGACCAGGCTCCGCCCCCGACCGGCGCGGGCGCGTGAGGCACTCCACAGGAAGCCTGGCGTGACCAGCCCCGTCGGACATGGACCCGGACGGGGGCGTGCGGTAGAGTCGGCCGCTGAATCCGCGGCTGCAAGACTGGATTCACCACACGCGAACAAGAGGTATACCTCGTGACCAACGTCACCCGTGCGCGCCGCCAGGCGCGTCTGTCCCGAGCCCTCGGGCTCCCGCTCACCCCGAAGTCGGTCAAGTACTTCGAGAAGCGCCCGTACCCCCCGGGCGAGCACGGCCGCGCCCGTCGCCGCACCGAGTCCGACTACGCGGTCCGCCTCAAGGAGAAGCGGCGTCTGCGCGCGCAGTACGCCCTCCGCGAGAAGCAGATGCACCGCGCATACCTGGACGCCAAGAAGCGCCCGGGCCTGACCGGCGAGTCGATGGTCGAGCCGCTGGAGATGCGCCTGGACGCGCTCGTCCTGCGCGCCGGCTTCGCCCGCACCATCCTCCAGGCCCGCCAGGCCGTCGTGCACCGTCACATCCTGGTCGACGGCCAGCTGGTGGACCGCCCCTCCTTCCGCGTCGCGCCCGGCCAGACCATCCAGGTCAAGCCGAAGTCGCAGGCCATGGAGCCCTTCCAGATCGCCGCCGAGGGCGGGAACTCCGACGTGCTCGCGTCGGTCCCCTCCTACCTCTCCGTCGAGTCGCCCGAGCTGAAGGCCCAGCTCGTCTCGCGCCCCAAGCGCGCCGAGGTCCCCGTCACGGTCGACGTCCAGATGGTCGTCGAGTACTACGCGCGCTGACCTCTCCTCTCCGCGGCGCGACAGGCCCCGGCGGGTGTACTCCGGTACCCTGACCGGGGCCTTCGTGTCCGCAGTGCCGGCCGCACCACGGCCGTCCGCCCCACAGCATCCCGCCGCGCCGCCGACGCGGCTCCAGGAAGGACATCCCGCACCCATGCGCACCTCCGAGATCCACCGGCGGTTCCTCGCCCACTTCGAGAAGAAGGCGCACGAGGTCGTTCCCAGCACCTCGCTGGTCTCGAACGACCCCTCGATCCTCTTCACGATCGCCGGCATGGTCCCGTTCATCCCGTACATCGTCGGCACCGAGAAGGCGCCCTACGACCGTGCGGTGAGCGTGCAGAAGTGCATCCGCACCAACGACATCGAGAACGTCGGGCGCACCACCCGCCACGGCACGTTCTTCCAGATGGCCGGGAACTTCTCGTTCGGCGACTACTTCAAGACCGGTGCGATCGACTTCTCCTGGGAGTCGCTGACCTCCTCCGTCGACGACGGCGGCTTCGGCCTCGAGCCCGAGCGGCTCTGGATCACCCTGTGGGAGCAGGACCAGGAGTCCTACGACCACCTCGTGCAGGTCATCGGCCTGGACCCCGCGCGGATCGTGCAGCTGCCCTGGGAGGAGAGCCGCTGGGACACCGGCCAGCCCGGCCCCGCCGGCTCCACCGGCGAGTGGTACTACGACCGCGGCCCGGAGTACGGCCCCGACGCCCCCACCGGCCGTCTTCCCCAGTGGCCCGGCGACGAGCGCGCCGAGGACCGCTATCTCGAGATCTGGAACCTCGTCTTCGACCAGTTCCTGCGCGGCCCGGGCAAGGGCAAGGACTACGAGCCGCTCGGCGAGCTCGACCAGAAGGCGATCGACACCGGCCTCGGGGTCGAGCGTCTCGCCTACCTGCTGCAGGGCAAGCAGAACATGTACGAGATCGACCAGATCTTCCCCGTCATCGAGAAGGCGCAGGAGCTCTCCGGCCGCCGCTACGGTGCGGACGAGGAGGACGACGTCCACCTGCGCATCATCGGCGACCACGTGCGCGGCGCGCTGATGCTCGTCGGCGACGGCGTGCGGCCCGGCAACGAGGGCCGCGGCTACGTGCTTCGCCGCCTCATCCGTCGCGCCGTGCGCTCCCTGCGCCTGCTGGGCTACGCCGAGCCGTCGATGCCGCACCTGCGCGCCGATCTCCAAGGACCTCATGGCCGAGTCCTACCCGGAGCTCGAGGCGGACTTCGCGCGGATCGCCGAGATCGTCTACGCGGAGGAGGACACCTTCCGACGCACCCTCGAGACCGGCACCGCGATCTTCGACCAGGTCGCGAAGAGCGCCGCGGCCGACGGCGGGCGCGTCGCGCCCGGCGACGAGGCGTTCAAGCTCCACGACACCTACGGCTTCCCGATCGACCTGACCATGGAGATGGCCGCCGAGGTCGGGCTCCAGGTCGACGAGGACGCCTTCCGCTCCGCGATGCAGGAGCGGCGCGAGCGCGCCCGCGCCGATGCGGCCGCGAAGAAGACCGGCCACACCGACACCGGCCTCTACAACCGCCTGCTCTCCGAGCGCGGCGGCGAGGTGCCGTTCCTCGGCTACACCGAGGACACCGTCGCCACCACCGTCGAGTCCGTGCTCGTCGACGGCGCGCTCGTCGACTCCGTCCAGGCGCCCGCGCAGGTCGAGGTCGTGCTCGCCTCGACCCCGTTCTACGCCGAGTCCGGCGGCCAGCTCGCCGACCAGGGCAGCATCGCCCTGACCGGCGGCGGCCTGGTCGAGGTCGACGACGTGCAGAAGCCGGTGAAGGGCCTGATCGTCCACCGCGGGCGCCTCGTCGAGGGCGAGCTCGCCCCCGGCGTCTCCGCCATCGCGTCGATCGACCGCGACCGACGAGGGGCGATCGCCCGCGCCCACACCGCCACCCACATGGTCCACGAGTCCCTGCGCGAGGAGCTCGGCCACGGTGCGACCCAGGCCGGCTCCGAGAACTCGCCCGGCCGGATGCGCTTCGACTTCCGCTACGGCCAGGCCGTGCCGAAGTCCGTGCTCGAGCAGATCGAGGGACGCGTCAACACGCTCCTGCAGGAGGAGCTCTCCGTCACCGATCAGCAGATGCCGATCGACGAGGCGAAGGCGCTGGGCGCCCAGGCGCTGTTCGGCGAGAAGTACGGCGACATCGTGCGCGTCGTCTCCATCGGCGGGGACTGGTCCCGCGAGCTCTGCGGCGGCACCCACGTCGCGAGCACCGGCGCGATCGGCACCGTCCAGCTGATGGGCGAGGCCTCGATCGGCTCGGGCGTGCGCCGCGTCGACGCGCTCGTCGGCCTGTCCGCCTACCGCCACCAGGCCAAGTCCCATGCCCTGGTCTCCCAGCTCTCCGAGATGCTGAAGGTCGGCTCCGCCGAGGAGTCGCCCCGAACGCGTCCGCTCTCTCACCCAGCGGATGAGGGACATGGAGAAGCGACTCGCGACGCTCCGCGGCCAGCGGCTGCAGGCCGAGGCGGGCCGCCTGGTCGACAGCGCCCAGGACGTCTCCGGCGTGCGCGTGCTGTTGCACGACGCGGGGAGGGGTCGCCGCCGGCGACCTGCGCACCCTCGCCACCGACCTGCGCGCCCGCCTCGGCGAGGACGCGCCCGTCGTCGTCGCCGTGGCCGGGCACGAGGGCGGTCGCGCCGCCCTCGTGGTCGCCACCAGCGCCGGCGCCCGCGACCTCGGCCTCGCGGCCGGGACCCTGCTGCGCACCGGCGCGGAGGCCATGGGCGGCCGCGGCGGCGGAAAGCCCGACCTCGCCCAGGGCGGCGGAGGCGAGCCGGCCCGCATCGCCGAGGCCCTCGCCGCGGTGCGCGGCGCGATCGAGGAGACCCGGACCGCATGAGCGGCCCGGTCGACGCCGAGGCGCCGACGGGCCTCCCGCGCGGGGTGAGGCTCGGCGTGGACGTCGGAGACGTCCGCGTCGGGCTCGCCCGCAGCGATCTCGACGGGCTCATCGCCACACCGGTCGAGACCCTCGAGCGCGACACGGCGGCGCGCCGAGTCGTGGAAGAGGGGGTCGAGCTGGACGCCCATGTCATCATGGTCGGGCTCCCGCGGTCCCTGGACGGGTCCGAGGGCGTGGCCGCGACGAAGGCGCGCGTGTTCGCCGCGGAGCTCGTGACGCCGCTGGTCGCGGGCGCACGGCAGATCGAGGTCCGCCTGATCGACGAGCGGCTGACCACGGTCTCCGCGCACAAGGCGCCGCACAGCTCCGGACGCAAGGGTCGCCGCCACCGCCAGGTCGTGGACCAGGTCGCCGCCGTGATGATCCTCCAGCAGGCCCTGGACCTCGAGAGGTCCACCGGGCGGCGCGGCGGCGAGCTCGTCGAGGAGCCGCCGAGCGCGACCGCGCAGGACCAGACCGAGGAGGACAGCTGATGAAGGACGAGGACCTCTCCTTCGACGAGCTCGCCGAGGCGCAGAACCCAGAGGACGACGAGGCGGCCGCCCCTCGCCCGCGCCGCGGCGGGCATCGCGGCGAGCCGCGGCGCCGACGCGGCGGATTCTTCCGCTCGCTGCTGCCCGTCTTGCTCGTCCTCGCCGTGGTCGGCGCCCTCGCCGTCGGCGGCTTCCAGGGGTACCGGTGGGTCACCGCGAACGTCAGCGTCGAGGACGAGGCCCCCGAGTTCGAGGGGCCCGGCGACGGGGAGGCGCTCGTCGAGGTCGGCGAGGGCGACACCGGCACGGACATCGCTGCGACCCTCGTGGACCAGGGCGTCATCAAGACCTCCGCGCCGTTCGTCACGCTGTTCTCCTCCACCCAGGACGCCTCGAAGATCGAGCCGGGCGTGTACCGGCTGAAGAAGGAGATGACCTCCGCCGACGCGCTGACCATGCTGATGGACCCGGAGAACCTCGCCGGGCACCGCGTGATCGTCCCCGAGGGCCTGCGCCTCACCCAGATCTGGGCGCTGCTCTCCGAGGAGACCGGCATCCCGGTGGAGGAGTTCGAGGCCGCCGCAAAGGACTACACCTCCTACGGCATCCCCGAGAACGAGGCCGGCACCCTCGAGGGCTACCTCTGGCCAGGCCGCTACGACATCCTCGAGGACCACACGGCCGAGGACGTCATCGAGATGATGTGGGGTCGGATGAAGGAGCGACTCGAGCAGCGGGAGATCCCGAAGGACCAGTGGCACACCACCCTCACCTACGCCTCCCTCGCGGAGATGGAGGTGCGCAACCCCGAGGACTACGGGAAGGTCGTGCGCACGATCCACAACCGCCTCGAGGGCACAGGCGAGGCGAAGGGCTCGCCGATGAAGCTCCAGTTCGACTCGACCGTCCACTACGTGACGGGGAAGTCGGCCAGCGTCGGCACCACCGATGCGGAGCGGGCCACCGACAGCCCGTACAACACGTACCTCAAGGACGGCCTGCCGCCCGGCCCGATCGCCGCGCCCGGCGCCGAAGCGCTCGACGCCGCCGCGGACCCGCCCGAGGGGGACTGGCTCTACTTCGTGGCCGTCAACACCGACACGGGCGAGACCAAGTTCGCCTCCACCTGGGCCGAGCACGAGAAGAACGTCAAGGAGTGGCAGGAATGGGCGGCCTCGAAGGACTGAACTGGCAAGGACCGATCCGCCGCTTCGCGGTGATCGGCTCGCCCGTCGCCCATTCGCTCTCCCCGGTCGCCGCATGCCGCCGCATACCGAGCGCTCGGCGTGGACGACGCCCGCTACGAGCGCTTCGAGGTCGAGGCGGGGAGCGCCCGCCTTCCTCTCCGACGGGCCCGGGCGCGAGCTCGAGGGCCTCTCGGTCACCATGCCCGGCAAGCCCGAGGCCTTCGCCCTCGCCGCCGAGCACGACGAGGTCTCCCGGCGGCTCGGCGTGGCCAACACCCTCGCTGCGCCGCCCCGGCGGCACCTGGCGGGCCGAGAACCACGACGTGCACGGGATCGCCGCGGCCCTGCGCGACCACGGCGCTCGGTCCGTGGCCACCGGCGGCGTGGTGGGCTCGGGGGCGACCGCGCTCAGCGCGCTCGCGGCGCTTGCTCGACCTCGGCGCCACCACCGTCCTGCTCACCGCCCGCGGCGCCGAGAAGCTCGCGCCGCTGCACCGCTTCGCCGAGGAGGCCGGCGCCGAGGCGGTCGAGATCCCCTGGTCCTCGCACCACGAGGTGCTCCGGGCGGATGCGGTCGTCAGCGCCCTCGCGGTGGAGGGCGCTCGAGCCGTCGCCGCCGCCTGGGAGGCCCGCGGCGAGGCCGGGATCGCGCCGCCGCAGGTGCTGCTCGACGTCCTCTACGACCCGTGGCCCGCCCCCGTCGCCGCCGTCGTGCGCGACAGGCCGGGGGAGAGGTCGCCGACGGCCTCGAGATGCTCGCCCACCAGGCCGACATGCAGGTGCGCTCCATGCGCACCTCCCCGCCGCCCCGGTCGCGACGATGCTCGCCGCCGCCCGGGACGAGCTCGCACGGCGCCGGGGGAGCGCCGGGAGCTGAGCACCCTCCGCACCGCCCTTGTCCCCGCAGGTAAAGACGGGGTAAAGTGACGCGCGTCGCAGGGACCCGTCCGGGCCCCGGGACGAGCGGGAGGGGACGGCGGCATGGAGCTGGCGAAGGACGGCCTGAACGGCGGCACGACGGCGCAGGGTGCCGAGGGGCTGGAGGCCGCACGGCAGGTGATCTCCTCCCCGGATGCCGTGACCGCGACGTCGATCCCCGCAGACCTCTCGACGGCCGCGGCGCGCCGCTGCACCGCCCTGGCCACCCGCGCCCGCGCCGATCTGCTCACGCGCGGCCGACAGGACGCCGCCGCCCAGCTCGCCGCGCTCCTCGAGGAGATGGGGAGCTGGGAGGCGTCGCACCTCGTCGACCCCGATCCGACCATGGTCGTGCTCGCCGCCGCCGCCCTCCAGGACCTCGCCGACCGCCTGCCGGTCCCGGCCCCGGCCAGCCTCGAGGTGCGGATCGATCTCGTCCTGGCCGTCCTGCACGCCGTGATGGATCGGGGCCGGGTGGGCGCCCCGGCGTGATTGTCTTCACGTTCACCCTGGCAGAGGCGCTTTCTGGTCCGGAGCGAGGTTCGGACCGTGCTACTGTTCTCGAGTCAGCACGACGCACCTGTCCGGGTGGCGGAATTGGTAGACGCGCTAGCTTGAGGTGCTAGTGCCCGCTTTAGGGCGTGGGGGTTCAAGTCCCCCCTCGGACACCGCAGGGAAGGCCCCGGCTCACTCGATGAGCCGGGGCCTTCCGCATGTCTGGATCCCTGCGTCCCGGGAGACGACCGCACTCGGACGCGGAGGCGACCTGTCTGACAGGATGAGCTGTCGGCGGCGCGCCGCCCGGCGTCGGCGCCGGCCCGCGGCCCGACCGCGTTCCCAGGACCCCGCGCCGTGCGGCGTCCCTCCGTCTCTTCCCCAAGGAGATCCCCATGGAGATCGAAGGCTGGTCCCAGACACTCGGGGCCGCGCCGCTGCTCGCGATCGCGGCCGGCGCCGTCGCGCTGATCCTCGTCCTCGTCATCCGGTTCAAGCTCCACGCCTTCCTCACGCTGATCCTGGTCAGCCTGCTGACGGCGTTCGCGACCGGAATCCCCTCCGGCTCGATCGTGGACGTGATGCTGGACGGCTTCGGCGGCACCCTCGCCAGCGTCGCCCTGCTCGTGGGCCTCGGCGCGATGCTCGGCAAGCTGATCGAGCACTCCGGCGGCGCGACCGTGCTGGCCGAGACGATGATCCGCATGTTCGGCGAGAAGCGGGCACCGCTCGCCCTCGGCGTCGCCTCCCTGCTCATGGGCTTCCCCATGTTCTTCGACGCGGGGCTCGTGGTCATGCTCCCGATCGTCTTCGCGGTCGCCGCACGGCTCGGCGGCCCCGTCGCTGCTCTACGCCATGCCCTCGGCCGTCGCCTTCTCGGCGATGCACGTCTTCGTCCCGCCGCACCCCGGCCCCGTCACCGCGACGGAGCTGTACGGCGCGAACCTCGGCATCGTCTTGCTGATCGGCCTGGTCTGCGTGATCCCCACCTTCTACCTCACCGGCGTGCTGTGGGGTCGCGTGACCGCCAGGAAGTTCCCCTTCACCCTCGAGACCATGGGCGGGATCTTCGGAGGCGGCGACGGCGAGCCGGTCGCGAACCCGCCGAAGGTCGGCACCGTCATCGCGGTGCTTGCTGCGCCGATGGCGCTGATCTTCCTCAACACCGGCCTCGACTTCCTGCGCGCCGCCGGCGCGGTGGACGAGAGCGCCGTCTGGTACGGCGTGCTCACCACCCTCGGCTCCTCCGCCGTCGCACTGCTGATCTCGGTTCTCGTCGCGCTCCTCGTGCTCGGCTCCCGCCGCGGCGAGAACGGCTCCGCGCTCGAGAAGATCGTCGACTCCTCGCTCGGCCCGATCTGCTCCGTCGTGCTGATCACCGGCGCGGGCGGCATGTTCGGCGGCGTCTTGCGCTCCTCGGGCATCGGCGACGCGCTCTCCGGAGTGCTCGGCGACCTGGGCCTTCCGCTGATCCTCGCCGCCTACGTCATCGCCGTGGTGATGCGCGTCGCGCAGGGCTCGGCGACCGTCGCCCTCGTCACTGCCGCCGGCCTGATGGCGCCGGCGGTGGAGGCGGCCGGCTATTCGGCCGGACAGATCGCCGCGATCACCGTCGCGACCGCCGCGGGCTCCGTCTTCGCCTCGCACGTGAACGACTCCGGCTTCTGGCTCGTCGGCCGGTCGCTGAACATGGACGTGGCCACGACGCGCGCACCTGGACCGTGCGACAGACCCTCGAGTCCGTGATCGGGTTCGTCATGGCCGGAGCCCTGTTCCTGATCCTCTGAGCAGGAGGTGGGCCCGGGCGCGGGGGAGCGGGTGCCGGTCTGGAGCGGGGCGACATCGCCCCGAAGCCGAGGAGACCGCCGTGGCCGCGGCGTCGTCGGACGTCCCGCTCCCCGCGCCCGCCCCGGTGCGCACCCCCGCCTGGCGGCGCGCGCTGGGGATGTTCGGCACCTCGATCCCGATCAACCTGATCCGGCAGGCCGCGCACTGGTGAGGGGACGGGGACGGTGCGTGGGAGAATCCTCCTCATGGTCCACGTCTTCCTCCACGAGCCGGCGATCGCCGGGAACACCGGCAACGCGATCCGTCTCGCGGCCGTGACCGGAGCCCGCCTCCACCTCATCGAGCCGCTCGGCTTCGACCTCGAGGACGCGAAGCTGCGCCGAGCAGGACTGGACTACCACGACCTCGCCGAGGTGAGCATCCACCCCGACCTCGAGACCGCTCTCGCCGCGGTGCCCGACGCACGGGTCTTCGCCTTCACCGCGCACACCGAGACCACCTTCGGACAGGTCGAGTACCGGCGGGAGGACGTCTTGCTCTTCGGCACCGAGCCGACCGGGTCGCCCGAGGAGGTCATGGCCCACCCGCGCATCACCTCCCGGGTGCGGATCCCGATGCTCCCGGCCCGCCGCTCCCTGAACCTCGCCAACTCGGTCTCGATCGCCGTCTACGAGGCCTGGCGCCAGCTCGGCTACGACGGGGCCGGGGCATGAGCCCTCGCGACACCCGCCGCGCCGCGCGGCGCACCGCGCGCCGCATCGAGCGCCGCAACGCGCAGTTCCAGCAGTGGCAGTCCCTGCTGACCAACCGCACCAAGCGCGGCCGCGCCGGGGAGATGCTCGTCCAGGGCGTCCGCCCGATCACGCAGGCGATCGACCACGGCCACGAGATCCGCGCGGCGCTGACCGATTCGAGGGAGAACCCCTCCCGCTGGGCCCGCGAGTCGCTCGAGTCCTCGCCGGCGCCCGTCGTCCACCTCGCCCCCGAGCTGATGGCGGAGCTGGGGGAGAAGGAGGACGGGGCCCCCGAGCCGCTGGCCGTCGCCGCGATGCCCGCGGACGACCTCTCCCGCCTCGAGGCCGGGCCGCGCTCGACCGTGGTCGTCTTCGACCGGCCGACGGGGCCGGGGAACATCGGCTCCCTCGCCCGCTCCGTCGACGCGCTCGGCGGCGCGGGGCTCGTGGTCACCGGCCACGCCGCCGATCCCTGGGATCCCGCCGCGATCCGGGCGAGCACCGGCTCGGTCTTCGCCGTGCCCGTCCTGCGCGCCCCCTCGCACCGCGAGGTGCTCGAGTGGGTCGAGGGCCGACGCGCCGCGGGCGAGCCGTGGACGGTGCTGGGGCTGGACGAGGCAGGCGGCCACGAGGTCGCGGACGTCGACCTGACCGGGCCGACGCCGCTGGTCGTCGGCAACGAGACGGTGGGGATGAGCGCCGGGTGGAGGGAGGCCTGCGACGCGATCGCGGAGATCCCGATGAGCGGAAGCGCCTCGTCGCTGAACGCCTCCGTGGCCGGGTCCCTCGCCCTCTACGAGGTCGCCCGGCGGCGCCGGCGCGGCCGCTGAGCCGGGGCCTGCCCGCGATCGCCCTGGTGGTGCCGTCCGAGCGATGCCGTCCAGGCGCCGCCGTCCGGGTGTTGCCGCTCAGGCGGTGCCGAGCGCCGCGGCGACCATAGGAGCGCCCAGCGACCCCAGGAACGGGACGGCCAGCGGCACCGGTCCGACGGCGAAGCGCGCCCCCGAACGCCGGGTCGCGAACAGGACCACGCCGCCCAGCACCCCTGCCAGGAGCATCCCTGCCAGCGGCCCCGCCAGGAGCACCTCCCCGCCGAGCGCCGCCGACATCAGCACCACCACCGGCACCGTCTTCGCATCCCCCATCCCCAGCAGCGACGGTGCGAGGAGCCCCAGGAGGATCGCCCCGGCCCCGAGGGCCATGGCGATGATCGCCGCCGAGGACAGGGCGGGACGCAGCGAGGGGACCAGCGGCGCGAGCACGGCGAGGGCGAGGCCGACCCCGCCGGTGAGCCCGGCGACCCAGCGGTTCGGGAGCCGGTGCGAGGTGCCGTCGTGCCAGGCGAGCAGCGCCGCCGGCGGCAGGTAGACCACCAGCGGCACGGCGAGCAGGAGCGGGGAGGAGACGGGCACGGGCCCATCCCACCAGATCCGCACGGTCCGCGCCCGGCCGGCGCGAGGGATGTGGACGACGGGCGGACGCCGCTTTTAGTCCGCTCTACAGCGTGGACTGCACCCGGATGATCCGCCGCCGCATCCAGACCTTCTTCCCGCCGCCCATGTACAGGCGGGTGCGCGCATGCTCCCAGCGCCCGTACTCCGCCTGCTCGGCGAGCTCGGCGCGGACCTGTCCGATCGAGCCGCCGCGGGGGACCGTGATGATCTGGTACTCGTAGTCCTCGAGCCGGCGCCCGCGCTCCACGGGCAGGTCGCGACGGCCACGGGGGTCGCTCACGTGCTGGACCTCGGCGGTGAGCGGGGTGCGGGGTCGGATCAACAGTTCCTCCTGAGCGCGATGACCTGCGACGGGGCCGTCGCGGCGTGAGATGCGGCACGGTCGCTGCGGTACGGGGGGCCGCCTTCGCATCCCGGTGCGGGATCACGGGGACGGCCCGCCGTTCTCCCCTGTCCATTGTGCCCTCGGACGATGTACGGTCCAACCATGAACACGGATCCTCGCTCCGCTCTCGCTGCGCTGATCGCCGCCCTCGAGCGTCACTACGAGGCTCGCTGCCGCCTCCCGCGGTGACGACGACCCGGCCCTGGACGCCGCCACCGAGCGGCTCTCCACGGCCTTCGACACCTACGACGACGCCCTGTTCGACGCGTACGACATCGCCACGCCGCTGATCGTCTTCGACGGGGACGATGACGACGAGGACGATGAGGACGACGACTTCGACGATCTCGACGACTTCGAGGACGACGACTACGACGATGAGGATGACGAGGACTACGAGGACGATGACGAGGACCGCTGAGGTCGCGCTCGTCTGAGGCGCCGGCCGCTCCGGGCACCCTGTCCGGCCGTCGGTCCCACCTCGTCCGCCGGACCTCCATGCAGTCTTCACCTCATCAGCGCCGCGCGGCGCCGGGCACCCGCCCGGCGCCGCGTACGCTGTGCGGGGTCGATCGCGGCGCTGCCGCAACCGTGACGCCGTCCGCGGCGACCCCCGAGCGCGAGTCCATCGAGGAGAGTCCATGTCCTTCATCGAGGCGGTGATCCTGGGCCTGGTCCAGGCTCTGACCGAGTTCCTCCCGATCTCCTCCAGCGCGCACGTGCGCGTGGTCGGGGAGCTCATGAACCCCGGGCAGGACCCGGGCGCCGCGTTCACCGCGATCATCCAGCTGGGCACCGAGACCGCGGTGCTGATCTACTTCTGGAACGACATCACCCGGATCATCGGCAAGTGGTTCAGGGCCCTGGCCGGCAAGGTCCCGCACTCGGATCCCGACGTGCGGATGGGCTGGCTGGTGATCCTCGGCTCGATCCCGATCGGCGTGCTCGGGCTCCTCTTCGAGGACCAGATCGACCACAGCCTGCGGAACCTGTACATCACCGCCTCGATGCTGATCCTCTTCGGCCTGCTTTGCTGGGGCTGGCCGACAAGATCGCCCCGCACCGCAAGGAGCTCGATCAGCTCACGGTGCGCGACGGCATCCTCTTCGGTCTCGCCCAGGCCCTCGCGCTGATCCCCGGCGTCTCCCGCTCCGGCGGAACGATCACCGCGGGGCGCTCATGGGCTACTCCCGCAAGGCCGCCGCCCGCTACGCCTTCCTGCTCGCGGTCCCCGCCGTGTTCGCCTCCGGTCTCTACAAGGCCGTCAAGGAGGTCCCGGTGCTCTTCACCGCCGACGGGCGCGCCGCCGCGGCCGCCGCGGGGGAGCCCTCGCTGGCCGCGATCGCGATCGCCACCCTCGTCGCCTTCGGCGTCGGCTACGCGGTGATCGTGTGGTTCATGCGGCTGATCGAGAACCGCTCCTACCTGATCTTCGTGATCTACCGCATCGTCGCGGGCGTGGCCCTGCTGGGCCTGCTCTGGTTCGGCGTGATCGACCCGCTGGGCGGCGCGTGATCCCACGTCGTCGGCGCCGATCGTATGATCGAGTGGTGCAATCCTGGACCACCCCTGAGCTGACCCCGCTGCCCGCCTCCACGACGCCGCTGCGGCTGTTCGACACCCGCACCGGGCGCATCGCCCCCGTGACGCCGCTCGTGCCGGGACACGCCCGCCTCTACGTCTGCGGGATCACGCCGTACGACTCGACCCACCTGGGCCATGCGGCGACATATCACGCGCGACCGACCTCATGCGTCGTGCGCTCGTCGACTCCGGCCTCCGGGTCACCACCGCCCAGAACATCACCGACGTCGACGACCCGCTGCTGGAGCGCGCCGACCGTGACGGGGTCGACTGGCGCGCGCTGGCCGAGTCCCAGGTCGCGCTGTTCAGCGAGGACATGGCGGCGGCGCGCATCATCGCGCCGGAGACCTACCGCTCCGTGAGCGAGGCGATGGACGAGATCATCGCCACCGTCGACACCCTGCGCGAGCGGGGCCGCGCCTACCAGGTGCCGACCCCCGACGCCGAGGGCGACGACTGGTACCACGACCTCTCCCTCGACGGCGCTCTCGGAGACGTCTCCGGCTGGACCGAGGAGCAGATGCTCGAGGTCTTCGCCGACCGGGGCGGGGACCCCGACCGCGAGGGCAAGCGGGGCCGTTTCGACCCGCTGCTGTGGCGCGCCGAGCGCGAGGGGGAGCCGGCCTGGGACGGCGGCGCCCTCGGCCGGGGCCGCCCCGGCTGGCACGTGGAGTGCGTCTCCATCGCCGAGGAGGGCCTGGACCTGCCCTTCGACATCCAGGCCGGCGGCGCGACCTCGTCTTCCCCCATCACGACCTGAGCGCCGCCCACGCGGTCGGCCTCGGCCGCCCCTTCGCGACCTCTTACGCGCATGCCGGGATGGTCGCGTACGAGGGCGAGAAGATGAGCAAGTCGCTCGGCAACCTCGTCTTCGTCCACCGCCTCGTCCGCGACGGCGTCGACCCGATGGCGATCCGTCTGGTGCTCATGGCGCACCACTACCGCAGCGACTGGGAGTGGTCGGACACGGAGCTCGAGGGCGCGCAGCGGCGCCTGGAGGCCTATCGCGCCGCCGCCCGCCGCCGCGACCTGCGGTCCGACGTCGTCGAGGCGTCGCGCGCCGCGCGCGCGACGACCTCGACACCCCGGCCGCGCTCGCGGCGCTCGACGCCTGGGCCGCGGGCGACGAGCTCCCGGGGACCGCGGGCCGCGAGCGCCCGGGGACGCCCCGGGCGATGTCGCCGCCGCGGTCGACGCCCTGTTCGGGATCACGCTGATCGGCTGAGCCCGCAGGCCGGGAGGCTCAGTCCGTCTCGCGGCGACGCCGCAGGAACTGCTCGAACTCCTTCGCGATCGCGTCGCCGCTCGCCTCGGGCGGCTCGGCCGCGTCCTGCGCCTGCTCGAGGCGCCGCACGTACTCGGCGACGTCCTCGTCGGTGCGGGCCAGCTCGTCCACCCCGCGCTCCCACGCCTCGGCGTCCTCCACCAGCTCGCCGAGCGGGATCGGCGCGCTGATCAGCTCCTGCACCTCGCGCACGAGGCCCAGCACCGCCTTCGGGGAGGAGTTCTGGGAGACGTAGTGGGGGACCTGCACCCAGATGCTCGTCGTCCTCAGCCCTGCGCTCGCGGTGCGGCGGGCGAGGATCGTCGGCACCCCGATGGGTCCCGAATACAGCTCGGAGTCCTCGACCCGGCTGCGCGGGCACCGGCTCGACCTGCGAGGAGACCGGCAGGGGGCGGCTGTGCGGGGAGTCGGCGAGCGGCGCGCCGAGGGAGACCACCGAGGAGACGTCGAGCGCCTGCAGGCTGCTCGAGCACCTCGTCGCAGAACCTCTTCCAGCGCAGCGACGGCTCCGGTCCGAGCACCGCGACGATCTCCGGACCCCGCGGCGGGGTGATTAGGTGGAGGCGGGTGTCGGGCCAGTCCACGACCCGCGGCCCCTCCTCGGTGGTGCGGATCTCGGGCCGGTTGACCTGGAAGTCGATGAACTCCTCGGCGTCGACCGCGCCGACGGGCCGCGAGGGCCACACCTCGAGGAGATGCTCGATCACCCCGGTGGCCGCCTCGCCGGCGTCGTTCCACCCGCTGAAGGCCGTGATGGCGATTCGACTCATCGCTCCATCATAGGCTCGTCGGGCCCTCGTGCCGGGGCCGGGCCGTCTTGAGCCGGGACGCAGGAGCAGGGACTATCCTCGCCCTGCCCCGGGGAGCCGCCCCGCGATCGAGGAGGCCCCATGCCACGGACGATGCTGAGGATCGGGGCGCCGCCGCCGCTCCAGGTCAGCCCGGCCACCCTCGTCACGGTGCTTGCTGGTGGCCGTGCTGATGTTCCCCTCGCTGCAGGGGCCGGGCCTCTCCGCCGGGCGGAGCGCGCTCGTCGCCCTCGGCCTGGGCCTGTTCCTCATCCTCTCCGTGCTGGTCCACGAGCTCGCCCATGCGCTCGTCGCGCGCGCCTTCGGGGCGAGGGTCGACCACATCGCGCTGACCCTGTGGGGCGGGCACACGCAGTACCGGGCCGAGCGGATGCCCGCGATCGGGTCCGTGCTGGTCTCCCTCGCCGGCCCCGCGAGCAACGGCCTGCTCGCCGCGGCGACCGGCGCCCTCGGCGCGATCGCGGCACAGGGCACGGTGCTCTCGGTCGCCGCCTCCTTCGCGACCTGGCTGAACGTGGTCCTGGCCCTGTTCAACCTGCTCCCCGGCCTGCCGATGGACGGCGGGCGGGCGCTGGAGTCCCTGCTCGGCGCGGTCCTGCGCCGTCCGGTCCTCGGCACCCGGATCACCGCCTGGATCGGACGTGCCATCGCCGTCGGCGTGGTGCTCTTGCCGCTGTCGCGGATCGTGCGCCTCGGCGGAGCGGGCGGCTTCTCCCTGCTGACGCTCCTCTGGGCGCCGCTCATCGCGGGCCTGCTCTGGCAGGGGGCGAGCCGCGCCCTGGAGGAGGCGCGCGTCCAGGAGCGGGTGGGGGCGCTCGACGCCGTCGCGCTCGCCCGGCCGGTGCGCCTGCTCGCCCCGCACACCCCGCTCGCCGCGCCGCCCGACGGGCCGGGGGCGGAGCAGGTGCTCGCTGCTGGATCCCGCCTCCCCGCGCCCCGGCACCGTCGGCCGGGCGCCGCGCCTCCAGGGGGAGGCGGTCGCAGCGGTCCCGCCGGGGCACCGCGAGCAGGTCCCCGCCTCCGCCGTCGCCGAGCCCGTCGGGGACGTGGTCGCGCCGCGCACGGGCCTCGGCGGCGAGGAGCTGGTCTCCGCGATGCTCGCGCGCCCCGCGCCGGTCTACCTCGTGGTCGACCCCGACGGGCGGCCCCAGGGCGTGATCCTCAGCGCCGACGTGAACACGCTCCTGCGCGGACGGTGAACAGGCCCGGTCACCGCGCTGGTCCGGCCCTATGCTGGAGAGCATGACTTCTCAGCCGCCGCCCGCCGCCGACGACACGGCGTCGGGCCCCGCGCCCCGCGCGCCCCGTCGCGGCCTCGACCGCACCGGACCCTTCGCCCTCGGCGACAAGGTCCAGCTCGCGGACTCCAAGAACCGCCTGCACACCATCACCCTGAAGCCGGGCGGGCAGTTCCACTCCCACCGCGGCGTGCTCCACCACGACCAGCTGATCGGCGCCGAGGACGGCACCGTCGTCGAGAACAGCCACGGCATCCGCTACCAGGCGCGCGGCCCCTGTACGCCGACTACATGCTCGCCATGCCGCGCGGCGCCGCGATCATCTACCCCAAGGACTCCGCGCAGATCCTCATGTGGGGCGACATCTTCCCGGGGGCGCGCGTGCTCGAGTCCGGCGTCGGCTCGGGAGGGCTGACCACCGCGCTGCTGCGCGCCGTCGGCCCCGAGGGCTCCGTCCACTCCATCGAGCGTCGCGAGGACTTCGCCGAGGTCGCCCGCGAGAACGTCGGCACCTTCTTCGGGCTCAAGGAGGAGGCGCCGCGCACCCGCGCTGGGACCTCACTGTCGGCGACTTCCAGGACGTCGCCCCCACCCTCGGCACTGCCGCGGTGGACCGCGTGGTCCTGGACATGCTCGCCCCCTGGGAGTGCGTGGAGGCCGCCGCGGACGTGCTCGTCTCCGGCGGCGTGTTCCTCGCCTACGTCGCCACCGTCACCCAGCTCTCCCGCACCGCGGAGGCGCGCGCGACCACGGCGAGTTCACCGAGCCCCACGCCTGGGAGTCCTTCGTGCGTCCCTGGCACCTCGAGGGCCTCGCCGTGCGCCCCGAGCACCGCATGAACGCGCACACCGGCTTCCTGCTCACCGCCCGCCGCACCGCCCACGGCACCGAGGCGGCGCGCCGCGCGACCCGGCCCGCGCCCGGCTCCCGCGACGAGGAGGAGCTGAACCACCCCGACAACGAGGGCTTCGGCGGCGGCTCGGGCGAGTGGACCGCCCAGGACGTCGGCGAGCGCGGCGTCGCACCCCGCAAGCTCAAGCGCGCCCTGCGCGACATCCGCCAGGGCCGGGACCGCTGAGCCGCACCATCACAGACCACCGAGGAACCCGCCCCACGGGGAGGAGACGACGATGAAGACCCGAGCGCGGCGTCGCACCCCGCAAGCTCAAGCGCGCCCTGCGCGACATCCGCCAGGGCCGGGACCGCTGAGCCGCACCATCACAGACCACCGAGGAACCCGCCCCACGGGGAGGAGACGACGATGAAGACCTACGCGGAGATGACCGCCGAGCTCGAGAAGCTCGCCGCCCACAACGAGCGACTGGTCAGCGGGCCGCGCTCCGCCCGCGCCCAGATCGTCGAGCTCAAGAACGACCTCGAGCGGGTGGGGGACCCGCCGAACTCCTACGCCACCTTCCTGCGCCGCTGCGAGGGCACCACCATCGACGTGCTCCACAACGGCCGACGACTGCGCGTCGCGACCGCGGCGAGCCTCGACCTCGACGCCCTCACCCCCGGCACCGAGTCGCGCCTGAACGAGGCCCTCGCCGCGGTCGAGGCGGTGCCGCAGGGCGACTCCGGCAATGTCGTGCCCGTCGTCGAGGCCCTCGCCGACTCGCGCGTCCTCGTCGCGGTCGCCCCCGACGACACCCGCGTCTTGCGCGCCGCGCGGGCGCCCTCGCCGAGGAGACCCTCCACCCCGGCGACCACGTGCTCGTGGACCTGCGCGACCAGCTCGTGCTCGAGCGGATCGACCGCGCCGAGATCACCGATCTGGTGCTCGAGCAGGTGCCGGAGGTGTCATTCGGCGAGATCGGCGGGCTCGGCGAGCAGATCGAGGCGATCCGCGACGCGGTCGAGCCGCCCTTCCTGCAGCAGGACCTCTACCGCACCTACGGGCCGCGGCCCCCGCAGGGCGTCTCGCTCTACGGCCCGCCCGGTCGCGGCAAGACCATGATCGCGAAGGCCGTCGCGCACGAGCTCGTCGCGCGCGCCGCCGAGGTGCGCGGGGTGAGCGTGGAGGACGCGCTGGCGAACTCCGCCTTCCTCAACGTCAAGGGCCCCGAGTCGCTGAACAAGTACGTCGGCGAGACCGAGCGGTCGATCCGCCTGGTGTTCGAGCGGGCGCGGGAGAAGGCCGCCGCCGACCACCCCGTGGTGATCTTCTTCGACGAGATGGAGGCGCTGTTCCGCACCCGCGGCACCGGCACGTCCAGCGACGTCGAGACCACGATCGTGCCCCAGGCGCTCGCCGAGATCGACGGCGTCGAGGGCCTGGACAACGTGATCGTCATCGGCGCCTCGAACCGCGAGGACATGATCGACCCGGCGATCCTGCGGCCAGGCCGCCTGGACGTGAAGATCCGGGTGCGCCGCCCGAACGCCCGCGCCGGCCGCGAGATCCTCGGCCTGTACCTCGGCGAGGACGTGCCCGTGCGGGAGGACCGCGAGTCGCTGCTGGACCTCGCCGTGCGCGAGATCTACGCCGAGGGCCCCGCCACCGCCTACGTGCGGGTCGAGTACGCCGACGGCGGCCACGACACCCTCCACTTCCGCGACTTCGTCTCCGGGGCGACGCGCGCAACATCGTGGACCGGGCGAAGAAGCTCGCCGTGAAGGACCAGATCGCCACGGGCGAGGTCGGCGTCGGCTCCGAGCACCTGACCGAGGCGATCCGCGTCGAGTTCGCGGAGAACGAGGACATGCCCTCGGCCGCCCATGCCGAGGACTGGGCGCGGGTCACCGGACTGCCCGGCCGCTCCCGCCGCCGGGTCGAGGCCGTGGTCCCGCTGCAGGACCGCGACCGGCCCGAGGACGCCGCCGCCGAAGAGGTCTCCGCATGACCGAGCGGCACCGACCCGCCCTCACCACCGAGCGGGTGATGGGCATCGAGACCGAGTTCGGCGTCGCGCACGCCGACCTCGAGGACCGCGCCCGCGCCGGGGCCGGCGGCTCGATCCTGCTGTCCCATCTCGTCGTCGGCGCCTACGCCCTGCTCGACCCCGCCGAGGGGGAGCGCGGCCGGCGCGTGCGCTGGGACTACGGCGACGAGACCCCCTGCGGGACGCGCGCGGCTTCGAGATGCGGCGCGCCGCCGCCCATCCCACCCAGCTCACCGACGAGGTGCGCGACGCCCACGTGCCGAGCGTCGAGCTCGACGCGCCCGTGACGGGCCCGGAGGTCGCGCCCGAGGGCGATGACGCCGAGATCCTCGCCTGGGCCTCGCAGCGCTCGATCGGCAACGCGGTCTTGCGCAACGGCGCCCGCTGGTACGTCGACCACGCCCATCCCGAGTACTCCGCCCCGGAGGTCCTGCGCGCCCGCGAGGCCGTCGTCGTGGACCGGGCAGGGGAGGAGATCGCCCGCCGGGCGATGGGCACCCTCGCCGGCGCCGAGGGAATCCCCGAGGTCGCCCTGTACAAGAACAACACCGACGGCAAGGGCGCCTCCTACGGGACCCACGAGAACTATCTCGTGGACCGGGACGTGCCCTTCGAGCGGATCGTCGAGGCGCTGCTGCCCTTCTTCGCCACCCGGCAGGTGCTGGTCGGCGCGGGCCGCGTCGGAATCGGCACCCGCGGCGAGACGCCGGGCTTCCAGCTCTCCTCGCGCGCCGACTTCATGGAGGCGGAGGTCGGCCTCGAGACCACCCTGAACCGCCCGATCGTCAACACCCGCGACGAGCCGCATTCGGACCCGGGCCGCTTCCGCCGCCTCCACGTGATCATCGGGGACGCCAACCTGCTCGAGGAGTCCACCTTCCTCAAGCTCGGCACCACCTCCCTCGTCCTCGCCGCGCTCGAGGCGGAGCACCGCGCCGGGCGGCGGATCCTGCCGGACCTGGCGCTTGCCGACCCGGTGGCCGCCGTGCGCACGATCAGCCACGACCCGAGCCTGCGGGCGACGGTCCCGCTCGCGGACGGCCGCGAGCTCACCGCCCTCGAGATCCAGCGCGCCCACCTCGAGGCGCTCTCCACCGCGGCCGATGCGGCCGACGAGGAGACCGCGCAGGTGCTCCGCGCCTGGGGCGAGATCCTCGACCTCCTCGCCGAGGACCCGATGCGCGCCGCCTCCCGCGTCGAATGGGTTGCCAAGCTCTCCCTGCTCGAGCGCTACCGCGCCCGGCACGGCCTGGACTGGTCCGATCCGCGGCTGGGCATGGTCGACCTGCAGTACTCGGACCTCCGCCCCGGCAAGGGCCTGTTCGACAGGCTCCGCGCCGCCGGCGCCGTCGCCACCCTCGTGGGCGCCGACGAGGTCGAGGCCGCGATCACCACCGCCCCGGCCAGCACCCGCGCCCACCTGCGCGGCGGGCTGATCTCCGCCCACGGCGCTCACGTCCCCTCCGCCGGCTGGGACGCGATCACCGTCGCGGGCCCCACGGGCGGCCACCGGCGCGCCTGGCGGACCCGCGCCTGGGCGGCGCCGAATGGTGCGCCCGCCACGGCATCGACCCCGACTCCGACCTCGACGACGTGCTCGACGCGGCGCGCCGGGCCGTCACCGCATCCTGACCCACCCGCACCCCTGAAGGAGGACGCCATGTCCCAGCAGTCCCTGAACGCCCCCGGCGGCGGCCCTGACGAGAACGCGCCCGACGACGAGACGCTGACCGGAGGCCAGACCTTCGCCTCCGTCCAGGGCACCGACGACCTGCTCGACGAGATCGACTCCGTCCTCGAGTCCAACGCCGAGACCTTCGTGCGCTCCTTCGTGCAGAAGGGCGGCCAGTGACCCGATGAAGCGCCGAGTGGGAGGTCTGGAGACCGAGTTCGGGCTCGTGTGCGTGCGCGCCGACGGCGCCCGCGCCCTCGAGCCGGAGGAGGCGGCGAGGGAGCTGTTCCGGCCGGTCGTCGCGATGGGCCGCTCCTCGAACGTCTTCCTCCGCGGCGCCGCCCGGCTCTACCTCGACGTCGGCTCCCACCCGGAGTACGCGACCGCCGAGTGCGACGACTGGTGGGACCTGGTGGCCCAGGACCGCGCGGGAGAGCGGATCTTCGCCGAGCTCACCGCCCAGGCCGATGCGCGCCTGGCCGAGGACGGCCAGGACGCCCGCATCCACCTGCTCAAGAACAACGTCGACTCGGCCGGCAACGCCTTCGGCTCCCACGAGAACTACCTCGTGGACCGGCGCGGCGAGTTCACCCGCCTGCCCCGCTACCTGCTGCCCTTCCTGGTCACCCGCCAGATCGTCACCGGCGCCGGGGGAATCGCCCCCGCCGTCCCCGGCGAGGCGGGCGAGGGGGCGGGAGCGCAGTTCGTCTTCTCCCGACGCAGCGACCACATGTGGGAGGCGGTCTCCTCCGCCACCACCCGCACCCGCCCCATCATCAACACCCGCGACGAGCCGCACGGGGACGCGAACCTCTACCGGCGCCTCCACGTCATCGTCGGCGACTCGACCATGAGCGAGGTCTCCACCCACCTGCGCTTCGCGACCACCGACCTGGTCTCGCGCGCGATCGAATCGGGCAGGGCCCTGCCCGAGCTGGGCCTGGCCGACGACATCTCCGCGATCCGCGCCGTGGCCCGCGACCTCACCGGCGCCGCACCCCTGCCCACCGCCGGCGGCGGCACCACCACCGCGCTGGAGGTGCGCGAGCGCTGGCTCGACCACGTCGCCGACCTCGCCGAGGGCGAGGAGACCGAGGTGCTCGAGAGCTGGCAGAAGGCCCTGGACGCGGTGCGCACCGGGGACCGGTCCTGGGCGGCGCAGAACCTCGACTGGGCGATCAAGGAGCGGCTGTTCACCCAGGTGAGGGAGCGTCGCGGCATCGACCTCGAGGACCCGGCGATCGAACGGCTCGATCTCGCCTATCACGACATCGACCCCGCCCGCGGCGTGTTCTTCGCGCCGCAGCGACGGGGCCTCGCCCCCGCGATCCTGCCCGAGGAGCGGATCGAGCGGGCCCGCACCGTCGCCCCGACCACCACCCGCGCCCACCTGCGCGGCCAGGTGGTCACCGCCGCCCAGGAGCACGGCGTGGACCACGTCGTGGACTGGACCACGCCGCGGCTCACCCGCCGCGGCGCGATGCCGGTGCAGGTCATGGACCCCTTCGCGACCGAGTCGCCCGCCGTCGACGCCCTGCTGGCGGAGATCCGGGAGCAGGGTGCCCCCGCCGCCGAGCCGCCGCTCGCCTGAGCACCGCCGTCGCGCGCATGCCGCCTGAGACGACAGCCACTCCCTGCCCCAGGCTCCGCCCAACGAGCGCCCCGTACCCTGGTGCGGTGCCCGCTCACGGGCGCCGATCCGAAAGGTCCTCCATTGATCCGCCGCCGCACGCCGCTGACCACCGCCCTCGCCGCGACCGCCGCCATCGGCCTCGCCGCCTGCACCGACGACGGGAGCGGCTCCGACGCCTCCGACGCAGGCGGTGCCTCGGACGGCGGGGGCGACGCACTGTCGGGCGTGACCGTCAGCGAGGACCTCGGCACCGAGCCGACGGTCGAGTTCACCGCCCCGCTCGAGATCTCCGCGGCTCAGGCACAGGTCGTGGTCCCCGGCGACGGCGCGACCATCGCCGACGGCGACACCGTGATCTGGCGCCACCTGTACGTCGATGCGAGCACCGGGGAGACCTTGCAGTCCTGGTGGCAGGGTGGGCCGGCCGGCGGCGTGCAGGTCACCACAGACTCCATCGGCCAGGTCGCCTTCGACGTCTTCACCACGATGACCGTCGGCTCCCGTTTCGTGATGGCCGGCTGGCGGCAGGGCAACGACGGACAGGCATACTCGCTGCTCCAGGTCGGTGATGTCGACCGCGTCGTCTCCCAGCCGCGGGCCGAGGGCGAGCCGGGGGACCCGTCCGGCACCTACCCGGAGGTGACCCTCGACGACAGCGGCGCGCCGTCCATCTCGGGCCCCGGGGAGGGCGAGCCGCCTGCGAAGACTGTCCGCGAGTCGCTGATCCAGGGCACCGGCGACACCACCCGCGCCGGCGATTACCTCACCATGCAGTACTCCGGCTGGAAGTGGTCCGACGGCTCCGCCTTCGACTCCTCCTGGGAGCGCGGCGCGCCCTTCTCCTTCGTCCAGGGCGGCGGCCAGGTGATCCAGGGCTGGGACGAGAACCTGCTGGACCTCAAGGTCGGCTCCCAGGTGATGCTCGTGATCCCGCCCGCCGAGGCCTACGGGGAGGGAGAGCCCACCGAGGACAGCCCTCTGACGGGCGAGACCCTGATCTTCGTCGTCGACGTCCTCGACGCCGCCCATACGGCAGACTGACCCCTGCCCCCTCTCATCCACCACAGGAGGAACATCGCATGAGCGATCGCACCAAGCCCGAGATCGACGCCCCCGAGGGCCCCGCACCCACCGAGCTCGTCAGCACCGACGAGATCCTCGGCGAGGGCGAGGAGGCCGGCCGCGGCGACGTCGTCGACGTCCACTACGTCGGCGTCTCCCACTCCACCGGCGAGCAGTTCGACGCCTCCTGGGACCGCGGCGAGCCGCTGCGGTTCCAGCTCGGCGTCGGCCAGGTCATCACCGGCTGGGACCAGGGCGTGCAGGGCATGAAGGTCGGCGGCCGCCGCCGCCTCGAGATCCCCGCCCACCTCGCCTACGGCGATCGCGGCGCCCCGCCGGTCATCGCCCCCGGCGAGACCCTGATCTTCGTGTGCGACCTGGTGGCGGTGCACAAGCGCTGACCAGCACCGCCCACGGAGCGGCGGGGGAGCGCGAGGAGGGACCGGCCGACGGCCAGGCACCCCTCTTCGCGGCCCCCGCCGCTTCCGTCCCCGCCGCCGCGGAGAACGCCACCACCTCCCCGGACCGCCCCGATGCGGTCCGGGGTTCCGGCCTGCGCACCACCGCCGGTTTCGAGGTCGTGAGCGAGCCGCCGGTCGCGAGCGTGCGCCTCGTCGGCGTGTCGCCCCACCTGGACCGTCCCTTCGAGTACGCGGTCACACCCGACACCGCCGCGGCCGGTCCGGGCATGCGGGTGCGGGTGCGCTTCTCCGGCAAGGACACCGAGGGGATCGTGCTCGAGCGCCGCGCCGAGCCCACCACCGACCGGGCCCTCGCCCCGCTGCACCGCCTGGTCTCCGACGACGTCGTCGTCCCTCCCGCGATGATGCGGGTGTGCGAGGACGTCGCCGAGCGCGCCGCCGGCACCGTCGGCGACGTCGCGCGCCTCGCTCTCCCGCCCCGTCATGCCCGCGCCGAGAAGGCCGACCGCGCCGCGGCGGAGAAGGAGGCGGTCGCAGACGCACCAGCACCTGCCGAGGACGAGGTCACCGCGACCTCCGAGGAGACTGCGGCGACCGAAGAGGTCGCGCCGGCCGATGAGGCCGCGTCGGCGGAGGAGCCGGCGGCGTCGGACGGCGACGCCCGGGCCGCGGCGGCTCCCGATCCCCCCGCCGCACCGCGCCACGGGGACCGCTACCCGGGCCTGGCGGCCCTGCTCTCCCGTGCCGGGAGCGCGGAAGGCCCCGTGCCCCGCGCCTCCCTCGTGCTGGACCCCGTGGACCCGTGGACCGCGATCGCCGCCGAGTCGATCGCCGCGCTCGGGCCCGAGCGCGGCGCCCTCGTCATCGCCCCCGACCAGCGCGACGTCGCCCGGCTCTCCCGCGTCCTGACGGAGCGGGGCATCGCCCACGAGGTCCTCGCCGGCACCGAGGGACCCGAGAAGCGCTATCGCACCTTCCGCCGGATCCTGCGCGGCGCGACCCGGGTCGTGCTCGGCGACCGCTCCGCCGCCTTCGCCCCCGTGCAGGACCTCGCCCTCGTGATCTGCTGGGACGAGGCCGACGATCTGCTCGAGGAGCCCCGCGCCCCCTACCCTCACACCCGTACCGTGCTCCAGTGCCGCTCCGCCGAGGAGCGCCGCGCCCTCCTCTTCCTCGCCGCGAGCGAGTCGGTCACCATGCGCGCCCTCACCGATGCCGGCTATCTCGCCCGCCTCGATCCCGTGCCCGCCCCCGTCACCGCGGTCCGCCCCCGCATCGTGGCCATGGACCAGTACCTCCGCGACCGCGAGGGCCCCTCCGGCCGCTCCCGCCTCCCGCAGGAGGCGATGCGCGTGTCGCGCAAGGGCCTCCAGGCCGGGCCCGTGCTCGTCCAGGTGCCGCGCACCGGCTACGCCCCCGCGATCGCCTGCACCTTCTGCGCCACCCGCGCCCGCGCCCCGAGTGCGCGGCGCCCCTGTCGCAGCGCGGCCGGAACGGGCCCCTGCACTGCACCGTCTGCGGCCGACGGGAGGACGGCTACCGCTGCCCCGAGTGCGACCGCACCCACGTGCGCGCCATGGTCATCGGCTCCACCCGCACCGCCGAGGAGCTCCACCGCGCCTTCCCCGACGCGCCGCTGAAGGTCGCCGGCGGCGCCCACGGCCCGCTCGAGGACGAGGCCGTGCCCGAGCACGGGATCGTCGTGGCGACCCCCGGCGCCGAGCCCGCCCCGCCCGGCCGGTACAGCGCCTGCCTGCTGCTCGACGCCGACGCGATGCTGGGCCGCGCCGCCTTCGACGCCGACGTCGAGGCCGTCCGCCGCTGGCGCGGCGCCATCTCCCTGGTCCGCACCGCGGAGGAGGGCGGCGAGGTGCTCGTCGTCGGCACCTCGACCCTCCCCGCCATCCGCGACCTCGTCGCCCACCGCTCCGCGCTGTTCCTGGACCGGGTGCTGGAGGACCGGCGCGAGCTGGACCTGCCCCCGTTCCGACGTGTCGCCGAGGTGGTGGGGGAGCGGGAGGCCTGCCGCGGCTTCCTCGAGACGACCGAGCCGCCGGACGGGACCGAGGTGCTCGGCCCCGTGGACCTCGAGGGCCCCGACCAGGCCGGACGCTCCCGTGCAGTCGCGCGGATCGAGCCGCGCCGCTCCCGCGAGCTCGCCGCCGCGGCGCGCTCCGGCGTCGCGGCCCGCGGCGCCCCGCAAGGACCGCGGCTCCCTGCGCGTCCGCCTCGATCCGCCGGACGTGTTCTGAACGATCCGCTAGTGTTCTGGATCACCGCCCGCCGCCGCGACGATGCGCTGAAGGGACCCCCACCATGGCCTCGAACGCCTCCCCGACGCCCGACCACCACGCCCCGGACCCCGCCGCCGATCCCGGGGACCGCCCCTCGCAGGAGGGACGCTCGGACGTCTCCGAGGGTGAGCGCGCCCCGGCCGAGACCCACCGGACGTCGCTGGTGCGCCGCCTCGGCCTCGCCGTCGGCCTGGTCGCCGCGCTCCTGATCTACCTCGTCATGCCCGCGGACGTCCCCCATGCCGCGACGCTGACCGCCGCGACCGCGGTGCTGATGGCCGTGTGGTGGATGACCGAGGCGTCGCCGATCCCCGCGACCGCGCTGGTCCCGCTGGTGGTCTTCCCGGTGCTGAACCCCGAGGTGGGCTTCGACGACGTCGGCGCCTCCTACGGCAACAACATCATCTTCCTGTTCATGGGCGGGTTCATGCTCGCCCTGGCCATGCAGCGCTGGAACCTCCACAAGCGCATCGCGCTGGCGATCGTCGGCGCCATCGGCACCAGCCCCGCCCTGCTGATCCTCGGCTTCATGATCGCCACCGGATTCCTCTCCATGTGGGTCTCGAACACCGCTACCGCCGTGATGATGCCGCCCATCGGCGTCTCCGTGCTGGTGCTCGTGAACCGGCGCGGCTCGAGGACGCCGCCCGCAAGGGCGAGGAGCCGGGGAGGGCGTCGACCCCGACCTCGAGGCCGAGGGATCGGCCGGTACCGCCAGCTCCGCGGTGCGCTCCAGCTTCGGCGCCGCCCTGATGCTGGGCATCGCCTACGCCGCCTCGATCGGCTCCCTCGCCACCATCATCGGCACCCCGCCCAACGCCCTGCTCGCCGCCCACATGAGCCAGGAGTTCGGGGTGACGATCGGCTTCGGCCGCTGGATGGTCGTCGGCGCCCCGATCGCGGTGGTGTTCCTGCTGATCGCCTGGCTGCTGCTCACCAAGGTCATGTTCAAGCCCGAGATCTCCGAGATCCCCGGCGGTGCGGAGCTGATCCGCGAGGAGCGGCGCGGACTCGGGAGGATCTCCTCCGGCGAGGTGCGCGTGCTGTCCGTGTTCGTGCTCGCGGCGCTGAGCTGGGTGTTCATCCCTCTGATCTGGCAGATCGCCGGGGCCGACGACCCGCCCATCGGCGATGCGGGCATCGCCATGATCGTCGCGCTGCTGCTGTTCGCGCCGCCCGCCGGCGCCGCCCGCGGGGTGCGCCTGCTGGACTGGGACGCGGCGGTGAAGGCGCCCTGGGGCGTGCTGCTGCTGTTCGGCGGCGGTCTCGCGCTCAGCGCCCAGTTCAGCTCCTCGGGCCTGACCGAGTGGATCGGCGAGGTCACCGCCGGGATCGGCGGCCTGCCCGTGGTGCTGATCGTCGCGATCGTCGCCGCGGGGACCCTCTTCCTCACCGAGCTCACCTCGAACACCGCGACCGCCGCGACCTTCCTCCCGGTCGCGACCGCGGTCGCCGTCGGCATCGGCGTGGACCCGATGCCGCTGGCGATCCCGGTGGCGCTGGCCGCGACCAGCGCGTTCATCGCGCCGGTCGCGACGCCGCCGAACGCCATCGCCTACGGCTCCGGCTACGTGCGGATCCCGCAGATGGCGTCGGCCGGGCTATGGCTGAACCTGATCGGCATCGTGCTGATCTCCGCCACGACCATGACCCTCGCCGTGTGGGTGTTCTCTCTCGTGTACTGAGCCGGGGCGGGCGCGCCCGGGGCGCTGACGTCGGCGCCCCGACCCCGGACCGCGGGGCCACGGCGCCGCGTGCGGGTGCTCAGGCGCTCCCGACCGACGTGACGGGACGGTCCTCGTCGCGCAGCGCCGCCGCGGAGACGAGGCCCGCGAGCACCACCGCCGCGCCCACCGCGGCGACGACCCCGCCCCAGCCGGCCCCGGCGAGCACGAAGCCGAGCGCCCAGCCGAGCACGCTCGATCCCGCGTAGTAGGCGAGGTTGTAGAGCCCCGTCGCCTGGGACCGTGCACCGGGCACGCGCGTGCCCGCCCAGCCGCTCGCGACCGAGTGCGCGCCGAAGAAGCCCGCCGTCATCAGCACCAGGCCGAGGATCAGCACCGGCAGGGGAGCGGCGAGCGTCAGCGAGCAGGCCCAGCAACATCATCGCCATCGCGCCCAGCATCACGGGCAGGCGCCCGTGCCGGGACGCGAGCCGGCCCGCGAGCGGGGACGAGGCGGTGCCGCCCATGTAGGCGAGGAACATCAGCCCGATCAGCGAGGCGGGCGGCAGGTAGGGCGGACCGCTGAGGTGGAAGGCGAGATAGTTGTAGACCGCGACGAAGCCGCCCATCAGCAGGAAAGCGCAGGCCAGCGGCGCCAGCAGGCCCGGGTCACGCGGCAGGGGCGAGCGGCTGGCCCGCCCGTCCGCCCGGGACGGCCCCGCCCGATGCCCGCCGCGCGGCACGAAGCGCCGCTCCCGCGGGGCGAGGGCCACGAACCCCGCCGCCGCGAGCACCGCCAGCATCACCACCGCGGTCATCCCCGCCCGCCAGCCGAGCACATCGGCGACCGGAGTGGCCAGCACCCGGCCGGACAGGCCGCCCAGCGTCGTCCCCGCCACGAACCAGCCCGCCGCGACTGCGCGCGAGCGCGCATCGACCTCCTCGGAGAGATACGCCATGGCCAGGGCCGGCACCCCGCCGAGCGCCATCCCCTCCAGCAGGCGCGCGACGAGCAGCAGCGGGAAGCTCGGCGACCAGGCCGCCGCCAGGGCCAGCACCGTCGCCGCGATCACGGCGAGGATCATGGCGGGACGCCGGCCGAGGCGATCGCCGACGAAGGACCACGGCATCACCGCCAGCGCCAGCCCGGCGGTCGCGGCGGAGACCGTCAGCGCCGCCTGCTCCGGCCCGATGCCGAGATCGGCGGAGATCAGCTGCAAGATCCCCTGCGGGGAGTACAGCTGGGCGAAGCAGGCGATGCCCGCGCAGACCAGCGCCAGCCGCATCCGTCGATAGGCGGGGGAGCCGAGCGCATGGCCCGGGATCGGGTCGATCCCGCTCATCCCTCGCACCGCGCTCGCCTCATGGCCTCCACTGTAGGCACGGCCCGACAGGAGCCGCCGGTGGGACCGTAGACTCGGGCCATCATGCGTCTCCTCTTCGCCGGCACCCCCGAGGCCGCCCTCCCCTCCCTGCGCACCCTGCTCGACTCCCGCCACGAGGTGGTCGGCGTGCTCACCCGCGCCGACGCCCCCTCCGGCCGCGGGCGCAGGCTCACCCCGTCCCCGGTGAAGTCCCTCGCCCTCGAGGCCGGGGTGCCGGTGCTCACCCCGACCACGCCGCGGGATGAAGAGGTGCAGCAACAGGCGCGCGATCTCGCCCCGGACGCCGCGCCCGTGGTCGCCTACGGCAACCTCGTGCCGCCTGGGACGCTCGAGATCCCCCGCCACGGCTGGGTGAACCTCCACTTCTCCCTCCTGCCCGAGCCGCGGGGCGCCGCTCCCGCCCAGCGGGCTGTGCTCGCCGGCCGCCGCGAGACCGGGATGAGCGTGTTCCGCCTCGAGAAGGGCCTGGACACCGGCGACGTGATCGCCGCCGCCCCCACCGCCATCGGCGAGTTCGAGACCTCCGGAGAGCCGCTCGAGAGGATGGCCGACGACGGCGCCGCGCTGCTGCTCGAGGCCCTCGACGCGCTCGAGGACGGCACCGCGACCCTCACCCCGCAGGACCACGCGGCCGCGACCCACGCCGCGAAGCTCACCACCGCCGAGGCCCGGATCGACTGGACCCGTCCGGCGGACGAGGTCTCCGCGCACATCCGCGGCATGAGCCCGCGACCCGGCGCGTGGACGCTCCTGGACGGCGCCCGCACCAAGATCCTCGGCCTCGAGGCCGTCGAGGAGGCCTCGCGCGCGAGCGCCCCGTCGGCCCCCGGCGCGCTCGCGGCCACCAAGCGACAGGTGCTCGTGGGCACCGGCACCGACCCGCTCGCCATCGCGACCCTCGCCCCGGCGGGGAAGCGCCCGATGCGCGCGGCGGACTGGGCACGCGGGGCGGGGCTCGGCCCCGACGCCCGCTTCGAGGACGACCAGCAGGACGGAGCACGCGCATGAGCGAGGACCGACGCGGCGGGCGCCGCCACGACGACAGCCGGCGGGGCCGGGACGACCGGGGAGGCCGCGACGATCGCCGAGGCCGGGACGACCGGCGCGGCGACCGACGGGACGACCGCGGCAACCGACAGGACGATCGCGGCGACCGGCGCGATGACCGGGGTGGTCGGCGGGACGACCGTCGTGACCGACCCCGCGACACGCAGGGCCGCGAGCGCTCCGGCTCGCGCGGCCAGGGCGGCCCGCGCCGCGGCTGGTCCTCCTCCCGCCCCTCCGAGCGCTCCCGCGCCTCCACCCCCTCCCGCCAGGTCGCCCTCGAGGGGTCGCGCCTGGTGCGCGAGGAGGACTCCTACGCGAACCTCGTCCTGCCCCGCCTCGCCGCGCGACCACCGCGTCTCCGGCCGCGACGCCGCCTTCACCACCGAGCTGTTCTACGGCTCGCTGCGCGCCCAGGGCCGGCTCGACGCGATCATCGCCGCCTGCGTGGACCGACCGCTGGCGAAGGTCGAGCCGGCGGCGCTGGACGTGCTCCGCCTCGGCGCCTACCAGCCGCTGGACATGACCGTCGCCCCGCACGCCGCGACCTCCGAGACCGTGGCCCTGGCCCGCGCCGAGGTCGGCGCGGGAGGTGCGAGCTTCGCCAACGCCGTCTTGCGTCGGGTGGGGGAGAAGGACCTCGCCACCTGGATCGCGGAGGTCGCCCCGGACCGCGAGAAGGACCCCACCGGGCATCTCGCCGTCGTCCACTCCCACCCCCGCTGGGTGGTGCGGGCCCTGTCCGACGCCCTCGCCGGGAACGGCCGCTCCCGCGACGAGATCGATCAGTCGCTCGAGGCGCAGAACCAGGCCCCCGCGGTCTCGCTGGTGATGCGCCCGGGCCTGACCGACCTCGACGAGCTGATCGACCACGGCGCGAGCCGGGGCCGGCTCTCCGTCTTCGCCGCCGCCTGGCCCTCCGGCGACCCCGGCGGCATGGACCTGGTCAAGCAGGGCCGCGTCGCCGTCCAGGACGAGGGCTCCCAGCTCGCGGCCCTCTCCCTCGCGCTCGGCGCCGACGACCTCGTCCTCGCCGACGACGCCCACTGGCTCGACCTCTGCTCGGGCCCCGGCGGGAAGACCGCCCTGCTCGGCGGGCTCACCATCGACCACGACGCCGACCTCCTCGCCGTCGAGCCGCAGGAGCACCGCACCGAGCTGGTGGACCGCGCGGTGGCGAGCCTGCGCGAGGCCGGTCGCGAGATCACCACCCTCACCGCCGACGGCACCACCATCGGCGCCGAGCGGCCCGGGGAGTTCTCCCGCGTCCTGGCCGACGTCCCCTGCTCCGGGCTCGGGGCGCGCGCCGCCGGCCCGAGGCCCGCTGGCGCCGCACCCCCGCCGACGTCGGCCAGCTCGGCGCGATCCAGCGCGACCTGCTGACCTCCGCGCTGGATGCGACCGCGCCCGGCGGCGTCGTCGCCTATGTCACCTGCTCGCCGCACCTGGCCGAGACCCGCCTGATCGTCGCCGACGTCCTCAAGCGCCGCGACGACGTCGAGCGCCTCGACGCCCGCCCCGCCGTCCGCGCCGGCCTGCTTGCCCGCCGTGCGGGACGAGGTCGAGCTGGGCGAGGGCCCCGACGTCCAGCTGTGGCCCCACGTCCACGGCACCGACGCCATGTTCATCTGCCTCGCTGCGCAGGCTCCCCGTGCCCACCGAGGAAGGAACCCCGAGCTGATGAGCATCTCGTACTCCACCGACTCCAGCTTCATCCACCCCAGCATCCTCAACGCCGACTTCATGTCCATCGGCGCCGAGCTCGACAAGATCTCCAGCGCCGACAGCGTCCACGTCGACGTCATGGACAACCACTTCGTGCCGAACCTGACCTTCGGGCCGAGCATGGTCGAGCAGATCGTCGAGCGCGACCCCATCCCGATCGACGCGCACCTGATGATCGAGGACGCCGACACCCAGGCCCCCGTCTTCGCGGAGGCCGGCGCCTCCTCGGTGACCTTCCACCTCGAGGCCGCCCGCGCCCCCGTCAAGCTCGCCCGCGACCTGCGCCGCAAGAACGCCCAGGTCGGCGTCGCACTGCGCCCCGCCACCCCGGTCGAGCCGCTGATCGACATCATCGGCGAGTTCGACATCTTGCTGATCATGACGGTCGAGCCCGGATTCGGCGGGCAGAGCTTCCTCGAGACGATGCTCCCGAAGATCCGTCGGGCCCGCCGCGCGATCTCCGAGGCGAACCTCGAGGTCTCGATCCAGGTCGACGGCGGCGTCAGCCGCGAGACGATCGAGCGCCGCGCCGAGGCGGGCGCGAACGTCTTCGTTGCGGGCTCCGCGATCTACAAGGCCCGCGACGCCGCCGAGGAGATCTCCGCCCTGCGCGAACTGGCGGGCGCCCACGCCGCGCACTGACCTATCCTTGCTCCGTCACATCCTGTGACGTGCTCCGGGGTCGGTGAAAGTCCGAGCCGGCGGTGACAGTCCGCGACCCGCATTCTGCGGTGGAGCCGGTGGAATTCCGGCACCGACAGTACAGCCTGGATGAGAGGCGCACGTCCCGCAGGTCCCGGGACGGCGCACGCCTCCCCGAGCCCCGCAGGCAACCCTTTTCCCCCGGAGCCACTGCATCCGAGGTGAAAGGACCGACATGGACATCCTGCAGTGGCTCTTCGACGCCAAGATCGAATTCGGCGGAGGCCAGTTCCTCCTGCTCCGCGAGGTGCTCGGCAACGTCTTCGGACTGCTCAGCGCGCTCGGCGGCATGCGCCGCAAGGTCTGGGCCTGGCCCATCGGCATCCTGGGCAACGCCCTGCTGCTGACCGTCTTCCTCGGCGACGTCTTCGGCAACCCGAACTCCGTCGACCTGCTCGGCCAGGCCGGCCGACAGATCATGTTCATCGCCACCAGCGTCTACGGCTGGGTGCGCTGGCGCCAGGCGAAGCACGAGGACGGCACCGCCGTCGAGCCCGTCTGGGCCTCCTGGGGCACCCGCGCCCTGTTGCTCGTCGTGCTCGTCGGCGGCACCGCGGCGCTCACCCCGCTGTTCCGGGCGCTGGGCTCCTACGAGCCGGTCTGGGCCGACGCCTGGATCTTCATGGGCGACCTGCTGGCGACCTTCGGCATGGCCAAGGGCTGGGTCGAGTTCTGGCTGATCTGGGTCGCGGTCGACCTCGTCGGCGTGCCGCTGCTGTGGAGCGCCGGCTACTACGCGAGCGCGTTCATGTATCTCTTCTACGGCGCGTTCACCCTCACCGGCTTCTTCGTCTGGTGGCGGGTGCGCGACCGCCGCGACGCCGAGCCCGACCGGGTCACGGTCGAGACCGCGCACCTGGACCCGACGGTCCGCCGCGGCTGAGCCACGGGCGAGGCTCGTGCCCGGCAGGCGGTCTCCACCGCGGAGCACCTGCCGGGACGCGTACCCTGGCCCCGTGAAGGATTTCGAGGCACTGTTCGCCGAGCTGACCCAGAAGGCCCGCACCCGACCCGAGGGATCGGGCACCGTCGCGGAGCTCGATGCCGGCGTCCATCAGATCGGCAAGAAGATCGTCGAGGAGGCCGCCGAGGTGTGGATGGCCTGCGAGCACGAGTCCACCGACGACGCCGCCATGGAGATGAGCCAGGCGCTCTACCACCTCCAGGTCATGATGATCGCCAAGGACATCTCCCTCGAGGACGTCTACCGACATCTCTGAGCCGGCCCCGCGCCGCTCACCCCCGACTTCCCGTCCCACCCGTCTCGAGGCCGCCGCATCGGCCGAGGAGGATCCGTGCTCCGCATCGCCGTGCCCAACAAGGGCGCCCTGTCCGACCCCGCCGCCGACCTGCTCCAGGAGGCCGGCTACCGCCGCCGCGGCAACTCCAAGGAGCTGGTCGTGGTCGACGAGGACAACGGGGTGGAGCTGTTCCATCTGCGTCCCCGGGACATCGCGGTGTACGTCGGCTCCGGCACGGTCGACGTCGGCATCACCGGCCAGGACATCTTTGCTGGACTCCCGCACCCCGGCCCAGGAGATCCTCTCGCTGGGCTTCGCCCGCTCCACCTTCCGCTTCGCCGCGCCCGCCGGAACGCACAGCACCGTCGAGGAGCGCGCAGGGCTCCCGCATCGCCACCAGCTACGAGAACCTCGTGGAGGACTACCTCGCCGAGCGGGGGATCAGCGCCGAGGTGGTCCACCTCGACGGCGCGGTCGAGTCCTCGATCCGCCTCGGCGTCGCCGAGGTGATCGCGGACGTCGTCGAGACCGGCACCACGCTGCGCGAGGCAGGGCTGGAGCCCTTCGGCGAGGCGATCATGACCAGCGAGGCCGTGCTCTTCTCCCGCCCCGGCATGGAGTTGGACGACGAGGCGCGACGACGCGCTCGAGGTGCTCGAGCGGCGCATCCGCGGCGTGCTCGTCGCCCGCGAGTACGTGATGCTCGACTACGACATCCCCTCCGCACTGCTGGAGCGGGCGGTCGAGATCACCCCCGGCCTGCAGTCCCCGACCGTCTCGCCGCCGCACGGCGGGGAGTGGTCAGCCGTGCGCGCCATGGTCGACAGCCGCTCCGCGCACCGCATGATGGACGAGCTCTACGAGGCCGGCGCCCGCGCCATCCTGGTCACGGCGATCCAGGCCTGCCGCATCTGAGATCCCGATGAGCAGTGCCGCAGGGACCCCGGGCCGCGACGACGCACGCGCCGTCGAGGTGTTCCGTCCGCGGGCGGTGCGCTGGGCCGCCTACATCACCGCCGTCATCGTGATGGCCGGGATGATCGGCGGCGCGGTCATGATCACGAGCTTCCAGCTCGGCGGACGGCTCGGCTTGCTCATGATCGGTCTGCTCATCGCGCTGTTCTGCCATCTCGAGGCTTCGGTGCGGGTGGTCGCCCGTCCCGACGGGCTCGAGGTGCGCAACCTCATGCGCACCCGGACCTTCGAGTGGCCCGAGGTGCTCGGGATCAGCTTCCCGATGGGTGATCCCTGGGCTCATCTCGACCTCGCGGACGGGCGCACCCATCCGCTGCACGCCATCCAGCGCTACGACGGGGAGCGGGCGATCTCCGCCGCCCACCGCCTGCTGCACCTGGTCGAGGAGCGCGGCGAGGCCCACGGCGAGGGCGACGCCCAGCGCGGCTGACGCGGATCGCACGGCCGACATGGATCGGACGGCCGGACGGGCAGTCGTTCGACCTCAGGTACCGCATTCCTGGTACCTCACGTCGAAGAACCTCGCTGGACGGCCCCGCCGACCGCGGCGCAGGGCGCTGACGGCAAGTTGTTCGACGTCGGGTACCACTTTCCTGGTACCTCACGTCGATCAACTCCGTCGGTCGCCTGTCCCCGGCAACTCCGTCGGGCCCATGCCGGCGCCGAGGCGTCTAGCGCTTGGTGCCGCCCTTGGGCTCCTTCGGCCCCTTGGACTCGCCCTTCGTGCCGCCCGAGCCGCCGCCGGCGCCCGGACCTGCTCGGCCGCGCGGCGCCGGCGAGGGCCGCGTACTGGAAGGAGGCGTAGTCCTCGGCGAGAGTCCGTCCCATGGTGGTCATCCGCACGGGCATCTCCTCGAGCGCATCGCGCGACCCCTTGGCGTCGACCTCGGTGAGGTGGTGCGGACGCCGCGCTTCTTCGCCGGCTTCAGGATCGTGCTCTTGACCTGTTTCCGCACGGACTCATGAAAAGAGTTGTATCGGGAGTCGGAGCGGGGGAGCACCGGCAAGTGCACCGGGGCGAGCGGCGCTCGCCCGTAGGCGGTGGAGGAGTGGTGGGACAGGCCCCGGTGCCGCTCCCGCTCGTCGGCCTCGGAGACCCGCAGGGTCGCGATCGGCACGCCGCCGAGCACGGAGACCGCGTGGAGCGACTCCGCCGTCTGGACGCCGGAGAAGCCCCAGCCGGTGCCGGTGCCGAGATTGCCCGGGCCCTGGATCACGATCGCGACGTCCGCGCCGACCACGTGCCGGGCGCCCAGCGGCGCCGAGTGGACCGTGACCGCCTCGAGATCGCCACCGAACGACTGCCCGGCGCTGATCACGGCGGTGAGCAGGCCGGCCTCGCGCGACCGGGCCGCGCTCCTCGAGTAGACGGCGGGCGCGCCGCGGCATCGGTGTGCACATAGACGATCCGGACCGAGCGGCGCCGCGCCCGGATCCCGGCGACGATCGCAGGGAGGGAGGAGTGCAGGTCCGCGACCACCACCGGCATCCCGTCGATGCCGGTGGCCTCCCGGACCGTCTCGTAGTGCTCGCTGTCCGGGTCGTCGAGCGCGTCGACCATGGTCTGCATCGGCGTGTAGCGGGCCTTGACCATGTGGCCTCGCACCTCGGCGGCCTCGGGGAGCACCTCGGTGCGGGCCACGATCATGGCGTCGCCGCCGGTGCCGAGCTCGCGCCGCACGGCGTTGGTGTTCAGCGACACCTGCTCGCCGGCGCGCGGGCGCCCGGTGAGCTCCTCGTAGGCGATCGCGCTCAGCGTCCCCGCCCCGTCGTCCAGATCGATCTCGAGTCGATCCACTCCGGGCCAGGAGCTGGTCACGGCACTCACGGTGCCCCGTTCCCATCGCAGCATGGCCCCAGCCTAGAGGCGCGCGGCGGAAGCTCCGCATCCCTGTGATCCGGTCCGGCTAGTCTGGGCGGGTGGCTTCGAAGAACGTGGAGAGACTGCTCAACGTCATCATGACGATCGGCTCGCGACGGCGGATGGACCGCGCGAAGCTCTTCTCCGTCATCCCCGACTACGCCGAGGCGACGTCCGAGCAGGCCGCGGAGCGGATGTTCGAGCGCGACAAGGCCGCGATCCTGGAGCTCGGGCTCCCGCTCGTCGCCGAGCGGGACGTGCTGGACGAGAACACCGTGCACTACCGGATCGACGCCTCGCCCTCCACGGCGGTGCTCGATCTCACGACCGAGGAGTACACGGTCTCGCTCGCCGCGAGCCGCGCCTGGGACGACGCGACGGCCGGAGGAGCGGCCCGGCGCGTGCGCGCGAAGTCGCTCAGCCTCGGCCACGACGCGGACCCCGACCTGCTGCGGCGCACACCGCGCGGCGCCGTCGAGTCCCTGCCCGTGCTCTCCCCGCTGCTGGACGCCGTGGTGACCGGGCGCTCGGTGCGCTTCACCTATCGCGGCACGCACGGCGCCCCCGCGCGCCGCCATGTCGAGCCGTGGGTCGTCGGCGTCCACGACGGGCACTGGTACGTCTACGGCCACGACCGCGACCGCGACGCGCCCCGCGTGTTCCGCGCCTCGAGGATCGAGTCCTTCCCCGCCGAGGGCCCCGCCGCGAAGGCACCCCGCCCCGACGACATCGACCTCGCCGATGTGCTCGATCGGATGCTCGACAGCGACGACCGGGCCTCCGCGCCGCTGCGGGCCGCCCCCTACAAGGCGCTCGCCCTGCGCGACCGCGCCGTCGCCCCGCTCGAGGCCGAGCGGCTGCGACTTCCCGAGTCGCCCCGCCCGGCGACCCGCCGACTGGTCCTCGCCGACGTGCGCTGGGTCGAGCTGCTCGAGCCCGCCGCCTGGCGCGCCGAGATCGCCGAGGTGCTCGAGGCGGTCGCCGCGCGCCACGAGGGCGTCGCCGCGCTCGATGCCCTCGAAGCCGCCGCGCCGCGCCCCGCCCCCGGATCCGGGTGAGCCCGCAGAGCGGCGACCACCTCTCGCGCCTGATCTCCGCCGCGTCCTTCGTCATGAGCCGCGGCGAGGCGGACCTCGCCGAGCTCGCCGAGGCGCTCGGCGTCAGCGAGAAGCGGCTGGTCGACGACCTGCAGGTGCTCTTCGTCTGCGGCGACATGGGCGCCGGCTGGGAGGACCTCATCGAGGCGGAGTGGGAGCACGGCACCGTGCGGGTGCGCAACGCGGAGCCGCGCGCCGCGCCCTCAGCCTCAGCGCCGTCGAGATCACGGCGCTCCTAGCCGGGCTCGCCGCCCTCGAGCCCGCCGCGGGCGAGGCGGAGCAGGTCGTCGACTCCGCCCGGGCGAAGCCGCTGGCCGCCATGTCCGGGGAGACGCCGGCCGAGGGCGCCCCCGCCCCGCCCGTCCCGCGCCGCGAGGAGATCGCCGAGGCCCTCTCGGCCGACGAGCGAGCCGCCCGCACCGCCGACCGCGCCGAGACGGTGCTCGCCGCGGTGGGCGCCGCGGCGCGCGCCGAGCAGGGCTCCGACGAGGCGACGCTGACCATCCGCTACTCCTCGACGGACCGCTCGGGCACGAGCGTGCGCAGGATCCGTCCCGAGCGGATCGAGTCCGACGGGGCGCGCTCCTATCTCGTGGCCGACTGCGAGCTCGCCGGCGGCCGCCGCCGCTTCCGCCTGGACCGGATCGTGGAGATCCTGCCGGACGGGACCCCGATGAGCCGGTCCGCTCCCGGGGTCGACGCGGACCTCTCCGGCCGTGTCGAGGGGGAGGTGTGGTCGCGCCTGGAGCCCGCCGGGCACTGGATCGCCGAGTCCTTCGCCGCCACCGAGTCGCGCGATGGCGGGGGCGGCCCCGGCGAGGACGGCTCGGACGGCGCCGGTGGCGGTGCGACCTACGCACGTCTCGAGGGCCCGGTGCGGGCACCGCTGGTGGACGCGGTGCTGGAATCCGCCGGCGCCGCCGAGGTGCTGTCCCCGCCCGTGCTCAGAGACACGATCGTGACTGTGGCGCGCGCGGGGCCGCACGTCACAGCCCTCGCTAGGCGCTACCCTGGGACGACCCGCCGTGCGGTGGGCCGAGCCGTCGCCGTGGCGGCCCGTCCGGCGCCCAGTCCGCTGTGGGATGATGGGCGCGCCTGCGCTGAGTCATGGCGCTGTTGAAAGGGACTTCCATGAACTTCTTCCGCAACCCCTGGGCGATCGTGCTTGCTGATCGTGCTCGTGATCCTGCTGTTCGGGGCCAACAAGCTTCCGGGACTCGCGCGCAACATGGGCAAGTCCATGCGCATCTTCAAGAGCGAGGTCGAGGAGATGCGCGGCGACGAGAAGCGCGGGGACGACGAGGACGAGTCGGATCGTCCCGCCCGCTCCGACCGCGCTCGCGACGACCGCGAGTACGACCCCCGCGACCGTGAGATCCGCGAGGACCGCGACCGCGAGACCGTCCGCGCCCCGCGCGAGGACGACGAGCCCTACCGCCGCGACTGAGCTCCGCGCCGGGACGGGGCAGGGCCGTGTGCCCGTCCCGTCCTGCCGGGCTGGGAGGAAACTGATCCGTGGCGAGTGATACACAGGGACGCGACCGGGCGCAGGGCGCGCCCGCGACGAAGAGGGGACGCGACCCCGAGGGACGCATGTCCCTCGGCGAGCACCTCACCGAGCTCCGCAACCGCCTGCTCATCAGCGCGGTCACGGTGCTCGTCTTCTCGATCGTCGGATGGTTCCTGTTCCCGTGGGTGTTCGATGCCGTCAAGGCGCCCATCGAGGCCGCGGGCGAGGACTCCGACCTCCAGTCGCTGATCAACTTCCAGGGCGTCGGCCAGGGGCTCAACGTCAAGCTCCAGATGGCGGCCTACATCGGCCTGATCCTCTCCTCGCCGATGATCATCCTTCAGGTGTGGCTGTTCGTGATGCCGGGCCTGCACAGGAACGAGCGCAAGTACGCGATCGGCTTCTTCGGCTCCGCGATCCCGCTGTTCTTCCTGGGCCGCGTCGCCGGGTACTGGGCCGTGAACCAGCTGGTCCCGGTGCTGATGAGCTTCACGCCCACCGAGGGATCGGTCTCGCAGATCATCCCCTACGACCAGTACCTCGCCCTGCTGATCAAGACCATGCTCGCCTTCGGCGTCGCGTTCGTGGTGCCGGTGGTCATGGTGTTGCTGAACTTCATGGGCCTGATCAGCGGCCGCGCGATGCTCAAGGCCTGGCGCTGGATCATCTTCCTGAGCTTCGCCTTCACCGCGGTCATGGTGCCCACGCCCGAGCCGATCACCCTGATCGCGATGTCCGCCGCGATCGCGAGCCTGTTCTTCGGCGCGATCGTCATCGCGCTCGCTCCACGACCGGCGCCAGGCGAAGCGCGGCGGCGACGAGGACCTCGACGACGACGAGGCCAGCCGCATCGACGACGAGGTCGAGAAGATCGACGGCCCCACCCGGCTCGACGAGCCCGACGAGGGCGGCCGGTGAGCAGACTCCGCGTCGGCCTGCTCGCGAACCCCACCGCCGCCCAGGGCACCGCCCATCGCGTGGGACGGCAGGTGGGGCATCTGCTCCATCTCGCGGGCATCTCGGTCGTGGACCTCTCCGGTCCCAGCGCGCACGTCGCGAGGGCCCGGGCGGAGGAGGTCCGCGACTCGCTGACGGCCCTCGTCGTGGTGGGCGGGGACGGCACCGTCTCGCTCGGCGCAGAGATCGTCGCGGGCACCCCCGTACGGCTCGGGATCGTGCCCGCCGGCGGCGGCAACGACTTCGCCCGCGCCCTGGGCCTCAGCATCAACGACCCCGAGGAGTCCACCCGCGCGCTCGCTGCACGCGCTGTCCCGCCCGGTCGTGACCATCGACGCGATCGAGGTGACCTCCGCGGGGAGAACGCGGCGCCGCACCGGTCCCTCGCGCTCGGCAACGTCAACCTCGGCTTCGACGCGATCGTCAACGCCCGCGCCAACAGCTCCCGGGCCTCCCACACCGTGCGCTACACCACCGCCGTCTTTGCGGGAGCCGCCCACCTTCACCCCGCGCCGTACTGGCTCGAGATCGACGGCGGCGAGCGGTTCGAGATCGACGCGCCGCCGCTGTCGCTGTGCGGCTCCGGGGTCTACGGTGGCGGGATGCAGATGGTTCCGGACGCCCGCATCGACGACGGACAGCTCGAGCTGTTGAGCATCGAGGGGCTGGGCAGGCGCGATCTGCTGCGCTTCTTCCCCCGCGTCTTCAAGGGCACCCACACCGAGCTCGAGGGCGTGCGCGTCCGCCCGGTGCGGGAGGTGACCGTAGGACTGCGCCACGGCCGCTCGCTGCGCGCCTACGCCGACGGGGAGGCCCGCTCCCTGCTACCCCTCACCGCGCGCGTCGCGCCCGGCGCCGTGCGCCTGCTCGCCGATCTCTCGGCGGCGCGCGGCGAGAGGGCGGTCGACGGGGAGCGCAGTGACCTCGCCCGCAGAGCGCTACGCGGCCTGGGCCGAGGAGAAGCGGCGGGAGAACTCCGAGCTCACCGCCTTCACCGCCCGCTACGACTTCGCGCTGGACGACTTCCAGCTCGCCGGCGGCCGCGCCCTCGAGGACGGCCGCTCCGTGCTGGTGGCCGCCCCGACCGGCGCCGGCAAGACCGTCGTCGGCGAGTTCGCGGTGCATCTCGCGCTCGCACAGGGCCGGAAGGTCTTCTACACCGCGCCGATCAAGGCGCTGTCCAACCAGAAGTTCGGCGAGCTGGTGGACTGGCTGGGCGCGGAGCGCGTCGGCCTGCTGACGGGCGACACCTCGATCCGCCCCACCGCCGAGGTGGTCGTGATGACCACCGAGGTCTTTGCGCAACATGCTGTACGCGGACTCCGACCTGCTGGACGGGCTGGGCTTCGTGGTGATGGACGAGGTGCACTACCTCGCCGATCGCCTGCGCGGGCCCGTGTGGGAAGAAGTCATCATCCACCTGGACCGCTCCGTCCAGCTGGTCGCCCTCTCGGCGACGGTCTCGAACGCCGAGGAGTTCGGGGCCTGGCTCCAGGAGGTGCGGGGCGAGACCTCGATCATCGTCTCCGAGACGCGGCCGGTGCCGCTGTGGCGACGTGATCGTCGGCGAGGAGCCGCTGGACCTCTTCGTCGACGCCGACGGGGAGGCCGTCGTCTCCCACGGCCCCGGTGCCCGCAGCGATCGTCAGGTCAACCCCGAGATCGAGCGGATCACCTCCTTCTCCCTGCCGGTGGACGAGCGCAGCGGGGGACAGCGCGGCCGCGGCTATCGCGGCCGGAAGGGCAACCGCGGCCGCCACCGCCCCCGCGGCGCCGGACGCCACGGCTCGCCGCGAGGCGAGCGGGGCGGGGACCGGCGCGGCGAGCACGAGGGCCCGCGGCACCACGGTCCGGGCTCGGGACGTGACGACTCGCGGCACGAGGGCGGTCGGCACGGCGGCTCTCGCGGCGGGGCCGGTGGCCGTCCGATGCGCCGCCCCGAGGTGGTCGAGGTGCTCGATGATGCCGCGCTGCTGCCCGCGATCATGTTCATCTTCTCCCGCGCCGGCTGCGAGGGCGCCGTCCAGCAGTGCGCCCGGGCTCGCCTGCGCCTGACCGACGACCACGAGCGCGGCGAGATCCGCGCCGTCCTCGACGAGCGCCTGGCCGAGATCGGCGTCGAGGACGAAGAGGTGCTGGGCCTGCACGCCTTCCGCCGCGCCGTCCTGGACGGCTACGCCGCCCACCACGCCGGGATCTTGCCGCTGCTGAAGACCGTCGTCGAGGAGCTCTTCGCCCGCGGGTCGCTCAAGGTCGTCTTCGCCACCGAGACCCTCGCCCTCGGCATCAACATGCCGGCCCGCTCCGTCGTGCTCGAGAAGCTCGTGAAGTTCAACGGCGTCGAGCACGCCGACCTCACACCGGGGGAGTACACCCAGCTCACCGGTCGTGCGGGACGGCGCGGCATCGACACCGAGGGACATGCCGTGATCGTCGGCGGGCCGCGCTTCGACGCCGCGGCCGCCGCCTCCCTCGCCTCGCGCCGCACCTACCCGCTGCGCTCCGCCTTCCGCCCCACCCCGAACATGGCGGTGAACCTGCTGGACCGCTTCGACCTCTCCCGCGCCCGCGAGACCCTCGAGACCAGCTTCGCCCAGTTCCAGGCGGACCGCTCCGTGGTGGGCCTCGCCCGGCGCGCCCGCGAGCTCGAGGACACCGTCGAGGACTACCGCGCGGCGGTCACCTGCGAGCGCGGCGACCTGCTCGAGTACGCCGGGATCCAGGAGGCGATCAGCGCGCGGGAGAAGGAGCTCTCCCAGGCCCGGGCCGCCGCGGACCGCGACCGCACCCGCGGCGTCCTCGGCGACCTGCGCCGCGGCGAGATCATCGCACTGCCCGGCGGGAAGCGCCGCGGCTACGCCGTCGTGCTCGACGTGGACCGCGACGTCCTCGGCGGCCCCCAGGTGGACCTGCTGGACACCGAGGGACGCCGCCGCGACCTCCGCCCCGGGGACGTGCCCTCCCCGCCCGCGGTCATCGACACCCTGCGCCTGCCGCGCCCGGAGGCGCTCGGCGGCGGCAAGGTGCGCAAGGACACCGCCTCCTCGCTCCGGCGGCGCCTGGCGGGCCAGGACGACGACGCCCGCCGCGAGGTGCGCCGGCGTGCCGGACGCACCCCCTCCACCGCGGCCCAGGATCCCCGCCTGCAGGAGCCGCGCACGCGCCTGGCCGAGCACCCCTGCGCCGCCTGCCCCGACCTCGAGTCGCACCTGCGCTGGGTGGGCCGGTGGCGGAAGTCCCGCGGAGAGCTCGAGGGCGTCCAGCGCCGCATCAGCGGACGCACCAGCTCGCTGGCCCGCCGCTTCGACCGCCTCACCGACCTGCTGCTCGAGCTCGGCTATCTCGAGCGCTCGGGCGAGGACGGGGAGGAGCTCGTGCCCACGACGAGCGGGATGCGGCCGCGACGCCTGTTCAGCGACCGGGACCTGCTGATCGCCGAATGCCTCGAGCACGGCGCCTGGGACGGTCTGGACGCGCCGGGGCTCGCCGCCGTGGTCTCCGCCGCCGTCCACGAGACCCGCCGTGACGACCGTGCGCCGGAGCTGATCCCCGATCCCGCCGTCGGCGCGGCGCTCGAGGCCTCGAGCGAAGATCGCCGCCGAGCCGCAGTCCGCCGAGGCGCGGCACGGCATCGACCCCACCCTCCCGCCGGATCCCGCGATCGCGGCGATCGTGCACCGCTGGGCGCGCGGCGCGCACCTGGCCGCCGCGCTCGAGGGCAACGACCTCCCGCCGGGCGACTTCGTGCGCCACTGCCGCCAGGTGATCGACCTGCTCGACCAGCTCACCGCCGACGAGCGCCTGGGCAGGACCGCGCGCGCCGCGATCGACGGCGTGCGCCGCGGCCTGGTCGCCCAGGAGATAGGCCGATGAGCGTTCTCCCAGGAGGAGCGGGGAGGATGGGACGTGTGAGTGCCCAGAACCAGCCTGCACGGCCCCCCTCGCAGCCCACGGCGCCCGTCCTCTACACCGGCATCGTCCTGTACAGCGCGGACGACCCGGAGGCCTCCGCGATGCTGGTGGCCGACGGGCTGATCGCCTGGACCGGCCCCGAGGACAGCGCCCTCGTGCTCCACCCGGAGGCCGAGCGCGTGGACGCCACCGGTCGCCTGGTCACCCCCGGCTTCGTCGACGCCGCCGCGACCACGGACGGCACCGACCCCGACCCGGCCGGCGACGCCGCCGCGGCCGCGCACGGGATCGTCCTGCGCCTGCCCGGGCCGACGGGGACCCGCGAGGGCGTGCAGGTCATCGCCCCCGTCACCGAGGATGCCGCCTTCCTCGACCTCGTCAGCGACGGCACCCCGCTCGCCTTCGGCTCCGCGGGCCGGGACGAGGCCGCCGACCCGTGGACCTGGGTCCGCGCCGCCGCCCGCACCGCCCCCGCCGCGCGGCGCCTCAGCGACCGCGCCGCCTTCCTCGCCGCGAGCCGCGGCGGCCAGCGGGTCGCCGGCAGGCGCCATCCCGGCACGCCGCACCGGGTCGCCGGCCACGTTCGTCCTGTGGGAGCCCTGGGACCTCACCGTCCGCTCCCTCGCCGAGCGGGTCGACACCTGGTCCACCGACCCCCGCTCCCGCACCCCCTGCTCGCCCGACCTGGACCAGGGCGACCCGCGCGCCCTGCGCACCGTCGTTGACGGCCGCGTCGTCCACGACGAGCTCGGCGGGGACGCCGAGTGAGCACCGCCGCACGGACCGCCGCCTCGCGCGCGCGCCCGCGAGGCCGCCGTCCGCGCGAGGAGTACGAGGCGACCCCCTGGGCGGTCGCGATCGGCTCCGGGCTCCTCGGCGGGATCTGCGCGCTCCTCGCCTTCCCGCCCTACGACCTGTGGATCTTGCTCCCGGTGGGGATCGCGCCGCTGTGCGGCGGGTCGCTGGTGCGCTCGGCCTGGCTCGCCGGCCTCGTCTCCCTGCTGTGGGGGCTCGCCTTCTTCATCCCGCTGACCGAATGGGCCAGCACCTATGCCGGCGGCGCCCCTGGCTGGCGCTGGGCGTCTTCGAGGCGCTGTACATCGTGCTGTTCGGCCTCGCCGCCCGTGCGGTGATGGTGCGCCGCGGCCTCTGCGTCTCCTCCGCGCTGGTGGTCTCCGCGCTCTGGGTGGGCGTCGAGACGCCGCGCGGGGCGCCGCTCCGTGGGGCGGGCTGACCTGGGGCGCGAGCGGCTTCGCGCTGTCCGACTCGCCACTGGTGCATCTCGCGCCGTGGATCGGGATGGCCGGGCTCGCCCTCGTGGTCGCCCTGCTGGCCCAGCCGCTGCTGCTCGGCGCTCTCGCCCTCCTGGGGCGCCGCCACCGCGGGCTGACCGGCTTCTCCGGCGTGTGGCCCTTCGCGATCGCCGTCGCCGCCGTGCTCGCCACCGTCGTCGTGCCCCATCCCCTCAACCGCGCCCCGGCGGATCGGCCCTCCATGACGGTCGCCGCCGTGCAGGGCTCGATGGGGGAGATCGACCCCGGCGACTACACCATGCCGGACGACGTCTTCGACAACCACCTCACCGCCTCCCGCACCGCGGTCGACCAGGCCACTGCCGACGGCACCGACCTCGACCTGGTCGTCTGGCCCGAGGACTCCACCGGCTACGACCCGCGCGAGGACCCCTATCTCTCCTCCCTGCTGACCTCCCTTGCCCGGGACGCGGACGCCCCCGTCCTGGTCGGCACACAGGTGCCCGTGGGGGAGTCGGAGCGGCTGAACCAGTCCGTGCTGATCACCCCGGAGGGCGAGACCCCCTACGCCTACTCCAAGCGCCACCCCGTCCCCTTCGGCGAGTACATCCCGATGCGCGACGTGTTCAGCCGGCTCACCGACAAGGTCGACCTCGTCTCCCGGGACATGATCGCCGGCGAGGAGATCGGCACCATGGACCTCGCCGAGCTCGGCCAGGGCGAGGGCACCGCCGGGCCGCTGATCTGCTTCGAGATCGCCTACGAGGGCCTCGTGCAGGACGTGGTCGACGACGGCGCCGAGGTGATCGTCGTGCAGTCGAACAATGCGCTGTTCGGCGACTCGGACGAGGCGATCCAGCGACTCGCGCAGGCCCGGGTGATGGCGGTGCTCTCCGGGCGCGACTGTCGTGCACGTCTCGACCGTCGGCCATTCCGCGATCTACAGCCCCGAGGGTCGCCAGATCGATTTCGTGGACCACTGGGAGCAGGGCACGATGGTCGCCGACGTGCCGCCGCGCACCGGGACCACCCCGGCTGTGGCGGCCGGGCCGTGGATCGCGATCGGGATCTCCGCCCTCGGCGTCGCCGGGTCGCTCGTGGCGCTGACCCCCGGTCGTCGCGCCCTGGCCCGGCCTGCGGCCCGTCGCTGATCCTCCGGGCCTCCCCGCCGTCCCGCCCGCGCCGTCCGATCCTCCGAGGAGACCGATGACCCGCCCGTCCACCGCCCCGCTGCCGCCGACCCTCGTGGTGATCCCCACCTATGACGAGCGGGAGGCGCCGCCCGGCACCCTCGAGCGGCCGCGCCGCGCGGTGCCGGAGGCGCACGTGCTCGTGGTGGACGACTCCTCCCCGGACGGCACGGGGGAGTGGGCCGAGGAGGTCTCCCGACGCGATGCGGCCGTGCACGTGCGCACCGGGCGGGGAAGCAGGGCCTCGGCCCGGCGTATCTCGCGGGCTTCGCCTGGGGTCTCGAGCACGGCTACGAGCGGCTCGTGGAGATGGACGCCGACGCCTCGCACCGGCCCGAGCAGGTCGCCGGGCCTGCTGGAGGCCGTGCGGCGCGGCGCCGACCTCGCGATCGGGTCCCGCTGGGTGCCCGGCGGCGCCGTCCACGACTGGCCCGCCCGTCGGCGGCTCCTCTCCCGCGGCGCGAACGTGTACGTGACGGTGCTGATGGGTCTGGGGGTCGCCGACGCCACCGCGGGGTTCCGCGTCTTCCGCGCCGGGTCGCTCTCTCGCCTGATGGTGAAGGACATCGCCTCCCAGGGCTACTGCTTCCAGGTCGACATGACCCGCCGTGCACGGGACCTCGGCGCTGTGATCGCCGAGGTGCCGATCGACTTCGACGAGCGCACCGAGGGGGCCAGCAAGATGTCCTCCGACATCGTGCGCGAGGCGCTCGTGAAGGTGACCCTCTGGGGACTCGCACGTCGCGCCCAGGGCCTTCGCAAGGCCCTGCGCTAACCTGGCCGTCTCCTCGCACAGGAAGGGAACCGCCGTGACGAGCTCGCCCCACAGCACCCCGGGGGCCTCCGGGCGCCCGACCGACCCCGCCGACCGCCGCCGCTCGCGCCGCGCGAGCGCGATCCCGCTCGCGATCGTCGTCGTGGGCCTCCTCGAGCTCGCGATCCTGGTGCTGATCGGCGTGAACACGAGCCTGTGGTGGTCCGTGCTGATCGTCGTGGTGGGCTGGCTCGTCGGCGTGGCGCCGCTGGTCGCCGCCGGACAGCAGTCCTTCGTGCGCGTGCGCTCCCTGTTCCGTGCAGTGCGCGGCGCGGCGACGTGCAGGACCACCTCTCGCGTCCCGCCTTCACGATGCTCTCGGCGCCGCTGTTCTTCTTCCCCGGACTGCTCACCGACCTCGCCGCGCTCGTGCTGCTGCTCACCCCGGTGCAGAAGCGCGCCGTCTCCGCGATGGGGCTGGGCAGCGGTTCGGAGCAGGCTCGTACCGTGCTCTACCGCCGCTCCGGCGGCGGCGTGATCGACGGCGAGATCATCGTCGAGAACCGTCGCACCGGCGGTGCCTCCGGCGGGGCCGATGGACGGCGGGGGGATGGCGCCGTCCCGCCGATGATCGTGCAGGACCCGCCCTCCCCGGAGTGACCCGAGCTGCGAGACCGCCCACGGGAAGAGCCCCCGCCCCGCCGTGATCGGCGGGGCGGGGGCTCTTCCCGTGGGCTGGGGGGCTCAGAGGTTGCGGCGCTGGTGGAGCTTGCCGGCGCGCAGCGGCTCGAGGCGCTGGTCGAGCAGGACCTGGAGGTCCTCCTCGCTGCGGCGCTCGAGCAAAGATGTCCCAGTGGGTGCGCACGGGCTTGCCCGGCTTCTCCTCGGGCTTCTCGTGGTCGCGCGGCACCGCGGTCTGGCCGCGCCGGCACTCCCACACGGCCGGGACGTCGGCCTCGACCGAGAAGGGGAGGACGATGTGGTGGCCGTTGGGGCAGTCGTAGATTGCCTCCTGGCGCGGTGCGGCGAGGACGCCCTCGTCGGTCTCCATGGAGAGGGAGCCCAGTCGGGTGCCTCGCAGGTCGCGGCTGTTCATGCGGTTCTCGCTTCCTGCCGGGGTACGGGGCCGGACGGTGTGCCGTCCGGGAGGTCTGTGGGGTGTCGTGCGCGGCGACACCCGCAGGTGTCAACGCCTGCGGGGCCGGATCTCTTCCCGGGAGCCGCACGGCCCTCGCGGGTCAGGCGTCGTCGAGGAGCTCGGAGAGCAGGTCGACGCGATTGCTGATGATACCATCCACGCCCTTGACCAGCAGATCCTGCATGGTCACAGGATCGTCCACGGTCCAGACGTGCACCTCGCGGCCGGCATGGTGCGCGGCGGCGACGGTGTCCCGGGTCACCACCGGGATCCCCTTGAACGTCTCCGGCACCTGCGCGTACCGTAGGGGGCGAGCGACCGGTCGGTGACGGCGAGCGGGGCCTCGAGCGCACGGGCGGCGAGGAAGCGGCCGATCACGCCCCGGGAGGCGCGCGCACGGCCGTGACCCCGGTCGCGGCGCGGAGCGTGGCGACCGCACGGCGCACCACGGCGCCGTCGAAGCCCGCCAGGCACACCCGGTCGGCGCTGCGGGTCCGGGCGATCGCGGCGACGGCGGGACCGATCGCGGAGGGGCTCTTCACGTCGATGTTCAGCGGCACGTCCGGGAAGGCGTCCAGCACGTCCTCGAGCATCGCGAGCGGCCGGTCGCCGGGCGACCGCACGGCGCCGGCGTCCGACGCCGAGAGCTCGTCGATGCGGCGGGGGTCGCCGGCGATGCGGGCGAGGTCCTCGTCGTGCACGGCGAGGGCCAGTCCGTCCCGGGTCGCGCGGGTGTCGGTCTCGAGCATGTCCGCGCCGGCGTCGAGGGCGGCGCGGAACGCCTCGAGGGTGTTCTCCGGCGCCTCGAGCGCGAGCCCCCGGTGGGCGATGCGGCGCGGCCGCGGGCCGGGCAGGAAGCGCGAGGCGGGCGCTCCGGGCCGCTCAGGGCGCTGCTGGTCGATGAGGGCATCCTCTTCCTCCTCGTCCTGGCCCCGTCGACGCGCGCGGACGGCGCGTCGGGGGCGATGGTCTGCGGTGTCCCGTGCGCCGGTCCGCGTGGCGGTCCGGGGCGACGGGGCGGCGTGCGGGTCCGCCGGGGCGATGGCGACCGCAGCGTCGTCGTCGCCCTTGCCCGGCGATGCCCCCGCGGTGGCCTCGGCCTCCTCCGCAGCGATGTCCTGGAACTGGCGGCGCAGGCGGAAGATCAGGGCGCCGGGGAAGAACAGCGCGAAGATCCACCACTGGAAGGCGTAGGACAGATGCGGTCCGAGGCCCGTCTCAGGTGCCGGGAGCGGTCGCGGCCGGTCCGCGGCCGGCTCCTCCTGCGCGAGCTCGCCGAAGGCGCCGATCACCACGGCCTCCGTGTCCAGGCCGAGCTGGGAGGCGATCTGGGTGGGGTTGACGGAGTGGGCCTGGCCCTCCGGCGGGACCCGGTCCAGCACCGGCTCCGCCGTCCGCAGACGGGCGGTCACCGTGAGGGTGCCCTCCGGGACGGGCGCCGGATCGGCGGGGGAGCTGGCGTCGGCGTCCTCGGGCACCCAGCCGCGCACGATCATCAGCGTGGTGCCGTCCTCGCCGCGGAAGGGGACCAGGCCGCCAGAAGCCGACCTCGCCGCCGAGCTGGCGGTTGCGGACGTAGAGCACGCGGCCGGGATCGGTGCAGTAGCTGCCCTGCATCTCGACCGGCGTCCACACCTGCGCGTCCGGGAGCGGAGCGAGCAGGATCGGGCATCGCCTCGGCGAGGGGAACGGCAGAGGCGTCGTAGTTCTCCTCGATGACCGCGGCGCGGTCGCGCTTGTCCTCGAAGCGGCCGTACTGCCACAGCCCGAGGGACACGCAGACGGCGGCGAGCAGCAGCACTACCACGAGGCCGAGGAGGGTGTCGCGGGAGAGCAGGATGCGGCGACGGGCGGAGCGGTCGGTCATCCGCGATCAGGTGCCACGGCGCCCGTCCCGTGATCACCGGGCATCGCGTGCCCGGCCCCGTGCAGATGGCTCGCCTGCTCGCCGAGCACGCCGGTGAGGTCCTCGATCCCGAACTGCACCAGCCGCACGAAGAGGATCACCGTCGCGGCGGTGAGCGAGAGGCCGAGGGCTGTGACCGTGATGGTCATCCCCAGGCGCGCCGCGGCCGGTCCCTGCGGGGCTGTGCCGGCGGGAAGCCGTAGTCCTCGTCCTGGAGGTGGTTCTCGGTCCACATCCCGGGGTTGAGGACGGAGACCGGGTACTGCTCGACCCGCGCCCGGGGGCGGGCGCCGCTGGCGGGGACATCCTCGGAGTCCTGCGGCGGCGCCCCGGCCTGCGGGGCGGATCGGTCGTCCGTCCAGAGCCTCCACCCGGCCGGCACCGGCCCCCAGGAGGGGCCGGGCCGGAAGTCCGCCGGCGGGACCCACTCGTCATGCGGGGGTTCGGGCCAGTTCGGCGGCGGGTTGAAGCGCTGTGCGGAGGTCACGCAGGGACGTCCCAGGAGTAGTTGTCCGAGTAGCTGTCGAAGTCCAGCTTGTTGCCGCCGGCGCGCTTGACGTCGAACAGAATCGTCATCGTGTATTCGTCACCGGCCTTGAAGCCCTCCTCCGGCGTCCAGCTCGCCCCGGAGCCCTTGAGCCCGAAGGTCGGGGTCGCCGGCGAGACGCCGCCGCCGTAGGGGGTCATCACGGTGAACTGGTGGGGGTTCAGCCCGTCGAACGTGCCCTCGGTGACGGTGAGCTTCGCGGTGACCACGAGGTAGTCGCCCTGCTCGCCGGGCTCGACGGTGCCGCCGTACTCGCTCTCGAGCTGATCGGCAGGCTTGTACTCCATGTGCACGGCCATGGTCCCGGTGCCGTCGGTGCCCACGATCTGGACCGGCTTCGCGGAGGGGTCGATGGTGGCGAGGTCGGTCGGGGTCGGCTCGGGCTCCTCCGCCTCGTCGTCGGTGGTCTCCTCGGGCGTCGTCTCCTCGCCGCCGTCGGTGGTCTCCTCCTGGGAGGTGGTGGGGTCTCCGCCCCCGGTCGGCTCGTCGCCCCCGCGGTTCAGCAGGAACACTCCGCCGATGATCGCGAGGGCCAGCGCGATGACGATCAGGAGGATGCGACCGATCCACCAGAAGCGCCGGAGGAAGCCCTTCTTCGGCGGCTCGGCGCCGGTCGAGGCGGTCCACGCGGCCCCGGAGTCGGTCGAGGGCGAGCCCTGTTCGTAGCCCTGGGCGGGGGAGCCGGGGCCGTAGCCCTGGGCAGGCGAGCCCTGCCCGTAGCCCTGGGCGCCGTACTCGGCGGGCGAGGCCTGGCCATAGCCCTGGTCGGCCGAGGCCTGGCCGTAGCCCTGGGCAGGGGAGGCCTGGCCGTAGCCGGCCTGCGCCTGCCCGTAGCCCTGGTCTGCAGAGGCCTGGCCGTAGCCCTGTCCCTGGCCGAAGCCGGACGCGACATCGCCCTGGCCGTGGGTCTGGCCGTAGTCGGGCGCGGAGGGCGCCCCGCCGTCGGCGGAGCCCTGGGAGGCGTCGGAGGAACCCTGGGCGGCGTACGCGCCGCCGGCCGCCGCACCGCCGACGGCGGCACCGCCTGCGGCACCGCCTGCGGCGCGCCGCACCCCAGCCCGCACCGCTGTGGTCCGTGCCCTGGGCGGAGGCGTCCTGGCCCGTGCCCGGTGCCGGCTCCGCGGTCTCGTACGGGGCCTGCTGGGCGAGGCCCGCCTCGAGATCGGGACCCGCGTATTCGGCGGTCTCCGAGGCTCCGGAAGTCCCGGAGGCGACGCCGCCGGCCTCGGAGTCGGTCCCGGCGGTGCGGGGGTCGGCGCCCGCGACGTGCGTCGCGTCCACGCCGTCGGAGGAAGCGGACTGCTGCGGTGCATCGGCCCCAGCAGGCGCCGGTGCGGGCACCCCCTGGTCGACGGGCTCGGCCGCATGCCGCCCGCGGGTGTCGTCGGCGTGCTCGCCGGACGGCGTGCCCTGCGCGGCGTCGGCACCGCTGGGAGCGGCGCCGTAGGGGTTGATCGCGCCGTACTGGCCGGGGGAGCCCTGCGCGGCAGGGGCATCCTGGCCTGCGGGAACATCCCGACCAGCGGAGGGATCCTGGACGTCCGCCGCGGGCTCGGACGCGGTGGTCACGGGTCGCTCCGGTCGCTGTGCCACGTGCGTCCGCGCATCATCGCCCGCGCTCAGCCGCGTCGCGTCGTCCTCGACCGGCGCGGGCTCCTGCGCAGGAACGGGCCGCTCGGCCGAAGCCTGCTCCGGCGCGGCCGGCGGGGCCGCCGGGGCGTCCTCGGCGCTGACCCAGAAGTTCCAGCCCTCGGGCGCGGGGCCCCACGACGGATCCGGCCGCCAGCCGGGAGGCGGGCTCCACTGCGGATCGTCGATCGGCCAGTTCGGCGGAGGATTGAAGCGATAGGCCATCGTGGGGCACCTTCCGGAGCTGTGGGCGGGGCCGGGTCCCCCCTCGGGTCCCGACGCTCTCTCGCCCCGTATCGTAGAGCACACACCCCTACCGGGCGGCGTCCCCGCCGCGTGCCGACACACCGGTTCCACGCCGCTCCCGCCGCCCCTGACACGAAGGAGTCCGCATGACCGACAGCACCCCCGAACCCCGCGCGTCCTGGTCACGGGAGGCAACCGGGGCATCGGCCGGTCGATCGCGCAGGAGTTCCTCCGCCGCGGCGACAAGGTCGCGGTCACCAGCCGCTCCGGCACCGGCGGCCCCGAGGGCGCACTCACCGTCGCCGCCGACGTCACCGACGGCGACAGCCTCACCGCCGCGATCAAGGCCGTCGAGGCCGAGAACGGACCGATCGAGGTGCTGGTCGCGAACGCCGGCATCACCGACGACCAGCTCCTGCTGCGGATGAGCGACGAGTCCTTCGAGACGGTGCTCGACACCAACCTCACCGGCGCCTTCCGCACGGTGCGCCGCGTGATCAAGTCGATGGTGCGCAAGAAGAAGGGCCGCATCGTGCTGATCAGCTCCGTGGTGGGCCTGTACGGCTCGCCCGGGCAGGTCAACTACGCGACCTCGAAGTCCGGTCTCGTCGGCATCGCCCGCGCGCTCACCCGCGAGCTCGGCTCCCGCGGCATCACCGCGAACGTGGTCGCGCCCGGCTACATCGACACCGAGATGACCCAGCGACTCTCCGAGGATCTCCAGGACAGCTACCGCAAGGCGATCCCCACCGGGCGCTTCGCGGACCCGGAGGAGGTGGCCCGCGTCGTGGCGTTCGTCGCGAGCGACGATGCGGCGTACATCTCCGGCGCCGTCATCCCCGTCGACGGCGGCCTGGGCATGGGACACTGATCCCCGTCCCGAACCGACCGACCCTGAAGGTGTGAATCCACCCCGATGTCCTCCTCCGACCCCGCCAGTCGTCTGCTCGCTCCTGATGCGCCACGGCAAGGCGGAGAACAGCTCCGGCCAGCCCGACCACGAGCGTGCGCTGGCCGAGCGCGGACAGTCCCAGGCCCGACTGGTGGGGGAGTACCTCGCCGCGCAGAACGTGCAGGTCTCCCGGGTGCTCGTCTCGGACTCGACCCGCACCGCGCAGACCTGGGAGGGCGTCCGCTCGCAGATGCCGGACTTCGACGGCGAGGTCACCTCGCACGAGGAGATCTACTCCGGCGGCCCCTCGGAGCCGCTCTCGCTGGTCCGGGGCGTCGCCCCGGAGCACGCGGTGGTGCTGGTGATCGGGCACGAGCCGACCATCTCCTCGCTCAGCGCGCGCTGGCGGACGAGGACTCCGACGCCGGGGCGACCGCGCAGGCCCGCATCGGCATGCCGACCGGTTCCATGTCGGTGCTCTCCGGCTCCCTGGAGAACTGGGAGGCCCTCGGCGAGGACGCGCTCACCCTGCACACCATCGTCCGCCCCTGAGGCCGACGCGACAGCGCCCGCCCCACCGTGACGGTGGGGCGGGCGCTGTGCTGTGCGGAGCCGCTCAGCGGGAGGCCGCGGCCTCCAGGTGCGGCCAGGCGTCCAGCAGCGATGCCCCGTCCAGCACCACGTCGGCGACCTCCCGCGGCGCGGGCTTCGCCCGGAAGGCGATGCCGGTGCCGGCGGCGGCGAGCATCTCGCGGTCGTTCGCCCCGTCGCCCATCGCCACGATCCGCGCGACCGGCACGCCGTGCCGCTCGGCAAGCTCCTCGAGGGTCGCGCGCTTCGCGGCGCCGTCGATGATCGGGCCGGAGACCTTCCCGGTGAGGCGGCCCTCCGCGATCTCGAAGCGGTTCGCCCGCACGTGGTCGATGCCCGCCTCGGCGGCGAGGGAATCGATCACCTCGTGGAACCCGCCGGAGACCAGCGCGGTCGCCCAGCCGGCCGCCTTCGCGCGGCGCACCAGATCGAGCGCGCCGGGCGTCGGCACCAGCGAGGAGCGCACTTGGGCGAGAACCGCTTCGTCGAGCCCCTCCAGCGGCGCCACCCGCGCCCGCAGCGACGCGGCGAAGTCGAGCTCGCCGCGCATCGCCGCGGTGGTGATCTCCTCGACCTCGGCCCGCACGCCGGCGTGATCGGCGACGAGCTCGATCACCTCCTGCGTGAGGAAGGTCGAGTCGACGTCGGAGACGAGCGACCCCGTCGCGAGGGAGGTCGTCATGGTCCCGGGAACTGCGGCGCTCACGGCTCGATGACCGTGCCCTTGCCGATCACGGTGATGCCGGACTCGGTGACGACCCAGCCGCGGGCCCGGTCCTTCTCGGCGTCCAGGCCGATCTGGGTGCGCGGGGGGACGATCACGTCCTTGTCGATGATCGCGCGGTGGATCTGGCAGTGCCGCCCCACCGTGACGCCATCCATCAGCACGGAGTCCGAGACCGTCGACCAGGAGTTCACGCGCACCCCGGGGAGAGCACGGAGCTGGAGACCGAGGCGCCGGAGACGACCACACCGGGCGAGATGACGGAGTCCACTGCGGAGCCGACGCGGCCGGGGCCGGCGTGGACGAACTTCGCCGGCGGCGCGTTGCGGTGCCCGGTGAAGGTGGGCCACTCGTCGTTGTAGAGGTTGAACACGGGGTGGATCGAGATCAGATCCATGTGCGCGTCGTAGAAGGCGTCCAGGGTGCCGACGTCGCGCCAGTAGTCGCGGTCGCGATCGGTGGAGCCCGGCACGTCGTTGTGGATGAAGTCGTAGACCGTCGCGTCGCCGTTCTCCACGAACGAGGGGACGATGTCGCCGCCCATGTCGTGCTTGGAGGAGTCGTCCTCGGCGTCGCGGGTGACGGCCTCGACCAGCGCGTCGGCGGTGAAGATGTAGTTGCCCATCGAGGCGAGGACCGAGGAGGGGTCGTCGGCCAGGCCCTCGGTCTCCTTCGGCTTCTCGACGAAGGCCGTGATGGCGGTGGGGTCCGACGGATCGGTCTCGATGACGCCGAACTGGTCCGACAGCTCGATCGGCTGGCGGATCGCGGCGACCGTGCAGGAGCGGCCGGACTCGATGTGCGCATCCAGCATCTGCGAGAAGTCCATGCGGTAGATGTTGTCGGCGCCGACGACGACCACGTACTCCGGCTTCTCGTCGTGGATCAGGTTCAGCGACTGGGCGATCGCGTCGGCGCGCCGCGGAACCAGTGCTTGCCCGTCCGCTGCTGCGCGGGGACCGGCGCGACGTAGTTGCCCAGCAACGAGCTCATCCGCCACGTCTGGGCGACGTGCTTGTCCAGCGAGTGCGACTTGTACTGGGTGAGCACGACGATCTTGAGATAGCCGGAGTTGACGATGTTCGACAGGGCGAAGTCGATGAGGCGGTAGATGCCGCCGAACGGCACCGCGGGCTTTGCCCGATCGAGGGTCAGCGGCATCAGCCGCTTCCCCTCGCCGCCGGCGAGGACGATGGCGAGGACCTTCTGGGACGACATGGTGCGAGGATAGTCCAATCGTGGCACTCGTCACGCACATCCCCGAGAGCGTGGACGCACCGGACGGATCGGGCAAACCGGTCCGCGCCGTGCGCCCCCCGCCGAGGCACGAAGGAGAAGGAGCCCATGCGCGTCGACCTGCTCACCAAGGAGTACCCCCGGAGGTCTACGGCGGCGCCGGGGTGCACGTCGCCGAGCTCACCAAGGTCGCGCGCCCGCACATCGACGTGCGGGTGCGGGCCTTCGGCGCCGAGCGCGAGGAGGAGGGCACCAGCTCCTACAGCACCCCCGGGGAGCTCGAGGGGGCCAACGCCGCCCTGTCCACCCTCGGCACCGACCTGTTGATCGCCGCGGACTGCGGCGGCGCGGACCTGGTCCATTCCCACACCTGGTACGCGAACTTCGCCGGGCACGTCGCCTCGCTGCTGCACGGGATCCCGCACGTGCTCTCGGCCCACTCCCTCGAGCCGCTGCGCCCGTGGAAGGCCGAGCGGCTCGGCGGCGGCTACCGCGTCTCCTCCTTCGCCGAGCGCACCGCCTACGAGGGCGCCGCCGGGGTCATCGCGGTCTCCGCCGGGATGCGGGAGGACATCCTGCGCGCCTACCCCTCGGTCGACCCGGCCAAGGTGCACGTGGTCCACAACGGCATCGACATCGACTCCTGGGCCCCGAACCAGGACACCTCGGCGCTGACCACCCGCGGCATCGACCCCGAGGCGCCGACGATCGTGTTCGTCGGCCGGATCACCCGCCAGAAGGGCCTGCCCTACTTCCTGCGGGCGGTGCGCGAGCGCCCGAGGACTACCAGGTGGTGCTGTGCGCCGGCGCCCCGGACACCCCGGAGATCGCCCAGGAGGTCGACTCGCTGGTCAAGGAGCTGTCCACGACGCGCACGGGCGTGCACCTGATCACCGAGATCTTTGCCCCGCCACGAGCTCACCCAGATCCTGACGCACGCCACCACCTTCGTGTGCCCGAGCATCTACGAACCGCTCGGGATCGTGAACCTCGAGGCGATGGCGTGCGGGATCCCCGTGGTCGCCTCCGCGACCGGCGGCATCCCCGAGGTCGTGGACGACGGGGAGACGGGCTATCTCGTCCCGATCGAGCAGGTCACCGATGGCACCGGCACCCCGGTGGACCCGGACCGCTTCATCGGCGACCTCCGCGACGCGCTGGTGCGGATGGTCTCGGACCCGGCCCGGGCGAAGCAGATGGGGGAGGCCTCGCGCCGACGAGCCGCCGAGCACTTCTCCTGGACCTCGATCGCGGAGCGCACCCTGGAGGTCTACCGCACGGTCATCGAGCAGTCACGCTGACCGACTGACCGTCGGCCGTCCCGGCACGCGCCGGGACGGGACGGGACGGGCGAGCTCAGCCCAGCTCGTCCAGCACGATCCGCTCGATCGCCTCGACCAGCGCCGCGCGCGCCGCCTCGTGCGGCTCGTCGAGCAGGCCCCGCCGTGCGAGCGCCTCCGAGAGGTCGATCGTGTGGCCGTGCCCCTCCTCGATCTCGGAGCGGGTCAGCGACAGGGTGCGGGAGGCCAGGACCAGCAGGTGCGCGGCCGCCCCGTCGACGTGGCGCGGCAGGGCGGTGGAGATCCAGGTGGCCGGGATGCGGGCGGCCTCGACCGGCTCCTCGGGCACCAGGTCCAGGTCGACGCTCCCCTCGGCCGTGCGGCGCGGCGCGCGCAGCGACTCCTCGCGGGCGGCGCCCGAGGTCGCCGCGGGCGGCACCTGCGCGCCGAGCGGCGCCTCGACCTTCACCCAGGTCACCGCCGTGACCTCGCGTCCCTCGACCTCGACCGGGGTCAGCACCGGGACGAGGGTGTGATCGGCGATCCCGGCGCCGGTGACGATGATCGCCTGCTCCGCCTCGAGGGCGAGCGGCACCACCGGAGGCGGGCCGACGAGTCCCGCGAGCCGGCCGGGGGCGGGCGAAGACCAGACGCGCTGGGCGAGCGGCAGGCGGCGCGGCGCCGTCATCCACTCGAACAGGTCCGTGCCCTCGCCGGAGGGTCCGGAGCGGCCCACGCCGTGGGTCATCCGGGCGGCGTCGTCGGGGCCGAGGTCGCCGCGCAAGTAGGCGGCGGTCCACAGCATCAGCACCGCCGCCCGGGGAGGGCGACGAGATCACGCCCGGCGACCGCCTCGCTCATGAGCCGGCTCCGTCCGCGCCGCCGGGCGCCCCGTCGTCGGCCGCGCTCGACCCCTCGGCCGCGACGAAGACCGCCCGCCGCGCGGGGACGTCCACCGTCTCCAGCCGCACCCGCACCACGGTCCCGACCTCCGCGTCCATCGGCACCCAGGCGGTCACCGGCGGATCGGTCAGGCGCACCTCGACGCGCAGCGGAGCGCCGGAGCCGTTGCCCTCGCTCGCCTCGCGCCGCTCGATCACCGTCGCGTCGAAGGTCTCGCCCTGCCAGGCGACGAGGGCGGCGGTCTCCACCAGCTCGCGGGCGGCCCGCTCGAGGTTCCCGGCCCGCGCGCCGGTGGACTGCATCGCCTCGGGGATCTCGCCGAGGGCGGCGAGCGACTCCTGCGAGGGGTCGCGGCCCTGTGCATGGTCCAGGCAGACCAGCGGCACGAAGCGGTCCACCAGGCGGCGCAGCGGCGCGGTGGTGTGGGCGTAGGGCGCGGCGATCGCGGCCTGCACCGGGTCCTCGGGCACCTCCTCGGGCCGGGTGAACGCCGCATAGGAGGCGCCCCGGAACAGGGAGGTGGCGAGGTTCAGCGGCGCGAGATGGGTCGGCTCGCGCCAGTCCAGGGAGCGCAGGAACTCCCCGTACTCCACGCCCTCGCGCCAGGGCACGCCGAGTACCTCGCTCTGGCGGCGGAACCGGTCCACGGCGCGCCGCTCCGCGGACGGCATGGTGCGCAGGATGCCCGCGCCGTGCTCGAGCATCAGGCTCGCCGCGGCCATGCCGGTCATCAGCGAGAGCCGCGCGTTCGCGTCCTCGATCGGGTTCATGCTCCGCCAGGTCAGGCGCACGTGGTCCTCCTCGGCCACCACCTCCTGCTCGGGCACGTTCAGGCTCGCCCCGCCGCGCTCGGCCTCGAGCGCGGTGCGGAGGTCGCCGATCTCCTGCAGCGGCACCATCATCGGATGGCCTTGCCCGGCGTCGAGCTCCTGCTGCACCCGGTCGTAGGCGAGCTTCGCGACCGAGCGGACCAGCGCCCGCTCGAGCCCGATCCCGATGACCTCGCCGCGCTCGTCGAGAGTCAGCTCCCACACGAAGGCGGGCGCGGTCTGCTCCGGCGAAGAGGGAGGCGACGCCCTCGGAGAGCACCGCGGGATGCAGGGGGATGCGACGGTCCGGGAGGTAGAGGGTCTCCCCGCGCCGCCGGGCCTCGTGGTCGATCACGCCGTGGAGGTCGACGAAGAAGGGCACGTCCGCGATCGCGTACAGCACCCGGTACCCCTCCGCGGTGCGCTCCAGATGCATCGCCTGGTCGAGGTCCGTGGAGCTTGCCGGATCCAGGGTCACGAAGGGCACGTCCGTGAGATCGCGTCGGTCCGCACCGCCTGCCGCGGCGTCGCGCCCCGCGGCCTCCTCGGCGGCGGCGAGCACGTCGGCGGGGAACTCGAGCGGCACGTCGCCGTTGTGGTCCGCCAGGAGCGCGTCGATGCCCTCGCGGAGGTCGTCGGCGGCGACCGAGCCGCGCGGTGCGAGCAGGGAGACGGGACGGTGCGCCACAGGGACCTCCAGCAGGTCGGGGTCGGACCGGGCCAGTCTAGGCAGGGGCCGACGCGCCCGGTGGGCCGACCACGGACCAGGGCGCCCAGCCGATAGGCTCGGGGCCATGTCCGTCGCAGCGACCTCCCTGACCGATGTCACCGTCACCCGCGCGGGAAGACCATCCTCGACGAGGTGTCCCTCCGGATCGGGGAGGGGGAGCGGTGGGCGGTGCTCGGCCCCAACGGCGCCGGGAAGTCCACCCTGGTGCGCCTGCTCTCGGCACGGTCGCACCCCACCTCCGGCACCGTCGAGATCCTCGGCGAGCGGCTGGGGCGCGTGGACATCTTCGAGCCGCGCCCCCTGCTGGGCCTGGCGAGCCAGGAGCTCGCCGACACGATCCCGGCCGACGAGACCGCCGAGAACGTCGTGGTCACCGCCGGGTACGGCGTCGTCGGCCGGTGGCGGGAGAGCTACGACGAGGTCGACCTCGAGCGCGCCCGCACCCTGCTGGCCGCTTTCGGCGTCGGCGACCTCGCAGGCCGCCACTTCGGCACCCTCTCCACCGGCGAGCGCAAGCGCGTCCTCGCCGCCCGCGCCCTGATGACCGACCCGGAGCCGCTGTCGCTGGACGAGCCCGCCGCGGGCCTGGACCTCGGCGGCCGGGAGGCGCTCGTGCGCACCCTGGGCCGGCTCGCGAAGGACCCCGCGACCCCGGTGACGGTGCTGGTCACCCACCACGTCGAGGAGATCCCGCCGGGCTACACCCATGTCGCGCTGCTGCGCGACGGCGGTCTCGTCGCCGCCGGCCCCATCGCCGAGACCCTCACCTCCCAGAACCTGACGAGGACCTTCGGGTCGCCGCTCGTGGTCGAGCGGCCGCGGCGAGCGCTTCACCGCCCGCTCCCTCTCCCTGGACTGAGCGCATGAGCGAGGCGCGCTGCGCCGGATCACCGAACTCGGGGACCCGGCGCTCGACGACTACCTGCGCATGACGGACGTGAAGCTCCGCTCCCGCGTCGAGGTGGAGCGGGGCCTGTTCATGGCCGAGAGCTTCGAGGTCATCTCCCGGGCGATGGACGCGGGCATGGCCCCGCGCTCCTTCCTGATGAGCGAGAAGTGGCTTTCGAAGTTCGCGCCGCTGTACGAGCGCTTCCCCGAGGTGCCCGTGTTCGTGGGGGAGGAGGTCTTTGCTCGAGCGACTCACCGGCTTCCATCTGCACCGCGGCGCGCTCGCGGCCATGCAGCGGCCCGAGCGCCCGGCGCCCGTGAGCCGCTGGAGGGGGCGCGGACCGTCGCCGTGCTCGAGGACATCGTCGACCACACGAACGTCGGGGCGATGTTCCGCTCCGCCGCGGCGCTGGGCGTGGACGCGGTGCTCGTGACCCCGCAGTGCGCTGACCCGCTGTACCGCCGCTCGATCCGCGTCTCGATGGGCACCGTCTTCCAGGTGCCGTGGACTCGGCTGACCGCCTGGCCCGCCGCGGGCGTCGAGGGGCGCACGAGGCCGGCTTCGACGTGCTCGCCCTGGCGCTCACCGACGGGGCGGTGCCGCTGGACGAGGTGGACCTCGGCCCGGACCGGAAGGTCGCCCTCGTCCTCGGGGCGGAGGGCCACGGCCTGAAGCCCGCGACGCTCAGCGCGGTCGACGAGCACGTGGTGATCCCGATGGCCGGGGGAGTTGACTCCCTCAACGTCGCCGCGGCCAGCGCCGTCGTGTTCTGGCAGCGACGGGCGATGCTCGCGCAGGCCTGAGCCCCGCCGCGAAGGGGGAACTGCCAGTTCCTCCCGTCCCGTCGCCCCCGCTCCTAGCGTGGGCGGCATGACGATCGATCTCACCGCACCGAATCCCTCCTTCACCCTGAACAACGGCGTGACGATGCCGGCCCTCGGCCTCGGCGTGTTCCAGACCCCGCCGGAGGAGACCTCCGCCGCGGTCGCCGAGGCCCTGCGCATCGGCTACCGCCACATCGACACCGCCGCGGCCTACGGCAACGAGCGGGAGGTCGGCGAGGGGTCGCGCGTCTCGGGCGTGGACCGCTCCGAGGTGTTCCTTGAGACGAAGCTGTGGATCACCGACTACGGCTACGACCAGGCGCTGCACGGCTTCGAGAAGTCCGCCGCGAAGCTGGGCGTCGACCAGATCGACCTCCTCCTGCTGCACCAGCCGCTGACCAGCGAGTTCGAGAAGACGATCGGGGCGTACAAGGCGCTGGAGACGCCGCTGGCCGACGGTCGCGTGCGTGCGATCGGCATCAGCAACGTCATGCCGGGCGTGCTCGAGCGCCTGCTCGCGGAGACCGGCGTGGTCCCCGCCGTGAACCAGGTCGAGGTCCACCCCTACTTCGCCCAGCGCGACGTGCAGGAGGCGGACGCCCGCCACGGAATCCTCACCCAGGCCTGGTCCCCGATCGGCGGCATCACCCACTACCGCGGCGACGTGGAGCGCTCCACCCTGACCGACCCGGTGATCGGCGAGATCGCCGCCGCGCACGGCCGCACGCCGGCGCAGGTCATGCTGCGCTGGGGCCTGCAGCAGGGCCGCTCCGTGATCCCGAAGTCCGTGCGGCCCGAGCGGATCGCCGAGAACCTCGACGTGTTCGGATTCGCGCTCTCCGACGAGGATCTCGCCCGGATCGACGCGCTGGAGACCGGCGAGCGAGGCGGCCCCGACCCCGACGCGATCACGCTGGAGACCTTCGGTCGCGAGATCCCGGAGGCGTGAACGGGGAGGAATACGGTGTGACCATGGACCATCGAGCAGAGGTGAGCGACTTCCTGCGCACGCGTCGGGACCGGATCACGCCCTCCCAGGCGGGGATCCTCGGCGGCACGCGTCGACGCGTGCCCGGGCCGCGCCGCGAGGAGGTCGCCGCGGCCACGGGGATCAGCGTGGAGTACTACGCCCGGATCGAGCGCGGCGACCTGCGCGGCGTCTCCACGGAGGTGCTGGACGCGCTCGCCCGCACCCTGCTGCTGGACGAGGCGGAGACCGACCACCTCCACGACCTCGCCGAGGCCGCGGGGCCGCCGGCCCGGCGGCGGCCCCGTCCCGCCGAACAGCCCTTCCCGGACACTCTGCGGCGCTTCGTCGACGCGGTCTCCGTGCCGGTGTGGGTGCGGGACCGGCGCATGGATGTGGTGGCGACGAATCCCGTCGGTCGCGCGCTGTACGCCCCGGTGCTCGAGGATCCCGCCGCGCGCGGGAACACGGCCCGCTTCGTCTTCTTCAGCCCCGCCTCGCGCACCTTCTTCCCGGACTGGGAGGACAACGCCACAGGCATCGTCGCGACGCCGCGCACCTACGCGGGTCAGTCCCCGCGCGACAAGCGGCTCAGCGACCTCATCGGCGAGCTCGCCACCCGCAGCGACGACTTCCGGGTGCGCTGGGCCGCGCACGACGTGCGCCACCACCGCACCGGTCTCAAGCGCATCCGCCACCCCGAGGTGGGGGACCTCGAGCTCGGCTACGAGGCGATGGACTTCCCCGCCCATCCCGACTGGTTCATGTTCGGGTACACCGCCGCGCCCGGCTCGCCGAGCGAGGAGCGGCCGCGGCGCTGGGCGACCTCGCGCAGGAGTCGGCCGACGGGGCCCGCACGTCCGCCGACGGGCGCACCGCCGCGACCGGCTGACGGCAGTGCCGAGGACCGACCAAGGTCGGCCGGACGGGCGGCGATCGCGCCCCTGAACCAGCCCGACCGGCTCCCGCGGCTCAGGCTCACCCAGGCTCCGCGGGCGGTGCCGCCAGGCGCTTCGCCAGCGGGATCATGACGAGCCCGATCACGGTCAGCACCGCGCAGATCGCGAAGATGCCGCGCTGTCCCAGCGACGGCGGCGCCCCGGCGGCGATGATCGGCCCGGACAGGATCGCGCCGACGCGCCTCGCGTTCATGAACAGTCCCGTGGACATCCCCGCCCCCGGGATCAGGTCCTGGAAGAGGGTCAGCCCGATCCCGGAGATCGCGGCGAAGCCGAGCGCGTTCGGGATCTGCGGCACGAGCAGCAGCACCGGCTCGGAGACCAGCACCAGCCCGGCGTAGTAGACGGCCGAGAGCACGGCGCCGACCGCGACGAGGGTGAGGTGCGAGATGCGGTCGCCGAGGCGGCCGATGATCATCAGCGCTGGCACCTCGAGCGCGGCGGCGACGCCGAGCACGATCCCCGCCCACATGACGCCGAGGCCCACCGTCTCGGTGACGTACAGCGCCATGAACGTCATCGCCGTCGCATTCGTGGCCTGGAAGAGCACGAACGCTCCGATGATCACCACGGTCGCGGTCCGGCGCCGGGCGGCGCGCGTGCGGGGAGCGGGCCAGCTCGGGCGCCTCCGCGGCGGCGGAGCGGTGTCGCCGCATCATCACCGCGGTCATCACGATGTTCACCACCGCGATCACGACCAGTGCCAGCAGGATCCCACGTGCCCCGGCCCAGCCGATGATCGCGGTCGCGAGCGGTGGCCCGCCCATCCAGGCCGCGGAGATGATCGCGCGGGTGTCGACGATCGTGGAGGTGGCCGCGCCGACGTCCCGCAGATGGGCGAACAGCATCGTGGTGCCGAGCCCCGCCGGGCCGCCGAGGACCACCAGCGCCACCGTCGCGAGCGGCAGGGTGCTCACCGCGGCGAGCGCGGCGGCCAGCGCGATCGTCAGCACCGCGGCGGCCATCAGCATCGGCAGGTAGGTGCGGCGCCGGTCCGTCCAGGCCGGCGGCACGATCGAGGCGACGAAGCCGCTGGCGTTGTAGATCGCGAGCGACCAGCCGATGTCGGCGGTGGAGGCGTCGTAGAGCGTCGCGAGGATCAGGGCGAGCGCGGGGCTCAGCAGCGAGGAGTGCGGCCCCCACAGCGGCGCCGCCGACGGCACGAGCAGGCGGGAGGCGAGGGGGCGCCGCGGGGCGTCGGAGGGCATGGAGATCCTTCATCGTTCGGAGGTCGAGCTCCCGGCACGCTATGCCGCCGCCGTCCTCGCCGGGAGGAACTGCCAGGGCACCCCTCAGCTGCGACGCGCGAGCAGGCTGATCGTGTGCGGCGGCCGTCCGCCCCAGGCGGCGGCCGGCTCATCGCCGACGACCACGCTCCGCGTCCGGGGATCGATCGTGCCGGCTCCGGACTCAGACCCCGCCGGCGGCGCGAATGGTCGTCCCCGCGACGTAGCCGGCGTCCGCTGAGAGCGCGAACGCGATGACCGAGGCGATCTCCGGGCCGACTTAGGGCGGCGGCGCACGTGGCGCCGTCAGGGGTGCGCGCAGGACGGACCTGGTGAACTCCTGAGCGCCGCCCCGTCCTTACAGCGCGATCTGGATCTTCACGTCCGTCGGCCGACCCTCGAGGAACCGCTCGAACGCCTGGACCGAGTCGTCGAAGGCGAAGGTCTCCGAGACGAAGTGGGAGAGGTCCACGGCATCGCTCGCGGCGAGGTCGATCGCCTTCTGGTGCACGTTCGCGTAGCGGAACACCGTCTCGAGCGAGATGCCGCGGCTCTGGGCGGTGGCGATGTCGAAGGGCACCGGGTCCACCGGCATGCCCACCAGCACGATGCGGCCGCCCGGTGCGGGAAGCGCCCACAGGTCCTTGTACGCGGGCGCGGCGCCGGTGGCCTCGAAGACGACCTGCGGGCCCCAGCCGCCGGTCGCCTCGCGGACGACCTCGCCCAGGCTCTGCGCGGTCGCGTCGACCGTGGTGATGCCGTCGATGCCGTCCAGCGGCGCGAGCTTCTCCGGCAAGACGTCGGAGATGAACACGCGGCTCGCGCCGCCGGCGAGGGCGGCGAGCGCGGTCATGATCCCGATCGTGCCGGCGCCGACCACGGCGGCGACGTCTCCGGGGAGATCTCCGCCTTGGTCGCGGCGAACATGCCGACCGCGAAGGGCTCGATCAGCGCGCCCTCGGCGAAGCTCATCGACTCCGGCAACCTATACGTGTAGGCGGCGGGGTGGAGCACCTCGTCGGCGAGGCGACCGTGCACGGGCGGGGTCGCCCAGAACTCGACGCCGGGGTCGACGTTGTAGTTGCCCTCCTTGACTGCGCGGGAGGTGGGGTCCGGGACGCCCGGCTCCATGACCACGCGGTCGCCGACGGCGAGATCCGTGACGCCCTCGCCGACCTCGAGGACGGTGCCGGCGCCCTCGTGGCCGAGGATCATCGGCGCCTCGACGACGAACGGGCCGATCTTCCCGTCGGTCCAGTAGTGCACGTCGGAGGCGCAGATGCCGACGGTGTGCATCGCGATCCTCACCTGACCGGGGCCGGGAGCGCCGGGCGCCTCGACCTCCTCGATCGACATCCGGTTCTTCTCGTGCGAGCACCAGCGCTCGCATCCCAGTCCTCTCCCTCGATGTGCGGTCCGCCTCATGATCGCAGAGGAGCGGCGGGGGAGGAGGGGAGGTCCGACGACGGACAGATCGCCTCCCGCTCCACCCTGCTCTGCCACCCCGAGGGACAGGTGTATGTGTTTGTTCCTCCACGTACATCATGTACATCACGTCCGCGCGCGTCGTGTCGGACACCCCCGTCCGCTCTCGCGCCCATCGCCTCGGCGCCCCCATCGCTCCGGGCGCCGCCGCGCGTCCCGAGCGCGACGGCGGGGCCGAACGCGGAGGGAATGTGTCGCGCGAGACCCAGCCCGCGACCCCGCCCGTTCCGCCCGCCCCTCGTCTGTCACACCCCTCCCCGAACCTTCGTATGCACGTTCGAAGTCACGACCTGGGCGCCTTGAGCGCCACCCCGCCGAGGCGTACAGTTCGAACTCCTGTTCGAACACGTGCGGAGGAACGGCGAGGGCCGGAAGGAGGAGCGCGATGGGCACCGCCCTGCAGATCGAGGACCGCGAGGAGCGGCTGTCCCGGGCCCGGGCCGCGCTCGGGGCGGCCGAGCGCTCCGCCGCCCGCTGGGGCGGACGGATCGACCGCACCGCCCTGCGACCCTCGGCGCGCCCCGTCTCCGAGGCCGAGGACGACGGGCTCGGCGCCCGTCTGCCGGTCCCGGGGCCGCTCCGGACGCTGTTCCCGCGCGGGAGTCTGCGCGCCGGCGGCTCCGTGGCGCTCGAGGGCGTCGCGAGCACCTCGCTGCTGCTGTCCCTCGCGGTCGCCGCGGCGGGGGAGGACTCCTGGTGCGCGATCGCCGGGATGCCCGATCTGGGGCGCGCTCCGCGATGGATGCGGGCCTGGATCCCTGCCGCCTCGCCCTCGCCCCGGCGGACGGCGAGCGGCGGCCCCAGGTGCTCTCCGCCCTCGCCGACGGGGTGGGCGTGCTCGTGCTCGGCCCCGACCTGGACCTCGCCCCGGCGCTCTGGCGCGACCTGCTGGGCCGTGCCCGCACCGCCGACACCCTCGTCCTCGCCGCCGCCCCGCCCGGCCGCGCCGACCTCACGCCGCGCTCCACCGCTCGGGGATGGTCCGGTCTCGGCCAGGGCTCGGGACGACTGCGTCGGCGCCGTCTCGAGATCACCGCCGAGGGCCGCGGCATCGCCGGCCACCGGTCGGCCGAGGTGCTCGCTGCCGCAGGTGGACGGGATGCTCGCAGCGGTTCCCGCCGGTGCGTCGGCGGGGCGCGGCCCGTCCGGCGGCGGCCCCGGAGCGGCGTCCGGCGATGCGGCTCCTGCCGAGCGTGCGGAGGGCCGGGTGATGAGCGTGCACGCTCCCGCCGACCTCCACGCCCCCGCCGCGGCCGGCCCCGCTGCTGTCGACGCCGCCACCGCCCGGGCGACCCGCACCGTCGCCGTGACCGTCCCGGACTGGCCGCTACTGGCCGCGCTGGACCGCCACCAGCGACGCCTCGAGGCCGCCGCGGGGGAGGAGGACGCCCCCGCGCCGGCCCCGCTCGATCTCGCCGCCGTCCCGGTGATCCTGCTCGACCAGCACCGCGTCACCCATGCCGGCGCCGCCGCCCTCGAGGCCGGGGTGCGCCCGGGGATGACGCGCCGCGCCGCCCGGGCCGCCTGTCCCGAGGCGCTCGTGCTGGAGGCCGACCGCGAGCAGGAGACCGCGCTGTTCGAGCTGGTCGCCGCCGCGGTGGACACGATCGCGGCCGGGGTGGACGTCTTTGCGCCCGGGGTGTCGCTGATGTCCGCCCGAGGGCCGGCCCGCCACCAGGGCGGGGAGGAGCGCCTCGCCGAGCGGATCCTCGACGCGGTCGCCGACCTCACCGGCTGGGACTGCGCCGTCGGGATCGCCGACGGTCCCTTCGCCGCACTGCTCGCCTCCGGGCCGGGCCGGATCGTGCACGAGGGCCGCGCCGCCGACTACCTCGCCCCGCACCCGATCCAGGCCCTGCGCGCCCCCGTCGGCCCCGGCTGGGGCCATCGCGGTCAGCCCTCGGCCGCCCGCCCCGAACGACGCCTCGACCTCGCCGAGACGGTCGACCTGCTGCAGCGGCTCGGGATCACGACCCTCGGCGATCTCGCCGCACTGCCCTCGGCCGCGGTCGCCGACCGCTTCGGCCCGGACGTCGCGACGCCGCACCTGCTCGCCCGCGGGCAGGAGCCCGCGCCGCCCGCCGCGCACCATCCCACCCAGCCGCCGCTGGCCGAGACGACGCTGGAGACCCCGCTGGTGCGCACCGACCAGGCGGCCTTCATCGCGCGCCCGCTGGCCGAGCAGCTGCACGCGATGCTGGTCGAACGAGGACTGGTGTGCACCAGGTCGCGGATCGTGGCCCGCACCGAGGGCGGCGAGGAGATGGAGCGCACCTGGCGGCACGACGGGGCGCTGACCGTCGCCGACGTCGTGGACCGCATCCGCTGGCAGTGCGACGGATGGATCACCCGGGCGCGGCTCGGCGGTCCTGCGACCGGGGCGATCACCCGGATCGGGCCGCACCCTCTGCGCCTGGCCCCGGCGGGGGAGAACGCGCCCGCGCTGTGGGGCGGCGCCGGGGAGGCGGCGCAGCGGGCCTCCCGTGCGCTCGCCCGCGCGCAGGGCCTGGCGGGGGAGGAGGCGGTGCAGGTCCCGGCCCTCGTCGGGGGAAGGCCGCTGGCCGAGGAGGTCGCCCTGGTGCCCTGGCGCAGCGAGAAGCCTGCACGGCGCGAGGGTCCCTGGCCCGGCGCCCTGCCCCGCCCGGTGCCCGCGACCGTGTTCCGCGACCCGCCCGCGGTGCGGCTCGAGGACGCCGCGGGCCGTCCCGTCGTGGTCACCGCCCGTGGCCTGCTGAGCGGCGCGCCGGCCCGCCTGCTCGTCCTCGCCCCGGGCGCGCCGGCGCTGCAGCGGGCCGGGCCGCGCGCCGGCTCCGGTCGCCAGGTGCTCGCCCATGCCGCTCCCGTCGTGCTCGACGAGCGCTGGTGGGCGCGGGATGGCCGACGGGCCGCACGCCTGCGCGCTCGTGGTGCGCGGAGCGAGCGCCGAGGAGGTCGCCGTGCTCGCCCTGTCCCGGGCGGGGGAGTGGACGCTGGAGGGGCTCTATGACTGAGACGACGTGCTGCGAGGAACGAGCGGTAGGAGCGCAGTCGGAAAGCACTGCTGAGGCGACGTACTGCGAGGAACGAGCGGCAGGAGCGCGGGCAGAGGGGGCCGGGACTGGAACCCAGGACCTCTTGAGTGTCAAAATAATGGAGGATATCCTCCGTTATATGAGAACCGAAGCGCCGCTGCTCGCTCCTATCTTCCGCTCGGACGGCCAGGCTCGTCTGCTGTCCGCCCTCATGCTCGACGACGAAGAGCGGAGTCTCACTCAGCTCGCCGAGCAGACCGGGCTGGCGTATCCCTCCGTCCATCGGGAATCCGCCCGTCTGCTGCAGGCGGGGATCCTGACCGAGCGCCAGGCAGGACGCACACGTCTGCTCCGCGCCGACCCGGACAGCCCCCTCGTCGCCCCCCTGCGGGAGATCCTCCTCATCACCACCGGGCCCGTTCCGCTGCTGAAGGACGAGCTCTCCCGGATCCACGGGATCGAGAGCGCATTCCTCCACGGCTCCTTCGCCGCACGGATGCGACGGGTGGACGGTCCTGCTCCGAACGACATCGATCTCATGATCATCGGGACCCCGGACCCCGATGCGGTGTACGACGCCTGCGGACGGGTCGAGGAGATCGTGCACCGCCCGGTCAATCCCACCATCACCACCCGCAGCGAGTTCGATCGCGACTCGGGATTCCACACCCGGGTGCGGAACAGTCCCACCGTCCCCGTCCTCGGAGAGCCGCCATGGCCTTGACCCCGCTCGACCCGAACCAGGAGCAGTCAGTGCGCGCTCTCGTGGCCGCGCGCCGACTGGAACAGGTGCCCGTCGACCTGCGGCGTGCAGAGCTGTTCCTGGAGAAGGCCCGTCGTCGTCTCGCGGACCTCGACAACCTCAGCTGGGCGGAGAGTCGATACAACCTCGCCTACGACGCCGCACATGACGTCGGAGAAGCGCCGCTGGCCGCCTACGGGTACCGGACGACCAACGGAACGGGACAGCACGAGGCGCTGGGACGCTTCCTGAGGGCAGTGCTGACCACGCCTCCAGGGCAGTCAGGGGCACGACGATTCGATCAGATGCGCCGTGCACGCAACCAGCCGCGCTACGAGGCCTCCAGCGTCGGGGACGCGGATGCCGACGTGGCGAGCAGGGCGGCTCGGGCGCCGCACGACGGCGCGGCGGCGCGGGGCGTCTGACCATGGCCCGCTGGTTCCTGGGCCCGCCCGCGTGGAAGGACCTCGAGGCGGTCCTCTCGGACCGTCCCGCCGAGCTGGTCTCCCCGCCGATCGTCGTCGAGCACACCGGGAAGCAGGCGGAGGATCCGTACCGTCCCGCCCGCCACGTTGACTACGCGGAGCCGCACGCCCACTCCCACTTCAGCTTCCTCGACGGCGCCTCGAGCCCCGAGGACATGGCCATCCAGGCGGCCCGGCTCGGGCTCGGCGCGATCGCGCTGGTGGACCACGACGGGTCGCCCGGGGTGGTGCAGGCGGCGAAGGCCGCGGCCGAGGCGGGGATCGCGACCGTGTTCGGCGCCGAGCTGACCCTCGGCCTCGAGCCCGGGGCCGAGACCGCGAGCAAGACCCCCGTGATCTCCGCACCCCGCACCGGAACGCCCGACCCCGAGGGGGAGCACCTGCTGGTGCTGGTGCGGGACGAGACCGGGTACCGCCGCCTCTCCGCCGCGATCGCCCGCGCCCATCTGGACAGCGGGCAGAAGGCCGCACCCCGCTACCGTCTCGCCGAGCTGTCGCGGATCGCCCGGGAGGGGCACTGGCTGATCCTCACCGGGCGCCGCAAGGGCGCCGTGACCCGGGCCGCGAGCGCGCGCCTGGCCGAGGGCGACCTCGAGGGCGCCGCCCACGCCGCCGCGGAGCAGATCGCGCGCCTGGTGGAGCTGTTCGGTCCCGGGAACGTCGCCGTCGAGCTTATCGTCGGCGGCGGGGGAGAGGCCGACGAGCTCCACGACGCGCTCGCCCAGGGCGCCCGCCTGGTGCGCGAGTCGCACGGGCTGGACGCGGTCTCGCTGCCGCTGGTGGCGAGCACGAACGCGCACTACGCCCGCCCCTCGGACAAGCGCCTGGCCGACACCCACGCCGCCCTGCGCGCCGGGGGATCGCTGGAGAGCGCCGACCCCCATCTCACCTCCCGCCCCGCGCACCTGCGCAGTGGGGAGGAGATGGCGCAGCCTGCTTGCCCCGCTATCCCGCCGCGATCGCGCAGGCCGCACAGCTGGGCCGGGACTGCGCCCTGGACCTGCGCCTGCTCGCCCCAGATCTGCCGCCCTTCCCCGTCCCCGCCGGGCACGACGAGGCGAGCTGGCTGGTGGAGCTGGTGGAGATCGAGGGGCGCGAGCGCTACGGGCCGCGGCCCGCACCGGGCCTTCCCGAGAAGATCCCCGGGGCGTGGGCGCAGATCGACCACGAGCTGAAGGTCATCACCGACCTGCACTTCCCCGGCTACTTCCTGATCGTCCACGAGCTCGTCGACTTCTGCGCAGGGGAGGGGATCCTCGCCCAGGGCCGCGGCTCCGCCGCCAACAGCGCGGTCTGCTACGCGCTGGGGATCACGGCGGTCGAACCCGTCGGCCACGAGCCGCTGTTCGAGCGGTTCCTCGCCCCGGAGCGGGACGGCCCGCCGGACATCGACATCGACATCGCCTCGGACCGCCGGGAGGAGGTGATCCAGCACGTCTACGAGCGCTACGGGAGGGAGAACGCCGCGCAGGTCGCCAACGTCATCACCTACCGGGCGAAGCTCGCGGTGCGCGACGCGGCGAGGGCGCTCGGCTACGACCCCGGCGCGCAGGACGCCTTCGCCAAGCGGATCGAGCGCTCCTTCTCCTCGCTGAAGGACGCCGACGTGCCGGACGACGTGGTCGCCCTCGCCCAGCAGCTGCGGGACGCACCGCGCCACCTCGGCATCCACTCCGGCGGGATGGTCCTCGCCGACCGGCCCGTGATCGAGGTATGCCCGGTGCAGTGGGCGGCCATGGCGGACCGCTCCGTGCTGCAGTGGGACAAGGACGACTGCGCCGACGCGGGCCTGGTGAAGTTCGACCTGCTGGGCCTGGGGATGCTCACGGCGCTCGACCATGCGCTGAAGATCGTCGCCGAGCACCACGGCCAGCACTTCGAGCCGCGCACCCTGCCGCAGGAGGACCCGGCCGTCTACGACATGCTCTGCGCCGGGGACAGCGTGGGCGTCTTCCAGGTCGAGTCCCGCGCCCAGATCTCCACCCTGCCGCGGCTGAAGCCGCGGGTGTTCTACGACCTGGTGGTCGAGGTGGCGCTGATCCGGCCCGGCCCCATCCAGGGCGGGTCCGTCCACCCCTACATCCGCCGCCGCGCCGGCGAGGAGGAGGTCACCTACCTGCATCCGAAGCTGAAGAAGTCCCTGGGCCGCACGCTCGGGATCCCGCTGTTCCAGGAGCGGCTGATGCAGATGGTGGTCGACGTCGCCGACTTCACCCCCGCCCAGGCCGACCAGCCGCGCCGCGCCATGGGCTCCAAGCGCTCCACCCAGAAGATGCTCGAGCTGTCCGATGCGCTGTTCACGGGGATGGCCCGCCACGGCATCACCGGGGAGGACGCCGAGGCGATCCACCGCAAGCTCCTCGCCTTCGCCAACTACGGCTTCCCCGAGTCGCACGCCTACTCCTTCGCGTATCTCGTCTACGCGAGCTCCCATCTCAAGTGCCACTACCCGGCCGCGTTCACCGCCGCGCCGCTGCGCTCCCAGCCGATGGGCTTCTACTCCCCGCAGTCCCTGGTCGCCGACGCGAGGCGCCACGGCGTGCTCACCCACGGCCCGGATGTGCTCGCCTCCCGCGCCCGCACCGACCTCGAGACCGACGAGGAGCACGTCGGGTACCGGCTCGAGACCCCGGGGGAGCAGGTGCAGGGGGAGCGGGCCGCGAGCGGCCCCGCGATCCGGCTGGGCCTGGACCAGGTGCGCGGCATCTCCACCGAGACCGCCGAGCAGATCGTCGCCGAGCGGGAGCGCGGCGGCCCCTTCGCCTCCGTCCCGGATCTCGCGCGGCGGGTGCGGCTGACCGCCCGTCAGCTCGAGGCGCTCGCGACGGCGGGGGCGCTGGACCGACTCGCGAGCTCGCGGCGGCAGGCGCTGTGGGCCGCGGGCGCCGCCGCGCAGGAGTCCCCGGACACGCTCCCGCACCTCGCCGTCGGCGCGGAGGCGCCGATGCCGCCGGGGATGAGCGATGCGGAGCTCGCCACCGCCGACGCCTGGGCCACCGGGATCACCCTCGCGGACCATCCGATGGCGCTGGTGCGGGAGCGGATGACGGCCGACGGGGTGCTCTCGATCGCCGGCACCCGGGAGGCGGAGGACTCCAGCCGGATCCGGGTCGCCGGGGTGATCACGCACCGTCAGCGCCCCGCGACCGCCGGGAACGTCACCTTCCTCAGCCTCGAGGACGAGACCGGGATCCTCAACGTCGTCTGCTCGCAGGGGTTCTGGGTGCGGCACCGGGCGCTGCTGCGCACCGCGCGCGCGATCGTCGCGCGCGGCATCGTCGAGAACCGCACCGGCGCGGTGAACCTCGTCGCCGACGCGGTGGAGCCCCTGGACCTGGCCGCGGCGGGCCGGTCCAGGGACTTCCAGTAGGCGGGGTCAGGCCGCGGCGGGCGCCGCGCCGACGATGCTCACGTGCGAGGAGCGTCGGGCGAGCCGCGCCCCGCGCGAGGCCGCGAAGGTCACCACGAGCGAGACCGCCGCCCAGGCGAGGATCGCCAGCAGGGTCCCGGTGGTGCTGACCAGGGTGCCGCCGAGCGCGGAGTGGACCAGGCCCTGGGTGACGATCGACAGCGGCATCAGCGAGCCGACCGACTGCAGCGGCTCGGGCGCGGTCTCCATCGGCACGATCCCCACCAGGGTCACCACCTGCGAGCACCATCAGCAGGATCGAGGCGATCCGGCCGATCCGGTCGCCGAGCGCCGTCAGCAGCGCCTGGTGCAGGGCCGCGAACATCACGGCCCCGGCGAAGGCCACCACCCCCACGGACACCGGCGAGACCGGGGAGATCCCGATCGCGGTGAGCACGGCGAGCACCGCGACGGTCTGCACCACCGCGATCAGCGGCGCCGGGGCGAGGGAGCGCAAGACACCACCTTCCACATCGGCGCTGCCCGGTCCAGCAGACGGCGGGACAGGCCCGGCGACAGCAGGAAGGTGCCGAAGGCGCCCAGCCACAGCGCGAGCGCGGTGACGAAGGGGAAGGTCGCGGTGTCCGCTCCGTTCGCCTCGTTCTGACGCTCCGCCTCGGTGCCGACGGGGGCGGCGGCCATCTCGCTCATCCGCGCCGCTCGGACTCGCTGTAGGAGGGCACGCCGTCGGCGCCCTCGCGCAGACCGCCCGCCAGCTCGTCGCTGCCCTCGGCGAGCTCGCCGCTTCCCTCGGCCAGCTCGTCGGTGCCGTCGGCGAGCTCGCCCGCTCCGTCGGCGAGTGCGCTCGCTGCCGTCGGCGAGCTGGTCCGCGCCGGTGCCGAGCTGACCCGCACCGAGCGCGAGCTCCTCGTTCCCAGCGGCGAGCTCGGAGGCGCCGTCGGCGCTGGCGCGAGTGCCCTCGGCGAGCTGGTCGGCACCCTCGGCGAGCTGGTCGACGCCGGTCGCGTACTCGGTGAGCCCGTCGCGCAGACCGGTCACGCCCGTGACGAGCTCGCCGGCGCCGTCGGCGCTGGCGCGGGCACCGGTGGCGAGCTGGTTCGCGGACTCGGTGAGGCCCGGGTTCTGGGCGGTGCCGTCCCCGGCGAAGGCCGTCTCGATCCCCTCGGCGTAGGTGACCATGCCCCCGGTGCCCTGGACGAGGCCGGGCCGCTGATCGGTGCCGTTGATGCCGTCCGCGATCTCGCGCACGCCGTCGGCGGCGGCGGTCGCGCCCTCGCCGACGCCCTGGGCGGTGGCGGCGAGGCCGGGGTTCTGGGCGGTGCCGTCGCCGTCGACGACGGTGTGCAGGCCGTCGCGGGCCTGATCGACGCCGTCGACGTAGCCGGACATGCCGTCGACTGACTGGGACATTCCCTGCGCCTGGGCGCAGAGGGCCTTGACCTGCTCGTTCAACTGCTCGTCGCCGAGGTCGGTCGCTGCGAGCGCACAGGCGTTCTCCTCCATCGAGCTCGACAGCCCCGTCATCCCCGGGTTCTCCGCGGTGCCGTCGCCCTCGACCAGGGTCGTCATGCCCGGCCCGTTCTCGTCGCCGTCCACGATCGCGTCGAGGCCGGTCGCGGCCTCGCCGACGCCGTCGGCATAGGCGACCACGCCCTCGGCGCCCTGGGCGAGGCCGGGCTGGTCCTCGGTGCCGCGGAGCCCGTCGGCCGCCTGCTGGGCGCCCTGGCCGAGCTCGGTCACGCCCTGGTCCACCTGGCGCGCCGTGGGGGCGAGTCCGGGGTTCTCCTCGGTGCCGTCGCCGGTGACCGCGGTGCCCGTCTGGGAGACGCCGCCGGCGAACTGCTCGAGGCCGGTGGCGAGCTGGTCGGCGCCGGCCTCGAGGCCGGGATTCTCGGCGGTGCCGTCGCCCTCGACCCCGGCGGCGAGCCGCTCGACGCCGGTGAGCAGGCCCGGTCGCCCCTCGGTGCCGCGCATCCCGGTCTGCGGCTCCCCGATGCCGCCGGCGAGCTCCTCGGTCCCGGTGGCGAGGTCGTCGAGCCCGTCGGCGAGGGTGCGGGTGCCGTCGGCGGCCTGCCAGGTGCCGTCCGCGAAGGTCCACACCCCGCCGGAGAACTCGCGCGCCCCCTCGGCGGCCTGCGTGGTGCCGTCGGCCAGATCGCGCGTGCCGCCCGCGAGCTCGTCCGTGCCCTCGGCGAGCTCGGAGGTGCCGCCGGCGAGCTCCTCGGCCCCGTCGGCCGCATCGGAGAAGCCGTCGCCGAGGTCGTTGAAGCCCACGTAGAGCTGGTCGAGGTACTGCTCCGCCATCTGCCCGCCCATGGTGTTCGCCGAGGCCTCGGCGACGGCGGTGCCCACCAGGGCGTTGATCTGGCCGCTCGCGTCGTTGGTGGTGACCTCGAGGATCGCCCGGGACGCCTCGGGCGTGCCGAGGGTGGCGAGGTGCTTCGAGAAGTCCTTCGGGATGACGACGACGGCCGAGTAGCCGCCGTCCTTCAGCCCCTCCTCGGCGTCCTCCTGGCTGGTCAGCCGCCAGTCGAAGCCGGTGGTCTCCGGGGCGTCCTGCCCCTCGACGGTGCCGGGCTGGGTGAGGGAGCCGGCGAGCAGACGGCCGAAGGGCACCGTCTGCGTCTCTCCGTCCGCGTCGGTCACCTCCGCGCCCTCGTCGAGGTTGACCACGGCGGCGGGCACGGCGTCGAGCCGGTCCACGCGGCCGCTGAGCGCCCACATGCCCAGCGCCGCCACGAGCAGGGGCGACACCAGGACGACGATCAGCGTGCGGGGGTGGGCGAGGCGCTTCATGCGAGGGCTCCTTCGGGGGTCTGGGCGGTGGAGCGCTGGACGGCGAGGGCGAGCAGGCGGCGCGGGTCGCGCAGGGTGGCGTGGAGTCGCCGTTCGGCGGTGGTCACCCCGGCGGAGCGGGAGCCGACGACGACGGTGGCGCCGCGGGCGAGGAGCGCGTCGAGGCGCTCGACGAGGGTGTCGTCGATCGCGGCGGCGGCATGGACGAGGTCCTCGAGCTCCTCGATGACGATCACCGCGCGGTCGGCGCCGCGGCCGTCGATCTCGCCGAGGCGGCGCGCGACGGGGGCGTCGGCCGGGATCCAGTGCGCGCGGGCCTGCACGGCTCCCAGGTCGTCGGGGGAGAGGCGGTCGTGGACGGCGAGGATGCCGGACGTGGGGGAGACCCGCCCCGCGACGAGGCCGAGGAAGGTCGCGCGGGCGGCGTCGTCCGGGGCGCGGACGACCAGCGGCGTGCCGGGGGTGACCGCGCCGGTGAGCGGGCCGAGCGTCCCCTTCTCGCCGAGCAGCGGGGCGACGGTCTCCTCGAGGCGCAGCGAGTGCACGCCGTGCTCCTCGGTCCAGCGACGGTGCTCGAGCACCCCGGCCAGGCCCTCGCCCTCGACGTCGACGGTGGGCAGGAGGCGGTCGAGCCAGCGCGGCGACCACCAGGCGTGCCGGCCCAGCGGCCGCGAGCACGGCGGGCACGAAGGTCATCCGCACCACGAAGGCGTCCACCAGCACGCCCACGGCGAGCGCCACCGCGATCGGTCGCAGCATGAACCAGCCCGAGGTCACGAAGCCCGCGAACACCGAGACCATGATCAGCGCGGCGGCGGTGACGACGGGGGCGTTGGCGGTGAAGCCGCGCTCGATCGAGTGCTTCGCATCGCCGGTGTGCACGAACTCCTCGCGCATGCGGGAGACGAGGAAGACCTCGTAATCCATCGCGAGCCCGAACAGCACGCCCATCACCATGATCGGCATGAAGGAGACCACCGGCCCGTTGACGTCCACGAACAGCGGACCGTTGAACCAGCCGTACTCGAACACCATCGAGGTGACGCCGAACGCCGCGGCGACCGAGAAGAGATAGCCGACTGACGCCTTCAGCGGCACCCACAGGGAGCGGAAGACGAGCGTCAGCAGGATCAGGGACAGGCCGACGACGAACAGCGCGAAGGGCAGCAGCGCGGCGGAGAGCTTGTCGGTGACGTCGATGCCGATCGCGGTCGCGCCGGTGACGGTGACGTCGGAGATCGAGAGGTCCTGCTCCCAGCCGTCGGCGCTGTCGCGCAGATCGGCGACGAGGTCCTTGGTGGACTGCTCGGTGGGTCCGCCCTCGGGGATCACGACCACCACGGCCATGTCGGCGCCCTGGTTGGGGGTTGCCAGCTGGATCTCCTTGACGTGGTCGAGCTCGGAGATGTCGCTCTCGAGCTCGTCGACCACGGCGAGCGGATCGGTGGTGTTGATGATGTCGGCGGTGACCAGCAGCGGGCCGTTGTAGCCGGGGCCGAACTCCTCGGAGACGAGGTCGTAGGTGTCGCGCGCATCGGTGCCGATCGGCTCGGTGCCCAGGTCCGGCAGGGCCAGTTCGAGGTCCTTGATCGGGATCGCGAGTGCGCCGACGCCGATCACGACCGCCAGGATCGTCAGCGCGGGCACCTTGGTCACCAGGCGCACCCAGGTGCGGCCGAAGGAGCGGCGGGGGCGGCGCGCGGGGTCCGGCTCGGGCAGGGCGCCCTCGTTCTCGGCCATCAGGCGCCGGATCCTGCGGGGCCGCGCCCGCTCGCCGAGGATGCCCATCAGCGCCGGCGAGATGGTCAGCGCCACCACGACGGACAGCGCCACCGTCGCGGCCGCGGCGACGCCCATCACGGTGAGGAAGGGGATGCCGGTGATGAACAGGCCCACCAGCGCGATGATCACGGTGAGGCCGGCGAAGATGACGGCGCCGCCGGAGGTGGCCAGGGACTTGCCGATCGACTCGTGCACGTCGTCGCCCTGGGCGAGCTGGTCGCGGTGGCGGGAGAGGATGAACAGGGCGTAGTCGATGCCGACGGCGAGGCCGAGCATGGCGCCCAGCGCGGTGGTGACCGAGGGGATGTCCACCCCGGCGGAGAGCGCGACCAGCGCCAGCATCGACACGCCCACGCCGACGATCGCGGTGACGATCGGGATGAAGGCAGGGATCAGCGAGCGGAAGACGATCGCGAGGATGATCAGGGCGGCGATGATGCCGAAGACCTCGCCGGCGCCGAAGGGCACCTCCGCGCTCTGCGGCACCTGCCCGCCGAGGTGCGTCTCCAGGCTCGGCGTGCCCGCCTCCTCCACGAGCGAGCGGATCTCCTCGACGGAGCTCTCGGGGAAGGCGCCGGTCTGCCCCTCCATCTGGAACTGGGCGATGATCGCGGTGTCGTCGTCGGTGCGCGTGCCGGGGGAGAGGTCGTCGAAGGGGAGGGGGCGGCCGCGACGCCCTCGACCTCGGCGATGTCCTCCATGAGCGCGTCGATCTCGTCCTGGTGCTGGTCGACGCTCGAGCCGTCCTCGGTCACCAGCACGACCTGCCCGGCGGTGCCGCCCATCTCGGGGAAGCGGTTGGCGAGGGTGTCGATGCCGCGCGCCCCCTCGGTGCCGGGGATCTCGATGTCGGCGGTGAAGGTGCCGCCGAGGCCGACGGCGAGGCCGCCGACGATCACCAGCAGTGCGACCCAGGCGCCGACGATCTTCCAGCGCAGGGAGGCCATCAGACGGCCCAGACGGTACAGGGACGAGGACACGCGGCCTCCAGGACGATCTCGGCACGAGGGCGACGACGGACCCCTGCTCGAGACGTCCGCGAATTCGATACGAAGATGTATCGATGGGATACTATCGGTCCCGCCGCACCCCCTTCAAACGGCGTCACCGCGTGAGACGCCTCTCGCCGCGCTTCCGAGGAGCCATGACCGATCTGTTCGAGCCGCTGCCCGAGTCCGCGGGCACGCGGCGCAAGGAGAACACCCGCGCCAAGCTCGTGCGCGCCTCGCTGGACGTCTTCGTCGAGAAGGGCATCGACGGCGCGACCGTCGACGACCTGGTGAAGGCGGCCGGCTTCACGCGCGGCGCCTTCTACTCGAGCTTCTCGAGCAAGGAGGAGGTGTTCATCGCCCTGTTCGACGAGGTGACCGCCGAGCTCATGGCGATCGCGAACAGCTCCGTGGAGAGCGCGGTCGCGGACGTCGAGGCGGACGAGAGCCGCTCCATCCTCGAGGCCGACGACGCGCAGGTGATGCTGGCGGTGTTCGAGGGGATCCGCCCCTTCGGCCGCCAGTGGTACCTGCTGTACTCCGACGCGATCGCCCGCTCCCTGCGCGACGAGACCCTTCGCGCGGAGCTCGCCGGGCGCGGGAGCGGATGCGGAACCAGATCGGGGCGCTCCTGGCCACACGCCTGGCGGCCTCGGCGGAGCGGGCACTGCTGCCCGTCGAGGACCTCGCCCAGGCGCTGATGGGCATCTTCATCGACCTGCTCGTGCGCGAGCGGCCTGGAAGGACGGGACGTCACCCAGCTCGCGGCGACCACGATCCTGGGCACCCTGCGGGCCTTCATCGCCCCGAAGTCGGACTGACCGCTTCGCAGCACTGCGCACCTTCCGCCCGTTTCGCCAAGACACGCCGGAACGGGAGCGGGCGGTGGCGCGCCCCCGGCGAACCCCTCTACGGTGAATGCGGTGTGACCCCCGTCGCACTCTTCCTCGCAGTGCAGCTGTCCCTTCCCCAGGAGCTTCCCCATGTCGCCCTACCGTCCCCGCCATCTCGCCCCTCCGGCCCCGACCGCCCCCGCCTCGAGAGCTTCGCGCCGCAGTGTGCGCGCGCGGGGGAGCGCTCGGCGCCATGGCGCTCGGCACCGGCACCGCCGCCCTCGCCGCACCCGCCGCGCAGGCCGCCGGCATCTACGGCCAGGACGTCTCCGGCTGGCAGGGGGAGGTCGACTGGGCCGCCCAGGCCGGGGCCGGATCCCGCTTCGCCTACGTCAAGGCCACCGAGGGCCGCTCCTACCGCAGCCCCGCGTTCTCCCACCAGTACTCCGGCGCCGGCGACGCAGGGCTCGTGCGCGGCGGCTACCACTTCGCCCGGCCGGACTCCGGTGGCCCCGAGGAGCAGGTGGACTTCTTCCTGAACAATGGCGGCGGCTGGACCGGCGACGGGATCACGCCGCCGGGCATGGTCGACTTCGAGGCCTACTCCGGGCTCCCGCGGGACTACGGGCTCGGCCAGCAGGAGATGCGGGACTGGATCTCCGCCTTCTCGATCCGCTACCGGGACCAGGCCGGGCGCCGCCCGGTGATCTACACCAACCTGCACTGGTGGAACGACGTGGTGGGGGACTGGACCCCGGCGAACTCGCCGCTCTTCCTCGCCTCCTACAGCTCCTCCCGCCCCAGCACCCTGCCGGGCCGCTGGTGGGGCTGGGAGCTGTGGCAGTACTCCGACTCCGGCCCCTTCGCCGGCGACTCCAACCTCTGGTACGGCAGCGAGAGCCAGTTCGAGAGCTTCGTCGCCGACGCGGACTACGACGCCGTGGGCATCTGACCCGGCCGATACCCGGGATTTCGCCGTCGGGCGAGTCGCCCTCCGCACCGGCGCCGCCCCGCCGGTCCTCCGACCGGCCGGGGCGGCGCCGTGCTGTGTACCCTTCCCCGGTGACTGCTGAACAGAACCGCACCGCCCCCGCCGCCCCACCGTCTGGACGCCCGGCCGGCGCCGTCTACGCCGACCGGGGCTCCTCCCATTTCGACATCCTCCTGGCCGCCATGGTCACGGTCGTGATCCTCTCCGGCATCGGAGCCGCCAAGGGAGTCAGCTTCGGCGACGTGCCCGGCACGGGATTCGAGATCATCACCGACGGCGGCTTCTTCCTCTTCCCCCTCGCCTACGTGCTCGGCGACATCATCACCGAGCTGTACGGCCCCCGCACGCCCGCCGCGCCATCCTCACCTCCTTCGCCGTGAGCATCCTCGCCTCGCTCAGCTACCAGGTGATCATCGCGCCGCCGCCCTTCCCCGACGAGTACGGCCTCGCCAAGCAGGAGGCCCTCGAGCTCGCGCTCGGGCCGGTCTGGATCGTCGTGCTCGCCGGTCTCGCCGGCTTCCTCGCCGGTCAGACCCTGAACTCCCTGGTCGTCTCCCGCATGAAGCGCCGGATGGGGGAGCGGGGCCTGATCGCGCGACTGTTCACCTCGAGCGGCCTGGGCGAGCTCGTGGACACCATCATCTTCTGCGCCATCGCCTCGGTCGCGATCGGCATCACCACCTTCGAGCAGTACGTGGAGTACACCGTGCTCGGCGTGCTCTACAAGGTGCTCGTCCAGTACGCGATGATCCCGGTGACCTCCGCGGTGATCCGCTGGCTGAAGCGCACGGACCCCACCTATCAGCGCCGGCTGGCCGAGCAGGGGACGGGCGCGTCCTGAGCGACCGTCCCGGGCCGCACGGTGGACCGCGGCGATCGTCGGCCCCGGAGGCCCGAACTCGCGGGTCCTCGCCGAGAGGCGCATCGGCCGGCCGACCTGGGGCCCTCGTCCCGCCCGACGAAGGTCGCGGGCGGTGCCCGACGGCTCGACGATGGTCGGCCGCGGCGCCGACGAAGCGGCACTTCCTCGGCGGCGCGGAGGCGTGGAGTGTGGTCCCATGACCACGACGAACACCTCCTCGCCCCCGCCCCGCGATCCCGTCGGCCGGGTCCCGTCCGCCGCGGCCCCGTCGGCCGCCGGCCCGTCGGCCGCCGAGCCGTCGGGCGCCGCGCCGTCGGGCGCTCCCGTCGCCGCTGATACCGCACCCCGTCCCGCCGCCGCACCCGGTTCCGCCAGCGCACCCCGCTCGGGCCTCGATCCGGAGCGTCCCTTCGGCGCGCACCTGCGCCTGGCCTGGTGGAAGCCGCTGCTGATCATCCCCGGCCTGCTCGTGGCGATGGTCGTGCTCCAGACCGTGCTGACGCTGATCGTCGTCCTCGTGGAGATGGCGGCCTTCGGGCGCGACCCGATGGACGCGACCATCAGCCCGCTGATGATGGCCATGATGAACCTCAGCCTCGCCGCCATGGGACCGCTGGCGATCCTGGTCACCGCGCTGGTGGCGCGCGTGCCCTGGCGCTGGCTGATCGCCTCGCCACGGCGGGCGAGCCTGCGTCGCGGCCTGGTGTACGCCGGAGCGTTCTCGGCGCTCGTCGGCGTGGCGCTCGCGCTCACCGCCCTGATCGACCCGTCGGCCGCGGGGATCGGGCAGTTCGCCATCACCTCGACCACGATCGGGCTGGTCCTGGTCGCACTGCTGACCACCCCGCTGCAGGCGGCCGGGGAGGAGCTCCTGTTCCGCGGGGCGATGATGCCGCTGTTCGCCTCCTGGGTCCGAGCGGTCAGGCCCGCGCTCGTCCTCGGCATGATCGCCTCGAGCATCGCCTTCGGCCTCGTGCACATGTCGGTGGATCCGTGGCTGCTGAGCTACTACGCGGTCTTCGGGCTGTGCATGGCGGCGATGGCCGTGATCAGCCGCGGCCTCGAGGCGCCGATCGCCTTCCACGTGATGAACAACCTGATCATGATGGTCGTCGGTGCGCTCTTCGCCGGGGGCGGCGGCATCGTCATCGACCGCAGCGTGGGGATGGGCGGGCCGTTCATGCTCGTGTTCATCGTGGTGGACCTCGTGGCCGTCGGCCTGGTGTGGCTGTACGAGCGGTCACAGCGTCCCTAGGATGGTGCGGTCGAGCCGGGCGGGATCCCTGTGATCTCCTCCCGGCTCGCCGTCTGCCCGTCCCCTGAAGGAGCACCGTGGCCCCCGCCGCCGACGACGTCCCCCGCGAGGATCCCGCCCAGGACCCTCGCCCCGAGCCGACCACCTCCACCGGCCCGGTTCCCACCTCCACCGGTTCCCTCCCCACGGTCACCGGATCGATCCCCACCATCACCGGCGCGATCCCCGTCCTCGAGGACCCGGCCGATCACGAGCTCGCGCACCTGCCCGACGAGGAGCAACCTGAGCCGAACCCGCGCGAAGGTCACCGTGATGGTGATCGTCGTGCTGACCACGCTGAGCGCGATCGGCCCGCTCGCGACCGACATGTACATCCCCGCCTTCCCGGAGGTCGCGGGGGAGCTGGGCACCACCGCCTCGCGGATGCGACTGACGATCACCGCGTTCTTCCTCGGCACCGCGAGCGGCCAGATCGTCGCGGGTCCGCTCTCGGACCGCATGGGGCGGCGCGGCCCGCCGCTGATCGGCATCATCCTGTGCCTGCTCGCCTCGATCGGTCGCGCGATGGCGCCCTCGGTCGAGGTGCTCGCTGGTACTTCGCGTCTTGCAGGGGATCGGCGGCGGCTTCGGGATGGTGCTGGGCCGCGCGGTGCTGATCGACATGACCGACGGCCCCGAGCTGTTCCGGATCATGAACATCATGCAGGGCGTCGGCGGCGTCGCCCCGATCGTCGCCCCGCCGCTGGGCGGGATCATCCTGGTGTTCGGGCAGTGGCGCGAGATCTTCGTGGTGATCGCGGCGATGTCGCTGATCTCGCTGATCGGCGTGCTCTTCCTGATCCCGGAGTCGCCGCCGGTCTCCCGGCGCCACTCGGGCGGCTTCCGCACCTTCCTGCGCAACTGCCGCACCCTGCTGGGCCGACGGATCTTCGTCGCGTACATGCTGGTCAACGCGTTCTCGGCCTTCGCGCTGATGGCCTACGTCTCCGCCTCGTCCTTCGTGGTGCAGGAGATGCTGGGCTTCTCCTCGAGCGAGTACTCGGTGAGCTTCGCGATCAACTCGATGGGCATGATGGCGATGTCGCTGCTCTCGGCGCGGCTGACCCGCACCATCCATCCGCGCCGGCTGATCCGCGTGGGCCTGATCGTGGTGTCGCTGGCGAGCTTCTCGCTGCTGATCGGGAGCCTGTTCCTGGACACCCCGGCATGGATCGTCGCGCCGGCGTTCTTCTTCACCGTCGCACCGCAGGGCATGATCTTCGGCAACGGCGGCGCTCTCGCCTCGGATCAGGCGCGCGAGTTCGCGGGCACGGGCTCGGCGATGCTGGGGCTCGGCTTCTCCTTCGCGGCATCGATCGCGGCGCCGCTGGTGGGCGTGGCCGGCACGCACTCGTCGCTGCCGATGGCGATCGCGATGGTGTGCGGCGTGATGATCTCCGGCGCCTTCTTCATCATGGCGGGACGGGGGAGCGGCGCCGACACCGGAAGGATGCCCGGCGAGGCCTGAGCTCTGCCCGCCGCTGATCCCGCGCATGCTCCCGGATTCACCCCTTTGCGCATGGCGCACGTCACAGCGAGAATGCAGGGGAGCGGTCCCAGGGCTTGAGTGCAGGCACTCCAGGGCCTCTGACCCGCACGGACGTACCAGTCGTGCTGACGGAGCTTCGGACGGAGTGAGCATGAACGAGACGTGGCGGCGGATCCGACGACGGCTCAGCCCGGGCGGAACACCGTCTCTGCCCGAGCTGTACCCGGGTGAGAAAGGAGTCGACTCCATCGAGATCGCGCATGACGCAGACTCCGCCGGCCTCGACGTCCCCGGCCCGAAGGATGAGTTCCTGGACAGCGGTCGGATAGTCCTCGCAGCATCGGACGATGTCGAGGGTGACCGCTGAGGTCGGCGATCCTGACCCACCGAGTGCTGTATGCGGATCGTCAACAGCACGCGATGGCCGTCCAGACGCGCGACTCGGCCTTCCCGCGGTGCGACAGGGTGCCGAGCTGTCGGGCGCTGCGACTGCACGACACCACGCCGGTGCGACGCGACGCTCGCAGTCGCGATCGAGTGGCAGATCTCGACCGCCGCTTCACGGCAGAAATACCGACTGAGCAGATATACCGACTGAAATGCGCCACTCGATCTCGTGCACGAGCGCGTCGAGGATCGCGTGCAGAAGTCGCGACGGCGGTGTGAGGTCATCGCCGTGATGACGGGCAGGCGGCGGGCGCCATGGAGGCTCACCGCCTCCCGGACCGCCCTCAATACGTCGAGCCGATAATGCACGTTATGTAAAGTACGACAGGGGCGCCGACGGGCTGTGCCGGTGCGAGCCTCCCCGACCGGCTGTGCATCGGACGACGACCGCGCACAGGTCCCCTCCCGCCGGCGGCCGGTCACCGCGATCACGTGGACCTCCCCGGGCGTCGCCGACCACGGTCCAGCGAGCGCTCACGCGGACGGCCGCGCGCGCAGACGGCCACCGTCGTCCCCGCGCGTCGACGACGGCCGGTCCGGTGCGCTCACACCGACCGGCCCGCGGGCACTTACGCCGCCTTCTCGGGACGAATCCTGTCCATCGCGGGATCGTAGAGCGGCTCCTCCGCCACGGTCGCCGCGAAGCGCGTGCCGAGATACTCGACCTCGACGCCGTCGCCGACCGTCAGATGGTCGGGCGCCCAGGCGTACGCGATGCCGCGACCGAGCGTGTAGCCGTAGGCGGCGCTGGTGACGTATCCGGCGGCGGTCTGGGACCCGGGCAGGAACACCGGCTCGAGGCCGAGTGCGATCGACGTCGGCTCGTCGAAGGTCAGGCAGGTCAGGCGCGTCGTCGCAGCGGCCGCACGCGCGGCGAGCGCCTCCTTGCCCACGAAATCCGCCGTCTTCGAGGCCTTCACCGCGAAGCCGATGCCCGCCTGCACGGGCTCGTGCTCGCTGGTCATGTCCGTCCCGAAGGAGCGGAAGCCCTTCTCCAGGCGCAGCGACTCGAACGCCTCGCGTCCCGCCGCGACGATGCCGAACTCCTGCCCGGCCGCGAAGATCGCGTCCCAGAGCCGCTCCCCCAGGTCCGCCGTGGTGTACAGCTCCCAGCCGAACTCGCCGACGTACGACAGCCGCATGGCCGTCACCGGGATCCCCGCGAGCGTGACGCTCCGGGTGCGGAAGTAGCCGAGCGCCTCAGCGCCGAGGTCCTCGTCCGTGAGCCGCGCCGCCACCTCGCCGGCGAGCGGCCCCCACAGCCCGATGCGGCCACGTCCCGGGCGTGATGTCGCGCACGTCGACCCACTTCGCGGGATCCTCCTGCGACTGGTGCCTCGCCTCGCGGGTGAGGTATGCGAGATCGATGCTTGCCGTTGGCGCCCACCTGGTAGTCGTTCTCTCCGAGGATCGCGACGGTGATGTCGCTCGTGATGCCGCCCGCCCGGTCGAGCAGGAGCGTGTAGCTGACCGCGCCGGGCCTGCGCCGCATCGACGACGTGGTCAGACGGTCGAGCAGGTCGCCGGCACCGGGGCCCGTCACCGAGAAGCGCGTCAGCGCCGTCATGTCGTACATCGCGACGGCGGCGCGCGTCTTCCAGGCCTCGCACGCAGCGATCGGCGAATGGAACTGGGCTGACCAGGCGTCGCGCGGCGGGGCCGCCCACTCGGCGGGCATCTCCTCGAGCAGGTGCGCGTTGGCCTCGTACCAGTGCGGCCGCTCCCAGGAGTGCGCTTCGAGGAAGAAGGCTCCCAGTTCGACCTGGCGTCGGTGGAACGGGCTGAGCCGGAGGTCGCGCGGCGAGACCCGCGGCTGGCGGGGATGGAGGATGTCGTAGATCTCGACGAAGTTCTGCTGGCTCGTCTCGGCCACGTAGGCGCGGGTGGTCTCGATCTTCTCGAACCGGTTGAGGTCGAGGCCCGACAGGTCGGTCTCCGAGGATCCCGTCGTGATCACCTCGGCGAGGGCTCGCGAGATGCCGACCGAGTGGGTCACCCACACGGCCTCGGCCATGAAGAACCCGTCGACCCCGGCGGACTCCCCCACCAGCGATCCGCCGTCCGGCGTGAAGGAGAAGACGCCGTTGAAGGCACGATCGACCGAGGTCTGCCGCGGCTCGGGCAGCGACCTCTGCGACTCCTCCCACTCGGCCGCGAAGTCCTCCGGCGTGAAGGGGAGGCTCGAGGGCATCGCCTCGTCGGTGATGTCCTCGGCGCGGTACTGCGGCAGGTCGTCGAGGGCGACGGGCATGGGGCGGTGCGCGTACGAGCCGATCCCGATCCGGTCGCCCCACTCGCGGTAGTAGAGGTCGCGGTCCTGATGGCGCAGGATCGGGGCGGAAGCTCCCTTGGGCGCCTCGTTCTTCCCCCTGAGGCTCGGCACGGGCGAGGTGATCGCGAACTGGTGGCCGAGCGGCGGCGGCGGCACGGCCACCCCGGCCATCTCGCCGATCCGCGGGCCCCAGAACCCGGCGCAGGAGACGACGATGTCGGCCGGGATGCGCTCCTCCCCCACGAGCACTGCGCGCACGCGGCCGCCCGAGGTGTCGATGCCCGTCACCGCGGTGCGGTCGCGGAACTCGACCCCGGCCCTTCGCGCGCGCTCGATCACGAGCCGCGTTCCCTTCAGCGCGAGCGCGAGCCCGTCCCCGGGCGTCCAGAGACCGCCGAGGACGGGCTCGGGATCGACCATCGGGAAGAGCCGACGGCACTCGTCGGTGTCGACCACCTGCGCCTCGACTCCCCAGGACCGGTTCCAGCCGGCACGACGATGCAGATCCTGCGACCGCTCGGGGGTGGTCGCGAGCTCGAGCCCGCCGACAGCCAGGAACGATCCGGAGCCGTCCGGTCCCCTCAGGTGCGTGTACTTCTCGATGGTCTCGTCGCGCGAACGCGGTCATCGACTTCGAGGGGTTCGTCGAGAAGACGAGGCCGGGAGCATGGGAGGTGGACCCGCCCGGCGTCTCGAGCGGACCCTGCTCGAGCACGATAGTGTTCGTGGCGCCGCGCTGGGCGAGCTCGTCGGCGAGGTTCGCGCCGACGATGCCGGCGCCGATGATGACGATGCGGGGTGCGGTGCTCATGGGGGCTCTCTCTCGAGGGGGTCAGGCGTCGATGACGAGGTCGGTCACGGCGGTGGAGCAAGCAGGGCAGGAACTTCCCGGCGGCGATCTCGCGTGCGCGGATGCCGCCCTGGTGGTGCATGTCGACGTCGCCCTCGAGCTTCACGATCTTGCAGGAGCCGCACATGCCCTCCTGGCAGTTGGCGCCGATGCGCACGCCGGAGGCCCGCGCCGCCTGCAGGATGTTCTGCTCCGGGTCGATGCGCACGTCGAGCCCGCTGCGGACGAAGGACATGGTGAGCGCGCCGGCACCGACCACCTGGCGTTCCCCCTCCGGTGCGTCCGGGGTGCGGGGAACGGGCGCGCTCGCCTCGGCGTCGACCGCTACGGTGGGCTCCACGTGCGCCAGCGCAGGGAGGTCTGCCGCCGTCTGGTCGTAGACGTCCAGGACCGCGCTCTGGTGCTCGGTGCTCTCCTCGGCGGCGACCTGCAGGTCCTCGGCGAACTCCGTGGCGGCCGCGAGCTCGGCCGCGTACTCGCGCCGTGTGGCGGAGTCTCCGGTGAAGCTCTCGACGAACACCGAGGTGTCGTCCACGCCGACGGCGGGCAGGCAGTCGAGGACCTGCTCGAGGTATCCCTGCGGGCCGCAGGCGTACACCTGGCGACCGTTGGCGTCGGGTGCGACGGCGTCGATCATCTCCGCCGAGATGCGTCCCACGCGGGCGCCCCACCCCTCGGGCCGTTCGCGGTCGCCGAGCGAATAGGCCACCCGGATGCGGAAGTCGGCCTTCTCCAGGAAGTCGAGCTCGTCGACGAAGGCGAAGCGATCCGGGGACGAGCCGTGGTACAGCAGGCAGACGTCGGCCTGTCCCGGCAGGGAGTGGATCGTGCGGATCATCGACATGATCGGGGTGATGCCCGATCCGGCGGCGAGGAACAGGTAGCGCGCCCGGCGGTCGTAGTCGGGCAGGTGGAACGCGCCGACAGGGCCCAGCATGTCGAGGATCATGCCCGGACGCATGTTGGCATGCGCCCAGGGCGACACCAGACCCGCCGGATCACGGCGCACCGTCACGGCGAAGGTCCAGGGAGAGGTCGGAGCGCTGGAGAGCGAGTAGCTGCGGCTGACCGGCTCGGCATTCTCCCCGTCCGCGGGGAAGTCGATGTTGAGGTACTGGCCCGCACGGAACGCCAGCGGCGCGCCGTCGAGCCGTCGGAACACGAAGGTCGTGCAGTCCTGGGACTCGGGGATGGTCTCGACGCACTCGGCCTGGAACTCCTCCGGGTACCAGGGGCCGAGCGCCGTCGCGGCGTGCGCCGGCCCCGCCACCGCCGCGAGCACACGGTTCCACGGCATCTCGAGGCCGCGGGTGCGCAGGGCGAGCGCGACCGCTCCCCTGTCCACGTCGACCTCGAAGCTCACTGCAGCGCCTCCCGCAGGCGGGTGATGTACCAGTTCACGAACGCTTCGACCTGGTACTCGCTCTTCATGTAGGGGCCGGGCTCGTAGGCAGGGCTGGCGGCGCCGCGCTGGCACAGCTCGACGAACGCCTTGTCCTGCAGGTTGGTCTGCTTCCACGTGTGGGTCAGGGTCTCGAGGTCGTAGTCGACGCCCTCGACGGCGTCGTCGGCGACCAGCCAGGTGGTGCGCACCAGCGTGCGCCCCTCGTCGAGGGGGAACGCCGCGAAGGTGATGACGTGATCGCTGAGGAGGTGGAACCAGCTGTTGGGCGCAGGTGCATGGAGCAGCGCGGCCCAGCCGGAAGTCGGGCAGGTCCCCCAGCGGCTTCTTCGACAGCCGACGGCCGTCGGCCGAGAACGACTCCCCCTCGCCGTCGAGCGGCTCTCGCGAGATGCGGATGCCGGCCACGCGGGTGTCGAGCTCCTCGACCACCTCGAACGGCAGGCCGTATCGACGGCATCGCTGCTCGAGGGCAGCGCTCGCCGAGAGGTTGCGGTTCCACACGTCGGCGAGGTGGGACGGCACCGTCTCGACGGTGAGGCCCCAGGTGGGGAACAGCGAACACGCCAGCTCGGGGTGGCCGTCGCAGTGGTAGCACTCGCGGTTGTTCTCCATCACGAGCTTCCAGTTGCCCTGCTCCACGATGTCCTGCTGGTACGCGACCTTCGTCGCGCCGAGCTCGTGCGGCTCGATGTACGGGCGGAAGATCTCGGCGACCTCGTCGAAGTCCTCCGGCGGCTCCGCCGCGATGCACACGAAGATCAGGCCGCCCACCACCCTGCAGTGCGCGCGCTTGAGCGCGAAGCGACCGGCGTCGAAGTCGATCTCGCCGGGCGCGGAGGCGTGGATCAGCGCTCCGTCCGGGGCGTACGTCCACGAGTGGTACCCGCACACGAGGTTCCCCGTCGTCCCGGAGTCCTCCGTGAGGATTCGGGCGCCGCGGTGGCGGCACACGTTGTGCAGGGCCCTGACGGAGCCGTCGTCGTGGTGGAGCAGGATGAGCGCATAGGGGCCGAAGTCGACGGTGATGTAGTCGCCGGGCTCGGGCAGTTCGGCGATGCTCCCCGCGAACAGCCAGTGCCGTCCGAAGACGGCGCGCATGTCGAGGTCGAACAGTCGCCTGTCGGTGTAGAACGGGGCCGTCAGCGAGAAGCCGGGCCGACGGGAGTCGACGAGCGCCTGGAGCTCGGAGAGCTTCTCGGGCGCGATGGCGGCCGTCGCGAAGGGTGCCGCGCGTCGTGCGTCGATCGTGGACATGCTCTTCCTCATCGTCGGAGGATCACAGCGGATACGCAGAAGGCTAGCGCCGCGGATCATGCACGATAAGCGCGAATTATCGACGAGTGCAGTGCAGAATCTCCGCATGATCGATCCTCGCCTCGTCACCCTGCGCACCTTCGCCCGCCGCGGGACCGTCGCGGCCACCGCGGAGCTCATGGGCTACTCCCCCTCGGCGGTGTCGGCCCAGCTGAGAGAGCTGCAGCAGTCCCTGGGCCTGACGCCGCTCACGCGCGACGGCCGAGGGTCGCGCCTGACCGCCGCGGGGCAGGAGCTGGTGCGCCGCAGCGACGCGCTGTTCGCGCAGTGGGAGCAGATCCGGGCCGCGAGCGCGAGCGCGGACGGTCAGGTCCCGGGGAAGTTCGGCATCGGCGGCTTCTCCACCGCCGCCTCGCACCTCATCGCCCCTCTCCTGCCCCGCCTGCGCGACTTGCACCCCTCCGTCGAGGTCCAGGTGATGGAGGCGAGCCCGGCACGCCGCTTCGACCTGCTGGTGGCCGAGCGCATCGACGTGGCGGTGGTCGTCTCGATGCAGGGCGAGGTCTTGCTCGAGGCCGATCCCCGGTTCGAGAAGATCACCCTGCTCGATGACCCGCTGGACGTCATGGTGCCGGCGGACCATCCGCTCGGGGCGAAGGAGCGCGTGTCGCTGGACCAACTCGTCGCCGACCCGTGGGTGACCGACCAGCCCGGCTCCGCCTATCGCGCGCTGTTCACGACCGCTTTCACGGCGGCCGGTCTCACGCCGCGGATCGCCCACGAGGCCACGGAGTGGGGACGGCCATCGCCCTCGTAGGCGCCGGAGCGGGAGTCGGCCTGCTCCCTCGCCTGGTGAGCCTCTCGGACACCCCCGGCGTCCGTCGTGTGCGCCTGGCGGGCCCGGGCCGTCTGAGCCGGCGCATCATCGCGGCGATGCGTGCCGGCGCCGCCGAGGCCCAGCTCCCCCGCGACTCGATCCGGCCGCTGCGCGAGATCGCCCAGGACGTCCTCGACACCCACCTCGCCGGGGAGGGCGACTAGAGCGGCGGGCGCGCCGTGCGTCGAGATCACGGGGAGCCCGGGGCACTGCTCCCCGCTCCGTGGGCCGGAAGCGGTCGCCTCGTGCCCTCAGCAGGCCGCGACGACCCCGCGTCCGCCGTCCCAGGCGGCGACGAGACGGGGCGCGCCGTCGAGCCCGTCGACCGTGCGCGCGATCGTGAACGTCTCGTCGCCGTCGAGCGGCTCCTCGAGGGTCGGCGCGACCTCGCCCTCGTCGACCTCGAGCGTCAGCTCCACCGCCTGCGGGCGGGTCCCCTCGGTGGTGCCGTCGGGCGCGAAGATCTGGAGCTGGGCCTGCTGCTGCTCGCCGGCGAGTGCCCGGGCGAAGCATTCGATCGCGAGCTCGTCCTCGAGGCCGTCGTAGACGTAGCGGGTGCCCAGCACCGAGTGGTCCATCGTGGTGACCGGGCGCGCCGCGGGGGTCCTCGAGCGGCGCGGCCCGGTAGGTCAGCGGCAGGTGGTAGATGCTCTCCCCCACGCGCACGAGATGGCACTCCACGCCGACCTCGCCGGTCGGGTCGTCGAAGCGGTACGCGCCGAGCGGCTCGAGCTCCCCGTCCTCGCCCCAGGGGCGGGAGGTGAGCGACTCTCGCAGCACCTCGGGCTTCGTCGGGCTGAGCTCTGCCTGGTAGATGATCGCCATGTCCCCAACGTAGTCCCCCGACGTGCCGCGACACGCATGAGAGCGTCCACATGCGGGGACCACCGAGATCTCATGGGGAGTTCACAGGTGTCCGATATGACCGACCCCGCCGCCGAGCGCACCGCAGACCCACGCGCCACCGACGCAGTCACTGCCGGCGAGGCCGACACTCCCGACGAGGATGGCTTCCGCCCGCTCTTGCTCCCCCGCCGGGCGCTGATCGGGATCCTGCTGGGAGGGGCGCTGTTCCTGGGGGCGCGGTCGGGGTGGAGAGCCTGAACGGACGCCATCTGGCGGCATCGGACTGGATCGGGACAACCGGTACATCCACGGCACGATGACCGAGGAGCCGCTGGAGATGAGCGGGATCGCGGTCGCGCTGGCGGCGCTGATCCGCCTCTTCCAGCACGATGCGCGAAGCGGTCACCACCGGCTGGATCCGGCGGTGCAGCGGAGGGCACCGTCCACGTGATGCTCGCGTTCCGACCCTTGTCGAGACGGACGACGCAATCGGCGCGCGCGGCGACCCCTGAGCTGTGAATGACCACGGGCCTGTCCGGGTCGCCGGCGGTCAGAGCAGCGGGATCAGGTCGCGCAGCGAGTGGATGCGGCGAGCGCCGGGTGCCTCGAGGGGGATCCCGGGGGTCTCCAGCGACACGCCCTCGACCCCGGCGGCGCGTGCGGCCTCGACGTCGGCCGGACGGTCCCCCACCGCGAGGCACTCCCCCGCCGTCAGCCCGTGCCGGGCCAGCAGGTAAAGCACCATGTCGGGGGCGGGCTTGCGGGGGTGGCCGTCGGGCGCGCACACCAGGTCGTCGACCTCGAGGCCGTGCGCGGCGAGCAGGGCGGCGGCGCTCTCGCGATCGCGATGAGTGGCCACGAGGTTCAGCCCGCCACGCTCGCGCACGGCCGCCAGCACCTCCCGGGCGCCGTCCTTCAGCGGCGGCGGCCTGCGCGCCCACTTCTCCTTCGTCGCCTCGTAGGCGGTGCGCAGGCGCGCCTCGGGCACCTCGTGGCGGGCGGCGAGCTCGGTGATCGCCTCGGAGCTGGAGCGCCGGGTCAGCACCGCGACCTCGTGCAGCGGCTCCCGGTCCGGATCCGCGCGCGCGCCCCGGCGAGCGCCCGGTCGACGTCCGGATAGGTGTCCACGAGCGTGCCGCCTAGGTCCCAGATGAGCGCGCGCATGGCCCCAGTGTGTCAGCTCGGCAGGCCGGGCCGGGGCGGTGGTTCACTGGTGCGGTGCCTCTGCTCGCCGAGCTCACCCAGCTCTCCGCCCTGACCCTCGTCCTGCTCATCGGGGCCGCCTTCGTAGCCGGCTGGGTGGATGCGGTCGTCGGCGGCGGCGGGCTGATCCAGCCGCCCGCGCCGCTGACCGCCATGCCGTCCGACGCCTCCAGCGGCGCCGTGCTCGGCACGAACAAGATCGCCTCCGCCGCGGGGACGGCGGTGTCCTCCTGGACCTACGTCCGACGGATCACCCCGGTCGCCGCGACCGCGGGGCCGCTGGTGGTGTGCGCGCTGGGCGGGAGCGCGGCCGGGGCGGCGCTGGCGAGCCTGATCCCCAAGCCGTGGCTGAGCCCGATCGTGCTGGTCGCCCTGCTCGCCGTCGGCGCGTACACCCTGCTGAAGCCGTCGATGGGGCTCGAGCACGCCCCGCGCCACCAGGGCCGCTCCCATCTGCTGGGCGCGGGCGGGATCGGGGCGGGCGTCGGCGTGTACGACGGGATCCTCGGCCCCGGCACCGGCAGTTTCTTCATCATCCTGATGGTCTCCCTGCTGGGCTACGGCTTCCTCGAGGCGAGCGTCCACGCGAAGCTCGCGAACCTCACCACCAATGTCGGGGCGCCGCTGGTCTTCGGGTCGCAGGGCCAGGTGTGGTGGTCGCTGGGCGGCGTGCTGGCGCTGGCGAACCTCAGCGGCGGCTTCCTCGGCGCGCGGCTCGCGCCGCGCCTGGGATCACGCTTCGTGCGGATCGTGTTCCTGGTGGTGACCGGGGCGCTCGCGGCGCGGCTCGCCGTGGACACGGCCCTGATGCTGCTGTGAGGTGCGCCAACTCCGGCCCGTCTGCGCCGAGGGCGGAATAGTTCCGACGGAGGGGCCGTTGACCAAGAGGTCACCCACCCGCGGCCCGCCGAGGCCGTCCTGTCGCCCTGGAGGTCATGATGGATCCGACGACCCTGTTCAGCTACGAGCGCCATGTCGACTCGCGTGCCCTCCACGGCGAGACGCCGCTGGTCACCCTCGGCGCCTTCACCGATGCGGGCGATGCGCGGCGGCTCTTGGACGACCACCTGCTCAACACGCTCTCCAGCCGTGTCGTGGGACGGCTGGACATGGACCAGGTCCACGACTACGCCGGGCGCCGCCCCGAGGTCACGCTGCAGCTGGACCACTTCGACGACTACGAGAAGCCCGAGATCCTGCTGCACGAGGTGACCGACGAGCAGGGGCAGACCTTCTTCCTGCTCACCGGGCCGGAGCCGTCCTTCCAGTGGGAGCGTGTCGCGAGCGCGCCGCGGATCGTGGTCGAGCGGCTCGGCATCGAGCGGACCCTTCTGCTCGCAGGGCTTCCCCGCCCCGGTCCCCCATACCCGCGAGTCGCCCGTGACCCGCTTCGCCGGCGATCCGGAGTCGATCGAGGTGCGCCGCACCATGCCGGGCACCTTCCGCCTCCGCGCCCCGTTCACGGCGCCGCTGACGATGCGCCTGGCCGAGGGCGGGCACGACGTGGTGGGCCTGACCGTGCACGTGCCCCAGTACCTCCACGAGATGTCCTTCCCCGATGCCGCGATCGCGCCGCTGACCGCGGTCGGCGAGGAGAGGGGTCCCCGGATCGGTGCGGCGGCGCTCGAGGCGCAGGCGCTCCCCGTGCGCGAGGCCATCGCTGCGCAGATCGAGGCCCAGCCCCAGCCGCAGGAGATGGTCGCCGGGTTCGAGCGGCGCTACGACAGGATGATCACCTCCGGGGCAGGCTCCGTCGTGCCCAGCGCCGAGGACATCGCCGCCGAGGTCGAGGAGTACCTGGCGAGCTTCGAGGCCGAGGACGGGCAGGCGCCCGAGGGCTCCGACGGGCAGTCGACGCAGGACACGGCCGGGCCGACGGACGGCGAGGGCTCGACCGGCTCCGAGGGGCCGACGGGGACCCACGGATCGACGGATCCCGAGGACCACTCCGGGCCGGAGACGCCGCAGGACTGAGCAGAGCGCCCGGCGGCGGGCGCTCCGCTCAGCGCGGCGCACGCCGCTCGCCCGGCCGCTCCTCGGCGACTCCGGATCGACCACGGCGGTGACCTGGATGCCGGTGAGCGCGACGTCCCCGGCGAGGGTGGTCATGAAGGCCGTGTCCGCGGCGTCCTGACCTGTGGCGATGCGCACCATCGAGGCCCGCGGCGCGAGATGCGTCGCGTCGACCACCAGCCACTCCCCCTCGACCAGCGCCTCGACCACGAGGTGGAAGTCCATCGGGCTCAGCCCCGGCGCGTACACAGAGGCGCGCGCGCCGGGATGCCCGCCGCCCGCAGCGGCGTCGCGGTGAGATGGGCGAAGTCCCGACACACTCCGCGCCGGGCGACGAAGGTGCTCGCGGGCCGAGTCGGTGATCGTGCTCGACCCGGGCACGTAGTCCAGGTGGCCGTGCACCCAGTCCACGACCGCGTCGAGGGCCTCGACCCCCTCGCGCTCCCCCACGATCTCCTGGGCGCCGCGGGTGAACTCGTCGACCTCGCAGTAGCGAGAGGGGCGCAGGTGCGACGGAGTCCGCCTCGAGCACCCGCGGCACGGGCGCCTCGCCGATGCCGCGCGCGTCGTAGACGATCTCCACCTCCCCGCCGGGCAGGCCGTGCAGGAGGTGGAGCCGGTCGCCGAAGCGGTCCCGGGTCTCCGTCACCGGATGCTCGGCCCCGCCGGCCCGCACGCTCAGCATCTCCTCCGCCACCGGGGCGTCAGAGACCGCGACCAGCGGCGCCACGTCGGTCCCCTCCTGGACCTCGGCCCTCATCCATGCGCGCACATGACGTTCCATGCCCCCAGTCTCCGGCATGCGGGAGAGTCCGGCGGGCGGTCGGCTCCTTTGCCGGGACGTGATCGGCGACATAGGGTGATGACCCAGGCGTCATCGTCGCCGGAGCGTCGGCGTTCGCGCCGACGCGGACCCGGCCGCTCCCGTTCTCCGCGGGCCCCGAGCTCGCCCCGCTCTCACAGGCATCCGCCTGCCCGGCCACGACCCGTCGTCCCGAAGAAGGAGCCCCTGTGCCCGAGACCCCCCACCGTCCGCTCGGCGTCGCCCTGATCGGCTACGCCTTCATGGGCCGCGCCCACTCCCAGGCCTGGCGCACCGTCGGCGCCGCCTTCGACGTGCCGCCGATCGCGCGGCGCGTGATCGTGGGACGGGACGAGCAGGCCGTCGCGGAGGCGGCGCGCCGGTTGGACTGGGAGGAGCACGCCACCGACTGGCGCGAGGCGATCACGAGGGACGACGTCGACATCGTCGACATCTGCACCCCCGGCTTCCTCCACACCGAGATCGCGATCGCAGCGCTCGAGGCCGGCAAGCACGTGCTGTGCGAGAAGCCGCTCGCGAACGACCCGGCCGAGGCGGAGCGCATGGTCGAGGCCGCCCGCGCCGCGCGCGAGCGCGGCCAGGTCGCCGCCCTCGGCCACACCTACCGGCGCGTACCCGCCCTCGCCCACGCCCGTGATCTCGTCGCCGCCGGCCGGCTCGGCGAGATCCGCCAGATCCGCGCCTCCTACCTGCAGGACTGGCTCGTGGACGCCGAGGCCGGGATGACCTGGCGGCGCGGAAGGAGACTGCGGGCTCCGGCGCGCTCGGCGACATCGGCTCCCATGCGATCGACCAGATCCAGTACGTCACCGGGCAGCAGGTCACCGCGGTGCGCGGCCGGCTCGCGACGATGGTCCGCGAGCGCCCGGGCCCCGACGGCCCCGAGCCCGTCACGGTCGACGACGCCGCCTGGGCCACCCTCGAGCTCGACGGCGGCGCGATCGCGTCCGTCGAGGCCAGCCGCATGGCCACCGGTGCGAAGAACGAGCTCGCGCTGGAGGTGTACGGCACGAAGGGCGCCCTGCGCTTCGACCTCGAGCGCCTGGACGAGCTGTGGTTCCTCGACGCCACCGCACCGGTCGCCGAGCAGGGATTCGCCCGGGTGCTCGTCACCGAGCCCGAGCACCCCTATCTCGAGGGCTGGTGGCCACAGGGCCACATCCTGGGCTGGGAGAACGCGTTCACGAACCAGGCCCGCGACCTGCTGCTGGCCGTCCGGGACCGCGACCCCGCCGCCTACTCCCCCGACTTCGAGGACGGGCTCGCCCTCCAGCGGATCCTCGAGGCCGTCATCGCCTCCCACCGGGCCGACGGCGCGACCGTCCGCCTCTGACCCCACGCACGCCACCCTCACCGACGAGAAGGAGCCACGCCGCCATGGCGCACCCCCACACACTGTTCACCGGCCAGTGGGCCGATCTCACCCTCGAGGAGGTCGCGGAGCTCGCGGCCGGCTGGGGCTATGACGGTCTCGAGATCGCCGTCTCCGGCGAGCACCTCGACGCGAGCCGCTGGGACGACGAGGCCTACATCGCCGAGCGGCTCGGGATCCTTGAGAAGCACGGGCTGAAGGTCTGGACGATCTCCAACCACCTCAAGGGCCAGGCGATCTGCGACGACCCGATCGACTTCCGCCACCAGGCGATCGTCGGCCCCTCCGTGTGGGGCGACGGCGATCCGGAGGGCGTGCGGCGCGCGCCGCCGAGGACATGAGGAACACCGCCCGCCTCGCGCAGAAGCTCGGCGTGGACACGGTCGTCGGCTTCACCGGGTCGAAGATCTGGAAGTACGTGGCGATGTTCCCGCCCGTCGGCCAGGACGTCATCGACGAGGGCTACCAGGACTTCGCCGACCGCTGGAACCCGATCCTCGACGTCTTCGAGGACTGCGGGGTCCGCTTCGCGCACGAGGTCCACCCCTCCGAGATCGCCTACGACTACTGGACCACGAAGCGCACCCTGGAGGCGATCGGGCACCGAGAGTCCTTCGGCCTGAACTGGGACCCCTCCCACTTCATGTGGCAGGAGATCGACCCGGTCTCCTTCATCACCGACTTCGCCGACCGGATCTACCACGTGGACTGCAAGGACATCCGGGTGCGCACCACCGGGCGCAACACCCGCCTCGGCTCGCACCTGCCGTGGGGCGATCCGCGCCGCGGCTGGGACTTCGTCTCCTTCGGCCGCGGGGACGTGCCGTGGGACGCGGCGTTCCGGGCGCCGCGCTCGATCGGCTACGAGGGCCCGATCTCCATCGAGTGGGAGGACGCCGGGATGGACCGCCTGCACGGCGCGAAGGAGGCGCTCGAGCGGCCGCGCGGCCTGGACTACCCGGTCTCAGAGCAGTCCTTCGACGCGGCCTTCAGCAACCAGTCATGAGCCGCGTGCGCAGAGCCGGGGACCGCGCCGGCAGAGACCTCGAGAGCGATGAGCGCGAGGCCCTCGCGGCGAGCTTCGCCGCGCTCGGCCCCGCGGCGCCGACGATCCTGCCCGGCTGGGACGCGGAGGACCTCCTGGAGCACCTCGTCCGCGGGAGTCCGCCCCGCACCTGATCATCGGGCCGCGCCTGCCCGGGCCGCTCGGCCGACGAGCCCGCCAGGCGCGGGAGAGCCGGCGCGATCGCCCGTGGACGGAACGGGTCGAGGACTTCCGGAGGGGCCCCGGCCCGCTCTCCTTCGCCGGACGGATGGACCGGCTGAGCGGCCAGGCCGAGCCGCTCATCCACCACGAGGACCTGCGCCGGGGCCGGCCCGACTGGGAACCGCGCCGACCGGACGCGGAGCGGGACCGGGCGGCGTGGCGGGCCGTGGGCCTGATGGCGCCGCTGGCGATGCGGATCCCGGCCGAGGTCACGCTCGTCTCCCCGCTGGGCGGGCGGCGGCCGCGCTCCCGCGGCGCCGAGGGGAGCCTGCGCGTGCACGGCGAGCCGCTCGAGCCGCTGCTGTGGGTGACGGGCCGCGACGAGGTCGCGCGGGTGCGGATCCACGGGGATTCCGGCGGCAGGCGGGCGCTCGCCGCGGGGCGCCGCGGGCTCTGAGCGCTCCCGGCGCCGTCGGCCTGCTCAGCGCTCGAGCAGGAACAGCCGCGGGTGGTGGCCCTTCTGGAAGAAGCGGTGCTCGCCGACGCGCCGCCAGCCCGCGGCGCGCCGCTCGAGGACGCGCCGCATGCGGGTGATCTCGTGGGTCAGCACCCCGAGCCGGGCGCTGGGCGCGGCGAGCTCCGCGGCGCGCTCGAGCGCCGCCGCGAGGAGGTCCTCGTTGCTCTCGTGCTCGCCGTGGAGGGTGCCCCAGGGCGGGTTGGTGACCAGACGCGTGAAGCCTCCCTCGAGCTCCGCGGTCAGCACATCGCCCTCGACCCAGTCGATGCGGCCTCTGCGCCGGGCCGCGCGCTGGTGCCGGCGCGCCGCGTCCAGCGCCGCCGGATCGAGGTCCACGCCCACGGCGCGGGCCGGGGCCGCCCGGTGCAGCTGCTCGACGAGGAAGGTGCCCGAGCCGCAGGTCATGTCCAGCAGGGAGTCCTCGGCGCCGACGTCCAGGAGGTCGAGCACGGTCGCGGCGATCGTCGCGTTGACCGCTCCGGGGTAGTCGACCTCGCGCCATGCCCGGGTCGCCAGCGGGCGCGGCGTGGTGCGCAGCGACACCTGCCAGGTGCCGGGCGAGGCGCCGCGGCGCACCCGGGCGACGAGGTCCCCGTCGACGTCGTCGAGAGGGAGGTCGGCGAGCTCGGCGAGGGGGCGGCCAGGCGTCGCATCTCCGGCGTCCCGGCACCCGCCGCCTCCAGGCGCGGCCCGTGGAACACCTGGCGGGGCCGCCGCCGGCGCAGGTCCTCGAGCGGCTCGGCGAGCCGCTGCTGCACGGAGGTCTCCAGCGGCTCCCGGGGGCGGCGCGCGGGGACCGTGAGCGATGTCGAGGCGGCCACGACGCGGCGCAGGGAGCGGACGGCGTCGAGATCGTCGGTGCGCGCGCCAGCTCTGTCGCGGACACGGTGCGCACGGCACCGAGCTCGCGGGCCTCCGCGAGGGCGCTCGCGGCGCATCCCTCGAGCACCTCGAGCACGAGGTCGTGGGTCAGCTGCGTCATCGGGGTCCCTCCGGGAGCGGGGTGCGGGTGGCCACGGCAGGTTACCGCTCGTCGCGGCACCGAGGAGCCCGCCCGGGTCGGTAGACTGCGGGGGTGTTCATCGTGAGTGTGTGTTCCCTGAAGGGCGGCGTCGGCAAGACGTCCGTGACCCTGGGCCTGGCCTCTGCCGCCCTGCACCAGGGGGTGAACGCGCTCGTCATCGATCTCGACCCCCAGGGCGACTCGACGCTGGGCCTGCTCGGGGAGCCGGCCTCCACGCTCGACATCGCCGAGGTGCTCTCCTCCCCGCGCACGGAGACGATCGATCGTGCGATCATCCCCACGCCGTGGTCAAAGGACGCCGCCTCCCATCTCGACATCATCCCGGGCACCAGCCGCTCCGCGGTGATGGACTCCCCCGCGCTGAACCAGAAGGACGTGGGTCGGTCGCACCAGGCGCTGGACAAGCGCACCCACCAGTACGACCTGGTCATCATCGACTGCCCGCCCTCCCTCAACGGACTCACGCAGATGGCGCTGGCCGCCTCGGACCGCTCCCTCGTGGTGGCCGAGCCGGGCTTCTTCGCGGTCACCGCCGCGGACCGCGCGCTCAAGCTCGCCGCCGAGATGCACGAGGAGGGCATCGCCCCGCGGCTGCAGCCCCTGGGCCTCGTGGTGAACCGCTACCGTCCGCGCTCGGTCGAGCACCAGTACCGCCTGGCCGAGCCGCGCGACCTCTTCGGCGACTCGGTCCTGGACCCGGTCATCGAGGAGCGGGTGGGCCTGCGAGCAGGCGCAGGGCGGCGCAGTCCCGCCGCACCGCTACGAGGGCGCCTCCGGCGCGCGCCTCACCGAGGACTTCGACGCGCTGCTGCGCACCGTGATGGACTCGCGCCAGAACTCCTGAGCGCTCCTCCCCCGCGCGGGCCCCGGGGTCTGCGCCGGACCAGTCGGCTGCGGAGCTCGTCGCCCTCGCCGGGCTCCTCGGGCCCGCCCGTGACCTCGGCGCCGCACAGCACCAGCACGATCACCGCACGAGGGACACGATCACCGCGCGAGAGAACGGCGGGACCCCTTCCCCGAGGGTCCCGCCGTTCTCGCCGGTGGTGGTGCGGGCCGGCGTTCAGCCGGCCTGGCGGGAGCGGCGACGCGCCGCGAGCTCGTCCTGGAGGGCAAGCGCCGCGTCGTCGGCCGGGTCGACACCGGGCGCGACGGCGAGGTCGTTCTCGACCTCGCGCCACACACGGCCGACGGCGATGCCGAACACGCCCTGGCCGCCCTGGACCAGGTCGAAGACGTCCTCGGCGGAGGTGCACTCGTAGACGGAGGCGCCGTCGCTCATCAGGGTGATGCCGGCGAGGTCGTCGATGCCGCGCTCACGAAGAGCTGCGACCGCGATGCGGATCTGCTGCAGGGACACGCCCGTGTCGAGCAGGCGCTTGACCACCTTGAGCACGAGGATGTCGCGGAAGCCGTAGAGGCGCTGGTCGCCGGAGCCGTGCGCCGCGCGCACGCCGGGCTCGACCAGGCCGGTGCGGGCCCAGTAGTCCAGCTGGCGATAGGTGATGCCGGCGGCCTTGCACGCGGCGGGGCCGCGATAGCCGAGCTCGCCGGGGGTGTCCACCACGTCGTCGAAGAGCACGCCCTGGGCGGGCTCTGCGGGGACGGTGGACTGCTCAGTGCGATCATCGCCTCGGGTGGCGTTCACGTCTACCTCCGGGTTCCGGCTCTCAGAGGGGGAAGGATGAGAGCGCCCGCCCAGAGTAGCGCGAAGTGCCCCCTCTCCGGTACCAACGCGCCGCGCGAAGGTCACGGAGAGGTGACGAGTGAGGTGCCAGGAGCCCGGTGCGCTCAGACCTCCCGCGGCTTCGTGCGCGGATCGCGCCGTGCAGGGCGATGATCGACTCGCCGAGGTCGCGGGCGAAGTCCTCCGCCTCGCCGCGCGCCGCGGCGTCCCCCGCCCGGGAGCGGGGCCGGGCCACGGAGCGGATCATGTGCGCCTCCCGCTCGGCGGCGGTGCGCGGCATCACCAGGTGGCGCGGGTGCAGGCCCTCGTCGGCGAGGTCGCGGGCGGCGGTGACGATCTCGAGCTCGGCGGTGCCGTAGAAGAGCACGTCGTCCGTCAGGAAGCCGTACTGCTCCAGCTCGGCGAGGAAGTCCTCCTCCACCCCCGCCTCACGGACGAGGCCGCGCCGGTCCAGGCGCACCGGCTGGAGGGTGGAGCTGGGACCGGGCCGGGAGGCGATCGAGGTGACCTCGGAGTCGACGCCGTGCTCGAGCAGATGCTCCTTGATGACCTTCAGCGGCCAGAACCGGTCCCGCTGCGCGCGCGACGACGAAGCGCAGTCGGTCCACGTCCTCGCGGCTGTACTTGCGATAGCCGGCGGGAGTGCGTGCGGGGGCGATCAGGCCCTCGGACTCCAGGTAGTGGAGCTTGGAGTGGGCGAGGTCGGGGAACTCGTCCCGCGAGATCTCGAGCACCTGGCCGATGCTCATGCGTGCGGCGGCGGTGGCACCCGGCCTGCGCGAGGCGGCGGCCGGCATCTGGTCAGACCGTCCCGGGGAACGGGTGGTACGTCAGTCGGTACTTGCCGATCTGCACGTCCTGGCCGGCGTGCAGGCGCGCCTCGTCGACGCGGTCCTTGCCCACGTAGGTGCCGTTGAGCGAGCCGAGGTCGCGCACCAGGAAGCCGTCGCCGTCACGCACGAAGGCGGCATGCTTGCGAGAGACCGTGACGTCATCGAGGAAGATCTCGCTCTTGGGGTGGCGCCCCGCGACCGTGGTCTCCGAGTCCAGCAGGAAGCGGGCGCCGAGGTTCGGGCCCTTCCGCACGATCAGCGGCGCACTGCGCGGGGGCAGGTTCTCGATCGCCCGACGATCCTGCGAGGACAGGCCGGGCGCGGCGTCCTCGAGGGGGTCGCTGGGCGAGATCGCGCTCAGCTTCGACGTGTGGTCGAGATTGCCGTCGTTCCACTCGGTGTTCCCTGACACCTCACACCCCTTCCTGGCCTGCTGCGACCCTGCGTCGTGGAGGTGCAGGCCGCCGCTGATCCATTCTCGCACGTCCATGGCGCCCACCGGGGGTTCCTTCCCTCCAGCACGTCAGGATTTGACGATCACTTGACCACCCGGGAGTGCTCGGGGGCGCTGAGTTCCACGGTCGCCTCGATCCGGACCTCGTCCTCGGCGACCGCGGAGAGCGTCCCGCCGTCGCCCGAGACCGAGTCGGCCGCACCGCCGGGAATCCGCGGCGCGGGCTCCATCACGGCGGGATCGCCGATCGCCTTCAGCGTGTAGGGCGCGCGGATCGGCAGGCCGTCCACGAGCGACCCCCGTCGGGCGCGGTGGTGATCGAGGTCGAGGCGACCACGCGCACGTCGCCGATCTGCACCACCTCGGCGCCGGCGTTGCGCGCTCCTGCGAGCACGCCCAGCAGGGTCGAAGCGCGCACGCCCTGCTCCGGATCCGCGATCGAGACGACGATCCCCCGCCCCTGGGCGGGGGCGGTGCCGGCCAGGATCTCGAGGTCGGCGAGCCGGCTCGCTCGGCCGCGTCCTGCGCGGCGACGTCGCCCTCGCGTCCCGAGCGGAGCGTCTCCAGGGTGCGCTCGAGCTCGGCGTTCTCGAGCTCGAGGTCAGAGGCGTGGCGCCCGGACTCGTCCAGCAGGCGCACCAGCTCCTGCTGAGTGGCCCCCTCGAGGGACTCGTCGTTGCGGCCCATCTGCGCGGCGATCGACACGCCGAGCAGGAGGCACAGCAGTCCCACGATCACCTGGGCGACTGTCGCCTGCGGCCGGAGGGTGTCCTTCAGCCGGTGCCAGACGATCCGCCGCTGGTCGCGGCTGGACGGGGTGCGGGTGCCGTCGCTCATGACCGGAACAGGAGCCGCCGGATCGCGGCCGCGTTGGAGAAGATCCGGATGCCGAGCACGACGATCACGGCGGTGGAGAGCTGGGAGCCGACCCCGAGCTGGTCCCCGAGGAACACCAGGAACGCGGCGATCAGCACGTTGAACAGGAACGAGGTGATGAACACGTGGGCGTCGAAGGCGCCGTCGAGGCTCGCACGCAGACCACCCGCGAGGGTGTCCAGCGCCGCCACCACGGCGATCGGGAGATAGGGCGCAGGCCGGCGGGGACGTCGGGCTGGACGACGACGCCCAGCACGATGCCCACCACCAGGCCGAGGATGGCGATCACGGGGTGTCCTCCTGGTCCTCGCCGCCCTCGGCGGCGCTGTCGGGGGTCGGGTCGCGGACGTCCGCGGGCGCGGACCCGGCGGGGTCCTCGAGCACGGAGGCCTCGCGCAGAGTGCCCTGGGCGCGGGCGGGCGTGGAGAGCTCCTCCCCCGCCGTCCAGGTCAGGCCGATGCCGTAGCGGGTCGAGATCTCCGAGAGGTACTCGCCCGCCTCCGCCTCCTCGACCCCGGCGCGCAGCCGCTCGGGATCGCCGAGCGCGGTGATCTCGTAGGGCGGGGAGAGCGGGCGGAAGTCGACGAGCACCGCAGAGCCGGCAGTGCGAATCGCGGTGGTCTCGGTGACGCGCTGGCCGTTGACGGAGATCGCCTCGGCACCGGCGGCCCAGAGGCCGTTCACGGCGATCTGCAGGTCGCCGTCGGTCACCCGGTTCACGGTGCCCGGACCCGCGCCGGGGCGGGAGGGCGCGGGGCGGAGTCGTCGAGGGTCAGCCGCACGCCCGGGCCGGTCAGCGACACGCCGTAGCCCGCGCGCTCGTACTCGCCGATCCGTTCCGCGGAGCCGCCGTCGGCGGTGTCGAGGACCTCCTCCTGCGCCTCGAGGATCTCCTGCTCGAGGAGCGTGCGGCGATCCTCGAGCAGGTCGGTCTCGGCGCGCACCTCGCGCACCTCCTCCTCGAGCGGCGCGCGGGGGCTGTCGGCGCCGGCGGCCTCCTGCCGCAGGTCGACCACGGAGACGGCGACCGCGAAGCCGAGCGGCACGGCCAGCGAAGAGGGTGACGGCGCGCATCCGACGGTTGTCGGGCGGCGTGGCCGACTCCAGCGGGTGCTCGTCCTCCCGCGCGGGTCGACCGAGTAGGGGTCCGCGGTGAGGGCGCGCAGGAGGGAGGTCGGCGAGTACGGGGTCTCGCCGTGGGGAGTCGCGCACTCCTCCCCCCGTCGCATCCGTCGCTCAGCCATGCCTGGAGTGTAGGAGCTGGGAGAGGCCGGCGCGCCCGACGACCACCGCTCGGCGCGTCTATCCCATGGGCGCGCGGATCCGCGCTTCGCCACGGGTGCCGCAGGTCACGCCCCTCTCGATTCGCTCCAGCGCCCGGAGCGGGGTACTGTATTCCTCGGTCCTCCGGTGACGGAGGGTCTCGGGCTGTGGCGCGGCTTGGTAGCGCACTTGACTGGGGGTCAAGGGGTCGCAGGTTCAAATCCTGTCAGCCCGACCGAGAGAAGGCCGCCGACCAGTGGGAACATCGGTCGGCGGCCTTCGTCATGCCCGGCCCTCGCCCGACCCCGCGGCGCCGGGGGTCACGGGGCCGACGCGACATCGGGCACCGCCAGCGGTTCGACCTCCCGTCCCGAGGGCGCGAGGGCGAGGATCAGCAGCGAGAGGCCGATCCCTGCGATCCCGAGCCAGCCGAGCAGCGGCGGCCTCTCCCCGACGACGAGCACGGCCAGCACGGCCGCGACCGCCGGCTCGGCGAGGGTGAGGGTCGTCGCGGTGCTCGCGGAGATCCGGGTCAGGCCGAGGCCGAACAGCACGTAGCCGAGGAACATCGGCACGAGCGCCATGTAGGCGCCGACGGCGAACGCCTGCGGGGAGGCGAGCAGCGGGGCGCCGGTGAGCGCGAGCACGGGCAGGAGCGCCAGTCCGCCGAGCCCGAACACGGAGCCCATCGCCGCGGCGCGACCGACACCTCGGCCCATCAGGCGGTGCGCGCTCCAGGAGTAGAGCGCGTAGGTCACTCCGGCGACCAGGCCGAGTCCCACGCCCGCCGTCGTGCCGGCCGTGTCGGCGGCGGCGTCGTGCATCGTCGCGGCGCACAGCACTACGCGCCCGCGATGCCCAGGGCCGCCGCCATCATCCACCAGACGCCGAGCCGGCGTCCCTCGAGGATCCGCTCCAGGAGGCCCGAGGCGAGCGGCGCCGATCCGAGGGAGACGACCGTGCCGACGGCGACGCCGGCCAGGTGCATCGAGCTGTAGAACGCCAGCGGATAGATCAGCACGCCCAGCACTCCGGCGACCACAGTGCCCCGGTGGGCGGCCAGGGCGGCGCGCTCGCGGCGCAGCGAGGGAAGGGCGATCAGCGCCTGCAGGATCCCGCCGATGCCGAGCGCCGCGGCGCCGATCGCGAGCGGTCCGACCTCCGGGGCGAAGGTGGCCGCGGTGCCGGTGGTGCCCCACAGCACGGCGGTGACCAGGACGGCGAGGACCCCGACCAGGGAACCTCGAGTCACAGGGCACCCAGCATCGACGCGGCGATCCCTCGTGCACGCTCCAGGCGCACAGGGTCTCCCTCCAGTCCTGCCCGGGCGACGGCACCCTCGAGGAGGTAGCTGAAGTGCTCGGCCAGCTCCTGCGCTCCGTCCGCGTCGGTCAGCTCAGCCAGGCCTTCGGCGAGGATCTGCTCGACCTGCTCCTTGTGGAGGCGCACCGCGTCGCGTTCGGGAGCGCCCGCCGGGAACTCAGCGGCCGTGTTGAGCGACCCGCATCCCCGGAAGCCGCCGCCGTGGTCGGCGTTGGCATGGTCGAGATAGGCGTCGAACACCGAGAGCACGCGCTCGACGGACGTGGCGGCGCTCGAGGCGCGCGCACGGTGCAGGTCCAGCCACTCCTCATGGCGGGCATCGATATAAGCGCTGACCAGGTCCGACTTGGAGCGGAAGTTGTTGTAGAGGCTCTTCTTGGCGACTCCCGCCTCGGCGGTGATCGCGTCGATACCGGTCGCATTCACGCCGTCTTCGTAGAACCGCGTCGACGCGGCGTCGAGCAGTCGCTCCCGCGCTGTCCCCATCTCCGCCCTCCTCGATCATCAGTTAGGTAGACCAGTCTACCTACTTCAGTCTCTCGCCGTGGCGGACCCGTGCGCCGCGCTCCCCGCGCGCGCTCTCCTACACTCGGGCCATGACCTCAGCGCATCCCTCACCCTCCCCTGCCCGCCGCTACGTGATGACCTTCGCGTGCGAGGACCGCCCCGGCATCGTGCACGCGATCACCGGAGCGATCGTCGAGGCCCGCGGCAACATCGTCGAGAGCCGCCAGTTCGAGAGCGGCGACTCCCATCGCTTCTACATGCGCGTCGAGGTCCTGACTTCCGCGTCGCCGGACGAGGTGCGCGCCGCGCTCGCCGCACCGATCGAGAGCTTCGGGATCGAGGCGGAGATCGACGAGGTGGGCCGCCCGGTGCGCACCCTCGTGCTCACGTCGAAATCGACCCACTGCCTGAACGACCTGCTGTTCCAGACCTCGATCGGGAACCTCCCGATCGAGGTGCCGCTCGTGATCGCGAACCACGACACCCCGGCCCGGTACGCCGAGTTCCACGGCGTCCCCTTCGAGCACCGTCCCGTGACCTCCGCCGAGGAGAAGGCGGCCTTCGAGGACCGGGTGCGCGAGGCGGTCGTCGAGCACGACATCGAGCTCGTGGTCCTGGCCCGCTACATGCAGATCCTCTCCCCCGAGCTGAGCGCCGAGCTCTCCGGACGCCGCATCAACATCCACCACTCGTTCCTGCCCGGGTTCAAGGGCGCGAACCCGTACCGCCAGGCCTACGCCCGCGGCGTGAAGCAGATCGGGGCGACCGCCCACTTCGTCACCGACGACCTCGACGAGGGCCCGATCATCGAGCAGGAGGTCATCCGCGTGGACCACACCCGCTCCCCGCAGGAGCTCATGGCGATCGGTCAGGACACCGAGGTGCGCACCCTGCGCGAGGCCGTGGGGCTGTTCGCGCGGCCGCCGGGTCCTGCTGGACGGCTCGCGCACCATCGTCTTCCGCTGAGCGGCTCGGCACGGATCCCCCGCCGCGCCGCAGAGCACGACGGGATCCGCCGCACGTGACAGCCCGACGGGGCCGCACCGCGCGGGCGGTGCGGCCCCGTCGTCGTCCCGGTTCCTCAGCTCCGGGCCGGCCCCACCCAGACCTGCTGGGCGTTGACGAACTCCCGGATCCCGTGGGGGCCGAGCTCCCGCCCGTACCCGGAGCGCTTGATGCCGCCGGAGGGCAGGCGCGGATCGGTCTTGACGATCCCGTTGACGCTCACCTGCCCGGCCTCGATCCGGCGCGCCATCGTCTCGCCGCGGGAGGTCTCGGTCCAGATGCTCGCACCGAGCCCGTACGGGGTGTCGTTGGCGAGGAAGAGGGCGTGCTCGGCGTCCTCGGCGACCATCACGGAGGCGACCGGGCCGAAGGTCTCCTCGGTGCAGGCGCTCATCCCGGCCTCGACCCCGGTCAGCGGCGTGACGGGATAGAAGTAGCCCTCCCCCGTCGGCATCTCGCCGCCCAGGACGAGCTCCGCCCCCGCCTCGACGGAGGTGGTGACCTGGCGGTGGAGGTTCTCCCGCGACTCGGCGCGGGCGATCGGGCCCACCTGCGTGGTCTCCTCGCGCGGGTCGCCGACGACGAGCGCCGCGAGCGCGCGGCGAGCGACTCGACTAAGCGGTCGTGGACCGGCCGCTCGACGATGACCCGCTTCGCGGCGATGCAGGACTGGCCTGCGTTGATGATGCGGGAGAGCGCGGCGACCCGCGCCGCCTCCTCGAGGTCGGCGTCGGCCAGGACGAGGCAGGGATCCGAGCCGCCGAGCTCGAGCACGGCGGGCTTGATCTCGCTCGCCGCGATCGAGGCGACGACGGCGCCGGCCCGGTCCGAGCCGGTGAAGGACACCGCCTGGATGCGCGGGTCGCGGATCACCTGCTCGACGTCGGCGGTCGCGGCGTGGAGCGTCTGGAACACTCCCTCCGGGGCGCCGACGGCGCGGAACGCCTCCTCGATCGCGGCGGCGCGCCGGGGACGTGGGGATCGTGCTTCATCACCGCCGTGTTCCCGGCCATGAGCGCGGGGGCGGCGAAGCGGAAGGCGAGCCAGAACGGGGCGTTCCACGGCGGCACCCCAGCACGGTCCCCAGCGGCAGGTGCTGGACGTAGGAGGAGCTCGCATCGGAGGCGATGTGCTGGTCGGCGAGATAGTCGGCGCCGTGGGCGGCGTAGTGCTCGGCCGCCCATGCCGCCTTGGCCACCTCGCCGCGGGCCTCGCCGATCGGCTTGCCCATCTCCTCGGTCATCAGCGGCGCGAGCTCCTCGACGTGCTCGCGCAGGTGGGCGGCGACGGCCTCCAGCGGCGCGGCCCGCTCCTCGAAGGAGGTCTCGCGCCAGGCGAGGAAAGCGCGCGGGCGCGGTCGAGGACGGCGTCGATCTGGTCGGGCGATGCGGCGGGCACCTCGCGGACGACGGCGCCGGTCGAGGGGTCGACGGCGGTGAGCGTCGTCCGGGGCGAGGCCTGTGTGCTCTGCGTGGTCACGGTCTTGCTCCTCTCAGGGGCGGGGCGTGCCGGCCGCGGCCGGGAAGGATCGGGCGGAGCTCTCGTGGACGGTGAAGTCCTCCGGGAGCGTGAGGAAGGAGGCGCGACCGTCGGGGGTGATCCGGACGGTGTCGGAGATCCCGACGGTCTTGTCCCCGTCGACGCCCCACATCCAGGGGATGAGGTGGAAGGTCATCCCCTCCTCGAGGGGCCGCTCGTCGCCCTCGAGGAGGGAGAGGATGTACCCCTCGTCCCAGGAGGGCGGGAAGGCGATGCCGATCGAGTAGCCGGCGCGGGTGGCGAGGCTCGCGCCGACGTCGTTGCTCTCGATCATCCGTCGGGTCAGCCGGTCCACCTCGGAGACCGTCACCCCCGGCCTCATCAGCGAGCGCGGCTCCGCCAGGGTGTGCTTCATGAGGTCCTGCGCGGAGCGCATCGAGTCCGAGAGCGCGCCGTTGACGACGGTGCGCATCATCGCGGCGTGATAGCGGCGGTAGCGACCGCCCACCTCGAGGAAGACATGCTCCCCGGGGCGGATCATGCGCCCCTCCCAGGTGGAGTGGCCGATCATCGAGCGAGGGCCGGAGGCGACATAGGGCATCACTGCCGGGAACTCCCCGCCCGCGCGGAACATCGCCGAGGCGATCGCGGCGGCGACCTCGTTCTCGGTGGCACCGGACATGGCGGTGTGCAGACCGGCGGCCATGCCGGCCTCCCCCGCGTAGGCGGCCAGCCGCATCACCTCGATCTCCGCCCGGGACTTGCGGATCCGCCCCTCCTCGACGATCCCGAAGCAGTCCACGAGGCCCTCGCCGAAGGCGTCGTGGAACCGGTCCTGCTGGTGGGCGGGGAAGTAGTAGCTGTTGCGCTCGTAGCCCACCCGGGAGTCCGCCAGGCGCAGGTCCCGCAGGGTGGAGACCAGCTCGAGGATCGCGTCGCCCGAGTCGGGATAGGCGCGGGAGTGCTCGAGCCAGGTGCGGGAGACGACGTTGGACTCCTCGAGCGCGCGGGTGATCATCACCGGCTCCGCCTCCAGCGGCACGATCAGGGCCTGGAAGAAGGAGTACCCGGTGGTCTGGTGGTCGGTGAGGTACATCAGGTTCTCGGGGTCGCTGATGATCACCGCGTCCAGCTCCCGGGCCGCCATCCGCTCCCGCGGCTCCCCGACCCTCCGCTCGTACTCCTCCGGGGCGAAGGTCATGTCCTCGCGGCGGCGCATCACGCCTCCTCCAGCGCGGCGTCGATCGCCGCCTCGAGGATGTCCAGGCCCTCGGCGAGGTCGTCCGGCTCGATGATCAGCGGCGGGATCAGCTTGATCACCCGTCCGCCGCCGCCGCAGGGGCCGAACAGCAGGCCGCGGTCGAAGCACTCTCGCTGCAGGCGCGCGTTCAGCGCCCCGTCGCCGGTGTCCAGGGCCTGCATCATGCCTCGTCCGCGCACCTCCCAGCCGCGGTCCGGGTGGGCGTCGGCGATCGCCTGGAGCCGGTTGCGCATCTGCTCGCCCTTCTCGAGGACCCCTTCGAGGAAGGCGTCGTCGGTGAAGAAGTCCAGCGCCACCTTCCCGGCGACGAAGGAGAGGCCCTGGCCGCGGAAGGTGCCGGTGTGGGCGCCGGGGCTCCAGTGCTGGTCCACCTCGGGCTTGTTGAGGTTCATCGCGATCGGGGTGCCGAATCCGCCGAGGCCCTTGGCCAGGGTGATGATGTCGGGGTCCAGCCCCATCCCGTCGAAGGAGAAGTAGCCGCCGGTGCGGCCGATCCCCGCCTGGATGTCGTCGATGATGAAGAGCGCCCCGTGCTCGCGGGCGAGGTCCTGGACCTGGTGGAGCCAGTCGGGGCTCGCGACGTTGACCCCGCCCTCGGCCTGCACGACCTCGACGAGGAAGGCGGCCGGGGGCGACAGTCCGCTCGAGTGGTCCTTCAGCGCCGCGGCGTACTCGGCCAGCGCCGTGTCCCCGCCGGGCGCGGTCTCGAAGGGCAGGCGCTGGATGTTCTCCAGCGGCACCCCGGCCCAGCGGCGGAAGGCGTCGTTCGCTGTCGCGGCGAGGGAGCCCAGGGTCATGCCGTGGAAGCCGTGGCTGAAGGCGACGATCTCGCGCCGGCCTGTGGCGGCGCGGGCGAGCTTCATCGCGGCCTCCACGGCGTTCGAGCCCGTCGGCCCCATGAACTGCAGGCGGTGGTCCATGCCGCGGGGCGCGAGGACCACCTCGTGGAAGCGCTCGACGAAGTCGCGCTTGGTGGTGGTGTAGGTGTCGAGCGAGTGCGCAACCCCGTCGGCCTCGAGGAACTCGATCAGCGCCTTCTTCATCGCGGGATGGTTGTGGCCGAAGTTCAGCACCCCGGCCCCGGCGAAGAAGTCGATGTAGCTGCGGCCCTCCTCGTCGACCTGGCGCGCGCCGGAGGCGGAGGCGAAGACCGTCGGGTAGTTGCGACAGTAGCCGCGGATCTCGGATTCGTGGTTCTCGAAGATGGCGGTGTCCATGGGAGACCTCTTCCTGCCCAGGAGGCGATCCGATCTCCGTGCCCGGGCGAGAGCTGAGATCGCCTCTCATGTCCTGTGCGGCCCGGTGTGATGACCCTCACAGGCGAACAGGCTCCCCGTCAAGCGCGGCTCGCCGCTCAGAACACGGGTCGGCCTCCGGTGACCCCGAGCACGGTGCCGGAGACGTAGCTCGCCTCCTCGGGGCTGGCCAGGAACACGTAGGCGCCTGCGCACTCGGCGGGTCGCCCTGCACGGCCCAGGGGCGTGTTCGCCCCGAAGGCGACGTAGTCGTCCGACACGCGCGTCGCGACGTTCAGCGGGGTCCAGATCGGGCCCGGTGCCACGGCGTTGACGCGGATGCCGCGGGGGCCGAGATCCGCAGCGAGGTTGACGGTCAGGTTGTTGATCGCGGCCTTGGTCGCGGCGTAGTCCATGAGCGGCACGGAGGGGTCGTAGCTCTGGATCGAGGAGGAGTTGATGACGCTCGCTCCGGGTCGGAGGTGCGGGGCCGCCTCCTGGGTGAGCCAGAACAGCACCTCGAGGTTCGTGGTGAGGGTGCGGTGCGACCGTTCGGAGGCAATCCCCTCCAGGCCCTTCGGCTCGGCCCGGCCCCACTGGAAGGCCGCGTTGTTCACGAGCACGTCGAGACGGCCGAGCTCCTCGACGGTTCGACGAACGATGGAGCGCGCATGCTCTTCGTCGCGGAGATCGCCGGGCAGCAGCAGGGCACAGCGTCCGGCGTCCTCGATCCACCGCCGGGTCTCCTCCGCGTCCTCCTGCTCCTCGGGGAGGTAGGAGATCGCCACGTCGGCGCCCTCGCGGGCATAGGCGATCGCGACGGCCCGGCCGATGCCCGAATCGCCCCCGGTGATCAGGGCGGCCATCCCCTCGAGTCGTGCGTGTCCGACGTAGCTGCGCTCGCCGTGATCAGGCACGGGGCTCATCGGTCCCGTCAGTCCGGGCGGCTCCTGGTCCTGCGGGGAGAAGGCCGGCTCGCCGCCGGAGGTCGAGAGCCGCTCGGCGCGCTCAGCCACTCGGGAGTGCACGCGGTCCTGGCGCGGGTCCTGATCGGTCACGGGAGCCTCCTGGGTCGGTGGGACGGATGCGGGAATGCCCACGCTACCGACCACCGGCCCGGGCCGCCGAGGACCGAACGCCCGGTCGGTCCCGGACCGGGCCGGCTCAGCCCTTCACACCGCCCGCGGCGGCGAAGCCCTGTCCGAGGTTGCGGCCCAGGAACAGGTACAGCACCACCACCGGCGGCGAGTAGAAGATCGAGAACGCCGCCAGCTGGCCGTACGCGACCTGCCCGTACTGGGAGGAGAACGTGTACAGCGTCACCGCGGCGGGGAGCTTGTCCGGGCTCAGCAGCGGCATGAAGGGGACGAAGAAGTTCCCCCACATGGAGACGAAGGTGAAGATCGTCGCCACCGACAGGCCCGAACGCATCAGCGGCGGCACCACCGACCACAGGGTGCGCGGCCTCCCGCTCCCTCGGTCCACGCGGACTCCTCGATCTCCAGCGGCACCCCGTCCATGAACCCCTTGGTGAGGAAGATGGCGTAGGGCAGGGAGCTCGCCCCGAGGAACAGGATCGCGCCGCCCATCGAGTCGATGAGGTTGACCTGCACGAACATCGAGTAGACCGGGATCATGATCGCGGTGATCGGCAGGCCGGTCGAGAAGATGATCGTCAGCGAGCAGGGGGCGCTTGGCGCGGAAGCGGTAGCGGGAGAGCGGGTAGGCGCACAGCACCGCGGAGACCATGGTGAGGATCGTCGCGCCGCCGCACAGGATCAGCGAGTTCCCCAGTGGCCGGAAGGTCGTCTCCTCGTTCCAGATCGCCGCGTAGTTGTCCAGGCTCCAGCGCTGCGGCCAGGCCACCGACAGCGAGGCCTCGGTGTCGAAGGAGGCCAGCACCACCCACAGCAGCGGCACCAGGAACGCGATGCCGATCGCGGCCATGACGAGGTTGCTGGCGAGCTTCGTGCCGGCGGCGCGGGAGCGTCGCTTCCGGGGTGCGGGACGAGCGGCCGACGCACCGCCCGCGGGGGCGGTCGTGGTCGTGGGAGCGGCGGTCATCGCTTGTCCTCCTCGGGCAGCAGGCGCAGGTAGGCGATCGAGGCCAGCGCCCCGATCAGCAGGAGCGACAGGGCGACGGCGGTGCCGTAGCCGAGCTGTCCGTAGGAGAACGCCTGCTCGTACATGTACAGCGGCAGGGTCTGGCTCTGCCGGGCGGGGCCGCCGCCGGTCATGATGAAGATCAGCCCGAAGACCGACAGGGTCTGCAGGGTGGTCAGCATCAGGTTCGTCGCGATCGCGGGCCGCAGCGGCGGCACGGTCACCGAGACGAAGCGGCGCACGGGCCCGGCGCCGTCCAGCGCCGCGGACTCGTACACGTCCCCGGGCACGGAGCTCAGCGCGGCGGAGTAGACCAGCATCGAGAACGCCGCGCCGCGCCAGATGTTCGCGAAGGAGACCGCGATGATCGGGGCGCTGAACAGCAGGTCCTGCCCGGGCGACCCGATCGCGGTGAGCATGGCGTTGAGGCCGCCGGCGTCGGCGAAGAAGGTGTAGAGCAGGTAGCCGGCAACCACCTCGGGCAGGATCCACGCGGCGATCACGATCGAGGTGACCGCGAAGGTGACCAGCCGGTGCGAGCGCTCCATCAGCAGGGCCAGGCCCATGCCGAGCAGGTTCTGGCCGAGCACCGCGGAGATCAGCGTGAACACCAGGGTGAGGATGACCGAGTTCCAGAAGTCGCCGTCGGCGAAGGCGTCGGTGAAGTTCTGGACGCCGACGAAGCTGGTGTCGGAGGCGCCGTCGCCGCGGATCGCGGAGTCGGTGAAGGCGAGGTAGAGCGAGTACAGGATCGGGCCGAGCATGAAGCCGAGCGAGCAGCGGCGCGGCCGGCGGCATCGGCACGGCGCGCATCGGCGAGAGCCCGTCCCCGAGCCGGGTGCGTCGGTCCCCGCGGCGCGGGGCGCCGGCCCCTGCGGCGGGGCGGGTGGTGGTGTCGGTCGCGGTCATCCCTGGGCCTCCTGCACGTTCTCCGGGCCGACGATGTCCCGCACCGTCGCGTCGTAGGCGGCGGCCGCCGCCTCGGGGGCGGAGCCCGTGAGCACGGCCTCCATCGCCTCCTGGAGCGCGGAGGAGACCTCCGGATACGCAGGCGGCGCTGGCCGGTAGTAAGCGGTGTCCAGCAGGTTCGTGAAGTACTCGACCGCCGGGGAGTAGCTGAGGTACTCCTCGACCTCGGCGACGTCGTTGCGGACGGTGATGTGGTTGTCCGCGATCGCGTAGTCCACGAGGGTCTCGGTGGAGACCAGCGTCTCGAGGAAGCGGAAGGCCGTCTCGCGGTCGGTGACGTCTTCGCGGGATGGACAGGCCCCAGCCGCCGGCGAGGGTGACGGTGCCGGTGCCGCCGCCGTCCTGGGTGGGCATGTCCGCGAGCCCCACCACCTCGGGCCATTCGGGCCAGGGCCGGCCGGCGGTCTCGGTCCAGTTCTGCGAGATCCAGGAGCCGTCGATCAGAATGCCGAGCTTCGCGTCGGGGAGCAGCGAGGTGTAGATCTGCTCGGAGATGTTGGGATCCAGCGGCTGGCCGAGGGAGGCGGTCAGCTCCTCGTCCACGACGGTCTTGAGGAAGGCGAGGGAGTCGATGAACCCCTGCGAGCCCAGCACCCACTTCTTCGTGTCCTCGTCGTACAGACCGGTGCCGTCGCCCGTGCCGTACAGCGGCATCTCGAAGCCCTGCATCGAGGCCTTCTCGCCCTGCGGGGTGCCGGCGAACATGAAGAACGGGATCGCCTCGGAGCCGGAGTCCTTGATCGCGCGGGCCGCCTCGAGGATGTCCTCCCAGGAGGTGGGTCGCCAGTCGGCGGGCAGGCCCGCCTGCTCGAACACCTCGCGGTGGAACCAGATCGCACGGGTGTCGGTGGTGATCGGCACCCCGTAGACCTCCCCGTCCTCGCCGGTCACGGCGAGCTTGGACGCCTCGGCGATGTCGTCCCAATGGTCCCAGCCCTCGACCAGGTCGGTCATGGGCTGGAGGTATCCGGCCCCGACGTCGGACAGGAGGATGAAGGAGTCCTCATAGACGAGGTCCGGGCTGGTCCTCGGGGAGCTCATCAGCGGCTCGTTCTTGGTGAAGTAGTCGTTCTCCGAGGCGACGATCGGCACCAAGTCGATCACCAGCTCCGGGTTCTGCGCGGAGAACGTCTCCGCGGCGCGCTCGATCCACTCCTGCTTGATCGTGTTGGAGCCGAACTGCTGGAAGGCGATGCGCAGGGTGCCCGCGTCACGCCCTCCTCCGGAGCGACCGGCCAGCGCACCCAGCGGCGACGAGGGCGGCGGCACCCGCGGTGAAGCGCAGGAAGGACCGGCGATCGGTGCCTGTCCGTGGGGAAGGGGTCGGGGCCACGAAGACCTCCTCGTCGACGTCTCTCAGGCCCTGAGCGTAGCGGGTGAGACCCGTCACACCGGGAAGTCGGTGCGCCCCGGCGCGTCGCACGTCCTGCGTCGTCCCCTCCCCCTGTCCCGTCCTCCCCGGCGGTGCCCTCAGCCGCGGGCGCGGCCGACGCCCTGGGCGCGCTCCGCGTCGGCATAGCGCATGCCGGTCGGCACCTGCGCGAGCTCGAACCAGGACGCGGCGCGCGGGAGGAGGCGCACGTCCTGCCAGGGGATCTCGAACTCGGGCGCCTGCCAGAGGGTCAGCGCGATCTCCGCGCGGCGTCCGGCGGCGACCAGCAGCGACCGTCGCAGACGGGAGAGCGGATGGGGGTCGGCGCGGGCCGCCTCGGGGATCGCGACCGCTCCGCCGAGGTCGAGCGGCCACACCGTCTCGCCCCAGTGCGGCTCCGCCCGCTCGGGGGTGCCGGCGATGACGGCCGGCGGGCGCAGGTCCGCGGCGGCGACCGGGACGGGCGCGAGGGGCTCGCCCCGCCGCGCGGCACCTCGTCGTCGCACCCAGGCGCCGGGCGACAGGAGCTTCTCGCCCACGTGGACGTCGACCAGCGGCGCCTCGGCGAAGGGGCGCGGCGCCTCGCTGAGCCGTCCCGCGCGGGCGAGGTCCCGGCGCGGTGCGGCGATCACCCGCACCACGGCGTGGTCTCCCGGCCGGTCGGTCAGCGGGATACGCACCCGCGTGCCGGGGAGGGGGTTGCCCGTGCTCATCGGCGGAACCTCGCCTCGGCCCGGTCCTCGAGGGCGAGGGCGAGCCGCTCGCGGAAGCGGTCGTTCATCGGCGGCAGGTCCTCGACGGGGCACCAGAGCGCCTCGGTGTTCTCCCCGTCGGCCGGGAAGGGCCGCTGGGAGTCGTCGGCCTCGCACAGGAAGCAGATGTCGAGGTACTGGGCACGGTCCCCGTTGGCATAGGTGATCTCGGGCAGGGCGCGCATGTCCAGCAGGCGCAGGGCGGTGCACGCGATGCCCGCCTCCTCGGCGACCTCGCGCTCGGCGGCGCGGGCGGGCTCCTCCCCCGGGTCGACGATCCCGGTGACCGGGGTCCAGCGGCCGTCGTCGGCGCGGCGCACCACGAGCAGGCGGGTGCGTGCGGGGTTCAGGACGACGGCCGTGACGCCCGGCATCCACAGCGACTCGTTGCCGATCCTCTCGCGCAGCGAGAGGACGAAGTCCGGGGTGGCGATGATGCTCCTCCTGGAAGGGGTCGGCGGGGTGCGGCCGCGGCGCGGCGGACGACGGCGGCGGGGACGGTTCCCGGGGTCAGGCGGTGCTCGCGGCGATCCCGAAGATCCCGAGGATCGCGATGCCGAACACGAAGTAGGCGAGGATCCCGAGGATCACGAGCCCGACGATCACGCAGAAGACGATCCAGCCCACCTTGTTCATGGTGCGCGCGGAGTGGGGGTCGGACTCCATCTGCACCAGGGCGATGATCCCGAAGATCGTGGGAATCCACCCTCCGCACAGGAAGCCGAGCACGATCAGCAGGATCGCGCTGGTCTGGATCGAGCCGCGATCGGGAGCGGGCGGGAGCGTCATGGGCGTCCTTCCGGGACGGGTGGAATCAGTCCCTCAGCGGGCGGCCATGCGCGTCGCGCTCGAAGGAGGGGGACTTGGCGAGGACCATGATGCCCTCGACGAGACCCCAGATGGTCGTGATCGGGGACAGCGTGAAGCGACTCAGCACGGTGACCAGGACCTGCACCAGGCCGATGGCGGTGTACCCCATGAGGAAGCGGTGCACGCCGAAGGCGCCGAAGAAGATCCCCAGGACCCCGACGAGCACGCGGCTCTGCGCCTCGCCCTGCACGGGCGCCGCACCCGGCTGGGCGGCGTGGGCGGCGCCCTGCGCGCCGTCCTGCGGGAAGCCCTGGGCGCCCGCGGGGGCGCCGTAGGGCGAGGCCTGGCCGTACGGGGAGGCCTGGCCGTAGGGCGAGGCGTCGCCGGAGCCGCCCTGCTGGCCGTACGGATCCTGCTGGCCGTACGGATCCTGCTGACCGTAGGCCTCCTGGCCGGCGGGCGCGGCGGCCTGTCCGAACGGGTCCTGCCCCGCGGGGGCGGCGAAGGGGTCCTGCGCGCCCTGTCCCGGCGCGGGTCGCCCCGCCGGGGGCGCGCCCACGGGTCCTGGCCGCCGCTCGGCGCGGCGTAGGGGTCCTGGCCTGCGCCGGGCGCCTGCTGCGCGGAGGGGTCCTGGGGGGCGAAGGGGTCGTGCTGCGGGGTCCAGGAGCCGTCGTCACCGGTGTTGCTCATGGGCGCCACGATACGTGCCGCCGGCGGTGCCCTGCATCTCGGCGCGCTGGGCCCCCGGGGCACTCGGCGCAGGCCCCTTCGACGACAGCACCCCGTCCCCGCCGCGGCGGGAACGGGGCGTCGACGGCGCCGCTCGACGGGGTCGCTCAGCGGCGGCGCTTCTCGCGGATCCGCACCCCGATGACGATCGGGGAGCCGGTGAAGTCGAAGTCCTCCCGCGACCGTCGCTCGATGAAGCGGCGGTAGCCGTGCTCGAGGAAGCCGCTGGCGAAGACCACGAACCGCGGCGGACGGGTGCGGGCCTGCGTCGCGAAGAGGATCCGGGACTGCTTCCCTCCGCGCGCCGGATGGGGGTGCGCGGCGACGAGCTGGCCCAGGAAGGCGTTGAGCCGGCCCGTCGGGATACGACGGTCCCAGGACTCGAGCGCCTTCTCGAGCGCCGGCACGAGCTTCTCGGAGTGGCGGCCGGTGGCCGCCGAGATGTTCACGCGCGGCGCCCAGGCGACATGGCCGAGGTCCCGCTCGATCTCCCGCTCCAGCGCCTTGTGCCGCTCCTCGTCCAGCAGGTCCCACTTGTTGAAGGCGAGCACGAGGGCGCGCCCGGACTCCAGGACCATGTCGATGATCTTGAGGTCCTGGGTGGAGATCGGCTCGTTGGCCTCCAGCGGCACGACGGCGACCTCGGCGCGGTCCAGCGCCGCGTGCGTGCGCAGCGAGGCGTAGTAGTCCGCGCCCTTGGACTGCGCGATGCGGCGACGGATCCCCGCGGTGTCCACGAAGGTCCACTCCTTGCCGCCGAGGACGATCTTCTCGTCCACGGGGTCGCGGGTGGTGCCGGCGAGGTCGTCGACGACGACGCGTCGCGCTCCTTCGCGAGCCGGTTCAGCAGCGAGGACTTCCCGACGTTGGGGCGGCCGACGAGGGCCACGCGCCGCGGGCCGTGGTCGACCGGCGAGCCCCGGCCCTCCTCCGGCATGGCGGCGACCACCGCGTCCAGCAGGTCGCCGGAGCCGCGGCCGTGCAGGGCGGAGACCGGGTACGGCTCGCCGAGGCCGAGGTTCCACAGCGCCGCGGCCTCGAGCTCGCCGCGCTGGTCGTCGACCTTGTTGGCGACCAGCACCAGCGGCACACGCGCCTTGCGCGCGACCTTCAGCAGCTGCTCGTCGGTGGTGGTGATGCCGACGTTCGCATCGACGACGAACATGACCACGTCCGCGAGGGAGACGGCGACCTCGGCCTGCTCCGCGACGCGATAGGCGATGCCCTGGACCCTGTCCTCCCAGCCGCCGGTGTCCACCAGCCAGAAGTCCTTGCCGGACCACTCCGCCTCGTAGAAGACGCGGTCGCGGGTCACGCCGGGACGGTCCTCGACGACGGCCTCGCGGCGGCCGAGGATGCGGTTGACCAGCGTGGACTTGCCGACGTTGGGGCGGCCGACCACGGCGACGACGGGCAGGTTCCGCGCGCCTCGGGCCGCAGCCGCGCCTCCTCGCCGCCGCCGAGCAGGGCGAGGTCCTCGTCGTCGAGCTCGTAGTCGGACAGGCCCGCGCGCGCGCCGCCTCGATGTCCTCGTCGCTCGGGCCGTCGGCCCCTGCCTCGACCACGACGGGCGCGGCGGGGGCGGGCTCGGCCGGGCCGTGCTCGGCGGTCTCGTCGGCGGCCTCGGCGGCCGCGACCAGCATCAGCACCTTCTCGACGACGTCCTCGATGTCGAGGCCGGTGGTGTCGATCTGCTCGACGCCCTCGGCGGCGGTGAGGAACTCGGAGACGGAGGAGTCGTCGCGGTCGCGGCGCGCGACCTGGTCGGCCATGCGCTCGCGCGTCTCCTCGGTGTCCTCGAGGCCGAGCTCCGCGGCGCGGCGGCGCATCCGCTCCTCGTCCGAGGCGGTCAGCGACACCCGCACCCGGGCGTCGGGGGCGACGACGGTGGTGGTGTCACGGCCCTCGGCGACGCAGAAGCCGCGCTCGGCGGCGGTGGAGAAGAGCACCTCGCGCTGGCGGCGCTGGAGGATCGGGCGCACCAGGGTGTTGGTCGCGACGGCCGAGACCTGCTGGGAGATGCGGCGCTCGCGGATCGCGGCGGTGATGTCGGTGCCGGCGACGACCACGGTGGCCCCGGTCGGGTCGGTGCCGAGGTCGAGGTCGATCTGCTCGGCGACGCGCGCGACGGCCTCGCGGTCGGCGAGGTCGACGCCGTCCTCGAGGCAGGCCCAGGCGATCGCCCGGTACATCGCGCCGGTGTCGAGGAAGCCTCCGTCCAGCGCCTCGGCGACGAGGCGGGAGACGGTCGACTTCCCGGAGCCGGCCGGGCCGTCGATCGCGATGGTGATGCCCTCGGCGGGGTCGTGCGGCGCGCTGGTGTGCATTCCAGAAGGATACGGGGCGCTCAGGCCCCTGCGACCCTCCAGCCGCGCACCGCGAGCTCCCGCGTGAGCAGGTCCTCACGGGCGGCGTCGATCGCGACGTGGGCGAGGCCGACCTCGCGTCCCAGCTCGTGCTCGAGGCGGAGGTCCTCGAGGTTCACGCCGATCTGCCCGATCTCGGTGAGCAGGCGCGCGAGCTCGCCGGGCCTGTCCGGCACCAGCACCACGAGGGTCGTGAAGGCGTCGGTCGCCCCGCCGTGCTTGCCGGGGATGCGGCGCACGCCGCGATTGCCCTCGGCGATCAGGTCGGCCAGGGCGCGTCGGGACCCGGTGCCGGGGTCGGGGTCCCCCTCGAGGGTCGCGAGCGCCCCGCGCACCGCCTCCAGGCGGTCGGCGACGGAGGCGAGCACCTCGCCGACGGCGCCGGCGTTCGCGCCGAGGATCTCGACCCAGAGCCGCGGATCGGAGTCCGCGATCCGGGTCGTGTCCCGCGCCCCTGCCCGGCCAGGCCCAGCGCCTGCTCGGAGGGCTCCAGCAGGGTCGTGGCCAGCAGGCTCGAGATCACCTGCGGCACATGGGAGACGTGCGCGACGGCGGTGTCGTGCGCCGCGGCGTCCAGCACGATCGGCACGGAGCCGATCTCCGTCGCCAGGCCCTTCAGCACGCTGACCGCGTCGGGGAGCGTCTCCTCGTGCGGGACGACGACGAAGGGCCGGCCCTGGAAGAGGTCGGCGCGGGCGGCGATCACGCCGGAGACCTCGCGGCCCGCCATGGGGTGGGCGCCGACGTAGCGCGGCAGGTCCTCGGGCCGGGCGAGGCGGCGCAGGCCCTCGAGGACGGTGGTCTTCACGCTCGCGACATCGGCGACCAGCGCGTCCGGCCAGCGGCGCGGCGCCCCGTCGACCAGGGACGCGGCGACGTCGGGCGGTGCGGCGACGAGCACGAGCTCCGGGTGGCGGTCCCCGGCGGCGGGCGGCTCCCCACGCCGAGCTCGACCGCGAGGGCGGCGGTGCCCGGGGAGACGTCCTCGACCTGGACCTGCACCCCGGCGCGGCGCGGCGCCATGCCGAGGGAGCCGCCGATCAGCCCGGTGCCGATGATCCGCACGGGCGAGGGGACGAGGGTCCTCACAGCCCGACCTCCGCCATCAGAGTGCCGAGCTCGCGATCGGTGAGCTCGCGGGTCTCGCCCGGGGCGAGCTCGCCGAGCGACGACGGGGCCGATCCGGGTGCGGATCAGCGCGGTGAGCTCGAAGCCCTGGGAGGCGAACATGCGGCGCACGATCCGGTTGCGCCCCTCGTGCAGGGTCACCTCGACCACGGCCTCGCGGCCGTCCTGGGCGAGGACCCGGGCGCGGTCGGCGCGGGCCGGGCCGTCCTCGAGCTCGACGCCCTCCCGCGGCGCCTTCACGAGCCCGCGCGGCGGGCCGCCGGGCGCGTCGAAGCGGCACACGTAGGTCTTGTCGACCTCGAAGCTGGGGTGGGTCAGGCGGTGGGCGAGCTCGCCGTCGTTGGTCAGCGACAGCGAGCCCTCGGTCTCGTAGTCCAGGCGGCCCACGTGGTAGAGACGCTGGGAGTAGGCGGCGGTGAACTCGGTGAGGTCGCGGCGGCCCTCGGGGTCGCTCATCGCGGAGACGACGCGGCGGGGCTTGTTCAGCACGACGGTGAGCTTCGCGTCGTCGAGCTGGAGCCGGCGCCCGTCGACGTGGACCACCTGGGCCGCGGGGTCGATGCGCACGCCCTGCTCGTGGACGACGGCGCCGTCCACGCGGACCCGTCCGGAGGAGATCAGCGCCTCGCAGGCGCGGCGGGAGCCGAAGCCGGCGCGGGCGAGGACCTTCTGCGCCCGCTCGCCGTCCTCGCGGTGGACCTCGGCCTCCTCGCCGTCCGCCGCGGGCAGGCGCGTGCCCTCGTCGTCGCGCGCCCGGACCTGCCGGGGCGGGGTGAAGGCGCCGCGCCGGCGGGCCGGCTTCCCCGCGCCCCCGCGCCCCGCTCCCCGCTGCGCGCCGCGGCGCGGCCGCTGCCCGGCCATCAGGCCGCGGCGCCGCGCGAGATCAGCTCGCGTGCGAGCGCCGGTAGGCGGCGGCGCCCTTGTTCGAGGTGGCGAAGGAGATGATCGGCTCCGCGGCGACGGAGGCGTCGGGGAACTTCACGGTGCGGTTGATGGTGGTGTGGAAGACCTTGTCGGGGAACGCCTCGACCACACGCTGGCACACCTCGCGGGCGTGCGGCGTGCGCGGGTCGAACATCGTGATCAGGATGCCGTCGAGCTCGAGGCGGGGGTTGATGCGGTCCTGCACCTTCTCGATCGTCTCCACCAGCGGCGCCACGCCGCGCGCGCGCGAAGTACTCGGCCTCCAGCGGGATGATCACGCCGTGGCTCGCGGCGAGGGCGTTGACGGTGAGCAGGCCCAGCGAGGGCTGGCAGTCGATGATGATCACGTCGTAGTCGTCGGCCACGGGGCGCGCGACGCGGGCCAGCGCCATCTCGCGGGCGACCTCGTTGACGAGGGTGACCTCGGCGGCGGAGAGGTCGATGTTCGCCGGGAGCACGTCGAGATCCTCGGTCTCGGTCTCCTGGATGACGGTGCGCACGTCGTGGCCCCGCTCCATGAGCAGGTTGTAGACGGTCACGTCGAGGTCGTAGGGGTTCACGCCCAGGCCGGCGCTGAGCGCGCCCTGGGGGTCGAGGTCCACCAGCGGCACCTTGCGGCCGAGCTCCGCGAGGGCCGCGCCGAGGTTGATGACGCTCGTGGTCTTCCCGACCCCGCCCTTCTGGTTGACCATCGAGATGATCCGGGCCGGCCCGTGGGAGTCGAGCGCGGCCGGCTCCGGGAGCTCCGGCATCGGCCGGCCGGTCGGGCCGAGATCGATGTCCAGCCGCTGGGGGAGGTCGGGCTCACGTCGTTGTCCTGTCGTCGGCGTCGTGGTCTGGTGCGTGCACGCCGCGGGGCGAGCGGGCTCCGGAGGTGCTCCGGTCCCAGCCCGGGGAGGGACGGCGCGCGTCGGTCCCCGCGCCATCCGCGGCGAGCCCCCGGCGGCCGGGGCCGGTCGGGGGCGTCGTGCCGCCCAAGTCTAAGCCCCCGCCGGGCGCGGGGGTGGGCGCCGGCGTGCGTCTCGCGGAGGGAGTCGACCGTCACCTGCGTGTAGAGCTGGGTCGTGGTGACCGAGGCGTGGCCCAGCGACTCCTGCACGGAGCGCACGTCGGCCCCGCCGTGCAGAGAGGTGGGTGGCATAGGAGTGGCGCAGGGTGTGCGGGCTGATCGGCTCGGGGAGGTCCTCCAGCTCGGCGTCGCGGGCGCGGCTGCCGCACGACCTGCCAGGCGGCCTGGCGTGTCAGGCGGGTGCCGCGGGCGCCGAGGAAGATCGCCGGGGTGCCCCGGCCCCGCGCGGCGAGGGCCGGGCGGCCCCGCGTGAGATATGCCCCGAGCGCCTCGGCGGCGAAGCGGCCGACGGGCACCACCCGGTGCTTGTCCCCCTTGCCGCGCGGCACGGCGGAGCGCCCCGGCAGGTCCACGTCGTCGAGGTCCAGGCCGGTGACCTCGGAGATCCGTGCGCCAATGCCGTAGAGCGGCTCGAGCAGGGCTCGGTCGCGCAGGGCGCGCTCGGTCGCGTCACGCCCGGTGCCGGGGCGTCCGGCGGCCTCGAGCGGCGCCTCGACCTGGTCGAGGGTCAGCGGGTGCGGGAGGCGTCGCGGCAGGGTCGGGGTCGGGACCAGGCGGGAGGGGTCGCCGGTGATGGAGACCCGCTCGGCGTCGAGGAAGGAGTGCAGACCGCGCACCGCGGCGAGGGAGCGGGCGGCGGAGGCGGCGGAGAGGCGGGTCCCCCCGTCGGCCCCGGTGCGCAGGGACTGCGACCACTCCCCCAGGCGCGCGGGGTCCACCGCGGCGGGGTCGACCTCGCGGCGCGCGAGGTCGGCGAGATAGCGGCGCAGATCACGCCGGTAGGCCCCCAGGGTGTTCTCGGACAGGCCCCGCTCGATGCGCAGGTGGCCGAGGTACTGCTCGAGGATCCGCCGGTCACCCGGGCGCAGGGGGTCCTCCTCGCCCGTCGGGCGCGGGGCCTCCCCGGAGCTCATGCGGTCAGAGGGTGACGAAGGGATCGATCGCGAGGGCGACGAAGAGCACCGTGAGGTAGGTGATCGAGCCGTGGAAGACCTTCATCGGGGCGAGCGCCCTGCCGGAGAGCCCCTGGCGGACCCGCAGTGCATAGCGCACCACGAGGAAGCCGAACCAGGCGCCGGAGGCGACGGCGGCGACGCCGTACACCCAGCCGGTCTCGCCCAGCGGGATGATCGCGAGGCTCGAGGCGATCATCAGCGCGGTGTGCAGCGAGCATCTGGCGCGCGACGTTCGAGCGAGAGGACACCACCGGCGAGCATCGGCACGCCCGCCCTGGCGTAGTCGTCCTGGAACTTCTCGGCCAGCGGCCAGTAGTGCGGCGGCGTCCAGAAGAAGATCACCAGGAACAGCGAAGACCGCGGTCCAGGAGACGGTGCCGGTGACCGCCGACCAGCCGATCAGCACCGGCATGCGGCCGGCGATGCCGCCCCAGACGATGTTCTGGCTGGTGCGGCGCTTGAGGATCATCGTGTAGAAGACGACGTACAGCAGGATCGCGCCGACGGCGAGCGCGGCGGAGACCCAGTTCACCAGCAGGCCCAGCCACAGCGCGGAGACCGCGGAGATGGTCAGGCCGAAGATCAGCGCGGCGCGCGGGGTGACGGCGCCGGAGGGGATCGGACGCTTCCGGGTCCGCTTCATCTTCGCGTCGATGTCGCGCTCGAGGTACATGTTCAGCGCGTTCGCGCCGCCCGCGGCGAGATAGCCGCCGACCATGGTGGCGATGATCAGCCACAGCGAGGGGAAACCGCCGGCGGCGAGGAACATCGTGGGGATCGTCGTGATGAGCAGCGACTCGATGATCCGCGGCTTGGTCAGCGCGACGTAGGCGCGGAGGGTGGAGCCGACGGTCCGCGGACCGCTCCCGCCGTCCTGGCCTGCGCCCCGCGCCTGAGCTCCCTGGGTGGCGGTCACCGCCCACCGTCCTTCCTCCTGGTCACGGCACGCGGCCGACGAACCACACCAGTCTAGGTGCTCGCCCGCGACGGCGGGGCGAGGCGCGGGGTGAGAGTGGGCACCGTCCGCCACGGCAACAGCCTGGACGCGCATGACCTCGGCGCACCGCCAGGACTAAGGTGGTCCCCGTTGCCTCCCGTGCGGAACGCGCACGTCGCGACCGGTCATCCGGCGCCGTGCGGAGAGGCCCGTCTTTCCGAGCGGCCGTCCAGGCCGCATCCCGGCGAAAGGATGTCCACGACATGACGGAGAACTTCACGGCCCCCGAGGGCTGGACCGAGCTCGACAAGCGGGCGGTCGACACCGTCCGCGTGCTGGCCGCCGACGCGGTCGAGAAGGTCGGCAACGGCCATCCCGGCACCGCCGTCAGCCTCGCCCCGGCCGCGTACCTGCTCTACCAGGACGTGATGCGTCACGATCCGACCGACCACGCGTGGCTCGGCCGCGACCGCTTCGTGCTCTCGGCCGGCCACTCGAGCCTGACCCAGTACATCCAGCTCTTCCTCGGCGGCTTCGGCCTCGAGAAGAAGGACCTCGAGGAGCTGCGGACCTGGGGCTCGAAGACCCCCCGGCCACCCCGAGAACTTCCACACCGAGGGCGTGGAGATCACCACCGGCCCCCTGGGCCAGGGCATCTCCTCGGCCGTCGGCATGGCCATGGCCCAGCGCCGCGAGCGCGGCCTGCTGGATCCCGAGGCGGCGCCCGGCACCAGCCCCTTCGACCACTTCACCTACGTCATCGTCTCCGACGGAGACCTGCAGGAGGGCGTCTCCTCCGAGGCCAGCTCCCTCGCGGGCACCCAGCGGCTCGGCAATCTGATCGTGCTCTGGGACGACAACGAGATCTCCATCGAGGGCGACACCTCCATCGCCTTCACCGAGGACACCGCCGCGCGCTACGAGGCCTATGGCTGGGACGTGCGCACCGTGGACTGGACCCACGGGGGGACGGAGTACGGCGAGGACGTCGCCGCGCTCAAGGACGCGATCCTCGAGGGCCAGAAGGTCACCGACAAGCCCACCTTCATCCGCCTGCGCACCATCATCGGCTGGCCGATCCCGGAGCTGGCCGGCTCGCACTCCGTGCACGGCGCGAAGCTCGGCGCCGAGGGCGTCAAGGGCCTCAAGGAGGCCGTCGGCTTCGACCCCGAGCAGACCTTCCAGGTCGACGAGGACGTGCTGTCCCACACCCGCGCCCTCGCGGACCGTGCCGCGGAGAAGAAGGCCGAGTGGGACAAGGGCTACCAGGCATGGCGCTCAGCGAACCCGGAGAAGGCCGCGCCGCTGGACCGCCTCGTCGCGCGCGAGTCGCCGGGCGGCTTCGCCGACGCGTTCCCGACCTTCGAGGCCGACGAGAAGGGCGTCGCCACCCGCGCCGCCTCCGGCAAGGTCCTCGGCGAGCTCGCCGCGGTCATGCCCGAGCTGTGGGGCGGCTCCGCCGACCTCGCCGGCTCGAACAACACCACGATGAAGGGCGAGCCGTCCTTCCTCCCCGCCGAGCTCAGCACCTCCGAGTTCGCCGGCGACCAGTACGGCCGCACGCTCCACTTCGGCATTCGCGAGCACGGCATGGGCGCGATCCTCTCCGGGATCTCCCTGCACGGCCTGACCCGCCCCTACGGCGGCACGTTCTTCCAGTTCGCGGACTACATGCGCGGCGCCGTGCGCCTGGCCTCGCTGATGAAGACCCCGGTCACCTACGTGTGGACCCACGACTCCATCGGCCTGGGCGAGGACGGCCCGACCCACCAGCCGGTCGAGCACTTCGCCGCCTATCGCGCGATCCCGAACCTCTCGATCGTCCGCCCGGCGGATGCGAACGAGACCGCGCAGGCGTGGAAGTTGCTGCTCGAGCGGGACAACGGCCCCGTCGGTCTGCTCCTGTCCCGTCAGGCGCCGCCCACCTTCGACCGCAGCGAGTACGCCGGCGCGGAGAACATCGCCAAGGGCGGCTACGTGATGAAGGACGCGTCCGACGGCCAGCCGAAGGTCATCCTCATCGCGACCGGCTCCGAGGTGCAGTACGCGGCCGAGGCGCAGAAGCGCCTCGAGGCCGAGGGCACCCCGACCCGCCTGGTCTCCATGCCGTCCGTCGAATGGTTCGACGAGCAGGACGACGAGTACAAGGAGTCGGTGCTCCCCTCCTCCGTGACCGCTCGCGTCACGGTCGAGGCCGGTATCGCCATGCCCTGGTACCGCTTCCTCGGCGCGCACGGCCGGGCCGTGTCGCTCGAGCACTACGGTGCCTCCGCTGATGCGAAGACGCTGTTCCGCGAGTACGGCTTCACCCCCGAGGCGGTCGTCGAGGCCGCCCGGGAGTCCCTGGCCGCCGCCGGCGCCTGATCCGCCGCGGGGGCGGGACCCCAGGGTCCCGTCCCCGCGTCTCTCCCCCTGCCACCCCGGGGACCTGCGATGTTCCGTCGGACACCTCCTGGTATCCGCGCCCGCCCGTCCCCGTTGCACCTGATGACACCAGCGTCGACCCAGGGCGCGTCGCGCCCGGAAGGAACGTCATGACCCAGAACCCCTCCACCCAGGCCCTCTCCGATGCCGGAGTCTCCATCTGGCTCGACGACCTCTCGCGCAAGCGCCTGCAGACGGGCAACCTCGCCGAGCCGCTCGCCACCCGCAACGTCGTGGGCGTGACCACGAACCCCTCGATCTTCCAGGCCGCGATCTCCGGCTCCGACGAGTACGACGCCGACATCGCCCGCCTCGCCGGCGAGGGCAAGGACGTCGACCAGGTCATCGAGGTGCTCACCACCGATGACGTCCGGGACGCCGCGGACCTGCTCGCCGACACCTACGCCTCCTCCAAGGGCTTCGACGGCCGCGTCAGCATCGAGGTCGATCCCCGTCTCGCGCACGAGACCGAGAAGACCATCGCGCAGGCCGAGCACCTCTTCGAGGTCGTCGGCCGCGAGAACGTGATGATCAAGATCCCCGCGACCGAGGCGGGCCTGCCCGCGATCACCGCCGTGATCGCCGCCGGCATCAGCGTCAACGTCACCCTGATCTTCTCCGTCGAGCGCTACGAGGCCGTCATCGACGCCTACCTCGCGGGCCTGGAGAAGGCCGCGGAGGCCGGCAGGGACCTCTCGAAGATCCACTCGGTCGCCTCCTTCTTCGTCTCCCGCGTGGACACCGAGATCGATGCACGCCTGGACGCCCTCGGCGGCGACGCCATCTCCCTCAAGGGCCAGGCCGGCGTCGCCAACGCCCAGGCCGCCTTCGGCGTGTTCCTCACCGCCTTCGGCTCCGACCGCTTCACGGCCCTCGCCGACAAGGGCGCGAACGTGCGGCGCGCCCTGTGGGCGTCGACCGGCGTGAAGAACCCCGAGTACTCCGACACCCTCTACGTGGACAACCTGGTCGCCGACCCGACCGTGAACACGATGCCGGAGAAGACCCTCGAGGCCGTCGCCGACCACTCCGAGCCCAAGGCCGCGCTGTCCGCCGAGACCGCCGCCGCCGGCGAGGCCGCGCTGGAGCGCGTGGCCGAGGCCGGGGTCGATCTCGCGGACGTGTTCGCGGTGCTCGAGCGCGAGGGCGTGGAGAAGTTCGAGAAGGCCTGGAACGAGTCGCTCGAGACCGTCTCGGCGTCCGTCGAGGCCGCGCGCGCCTGATCCCTCCCGGTGAGCACGGGTCCGCCGTGGTGCGGGCACGTGCTCACCCCGTCCGTGTCCGAGAAAGGACCATCGTGACCGACTCCCCCGCTCCCTCCGCAGCGACCGGTGCGCCGAATCCGCCGCGCGATCCCCGTGACCGACGGTCGCCCCTGATCGCCGGGCCCAGCTCCATGGTGATGTTCGGCGTCACCGGCGACCTCGCCCGCAAGAAGCTGCTGCCGGCGATCTACGACCTCACCCACCGCGGTCTCCTCCCGCCGAGCTTCGGCCTGGTCGGCTACGGCCGCCGCGAGTGGTCCGACGACGACTTCGCCGAGTACGTGAAGAAGTCCGTCTCCGAGCACTCCCGCACCGGCTTCGACGAGAGCGTCTTCGAGCAGCCTGCGCGGCGGCCTCCGCTTCGTCACCGGCACCTTCGACGACAAGGCCGCCTTCGAGCGCCTCACCGAGGTCGTCGGCGAGCTGGACCGCACGCGCGGCACCGGCGGCAACCACGCCTTCTACCTCTCGATCCCGCCGGACGCCTTCCCGCAGGTGTGCGGGCAACTGGCCGAGTCGGGCCTGAACACCCCGCAGGACGGCTCCTGGCGCCGCGTCGTGATCGAGAAGCCCTTCGGCCACGACCTCGCCTCCGCCCGCGAGCTCAACGACGTGGTGGAGAAGGCGTTCCGTCCCGAGGACGTCTTCCGCATCGACCACTACCTGGGCAAGGAGACGGTCCAGAACATCCTCGCGCCGCGCTTCGCGAACCAGATGTTCGAGCCGATCTGGAACTCCGCCTACGTCGACCACGTGCAGATCACGATGGCCGAGGACATCGGGATCGGCTCGCGCGCCGGCTACTACGACGGCATCGGCACCGCCCGCGACGTCATCCAGAACCACCTCCTGCGACTCCTCGCGCTCACCGCGATGGAGGAGCCGGTCACCTTCCGCGCCAGCGACCTGCGCGCGGAGAAGGAGAAGGTCCTCGCCGCCGTCGAGTCGCCGGAGGACCTCGCCGCGCACACCGCGCGCGGCCAGTACGTCGGCGGCTGGCAGGGCGGCGAGGAGGTGCGCCCCTACCTCGAGGAGGACGGCATCCCCGCCGACTCCACCACCGAGACCTTCGCGGCGATGCGCCTGGACATCGCGACCCGCCGCTGGGCCGGGGTGCCCTTCTACCTGCGCGCCGGCAAGCGCCTGGGCCGCCGCGTCACCGAGATCGCGGTCGTGTTCAAGCGTGCGCCCTTCCTGCCCTTCCACTCCACCGACACCGCGGACCTGGGGCAGAACGCGATCGTGATCCGCGTCCAGCCGGACGAGGGCGTGACCATGCGCTTCGGCTCGAAGGTCCCCGGCACCCAGATGGAGGTGCGGGACGTGACGATGGACTTCGCCTACGGCATGAACTTCACCGAGGAGTCCCCCGAGGCGTACGAGCGGCTGATCCTGGACATGCCGCTCGGCGACCCGCCGCTGTTCCCGCGGCAGAAGGAGGTCGAGCTCTCCTGGAAGATCCTCGACCCCATCACCGAGTTCTGGGCCGAGAACCTCGACCCCGCGCCGTACCGGCCGGGCTCCTGGGGCCCCGACACCGCACACGACATGCTCGCCCGTGACGGGCGCACCTGGAGGCGACCGTGATCACCACCCTGACCGACACCACCGCGTCGGCGGTCGACAAGACCATGACCGAGATGCGGGAGACCTTCGGCGAGAACACCATCGGCCGGGTCCTCACGCTCATCATCATCGCCACCGGCGACATCGAGGAGCCGCTCGAGGCGGCGATCGCCGCGAGCCACGAGCACCCCGCCCGGGTGCTCGTGGTCGACGCCGATCCCGAGGCGGAGACCTCCGGGCTCGACGCCGAGATCCGCGTGGGCCGTGACGCCGGCGCCGGCGAGATCGTGATCCTCCACGCCCGCGGCGACGTGCTGTGGTCGCTGGACACGCTGGTGATGGCGCTGCTGTCGCCGGATGCGCCGATCGTGACCTGGTGGCCGGAGAATGCTCCGTCCTCCCCCGTCCACGATGTGCTCGGCTCCATGTCGCAGCGCCGCATCACCGATTCCGCCGCCTGCGCGGACCCGCTGGGGACGCTGAAGCGTCTGCGCCGCGGCTACGCCAGCGGAGACTCGGACTTCGCCTGGGCGCGGCTGACCCGCTGGCGCGGCCTGGTCGCGAGCGCCTACGAGGTGCCGCCGGTCTCCGTGCCCAGCTCCGTCGAGGTCCTCGGCACCGAGGGCAACCCCTCGGTGCCGCTGATGGCGAGCTGGCTGCGGCACACCCTCGGCGTCGAGGCGACGATCCTCCCGCCGCCCGCCGACGATCCCGAGTTCGCCGGGGTGCACGGCGTGCGCCTGGTGCGCGAGGACGGCACGATCGAGCTCACCCGCGTCAGCGACGACTCGATCGTCATGAAGCCGCCGGGCGACGACTCCGGCCAGCACGTGACGATGCCCCGCCGCACCCTCGCGGAGCTCGTCACCGAGGAGCCGCGCCGCCTGGACCCCGACGAGGTCTACGGCGAGGTGCTCGGCGCCGCCTTCTCCGACATCTCCGACACGGCGACCTTCGCGAGCGGCAAGCCCGCCCCGCAGGACGTCGTGGTCGCCGATGCGGAGGCGGTCGCCCAGACCGCCGCCACAGCCACCGCGGAGCGGCTCGCCGCCGCGCTCGAGAAGCGCCCCGTCGCGCACCTGGTGCTCACCGGCGGCACCGTCGGCACCCTCACCGCCGCGGCCCTGCCCGCCGCGCTGGTGGACGCCGGCGTGGACGTCGCCCGCCTGCACCTGTGGTGGGGCGACGAGCGCTTCGTCGAGCCGGACTCCGAGGAGCGCAACGAGGTGGGCGTGCGCACCTCGCTGCTGGACGTCTTGCGCGAGGAGCACGGACTCCCGGCCCGCAACGTCCACGTCATGCCCTCCCCCGCCGACGGCATGTCCTCGAGGACGCCGCCGCCTGGTACGGGCAGCAGCTGGACCAGACGGGCGGCGACGAGCCCTTCCGCACCCGCGGGCAGGCGTTCTTCGACGTGCTGCTGCTCGGGGTCGGCCCCGACGGTCACATCGCCTCGCTGTTCCCGCGAAAGACCCCGCCCAGGAGAAGGTGCTCGGCGGCGCCGTCGCGGTGACCGGCTCCCCGAAGCCGCCCTCGCAGCGGATCTCGCTGACCTGGCCGGTGCTGAACTCGGCCCGCCACGTGGCGCTGCTCGTGGCCGGCGCCGAGAAGGCCGAGGCGGTGCGCGCCGCGCACGACGGCGTGGACCCGTGGGAGGTGCCCGCCTCGGCGGTGCGCGGCCTCGACTCCACCACCTGGGTGCTCGACGAGGCGGCCGCCGGGCGCGCCGCCCGCTGAGCCCCGGCTCCTCCGGGAGCACGCAGGACGCCCGAAGGGCCGGTCACCACGAGGTGGCCGGCCCTTCGGCCTGTCCGGGCCCAGAGATCCGGGGATGCAGAACGGGCCGTCCCCGAGGGGACGGCCCGTTCGCAGAGCAGAGGTGCGGCGGTCGCCGCACGAGAGTGTCAGAGCATCGTCTCGATGATGCCGAGGCCGACGGCGCTCGCGCCCCAGAGGACGGCGACGGTCACCGTGAGGCGGTTCAGGTTCCGCTCCGCGACGCCCGAGGCGCTCGCGGAGGAGGAGACGCCGCCGCCGAACATGTCCGACAGGCCGCCGCCGCGCCCCTTGTGCAGGAGCACCAGCAGGATCGTCAGCGGCCCGAACACCGCCAGGAGGATCTGGAGGACGAGCTTCAGCAGGGACAGGTCCACGAGGGGGTCACCCTTCCACGGAGACGGACGGACCGATCCAGCATACGGCACGGGCCGGGTCCGTCGAGGACCCGGCCCGCGTGGGGAGGCTTACCTTCAGCCCTGGAAACCGGCGATCTTGGCGAACTCCTCGGCCTTCAGCGAGGCGCCGCCGACGAGGGCGCCGTCGACGTCGGCGCGCCGCATGAGCTCGCCCACGTTCGAGGACTTCACGCCGCCGCCGTACAGGACGCGGACCGCGTCGGCGACCGTGTCGCCGTGCATCGCGCGCGCGCCTCGCGGATAGCGGAGCACACCTCCTGCGCGTCGTCCGGGGTCGCGACCTCGCCGGTGCCGATCGCCCACACGGGCTCATAGGCGATGACGATCTTCGCGGCCTGCTCGGCGGTGATGCCCTCGATGCCGCCCTCGAGCCGCGCGAGGGTGTACTCGACGTGCTTGCCGGCCTTGCGCTCCTCGAGCGGCTCGCCGACGCAGAGGATCGGCACGAGGCCCGCGGCGAAGGCGACCTTCACCTTCGCGTTGGTGACCTCCTCGGTCTCGCCGTGGTACTGGCGGCGCTCGGAGTGGCCGACCGCGGCGTAGGTGCGACCCAGCGCGGAGAGCATCGCGCCGGAGACCTCGCCGGTGTACGCGCCGGACTCGTGCGCGGAGATGTCCTGGGAGCCGTAGGCGATCGGGAGCTTGCCGGCGTCGACCGCGACCTGCACGGTGCGCAGGTCCACGAACGGGGGCGCGACGACGGTCTCGACCTTGGTGGTGTCGACCTCCTTGAGTCGCTCGCCGAGCTCCTCGACCAGGGCGAGGGCCTGCTTCCAGTCGAGGTTCATCTTCCAGTTGCCCGCCATGAGCGGGGTGCGGGTGGTCACTTCTGGTCCTCCTCGAGGATGGAGATTCCGGGCAGTTCCTTGCCCTCGATGAGCTCGAGGCTGGCACCGCCGCCGGTGGAGATGTGGGAGAAGAGCGTCTCGTCGAAGCCCAGGATGCGCACCGCCGCGGCGGAGTCGCCGCCGCCGACCACGGTGTAGCCGGAGGCCGCGCCGAGCTTCTCGGCGACGGCCTTCGTGCCCTCGGCGAAGGCGGGGAACTCGAACACGCCCATCGGGCCGTTCCAGAACACGGTCGCCGCATCGGCGATCTTCTCGCCGAAGAGCTTCGCGGTCTCGGGGCCGATGTCCATGCCCTCCTGGTCCGCGGGGATCCCGTCGACGGCCACGACGGTGGCGGGCGCGTCGGCGGAGAACTCCGGCGCCACGACGGTGTCGACGGGGAGCACGAGCTCGACGCCGTTCGCCTTCGCGCGCTCCATGTACTCGCGCACCACGTCGATCTTCGACTCGTCCAGCAGCGACAGGCCGACCTCGTGGCCGAGCGCCTTCTGGAAGGTGTAGGCCATGCCGCCGCCGATGAGGATGCGGTCGGCCCTGCCCAGCGGCGCGTCGATCACGCCGAGCTTGTCGGCGATCTTCGCGCCGCCGAGGACGACCACGAAGGGGCGCTCGGGCTCGTCGGTCACCTTGCGCAGCGAGTCGACCTCGCGCGCCACCAGCTCGCCCGCGGCGGCGGGGAGCAGGGAGGCGAGCTCGTACACGGAGGCCTGCTTGCGGTGGACGACGCCGAAGCCGTCGGAGACGAAGGCGTCGCCGAGGGCGGCGAGCTCGCGGGCGAAGGCGAGCCGCTCCTCGTCGGTCTTCGCGGTCTCGCCCGCGTTGAAGCGCAGGTTCTCGAGCACGGCGACCTGGCCGTCGCCGAGCGCGGCGACGGTCTCCTGCGCGGAGGAGCCGACGGTGTCGGTCGCGAAGGCGACCTCCTGGCCGAGCGACTCGCCGAGGCGGCCCACGACCGGGCGGAGGGAGTACTTCTCCTCGGGCTCGCCCTTGGGGCGGCCGAGGTGGGAGATCACCGCGACCCGGGCACCGGCCTCGACGAGGCGGGTGAGGGTGGGCGACGCGGCGCGGATGCGGCCGTCGTCGGTGATCGTGGTGCCGTCCAGCGGCACGTTGAGATCGGCGCGGACGAGCACGCGCCTGCCGCGCAGCTCTCCGAGCGAATCGATGGTCTTCAGCACTGTGGTGCTCCTTCAGGTGTTCGACCGCGGGACGCCGCGGCGGCCCGTCGGGACGGGGACGAGCGGAGCCCGTCGGACGCCGACCCCTCGGGGTGGCGACCGGCGGGCTCCGGGGCTGTCCTGGTCGTCAGCGGGACGACGTGAGGATCAGAGGGACTTGCCGACCAGCTGCGAGAGCTCGACGAGGCGGTTGGAGAAGCCCCACTCGTTGTCGTACCAGGAGAAGATCTTGACCTGGTTGCCGTTCACCTTGGTGAGTCACGCGTCGAAGATCGAGGAGTGCGGGTCGCCCTCGATGTCCTTGGAGACGATCGGGTCCTCGGTGTAGCGCAGGACGCCCTTGAGCGGGCCCTCGGCGGCCTTCTTGATCGCGGCGTTGATCTCCTCGATCGTGACCTCGCGGGAGGCCTCGAAGGTGAGGTCGGTGATCGAGCCGGTGGGGACCGGCACGCGCAGCGAGTAGCCGTCGAGCTTGCCCTTGAGCTCGGGGAGCACCAGCGCCACGGCCTTGGCCGCACCGGTGGTGGTCGGGACGATGTTCAGGGCGGCGGCGCGTGCACGGCGCGGGTCCTTGTGCGGGCCGTCCTGCGGCACCTGGTCCGAGGTGTAGGCGTGGATCGTGGTCATCAGGCCCTTGACGATGCCGAACTCGTCGTTCAGCACCTTCGCCACCGGCGCGAGGCTGTTGGTGGTGCAGGAGGCGTTGGAGATGATGTCGTGCTTCGCGGGGTCGTAGTCACCCTCGTTCACACCGATGACGAAGGTCGCGTCCTCGTTCTTCGCCGGAGCGGAGATGATGACCTTCTTGGCGCCCGCCTCGATGTGGGCCTTGGCCTTCTCGGCGTCGGTGAAGATGCCGGTGGACTCGATGACGACGTCCGCGCCGATCTCGCCCCACGGGATGTTCTTCGGATCGCGCTCGGCGTATGCCTTGAAGGTGTTGTCGCCGACGGTGATCGAGTCCTCGTCGTGCGAGACGTCGTAGGGAAGCACCCCGCCGATCGAGTCGTACTTGATGAGGTTCGCGAGCGTGGCGTTGTCGGTGAGGTCGTTCACACCGACGATCTGGATGTCCGCCTGTCGCTTGCTCGAGAGCGGCGCGCAGGAAGTTGCGGCCGATGCGGCCGAATCCGTTGATACCAACCTTGACGGTCAAGGGTTCCTCCTAGTGTCGCGGTGAGTTCGCGACGTTCGAGTACTGACATGGCGCGCACGCCCTCGTACGCCCGGGCGACGCCGGCGTGTGACCGACGACCGTGACGATCTTATCAACGACCGGCACCAGGGGACGAAGGAAGATGGTCCTCGTCCACTCCGTGGTCGGTCCCGGGGATGCCGAGCTCCTCCGCGCGCTTGTCCGCGGTGGCGAGAAGGCGTCGGATCCTACCGGCCACGGCGTCCTTCGTGAGCGGCGGATCGGCGAGTCGGCCGAGCTCCTCGAGGCTCGCCTGTCGATGCTCCAGACGGAGGCGACCGGCGGCCTGCAGGTGCTCGGGCGTGTCGTCGCCGAGGATCTCCAGCGCGCGCTGGACACGCTGGCCCGCGGCGACCGCGGCCCGCGCGGAGCGGCGCAGGTTCGCGTCGTCGAAGTTCGCGAGCCGGTGCGCGGTCGCCTTCACCTCGCGGGTGGTGCGGCGGCTCGCTCCCAGGTGCGCACGGTCTCGTGGGCGCCCATCCGGGACAGCAGGGCGGAGATCGCGTCGCCGTCGCGCGGCACCACCCGGTCCGCGCCCCGCGCCTCGCGGGCCTTCGAGGCGACGCCGAGCCGTCGGGCCGCGCCGACCATCGCCAGCGCCACCTCGGGGCCGGGGCAGGACAGCTCCAGGGCCGAGGAGCGGCCCGGCTCGGTGAGGGTGCCGCGGGCGAGGAACGCCCCGCGCCACGCGGCCTCCGCGTCCACCAGCGCCCCGCCGACGACGAAGGGCGGCATCCCGCGCACGGGACGGCCCCGCGCGTCCAGGAGTCCGGCCTGGCGGGCCAGCATCCCGCCCTCGCGCTCCACCCGCACCAGGTAGCGGGTGGTGCGGCGGATCCCGGAGGGGGCCAGCACCGCGAGCTCGGCGCGGTGGCCGTACATGTCGGCGATGATGCCGTGCGACCGCCGCGCGACCGCCGCCGAGTCCAGCTCTGCCTCGACCACGACCCGTCCCGCGACCAGGTGCAGGCCCCCGGCGAAGCGCAAGATCGCGGCCGCCTCGGCCTTGCGGGCGGAGGGCCGGGTCACCTCGAGGTGGCTGAGCTCCTCCTTCGCGTCACCCGTCAGCGCCATGCGTGTCCTCCTCGGTGCGGGTGTCCATACCCCTGGTGGTGCGGTGTGGTCGCTTCCGGCGCGACGCGGAGCGGTCGTCGCCGCGCTCCACGTCCCCGTAGGCGTCGTCGAACAGATCACGGTACGCCGCGGCCAGGCGCACCGGGTCGTGCCGCGGCGTCCCGTCGCCAACGCTGACCTGGCGCAGCAGGGTGCGCGCCCCCGCTCCTGCGCCGCCTCGGCGAGGTCGAGGACGTCCTCGAGGGTGGTCGGATCGGCGACGAGGGCGTCGAAGAGGCAGTCCCCCGCGTGGTCGAGCGGCGTCCAGCATGTCGAGGCTCGTCATCCCCTCGGCCTCCTGCGCGCCGACGGAGAGGTTCGTGATGATCCCCTTCCGCGCCGGGCTCGACGCGATCGCCTCGGCGATCTCAGGGATCATCAGATGCGGCGAAGACGGAGGTGTACCAGGAGCCGGGGCCGAGGATGATCCAGTCCGCACGCCCGATCGCCTCGAGCACATCGGCGGGGACGCGGGGGCGCGGCGGGATCAGGCGCACGTCCTCGACGCGGCCCTCCGCGGTCGCGACCTGGTACTGGCCCGAGACGGTGCGGGCGCCGCCGTCGGCGCCGACCACGCGCGCCTCGATGTCCAGCGGATCCAGCGCCATCGGCGACACGCGCCCTCGCGCGCCGAGCGGCTCGGCCATCTGGTCGAGGCCCTCGATGGGGTCCTCGAGGATCTGCCACAGCGCGACGATCATCAGGTTGCCGAGCGCGTGCCCGTCGAGCTCGCCGTCGGTGGCGAAGCGGTGCTGGATCACGTCGCCCCAGATGGACCCCCATTCGGAGTCCTCGCACAGTGCCGCGAGCGCCATCCGCAGGTCTCCCGGGGGCAGTACGGGCATCTCGGTGCGGAGCCGGCCCGAGGAGCCGCCGTTGTCGGCGACGGTGACCACGGCGGTGATGTCGTCGGTGAGCAGGCGCAGGGCGCGGAGGTTCGCGGCGAGGCCGTGGCCGCCGCCGAGGGCGACCACGCGCACGGGCCGCGCGGGGCGCCGCGGCCGCCCCGCTGGGCGCTCGCCGAACGGTCGGCGCCGCGGAGCCGGAGACGTCGGCCGCGGGAGGCGATGCTCATTCCCGCCCCAGATCCCGGTGACGGATCCGCACCGCGTGCCCGGCGGTGCGCGGCTCGTCGCCGATCCGCTCCGAGACCGCGACGGAGCGGTGCTTGCCGCCCGTGCGACCGATCGCGAGGGTGGTGAAGTGCTTGTTCTCGGTGCTGTAGCCGCGCGCACCGGGGTGATCATCTCGATGTACCGCTCGACGAACTCGGCGGCGTTCGCGTCGCCGAGCACGAACTCGGCGACGTCGGCGTCGGTGCCCCGCTTGGGACGCGGCTCCGGCACCCAGTACGGGTTGGGGATGAAGCGCACGTCGCTGACGTGGTCGGCCTCCAGCGGGATCCCGTACTTGAAGCCGAAGGACACCATCGTCACGGTCAGTCGCTGCTCCTCGCCGGTGCCGAACAGCGAGCGCATCTTCATCGTCAGCTCGTGCACGTTCAGCGGCGAGGTGTCGATGACGAGGTCGGCGGTGCGCCGGTAGCGGGCGAGCATCTCGCGCTCGCGGCGGATGCCCTCGAGCACGCCTTCCTCGCCCTGCGGCGGGTGGGGGCGGCGCACCGAGTCGAAGCGTCGCACGAGGGTGGACTCGTCGGCCGTGAGGAAGAGCAGGCGCAGGCGCAGATCGGCCTTACGCGGCTCGTCGACGACCTCGCCGAGCTCCGTGAAGAACGGGCCGGAGCGCGGGTCGACCACGACCGCGAACCGGTTCTCGCGGCCGACGGCGGAGGCCTGCGGCTCGTAGAGCGTGCCGATCAGTCGCGGGGCGATGTTGTAGACCACGTACCAGCCCATGTCCTCCAGGGCGTGCGCGGCGGTCTCCCGTCCGGCCCCGGCGAGCCCGGTGATGATGACCACGTCGCCTCGGGTGTCCGTGGTCGGGCTCGGGATGGACTCCTCGGTCACGGGTGCTCCTTCCGGATCGGGGGTGGACGGGCCTCGCTCTCAGCCCTCGAGGATCTCGCCGGTCGCCATGTCCACGGTGACGCCGAGTGCGTCGTCCGCGGTCTCGGCGTCCGAGGCGGTTCCCTGCTCGGATGTTAGCGCGGCGGTGATCTGCGCGGCCAACGCGGGCCCGATCCCGTCGACCTCCGTGAGCTGTTCCTCGCTCGCCTCGCGGATCGCGGAGACGGTGACGAAGCGGTCCAGCGGCGCGCGGCGCCGGGCCGGCCCGAGGCCCGGGATGCCGTCCAGGGCGCTGGCCTGCATGGCCCGTCCTCGCTTGGAGCGGTGGTAGGTGATGGCGAAGCGGTGCGCCTCGTCGCGCAGGCGCTGGACGAGGAAGAGCGCCTCGGAGGTGCGGGGCAGGATGACGGGGTACTCCTCCCCGGCGACCAGATCTCCTCGAGCCGCTTGGCGATCCCGGCCAGGGCGATGTCGGTGATGCCGAGCTCGTCGAAGGCGCGCCGCGCCGCGGCGACCTGCGGCGGGCCGCCGTCGACGAGGATCAGCGAGGGCGGGTACGCGAACCGCTTGAAACGGCCGGTCTCCTCGTCCTCCGTCGGCTCGGGCGGGTCGAGGTGGTGCTTCAGCCGGCGCGTGATCACGTCGTGCATGGAGGCGGTGTCGTCGCGGGCGGCCGCGCCGGTGACCGAGTAGCGGCGGTACTCGCTCTTCTTGGGCGGCCCGTCCTCGAACACCACCTGGGAGCCGACGACGTTGGTGCCCTGGGAGTGGGAGATGTCGAAGCACTCGATCCGCGCCGGCGGCTCGGCGAGGTCGAGCGCCTCGCCCAGGTCCTCGAGCGCCTTGGTGCGGGCGGTGAGGTCGCCGGTGCGCTTGAGGCGGTGCAGGCGCGGCGCCTCGGTCGCGTTCTCGCCGACGGTGATCAGCAGGTCCTTCTTCTCGCCACGCCGCGGGACGCGCAGGTCGACGGTGCGGCCCACCAGCTCCCGCACCTGGTCGAGGTTGGTGGGCAGGATCGGGACGAGCACCTCCTTCGGGGCGCTCCCCTCGGTGTACAGGGTGGTCAGGGCGCGCTCGACGAGGTCCGGCGCGGTCGACTCGTCGAGGATCTCCGCGGTCCAGCCGCGCTGGCCGCGGATCCGTCCGCCGCGCACGTGGAAGACCTGCACGGAGGCTTCGAGCTCGTCCTGGGCGAGGCCGATCAGGTCGGCGTCGGTCGCGTCGGAGAGGACCACGGAGTTCTTCTCCATCACCTTCTCGAGCGCCTGGAGGTCGTCGCGGAGGCTCGCGGCGGTCTCGTAGTCCATCGCCGCGGCCGCGGCCCTCATCCGCCGCTCGATGCGGCGGGTGTACTTCGAGGTGTTCCCGGCCATGAAGTCCGCGAACTGCTCGGCGAGCCGGCGGTGCTCGTCCTCGGAGATGTCGCCGACGCAGGGCGCCGCGCACTTCCCGATGAAGCCGAGCAGGCAGGGCCTGCCCGACCGCTCGGCCCGCCGGTACACCCCCGCGGTGCAGGAGCGGATCGGGAACACCCGAAGCATCAGGTCGAGCGTCTCGCGGATCGCGCCGACCTGCGGGTAGGGCCCGAAGGTGCGGTCGCCCTTGGCGCGCGGCCGACGGGTGATGTGCACCCGCGGCACCTTCTCCCCCATCGTGATCGCGAGATAGGGATAGGACTTGTCGTCGCGGAATTTGACGTTGAACCGCGGATCGAACTCCTTGATCCACGTGTACTCGAGGGTGAGCGCCTCGACCTCGGTGCCCACCACGGTCCACTCGACGCTCGTGGCGGTGGTGACCATGCGCCGGGTGCGCTCGTGCAGGACGGAGAGGTCCTGGAAGTAGTTCACCAGGCGCTGGCGGAGGTTCTTCGCCTTGCCGACGTAGATGACGCGGCCGTGCTCGTCCCGGAACCGGTAGACCCCCGGCCTCGTGGGGATCGTGCCGGTCGCGGGGCGGTAGGTCGCTGGATCAGCCATCGCTCCGCCTGCTCAGCGGGCCGCGGCCGCGCCCGCTCGTCCGCCCTCGAGCATCGGGGCGAGGAAGCGACCGGTGTAGGAGCCCTCGACCTTCGCCACCTTCTCCGGGGTGCCGGTGGCGACGATCCTCCCGCCGCCGGCGCCGCCCTCGGGGCCGAGGTCGATGACGTGGTCGGCGGTCTTGATGACGTCGAGGTTGTGCTCGATGACGATCACGGAGTTGCCCTTGTCCACGAGCCCCTCGAGCACTTCGAGCGGCTTGCGCACGTCCTCGAAGTGGAGGCCCGTCGTCGGCTCGTCGAGCACGTAGATGGTGCGGCCGTTGGAGCGCTTGTGCGGCTCGGAGGAGAGCTTCACACGCCGCGCCTCACCGCCCGAGAGGGTGGTCGCGGACTGACCGAGCTTCACGTAGCCGAGGCCCACGTCGACCAGGGTCTGCATCTGGCGGCGGATCGCGGGGACGGCGTCGAAGAACTCGAGCGCCTCGGCGATGGACATGGCCAGCACCTCGGCGACGTTCTTGTCCTTGAACTTCACCTCGAGCGTCTCGCGGTTGTAGCGCTGGCCCTTGCAGACCTCGCACTGCACGTACACGTCGGGCAGGAAGTTCATCTCGATCTTCAACGTGCCGTCGCCGGAGCAGGCCTCGCAGCGACCGCCCTTGACGTTGAAGGAGAAGCGCCCTGCGGTGTAGCCGCGGATCTTCGCCTCGTTGGTCTGGGCGAAGAGGGTGCGCACCCGGTCCCACACGCCCGTGTAGGTGGCGGGGTTCGAGCGCGGGGTGCGGCCGATCGGCGACTGGTCCACGTGCACGACCTTGTCGAGGTGCTCGAGGCCGGTGACGCGCTTGTGCCGCCCGGGCACGATGCGGGAGCGGTTGAGCTCCTTGGCCAGGACCGAGTACAGGATGTCGTTGACCAGGGAGGACTTGCCCGAGCCGGAGACGCCGGTGACGGCGGTGAGCACGCCGAGCGGGAAGGAGACGTCCTGCCCGGTGAGGTTGTTCGCGCGCGGCGCGACGACCTTCAGCATCCGCTCCTTGTCCACGGGGCGGCGCACCGCGGGCACGGGGATCTCCAGTTCGCCGGAGAGGTAGCGGCCGGTGAGGGAGTCGGGGTTCTGCTTCAGGCCCTCGACGGGGCCGGAGTGGACCACCTTCCCGCCGTGCTCGCCGGCGAGCGGGCCGATGTCCACGACCCAGTCGGCCGAGTTGAGCGTGTCCTCGTCGTGCTCGACGACGATCAGGGTGTTGCCGAGGTCGCGCAGGCGCTCGAGGGTCGCGATGAGGCGCTCGTTGTCGCGCTGGTGCAGGCCGATGGAGGGCTCGTCGAGGACGTAGAGCACGCCCACCAGGCCCGAGCCGATCTGGGTGGCGAGGCGGATGCGCCGCGCGCCTCGCCGCCGGAGAGGGTGCCGGCCGCGCGGGCCAGGGAGAGGTAGTCCAGGCCCACGTCGAGCAGGAAGCCGAGGCGGGAGCGGATCTCCCGCGGCACCTCGTCGGCGATCGCGGCCTCCCGCACCCCGAGCTCGAGGCCCTGGTGGAAGGCGAGCGCGTCACCGATCGACATCTCGCAGACCTCGGCGATGGACTTCCCGCCGACGGTCACGGCGAGCACCTCGGGGCGCAGACGCGCGCCCTGGCAGGCGGGGCAGGGCACCTCGCGCATGAACTGCTCGTAGCGCTCCTTGGCCCAGTCGGACTCGGTGTCGCCGTGACGCCGCTCGAGGAAGTGCATGACGCCCTCGAAGCCCGTGGAGTAGGTGCGCTCGCGGCCGAAGCGGTTGCGGTACTTCACGTGGACCTTGAAGTCCTTGCCGTGCAGCAGCGCCTCCTTCGCGCGTTCGGGCGCCGCGCGCCAGGGGGTGTTCATCGAGAAGGCGAGCTCCTCGGCGAGGCCGGACATGACCTCCTGGTGGCGGTCGGCGTGCCCCATGGTCCACGGGGCGATCGCGCCGTCTGAGAGGGAGAGGTCCTCGTCGGGGATCACGAGCTCGGGATCGACCTCGAGCCGCTGGCCCAGGCCCGTGCACTCGGGGCAGGCGCCGTAGGGGGCGTTGAAGGAGAAGGTGCGCGGCTCGATGTCGTCGATCGCGAGGGGGTGGTCGTTGGGGCAGGCGCGCTTCTCGGAGAAGCGGCGGGTGCGCCGCGGGTCCTCGTCGTCGCGGTCGACGTAGTCGACCAGCAGGATGCCCTCGGCCAGCCGCGCGCGGTCTCGACCGAGTCGGTGAGGCGACGGCGCGCGTCGGGCTTCGCCGCGAGCCGGTCGACGACCACCTCGATGGTGTGCTTGTAGCGCTTGTCGAGGCTGATCTCCTCGTCCAGGCGGCGGTTGTCCCCGTCGATGCGGGCGCGGGCGTAGCCCTGGGAGCGCAGGGAGCTGAGCAGGTCCTGGTGCTCGCCCTTGCGGCCCTGGACGACGGGCGCCAGCGACTGGAAGCGGGTGCCGGGCTCCTCCTCGAGGAGGGTGTCCACGATCTGCTCGGCCGAGGAGGAGGTGACCAGCTCGCCGCAGACGGGGCAGTCTTTGCTCGCCGGTGCGGGAGAACAGCAGGCGCAGGTAGTCGTAGATCTCGGTGATCGTGCCGACGGTGGAGCGCGGGTTGCGGTTGGTGGACTTCTGGTCGATCGAGACCGCCGGGGAGAGCCCCTCGATCAGGTCGACGCTGGGCTTGTCCATCTGCCCGAGGAACTGCCTCGCATAGCTGGAGAGCGACTCGACGTAGCGTCGCTGCCCCTCGGCGAAGATGGTGTCGAAGGCCAGGGAGCTCTTGCCGGAGCCGGACAGGCCGGAGAACACCACCAGCTTGTCGCGGGGGATGTCGATGTCGATGTTCTTGAGGTTGTGCTCGCGCGCACCACGGACGACCAGGGAATCAGTCACCCCGGCATTCTAGGGGCGCAGACCGACCTTCGAACAGTTGTTCGGGGGAGATGTGGGCGACATACTGTCCCCATGAACGATCATGAGTACACCGGACATGTCGAGCCGGGCGGCGAGCCCGCCGTGCGAGACTTCGAGCACCTGCAGATCCGCAAGCTGTCCGTCGGGCCGATGGACAATAACGCCTACCTGCTGACCTGTCGGTCGAGCGGCGCCCAGTCGCTGATCGATGCGGCCGCGGACCCCGACGCCCTGCGCCGGATGATCGCGGCGGGCGCCGAGCACAACTGGCTGGACGTCATCCTCACCACTCACTCCCACCACGACCACGTGGGCGCTCTGGCGGAGATGGTCTCGGCGACCGGCGCTCGCACCGCCGCCGGTGCGGAGGACGCGAAGGAGATCGCGGAGAAGATCGACCTGCCCCTCGCCCACGGCGACGTGATCGAGTTCGGCGAGCAGCGGGTGGAGATCATCCAACTGCGCGGTCACACCCCCGGCTCGGTCGCGGTGCTGTGGCGCGGCGGCGAGGAGGGCGACCACCTCTTCACCGGCGACTCCCTCTTCCCCGGCGGGGTGGGCAACACCGACCGGGACCCGCGGCGCTTCGCGCGGCTGATCGACGACGTCGAGCGGCGGATCTTCGACCGGCTGGACGATGCGACCTGGGTGTACCCGGGCCACGGCGATGACACCACGCTCGGGGCCGAGCGGGCCTCCCTCCCGGTCTGGCGCGAGCGGGGCTGGTGACCTCTCCGCCGCCGGGCACCGCCGCGGCCGGCCCGGCGCGGTGCGTGCTCGGTCGCGGGGCGGGCGGGGCGGTCGTCGCGCGCGAGGTCGCGGCCGACGGCTCCGTCCTCGACGAGCGGACCTCCACCGTCGAGGAGCTCCCCGCCCTCGTCGCCGAGCTCGAGGCCGCGCACCGGCCGCGCTGGGTCTGGAGCGACGCCGCCGCCTGGTATCCGCGCCTGCTCGCGGCCGGGGTGACGCTCGAGCGCCGCCACGACCTGCGCCTGGTGCACCGGATCCTGCGCCATTCCGAGCTGGTGACGGAGCCCGGTCCTCTGCGGGAGCGCACCGAGTGGGACACCCCGCTCGAGCCGCAGGAGCCGCGGCGCGACCTCGGCGCGACACTCTTCGACCTCGACGCCCGGCCGTCGGCCGCCCACGGCGTGCCCGACGGGATCGAGGAGACCGGTGCGGAGCTCGAGCGGCGGCTCTCGGCGGTCGCGGGCGCCGAGGACCCGGCGCGGCCGCGGGCGCTGCTGGCGGCGGAGTCCGCCGGGGCGCTGATCGCGGCCGAGCCGCAGGCGGCGGGGATCCCCTGGGACGTGGCCGAGCACGACCGGATCCTCACCGAGGCCCTGGGGCCGCGCCCCTCCCCCGGGACGCTCCCCGCGCAGATGGTGCAGGTCGCCACCGAGGTGCGCACGGCTCTCGGGGACCCGACCGTGTCGCTGGACTCGCCGCCGAAGCCGCTGCGCGCCCTGCACCGCGCCGGCATCGACGTCTCCTCCACCTCCCAGTGGGAGCCGCAGGAGCACGAGCATCCGGCGATCGAGCCGCTGCTGCGGTACAAGAAGATGTCCCGCCTGCTGACCGCCAACGGCTGGACGTGGCTGGACGAATGGGTGCGGGAGGGGCGCTACCGGCCCGTCTACGTGCCGGGCGGCGTGGTCACCGGGCGCTGGGCCTCCAGCGGCGGCGGGGCGTCGCAGATCCCGCGCCGGCCGCGGCCCGCGCTCCGTGCCGATGCCGGCTGGCCGCTGGTCAGCGCCGATGTCTCCCAGCTCGAGCCGCGGGTGCTCGCCGCCATGTCCCGCGACGCGGCGATGATCGAGGCGGGGGCCGGGAAGGACCTCTACTCCGGCATCGTCGAGGCGGGCGTGGTGGCGAGCCGGCAGGAGGCGAAGATCGGGGTGCTCGGCGCCCTGTACGGCGGGACCACCGGGGACAGCGGTCGCGTCGTGCCCCGGCTCCGCCGCACCTTCCCCGAGGCGATGGCGCTCGTGGACGGCGCGGCCGCGACCGGGGAGCGCGGCGGGACGGTCACGACCTGGCTCGGCCGCTCCTCCCCCGCCCCCGAGCCCGGCTGGGTGCAGGCGCAGCGCTCCGCGAACGGGCCCGATGCGGCCGCCGGCGAGCAGGAGCGGGCCCGTCGCTCGGCCCGCGACCGCGGCCGGTTCACCCGCAACTTCGTGGTGCAGGGCACCGCGGCGGAATGGGCGCTGTCCTGGATGGCGGCGTCGCGGGTCGCGGCTCGCGCGGCTCCCTGAGGTCGCCGCCGACGAGCGGGCCGACGCCTCGGGACCGGTGTTCTCCCGCCGCGCGCACCTGGCGTTCTTCCTCCACGACGAGGTGATCGTGCACGCCCCGGCAGATCAGGCGGAGGCCGCGGCCGCCGCGATCCGCGAGAGCGCCGACGCGGCCGGGCGGTCGCTCTTCCCCGGCGGCCCGATCGACTTCCCGCTGGACCTCGCGATCACGGAGCGCTCGGGGGAGAAGTGAGCGCCGCGGGCGTCCCTGCGACCGCTGCCTCAGTGCGGAGGTGGCCGGCGCGGCGTGCAGCGGAGCACCACCGTCACCCGTGCCGTGCGAGGTCCGCGTAGATGCCCTCGAGGAGCGTGATCCGCCCGACCCCGAGGCAGTGCCGGACCATCGTCTCGAGCAGGCCGACGGTGTCCCCCTGCCCGCTGTCGTGCTCCCACAGCGGCTCGCGCCGCACATGGTCCTGCCCGATCACGGCGACCTCGCCGCGCGGCAGGGCACGCTGGACGCGTCGTGCCACCGTCGACTTCCCGGAGGCGGAGTTCCCGCGCAGGACGACGAACGGCGGCGCGCATCGAAGGGTCCCCATCGCTCGATCCTGGCAGACCCCCGAGCTCCGGCGCGGGTGCTACACGACGGGGTGCCCAGGGACCAGCGCGGCGAGCTCCTCGAGCAGGGAGTCCATGCGTCGAGCGCCCAGCGGCGGGCTGAGCGGCTCGGAGAACCAGTGCTCCCAGAGCTCGTCGAGCCGCGCCGCCGTGGGCGCGACACCAGTGTCCAGCGGCTCCGCGATCGCCTGCGCCTCCGGCTCGTACTCGTCCTCGGGCATGCCGTCCGTGCCCGGGGCGAGGCCCGCCGGGTCCTCCCGGGTCAGGAGGGCGAGCACCTGCTCCTGCGTCGAGGTGCCCTCGAGCTCTGGGTCCTGGTCGTCGAGCGGCACCGATGCCAGGGTCACCGCACCGGTGGCGAGCCCGATCCAGACGCGCGGGGCTTTCACGCCTCGTCGACGCAGGAAGCCCTCGACCGCGCCATCCAGCCGGAGGCCTGCCACCCCGGCTCCGGCCATCAGACCACCGAGGCCGAGCGAGAGGGCCGCCTCGGGGAGGGTCGGCGTCCGGAGACCGCGGAGGCGCGACGCGTCGCCGTCGTCCGGCGCTCCCGGCCGGCCCTGCGCGGCGAGGAGGCTGACACCGGTGGTCAGCACCGCGGGGAGCGCGACGTATCCGACGCGCACCGGGCGCGGGAGACGGTGCACAGGGATCATCCCGAGGCCGGACGCGGCGGCCGTGCCGATGGCCAGGGACACGATGCGGGTGCGCTGGGACTGTGTCACGGGGTCCTCCTTCTCTCGCGGCGGGGCCCGCCGCGCGCCACGGGGCGTGTCGTGCCCTCGACGCTATCGGGCGATCCCGACCGTGACGGACGACGATCGTCGGTGCCCGGGGTGACCTTCGACCGCGCCTCGGCGGATGAGGGAGGATGGGCCGATGCGCCTCTGGTCACTGCACCCCCGCCACCTCGACCGCCAGGGCCTCACGGGCCGCTGGCGGGAATCGCTGCTGGCGCAGGCCGTGCTCGCCGGGCGCACTCGCGGATACCGCTCCCACCCGCGGCTCGAACGGTTCCGGGCCCAGCCCGCCCCGCTCGATGCCGTGGGCACCTACCTCGAGGTGCTCGCCCGGGAGGCGACCGCTCGCGGCTACCGCTTCGACCTCTCGCGGATCGACCGCCGCCCCGAGGAGCTCACCGGCCACGCGCCGACGGATGCCGCGGCCGGCGTGCCACGGATCCCCGTGACCCGGGGGCAGGTCGACCTGGAATGGCGCCATCTGCTCGCCAAGCTCGCGCGGCGCAGTCCCGGGAGCGAGGCGCTCACCGCGCGCATTCGGCGCCGACGGTGCATCCGCTGTTCACCGTGGTGCCGGGTCCGGTCGAGAGCTGGGAGCGGGCGATGGATCCGGAGGGCTGAGCGCGATTCGCAGCCAGCGCGAGAGGGGCGCCCCATCCGGGACGTCCGTCAGATCGGTGCGCGACCACCGGGCCTCGCTCAGCTCGAGCGAGGTGCTGACCTCCCTCGAGGCGGCGGTGCCGACGAGGATCGTGAGGCGGTCGCGCTTGCCCTCGGTGACCGTCTCGAGAGCCGTCACCTCCTGGAGGTCTCCCGTGATCGCGAGGGCGAGCTCCTCGGCGACCTCGCGACGTCCGGCCTCGGCAGGGCTCTCGCGGCGAGGACGATAGCGGCCTCCCGGCAGTGCCCAACGGTCCCGGTCGACGTAGGAGTGCCGCACGGCGAGGAACCGCGAAGGGTCCTCCGGAGGATGCAGCGACACCTTCACTCCGAAGGTGCGCGGCCTGCGCACCCGCCACCAGAGCCGCCGCGGCCGGTGCCCGGCGGTCAGCGCGGCGCCCAGCGCGCGCCCGTGCCTCGTCGCCATCGGCTCAGGAGCGCCGCACCGCGCGCGCTCCTTCTTCAGCTCCTGCACCTCGTCGCGCGCCGCGCCGCGACCTCGAAGTTCAGGGATTCCGCGGCCTGGTGCATCTGCGCGGTCATCTCGTCGATCATGCCGGTCAGCGCGCCGACGGGATCGTCGCCGAGGTCGATCTGGCGACCCTGGATCGAGTCGACGGCGTTCGCGCGCGCCCGGTCCTGGGCCACCTTCTCCTTCCCGGAGCGGTAGTCGGTGGCCAGGAGGGTGTCGGTGTCGATGTCCTCGCGGGCCAGCATGTCCGTGACGTCCGCGATCCGCTTGCGCGCGGGGTCGGGTCGATGCCGTGCTCGGTGTTGTACGCGATCTGCTTCTCGCGGCGACGGTTGGTCTCGTCGATCGCGTCCTGCATCGAGTCGGTGATCGTGTCCGCGTACATGTGCACCTGGCCGGAGACGTTGCGGGCCGCACGGCCGATCGTCTGGATCAGCGAGGTGCGGGAGCGGAGGAAGCCCTCCTTGTCCGCGTCCAGGATCGCGACCAGGGACACCTCGGGCAGGTCCAGGCCCTCGCGCGAGCAGGTTGATGCCGACCAGCACGTCGTACTCGCCCTGGCGGAGGGAGCGCAGCGACTCGATGCGGCGCAGGGTGTCCACGTCGGAGTGGAGGTACTGGACCCGCACCCCGTTCTCGAGCAGGAAGTCGGTGAGGTCCTCGGCCATGCGCTTGGTCAGCGTGGTCACGAGCACCCGCTCGTCGCGGCGCACCCGCTTCTCGATCTCCTCGCGCAGGTCGTCGATCTGGCCCTTGACGGGCTTGACGATCACCTCGGGGTCCACCAGTCCCGTCGGCCGGATGATCTGCTCGACCACGCCGTGGGCGCGGTTCAGCTCGTACTCGGCGGGGGTCGCGGAGAGGTAGACGGTCTGACCGGTGCGCTCGGTGAACTCCGAGAAGGTCAGCGGGCGGTTGTCGAGCGCCGAGGGCAGGCGGAAGCCGAAGTCCACCAGGGTGCGCTTGCGGGAGCGGTCCCCTTCGTACATCGCGCCGATCTGCGGGACGGTCACATGGGACTCGTCGATGACCAGCAGGAAGTCCTCGGGGAAGTAGTCCATGAGGGTGTTCGGGGCGGTGCCCGGCGCGCGGCCGTCGAGATGGCGGGAGTAGTTCTCCACACCGTTGGTCGAGCCCATCTGCCGCGGCATCTCGAGGTCGTGGGTGGTGCGCATGCGCAGGCGCCGCGCCTCGAGCGGCTTTGTTCTGCCCCTCGAGCTCCTCGAGCCGCTCGGCGAGCTCCTCCTCGATCGTGCCGATCGCGCGGGAGAGACGCTCGGGACCGGCGACGTAGTGGGAGGCGGGGAAGATGTGGATGTGGTCCTCCTGCCGGATGACCTCGCCGGTCATCGGATGGAGGGTGTAGAGCGCATCGATCTCGTCGCCGAAGAACTCGATGCGGATCGCGAGCTCCTCGTACATCGGGATGATCTCGACCGTGTCCCCGCGCACCCGGAAGGTGCCGCGCTCGAAGGCGATGTCGTTGCGGTCGTACTGCATGTCCACGAAGCGGGTCAGCGGCTCGTCGCGGTCCAGCTGGTCGCCGACGCTCAGCCGCACCATCCGGTCCACGTACTCCTGCGGGGTGCCCAGGCCGTAGATGCAGGAGACGGAGGAGACCACGACGACGTCCCGGCGGGTCAGCAGCGAGTTGGTGGCACTGTGCCGCGACCGCTCCACCTCGGCGTTGATCGAGGAGTCCTTCTCGATGTAGGTGTCCGACTGCGGGACGTACGCCTCGGGCTGGTAGTAGTCGTAGTAGGAGACGAAGTACTCCACCGCGTTGTGCGGAAGCGGCTCCCGGAACTCGCTGGCGAGTCTGCGCGGCGAGGGTCTTGTTGTGCGCCATGACCAGGGTGGGACGCCGCACCTGCTCGATCAGCCAGGCCGTCGTCGCGGACTTGCCGGTGCCGGTCGCGCCGAGCAGGACCACGTCCTGCTCGCCGTCGTTGATCCTCTTGGTGAGCTCCTTGATCGCCTGCGGCTGATCGCCCGAGGGCGAGTACTCGGAGACGACCTCGAAGGGGTGCTCGGCGCGGACGAGATCGGTGACGGGACGCATGAGGACGAGCCTACGACCCGGGGCCGTCGGAGGACACGGTGCGGGGCCTCTGTCCGCTCAGGGCCGAGGGCCCCGCAGTTCCGGGTGGGGCGCGCACAGGCGGCGCCCGGGACCGGTTCGGCCGGGGTCCGACGCGATCAGGTGCGGAGGTCGTGCTCCTCGAGGACCGCGTCGAGGGCACGCCCGGAGCGCGCGAGGAGAGCGGGTCGATCGGCCGTGTTCAGCACCAGGCGGTCCGCACGGCGGATCCGTTCGAGATCGGTGACCTGCGCCGCCATGACCGACTCGACATAGCCGCGGTCCCTGCCCCGGTCCCGGACCACCCGCTCGATGCGGTCCTCTCGCCGGGCGAGCACCGCGACGACCGCGTCGTAGTCGGGCTCGCTGTGCTTCTCCAGCAGCAGCGGGCTGTCGTGGACGATGACCCGCTCCCCCGACGCGGCCGCCTCGGCCTCCTCCTCCGCGACCGCGCGGTCCACGCGGGAGAGCACGATCCGCTCGAGGTCGGCGCGGGCCGCGGCATCGGCGAAGACGATCCGGGCCATGGCGGCGCGGTCGATCGTGCCGGCCGGGTTCCGCACGTCCTCGCCGAAGCGGGCGATCGCCTCCTCGACCCCGTCGCCGGGGATGTCCAGGACGGCCCGGGAGTGGGCGTCCAGATCGATCACGCGCAGGCCGCGTTCACGCCAGAGTGCGGCGACGGTCGACTTGCCCGCGCCGATGCCGCCGGTGAGGCCGATCCGCAGGGGGCGGTCAGGACGAGGGGGAGGAATCTTGCCGGGCATGGTCCGATGGTAGGGCGGGTCGGCCGGGTCACGGTGGCGTTCACGCCCCTGCCTGCACGGACTACGGTGCTGGGGTGGATCCTCTTGAGTCGCTCGTGACGAACGACTTCCTCCGCGTGCTGGACCTCGTGGGCGTGTTCGTGATGGGCGTGGCGGCCGGTGCGATCGCCTCCCGGCTGAACTTCGACGCGGTCGGCTTCGCGGTGATCGGCATCGTCGCCGGGCTCGGCGGCGGTCTGGTGCGCGATCTGATCCTCGACTACGGCACCCCGGCGGCCTTCGACGGGCCCTGGTATCTCACCTGCGCCCTCGGCGGAGCCATGTTCACCTTCGTCATCCATGCGGACGGCCCCTGGTGGCGCCGCCTGGTGACGGCGCTGGACATCGCGGCGATGGGGCTGTGGGCTGCGACCGGCACCGCGAAGTCCCTGGGCTACGGCCTGGACACGCTGCCGGCGATCCTGCTCGGGGTCACCAGCGCGGTGGGCGGCGGCGTGATCCGCGACGTGCTGGTGGGAAGGATCCCCCAGGTCTTCGGGGGCGGCCCGCTGTACGCGACCGGCGCGCTGGTCACCGCGGTGCTGACCTGGCTGGTGCTGGCCCTCGGCCTGCCCTCCCCGACGGTGCTGGTCGCGGTCGCCGTCGGCGCGCCGCGCTCGCCGGCGTCGCGGCGTGGCGCCGCTGGTCGCTGCCGGCCCATCAGGAGTGGCAGGTGACGATGTCCGCGACCCAGCTGAAGCGACTGGTGCGCCGCACCCGTAGGGACGAGCGGGAGCGGGTCGCGCAGGAGACGGGGGCGATCCCCGTCGTCGACGTCGACCACGACGACCTCGCCGAGGACGCCGCGGCCGAGGACCTCGACGCGAGCGACTACGAGGACCGGATCTTCCCGGATCCGGCGGAGCCGCCCGGCACCGCCGAGAACGAGCGGCGCGAGGAGCAGGACTCCGGGACCGCTTCGCCGCGCTGAGGCGGCTGTCGTGCCGGGGGTCGGCGCGCCGGCCGCTCCGCGGTCCGGTCGGAGCGCCGAGGCGCTGGCCCGGGCCGGGTCAGGGCCGCAGGAGCTCGATCATCCGGGCGACGTCGTCCGCGCCGAGCTGGCCGGGCGCGGACCCCTCCCCTGCGGTCGCGAAGGTCGCACAGGCGCCGAACGCTTCGGCGGCCACGCGGCTGCTCGCCCCGAGGGTGCCCATGGAGATCGCGATGTGCGGGCCTGTCTGCTCCTCAGCGACGGCAAGACTCGCCGAGAGCAGGGTGAGCACGTCGCGGGAGGTGCGCGGGGTGACGGCGACCTTCGGGATATCCGCGCCGAGACGCCGCTGCTCGCGCAGGATCCCCGCGATCGTCTCCTCGTCGGGGGTGCCCTCCATGTCGTGGTAGGAGCCGACCACGGCGATGCCGTGACGACGGGCGGAGTCGATGACCGAGGCGACCACCGTGGGGTCGAGGGAGGTCTCGATGTCGACGAGGTCGACGGCGGACTGCGTGCCCGCCCGGCGACCCGTGATCAGCGCCTGAAGCAGCGAGACGAGGGCGCGGGGGCCGTAGGGCCTCTGTCCGCCCTCGGCGGTGGTGCGGAAGGTGACCAGCAGGGCGCGGTCGGCGCCGAGGGCGGCGCGCAGCGGGTCGAGCGCGGCGAGGACCGCCTCGCGGTGGTGCTCGGCGTCCTCGAGGTCGGGGCGGAAGCGGTCCAGGCGCCACTCGACCACGCGGGCCGGGGTCGCGCTCGCCGCCTCGGCCTGGGCGAGCAGGGCGTCGAGGTCGTCGCCCACCAGCGGCACGATGATCTCGGGGCGCCCGCGGCCGAACTCGACGCCGCGCACGGTCGCGGTGCGGCGGCGCACATCGACCATCCCCTCCTGCACGGCGGGGCCGGGCCGGTCCGCGGTGCCGGGCTGGTCCAGGGGGTCGTCCTGCGCGGCGGTGCCGGGACGCTCGGTCATGGTGCTCCTCTCGCTCGGGCGGGCCCGGGCGTGCTCAGTCGTCGGTGATCGCGGCGTAGGCGCTCAGCAGGAGGGCGGGGTCGGGCCCCTCGATCCGGGAGACCGAGCCGATCCGGTCCAGGACCACGAAGCGCAGCAGGCCGGCGCGGGTCTTCTTGTCCCGCTTCATCGCGTCCTCGAGCTTGGGCCACTGACGGTCGCGGTAGGTGACGGGCAGGCCGAGCGAGGTGAGGATGCTGCGGTGGCGGTCCACCTCGGCCTCGGAGAGCTTGCCGGAGAGGTGGGAGAGCTCGGCGACGAACATCATCCCGATGCTCACGGCGGCGCCGTGGCGCCACCGGTAGCGCTCGTTGCGCTCGATCGCGTGGGCGAGGGTATGGCCGTAGTTGAGAATCTCCCGCTCCCCGCTCTCGCGCAGGTCCGCGGAGACCACGCGGGCCTTGACCCGGATCGCCCGCTCGATCACCTCGCGGAAGGCGTCGGTGGAGACATCGAGCACCGCGGCGGGGTCCTGCTCGACGATGTCGAGGATCGCGGTGTCCTCGATGAAGCCGGCCTTGACCGCCTCGGCGAGTCCGGCGGCGACGTCGTTGCGACCGAGCCCTCCGAGCACGTCGAGGTCGGCGACCACGGCGATCGGCGGGTGGAAGGCGCCGACGAGGTTCTTCCCCTCGGACGTGTTGATGCCGGTCTTGCCGCCCACGGCCGCATCGACCATCGCGGCGACGGTGGTGGGGACCTGGAGCACGTCGACGCCGCGCGCCAGGAGGCCGCGACGAAGCCGGCGAGGTCCGTCGCCGCGCCGCCGCCGAGCCCGATCACGAGGTCCTGGCGGCCGATCTCGGCCTGGCCGCACACGCCCCACAGGAACCCGGCGACCTGCGCGGTCTTGGCCTCCTCGCCGTCGGGGACCTCGGCGGCGAAGGACTGCCGTCCCGTCTCCTCGATCCCGGCGCGGACCTGCTCGGCGACGTCGCGCAGGCTCGGCTGGTGCACGATCACCACGCGCCGGGCGCGCTCGGGCACCAGGGCCGGGATCTGCTCGAGCAGGCCCCGTCCCACGTGCACGTCGTAGCCGCCGGTGGGCGTGGTGACGGGGATGACGGTGGTGCTCATTCGGTCTCCTCCTGGGGGCGCGCGGGCCTCTGCAGCTGCAGGGCGTCGATGATGGCGAGGGCCACCCGGTCCGGGTCGCCGAGGGCGGCGTCGATGCGGTGGGTCGCCAGTCCACGATAGGTCTCCGCCCGGGCGGCGGCGAGCTCGCGCCAGCGGGCCATGGGATCCTCGCCGGAGAGCATCGGGCGGCCGACGCCGTGGGCGAGCCGGCGCGAGACCGTCTCCTCGTCGGTCTCGAGCGGCACCACGGGCAGGTCGCGCAGGGTCGAGGCGGCGCCGGCGTGCATCGGGGCGCCGCCTCCGAGGGAGAGCACGCCCCGCTGGTGCGCGACAGCGCGGACGAGCGAGCGGGCCTCCCGTTCGCGGAAGGCGGGCTCCCCCTCGTCCGCGAAGATGTCCGGGATCGTGCGTCCGGCCTCCTGGACGATCAGCGCGTCGAGGTCGGCGAAGGGGACGCCGAGGCGCGCGGCCAGGGCGCGTCCCACGCTGGTCTTCCCGGCGGCCATCGGACCGATCAGGACGACCACGGGACCGGTCACGAGGTGGAGCCCTCCCCACGGCGGACGAGCCCGGCCTGGAGGTCGAGCGTGCCCTCGAGGTGGGCGCGGATCTCGTCGATGCTGTCCCCGCCGGTCTTCTCCAGCGGCGCATCGGCCAGGGTCAGGGCGACCACCGCCTCGGCGATCACCGCGGCCGGCGCGACCGCGCAGGTGTCGGAGCGCTGATGGTTGGCGGTGGTCTGCTCGCCGGTGGAGACGTCGACCGTGCGCGCGCGCGCGGGACGGTGGAGATCGGCTTGAGCGCCCCGCGCACGCGCGCACCCTCGCCGTTGGTCATCCCGCCCTCGAGGCCGCCGGCGCGGTTGGTGGCGCGCGGGAAGGCGGAGCGCTCGCCGCGCGGGGAGGGCGCGACGAGGATCTCGTCGTGGGCGACGGAGCCGCGGCGGGCGGCGGTGGCGAAGCCGTCGCCGATCTCGACGCCCTTCATGGCCTGGATCGACATGACGGCCTGGGCGAGGCGCGCGTCGAGCTTGCGGTCCCACTGGGTGTGGGAGCCGAGGCCGACGGGAAGGCCGTAGGCGAGGACCTCGACGACGCCGCCGAGGGTGTCGCCGTCGGATTTCGCGGCGTCGACCTCGTCGACCATCGCCGCGGAGGTGTCCTCGTGGAAGCGGCCGCGCGGATCGGCGTCGAGCCGCTCCAGGTGGTCGGGGGTGGGCGGCGGGCGCGTCCTCGGGCACGGACACGGAGCCGACGGAGAGGGTGTGGGAGACCAGCCGGATGCCGGCGGCCTGCTCGAGCAGGGCCGCGGCGACGCGGCCGGCGACGACTCGGGCCGCGGTCTCGCGGGCGCTGGCGCGCTCCAGGACGGGGCGGGCCTCGTCGAAGCCGTACTTCAGCATCCCGGAGAGGTCGGCGTGGCCGGGGCGGGGGCGCGAGAGAGGGCGGTTGCGCGCGATCTCGCGCTCGTCGCCGGTGCCGGCGTCGATCAGCAGGTCCTCGCGCGGGACGGGGTCCGCGCTCATGACCTTCTCCCACTTCGGCCATTCGGAGTTCGCGATCTCGATCGCGAGCGGGGAGCCGAGGGTGAGGCCGTGGCGGAGCCCGCCGTGGATCGTCAGCACGTCCTGCTCGAACTTCTGGCGGCGCCGCGGCCGTGGCCGAGGCGGCGGCGCGCGAGCGCATCCTTCAGATCGTCACTGGTCAGCTCGATCCCGGCGGGGACGCCGTCGAGCAGGGAGAGGAGGGAGGGGCCGTGGGATTCCCCGGCCGTGAGCCAGCGCGGCATGTCGTCGATCATCTCATGAGCGGGACGACGTCCGGGCGGGCGTCCGCGCCGTGCGGACGCCCGCCCGGGGGCTCAGCTGTCCCCCGCGGGCGGCTGACCGGCGGGGAGCGGAACGGGGATCAGGGGCCGTCGATGCTGATCATCATCGCGGGGGCCTCGCCGTCGGTGGGGATCGGCGGCAGCGTCACCCCGACGGTGCGGCCGGAGCCGTCCTCCACGGCGGTGCCTCGCACCGGGGTGGTCGAGGTGAGATCCACCTCCCCCTCGACGGAGGTGACCGTGAGGTCCTCACGGCCGAAGCCGTCGAGCACGAAGTTCGCGCGCTCCACGGCGACGTCCTCCGTCAGCGTGGTGGGTCGCTCCTGCTCCTCTCCCCAGACGGGGTAGGCGCCGGTGCCGTTCAGCCCGTCGTTGAGCGTCGCGGCGGCCTCCTCGGGCGGCGGGGCGTCCTTGCTGAAGTAGAGCCAGTAGTCGGCCTCGGCGACGCCGGCCGGCGCCATGTAGCCGTAGTAGGTCTCCTGCTCGCCGCTCCAGCCGATCACGGTGCGCGGGTGACCGCGCCGGGCTGGTCCAGGGCGAGGCCGTCGGTGCACGTGGCCTCGTCGCTCAGGCTCGTGTCCGCGGCGTAGCCGTACAGCTGCGAGGCGACGTCCTCCGCCGTGATCGTGCTCCGGTCGGCGCGGGCGAACTCCTGGGAGCCCGTGGTGAAGACGTCGCTCGGGGCGGCGTTCGCCTCCCCGGCGGCGCCGTCCTCCTCCGCGGTGTCCTCCTGCGAGCTCGTCCGCTCGGCGGGCGCGGCGACCGCGGCGGGCACGTCCTGGGCGGGCGGCGCGGCGGTCGTCGCGACCGCCTGCGAGAATCCTCCGATGCCGAGCCCCACGAGCGGCGGGGCGCCGAGGCCGAGCGCGGCGAGGGTCCTGACCTGGTGCCGACGAGTCATCGTCGTCTCCTTCCGAGTGCGTCGGGGGGAGCATCTGTCCCCCGCGGGCTCCTCCGGACGGTCGGGACGTGGACTCCTCCACCGCCCCTGGGCGTTTACCGTTCCTTGACCTTCCGGCGAGCTGCTCGTGACCTTTCCAGCTCGGACGCCCGGGGTCAAGGCGGACTCGCCGACCCCGCACGCCGGCATCACCGGATCTTCACAGAGCGGGCCGGACAGGTCGGAGAGCGGCTGTCGGTCCGGTCCGGGCACCGATGCCGGCCCCGTGATGTCAGTCCTCGTCGAGCTCGACGGCCTCGTGCGGGGTCAGCCGCTCGACGAAGGGGACCACGTCCGCGATGCCGTCCAGCACCGCGGTGGGCCGGAAGGGGAACTGCGCGATCTCGTCGACGTCGGTGGAGCCGGTGAGGACGAGGATCGAGCGCATGCCCGCCTCGAGCCCCGACTTCACGTCCGTGTCCATCCGGTCACCGATCATCACCGAGGTCTCCGAGTGGCCTCCGATGCGGTTCAGGGCGGTGCGCATCATGAGCGGGTTCGGCTTGCCGACGTAGTACGGATGGATCCCGGTCGCGGCCGTGATCATCGCGGCGACGGAGCCGGTCGCCGGCGCCGGACCCTCGGCGCTGGGCCCGGTGACGTCGGGGTTCGTGGCGATGAACTTCGCCCCGCCCTTGATCAGCCGGATGGCCCGGGTGATGGACTCGAAGGAGTAGGTGCGCGTCTCCCCCAGCACCACGAACTCGACGTCGCTGTCGGCGAGGATGAAGCCCTCGTCGTGGATGGCGGTGGTGAGCCCGGCCTCGCCGATCACGTAGGCGGAGGCGCCGGGCCGCTGCTCGGCGAGGAAGCGGGCGGTGGCCAGGGCGCTGGTCCAGATCGACTCCTCGGGGAGGTCGATGCCGGCGCGGGCAAGGCGCGCCCGGAGATCGCGCGGGGTGAAGATCGAGTTGTTGGTCAGCACCAGGAAGGGCCGCCCGTACTGCTGCGGCGCGGCGATGAACTCGGGGGCGCCGGGCAGAGCGGACTGCTCGTGGACGAGCACGCCGTCCATGTCCGTGAGCCAGGTGTGGATCGGGTGGGACTCGAGAGAAGTGGTCATGACCCTAGTGTGCCCTGCCGCGATTCTCCCGGATCGGCGCCGCCCGAACGCCGGGAACGGGGACGGCCCGGCCCCCGCGAGTCGCGGGGACCGGGCCGTCGGGTGATCCGAGGATCAGTTGCCGGTGAGCTTGGCGCGCAGGGCGGCCAGGGCCTCGTCGGAGGCGAGGGTGCCCTCGTCCGAGGAGCTCGACTGGTAGGAGGACTGCGCGGCGGGCGCGGACTCGGACGAGGAGGAGGTCGAGGCGGCGGCCGGAGCGTTCGCGGACTCCTCGTCGGCGCGGATCGCCTCGGCGACCTGGGCCTTGTGGGCGGTCCAGCGCTCGTAGGCGGCCGCGTACTGGGCCTCCCACTCCTCGCGCTGGGCGTCGTAGCCCTCGAGCCACTCGTTGGTCTCCGGGTCGAAGCCCTCGGGGTACTTGTACTCGCCGTTGGCGTCGTACTCCGCGGCCATGCCGTAGAGCGCGGGATCGAAGGTGGTGTCGTCGCCCTCGGGGTCCACGCCCTCGTTCGCCTGCTTGAGGGAGAGGGAGATGCGGCGACGCTCGAGGTCGATGTCGATGACCTTGACGAAGACGTCCTGGTCGACGGTGACGACCTGCTCGGGCAGATCCACGTGGCGCTGGGCCAGCTCGGAGATGTGCACGAGGCCCTCGATGCCGTCCTCGACGCGGACGAAGGCGCCGAAGGGGACGAGCTTGGTGACCTTGCCGGGCACGACCTCGCCGATGGCGTGGGTGCGGGCGAAGAGCCGCCAGGGGTCCTCCTGGGTCGCCTTCAGCGACAGGGAGACGCGCTCGCGGTCCATGTCGACGTCCAGGACCTCGACCTTGACCTTCTGGCCCACCTCGACGACCTCGGAGGGGTGGTCGATGTGCTTCCAGGACAGCTCGGAGACGTGCACCAGGCCGTCGACGCCGCCGAGGTCGACGAAGGCGCCGAAGTTGACGATCGAGGACACGGCGCCCTCGCGGACCTGGCCCTTCTGGAGGGTCTGCAGGAAGTCGGAGCGGACCGCGGACTGGGTCTCCTCCAGGTAGGCGCGGCGGGACAGGACCACATTGTTGCGGTTCTTGTCCAGCTCGATGATCTTCGCCTCGATCTCCTGGCCGACGTAGGGTCGCAGGTCGCGGACGCGGCGCATCTCCACGAGGGAGGCCGGGAGGAAGCCGCGCAGGCCGATGTCGACGATGAGGCCGCCCTTGACGACCTCGATGACGCGACCGGTGACGACGCCCTCGTCCTCCTTGATCTGCTCGATCGAGCCCCAGGCGCGCTCGTACTGGGCGCGCTTCTTGGACAGGATCAGGCGACCCTCCTTGTCCTCCTTCTGGAGGACGAGGGCCTCGATCTCGTCGCCGACCTCGACCTCGTCGGCCGGGTCGACGTCGTGCTTGATGGACAGCTCGCGCGAGGGGATGACGCCCTCGGTCTTGTAGCCGATGTCCAGGAGGACCTCGTCGTGATCGACCTTCACCACGGTGCCTTCGACGATGTCGCCGTCGTTGAAGTACTTGATGGTGGCATCGATGGCGGCCATGAGCTCGTCGGCGTCACCGATGTCGTTGATGGCGATCTGGGGGGTCGTGGTGTCGGTCATGTAGGTATGGACTCCGTCGGGACAGGAAATGAGTAGGGTCGGGGGACGTGCTCCGCCCGTCGGCGGGACCAGGGGTCCGGGCCGGGAGGACGGTTCGCTCGTGCACCGGGGCGCACAAGCCTCCGACAGCCTACCAGCGATCCCCCCGGCGCGCGAGGGTGCCGACGACCACTCCGCGGCGCGCCGGTGTGATGTCCGCCCCGTCCGGCGACGGGGCGGCGACGGAGGCCCCGGCCCTCAGTGGGCCGCCTCGCGCCAGGTGCGTCCCACCCCGATGCCGACCTCGAGCGGGACCGAGAGCTCGTAGGCCGAGTCCATGCCGTCCTCGACGATCTCCCGCACCTGCTCGACCTCGCCGGGGGCGACCTCGAGCACGAGCTCGTCATGGACCTGGAGCGAAGATGCGCGAGCGCGGCCCGCCTCGCGCATCCGCTCCTCGACGGCGAGCATCGCGAGCTTGATGAGGTCCGCGGCGCGCCCTGGATCGGGGAGTTCAGCGCGACCCGCTCGGCGTTCTCGCGGCGGCGCCGGTTGTCGCTGGTGAGGTCCGGGAGGTAGCGGCGCCGGCCGAGGATCGTCTCGGTGTAGCCGGTCTCCCGGGCCTTCTCGACGCTGCGGTGGAGGTAGTCGCGCACCCCGCCGAAGCGCTCGAAGTAGCCGTCGCGCGCCGCGGTCGCCTCCGCGCGGGAGATCCGCGGCTGGCGGGAGAGGCCGAAGGCGGAGAGCCCGTAGGCGAGGCCGTAGCTGACCGCCTTGGTCTTGGAGCGCATGGCCGGATCGACCGCGTCGGGGCTCACGCCGAACACGCGCGAGGCGACGAAGTTGTGGAGGTCCTCCCCGGAGCGGAAGGCCTCGATCAGCCCCTCGTCCTCCGAGAGGTGGGCCATGATGCGCATCTCGATCTGCGAGTAGTCCGCGGTCATCAGCGACTCGAAGCTCTCGCCCGCGACGAAGACGTCGCGGATCCGCTGACCCTCGGAGGTGCGCACGGGGATGTTCTGCAGGTTCGGCTCGGTCGAGGCGAGCCGGCCCGTCGCGGCGGCGGTCTGCTGGAAGGTGGTGTGGACGCGGGAGCCGGTGTCCATCTCCTTGTCCAGGCCCACGAGATAGCCGGTCAGCTTGCTCATCTCGCGGAAGCGCAGCGACCAGGAGAGGAAGCGGTGGCCGGCGGAGTCCGGGTCGAGCGACTCCATCAGATCGGTGAGGGACTCGGCGTCGGTGGAGTGGCCGGAGGAGATCTTGCGCGTGGTGGGCAGGGCGAGGGTCTCGAAGAGCACCACCTGCAGCCGCTTCGGGGAGGCGAGGTTGACCTCCTCCCCCACGATCTCGCCGGCCTCGCGCCTGGCCTGGGCGACGAAGCCCTCGAACTCCTCGCGCAGGGACTGCAGAGCGGCGTGGTCGATCGCGATGCCGCGGGAGTGCATCGTCTCGAGCACCCGCTGGAGGGGCGCTCGAGGTCGTCGAGGATGCTCCCCGCCCAGGGGGCGGCCTCGATCCGGGCCGCGAGCTCCGCGGCGGCGGGGTGCAGGGCGGAGACGGCGCTCGCGAGGCGGTCCTCGGCCCGGGCGATGTGCTCGGCGCGGGTCTCCGCGCTCTCCTTCTTCAGGGTCGACTCGGCGGGCTTGCGCGGCTTCGGCTCGAAGCTCGCGCCCGCGAGATCCGCGGCGAGGGCCTCGGTGTCGTAACTGCGGGCGCCGGGGCGCGGCACGAAGGACTCCAGCGCCAGGTCGCGCACGCCGTCCCCGAGGCGGTAGCCGTTCTCCGCCAGGCGCTCGCGCAGGGCGGGGACGTCCGCGATCCGCGGCTCCCGGGAGCCCTCGAGGGCCGCGCCGAGCGGCTCGGAGGCCTCGGAGTCCAGGGCGCCGAGCGCGGCGGCGCCGGCCTGCTCCGGGGTCGCCAGGCCCAGCGCGCCCCCCGCCGCGCACGTCCTCGACGAGGTCGAGGGAGAGCGGGGCGTCCTCCTCGCCGAGCAGGGAGGCGAGGGAGGCGGCATCGCGCAGGCGCGCACGTCGGCCTCGGGCTCGGGGGCCGCCTCCTCGGCCACGTCCTCGCCCAGCGGCCGCGGCGGGAAGGTCGCGGCGGATCGTGTCGCCGAAGGCGAGGTCGTCGAACACCTCGAGCACGCGGGCGCGGTCCCCGCCGCCGAGGGCGTAGTGCCCGGGGTCCTCGGGCGCTCTCGAGGGTGGTGAAGGCGGCGTTCATCAGCCGGTTGCGCCTGACGTCCTCGATGTGGTCGCGCAGGGACTGGCCGGCCTTGCCCTTGATCTCCTCGGCGTGCGCGAGCACGCCGTCGAGCCCGTCGTACTGCACGATCCACTTCGCGGCGGTCTTCGGGCCGACGCCGGGGACGCCGGGGAGGTTGTCCGCCGCCTCGCCGACGAGCGCGGCGAGGTCCGGATAGCGCTCCGGCGGGATCCCGTACTTCTCCTCGACGGCGGCGGGGGTCATGCGGCGCATCTCGGTGACGCCCTTGACGGGCTGGAGCAGGGTGACCTTCTCCCCCACCAGCTGGATGGCGTCGCGGTCGCTCGAGACGATCAGCGCCTCGTGGCCCTGCTCCTCCGCGCGCGTGGCGAGGGTGGCGATGATGTCGTCGGCCTCGTAGTCCTCGTAGGTCAGCCAGCGCACGCCGAGCGCGTCCAGCACCTGCTGGATCAGGCCGATCTGGCCGTGGAAGGCCTGCGGGGTCTCGTCGCGGCCGCCCTTGTACTGGTCGTAGATGCGGTCGCGGAAGGTCCCGCCGGGAAGGTCGAAGGCCACCGCGAGATGGGTGGGCCGCTCGGAGGCGACGACGTTGATGATCATGCGGGTGAAGCCGTAGACGGCGTTGGTGGCCTGGCCGCGGCCGTCGCTGAAGCCGTCCGCAGGCAGGGCGAAGAAGGCCCGGAAGGCCATCGCGTGGCCGTCGATCAGAAGGAGGCGCTGGTCATCGGTGTCGCTCGCACTCATGAGGAGCAGTCTCCCATGTCGCGATCACCTCCGCGCACGCGGCGGGCTGTGGCAGTCTCGGGGCATGTCCGATCAGCGCATCCGCCCCGCAGACCCCGCCACCGCCCCCGTCGGCGCGACCGAGGGGGCGCCGGCGCCGATGGACGCGCGGCTCGCCGCCCAGCTCGAGGCGTCCTTCGCCGGGACGCTCGTGGAGCGGCTGGGCATGGAGGTGCTGACCCTCTCCCCGAGCGGCGGCACGATGCGGATGCCGGTCGCGGGCGCGACCCAGCCGGCCGGGTCGCTTCACGGCGGGGCGACGATCGCGCTGGCCGAGTCGATCGCCTCGGTCGCGGCGCTGCTGCGCGCCCGCGAGGTGCACGGCGAGGGGGCCCAAGCGGTGGGCACCTCTGTCTCCGCCCTGCACCATCGCTCGGCGCGCGAGGGCTGGGTCACCGCGACGTGCACCCCGCGCCATCTCGGTCGTCAGGTCGCGAGCTACCTGGTGGACGTCCACGACGAGGCCGGGGCCCTGCTGAGCACGATCACGGTCGCGACGCGACTCTTTGCCTCCGCGCTGACCGGCGCCGTCGCCGCCCGGGCGCGCCTCACTCGGGCGCCTCGAAGCCTCCGGCGGTGCCGGGCCGCATCACGTTCGCCTCGGTCCAGGTGTACTCCCGCGACTGGCCGATGCGGGCGTCCGACTGCCCGCCGAGCTCGACCTTCCCCATCCGGCCGACGTAGGCGACGGTGGCCTTCTCCCCGCCTCCAGCGCCGTGGTCATCACCCGGCGGCACTCCTCGAAGTCGGTGCACTCCTCGCTGCCGGTGAGGACGGCGTTCAGGGCCGCGGCGAGGGCTGTGCCCTCGACCGAGAGGGCGTCGCCGCGCTGCGAGGCACAGCATCACCAGCGCGTCGTAGCCGTGCTGCGAGTAGGCGTAGCCGCGCCGCAGGAACTCGGGATTGCGGTTGAGCATCATGTTCTCGTGGCCGACGGTGATCTCGCCGCCCGGCTCGTAGCCGGTCACGGCGGTCAGCGACTCGGGGGCGAGGTCCTTCGCGACCGGCTCCTGCGAGTAGTCGATCGTCGCCGCCGGCGAGATCCGCCGCGGGAACTCGATCCTGGGCCGCTTGCCCTCGTCCAGGGTCGCGGTGTGCAGGGCCGAGAGGAACGGGGCGAGCTCCGCCCCACCGTTGGCGACCAGCGGCGCGGGCGGGGACTCGAGGACCGCCTTGACCCGGGCGCCGATGTCGCCGATCTTCCCGACCTCGTAGAACTGCTGGCTGACGACGCGGCCGCTCGAGGGGTTCAGCACCTGCGTCATCTCGTTCAGGAGGTCGCGTCCCTGGAGCGTGTCCTCGGAGAGATAGGCGACGGTGCCGGCGGGCCCGGACTTCTCCCCTCCCCGCCGCCGAGGGCCTCCTCGGCGTAGCGGGCCGCCATCACGCGGTCGTTGGGGGCGAGGCGGATCAGCAGGTTCGAGGTCTTCACCTCGGCCGCGCGGACGGCCATCCCGGAGGTGAGCACGTCGAGGATCGCCAGCCGCGCCTCGACCAGCGCGGGCATCGCCGCGATCAGGGACTCCTCGTCGATCGAGGTGATCACACAGGTGGCGCCGGCATCGGCCATCTCGGCGATCACCGGGGCGAGGTCCTCGCCGGGCGCCTCCATGACGTGGCGCGCCAGGAGCACGACCTCCTGGCCGAACAGGCCCTCCCAGCGGGCGTTGACGTCGATCCTCGCCTCGTCGATCGAGACCGCGATCGCCTCCTCGAACTTCGCCATCCGGCCGTAGGAGGCGCCGATCTGCCCGATCACGAGCGGCTGGTCTGGCTCCTCGAGGTCACCCGCGGTGGGCTCGGTGGTGGTGGGTCGACGGCGCCTCCCACGGCCGATCCCGCCGCCCTGGCTGCGACCGCTCAGCGCCCCGGCCCCGAGCAGACCGGCCCCCAGTCCGCGCACGAGCGTGCGTCGCGTGATGCCCATGTGCTCGGTGTCCCCCTCCGCAGGACCGGCGCGCCCCCGCGCGCCGGTCGATGGTGCCTGCCGGCCGTCAGTCCTTGCCCTGGCCGCCGAGCTGGTCGACGACCGCCTCGGCGACCTCGCGCATGGTCAGTCGACGGTCCATGGAGGTCTTCTGGATCCAGCGGAAGGCCTCCGGCTCGGACAGGCCCATGTTGGTCTGCAGCAGGCCCTTGGCGCGGTCCACGCGCTTGCGGGTCTCGAAGCGCTCGCCCAGGTCCGCGATCTCGGACTCGAGCCGCACGATCTGCTGGTGGCGGGAGATCGCGATCTCCACGGCCGGCAGGAGGTCCGCCGGGGTGAAGGGCTTGACGACGTAGGCCATCGCGCCGGCGTCGCGGGCCCGCTCGACCAGCTCGGACTGCGAGAAGGCGGTGAGCATCACGACGGGGGCGAGGTTCTCCTCGCCGATCTTCTCGGCGGCGGTGACGCCGTCGGTCTGGGGCATCTTCACGTCGAGGATCACGACGTCGGGGCGCGACTCCCGGGTCTTCTCGATGGCGCTCTCGCCGTCGCCGACGGCGGCGATCACGTCGAAGCCCGCCTCGGTGAGCGTCTCCACGATGTCCATACGGATGAGGCTCTCGTCCTCGGCGACGACCGCGGTGCGGCGCGGTGCATCACCCGCGGCGGCGGTGTCCTGGGCGTCGTCGGGAAGTTCGGTGAAGTCGTCAGTCATGTCGCCCTGTGTCTGGTCGGGGCCGGCGCCCGGGTGCTCTGCACCCGTCGGCGGTGGCCGGTGGTCATCAGCGGTATCCTAGTCCAGCCCTCGGCACCCGAGGGCAGGCCGGGTTGGCGGAACGGTAGACGCGGCGCACTCAAAATGCGCTGTCCGCAAGGGCGTGCGGGTTCGAGTCCCGCACCCGGCACGCACGGGACGGCGCCCGCGGCCATCGGCCGCGGGCGCCGTCCCCGGTCCGTGGTCTCCCCGGGCCGGACGGGCCTTCGCCCGCAGGTCACTGCTCGGCGTTCACTGGCCGGTGGCGATGCGGTCGGCCTCGATGCGGGCCGACTCGGTGCCGTCGAGGTCGCCGATGCGGTGCACGCGCAGGGTGTTGGTCGAGCCGTGGACGCCGGGGGGCGAACCGGCCGCGATGATGACCAGGTCGTTCTTCTGCGGCCCCTTCTGCTCGCGCAGGAGCTCGTCGACGACGGTGACCATCTCGTCGGTGTCCTTCTGCATGGGCACCAGATGCGCCTCGACGCCCCAGGTGAGGGACAGCTGGCGAGCGACCTCGGGGTACGGGGTCATCGCCAGGAGCGGGATGGTGGGGCGCGCAGCCGCGAGAGGCGGCGCGCGGTGTCGCCGGACTCGGTGAAGGTCACCAGGTACTGCGCCGAGAGCTGGTCGCCGATCTCCGAGGCCGCGCGGGTGATCGCACCGCCGCGGGTGTGCGGGATGGTGCCCAGCGGCAGGATGCGGTCGGCGCCGTTCTCCTCGGTGTTCGTGACGATGCGCGCCATGGTGCGCACGGTCTCGAAGGGGTACTTTCCCACACTGGTCTCGCCCGAGAGCATGACCGCGTCGGCGCCGTCGAGGATGGCGTTGGCGCAGTCGGAGGCCTCGGCGCGGGTGGGGCGCGGGTTCTCGATCATCGACTCGAGCACCTGGGTGGCCACGATCACGGGCTTCGCGTTGCGGCGGGCCAGCTCGATCGCGCGCTTCTGCACGAGCGGGACCTGCTCGAGCGGGAGCTCCACGCCGAGGTCGCCGCGGGCGACCATGATGCCGTCGAAGGCGCCGACGATCGAGCGCAGCGCGCGCACGGCCTGCGGCTTCTCGATCTTCGCGATGACCGGGACGCGGCGCCCCTCCTCCTGCATGATGCGGAGCACGTCGTCCATGTCGTGGGCGTCGCGCACGAAGGACAGGGCGATCAGGTCCGCGCCCAGGGCGAGGCCCCAGCGGAGGTCCGCGATGTCCTTCTCGCTCATGGCGGGGACGGAGACGGCCACGCCGGGCAGGTTGATGCCCTTGTGGTTGGAGACGGGTCCGGGGACCTCCACGACGGTGGTCACGTCGGTCTCGGTGACGTCGGTGACGCGCACGGAGACCTTGCCGTCGTCGATGAGGAGCACGTCGCCGGGGCGGCAGTCGCCCGGCAGGCCCTTGAACGTCGTCGAGACGCGCTCCTTCGTGCCGACGATGTCGTCGGTGGTGATCGTGAAGGTGTCGCCGATCTCGAGGATGTGGGGGCCGTCCGCGAAGTCGCCCAGTCGGATCTTCGGGCCCTGCAGGTCGACGAGCACGGCGACGTTCTTGCCGAGGTCGTCGGAGGCCTTGCGGATGTTGGCGTAGACCTGCTCGTGGTCCTCGTGAGTGCCGTGGCTGAGATTCATCCGCGCCACGTTCATCCCGGCTTCGATCAGCGTCCGGATCTGCTCGTAGGTGTTGGTCGCGGGACCAAGGGTGCAGACGATCTTCGCTTTGCGCATGTCAACCCATCTGTAGTTCGAGTGAAGGGCCGCGGCCCGCAGGACAGCGCGCGAGCGCCGTGACAGGGCCGCGGCGTCGCGTGTACTCCGCCTAGTCTTTCACACTGTGACAGGCTTCTCGCCGGGGCGCACGGGGCGCGGGAGGGAACTGGTGCCCATCAGGTGCTCGTCGACCGCCGCCGCGCAGGAGCGGCCCTCCGCGATCGCCCACACGATGAGGCTCTGGCCTCGGGCGCAGTCGCCCGCGGTGAAGACGCCGGGCGCCGAAGTGGCCCAGGAGCCGTCGTGCACGACGGTGCCGCGTGAGGTCATCTCCACACCGAGTCGCTCGAGCGACCCCTGCTCCTTCGCGCCGGTGAAGCCCATCGCGATCAGCACCAGGGTGGCGGGCGGCACGGTCTCGGTGCCGGGGGTGGGGGTGCGGCGACCGTCGACGAACTGCGTCCGGGCCACGCGCAGGCCCGTCACAGCGCCGTCCGCGTCGACCTCGAATCCGGTGGTGGAGGCGAGATAGGAGCGTGCGCCGCCCTCCTCGTGGGCGGTGGAGACCTCGAAGAGCACCGGGTGGGTGGGCCAGGGCTGGGACTCGTCCCGCTCGCTGGGCGGCTGGGTGCCGATGGCGAGGGTCGTCACCGAGCGGGCGCCCTGGCGCGGCGCGGTGCCGAGGCAGTCGGCCCCGGTGTCGCCGCCGCCGATGATCACCACGTCCTTGCCCTCGGCGGAGATCCGCTCCCCAGCCAGTCGCCCTCGACGAGGCGGTTCGCCTGGGTGAGGTAGTCCATGGCGGGGTGGATCCCGGCGGCCTCCCGGCCGGGGACGGCCAGCTCGCGCGGCACGCTCGCGCCGGTCGCGAGCACGACCGCGTCGAAGCGGGTGCGCGCTCCTCGACGGACAGCGCACCCTCGCCGGTCCCGCCGACGTCGACGCCGGTGCGGAAGCGGGTGCCCTCCTCACGCATCTGGGCGAGGCGACGGTCGACGTGTCGCTTCTCGAGCTTGAACTCGGGGATGCCGTAGCGCAGCAGACCGCCGAGGCGGTCGTCCTTCTCGAGCACGACCACGGCGTGGCCGGCGCGGGTGAGTCGCTGGGCGGCGGCGAGGCCCGCCGGCCCGGAGCCGACGACCGCGACGGAGCGGCCGGTGTGCCGGGTCGCGGGGACCGGGCGCACCCAGCCCTCCTCGAAGGCGCGGTCGATGATCGAGACCTCGACGTTCTTGATCGTCACCGGCGGCTGGTTGATGCCCAGCACGCGCCTGGACTCGCAGGGGGCGGGGCAGGCGCGGCCGGTGAACTCGGGGAAGTTGTTGGTCGCGTGGAGGCGCTCGGCGGCCTCCTCCCAGTCGTCGCGGTAGACCAGGTCGTTCCACTCCGGGATCAGGTTGCCCAGCGGGCGACCCTGGTGGCAGAAGGGGATGCCGCAGTTCATGCGGCGCCCGGCCTGGCGGGAGACCACCGAGAGGGTGCCCTTCTCGCGGGCCTCGTAGACCTCGCGCCAGTCCATCAGGCGCACCGGGACCGGGCGGCGGGCGGGCGGCTCGCGGTCGCGGGTGCGCAGGAATCCTCGGGGATCAGCCATGGGTGGCCTCCATGATCTCGTTCCAGACATCGTTCGCATCGGGGTCGAGCCCCTGGGCCACCGCGTCGTCCCGGATCGCGGTGATGGTGAGGAAGGCGCGGGGCGCGATCTCCGTGAGGCGCCCCATCAGCTCCTCCTCGTCGGCCAGCGGCGCGGCCGCCCGGTCGGAGCCGGTGCGGGCCAGGTGGTCGCGCGCGCCTCGAGGACGAAGCCGCGGTGCTCCTCGCGCACAGGGGCGACGGAGAAGCCCCGGGCGTCGGCCGGGTTCAGGCAGGAGGGGTCCAGGTCCAGGACGAACAGGGTGCCGCCGCTCATGCCGGCGCCGAGGTTGCGGCCGGTCGGGCCGAGCACGATCACGGCGCCTCCGGTCATGTACTCGGCGCCGTGGTCGCCGATCCCCTCGACCACCAGGGTCGCGCCGGAGTTGCGCACCCCGAACCGCTCCCCCGCCGCGCCCGCCAGCGGCAGGCGGCCGCTGGTGGCGCCGTAGGCGCAGGTGTTGCCCGCGATCGGGGCGGAGGTCAGCGAGGGCCCGGTGCCGGCGCCGTGGCCGACGGCGATCACGCCGCCCGAGAGCCCCTTGCCGACGTAGTCGTTCGCGTCGCCGGTGAGGTGCATGCTCACGCCGCGCGGGAGGAACGCCCCGAAGGACTGTCCGCCGGTGCCGGTCAGCTCGAGCACGATCGCGTCGTCGGGAAGGCCCGCGCCGTCGGTGCGGCGGGTGACCTCGTGGCCGAGCAGGGTGCCCGCGCTGCGGTCGATGTTCCGCACCTGCCCGGGGATCCGGACCGTGCCCGCGCGGGCATCGATCACCTCCTCGGCCGCAGCGATCCAGGGATGGTCCGGGGCCTTCTCCAGGCCGTGGTCCTGGCCGCGGCGGCGGCGCGGGAAGTCGCCGGGGTGGATCTCGGGCGCGGCGAGCACGGCGGCGAGGTCGAGGCCCTCGCGCTTCGCCTCGCCGAGCGCGGTGAGCGCCCGCTGGTCCTCGCGCAGGGCGAGGAGGTCGGTGCGTCCGATCGCCTCGTCCAGGGAGCGCGACCCGAGCGCGGCGAGGTGCTCGCGCACCTGCTCGGCGACGAACTGGAAGAAGGTCACCACATGCTCGGCCCGGCCCGCGTAGCGGGCGCGCGCCTCCGGGTTCTGGGTGGCGACGCCGACGGGGCAGGTGTCCAGGTGGCAGACGCGCATCATGACGCGCCCGGTGACGACCAGCGGCGCGGAGGCGAAGCCGTACTCCTCGGCCCCGAGCGGCGCCGCCGCGATCACCACGTCGCGGCCCGTCTTCATCTGCCCGTCGACCTGGACGGTGATGCGGTCGCGCGCCCCGTTCAGCGGCAGGGTCTGCTGGGTCTCGGCGAGGCCGAGCTCCCAGGGGGTGCCGGCGTGCTTGAGGGAGTTCAGCGGGCTCGCGCCGGTGCCGCCGTCGTGCCCGGAGATGAGCACGACGTCCGCATGGGCCTTCGACACGCCGGTGGCGACCGTGCCGACCCCGAAGCGGGAGACGAGCTTGACGTGCACGCGCGCGGCCGGGTTCGCGCTCTTCGCGTCGTGGATCAGCTGGGCGAGGTCCTCGATCGAGTAGATGTCGTGGTGCGGGGGCGGGGAGATCAGTCCGATGCCGGGGGTCGAGTGGCGGGTCCGGGCGATCCAGGGGTAGACCTTCTCGGGCGGGAGCTGTCCGCCCTCGCCGGGCTTCGCGCCCTGCGCCATCTTGATCTGGATGTCGCGTGCGAAGGTCAGGTACTCGCTGGTCACGCCGAAGCGGCCGGAGGCGATCTGCTTGATGGCGCCGCGCCGCTCGGGGTCGTGCAGGCGCTCGGGGTCCTCGCCGCCCTCGCCGCTGTTGGACATGCCGCCCAGGCGGTTCATGGCGATCGCGAGGGTCTCGTGGGCCTCCTGGGAGATGGAGCCGTAGCTCATCGCACCGGTCATGAAGCGTCGCGTGATCGACTCGACCGGCTCGACCTCCTCCAGCGGGATCGCGGGCGAGTCGTCGGTGCGCAGGCGCAGCGACCCGCGGATCGTCAGCGACCGCTCGTGCCGCTCGTCGACCGCGTCGGTGTAGGCGCGGAACTCGTCGTACTTCCTCGCGCGGGTGGAGTCCGCAGGCGGAACACCGACTCGGGGGTGAACAGGTGCGGCTCGCCCTCGCGGCGCCACTGGTACTCGCCGCCGACGGGCAGGCCGCGGTGGGGCGGGTGCACGCCGTCGACCGGATGGGCCAGGGCGTGGCGGGCGGCGATCTCCTCGGCGATGACCTCGAGGTCGATGCCGCCGATGCGGCTGATGGTGCCGGGGAACCAGGTGTCCACCAGCTCCTGGCTGAGGCCCACGGCCTCGAAGATCTGGGCGCCGCGGTAGGAGGCGACCGTGGAGATGCCCATCTTGGACATGATCTTCAGGACACCCTTGGACAGCGACTTGGCGAGGTTCGCGACGGCCTGCTCGGGGCTGAGGTTGCTGACCACCCCGCGCTCGACGAGCTCCTCGACGCTCTCCATCGCGAGATAGGGGTTGACCGCGCTGGCGCCGTAGCCGATGAGGAGCGCCGCATGGTGCACCTCGCGCACGTCCCCGGCCTCGACCACGAGCGCGGCGGAGGTGCGTCGGCCTGTGCGCACCAGGTGGTGCTGGACGGCGCTGGTCATCAGCAGCGAGGGGATCGGGGCGAGGACCTGGTTGGTGTCGCGGTCGGAGAGGACCAGGAAGGTCGCGCCGTCATCGATCGCGGCGACGGCCTCCTCGCAGATCTCCTCGAGCCGTGCGCGCGGCGCGGCGGTGCCGCCGGCGACCGGGTAGAGGCCGCGCGACCGCACGGTGTGGAAGTCGGCCGTGGCGGGGTGGGCATCGACCGCGAGCAGCTGCGCGAGCTGGTCGCTGTCCAGCACCGGAGCGTCCAGCGACAGCCGCCGGGCATGCTTTGCGGGGTCGCGTCCAGGAGGTTCCGGGACCGGCCGATGCTCACCCCGAGCGAGGTGACGATCTCCTCGCGCAGCGAGTCCAGCGGCGGGTTGGTGACCTGCGCGAACATCTGCGTGAAGTAGTCGAACAGCGGCCCGGGGTCGGTCCGAGAGCACCGCGATGGGGGTGTCGGTGCCCATGGCGCCGAGCGGCTCGGCGCCCTTGGCGGCCATCGGGGCGAGCGGCACCCGCGGCTCCTCCTCCGTGTACCCGAAGGTCTGCTGGCGGCGCGCACGGAGGAGCGGGAGTGGGTGATGTGCTCGCGCCGGGGCAGGTCACCGAGCGCGACCTTCTGCTCCTTCACCCAGGTGGCGTAGGGGCGGGCGGTGGCGATCTCGTGCTTGAGCTCGTCGCTGGGCACGATCTCGCCCGCCTCGAGGTCGAGCAGGAAGATCTCGCCGGGGGCGATGCGGCCGGTGCGCACCACCTCGGAGCGGGGGACGTCCACGACGCCCGTCTCGGAACCGAGGATCACCAGGTCGTCCTCCATCACCCAGTAGCGCAGCGGACGCAGGCCGTTGCGGTCCAGGCGCGCGCCGACCTGCGTGCCGTCGGAGAAGACGACGGCCGCGGGCCCGTCCCAGGGCTCCTGGAGCGCGGCGTGGAACTCGTAGAAGGCCCGCAGGTCCGGGTCCATCGACTCGTCGTTCTCCCACGGCTCGGGCACCAGCATCATCAGCGCGTGGGGCAGGGAGCGGCCGGAGAGGTGCAGCGGCTCGGCGACCTCGTCGAGGCCCGCGGAGTCCGAGCCGCCGGGCGTGGTGATCGGCGACAGGGCGGGAGAAGTCCTCCCCGAAGGCGTCGGTGGCCATCGACCCCTCGGCCGCCTGGACCCGGTTGCGGTTGCCGATCACCGTGTTGATCTCGCCGTTGTGCGCGAGGGTGCGGAAGGGGTGGGCGAGTGCCCAGGCCGGGAAGGTGTTGGTCGAGAAGCGCGAGTGGACGATCGCGAGGGCGGAGGCGAAGCGGGGGTCGCGCAGATCGGGGTAGAACTCGTCGAGCTGGACGGGGGTGAGCATCCCCTTGTACACCATCACGCGGGTCGAGAGGGAGGGGAAGTAGCCCCCGGTGGCGTGCTCGACGCGGCGGCGGGTGGCGAAGACGGCCCGTTCGAGCTCGAGGCCAGTGCGCTCGGCGCGGGCGTCGGCGAGGAAGACCTGCACGAAGTCGGGGCGGACCTTCTCGGCCGAGGGGCCGACGAGCCCGTCGGTCACGGGTACCTCGCGGGTGCCGAGCAGTCGCAGGCCCTCCTCGGCGGCGACGCGCTCGAGGGTCTCGAGCACGGCGGCGCGGCCGTCGGCCTCGCGGGGCACGAAGGCGATGCCGGCGGCGTACTGCCCCAGCGGCGGCAGATCCAGACCGCTGACCTCACGGAGGAAGGCGTCGGGCGGCTGGACCATGATCCCGGTGCCGTCACCGGTGTTCTCCTCGGCGCCGACCGCGCCGCGGTGATCGAGGTTCCGCAGTGCCTCGAGGGCGTGCTGGACGATGCGGTGCTGGGGGGTGCCGCGGAGCGTCGCGATCATCGCGACGCCGCAGGAGTCGACCTCGCTGTCCGGCCGGTAGAGGCCCTGGGCGGCAGGGAGGGACGAGAAGCGGGAGGTGAGGGGGAGCATGACGCGGGAGCCCTTCTGGAGCGGCGGCCGGTGACGAGCTCGTCGAGGATCCGACGAGCGCCCGGGCCCCGGGCCGCCCTCCGCGCGCTTCGCGCCGCTGGAGGAGGGGCCCTAGGGGCCGGGTGAGGGAGCGGGGCCGGGAGAGGGAGGCGTGCCCGACTTCTCGACCTCGTCCTCGTCGGGGCCGTTGCCCTCGGTCTGGGCGGGCAGGCTGAAGGAGCCGTCGGCGGCGACGACCTCTCCCCCGCGCTCCTGCTTGCGGAGGGTGAGCGGCACGAACATCCCCACCCCCACGAGCACCATGAGCAGGGCGACGAGGGTGTGGATGCGCGCGGGCCGACCATCAGCACGGGCTCGGAGCGGATCGCGTCGATCCAGGCACGGCCGGTGGAGTAGATCGCGACATAGGCCCAGAACACGCGGCCGCCCGCCCACTGGAAGCGGCGGCTGAGCAGGAGGAGCACGGCGAGGCCGGCGAGATTCCACAGCTGCTCGTACAGGAAGGTGGGGTGGTAGGTGCCCGGCACGCGACCGGCGATCGTGGCCCCGTTCGTCTCGCAGGTCACGTCCCATGCCCACCAGGCGTCCAGCGGCGGGCCGTACAGCTCCTGGTTGAACCAGTTGCCGAAGCGGCCCAGCACCTGGGCGAGCATGATGGTGGGGGCGATCGTGTCGGCCAGCGCGGTGAAGGAGACGCCCTTGAGCCGGGCCATGATCCACACCGCGAGGGCACCGCCGGCGACGCCGCCGTAGATCGCGAGCCCGCCCTGCCAGATGTACAGCACCGAGAGCGGGTCGCCCCCTGGCCCGAAGAAGGGCGCCGGGGAGGTCAGGACGTGCCAGACGCGAGAGCCGATGATCCCGGCGATCACCGCGACGAAGACGATGTCGAAGAGGGTGTCGCCGTCGCCGCCGCGGGCCTCCCACCGCTTCGTCGCCCACCACAGCGCCACGCCGATGCCGGCGAGGATGCACAGGGCGTAGAAGTGGATCGTGAGGGGGCCGAGGGAGAGGGCGGAGATGCTCGGGCTGGGGATCATCGCGTGCACTCCTCTCGGCTGTCGGTCCTGCGGGGCTGGTCAGGTGCGGGCGCGCTCGACGCCGCCGCGGAGATCCGCCGCGACGGCCGCGAGGGCCGTGCGGGCCGCCGCGTCGTCGCCCTCGTGCTCGATCAGGGCGCGCACGAAGGCGGAGCCGACGATCACTCCATCAGCGTACGCGCCGACCTGCGCGGCCTGCTCACCGTTCGAGACGCCCAGACCCACGCAGACGTTCCTCGCCCCGGCCGCCCGGGTGCGCTCGACGAGGCCCTCCGTGGCGGTGGAGACGCTGGCCCGGGTGCCGGTGACGCCCATGGTGCTCGCCGCGTACACGAATCCGCGCGTGTGCGAGACCACATGCTCGAGCCGGTCCCGCGGGGAGCTCGGTGCGACGAGGAACACACGGTCCACGCCGTCTTGCTCGGAGGCGGCGATCCAGTCGGCGCCCTCGTCGGGAATGAGGTCGGGGGTGATCAGCCCGGCGCCGCCGGCGGCGGCGAGGTCGCGGGCGAAGGCGTCGGGCCCGTAGGCGAGCACCGGGTTCCAGTAGCTCATCACCAGGATCGCGGCGCCGCGGCCGGAGAGCCGCTCGACGGCCTCCAGGACCTGCCGAGTGCGGGTGCCGCGCTCGAGCGCGGCGGAGGCGGCCTGCTGGATCACGGCCCCGTCCATGACGGGGTCGGAGTAGGGCAGGCCCAGCTCGATCATGTCCGCGCCGTGGTCGATGAGCACCTTCGCGGCCTCGATCGAGCCCTCGAGGTCGGGATATCCGACGGGCAGGTAGCCGATGAGCGCGGCGCGGTCCTCGGCGCGTGCGCGGTCCAGGACGTCGCCGGCGCGCAGGCGGCGGGTGTCGGCGGCGGTCATCGGGCCTCCTCCTGGGCGGCGGGTGCGGCGGTACGGGCGAGATCGCGCAGGACGGCGAGGTCGGCGCGCGCGGGATCGTCGCCCACCAGCCCGAACCAGCGCGAGGCGGTGTCCACGTCCTTGTCCCCGCGTCCGGAGAGGCTCACCAGGATCACGGCGTCCTCCCCGAGCTCGCGTCCCAGCTCGAGCGCGCCGGCGAGGGCGTGGGCGGACTCGATCGCGGGCATGATCCCCTCGGTCATGGACAGCGGCGCGAAGGCCTCCATGGCGGGGCCGTCGTCGATCGCGCGGTACTCGGCGCGGCCGATGTCGGCGAGCCAGGCGTGCTCGGGGCCGACGCTGGGGTAGTCCAGTCCGGCGGAGACGGAGTGCGAGGGGATGGTCTGGCCGTCCTCGTCCTGCATGACGAAAGCCGCGCGCGCCGTGGAGCACACCGGCGGAGCCGCCGGTGATGGTCGCCGAGTGGCGGCCGGACGCGACGCCGTCGCCGCCGGCCTCGCGGCCGACGAGGCGCACGAGCGGATCGGTGTCGTCGAGGAAGGCGTGGAAGATGCCCATCGCGTTGGAGCCGCCGCCGACGCAGGCGACGACCGCGTCGGGCAGTCGGCCCACGCGCTCGAGGGTCTGGGCGCGGGCCTCCTCGCCGATGATGCGGTGGAAGTCGCGCACCATGGCGGGGAACGGGTGGGGTCCCGCGACGGTGCCCAGCAGGTAGTGGGTGGTCTCCACGTTCGCGACCCAGTCGCGGAAGGCCTCGTTGATCGCGTCCTTGAGGGTGCGGGAGCCCTGCTCGACGGCGACCACCTCGGCGCCGAGCAGGCGCATGCGGGCGACGTTGAGGGCCTGGCGCTCGGTGTCCTCGGCGCCCATGTAGATCGTGCAGTCGAGCCCGAACAGGGCCGCGGCGGTCGCGGTGGCGACGCCGTGCTGGCCCGCGCCGGTCTCGGCGATCACGCGGGTCTTGCCCATGCGTCGGGTCAGCGGCGCCTGGCCGAGCACGTTGTTGATCTTGTGCGAGCCGGTGTGGTTGAGGTCCTCGCGCTTGAGGAGGATCCGCGCGCCGCCTGCGAGGGCCGAGAAGCGCGGCGCCTCGGACAGCAGCGAGGGACGCCCGGTGTACTCGGCGGCCAGACGCCGCGACTCCTCGGTGAACTCCGGGTCGACGATCGCCTTCTCGTAGGTCTCGGTGAGCTCGTCGAGGGCGGGCACGAGCGCCTCGGGCAGGAAGCGCCCGCCGAAGTCGCCGAAGTAGGGCCCGGCCTCGGAGCGCGGCGCCGTCGAGGGTCGGGTGAGGTCGGGCGACACGGGGTCGGGGGTGCTCATGCCTGGGCTCCTTCCGGGAGGGGGCGGCCGCGGCGGGCGACGCCGCGGAACGAGGAGACGGCGCCGGCGGGGTCCCCGGAGGTCACCAGGGCCTCGCCGACCAGGACGGCGTCCGCACCGGCGGCGGCGTAGGCCTCGACGTCGGCGCGGGCGGCGACCGCGGACTCGCCGATGGCGAGGGGGCCGGCGGGGATGCGGCGCGGCAGGGCCGCGGCACGGTCCAGGTCGACGGTGAGGTCCTTGAGGTTGCGGGCGTTGACGCCGAGGAGCCGCGGGTCCAGGGCGAGGGCCCGCTCGAGCTCCTCCTCCGTATGGGTCTCGACCAGCGCCTGCATGCCCAGCTCGCCGGTGAGGGCGTACAGCTCCTGCAGCGGACCGTCCTCGAGCGCGGCGACGATCAGCGGCACGATGTCCGCCCCGTGGGCGCGGGCCTCGTGCACCTGGTACGGCTCGACGACGAAGTCCTTGCGCGCACCGGCACGTCGACCCGCTCGCGGACGGCGTCGAGGTCGGCGAGGGAGCCGCGGAACCGGCGCCGCTCGGTGAGGACGCTGATCGCGGAGGCTCCGGAGTCCGCGTAGGTGCCGGCGAGCTCGGCCGGCTCGGGGATCTCCGCCAGGGCGCCCTTGGAGGGGCTGGCGCGCTTGACCTCGGCGATCAGGCCCATGGTGGTGCCGTCGCCGGCCAGTCGGGCGCGGGCGTCGAGGGCGGGGGCGGCGGCCTGAGCGCGCGCCTCGATCTGGGCGTCCGGCACGGCGCGACGCCGGGGGCGAGATCCTCGCGGACGCCGACGATGATGTCGTCGAGAACGGTTCCGGTGGTGGTCACTCGATCCTCCTGAAGCGGGTGGGGCGGCGCCGCGCACGAGGCGCGGTCCGCGGGGCGGGGCTCAGCCGCCGACGTACGAGATCGGTGCCAGGAACCAGAAGGCGGGGAGGTTCCGCGGCACCGTGAAGACCAGCACGACGCCGGTGAGCACGAGCACCGTCGTGCTGGAGGGCGTGAGCTCGGTGGTGAGGCCCCGCGCCCGGCGCGGCGTCCACACCCCCATGCCGATCGCGGTCAGCGGGATCGCGAGGATGATCAGCAGGTTGCTGCGCAGGGCCAGCAGCAGGTCGCCGGCGAGCAGGGAGTGCACGGCGCGGAGCGCTCCGCGGCCGGGGCACTCGATGCCCGTGAGGTGGTTGACGATGCACAGCGGCACATGGGTGCGGAACGGGTCGAAGATCAGTCGCACCCCGACCGCGAGCGCCAGTGCGGCGCCCATGATGCCGAGCGGCGGCGAGGAGCCGGTGCGCACCGCGCGCGGGTCCTCCCGCGCCGAACTGCTCGTCCCGCTCCTGCGCCGCGAGGGTCACCGGGCGCCGGCCTCGGCGGGGGCCTCGTCGGGACGGGTCTCGGCGACGGCGACGGCCTCGGCGACCGGGTGGCCGTACTTCTTGGGCTGGCCGAGGCCGGCCTTGGACATCACGACGCCGGCCAGGATCGCGAGCACGACGATCGCGGCGCCGACCCAGATCAGCACCGTCATCTCGGGGAGGATGAGGCCCGCGGCGATCGGGACGGAGCCGATCACGATGCCCATGTTCATCGTCCACGCCGCGACGGTCTTCCCCTCGTTGTGATGGGGCGGCGGCGGCACGGTGTAGGTCTTCGACATGATCCTTCTCCAGTCTGGGTCCCGGTCGGGGCCATTGTGCCACGTCATGCCGTCGGACGACGGCATCGTCCGCGGCGTCTTGCTCAAGGCGGTCAGCGCGCGGGGGCGTCCCGGCGCCGTCGGCCCCGGGAGCGCCCGAGGGGTCCGTCCCCGCGCGCGGCGCGTCCTCGTCCTCGTCGGGGCCGGCGAGGCTCGGGTCCTCGCCGCGGGTGAGGGCGTCCCAGGCGGCGGCGGGGTCCTCGGCGGGGTCGGCGGCCGTGGTGACGGCGGCGCTGCGGTAGCGACTGCCGACGGGCCAGGAACCGCCTGCGAGCAAGACGATCACGCCGGTGGCGATCACGGCGAGGGCCGGGACGAGGGCGATCAGCGGCCAGCTGGTCGCGTCCGCGGCGACCTGCGCGCCGACCACCCCGGTGGACTCGGCGACGGCGGATCCGGCCGCCGCGGCGGGTCGCGCAGCCGGGGTGAGGGAGGCGAGGCCCGCGCCGAGCCCGGCGGCGATCAGGACCGGCCCCGTGAGGAAGCGCACCCAGCGGCTCGAGAGCGAGGTCGCCAGCGCCGCGGCGAGGGCCGCGAGGGCGAGGGCGAGCACCGCCGGGGCGGCGTCCGCGCCGCCCACCGCGACGTCCTGCGCCGTGCCGGCGAGGTCGGGGGCGGTGGCCTGCACCCAGGTGGCGCGCGTGGTGCCGGCCAGGGCGCCCGCGGCGACGAGGCCGCCGAGGACGGCGGAGCGGCGCGAGGGCCCGGTGCGGCGCGGTCGCTGCTCGGCGCTCATGCGGGGCGGAGGGTGTCGGCGGAGGCGGCGGCGCGCGGCGCGGCGGCGGCCTTGGCCTGGGTCTCGCGGTGCTCCATGGTCGCGTCGGAGTCGGCGACCACTCCCCCGCCGGCCTGCACGTGCGCGGTGCCGTCCTTGATCACGGCGGTGCGGATCGCGATCGCCATGTCCATGTCGCCGGCGAAGTCGAAGTAGCCGACCGTCCCGCCGTAGACGCCGCGGCGCACGGGCTCGAGCCGGTCGATGATCCGCATCGCGGAGGGCTTCGGGGCGCCGGAGAGGGTGCCGGCCGGGAAGGTGGCGCGCGGCGCGTCGTAGGCCGCGGCGTCCTCGCGCAGGGTGCCGGTGACGGTGGAGACGATGTGCTGGATGTGGCTGAACCGCTCGATGTGCATGAAGTCCCGCACCACCACGGTGCCGGGAGCGCAGAACTTCTGCAGGTCGTTGCGGGCGAGGTCCACGAGCATGAGGTGCTCGGAGCGCTCCTTCGGGTCGGCCAGCGGCTCGGCCGCCAGGTGCTCGTCCTCCTCGGGGCTCGCGCCGCGGGGGCGGGAGCCGGCGATCGGGTGGGTCGTCGCGGTGGTGCCGCGGACGGTCACGAGCGACTCGGGGCTCGCGCCGACCACGTCGATCGGCTCGCCGTCGGCGTCCTCGGTGCGCGCAGGTACATGTAGGGGCTGGGGTTCATGCGGCGCGGCACCCGGTACACGTCCAGCGGGTCCGCCGCGATCGGCAGGGAGAAGCGCTGCGAGGGGACGACCTGGAAGATCTCCCCGTCGACGATGTCGCGCACCGCCTCGTGGACCGCGGCCTCGTACTCGCGCTGGGCGGTGCGGGCCTTGGGCGCGAGGTCGCTGACGGTGTCGTAGACGGTCGGTCCGCCGACCGCGGGGGTGCGCGACCGCTGACGGAGCGTCTCGAGGCGGGCGAGGGCGTCGTCGTAGGCGGCGTCCACGCCGTCGTCGGTGGCGTTGAGGTTCAGGGCGTTGGCGACCAGGACGACGGTCGAGTCGTGGGCGTCGTGGACGACGACGTCCTGCGCGAGCGAAGATCGAGAGGTCCGGCAGACCGATCTCGTCCGGCGGCGCCTCGGGCGACTTCTCCCAGTGGCGCACCGCGTCGTAGGCGACGTAGCCGACGAGCCCGCCGGAGAACGGCGGCAGATCTTGCTGGCGGGCGGCGCGGAACGCGGAGGTCACGGCCGCGAGGGCCTCGACGGGGTCGCCGGAGGTGGGCACCCCGGCGGGGACGTCGCCGCGCCAGTGCGCGGCGCCGTCCCGCTCGGTGAGCACCGCACGGGCGCGGGTGCCGATGATCGAGTACCGGGAGGCCTCGCCCTCCCCGGCGGATTCCAGCAGGAAGGTGCCGCGGGTGCCGCCGTCGGCGGTGAGCCGGCGGTAGAGCGAGACGGGGGTGTCCTCGTCGGCCAGCGACCGCACCGAGACGGGCACGACCCGCTGGCGTGCGGCGAGCTCGCGGAAGGTCTCGCGGTCCGGGGTGATCTCGCCCAGCGCGATGCCCTCGCGGCCGCCGATGCGCTCGGGATAGGCCTCGGGGCGGGCGTCCTCGACGGTCACAGGGAACGCTCCTTCTCGGTCAGCACGACGGCGTCCAGGTCGCCGCCGTCGAAGCAGGTGTCCGTGCCGCGGTGGCAGGCGGCCCCGACCTGGTCGACCTGCACCAGCAGGGTGTCGCCGTCGCAGTCCAGCGCGACGGAGCGCACGAACTGGACGTGGCCGGAGGTGTCGCCCTTGCGCCAGTACTCGCCGCGGGAGCGGGACCAGTAGGTCGCCCGGCCCGTGGTGAGCGTGCGCCGCGGCGCCTCGTCGTCCATCCAGCCGACCATCAGCACGCGCTGGTCGCTCGCGTCCTGCACGACGGCGGTGAGCAGGCCGGTGCCGTCGTGCTTGAGCCGGGCGGTGAGGGCGGGGTCCAGCGTCGGGGCGGTGCGGCCCGCGCCGGGGGCGCCGGAGGTGTCGGGGGCGGTCACAGGGCGCGCTCCAGCTCCTCGGCGCGGTCGCGGCGCTCCCAGGTGAACTCGGGCGACTCCCGGCCGAAGTGGCCGTGCACGGAGGTGAGGGAGTAGATCGGGCGCGAGCAGGTCCAGCGCCTCGATCAGCGCGGCGGGGCGGAGGTCGAAGACCTTGCGCACGGCGGCGGCGATCCGGTGCGCGGGCGCCTTCCCGGTGCCGAAGGTCTCGACGTACAGGCCCACCGGCTCGGCGACGCCGATCGCGTAGGCGACCTGCACCTCGCAGCGGTCGGCGAGGCCGGCGGCGACGATGTTCTTGGCGACCCAGCGCATGGCGTAGGCGCCGGAGCGGTCGACCTTGCTGGGGTCCTTGCCGGAGAAGGCGCCGCCGCCGTGGCGGGCCATCCCGCCGTAGGTGTCGACGATGATCTTGCGGCCGGTCAGGCCCGCATCGCCCTTGGGCCCGCCGAGCACGAAGCGGCCGGAGGGGTTGATGTGGGTGACGACCTCGGAGACGTCCAGGCCCTGCGCGGCGAGGTCCTCGAGGACCGGGGCGATGACGACCCTGGAGATCGCGGGCGCGAGCTGGGCGTCCAGGTCGACCTCCTCGCTGTCTTGCGTGGAGACGACGACGGCCTCGACGCGCGGGCCACGCCGTCCTCGTCGTAGCCGATGGAGACCTGGGTCTTGCCGTCGGGGCGGAGGTAGGGCGACACGCCGTCGCGGCGGGCGGTGGAGAGGTTCTGGGTGAGGCGGTGCGCGGCGTGGATCGGCGACGGCATCAGCTCGGGGGTGTCGTTGCAGGCGTAGCCGAACATGAGCCCCTGGTCGCCGGCGCCGAGACGCGCGAAGGCCTCGGCCGAGACGTCGCCTCTCGCCTCGAAGGAGGTGTCCACCCCCTGGGCGATGTCCGGGGACTGCGCGCCGATCGAGACCTCGACGCCGCAGGAGTCCGCGTCGAAGCCCTTCTCGGAGGAGTCGTAGCCGATCTCGCGGATCACGTCGCGCACGATGTGGGAGACGTCGCTGTAGCCGGTCGTGCGGACCTCGCCGGCGACGTGCACGAGCCCGGTGGTGACCATGGTCTCCACGGCGACGCGGGCGCCGGTGTCCTGGCTCAGCATGTCGTCGAGGATCGCGTCGGAGATCTGGTCGCAGATCTTGTCGGGATGCCCCTCGGTGACCGATTCGGACGTGAAGGTGCGCGCTCGCTGGTGGTCATGGGGATCAGGGTACTTCCGGGAGACGACCGACGAGCTCGTCGAGCACGGCGTGGGCGACGAGGGTCTTGCTGCCCGCGGCGCGGGCGACCTCCTCGCCATCGCGGTCCAGGATCCGCACCTCGTTGTCCGCGGCGCCGAACACCCCGGCGCTGACGTCGTTGAAGACCAGCAGGTCGGCGCCCTTGCGGCGCGCCTTCTGCCGGGCGAGGTCCAGGGCTGCGGCGCCGTCCCCGCCGGTCTCGGCGGCGAAGCCCACGATCGCGGGGCGCGCGGCCCCGCCGCGGGAGCCGACGCTTTTACGCAGGATGTCCTGGGTGCGGGCCAGGGCGAGGGTCGGCACGGAGTCCGGGGCGGACTCGTCCTTCTTGATCTTCTGGTCCGCGCGGCCCGCGGAGGTGAAGTCCGCCACGGCGGCGGCCATGACGAGCGCGTCGACCTCCCCGAGCCGGGCGGCGACGAGCTCGGCGAGCTCGGCGGCGCTGACCACGTCGAGGCGGTCCGCGCCGGGCGGGGTCTCGAGCGCGACGTTCGCGGCGGCCAGGCGCACCCGCGCGCCGCGCACGAGGGCCGCATGGGCGAGCGCCCAGCCCTGTCGGCCGGAGGAGTGGTTGGCGAGGAAGCGGACGGGGTCGAGCTCCTCGCGGGTGCCGCCGGCAGTGATCAGCGACTCGCGGCCGACGAGATCGCGCGCGGCTCCCCGCGATCGTCGCGCGGCGCGGCGATCGCGGCGCGGGCGGCGTCGAGGATCGCCTCGGGCTCGGGAAGGCGGCCCGGTCCGGAGTCGGGGCCGGTCAGGCGGCCGACGGCGGGCTCGAGCACGGTCACGCCCCGCTCGCGCGCGACGGCGACGTTCTCGCGGGTGGAGGGGTGCCCCCACATCTCGGTGTGCATGGCGGGGGCGACCACCACGGGCCCGCGGGTCACCAGCAGCGAGGCGGTGAGCATGTCGTCGGCGCGGCCCATCCGCATCCGCGCCAGCAGGTCCGCGGTGGCGGGGGCGATGACGGTGAGATCGGCCTGCTGGCCGTGCCGCACATGGGCGACCTCGTCGACGTCCTCGAAGACGGAGGTGAGCACCGGGTGGTGGCTGAGCGCCTCCCAAGTCGCCCCGCCCACGAACTCGAGCGAGGCGGGGGTGGGGACCACCCGCACCTCGGCCCCTTCACCGACAAGACCGCGCACCAGGTGCGCGGTCTTGTAGGCGGCGATCCCGCCGCCGACGCCCACGAGGACGCGGGCTCCGGCGAGCGTGCGCGGCTGGTCGCTCATGCCTGCTCCGTGCGACGACCGGCGAGGGCCGCGATCAGAGGGTGAAGTCGGTCGGCGGGACCTCGGGGGCGTCGTCGCCGAGCAGCAGCGGGGCCGGGGCGTTGGGGTCCGGCTCGTTCTGCGCGGCGTACTCCTCCTCGTCGATCTCGCGGACGGTCAGGAGGCCCTCGTCGATCTCGCGCGCCGCGATCGAGAGCGGCTTCTCCTGGTTCTCGACGTCGACCAGCGGGCCGACGAACTCGAGCAGACCCTCGGAGAGCTGCGAGTAGTACGCGTTGATCTGGCGGGCGCGCTGGGAGGCGTACAGCACCAGGGCGTACTTCGAGTCGACGGTCTCGAGGAGACGGTCGATCGGGGGGTTCGTGATGCCTTCGGGCTGTGCGACTGTTCCGGCCACGGATGTCCCTTCCTGGGTGACGACGTGCGACGCTCCAGGATACGCCACGCCGCGCGCGGCGGCGAGGGCAGGAGCGAGAGGGGTCAGGTGAGGTCGTTCACGCCGAGCAGGCGTGCGAGCTCGTCGGCGGCGCGGTCCACCGAGTCGTTGACGATGGTCACGTCGAACTCGTCCTCCGCGGCGAGCTCGACCCTGGCGGTCGCGAGACGGCGCTCGCGCTCCTCCTCGTCCTCCGTGCCGCGGCCCACGAGACGCCGCACGAGCGTGTCCCAGTCCGGCGGGGCGAGGAAGACGAAGCGAGCCTCGGGGAGGCTCTCGCGCACCTGGCGGGCGCCGGCGAGGTCGATCTCGAGCGGCACGGGGCGGCCCTCGGCGACCTTCTCCTCGACGGGGCCGCGCGGGGTGCCGTACTTGTTGCGGCCGTGGACCACGGCCCATTCGAGCATCTGGCCGTCCTCGATCAGGCGGGAGAACTCCTCCTCGCCCATGAAGTGGTAGTGCACGCCGTCGACCTCGCCGGGGCGGGGCGCGCGGGTGGTCGCGGAGACGGACAGCCAGATCCGGGGATACCGGGCGCGGATCGCCGCGGAGACGGTCCCCTTGCCCACCGCGGTGGGGCCGGCCAGGACGGTGACCGGGGCCGGCGCCGTCGCGGCGCCGGCCCCGGTGGGAAGATCAGGGCTCACTCGGAGAAGTGGGCGACGAGCTTCTCCGCCTGGTGCGAGCCGAGGCCTCGGATCTTGCGGGAGGGCGAGATGCCGATCTCCTCCATGATCTGCTGGGCCTTGACCTTGCCGACGCCGGGCAGGGCCTCGAGCAGGGCGGAGACGCGGAGACGGCCGACGACCTCGTTGGACTCGGCCTCGGCGAGGACCTTCTTGATCTCCTCGCCGCGGTGGCCGGCGCTGTCCTTGAGCCGCGCCTTGATGGCCGCGCGCTCGCGGCGTGCCTCGGCGGCCTTCTTCAGGGCCTCGGCCCGCTGCTCAGGGGTGAGGGGAGGGAGAGCCACTGTTCTTACCTCTTGTTCTGTCGCGGTTGTCCTGCGGGTCCGGGAGGAGCCCGGTGTGGGAAGAGCGTAACCCCATAATCGTGGCCGAGGGCACTTCTGACACGCTAAGTCCCAGGTCCGATGCGTTTCGGGGCCCGACGCCGCCGTCCTCCGGCGATGTCCGGGCCCCGTGCGGGAGCGCCCCTCGGCCTCAGCGGAAGGTCGTTGCCAGCTCCTCCGCGCGCTGGGCGAGCGCCGCCCGGTCCGGCCCTGCCGCGAGCAGTCCGCGGGACACCGAGACCAGGGTCTGACCTGCACGTTCACCGAAGACGTCGGCGATCTCCGCAGGTCCGGCGCCCTGGGCCCCGACGCCGGGGGCGAGCAGCCGGGACCGAGGGCGCGGCGGCGTCCAGGCCGAGGCGGCGGTAGGCATCGCCGACGGTCGCGCCGACGACCAGGCCGATGCTCGACCACTCCCCCGGCGCGGCGCCGCCGATCCTCTCGGCGTGTCGCGCGATCTCCAGCGCGACCGGCGTGTCCTGGTCGGTCCTCGCGTGCTGGACCTGCGGTCCGTCGGGGTTGGAGGTCAGGGCGAGGAGGAACAGCCCCTTGCCGTGGGCCAGGGCGAGCTCGCCGGCGGGGTCGAGGGAGCCGGTGCCCAGATAGGGGCTGACGGTGATCGCGTCGGCCTCCAGCGGTGCGCCGGGCAGGAGGTGCGCCCGGGCATAGGCGTCCATCGTCGAGCCGATGTCGCCCCGCTTGACGTCGAGGATCGTCAGCACCCCCGCCGCGCGGGCCGCGGCCAGCGGCTCCTCGAGCACCGCGACGCCGGCGGCCGCCGTGGCGCTCGAAGAACGCCGACTGCGGCTTGAGCGCGGCGACGTGGCCGGTGACGGCCTCGAGCACCGTGCGGGAGAACTCCCGCGGCCCCGCGGGGCTGTCGGGGAGCCCCCAGGACTCCAGCGGCGCGGCGTGCGGGTCGATGCCCGCGACGAGGCGGCCGCGCGCGGCCGTCTCCTCCTGCGACCGCCGTCCGAAGCTCGCCGGGGCGGTGCTCATGCCGACGCCCCGGCCGTCCGCACCTCGCGCAGACGCGCGGTGTGGGCCTGGATGCTGTGGACCTCGAAGGGCTCCACGGGGCGCGCCTCGATCGCCTGGACGGCCGCCTGGAACTCCTGCGGCGTCGTGATCACCGGGACGTCCATGCTGGTCGCGGCGGCGCGGATGGCGTAGCCGTCGACGCGGGCGTTGGAGCCCGAGGGGGTGTTCAGCACGAGGTCCACCTCGCCCGCCTCGATGAGGTCGATGACGCTCGCGCCCTCGCCCTCCTCCGAGGCCTTGCGCGCGACGCGGCAGGGGATCCCGTAGCGGCCGAGCACCCGCCCGGTGCCCTCGGTGGTGAGGATCTCGAAGCCGAGCGCGGCCAGGCGCGCGACCGGCGGCGGGAGCGAGCGCTTGTCGCGGTCGGAGACCGAGACGAAGGCGGTGCCCGCGGTGGGCAGGCCCTGGCCGGAGATCGCCAGCTGCGACTTCGCGAAGGCGAGCGGGAAGGTCGAGTCCATGCCCATCACCTCGCCCGTCGAGCGCATCTCCGGGCCGAGCACCGAGTCCACGGCGCGTCCCTCGCGGGTGCGGAAGCGCTTGAACGGCGACACCGCCTCCTTCACCGCGATCGGCGAGTCCTCGGGCAGGTCCGAGCCGTCGCCGGCGGCCGGGAGCACGCCGCCGCGGCGCAGGTCCGCGATGGAGGTGCCGGCCATGAGCGGCCGCGGCCGCCTGCGCGAGCGGCACCCCGGTGGCCTTCGCGACGAAGGGCACGGTGCGGGAGGCGCGGGGGTTCGCCTCGAGCACGTAGAGCACGCCGTGGGAGAGGGCGTACTGCACGTTGAGCAGGCCGCGCACGCCCACGCCCTCGGCGATCGCGAGGGTCGAGGCGCGGATCCGCTCGAGCACCGGATCGCCGAGGGTGACCGGCGGCAGGGTGCAGGCGGAGTCGCCGGAGTGGATGCCGGCCTCCTCGATGTGCTCCATGACGCCGGCGAGGTAGAGCTCCTCGCCGTCGTAGAGGGCGTCCACGTCGATCTCGATCGCGGTGTCCAGGAAGCTGTCGATGAGGATCGGCGCCTCGGCGCGGCCCCCGTCGGGCAGGTTGCGGCCGACGTAGTCGACCAGCCCCGCCTCGTCGAAGACGATCTCCATGCCGCGGCCGCCGAGCACGTAGCTGGGGCGCACGAGCACCGGGTAGCCGACCTCCGCGGCGACCTCGATCGCGTCGCTCAGCGCCCAGGCGGTGCCGTAGGGCGGGGCGGGCAGGTCGGCCTCGGCCAGGACGGCGCCGAAGTGGCCGCGGTCCTCGGCGTTGTCGATCGCGGCGGGGCTGGTGCCGATGATCGGCAGGCCCTCCGCCTCGAGGCGGCGCGCGAGGGACAGCGGGGTCTGGCCGCCGAGCTGGACGATGACGCCGGCGACGGAGCCGGCGGCCTTCTCCGCCTCGTACACCTCGACGACGTCCTCGAAGGTGAGCGGCTCGAAGTAGAGCCGGTCGGCGATGTCGTAGTCGGTCGAGACCGTCTCGGGGTTGCAGTTGATCATGACCGTCTCGTAGCCGCCGCCGGGCGGCTCCGGATCGCCGAGGGCGAGCGCGGCGTGGACGCAGGAGTAGTCGAACTCGATGCCCTGGCCGATGCGGTTGGGGCCCGAGCCGAGGATCAGCACCGCGGGCTTCTCGCGGGGCTCGATCTCGGTCTCCTGGTCATAGGTCGAGTAGTGGTACGGGGTGCGGGAGGCGAACTCCGCGGCGCAGGTGTCCACCGTCTTGTAGACCGGGTTGATCCCCAGCGCCTCGCGCACGCCCTTGACGACGTCGCCGCGCGGCCGGTGAGCGCGCCGATCTGCTCGTCGGAGAGGCCGTGCCGCTTGGCCAGGCCCAGCAGGTCCGCGTCCAGCACGTCGCTCGCGCGGATCTCCGCCGCCAGCTCGGCGACGATCAGCATCTGGTCGAGGAACCAGCGGTCGATCGCCGTCGCCTCGACGAGGCGGTCGAGGGTCTCGACGGGGTCGAGGATCCCCTCCGCCGCGGACCACAGGATCCGCGCGATGGCGACCAGGCGCTCGGAGGTCGGGGTGCGCACCTCGTCCAGGAGCGCGGCGACCTCGGCGGCGCTCGGCGGCGCGCCCGTGTAGTCCAGGGACGCGCCCTTGGCGTCGATGGAGCGCGCGCCTTGCCGAGGGCCTCGGTGAAGTTGCGGCCCAGGGCCATCGCCTCGCCGACGCTCTTCATGGTGGTGGTGAGCGTCGGGTCCGCGGCGGGGAACTTCTCGAAGGCGAAGCGGGGGACCTTGACCACGACGTAGTCCAGCGCAGGCTCGAAGCTGGCCGGGGTGGTGCCGGTGATGTCGTTGCGGATCTCGTCCAGGGTGTAGCCGATCGCGACGCGCGCGGCGATCTTCGCGATCGGGAAGCCGGTGGCCTTCGAGGCGAGCGCCGAGGAGCGGGAGACGCGGGGGTTCATCTCGATCACGACGATGCGGCCGGTCTCGGGGTGGGTGGCGAACTGGACGTTGCGGCCGCCGGTGTCGACGCCGACCTCGCGGATGATCGCGATGCCGAGGTCGCGCGCTTCTGCATCTCGACGTCGGTGAGGGTCAGCGCGGGGGCGACGGTGACCGAGTCGCCGGTGTGCACGCCGACGGGGTCGACGTTCTCGATCGAGCAGATCACGACGCAGTTGTCGGCGCTGTCGCGCATGAGCTCGAGCTCGAACTCCTTCCAGCCCAGGATCGACTCCTCGAGCAGGACCTCGGAGGTCGGCGAGTAGTGCAGGCCGTCGCCGCCGATGCGGCGCAGGTCCGCCTCGTCGTAGGCCATGCCGGAGCCGAGCCCGCCCATGGTGAAGCTGGGGCGGACCACCATCGGGTAGCCGAGCTCGTCGGCCGCCTCCAGCGACTCGTCCATGGTGTGGCAGATCCGCGAGCGGGCGGACTCGCCGCCGACCCGCTCGACGACCTCCTTGAACTGCTGGCGGTCCTCGGCCTTGTTGATCGCCTCGAGGTTCGCGCCGATCATCTCGACGCCGAACTCCTCGAGGGTCCCGTTCTCGGCCAGGGCGATCGCGGCGTTCAGCGCGGTCTGCCCGCCGAGCGTCGGCAGGATCGCGTCGGGCCGCTCCGCGGCGATGATCGAGCGGATGATGTCCGGGTCGATCGGCTCGATGTAGGTGGCATCGGCGATCTCCGGGTCGGTCATGATCGTGGCCGGGTTGGAGTTGACCAGGATGACCCGCAGGCCCTCCTCGCGCAGGACGCGGCAGGCCTGGGTGCCGGAGTAGTCGAACTCCGCGGCCTGGCCGATGACGATCGGGCCGGAGCCGACGACGAGGACGGAGGAGATATCGGTACGGCGGGGCATCAGGACTCCTTGTCGGCGGAGGCGGCGCGGTGCGCGACGGCGAGCTCCACCAGTCGGTCGAAGAGGGACGAGGCGTCGTGGGGGCCGCCGGCGGCCTCGGGGTGGTACTGGACGGAGTAGGCGGGGAGGTCGAGGCGGCCGCGGCCCTCGACCACGTCGTCGTTCAGGCCCACGTGGGAGACGACGACTCGGCCGTAGCGGCCCCCGTCGTGGGGGGCGGTGTGCTCGCCCTCGAGCGGCACGTCGACGGCGAAGCCGTGGTTGTGCGCGGTGATCGCGACCTGGCCGGTCTCGCGGTCCTGGACGGGCTGGTTGATGCCGCGGTGGCCGAACTTCAGCTTGTAGGTATCGAAGCCGAGGGCGCGGCCCAGCGACTGGTTGCCGAAGCAGATGCCGAAGAAGGGCACGCCTGCGTCGAGCACGCCGCGCAGCGACTCGATCTGGGCGGTCGCGGCGGAGGGGTCGCCGGGGCCGTTGGAGAAGAAGACGGCATCGGCGCCGATCGCGAGGAGGTCCTCCAGGGAGGTCGTGGCGGGCGGCAGGTGCACGCGCAGGCCGCGGTCGAGCATGGAGCGCGGCGAGGCGCCCTTGATGCCGAGGTCCACGGCGGCGACGGTCGCGACCGCCTCGCCCTCGGGCTCGAGCACGACGGGCTGGGCGATCGTGACCTCCTCGACGAAGCTCGAGCCGGCCATCTGCGGTCGCTCGCGCACCTGGGCGAGCGGCTCCTCCTCCGAGGCCTCGAGTGCCTCTCCGGAGAAGATGCCGCCGCGGGCGGAGCCCTCCTCGCGCGACCGACGGGTGAGCATGCGGGTGTCGATGTCGCTGATGCCGACCACGTCGCTGCTGATCAGGAGGTCGTCGAGGCTCTGCTCGGCGCGGAAGGAGGAGGCGATGCGGCTCGCGTCGCGCACGGCGTAGCCGCGCACCCACACGCGGCGGGACTCCATGTCCTCGGCGTTCGCACCGGTGTTGCCGATGTGCGGGGCGGTCTGCACGACGATCTGCCCGGCGTAGGAGGGATCCGAGAGGGTCTCCTGGTAGCCGGTCATGCCGGTGGTGAAGACGACCTCGCCGAAGCGGGCGCCCCGGGCGCCGTAGGCGGAGCCGCGCGACACGGTGCCGTCCTCGAGGATCAGCGGCGCGCGCTCGCGGCGCGCACGGCCCGAGGGCCTGGGGGTGGCGGGGGCGGGGGTGGTCATGAGTGCTCCTTCCGGGAGAGCAGGAGGTCGTGGTCGGCGCGCCGGTCGAGGCGCAGGCCGGTGTCCAGGAGCTGGTCGCCGAGGCTCCAGCGGATGATCAGCAGGCCGTCGCCGCCGATGAACTTCCCCGCCATGCCGGGCCCGGAGGTGACCTCCCGGACGGCCGCGGCGGGGATGGTGAGCGGCCCGGTGCCCTCGCGCTCCAGGTGCCAGGTGCCCTGCTCGCCGAGGCTGACCTCGGCGCGGGCGCGCTGTCCCAGGCGGTGGGCGACGACCCGCTCGAGCGAGCGCTCGGCGAGGACGGTGTCGACGTAGACCGCGCCGACGGGCCCGTGGGCGGTGGCCTCGCCGAGCTCCTCGAGCGTCCGTGCCGACGGGGCCGGCAGATGGGCCTGCGAGCGGCCGCGCCGGCGCCAGCCGAGCACCATCGCGCCGATCATCAGCGCGAACAGCACCGCCAGCAGAAGGACCGGGACGATCCGCCCGCTCACCTCTCCACCACCGCGCCGTCGCGCACGGTGGGCCGGCCGCCGAGCAGGGTGAGCCGGTTCGCGCCGGGCGACTCGAGGCCCGCGAAGGGAGAGTTGCGGCCCTGGGAAGCGTGCTCGGCGGGGTCCGCGACCCGCACCGGGTGCGGGTCCCAGACGAGCAGGTGGGCCGGCTCCCCCACCGCGACCGGTCGGCCGTGGTCCTGGTCGCGGCCGATCTCGGCGGGCTTCTCGGAGAGCACCCGGGCGACGTCGCGCCAGCCGAGGCGGCCCTCGTCGATCATCGTGGACTGGACCAGGGACAGCGCGGTCTCGAGGCCGGTCATGCCCATCGCGGCCTGGTCCCACTCGCGGTCCTTGGCGTCCGCGGGATGGGGGCGTGGTCGGTCGCGACGATGTCGATGGTCCCGTCGGCCAGGCCCTCGCGCACCGCCTCGACGTCCGCGGCGGTGCGCGCGGCGGGTTGACCTTGAACACCGCGTCGAACTGGCGCACGTTCTCATCGGTCAGCAGCAGGTGGTGCGGGGTGACCTCGGCGGTGACCGCGATGCCGCGCCGCTTGGCCCAGCGCACGATGTCCACAGCGCCGGCGGTCGAGAGGTGGCAGACGTGCAGGCGGGAGCCGACGTGATGGGCCAGCGGCACGTCGCGGGCGATGATCGACTCCTCGGCCACGGCCGGCCATCCGGTCAGCCCCAGCTCCGCCGAGACGAGCCCCTCGTGCATCTGGGCGCCCTCGGTCAGGCGCGGGTCCTGGGCGTGCTGGGCGATCACGCCGTCGAAGGACTTCACGTACTCCAGCGCCCGCCGCATCAGCACCGGGTCGTGCACGCACTTGCCGTCGTCGCTGAACACGCGGACGCGGGCGCGGGAGTTCGCCATCGCGTCGAGCTCGGCGAGGCGCTCGCCCTGGAGGCCCACGGTGACCGCGCCGACGGGGCGGACGGCGCACCAGCCGGCGGCCTCGCCGCGCATCGCGACCTGCTCGACCACGCCCGCGGTGTCCGCGACGGGGGTCGTGTTGGCCATGGCGTGCACGGCGGTGAAGCCGCCGCGGGCGGCGGCGCGGGTGCCGGTCTCGACGGTCTCGGCCTCCTCGCCGCCGGGCTCGCGCAGGTGGGTGTGGAGGTCGACCAGGCCGGGGAGGATCACGCGACCCTCGGCGTCGATCACCTCGACGCCGTCCGGCGCCTCGAGCTCGCCGCCGATCGCGGCGATGCGGCCCTCGCGGATCAGGATGTCCTGCACGTCCTCGCCGTAGGGGCGACCGCCGCGCAGCAGCGGCGGGGCCGGGGAGCCGGTCGTGGCGGTGGTGGTGTCAGCGGTCACGGGGGGCCTCCCGGGAGTCGGTGGCGAGCAGGTGGTAGAGCACGGCCATGCGCACGAACACGCCGGAGGCGACCTGCTCGACGATGACGGCGCGCGGCGAGTCGGCGACGGAGCCGGCGATCTCGAAGCCGCGGTTCATCGGGCCGGGGTGCATGACGATCGTGTGCTCGGGCAGGGAGGCGGCGCGGGCGGCGCTGAGCCCGTAGCGGCGGGAGTACTCCCCCGCCGTCGGGAAGAAGCCGCCGCCGACCATCCGCTCGTGCTGGACCCGCGGCATCATCACGGCGTCGGGACCGGCGGCGAGGGCCTGGTCGAGGTCGTAGGAGATCTCGCACGGCCAGGCGGAGGCGCCGACGGGCACCAGCGCGGGCGGTGCGACGAGCGTGACGCGGGCGCCGAGCAGGGTCAGCAGCGACGTTCGAGCGGGCGACGCGGGAGTGGAGCACGTCCCCGACGATCACCACGTGCAGGCCGTCGAGGCCCGCGTGCGGGTCGCCGCGCCGCAGGTGACGGCGCATGGTGAAGGCGTCGAGCATCGCCTGGGTGGGGTGCTCGTGCGCGCCGTCGCCCGCGTTGACGATGGGCTGGTCGATCCAGCCGGCGTGGGCGAGCAGGTGCGCCGCGCCGGAGGAGCCCGAGCGCACCACGACCGCGTCGGCGCCCATCGCCTGGAGGGTGAGCGCGGTGTCCTTCAGCGACTCGCCCTTGGAGATGCTCGAGCCCTTGGCGGAGAAGTTGATGACGTCGGCCGAGAGGCGCTTGGCCGCGGCCTCGAAGCTGATCCGGGTGCGGGTGGAGTCCTCGAAGAAGAGGTTCACGACGGTGGTGCCCACGAGGGTGGGCGGCTTGCGGATCGCGCGGGACTGGGTCTGGGCCATGTGCTCGGCGGTCGCGAGGACCTCGAGGGCCTCCTCGCGGCGGAGGTCCGCGATCGAGATGAAGTGCCTCATGCGCGCCCCTCCCCCGTCGTGCGGGCCGGGCGGACGATGTCCACCGCGTCGGTGCCGTCGGTCTCCGTGAGCTGGACGTGCACCCGCTCGCTGCGCGAGGTGGGCAGGTTCTTGCCGACGTGGTCGGCGCGGATCGGCGACTCGCGATGGCCGCGGTCCACGAGCACGGCCAGGCGCACGGCGGCGGGTCGGCCGATGGCGCTGAGCGCGTCGAGGGCGGCGCGGACGGTGCGGCCGGAGTAGAGCACGTCGTCGACGAGCACGACGGTGCGACCGTCGATGCCGGCGGCGGGGATCCGGGTGGGGCTCGGCGCACGGGTGGGATTGCTGCGCAGGTCGTCGCGGTACATGGTGATGTCGAGCGCGCCGTGCAGGTCGGCGAGGTCGGCGCCGTCGGGGCGACCCTCGGCGCGGGCGATGAGCTCGGCGAGGCGGCGGGCGAGCGGCACGCCGCGGTGCGGGATGCCGAGCAGGACGAGGTCCTCGGCACCGTGGTCGCTCTCGAGGATCTCGTGGGCGATGCGGGTCAGCGCGCGCCGGATCTCCTCGGGCCCGAGGACGCGGGAGCTCTCGGCTCCCCTTTCCAGGGCAGGGTCGGTGCTGGTCATGCGGTGTTCTCCCTTCCACGCCTCACGGGACGTGTCGTTAAAGGGTCGGGTGCTCGTGCGAGCTGTGCCGAGTGTAGTCGGCAGGTGCGGGTCCGCCCCCGCCTGCCCGCCCCTCGGACGGGGACGCGCCCGGCGGGGGCGGAGGGTGACTGCTGAGGGGTCCGGTCCTGCTCAGCCGAGCAGGCCGCGCACGTCCACGAGCCGCTGCAGCAGGCCGTTGACGAAGCGCGGGGAGTCGTCGGTCGAGAGGACCTCGGCGATCTTGGTGTACTCGCCGATGATCGCGCCGCGCGCCCCGGGCTCCTCGCCGTGCGACACCTCGGCGGCGCCGAGGCGCAGGATCGCGCGGTCCACCGCGGGCATGCGGTGCGCGGCCAGTCGCGGGAGTGCGTGGAGAGGTCCTCGTCGATGTCGACGGCGTGCGGGGCGTAGAGCTCGACCAGGGCGCGGGAGCGCTCGGGCAGCGGGGTCTGCGCGGCCGTGCGACGGAGCCGCTCGGCGAGCACGTCGAGCACGTCGGCCTGCTTGGCGTCGGCCTCGAAGAGCACGTCCAGGGCGCGTATCCGGTCGCGGGAGCGTCCGTGGAGCCGGTCCGCGGCGGCCGGGACGGTCCGCTCGAGCTCGACCTCCGCCCCCTCCCGGGTGGGGAGGGGGAGGCCGGTGGGGCGCGGGGCGGGTCGGTCGTCGGCGCCCTGCGGGGTCGACCCTCGGGTCACTTCACGCGCTCGAGGTAGTCGCCGCTGCGGGTGTCGACCTTGACACGGTCGCCTTCGTTGAGGAACAGCGGGACCTGGATCTCGCGGCCGGTGGTCAGGCGCGCGGGCTTGGTGCCGCCGCTGGAGCGGTCGCCCTGCAGGCCGGGCTCGGTGAACTCGATCTCGAGCACCACGGAGGCGGGCGACTCGACGAAGAGCGCGTTGCCCTCGTGGAAGGCGATGACGACGTCCTGGCCCTCGACCATGAAGTCCTTGGCCTCGCCCACGACCTCCTCGGTGAGGCTGGTCTGCTCCCAGTTCGAGGTGTCCATGAAGACGTACATGTCGCCGTCGAGATAGGAGAACTGCATGTCGCGGCGGTCCACGGTGGCCGTCTCGACCTTCACGCCGGCGTTGAAGGTCTTGTCCACGCCCTTGCCGGACAGGACGTTCTTGAGCTTGGTGCGCACGAAGGCGGGTCCCTTGCCGGGCTTGACGTGCTGGAACTCGACCACGCTCCAGAGCCGCTGGTCGATGACCAGCACCATTCCGTTCTTGAGGTCGTTCGTCGTCGCCATGTGTCTCCTCGGTTGTCGTCGGGGCGGCCCCAGGATAGCGCGCGGCGCCCCCGCCCTCGGGGGCGGGGGCGGACTCAGCGGGTCGACGTGAGGTCGATCATGCTCAGCAGTCGCACGGCGAGCGGATGGGCGGCGCTCTCCTCGCGCCAGCCGCTGGTCTTCACAGCGCGGGAGACGGTCTGCTGGGTGACGCCGAGGCGCTCGGCGAGGACGGCCTGCGTGGCCGTGGGATCCTCACGCGGCTCGTGCACGGCCTGCCACTGGCCGCGGCGCGGGCGCGGATCATCCAGCCGATCAGCCGCAGCACGGCCTCGACGTCGGCGGCGGTGTCGGCGTGGCGGGGATCGGCGGCGCGGACGGCGAGCGGGACCTGCGAGGTGGTCGACGCCGCGGCCACGGCGCTCCGGGCGGCCTCGACGGCGGGGCCGGAGAGCTCGCGGACCGAGCCGGGCAGCGGCCCCGGCACGGCGCCGATCCCGAGGCCGACGGCCGTGCTCCCGACCTCGAGCGCCCGCGGCATCGCCTCGAGCGCGGTCTCCCCTCGGGAGGCGAGCACGAGCGCGTCCGGGCCGGCGGTCCGCTCCGGGGCGAGCGGCGGCTCGAGCCCCTCGAGAGCCTCGAGCAGAGCGGGGACGGGGTCGCCGGCGGCGCGGCCGTGGCCGGCGCGACCGGTGAGGGAGAGGACGAACACGGAGGCCTTTCACAGCGGATATCAGATGTCCGCCACACTACGCGCTCGCCGTGCCGTCCTCGGGCGCGGCGCGCCGCGCGGGGACGGGCGCGGGAGTCGGCCTCAGTCCTCCAGCGCCGCGGCGGTCTCGATCTCGCGGCCGCCGGTCCTCGGCGGCGCGGCGCGTGAGCTCCGCCCCCTTCTCCTCGTCGCGGGTGAGGTTCTCCCCTGTGGCGACGTCGAAGACGTGGACCTTGCGCGTGTCCACCCAGATCCGGGACTCCATGCCGCCGCGGACCCGGCTCGCGGAGCTGAGGGTCACCACCACCTGCGGCGGGATCTCGTCCTGGTCGAGATCGCGGGCGAGCTCGTCGAGGACCTCGGCCACCTCGGGGTCCTTCTCGTAGTCGATGTAGCCGTACTGCTCGTTGCCGAGCCACTCGGTGTGGGTGGGCGTCACGGCCAGCTCCGTGCCGTGCGGCGGCAGCGCCTCGTCGACGAACTCGAGGTCCTCGAAGTGCTCGGGGCGCACCCCCAGCGGCACCAGGTCCCTCCCCCGGGCGGCCTCGAGGACGTGCTCGGGTGCCGTGAGGTCCCCGATCGGCGTGCGCAGGTGCCCGCCCTCCTCCCGGGCGGGCAGGAAGTTCATCGAGGGAGAGCCGATGAAACCGGCGACGAAGAGGTTCGCGGGTCGCTCGTAGAGCTCGCGCGGCGAGGCGACCTGCTGCGACCTGCCCTTCTTCAGCACCGCGACCCGGTCCCCCAGGGTCATCGCCTCGGTCTGGTCGTGGGTGACGTAGACGCTCGTGATGCCCAGGCGCCGCTGCAGCCGCGCGATCTGGGTGCGCATCTGGCCGCGCGCTTCGCGTCGAGGTTCGACAGCGGCTCGTCGAAGAGGAAGGCGTCGGCCTCGCGGACGATCGCGCGCCCCATCGCCACGCGCTGGCGCTGACCGCCCGAGAGGTTGCCGGGCTTGCGCTCGAGGTGCTCGTCCAGCCCCAGCATCGACGAGGCGCGGCGCACCCGGCGGTCGATCTCGTCCTCGGGGAGCTTGTTCTTCGACAGCCGCATCGGGAAGGCGATGTTGTCGTACACGCTCAGGTGGGGGTACAGGGCGTAGTTCTGGAAGACCATGGCGAGGTCGCGGTCGCGCGGCGCGCTCTCGTTCACGCGCTTGCCGTCGATGCGCGACTCGCCCTCGGTGATGTCCTCGAGTCCCACGATCATGCGCAGCGCAGCGTGGACTTCCCGCGCCCGAGGGGCCGACGAGGATCACGAACTCGCCGTCGGCGATGTCGAGGCTCACGTCGTTGACGGCGGGGAAGCCGTCGTCGTACCGCTTGACGAGGTTCTGGATCTCGATGGTGGCCATGGCCGGTTGCCTCCTGGGGTCAGCCCTTGACCGCGCCCTGCGTCAGACCGGAGACGATCTGGCGCTGGAAGAGCACGACGATGATGACGATGGGGATGGTGACGATGATCGCTGCGGCCGAGATCGCGCCCGTGGGCTCCTCGAACTGGGAGGCGCCGGTGAAGAAGGCCAGCGCCGCCGGGACCGGGCGCGCGGCCGAGGTGGACGTCAGCGAGATGCCGTAGACGAAGTCGTTCCAGGCGATGAAGAACGCGATGATCGCGGTGGTGAACACGCCGGGCAGGGCGAGCGGGACGATCACCTTCCGGAACGCCTCGAAGCTGGTGGCGCCGTCGACCTGCGCGGCCCGCTCGAGGTCCCAGGGGATCTGCTGGAAGTACGCCGCCAGGGTGTAGATCGAGATCGGCGACGTCAGCGAGAGATAGGGGATGATCAGGCCCGGCCAGGTGTCGTACAGCCCGATCGTGCGCCAGAGGTTGAACAGCGGCGTCACGATCGAGATCACCGGGAACATCGAGACCCCGAGCGCGCTGACCAGCACGAGGCGCTTGCCGGGGAAGTCCAGGCGCGCGATCGCGTACGCGCAGAGGGTCGCGAGCACGACCGCGACGACGGTCGCGATCAGCGTGATGCCGATGGAGTTGCGCGCGCGGGCAGGAACAGGTCTCGGGCGCGCCGGCGAAGATCTGCTCGTAGTTGTCCAGCACGAAGCGGGTGGGCAGGAAGCGCCCCGTGGTGAGGTCGCCGGAGGCCTTGAAGGAGGTCATCAGGATCGAGACCAGCGGAGCGAGGGTGTACACCAGCACCACGATCGTGATCACGCTCCAGCCGACCTTCTGCCGGGTGGTCATGCCCTTCATCTCAGCGTCCCTCCCCCGAGGCCAGATCGACCTTGAAGCCCTTGATCGCGCCGATCGCGATGCCGATCACGCACAGGAACAGCACCACGGAGATCGCCGAGCCCATGCCGATCTCGAGCCGCCCGATCGAGGTGCGATAGGCCAGCAGCGAGAGGACCTCCGTGCCGTACGCGCCGTTGGTCATGATGAACACGTTGTCGAAGATCCGGAAGGCGTCCAGCGCCCGGAACAGCACCGCGACCATGATCGCGGCCTTCATGTTCGGCGACACCACGCGGCGCATCACCTCCGCGCGGGTGCCGCCGTCCACGCGGGCGGCCTCCGTCAGCTCCCCGGGCACCTGGGCCAGGCCCGACAGCAGCAGCAGCGAGATGAAGGGGGTCGTCTTCCAGATCTCGCTGAGCATGATGACGGTCAGCGCCGGCGCGGCGGAGCCGAACCAGTTGAAGCTGTCCTCCACCACCGGCGCCCAGGCGTTGACGAAGCCGGTGTTGATGTCGAAGGCGAAGAACCAGGCGAAGGCGGAGACGACGGTGATCGTGCCGTAGGGGACGAGGATCGCGGTGCGCAGCAGGCCGCGCAGGCTCTTCACGGCGTTGTGCATCACCAGGGCCAGGGCGAAGCCGAGCACCAGCTCGATCGCGACGGTGACCACGGTGATCAGCACGGTGACCCCGAGGTCCCGCCAGAACAGGGGATCGGTGAAGAGCACCCCGTAGTTCGACAGGCCCACGAAGGAGCGCTGGTCCGGGGCGGTCAGGCGGTAGGAGAACAGGGAGTCGAAAAAGGCCTGGAGGATCGGGTACACCGTCACCGCCAGCATCACGACGAAGGCGGGGGCCGCCAGCATGATGCCCAGGCGGCGCTCCGCCCGTGCCCGGTCGCTCAGCGGCGGCTTCTGCCGGGTCGCGCGGCGGCGCCCGGAGGTGCCGTCCGTCCCGGTCCTCGGCGCGGCGGCTGTCTCGCTCACAGCAGGGCCTCCCCTCGCAGCACGGACCGGATGAACTCCTGGGACCGCGCGGGGGTGGCCTCGCCGACCTCCGAGATCGGGGTCCAGTGCCGCTGGATGCCCAGGGAGATCTCGTTGTAGAAGGGGGTCTGCGGGCGGGGCGCGGCACGCTCGAGGGACTCGCGGATCTCCGGCGCCATCGGGTAGGCGTCCTGGACCTCGGGGTCCTCGTAGGCGGTGGTGGACGCGGGCGGGTTGCCGTCGGAGACGAAGTACTGCGCCTGCTTCTCCGGGGAGACGATGCAGCGGATCGCCTCATAGGCGAGGTCCTGGTGCTCGCTCGAGGCGCCGACGCCGAGGTTGATCCCGCCCAGCGGCGGCGCTGACTCCTGGTCCTCGCTCACCTGCGGGTACGTGGTCCACTTCATGTCGTCCAGCACCTCCTGGTCGACGCTCCCCTGCTCCACGGAGGTCTGCGTGGCGGTGTAGACGAAGGGCCAGTTGACCATGAACGAACCCTGCTCGCCCTGGAACTGGGCCATGGCGACGTTCTCGTCCTGGGTGGTGGCGCCCGGGCCCGCGAGCCCCTCGGAGCCGATCGTGCCGATGATCCGGGACGCCTCGTCCCCGGCCGGGGAGTCGAGCGCGAGTCGCGTCTCGTCGGCGGGGGCGCCGGGGTTCTCGATGATCGACTGGCCCTGCGACTCGTACAGCGCGTTGACCCACACGGTCATCGACTCGGCGCGGATCCCCTGGATGCCGAGGTGGCTGTCGGTGTTCTCCGCGGCCTCGATCAGCTGGTCCCAGGTGACGGGCTCGGACATGTCCAGCCCCGCCTCCTCGGCGACGGACTCGCGATACCACAGCAGGCGCGTGTTGGCCCAGAAGGGCACGGCGACCAGCTCGTCGTTCCAGGTCGCGCCCTGCACGGCGCCGTCGACGACGTCCTGGGTGGAGCTGGTGACGAGGTCCTCCGGGACGGGGGCGAGGAAGCCGGGCTCGGCGAGCTCCGGGATGTAGGGCGGGTCCAGGCTCATGATGTCCAGGGACCTGTCCCCCGCGGCGAGGCGGCGGGCGAGTCGCTCACGCTGGCTGGCCGCATCGCGGGGCGGCAGCGAGGTGGTGATCGTGTACGCCCCGTCGGCCTCGTCGCTGCACTGCTGGGCGATCTGGGTCTGGCCGCCGTTGTCGGGATTGATGTACCAGGTCAGCTGCGGCGGGCCGGCGTCGGCCGAGCCGCAGGCCGCGAGCGTCGCCCCCAGGGCGAACGCGGCCCCGGCGGCGCACAGCCGGCGCAGACCGGACGGGCGGACGGGTTCGCTCACGGTCTCGCTCCTCCTCGTCGGGTCGAGGCGGACGGCGCGGTCGCGCACCGTCCTCCACGACGGGGCGGGCACCGTCACGGTGCCGACGAGCTGAGACTATGCCGCAGGTCACAGGAGCGCAACTCGGAGGGGAGAACTCCCGCGGTCTGCGTCGCAGGACCCGTCCTCGCCGCGGCGGCGGGAGCACCGGCCGGCGCGGCGGCGAGCGTGGGGAGGGCCGGGGAGCGGCCCCCGGCTCAGGCGAGCTCGATGAGCTCCTGGTATTCGGCGTTCCAGAGGTCCTCGACGGCGTCGGGCATCATCAGCACCCGCTCGGGATCGAGCGCCGCGACGGCGCCGGGGTCGTGGGAGACCAGAACGACGGCGCCCTCGAAGTTCGCCAGCGCCCCGAGGATCTCCTCGCGGCTGGCGGGGTCGAGGTTGTTCGTCGGCTCGTCCAGCAGCAAGACGTTGGCGCTGGAGACGACGAGCGCGGCCAGGGCGAGGCGGGTCTTCTCCCCGCCGGAGAGCACCCGGGCGGGCTTGTGCACGTCGTCGCCCGTGAACAGGAAGGAGCCGAGGATCTTGCGGGCCTCGACCTCGGGAAGCTCGTAGGCCGCCGTCATCATGTTCTCCAGCACGGTCCGGTCCAGGTCCAGGGTCTCGTGCTCCTGGGCGTAGTAGCCGATGCGCAGACCATGGCCGGGCAGGATCCGCCCGGTGTCCGGCGCGTCGACCCCGCCGAGGATCCGCAGCAGGGTGGTCTTGCCCGCGCCGTTCAGGCCGATGATGACCACGCGCGAGCCGCGGTCGATCGCGAGGTCCACGCCGGTGAAGATCTCCAGGTCGCCGTAGGACTTCGAGAGGTCCTCGGCCATCAGCGGGGTCTTGCCGCAGGGGGCGGGCTTGGGGAAGCGCAGCGAGGCGACCCGGTCGGTCTGCCGCTCCCCCTCGACGCCGTCGAGCATGCGCTCGGCGCGCTTGAGCATGTTCTGCGCGGCGACGGCCTTGGTGGCCTTCGCCCGCATCTTCTCCGCCTGGGCGGTCAGCTGGGTGGCCTTCTTCTCGGCGTTCGCCCGCTCGCGCTTGCGCCGCTTCTCGTCGTCCTCGCGCTGGCGCAGGTACTGCTTCCAGCCCATGTTGTAGATGTCGATCGCGGAGCGGTTCGCGTCGAGGTAGAACACCTTGTTCACGACCTGCTCGACGAGCTCGACGTCGTGGCTGATCACGATCAGCCCGCCGCGGTAGCTCATCAGGTACTCGCGCGACCATACGATCGAGTCGTGGTCGAGGTGGTTCGTCGGCTCGTCGAGGATCATCGTGGAGGCCTGCGAGAACAGGATCCGGGCGAGCTCGACGCGGCGGCGCTGACCGCCGGAGAGCGTGCCGAGCTCCTGCTCGAGCGACCGGTTGGGCAGGCCGAGGTTCGCGGCCATCCGCTTGGCCTCCGCCTCGGCCGCGTACCCGCCGGCGGCGTCGAGCTCGGCCTCCAGGCGCGGGTACCGGTTCATCGCCTTCTCGCGGCGGGCCTCGGTGAGGGACATGTCCCCCATCTCCTCCTCGGCGCGGCGCGGCTTTCCTCAGGATCCCGTCGAGCCCGCGGGCGGAGAGGATCCGGGCGAGCACCGGCTCGGTGTCCTCGCCGCTGTGGGTGTCCTGCGGGAGATAGCCGAGCTCGCCGGTCACCTCGACAGCGCCCTCGCTGGGGTCCAGCGTGCCGGAGAGGACCTTGGTCAGCGTGGTCTTGCCGGCGCCGTTGCGACCCACCAGGCCGATCCGGTCGCCGTCGGTGACCTGGAAGGAGACGTCGCTCATGAGCGACCGGGCGCCGACGCGGATGGCGAGGTCGTGCACGGTGATCACGGATGGGACTCCTCTTCGGACGGGGGCGGCCCGGAGGAGGGCCGGATCGAGTCTAGGGCCGAGGCGCCGAACGGTCGCCCGGATTCCCGCCGACGGTGCCGGGGGACACATCCGCAGGCTCCCCCGCACGGCCGCCGAGGTGTCATCCTGGGGGCGGTGGCCGTGACCGCGGCCAGGGAGCTCAGCAGAGAGGCTGGACACATGCGCATCGGGGTGCCCCGCGAGGTCAAGAACAACGAGAACAGGGTGGGCCTGGGCGCCGCCGGCGTGCACGAGCTGGTGATGCACGGCCATGAGGTGATCGTCGAGAGCGGCGCGGGCCTCGGCTCCCGCGTGAGCGACGAGGACTACGCCGCCGCGGGCGCGACCCTCGCGCCGACGGCCGACGAGGTCTGGGCGCAGGCCGAGATGATCGTGAAGGTGAAGGAGCCGCCGCCCGAGGAGTACGGACGCCTGAGGAAGGGCCAGATCCTCTTCACCTATCTGCACCTCGCGGCCGACCGGGATCTCACCGAAGCGCTCCTCGCCTCCGGCACCACCGCCATCGCCTACGAGACCGTCCAGCTCCCCGACCGCTCCCTGCCGCTGCTCGCGCCGATGAGCGCGATCGCGGGCCGGCTCGCCGCGCAGGTCGGCGCCTACCACCTGATGGCGCCGCTGGGCGGCGGCGGGGTGCTGATGGGCGGGGTGCCCGGGACCTCGGAGGCGAACGTGCTGGTCCTCGGCGGCGGCGTCGTCGGCGAACAGGCGGCGATGATGGCGCACGGGCGCACGCGAACGTCACCGTGATGGACGTGAACGTCTCCCGGCTCTCCCAGATCGCGACGATGCACCACGGCGGGATCCTCACCCGCTACTCGACCGCCCTCGACCTCTCCGAGCAGATCGAGCAGGCCGACGTCGTCGTCGGCTCGGTGCTGATCCCCGGCAAGCGCGCCCCGAAGCTCGTCACCGACGAGATGGTCTCCCGGATGAAGCCGGGCTCGGTGCTGGTCGACGTCGCGATCGACCAGGGCGGTCGCTTCGAGAACTCCCGGCCCACCACGCACGACGACCCGACCTTCTCGGTGCACGACGCGATCTACTACTGCGTGGCGAACATGCCCGGCTCCGTGCCGGTCACGGCGACGGCGGCGCTGAACAACGCGACCCTCCCCTACGTGCTGAAGCTCGCCGGCGCGGGCTGGCGGGACGCGCCGCGGGCCGACGAGGCGCTCGCGAAGGGCCTGCACACCCACGAGGGCGCCCTCACCCACGCCGGCACCGCCGAGGCGCACGGCCTGGAGCTCACGAGCGCCGCCGCCGTCATCGGCTGACCCGCCCGTCGGCGGCGCCTGTGCCGAGCGCCCTCACTCCGCGCGCCGGGCGCGGCGGCACCGCGCAGAAATGCACGCCCACGACTCATGCGGGGAGCCACATGAGTCGTGGGCGTGCAGAACTCGTCAGTCGCTGCCGGAGCGCGGGTTCCGGCCGGGGCGATCAGACGATCAGAGGTTGAAGCCGATGGCGCGCAGCTGCTCGCGGCCGTCCTCGGTGATCTTCTCCATGCCCCACGGCGGCATCCACACCCAGTTGATGCGGTGCGTCTCGGTGATGGGGTCCAGCACCGCGAAGGTCTGCTCCTCGAGCACGTCCGTCAGCGGGCAGGCGGCGGAGGTCAGGGTCATGTCGATCACGGCGTTGCCGTCCTCGACGGTCACCCCGTAGACGAGGCCCAGGTCGACGACGTTGATCCCGAGCTCGGGATCGATGACGTCCTTCATCGCCTCGGTGACGTCCTCGACGCTCACGGTCGAGGGCGGGGTCTGCTGGTCGGTCATGGTGTCCTCCCGGAAGGGGTGCGGGACTGCTCCCGCAGGGGTGCGGACGGGGCTCGTCGGGCCGTCCCGGGAGGTGCTGTCCGGGACGGTCCGCGGCGGGTCCCGCGGTGCGGCCGTCCCGCCCTGCGCGGGTGCGGGGCGGGACGGCCGGCGGCATCAGGCGCCGACGAGGAAGCGATCGTAGCCCTCGGCCTCGAGACGCTCGGCCAGCTCGGGACCGCCCTGCTCGGCGACCCTGCCGTTCACGAAGACGTGGACGAAGTCCGGCTTCACGTACTGCAGGATGCGGGTGTAGTGGGTGATCAGCATGATGCCGACCTCGGTGTTCTCCTTGGCGCGGTTGACGCCCTCGGAGACCACGCGCAGCGCGTCGACGTCGAGGCCGGAGTCGGTCTCGTCGAGGACGGCGATGGAGGGCTTCAGCGACTGCATCTGGAGGATCTCGTGGCGCTTCTTCTCGCCGCCGGAGAAGCCCTCGTTGACGTTGCGCTCGGCGAAGACGGGGTCCATCTTCAGGTCGTCCATGGCGCCCTTGACGTCCTTGACCCAGGTGCGCAGCGAGGGGGCCTCGCCGTCGATCGCGGTCTTGGCGGTGCGCAGGAAGTTCGAGACGGTCACGCCGGGGACCTCGACGGGGTACTGCATGGCGAGGAAGAGGCCGGCGCGGGCGCGCTCGTCGACGCTCATCTCGAGCACGTCCTCGCCGTCGAGGAGGACCTCGCCGCCGGTGATCTCGTACTTGGGGTGGCCGGCGATCGCGTAGGCGAGGGTGGACTTGCCCGAGCCGTTGGGGCCCATGATCGCGTGGGTCTCGCCGCCCTTGATGGTGAGGTCGACGCCCTTGAGGATCTCCTTGGTGCCCTCAGGGGTCTCGACGGTGGCGTGGAGGTTCTTGATCTCCAGGATCGACATGTGGGGTTCTCCTTGACCAGGAAGCTGGTGGATTCGTGGGGCTGGGGCGGGCGTCGGTGCGGGCGCCCGCGAGGTCAGGTGGCGGGAGCGGCAGAGGGATCCACGAGGATCTCGCCGCTGCTCTCGTCGATGCGCACGGGGAACACCCGCACGGGCAGGACCGCCGGGAGCCGCAGAGGACGACCGGTGACGAGGTCGAACTGGTCGCCGTGCTTCCAGCACTCGATGGTGCATCCCTCGACATCGCCGTCGCTCAGCGCGATCTCGTCGTGCGAGCAGAGGTCCTCGAGGGCGTGGACGCCGCCGTCCTCGTCGCGCACCAGGGCGATCTCGATCCCGCCGGCGACGACGTCGATCGCCTCGCCGGGGGCGAGGTCGGCCAGAGCGGCGACGGGGACGAAGGCGTCCGACATCAGTTCATGCTCCGTGCGAGCTCGTCCTCGATCGCGGCCGAGAGGCGCTCGCGCACCTCGGGCACGTCGATCTGCTGGATGATCTCGGCGAAGAAGCCGCGCACGACCAGACGGCGCGCCTCGATCTCCGGAATGCCGCGAGCGCGCAGGTAGAACAGCTGCTCGTCGTCGAAGCGCCCGGTGGCGGCGGCGTGGCCGGCGCCCTCGATCTCGCCCGTCTCGATCTCCAGGTTCGGCACGGAGTCGGCGCGGGCGCCCTCGGTGAGCACCAGGTTGCGGTTGAGCTCGTAGGTGTTGGTGCCCTCGGCCTCCTTGCGGATCAGCACGTCGCCGACCCACACGGACCGCGCGCCCTTCCCCTGCGGCCGCGCCCTTGTAGGCGACGTTGGAGGTGCAGTTCGGGGCGCTGTGGTCGATGAACAGGCGGTTCTCGAAGAACTGGCCCTCGTCGGAGAAGTACAGGCCCAGCTTCTCGATCTCGCCGCCGGGGGCGGCGTACTCGCCGATCGAGTTCAGGCGCACCGCGCCGCCGCCGAGGGTGACGGCGACGTGCTTTAGGCGCGCGTCGCGGCCCACGCGGGCGTGGTCTTCGCGCGATGTGCACGGCGTCGTCGTCCCAGTCGTGGACGGTGATGACGGTCATCTGCGCGTTGTCGCCGACGAGGATCTCCACGTCCTGCGCGTACTGGGCCGAGCCGGTGTGGTTCAGCACCACGATCGAGGAGGAGGACTCCTGCGCCTCGATCACGAGGTGCGCGTTGGCGCGGCGGTCCGCGCCCTTGCCGGTGATGTCCACGCGGAACGGCGCCTCGTAGGCGACGTTCTTAGCGGCGACCAGGTGCGCTGGCCTGCTCGGTGCGGGCCGAGGCGATCGCGGTGGGCAGGTCCTCGGGGACCAGCACCGTGCCGCGGGGCGCCTGGCCGGGCGCGAGCGTCGAGGGCTCCGGCGCGCCCTCGGGCACGGTCACGGCGTAGTCGACGGCGGGGTCGCCCTCGCGGTCGTCGGTGGCGGCGTCCTCGAAGAGGGCGGAGAAGCGGCGCAGCGGGGTGAAGCGCCACTCCTCGATGTCGCTCTTGGGCACGGCGTGGTCGGCGACCTCGAAGGAGCGCAGTCGCGCGCCGCGGTTCAGCGCGGCGTGGGCGGCGGAGACCTCCTGGCCCGGCAGGCTCAGGTTCTCCTCCTCCAGCTCCGGCGCGGCCGTCGTGTCGGTGCCCTCCAGGGCGGTCCCGGCGGCGACGGGCGCGGCGCCCGCCGCGTGGCCCACGGCCTCGTTCGCGGTCGGGTCCCCGGCGCTCTCGGCACCCTTCACATCAGTGGTCGTCATCAGCCGACTGCTCCTTCCATCTGCGACTCGATCAGGCGGTTCAGCTCCAGTGCGTACTCCATCGGGAGCTCGCGGGCGATGGGCTCGATGAAGCCGCGCACGATCATCGCCATCGCCTCGGTCTCCTCCATGCCGCGGCTCATCAGGTAGAAGAGCCGCTCCTCGGAGACCTTGGAGACGGTGGCCTCGTGGCCCATCTGGACGTCGTCGACGCGCACGTCGACGTAGGGGTAGGTGTCGGTGCGCGAGATCTGGTCCACCAGCGGCGCATCGCACAGCACGGTCGAGGCGGAGTGCTCGGCACCGGGCATGACCTGGACCAGGCCGCGGTAGGAGGAGCGGCCGCCGCCGCGCGAGACCGACTTGGAGACGATCGAGCTCGAGGTGTGCGGCGCCATGTGCACCATCTTCGAGCCGGTGTCCTGGTTCTGGCCCTCGCCGGCGAAGGCGACGGAGAGGGTCTCGCCGCGGGCGTGCTCGCCCATCAGCCACACGGCCGGGTACTTCATGGTGACCTTGGAGCCGATGTTGCCGTCGACCCACTCCATGACGCCGCCCTGCTCGACCGTGGTGCGCTTGGTGACCAGGTTGTAGACGTTGTTCGACCAGTTCTGGATGGTCGTGTAGCGGACGCGGGCGTCCTTCTTCACGACGATCTCGACGACGGCGCTGTGCAGCGAGTCGGACTTGTAGATCGGCGCGGTGCGACCCTCGACGTAGTGCACGTAGGAGCCCTCGTCGGCGATGATCAGCGTGCGCTCGAACTGGCCCATGTTCTCGGTGTTGATCCGGAAGTAGGCCTGCGGCGGGATCTCGACGTGCACGCCCTTGGGGACGTAGACGAAGGAGCCGCCGGACCACACGGCGGTGTTCAGCGCGGAGAACTTGTTGTCGCCCGAGGGGATGACGGTGCCGAAGTACTCCTTGAAGAGCTCCGGGTGCTCCTTGAGCGCCGTGTCGGTGTCCAGGAAGATGACGCCCTGCTCCTCCAGGTCCTCGCGGATCTGGTGGTAGACGACCTCGGACTCGTACTGCGCGGCGACGCCGGCGACGAGGCGTCGCTTCTCGGCCTCGGGGATGCCGAGGCGGTCGTAGGTCTCCTTGATGTCCTCGGGCAGGTCGTTCCAGTCGGTGACCTGCTTCTCGGTGGAGCGGACGAAGTACTTGATGTCGTCGAAGGCGATGCCGGAGAGGTCCGGGCCCCAGGTGGGCGGCGGCTTCTTCTCGAAGAGCTTCAGCGCCTTCAGCCGACGCTCGAGCATCCACTCGGGCTCGTCCTTGCGTGCGGAGATGTCGCGCACGACGTCCTCGGACAGGCCGCGGCGCGCGCTGGCCCCGGCCGAGTCCTCGTCGTGCCATCCGAAGGCGTAGTTGCCGATCGAATCGATGATCTCGTCCTGTGAGAGCTTCTCGGGTGCGCTCGTCATGGTGTCCTTCCCTCGGTGAGCGGAATGTGGGTCGTGCAGACGTGAGCCCCCTGCGCCAGGGTGGCCAGGCGCTGGACGGGGGCCCCGATGATGCGGGAGATGACGCGGGACTCGGCCTCGCACAGCTCCGGGTGGTCGGCGGCCACGTCGAGGACGGGGCGACGGCCGTGGCAGAGCAGCGCGGTGACGAGGCTACGCGGCCCGGCACCGCCTTCGCGACGGGCCGCCGGCGGCCGGACGTGCGGCGGGCGGACGGTGGTGGCGTAGCCGCGCTCGGTCAGCGGCTGCGAGAGCGGCTCGAGCCGCTCGGCGGTGCCCACCGGCTCCCCGGTCTCCGCCTCGAGGCGGTCGACCCGTTCGGCGAGCCAGCTGCTCCCAGTCGGAGATCCGCCGCTCCGCGAGGGCGGTCACCGCCTCCTCGCCGCCGCGGCGGGCGAGCTCGTCGACCGCCATCACGGCCAGCTCGTCGTAGCCGGCGGCGAAGTCCTCATGCGCCGACGGCGAGAGCACGAAGGTCTTGCTGGGGCGTCCGCGGCCGCGATGGGCCACGGGCACCTCGTGCTCGGCGATGGTCCCCTCCGCCTCGAGCGCCGCGAGATGGCGGCGCACGGCGGCGCTGGTGAGGCCGAAGCGCTCGGCGAGCGCCGGGCGGTGATGGGTCCGTGGGTGGAGATCGCCTCGACGAGGCGATCGCGCGTGGTCTGCTCGGGCTTCGCCGCGAGCTCCTGCGCATCCTGCTCGGCCATCCTGCACCTCCCTTCTCGACCACCTAGATTTTACAACAGGACTCTTTCCAAATACTGCCCGAGTCCTGTGCCCCCGGCCACGAAGGGTGCCCTTACCTGCGACGTCAGGCAGGGCGAGGCGGATCGCACGCCCCCACGCATGGTGCACGACATGGGCGCGGAGCGCACCCCGGCGCCCCTCTCGGCGCGCCGAGGATCGCCCCCGAGAGGCTTCCATCTAGTACCGGTTTCAATTATTATGGCGGTGACGCCACCGACACGAAGGGACCCCACGATGAACGAGACCGCCCCCGCCTCCACGGACGCCGCCGCCGAGGAGCACTCGACCCGCGGCGCCTACGTCTCCGGCGGCAAGGCCTTCGACCGCGACATGAACTACATCGACGACCGGATCACCCGCGACGGCCGCGACGGCTGGCCCGTCGAGGCCGGGCGCTACCGGCTGATCGCCGCCCGCGCCTGCCCGTGGGCCAACCGCACCCTGATCTCCCGTCGTCTGCTGGGCCTGGAGGGAGCGATCTCCGTGGGCATGCCCGGCCCCACCCATGACAAGCGCTCCTGGACCTTCGACCTCGACCCCGGCGAGGTGGACCCCGTGCTCGGCTACGAGCGCCTGCAGCAGGCCTACTTCGCGCGCTTCCCCGACTACCCGCGCGGCATCACCGTCCCCGCCGTCGTGGACATTCCCACCAGGGCCGTCGTGACCAACGACTTCCAGCAGATCACCCTCGACTTCGCGACCGAGTGGACCGAGCACCACCGCGCCGGCGCCCCGGATCTCTACCCCGAGGCTCAGCGCGAGGAGATCGACGCGCTGAACAAGTGGATGCTCCACCGGGTCAACAACGGCGTGTACAAGGTCGGCTTCGCCGGCTCGCAGGAGGACTACGAGCGCGAGTACACGCCGCTCTGGGAGGCCCTCGACGAGCTCGAGGAGCGCCTGGGCCGCGACCGCTACCTCATGGGCCCCTCGATCACCGAGGCCGATGTGCGCCTGTTCCCCACGCTGATCCGCTTCGACCCCGTCTACCACGGCCACTTCAAGGCCAACCGGCAGACCCTCGCCTCGATGCCGAACCTGTGGAACTACACCAAGGACCTGTTCCAGACCCCGGGCTTCGGCGATACGGTCGACTTCGCGCAGATCAAGCGGCACTACTACTACGTGCACGAGGACATCAACCCCACGCAGATCGTCCCCGCCGGCCCCGCGCTCGAGCGGTCGCTGGAGGCGCACGACCGCGACCGCTTCGAGACCGACACCTGGGGCCCCGGCGGCACCGCTCCCGAGGCGCCGCTCGCCGCGGAGGTCGTCGACCCGGCGCACACACCGCTGCACGTCACCGGGCGCTGAGCCCGGCACGGCCCAGGTGAGGTCTCGCCCACCTCGCCCGGCCCGGACGCGGCGCCGTCCCCGGCCCGGCGTCGCGTCCGGCCTACGATGGGGCGGCCATGGACGACCACTCCCCTGCCCTCGTCGCGACCGACCTCGCCCACTCCTACGGCGCCGTGCGCGCCCTCGACGGCCTGAGCCTGACCGCGGAGCGCGGCGAGGTCACCGCGGCTGCTCGGCCCCAACGGCGCCGGCAAGACCACCGCCGTCTCCTGCGCGACCGGTCTCTTGCGCCCCGATGCCGGCGGCGTGCGCGTGCTCGGCACCGACCCCTGGCGAGCGAGCCCCGAGCACCGCGCCCGGGTGGGCGTGATGATCCAGGACGGCGGCCTCGCCTCGGGCGCGACGGCGATGCAGGCGCTGCGCTACGGGGCGAGCCTGCACGCCGCCCCGCTCGACGTCGACGAGGTCGCCTCCCATCTCGGCATCGACGAGTTCGCCCGCACCCTCGTGCGACGCCTCTCCGGCGGACAGCGCCAGCGGCTCGCCCTGGCGCTGGCGATCATCGGCCGGCCCGACCTCGTCTTCCTCGACGAGCCGACCGCCGGGATGGATCCCTCGATCCGGCGCCGGGTGCGGGAGCTGATCCGGGGGCTGGCCCGCACCGGCACCGCCGTCGTGCTCACCACCCATCTGATGGACGACGTGGTCGGGCTCGCGGACGCGGTACGAGTGATCTCCCGCGGCCGCGTGCTCGCCTCCGGCGGCGTGCAGGAGGTGGTCCGCGAGCATCGCGGGCCGGGCGGCGGCGTGACCCTCCGGGCGACCGCGAGCGGCGTCGCCCCCGACGCCGTGCCCGCCCTCGAACAGGCCCTGCACGAGGCCGCCGCCCGTCACGGCGCCCGCCTGGAGGTCTCCAGCGCCGCGGCCGCTGACCTCGAGGCGGTCTTGCTGGACCTGATGGACCGCGACGCCCCCGGGGACGAGGACGCCGGGAGCACGACCCGCCACGACGACGCCCCCAGCGCAGGAGCCGCCCGATGAGCGCCGCCGCCCCGTCGACCTCCCCTGCCGGTTCCGGCGGCACCGCCGCCGCGCCGCACGTGCCGCGTCCCGCGCCGGCGCGCGCCGCATCCTCTCCCACGCCCGGCTCGAGACCCGCGTCTTGCTCTCCAACGGGGAGCGGCTCATGGTCGCGATCGCCCTGCCGGCGATGGTGATGGTGGGGCTGTGGCTCGCTGCCCGTCGGCCGGCTCGAGGGCACTCCCGCGATCGACACCGCGGTCGCCGCGACCTTCGCGACCGCGCTGATCTCGACCTCCTTCACCTCGCAGGCGATCATGACCGGCTTCGACCGTCGCAACGGCGTCTTGCGCTGGATCGCGACGACGCCCCTGGGGCGCGCGGCTATCTCGCCGGGAAGATCCTCGCCACCCTCACCACCCACGTCTTGCAGGTGGTCGTGCTCGGGGTGCTGGGCCTCGTCCTGGGCTGGCGGCCGGAGATCGCCGGCCTCGCGGCGCTCGTCCCCGTCTGGCTGGTGGGGACGGTGGCCTTCGGGGCGCTCGGCCTGCTGGTCGCGGGGCCGCTGCGCACCGAGGCGGTGCTGGCGGTGGCGAACCTCGTGTTCGTGCTTGCTCGTCGCCGTCGGCGGCGTCGCCTTCCCCACCACCTCGTTCCCGCGGATCCTCGGCGGGCTCGCGGACCTGCTGCCCTCGGGCGCGCTCGGCGAGCTGATGCGGGCCTGCCTCGCGGGCGGTCCGTTCTCCCCGGCTCCGCCGTGGTACTGCTGCTGTGGGCCGCGGCAGGGGTCGCGGCCGTCGTGCGCTGGTTCCGCTGGACGGATGCCTGAGCCCCCTCGCACGAGCCCGACGCCGGGCCCGGTCCCGGAGCTCCTGCCCGGCCGCTCGGCCGTCCCGGGCGACCGCCGAGTCCTCACGATGCGGGATCCCTCGCATCCGCACCCGGCGTCCAGGCGGCCCTCGGCCGCGGAACCTAGACTGCTGGGCATGTCCTCGCCTGCCCTCTCCGCCGAGCGCTCCCCCGAGCGCCACGGGCGGATCACCACCCTGCCCGACCCTCGTCTGACCTCCTGGGGGCCGCGGCGGCGCGCACGTCTCGCCGCCATCGCGATCTGGGGCAACCTGATCTGCCAGATGGGCATCATCCTCTCGGGCGGCGCGGTGCGTCTGACGGGCAGCGGACTGGGTCGCTCCTCCTGGCCGCACTGCGAGCCGGGGAACTTCACCCCGGAGCTGACGCTCGAGGCCGGGATCCACCCCTTCGTCGAGTTCGGCAACCGCACGCTCACCGGCGTGCTGAGCATCTTCGCGGTCGCGGTGCTTGCTGGTGACCTACCGCTGGCTCGCCCACAAGGGACGCGGCTTCCGGATGCTGGCGTGGGTGCCGCTGATCGGCACCGCCGCGCAGGCGCTGATCGGGGCGTTCGTGGTGTGGTTCGACCTGCACCCCGGGATCGTCAGCCCCCACTTCCTCATCTCCCCCGTGCTCGGCGCGCTCTCGACGGTGCTTGCTGGTGCGGCTCTACGACGGCGACTCGCACGTGCGCCTCGCGGTCCCGCCACGACTGCTGGGGCTCTACGTCCCGCTGGCGGCGGTGGGCTTCGTGGTGCTGGTGCTCGGCACGCTGGTCACCGGCACGGGCCCGCATTCGGGCGATGCCGGGGACGTCACCCGCCTGATGTTCTCCCCGGTCCTGATCACCCGGGTCCACGCCGTCGCGGTCTACCTCTTCCTCGCCCTGCTGATCGCGATGCTGGTCGTCCTCCACCGCTCGCGTGCCCGCCGCGAGGCCCGCACCGCGGCCTGGTGGCCGCTCGCGGCGACCCTCGCGCAGGGCGCGGTCGGCTACATCCAGTACTTCACCGGGTCGCCCGAGCTGGTGGTCTTCGGCCACCTGCTCGGCGCCGCCGTGTTCGCACCGATGATCGCCTGGGTCGGGGCCCGGCTGGTCACCTGGCAGGAGGCACGATGATCCTCGGACGCCGTCGCCGCGACTCCACCCAGGAGCCGCCCACCACCGCGCAGGCCCGTCCGGCCGGCGAGTTCGTCGCCTCCGTGCTCTCGCACCTGCGGCAGGTCGTGGACGTGGGCTGGAACCTGCTGGACGTCGACGCGGAGGCGCATCGCCTGATCCGCGAGGCCGGGGCGACCAGCCGCTACATCGACTACCACCCCGTCTTCGGAGCCTCCCCCTTCGGGTACGTCATCTGCACCTCGCTGAACGAGGCCGTGCTCCACGGCCGCCCCTACGACCGGGTGCTCGAGGACGGGGACCTGCTCTCCCTCGACTTCGCCGTCTCGGTGGAGGGCTGGGTGGCGGACTCGTGCCTGACGATCCCCGTCGGCACCCCGCGCGCGGAGGACCTGCGGCTGATCCGCGACACAGAGCAGGTGATGTGGGCCGGGATCGACCAGGTCACCGCCGGGGCCACCGTCGGAGACATCGGCTTCGCGGTGATGAACGAGGCGACCTCGCTCGGCTACTCGATCAACGACCGCTTCGGCGGCCACGGCGTGGGGCGCACGATGCACGAGGCGCCCTTCGTCCCCAACCACGGCACCCCCGGCGGCGGCGCCGAGCTCGTGGCAGGGCGACTGATCACCGTCGAGCCGTTCCTGGTGCCGACCACCTCCGAGCTCGTCGTCGACGAGCGGGACGGCTGGACCCAGCTGGCGGCCGACGGGTCCCGCGGCGCGCACGCGGAGCACACCCTGCAGGTCACCGACGGCGCGCCGATCGTCCTCACGGCCCGGGCCGACGACCCCGCTCCGCGCGCTCGCTGGGCTGAGAGCACCTGCGGACGCTCCGTTCCGCGGTGCTCACCGCGTCGGCGGCACGGCGTCCTCGTATCCGGCCCACGACACCCGCCGCGTCGGAGCGACGGCGCCCGCGGGTCGTCACCGAGCAGCGCGATTCAGAGCAGTGCGGCGAGGCTCTCGGCGATGCCAGGGGCGTCCAGGCCCTGGTCGGCGAGGATCGCGTCGCGCTTGCCGTGGGCGAGGAACTCGAGGTCCACGCCCAGGCAATGCACGACGGGGCCGGGCCGCGCCGGGGTCGAGCGTCGGCCGAGCCGCAGTGCGAGCGCGGCACCGATCCCCCGCTCCGCGAGGCCGTCCTCGAGGGTGAGCACCGCGCGGGCGCCGGCGGCCAGGTCCAGCGGCTCCTCGCCCAGCGGCGGCGCCCGGACCGGATCGAGCACGACCACGTTCGCCGCGGGACGGGACGCCGCGATCTCCCGGGCGGCGGCGAGGGCGCGGTCGGCGAGGGCGCCGACGGAGACCAGGAGCACGTCGATCGGGGCCTCCGCGTCGCCGTGCAGGACGTCTCCCGCGGGCGCCTGGGCGAGCGCCGGGAGCTCCTCGGGGCAGGCGCCCTTGGGGAAGCGGACGATCGAGGGGCCCGGGGTGCCGAGCGCCGCGGGGACCGCCGCGTCGAGGCGGGCGCCGTCGCGGGGCGCCCACAGGCTCAGTCCGGGCACCTGCGCGGCGAGGGCGAGGTCCCAGATGCCGTGGTGGCTCGGACCGTCGTCCCCGGTGATCCCGGCGCGGTCCAGCGTGATCGTGACGTCCTCACCGTGCAGGGCGAGGTCCAGCAGCAGCTGGTCGTGGGCGCGGTTGAGGAACGTCGCGTAGAGCGCGACGAGGGGCGACCGGCCCCCGGCGGAGAGGCCGGCGGCGGTGTCCAGCGCGAGCCGCTCGGCGATGCCGACGTCGAGGACGCGCTCGGGCATCTCCTGCTGCATCGGGGTGAGCCCGACGGGGTCGATCATCGCGGCGCTGAGCGCGACCACCCGTTCGTCGGCACGGGCGGCGTCGAGCACGGCGGCGCCCAGGCGGGCGCTCCAGGTGCGGGCGGCGGGCTTCGTCGCCTCCTCGCCCTCGAGCGAGAAGGGGCCGGTGGCGTGCCAGTGGTCCACCGCGTCGGCCTCGGCGCGGGCGAAGCCGGCGCCCTTGCGGGTGAGGACGTGCAGGACCACGCCGGCGCCGCCAGGGTCCTCCGCGGTCTCGCGGGCGGCGGCGGTCGCGGCCGCGAGCGCGGTGAGATCGTGGCCGTCGACGGGTCCGAGATAGGTCAGACCCAGCTGGGTGAAGACGTCCTGTCCGGGCGACACCTCGCCCGTGCGCGGCGCGGCGAGATGCCGAGCGAGGCCGCCGACGGTGGGCGCGTAGGAGCGGGTGTTGTCGTTGAGCACGACGACGGTGCGGGAGCCGCGGTCCGCGGCGAGCTCGTTGAGCGCCTCGAGGCCGACGCCGCCGGTGAGCGCGCCGTCCCCGATCACCGCGACGGAGACGCCCTGCTTCCCCGCGAGGCGGTGGGCGCGGTCCAGGCCGTGCGCCCAGGCGATCGATCCGGAGGCGTGGGAGTTCTCGACCAGGTCGTGCTCGGACTCGCCCCGGTCGGGATAGCCGGAGGTGCCGCCGGCGCGGCGGAGCCCCTCGAGGTCGGCGCGGCCGGTGAGCATCTTGTGGACGTATGCCTGGTGGCCGGTGTCGAAGACGATCGGCTCCCCCGGGGAGCGGAACTCGCGGTGCAGGGTGAGGGTCAGCTCGACGACGCCGAGGTTCGGGCCGAGGTGGCCTCCGCTGACGGCGCAGATCTCGAGGAGGCGGCGGCGAAGGGTGCGGGCGAGGCCCGGGAGGCGCTCCGCGTCCAGGCCGCGGCGCCTCGGGGTCCGCGGGGATCGGCACCTCGGGCGGGGGCACGGTGGAGTCCGCCGCCGGGCGGGAGGGGCGGGGCGCGGGCGCCGACGGGTCGGCGCGGCGGCGTCGCTGCTCAGTGGTGGACACGCACGGTCCTCCCTCGGGGACGGGATCGGGACCTGTTCAGAGTACGTGGTGCTGACCTGCCGAGACGGGAGACATGGTCACATCTGTGCACATCTTCACCGGGGCTTCACCCGGCCCCGCCGAGGTGTGCAACGCGGTGCAGACAGCCCGGTCAGGGGTGCGCGAGAGGGTGCCTGCGGCGCCTCCCGCACCCGGACATGACGGCGCCCCGCCGGGCCGGAGCCGGGCGGGGCGCGGCGTGCGCCGGTCACGAGGACCGGACGGCGCGGGAGGGGCCTGCGATCAGGCCGCGACCAGCGAGCGCAGGACGTACTGCAGGATTCCGCCGTTGCGGTAGTACTCCGCCTCGCCGGGGGTGTCGATGCGGACGACCGCATCGAATTCCGCGGAGGTGCCGTCCTGCTTGGCGGCGACGACCTTGATCGTCTTCGGGGTGGCGCCCTCGTTCATCGCGGTGATCCCGGTGAAGGAGAAGGTCTCGGTGCCGTCGATCCCGAGGGACTCGGCGGTCTCGCCGGCGGGGTACTGCAGCGGCGAGACGCCCATGCCGATGAGGTTCGAGCGGTGGATGCGCTCGAAGCTCTCGGCGATGACGACCTGGACGCCGAGGAGCTTGGTGCCCTTGGCGGCCCAGTCGCGGGAGGAGCCGGTGCCGTACTCCTTGCCGGCCAGGACCACGAGCGGGATGTCCTGCTCGGCGCAGGCCTGGGCGGCGTCGTAGATGAACTCCTGCTCGCCGGTCAGGAAGTTCTTCGTGTACCCGCCCTCGACGCCGTCGAGGAGCTGGTTCTTGATGCGGATGTTCGCGAAGGTGCCGCGGATCATGACCTCGTGGTTGCCTCGGCGGGAGCCGTAGGAGTTGAAGTCCTTGCGCGCGACGCCGTGCTCCTGCAGGTAGCGACCGGCCGGGGAGTCGAGCTTGATCGAGCCGGCGGGCGAGATGTGGTCGGTCGTGGTCGAGTCGCCGACCTTGACCAGCACCCGGGCGCCCTCGACGTCGCCGACCGGCGCGGGTCGCGCCTCCATTCCCTCGAAGTACGGGGGCTTGCGCACGTAGGTGGACTCGGAGTCCCACTCGAAGGTCGCGCCCTCGGGAGTCTCCAGGCTCCGCCAGCGCTCGTCGCCGGTGAAGACGTCCTTGTAGTCCTCGGTGAACATCTCCTGGGAGATGGACTCGCCGATGACCTTCTCGACCTCGGTCGGGTTCGGCCAGATGTCGCGCAGGTAGACGTCCTGGCCGTCCTTGTCCTGCCCCAGCGGGTCGTTCTCGAAGTCGAAGTCCATGGTGCCCGCGAGCGCGTAGGCGATGACCAGCGGCGGCGAGGCCAGGTAGTTCATCTTCACGTCGGGGTTGATGCGGCCCTCGAAGTTGCGGTTGCCCGAGAGCACCGCGGTGACGGCGAGGTCCTTCTCGGCGATGGCCTCGGAGATCTCCGAGTCCAGCGGGCCCGAGTTGCCGATGCAGGTGGTGCGGCCGTAGCCCACCAGGTGGAAGCCGAGCGCCTCGAGCGCCGGCCAGAGGCCCGCCCGGGTGTAGTAGTTGGTGACGACCTGCGAGCCGGGGGCCATGGAGGTCTTCACCCACGGCTTGGCGACCAGGCCGCGGTCCACCGCGTTCTGGGCGAGCAGGCCGGCGGCCATCATCACCGAGGGGTTCGAGGTGTTGGTGCAGGAGGTGATCGAGGCGATCGAGACGATGCCGTGGTCGATCTCGAAGTCCTTGCCCTTGACCTGGACCGGGTCCGAGGCGCGGCCGATCACGTTCTGGCGCTCCGGGGCGTCGCCGCCGGAAGCGTTGTCCGACTCCAGTCCGGCCGGGTCCGAGGCGGGGAAGCCGCCGGCGTCCTCGCCCTCCTCGACCTGATGGCCCTCGCCCGCGTAGGACGGCGACACCTTGCGGAAGGACTCCTTCGCCTCGGTGAGGACGATGCGGTCCTGGGGACGCTTGGGGCCGGCGATGGAGGGCACCACGGTGGAGAGGTCCAGCTCGAGGTACTCGGAGTACTCGACCTCCGTCGAGGGGTCGTGCCACAGGCCCTGGCGCTTGGCGTAGGCCTCCACGAGGGCGACCTGCTCCTCGGTGCGACCGGTCAGGCGCAGGTAGTCGGTGGTGACCTCGTCGACCGGGAAGATCGCGACGGTCGAGCCGAACTCGGGGCTCATGTTGCCGATCGTCGCGCGGTTGGCGAGCGGGACCTGCGAGACGCCCTCGCCGTAGAACTCGACGAACTTGCCCACCGCGCCGTGCTGGCGGAGCATCTCGGTGATGGTGAGCACGACGTCGGTCGCGGTGGCGGCCGGCGGGATCTCGCCGGTGAGCTTGAAGCCCACCACGCGCGGGATCAGCATGGAGACGGGCTGGCCGAGCATCGCGGCCTCGGCCTCGATGCCGCCGACGCCCCAGCCGAGCACGCCCAGGCCGTTGACCATGGTGGTGTGCGAGTCGGTGCCGACGCAGGAGTCCGGGTACGCACGGAGCACTGGCGCGCGCCATCGACCGACACCTCGCGGGTCATGACGGTGCGGGCGAGGTACTCGATGTTGACCTGGTGGACGATGCCGGTGCCCGGGGGGACGACCTTGAAGTCGTCGAAGGCGGTCTGGCCCCAGCGCAGGAACTGGTAGCGCTCGCGGTTGCGCTCGTACTCGAGCTCCATGTTCTGCTCGAGCGCGTCGAGACGGCCCGCGACGTCGATCATCACGGAGTGGTCGATGACCATCTCCGCGGGGGCGAGCGGGTTGATCCGCTCGGGATCCCCGCCGAGGTCCTGGACGGCCTCGCGCATGGTGGCGAGATCGACGACGCAGGGGACGCCGGTGAAGTCCTGCATGATCACGCGGGCGGGCGTGAACTGGATCTCGACGGACGGATCGGCCGTCGCGTCCCAGCTCGCGAGCGCACGGACGTGGTCGGCGGTGATGTTCGCCCCGTCCTCGGTGCGCAGCAGGTTCTCGAGCAGGATCTTGAGGCTGTAGGGAAGCTTCTCGGCGCCCTCGACGGCGTCGAGCGCATAGATCTCGTAGTCGGTGCCGCCGACCTCGAGCTTCTGCTTCGCGGCGAATGAGTCGACAGTGCTCATCGGACGCACTCCTTCGGTATGGGTTCGGCCCCTCCATCGTAGGCGCGTCGCCCGCGCGCGGCAGGCGATCGCGCACCTCGGGGCCCGACGCGGAGGGCGCGGGTCGAGGAGGGGTGCCGGGCGGCTCCCCGGCAAGTATCTTGAAGTCAAGATAAATCATACCACGCAGGACCCCATGGTGCTGACAGTGCGTCATCTGCGCCGGGCGCGCATCGGCCCGGTCAGCCCGCGACGCGCTCGAGGACCGCGACGGACTCGATGTGGTGCGTGTGCGGGAAGAGGTCGAAGGCGCGCAGGTCCTTGACCTGCCATCCCTTGCCCTCGATCGCGGCGAGGTCGCGGGCGAGGGTGGCGGGCTCGCAGGAGACGTACACGATGCGCTGGCGCACGGCGCCGGCGAGCGACCCCATCAGCTCGACGCCCGCGCCGGCGCGCGGCGGATCCAGGACCACCGCGTCGACCCCGCCGCGGCGTGCGCGCACCCAGTCGGTGACGTCGGCCGTGGCGGTGGAGACCTGCGGGAGGTCCTCGAGGTTCTGGGCGGCCAGCTGGGAGGCGCGGCGGTTGCCCTCGACGGAGACGACCGAGCCGCCCGTGCCCACCTGCTCCGCGGCGACCGCGGCGAAGACGCCGACGCCGCCGTAGAGGTCCCAGGCGGCGCCGCCCCGCGGGGCGTGCAGGGCGGAGTCGACGATCTCGGTGAGCGAGCTCCGCGGCCCGGCGGTGGGACTGCCAGAAGCCGGTGGCGCTGACGGTGAACAGCCGCTCGCCCAGGCGCTCGTGGACGGTGCCGTCGCCGCGCGCGCTGGACGAGACCGCGGGCGGTGCGGACCGCGACGTCGGCGTCGCCCCAGCTCTGCGGGATCTCGATCGTCTCGGGATCCAGGTCACGGCCGATCAGCACCACCGAGGCCGGACCGGCCGAGGGGGCCACGGCGTCGACGGCCTCGGTGCCCTCGGGGGCGGTCCACTCCCCCAGGCGCAACGCGCGCACCGCGGGGGCCGACAGGGGATCCTCGCCCACGGGACGCACTTCGTGGGAGCGCCAGCCGCGCATCCCGACCTCCCCGTCGGGGCCGACGGCGTAGCGCACCCGAGTGCGCCAGCCGAGCCCGTCGGCGTCGTGCGGGGCGGGCTCGACCTGCACCTGCTCGATCGGGAAGCTCGTCACCCCGGCACGCCGCAGCGGCTCCTGCATGACCTCGCTCGCGATGCGGCGCTGGGCGGGCAGGGCGATGTGCGCCCATTCCGCGCCGCCGACGCCGTCGACCCCGGCCTCCTCCCACACCGTGGGGACGCGGTCGGGTCCGGCCTCGAGCACGTCGAGCGCCTCGGCGCGCCAGAAGCGGGCATCGGCCTTCGCCTGGGGGTCCTCGAGAAGGCGGGCGGTGACGGTCTCCCCCGGTGCGGTGCCGCGCACGAAGACGACCCGGCCCTCGTGGCGGGCCACGAAGGTGCCGCCGGCCGCGGGAGGGCCGGCGGTGACCGTGAGGACTCGGCCGCCGGGGGCGGGGTCGCTCGGCGCGCTGTCGGCATCGGGGGTCATCGGACCACTCTCCTCCACTCCGGGTCCGAGCCCGGCTCGGACGGCGGCAGAACTCTCGGCGTGCACATCGTGCACCATCATCTCATCCAGTGGACGGTGCGCTGACCGCGCCGCTCGGGGCTCAGCGGTGGCCGCGGCGGGCGAGCGACCCGCGATGCATGAGCCAGACGAGATAGGCGATCACCGCGAAGGCCGGCAGGCCCATGGCGATCTTCGCCGCGCCGAGCGCCGCGACCTGGCCGGTCAGCAGCGGCGGGAGCCGCACGGCGAGCTTGGCCGCGTACAGCCCCGCGAACAGGAGGGTCGCGCGGGTGTAGACGCGGCGGCCGTCCTCGTGCTCGCGCCAGTCCGAGACCCGCGGGTCCAGCGGCGCGACGACCACGCCGACGAGCGGGTGCCGCAGGGCGAGGGAGAGCAGGAGCACGGCCAGCGAGACGGCGTTGGTGACGATGCCCGGCCAGTAGAAGTCGGACCCCTCCCCGGAGCGGACCGCGAGGACCGCGCCGAGCGCGACCCCGATCAGCCCGCCGATCACGGTCGAGGGGCTCTGGCGCTGGACGAGACGCACGACCAGCATCACCACGACGGCCGCGACCGCGGCGCCCGCGGCGAGGCCCACGGCGCCCGTGGCGACGAAGAGCACGACGAACAGCGGCGTCGGCGAGACCGACTCCACGATCCCGCGGCGCCCGCCGATCGCGTCGGCGACGGAGAACTCCTCCTCCTGGAGCACGGCGCCGAGGCCGCCGCGGGTCGATCCCTCGCCGCCGGCGGGCTCTACCGCGGGCCGCTGGCCCGCCGGGGATGCGTCCTGCGCGTCGGCCCCGGGGGACGGCGCGGCGTCGGAGTCGCCGCGCGGCGAGGACCCGGCGGCAGGCGCGGGGGCGGGGGATGCGGCGGCCCGATCCCGTCGGGGCCGGCCGCCGGCGCGGTGGGTGCTCATCCGATCTCGGTGATCTCCGGACCGCGGGCGAGCGGGTCCAGCGGGCCGGAGCGGATCTGGTCGAGGCCCGGACGCTCGCCGGGCAGGTGCAGGGGGATGAGCTCCTGCGGCGCCATCGCCTCCGCGCCGCGCACGACGACCAGGCGCGAGACGAGCGTCTCGAAGCGGCGCGCCTGCTCGGGGTCCGCCAGCGCCTTGCCGGAGAGGACCGCGCGCAGCGACCAGCGCCGCCCGTCGACGCCGATGAAGCGCGCGGGACGGTAGGCGGTGCGGCCGTCGGCCCGCTTGACGGGCATTCGCGCGATCAGCTCGGTCCCGAAGGCGCCCGGCCGGGTCTCGGCGGTGCCGCCCTGCTTGACCACGGACTCGCGCGCTTGCTTGCCCCGCACCTCCTCCCAGATCCCGCGGGACTTGGGAGCCGCGAAGGCCTGGACCTGCAGCGAGGAGCCCTCGATGACGAGGTTCGCGCCGGTCACGGCGTTCGTGCGCTGGTCGACCTCCATCCGCGACTCCATGCCGTCGATGGCGGGGACGAGCAGGCCGCCGAGGTCGATGCGGTCCTCGTCGGGCGCGTCGGCCTCGTCGTAGGGCCCGTCCTCGAGGTGGTCCCCGCGTGCGGGGGCCTCCTCCTCGGTCTCGGGCTCGTCCTCGGGGAGGGCGTCGTCGGCCGCGCCCTCGTCCTCCGGGGCGTCGTCCGGCTCGGGCGAGTCGAGCTCCAGGGCGCCCAGCCCCTCGATCTCCTCCGGCTCCTGCCGCTTCCTGCGGGAGAACAGTCCCATGGTCATCCCTCCTGGTGGTGTGCGCCGCCGAAGCCGCCGCTGGAGCCGAACCCGGCGGTGGACCGGTCCGTCTCCTCGAGGTCCTCGACCTCCTGCGACACGGGGGCCAGGAACGGCACCACCACGAGCTGGGCGATCCGGTCCCCGACGCGGAGGGGGAAGTCCTTCGTCGGATCGGTGTTGTGCGGCGCGACCTTGAGCGGTCCGCGATAGCCGGCGTCCACGATACCGGGGCCGTTGAGGACCGTGACGCCGTGCTTCGCGGCGAGGCCCGAGCGGGGGCAGACGAGTCCCACGGTGCCGGGCGGGAGGGCGACGGCGAGGCCGGTGTCGACCAGGGCGCGGCCGCCCGCGGGGATCACGAGCTCCTCGGCGCTGGCGAGGTCGAGGCCGGCGTCGTCGGCATGGGCGCGGTGCGGGAGCGGGGTCGCGCCGGTGCGGCGGATCCGCGCGGCGCGCTGGTGTCGGGGTCGGCAGACATGACGCCAGGGTAGGCGCTCCGGCGGCGTCCTCCGCGCACCGGGGGTCCAGGGAGTGCGTGAGACCATGGTGGGCATGTCCGCCTCCGCCGTTCCCCCCGCCGCCGAGTCCCCGTCCGAGCGGTCCGCCGCCGGTGCGGCCCCCGCACCCGGGCGCGGCGCCGGAACGCCTCTCCACCGCGAGCACCTCCTGCCCGGGGTCGGCGCCTGGGTGATCGGCGTCGCGATCGGTGCGGCGCTCGGGCTCGTCATCGTGCCCCTGCACCTCGGCGCGGCGATCGCGCTGTCGGCGGTCTCCATCGTGATCGCGATCGTCTTGCTGATCGCCTACTCCCCCGTGCTGGAGGTCTCGGACGGCCGGTTCCGCCTGGGCCGCGCCCGGATCGACGTGACCGAGCTGGGCGAGCCGCAGGTGCCGCGCGGCGAGGACTGGGCGCTCACGATCGGCCAGGACTTCGAGCCGCTGGCCCACCACGAGGTGCGCGGCTGGACCCGCGGCGGGATCCGCGTCGAGGTGCTGGATCCGGAGGACCCGACCACCGCGTGGGTCGCCTCGACCCGTCGCCCCGAGGACCTCGCCCTCGCTCTGCGCACCGCCCAGCAGCAGGCACGGCGCGCGGCCTGACCGCTCCGGTCCGAGGGCATCTCCGACCTCGTGGCCTGTCGGCCTCGCGCCCGGTCCGGCCCCGACAGCAGGAACGGCACCTCCCCTTCAGGAGGTGCCGTTCCTGCTTGCCGGGGTGCTCCCCCTCTGCTGACCCGCGCTCGCGCGCACGTCAGGCCGCCGCGCAGTCCTTGCAGATGATGAGCGTGCCCTCGACGTGGTCGATCTGGCCGCGGTGCTTCACGAGGAAGCGGCTGGCGCACGTGAACTCGTCCGCCTGGCGGGGCGAAGACGCGCACGGAGAGCTCCTCGCCGGAGAGGTCGGCGCCCGGGAGCTCGTAGGAGTCGGCCGCCTCGGCCTCGTCCTCGTCGACCGTGGGGGTCGCCGACTCGTTCCGTCGGCCCTTCAGCTCCTCGATGGAGTCGTCGTTCGACTCGTCGTCGTTCTTGCGCGGGGCGTCGTAATCAGTGGCCATCTACGGTCCGTTCCTGGTTGTCTGCGGGGTCGTACGACCTGGGTGTGGGCATGTCCGCGCCGGTGCGGCCACTAGGGACCGCATCCGACCGGTCCGGGTCCCAACGCTGAATGCGGCGGCATTATTGCAGAGGCACCCGTGAGCGGCAACACGACGTCCCCGCCCCGTAGGCGTCCGGTGACGACGGCCCGGGCGCGTCCGGCGCGCACCCAGGCGTCGCACTGTAGGGTCACGGCCTAGACTGTGCCTGCGAGCGACCAGGCTCCGAGACCAGGCTCGGACGGAGAGGACGACGATGCGCGAGCTCGATCTCGACGGGATCCACGACGACGGGGAGCATCTGCTCCTGGTCGACTCCGACGGCGATCGGTACACCCTGCGGATCGACCGCGCTCTGCGCGCCGCGGTGCGCTCGGACCGTCCCGCGCTGAACATGATCCAGGCGGCCGACGCGACCCCGCCGCGCCCCAAGGAGATCCAGGCGATGCTCCGCGCCGGCCGCGGCGCGGAGGAGATCTCGGAGACCTCCGAGATCCCCCTCGAGCACGTCCGCCGCTACGAGGGGCCGGTGCTCGCCGAGCGCGAGTGGACCGCCCAGCGGGCGCGCACCTTCCCCGTCGGCCGCGGCGGCCCCGCCCTCCAGGAGGTCGTCGCCGAGCGGCTCGCCGCCCGCGAGGCGACCGGCGAGAGCGCCTGGGACGCCTGGCGGCGCCCCGACGGCACCTGGACCCTCGAGCTGACCTTCTCCGCAGGCGGTCGCACCCGGCAGGCCCACTGGGCCGCCGATGTCGAGACCCGCTCCGTCTCCCCGCTGGACGACGAGGCCCGCTGGATCAGCGACGAGGACGCCCCGCCCGAGCCGAGCCGCGGCCGCGGCCGGCTCCAGGCCGTGAAGTCCTCCGTGTACGACCTCGAGGCCGACGGCTCGCTCGAGGGCGAGTCGCCCCGCGCCCGCACCTGGCCGCACCGCCGTCCCGTGGCGGACGAGCACCCCTCCGCGCTCGAGGACAGCGAGCTCGACGCGCTCAACGCCCGTCGCGGGATGCGCTCCGTCCCCCGCCCCGACGACTCCGCGACCGTCTGGTCGGGGCTCGACGAGACCGTCGAGGAGCCCGGCGACGACAGCACCGAGGCGCAGGGCTCCGGGCTCGCCGCCGATCCCGCTCCGCACGCCGATCACGCGCGTCCCGTCGCGCCGGTGCTCGCCGGCCCGGCGGAGGCCGGATCGGGCGCCGGGGCCGACCAGTCCCCCGCCGACCACGACCCGGACGCGGAGGCCCTGCGCGAGCACTCCTCGGCGCCGGAGGAGCAGGACGGGCAGGGCGCCGACGAGGAGCTCGCCGCCCAGGACCCCTCGGACTCCCCGAGCGCGCAGGACGGCGCCGACGACCCGGCCGAGGAGACCTCCGACGAGGCGGGCGACGAGCCCGAGCGGCCGGAGATCCAGTACCAGGACACCGTGGACCTCACGCCGCTGCCCGGCTTCGACGACGCCTCCGCCGCCGCGCGGGGAGAGGGCTCCGGCGAGTCCGAGGAGCCCGCGAAGCCTGCCCGGAAGTCCTCCCGGTCGAAGAGCAAGCGCGCCTCGATGCCCAGCTGGGACGAGATCGTCTTCGGCTCCCGGAACGACTGAGACGTCTCCCGGGGCCGCCGCGGGCGGGCCTGCCCACCGGGCATCGCGCCGCGGCAGGGCTCAGGTGATCGTGCGCAGCAGCGGCACGACCGCCTCCCCCGAGGTGAGCGATCCGTGCACCCCGATCATCGACCGGGCCGTCTCGGATCGGCGTGAGAAGTCGTCGACGCCCCAGCGTCCGCGGGCGAGGACGAGCACGTCGGCGATCCGTCCCCGGACGTGCTCGGGGATCGCCGTGGCGGCAGGGCCGAGCGACCCCGAGGCGAGCACCTGCTCCCGGGTGAGGACCAGGGCGCGCTCCCCCATCAGCACGCGCATCCGCTCGGCGAGCTCCGCGGCGGCGCCGTCGCCGGGCACCGCGTGCAGGGCGAGCGCCCTCGCCTCCCCCGTCACCTCCTCGACCAGGGACAGGATCGCCGGCTCCTCCGCGAGGTCGACGGTGTGCGCAGCGGAGGTGTCGACCATCCCGTGATCGGCGGTGAGGTGGACGCGGGTCCCACGGGGGACGCGTCTCAGCGGCGTGCCGATCAGCGCGTCGACCTCGGCGAGCGCGGTGCGCCACGGCTCGGAGTCGATGCCGTGCACGTGGCCGGCGTGGTCCACGTCGTCCACGTGCAGGTGCACCAGCGCATCCGGGCCGCCGCGGTGCGGCGCGGTGCGCACCGCCTCGACGCGGTCCCCACGCCCCTGGGCGAGGAACTCCCAGCCGCGATAGGCGACGCCGCTGAGATGGGAGCGGGCGTGCTTGGCGGGGGCGACCTGCACGGCGCGGCGCGTCCCGGCCTCCACCGGGGTCGTCAGCGGCATCCAGGCGTGGGGGTCCAGGCCCGGGGCGCCGGTCAGCTGGTTGACGGCCCGGCGGTCCACGGGTTCGAAGCCGAGATAGCCCAGCACCCCGTGCTCGAGCGGTGCGAGCCCCGTGTGCAGGGAGACCATCGCGCTGGCGGTCGTCGACGGGGTGACCGTGCGGATCCGCTCCACGGAGCCCTCGAGGCGCCTCAGCGTCGGAGTGAGCGCCCGGTGCTCGGTCAGCAGGTCCGCGCCGACGCCGTCGAGCGGCACCACCAGGTCCCGTCCCTCCTCGGGCGCGGAGGCGAGGGGGGCGAGCACGTCCAGCAGGCCCGGCCGCTCCCCCGCGGCGAAGGGCGGGGCCAGCAGGTCCTCGGGCCAGTCGGGCAGGGCGGGATCGTCCATCTCGGCCATGCTCCGGCTCAGGCCCCGAGGTCGTCGATCGCCTCGAGGAGGCGGTCGTGGAAGGCGAGCGCCTCCTCGACCGCGGCCTCGCCGTCGGCCAGCGCGCTGACCCGCGGCGCGAGGTCCGCGGGGGCGGAGCCGCCGGTGTAACCGTGGTCCGCCTGGCAGGTGGGGTCGCCGCAGTCGGCCGGCTCGAGGTCGAGGCGACGGTCGCCGTCCCAGGTCACTCCGAGGGTGATCTCGGACTCGCGGCCCGTGGCGAGTCGCCCGTCGGCGTCGAAGACCTGGGACAGGCCCGTCGAGGTGATGCGGCGCAGACGCACCCGCTCGGTGGTCGAGACGACCTGGCTGGGGTTCAGCGCGTCCGCGGGGTCGTCGTCGAGATGGGTGATCAGCAGGTGCGTCGCGGTGAGCACGACGACGGTGAGGTGCCGTCGCACCTCGGGGCCGTCGAAGGTGGTCTCGGCACGCACGAGGTGCGTGAGCACGGCCGCTCCGCGCAGGGAGCGCGCGATGCTGCGGGAGGCGGCCTGGGGGAAGTACCCGGCGGTCTCGAGGTCCTTCCGGAGGTCGGCGGGCAGGGCGGTGGTCATGGCGCCAGTCTCCCACGCGGCGGACGCCGGACGATCCTCAGGCACCGGGCGGTCCGGACAGCGTGCGACGCGCACCGTCGGTGCGGTTCGGCGCGGGGGCGAGCCGTGCTCCTGCCCCGACCACGGTGAGGCCGTGCTGGGCGACCAGCACCGGGTACAGCTCGAGGAAGGCGAGCTCGGGCAGGTCCTCGGCGAGGAGGCCCACCCGCACCACCAGGTCGGCGAGCGCGTCGCGGTCCGCGGGCGGCGCCCCCCGGGCGCCGCGGAGCTTCACGGCGCTGGCGGGGGCGTCGACGAGCCGGTGCGCACCGGCCTCGCTGAAGGGCGGGATCGCATAGGCGATGTCGTCCAGGAGGTCGGTCGCGTCCCCCGCCACGGACAGGGAGAGCACCGGCCCCAGGGAGGGGTCCTCGACGCGCGCACCACCATCGGCACCCCGGCCGGCGCCATCGCCTGCACCTCGAGCGGCGCGGAGGAGTAGGAGAGGTCCTTGCGCATGGCCTGCACCGCATGGCGCGGCTGGACGGCGTCGGGGATCCCCAGGCGCACCCCGCCGAGGTCCGCACGATGGCGCGACACGGGATCGGTGCTCTTCAGCGCGACGGGATATCCGATCTCGGCGGCGCGGGCGAGCGCCTCGTCCTCGTCGGCGACGCGTCGGCCCTGCAGCGACTCGATGCCGTAGGCGGCCAGCGGCGCGGCGACGTCCTCTCCCCCGACCTCGATCTCGACCTCGGCGCCGGTGCGGTCCCCGGGGTCCGACGGGCTCCCCGCGCCGGGGTGGTCCCTCAGGAGCCGCTCGGCGATCTCCCGCGCCGCGGCGCGGTCCACGTCCTCGCGCCGGGCCGGCTCCTCGTCGTCGGCCGCGGGTCGCAGCGTCGCCTCGAGCAGGCCGGAGGCGGCGCGGACGACGGCGAAGGGGGTGGCGTGCACCGGCGGGAGCCGCGGGTCGACGCGCACCCGGCCGCGCGCCGCGTCGAAGCGGTCGCTGCCGGTGACCACGCACACCAGCGGCACCACCTCGGAGTGGCGGGCGACGATCGCCATCTGGCGCGAGACCTCCTCGGCGTCCTCGCCCTGCGCGTCGAGCATTCCGGCGATCACGAGGTCCACCTCGCCCAGCGCCGCCATCGTGGTGAAGGCGCGCTGGATCTGACGCGGGTCCGGCGAGAGGGGGACGGAGCGGTTCTCGGCCACGATGCGCGACCCGGCGCCGTCCGCGGCGCCGCGCAGCGACGCGCCGAGCGCCGCCGTGTTGGAGAGGATCCCGACCCGCGGCCCGAGCGGGAGGCCCTGGCGCTCGATGCCGTCGACGACGTCCAGGAGGTGGTCGACTCCCCCGGTCTGCACGACCCCGGCGGAGTCGAGCACCTGGTCCAGGGCGCGCCGAGGCGGCGTCGAGCGGCGCACGTCGTGGCCGGGCGGCAGATGGGACTCGCTGCCGGGCGGGCGCGAGACGATCAGCGGGGTGCGGCGGGTCAGGCGCCGGGCGATCCGGGTGAACTTGCGCGGGTTGCCCATCGACTCCATGGCCAGCCCGATCACGCCCACCTCCTCGTCGTCCTCCCAGTGCTGGAGGGTGTCGTTGAGGGAGACGTCGGCGCGGTTGCCCACGCCCACGAACTCGTGCAGGCCGATCCCGCGGGCATCGGTGCCGGCCAGGAGCATCGCGGAGAGCGCGCTGGACTGCCCGGCGAGCGCGGCCCGCCCCGCGCGCGGCATGTGCGGGGCGAGGGAGAGGTTGAGCGGCGAGTCGCCGGTGCGCGCATGCCGAGGGATCCCGGTCCCAGCGACCGCATGCCGTGGCGTCGGATCCGCGCCACCAGCTCGCGCTGGAGGCTCCGGCCGTGCTCGCTGTCGGCGAATCCCTCGGTGGGGATCACGACGCTGTGCACCCCGATCTCGGCGCACTCCTCGACCGCGTCGAGGCAGGCCTCGGGGCGCGGCGCGATCACGGCGAGGTCGACGGGTCCGGGGACCTCGGAGATCCGCGCCCAGGCGCGTCGGCCCCGCGCTCGAGCGCCTCGCGGGAGACGAGGTGGACGGTTCCCGGGTAGCCGGATCCCTCCAGCGCGGTGAGGAAGCGGCCGCCGACCGAATCGCGGTGGGAGGAGACCCCCACCAGGAGCACGGACTCGGGGTGGAGCGACCGCTCCATGGCGCGCGCCTCGGCGCGGTGTTCTCGCTCCGCCATCACCGCGAGGGACCGGGCGGTGGGGTCGATCCGGAAGGACACCATGACCACCCCGTCGTCGAGGGTGCGGTCGACGTCGAATCCCGCCTCGGTGAAGACCTTGATCATCTTCGTGTTCTGCGGGAGCACCTCGGCGGTGAACACGTCGATGCCCTGCTCCCGCGCGGCGGCCGCGAGGTGCTCGAGCGAAGACGGACCCCAGTCCGGAGCCCTGTCGGGAGTCGGCGACGTTGAAGGCGACCTCCGCCGAGCGCGGGGAGGTCCGGTCGTAGCGGCCGACGGCGACGATGTCCTTTCCCACGAGCACGACGAAGGCGACCCGGTCGCGATGGTCCACGGTGGTGAAGCGGGTCAGGTCCCGCTCGGACAGCCGCGGCATCGGCGCGAAGAACCGCAGGTACCGCGAGTGCTCGGACTGGCGCTGGTGGAAGGCCTGGAGCGCCTCGGCGTCCTCGGGCAGGATCGGGCGCAGGTGCGCCGCCGAGCCGTCGCGCAGGGCGATGTCCGCCTCCCAGTGCGCGGGATACGCCGGGCCGGCGCCGCCGCCGCCCCGGGCACGTCGTCGCAGGGACCGCAGGCCGTCGCGTCTGTCCGCCATGGCTCGATCCTAGTCCGGCGGCGGCGGGTGTTGACGGGATTCACGTCCCGTCGGGCGCACGGGATCCCAGGATCATGGCCGGTCATGCGCCATGATGTCCTCCATGGCCCGATCACGCGACACCGCACCGCCCGCTGGGGACGACGCCGTCGACGAGACCATCGTCGACATCGACGTCACCAGCGAGATGGAGTCCTCGTTCCTCGAGTACGCCTACTCCGTGATCTACTCCCGGGCGCCGCCCGATGCCCGCGACGGCCTCAAGCCCGTCCAGCGCCGTATCCTCTACATGATGGCGGAGATGGGTCTGCGGCCCGAGAAGGGCCACGTCAAGAGCCAGCGCGTGGTCGGCGAGGTGATGGGCAAGCTCCACCCCCATGGCGACACCGCGATCTACGACGCGCTGGTGCGCATGGCGCAGGGCTTCAACATGCGCCTGCCGCTGGTGGACGGGCACGGCAACTTCGGCTCCCTGGACAACGGCCCGGCGGCGGCCCGATACACCGAGGCGCGCCTGGCGAAGGCCGCGCCGCTCATGACGGACTCGCTGGACGAGGACGTCGTGGACATGGTGCCCAACTACGACAACCAGCTCACCCAGCCCGAGATGCTCCCCGCGCAGTACCCGAACCTCCTGGTCAACGGCGCTTCCGGCATCGCGGTCGGCATGGCCACGAACATGGCGCCGCACAACCTGGTCGAGACGATCGCCGCGGCCCGCCATCTCATCGAGAACCCGGAGACGGATCTCGAGGAGCTGATGCGCTTCGTGCCCGGCCCGGATCTGCCGACGGGCGGTCGGATCGTGGGCCTGGACGGGGTCCGGGACGCCTACCGCACCGGTCGCGGCTCCTTCAAGATGCGGGCCACCACCCGGATCGAGAACGTCACCTCGCGCCGCAAGGGCATCGTCGTCACCGAGTCGCCGTACCAGGTCGGTCCCGAGCGCCTCGCCGAGAAGTCGCGCGACGCGGTGCAGTCCAAGAAGGTCACCGGCATCACCGACTACCAGGACCTCACCGACCGCCACCACGGCATGCGGCTCGTGCTCACGGTGAAGTCCGGCTTCGAGCCCGAGGCGGTGCTCGAGCGACTCTACCGCTTCACCCCGCTGGAGGAGTCCTTCGGCATCAACAACGTCGCCCTGGTCGACGGGCGGCCCCGCACGATGGGCCTCAAGCAGCCGCTGGAGGTGTTCGTCGCCCACCGCCTGGCCGTGGTGCGGCGCCGCACCGAGCACCGCCTCGGCAAGCGCAGGGCGCGCCTGCACCTGGTCGAGGGCCTGCTGCTGGCGATCCTCGACATCGACGAGGTCATCCAGATCGTGCGCCAGAGCGACGACGCGGAGACCGCCCGCACCCGCCTGATGCAGGTCTTCGACCTCACCCAGGTGCAGGCCGAGTACATCCTCGAGCCGCGCCTGCGCCGCCTGACGAAGTTCTCGCAGATCGACCTCGAGGCGGAGCGGGACGAGCCGCGGGCCGAGATCGAGCGTCTCGAAGAGATCCTGGGCTCCGAGGAGGTCCTGCGCCGCCTGGTCTCCGACGAGCTGGCCGCCGTCGCGGCCGAGCACGGAGACGCGCGCCGCACGGTGTCGCTCGAGTCCGCCTCCGCCCCGGCGCCGAAGGCGGGCGCCTCCCTCGAGGTCGCCGACGAGCCCTGCGGCGTGCACCTGACCGGCACGGGGCTGATCGCCCGAGTCTCCGGGGAGGGGCCGCTGCTGCGGGAGGGCCCGCGAGGCGCGCACGACGTGATCGTCTCCTCGGTGCGCAAGACCACCCGCGCCGAGGTGGGCGTCGTGACCGATCGCGGCCGGGTGCGCCGCCTGTCCGTCGTGGACCTGCCGAACCTCGCCCCGACCGCCTCGGCGCCCTCCCTCGCCGGCGGCACGCGACTGGTCGACCTGCTGGAGCTCGAGCGGGACGAGCGCCCGCTGGGGCTGATCCGCCTGGCCGAGGCGGACATCGCCCGCGGCGGCGCGATCGCGCTGGGCACCCGCCAGGGCGTGGTCAAGCGGGTCCAGCTCGACTTCCCCCGCACCGACGGCTTCGAGATCATCTCGCTGAAGGACGGCGACGCCGTCGTCGGCGTCGTGGACCTCGAGGACGACGCGGACCTCGACCTCGTCTTCGTCACGACCGACGCACAGCTGCTGCACTTCCCCTCCTCCGGCGTGCGCCCCCAGGGCCGCGGCGCGGGCGGCGTGGCCGGGATCAAGCTCGCGGGCGATGCGCAGGTGCTGTCCTTCGGCGTGATCGACGTGACGGCGCCCGCGGACGTCGTCACCGTCGCGGGCGACTCGTCGACGCGCGCCGCTGCTGCAGACCGGCTCGCTCAAGGTCTCCTCGCTGACGGAGTTCCCGGCGAAGGGCCGCTCCACCGCCGGCATGCGCCGCCATCGCTTCCTGCGCGGCGAGGACTCCCTCATCGGCGCATGGGTGGTGCCGCATCCGGCCCGCGCCTCCTCCGAGGCGGGCCAGCCGATCGACCTTCCCGAGCCCACCGGTCGACGCGACGGCTCCGGCACCCCCGTCCCGGTGCCGATCGCCGCGGTCGGCTGATCCGTTGCCGACCCCCGCCGCGCACCGGGCGACCGGGGCGACCCGCGCCGAGAACGCGCATGCCACGATCGGGGTCGCCGGCGCGGCCGTCGGCCTCGTGGTGGGTCTGAGCGCGCTGCGGGGCACCGCGGCGCTGTCGGGGACCGGATCGATCGGCCAGGTCGCGGCCCTCTCCGTGGCCGGTCGCGGGACCGCGACCTCGGTGCTGGTGCTCGTCACGGACCGGGTGCGCACGATGCCCTGGTTCGGCTCCCGGCCGCTCTGGCGGCGCGCCCTGGACGTGGTGGGGCTCTCGCTCATCCACGGCCTGCTGGGCCTGTTCCTCACCGGCGCGCTGTTCGCGGTGTTCCAGCAGGCCTTCCAGGGCGTGGCGCTGGACCGCTTCGCCGGCACCTTCTGGGTCGCGGCCGCCAGCGGCGGCGCCGCCTACATCGCCTCCTCCTCGCTGACGGCGCTGACCGGACGCTCGCTCGCGACGCCGCTGGCCGCCTTCCTCACCGTCGGCGTGCTCGCCAGCGCGCTGAGCGCCCCGGACCCGTACTGGTGGGAGCGCTACTTCTCCGAGCTCGGCGAGGGGACCGGGGCCTCCAGCACGATCTTCAACCTCACCCTGCTGCTGACGGGCATCGCCCTGCTGACGGTGGTGGAGTTCATCGCGCACGACCTCGACCGGTGGGCCCGCGCCACGGGCGAGGACCATCGCGCGGTGACCGCGGTGCGGGTGATGCTCACCCTCGTCGGCGTGCTCGTCGCGCTGGTCTCGCGGAGCGTGAGCGTGCTCTGGCACGACGTCCTCGCCCAGTCGCTGGTGGTGGTGTTCGCGCTGACGCCGCTGGTGCTCGCCGGTGCTCGCTGCGCCGCCTGCCCGGGGCCCTGATCGGCTTCACCGCCGGCGCCTTCGCCCTGCTGATGATGGTGGTCGTGCTCTACGCCGGGGTGGGCTACCTGAACTTCACGGCTTTCGAGATGGGGGCGGCGGTGATCGTGTTCGTCTGGTCGCTCTTCGCTCATCCGCACGGTCTCGGCCGCCGCGGAGGGCCTGCCCGAGGACGGCGCCGGGGCCGCGGCCGCGGGTCCCCCGCAGGAGGGTCCTGCCGTGACGGCCGGCCCCGAGGACGAGCGAGCCCGGCGTCTCCTCCTGAGGGCGTGGGACGATAGGCCCATGAGCACCGATCCCCGGTCCCCCGCCGTCCAGGACCCCGCGGCCGCCGCCGCCCGCGGCGCCGCCGTCCCGCTCCCCGAGGGCGTCTCCCTCGGCACCGCGCACGGCGTCGATGCCGTCCTGGTCGACACCCCCGCAGCGACCGGCGTGCTCCTGCTCGACGGCGCGCACCTGACCAGCTGGGCCCCCGCCGGCGGGCAGGACCTGCTGTGGATGAGCCCGAGCTCCGAGTTCGGGCCCGGCGTCGCCGTCCGCGGCGGCGTGCCCCTGGTCGGCCCCTGGTTCGGGCCCGGCCGCGATCTCGCCCGCACGGTCAAGCACGGCTGGTCGCGGAACATCCGCTGGGAGCTCGCCTCCGCCCGCCGCGAGCGCGACGACGTCGAGATCACCCTCGTCACCCCCGAGGACGCGGTCGCACTGCGCGGCGAGGCCGTCTTCCGCCTCGGCGCGCGCTGGACGTGGACCTCACCCTGACCGCCGGCTCGCGCCCGGTCGAGCTCGAGGCGGCGCCGCACACCTATCTCGCCGTCGGCGACGTGCGCGAGATCGAGATCCTCGGCCTCGAGGGCGCCGCCTACCTCGACAACACGCGGGACCTCGCCGCGGACGTCCTGCCCGAGGAGCCGCCGCGCCTGACCGCCTCCACCGACCGCATCACCGAGGCGACCGGCGAGGTGACCGTCGTGGACCCGGTGCTCGGCCGACGTCTCGTCTCCACCCCGCGCGGCACCTCCCGCACCGTGGTGTGGAACCCCTGGGACACCCTGGTGACGGGGATGGCGGACATCCCCGATGCGGACTGGCCCCGCTTCGTCTGCCTAGAGCCCGCCGTCGCCAAGGACGGCTTCGTCGCGCTCGAGCCCGGCGCCTCCCACCGCCTCGGCGTCACCTACCGCATCGAGGGCTGAGCACGGCTCCTCCCCGCGTCGGGAGCCCTGCGGGGACTCCTGCACGAGATCGACGACGACGAGCTCGCGCGGGTTGTTCACCCGCACGCCGACGACGCTGTTGCCGAGCCCGCGGCTGATCACTATGGCGGTGTCCCCCTGGCGGTGCACGCCCTCGGTGAGCGCCGGGAGCCATCCCTGGTGCGGGGCGAAGAGCGGCCCGACCAGCGGCGCCCGCACCTGCCCGCCGTGCGCATGCCCCGAGAGGACGACGTCCGCGCCGTGATCGGCGTACTGGGCGAGGAACTCGGGGCGATGGGCGAGCGACACCGTCGGGCCCGGTGCGGACTCGAGCGCGAGCCGGTCCAGCACCGCGGCGGGCTGGGCCGGGGTCCGTCCGTCGACCACGGCGACCCGTCGGTCCTCGAGCCCCGCGACCGTCACCTCGGTGCCGCGGATCTCGAGGCTCGTCACCTCGTCGCGCAGGATCCTCACCCCGGCGTCCTCGAGCCCCGCCAGCGGCTCCTCGCGCAGGGCGGAGTCGCCCTCGTGGTTGCCGAGCACGAAGAAGGTGGGGGCGACGGCGCTGAGGTGCTCGGCGAGGTCCAGGACGGAGCCGAGATCGGTGGTGCGCATGTCGATCAGGTCGCCGGTGAGCGCGACGAGATCGACGTCCCGCCGCTCGATCTCGGCGGCGAGCCGGTCCAGGAAGTCGCCGTGGTCGGCGGCGTGCAGGTCGGAGACGTGCGCGATGCGCGACCCGCCCTCCGGGATCGCGGCGACCTCGACCGCCTGCTCGGTGACCACGAGGCGACGGTTGTCCCAGAGCAGACCAGCCGGCACCGAGCAGCAAGACGAGCGCCGCGACGAGCGCGCCGACGACCAGGCGCTGACCCCGAGCGCGCCCGGTCCCGACGCTCCGCGGGGCGACGGACAGCGGGGCGCTCACCGCACGGTGATGCCGTCGGCCGCCATCGCGGCCTTCGCCTCGCCGATCGTCATCTCCTGGAAGTGGAAAACGCTCGCGGCGAGCACGGCGTCCGCCCCGGCGTGGACGGCGGGGGCGAAGTGCTCGGGCCGTCCGGCGCCGCCGGAGGCGATCAGCGGCAGGCTCGTCGCCTCGCGAGCGAGGGTGATCAGCTCGAGGTCGAATCCGTCCTTGGTGCCGTCGGCGTCCATCGAGTTCAGCAGGATCTCCCCCGCGCCGCGCTCGGTGACCTCACGGATCCACTCGATCGCGTCGATGCCGGTGCCGCGACGTCCGCCGTGCGTGGTGACCTCGATGCCTGAGCCTGTGCGGGCGGTGCCTTCGGGGGTCTCGTCGGTGACGCGACGGGCGTCGATCGAGAGGACCAGCACCTGGTTCCCGAACCGGCGGGAGATCTCGGAGATCACGCCTGGACGGGAGATCGCGGCGGTGTTCACGCCGCATTTGTCGGCGCCGGCGCGCAGCGGCTGGTCGACGTCCTCGGCGGAGCGGACCCCGCCGCCGACGGTCAGCGGGATGAAAACCTGCTCGGCAGTGCGGCGCACGACCTCGATCATCGTCTCCCGGCCGCCGGAGGAGGCGGTGACGTCGAGGAAGGTGAGCTCGTCGGCGCCGTCGGCACCGTAGCGCGCCGCGAGCTCGACCGGGTCCCCGGCGTCCCGCAGGTCCTTGAAGTTCACGCCCTTGACGACGCGGCCCGCGTCGACGTCCAGGCACGGGATCACACGGACGGCGACACTCATGCGTCGATCCTCTCCAGGTCGAGCTCTTCGGCTCCCTCGATGATGAACTGCTTGCGCGGCGCGACCTCGGAGCCCATCAGCGGCTCGAACACGGAGCTGGCGGCCTCGGCGTCCTCGATCCGCACTCGCCGCGCGATGCGGTGGCGCGGGTCCATGGTGGTGTCCGCGAGCTGATCGGCGTCCATCTCGCCCAGGCCCTTGTAGCGCTGGATCGGCTCCTTGAACTTCTTGCCGCGGCGCTCGAGGTTCTTCAGCGGCTTGTGCGGCTCGGCCTCGGAGTAGGTGTAGACCAGCTCGTTCTTCTTCGAGCCGCCGTGGATGATCTCGACCCGGTGCAGGGGCGGCACGGCCGCGTAGACGCGGCCCGCCTCGACCAGGGGGCGCATGTAGCGGTGGAAGAGGGTCAGCGAGCAGGGTGCGGATGTGGGCGCCGTCCACGTCGGCGTCGGTCATCATGATGATCTTGCCGTAGCGGGCGGCCTCGAGGTCGAAGGTGCGCCCGGAGCCGGCGCCGATCACCTGGATGATGTTCGCGCACTCGGCGTTCTTGAGCATGTCCGTGATGGACGCCTTCTGCACGTTGAGGATCTTGCCGCGGATGGGCAGCAGCGCCTGGAACTCGGAGGAGCGGGCGTTCTTCGCCGTGCCGAGCGCGCTGTCGCCCTCGACGATGAACAGCTCGGAGCGGTCGACGTCGTGGGTGCGGCAGTCCGCGAGCTTGGTGGGCATCGTGGAGGACTCCAGCGCGTTCTTGCGCCGCGAGACCTCCTTGTGCATGCGCGCCGCGATGCGCGCCCGCATCTCGGAGACGACCTTGTCGACGACGAGCGCCGCCTGCTCCTTCTCCCCCTTCTTCGTGGAGGTGAGGAAGTCGGTGAGGCGGTCCTCGACGACCTTCGCGACGATCTGGCGGATCGCGGGGGTGCCGAGGACCTCCTTCGTCTGGCCCTCGAACTGCGGCTCGTCGATGCGGACGCTCACCACGGCGGTGAGGCCGGCGAGCGTGTCGTCCTTCTCGATCTTCTCGTTCTTCGCGTTGAACTTCACGCGGCGGGCCTGGTTCTCGACCTGCTTGCGCATCGTCTTGACCAGCGCCTGCTCGAAGCCGGTGACGTGCGTGCCGCCCTTGGGGGTCGCCACGATGTTCACGAAGGAGCGCGACGTCGAGTCGAAGTCGGAGCCCCAGCGCAGGGCGATGTCGACCTCGCAGGTGCGCGCGACGTCGGTGGAGACCATGTGCCCGTTCTTGTCGAGGACCGGGATCGTCTCGGTGTAGTCGCCCGAGCCCTGGAGCCGGATCACGTCGGTGATCCTCTGGTCCTGGGCGAGGTACTCGACGAACTCGCTGATGCCGCCGTCGTATTTGAAGGTGCGGGTGGCGGGCTGATCGGGGTTCGCCTCGGGCCGGTGGTCGGTGACCGAGAGCCGCAGGCCCGGGACGAGGAAGGCGGTCTGCCGGGAGCGGCGGGTGAGGTCGTCCAGGGAGAAGTGGGAGCCCTTGACGAAGATCTGCGGATCTGCCCAGTAGCGCACGCGGGTGCCGGTCACGCCGCGCTTGGTCTTGCCGACCACGCGCGCTCGCCGGGGCCGTCGGCCGGGGTGAACCCGGACTCCGGCGAGGGCTCGCCCTCGTCGGCGAAGACGCCGGGCACGCCGCGCTGGAAGCTCATCGCGTAGGTCTTCCCGCCGCGGTCCACCTCCACGTCGAGGCGGGCCGAGAGCGCGTTGACGACGCTCGCGCCGACGCCGTGCAGACCGCCGGAGGCGGCGTAGGAGCCGCCGCCGAACTTCCCGCCCGCGTGGAGCTTGGTGTAGACGACCTCGACGCCGGTGAGGCCGGTGCGGGGCTCGACGTCCACCGGGACGCCGCGGCCGGTGTCGCGCACCTCGACGGAGTGGTCGGGGTGGAGGATCACTGCGATCGACTCGCCGTATCCGCCGAGCGCCTCGTCGACGGCGTTGTCGAGGATCTCCCAGAGGCAGTGCATGAGGCCCCGGGAGTCGGTGGAGCCGATGTACATGCCGGGACGCTTGCGCACGGCCTCGAGGCCCTCGAGGACCTGGAGGTTGCGGGCGTCGTAGGCGGACTTCTTCGCGGCGGTGGTGGTGGACACTCTCCGGATCCTACGACGAACGACGCCGCGAACAGCGCGCTGACCGCCGCTCGCGGAGCGCGGCGGCGCGGTCCGGCTCACAGGGCTTTGCGCCCCTGGCGAACCAGGGCTGTGGACGCTCCCGTCGGCGTCCGGGTCGGTGCTACAAATGAGCTCATGAACCTCACTCTTGAAGCCCCCCGGCTCACTGCCCACGACCGCTGCGACCGCTGCGGCGCCCAGGCGTACGTCAAGGTGTCGCTCGAGGCGGGCGGCGAGCTCATGTTCTGCGCCCACCACGCCCGCGCCCACGAGGACGCCCTGAAGGGCATCGCCTCCGAGGTCATCGACGAGACCGAGCGGCTCCACCTCAAGCCGGAGCCTGTCGAGGACTGATCGACGTGCTGCGAGGAACGAGCGGCAGGAGATCAGTCGGACGAGCACGAGACTGATCGACGTGCTGCGAGGAACGAGCGGCAGGAGATCAGTCGGACGAGTACGAGACTGATCGACTCCTCCTCCCCGCTTCCACGAAGGGTGCCCGCCATCATGGCGGGCACCCTTCGTCGTGTCCGCGGCGGGGGGCCGCGCCTCAGCCGCGCAGCGACTCCTCCGCGCCGAGCACGTACTCGATCCAGGCGCTGTCGCGGCCCTCGCGCGGCTCGCGCTGGCCGGTCGCGCGGAAGCCGAGGCGCTCGTAGACGGCCCGTGCGGAGGTGTTGGTGTCGTCGACGTCGAGGCTCAGCTGGGGCCGGCCGATCGAGATCGCGAGCTCCGCGACGCCGCGCAGGAGCAAGCGTGGAGATGCCGCGGCCCCGTGCGACCGGCCGCACCCAGAGCGAGACGATGTGCGAGCGGTCCTCGGGGATCGGGTGCTCCGGCGTGTAGCCCTCGGGCAAAGAGGGCGATCCCGCCGAGCACCGTCTCGTCGGCGCGGGCCTGGAGGTGGATCCGGGGCCCGGCGATCTCCTCCCGCCACTGCTCCTCGGTGCGGGAGCGCACCTCGGCGAGGTCGGCCCAGAAGGCGTCCGGGTCGGCCTCGAGCATGTCCAGGCGCAGATCGCGGTGCGCACGCCACTGCTCGGGCAGGACGCGGTGCACCTCGAGGGGCAGCGGTGCGGTGTCGTCGAGCGCGGCGCGAACGGGCTCGGCGGTGTGCGGCGCCGCGCCGCGGTGCTGCGACATGGCTCCTCCTGCGTGGTCCGACGGAGGGCGGGCCCGGGATCCACGAAGGATCCCGGGCCCGCCCGATGATGAGAGGTGCGCCCTGATCAGTCCAGGTAGTCGCGCGACACCTGGGAGCGCGAGGGGTGGCGCGACTTGCTCATGGTCTTGGACTCGATCTGGCGGATCCGCTCACGGGTGACGCCGTAGACCTTGCCGATCTCGTCGAGCGTCTTGGGCTGACCGTCCTCGAGGCCGAACCGCATGGAAACCACGCCGGCCTCGCGCTCGGAGAGGGTGTCCAGCACCGAGTGGAGCCGCTCCTGCAGGAGGGTGAAGCTCACCGCGTCCGCGGGGACGACGGCCTCGGAGTCCTCGATCAGGTCGCCGAACTCGCTGTCGCCGTCCTCGCCCAGCGGGGTGTGCAGGGAGATCGGCTCGCGGCCGTACTTCTGGACCTCGACGACCTTCTCGGGGGTCATGTCGAGCTCCTTGGCGAGCTCCTCCGGGGTGGGCTCGCGGCCCAGGTCCTGGAGCATCTGGCGCCGCACTCGGGCGAGCTTGTTGATGACCTCGACCATGTGCACCGGGATGCGGATGGTGCGGGCCTGGTCCGCCATGGCGCGGGTGATCGCCTGTCGGATCCACCAGGTGGCGTAGGTGGAGAACTTGTAGCCCTTGGCGTAGTCGAACTTCTCGACCGCGCGGATCAGGCCCAGGTTGCCCTCCTGGATGAGGTCCAGGAACAGCATGCCGCGGCCGGTGTAGCGCTTGGCGAGGGAGACGACGAGGCGGAGGTTCGCCTCGAGCAGGTGGTCCTTCGCGGCGCGGCCGTCGTCCGCGATCATCGTCAGCTCGCGGCCGGCCTTGGTGAGGCGGCCGTTCTTGTCGCGATTGGACTCGTCGCCCTTGAGCTTCTGCTCGGCGTAGAGGCCGGCCTCGATGCGCTCGGCGAGCTCGACCTCCTGGGCGGCGTTGAGCGGCGCGACCTTGCCGATCTGCTTGAGGTAGTCCTTGACCGGGTCGGCGGTCGCGCCGGCGGTGACGACCTGCTGGGCGGGGGCGTCGTCCTCGGCGGCGTTGTACACGAAGCCGCCGGACTCCTCGACCTTGCGGTCGCTGGAGGAGGCCTTGGGCGCCTCGGCCTCCTCGGCGGAGTCCTCGGCCTCGGGGGCCTCGGCTTGATCGGGGGTCTTCGCGGCGGCCTTGGCGCTGGTGCGCTTGGCGGAGGCGCCCTGGCTCGAGGGGGCGGCCTTCTTCGCGGCCGTCTTCTTCGCGGCCGTCTTGGTGGTGGTCTTCGCGGCACCGCCCTCGTCGGTCACGGGGGCGCCGCCCTCGACGGCCTCGTCGGTCGTCGAGGCCGCGGCGCTGGTGCTGTTCTTCGCCGCGGTGGCGGTCTCAGCAGTATTGGAGGAGGTCACAGAGTTCCTTCTTCCGGCGGCGGCCCGGTGCGGGCGGTCCGCCGCACTCGGGCGATCGGTCTTCTCGGCGCGGCTCACGGTGTGCGCCGCGTGTCGCGTTCCCGGTCTGTACCGCGGAAGGGGCGCACGAAGGCACGGTGCCGTCAAGCCTGATCAGTGTAACGCTCTTCAGGGGCAGGTATTCCCGCCCCAGGGTCCAGGGCCCTCGGCTACACGGCACGTGATCGGCGCCTCGTGCCGGCGCGTCCCGGGTGGCGCCTGCCGCGGCTCAGGCGGGGTCCTGGTCCTTGACGGTGAGCACAGGGCAGGGCGCGCCGAGCACGACCCTGCGGGCCGAGGCGCCGAGGTTCAGCTTGCCGATCGGCGACTTGCGGCGCGGCCTCGATCACCACGAGCTCGGCCTGGACGTCCTCGATCGTGGCGAGCAGGAACTCGCCGATCTCGCGGTCGGGGCCTCGGCGGATCGTGACGCCCTCGAGGTCCGCGCCCTGCTCCTCGAGCTCGGCGCGCACCTCCTCCTCGGTCGCGGCGGCCCCTCCGGCCGCCGGGCGCGGCGTGCTGATGGGCGGCGACGAGCGCCGGCGAGCCCGTGCGCTCGGCGTAGCGGATGCCGGCGCGCGCGCGGCCCTCCCCTGCGTGGACGGGGCGTACCCCACGACGATGGTCACGCGACGTCTCCTCCCTGCGCAGCGGTGCTCGCGGCACGGCCAGCTTAGTGGTCCAGCAGGTCGCCGATCCACTTCTCCAGTCCCGGATGGGCCAGCAGGAAGGCGTCGTGCCCGATCGGCGAGCTCGCCAGCGCCAGCGGGCGTCCGGGACGTGCTCGGCGATCTCGCGCACGAGCTCCGGCGGGAAGAGGCGGTCGGAGTCGATCGCGACGACCAGGGTCCGGGCACGCACGCGCCGCAGGGCCGCGCCGGTGCCCTCGCGGTCGCGGCCCACGTCATGGGTGCTCATCGACTGGGCGAGGGTGACATAGGAGTTCGCGTCGAAGCGGCGGGAGAGCTTGACCGCGTGATGGTCGAGGTAGCTGGTCACCTGGTGCCGGCCGCCGCCGTCGAGCGGGTTCTCGGGGCCCTGGGAGCGGTTGCCGAAGCGCGCCTCGAGCTCGTCGGCGGTGCGATAGGTGGTGTGGGCGATGCGGCGTGCGATGCCGAGCCCGGCGTGGGGGCCCTCCTCCGGCGGGAGGTGGTAGTAGTCGCCGCCGTGGAAGGCGGGGTCGACCCGGATCGCCGCGACCTGGGCGCTGTTCCAGGCGATCTGGTCGGCGCTCGCGCGGGCCGACGAGGCGATCACGGCGAGGCGCTCGACCTGCTCGGGGTGGGTGGCTCCCCATTCGATCGCCCGCATGCCGCCCATCGAGCCGCCGATCACCAGCGCCCAGCGGGGCAGGTCCAGCTCCTCGGCGAGGCGGTGCTCGGCCGCGACCTGGTCACGGATCGTCACCTGCGGGAAGCGGGAGCCGTAGGGGCGTCCGTCGGGAGCGGCGGAGCTCGGTCCGGTGCCGCCCTGACAGCCGCCGAGCACGTTGGGGGCGATGACGAAGTACCGGTCGGTGTCGATCGGCCGCCCGGGTCCGACGATCTCCTCCCACCAGCCGGGCGTCGGATGGGACGGCCCGGCGGCACCGCGCACATGGGAGTCGCCGGTCAGGGCATGGAGGACGAGGACGGCGTTGCCGCGGTCGCGGTCGAGGGTCCCCCAGGTCTCGTAGGCCATCGTGACGTCCTCGAGCACCTCGCCGCTCTCGAGCGGCGCCGCGCCGATCGAGGTGAAACGTCGGTCTCCCGCGCCGCGGTCGGGGTGCCATGCCCCGAGCAGGGCGGGGGTCCCCGTGCGGTGCTCGGCCGCGGCGAGGGCGGCGGGCCCTCCGTCGCCCTGCGGGTCGGTCGGGTCGTCGGGGCCGCGGTGCTCTCCGAGGAGGGTCATCGGCGCTGTTCCTTCCTGCCCGGCGCGGTGCTCCCGGGCTCCCCCTCCCTTCAGGTGCTGGGCCACCAGGCGGGGAAGACGGGGGTGTCGGTCATTCTCGACAGCAAGGGTGCCAGAGTGGAGTCCGGTTCCCGATGCCGGAGCTCGTCGACGAGGCTCCCCGCGGTCGCGAAGCGGTGGTTCCACCAGGCGAGCAGGACCAGCACAGCGGTCAGCGCCCGCCACGCAGGGCGCGCCGTGCCGCGCGCGGCGGGCCCTGCGGCATCGAGCGCCGCCGAGGCCACGCAGCGCATATCCTCGAGCAGCACGTACACCCTCCCACCTGCGCAGACGTCCGGATGAGGGCGTCTGGTGGGATCGGCGACGAGCTCCTGGAGGAGGGTCTCGCGGGCGATCGGCGGCGCCCCGCCGTGCTCGACCAGCTGGGCGAGAAGCTCCCAGTGGAGGCGGTCCACGGCGAGCGCCGCGAGCAGCTGCGCGATGTGTTCACACTTCGTCATCCCCTCCGCGCCGACAGCCCCCGGCCGGCCCCGCCGCAGGGCACGGAGGGCCGCGCCGGCCTCGGCGAGGAGGAGGCCGGGATCGGCGGCGGAGGCGAGGTCCGGGGGCGGCAGGTGCAGGGCGCGCCCGATCTCCTCGAGCAGCGGCTCGGGGCGGGCTTCCTGGGGGATGGCTCGCCCGGCCAGGACCGCGCGGGCCGCGGCCTGCGTCGCGGCGAAGTCGCGCGCCGGCCCGACCGGCACGGCCAGGAGCTCCTCGTCCCCGCCCGTCGACGCTCGGAGCTCCCAGCGGCGTCCGTCGGCGGCGCCGCGGAGGCTGAGCAGCCGCGCCCCGCCCGGGCCGAGCGCGGCGGCGGTGGCGGCCACGAGGCCGCCGGCGCGGGCGAGCACCTCGCGAACCAGCGGCTCGAGCACGCTCTGCCGGCCGTCGCCGATCACGATCAGGGCGTGCATCCCCTCCGCTCCCCGCTCGGCGACGAGGCGGACGTGGCGGCGGAGGTTCTCCCCGCCGCACGGAGCGAGGAGGTCGTGCAGGGAGGACCGGGTGATCAGGGGCTGGCGGCCCGGTGCTGCGGTGCCGGACAGCAGCAGGCAGTCCGAGGGGGCCTCGTACAGGCTGAGCCTCGCCTCGGCCAGGAGCTCGGCGGGGTCGTCGGCCGCGCCGAGGTGGCGGCCGGGATCGGCGGGGGTGATGTGCGTCGTCATGCCCCGACCCTGCGCGATCGAGCGGCCGAGCGGGCGGGGGGAGCGCGCCCTGGGGACGGAGCCCCGGTGGGGAGGAACGGTCGCCTCGCGCCCGGGCGCGCGCGGGAGGTCCCAGGCGTGCATGGGAGGATCAGGGGCACCCGTGCGAAAGGACCCCTCGATGACCGCTGCCTCGCCGACTCCCCCGCCGCTCGCCTCTCGGATCTCGACGCGCCGCTCGTCGCCCGGATCGAGGAGGTCACGGCCGCCGAGCTCTCCGAGCGCAGGGCTCAGCTGGGGCGGATCTCGACGGAGAGTGCGGCGCTGGTGGACGACCTCGAGGCCTTCCTCGAGGGCGGGAAGCCGCTCCGTCCCCGGTTCTGCTTCTGGGGCGGGGTCGCGGCGCTCCGCCGGGAGCCGACGGCCGAGGAGGTGGAGGCGCTCGCGAGGCTGGGCGCGGCGATCGAGCTCGTGCAGGCGGCGGCGCCGCTCCACGACGACGTGATCGACCACTCCCCCATGCGGCGGGGACGCCCGGCGCGAGATGTCCGGGCCCAGCGCTCGCACGAGGCCGCCGGGCTCTCCGGTTCCGCCGAGGAGTTCGGCGTCGCGGTCGCGATCGTGCTCGGCGACCTCGCCCTGACCTGGGCGGAGCAGATCGCGGCGGCGATCCCGGGCCCCGCCGCGCGCGTCGCTGCGGCCCGCGCCGAGTTCGAGGCCATGCGCACCGAGGTGATGTCCGGGCGACACCTCGACATCCTCCACCAGGCGGGCGGCTTCGCCTCCGCCCCCGATGCGGAGCAGGCCGCACTCTCGGTGATCCGCTGGAAGACGGTGCCGTACACCGTGCCGCGGCCCGTGCGGATGGGGGCGGCGCTGATGGGCGCCGAGGATCCGGAGCTCGAGGCGCTCTCCAGCTGGGCGATCGAGGTGGGGACCGCTTTCCAGCCGCGCGACGACCTGCTCAGCGTGGTCGGGGACCAGGACGCCACCGGCAAGCCGATCGGCGGCGACATCGTCGAGGGCAAGCGCACCGTGCTCCTGGCCCGCACCGAGGCCGCGGCCGACGCCGAGGGACAGCGCCTGCTCTCGCGCGTGGTCGGCGATGCCGAGGCGGACGAGGCGGCCGTCCACGCCGTGCACGAGCTCATGGTCGCGACGGGGGCCGTCGCCTCGGTCGCCGCCGACGTGCGCGCTCGCGCCACCCGGGGCCGGGAGCTCCTGGAGGCCGCCGAGGGGCTGGGAGAGCTGGGCCGCGCCGGGCTCGAGGCCCTCGCAGTGCGTGCGACGGACGTCGACTCGCTGCGGGCCTGAGTCCGGCGCCGACCGGGACGGGACATCCCGGTCGGCCTGCCAGGCGGCGACTCAGAGGGCGAGGGCGAGCGCCCGGCGGCGCACCTCGCCGCGCTGGCCCCGGCGGAGGTGGTCGATGGGACGGCCGGGGAGCGAGTCGTCCCCCTCGAACAGCCAGGCCAGCGGCTCCGCGTCCTCGAAGCCGCCGTCGCGCGCGACGGTGATCGTGCCGGGCAGGTGCGGGGTGATCTCGCCGTCCTTGAGCAAGATCGCCGGCACCATGCGCACCACGGGATCCCCGCGCCGCACGGCGACCAGCTGGCCCTCCTCGATGAGGCGGCGGACGCGCGAGACCTCGACGTCGAGATGCTCGGCGACGTCGGGGAGGGTGAGCCATTCGGTGATGAGGGTGTCCAGGTCGTTCACGGGACCAGAGTGCCACGGCTCCGGCGGCCCGCGCATCCCGTCGACCTCGTCACTGTGCCGCGCGCCGCGTGTGTCGTTCCCCGTTCCGGGGCCCCTCGCCCCATAGATTCGGACCCGTGAGCTCGGCGACGTCGACTTCCCCCGGCATCAGCCTGCTCCTCGACGACCGCTACCGGGTCGAGGAGCCGATCGCGCGCGGCGGAATGGCGACCGTGCACCGCGGGCACGACCAGCGGCTGGACCGCGTCGTGGCCCTGAAGATCATGCATCCCCACCTCGCGATGGACGAGGACTTCCGCCGTCGCTTCGGACGGGAGGCGCGCTCCGCCGCCCGTCTCGCCCACCGCAACGTCGTCGGCGTCTTCGACCAGGGCGAGGACGAGGACCGCATCTACCTCGCCATGGAGCTCATCGAGGGCGAGACGCCGCGCGCCCGGATCGTGGAGCGCGGCCGCCTCACCGTCGGCGAGTCCCTCGAGATCACGGCGCAGGTGCTGGAGGCGCTGGTCGCCGCGCACGGGGCCGGGATCGTCCATCGGGACATCAAGCCCGAGAACATCCTGCTGGACCGGCAGGACACAGTGAAGGTCGCCGACTTCGGGCTCGCCCGCGCGATCGGCGCGAACAACTCCTCCACCGGCGCCGCCCTGCTCGGCACCGTCGCCTACATCAGCCCCGAGGTGGTCACCCGCGGCGAGGCCGACGAGCGCAGCGACCTCTACTCCCTCGGCGTGGTCCTGTTCGAGATGCTGACCGGACGGCGACCCTTCCGCGGCGAGCGGCCGGTGCACATCGCCTTCCAGCACGTCCATGAGGACATCCCCGCGCCCTCGACGCTGGTCACCGGCATCCCCCGCCCTCTGGACTCCCTGATCACCTGGGCCTGCGCGCGCGGGGTCGAGCAGCGACCCGCCTCCGCTGCGGACCTGCTGAAGGCGGTCCGGGAGCTCCTCCGCACGCTCCCCGCGTCGGCGCTCGCCGCCCGGCCCGAGGAGATCGAGCCGAGCGACACCGGCGACGTCCCCCGCCCCACCTCCTCGCTGGACGAGGTCGCGGCCGAGATCTCCCGCGGCCCGCGCGTCTTCGCGCCCGGCGGCGCCGATGCCGAGACCACCGCGCCGGACGCCGACCCCGGCCGGGAGGCGGAGGACGAGGACGGGACGGACGCCGAGGAGCCCGAGGGCGCCGCCGCCGAGGAGGACGAGAGGACGCGCGACCTCGTCGTGCGCGCTCCCCGCGCCCGGCGCGGACGGCACCTGCCCGTCGGCGCGCGCCGCCGCTCCCGGCCGATGGCCGCGCTCGCCGCGCTGAGCCTCGTGGCCGTGCTGGCGGGCGGGGCGTGGACCGGCGCCGACTGGTATCTCGAGACCGGCCCCGGGGCCGACCGGACCGTCCCGCTCGTGACCGGCACCCCGCTGCAGGACGCGGAGGCGGAGCTGACCGCCTCCGATCTGACCGTGCGGACCCAGGAGCGCTTCGACGACACGGTCCCGGCCGGGCACGTGATCTCCGCGGAGCCCTCGACCGGCACCACCCTGAAGAAGGGCAGCGACGTCCACCTCGTGGTCTCCAAGGGGGTGGAGACCTTCCCCGTCCCCGCGCTCGAGGGCACCGGCCTCGAGGAGGCGCGCGAGCAGGTCGAGGCGCTCGGGCTCGAGCTGGTCGAGGACGAGGCGGAGTACTCCGAGACCGTCCCCCAGGGCGTGGTGATCTCCCAGTCGGCCGACGCCGAGGCGCTTCCCGAGGGCGGCGAGGTCCACGTGGTCGTCTCGCAGGGCCGTCAGCCGCTGTCCGTGCCGGACCAGACCGGCGCCCCCGCGGCCTCGGCGCGCTCCACCCTCGAGGCGGCCGGGTTCCGGGTCACGAGCGCGGAGGCGCACTCCCCGTCGGTCCCGAAGGGCTCGGTGATCTCGCAGTCCCCCGCCTCCGGCACCCTGCACCGCGGGGACACCGTCCACATCGTCACCTCGCTCGGCCCCGAGATGGTCACGGTCCCGGACGTCTTCAAGAAGCCCGAGGCCGAGGCCCGCTCCGCCCTCGAGGCGGCCGGGTTCACGGTCGAGGTCGTCCATGACAAGGGCGAGCCGGTCTTCGGCCAGGTCTACGAGCAGACGGCCGCGGCGGGAAGCCAGCAGGCCAAGGGCTCGACGATCACGATCAAGGTCTTCTGAGCCCCGGAGCCGGGGCGTCGAAGGTCCGGCGCTCGCGCCTCCCGCGCACGACGACGGCGCCGCCCCGATCGGGGCGGCGCCGTCGTCGTCGGCCGCCGGAGGTGCGGAACCGCTCAGCGGCGGGAGAGCATCTCCGCGACGAGGAAGGCGAGCTCGAGGGACTGCTGATGGTTCAGTCGCGGGTCCACGAGGGTCTCGTAGCGGCGGGTGAGGCCCTCCTCGTCGATCTCTCCGGTGCCGCCCAGGACCTCGGTGACGTCGTCGCCGGTGAGCTCCATGTGCAGGCCCGCCGGGACGGTTCCGAGCTCCTGGTGCACCTCGAAGAAGCCCACGACCTCGTCGAGGATGTCCTCGAAGCGGCGGGTCTTGTAGCCGTTGGAGGAGGTGATGGTGTTGCCGTGCATCGGGTCCGTCACCCAGGCGACCTGGGCGCCGGAGTCCCGCACGCCCTCGACCAGCGCCGGGAGTCGGTCACGGATCTTCCCGGCGCCCATGCGGGTGATGAAGGTGAGACGGCCCGGCTCGCGCTCGGGGTCGAGGCGGTCGATCAGGCGCGCGCGTCGTCGAGGGAGGCGTCGGGGCCGAGCTTCACACCGATCGGGTTGCGCAGACGGGACATGAACTCCACGTGCGCGCCGTCGAGCTGGCGGGTGCGCTCGCCGATCCACAGGAAGTGGCCCGAGCGACCGTAGATCTCGCCGGTGCGGGAGTCGATGCGCGAGAGCGCCTCCTCGTAGTCCAGCAGCGGCGCCTCGTGGGAGGCGTAGAACTCCACGACCTTCAGCGCGTCGAAGTCCGCGCCGATGGCGTCCATGAAGCGCACGGCCCTGTCGATCTGTCCCGCGAGCTCCTCGTAGCGGTCGTAGCCGACGCCCGAGGAGGTGAAGCCGCGGTTCCAGGAGTGGACCTCGCGGAGGTCCGCGAAGCCGCCGTTCGTGAAGGCGCGCAGGAGGTTCAGTGTGGAGGCGCTGGTGGTGTACGTCTTCCACAGGCGGCGCGGATCCGGGATCCGGGCCTCCTCGGTGAAGGCGTACTCGTTGACCGCGTCGCCGCGATAGGTGGGCAGGGTCACGCCGTCACGGGTCTCCTCGTCGGCGGAGCGGGGCTTGGCGAACTGTCCGGCCATCCGGCCCATCTTCACCACCGGCACGGAGGCGCCGTAGGTGAGCACGGCCGCCATCTGGAGGATGGTGCGGATCTTGTTGCGGATGCGATCCGCGGTGGAGTCCGCGAAGGTCTCGGCGCAGTCGCCCCCGGCGAGCAGGAAGGCCTCGCCGCGGGCCGCGGCGGCGACGCGCTCGCGCGCGACGTCGACCTCGCCGGCGAAGACCAGCGGCGGCGCGGCGCGCAGGTCGTCGAAGACCTGGGCGCGGGACCCCTCGTCGGGCCACACGGGCCGCTGCACGCGCGGGAGCTCGCGCCAGGCGCCGAGCGCCGCCAGGCCGTCATCGGCCGAGGACAGCGAGAAGTCGTGGGCGCGGGCGGGGGCGTCGGGGCTGAATGGAGTCACGCCGACAGGGTAGCCAGTTCCGCACGGGTGCGTGCCAAGGGACCGGTCGCTGGGCAGTGCGCGGCCCGTCGCGGGCACGGCGCAGGCCCGGCGGGAGTCCGTCACGGGCTCAGCGCCGTCGGCGCCGGGTGCCGGAGGGGTTGGAGGCGGCCTGCTCCGCGCGCGACCTGCGCTTCACGTCGCTCGCGTACTCCGGGGCCCGCTCCTGCCCGGAGAGCGCGGCGATGCGGTCCATGACCTCGTCGGTCACGGCGCGCGCGTGTCGCCTCGTCGGCTCCGGGATGGCGCGCGAGAACATCCGCGGGATCGATCGGCGACCCGACCTCCACATGTATGCGGGGTCGACGGCGCGGGAAGTACTTCCGCCCCCGCGCGCCCTCGAAGGCGCCGATCATCGCGACCGGCACGATCGGCGCCTCCGCCGCGAGGGCGAAGCGCGCCACCCCCGTCTTCCCGCGATGCGACCGGCCGTCGGGGCTCCGGGTCCCCTCGGGATAGATGCCGAGCACGTCGCCGCGGGAGAGCACCTCGAGCCCCGCCTGGATCGCCGTGCGCGCGGCCCCGCCGCCGCTGCGGTCCACGGGCATCACGTGCGACCCTCGCATCACCGCGCCGGCCAGCCGCGCGATCGGCGAGCGGCCGGAGAAGATGTCGGACTTGCCCAGGAAATGCACGCCGCGCCGCACCTGTCCGGGGAGGAACACGGTGTCGGCGTAGGTGAGATGGTTCGACGCCAGGATGACCGGTCCCTGCACGGGGATGTTCTCGTGGCCGCTGAGCGTCGGTGCCCACACGGCCCTCACCACCCCCATGACGAAGGGCTTGGCGATCTCGTACAGCACGTCGGCCCTCCTGCGGGCGCTCGAGGACGGGGCGAGGATGCCCCGGACGGAAGCGGATGCGACGATGTCCCCATGGCGTTCAGCGAACTGTCCCGGCCGTGGCGCGCGCGGGGTCACTCTAACCCGCGCGGCGGGCTCCTCCTGTGCCACGGGTTCACCGGCTCGCCGCAGTCGATGCGTCCCTGGGCGGAGCACCACGCCGCGCTCGGCTGGGAGGTCGAGTCGCCGCTGCTGCCCGGCCACGCGCGCACGGAGCAGGACCTCGCGCGCACCAGCTGGCAGGACTGGTACGGGTGCGTGCGCGAGGCGGCGCTGGAGCTGTCCGGCGAGCTCGGGCCGATCGCGGTGGGCGGGCTGTCGATGGGCGGGAACCTCGCCCTCGCCCTCGCCGAGGACGAGGAGCTCGCCGGGGCGATCTGCGCCGTGGTCGCGGTGAACCCGGGGATGACGCCGCCCCGGATCGCGGCCGCGGCCGATCTGATCGCCCCGGTGGTGCGCACCCTGCCCGGGATCGGGTCGGACATCGCGCGCGAGGACGCCTCCGAGGAGGCGTACGAGCGGATGCCGGTGCGCGCCGTCGGCCATCTGCGCCGGCTGTTCCGCCGCACCCGCGAGGGTCTCGGCGCCGTCCAGGCGCCGCTGCTGCTGGCGACCTCCCGCGTCGACCACACCGTCCCGCCCTCCGACAGCGACCTCGTCGCCGCACGGGTCCGCGGGCCCGTCGAACGGCTCTCGCTCACCCGGAGCCACCATCTCGCGACGCTCGACCACGACGCCCCGCCGCTGTTCGAGACCTCGGCCCGGTTCCTGGACGCCCACGTCCCCGTCCCCGAGGGGTCCCGATGAGCGGGGAGGACGGCCGCTCCCCCGAGCCCCGCGACGTCGACGCGGAGTTCGCCCGGATGCTTTGCGCGACGAGGGGCTCGCGCTCGGCCCCGGCAGGGCGCCGCGCGAGCCGGCCGCGCCGGAGGACGAGGACGGCCCCGGCCGCTTCGCCGCCGAGGAGGACGAGGACGGGCCGCCGACCGAGGAGAGCCTGCAGGAGTCCCGCCGACGTGCCCGGGAGGCGCATCCCTCGAGGGGGCCGCGGGACGCCCCGCCGCGCGAGCTGGACGACGACGAGGTGCTCTACGGCGACTTCGACCCGCCGGACCCGGACCTCCCCCAGCCCTCCTCCGCGGTGCTGTGGTCGTGGACCGCGGCCGCTCGGCGGCTTCGGGCTCCTGCTCGCCGTGACGCTCTCGGCCTCGCTGCCCTCCGTGCTCGGATGGGCCGGCGGCGCCGCGGCGCTCGGCGGGATGGTCTCGCTGCTGCTGCGGTCGCCGCGCCGCCCTCGCGACGAGGGGGACGACGGCGCCGAGGTCTGAGCCGGCCCCCGCCGGCCCGGCGCGCTCCCCGCCTGCGCGGCGGCGCCCCGCCTGCGCGGTCGCGCTCCCCGCCTGCGCGGTCGCGCTCCCCGCCTGCGCGGCTCAGCGGGCGAGGTCCGCGGCGCCGACGATCCCGGCACGGTTCCCCATGCCGGCGAGCACGAAGGGTGCCAGGGGCCGGTGCGCGCGCGCGGTGAGGCTGACGGAGTACGCCTGTCGGGCGGGATCCAGCAGCAGGTCCCCGGCGGCCGAGACCCCGCCGCCGACGACGATCACGTCGGGGTCCAGCAACGCGGAGATCGTCGCCGCACCGCGTCCGAGCCAGGTCCCGATCTCAGCGATGAGCTCCCGCGCGCCCGGGTCCCCCTGCTGGGCCAGTCGCGTGACGAGCGGGCCGTCGATCGCACGCCGGTCCCCGCCCGCGGCCTGCACCAGCGGACCGAGCAGCGGGTCGCCGCTCGCGGCCCGGCGCTTCGCGGCGCGCACGAGCGCGGTGCCGGCCGTGTACTGCTCGAGGCGCCCGCGCGACCCGCACCCGCACCACTGCCCGTCGGGCACCGCGGTCATGTGGGCGACCTCGCCGGCGAAGCCCCGGCGCCGCGCGCGAGGACGCCCTCCATCACGGCCGCGCCGCCGAGTCCCGTGCCGACGGTGAGCATCAGCATGTGGCGCGCCTCCCGGGCCGCGCCGAAGCGGAACTCCGCCCAGCCGGCGGCGTTCGCGTCGTTCTCGACGACGACCGGGAGCCCTGTGAGGCGCTCGAGCTCGTCGGCGAGGGGATGATCGCGCCAGGCCAGGTTCGCGGCGAAGGTCACGGTGCGCCGGTCCGCGCCGATGAACCCGGCCGCGCCGACGCCGATCCCGCCGACGGCGTGCTCGCCGCGCTACTCCGCGACCGCATCGGCGACCGCGGCCTCGAGCGGCGCCGGGTCCGTCGCCGGCGTCTTGCGCGCGTGGTCGCGGCGATGATCTCGCCGTCCTCGTCCACGACCCCTGCCGCGATCTTCGTGCCGCCGATGTCGACTCCGATGGAGAGCATCCGTCCCTGCCTCGTTCCCCTGCGCGCCGCGCGCATCCGGTCGTCGCGCGGCTGTCGCGCTCATCGTAGTGGCGCACTGCCGTAGACTCGGCACGACCCCACCAGCGCTTCCGGCCAGGTCGTCCGGTACGCCGGTCACGTGCACCCCGCCGGATCGAAGGAGATTCGATGAAGCAGTACACCACGCCGCCCCAGCATCACAGCGGCCCCGACGAGAACACCACGGACCTGCTTGCTGGGACGCCTCAGAGCCGATCCCTCCGTGCCGATCTTCGAGCTCGCCCAGGAGGGCGGCGGCTACCGTCCGATGCGGACCGCCGACTTCGTCGAGGACGTCAAGGCGGTCGCGAAGGGGCTGATCGCCTCCGAGGTCGCCCCCGGCGACGTCGTCGCGATCCTCTCCCGCACCCGCTACGAGTGGGCGCTGGCGGACTGGGCGATCTGGTGGGCCGGCGGCGTCAGCGTCCCGATCTACGAGTCCTCCTCCCCGAGCCAGATCCAGTGGATCGCCTCGGACTCCGCGGCGAAGTTCGCCCTCGTCGAGTCCACGCGCCACAAGGAGGACATGGAGTCGGTGCGCGGCGAGCCGCCGGCTCTGCGGCGCATCGGCGTGATGGAGGACGGGATCCTCGAGGACCTCAGGCGCCGCGGCGCAGGGATCAGCGACGAGGAGCTCGAGTCCCGGCGCACCGCGCGCCGTCTCGACGACGTCGCCACCATCATCTACACCTCCGGCACGACCGGCCGTCCCAAGGGCGCCGAGCTCACGCACGCGAACTTCGTCGACACCACCCGCGGCGCGGTGACGCCGCTGGGCGAGAAGGTGTCGCCCAGCGGCTCGCGCCTGCTGATGTTCCTGCCCATGGCGCACGTCTTCGCCCGTCTGATCACAGTGCTCGCCGCGGCCTGGCCGGTCACCACGGCCTTCACCCCGGACACCAAGAACCTCCTGCCCGACCTCGCCGCCTTCAAGCCCACCTTCCTGCTCGCCGTGCCGCGCGTGTTCGAGAAGGTCTACAACGGCGCCGAGGCCAAGGCGATCGCCGGCGGCAAGGGCAGGATCTTCGGCGCCGCCGCGAAGACCGCGATCGACTACTCCACGGCGCTGGCCGACGGGAAAGTCCCGCTCACCCTCTCGCTCAAGCACAAGCTCTTCGACCGTCTCGTCTACGGCACGCGCGCGCGAGGCGATGGGCGGTCAGGTCAGGTGGGCGGTCTCCGGCGGCGCCCCGCTGGGCGCGCGGCTGTCCCACTTCTTCCGCGGCATCGGCGTGACCGTGCTCGAGGGCTACGGCCTCACCGAGACCACGGCGCCGATCTGCGTGAACCTGCCCTGGGACGTCCGCCCCGGCACCGTGGGACCGCCCCTGCCCGGCTCCTCCGTCGCGATCGACGACAGCGGGGAGCCGCTGGTCAAGGGCGTGATGGTGTTCAAGGGCTATCACAACAACCCCGAGGCCACCGCCGAGTCCCTGAAGGACGGCTGGTTCCACACCGGTGACCTCGGCTCCCTCGCCGACGACGGATCGATCACGATCACCGGACGCCGCAAGGAGGTCATCGTCACCGCGGGCGGCAAGAACGTCTCCCCGGCGCGACTCGAGGACCAGCTGCGCTCCCACCCCCTGGTCAGCCAGTGCGTGGTGATCGGCGACCAGAAGCCCTTCGTCGCCGCGATCCTCACGCTGGACGCCGAGATGCTCCCGACCTGGCTGAAGAACAACGGCAAGCCGGAGATGAGCCTCACCCAGGCCGCGGAGGACGCGGAGATCCGCGCCGAGCCGCAGAAGGTGGTGGACCGGGCGAACGAGTCGGTCTCCCGGGCCGAGTCGATCCGCTCCTTCGTGGTCATCGACTCCGACTTCACCGAGGAGAACGGCTATCTCACGCCCTCGCTGAAGCTCAAGCGCAACGTGGTCGTGAAGGACCTCGCCCCGATCATCGAGAAGATCTACTCCGCGCCCAAGCCCCAGGGCTGAGCGCGGGCGCGCCTCCCGACGGCCGACGGGCCCCGGCACCCCGGCGGTGCCGGGGCCCGTCGTGCGTCGTGGGGCCCGTCGCGCATCGCGGGGCCCGTCGTGCGTCCGGGCTCGTCGCGGACCGGTGCCCGCGCGACCTCCCGACGTCCGGCTGTCGGGGCCGCGTCGTAGCCTGTCCCCCATGCCCGCACGCCGTCAGCTCAGCTTCGAGGACCTGGGCACCCCGCTCGCGGAGGCGACGCTGGTGGTGGTCGATCTCGAGACCACCGGGACGGATCCCGCCGCGGACGCGATCACCGAGATCGGCGCGGTGAAGGTGCGCGGCGGCGAGGTGCTCGGCGAGTTCCGCACCTTCGTGGACCCGGAGCGTCCGATCCCGGCCTACATCGCCTCCCTCACCGGCATCTCCGATGCGACCGTGCGCGGCGCCCCCTCGATCCGGACCGTCGCGCCGATGTTCCTGGACTTCGTCGGGCCCGAGGCCGCGCTGGTGGCCCACAACGCCCGCTTCGACATCGGCTTCCTGCGCGCCCGCGGCGCCGAGTGCGCGCTGGAGTGGCCCGCGCCGACCGTGCTGGACACCCTCGCACTCGCCCGGACGGTCTTCCGCCGCGACGAGGTGCGCGATCACAAGCTCTCGACCCTCGCCGCCCATGTCGGGGCGGCGGTCACCCCGGACCACCGTGCCCTCTCGGATGCCCGCGCGACGGTCGACGTGCTCCACGCGATCATCGCCCGGCTGGGCCCGACCGGCGCCTCGACGCTCGAGGACCTCGGCACGGCCCACCGCCGGGCCAAGCCCGTGCAGCTGCGCAAGAAGCATCTCGCGGCCGACGTCCCCTCGGTCCCCGGCGTCTACCAGTTCCTCGATGCGCACGGCTCGGTGCTGTACGTCGGCACCTCCCGGAACCTGCGCTCCCGGGTGCGCACCTACTTCACCGCGAGCGAGACGCGCCGCGCGATCCTGGACATCTCGCCGCGCGCGGAGTCGCTGCGCGTGATCGAGTGCGCCACCGCCACCGAGGCCGCCGTGCGCGAGCCGCGGCTGATCGCGCAGGAGAAGCCGCCCTCGAACCGGCGCGGGTCGCGCCCGGAGGCGGCGCACTGGTCGCGGCTCGGGCCGACGGGCGAGGGGCGCGCGGGGCGCGGCTGGCCCGTACGGAGGCCGACGGCTCGGCGCACATCGGTCCCCTCGCCTCCCGGCACGACGCCCAGCCGGCCGCGCGGGCCGCTCACCGACGCGGTCATGGGGCGCGGTGCCGCGCTGGAGGCCGATCCCGCGCGCGCGCCGCCCCGTCGAGCGGGCATCACGAGCGGCGCGCCGCGCCATGGTCGCCGACCCGCGCGAGGTGCTCGACCATGCCGCCTCCCGGTCGCGCGTCCACGTCGACGCGGGACGCTACGAGGAGGCGGAGAAGCCGCGCCGACTGGCTCTCGCCTATCTGGACGCCGCCCGTCGCGCCTCCCGGCCGCGCCCTCGCGGAGGTGCCGCCGCTCATCGCGGCCCGGCCCAGCACCGAGGCCGTGATCGGCGGACGCGGCTGGGAGCCGCTGGCCGTGCGCCACGGACGGTTCTCCGGGACCACCCTGGTGCCGGCGGCGAAGGACCCCCTGCCCTTCGCGCGTTCCCTGGCGATGACGGGGACCGGCGAGGCCGAGCTCGCCGCGCCCCTGTGCCAGGGGTATCACCAGGAGGCCGAGATCCTGCTGGGGTGGCTCGAGGGCGAGGGCGTGCGCACGGTGCTGTGCGAGGGGTCGTGGCAGGTGCCGGCCCGGGCCCGCTTCGAGGCGGAGCACCTCTCCCGGCGCTTCGCCATGACCTCGACCGCTCCGGGGGAATAGGCTCACGGGAGAAGCCGCTCGGCGCCCCCGCGCCCGTCGAAGGAGAATCCATGATCACCGCCATCGTCTCGATCGTCGTCGACCCCCAGCGCATCCCCGAGGTCGCCGAGGCGATCGTCGACATCGACGGGATCGAGCAGGTCTACTCCGTCACGGGCGACGTGGACCTGATCGCGGTGGCCCGTGTGCGGAACCACGAGGACCTCGCCGGCGTGATCGCCGGCTCGCTCAGCCGGGTCGAGGGCGTCCGGGACACCACCACCAACATCGCCTTCAAGACCTACTCGAAGCGGGACCTCGACGCCGCCTTCGACCTGGGTCTCGAGGGCTGAGGGAGCGCGCTCAGCCGTTCGCGGCGAGCGACTCCTGGGACGCCGCCGCCCAGCGCGCGAGCGGCGTCGCCGGCGCCCCGCTGTCGAGCGTGGAGACCGCCTCCGCGTGGGCGGCGCGGAAGCGGTCCTCGAAGCCGTCGGCGGCCGGCTGTCCGATGCCGTCGTGGGCGAGGATGCCCGCCGCGGCGTTCAGCGACACCGCATCCCGGATCGGGCCCATCCGCCCGTCCTTCGCGCCCGCGTAGAGGTCACGGGCCACCTGTGCGTTCTCCTCGGCCGTGCCGCCGCGGAGCGCGTCGTGGGGGCCGCGGGGGATGCTCAGCGGCGCCGTCGGGTCCAGCAGGTGCGAGCGCACCTCCCCGCCGCGGACCTCCCAGACGTCCGAGGAGACGCTCACCGTGAGCTCGTCCAGGCCGTCCTGACCGCGGAAGACGAGGGCGCTGGTGCCGCGCGAGGCGAACACGCCGGCGACGGTCGGGGCGATGGCCGGATCGGCGACCCCGACGGCGCTCGCGAGCGGCCGCGCGGGGTTCGTGATCGGTCCCAGGATGTTCATCACGGTGGGGATGCCCAGGCCCTTGCGCGCCTCGGCGGCGAAGCGCATGGAGGGATGGAACACCTGCGCGAAGAGGAAGGTCATGCCGACCTCGCCGACCAGGCGCTCGACCTCGGGCACGGGGAGGTCCAGCCGGACGCCGAGCGCCTCGAGCACGTCGGCCGAGCCCGAGCGCGAGGTCGAGGCGCGGTTGCCGTGCTTGACGACGGTGCGGCCGGACGCGGCGATCACGACCGAGGCCATCGTGGAGATGTTCACAGTCTGCGCGAGGTCGCCCCCGGTGCCGACGATGTCGATCGCATGCCGCTCCACCGCGACGGGACGGGCATGGGCGACCATCGAATCGGCCAGAGCCTCGAGCTCCGTCTTGCTGACGCCCTTGGCCTGGAGCGCCACGAGGAAGCCCGCCAGCGGGACGGGACCCGCCTCTCCGGTCATGATCTCGTCCATCGCCCAGCTCGCCTCGGCGTGCTCGAGATGCTCGCCGCGCACCAGGCGCGCGGTGAGCCGGGACCAGGTCGGGGTCTGCTCGCTCATGCCTCGATCATCGCACCTGCGAGCGGGTGCACCGTCGCCCTGGTCACGGATCGGATCACGGAACGGTCACGACGCACGCACATGGTCGATCACCTGGGCGTATCGACGCGTGTCCTGGTTCGTGACAGGCCGTCAGGAGGGCTATGCTGGCACGGTCCGCCCGGGGCGCAGGCCCCGCGATGTGCTCGGTCGTCGTGAACCGACACACCGAATCTGACGACACGACATAATGGTGACGTGACTACTGCGACTCTGCCTGTGCGCTCCTCCCCCGCGCGCCGCCCCAGCGGTCGGCCGCCCGAACCCGACGCAGATCGGCACCCTCGTCTGGCTCGCCAGCGAGCTCATGTTCTTCGGCGGCCTGTTCGCGATGTACTTCACGCTGCGGTCGTTGGCACCGGAGACCTTCGCCGAGGGCCAGTCGAACTTCACCCATGGCTTCGCGCCGCTGAACACCTCGATCCTGGTCTTCAGCTCCGTCACCTGCCAGATCGGCGTCTTCGTCGCCGAGGGCCGCTTCCCCTGGGGGCAGTCCTTCTCGCCGCGCAAGCGCCGCGAGGGCTCGATCTTCAACATCGCCGGCTGGGGGATGATCGAGTGGTACACGCTCACCTTCATCCTCGGCGCGATCTTCGTCTCGGGCCAGGCCTACGAGTACGCCGAGCTCATCCACAGTGGCGTCACGATGTCGTCCTCGCCGTTCAGCTCGGTCTTCTACCTCGCCACCGGCTTCCACGGCATCCACGTCGTCGGCGGCCTGATCGCCTTCCTGATGGTGCTGATGCGGGCCTACGTCGCGGAGAAGTTCACAGCGCACGAGCAAATCTCCGCGATCTGCGTCTCCTATTACTGGCACTTCGTCGACGTGGTCTGGATCGTGCTCTTCTTCGTCGTGTACATGCTCGACCCGATCCTGACCGGCACCTCCTCCGGCCACGTGGTCCCGGTCGACTTCGACTGGACGATCTTCTGATCCGCGCAGCGGCCCCCGGGCCCCAACGCACCCCCGAACTCCTGTCCCTCCCCGCCCGCCCCCTCCACGAATCGAGGTCCGAACCGTGAAGGCTCTCGCCGCACGTCGTCATCACCCGATGGCGCTACTCGTGATCCTGCTGCTCGCGCTCGTCGCGACCGGCGGGCTGTACGCGGCCCTGCGGCCGCAGGCGGCCCAGGCCGAGGCCTACACCGACAGCGAAGTCGAGCAAGGTCGTGCCCTCTTCCTCGCCAACTGCGCGACCTGCCATGGACTTGATGCCGCGGGTCTCAGCGACCCCGACGGTCAGACCCTCGGCCCCTCGCTGATCGGCGTGGGCGCCGCCGCCGTCGACTTCCAGGTCGGCACGGGCCGCATGCCCATGCAGGCCTCCGGCGCCCAGGCCCGCCAGAAGCCGCGACAGATGAACGAGGAGCAGACCCGTCAGCTCGCCGCGTACGTGGCCTCGCTCGGCCCCGGCCCGTCGGTGCCGGACGAGGAGTGGCTGGACACCAGCAAGGGCAACGCCGAGCGCGGCGGCGAGATCTTCCGCATGAACTGCGCCATGTGCCACAACGCCGCCGGTGCCGGCGGTGCGCTGACCCGAGGCAAGTACGCCCCGCCGGTCGTGGGCGTCGAGGGCAAGCACGTCTACGAGGCCATGGACACCGGTCCCCAGAACATGCCGGTCTTCAACGAGACCAACCTCTCGCCCGAGGACAAGCGGGACGTCATCACCTACCTCGAGACCCTCGAGGAGACCGGCTCCCCCGGCGGCATCTCCCTGGGCTCCCTCGGCCCCGTGACCGAGGGCCTGTACGCCTGGACGATCATCCTGTCCCTGCTCCTCGGCGCCGCCGTGTGGCTGGGGGCGAAGGCCAAGTGAATGCGAGCATGAACACCAACACCGACGGCGCTCCCCCACCCGGGTCAGCACCCTCGCCCCCAAGGAGGGCGGCGGGTTCCCGAACCCGGGTCTGCCTCCCCACACCCCCCGTCAGACCGACATCTCCAAGCCCGCGGAGAAGCGCGCCGAGCGACTCGTCGCCTTCATGTTCCTCCTCAGCGTGGTCGGGACGGTCATCTTCATCGCGGCGTACTTCCTCGTCACGCCGCTGGACACCAACATCTTCGCGGAGAAGGGCACTCCCCGCGCGCTGTGGTGGTCCAACCTCGTCACGGGCCTCGGTCTCGCGATCGCGGTGTTCTTCATCGGCGCCGCAGCGGTGCACTGGGCCAAGACGCTCATGCCCGACGAGGAGTGGGTCGAGGAGCGCCATGACGTCCGCGGCTCCGACGAGACGCGCAAGGCCGCCGCCGAGATGATCACCAGCGGTCTGGCGGAGACCGGCATCGGCCGTCGTCCCGTCATGGTCACCGCGATGGTGGCGGCTCTCGCGGCCCTGCCCATCGCCGTGCTCGCCCCGCTGTCGACGCTGGGCCCGCTCCCGGGCAACAAGCTCCACCACACCTTCTGGGGCCAGAACCCGGGCCAGCGCCTCGCCCGGGACCACGACGGCACGCCGATCAAGCTCTCCGACGTCGCGATGAACTCGATCTTCCACGTCATGCCCGAGGGCCTCACCGACGAGACCCCGCACCACCTCGAGGAGCGCGCGAAGGCCGCGGCCGTGATCGTGCGCATCGACCCCAAGCTCGCGAAGAACGACGAGTCGATGTCGATGGGCGTGGAGGGCGTGCTCGCGTTCTCGAAGATCTGCACGCACGTCGGTCGCCCGGTCGCGCTGTTCGAGCAAGCAGACGCACCACATGCTCTGCCCGTGCCACCAGTCCACCTTCGACGTCACCGACGGCGCCAAGGTGATCTTCGGCCCGGCCCACCGTCCGTCGCCGCAGCCGCCGATCGAGGTCGACGCCGAGGGGTATCTCGTGGCCCCTGGTGACTTCACCGAGCCGATCGGTCCCAGCTTCTGGAACATCCACAAGGACAAGTGATCTCATGACGACCACGACTCCCAGCTCCCGGAAGCAGTCTTCCGACGACTCCCGCCTGCTCAAGCTCGGCGCGGTGGGCGGAGACTTCCTCGACCAGCGCCTCTCCGGCGCCGGCTTCGTGAAGTTCTTCGCGCGCAAGGTCTTCCCGGACCACTGGTCCTTCATGTTCGGCGAGATGGCGCTGTACAGCTTCGTCATCCTGCTGATCTCCGGCGTCTTCCTGACGATGTTCTTCGACCCCTCCATGGAGGAGGTCATCTACAACGGCCCGTACGAGGCGCTCCAGGGCGCCACGGTCTCCCGCGCCTTCGAGTCGACGATGGAGATCGCCTTCGAGGTGAAGGGCGGACTGCTGTTCCGCCAGATGCACCACTGGGCGGCGCTCGTGTTCATGGTCTCGATCTTCGTGCACATGTTCCGCGTCTTCTTCACCGGCGCCTTCCGCAAGCCCCGCGAGCTCAACTGGCTCATCGGCTTCTCGCTGATGATCCTGGGCATGGCGGCCGGCTTCTCCGGCTACTCGCTCCCGGACGACGTGCTCTCCGGCAACGGCCTGCGCATCGCCGATGGGCTGATGAAGGCGATCCCGATCGTCGGCACCTACCTGTCGATGCTTGCTCTTCGGCGGCGAGTTCCCGGGCACGGACATCATCCCGCGCCTGTTCACGATCCACATCCTGCTCGTGCCTGCTGCGATCCTCGGACTCATCGCGATCCACCTCGTGCTCGTGGTCGTGCACAAGCACACCCAGTACGCGGGCCCGGGCCGCACGAACCGCAACGTGGTCGGGCACCCGGTCCTGCCGGTGTTCGGAGCGAAGGCCGGCGGCTTCTTCTTCCTCGTCTTCGGCATCATCACGCTGATCTCGGCGACCACGTCGATCAACGCGATGTGGGTCTACGGCCCGTACGACCCCTCCCCGTCTCGGCCGGCTCGCGGCCGGACTGGTACATGCTCTGGACCGACGGTGGCCTCCGCCTCATCCCGGGCTGGGAGATCACGGTCTTCGGGTACGTCCTCTCGCTGAACATGCTGATCCCGATGGCGATCTACGGCGCGATGCTGGCGTTCCTCGCCCTGTTCCCCTTCATCGAGGCCTGGGTCACCGGTGACGATCGCGAGCACCACCTCGCGGACAAGCCGTACAACGCGCCGGTGCGCACCGGCATCGGCGTCGCCTGGATCGTCTCGTACCTGATCCTCGCGCTGGCGGCGACCAACGACCTGATCGCGATCGCCCTGCGGCTCTCGATCAACGACCTCACCTGGCTGTTCCGTGTGTCGTTCTTCGTGGCCCCGGTGCTCGCCTTCTACATCACGAAGCGCCTGTGCCTCTCGATCCAGCGTCAGAAGCGCGATCTCGTGCCGCACGGCCGGGAGACCTCCCGCATCGTCCGCACCGGCTCCGGTGACATGATCGAGATCCACGAGCCGCTGGACGAGTACGAGCGCTGGGAGCTCGTCGCCCACGACGACTACCGTCCGCTCAAGGCGGGCAAGGGAGTCTCCTCCCTGCGTGCCAAGGCCACCAGCTTCTTCTTCAAGGACCGCATCGAGCCGGTCACCCCGGCGTCGCTCCGCGAGGCGCTCGAGCATGCCGGCCACGAGAAGCACGTCATCGACGAGGCCACGGGCGGCGACTACCGCACCCCGGCCGAGAAGGTCGTGCACTGACCGTTCACTGACCACCGCAGCGGAGTACGCGAGAAGGGCCCCGAAGATCGATCTTCGGGGCTCTTCCCTGTGTGTCGCGGGAGGAGTCGCTCGGCGGAGCGCGTACGCACGTCGGCGGGCACGGGCTCGGACCGTCCTAATCTGCCGAGCCCCCGTCGGCGGTGGGTGCACCGTCAGTGCATCAGGCGACTGCGCCGCATTCCCCCATCGCCCCGCTCCCCGCGACCTGCGACGGCGTCGACGAGATAGCGGGCGGTGATCAGACCGAGGCGCCGCTCGGCACGGCGGAGGGCGCGCAGCGAGCGCAACGGGCTCCGGGCGGCGTCCAGTCTGTCCTTGGTGAGCACGTCACGAGCCCAGGCGACGGCATGCTCCTCCCCCTCGGCGCTGTGGAAGAGCCGCGCTAGCTGCGCTCATCCCGGTCAAGTCCCGTTGTGTGGTGGCTTTTGGGTCAGGCGGTCATGAGGAGCCGGCTGGTGGTCTCGGGGGTGTCGTTGGTGAGCATGTCGGCGAGTCGGCGTAGGGAGATGTCGCTGATGTAGCGGCGTTCGCCGTATTGCCATTCCTCGTGCTGGTCCTGGAGGACTGCGCCGACGAGTCTGGTCGCAGAGTCCCGGTTCGGGAAGATCTGGACGACGTCTGCTCGGCGCTTGATCTCCCTGTTCACCCGCTCGATGGGGTTGTTCGACCAGATCTTTCGCCAGTGCTCGATGGGGAACGCCGCGAATGCGGTCAGGTCTGCCTCGGCGTCCTTGAGCATGGCCGCGATCTTCGGGAAGGAGGCCTCGAGCGAGGCCGTGACCTGCTGATAGGCCTCGCGGACCGTTTCCGGGCTGGTCTGGGCGAAGATCGTGGAGACCAGGGCGTTGACGGGCTTGGAGCGCGCCGAGCCGAGCGCCTGGGTGATGTTGCGTGCGAAGTGGACCCGGCGGCCGCGCCATGACGCTCCCGGAAGCACTGCCTTGATCGCATGCTTCAGCCCCGCGTGCGCGTCACTGGTCACCAGCGAGACGCCTTCCGGTGCGGCGGGGGTGGAGACCCTCAACCCGCGTTCGCGCAGGCTGCGGAGGAACTCGGTCCAGAAGCCGGTGGTCTCCGCGTCACCGATCGCCATCCCGAGCACTTCTCGGTGACCGGTCGCGGCCACGCCCGTGGCGACGACGACGGCTTGGGAGACGACCCGGCCGCCCTGGCGGATGTCGAGATAGGTCGCGTCCAGGAACAAGTAGGGGAACCAAGTGTGGTCCAGGCGGCGGTGGAGGAACTCCGCGACGACCTCGTCGATCTCGCCGCAGATCCTCGAGACCTGGGACTTGCTGATCCCGGACTCGTTGCCCAGCGCCCGCACGAGGTCCTCGACCTTCCTGGTGGAGACGCCGTCGATCCAGGCCGTGCAGATCACCGCCCAGAGCGCTTTGTCGACCCGGCGACGAGGATGCAGCAGCGCGGGATAAAACGAGCCGGCCCTTAGCTTCGGGATCGCCAGATCCAGCTCTCCCGCCGGGGTAGCCAGGCGCTTTGCCCTGGTGCAATTGCGACGGGTCGAGCGGGACGGGGAACGTTCGTAACGCTCCGCACCGATCTTGACGGACGCTTCGGCATCGATGAGGTCCTGGAGTCCGGCCTGGAGAAGCCGGCGGAACAGCTCCTCATGAGCGAGGTCGGGGTCCTGGAGCAGTTCACTGACGAGGGTCGAGAGTGCAGACTGGTGGTGGGTCATCGCGGGTCCCTATTTCTTGGTCGATTTGGGAGGTCCCGCGATGACCCTTCATCGCCTACCAGCGACTCCACGCCACCCCGGGATTGCCACCACGCTAACCTCGGGCTTTCATCGTTGAGGTGTCCGAGGGGCGGGTCGGGATGGGTGAAGGTGCTCCTGAGCTGGAAGAATAGGGCTTGTCTAGAGTCCAGTTCGTCGCAGTTCAAGGAGCACCTTCAGGATGAATACTACCGGGTTGTATCCACGTCCTCATGTTGACGTCGCGCCGGTGTCCGCGGTCGGTCAGGCCGGCGGTATGTTGCTGACCGAGACCGTCCGCGCGACGGGTCTGGTTGCCGAGCTGTCGAGGGCGCTGGCGCCGTGGCGGAAGCAGTTCTCGCGTCATGATCCGGGGAAGATCCTCACGGATCTCGCGCTCATGCTCGCGGTCTGTGGAGACTGCCTGGCCGACGTCGCGACGCTCCGAGCGGAGCCGGATGTGTATGGACCCGTGGCCTCGGATCCGACAATCTCCAGGTCGCTCACGACCCTGGCCGGTGACGTCGACAAGGTCGAACAGGCCATCAGCGGCGCCCGTCGCAGAGCCCGTAAGAACGCTTGGGCCCTGGCCGGCGATCAGTTGAGTCCCGCATAGTGGTGTAGCGCGGTGGCCCCGTGATCGTCTCGGACGTGGGCGCGGCCACCGTGTGATCCTTCGAGTGAACCTTCCACAGCACTCTCGAACGGAGTCATCACGATGACCGCACCCCATATTGTCGACCCTTCCGGCCTGCTTGGTGAAGCCCTGGCCGAGGCGTCCCCGGATCTGATGCGCGACCTGCTCCAGGACGTGATCAATACCCTGCTCTCCGCGGACGCTGATGCCGTTGCCGGCGCGGAGTACGGCCGCCCCAGCGGCGGCCGGGTCGCGCGGCCGCAACGGCTACCGCCACCGCGACCTCGACACCCGAGTTGGCACGATCGACGTCGCAGTCCCCAAGCTCCGCACCGGCACCTACTTCCCCGACTGGTCGCTCGAGCGGCGCAAACGCGCCGAGTCCGCGCTGATCACGGTCGTTGCAGACTGCTACCTCGCCGGCGTCTCCACCCGCCGCATGGACAAGCTCGTGAAGACTCTCGGCATCAACTCGCTCTCGAAGTCGCAGGTCAGCAGGATGGCGGAGTCGTTGGACGAGCACGTCGAGCAGTTCCGCCACCGCCCCCTGGACGAGGCCGGGCCGTTCACGTTCGTCTCCGCCGACGCCCTGACCATGAAAGTGCGTGAGGGCGGGCGCGTGACCAACGCCGTCGTCCTGCTCGCCACCGGCGTCAACGGAGACGGGCACCGCGAGGTCCTGGGAATGAGGGTCGCGACCAGCGAGACCGGAGCGGCCTGGAACAGCTTCTTCGCTGACCTCGTCGCTCGCGGCCTCGCCGGAGTCCGCCTGGTCACCAGCGACGCGCACGCCGGCCTAGTCGAGGCGATCGCTGCGCACCTGCCTGGCGCGGCCTGGCAGCGGTGCCGCACCCACTACGCCGCGAACCTCATGGCCGTGACGCCGAAGAGCATGTGGCCGGCGGTGAAAGCGATGCTGCACAGCGTCTATGACCAGCCCGACGCAGCAGCGGTGAACGGCCAGTTCGAGCGGCCGCTGGACTACGTCAGCGAGAAGCTCCCGGCCGTGGCCGACCACCTCGACGCGGCCCGCGCCGATCTCCTCGCGTTCACGGCGTTCCCGAAAGACGTGTGGGTCCAGATCTGGTCGAACAACCCCACCGAACGGCTGAACAAGGAGATCCGCCGCCGCACCGACTCCGTGGGGATCTTCCCGACCCGCGAAGCGATCGTCCGCCTCGTCGGCGCGGTCCTGGCCGAACAGACCGACGAGTGGGCCGAAGGACGCCGCTACCTCGGCCTCGACGTCCTCGCCCGCCGCCGCCTCAGCATCGTCCCCGACACCAGCCCCGAGGAGGTCGCCACCGACGCCCTGCCCGCCCTCACCGCCTGACCAATCAGCGAAGGATCGCTACACCACTTCCAGGGACTTGACCCGGCGATCATGCGCCTGGCGCTGGCGCGACGGCAAAGAATCCCCTGGTCATAGACCTGGACGCATCGCTGGTGACGTCTCACAGCGAGAAGGAATTCGCGCGGCCAACGTTCAAGAAGGGCTTCGGATTCCATCCGTTGCTCGCGTTCGTCGACCATGGCACCGACGGGTCCGGGGAGATGCTGACCTGCCTCCTGCGTCCCGGGAATGCTGGCTCGAACACCGCAGCGGACCATAAGAGCGTGATCGCCGATGCACTGACGCAGGTGGGGATGGGATCCCGGCCGGGGCGGAAGGTGCTGGTCCGGATCGATGGGGCCGGCGGGACGAAGAAGACGCTCCAGGAGCTGGTGAAGCGGCGGGTCTCGTACTCGGTCGGGTTCACCTTGCCCGCGAACACGCCGGAGCTGTTCGGCCTGATCCCCAAGCACGTCTGGGAACCCGCCTACAACTCTGATGGCGAGGTGCGGGAGGGAGCGGACGTCGCTGAACTGACCAGGCCGCTCGATCTTGATGAGGACTGGCCGGAGGGGATGCGAGTGATTGTCCGTCGCGAGCGCCCGCATCCCGGTGCTCAGCTACGGTTCGATGACGTCGATGGATACCGGCTCACGGCGTTCGCGACCAACACCACGCAAGGTCAGCTGGCGGACCTCGAAGTCCGGCACCGCCGCCGTGCCCGCTGCGAGGACAGGATCCGCGTCGCGAAGGATATGGGCCTGCGGAACCTGCCCCTGACGTCCTTCGCGCAGAACCGGATCTGGTGCCAGATCGTGGCTCTGGCCAGCGAGATCACTGCCTGGATGGGGCCGCTCGGCTACGCCGACCAGCCCGCTCGGCGGTGGGAGCCCAAGCGTTTGCGCCACCGCCTGTTCCAGATCCCCGCGGCTATCGCACGTCATGCCCGTCAGCGGGTCCTGCACCTCTCGGACCGGTCGATCTGGGCCGGGATCGTCCAGGCCGGCCACGCCCGCCTCGCTGACTTGCGCGCCCCCGCTGGATAGACCCCGCGACTCGTCACTGACCACCCTCCCGGAGGACCTCTGGCACTGGACGCCCGACCACCGCGACCGACACGCGGCGGACCGTCACACCCCGATGCCAGAATCAGCTACGGACATCGGCCACGACGCCCGACACTGCCGCTCAGCGAGCACCGTGAAAGATCGAGGCTAAGGGACACACCCATGGAATCCTTCTTCGCACTGCTCCAGAAGAACGTCTTGGATCGAAAGCGCTGGAGGACCAGAGAGGAACTGCGGATCGCGATCATCACCTGGATCGAGCGGACCTACCACCGTCGTCGCCGACAGGCCCGCCTGAGCCGATTGACCCCTATCGAGTACGAGACCATCATGAACCCGACCGTCAGACTGGCGGCCTAACCCCAGCTGACACCTGATCGCGCATCAGTCCCGGTACTCCTGGAGGTGCTCCCTGACGAGCCGAACGCACCTCGCGCGCGACTGGGGATCGATCTTCCACGGGTGCCTGTCCATCCTTCCGGACTCAAACAGCGGCGGCACCAGACCTGGGCCGATTCACTGTGAGATCCCCTCAGACTGCGGATGGGGCGTGCGGACTACGTCCTAACGCGCCGGGAGCGAGCTCATGCGGACTCATTCTTTCTCGCGCTGTCCATTCCCGGGACGATCCTTCGGGTGAGGTCGAGCGCGATGAAGGCGAGGAGCGTGACTCCGAGGAGGGGGAGGGCGGGGCCGACGACCGCAGCGATCGCGATGAGGATGCCGTAGGCCGCCGCGGTGTCGACGCGACGACCGAGAGGGCGAGGGAGGCCTGTGCGTGGCGGCTTGGGGCGGCGTCGCCACCACATGCGGTACCCGATCACGATGAGCGCGATTACCGCACCGGCGATGGCGATGAGCAGGAGCTGGTTGGGCCAGCCGAAAAGGATGCCCATGTGGAAGGAAATCCCAGCTTCGGCGAGCTTCCCGGCAACGGGCCAGTCGGCGAAGCGCACGCTCCCGACGACAGCTTCGGAGGTGGGGTCGATCGCCATGGAGTCCTGCTTCAGGGGCCATGATCGCTGCACCTGGGAGACGAGCCACGCTCCTCCGTCGGTGCTGGGGGTGATCGCTACCGGGTCGGTCAGGCCCTCTTGGCGGGCCGCCTCGAGCACGCTCTGCGCGGTGGCAGGCACTTCGGTTTCTGCGATCGGGGTGGTGGTTGCCGCCTCGGAGGAGAGGTAGGGCGTTGACCAGCTCAGGCTCTGGCGCAGTGCGCTGACGTTGCCGCCCGCGAATTGGGACCAGGTCAGTCCGGTGGCGGAGAGGAAGAACGTTCCGATAGCGGCCCAGACGCCGATGGTGGCGTGGAGGCTTATGGAGCGTTGGCGCTGCGGTCCCTTACGCTGGGGCAGGAGGTAGGCGCGTGCAGAGCGAGTGCGGACTTTACGTGTGACCCAGAGGGTGAGTCCGCTGAGGGCGAGGACCCACAGCCAGCTGGCCGCGACTTCGCTGTACCAGCGGCCGGCGTCCCCGAGGTGGAGATTGCGGTGGAGATCGTCGAACCAGGTCCGCAGCGGCGACCACTCCCCGAAGGTGTTCAGCACGCCGGTCACCTCCCCGGTATAGGGGTCGACGAACGCGGTGAGCTGGCGATCCTCGCGAGCCGAGGGGGAATCGAACGTGACGCGCGTGGTGGACTCGGCATCCTTGGGCGGACGGATCTGCGTGATCGTGCCGTCTGTGACCTCGCTCCGCGCCGCCCGGCCGGGGCACTGGCGTGGAGTTCCTTGTCGTAGACGACCTGTTCGATCTGCGGGGTCAGCGCGTACAGGATCCCGGTCGCCGCGGCGACCAGGAGGAACGGCGCAATGAACAGCCCCACGTAGAAGTGCAGGCGGAGCGTGAGCTCTCGCGGCTCATCGCGCAGTCGGCGCGGGCGAGAGGTGTTGCCACCGGTGGGGCGGGGCGAGGCTTGGGTGGCCATCGGGTCGAGCCTTTCGCTGTGACGGAGAGGTGGCGTGGGCCGGGTTCACATGAGGGCGAGCATGAGCGCCATTCCTGCGGCCATCAGGAGGTGGCAGGCCGAGTGGGCGCGGTGCCCCGGATCGCGGAGCAAGCGCACGAGCCACCACGTGGTGATCACGGCGCTGAGCACGACGGCCCCCCAGTTGACTGCCTCCGCCCAGGCAGGGGCCGGCGCCATCTCCATCGCCATCTCGTCCCCGGTCCCGCCGCCGTGGTGTCCGGCGTGCGCATCGGCGGAGCCGCCCATGGCGTGGCCCATCAGCAGGGGCATCGCCAGCAAGATCCAGATCATCACGGAGTTGAGCACCACGTGGTTAACCACCCCCACGCGCTCACTCACCCCGTGGACAGTGGGGAGGCCGAGCAAGATCACGACGGTGAAGAGCGCGAAGAGGGCGACCTGGATCCAGGTCCCGGCCGTGCCGACCGGCCGCCACACCATCAGCAAGATCGCCAGGCTCATCACGAGATGGTTGACGTGCACCGCCGTCGCCACCGGCCCATGATGGGAGGAATGCACTGACCCAGTGATCACTGCGGCGGAAGCGCCGCGGCTCTGTGCGAGGTGAACTGCGCAGAACACGGCCGTTGCGAGGAAGATGGCGGTCAGCACGAATGACCAGGGAGACTCGATCACAGCACTGGACTCTACAGGAAGTAGAATTAGAGATGTACGGCGACACCCGTGCGCGGTACGGTACTCGGACTGAGGCGTTACACGGGGAGGGAGTGGTGACGAGATGGCGGGAGTGAGGTCTCGATCCTCCGGCGCACTGGAGGCACTGGTGATGCGAGCTTTATGGACTTCCACCGGCTCCCTTAGCGCGAGAGCGATCCAGGCATCTTTTGAGGATCCCGCGCCAGCGCAGACCACGGTTCTGACAGTGCTCTCCCGGCTCGAGGCGAAGGGGATGGTTTCTCGCCGAGCCCGGTCACCTCGGCGCGTGACCTTCGAAGCGGTCGTGAGCAGTGCGCAGGCGCATGCCGCGGACATGGTTGAGGTCCTCGATGACGCTCACGATCGTGAGGATGCGCTGATGGCGTTCACCGACAACCTCTCTGAGTCCGACCTTGATCTGGTGATGGATGCGATCACGTCACGGCGGTCTCGCCGAGGTCGCTGATGGTCTGGACCGTGGTCGGGCCGTTGCTGGCTGGCCTGATTGCATGCCCGCTCTCCGCGTACCTCGTATCCCGTGGGAGGTGGCAGATCCGCCATCCCCGGCGGGCGCTGATGGTGTGGGCCTCGGTTGGTGTTGTTGGGCTGGTCATCGCGATCGCGTCCATTCTCCTGGCGGCCGCGCTCTCCCTGTCGGCGAGCTCCGCGAGCGCCGCGGCCGAGGGGCTTGCTCTCACGTTCATCGCCTGGGCCGGTCTCGAGGGGCTAGGGATCGTGGGATCGCTCGCCCACCTGGGCAGGGTCGATCCCGGCAAGGATGATGACGAGCGGCCGAGCGTCGCGGAAATGCTCTCGCGCCGCCGAACGGACTCCTGGCAGGTCGGCGCTGTTGCCGTGGTCGAGATCGAGGATTCTCGCTATGTCGCGGTGGCCGTCCCGGGCGCGACGCCGTCGATCTTCGTCTCGCGCGCCGTTCGGCACGCGCTTCCGCCCTCCTACCTGTCCGCGGTTCTCGCCCACGAAGCGAAGACATCTCGATCAGCTTCACGCGCTGGTGAGGGGGGTCGGAGCGTGGCACGTAGCGTGCCTGCCCAAGAGGTCCCGGCTGCGACGAGAGCTTGCTTCACGGATCATGCCGCTCACCGAGCTGGCGGCCGACGATGTCGCTGCCGAGAAGGTCGGCCCCGCCCATCTGCACGACGCCCTCGTCGCACTCCATCACCTCGCCCCCTCCCGCGAGCTGGAAGTTCGTGCCGCTCGCGTTCGAGCGCTCCACAGGACTTACCCTCTGCCGCAGGGGAGGGTACTGGTGGCTTCCCTTCCGGGGCAGAGACTGCAGCGAAAGCGCTGTTGAGATGCGTGCGGGAGACGTCAGCAACAGCATGAGCGGCCATCTCGTCTCGCGTACTCGACATCTTGTAGATTCGGTGAGGTGAAGCAGAGAGTAGTACTCCTGGCGGTGGGCTCGCTCCTCCTAGCGGCGCTACCCGCGGTGGCAGCGAACCTGCTCAGCGGCCCGGCCGTCTATGAGGACATACACCGGGAGTTCCCCGGGCTCGGGACAGCCGTGGTAGCTGCAGGTCTGCGTGGCGCGGCCGATCTCGCAGCACTGGTCTCCCTGGGCGCCGTCGTCGCGGTGCTGTTTCTGCATCCGCGCTCTATCCGCTCGGCAAGCAGTGTGCGGTTCGGCCCCGACCTGACCCTCCTTACCTGGGCTTCGGGCGCGTGGGTCGTACTGGCGGCGGCGAACGTGATCGTCTCGGCGCCCGAGTCCAACGGCCTCGGGATGGGCCGTCTCTTGGAGCCGGGATCGTTTGGGCCGCTCTACATGTTCGGCTACATGCCCCGGGCATGGACCGTCACACTGGTCGGGGCCCTGGTCCTGTGGCTGTGCTCCTACTGGGGTACACGCTGGACAACGCTGCTTTGCCGGGTCTGTGGGCGGGAATCGTCGGCGCATTGGCGCCGGTGGTGGTGGGGCAGATCCTCGTCGGCCCGGACCACGACATCGGTGGAGATGCTGGTGCACTTCAGGTCATCGCGGGTGGGGTGTTGCTGGGCCCGATCCTCGTCACTGCGGCATTGCAGGTCATCCGTCATGACGAGGGTGGACGGTCGCCCCTGTTAGTGGGACGCGTTTCCCGCATGGGCTTGGTGGGGGCGGCTGTCGTGCTTGTGACGGAGCTGGTGGTGACGTGGTTCAAGCTCGCCGGCACCACCCCTTGGGGCTCAGTGACCGGTGTCCTCGCTCTAGTGCGTTTGGCGCCGCTGGTCGCGCTCATAGTGGCGCTCGTGGTCATGCGGCGCCGGAGCGTGCACAGGATGGCGGTCCCGGCCCTGCTGATCATCATGTGGGTGGCGATCGGTGCGGCGATGACTCGCATTCCGCCGCCGCAGTACTTCGTGCCCACGAGCATCCCGCAGGTGTTCATGGGGTTCGAAGTCCCGGATGCGCCAACCCTCGGGACGCTGATGAGCACGTGGCGGCTCAACCTGCTGTTCGCCGTCCTCGCGGTCGCCGGTATCGCGTTCTATCTCGCGATGGTGATCGCCCTGCGCCGGCGCGGCACGAGCTGGCCGATCAGCCGCGTGCTGTTGTGGTGCGGCGGCTGGCTGGTCGTCCTCGCGGCCACGAGCTCCGGGTTCGGGAAGTACTCCGCCCCGGACTTCGGCGTGCACATGGTGGTGCATATGAGCCTGTCCATGCTCGCTCCGATCCTCCTGGTCCAGGGCGGGGTGATCACTCTGGTCCTGCGTACCGCGCGCGTGGATCGACGGCGGGCGGGCGTGCACTCCTGGGTGACGCAGATCCTGCACTGGCGACTGCTGCGCGTCCTGTACCACCCGGCGTTCGTGTTCATTATCTTCATCGGCTCCTACTACGGCCTGTACTTTACCCCCTGTTCGAGACGATGATGAGTGTTCACTGGGCACACCAGCTGATGAACCTCCACTTCCTGGCCACGGGGTACGCGTACTACAGCCTGATCATCGGCGTGGACCGTCCCCCGCGGCCCCTGCCGCACATCGGGAAGCTCGGCTACACCTTCGCTGCGATGCCCTTCCACGCCTTCTTCGGCGTCGCGATCATCTCGGCCCCTTCGTTGTTCGCAGAGAACTACTACCGATCTCTGGCTCTGCCCTGGGCGGACCTCGAGCGCTCCCAGCAGACAGCAGGCGCGGTGGCCTGGGCAGGCGGGGAGATCCCTCTGATCATCGCAATCGTCGCACTGTGCATCCAATGGGCGCGTCAGGACGACAAGGAGGCCCGCCGACGGGATCGGCACCTCGACCGCGGCCTGGACACCGAGTTCGACGCCTACAACGACATGCTCAAGAAACTCTCGGACAGGGAGCGCACACGATGAACCACACCCCCACCGCCCTGGCCGCCCCGCCAGCCCTCTCCCTGGAGGAGCGGTACACCTTCGACATCTCCGGGATGACCTGCGCGGCGTGCGCGAACCGCATCGAGCGGAAGCTCAACAAGCTCGACGGCGTCAGCGCCACCGTCAACTACGCCACCGAGCGCGCCGTCGTCACGGGCATCGCCTCCCCGGCTCAGGCGGTCGAGGTCATCCGCGGCGCCGGCTACGACGCGGCCGAGCACGACGACCAGGACGACGAGTGGTCGCGCCGCGCCAACGAGAATCGCATCGTGACCCTGCGGCGCAGGCTCATCACCGCAGCTTTGCTCACCGTTCCGCTGATGGACCTCACCATCGCCCTCGCACTCGTGGAGCAGTGGCGGTTCCCCGGCTGGGAGCCGCTGTGCGTCCTCCTCGCGGTCCCCGTGGTCACGTGGGCGGCCTGGCCCTTCCACCGGGCCGCCTGGCGGAACCTGCAGAACCGCTCCGTCAGCATGGACACCCTGGTCTCCCTCGGCATCGTCACCTCGTTCGGCTGGGCCCTCGTCGCGATGATCGCCGGGATCGAGCCCAGCGACGGCGTGTGGCTCGGCATCGGAGAGGTCCCCGACGGCGCCAACGCCCTGTACCTCGACGTCGCCGCGGGACTGACGACCTTCCAGCTCGCAGGCCGCTACTTCGAGACCCGCGCGCCGGCGCCGCGCCGGCGACGTGCTCAGCGCGCTGTCCGCCCTCGGGGCACGAGAGGCCCGCCGCCGACGAGACGGGGTCGAGACGATGGTGCCGGTCGAGGAGCTCCGCACCGGCGACATCGTGCTCGTACGCCCCGGCGAGACGATCGCCGCCGACGGCCGGGTCATCGAGGGCACCGCCTCCCTCGACACGGGCGCCATGACCGGAGAATCCCTCCACCGCACGGTCGGTCCGGGCGACGAGGTCATCGGCGGCTCCGTCTCCACGGACGGGATCCTCGCCCTCGAGGCGACTCGAGTGGGTGCCCACACACAGCTCGCGCAGATGGCCGCGATCGCAGAGCAAGCGCAGATCCGCAAGGCCCAGGTCCAGCACCTCGTCGACGCGGTGGTGCGCGTGTTCGTCCCCGTCGTCCTCATCCTCACCGTGCTCGTCGCACTCGCCTGGCTCCTCGCCGGCGCTGACGTGTCCACTGCGGTGACCAACGGGATCAGCGTGCTGATCATCGCCTGTCCCTGCGCCCTCGGCCTCGCCACCCCTACCGCGCTCATGGTCGGCGTCGGGCGCGGCGCGCCGCTTGGGGTCCTGGTCAAGGGACAGGACGCGCTGGAAGCCAGCGGCAAGGTCACCACCGTCGTCCTGGACAAGACCGGAACCCTCACGCTCGGCGCCCCGCGCGTCGTCAGCATCCATGCAGACGGGGTCACCGCAGAGCGACTCATGCGCCTGGTCGCCGGCGTCGAAGCGGCTTCCGAACATGCCGTCGCCGAAGCACTCCGCACCCGCGCCGCGACCATGGTCGCCGACATCCCGACAGCTACCGATCACATCGTTTCCCCCGGCCACGGGATTAGCGCCACGATCGACGGGGAGAGCATCGCTGTCGGCGACCGGGCCTTCCTGCGCGAGCTCGGCGCCCACGTCGGCGAAGCGCTGGCGCAGACCGTCGCAGATGCCGAAAGGGCAGGGCACTCCACCGCGCTGGTCGCACGGGGCACGGAGGCGATCGGGGTGATCACGCTCTCCGACGTGATGAAGGAGGACGCCGCGGAGGCCGTCGCCGCGGCGCACGAGCTCGGGCTGCGAACTGTACTGCTGACGGGAGACACTCCGGCGCCCGCCGAGCGGGTCGCCGACTCTCTCGGGATCCCGGAAGTCCGTGCCGGCGTCCTCCCCACGGAGAAGGTCGCCGTGATCGAGCGACTCCAGGACGAGGGGCACCGGGTCGCCATGGTCGGCGACGGCATCAACGACGCTCCCGCCCTCGCGGCCGCCGACCTCGGGCTCGGGATCGTCACCGGCACCGACGTCGCCCTGAAGTCGGCCGACATCATCCTCGTCCGGGATGATCTCTACTCGATCGCCGACGCCATCACCCTCGCCCGCGCCACCCACCGCACCATCCGCACCAACCTGATCTGGGCCTTCGCCTACAACATCGCGGCCATCCCGATCGCCGCCGCCGGTCTGCTGAACCCCCTGATCGCTGCCGCTGCAATGTCCCTCTCCTCCGTCTTCGTGGTCCACAACAGCCTCCGACTCCAGAACGTCACCTCACTCCGGCCGACACGAAGGTAAGGAAGGGCACTAGACCACTCCACCAGATCCGATCATTCATGCGAGTAACCCGCCGCGGTGTACCGTGCTCATCCTGAGAATCGCCCGGCCAAGCTAGAGGGCCGCAGCAACACGGCCATCTACATGAGAACTGCGGCGGCGGGGAGAGAGGTCGCCACTACTGGTCATCGCTTGCTGACTGGTCACTGCACACTGTATGGTCACCGCATGCTGACTATAGCTACGCAGCTCGATGTGATGAATCGGCTTGGCCGCGCCATGGCCGACCCCACGAGATCGCGCATCCTGCTCTTTCTTCTCGATCGTCCGAGCTATCCAGCGACCCTCGCCGATGAGCTGTCGCTGAGCCGCACGAACGTCTCCAATCACCTCTCCTGCCTGCGTGGATGCGGGATCGTGGTGGCGACACCTGAGGGTCGGCGCACCCGCTACGAGATCGCCGATGGGCACCTCTCCCGGGCGCTTTCCGCGCTGGTCGAGACCGTGCTCGCCGTCGACGACGGCGCCCCTTGCACCGACTCGGACTGTGACGTCCCTCTGTGCTGCAACTCCCCTATCCCCGCCGCTGAGGAGATCGCCAGATGAGCGATGAGTCTTGCGGCCCCGCCCGTCCCGCCGCTACTACCCGGACTCCGCTTGCTTTCTCACCACCTCCGGCCCCCGATGGGGAACCCTGCTGCGGCCCCGCAACGGCGTCGCAACCAGCGGAGGACGGGGATGCGTGCTGTGGGAGCACTGCCCCGGCACCAATCGGCGAGCCGCTTGAGGTAGAGCGTTCGACGCCTTGGTGGCGCGACCGCTCCCTTCTGCTTCCCGTTACTGCCGGGGTCCTGTGGGTCGCCGGTCTGCTAATCGACTGGGCGAACTTCGAGCTGGCGGCCCTGGTCGTGCATGTCCTGGCCCTCCTTGCCGGGGCCTGGACGTTCGTGCCCGGCACGTTGCGGCGCCTTGTGCAGGGTCGCGGCCGGGGCCGGCTTGGTGTGGGTCTGCTGATGACGATCGCTGCAAGCGGGGCTGTCTTGCTCGGTCACGTCGGTGAGGCGGCGGCTCTCGCGTTCCTGTTCTCCCTGGCCGAGGCGCTCGAGGACCGTTCGATGGACCGTGCGAAGCAGGGTCTCCGCGCGTTGCTCGCCCTGATGCCGGAGACCGCCCGGGTCCGGCGGCCCGACGGGCCTCGGACCGTTCCCGCCGCAGAGGTCAGCGCCGGGGATGTGCTCCTGCTGGGTGCCGGCGATCGCGTGGCCACTGACGGCGTTGTCGAGACCGGTCGCTCATGGGTGGACACCTCGGCGATCACTGGGGAATCCATCCCCGTCGAGGTGGGGCCCGGGGATGAAGTTCATGCCGGCTCCGTGAACGGCTCCGGCTCGATCTCGCTACGGGCCACGGCAGACGGACGCGACAACTCCCTCACCCAGATCGTGCGCCTGGTCGACCAGGCCCACGCCGCCAAGGGCGAGCGGGCACGCCTCGCCGACCGCATCGCTCGGCCCCTGGTTCCCACGGTGCTCGTGGTCGCCGTGCTCGTCGCCCTCGTCGGCGTCGTCACAGGTGATCCGATGACCTGGGTCGAACGCGCTCTGGTGGTGCTGGTGGCCGCTTCTCCCTGCGCTCTCGCGATCGCCGTCCCGGTGACCGTCATTTCCTCGATCGGCTCTGCCAGCAAGCTCGGTGTGGTCATCAAGTCCGGCGCCGCTTTCGAGCGACTCGGCACGATCCGCACCGTGGCCCTGGACAAGACAGGCACCCTCACCCGCAACCAGCCGTGCGTAGTGGATGTCGCCGTCACCGAGGGGCACAGCGATCTTGATGTTCTCGCAATCGCCGCGGCACTTGAGTCCGTCAGCACCCACCCGCTGGCCACCGCAATCCTCACTGCCGCTTCCGGTTCGTCGGTGCAGGCCGACGACGTCCAGGAGATTCCCGGTCACGGCATCACCGGCACGATCCGGGGAGGCGTGGTGCGCGCGGGAAGTCCTCGCTGGATCACCCCAGGTGCTCTCGGGGACCAGACTCGAGACATGGCCTCCCAGGGCATGAGCGTGGTCATGGTCGAGGAGGACTCCCAGGTGATCGGCGCGATCGGGATCCGCGACGAGTTGCGCGCTGATGCGGCCGAGGCCGTTGCCGCCCTGCACGCCCAGGGGATCCGCACCGTGATGCTCACCGGCGACAATGAGCTGACGGCCCGGGCGATCGCCGCAGAAGCCGGGATCGACGAGGTCCACGCAGAGCAGCCGCCCACCGATAAGGCCTCCCATATCCGCCATCTGACCGCACAGAGCCCAACCGCGATGATCGGCGACGGCATCAACGATGCTCCCGCGCTCGCTTCAGCAAGCGTCGGCATCGCCATGGGAGTGACCGGGACGGCCGCTGCGGTGGAGTCGGCCGACGTCGCGTTCACCGGCACGGACCTGCGCCAGCTCCCCGCGACCTTGGCCCATGCTCGTCGGGGACGTCGCATCATGACGGGGAACATCGGCCTCGCGCTGGCGATCATCGTGGTGCTGTTCCCGCTGGCCCTCTTCGGAGTGCTGGGACTCGCTGCCGTGGTGCTTGTGCACGAGGTGGCCGAGGTGGTCGTCATCGCGAACGGCATGCGCGCCGCGCGGGCCGAGGGAGTGCACTCGCAGGGGACACCCAGCCGCGCCGGGCAGGATAACCGCGAGACGCCCCCCACCCGAGAGGCCGCCGAATGCGCCGCGAAGACAAAACTGACCATCGGACTGCTTGCCGTCGCGGCGCTGATGCTCGCGGGATTCCTCATCGTCCCCGACACCGGGCGCGACACGACAGCGGATGAAGACGCGTCGGATGCACCGACCTCTCAGCTCGTTCGAGAGGACAGCCCCCGACTCTCGGAGGGAAGCAGCGACGTCGTCTTCGTGGAGTACCTCGATTTCGAGTGCGAAGCATGCCTTTCCCTGTACCCCACCGTCGAGGAGCTCCGCGCCGAGTATGGAGACCGTGTCACCTTTGTGGTGCGGTACCTGCCACTGCATGGAAACTCTGTCGAGGTCGCCCAGGCCGCGGAGGTCTGCGAAGGAGCAGGGCGAGTTCGAGGCGATGTACAAGGCCCTGTTCGACAATGCTACCGAGTGGGGACACCAGGAGACGTCCCAGCGTGAACTCTTCTTCTCCTACGCGGAGGAGATCGGGCTGGACATGGAGCGGTTCGAGCAGGTCTACGACGACCCCGCCACGACCCAGCGCATTGAACAGAGCGCCGCGGACGCCGAGGCTCTCGGCGTGACCGGCACCCCCACGTTCTTCGTCGACGGGAAGCCGCTGGAGCCCACCCGTGTCGAGGACCTCACGAACCCTCTCGATACCGCTCTCGAGGGCTGAGGCGGTGTCGACCGCGTCTGGCGCCGGAGAGGCGTCACGGGGGGACATCGTGACCGATGCAGAAACTCGGCCGCGCCTCGGTCTCGGCCTGTTGTTCACGATCACCGGGGGAATAGGCCTGGTGATGGCCGTCGTCGCCGCTGGTCGAGAAGATCGCGCTGATCGAGGACCCCGCCTACGTCCCCTCCTGCGACCTCAACCCGGTCCTGTCCTGCGGATCAGTGATGTCCACCCCTCAGGCCTCGGCCTTCGGCATTCCCAATCCGATCCTCGGCATCGCCGGATTCTCCGCCGTCTTGGCCCTAGGCACAGCTTTCCTGGCTGGTGCCCGCATGGCGCGCTGGATGAGCGTGGTCATTCAGGTCGGTGTCACGTTCGCGATGCTGTTCGTGCATTGGCTGATCGGCCAGAGCCTGTACGAGATCGGGGCGCTATGCCCCTACTGCATGGTCGTGTGGGCGGTGACGATCCCCCTGTTCTGGTTCACCACCCTCCACCACCTGCGCCGCTGGACCCGCGGGGCCGCACCCGTCACGCGTCGAACCGTTTCGCTACTGATCGAGTTCCGGCTCCCGGTGCTCGTGGCCTGGTACCTCGTGATCTTGTCTCTCATCGCAATGAGATTCTGGGACTACTGGTCCACGGTGCTCTGACCCCTCCCCACTCATCTGTCCGTCCCCCTCGACCGGAAGGAGTACGTCCATGCGCTCCCGCTCTCGGCGGCGGCTGCTCCATGCCACAGGGCTCGCTGCGCCCATCGGCCTGGCCACGGCCTGCAGCAGCGAGGACACCAGCGACCGCTACGACTCCGAGAACTCCGGATACGTCTCCGGCAACGGTGTCACCACAGAGATCGCTCCCGCCGACCGTACGGAGCCAGTGGAGTTCTCCGGGACCACCTACGACGGCGACGAGTTCGACTCGATCGAGCACCTCGGCAACGTGCTCGTGGTGAACGTATGGTATGCCTCCTGCCCACCGTGCCGGGTCGAGGCACCTGACCTCCAAGCCATCCATGAGGAGTACACCGACCAGGGCGTCGTATTCATCGGCATCAACCTCCGCGACGAGGCGGGGCCCGCCCAGGCCTTCGAGGAGAACTACGGCATCACCTACCCCTCAATCCCCGATCAGCAGTCCGAGATCCTGTACCAGCTTCGTGGACATGTCGCACCCAATGCCGTCCCCACGACCCTCGTCCTCGATCACGATGGGCGGGTCGCTGGCCGGATCTCCGGAGCGATCGATCCCTCGATCCTGCGTGCGATGCTCGACGGCGTTCTCGAAGAGGTCGCCGAGTGAGCGGGGGCGGACTCGCTGAGACCTTCCAGTCGATCGCCCTGTCGGGCTCTCTCATGCTGGCAGTCGCGGTGGCGGCGATCGCGGGACTGATCGCGTTCCTCTCACCGTGCGTCGTCGCCAATCGTGCCCGGCTACCTCGGCTACGTCTCCGGGCTCGCGGGCCAGAACACGGGGATATCTGCATCACCCCGCAAGGATCCAGGTACTGGCCGGAAAACCGCTCGAGGTGAGGCTTACCGAGCGGGAACTGGACGAATGCTGGGAGGCGCTGCTCTATTTGTTGCGGGATTCACAGTAGTTTTCATGGCTCTCGGCGGATTCGCCGGGGCGATGGGATACCTGCTTCAAGCTCACGCCGAATGGATCAACCGCATCGCCGGCCTCATCGTCATCTTCATGGGAATCATTTTCATGGGTGCCCTGCCTCGGTTTTCAGGGAACATCCGGGTCACGAAGAGACGGCCCGACGCAGGCCTCCTGGGCGCCCCGCTGCTCGGGTTCGTCTTCGGGCTCAGCTGGACCCCGTGCATCGGCCCCACGTACGCCGCGATCATCGCCCTCTCCCTCGACTCAGGAGCAGAGGGCTCCGGAGCGACACGCGGTGCCGTCCTAGCTCTCGCGTACTCCCTTGGCCTAGGCATCCCCTTCGTGATCAGCGCCCTCCTTCTCGACAAGGCGATGGGCGTGAGCAGGGCCCTTTCGCGACACCGACGACTCCTCGGGATTCTCTCCGGCGCGCTGTTGATCACCATCGGACTCCTTCTTCTCACCGGGACGTGGGCCACCTGGATGGATCACCTGCAAGGCTCCATCGCCACGTTCCAGCCAGCCGTGTGAACCCCGCGGAGCCTTTGGCGCCACCTGCCGAGAACGTTTCGCAGTACAGAGCCCGGGCGTCGGACGACCGACGTGACACACACACCACCGAGACGCCGGACTCAAGTAAAGAGAACGTATGGAGACTCGGGCCGATGCGTCCTCGGTTCAAGAACTGGTGAAGTCATCAGCCAAGGTCTCCCTCGAGTGTTCCCCAAGCCCGCGCCCGTCGGTATGTTGGTCTTACCGGTTACGAGGTACGAGAGTTTCTTCCCGATACTTGCACTGCTTTTGCGTTGCCGCGACCCAATGCCCGAATCTCCCCGAACACTTCGGGGATCATCACGGAGAACATTCATGGCCACGAGCAATTCCCACCGCGCGCCTGGCCGCGCAATCACCCCCTCCGCCACAGCGGACGCGCCCTGCGTGGCACCGGAGGCGCGGCCGTCCTCGGCACCGTCGTCGCTCGGCTCCGCCTTCGCTGGCGGCACCGCCCAGGCGACCCCTGCTGTCCCCGCGTCCACCCCCGCCGTGGCCTCGCCGGTCGCTGCGCCCGCCGCCCCGACCCCGGCCAAGGCGCTCCATTCCTCGAAGAAGCTCCGCTGGGGCTCCCAGGGATCTTCGGTCGAGAAGCTCCAGTCCGCGCTGAACAAGGAGGGCGCCTCGCTTGCTGTGGACGGCAAGTTCGGGAAGCTCACCCACGGCGCGGTGAAGGACTACCAGCGAGACAACGGCCTCCAGGTCGACGGCGTCGTAGGCCCCGAAACCCGCGGCTCACTCAATGGCGGCGCGTCCGTCGGCGGCGCAGGCACCTCCGTCCCGACCCAGGGCGCATCCTCGTCCTCCAGCAGTGGTGAGGCGATCGTCGACGCCGCGCGCACCCAGATCGGCGCCTCCTACTCCTGGGGCTCGAGCAAGCCGGGCGTGAGCTTCGACTGCTCCGGCCTGACCCAGTACGCCTACAAGCAGGTCGGCATCGACCTCCCCCGCACCTCCGGCCAGCAGGTCGCCGCGGCGACCCAGATCTCCAAGTCCGAGGCCCAGCCAGGCGACATCGTCGTGTGGCCCGGCCACATGGGAATCTACGCAGGCGGCGACAAGGTCGTCGATGCGGGTCGATCCCCCGGCGCCGTCACCGAGCGCACGATCTGGGGCAACCCCACCTTCATCACCTTCCGCTGACCCCAACAGCGCTGAGCGACGTGCAGTCCCCTTCGACGACGGGCTGTACGTCGCTCGTGGTTCTGCGGGTGGTGAAGACGCGGAAGTCCAGCGCCTCCATCGCGGCTGTTCATGGCGCGGGCAACGCAACGGGAAGCATGCAGCGAAGACGCCTCCGGCGATCGCGGTGCGGCGTTCGATCCAGCGAAGGCGCGCCAATGGGCTCTTGCCCTGATGAAGGTGGCGGTGCCGACCAGCGCACACCTGGTGTCCTCAGCGCGGACGAGCGCGTCCAACTCCGTGCAACTATGGACCCGCCGGGTCAAGTCCCTGGAAGTGGTGTAGCGATCCTTTGCTGAGAGGGCAGGCGGTCAGTGCGGGCAGGGGGTTAGTGGTGACCTCCTCGGTGCTGGTGTCAGGGACGAGAGTGAGGCGGCAGCGAGTGAGAACGTCGAGGCCGAGATAGCGGGGTCCTTCGGCCCACTCGTCGGCCTGTGATGGCGCTCATCGATTTTCCCCAGAGTTGCTCGGTGAAGTTCCCCAGGGTCGCGGGGTTAGGTTAGCGGAGGTTGGTGCCGGTGGTGGCGCGGCGGATTTCTTCGGCGGCGGTGGCGTGGTGACGGAGCCTGTAGGAGGCGCCGTCGAGGGTCACCACGACGGAGCGGTGGAGAAGCCGATCGAGCATCGCGGCGGCGACGGTGGTGTCGCCGAGGATCTCTCCCCAGGCCCCCACGGGCCTGTTCGTGGTGATCACGATCGAGGTCTTCAGGTAGCGCTGGTTGATGACTTGGAACAGTGCTGATGCCGCTTCGGCCGGCAGTGGCAGATAGCCGAGCTCGTCGATGATCAGCAGGGTGGGGCCGGCGAAGAACCGCATCATCGTGGACCATTTGCCCTCGATCGCGGCGCGGTGGCGGCGGGCGGCGAGGTCAGCGGCGGAGGTGAAGTAGACCCGATAGCCAGCATTGACCGCGGCGTGGCCGAGGCCGGTGGCGATGTGGGTTTTACCCACGCCGGGCGGGCCGATGAGCGAAGACGTTCGTCGCGTTCTCCAGGAACCGGCAGGTCCCGATCTCTGCGAGGAGGTTGGGGTCGATGCCGGAGGCGGCGTCGTGGTCGAAGTTGCTCAGCGTCGCTCCGGTGGGCAGGTTCGCGAACCGGAACCGGCCCGCGAGGCGACGTTTCTCGGTGGCGCTCACCTCGATCGCCAGTAGCTGCTCCAGGGCGTGGGTGAGGGTCCAGTCTTCGGCCTGGGCTTGGTCCAGGATGCCGGGGAGGGCTTCGGCGGCGTCGGCGAGCTTCAGCTCGTCCAGGTGGCCCTTGAGTCGCTGATAGACGGTCGCGGTAGTGGGTGTGGTGGTCATGTCAGGGTGTTCCTGTTCTTCGCGGCCTGCTCATAGGCGGCCAGGTCGATCACGGTGGCGTTCGGGGCCGGCGGCCCGGTCAAGACCTGGGCGCGGCCAGCGCCGCGGCACCGGGTGGGATGCGTTCCTTACGGCGGTGGGGCCGTCCCGGCGGGGCCGAGGCCAGCGCGATGGTCTCCAGCGCGGTGACGTGCTGATCGGTGCGCTGGGTGATGCCCAGACCGGGCTCGGCCAGGCGGTGACGAGCAACCGCAGCGCCGGAGGTGGTGGTGATCTCGATGTGGTCCTTGCCGAGGTGCTGGTGAACATTGACCGTGGCCATCGCGAGTTCGGGTGGGACGGAGTATCGGTTGCCGCGCCAGTGGATCAGCGCTTGCCGCGAGACAGTCCGGTGTTCGGTCACCACCACCGGGAACGCCATCGGCGGTAGTGGCCGGAGACGCTCTTGAGCACGCATCTGGGCGGCGGTCGTGGTCCCGGTCGGGCTCTCGCGGCGCCTGCCGTCCTGCCGGGCCGCGAACTGTTCGAGGGAGGTCTGGGCCTGCTCGGCCGTGATCTCGTCGGGCAGGGTTCGCCACCAGCGTTGGGCGGCGGTGTGGTTGTTCTTCTCGACCACGCCCTTGCGGTTGCCTGAGCGGGGTCGGCAGGCGACGGCCTGGACTCCGTGGTGCTTCGCGAACGCGGAGAACATCGCGGTCAGGTCCCCGGTGGCGGGGTCCAGCACGGTCCGCATCCGATCGAACCGCCACACCCTGGTCAGCCCTCCGAGGAGGGAAAGCACGGTCGTCATCGCGGCCAGCAGGTGGGGCAGGTCCATCGAGGGCGCGATCGCGGCCCGCCAGACGCCGGAGTGGGCGAGCGAGCCGACCAGCAGGAACGCTCGCTTCGTGGGGTAGGCCCACTGCTCGGGTGCGTCGGGCGACTCGAGCCAGTCGAACTGAGTCTCCTCCCCGGGCGGATGGTCGATCACCGCGTTGGGACGCTTCGTGACGTGGGCGCAGGCCTGGCAAGCCGGCCGCAACGACCGGTCACGGATCTGCCGGGTCAGGGACTGGTAAGAGCCCTCGAACCCCAGCGGCCGCGGCTCGTCCAGCGGCGTCACGGCCCAGAGGTGAGGATCCTCGATCAGCCTGGCGGTGACGTAGTCGGTGAAGGGCCCGAATGCGTCCGGGACGGCGGGTTTGCGGACGCCCGGTTCGCGGTCGCCGCGGAGGTAGGAACGGATGGTCTTGCGGTCGTGGCCGGTGCGTCGGGCGATCTCGCTGATCGTGATTCCCTGCCGGTGCAGAGCGTGGATGTCCACGCTCGCTCCTCTCTGAGAGCATGAGCGTTGGGCCTCCCTGGAAGGCTGGTGAGTGGTCAGAGACCACCAGCATCCAGGGAGGCCCGCCTCATGCGACGGAGCGACCCAGACTGGGGAATTTCGGTGAGCACAACTGGGGAATTTCAGCGAGCGTCATCACCTGTTCGGCCAGGACCGCGCCGACAAGACGGACGATCGCCTCGCGGGTGGGGAAGATGCCGACAGAGTCCGTGCGGCGGCGGATCTCCTTGTTCAGCCGTTCGGTGGGGTTGTTCGACCAGATCTGGCCCCACACGTCCTTGGGGAACACTGTGAACGCGAGGAGGTCCGCGCGGGCCGCGTCGAGGCGCTCTGCCACGGCCGAAAGCTTCTCGCTGACATAGTCCAGCAGTCGGTCGAACTGGGCGTTCACCATTGCGGCGTCGGGCTGGTCATAGACGCCGTGCGAAGATCGCTTTCACCGCCGACCACATGCTCTTCGGCGCCACGGCCACGAGGTTCGCGGCGTAGTGCCTGCGGCACCGCTGCAAGCCCGTTACCTTGTGAGCACCCCGATGGACGGGGTCTGGTCGCTCGGCCGGGTATGGCTATGTTGCCCTGCCATCAATGGTCCGGGGGTGTTGCCGCCCGGTCGAGAGACACGCGTTGACCGCTGATAGGGACACGGCCCAGCACTGCTGAGGTCTCTTTGTAACGTGGGTGCCGGCATCGGGTGTCAGGACTGCGACCAGCGATGATGCTCCAAGGAAGGACAGCATCATGAACACACGATTCGCGGTCGTCGTCGGCCTGGACGTCGGGAAGACCGCTCACCACGCGTGCGCGCTCGACCCGGAGGGGAACAAGCTGTTCGATAAGCCCCTCCCGCAGGACGAGACCAAGCTCCGCGAGCTGTTCACTCAGCCGCAGAACCACGGCGAAGTGTTGATGGTGGTCGATCAGCCCAACACCATCGGGACGCTACCGATCGCCGTCGCCCGAGACACTGGTCGCACCGTCGCCTACCTCGCCGGGTTGGCGATGAAGAAAGCCGCGGATCTGTATCCCGGCAGGTCAAAGACCGATGCACGCGACGCGTTCATCATCGCCGACACCGCTCGGACTATGCCTCACACGTTGCGGCAGGTCGATCGAGACAACGAGATCCTCTCCGCCCTGAAAGTCCTGGCCGGCTTCGATGAAGACCTCGCGCACGAGACCACGAGGGCGCTGAATCGGATCCGGTCGCTGCTCACGCAGATCCATCCCGCACTCGAGCGCGTCTTCGTCGGTGGCGGCTTTTCCACGACACTGGTGCTGGATCTGCTGGAGAAGTTCGGCGGCCCCACCGGGCTCAAGACTGCTGGCCGTGGCAAGGTTCTCCGGTTCGCCCGGTCCCATTCCCGCCGGAGTCCCGAAGCACTGGTCGATCAGATCTTCACGGCGCTCGGAGAGCAGACCGTCATCGTTCCTGCGACCGCAGCAGTGGAGCTCGTGATCCCCAGAGTCGCTGGTCAGGTCAAGGAACTCAAGGAACAGCGAGCGACCGTGGCCAGGGAGGTCGAGGGCATGTTGGAGGACTTCCCTCTCGCCTCGGTCTTGATGAGTATGCCGGGGATCGGCATCAAGACCGCCGCTCAGATCCTCTTGAACATTGGCGACGGTTCCGCGTTCGAGACCCCGGGCCACCTCGCGGCCTATGCCGGCATCGCGCCGGTCACGCGAAGATCCGGAACCTCGATCCGCGGGGAGTTTCCCGCTCGATCAGGCAACAAACGACTGAAGAACGCACGGTTCTACTCCGCCTGGGTCGCCTCGAACCACGACCCGATCTCCAAGGCTTACTACGATCGGAAACGAGCCCAGGGCAAGCGCCACAACGCCGCCGTGATCTGCCTGGCACGCCGCCGCTGCAACGTCATCTTCGCCATGCTCCGCGACGGCACCTACTACCAGCCACCCACCAACGCCCCGACACCCGAGCCAGCCGCCCTCGCGGCTTGACTCGGAACATAGGGACACCCCCCATCGAGTACGAGACCATCATGAACCCGACCGTCAGCCTGGCGACCTAACCCCAGCTGACATCAGTCCCGTCCCAACGGGTCTACTCTCACTGGCACGAGCATCGCTGCGGGCGCGGAGAGCGCCGAACGTGACGGCCGCCGCGACGAGAGCGGGTCCGCGCCCGACTATGCGCAGTCCCACGACGTCGCCTCGGCGCCGGGCGCCTCCGATCGCCTTTCGAAGAGCGCCACATGGTCGCCGCCTCCACTTCATGCCGTGGTTCTCCCACTTCGGCCCGGGGATGCCGAAAGGCCATGCCGACAGCAGGGGTCTCGTCGGCTTGGCAGATCGCGTGCGTACCGACTACGAGCGCGGCGAAACGATATCCGAGCCGTGTAGCGTGCACAGAATCACGCCGTCGCCGGTGAGTCCGAGAAGCCTCTCGGCCGCGGAGAGCAGATCGATCAGCGCCTCCGAGTGCGCGAGGGAATAGACCGAGGCGCGCCCCTCGGGGCGGACGGTGACCATACCGGTGTCGCGTAGACATATCAGATGCTTCGAGACCGTGCTCTGCGACAGACCCAAGTGCTGGGTGAGGTCAACCACGCGGTGCTCACCGAGCTGCAAATGATGGAGGATGATCAGCCGGTTCGGGTCGCTGAAGCTATGGAAAAGGCTCGCCGCCGGCATCATCGCATCCGCCGTGACGGCTCCGGGGTCGATGCCGTGCATCCGCACCTGGTCCTCCAGGGATGTCATCGCCATTCGGCAATAATAGTCACGACTGTTCACCAAGTCGAGCACGTTGCGCATGGTTGGGTTGTCTATGTAACATCGCTGTATGACGATGACATCGAGCAGCATGACAATCATTCTCGCCTTCACTCCGGGAGTGGGTGCCAGATGAGTACTGGACACAGTCACGGGCCCGCAGTCGAGGAGGTGGGAGGACACCCCGGCGACTTCCGTGCGCGACTGTGGATCGCCTTCGGCATCACCGCGACTATCGTCGTGGCCCAGGTCGCGGGTTCGATCCTCACCGGGAGCCTCGCACTGCTGACGGACACCGCGCATGCGATCACTGACGCCTCGGGCCTGCTCGTCGCGCTCATCGCCGCCACGTTGATGCTCAAGCCCACCACCTCACGGCGCACGTGGGGCTTCCGCCGGATCGAGGTCATCGCCGCACTGGGGCAGGCGACCCTGCTGCTCGTGGTCGGCACCTACGCCGCGATCGAAGGCATCCGCCGCTTGTTCGAGCCGCCGGAGGTGCCCGCCACCGAGCCGCTGATCTTCGGCATCGTCGGCCTGCTCGCGAACATCGTCGCCATCGCCGTCCTGTCCTCCAGTAGGGGCGCGAACTTCAACATGCGCGCGGCGTTCCTCGAAGTCCTCAACGACGCTTTGGGGTCTCTCGGTGTGATCGTCGCGGCGATCGTGATCGCCACCACAGGCTTTCAGCAGGCCGACGCCATCGCAGGATTGTTCATCGCCGCCCTCATCGTCCCGCGTGCCTTCACTCTCATGCGCGAGACCACGGCTGTGCTCATGGAGTTCACCCCGAAAGGGCTCGACCTTGACCAGGTCCGCCAGCACATCCTGGAGCTGGAGCACGTCACCGACGTCCACGACGTGCACGCCTCCACGGTCGCCACGGGGCTACCCACGATCACCGCGCACATCGTCGTGGAGGACGAATGCTTCACCGACGGCCATGCCGCCGACGTGCTCCACGACATCAAGGAATGCGTCGCCAGCCACTTCGACATCGCCGTGCACCACTCGACCTTCCAAGTCGAGACCGCTCACATCAGTGATCACGAGCAGGCCGCGGTGAGACATCCGTAGCTGAAGCGCCCTGGGTTTCGTTCCGTGGTTAGACGGTCGCGGGCGCGGTCGCCGCGGGGTGAGTGTAGGTCGCTTCGACCTCGGCCGGGGTGCGGTAGCCGAGAACTTCGTGGATCCGGCGTGTGCTCCACCAGTGGGCCCAGGCCATCGTCGCGATCTCCACGTCCGAGACTGAGCCCCAGACGCGCCTTGAGTAGATGAGCTCGGTCTTGTAGAGACCATCCACCGCGTCAGCCAGCGCATTATCGTAGCTACCTCTCGCGGTTCCGACTGACGCCTTCACGCCAGCAGTCGTGAGAGCGTCGGAGTAGGCGAGAGAAAAATATTGAACGCCACGGTCCGAGTGATGAATGAGTCCATCCCGTGCCCGATGAGCACCGGTGGAGATCAGCGCTTGCTCCAACGCGAGGAGCGGAAGTGATTCCGTATGCAGGCTGGATGCTACCGCCCAGCCCACGATTCTGCGCGTGCACACGTCGGTGATGAACGCGGTGTAACAGAATCCCGTCGGAAGGTGAACATAGGTGATGTCCGCGACCCACAACTGGTGCGGGCTCTCGGCCGCGAACTTCCGCTCCACGAGGTCCGGGTGATGGCCCGGCTCCCCCGATGGGCAGGTCGTGACTGGCTTACTGCCTCGCGGAACACCGTGCAGTCGGGCGAGGCGCATCAGTCGGGCGACCTGGTCTTGGCCCACGTCCCAGCCGGCCCGGCGCTTGGCATGCCACATCTTCCTCACCCCGTAGACACCGTATTTCTCCTGATGGATCTTCGTGAACTCGGTGAGCAAGGTGGCGTCTCTGAGATCGCGGGCTGAGGTGGGACGCGTTTTCGTTACGCGGCGACCGCGGGACGTGATGAACCCACATTCTGTCGCACCAAGGATGTGACAGATGGCCTCGACCCCGAACTTCTCACGATGTATGTCGATGAACGCGGTCATTTCGTTGTGGGGCGGTCGAGTTCCGCCGCGAAGAACGCTGAGGCGGCTTTCAGGATCTCGTTAGCGCGTCTCGCCTCGGCGAGTTTCCGCCGGAGGCGGTGGTTCTCCTCCTCGAGCGGCTCTCCGGAGCCGGTCGGTTCCGTGGGGGCTGTAATGGTTGCACCAGATCCGCAGGGTTTCGGTGCCGACGCCGAGCTGTGGTGCGACGGCGCGGATCGATGCTGCGCGGGGACCACCCTCTCGAGCTTGGCGGTCGTAGACCATGCGCACAGCGCGGTCACGCGACTCTGGGCTGAACTTCTTGGGCATGCTCCGTGAATCGGCCCAGGTTCTCTGCCGCTACTTTGCGGGTTCGGGCTCTCGGGTGAGGGCCTCGTAGTGGAGCGTCTCGGACTCTACCGGGGTGAGCATCCCGAGGGAGCCGTGGAGGCGCCGGTTGTTGTACCAGTCGACCCAGCCGGCGGTCGCGTACTCGACGTCCGCGAGGGTCCGGAACGGGTCTGAGTGGAAGACGGTGGTGCGGATGCACTCGGTCTTGTAGAGCCCGTTGATCGTCTCCATCAGGGCGTTGTCATACGCGTCGCCGACGGTCCCGATCGACGGGGCGATGCTCTCGAGGGCGAGGTGCTCGGTCAGTCGAATGGCGGTGTATTGCGACCCAGCGTCGCTGTGATGGATCAAGTTCCCTGGTGAGACTGGGTTTCCTTCCCTCTCGCGTTGCCAGAGCGCGATGCGCAGCGGCGTCATGACGAGGTCGACCTTCCTGCTCGTCGAGGCGTGCCAGCCGACGATTCGTTGGGCGAACACGTCCACGACGAACGCGACGTAGACGAACCCCGCCCAGGTGCGGACGTAGGTGAAGTCGGTGACCCACACCCGGTTCGGAGCCGCAGCGGTGAAGTCCCGATTCAGCAGGTCACCAGCCCGCTTCCCGTCCGGATCGGAGATCGTGGTGCGCGCTTCTTCGACCGCCGCACACCCTCCAGGCGGAGAGTGTGCATCGCCCGGTCCACCGCCCCGCGAGACGTCCCAGCGAGGCCGGGGCGACGGCGAAGCAGAGCGACCCATTTCCTCCGCCCATACAGGCCCTCCGGCGTCATCTGCAGCCGCCCGGTGACGAGGTTGACTGTCCAGGCGAGGTCGCGGATCTTGTCCTCCACCAGGGCGTCTGTGACCGTGCGCTCTGCGATGCGGGCCGGACGTTTCCACGCCCGGTAGGTGCGTGCAGCAACTCTCAAGCCCTGCTGGCGCAGGACGCGGAGGATCGACTCGACTGCATACCCGTCGGCTCTCATCTCATCGATGAACGCGCAGATCAGCGGTTGCGGGGGTCGAGCTCCCCCGCGAAGAGAATCGACGCCCGGCGCAGGATCTCGTTGTCCTCCCGCAACCTTTTGACCTCGCTCTTGAGGCGTTTGACCTCGGCAGACTCCTCGCTCGTGACGCCGGGACGGGACCCGTCGTCGACCTCGGCCTGCGCCAGCCAGCGCCGCACGGACCCCCGCGAGACGCCTCCTGGCGCGCCACCGCGGCGGTGGCCGCCGTGAGGGTGGGGTACTCCTGCTGGTGCTCTCGCACGAGCCGCACGCACCTCGCGCGCGCTGGGATCGATCTTCTTCGGCATGCTGTCCATCCTTCCGGACTCAAACAGCGGCGGCATCAAACCCTGGGCCGATTCACCTTGGCTGAAGCGGAGACGGGGGCTCTTGCTCCGGTGGACTGCTGGCGGCGCGTCAGCCACCGACGTGCGATGGCGTAGTGGCTAGGCGGGTAGTTGGGTCCCGCATAGTGGTGTAGCGCGGTGGCCCGTCGTGATCGTCTCGGACGCAGACGCTGTTGCCGGCGCGGAGTACGACCGGCCCAGCGCCGGTCGTTCTGCGCGACACAATGGCTTTCGCCACCGCGATCTCGACACTCGCGTCGGCACGAGCGATGTCGCCGTTCCTAAGCTTCGCACTGGCACCTACTTCCCCGAGTGGTCGCTCGAGCGGCGCAAGCGCGCCGAGACCGCGCCAATCACGGTCGTCGCGGACTGCTATCTCGCCGGTGTCTCCACGCGTCGCATGAATAAGCTCGTGAAGACCCTGGGCATCAACAGTCTCTCGTAGTCGCAGGTCAGCAGGATGGCGGAGTCGTTGGCCGAGCACGTCGAGCAGTTCCGCCACCGTCCCCCGGAACGAGGCCGGGCCGTTCACGTTCGTCTCCGCCGACGCGCTGACGATGAAGGTCCGTGAGGGTAGGCGCGTGATCAACGCCGTCGTCCTGCTCGCGACCGGAGTGAACGGGGATGCGGACTGCCGCACCGATAGGTGACATCTGATCTGGCTTGCCCGTAGGGCGGCCTGGAAGGATGTGCACTATGCCCGCTCCCTACCCCCAGGAGTTCCGCGACGATGTCGTGCGAGTGGCCCGGTCCCGTGAGGACGGCGTCACGATCGCGCAGATCGCGAAGGACTTCGGCGTCCACGAGATGACACTCCACAAGTGGATCCGCCAAGCCGACATCGACGACGGAAACCGTCCTGGCAAGACACGCGAGGACTCCACGGAGTTGCGCGAGCTCCGCCGCCGAAACCGGTCGCTCGAGCAGGAGAACGAGGTCCTGCGCCGTCGCGCGCCGCCTACCTCTCGCAGGCGAACCTGCCGGGAAAAGGTTCTACCCGCTCGTGAGCGAGCTCGCCGGCGACGGGATCCCCGTCGCGGTGTCCCTGCGGGTCCTGAAGCTCTCCCGCCAGCCCTACTACCGCTGGCGCAAACACCAGGTCACCGAGGCCGAGCTCGCCGAGGCCTACCGAGCCAACGCGGCTTGCTCGACGCACACCGCGACGACCCCGAGTTCGGCTACCGGTTCCTCGTCGGGGAAGCCGCAGAAGCGGGCGAGGTGATGTGCGAGCGGACCGCGTGGCGGTTTTGCCGCGACAACCAGTGGTGGTCGGCCTTCGGCAAGAAGCGCGCCAAGAACGGGAAGCGCCCAGGACCACCGGTCCACGACGACCTGGTCCAGCGGGACTTCACCGCCGACGACGTCAACGAGCTGTGGCTGACCGACATCACCGAGCACTGGACTGATGAGGGCAAGCTCTACCTCTGCGCGATCAAGGACGTGTTCTCGGGTCGGATCGTCGGCTACTCGATGAGTGATCGGATGAAGGCCCGTCTCGCGGTGAATGCCCTGGACAATGCGATATCTCGACGCCGGGAGACGGCCGGTTGCATCGTCCATTCGGACCGCGGATCTCAGTTCAGGTCACGGAAATTCGTGCATGCCCTGAACCGTCACCACCTCATCGGGTCGATGGGTCAGGTCGGTCTTGCAGGCGACAACGCCGCGATGGAATCGTTCTTCGCTCTGCTCCAGAAGAACGTCCTGAACCGCAAGCGTTGGCGGACCCGGGAGGAGCCGCGGATCGCGATCATCACTTGGGTCGAACGCACCTACCATCGCCGTCGCCGACAGGCCCGCCTGGGCCAATTGACCCCCACCGAATACGAGACCATTATGAACCCGGCCGTGAGCCTCGCGGCCTGAAACCTCAACTGTCACCTATTGGTGCGGCAGTCCCTCAACGACTGGAGGCAAGAACCATGCCGGGCCCGACAGGCCAGCCACCCCGATCCTGCCTCCGATCGGGGCTACGAGGAAGGTAACGGGGAAATCGGCCCAGGCGGGCCTGTCGGCGACGGCGGTGGTAGGTCCGCTCGCTCCAAGTGATGATCGCGATCCGCGACTCTTCCCGGGTCCGCCTCCGCTTGCGGTGCAGGGCGTCCTTCCAGAGGAGTGCGAAAAAGGATTCCATTGCGGCGTTGCCCCCGGCAACACCAACTTTTCCCCATCGATCCGATGAGGTGATGACGGTTCGGAGCATGCCCGAACTCCAGTAGCCGGAACTGGCTCCCGCGGTCCGAATGTACGGTACACACAGCAACATCTCCACGGTGGGATGTGACGTTGGGTGTTCATCACGAGGCGGACCTTCATCCGGTCGCTGATCGAGTAGCCAACGATCCGGCCGGAGAACACGTCCTTGACTGCGCAGAGGTAGAGTTTGCCCTCGTTGGTCGAGTGTTCCGTGATGTCAGTCATCCATAGTTCCCTGACATCATCGGCGGCGATATCGCGTTGGACGAGGCCATCGTGGGGCGGTCAGGGCGACTGCCGCTCTAGCCCCGCTTCTTCCCGAAGGCCAAGAACCACTGGTTGTCCCGGCAAATCCGCCACACGGTCCGCCGACACATCACCTCCCCGGCGACCGCGGCCTCGTCCGCCAGAGGTCGATAGCCGAAGGTCCGATCGTCGGGGTGCTCGTTGAACAGGGCGTTGGCGCGGTAGGCCTCGACCAGCTCAGCCTCGGTGACCTGCTGATTCCGCCAGCGGTAGTAGGGTCGGCGAGAGCCCTTCAGGGCCCGAAGGGGCACCGCGACAGGAATCCCGTCGCCAGCGAAGCTCGCTCACGAGCAGGCAGAACCTATTCCCGGCAGGTTCGCCTGGGAGAGGTAGGCCGCGACGTGGCGGAGGATCTCGTTCTCTCGCTCGAGCTACCGGTTCCAACGACGAAGGTCGCGCAGTTCGCTCGACTCTTCCCGAGTCCTCCCCGAACGGTTTCTATCCTCGACATCGGCCTGGCGCACCCAGTTCGTCAGGCAAAACTCGGGGATCCCGAAGTCGTGAGGGATCTGAGAAAGCTTCTAGCCAGGTTCACGATTCTTCCCGACGCGCAGGACCTTGTCACGGAACTCCTGGAGATAGGGCGCAGGCATGATGTACATCCTTCCCTGCGATGCTGCTCAGCGCCACAGATGATGTGCCACCCACGTGCACCAGTCCCCTTCGTCGCGATCTTGACTCCGTCCTTACCGGAACGGGCCACCCGCACGAGATGTGCGTGGAGCTCTACCGGGCAGGGAGCGGGCGTAGTGCAAACCCCTCCAAGCGATCCAACAGGGAAGCCAAAACAGATGTCACCTATCAGTGAAAGTACCCCGAAAAGCAGTCAGTGGGCATGCTGGCCCCGCGAGAACTCGAGCACCCAGAGAAGGATGCCGTAGATCGCGAAGATGACGCCGAAGGCGAAGATCCACCAGCCGGCGGCGACGCCAAGGAAGCAGAGACCCGCTCCGACCGCGACCCACAGCGGCGCCCAGCTGTAAGGGCTGAAGTCGCCCTGCACACCGGCGTCCGCCTCGACCTCGCCATACATGTCCTCTGAAGGGCCCAGGTCGTTCTTGCGCACCGCGAGGCTCATAGCCATCCCGATCATGAACGCCAAGCCCGTAAGAGCAACCATCACAGGGAAGCCAACCGTCTCAACGCCTAGCGGATCGAAGGTACCGGTAAGCAGTCCGTAGGCAATCGTGACGGCCAGGAAGAAGGCGCCCAGGATCCAGAAGATCTTTGCGGTTGCTCTCATGTCAGTTCGTCCTCGGGTTCTTGGCGGGCTCCTCCGCGAGCATGTGGTCCTGCGGCGCGACCTCGGGGTGGTGGAGGTCGAAGGCAGGGCGCTCGGAGCGCACGCGGGGCAGCGAGTGGAAGTTGTGGCGCGGCGGCGGGCAGGACGTCGCCCACTCGAGCGAGGCGCCGTAGCCCCACGGATCGTCGACCTCGACCTTCTTCCCCTTCAGGTGGGTCAGGACCACGTTGAGGAGGAAGGGCAGGGTGGAGACGCCCATGATGAACGCGCCGACGGTCGAGATCTGGTTCATCCAGTCGAAGCCGTCCTCGGCGAGGTAGTTCACGTACCGACGCGGTGCGCCGGCCACGCCCAGCCAGTGCTGGATCAGGAAGGTCATGTGGAAGCCGATGGTCAGCGACCAGAAGTGGAGCTTGCCGATGCCCTCGCTGAGCTTGTAGCCGAACATCTTGGGCCACCAGAAGTAGAAGCCCGCGAACATCTCGAACACCACGGTGCCGGCCATCACGTAGTGGAAGTGCGCGACCACGAAGTAGGTGTCGGAGAGGGGGAAGTCCAGCACCGGCGAGGACAGGATGACGCCGGTCAGACCGCCGAAGATGAAGGTGGTGAGGAAGCCGAGGGTAAACAGCATCGGCGTCTCGAACGTGAGCGAGCCCCGCCACATGGTCCCGATCCAGTTGAAGAACTTCACGCCCGTCGGGACCGCGATCAGCATCGTCATGAAGGCGAAGAAGTCCAGCATCACGGCGCCGGTGGTGTACATGTGGTGCGCCCACACGGTGACCGACAGCGCCGCGATCGAGATCGTCGCGCCCACCAGGGTCTTGTAGCCGAAGATCGGCTTGCGCGAGAACACCGGGATGATCTCCGAGGCGATGCCGAAGAAGGGCAGTGCGAGGATGTACACCTCGGGGTGGCCGAAGAACCAGAACAGGTCTTCGCCACAGGATCGGACCGCCGTTGGCGGGATCGAAGATGTTCGCGTCGAAGCGGCGGTCGGCGCCGAGCGCCAGCAGGGCCGAGGCGAGCGTAGGGAAGGCCATGAGCACCAGCACACCGGTGATCAGGGCGTTCCAGGTGAAGATCGGCATGCGGAACATGGTCATGCCGGGCATGCGCATGCAGATGATCGTGGTGATGAAGTTGACCGCGCCCAGGATCGTGCCGAAGCCCTGCAACGCCAAGCCGAAGACCCACAGGTCACCGCCCAGGCCGGGCGAGAACGTCGTGTCCGACAGCGGCGCGTAGGCGAACCACCCGAAGGACGCGGCGCCCTGCGGGGTGAGGAAGCCGGCCACCACGATGAGCGAGCCGAACAGCGTGATCCAGAAGGCGAACATGTTCAGCCGCGGGAAGGCCATGTCCACGGCGCCGATCTGGAGCGGCACGAGGTAGTTCGCGAAGCCGTTGAACAGCGGCGTGCCGAACATCAGCGACATGATCGTGCCGTGCATGGTGAACAGCTGGTTGTACTGGTCCTTGGAGACCACGACCTGCGGCCCGGGCTCCCACAGCTCGGCGCGGATGCCGAGCGCGAGCAGGCCGCCGAACGCGAAGAACGCGAACGCCATGCCCATGTACATCATGCCGATCAGCTTGTGATCGGTGGTGGTCAGGAGCTTGAAGAACTGGCTCCCCAGGTTGGTGGGGCGCTCCTCCTGGAACCGCGCGGGCGCCGTGGTGCTCGGCGAGGCGGTGACGTCGGTGCTCACTGGTCGTCTCCCTCGTTGCCGCGGGTCGCGGTCTCCTCGGTGTAGCGAGGACCGGCGTCGTCAACCTTCTCGCGCATGCTCCACTCCTCCTCGTTGCGGTTGAGGTCCACGCCGAGCTGGCCCTCATTGCCCTGCTGGCGCGACTCCTCCATGTGCGCGTCGTAGTCCTCCTGGGACACGACCTTCAGCGTGAAGAGCATGTCCGAATGGTACTCGCCGCACAGCTCGGCGCACTTGCCGGAGTACTCGCCGATGCGTGTCGGCGTGACCTGGAAGCTCGTGGTGCGCCCCGGGATCATGTCCTTCTTGTACAGGAAGTCCACGACCCAGAACGAGTGGATGACGTCGCGCGAGTCGAGGCGGAACTCGACGGTCTGGTCGACGGGCACCCACAGCACGGGCAGCGACTCCTCGGCGCCCGGTTCGCCGGTGGCGAAGGACTGCACCCCAGCGGGCTCGTGGACGTTGTCGTCGACGTAGTTGAAGTCCCAGCTCCACTGCTTGGCGACGACGTTGACGGTCACATCAGGCTCGGCGACGTGCATCTCCACCTCGCGCGTATCTCGCTGGGTGAAGTAGAAGAGCGTCAGCACCATCACCACGGGCACGAGGGTGAACATCAGCTCGAGCGGCACGTGGTAGCGCGGCTGGATCGGGAAGCCCTTGTCGTTCTTCCGGCGGCGGTAGGCCACCGCGCACCAGATGGTCAGGCCCCAGATGATGAGGCCGACGAGGATCAGCACGGACCAGGAGCCGACCCAGAGGTTCGTGATCCTCTCGGTCTGGTTGGTGACCTCCTGGCCGTCGTCGGGGCCGGGGAGGAACCCGCGCTCGCTGCGCCTGGGTGCAACCGGCGAGGACCAGTGTGGCCAGGGCGAGGCCGGTCGCCGCGCGCGGCGGCCGCGCCGCGCGCGCTTGGGGACCTGGGGGATCACAGGGAATGACCTTCCGCTCGTCGTCTCCTGCCCTCGTCGCCGACCCGGACGGAGGATCCGGGGCGGCTCCGCGGCGCGGAGCTGGTACTGACGTGGGCTGAACACACCCACAGTGCCGCGCCCGCCCCTGAGGAGCGAGCCGTGGCGGACCCGGGAAGGCCCGTCACTTGACGGCACCTCGTCATCATACGGCGTCCGACGGGTGGTGCGGGCACTTCGACCCACCGTGGACCTCCCCTTTCGCGGCGCCGTGACCGGTCCGTGATCTGCACGTCGCGACGATCACACCCGCGGCGCCCCGGGAGGGCGGGGTCACCGGGCGCGGAGCGCATGCGGAAGGGCCCGGGCCACGTCGTCAGGACGTGGCCCGGGCCCTTCGGCGCGGCGGGGCGGGACTCAGGAGAAGGAGTCGCCGCAGGCGCAGGAGTCGCCCGCGTTGGGATTGTCGATCGTGAAGCCCTGCTTCTCGATGGTGTCGGAGAAGTCGATGACGGCACCGCTGAGGTAGGGGTCGCTCATCTTGTCGACGATCACCTCGACGCCCTCGAAGTCGACGACCTGGTCGTCGTCCATCAGGCGCTCGTCGAAGTAGAGCTGGTAGATCAGCCCGGAGCGACCGCCGGGCGCACCGCGATCCGCAGGCGGAGGTCGTCACGGCCCTCCTGCTCCAGCAGGCTCGTGACCTTCTGCGCGGCGCCGGACGTGAGGGTGACGCCGTGCGCCGCGGCGGGACGCTCGGTGGTGGTCGTGGTCATGCGGTCCTCCTCGAAGCTCGATTCCCCCCAGGATACGCCTCGGCCGCCGGGAACGGGGAGGACCGCCGGCGGCGAGCCGCCTCACGTCCGTGCACCGGCCGACGGGAACGCCCCCTGCCGCCGCGGCCGGCGGGCGCGGAGCCGCTCCCCCTCCCGGTCGCTGTCACAGCGCGCCGCGGAAGAGCGCCACCAGGATCACGCCCGCGTACCCGAGGAGCACGCCGGCGATCGCGCCCGTGGCGCCGTCCCGGCTGCGGCCCCTGAGCACGAGCGAGACGGCCGCCACGATCACGCCGAGGACCACGAGCGCGCCCCACCCCAGCAGGAAGTAGCCGGAGAAGAAGCCGATCGCGAGGCCCAGCACCAGCGGCGGGATCATCAGCGGGGAGACCGGCGCGGGCGCTGCCCGCTCCCCGGCCGGCCCCGGCGCTCTGGCGGCCCGGTCCCTGGCCGCTCATGCCCCGTCCCCGTCGCGGATCTGCGAGGTGCTCTCCGCGAGCGCGCCGGCGCCGCGCAGCGCAGCGCCTCGGCCAGGCAGACCTTCGCGAACTCCCCGAGGTGGAGGGACTCGTCGATGCCGTGCGCACGGGACTCGGGGTCCTCGACCCCCGTGACCAGCACCTCGGCCTGCGGGAAGACCTCGAGCAGGTCGGCGATGAACGGGATGGAGCCGCCGAGCCCGGTGTCCACCGCCTCGGTGTCCCAGGCTCGTGCGAAGGAGCGGCGGGCGAGGTCCATCGCGGCCGAGCTCTGCGCGGCGCTGAAGGGGCGGCCCAGCTCTCCGCGGTGGATCGTGACCTTCGCCGTGGACGGGGCGTGGGACTCGAGGTGGGCGGTCAGCGCCTCCATGGCGCGCTCGGGGTCCTCGCCCGGCGGGATCCGCAGCGACACCTTCGCGCGGGCCACGGGCACGAGAGTGTTCGACGCGTCGCGCACGGAGGGGGCGTCGATGCCGATCACCGACAGCGCCGGACGGGTCCACAGTCGCGCGGTCAGCGGCCCCTCGCCGGAGAGCTCGGCCCCCTCGACGACGCCGGCGTCGCGGCGGTAGTCGGCCTCCTCCATCTCGACGCTCGGGTCCTCAGCGCGGCGCGGCCTTCGACGGCGACCGTGCCGTTCTCGTCGTGCAGAGTGGCGAGCAGGCGGCTGAGCTGGGTGAGGGCGTCGAGCACGGGGCCGCCGAAGAGGCCGGAGTGGACGGCGTGGTCCAGGGCCCGCACCTCGACCACGAGGTCGACCAGTCCGCGCAGGCTCGTGGTCAGGGCGGGGGTGCCCACCGCCCAGTTCGCGGAGTCCGCGACGATGATGAGGTCCGCCGCGAGCGCGTCGCGGTGCGCCTCGATGAAGGGACGGAACGTCGGGGAGCCCGCCTCCTCCTCCCCCTCGACGAAGACGCTCACGCCGATGCCGTCGGCCGCGAGCTCCTCCCCGACCAGGCGCGGCGCGGTGACGTGGGCCATGATGCCGGCCTTGTCGTCGGCCGCGCCGCGCCCGTAGAGGCGGCCGTCGCGCTCGACGGGCTCGAAGGGGTCGCTGCTCCAGTCGGAGACCTCGCCGGTGGGGCGCACGTCGTGGTGCGCGTAGAGCGACACCGTCGGGCGACCCGGGGCGGCCGGGCGCGTCCGATGACCGCGGGGCTCCCGCCCGCGACGGACTCGATCTCCACCTGCTCCATGCCGGCGCCGCGCAGCGGCTCGGCGACGGCCTCGGCGCCGCGGCGCACGGGCTCCTGGTCGTACCCCTCGAAGGCGATCGACGGGATCCGCACCAGATCCTTCAGGTCCTCGATCGCGGCGGGGAGCAGGGGATCCAGGCGCTCGCGCGGCGCCTGCACCTCCTCCGGGGACGCGGCGTCGGCGGTGGGCGAGACGGGGTCTTCGTTCAGGCTCATGGCCCTCACGGTACCGCCGCGGCCGGGCGACGGACCCGAGTACGCCGGGCGACGGACCCGAGTACGGGGCAGGCCCTCGCAGGGGTCCCAGGCGGCTCCCGTCCCCGTCGCCTAGAATGCCCCGGTGATCTTCCGCAAGTCCGAGCCCCCGCATCCCGCCGAGCAGTCCCCGGCCCCCTCCCGCCCCGGCACCAAGGGTCGCCCCACGCGCACCCGCAAGGAGGCCGAGGCGGCGCGCCGCCGTCCGCTGGTCGTCGACGACCGCAAGGAGGCGCGCAAGCGCGATCGCGAGCGCGCCTCCCAGGAGCGCATGGAGGCGCGGCAGGCGCTGGTGACCGGCGACGAGCGGAAGATGCCGGCGCGCACCGCGGCCCCGAGCGCCGCTACGTGCGCGACGTCGTGGACTCGCGCCGCAACGTCGCCGAGTACTTCTTCCCGATCGCGCTGGTGTTCATGCTGGTGGCGCTGGTCGTCGCCGCTGATCCGTCCGGAGATCACCACCGCGATGAGCACGGGCATGATCGTCGTGCTGTGGGGCGGCATCGCGCTGTGCGTGATCGACAGCCTCGTCCTGCGCCGCTCCCTGCGCGCGAAGCTCACCGAGCGCTTCGGCTCGGTGGGCCAGGGCCTGGTCGGCTACGGGATCATGCGAGCGATCCAGATCCGCCGCTTCCGCCTGCCGAAGCCGCAGATCAAGCACGGCGAGGCGCCTCGCTGAGCGACTCCCCGGGACCACGAGAACGGCCGACGCGATCGCTCGCGTCGGCCGTTCTCGTGTGCAGAGGGCTCAGGCCTTCGGGGAGGCGGGGCCCGTCTCGCCCTGCGGCGCGTCCTTCGAGGAATCCTTCGGCGCGTCCTTCGCGGACGGCTTCGCGTCGACGCCCGCCTCCTTGCGCCGCTGCGGCGTGATCGGGGCGGGGGCCGCGGTCAGGGGGTCGTAGCCGTTGCCGGTCTTGGGGAAGGCGATGACCTCGCGGATCGACTCCTCCCCGGCCAGCGGCGCCACGATCCGGTCCCAGCCGAAGGCGATGCCGCCGTGCGGCGGGGCACCGAACTGGAAGGCGTCCAGCAGGAAGCCGAACTTCTCCTGCGCCTCCTCGGCGCCGATCCCCATCACCTCGAAGACGCGCTGCGCTGCACGTCCTGGGAGTGGATGCGGATCGAGCCGCCGCCGATCTCGTTGCCGTTGCAGACGATGTCGTAGGCGTAGGCGAGCGCGGAGCCGGGGTCCGTGTCGAAGGTGCCGAGGAACTCGGGCTTCGGCGAGGTGAAGGCGTGGTGGACCGCAGTCCAGGCGCCGCCGCCCACGGCGACGTCACCGGCCGCGCGGGCGTCCGCGGCGGGCTCGAACATCGGCGCGTCGACGACCCACACGAAGGCGAAGGCGTCCTCGTCGATGAGCCCGAGCTTCTCGGCGATCTCGTTCCGGGCCGCGCCGAGCAGGGCACGGGAGCTCTTCGGCTCGCCGGCGGCGAAGAAGACGCAGTCGCCGGGGGCCGCGCCGGTCTTCTCGAGCAGACCTGCCTTCTCCTGCTCGGAGATGTTCTTGGAGACGGGGCCGGTGAGGGTCCCGTCCTCCTGGACCAGCACGTAGGCGAGACCCTTCGCGCCGCGCCGCTTGGCCCACTCCTGCCAGGCGTCGAGCTGGCGCCGGGGCTGGGAGGCGCCGCCGGCCATGACGACCGCGCCGACGTAGGGGGCCTGGAACACGCGGAAGGGCGTGTCCGAGAAGTACTCGGTCATCTCGACCAGCTCGAGGTCGAAGCGCAGGTCGGGCTTGTCCGAGCCGTAGCGGCGCATCGACTCGGCGTAGGTGAGGCGCGGGAAGGGGCCGGAGATCTCGTGGCCGGCCTTCGCCCAGACGGCGGAGAGGATCTGCTCGGCCAGCGCGATCACGTCCTCCTGGTCCACGAAGCTCATCTCGACGTCGAGCTGGGTGAACTCGGGCTGGCGGTCGGCGCGGAAGTCCTCGTCGCGGTAGCGACGGGCGAGCTGGAAGTACTTCTCGATGCCGCCCACCATGAGCGGCTGCTTGAACAGCCGCGGGGACTGCGGCGACGCGTACCAGGAGCCCGGGGCGAGGCGCGCGGGGACCAGGAAGTCGCGGGCGCCCTCGGGGGTGGAGCGGGTCAGGGTCGGGGTCTCGACCTCGACGAAGCCCTGGTCCAGGAGGGTGTCGCGCGCGGCGCGGTTGACCTCGGAGCGCAGGCGCATCGCGGCGGCCGGACCCTGCCGGCGCAGGTCGAGGTAGCGGTAGCGCAGGCGGGTCTCCTCGCCCACCTCGCTGTGCTCGTCGAGCTGGAACGGCGGCGGCGCGGAGGTGCTGAGCACCTCGACCTCGGTCGCGGTGACCTCGATCTCGCCGGTGGGCGGCTGCGGGTTCTCGTTGCCCTCGGGGCGGCGGTCGACGGAGCCGGTCACCTTCAGCACGTACTCGCTGCGCAGGTGCATCGCCTCGTCCTCGCGCACGACGACCTGGGTGACGCCCGCGGCGTCGCGCAGATCGAGGAACGTCACGCCGCCGTGGTCACGGCGACGGCCGATCCAGCCGGTGAGGGTGACGGTCTGTCCGATGTGCTCCTGGCGGAGCTCACCGGCGGTGTGGGTGCGCGGCACGGGATGTCCTTCGCGGTGTCGGGGGTCGGTGGCTCCCCGGCGCGGGGCGCGCGGGGTCCGGCGCACGGGGTGCGCGGAGAGGCCAGCCTACCGTCCGGGGTGAGGGATCTCGCCACCGCCGACCTGTCGGAGCGGGCCCTCTCCCCCGTAGACTCGAGATCTGTTCGACCTGCCGGAGCGCAGGTCCTTCCGCCCGAGTCCGCCCGAGCATGCCGTGCCCCGCGCATGGCGCTCGCAGCGCGGAATGTATGGGCGACCACGCCCTGCGACCTGTTGGGGCCTGTTGAAACCCCTGACCGTCGTAAGGACGCCATGACCGAATCCCGCCCTGCCCCCGATGCCGCCGACCCCGCCGACGGGTCCGACGTCCCTGCCGAGACCGTGACCGAGAGCACCGAGGGGGCGGGCGCGCAGAGCGGGACCGCCCCGTCGGCCGCCGAGGAGCCGCAGGCCCCGGCCGGGCCCAGCTTCGACGACATCGACCTGCCGGCGCCGCCGCGGCGCGCGGTCGACGAGCTCGGCTTCACCACCCCCTCGGCGATCCAGGCGCAGGCGATCCCCTCGCTGCTCGAGGGCCGCGACGTGATCGGCGTCGCCCAGACCGGCACCGGCAAGACGGCCGCCTTCGGCCTGCCGCCGCTGGCCGCCGTGGACCCGTCCGTCCGCGAGGTGCAGGCGCTGGTGCTCGCCCCGACCCGTGAGCTCGCGATGCAGGTCGCCGACGCGATCTCCTCCTTCGCCACCTCCATGGGCGGGCTCGACGTGGTCGCCCTGTACGGCGGCTCCCCCTACGGGCCGCAGGAGCGCGCGCTCTCCCGCGGCGCCCAGGTCGTCGTCGGCACCCCCGGCCGCGTGATGGACCACATGCGCCGCGCGAACCTCAAGCTGGACACGATCCGCTTCGCGGTCCTGGACGAGGCCGACGAGATCTCGCGCATGGGCTTCGCGGAGGACGTCGAGGAGATCCTCTCCCACTCCCCCGAGAGCCGTCAGGTCGCGCTGTTCTCCGCGACGATGCCCGCCGCGATCCAGCGCGTGGCGCAGACCCACATGAAGGACCCGGTGCGCGTGAGCGTCACCCCGCAGTCCTCCACCGTCAAGAGCGTCACCCAGACCTACGCCGTGGTGCCCTTCAAGCACCGCACCGGCGCGCTCGCCCGCGTGCTGGCCACCTCGTCCGCCGAGGCGGCGATCGTCTTCGTGCGCACCCGCGCCGCCGCCGAGGAGGTGGGCTCCGCGCTGGTGGCCCGCGGCCTGATCGCGGCGTCGATCAGCGGCGACGTGCCGCAGAAGGAGCGCGAGAAGATCGTCGAGCGGCTCCGCGACGGCTCCCTGCAGGTGCTCGTCGCCACCGACGTCGCCGCCCGCGGCCTGGACGTCGAGCGGATCGGCCTGGTGGTGAACTTCGACGTGCCCAAGGAGGCGGAGTCGTACGTCCACCGCATCGGCCGCACCGGTCGCGCGGGCCGCACCGGCGAGGCGCTGACCTTCATCGGCCCGCACGAGCGCCGTGCGCTGAAGAACATCGAGCGCGCCACCAAGCAGACCCTCGCCGAGGCGGACATCCCCTCGCCCCGCGACGTCTCCAAGCATCGTCTCGCCGCGCCGCTGACCCAGGTCCCCGAGCGGATCGAGCGGGGCCGTCTGGAGCTGTACCGCGAGCTGATCGGCGAGTTCGTCGCCGAGAACGAGATCGATCCGCTCGAGCTCGCCGCCGTGCTCGGCGCGATGACCGTGGGCGACGAGGGCCCCGGCGCGGCGACGGAGGACGAGGAGTTCACCGGCGCGCAGCCTGCGCGGGGACGACCGAGAGCGCGGCGACCGCGGCCCGCGGGAGGCGACGCCGACGGAGCGCGGGTACACCTCCTACAAGGTCGGGGTCGGCCACTCCCACGGCGCGCGCCCGCCGGGCATCGTCGGCGCCATGACCGGCGAGGGCGGCCTGAACGGGAAGGACATCGGCAAGATCCAGATCTTCCCGCACTTCTCGCTGGTCCAGATCCGCGGCTCGCTCAGCCCGGAGCAGATCGACCGCATCGGCCGGGCGAAGCTCGCCGGTCGCGAGTCGCGCATCGGCCCGGACCGCGGGCCGCGCGGGGGCAAGGGCCCGCGTCGTGACGGCGAGCGACCCTTCCGCCGCGACGACCGTCCGCGCCGTGACGACCGCGGCGGCCGCCCCGAGGGGAAGCGTCGCCCCTTCCGCCGGGAGGGCTGAGCGCCGCTCCCGCCCCGATGCCGGCCCCGCCTCGATGCGACCGCCCGGGGCGTGAGCTCGGCGGTGTCCGGCTCCGCCGGGCATCTCGCGGCGCAGTGCCTCCGCACAGCACAGGACCCCGCCGCCCTCTCGGGTGGCGGGGTCCTGTCGTCGTCGGGGTCGCGGGGGGCGCGGCCGGGGTCGGCCCTGCGGAGGGATCAGCCCTGCTTCTGCTGGGCCTCGGCGTAGGCCTTGCGGACCTCGTCCATGTCCAGGTTCTTCACCTGGCCGATGAGGTCCTCGAGCGCGGACTGCGGAAGGGCGCCGGCCTGGGAGAAGACCGGGATGCCCTCGCGGTAGGCGACGAGGGTCGGGATGGAGGTGACGCCGTAGCGCATGGCGAGGTCCTGCTGGTCCTCGGTATCGACCTTCGCGAAGGTGACATCCTCGTGCGTCTCCGAGGCCTCCTCGTAGATCGGGGCGAAGCGCTGGCACGGCACGCACCAGCCCGCCCAGAAGTCGATCAGGACGATGCCGTCCTCGACGGTCTTGTCGTGGTTCTCGGTGGTCAGGGTGAGCGTAGCCATGGTGGCTGGAACGCCGCGGCCCCGGGGATCATTCCCTCGGGGCCGCGATGTGAGACAGCTCATCCGCCGGCGGTCGGACGGGCCGTCAGTCCGTCCGGCCCTCCTGGGCGGCGAGCACGCGCGGGCGCAGGTCCTCGGCGGGGGTCGCCAGGTGGCGGCGTCGGCCGCGGACTGGTCGCCGCTGCGGATGTCCTTGACCTCCCCGCCGGTGCCCTCCTCGCCGGGGAACCAGATGAAGGGGATGCCGCGGCGGTCGGCGTAGCGGATCTGCTTGCCGAACTTCGCGGCGCTCGGGGCGACCTCGCAGGAGATGCCGCGGGCTCGCAGCGCTCGGGCGGCCGCATCGCTGTGGCTCCGGTGCTCCTCGTCGGCGACCGAGACGAGCACGCAGGTGGGGACCGCGCGGCTCGGGGCCGCCATCCCGGCCGAGACGAGGCGGGAGACCAGCCGCGAGAGGCCGATGGAGAGGCCGACGCCGGGATAGGTGTGGCGGTTGTCGGAGGCGAGGCGGTCGTAGCGTCCGCCGGAGCAGATCGAGCCGAGCGACTCGTGCCCGGCGACGAAGCTCTCGAACACGGTGCCGGTGTAGTAGTCCAGGCCGCGGGCGATCGAGAGGTCCGCGACGATCATGCCGGGCACGGCCGCCTCGACCCGCTCGATGACGGCGGCGAGCTCGGCGATGCCCTCCTCGACCATCTCGCCGCTTCCGCCGAGGTCGCGGACCTGCTGACCGAAGGAGGCGTCACGGGTGCGGATCGAGGCGAAGGCGAGCGCCTTCTGCGCCTGCTCCTCGCTCGCGCCGGCCTCGTCGCGCAGAGGGAGGCCACGGCGTCGGCGCCGATCTTCGGGAGCTTGTCCAGGGCGCGCAGCACGGGGGTGTGGTCCTCGAAGCCGATCGCGCGGAAGAAGCCCTCGGAGAGGCGGCGGGTGTTGGCGTGGATGCTCACCTGCGGGAGCGGCAGGCGCGAGAGGATCTCCGCCATCACGATCGCGACCTCGGCCTCGACGTGGCCGGGCAGGGTGTCCTGGCCGATCACGTCGAGATCGGCCTGGTAGAACTCGCGGAACCGGCCGTCCTGGGGGCGCTCGCCGCGCCACACCTTCTGGATCTGGTAGCGCCGGAAGGGGAAGACGAGGTCGTTCTGGTGCTCGAGCACGTAGCGCGCGAGCGGGACGGTGAGGTCGAAGTGCAGGCCGAGGGTGCGGGAGCGGTCGGCGCCGGCGTCCTCGTCGCCCTCCTCGGCGTGGAGGCGGCGCAAAGACGTACACCTCCTTGTCGATCTCCCCCTTTCGCAGCAGGCTGCTCGAGCGGCTCGACCGCGCGCGTCTCGATGCCGGAGAACCCGTGCGACTCGGCGACCTCCCGGAACACGTCGATCACGTCTTGCTCGACGAGACGCTCGGAGGGGAGCCACTCCGGGAATCCTGACAGGGCGGCGATCTTCGCCATGCGGTGCACTTCCTTCTGGTCGTCTGCGGTGCGGGCCCATTATCCCCTCTCGGGGCCGGGCGTGCCCGAGGCACGATCGCACGGCGCCGGACGAGGCGGAACGCCGGCGCGCTCCGCTGTAGAGTTCCGTGACGTGGTCGCCCCGGTCCCTCCGTGACGAGCACCCCATCAGCCCGGCCGTCCTGGTGACGGCAGTGTCCCGCCCCGCGCCGGATCCCATCGAAGGAGCTCATCGTGAGCGAGTCCGAGACTTCCTCCCCCCGCCGACCAGGCGCCCGCCCAGCCCGCCGACGCCGTCGTCGACGCCACGGCCGAGCAGAGCACCACGACCGAGCAGAGCACCACGACCGAGGAGAGCGCCCCGACCGACGAGTCCTCCACGGCCGACACGACCTCCTCGGACGACGCGACCTCCTCGGACGACGCGACTCCCACCGACGACGAGGCCCCCGCCGCGGAGCGGGCGCCCCCGCCGCGGCGACGCCTGCACCGACCCCCGGGCCGAAGCCCGCGCCGGGCGGTTTCCGCCCGCGACCGGCCCCCCCTCCCCTGCCGCGCTGGCGGGCAAGAAGCCGACGGCGGCCCTGCTGCCCGTCGCTCCCGCGGCCGCCGAGCACGATCCCGCCGAGATCGCCGCGGCGAAGGCCTTCGGCGCGCGTGGCGGAGGACGGCACCGTCACCGTCCAGGACGGCACCCAGGTGCGCACGATCGGCACCACGACCGAGACCGACCACGACGCCGCGCTCGAGCCCTTCGCGAAGGGGTACCTGGACCTGGTCGCCTTCCTCGACCAGACCGCCTCCGCCCTCACCGCGCCCGAGCACACCCAGAACGAGCTCAACCGGCTCCTGGAGAACCTGCGCAAGAACATGAAGGAGCCGCAGGTCGTCGGCGACATCCCGGCGCCGCGCGCACGCGCCTCCGAGCCGCGAGCAGGCCAAGGAGAAGATCCGGGCGCTCGAGGCGAAGCGGGCCGAGGGCCGTGAGGCCGCGACCCGTCGCCGCACCGAGTTCGTCGAGTCGATCGAGGCCCTGGTCGCCACCGAGCCGGAGCAGATCTCCTGGAAGAACGCCGGCGAGACGATGCGTCAGATGGTCCCGACGTGGAAGCAGATGCAGTCCGAGGACATCGGCCTGGACCGCCCCACCGAGGAGGCGCTGTGGAAGCGGCTCTCGGCCGCCCGCGCCTCCTTCGACCGAATGCGCAAGCAGTTCTTTTCCCAGCTCGACGAGCGGCATGCCGAGGCCGCCGCGCAGAAGGAGGAGCTCATCGCCCGCGCCGAGGCGATGCAGGACTCCACCGACTGGGGTCCGACGGTCCGGGCGTACAAGGACCTCATGGACCAGTGGCGTCGCGCGCCCCGCGGCGACCGCAAGAAGGACGACGCCCAGTGGAAGCGGTTCAAGGCCGCCCAGGACACGTTCTTCGCGGCGCGCAACGCGGACCTCCACGAGACCGAGGCCGAGCAGCCGCAAGAACCTCGAGGTGAAGGAGGCGGCGCTGGTCGAGGCCGAGGCGCTCGACCCGGGCAAGGACCTCGACGCGGCGAAGTCCGCGGCGCGCTCGGTCCAGGACCGTTGGGAGGAGGCGGGCAAGGTGCCGCGCGGCGACATGCGTCGGATCGACGGCCGCCTGCGGGCCGTCGAGCGTGCCGTGAAGGACGCCGAGCAGGCCGAGTGGCGCCGCACCGATCCGCGCACCAAGGCGCGCGTCGAGGGTGCGTCCTCGCAGGCTGCACTCCGCGATCGCCTCCTACGAGGAGGCGCTGGAGAAGGCCCGTGCCGGCGGCGACCCGAAGAAGATCGCGGAGGCCGAGGCGGCGCTCGAAGCCCGCAAGGAGTGGCTCGCCGTGATCGAGCGCTCCGCCCGCGACCTGGGCTGAGGCGCCCGCGCGCCGGCGACCGGCGCCGCGCACCTCTCCTCCCCAATGCCCCGCTCGTCCACAGGGACGGGCGGGGCATTGCCGTGCGGACCGGTGGGGGCCAGGGTCGATGCATGGAGACCCTCGCCGCCGCCGCGCCCGCCCTCACCGCGCCCGCCCCCGGGGTGCCCGTCGACGCCGCGCTCAGCGGCGCCCTGGCGGACCCCGTCGCCGCGCGAGCTCCTCGCCGACGCCCCCGCACAGGACGCTCCCCCGCCCTGCGACCGCCCGCCCCCAGCTGTGAGGTCGCGCCCGATCGGGCTGTGCGCGGCCTGGTCCCATCACGCGGCGGATCTCGCCCTCCCCCTCGGCGCCGAGCCGCAGCGCTGGGAGGAGACCCCGACCACCGCCGCGATGGTCGCCCGCGGGGAGATCATCCGACTGCTGCCCGGGGTGTTCCTGCCCCCGGATCTGCTCGGGACCTCGGTGCGCCGTGCCCTGGCGCTCGGTCGCGCCCTCGGGGAGCACCTGCAGTCCCATCACGTGATCGCCGGGATAAGCGCCGCCTGGGTGCATCTGGGCGGTCGGCCGCCGGCACCGCTCGAGCCGCTCTCCCCCGCGCACCGAGGGATCCTCGCCGGCGTGGTCCAGCGCCATGCCCGGCTCGGCCCGGGCGACATCGACACCGTCGGCGGCGCGCCCGTGACCACGCCCCGCCGCACCGCCTCGGACCTGCTGCGCTTCAGCCCCGAGGCGATCGCCCGCCCACTGCTTCGGCGGCTCGAACGGGCGGGCCTGGTGGAGCACGAGGAGCCGCGCGCGCATCTGCACCGGCCGCACCGGCATCCCGGCGTGCAGGAGGCCCGGGAGCGGCTGGATCGGGCGCTCACACCGCTCACAGCGCGGTCGGACACGGCACAGCAGGACGGGACCGGACGGTGCGGGCCGCGACGGGCCCAGGAGCGACCGCCCACCGTGCGGCCGCTGACGGGGATGCACCTCGGGGGTCCGCTGATCACAGCACGGTCGGAGCGGACCGGGCCTCTCAGCTCGCCGTGAGCGGTGCGCCGAGGCCGACGGGTCGGCCGTCGGCCGTGACGCGGTAGACGTCGTAGACGCCCTCGACGCGCCTGACCTGGGCGAGCACGGACTGGAGGTGCGCGGGATCGGCCAGCTCGAAGGAGAAGAAGGTCGTCGCGAGCCGGTCCGTGTTCGACTGCGCCGAGGCGGAATGCAGATTGACCTGCTGCTCCGAGATCACCAGCGCCAGATCGGTGAGGAGTCGGGGACGGTCCAGCGCCTCGACCTTGATGTGCACGAGATAGGCGGTGGAGTGCCGCCCGGACCAGCTCGCCTCGACCATGCGATCAGGCGCTGCTCCTGAAGCTGGATCGCATTGGTGCGGCTGGTGTGGTGCACGGAGATCCCCGAGCCGCGGGTGATGAAGCCGACGATCGGATCGCCCGGCACCGGCGCGCGACTTGGCGAGCTTGACCCACAGGTCGGCGTGGCCATCCACGATGACGCCCTGGTCCGTCTCCGCCGTGTGCCGTTCGGCACGGTCGCCCCGCGGGCGGACCTTCGAGGGCAGGGTGATCTCGGCGAGGTCCTCCTCCGCGCCGTCGGCGCCGCCGAAGGAGGCGCGCGACTTCTCGACGACATGCTGGGCGCCGGTGTGACCCTCGCCGATCGAGGTGTACAGCGCATCGATAGAGCCGAGGTTCAGCTCCGAGGCGATCGTGGCGAGCGTGTCGTGGGTGAGCAAGCGGCGCATGGGCAGGTCCTGCCGACGCGCGCCTTGGCGAGCTCCTCCTTGCCCCGCTCGAGCGCCTCCTCGCGACGCTCCTTCGAGAACCACTGGCGGATCTTGTTGCGTGCCCGCGGCGACTTCACGAAGCCGAGCCAGTCCCGGCTGGGGCCGGCGTCGGCGGACTTCGAGGTGAAGACCTCCACGACGTCGCCGGTGGCGAGCGCGGACTCCAGGGAGACCAGGCGCCCGTTGACCCGCGCCCCGATCGTGCGGTGCCCCACCTCGGTGTGGACCGAGTAGGCGAAGTCGACCGGGGTCGAGCCCTGCGGCAGGGCGAGCACGTCCCCCTTCGGCGTGAAGACGTACACCTCCTGCGTGTTGATCTCGAACCGCAGCGAGTCCAGGAACTCGCCGGAGTCGGTGGTCTCCTTCTGCCAGTCCATCAGCTGGCGCGCCAGGCGGCGTCGTTCGTGATCGCCGCGGACTCGCCGCCGCCCTGGCCGCCCGCCATCGCCTTGTACTTCCAGTGCGCGGCGACGCCGTACTCGGCCCGGCGGTGCATCTCGCGGGTGCGGATCTGGACCTCGACCGGCTTGCCGGTCGGGCCGATCACGGTGGTGTGCAGCGACTGGTACAGGTTGAACTTCGGCGGCGCGATGTAGTCCTTGAAGCGTCCCTGCACCGGCGACCAGCGCGCGTGGAGCGTGCCGAGCACCCCGTAGCAGTCGCGAACCGTGTCCACGAGCACTCTCACCCCGACCAGGTCGTAGATGTCGGAGAAGTCGCGGCCCCGCACGATCATCTTCTGGTAGATCGAGTAGTAGTGCTTGGGCCGGCCGGTGACCTCGGCCTTGATCCGCGCCTTCTTGAGATCCTCCTGGATCTGGGAGGAGACGGTGGAGAGGTACTGCTCGCGCGCCGGGGCGTGCTGGGCGACCAGCGAGACGATCTCCTCGTACACCTTGGGGTAGAGGACCTGGAAGGAGCGGTCCTCCAGCTCCCACTTCATCGTGTTCAGCCCCAGGCGGTGCGCGAGCGGGGCGTAGATCTCGAGGGTCTCCTTCGCCTTGCGCTCCGCCGAAGCGGCCGGCACGTACTTCCAGGTGCGGGCGTTGTGGAGGCGGTCGGCGAGCTTGATCAGCGACACGCGCACGTCGCGGCTCATCGCCACGATCATCTTGCGCACGGTCTCGGCCTGCGCGGCCTCGCCGTAGGTGACCTTGTCCAGCTTCGTCACGCCGTCGACCATGACGGCGATCACCTCGCCGAACTCGGCGCGCGCTGGTCCAGGGAGTAGTCGGTGTCCTCGACCGTGTCGTGCAGGAGCGCGGCGGCGACGACATCGGCCGGCGAGCCGAGCTCGGCGAGGATCGTGGCGACCGAGACCGGGTGGGTGATGTACGGGTCGCCGCTGCGGCGGGTCTGGCCGCGGTGGGCGCGCTCGGCGACGGTGTACGCCTGACGCACCAGCTCCTGGTTCTCCTTCGGGCTCACCGCCGTCATCGTCTCCAGCAGCGGTGCGAGCAGCGGATCCACCGGGGAGGAGCGCGGGGCGAAGAAGGACAGGCGCGAGCGGGAGCGTCGCGGCGCGGTCGAGGGGTGCGCGGCGAGTCCGGCTGTGCAGGCGAGGTGGCAGGAGGGCGCGCGGCCTGGTCGGCCGGGCCGGTATCGGCCCCGGCCTGCTCTGATGCGGTCCGCTCCTGCATGCACACCTCCCTGCGTGGAAGGCACAGTCTACGCGCGGGCGACAGGGGTGCGCGCCGCGTCCGCCGGCGGCGGACGGCGACGCCCCGGAGATCAGTCGGGGATGGACCAGACAGTGGTCAGCGGCACGTCCGGCGAAGAGGTCGCGGCCGCCGAGGCCCTCGAGCTCGATGAGGAAGGAGGCGCCGAGCGGCTCGACGTCGAAGCGTCGGGTGAGCTCGACCGTCGCCGCGGCGGTCCCGCCGGTGGCGAGCAGGTCGTCGAGCACGAGGGTCCGCGCGCCGGCCGGGAGCGAGTTCTCGGGGATCTGGATCTCGGCGCCGCCGTACTCGAGGTCGTACTTCAGCCCGGCCGGGCGACCGGGGAGCTTGCCCGCCTTGCGCACCGGGATGAACCCGGCACCGAGCTCGTAGGCGAGCGGTGCACCGAGCACGAAGCCGCGGGCCTCGGTGCCGACGATGTACTCGATGCCCTCGGGCAGCAGCGTGGTCCAGTAGCGGATGACGCGGCGCGCGCGCTCGCGTCGCGCAACAGCGGGGTGATGTCGCGGAAGAGCACGCCGGGGGTCGGGAAGTCCGGGTACTCGGCGATGTGCGTCCGCGCGCGCCGCCTCGATCTCGGCCGCGGCGGGGATCTCCTCCGCGGTGCGGAGCGGGGCAGGGGCGGTCTGCGGGTCGTTCATCGGTTCCTCACCTGCCGGAGCGTCGGCGTCGGGTGGTCCTGCGCGGCGCGCTGCCGGGCGGAGCGGGGCGCGGCGTCGCGGCCGACGGTGCCGTCGTCCTCGTCGGCGGGGTCGGCCTCCGGGGTGCCCCCCCCCCTCGTCCGCCGCGTCGGCGTCCGCAGGGTCAGCGGCGTCGGGGTCAGCGCCGTCGGCGCGGGTCGCGGCGTCCTCCCCGCGGGGGCTCCCGGGAGAGTCCTCGGACGTCGAGCCGGTCTCCCCGCGGCGCGCCCGCTCGAGGGCGACGGTGTGGCGGGCGATCGTGTCCTCGCGCCGGCGGAGGTCCACGAGCGGCCCCGGGGCGAGGAAGATCGAGGAGTAGGTGCCGGCGATGATCCCGATGAACAGGGCGAGGGAGATGTCCTTGAGGGTGCCGGCGCCGAGCAGGAACGCGCCGATGGCGAGGATCGAGCCGATCGGCGAGCAGCGCGACGACGGAGGTGTTGATCGACCGCACCAGGGTCTGGTTCGCGGCGAGCTCGACGAGCTCGGCGAAGGTGCGTCGGCGCTGGCCCGTGAGGTCCGCGGTGTTCTCCCGCACCTTGTCGAACACGACGATGGTGTCGTAGAGCGAGTAGCCCATGACGGTGAGGAAGCCGATGACCGTGCCGGGCGTGATCTCGAAGCCGACCACGCCGTACACCGCGGCGGTGAGCGAAGATGTCGTGGCCCAGCGCGATCATCGCGGCGAGGGACGCCTTGAGGTCGCGGAAGTAGAGCGCCATCATCGCGGCGACCAGGACCAGGAAGACCACGACGCCGCGGGCCATCTTCTGGGTGACGTCGCCGCTCCACACCGGGCCGATGTAGGAGGTCGAGACCGCGTCGGCCGGCACGCCGTAGGCCGTGGCGAGCTCTCCGGCGAGCTCGGCCGTCTCGGCCGAGTCGAGCCGCTCGGTCTGCACGCGCAGGGTGTCGCTGCCGAGCTGGGTGATCTTCGGCTCGTTGTCCGGCAGGTGCTCGCGCACGACCTCTCGGGCGGAGGACTGCTCGGCGTCGGCGACCCCGGCGATCTGGAACTCGGAGCCGCCGGTGAACTCGATGCCGAGGTTGGGCCCTCGCACGACCGCGAGGGCGCCCAGCGACACCACGACGACGACGCTGATCAGGTACCAGGTGCGTCGGCGGGAGACGATCGGCAGAATCCGCCTGCCGGCGTGGAGGTCGTTGCCGAAGGTGGCGAAGGTGGTGCTCATCGGCCCTGCTCCTCGGTCTCGTCGGTGTCCTCGTCGGCAGGGGTGCCGGCGTCGGCGGTGCCGTCCGCGGGGACCCCGTCACGGGCCTCCTGCGCCTCGCGCGCCTCCCGGGCCTCGCGGGCACGGCGCACCGCGATCGGCTCGCGCTCGGCCTCCTCCTGCGCGCGGGCGCCGCGGCGCCCGCCGCGGCCGCGCTCCTCGCCGAGGCGGACCCGTCCGCGCCCGGCGTAGGCGGGCACGTCCCGGTCCAGCCGCACCGGGTCCAGGCCGCTCCACGGATGGCCCTTCCCGAAGAAGCGCGTGCGCACGAGCGCCTGCGGCACCGGATGCGTGAACAGGAAGACGACCAGGAGGTCCAGCAGAGTGGTCAGCCCCAGCACGAAGGCGAAGCCGCGCACGCCGCCGGTGGAGAGCAGGTACAGCACCACGGCCGCGATGATGTTGACCGTGTCAGAGGCGAGGATGGTGCGCTTGGCGCGTTCCCAGCCGTGGTCCACGGCCGCGGCGATCCCGCGGCCGTCGCGGATCTCGTCGCGCACGCGCTCGAAGTAGACGATGAACGAGTCCGCGGTGAACGCGACCGCGACGATCAGGCCGACCACGCCCGCGAGGAGAGGCGGTAGCCGATCTCGGGGATGTTCGAGAGCACCGTGAGGGTGGCGTAGGTGAGCACGCCCATGATGAGCAGGCTCGAGGTCGTCACGATCGCGAGCAGGCGGTACTGCGCGAAAGCGTAGGCCACCACGAGCGCGAGCCCGATCAGGCCCGCGATCAGGCCCATCTGGAGCTGGTCCGCGCCGAGGGTGGCGGAGATCTGCTGCTCGGAGGCGACCTCGAACTCGAGCGGCGCCGCGCCGAATCGCAGCTGGTCCGAGAGCTGGGTCGCCTGCTCCTGGGAGAAGTTGCCGGAGATCGACGCCTCGCCGCCCGGGGAGGGCTCCTGCACCTCGGGAGCGGAGATGACCATCCCGTCCAGCACGATGCCGAAGGCGGCGGTGGCGCCCTCGCCGTTGTACAGGGCGCCGGTCATGGTCGAGAAGGACTCCGCGGCGGTCTCGTCGAAGGACATGTTCACGACGTAGTAGCCGGTCGGCTGGCCGGTCGGGGTGACGTCCGAGGCGACGGAGGAGTTCTCGATCGAGGAGCCCGCGATGACCTCGGGACCCAGCAGGTACTTCGCGCTCCCGTCCGGGGCGCAGGCGACCATCGGCTCGTCGGCGGCGGTCTCCGTGGCGCGCTCCTGCCGCGCGGAAGGGTCGACGCAGTCCGCGCTCATCAGCTCGGTCTGGACCTCGGGGGTCATCCAGTCCATGCTCCAGGCGGGGTAGGGCAGGTCGCCCTCGCCGGTACCGGTCGCGGGAGCCATCGAGGAGTCGTCGCTGAGCAGGCCGGAGAAGAGTCGCTGGGAGGGATCGGCGGGGGCCTCGGAGGTCTCCCCGGCGGACTCGTCGCCACCGGTATCGGAGGCACCGCCGCCGTCGGAGGCGAGCGCCTCGCCGCGCCCTCGGGCGCGACCACGCCGAGCACGGGGCGGAAGGACATCGCGGCGGTCTGGCGGATCGCGGCGGAGGTCTCCTGGTCCATCTGCCCGGGCACGTCGATCACGATGTTCGTGCCGCCCTGGACGGTGATCTCGGTCTCCGCCACGCCCATCGCGTTGATGCGCTGGCTCATGATCTGCCGCGCCTGCTCCATCGCGGTCTCGTCGATCGCGGAGCCGTCGCGCGACTGCGCCTGGAGGATGACCTGGGTGCCTCCCTCGAGGTCGAGGGCGAGCTTGGGGGCGGGTCGCCAGCCACCCTTCCAGACCCCGGCGCCGATCCCGCCGCCGAGCAAGCAGGATCAGCACCGCGAGGGTCGCCAGGGCGATGCGGCGTGCAGGCATGGTGGGGATTCCTCAGGACGACGGGCCAGGGAGCGGAGGGCGGGGCGAGGAGGCCCCGCGGGGTCGTGCGGCGTCGTGCGCGGCCGGGCGCGCGGCGCGGGCCGGGTCAGCGACCGCGCGCGGAGCCGTCCTCGCGGGGGTCCTCGTCGGCGACGGTGACGCCGGGGACCTGGCCGGCGGCGGAGGTGTCCTGCGCCTCGCGGGAGTCGGCGCCCTCGGGGGCGACGCCCTCGACGGCCTCGCCCTCCAGGGTCTCGCCCTCGAGGGCCTCGCCCTGCTCGTCCTCGACCGGGTCCACGGCCATCGCGATCGCCATGCGTGCCCACTTGGTCTGCGTGCCGTCCTCCGACTCGAGCACCACCACGTCGTCGTACTCCTCGACGATCAGTCCGTAGAAGCCCGAGTGCGTGCGCACCTCGTCGCCCACGCCGAGCTTCTTGACGAGCTCCTGCTGCCTGGCCTGCGCCTTGCGCTGGCCGCGGGAGAGCAGGAACAGGGGCGACATCATCACGAGGATGATCAGCAGGATGGGAAGGAGGTCCACGGTTTTCCTCTCGACGGACAGCCCCTCGGGATCGTGCTTGCTGCACGGGGAGGCCCTGCCGCGGGCGACTGACCAACCCACTGTACCCGTCGGTCCGCCGCGGTCCTCCCAGCCGGTGCCCGGGCTCAGAAGCGGCCGAGCATGGGCGAGGCGCCCTCCGCCCCTGCGGGCGGCTCGAGGCCGAGGTGCTCCCAGGCGGCCGGGGCGGCCGCCCGGCCGCGCGGGGTCCGCAGCAGGAATCCCTCGCGCACGAGATACGGCTCGATCATCGTCTCGACCGTCTCGGTCTCCTCCCCCACCGCGACGGCGAGGGTCGACAGGCCCACCGGCCCGCCGGCGAAGCGGCCGCACAGGGCACTGAGCACCGCGCGGTCCAGACGGTCCAGGCCCCGGTCGTCGACCTCGTAGACCCGCGGCGCCTCCTTCGCGGCGCCGAGGTCGAGGTCGCCGGCCGCCGCCGCGCACCTGGGCCCAGTCGCGCACGCGGCGCAGGAGACGGTTGGCGATGCGGGGCGTGCCGCGGGAGCGGGAGGCGATCTCGATCGCGGCGCGGTCCTCGAGCTCGACCTCGAGCCGCACGGCAGAGCGGCGCACCACCTCGCGCGACTCCTCGGCGCCGTAGAAGTCGAGGTGGCCGATGAACCCGAAGCGGTCGCGCGCGGCGGCGCCGGGAGGAGACCGGCGCGGGTGGTGGCGCCGACGACGGTGAAGGGCGGCAGGTCCAGCGGGATCGACGTCGCGCCGACGCCCTTGCCGACCACCACGTCGACGCGGAAGTCCTCCATGGCGATGTACAGCATCTCCTCGGCGGGCCGTGCGAGGCGGTGGATCTCGTCGATGAACAGCACCTCCCCCTCGTCGAGGGAGGAGAGGATCGCGGCGAGATCGCCGGCGTGCTGGATCGCAGGTCCCGAGGTGATGCGCGCGGGGCGGAGAGCTCGGCGGCGATGATCATGGCGAGGGTCGTCTTCCCCAGGCCCGGCGGTCCCGAGAGCGACATGTGCTCGGGGGCGCGGCCGCGCGCCGCGGCGGCGTCGAGCACGAGCGAGAGCTGGTCGCGCACCACCTGCTGTCCCACGAACTCCTCCAGCCGACGCGGGCGCGCGCGCCGCCTCCGCGGTGCGCTCGGGCGGCATCGACTCGGGGCTCGTCACGGTGCGCGGCGCGTCCTCGGTCGCCTCCCAGGAGCCGTCGGCGAAGGACCCGCCGACCGGCTCCTCCTCGCGGCCCGCCGCCTGCGCGCTCACCGATGTCCTCCGAGACCGCGCGCCGCCGTGCGCAGGAGCGCGGCGGCATCGATCTGCTCCCCGCCCTCCTCGCGCGCGGCCTCGACGGCGCCGCGCGCCGCCTTCTCCGCCCAGCCGAGGCCGACGAGCGCCTCGACCACGTCGGCGTCGGGGCCGCCGAGGGCGACACCCGGGGCCGACGCCGCCTCCGGCGAGGCCTCGCTCGGCGCGGGCGCCTTCCCGCCGAGCTCGAGGAGCATCCGGCCGGCGACCTTCGGGCCGATGCCCGGGGTGCGGGTGATGGTCTTCACGTCCTGCTCGGCGACGGCGCGGCGCGGCTCCTCCGGGTCGAGCACCGCGAGCACGGCCAGCGCCGTGCGCGGGCCGATCCCGGTGACGGACTGCACGATGCGGAAGGTCTCGGCCTCCTCAGCCTGGGGGAAGCCGTAGAGGGTCAGGGAGTCCTCGCGGACGACGAGCTCGGTGTGCAGGGTGACCTCGGCCCCGTGACGGGTCGCGGCGAGGGCCTGCGGCGTGGTGCGCACGAGGTAGCCGATACCGGCCACCTCGAGCACGAGGGCGTCGAGGTCGAGGCGGACGACCCGCCCGGTCAGGGATGCGATCACGCCACCAGCCTAGAACACCTGTTCGATCACTGGCGGGAGGTCGAGCGTTCCCGGGCGCGTCGGGCCCGTCGCTCCGCCTCGGCCCACACGGCCTGCGCGCTCGTGCGGGCGCCGCCGGTGCGGTCCAGCGCCACGGGGCCGCCGCCCCGCCACAGCTGGGTCAGCGCGATCGCGACGGCATCGGAGGCGTCCGCGGGCTGGGGTGCCGCGTCCAGGCCCAGCACCTTCACCAGCACCGATTGGATCTGCTTCTTGTCCGCCCGCCCGCGCCGGTCACGGCGGCCTTGACCTCCGAGGGGGTGTGCGGCGCGACGGGGATGCCGCGCTCCGCCGCCTCGAGCGGCGCGATGCCGGAGACCTGCGCGGTGCCCATCACGGTGGAGATGTTGGACTGGCTGAACACCCGCTCCACGCCGACGGCGTCGGGGGCGAACTCCTCGAGCACGGCGCGCGCCCGAGGGCGATGCCGAGCAGGCGCCGCTCGAGCGGCTCCTCGGAGTCCGAGCGGATCACGCCCGCGTGGACGAGACGAGCGCGTCGCCCGCCGATCGCGTCGACGATGCCGATCCCGCGGCGGGTCAGCCCGGGGTCGACCCCCAGCACACGCAGGGTCGTCATCTGCGCTCCTCCCCTCCCGGCATGGCCGTCGGCGGTGTCAACGGCCCTCTCCCCGGTCCGGGTGGTGCGGCCCGCGTCGGCGGTGCCGCCGAGGGGACGACGCGGCCCAGGCCGCGACCGCGCCGTCCCGCTCGCTCATTCCTGCTCGTCCAGCTGGGCCGCGACGTCGTCGGGGATGTCGAGGTTGGAGTAGACGGCCTGCACGTCGTCGCTGTCCTCGAGCGCGTCGATCAGGCGAAGCGCCTTCTGCGCGCCCTCGAGGTCGACGGGGGTGCGCATGGTGGGCACGAACTGCACCTCGGCGCTCTCGTAGTCGATCCCCGCCTCCTGCGGCGCGGTGCGCACGGCGACCACGTCGGTGGCCTCGGAGAGGATCTCGAAGGTCTCGCCCTCGTCGTTGATCTCCTCGGCGCCGGCGTCCAGCACGACCTCGAGCAGGTCGTCCTCGGTGTTCTCGCCCTTGGCGACGGTGACCACGCCCCGGCGCTCGAAGAGATAGGAGACCGAGCCGGAGTCCGCCATGTTGCCGCCGTTGCGGTTGAAGGCCAGACGCACCTCGGAGACGGCGCGGTTCTTGTTGTCGGTGAGGCACTCGACCAGCACGGCGACGCCGCCCGGGGCGTAGCCCTCGTACATCAGGGTCTCGTAGTCGACGCCGCCGCCGTCGAGCCCGCCGCCGCGCTTGACGGCGCGGTCGATGTTGTCATTGGGGACGGAGGTCTTCTTGGCCTTCTGGATGGCGTCGTAGAGCGTCGGGTTGCCCGATGGGTCGGGGCCGCCCATGCGTGCGACCACCTCGATGTTCTTCACCAGCTTGGCGAACAGCTTGCCGCGCTTGGCATCGATGACGGCCTTCTTGTGCTTGGTCGTCGCCCACTTGGAATGCCCGGACATCTCGCTCCTTCCGATGGTCCGCCATGGGGTGGCGGATCGCCGCACCATCCTAGTGGTATGGCGAACGCGCTCCACGCCGCGCGCCGCCGGGCCTCTCCGCAGACCGCGCCGTGGCGTCCCCGCCGGCGCCGCGCCAGCGCTTCCCCCGTGTCGTCCGGCCGCGCCCCGCGGGGCGGTCAGCCACGGACGACGGGGGCGGTCAGCGCACCGATCAGACGACGATCGGCGGTGATCTGCTCGAGCGACTCGCGCTCGCGGGCGCGGGTCCTCGCCGTCGGCCGGCCGAACAGGACGCTGTGCCGCTCCATGCCCAGCGAGACCGCCGAGCGGATCAGGTCGTGCATGCCCATCCGGGCGACGGCGCCGTGGCGGCCCGCCCACGCCTCGGCGCGACGGCGTCGACGCATCGAGACCAGCATCTCGACCTCGTCGGGCGAGAACCAGCCGGCCCTGCCGTACTCGGACAGCTGGCGGCGCAGGATCCGCTTCTCCCGCAGGCGCAGGAACAGCACGATGCCCACCAGCGAAGCAGGAAGATCGGCACCTGCACGGTGACGTAGTAGCGCAGGAACCCGGCCAGCGGCGCCTCCGGGTCCACCGGGAGGAAGAAGCTCGAGCCGTTCCACAGCGCGTGCGGCGCCATCCCGAGCGACAGCCCGCCGAGGCCCAGGCCGAAGTAGAGCATCAGCGAGCGGCGCTCGGCCGCGATGCCGAGGCCGAGGCCGCACAGGGCGGTGAAGGACACGTGGGCGAAGGGCGAGAGGATGCCGCGCAGGAAGAAGGTCTGCCAGAAGACGTCGACCGTCCCGGCGGCCTGTGCCTGGTGGAAGGAGTTCCCGAAGTAGAGGATGTTCTCGGTGAAGGCGAAGCCGCCCGCGATGAGGGCGGCGTACACGACGCCGTCGAGCGGACCGGAGATGAAGCGTCGCCCCCAGATGAGCAGGGCGAACAGGCCCGCGGACTTCATCGTCTCCTCGATCACCGGTGCCTGCACGGTCGCGCCGAGGAAGGAGTCGATCAGCTCGGTCTCCTCCTGCGGGGAGATCCAGGCGTCGAAGAAGGTCCCGAAGAACAGCGACAGCGAAGACGGAGCCGATCGCGCCCCAGGCGAAAGCGGAGACGAGCGAGAGCCGGGGCGCGGCGTGTACCGATCCAGCCACCACACCGCGCCGAGCACGAGCGCGACCGGCACCAGCGCCGCGGTGAGGGCGACCAGCGCGGTGCCGATGCCGAGCGGCCTGATCACCACCAGATACAGCACGACCAGGGAGGCGAGGATGCCCAGCAGCGAGCCGATCAGCGACACCCAGCGCAGCCAGCGTCGGCGGGGCCGGGCCGCGGCGAGTTTGCCCGGGCCGAGCCGGCCGGGAGCGCGGGGATCGGTGCGCGCGATGTCGTAGCCGTACCCGGCGTCGGGACCGGCCGGGGCGGCGGCGCCGGGGCCGGCGGCCCGCGGCGGGCCGGGCTGGCGCGCAGGCGCGCCGGTCGAGCTGGTCACAGCGTGGCCCTGCCTCTCCCCCGGTGCTCGGTCGCGGTCGGTCGGCTCCCGCCGTCCGCACGGCGCTCCCCCGGATGCGCTCGGCCATGCTAGCTCAGGCCCCGCCGCCGCCGGGCCACGCCTCGGCGTAGAGCCGACGGGTGTCCGAGAGCAGGATCGGGAGGGCCTTGGTGCGGCCGACGATGGGCAGGAAGTTCGCGTCCCCCGCCCAGCGCGGCACCACGTGCTGGTGCAGGTGGGCGGCGATCCCGGCGCCCGCGACCTCGCCCTGGTTCATGCCCAGGTTGAAGCCCGCGGGGCCGGAGACCTCGCGGATCACGGTCATCGCGGTGCGGGTGATCTCGGCGACCTCCGCCACCTCCTGCTCGGTCAGCTCGGTGTAGTCCGAGACGTGCCGGTACGGGCACACCAGCAGATGGCCGGAGTTGTAGGGGTAGAGGTTCAGGATCGCGTAGGCGACGCGGCCGCGGTGGACGATGAGCGCGTCCTCGTCGCTGCGGCGCGGCCCCGCGCAGAAGGGGCACTGCTCGTCGTCGTGCGGGTCATCGGGCTTGTTCTCCCCGCCGATGTACGCCATCCGGTGCGGGGTCCACAGCCGCTGGGTGTCGTCGGGGACGCCCGCGAAGTCGCGGGCGTCCTCGAGCGCGGGCTCGCCGCCGGGCTGGTCGGCCGGGCTCACACCTGCACCTTGTCGGCGATCGCGGTGACGATACGCTCCACGGCCTCGTCGACGTCGATGCCGTTGTCCTGGTCGCCGTCGCGCATGCGGAAGGAGACCGCGCCCTTCTCCTGGTCCTCGCCGCCGGCGATGAGGAGGTAGGGCACCTTCTCCTTGGTGTGGGTGCGGATCTTCTTCTGCATACGGTCGTCGGAGGAGTCGACCTCGACGCGCACGCCGCGGGCGCGCGGCTTGGCGGCGACCTCCTCGAGGTAGGGCACGTACTCGGCGGCGACCGGCACCCCGACCACCTGGACCGGCGCGAGCCAGACCGGGAAGGCGCCCGCGTAGTGCTCGAGGAGCACGCCGAAGAAGCGCTCGATCGAGCCGAACAGGGCGCGGTGGATCATCACCGGGCGCTGGCGGGAGCCGTCGGGGGCGGTGTACTCGAGCTCGAACAGCTCCGGCTCGAAGAAGTCCAGCTGGATGGTGGAGAGCGCCAGGTGCGGCCGATCGCGTCCTTCGCCTGGACGGAGATCTTCGGGCCGTAGAAGGCGGCGCCGCCCGGGTCGGGCACCAGCTCCAGCCCGGAGGAGGTGGCGACCTCCTCCAGGGTGCGGGTGGCCTCCTCCCAGGTCGTCTCGTCGCCGACGGACTTCTCGGGGTCGCGGGTGGACAGCTCGAGGTAGAAGTCGTCCAGACCGTAGTCGCGCAGCAGGTCCAGGACGAAGCCGAGCAGGCTGGAGAGCTCCTCCTTCATCTGCTCGCGGGTGGTGTAGATGTGGGCGTCGTCCTGGGTGAAGCCGCGGGCGCGGGTCAGGCCGTGGACCACGCCGGACTTCTCGTAGCGGTAGACGCCGCCGAACTCGAACAGCCGCGCGCGGCGGCTCGCGGTAGGAGCGGCCGCGGGAGCGATAGACGAGGTTGTGCATCGGGCAGTTCATGGGCTTGAGGTAGTAGTCCTGGCCCTGCTTGGTGACGTTGCCGTCGGCGTCGACCTCCTCGTCCATGTGCATGGCCGGGTACATGCCGTCGGCGTACCACTCGAGGTGGCGGGAGGTCTCGAAGAGGTTCTTCTTCGTGATGTGGGGGTGGAGACGAAGGAGTAGCCGGCCTCGACGTGGCGGCGACGCGAGTAGTCCTCCATCTCCATCCTGATCATGGCGCCCTTGGGATGGAACACCGGCAGGCCGGAGCCGATCTCATCGGGGAAGGAGAACAGGTCCAGCTCGCTGCCCAGGCGTCGGTGGTCGCGGCGCTCGGCCTCGGCGATCCGCTCCTGGTGGGCTCGCAGCTCCTCCTTGGTGGGCCAGGCGGTGCCGTAGACGCGCTGCAGCATCGGGTTCTTCTCGCCGCCGCGCCAGTAGGCGGCGGCGGAGCGGGTCAGGGCGAACCCGTTGCCGATGAGCTTGGTGGAGGGCAGGTGCGGGCCGCGGCAGAGGTCGGTCCAGACCACCTCGCCGCGTCGGTCGACGTTGTCGTACATGGTCAGGCCGCCCTCACCGACCTCGACGCTCGCTCCTTCGGCGGCGTCGTCGGCGGAGGACTTCAGGCCGATGAGCTCGAGCTTGTAGGGCTCTGCGGCTTCCTCGGCGCGGGCCGCGTCGTCGGTGATCTCGCGGCGCACGAAGCGCTGGCCGGACTTGACGATCCGGTTCATCTCCTTCTCGAGCACCTTGAGGGTCTCGGGGGTGAAGGGCTCGGCGACGTCGAAGTCGTAGTAGAAGCCGTCGGTGATGGGCGGGCCGATGCCGAGCTTCGCGTCGGGGTTCGTCTTCTGCACGGCCTGCGCGAGCACGTGCGCGGTCGAGTGGCGGAGGATCGAGAGCCCGTCGGGGCTGGAGATGTCCACGCCCTCGACGTCCTGCCCGTCCTCGAGCACGGTGTCGAGGTCGCGCAGCTCCCCGTCGATGCGCAGGGCGACGATCGCGGCGGTGCCCTCGAAGAGCGCGGTGCCCGTGGTCCCCTCCTCGATCTCCTGGGGCGATCCGTCGAGGGTGATGGCGATCTGGGCCACGGGGGTGCTCCTTAGTTCTCGGGGTGAGCCGGCCGACGACGCCGGATCCGTCGTCGATGGTACCGGCCGGCGCGCCCGCGCCGGACCGGCCCCTCGACGGCGGCGGCTCAGAGGGAGCGCGCGAGCTCCCTCACCCGGAGGAGCGCCGCCTCCATGATCTCCTCGGCACGATCGGGCTCGTGGTCCATGCCCTCGGCGGCGACGGTGTGGGTGGTGCGGCCAGGAACTGGAACATCCCGGCGATGTACAGACTCGCGGGATCCTGCTGGCCGAAGCGGCCGCCGCTGGCCTGCAGGTGCACCACGGTCTTGTCCATGACGAGGCCCTCCGCCTCGCCCTCGGCCGTGTACCGGAAGGTCACGCCGGCGCGGCAGATGGTGTCGATCCAGGCCTTCAGACGCGTGGGCACCGAGAGGTTCCACAGCGGGTTCGCGATCACCACCAGGTCCGCGCTCTGGAACTGCTTGGTGTACTGGTCGAACAGCGCCAGCTTGTTCTGCTGGGCACCGGTGAGGTGGGAGAAGTGCTCGCCCGCTCGCGCCCGCTCCCAGCCGGTCATCATGTCCAGGTCGATCTCGGGCACGGCGGTCTCGTACAGCCGCACGTCGTCGACCACCGTGTCGGGGCGATGCGCGGTGAGCTCCTCGACGAAGGCGTCGGCCATCGTCATGGAACGGGACTTGCTGGGGTCCAGCGGATGGGCACGGACGATGAGGGCACGCATGCTGAGGTCTCCTCCGGGTCGGCGTGGCGGGTGACGTGATGGCGGTCTCGTCACCGTCGAGCCTAGAGACCTCGGAGGCCGCGCACCGGGACCCAGGGCCCGGTGGGCCCCAGCCGCGGGACCCGGCGTGGGGCGCCTCTCTGCGGACGCAGAAGAGCCCCGGACCAGGGGGTCGGGGCTCTTCTGCTGGGGTGGGCGATACTGGGATCGAACCAGTGACCTCTTCCGTGTCAGGGAAGCGCGCTACCGCTGCGCCAATCGCCCGGGACGGCACCGGCGGGTGCCGTTCGAGGTGGGTACGGGATTCGAACCCGTGTACACGGCTTTGCAGGCCGTTGCCTCGCCTCTCGGCCAACCCACCGGGTGATGCTCTCGCATCATACGGAACAGCGCTCCCGACGCGAGGTCGGGAGCGCCGTCCCCCCGGAGCGGACGACCGGATTCGAACCGGCGACCCTCACCTTGGCAAGGTGATGCTCTACCAACTGAGCTACGTCCGCAGGACAGGGATCCGAAGAACCTGCCGTGGGCGATACTGGGATCGAACCAGTGACCTCTTCCGTGTGAAGGAAGCGCGCTACCGCTGCGCCAATCGCCCTGAGGTGATGTCCGCTCTCTCGATCGGACTTGAAGAAGCTTACATGCTCCCGACGGGTGCTCGCGCCACTTCTGGATGTGACCTGCGTCCCGGTCGATCGGAGCGGCGTCGGACCCGACGAGCCGACCCTCCGGCCCCGCCGACACCCGGGCCCCACCGCCCTCCCCGATCCGACCGCTCGGGCGCGCCGCCGATCCGACTGCACGGGCGCGCCGCGCCCGTGAGACGCGGGGACGGAGCGGGAGCACCTTTGGCGCTCCTCGCGCTCCGCGCCCCCGACCGGCCGGCCGGCACGAGCCCTCCGTGCACCCCGGCCCTGCCGCTCGTGACCTCGGACACTGAAGACCGTCCGGGTTTGCACAGGCGGTCGGAGCGCGCCTAAGGTAGCTCCTCGTCGGCCCAGCCGATGTGCGGACGTAGCTCAGTTGGTAGAGCATCACCTTGCCAAGGTGAGGGTCGCCGGTTCGAATCCGGTCGTCCGCTCCATCCCTCCCCCGCGCCTCCGGCGCGACGGGCGATTGGCGCAGCGGTAGCGCGCTTCCCTGACACGGAAGAGGTCACTGGTTCGATCCCAGTATCGCCCACCATGCAAGGCCCCGGCTCCGGCCGGGGCCTTTCTCGTCCCCGCCCCGGCGTGGACGAGCCCGCCGGGGCCCGACCGAGCTCGCGGGAGCATCACGATCGGACCCGCCTCGCCGCGCACCGGTCCCCGCCCGCCCGCGCCCACTACTGTGGGGCCATGCAGATCTGGACAGGAAAGTCGTATCCCCTCGGCGCCACGTTCGACGGCTCGGGCACCAACTTCGCGCTCTTCTCCGAGGCGGCCGAGCGGGTGGAACTGTGCCTGTTCGACGAGGACGGCACCGAGCGGCGCATCGAGGTCACCGAGGTCGACGCCCACGTGTGGCACGTCTACCTCCCCGCGGTCCAGCCCGGCCAGCGCTACGGCTACCGCGTGCACGGCCCCTTCGACCCCGCCGCGGGCCTGCGCTGCGACCCCTCGAAGCCGCTGCTGGACCCGTACGCGAAGGCGATCGCCGGGATGGCCAGCAACCATCCCTCGCTGTACAGCTACGACTTCGAGGATCCCGAGAAGCGCAACACCGAGGACTCCGCCGCCCACACCATGCACTCGGTCGTGGTCTCCCCCTTCTTCGACTGGGGCAACGACCATCCGCCCGCGCACGAGTACCACGACACCGTGATCTACGAAGCGCACGTCAAGGGCCTGACGATGCCGCACCCGGAGATCGACGACAACATCCGCGGCACCTACGTCGCGATGGGCCATCCCGCCGTGATCGAGCACCTCAAGGAGCTGGGCGTCACCGCGGTCGAGCTGATGCCGGTCCACCAGTTCGTGCAGGACGGCCATCTCGTCGAGAAGGGGGTCGCGCAACTACTGGGGCTACAACACGATCGGGTTCTTCGCCCCGCACAACGAGTACGCCTATGCGGGTGAGCTGGGCCAGCAGGTCCAGGAGTTCAAGCAGATGGTCAAGAACCTCCACGAGGCGGGCATCGAGGTCATCCTCGACGTGGTCTACAACCACACCGCCGAGGGGAACCACCTGGGCCCCACCCTGTGCTTCCGCGGCATCGACAACAGCGCCTACTACCGCCTGGTCGAGGGCGACGAGGCGCACTACTACGACACCACCGGCACCGGGAACTCGCTGCTGATGCGCACCCCGCACGTGCTGCAGCTGATCATGGACTCGCTGCGCTACTGGGTCACCGAGATGCACGTGGACGGCTTCCGCTTCGACCTCGCCTCGACCCTCGCGCGCGAGCCGCACGAGGTGGACCGGCTCTCCGCCTTCTTCGACATCATCCAGCAGGACCCGATCATCTCCCAGGTCAAGCTCATCGCCGAGCCGTGGGACCTGGGCGAGGGCGGTTACCAGGTGGGCGGCTTCCCGCCGCTGTGGTCGGAGTGGAACGGCCGCTATCGCGACTCGGTGCGGGACTTCCACCGCTCGGAGCCGGGCACCGTCGGCGACTTCACCTCGCGCCTCGCCGGCGGCTCGGACCTCTACCAGCACACCGGCCGCACACCGATCGCGTCGATCAACTTCGTCACCGCCCACGACGGGTTCACGATGCGGGACCTCGTCTCCTACAACGAGCGGCACAACGAGGCCAATCAGGAGGGCGGCGGCGACGGCGAGAGCCACAACCGCTCCTGGAACTCGGGCATCGAGGGCGACACCGACGACGAGGCCGTGCTCGCCCTGCGCAAGCGCAGGGCCAAGAACCTCATGGCCACGCCGCTGGTCAGCCAGGGCGTGCCGATGATCCTGCACGGCGACGAGATGGGACGCACCCAGCAGGGCAACAACAACACCTACTGCCAGGACAACGAGCTGTCGTGGGTGCACTGGGACCTCGACGAGCACCAGGAGGAGATGCTCTGGTTCACCCAGCGCATGATCGCTCTGCGCCGCGAGCACCCGATCTTCCGCCGACGCCGCTTCCTGCAGGGCGTGGTCCGCGAGGACGCCGGCTCCGTGCTCAAGGACGTGGAGTGGCTGGGCACCGACGGGGAGCCGATGACCGAGGAGGAGTGGAACGATCCTCAGAACAAGTGCCTGACCATGTTCCTCAACGGCTCCGCGATCCCCGAGCCCAACTCCCGCGGCGAACGGATCGAGGGCGACTCGGCGCTGGTGGTGTTCAACGCCTCCGGCAACGACGTCGACTTCGTCTTTGCCCGGCGAGGAGTACGGCACCGAGTGGGAGGTCGTGCTCGGCACGGGCGACACCATCGACGTCGGCTCCGTCTTCGACCCCGGCCAGGAGATCGTCCGCCCCGGCCATTCGATGCTGATCCTCATGCGGCCCCCGGAGACGGGCGAGGACGAGGAGCGCGCCGCGGACGACCTCGAGCGCACGGTCCGCGCCTGACCCCCGAGAAGGAGAGCCCCGCAGTGAGTCTCGAGACCGGTCCCCGTCCCACGACCCGGGAGATGCCGTCCCGGCGCTCCCGACCCGCCGTCACCGGGGCCCAGCCCGCGGTGCGCCGGGTCCCGACCTCGACCTACCGCCTGCAGCCGCACGCCGGCTTCACCGCCGACGACGCGGCGGAGATCGTGCCCTATCTCGCCAGGCTCGGCGTGGGGCACCTGTTCTGCTCCCCCGTCGCCGCAGGCCGCGCCCGGCTCGACCCACGGCTACGACGTCGTGGACCACACCCGCATCAGCGAGGAGATCGGCGGGGAGGAGGCGCCGCGCCGCCTCGCCGAGGCCGCCCACGCCCACGGGATGGGGATCGTCGTGGACGTCGTCCCCAACCACATGTCGATCCCGACCCCGATCTGGCACAACCGGGCACTGTGGTCGGTCTTGCGCGACGGCCCCGCCTCCCCCTTCGCCGACTGGTTCGACCTCGAGCTCTCCGGCGAGCGCTCGGTGCTCGTGCCGGTGCTGGGACGGCCCATCGGCGCGGTCCTCGCCGACGGGGAGATCACGATGGGCGTCGAGCAGGTCCCTCAAGCCGATGGGTCGGTCGCCGAGGAGACCGTCTTGCGCTACTACGACCACGTCGCGCCCGTCGCCGCAGGCACCGAGCACCTCGGGCTCGCCGATCTGCTGGACCGCCAGTGGTACCGGCTCGCGTACTGGAAGGTCTCCGACGAGGAGCTGAACTACCGGCGCTTCTTCGACGTGGACACCCTCGCCGCGGTGCGGGTCGAGGACCCCGCCGTGTTCGAGGCGACCCATCGCACGCTCCTGCAGGCTGCAGGGCGAGGGCGTGATCGACGGCTACCGGATCGACCATCCCGACGGCCTCTCCGATCCTCGCGGCTACCTGCGCGATCTCGAGCGCGCCACCGACGGGGCCTGGACCGTGATCGAGAAGATCCTCGAGGGCGAGGAGCACCTGCCCGGCGACTTCCCCTGCGCGGGCACGACCGGCTACGACGCGCTGTGGCGGGTGACGGGCCTGTTCCACGACCCGCACGGCGCGCTGGGCCTGACCCATCTGTGGCGGCGGCGCACCGGCGACCTGCGCCCCTTCGAGGAGGTCGCCGCCGAGTCCACGGACCTCGTGGTCACCACCAGCCTGTGGGCCGAGATCGAACGGCTGACCGCGCTGATCCACGGGATCTGCCAGGACGACATCCGCCTGCGCGACACCACGCGGCGCAACATCCAGAAGGTCGTCGTCGCGCCGCTGACCTCGATGGACCGCTACCGCGCCTACATCGTCCCGGGCGAGCCCGCCCCCGGCGCCGAGCGGGCCGTGATCGAGCAGGCCGCGGCGCGGGCACAGGCCCGGCTCGGGGACGACGAGGACCTCGCCGCGACCCTCGAGCTGGTCGTCGCCCTGGTGTGCGGGGACGAGGCGGGCGGCGCGGGACGCACGACCGCGGCGCCGAGCGCGACGAGGTCGTGGTCCGCTTCGCGCAGACCTGCGGCCCCGTCCACGCCAAGGGGCTCGAGGACACCGCGTTCTACCGCTACACCCGCTTCCTGGCCGTGAACGAGGTGGGCTCGGACCCGGAGCGGATCGGGGTCGAGTCGGATGTCTTGCACGACCACGCCCTGCACATGGTGCGCACCCGGCCCGATGCGATGACCACCCTGTCCACCCACGACACCAAGCGCAGCGAGGACGTGCGGGCGCGCCTGGCCGTCCTCACAGAGCGACCGCTCGAGTGGGCGCTGGTGGTGCAGGACCTGGATCGGGCGACCTCCGCGCATCGCGGCGACCGGGTCGACGGGGCGATCGAGCCGCTGCTGTGGCAGACCCTGGCCGCCTGCTGGGAGTCGCCCGGCTCCGGGGCCGCGCCGCTGGACGCGGACCGGCTCGAGGGCTATCTCGCCAAGGCGATGCGCGAGGCGAAGACCCACACCACCTGGACCGAGCAGGACGCCGAGTACGAGCGCGAGGTGCAGGCCCTGGGGCGAGCGGCGCTGGAGTCCGAGGAGGTCGCCGCGATCCTCGCCGACTGGACCCGGCGCACGGCCGCCGTGCGCCGCGCCGCGATCCTCGGCCAGAAGCTCGTCGCGACTCACGATGCCCGGCGTGCCCGACGTCTACCAGGGCAACGAGAGCGTGGACCTCTCCCTGGTGGACCCCGACAACCGCCGCGAGGTCGACCACGCCGCGCACGCCGCCCGCCTCGGACGGATGATCGAGGGCGCCCGTCCCGAGGGGATCGGCGACGAGAAGCTGTGGCTGACCCACCGTGCGCTGGTCTTGCGCCGGGAGCGGCCGGACCTGTTCCAGGGCCGGGACGCCGCCTACCACCCGCTGCCCACTACGACCGGCCATGCCGTCGCCTTCGGCCGCGCATGCGGTGAGGGACCGGTCGAGGTGGTCACCGTCGTCACACGGCTCGCGCACGGGCTCGCCCAGCGCGGCGGCTGGGGCGAGAGCAGGATCGGACTGCCCGAGGGCCGCTGGCGCGACGTGCTCGGCGGCGCGGAGCACGAGGGCGGGATGGTCCCGCTGGTCGAGCCGCTGGACGACAGCCCCGTCGCTCTGCTGGTGCGCGTCGGCGCCACCCCGACCGGCGCCCTGCCGGTCCCCCACCACCTCGAGGAGACGCGATGACCGCCGCACCGCAGTCCCCGACCCCGCTCGGCGCGATAGACCGCTATCGCGTGTGGGCCCCGTCGGCCGGCGCCGTGGAGATCCGCGTGGACGGGACCGTGCACACCATGGCCCCGGCCGAGGAGGGATGGTTCGAGCTGTCGGACCCGGCGCCCGTGGCGGGGGCGCGCTATGCCTTCCGCCTCGACGACGGGGAGCTGTGGCGCCGGATCCCCGGTCGCTGTCCCAGCCGGACGGCGTCCACGCCGCGAGCGAGGTCGTCGACGCGCAGGCGCTCGCGCCGTCACCGGGATGGGAGGGCAGGGACCTGCGCGGCGCCGTGCTCTACGAGCCGCACGTGGGCACCTTCGCCCCGGGCCCGGACGGCGCCGGCGGCACCCTCGACACCGCGATCGAGCGGCTCGACGCGCTGGTCGAGCTCGGCGTGGACGCGGTCGAGCTGATGCCGCTGGCGACCTTCCCCGGCGAGCGCGGCTGGGGCTACGACGGGGTGGGGCTGTACGCCGTGCACTCCGCCTACGGCGGGCCGGAGGCGCTGGCCCGCTTCGTGCGCGCCGCCCATCACCGCGGTCTCGCCGTCGTGCTGGACGTGGTCCACAACCACCTCGGCCCTTCGGGGAACTACCTGGGCATGTTCGGCCCGTACTTCACGGACCGCCACGAGACGCCCTGGGGCGAGGCGGTGAACCTCGACCAGCCCGGCTCCCGCCAGGTGCGCGACTTCCTGCTGGGCGGCGCCCGGCAGTGGCTGGTGGAGCTGGGACTGGACGGGCCGCGGCTGGATGCGGTCCACGAGCTCAAGGACGACTCCTCCCCGCACTTCCTCGCCGAGCTCGCCGGCGCCGTCGCCGCCTGGCGGGAGGAGACCAGGCGCCCCCTCGCCCTGATCGCCGAATCGGATCGCAACCAGCCCGCGACCGTCACGCCGACGGGCGCGGGCGGGTTGGGGATGGACATGCAGTGGGCCGACGACGTGCACCACGCCGTGCACGCCTGGGCCACAGGCGAGCGCGCCGGCTACTACGCCGACTTCGGCGACGCCGACGCGCTCGCCGCCGTGTCGCCGGGGATCTTCCTGCACGCCGGCACGTACTCGAGCTTCCGCGGCCAGGTCTGGGGCGCGCCGGTGGACCCCGCCTCCCCCGACTACGACGGCCACTCCTTCGTCACCTTCCTGCAGGACCACGACCAGGTCGGCAACCGCGCCGCCGGCGACCGGATCCACCACGGCATCTCCCCGGGCACCCATGCCGCCGCGATCGCGCTGATCCTGCTGGGCCCGGGCACGCCGATGCTCTTCCAGGGCGAGGAATGGGCGGCCTCGACCCCCTTCGCCTTCTTCACCGACCACGACGACGAGCTCGGGCCCCTGGTCAGCGCCGGCCGCGCCGAGGAGTTCGCGGCGATGGGCTGGGCCGCGGAGGTGCCCGACCCGCAGCGAGCGCTCGACCTTCGTCGGCTCGCAGCTGCGCTGGGAGGAGCGCACCGAGGGCGAGCACGGGCGGATGCTGGAGTGGTACCGGGAGCTGATCGCGCCGCGCCGCGCGCACGAGGCGCGCGCTCGGGCGATCTGGCCGTGACCCGCGTCGAGGTGCTCGCCGAGGAGACGGTGCTGATGCATCGCGGGGAGCTCTCGGTGCTCGCCCACCGCGGCCCGGGCGCGCTCGCCGCGGCCGACGGGCGGGTGCTCCACGCCGAGGAGGTGCTGGGCTCCTTCGGGCCGCTCCGTCACGGACAGGACGGGGGCGTGCACCTGGACGAGGCGGGAGCGGCCGTCGTCGCGCGGGGCGCGCCTCAGCGGCTGAGGACGAGTCCGTCCCGGGCGAGGGAGGCCAGGCGCGACAGCGCCCGGAGGTACTTCTTGCGGTACCCGGAGCGCAGCGACTCGGCGGAGAACAGGTCCTCGAGCACACCGTCCCCGGGCTCGCTCGCCGCGGCCCGGCCGTCGGCCTCCGCGCCGCCCGCGGGGGCGAGGGAGAGGAGCACCGGGACCTCCCGGTCGTAGAGCCGGTCCACGAGCACCACGAAGCGCGGCGCGTCGTGGTGGTGGGTGAGCCCGTGCACCCCGGTGAGGTGCGCGGCGGCGACCTCGTCGATCAGGGCGCCGTAGCGGGAGGGGTGGACGCGCATGAGATGAGCGAGCGGCTCGTCGAAGCCATCGAGGGTCGCGCCGTCCTGCGCCGCGGCGTGCTCGCGCACCTCCTGCTCGGGCAGTGCGGAGATCTCGGCGACCCCGTCGCGGCGCCGGTAGTCCTCGCCGTCGATCCGCGACACCTCGAAGCGCTCGGCCATCGCCTGGATCTCCCGCAGGAAGTCCTGGGCGGCGAAGCGTCCCTCGCCGAGCGCGTCGGGGAGGGTGTTGGAGGTCGCGACGATGGAGACGCCCCGGTCGGAGAGCTCGCGGATCAGCCGCGTCATGAGCAGGGTGTCGCCGGGGTCGTCGAGCTCGAACTCGTCGATGCAGACCAGGCGCGAGCCCCCCAGCAGGTCCACGGCCTTCTGGAAGCCGAGCGCGCCGACCAGGTCGGTGTACTCCACGAAGGTGCCGTAGACCTTCTCCCCCTCGACCGCGTGGAAGAGCGAGGTGAGCAGGTGGGTCTTGCCCACGCCGAAGCCGCCGTCGAGGTAGATGCCGCGCGCCGCCTCGCTGCGTCGGCGCGCCCGGAGAGGAATCCGCCGCGCGGCCGGTCGAGGGCGGCGGCGAAGGCGGAGACGCGCTCCTTGGCCTCCTGCTGCGAGGGGTGCGCGGGGTCGGGGACGTAGTTGTCCAGGCGCGCCTGCGCGAAGCGGGGCGGGGGCACGAGGTCCGCGAGCAGTCGTTCGAGAGTCGGTTCGGGGCGACGGTCGCAGAGGGAGTCGGTCACGCCGGTCAGTGTAGGGGCCCATCCCGCGCCGCGTGCCGTGCCCCGGGCGGTTCCCCGATGCGCGATGATCGAGGGCACATCCCTCCGCCCCCGCCCCGGAGCGGCCGTCCCATCCGTCCTGTGCGAAGGAGAGCTCCGTGCACCTGCTGCTGCGAGACGGGGCCGTCTTGCCCTCCCCCGTGCCCGTCCCGGCCGACGCCGAGGGCGCTCGCGCGCTCGCCGCGCTGTACGCCGCCCCGCGGCTCCCGCCGGGCTCCGTGCACGTGCGCGCGATGATGACCACCACGATCGACGGCGCGGTCGCGGGGGCCGACGGGACCTCCGGCTCGCTCCACGACCCCGACGACTCGTTCCTCTTCTCCGTCGCGCGCGCGCTCGCCGACGTGGTGCTCGTGGGGGCCACGACCGTGCGGGCGGAGGACTACCGCGCGTGCGCGGCCGCACGGACCTGCTGCGGCCCTCCCTCCGGCCCGGCGGCGCCCCGCGACCTGCGCTCGCGATCTGGTCGCGCGCCGGGAGCCGCCGGACTACGTCGACCCCGATCAGCCGACCTACCTGCTCACCCCGTCGGCCGGGGCGAAGGACGCCGCGCGCCGCTCGGGCCTGCCCGCCGCCCAGGTGCTCACCGCCGACTCCCCGCAGGAGGCGGTCGAGGCGCTCGCCGCCCGGGGGATGCGGCTGATCCAGGCCGAGGGCGGACCGTCGGCCCTCGCCCGGCTGGCGGAGGCGGAGCCGCTGGACGAGCTGTGCTTCACCACCGCGCACCGCACCGTCGGCGGACCCTCCCCGCGGGTGCTCGACGGCGCCGCGCACGAGACGCGCTGGACGCTGGAGTCCCTGCTTTGCTGGGCGAGGGTGCGACGCTGTCGCGCTATCGGCGGTCCTGAGCACGCCCGGTCGGGGTGCGGTCGGGGCCCGCGGGACCCGACCGCTCAGAGTCGCAGCCCGATCGATCCCTCGAGAGCGGGCGCGGCGGGATCGCGCACCGGCACCTCGAGGGCGGCGGCCTGCTCCCCCAGACCGAGCGCATCGCCGAGGAAGTCGGCCAGCGACCGCTCGTACCGGGCGGGATCGCGGTTCCACTCGCGGGTGTGGGAAGCGCCCTCGAAGGGCTCGAACTCGATCAGGTCCGGCCGGAGCGCGGCGAGATGCCGGCTCGGGGCGGGCGGCACCGTCGCATCGTCCAGGGCGTGGAAGAGCAGGGTGCGGTGGCGCAGATGACGTCCGTAGTAGGCGGGGGTCATCTCGTGCGGCGCCAGCGGCTCGTGCAGGCGCACCATCCGCGCCCCGATGCTCGAGGTCATCATCCACAGCGCGAGCCGCCGCATCGGGGCGGGGGCCTTCAGCGCGGTGGCGTGGTAGACGAGGATGTCCTGCCAGTCCACGGCCGGGGAGTCGAGCACGAGGGCCGCGATGAGGTCGCGGTGGGCCGAGCGCACGGAGGTGCGCGGCACGATCCCCCCGCCCATCGACCAGCCCACCAGCACGAGGCGCCGGGCGCCCTGGGAGACGGCGTACTCGATCGCGGCCTCGGCGTCCTCCCACTCGGCCGAGCCCAGGTGGTGCATCCGGTCTGCGGAGGCGGGGCCGCCGGCGTCGTTGCGATAGGTGATCGCGAGGCTGGTCAGCCCCAGCCGGTGCAGCAGCGGGATCACGCGCGCGCCTCGCCGCGGGCGGAGCCGTGGCCGTGCACCAGGATCGCCCAGGTGTCCTCCTGCCCCGGCACGGACCCCTCGGCCTCGTCGGGCCGCACGAGCCACGCCGGCATCGGACCGACGGGCGAGCCGATCTCCACCTCCTCCGTCGCCAGCCCGTGCGCCGTCTGCGGCGTGCCCGCCCAGAAGAAGCCGTTGGACGTCGCCCGGTCCACGAGCAGCGGCTCGTCGGTGTCCTCGACCAGCGGCGGGCGGGAGACCGTCGTGGGCGTGGGGCGGCCGTCGACCGGCCCCAGACGCACGTGCACGGTCCCGCCGGACTGGCGCGGCGCCATCAGGCCGTCACGGCGCGTGGTCGCGGAGGCGTCGAGGTGCACCCGGTCGGGGTGGACGGCGCGGACGGTGACGTCGGGCCGTCCGCGCAGGCTCTCCCGCGGCACCAGCGGCGCCGCGCCATCACCCGGGCGCCGACGGTGAGCGACCCTGCGCTGAGCGCGAACGCTCCGGCGGCGCCGGTGACCCCGTAGCCCGCCACGTGGAGCCATCGGGCCTGGTCGGGGCGTGCGGACAGCGACCGCTCGCGAAGGGTCAGCGCCGTGGTCGGGCGGTTCCGGGCGGGGTCGCACGTCATATCGCGCATCCTATCGACGCACTAGCATCGACACTGAGAACACCCGTCCGCGTCGGCGGGGACGAGCCCGTCCCCGCCGGTCCGCGGCCCCAGGCGGCGCCAGGCGCCGCAGAGCGGAGGCATCATGTCCAACGATCCCATCGGCACCCGCCCCTACCCGGTCGCGATCAGCGAGGAGGAGTGGCGCGAGCGCCTCTCCCCCGCCGAGTACCAGGTGCTCCGCCAGGGCGGCACCGAGCGCCCCGGCACCGGGGAGTACGAGGAGGTGCGTCCCGCCGGCACCTACGCCTGCCGCGCCTGCGGCGTCGAGCTGTTCACCGCCGAGACCCAGTTCGATGCCCACTGCGGCTGGCCGGCGTTCTACGCCCCGAGCGACTCCGACGCGGTGGAGCCGCTCGAGGACACCTCGCTCGGGATGCGCCGCATCGAGGTGCGGCCGCGCGAGCCGCGGCTCGCATCTCGGGCATGTCTTCGAGGGCGAGGGCTTCCCCACCCCGACCGACCAGCGCTACTGCATCAACTCGATCAGCCTGCTGCACAGCGACGACGCGGCGGACCGCGGCTGAGCCCGGCGCGCCTGCCGGGCGAGCGGGCACGCCGGGGATAGCCTCCCTGCGTGTCCGTCCATCGAATCCGCACCGGCGACGACACCTTCCGCGCCGCCATCGACGCCATGACCAGCGCTCCCCATCGCCCGGAGTTCACCTGGCGCACCATCCCGGCCCCGTCCAGGATGGCGCCTTCGACGTGGGCCTGCACCGGAGAGATCCTGGTCCATGACGACGAGCTCGCCTCCGGTCGACTGGTAGTCCTGCACGACCCCGCCGGTCAGGAGTCCTGGGACGGCACCTCGAGGATGGTCGCGCTGGTCCAGGCGCGGCTCGAGCCCGAGTTCGCGATCGAGTCGATGCTCGGCGACGTCGCCTGGTCCTGGGTGACCGAGTCCCTCGAGCCGCACGACGCCGACGCCCGGGAGCTCGGCCGCACGGCCACCCGCGTCGTCTCCCAGTCCTACGGCGCGCTCGCCTCACGGCCCTCCACGGTCGACGTCGAGATGCGGGTGTCGTGGACGCCGGAGCCCTCCGAGGACGGGGACCTCGCCCTCGCCCCGCACTTCGCGGCCTGGACCGCGATGCTCGCCGCGGCCGGGGGTCGCCCCCGGCGCCTCCGCAGATCTCGGCGATCACGCCCACCCACCATGCGCGAGCGCCCCGCACCGCGGAGGACGACGGAGAGCTGCGGTGAACGCCGCGAGCGACGCCTCCCCCGCCGATCACGCCGATCCTGCGGCGTCCCGCTCCCGCCGCCGCACCCGCACGCGCGGCCCTCGCCGCCCCCGCCCCCTCGAGACCACGGACAGCGCAGCCAGCACCCAGATGCCCCACGACACCGCCACCACTCCTGCCCCGGGACCCGAGCCGCGCGACCTCACCGCGCCCCGCGACGGCCTCGTGCCCGTGATCGACCGCATCCAGCCCCTGCTGGCCTGGTGCGAGGCGGCGGCATCCGATCCCGCCGAGCCGGTCGCGGTGGACGCAGAGCGCGCCTCCAGCTACCGCTACAGCTCCCGCGCCTATCTGGTGCAGCTGCGCACCGAGGCGGCCGGGACCGCACTGATCGACCCGCTGGCGTTCACGATGCCGGGCACGCCGCGCACCCTGCTGGCCGAGCGCGAGTGGGTGCGCATGCGGCCGGCCAGGATCTGCCGAGCCTGGCGGAGCTGGGCCTGCGCCCCGGCGGCCTGTTCGACACCGAGCTCGCGGCGCGGCTGCTGGGCATGGAGCGGGTCGGCCTCGGCGCGGTGGTCGAGGACACCCTCGCCCTGCGCCTGGCCAAGGAGCACTCCGCCGCGGACTGGTCGAAGCGGCCGCCGCCGGAGAGCTGGCTGGTCTACGCCGCGCTCGACGTCGAGGTGCTGGTCCAGGTGCGGGACGTGCTGGCGCGGCGCCTCGAGGAGGCCGGCAAGGCGGACTGGGCCGCTCAGGAGTTCGCCCACGAGCGCACCCGCGAGCACGGTCCCACCCGCTCCTCGAGCTGGCGGGGGCGCACGGCCTGGGCGCCCTGCGCACCGTGCGGCGACTCGCGGCGGCGCGGGAGATGTGGACCCGCCGCGACGAGCTCGCGAGCGAGGCGGACCTCTCCCCGCACCGGGTGATCAAGGACCGCGACCTCGTCGCCGCCGCGAAGGAGGCGCCGCGCGGGAGGGAGGCCTTCGACCGAGCGCCGCCGACGAAGATGCGGCACAAGGACCGCTGGTGGCAGGTCGCCCGCTCGGGCATCGAGCCGCCGGCCTCGCACCTGCCGGAGCGCTCCGAGCGCTCCTATCCCCCGCCCCACAAGCTCTGGTCCAAGAAGCATCCCGAGGTGGCCGAGCGCTACCAGGTGGTGCGCGCCGCGGTGAACCAGCGCGCCGAGGATCTCGAGATGCCGCCGGAGAACCTCCTCCAGCCCGCGCTGCTGCGCCAGTGGGTGTGGGAGCACGAGGAAACCGCGACCGAGGCGGAGGTCGAGCAGGCGGCGCGCGACCTGGGCGCCCGTCCCTGGCAGGCGGAGCAGTCCGCGCCGGTGATCCACCGGGCGCTCGTCGAGTCCGTCTGAGCCCGGGAAGCGCCCGCTCAATCCCGTCCGGGCCGCTCCATGAACGGTGCGTCGGCGGGTCGCAGCGCGGCCGCGGGTGCTCCCCCGCCGCGCGCCGCCTGCAGGGCGAGCGGCGCGGCGACCGTGGTGCCGTTGGTGATCCGGCCCTCCAGCACTGCGGCGACGGCCCCGCCGAGCGGCACCCAGCGGCTGATCAGCTCGGCCTCCTCGTGGACGCGCTCGAACTCCTCCTCGCTCTCGCGCACGCCCTCGGCGAGGTAGACCCGGATCACCTCGTCGCTGCCTCCCGGGCTCGGGCGGAGGTCCACCAGGGTGGACATCCGCACCGGCTCGCGACCGGCCTCCTCTGCGAGCTCGCGGGCGGCGGCGACGTGGGGCGGCTCGCCGGCGAGGTCGAGCAGTCCGGCGGGGATCTCCCACAGCCGGTGGCCGACGGGATGGCGGTACTGGCGGATCAGCAAGCCCGGTCGGCCTCGTCCACGGCGAGGACCGCGACGGCACCGGTGTGGCGGATGTACTCGCGGTCGAAGCGCACGCCCGGCGCGAAGTCGATCGTGTCGCGCACGAGGTCCCACACCATCCCCTCGTGCACCGTGCGGTGCGCGGCGACGGGGCGCTGGTCGGCCTCGTCGCGCGCGGGTCCTCGCCGCCGTCCTGCGGGTGCGTGGTCGCGTCGTCGGTCATCGCCGCTCCGTCCTCGGTCGTCGCGGGCCGCCGGGAGGAGGTCCCGGCGCACTCGCGCGGGTCTCAGTCCTGCTGGTCCTGGTCGTCCTCGCGCTCGGCGAGCTCGGGCACGGTCCCGTCGGGCTCCACCTCGAGCAGGCGGGTGGCCTTCTGGAGGTCGAGCGCCGCCCCGATCAGGCCCGCGAACAGCGGATGGGCGCGGGTGGGGCGGGACTTCAGCTCGGGATGGGCCTGGGTGCCGATGTAGAACGGGTGCACCTCTGCGGGCGGACTCCACGAACTCGACCAGGGAGTGGTCCTCGGTCAGCTCGGAGACGCCGGAGATGCGCGCCCCCGCCTGCTCGAGCCGGTCGCGATAAGCGTTGTTGACCTCGTAGCGGTGGCGGTGCCGCTCGGCGACCTCGGTGGTGCCGTACACCTCGGCGGCGAGGGAGCCCTCGGCGAGGGTGTGGGCGTAGGAGCCGAGCCGCATGGTGCCGCCCAGGTCCCCGCTGCCTGCGACGATGTCCTCCTGCTCGGCCATGGTCGCGATGACGGGATGGGCGGTGTCGGGGTCGAACTCGGTGGAGTGCGCCCCCGTCAGGCCCAGCTCGGTGCGGGCGTACTCGATCACCATCGACTGCATGCCCAGGCAGAGGCCCAGCGCGGGCAGGCCGTGGGTGCGGGCGTGGCGCGCCGCGCCGACCTTCCCGTCCACGCCGCGCACGCCGAAGCCGCCGGGGACGACGATCGCGTCGACGTCCGCGAGCCGCTCGCGGGCCCCGTCCTCGCTCGCGCACAGGTCCGACTCGACCCAGCGGATCGTGACCTTCGCGCTGTGGTGGAAGCCGCCGGCGCGCGCGCCTCGGTGACCGAGAGGTACGCGTCGGGCAGGTCGACGTACTTGCCGACCAGGGCGACGGTGACCTCGTAGGCGGGATGCTGGACGCGGCGCAGCGACTCCTCCCACTGGCTCCAGTCCACGTCGTGGCTGAGCAGGTCGAGGCGCCGGATCGCATAGGCGTCCAGGCCCTCACCGTGCGAGACGAGCGGGATCTCGTAGATGGAGGGGGCGTCGGCGCAGGTGACGACCGCGTCGATGTCCACATCGCACATCGAGGAGATCTTCGACTTCACGGAGGCGGGCGCGCCCGGTCGGCGCGCGACACGATCGCGTCCGGCTGGATGCCGATCGCGCGCGCGCGGCGACGGAGTGCTGGGTGGGCTTGGTCTTCAGCTCCTGGGACGGGCCGATGAAGGGCACCAGGGAGACGTGCACGAAGAACACGTTCTCGCGGCCGATGTCCTGGCGGACCTGTCGCGCGGCCTCGAGGAAGGGCTGGGACTCGATGTCGCCGACGGTGCCGCCGACCTCGGTGATGATCACGTCCGCGTCGTCACCGGCCTGGGAGCGCATCGACTCCTTGATCTGGTTGGTGATGTGCGGGATGACCTGCACGGTGTCGCCGAGGTACTCGCCGCGGCGCTCCTTGGCGATCACGGTGGAGTAGACCTGGCCGGTGGTCACGTTCGCGTTCGCGGAGAGGTTCTCGTCGAGGAACCGCTCGTAGTGGCCGATGTCGAGATCGGTCTCGGCGCCGTCCTCGGTGACGAACACCTCGCCGTGCTGGAAGGGGTTCATCGTGCCCGGATCCACGTTGAGGTACGGGTCGAGCTTCTGCATCGTCACGCGCGCCCGCGGTCAGGCGCGCAGGAGCATCCCGAGGGAGGAGGCGGTCAGTCCCTTGCCGAGGCTGGAGACGACACCGCCGGTGACGAAGATGTGCTTGGTGGTGCCCTCGTTGCGGAAGGGCTTGGCCGATGCGGCCGCCGCGATCCGGGGGATGGGGCCGGTGCCGGTCTGAGGTGCGCTTGCGCTCGTATCTGCCACGGACGGCCAACCTACCATCGACGGGGTGCGGGGGCGAGGATCTCGTCGAGCTGGGCCAGGAGATCCTCGGCACGCGGGAGCTCGCGGGCCCGCCGCCGGGAGGCGGTCTCCGCGCGGCGCCGTGCGAGCGGGGCGCGGAGCGTCCTGACCGCCGCGGCGAGCGCCTCCGCGTCACCGACGGGGACCAGGTGCGCGGCCGTTCCGGTGACCCAGCGGGTGCCGCCGGCGTCGGTGGCGACGATCGCGCGGCCGGCGAGCGGCGCCTCCTGAAGGGCGACGGGTCGCCCCTCCCAGCGGGCGGCGGAGAGCACCAGGTCGGCGCGGCGCAGCAGGTCGGGGACGTCCTGACGACGGCCGAGCAGGTCGACGGGGAGCCGCTCCGCGGTGATGCGGGCGGCGAGCTCGCGCTCCAGCGGACCGTCGCCGGCGACGAGGATCCGCACCTCCTCGCCGCGCAGCGAGGGCCGCCGCGTCGAGCAGGTCGTGCGACCCCTTCTGCGGGGCGAGCCGGGCGATGACGAGGGCGACGAGGGCCACGGGCGTTCCCGGCCCGGTCGCTTCCCGGGCACCGGTCCCGTCGCTCGCGGAGCGCCGCTCCCCCGCCTCCTCCCGGCGCCGCGGGGCGGGGATCACGGCGTGTCGCACGTCGCGCGCGCCGGCGCGGCGGGCGTCCTCGGCGAGGTCCGGGGAGACGGCGAGCACGGTGTCGGCCCGGCGGGCGAGGAGCCGCAGCGGCGCGGCGCCGATCGCTCGGGCAGGGACCCCGCCGACGGTGCGGTTGTGCAGGGTGACCACGAGCCGGTGCCCGCCCCGGCAGGGCACGGCCAGGGCGGCCAGCGCCCCGGCGCGCGCCCGTGGGCATGGACGGCGACGGGCTCCCCGGCGCCGCGCACGATCCGGCGCGCGCCGTCACGGTCGCGGCGTCGTGCCGGGGGCTGGGGCGCTCGCGGATCCGCACCGGCGCCTCGGCGACGCGTCGTCCTGCGCTCTCGAGCGCCGCGAGCTCCTGGTCGACGTGCGCGGCCAGTCCCCCGCTGGCGGTGGGGCGCACGAGCAGGACGCGCATCAGCCCGCCCTCCGCAGGCGTCGCAGCACGCCGACGGCGAGCTCCCGGTCCACCGCGCCGAGCACCGCGGCGGAGAGCACGGCCGCGACCAGCCCGCACAGGATGCCGTAGAGCACGGTGAGCACCTCGCCGGTGTCGACCGTGATCAGCAGACGGCCCAGCAGCAGTCCCGGCACCGCCCCGACGAGCACGGCGACGGGGACCGCGAGGGCGGTGCGGCGCACCTGTCGCTCGTGGCCGCCGTGCTCGAGCATGTCCCAGATGCGGGAGAGACCGACCAGGCCGCCCACCGCCATGCCGGCCGCGATCGCGAGGGCGAAGGCGGTGGCCGCCTCCGCGGCGGAGCGGGCGGGGCTGGGCGGCACCAGGACGAGCAGGGCGACCAGGGCGATGCCCCAGCCGACCGCGCCGACCATCAGCGCGTCCCGGCGCGCGCGGCCGCGGAGAGGATGCGGGTGCACTGGGTCGCCACGGCGAAGCCGACCAGCCCGAGCGCGAGGCCCGCGGTCGCGGAGCCCACCCCGGTCGCCTCGGCCCGGTCGATGTGGCGGAAGAACTGGCCGAGCGCCGGGCCGGCCGCGATGAGCATCGCCGCCCCGACCACGGACACGCCGATGACGGTGCGCACCGAGACGGCGGCGACACGGGCGAAGCCGGTGACGTCCCCGACCAGGCGCGGCTCGGACAGGTGCGGGAAGACGGAGGTCACCAGCGGCACCACCAGCACCGCGTAGGGCGAGCAGGTAGAGCGCCTGGGCGTACTGGAAGACGGGCAGGGTGCCGACGCCGCCCGCGCGCATGGCCAGCGAGATCACCAGGGCGAGCACGATCTGCTGGGCGCCGACCGCGCCGAGCCCCGCTCCGCCGAGGGCGAGGGCGCGCCGTGCGTGCGCGGCGGGCATGGTCAGCGAGGGGCGGACGCGCGCCCCGCCCGGGCGGAGGCGATCGCGACGGGCGCGCCATCACGACGACCCCGGCGGTGGTGCCCCAGCCGAGCCACTGCACGGCGGCGCCTTCGATGGTGGAGACCGTCGCGACCGACGGCACGAGCAGGGCGTACACGCGATAGGACGCCATCACCACCAGGGAGGACAGCAGCGGCATCATCGCCGGCCAGAGGAAGCGCCGCCGGGCCTGGAGGTAGGCGGCCAGCACGACGGAGACCCCGTAGAACGGCGACTGGACCGCGAAGATCCGCAGCGGCGTCGCGCCGAGGCCGACGCCGGCCGCCCCGGTCTGGTCGGAGGCGAGCAGCGGCTGCGAGAGCGGCTCGGCGAGGGCGATCACGAGCGCGGCGAGGAGCAGGGTGCCGATCACCGTCCAGGTCAGCGGCGCCGAGACGATCCGGTCGGCGAGCGCCGCACCGGCGGGGACGGGGCGCGTCGGCGAGTCGGGCGAGGAGGCGCTCTGCGGCGACGCCAAAGAGCCGGGGGCCGGGGTCGTGGGCTCCGGCGTCGCCGTGGACGGTCGCGGGACCGCGGTCGTCCCGGCGGCGGGCGCAGGCACGGGCACGTCGGCCGTCCCCTCCGCCTCCTCGGGGTCCCGCTCGGGCACGAGGCCCGCGATGAGCGGCACGACGGCCGCGGCGAGCGCCCCGCCCGCGACGATCTCGAAGAGCACGTTGGGGAGCATGTTGGCGGTGGTGTAGGCGGTGCCCACGTCGCCGGCGCCCACGCTCGCGCCGAACACGAGATAGCGCACGAAGCCCGCGATCCGTGCGAACACGGTGACGATCAGGATGATCCCCGCACCGCGCACGGAGCGGGCGATGCGGCCGCCGCGGGGCGAGGGCACGGGCCGCGCCTCCGACGCGGTGTCGGTCCCGTTCATCGTGCCTCCTCCGCGTCGTCCGGGTCGCTGGACGTCCTCGCCGGCTCCGATGGCGCGGCGGGCCCGTCGGTCGTCCCAGGGACGGCGGAGCCGTCCACGGCGCGGGAGGACACGGGCGACCGGCCTGCGCGGTCCAGCGCTCGCAGCGCCGGAGTGCGGTCGATGACCGCGCTGAAGCTCACCCTCTCGCTGGCCAGGGTCAGCGCGACGACCCCGCCGAGCGGCGCGAGACGGGCAGGGGCCGGGAGGGTGCGGGTCGCGGCGGCGCCCACGGCGGCGCCGAGCACGTTCGCGCCCGCGTCGCCGAGCATGCCGTGCTCGCGCAGGTCCGCCGGCGCCGCGAGCACCCCGGGAAGCAGGGCCGCGACAGCGAGCCCCGCACCGCTGCGGGCGCGCTCGTCCTGCCCGGCCGTGAGCGCGAGCAGGGCGGCGGGCGGCGAGACAGCCTTGAGCGCACGGCCGGGGCGGAGGTCGAGCAGGTTGGCGAGGTTCGCGCGCCCCGCCGTGAGCGCGGCGTCCACGGGGACCATCGCACCGCCGCGCGGGGCCGGGCCGCCCGCCGCGGCGAGCGGCGCGAGGGCGGGGATGCCGAGCGCCTTCGCGGCCCCCGTCGTCACCCGGCCGGAGCGGAGCGAGGCGAGGTGCCCGCGCGCCCCCTTGGAGACCGGGCGGCCGGCGCGTCGCTGATGCGGCTCGAGCAGGTCGTCGAGCGGCCCGAGCCCGCCGATCCCGGCGAGCGCGAGGAGGTCCAGGGGGCGGCCCGTGCGCCGTCCGAGGGCGCAGGTGCCCGCGACCACGAGCGCACCCTCGGCGAGGCTCACCTCGCGTCCGGCGAAGTTGGTGCGGGCGAGCTCGGCGCGCAGGGCGGCGATCACTCCGCTCCCCCGCCGTCGGACGGCGCGGCCCCGCCCTCGGTGCCGACGCCCCCGGAGCCGTCGCCCTCGGTGCCGACCTGGGCGGTCTCGGGCAGGGCGGGGAGACGCTCGGCGGCATCGGCCGTGGTGCCGTAGGCGCCGGAGGCGCCGCGGGTCTGCTCGACCAGCGCGAGCACGGAAAGGACCGGCCCGTCGGGCTCCTGCGACCGGTCCGTGGTCGACAGCGCGTCGTAGGTCGCCTCCCCGCGCACGGTGCGCAGGATGCCGGTGGAGGCGTCGTTCGCGGGCGTCACGGCGGAGACCACCGCAGGCAGGCCGGTCCCGGCGAGGGCGGTGAGCATGCTGGTGCGGGAGGCGAGCGGCCCCTGGGCGCGCTCGGCGGCGGCCTGGTCGTCGTCGGTGTCGACGGCGAGCTCCTCGGGGGCGGCGCTCGCGTGCACGACCCCGTCGACCGTGCCCGGCGCCCCGCCGTCCACGCTCACCATCCCGTGCTCGATGAGCACCTGCCACATCTGTCCGCGCGACTCCTCGTCCAGGGGATCGCCCTCGCCGCCGGCCAGCGGCCCGGGGATCAGCGCGGAGAGGCGTTCGGAGTCGGTGAGCTCCTCCTCCTCCGACGGCCGTGAGCGCCTCGGGCGCGATCTGCTCCGCCGCGGCGACCGCGTCGGCCCGCGCCTGCTCGCGTCCCGGCTCCCACAGCGCGCTCTGCGGCTCGACGTGCACGGTCTGCTCGACGCCGGCCGCGTCCAGCAGCGAGGTGATCCGCTCGGTGGAGGCGCGGGTGGAGTCGTCGTCGGTGAGGACCGCGATCCGCGCCCCTCGAGGGTGCCGTCCACGAGCTCCGGCCCGACCTCGGTGATGAACGAGGAGAGCTGGTCGTTCTCGCCGGCGAGCCGCTCGGCCTCGGTGCGCAGCCGCTCCTGCTCGGTGCGCAGCCGCTCGACCTGGCCGGCGAGCTGGTCGCCCAGGTTCTCGCGCAGCGGCCCGGCGCCGAGGACGATGCCGACGGCGAGCGCGAGGAACACGGAGATCAGCGAGACGAGGTGGTAGCGGAAGTCGATCACGGGGGCGGGACCCTCCTACGACCCGGTGGCCCGGGGTGTGAACAGCGTGGTGAACCAGGACAGGAGCCCGTCGAGGCGGGCGAAGAGGATCTGCACGAGCGCCTGACCGCCCGGGGTGGCCCAGAGCGCCACGGCGAGCGCGGCCAGACCCGCCAGCGCCAGCGAGACGAGCTGGAAGGTGGAGATCCTCTGACGGTACAGGCGGGAGACGCCCTTCGCGTCGACGAGCTTGGAGCCGATGCGCAGACGTGTGAGGAAGGTAGAGCTCATGCCGGCACGGCCCTTGTCGAGGAACTCCTCGAGGGTGCCGTGGGTGCCGACGGCGACGATGACCGAGGCGCCCTTCTCGTCGGCCAGCGAAGATGGCGATGTCCTCGCTGGTGCCCGAGGCGGGGAAGGAGACCGCGCCCTCGGCCAGCCCCAGCTCCGCCAGCCGCTCCATCCCGGGGGCGCGGCCGTCGCGATAGGCGTGGACGACGAGCTCGGAGCCGGAGCGCAGGGCCCGGTCGGAGACGGAGTCCATGTCGCCGATGATCATGTCGGGGCGGAACCCGGCCTCGAGCACCGCGTCCGCGCCGCCGTCGACCCCGATGATCACGGGGCGGTTCTCGCGCAGGAAGGGCTTGAGGGTCGCCAGGTCCTCCTTGTAGTGGTAGCCGCGCACCACGATCAGCACCGGCCGGCCGTCCATCCGGGTGGCGACCTCGGGCGCGCCGATCCCGTCCAGCAGCAGGTCCCGTTCGCGGAGCATGTACTCCATCGTGTTCTCGGCGAACAGCTCGAGCCGCTCGGAGAGCCCCTCCCGGGACGCCTCCTGGGAGGCGGCGACGCTCGCGTCGTCCTGCCGGGCGCCCTCGGCGATCGGCTCCCCCTCGAGCGAAGACCCGCCCGTCCTCGACGGTGATCCGCTCCCCGTCGCGGATCCCCTCGAAGACCTCGTCCCCGAGGGAGTCGACGAGCACGATCCCGGCGTCGACGAGGATGCGCGGGCCCGCGTTGGGGTAGCGGCCGGAGGTGGAGGCGGCGACGTTGAGGACCGCGGCCGGCTCCCGCTCGAGGAGCGCCTCGGCAGCGACCCGGTCGATGTCCTCGTGGTCGATGATCGCGATCTCGCCGGGGCGGAGACGCTTGGTGAGGTCCTTGGTGCGCTTGCCGAGGCGGGCCACGCCCTCGGTGCGGGCCGCGCTCATGGCCTCGTCCGTCCGGCCTCGTTTAGCGGCTCCTCGGCGTGGGCGAGGGCGACGTCGGAGGCGTCGTCCCCGGCGAGCATCCGGGCGAGCTCCCGGATCCGGCCCGGCCGGTCCAGGGTCTCCACGGTCGAGCTGGTCGCACCGTCCTGCGAGGTCTTCACGATCTGCAGGTGGGTGGAGGCGTGGGCGGCGACCTGCGGGAGGTGGGTGACGACGATGACCTGGGCGTGGCGGGCCAGGCGTGCGAGGCGCTGGCCGACGGCGAGGGCGGCGCGCCCGCCGATGCCCGCATCGATCTCGTCGAAGACGAACACGGGCGCGGCGGTGCGGTCGCTGCGGGAGGAGGCCAGCGCCACCTCGAGGGCGAGCATGACGCGGGAGAGCTCGCCGCCGGAGGCGGCCTGCGCGACAGGGAGGTGGTCGGCGCCGGGATGGGGGGCGAGCAGGATCGCGACCTCGTCCCGGCCGTGGGAGCGGTGGGCGCGCCCCGTGACGTCGACCCGGATCTCCGCATCGGGCATCTCGAGGTGGCGCGGCTCCTCCTGGACCGCGCCGGAGAGGGCGCCGGCGGCCTCGGTGCGTGCCGCGGTGAGCTCCTCGGCGGCCGCGTCGAGCTCCGTCTCGAGCCGCTCGAGGCGGGCCGCGACGGTGCCGCGCTCCTCCTCCGCGCCCTCGAAGCGGTCGAGCTCCTGCGCCGCGGTGCGGGAGGTCTCGAGCAGTGCGGTGACGTCCTCTGCGGGGCCGTCCCGTCCCGGCGACGAGGGCGCCGAGGTCGCGCACCAGGACGGTCAGCTCGTGGAGGCGCTCGTTGGCCTCCTCGATGCGTCCGGGTGAGGCGTCGATCCCGTCGGCGTAGCTGGAGAGCTCCCCGGCGATGTCGGAGAGCTCGATCCGCGCGCGTCGAGCCGTTCCGTGAGGGGGACGAGGGTGCCGTCGGTGCGGGCGGCGCGGGCGAGGGCCTCCCCCGCGATGTCGAGCAGGGATCCGGCGGCGGGCCCGTCGTCGTCGCCGACCAGGGCGAGCGCGGCCTGCCCGGCGGCGCCGCGGAGCTCCTCGGCGTTGCCGAGCCGTTCGATCTCGGCGCGCGCGCGTCGTCCTCCCCGCCTGGGGGTCGGCCTGCTCGAGCCGCTCCAGCGCCTCGGTGAGGACGGTGCCGCGGCGCTCCCGCTCGGCGAGCAGGGTGTCGAGCTCGGCGAGGCGCTCGGTGAGGGCGGTGCGCTCGCGCCAGATCGTGCGGTGCCGCTCGAGCAGCCGGCTCGATCTCGGCGGCCCCGAAGCGGTCCAGGGCCTCGCGCTGTGCGTCGTGGTCGCGCAGACGCCGCTGGTCGGACTGGCCGTGCACGGTGACCGCGGTGCCCACCAGCCGGGCGAGGGTCCCGATCGGGACGGGGACCCCGCCGATCTGGGCGCGGGAGCGGCCGTCGCGGGTCAGACGGCGCACCACGAGCACCTCGCCGTCCTCCTCCTCGGCGCCGAGCTCGTCCATCGCGTCCGCGAGCTCCCCGTGCCCGGCGAGCGCGAGGGTCCCGTCGACGGTGCTGGAGCCGCGGGTGCGGCCTCGGTCCAGGCGACCGCCCAGCGAAGATGGTCAGGCCCGTGACGATCATGGTCTTGCCGGCGCCGGTCTCGCCGGTCAGAGCGGTGAATCCCGGCCCGAACTCGAGCAGGGCGTCGTCGATCACGCCGATGTGGCGGATGCGCAGGGTGGACAGCACGGCGCGCCCTTCAGCGGGTGCGCGGGCCGCGGCCCCGCCAGCCCACGACGGGCGGCTGGAACTTCTCGACCAGTCGATCGGCGAACGGGGTCGGGGCGAGGCGGACCAGACGCACCGAGTGCGCGGAGAGCCGCGCCTCGATCCGCATCCCCGCCACGATGTCCTCCCCGCGGCGCCCGTCGAGGGTGAGGATCGCGTCGTCGCGGTTGTCCATGGTCATCTCGACGGCGATCTCGGAGGAGCGTCCCAGCACCAGCGGCCGGGCGAAGAGGGCGTGGGCGGCGAGCGGGATGAGCATCATCGCGTCGACCTCGGGCCAGATGACGGGACCGCCGGCGCTGAACGCGTAGGCGGTCGACCCGGTCGGGGTGGACAGCGACACCCCGTCGGCGCCGAAGCTCGAGACGGGCCGGCCGTCGATCTCGATCGCGACGTTGATCATCTTCTGCCGGTCGGCCTTCTCCAGGGACGCCTCGTTCAGCGCCCAGTGGTGCCCGATCTGCTCGTCGTGCTCGTCGAGGACGGCGATGTCCAGGGTGGAGCGCTTCTCGATCTCGTAGTCGCCGTCGAGGAGCCGGGCGACGGTGATGGAGAGGTCCTCGACCTCGCTCTCGGCGAGGAAGCCGACATGGCCGAGGTTCACGCCGTGGACGGGGATGTCGGCCTCGCGCACGGCCTCGAGGGCGCGCAGGATGGTGCCGTCGCCGCCGAGGACGATGCCGAGCTCGACGGCGTCCGCGGCCGAGACGGCGTCGAGCACGTCCACGCCGCCGTTGGTGAGGAAGGTCAGCAGGCGCGGCGGCGCCTCGTCCTCGGGCAGGGAGAGGACCTCGTCGACCTGCTCGTCGACGACCACCGCGCGCACGCCCCGGCGGCGCGCTCCTCGAGGACAGTGAGCATGGCGCGCGCGCCGCCCGACGGCCGGTGTGCACGTACAGGAGGAACCGTCGCATGGGTCAGTCCTCCTCGGGGGCGTTCTGGTCGCAGCGGCGCCGCGGGAGTGCCCCACCCACGGCAGATCCGATCATGTCATAGGCCTGCGCATCCGGCGTGCAGGACGAGCCGGGCGCGGTGGCCCCTGCGGCATGCGGCCGGACCGAGCGGGCGGGCCGCAGGTGCACGAAGTACTCGCGGTTGCCGTCCTGGCCGGGCAGGGCGCTGGGGCCGATCGCCGCGAGCTCGATCCCCTGCTCGGCGGCGGTCTCGACCACGCCCTCCACGGCGCGGATCCGGGCGGCGGGATCGGTGACCACGCCGGTGCGGGGCGGCGCCTGCCGCCCGACCTCGAACTGGGGCTTGACCATGAGCAGCGGCTCCCCGTGCGGCGCGGTCACGCCCGCAAGGGCCGGCAGGACGGTGCGCAGGGAGATGAAGGAGAGATCCGCGACGACGAGGTCGACGCGGGCGCCGAGCAGGCCCGGGGTGAGGTCGCGCACGCTCGTGCCGTCGCGCACCTCGACGCGGGCGTCCTCGCGCACATGGTCGGCGAGCTGGTCGTGGCCGATGTCGACGGCGATCACGCGATCGGCGCCGCGGCGCAGCAGACGTCGGTGAACCCGCCGGTCGAGGCGCCCGCGTCGAGGCAGAGCAGGCCGCGAGGGTCGAGCTCGAGCAGATCGAGCGCGCCGGCGAGCTTGTGCGCGGCACGGGAGGCGTACTCGATGCCGTCGGGCACGTCGACGACGGTCAGGCGCGCCCCGTCGGGGACGGGGGCCGAGGGCTTGTCGGCCCGGCGCCCGTCGATCCGCGCGCGTCCCTCCTCGACGATGCGCCGGGCGTGGGTGCGGGACCGTGCGAGGCCAGCTTCGAGCGGCGCGACGTCGAGCCGGTCCCCGCTCACCGGGCGGCGGCCGCGGCGGGCAGGGCGGTGGCCCCGTCGCGGCTCAGCAGGCGTCCCGGCCAGGCGTGCTCGGGATGGGTCGTGCGCGCAGCGAGAGCACGGCCCGCGCGACGCGCGGGTCGTCGGCCTCGCCGTGGACGACGGCGATGTCCTCGCCCTCGCGGCGCACCGAGACGGCGCCGCGCGGGCGCCGTCCCCGTCGACGACGGGCGCGGGAAGGGTGCGGCGATCCCGGCGAGGTCCGGGGTGATGAACGTGGGGCGCCGCACCGGCTCGGCGTGCAGGGCGGTCTCGACCGTGTCGACGCCGGTGAGGACGAGCAGGGAGTCCATCCCGGCACGGACGGCGCCCTCGATGTCGGTGTCCAGCCGGTCGCCGACCACGAGCGGGCGGCGGGCGCCGATCCGGGTCGCGGCGACGGTGAACATGCCCGGCTCGGGCTTGCCGGCGACCTCGGGTTCGGCGCCGGTGGCGTGGCGCAGGGAGGCGACGAGGGAGCCGTTGCCGGGGGCGAGGCCGCGCTCGGTGGGCAGGGTCGCATCGACGTTGGTGGCCATCCAGCGCGCGCCGCGGCGGATCGCGTAGGCCCCTTCGGCCAGGCGCGCCCAGCCGAGGTCCGGGGACCAGCCCTGGACCACGGCGACGACGTCCTCGGCATCCGTCTCGACCGGCTCGAGCCCGTCGGCGCGGAGCTGGTCGGCGAGGCTGGGTCCGCCGACGACGAGCACCTTCGCGCCGGGGGCGAGGTCCTCGGCGAGCAGGCGCGAGGCGACCTGCGGGGAGGTCACGAACTCTTCGGGGCTCGCCTCGAGGCCGATCACGGCGAGGTGGTCGGCGGCCTGCTCGCGGGGTGCGGGAGGCGTTGTTGGTCGCGAAGACGACGGAGCGGCCGGCGGCCCGGGCGGTCTCGACCGCCTCGACGGCGTGCGGGATCGGCCGGGCGCCGTGCATGAGGGTGCCGTCGAGGTCGAACAGCGGCGCGTCGTGGAGGTCCAGGAGCGAGGGGTCGGGCCGGCGGATCACGCGGACTCCTCCCGGGTTTCGGACTCCGGGGCGCCGGGGCGGTCGGCCTCGTCGGAGCTCTCCGCCGTCACGATCGCGTCGCCGTCCTCCGCGCCGTCGCCCTCGGTGTCGTCCGCGTCGCGACGCTCGGTGTCGTCGGCGGCCTCCGCCGCGCTCTCCGCTCCGTCGACGTCGCCTGCCTCATAAGCGTCGGCGTCCGCGCCGGCATCCACCGGGACGTCGCCGTCCTCTGCATCGTCGGCGCCGTCCTGGTCGTCCTGCGCGTAGGGGTCGAAGGCGTCGAGCACGCTTATCTGCTCGTCGCCCTCCAGGACGGGCGCCTCGGCGGGCGCGGGAGCCGGACGGCCGAGACGCTCGGCGGCATCGGTGAGGCCCTCGGTGTCCGCGTCGGCGGCGAGCGTCATCCAGCGCGCGCGCTTCGTCCTCGCGCTCCGCGCGCTCGAGGAGGTCGGCGTAGGCGACCCAGAGCCGCACCTGCCAGCGACCGTCGATCTTGTGCCGCAGGGCCGGGATCTCGAGCGTGCGCAGGGCGGTCTGGACGTCACCGGTGTCGGCGTAGGCGCCAGCGACGACCATCATCAGCTCGATCGCGGACTCGACCCCGAGGGCGGCGGCCTCCTCCGAGGCCGCGATGTCCAGGGCGCGCTCGGGCCGGCCGAGGCCGCGCTCGCAGTCGGCGATCATCGGCAGGACATCGGTGCGCCCGGTGATGCGCATCGCGGTGCGCGCTCACGGGATGCGGTGCGGTAGTCGCCGGCGTGATAGGCGAAGATGCCGTAGACCTCGCGCACGATGCCGACGCGTCCGCCGAGACGGGCGGCGAAGCGGGCGTGGGCGAGGGCGGTCTCGGGGTCGGTGTCCTCGAGGAGCTGGGCGGAGACGAGATGGCGACCGACGCGCTCCGCGGTCTCCTTGCTCAGGCCCCGCAGCTCCGCGTGTGTCTCCTTGTCGAGCTCGCGGCCGGTGATGCCCTCGGGCACGCGCGGCTCGATCGGCCGATCGGCGCGCCGCTCCTCGCCCGGACGGCCGCTGCGACGGTCCTCACGGCGGCCCGCGTCCCGGCCCCGGTCGCGCGAGCCGCCCCGGCGGTCGTCGAAACGGTCCTGGCCGCCGCGGCGGGGTCCATCATCACGGCAGGGCCGGTCGTCCCGGCGCTGACCAGTACCTCCGCGACGCTCCTCGCCGCTCCCCCGTCGGTCGCGGTCCTCGCGCCAGGACCGATCGTCGCGGCGCGGCCGATCGTCGCGGCGACCGCGGTCCTCGCGGCGCGGCCCTGCATAGCGGTCCCCGCGCTCCCCGCCCGGGGGACGGTTCTCGCGCCAGGGGCGGTCGTCGCGGCGAGCACGGTCGTCCCGTCCGCGGGTGTCGTCGCGGCGCTCGCCCTCCCTGCGCGGGCGGTCCTCCCGGTGCGGGCGATCCTGCCACCGGCCCCGGTCCTCGCGGTAGGGGCGGTTCTCGCGGCGGCCCGCGCCGTCGGCGCGGGGGCGATCGTTCCGACGCGGACGGTCATCGTGACGGGGGCGGTCGTCCTGACGGGTGAGATAGGGGCGGTCGCCGTCCCGGCGGGGTCCGCCCTCGCGGCGTGCTCCTCCGTCGCGGGAGGGGCCTACGTCGCGGCGGCCTCGAGGACCCCCGGCGCGGCCGCCGGCGGACGCGCCGGATCGAGGCGTCGAGCCTCGCTCGTCCCGCCGCCGACCGTCACGACCCCAGTCGTCCCGGCCGCGGTCGCTCCCGTTGTTGCTGTGCTCAGCCACCTGGACCGCCCGCCTCTTCGTCTCGCCCTGTGCGCCCTATGCGTTTGTCTCCCGGCGACTCTAAGCCAGAGCATGCCCTTGACCCTCGGGTAACGGCATCATCCGTGACTGCTTTCACGGGGCTCCCAGACTCCGGGAACCGACGGTGCTCGGCTTCGCGGACCCTGCGCCGGCGCGCCGGCGCACTGCCCGGAGCCCTCCCGTCGCGCACCGCTCGCCCCCTCCGATCTCGGCGCTCTGTCTCCCGCTCGGCGCCGCGACGCGCACCCGTCCCACTCCGCGATCCCCGCCGGTTCCTCTCCGCGATCCCCGCCGTGTGTCCCTCGGGAACGGGGCGTACCCTCGAAAGCGTTTGGGTCCCCGGCCACTTGGACGGCCCCGCCCGGTCACCGTGCCTCGCAGCCACCAAGAGGAGCCGTGCTCCTCGAACGCCTCTACGACGAGGGCCTCTCCCAGGCGAGCTATCTCGTCGCCTGCCAGGACAGCGGCAGGCGCTCGTGGTCGATCCGCGGCGCGACATCGTCGTCTATCTCGACCTCGCCCGGCATCGAGGTCTGCGGATCGTCGCCGTGACCGAGCCCCATGTCCATGCGGACTTCCTCTCCGGGACGCGCGAGCTCGCCGCGGCGACGGGCGCGACCGCCTATGTCCCGGGGGAGGGTGGCGAGGACTGGCAGTACGACTTCCCGGCCGAGCGCCTCCACGACGGCGACACGATCGAGCTCGGCGTGGTCACGATCACCGCCCGCCACACGCCGGGCACACCCCGGAGCATCTCTCGTTCCTCATCACCGACACCTCCTTCGCGCCGAGCCCCGGGCATCTCCTCAGCGGGACTTCGTCTTCGCAGGCGATCTGGGCGGGCGGATCTGCTGGACGAGGCGGCCGGTATGAAGGACACGCGCATCGACGGGGCACGGCGCCTCTTCGCCTCGCTGCGGGACGTGTTCCTCTCCCTCCCCGACCATGTCCAGGTGCTCCCGGGCCACGGCGCCGGCTCGGCCTGTGGGAAGTCCCTCGGGGCCGTGCCCTCCACGACGGTCGGGTATGAGCGGAGCTTCGCCTGGTGGGCTCCGCATCTCGCGGCCGACGACGAGCAGGGCTTCGTCAAGGACCTCCTGGACAGTCAGCCCGATGCCCACGCCTACTTCGGACGGATGAAGCGTCAGAACGTCCTCGGGCCGGCCTTGAGGCGACCGAGGTCGACGGCGCCTACGCCGGCTGGTCCCGCTGGCGCGAGGAGAACGACGCGCCGGCACGCGCCCGAAAGAAGCGCCCCGATTCCCGCAGAAGGGCCCGTGACCGGCGAATGTCCTCGCTCACGGGCACTCTCCCTGTTCGCGGGCATGAAAAAAGGGAGTGGAGGAGGCGAACACCCGTTTCAGGGGTTCAAGCGCTCCTCCACTCCCAGTGAAGATGTCCGGCGGCGACCTACTCTCCCACACCCTCCCGAGTGCAGTACCATCGGCGCGATCGAGCTTAGCTTCCGGGTTCGGAATGGAACCGGGCGTTTCCTCGACGCTATGACCGCCGTAACACGATGAGACACAACCAGCCACCCACCCACACCAAAAAAGGTGCCGGCAAAGAGGGTTGTTCCCCAAGAACCGCACAGTGGACGCGAACACACACAGCAAACAACACGCACAAAGAATGTTGCTGTAAGTCATCGGCCATTAGTACCAGTCAGCTCCACACATTACTGTGCTTCCACATCTGGCCTATCAACCCAGTCATCTACTGGGGGCCTCACACACCTCAAGGGTGCAAGGATATCTCATCTCGAAGCAGGCTTCCCGCTTAGATGCTTTCAGCGGTTATCCCTTCCCGACGTAGCCAACCAGCCATGCCCTTGGCAGAACAACTGGCACACCAGAGGTCAGTCCATCCCGGTCCTCTCGTACTAGGGACAGGACTTCTCAAATATCCAACGCGCGCGCTGGATAGGGACCGAACTGTCTCACGACGTTCTAAACCCAGCTCGCGTACCGCTTTAATAGGCGAACAGCCTAACCCTTGGGACCAACTCCAGCCCCAGGATGCGACGAGCCGACATCGAGGTGCCAAACCATGCCGTCGATATGAGCTCTTGGGCAAGATCAGCCTGTTATCCCCGGGGTACCTTTTATCCGTTGAGCGACACCCATTCCACAATGAGGTGCCGGATCACTAGTTCCTGCTTTCGCACCTGCCCGACATGTCTGTCTCGCAGTCAAGCTCCCTTGTGCACTTACACTCAACACCTGATTGCCAACCAGGCTGAGGGAACCTTTGAGCGCCTCCGTTACTCTTTAGGAGGCAACCGCCCCAGTTAAACTACCCATCAGACACTGTCCCTGATCCGGATCACGGACCGAGGTTAGGAATCCAGAACGACCAGAGTGGTATTTCAACGACGACTCCACACTCACTGGCGTGAATGCTTTCCAGTCTCCCACCTATCCTACACAAGCCGTCCCGAACACCAATATCAAACTATAGTAAAGGTCCCGGGGTCTTTCCGTCCTGTCGCGCGTAACGAGCATCTTTACTCGTAATGCAATTTCGCCGAGTTCGCGGTTGAGACAGTGGAGAAGTCGTTACGCCATTCGTGCAGGTCGGAACTTACCCGACAAGGAATTTCGCTACCTTAGGATGGTTATAGTTACCACCGCCGTTTACTGGGGCTTAAATTCTCAGCTTCGAACTCCGAAGAGCTCTAACCGGTCCTCTTAACCTTCCAGCACCGGGCAGGCGTCAGTCCGTATACAGCGTCTTACGACTTCGCACGGACCTGTGTTTTTAGTAAACAGTCGCTTCTCCCTGGTCTCTGCGGCCCTCTCCGCTCTCACGGATCGGGCCCCCCTTCTCCCGAAGTTACGGGGGCATTTTGCCGAGTTCCTTAACCACGATTCTCTCGAACGCCTCGGTATTCTCTACCTGATCACCTGAGTCGGTTTAGGGTACGGGCGACCGTATTCGTCACGCCGGAACTTTTCTAGGCAGTACAGGATCACTCACCTACGCCCATACGGGATCCCCATCACGTCTCACCCTCATGGCCCCAGCATTACCCGGGGCCGGGTCGCACGCTTAGACGGACTATTCCATTAAGTCCGCGGAAGCTACCTCTCTGCGTCATCCCACGCGCTGACCTACTACGACCTTGGTTCCCAGCCTCACCACCATCCACACCCCGAAGGGTGCGGTGACAGCTCGGGTGGTTAGCATCAGCCGCCTCGGTATGGGTCCTCCTACGATCGGTTCGGGAATATCAACCCGATGTCCATCGACTACGCCTGTCGGCCTCGCCTTAGGTCCCGACTAACCCAGGGCGGATAAACCTGGCCCTGGAACCCTTGATCAATCGGCGGACGGGTTTCTCACCCGTCTTTCGCTACTCATGCCTGCATTCTCACTCGTACAGCCTCCACCACTGGGTTCCCCCGCGGCTTCACCGGCCGCACGACGCTCCCCTACCCACCCAGGACAAATCCTGAGTGACACAGCTTCGGCGGTGTGCTTGAGCCCCGCTACATTGTCGGCGCAGAATCACTTGACCAGTGAGCTATTACGCACTCTTTCAAGGGTGGTCGCTTCTAAGCCAACCTCCTGGTTGTCTCAGCAACTCCACATCCTTTTCCACTTAGCACACGCTTAGGGGCCTTAGCTGATGTTCTGGGCTGTTTCCCTCTCGACCATGAAGCTTATCCCCCACAGTCTCACTGCTGCGCTCTCACGTACCGGCATTCGGAGTTTGGCTAAGGTCAGTAACCCGGTGGGGCCCATCGCCTATCCAGTGCTCTACCTCCGGCACGAAACACGCAACGCCGCACCTAAATGCATTTCGGGGAGAACCAGCTATCACGAAGTTTGATTGGCCTTTCACCCCTATCCACAGGTCATCCCCTCCATTTTCAACTGAAGTGGGTTCGCGCCTCCACGCGGTCTTACCCGCGCTTCACACTGCCCATGGATAGATCACTTCGCTTCGGGTCTAGAGCCGGCGACTGAACGCCCCGTTCAGACTCGCTTTCGCTACGGCTACCCCACACGGGTTAACCTCGCCACCGACCACTAACTCGCAGGCTCATTCTTCAAAAGGCACGCCGTCACCCCTCAAGGCTCCGACGGATTGTAAGCGCACGGTTTCAGGTACTATTTCACTCCCCTCCCGGGGTGCTTTTCACCTTTCCCTCACGGTACTTGTCCGCTATCGGTCACAAGGTAGTATTCAGGCTTACCAGGTGGTCCTGGCAGATTCACACCGGATTTCACGGGCCCGGTGCTACTCGGGAACAGCGTCACGCCACGCACTGGTTTCGTCTACGGGGGTCACACCCTCTACGCCACCGCACTCACCACGGCTTCGACTACCACTGCGCGTACACGTCGCAAGGCCGGCAGACCCCACAGACACGTCCCACAACCCCTGACCTGCAACCCCTGCCGGGTATCACACAGACCAGGTTTAGCCTCCTCCGCTTTCGCTCGCCACTACTCACGGAATCACTATTTGTTTTCTCTTCCTGCGGGTACTGAGATGTTTCACTTCCCCGCGTTCCCTCCACACTGCCTATACATTCAGCGGCCGGGTACCACGACATGACTCGTGGTGGGTTTCCCCATTCGGACATCCTCGGATCACAGTTCGGTTGTCAACTCCCCGAGGCTTAACGCAGACTCCCACGTCCTTCGTCGGCTCCTTGTGCCAAGGCATCCACCGTGCGCCCTTTAAAACTTACGGCAACACAAAGACACTTTGCGCTTAAAAATTGCTTACAAGATGCTCGCGTCCACTATACAGTTCTCAAGAAACAACCCCACACCTACCACCACCATCCAAAGGACAGTCATGATCGGGGGGACCAGCCACACACCCCCACAAACGGGGGCGCGTGCGACCTCACAACCCAATAGCGTGTCTCCACCTCGAACCCGATGCCCTCACGCGTTCCATCCCGAAGGAGTACTAGCGCTCAGCGCGACGAGCGAAGTGCCTATTCATCGATGTTCCACCCTTGAGCAACCACCCGCCTGACACTCGCAGACGACGATGGCCACCAATATTGGTGATGCTCCTTAGAAAGGAGGTGATCCAGCCGCACCTTCCGGTACGGCTACCTTGTTACGACTTAGTCCCAATCACCGATCCCACCTTCGACAGCTCCCTCACGAGGATGGGCCACTGGCTTCGGGTGTTACCGACTTTCGTGACTTGACGGGCGGTGTGTACAAGGCCCGGGAACGTATTCACCGCGACTGTTGCTGATCTGCGATTACTAGCGACTCCGACTTCATGGGGTCGAGTTGCAGACCCCAATCCGAACTGAGGCCGGCTTTTTGGGATTCGCTCCACCTCACAGTTTCGCAACCCATTGTACCGACCATTGTAGCATGCTTGAAGCCCAAGACATAAGGGGCATGATGATTTGACGTCGTCCCCACCTTCCTCCGAGTTGACCCCGGCAGTCTCCTATGAGTCCCCACCATCACGTGCTGGCAACATAGAACAAGGGTTGCGCTCGTTGCGGGACTTAACCCAACATCTCACGACACGAGCTGACGACAACCATGCACCACCTGTGCACCAGTCCAAAGAAAGCCACATCTCTGCGACCGTCCAGTGCATGTCAAGCCTTGGTAAGGTTCTTCGCGTTGCATCGAATTAATCAGCATGCTCCGCCGCTTGTGCGGGCCCCCGTCAATTCCTTTGAGTTTTAGCCTTGCGGCCGTACTCCCCAGGCGGGGCACTTAATGCGTTAGCTACGGCGCGGAAAACGTGGAATGTCCCCCACACCTAGTGCCCAACGTTTACGGCATGGACTACCAGGGTATCTAATCCTGTTCGCTACCCATGCTTTCGCTTCTCAGTGTCAGTAATGGCCCAGAGACCTGCCTTCGCCATCGGTGTTCTTCCTGATATCTGCGCATTTCACCGCTACACCAGGAGTTCCAGTCTCCCCTACCACACTCTAGCCTGCCCGTACCCACCGCACGCCCGAGGTTGAGCCTCGGGTTTTCACGGCAGACGCGACAAGCCACCTACAAGCTCTTTACGCCCAATAATTCCGGACAACGCTTGCGCCCTACGTATTACCGCGGTCGCTGGCACGTAGTTAGCCGGCGCTTCTTCTGCAGGTACCGTCACTCTCGCTTCTTCCCTACTGAAAGGGGTTTACAACCCGAAGGCCGTCATCCCCCACGCGGCGTCGCTGCATCAGGCTTTCGCCCATTGTGCAATATTCCCCACTGTCGCCTCCCGTAGGAGTCTGGGCCGTGTCTCAGTCCCAGTGTGGCCGGTCGCCCTCTCAGGCCGGCTACCCGTCATCGTCTTGGTGAGCCATCACCTCACCAACAAACTGATAGGCCGCGAGTCCATCCCCCACCGATAAATCTTTCCAGCACCCACCATGCGATGAGTGCTCATATCCGGTATTAGCCACGATTTCCCGAGGTTATCCCGAAGTGGAGGGCAGGTTACTCACGTGTTACTCACCCGTTCGCCACTAATCAGGTGGTGCAAGCACCACCGTCATCGTTCGACTTGCATGTGTTAAGCACGCCGCCAGCGTTCGTCCTGAGCCAGGATCAAACTCTCCATGAAAATCATGAAAAACTATAAACCTGACAAAATAAACAAACAACCAGCATTTAACTGCTGTATCATCCGTTATAATCTGCCATTCAAAATAATGGCATCGATAAACAGACAC